>DDVS01000008.1 GCA_002345565.1 Flavobacteriales bacterium UBA2306 | reverse complement strand
GAATATCAAGGAGATTAATTTTAAGCATTGTCTAATAGGTTCTATCTTTATAAAATTTGTCTTTAAATAGTAATAGAATATTTTAAGTAAAAAAGAAATTAAAAGGATATAAAGTTTTTAAAGAAATGCCACTATAAAATTATAAAAGTTTTAGTAGTGGCATTTATGTAAATAAATTTATGAAGCTATTTGATGTGTTTAGTATATATATAATAAGATATTAATAATCCTAATGTATCGGCGATTGCGTCTAAAACTTCTAATGAGCGTCCTTGTTTCATTATATCTTGCAATATTTCTGTGAGCAATGCATATGAGATAAGGATAAGAGCGTAAGATATAAGTGTGATTTTAGGGAATCTTAGCTTGAAAAAAAATCCTAGCAGAAAAAAAATACTAAAGTGAATAAGTTTGTCTAAATGTGGAAACATAAAGAAATACTCTTTATTCTCTACTCCTGGGCGTAAAAGCATATAAGTAAGAAATGCCCAATAAATGGGCAATATAATCTTACTGTTTTTGGTTTTTAAATTATCCAACAACTTCTTGATATTCTTCTGCGGAAAGCAATGAGGATAGATCTGCGTTGTCTGCGAGTTGAAGTTTAATGATCCAACCTTTTCCGTAAGGATCCGTATTTACTAATTCTGGTTGATCTTCTAGATCTGAATTAACTTCTAAAACTGTTCCCGCAACTGGTAAATATAGATCAGATACTGTTTTAACAGCTTCTACACTTCCAAAAACATCCCCTTCGTTAAGATCTTCTTCAACAGTGTCAACATCTACAAAAACGATGTCGCCCAACTCGCCTTGAGCATAGTCTGTAATTCCAATGGTTGCAATGTTTCCCTCTACCTTGATCCATTCATGATCTTTGGTGTACTTTAGTTCTGATGGTGTGTTCATTTTCTTTTGATTAGGTTTGGGCAAATTTAATTATATAATTAACATTTAACAATAGTATCAAAATAAATTATACAAAAAGAGCAAACAAATATTTGTCTGCTCTTTTATGCTTTTTTTAATATTTAATTACGAGCTCCTCCAAAAGTCATTGTCGCTGTGATACCTGCGCGTACTGTGGACAGTGGGAAAGCGGTTGAGATTTTATATTTAGTCATCATTTGATCATAGAAAAATTTGAGATTCAGATTTTGTGACATATTATAGTCTGCGGATAGTTTGAGACTGAATATATTTTGTCCACCTGTAACTTGTGAATCGTCAATCAGAATATTTGTAATCGTTGTTTTGCTATCTCTCATAGAAAGATCTGCTCTAATATTAAGATCACTTTTTATATTTCTAGCGCTTCCTTTATAATTGATTCTTATTTTGAGATCTTTAATGATATAACCATATCCTACAACAAATTCATTCCCTAGTTCTTCTGTTAACGTCGTATTTGTTAATCCCAAAAGATAGGTTCTGTCTTTATTATAATTGAAACGGAATTGCATATTATTTCTAGTGGTAACATCAAAACCTATGAGCGGTGAAAATACTTCTACATATCCTACCTGGGTAAAAGTATAAGGATTGTATCTGTTACCATTGGAGTCATATGCTGTACTTACATCTAGTAAATCTCTGTTATAATAATCTATGCTAGATTGCACGCCAGACATTGTGAAGGTAGAAACGTAGGAATGCAAAATATCAAATTTAGAGAATTTACTGTTTACAATAGGGATGTTTCTAAGGCCTGAATATACAATTTTCCAGTTTGGTAATGGCATTCCTGCTTTTATAGGGTTGCCCATTTTTTTCGGACTTTTGCCTTCTATGGCAGCACGGAAAGAAGGTATTAAAACATAAGCATTACTTTTAGAGTATCCTGCCACGTATCCGTCAGCATCCTGCACTCCTTCATACTGTTGGGAAAGTGCCAAAGTGTTGTCTTTAATGGCCTGATATATCGCTGCACCATCTTTGAAAGCTGTATTAAAAGACCAAGAGGTATTAGAATATGTTACAGACTCGGTGGCAAAAGCATCCAGATAACCTACATATCTTGAACTTAGATCTACAACATTGTAGCCTCCCTGAGAATAATTTCTTGTATAAGTCTGTAAAATATTAAAATCAATTCTCAAATCATTGGCCGGCATAACCTGTAGATTTCCTGTTATGGTTCTGTTATGAAGTTCCGCATAGGCATCACTCATTAAAGTAGAATTAGAAACCCATCCATTTTCTATAACCGTTCTTCTGATATCCGCTTGAGATCCCAATAAAAATCCTAATGTAGGACCACCTAAAGTTTGTCCATAGCCATAGAAATTAGGCGCAGACAATAGCCCTGGCAAAACAATTCCATTATTCTCATTGTAATTGAAGTCTATTTGTTTGAATGAAGTCAGCGCATATGCAGCAGCCTGTAGCGGTGTCAATTTGTTTTTGAATTTATAATTTTTAAACTTGAAGCGGCTGTTTTTCTTGGCATAGGCCTGGTTATAAACATTGCTAAGCGAGTCAATTTCCTGTCTGCGTTTTTGTAAGGTTTCATTAATTCTTCTAAAATAACTGAATTTACCTATAAACTTTGGAATATCTATCGTAGAAGTTGCAATAATAGTATTGGTATTCTGCGAAATATTACCCAGATTTTCATAAGCATCGGTCTCTGCATTGTAGAAACTTCTGACAGCTGTTGACCTCGCATTCCAATTATACTGGAATTGGTAACCCAGCTCTGCATTAATGAAATCCAGATATGGAAAATATTCAAACGGTAATCTATAGTTGAGTTGCGCTCTATGATTATATAATACCGGGCGGCCAGCTCTCAGCGGATTGCTGAAAATGGAACGGTTGCTCATAGAGTTAACATCAATCTGGTCATTCAGAGTTTTGGTTTCGGAATTGATTTCTAGTTTCAAAGATTTTGTAAAATTAAATCCTAAGCTATATTGCCAGCCAAAGAAGAAGTTTCTGCTTTTTATCACATCAAAATCTGCCCCGCCATTGCCGGAAAGTATGGCATCCACATTTCTATACTCCAACTCGTTATAATTTCTATCCAAAATAGTTCTGAAAGAAAGCCTTGTAGGTACCGGATTGAAGTTAAATTCCTTGGCCCATCTTAGGTATTTATAAGATTTCGCAGTATCGCTTACTATTTTATTGAAAGGTTTTAAAACATAGGGTTTAAAGGTATAGTTATACTCTATATATCCTTTCAAATATTGTTTGTAATTGCGTTTTGTATAAACATCTCTGTAGAAATCATCATTATAAATAGCTGTAATATTAAGGTTTTCTACATCATAGAATTTGGCTTTTTTGTCCGGATTCATTCTTTCTTTTCTCATATTCACAACGCCAATACTTCTTTGTTGAGAATAGGTGCGGACAATTTTTTTCAGTTCTGCTTCATTGCCAGATTTGCTTAGTTCTACATCATTATCCAGCGGGTTGTACTTAGGATCTGCAATGGTTTGCGTGTAAGAATAATTCAAAGGAATTTTCATCCCTGCTTTTTCTGGCAAAAACTTATCTACATTAACATTGGTATTGATGCTGAAGGCAGAGTTTTCATCCTGTGAACGTTCCGATGGTTTTGAGTCAATCGCTCCAAATCCAATTGAGGCATAAGAAGCATTGGCATTGACCTGGGCAAAATCTCCCAAGTTAAAATTAAGACTGGCATTTCCTGCGTAGCCTCCTTTGTTCTCTATCTCGGAGAGGCGAATTTCATTAACCCAAAGTACCAGATCTTTTTCTGTAGCCGCAGTACCTTTATTAGAGACTACTTCATTACGTACACCAATCATAATAGTGGTGATATTCCCGATACTTGGACGTCCTTTTACATAGATTTTTTTGTTATCTCCATTATCATAATCTGCATAGAGGTATCTGTTGTCTAGTTTAATATTAGCAACCTGATCGCGGATGGCCTGATCTCTTTTAAGCTTTGCATTCACAAAATTTTCCACTTCCAGATCAACATTATTTTCTGTTGGCCAGATATCTAATTGGGATGTCGCATTTTTTGCTGTATATTTTAAAGGTGCTTCATATTCATAATAATTATCTGTAGCATCGCTACCAAAACGGATAAAGAATTTGGCATCCGGATCAATTATCGTAGAAGTAGAATTAAGCAAATCCTCTGCATGGACAAATAATTGCAATCTCTTGTAACGTCTCATATCCAGGCTTGTGTTTTTGAAAACTCCTTTGGAGGTTCTAAGCCCGGTTGCTTTCATATATAAGGATGATTCGTTTTGTCTTTGTGCGCCGGCGTTGCCACTCAGAACCTGTCTGTCTATTCCCGGAGGAAGTATATATGGCGGTGTTCCCAGAGCGTTTTCTTCTAAGTTTACACTTCCAACATCAAAATTGCTATTATCCTCTGTTTGCGTTCCTTCGTTTTCGCCAGTTCCGCTAGAGGCTATGTTTTTACTGTATTTTCTCCAGTCGGATCTTACTAAATCAAACGATCCAAATCTTAGTGTTGATGTCTGGTCAAAACCTTTCATCAATAATCTTGCAAATCTTACATTGTTAAGAACAGAAGCATCCGAGCCTTCTACAACCTGATTTCCGTCTGCACCATCATAATTGGCAACAGGAATCCTGAATAGATACCATTTTGCTTTTCCAGATTGTCCATTTTCAAATTTAACGTCAACTTCTTTAACATCTACAATTTTATTTTGCCCAAGAACCAAGCTTGTAGGCGAAAGATCTATAGTGTATTGGTTATAATTTTCTGTCTGGTCCAGGTTATAATCTCTATTAACATCCTCGGCATCCGGCGTCTGAGTTGCCACCTCCAATGTATTAGCCGCAGAGTTGCCTTCCGGGTTTCTAAAATATCGGTAACGTTCTATTAAAGAAGAGGCAAGATTTCCCTGAAATTGATCGGAAAGATAAAATAAAAAGTTATCAGAAGCCGGGTCTAGTTCGTTCGTAACAGGATTTACAAAGTTAACCCCAAATTTTTGTTGTTCCTGTGAGCCGTTAAGTCCATCATACCCTAAATCTTGCTGGGTTCTTTCATCGCCTTCTGTTGAGAAAGCATATAGAATTGGGAATTGGCTTGGTTGCGTTCCCCAATTGGTAGATGATGTATTGGCGGTGATGCTGGCAGTTGGCAGTCCATTTTCGAATTGTAATTTGCCATCTTTCAGAACATCTTCGGAGACGTTTCCTAATTGTAATAATAGTTTTGGATCACTTCCCAGGGTATTACCATCTGCATGAGGATCCATTAACCAAAATTCTACATAATCGATATTAGAACTTACAAAATTGGTTACACTAATGGGACGCATTAATCCGCCCCATCTTTGGGAAGTGGTTTCTGTATTAGGATTAACATTATAAGGACCTCTAAGCTCCGGATAAAATGTAATATCAAAAGTATTGAGCAAGGTTTGTTCTCCCGCCACATAATCCCTGTTATTGTACAATTCTTCCATCTGAACTCTTCTGGAAGCATGATTGGAAAGCGACTGTGCATTAATCCCACTTGGCGCATTACCACCTACACCATAGAATCTTGGGTCTATGGTGTACCAGGATACTAATCCTCTTCCGTAGCCGGACATCAGATTGTCATTATCCACACTGGTTGGGAAAACGATATCATTCAAGTTTTTCTCTGGTCTGGATGCGACACTCCACATAGAAGGATCTTTAAGAGAGATTTTAGAAGTTGCTTGTTCAAAATCATCAATATAAGATTCATCATTAATGCCTTTGCTTTGTCCAGGAATCAAGTAAGCACCTTCTGCCTTGAAATTAAGGTTTGAAGCTGCTTCTGTGTTAACAAAAGGAATTTTATCCGTCAATCTTGTAAGGAATGGCAATTCGTTATTATACATCATATTGAAACCTGCCATAGTATTGCTTACCGCTTCCTGTCCATAATTTACTTTTTGAGTCAATGGTCTTTCTGTATAATTAACCACTGTGGCCCCCAAAGTAAAATGGTCACTGAATTTTCTTTCCAGGTTAAGTCCCCAGAAACTTTTTCTTTGGGTATTAAATGTTAATTGATTTTCCAAAGAAATATTAATAGCCTGTCCAGATTGTTTAACTGTTTCATTAATAATGGTTACTGTGCCCATCATATAATCTACGGTATAATCTACACCTTCTACAAGCTGGGTTCCGTTGGCAGTCACTTTTACAGATCCTTGTGGCACATTAATAGCTCCAAGAGAAATTCCCTGACCCTGGCTGCCTTTATATCGGCCTTCTATCGTATATCTTTGGGCCTGGTTACTTTGTTTGGCTACTTCTTTCAATTGGCTATAAAGATCCGAATAAACATATGGCGTTTTATCTGCAATAGTCAAGATATTATTCATATAGCTGCCAAATGGCTGTGCTTTTGTGAATATGACTTTACCATTGTCTGCATCTACAGTGGTCCCGTTAACAAAATCAAAAATGCCATCTCCGTGAACGCCATCGGCATTGGTTTGCAAATCTCCGTTGGCATTCAGCCTGTCCCAGTTAAGAAGTCTTAGTAAATTAGTATCTGCTGCAATTCCGTTATTATATTGAGCACCAGGCAAATAATTAACTTTACCTCCAGAAGACGGATCTCGGAAATAGACATTGAGCAAGAAATCCTGCGATTGCATCTGGCTGGTGTTGAGCGAATAAATATTTTTCATCATCAACTCCCACATGGGCGATGTGGGTTTCACAGCGATATTGGACTTCAGTAATTTAGTTATCAGGACTGTATTTTCTTCGGAAAACTCGCCCACTTTATAAACGGTACTAGATCCGTTAATGGTGTAAGAATAAGAAATTCCTAAAAATTGGTTATCATTTAAACGTTGATTCAAAGAAATATATCCTAACTGAGAATTATATTTGAATTCTGAAGATGTTAATTTTCTGGCTTTAGCATTGGTAATAAATTGCTCTCCAGATGTGTAGGGCTCTGCAATCCCTTGGGAATTGGGGAAAGATCTCCCGTTAAGTGTACTGTAGGCAGCTGTCACATCTCTGTTAACCCCCAGAACAGAAGAGATCTGGCTGTAAAGATTGTTATTGGTATTGTTTGGTGTAAGACCTTGAGATTCTCCCAAATCCCGGATTCCGACAATAGGTTTTTGTGTTTCCAGATTGGCACCACCTTGGTCCAAAACCCAAACTTCTAATCTTGTAATATTGATTTTGGAAGAAATTAAAGGGTAATTTTCTAAAGACTTATCATAATTATCCAAAAAATAATGTCCAATAAAATAATGCTGATTATCTTCATAATCATAAGCATTAACTTTGAAGGTGCTCATCGTTCCGCCACCTTGTGCAACGATAGTTTTAGCCTCGCCTTGTTGTTGAGAAAACACCAAAGTCCCCGTAGTTTTACCCAGCTGGAACTCTGTTTTGAGACCAAATAAAGACTGGGATCCTCTGATTAAACTTGTAGATAATGGCATACTGATGTTCCCCACTTCTACTCTTTTGATAATTTTATCTTCCGGATCTTGGCCATTCTCGCTTAATCCCTTGGATTGCAAATCTTTCCAGGAGCCTTTAGCCTGCCATACCATATTCATCCGGTTTTCAAAAGCGAAACCACTCTGTGTATCATAATTGGCTTTTAGCTGTAGATTTTCGCCAACTTTCCCCGTAATTCCCAGCTGGATTCTTTGTTGAATATTGATTGCAAAATTGGTTCTGTTCTGAGGAAGAATCAACGGATTATCAATTTTTTGATACAAACCACCTAAATCAAATGATGCAAAACCTTGCGGAATAAGTTCAATTTTATTGCTCCCAAAAATATTCTCAAACATTTTGTTTTTGATGGTAATAGCCGGGATTAGACCTTTTTTCTTGGCATCGGTTTGATCTTTTCTTCTGCCAAGATCATTAAGAAATGATTTTTCTTCATAATAAGAACGCAGATTGTTTTGCATAACATAGTTCTTATACTCTTCAAAAGTCATAGCGATAGGCGCTCCTACAATAGAATTTCCGATTTTTGGATAAAGATAATACATCCCAGTTTTGATGTCATAAAAAGCATCATAGCGGATGGGATTCCCCAGACTGAAGTCCGTTCTTCCTGTAACCAATGTATCTGAAGGTTTTTCCTGTGCCCAGGCGTTTGTAAAACCTATAAATATTAAAAAAAGAAGGGTTAATTTATAAACGTAAATATTTTTCTTCACTTATATTTTCTTTAAGAAATTGATGAAATCAATCCATCAAATGTTAAATATTTTTTAAAATCTCTTTTACTAATTCTTCCACAGAAATTTCTGCATTTTGCTTAAGAATCTTGTCTGCAATTTTCTCACTCATTCTCTTGGAAATGCCTAAAACTTCTAATGCTGTTAACGCCTCATTCTTTATTTTATTGTCTGTAATCTTAGAAAGTTGCTCTTCAGAATTACCGAATGGTGCTACTTTATCTCGCAAATCCACAATAATTCTTTCGGCGGTTTTAGCACCAATTCCTTTCACTTTCTGGATCAGCGCACTATTGCCAGATAATATCGCATTTGCCGCTTCGGACAAGCTTAATGAAGAAAGCAAAATAAGCGCAGACACAGGACCAACTCCGTTAACACTAATTAACAAATTGAACATCTCTTTTTCTTTTTTTGTAAAAAAACCGAAAAGCAAATGTGCATCTTCACGAATAATCTGCTGAATATATAATAGAACCTGGGATTCGGGTTGTAGATTTTGAGATGTTTGTAAACTGATGCCGACATAATAACCCACACCATTTACATCTATCACTGCATAAGTTGGGGTTAACTCCTGCACAGATCCTCTTAAAGAATAAATCATTGAAATACAAAAATTAGGGTTTTGCGAAGATATTAAATTAAGTTAAATACAAAAGCCATTTTAACTTAATAAAATGGCTTTATCTCTATTAAAAAAATAATGATTTTACTTTTTATCTTTAGTTTGTGCATCCAAAACAGCTATTGTTGCAAGATTCACGATTTCATCTACACTGGATCTCATCTGTAAAACATGAACCGGTTTGTCCATTCCCATTAAGATAGGGCCTATGGTTTGTGCAGCCTTCATCCCTCGGATAATTTTGTATGATAAATTGGCACTTTCAAGATTTGGAAAAACCAAAACATTGGCAGGGTTTGTTCCTAATTTGGAGAATGGATAATCTGCCAAATGATCACTGTTCAATGCAAAATCTGGCTGAATTTCTCCATCTACAATCATTTTTGGATATTTCTCGTGAAGGATTTTTACCGCTGCTGCTACTTTCTTGGAAGTATCTGCTTTGGCAGAAAAATTCTCGAATCCCAGCATTGCTAGTCTGGGTTCTATTGCAAAAGATTTTACTGTTACTTCTGCCATTCTTGCAATATTAGCTAACTCCTCTGCTGTAGGATTTTTATGGATAGATGTATCTGCAAAGAATAATGGTTTTTTATCTGTAAGAATCATCATCATTGCTGCTACTTTACTAACGCCAGGCTTTTTTTCCACGATTTCTAAAACCGGTTTCAGGACAGAAGCATAACTTTTGGAAAAACCGACAATCAAGGCATCTGTATCGCCGTGTTCCAGCATCAATGGTCCAAAGTAATCTCGTTGTCTTACATATCGTTTGGCTTTATATTCATTAATTCCTTTTCTATTTCTTTTTTCCCAAAGTGTTTTGCGATATTTTTTCCGGATTTCTTTTTGCTCATCATCATTAGGATCAATAATTGGAATATCTAGTGTAATTCCATATTCTTCCATTTTTTCTTTGATGAGTTTTTTACTTCCTAACAAACTAGGATAAGCAATACCTTCTTCTTGTAGAATCTGCGCTGCTTTTAGAATGTTGTATTCTTCACCGTTTCCAAGAGTCACTCTTTTTGGATTTGCTTTTGCGCGGTTTTGCATCATTCTCACGAGTTTCTCATCTCTCCCCATTCTGTCAAGAAGCTGATTCTCGTATTCTTCAAAATTCTCAATCGCTTTTCCCGCAATTCCACTTTCCATAGCTGCTTTTGCAACGGCGATAGAAACTTTTGTGATCAATCTGTTATCGAAAGGTTTTGGAATAAAATAATCTTTCCCGAAGCTGATATCTCTAACATTGTAAGCCAACTTTACCATTTCCGGAACGGGTTCTTTTGCAATTTCTGCCAAGGCGTGAACCGCAGCCAATTTCATAGCTTCATTAATTCCTCTTGCCTGAACATCTAATGCTCCTCTAAATATATATGGAAAACCAAGAACGTTATTAACCTGATTAGGATAATCGCTTCTTCCGGTTGCCATTATCACATCTTCTCTTGTTGCAGTCGCCAAATCATAACTGATTTCCGGATCTGGATTTGCCAACGCAAAAACAATAGGATTTTTTGCCATAGAAAGCAACATCTCTGGCGATACTACATTTCCTTTTGACAAACCTACGAAAACATCAGAACCCTTCATCGCATCTTCCAAGGTTGAAATTTCTGTTTGTGCGATGAAGTCTAATTTCTCTGGCGTCAGATTTTCTCTTTTATGATTGATGACACCTTTGCTGTCGCACATCAAAATATTTTTCGGATTAAGACCAAGCGAAATATATAATTTAGCACAAGCAATTGCGGCAGCTCCTGCTCCATTGATTACCATTTTCACTTCATTGATTTTTTTACCTGTAATTTCCATACAGTTAATCAAAGCGGCAGCAGAGATAATCGCCGTTCCGTGCTGGTCATCGTGCATCAAAGGAATATCCAATTCTTCTTTCAGTCTTTGTTCTATGTAGAAAGCTTCCGGCGCTTTGATATCTTCCAGGTTGATTCCTCCAAAAGTTGGCGCAATAGCTTTTACGGTTTCGATGAATTTATCCGGGTCTTTTTCATTAATCTCGATATCGAAAACATTGATTCCTGCAAAGATTTTAAAAAGCAAACCTTTCCCTTCCATTACTGGTTTCGAAGCTTCGGGACCGATGTCTCCTAATCCTAAAACAGCCGTCCCATTAGAAATTACAGCAACCAAGTTTCCTTTTGAAGTATATTCGTAAACACTTTGCGGGTTATCGTGGATCGCCATACAAGGCACTGCAACACCCGGCGAATAAGCTAGAGATAAATCTCTTTGTGAAGAATGCGGTTTGGACGGAATAACTTCGATTTTACCTTTCGGCTCTTGGCGGTGGTAATCTAAAGCGGCTTTATCAAAAGCGTTTTGGTCTCTTGAATTTTTTGACATTTTTTAATTTCTTTTGAGTGAATCTATTCACTATGGTTTTTATTAATTAAAAACCTCATAGATATTTCAGCATCCATGAGATTTGTAGCAAAGAAAACGTGAAAATTTCCCTTAATATTCTGCAAAGTTAAAGCTTTGGAATGATATATTGGCGATGATAATCTACCAGACTTTCTATTGGTTTCTGCACAACAGTTCCTATTTTGAAATGAAAATCTGATGCAGCTGCTCTCAAAGAATCTTCAAAAAAATAGGCAATTGATCCAATAAAGTTGACTTCACATTCTCTGCATTCTTCATACGGCATCACTTGAAACTCAAGGAAATTCTTGATTTCTTTATAAATAAAATTCTGAAAATAGGGATGTGTTTTTCTGTCCACAATGAAGCGTGTAAAATCTGCCATGTAAGCATTAGCTCTAGGATTGTGATACATATTTTTGAGCAGTTCATCTATATTCAACTGATAAATCTCAGTAAATTGACGATGCAAATCTGGCGGTAATTTTTTCATAAAATAATGACGGACGAGTTGCTTACCCAACGCACTTCCACTTCCTTCATCACCAATTAGAAATCCTAACGAAGGGAGTTCTGTTTTAACAGTTTCGCCATCAAAATAACAAGCATTAGAACCTGTTCCCAGAATACATACTATGGTAGGAACACCTCTGTAGGCGGCATAAGCAGCAGCTAAAAGGTCTTCTTTTACCCGGATTTTTGCATTGATAAAGACTTTTTGTATTTCCCGTTCCACAATTAATCTGTTTTCTGGTGTTCCACAACCGGAACCATAGAAAAATATATCGTTCAGATAATCCCGAAACTTTGCGAGTGCCTGATTTTTTTGTAATTCGGGGGCAATAAGTTCGGCTTTTATAATATTGGGATTAAAGCCAATGGTTTCTGTTTTCAGCACTTCTGTACCGTCGTTTTCCAGAATTACCCAGTCGCATTTCGTAGAACCTCCGTCAACAATAGCAATCATATATCAGATTTTAAAAT
This sequence comes from Flavobacteriales bacterium UBA2306, assembly GCA_002345565.1. Lineage (GTDB taxonomy): Bacteria > Bacteroidota > Bacteroidia > Flavobacteriales > Weeksellaceae > Epilithonimonas. The sequence goes on along the minus strand of DDVS01000008.1, from coordinate 177,642 downwards.
GCTAATGTAATGTTTTTTGAAGATTTTCCGGTATTTTATTGAGGCTGGTCATGAATGAGCCAATGTTGAATTTCATCTTCCAGATAAGAGGTTTGTAATTTGATGGCATTGATGAAATCATCGGGGATGCTTTCTTCTGTATCACTGGTTTCCATATCCCATAAATCATCGGACATGGTTTCATACTCAGAATAAATTCTTTTAAATCTGGAATTGTTTTTTTCTAACTCTTCAATTTGTTTTTGTTGTGGTAGAAATTTTCTGTAAGGTCTGCTAGAATTTTTCATTTTGATAGATTTATATTAAGTGATTTGGGTGGTGCCATTAGCGAAAAAATTTCCTGACTAATGATTATTAATCAGGTTTTTATATTCTTTTTATTAATTGTTTGATATATCTATAACAAGAAATGCTTTAAATAAACAATTTTACAATCAAACTCTATTTTCATTTACAATAAAATAAATGTAGCAATATTTGTAATACAAAAAAATTATTTAACTAATATTTTAAAACATTTAACAATTCCTATAAATTTGCACCCGAAATGAAACAATTAATTCTAAAACAAAAGCAAATCATCTTTTTCATCATCGCAGGAGGATTAAGTGCAATTATAGAAATCGGCACTTTTAAGCTGTTTAGTGTTTATCTGCCGAAATTTTTTTCCTGGGAATATAGCTTGTATGGGATTAAATACCCTTTGAGTAATATTTTCTCTACCGGTTGTGGTATTATTACGAATTATTTTCTAAGTATATGGTTTGTTTTTGAAAGAGGTAAACATTCTAAAAAGAAGGAGTTTGCATATTTTATTTTAGTCTCCTTGGTTTCTACTTTTATCAGTTTAATTGTGTTTCAGATTCTCTATCATTTTGTTTTCCGGGATGTTATTGATTTGGGCTTTTTTGTATTTTCACAAGAAATGACGAGCAAGATTGTCGCTATTTTACTTGTATCTATACTTAATTATTCTATCAAGAAAAAAGTGATTTTTAACGGATAAAAAACTTATTTTTGGTCATATTAATTTTAAAAATATTAATGAGGACTTTATTGGTTTACGCTTGGAGATTCTGGATGGTGATTCTTGGCACTATTCTCACTCTTATATTTTTTTTACCGGTTTATTTGCTTTCTATAAGGAAAGAACATTACAGAGCTTGTTATTTTTTCATTCGACTTTGGGCTATTGGAATATTTTACGGGATGGGTTTCCGGTATAAAATGATTTTGAAAACCGATAAAAAGATAGATCCGAAACAACCGTATGTGATTATTTCTAATCATACTTCTATTATGGATATTATGCTGCCTTGTATTTTGTTTCCAAATCATCCATTATGTTATGTCGGGAAGAAGGAATTGGTGAATATTCCCATCTTCGGTACAGTTTACAAAAGAGTTTGCGTAATGGTTGACAGAAGCAGTGCAAGAAGCCGTGCAGATGTGTATAGAAGATGTGCAGAACGCATGCAGCAAGGCCACAGCGTGGTGATTTTTCCGGAGGGCGGTGTACCAGATGATACTCATATTATATTGGATCAATTTAAAGATGGTGCTTTTATTCTGGCTTCCAAACATCAGTTTCCGCTTGCGGTTCTTAGTTTTAAAGGTCTTAAAGAAATGTTTCCGTTTGATAATTCCAAAGGTTATCCCGGTGTTGTTAAAGTTTTTCTTAATGACATACTTCAGCCAGATTCTACATTGAAAGATTTAAAAGAGAAATCTTATGACCAAATACTAATGTCTCTTATTGAGAAATAAAAAAATAAATACCAAAGCAGTTTTTACTTACATTTGTGAAATATAAACTTTAAAATTAAACAATAATTATAATGACACCACAAAAAACCAATTGGGGACAGTTTGTTCCACTTGTTACCGTGTTTTTCTTCTGGGGATTTGTTGCTGCAAGTAACGATATTTTAATCCCGGTTTTTAAGGAAGCTTTTCATCTAACACAAAGCCAGAGCCAGCTAGTATCTGTTGCATTTTATGTTGCGTACACCGTTGGATCTTTAATTTATATGTTTATTTCAAAAAGCATAAAGCAGGATCTTATTAATAAAATAGGCTATAAAAACGGATTAATCAGCGGTCTCTTGATCTCAGCATTTGGAACAATGTTATTTTATCCGGCTGCTAATCTAGGATCGTTTGTACTTATGATATCCGGTCTATTTATTGTTGGATTGGGATTTTCTCTTCAGCAGATTGTTGCCAATCCTCTTGCAATAGAAGTTGGCCCGTCCGAAACTGGTGCACAGAGGTTAACATTAGCAGGAGGGATAAATAATTTCGGGACAACCATTGGTCCTCTTATTGTGTCATTTGCCATTTTTGGCTCTGCCACTACCGCCAGTACAACAGCCAGTATAGAAAGTGTAAAAATTCCTTATCTTATTCTAGGAGCAGCTTTTGTTTTGGTTGCACTATTACTTAAATTTTCTTCATTACCACAAAGAACAGAAGTAAGCACAGAAGATACAGAAGATGTAACGCCTGGAGAACACAGATCTTCTGCCCTTAAATACCCACAGCTTGTTCTTGGGATGATTGCCATATTCGTCTATGTAGGTGTAGAAGTTTCCACCGCGAGCAATCTGCCTGCTTATATGGAAAAATCATTAGGATTTTCTACCAAAGATGTTGCACCGTACGTATCTCTTTATTGGGCAAGTTTAATGATCGGAAGATGGACAGGCGCTGTAGAGGCTTTTGATATTTCTGCCGGGTTTAAAAAAATATTACGTTTCCTTGCGCCATATCTTGCGTTTGGTGTATTTTTATTGGTTAATGCTATTGCACAGCACGATCTTAAACCTTTCTATATTTATCCATTCATCATTCTGGTAATGATTATTGCAGATGTTTTAAGCAAAGGAAATCCTGCAAGAATGTTACTCATATTTTCTTTAGCTGGCATACTTGCTTTAATTCTGGGAATGACCACAGAAGGTATGTTTTCCGTATACGCCTTCACAAGTGTGGGTCTTTTTTGCAGCACTTTGTGGCCATGTATTTTTGCTTTAGCAGTGAATGGATTGGGGAAACACACCAATGAAGGTAGCAGTATGCTTATTATGATGATTATGGGAGGTGGTATTATAAGCTGGCTGCAAGGCTATATTGCAGACCTCACTTCTATCCATACAAGTTATATTGTAGGAGTGGTTTGTTTTGCTTATCTTGCATTCTATGCAATAAGGGTTAGCCAAATTCTAAAGAAACAAGGTATTAATCTTGACAAAGAAAAAATCTCCGGTGGACATTAGACATAACATATTATACAAAAATAAAAATTGGGCAATCATTTTGGTTGTCCAATTTTTGTTGTTTTACGTTTTATCCAAAATCAATTGGACCATTCTATTATTTGAAAAATTTTATGAATGGAAGAAAAACATTCACGTTCGTTTTTTTTCTGGATTAGAATTTTCATTTGGGGATGTTTTTTATCTTTTAATTATTGTTTCGGGGTTATTCTTTTTTTACAGACTTATTTTTTTGAAGAAAAGTAGAACATTGAAGGCAATCCTTGTATTCTTGAATATTTCTTATTTCGTGTATCAAAGTTTTTGGAGAATGCTATATTTCCAATCTCCTATTATCAAAACCTTAGAGAAGAAAAAAATTACAGATAACGACATCCAAAATTTAGCAATCATTTATCTTAAACTCTGCAAAGAAATTAGAGAAAAAACGCCGGAAAACAAAAGCGGAGTTTTTATCATCAATAATATTGATCAAATAAAGCTGGAAATTATAAGTCAACAAAAGAATTTACCTCAAGAGGTTTGTAATAAAAAACCGACTACAACCCTCTCTATAAAACCAAGTCTTTTTGCTTCTTTTATGAGTAAGACAGGTATTCTGGGTTATTATAATCCTTTTACAGCAGAAGGCCAATATAATCCTAATGTGCCGGCAACCCAGCTCCCTTTTACCCTGGCTCATGAAATGTCTCATCAATTGGGTTATGCAAGGGAACAAGAAGCTAGCTTTATAGCGTATCTTGCTGCTAGAAATTCAGATAATATAGCTTTACAATATAGCAGCCGCCTATATGTTTTAAAAAGTCTTCTAAGAGCTGTTTCCAAGACAGACCCAGAGTTTACGAAAAAGATTCTTAATCAATATTCAAACAAAATGAAACGAGACCGTGAAAACGAATTAAAATTTATCCAGAAAAATGATGGATTTATAAGCGAGTTATTCGGTGTTTCTAATGATTTATTCCTCAAATCTAACCAACAAGATGGCAGCATTAGCTACTCATATTTTGTTAATTTATTGGTAATATATGAATTAAAATAAAAAAAAGAATCGCACAAGATGTACGATTCTAAAAACACAAATGATGAAAAAAAATTTATTGCTTTGAGTATTCTCTCAAAAGCGATGTAAAAATACAACATTCTAAAATCACATCCAAATATTTTATAATTATTTTTAAATAAAAATAGAATTTAAAACTAAAACTTTAGAAAACAGAGTAATATATTTTTAAGCAGTGATATTTTTAAGAAAAAAAAACTCTTTTCAATGTTTGAAAAGAGTTTTATGGTAGCGAGGACGGGAATTGAACCCGTGACCTCAGGGTTATGAATCCTGCGCTCTAACCATCTGAGCTACCTCGCCATTTTTGTGGTGCAAATATAAGGATATTTTGCATTCCCACAAATTTTTAATTGACTTTTAAATAATCTAAAACATCCCCCACATGATCTGGCTTGCTAACAATCACATTATTAGAATCTAAGACAAAGTAAGTAGGTGTTGCGTTAATATTATAAGTATCTCCATAAGAGCTATACCAACCTTTAAGCTCAGAGGCACTAATCCAGGGATAGATATTGGCTTTGCCTTTGAATTCATCCATATTACTATCAAGAGACAGCGCAATTACCTCAATATTCTGCGCTTTAAGTTTATCATACTTTTCTAATAATTTTGGTAATTCTGCCTCGCAATGAGAACAGGTGGAAGACCAAAACACTACAATTTTTTTAGATGCTTTAACATCATACAGAGATTTTGCACTTGTATGAACTGGATTTGCAAAAATATTATTCGGCATTCTTGCACCAATGATGGTGTTGTTATTAGCCTTCAGCGTAGAGGCTAGCCTGTCATTGATGGTACATTTAAGATTATTACCTTCCTTTAAATATTTATCCTTCAGCTTGTCCATACTATAGGTATTGAAAATGTCTATAAGTTCCGATAATATGGTTTGTCCTCTTGGGGTTTCCAGGTTTACAGCTTCCAATAATTTATCTACGCCAGCTTCTACATTAGTTTTAGAAACATTGAGGTAATTAATGAGTGCAGGCTTCATCATAGTGGATGTTTCCAGATATTCACCAGACTTAGAAAAGAAATTAATGTAATCTTGAGATTTTAACTCAGACGTTTTTTCTTGTGAAGTGTATTTTTGATTTTTATGATAAAAGTCCAAAAACGGGTGAGAATCATCCAAAGAATTATGATTTCCGGAGAGCAGATTAATTTCGGTTTCCAAAGATTTGTAAAATGCTTCTGATGGTTTATAATAATCCTTAATCTGGATCAAAGCGGGCAATATAAGTTCTTGTTTTTTTTGCTGTTCTATATCTGTTGCAAAAAGCTGATTGGTCGCATCTTGAAAAACTACATTTGATATTTTGTTTTTGGAATCTACCTCAACAGAAACTTTTACCTCTTGGTTTTCTGAAGCCATATTAATGGATGAGTTTGACTTCTGAAAAAAAGCTCTCATCATTCCAATGTACTTTTTATCGACTTTGAAAACAGCATTATTACTTTGATATTTCGCTTTCGCCAAAAGTATTTCTTTTGAACCATTAAAACCATATAAATAGGCGTCTGAGCCAGATAAATAGGATGGCACCGATACTTTTACTTCAAATTGTGCAAACGTAAGAACTGAGAAAAGCACAGCGCCTGCTAAAAACATTTTTTTCATAGAGTAAAAATAAAAAACTCATTTAAAAAAAAATGAGTTTTTGTTTAAAATATTAATCTTTTAAAGTAATCTGCTTTGCTTTTACTGTAACTAAGACAATCATTAACACTGCTACTATAAATAAGAAAATAGTGTAATCATCTATGGGCGACGCGGGGTAACCACCAATATCTCCAGATTCCGGATTCTCCGGCGGCGGCGGTACAGACTGCGCCAATATTATCAGACTATTTAATATCAAGAAAACGCATCCTAGTTTTTTAATTAAAAAATTTCTCATCATTATATAAATTTGTGTTTATGTTAATTCAAAATCTTTTTCACTACAACCTCTCCTTTTTCAGACGTAGCCTTTACCAAATACAAAGCATTAGATTGTTTTTTAACTGGAATAATATAATCAGCGTTTGTATTAATTTTGGTTTTGGCATCAAGAAGTTGACCTCCAACAGAAAAAACCTCTACAGATGCATTCTTCCAATTTTTTGAAAACCTCACGATCCATTGTCCATCTTTTTTAGCTATAATGGTCTGTGAATTACTGTTATTATCTGCACCTAGTGTACCACCTTCCGGCAAGTCGTAATATAGACCCAAAACTTGTGCTCCACTTAATGAGAGAGAACTTCCGTCCTCAATTTTTATAAATTGACCCTGGCTATTTTTAAGGTAAAAATTTTTCCCGGATGTTAGCCCTTCTTCTACCCTGTTTCCTTTTTCGTACACTTCAAAATTGAGATAATAAGGATATTCAGAATAGTTAATGTATAAAGGGATTTCCTTTGATCTAAAATCTACTTCATTCGCTTCATTAATATAAAGCTTTCCAGATAAATTAATATCTTCTCCTCCGGTGGATAATTCTTCTTTCGTAAAAATATAAGCTTCATCATTATAAGTTTGCAAAAGAGTGTTTCCAGGATTGTTACCACTTATGGAAGAGGGTGATATGGCATAGTAAGTTCTTCCTACTTCTATGCTGTCTTTATCATAAAGAATCACGGCCAACTGCTTCACAATTTTATCTGCAGGGATATCTGTTTCGTCACTGTAAATCCTGCTAGACGGATTGGTGGTTTGTGTCGTATTATCTCTGGATGAAAATCCAAATCTGCGGAGCGAAGTAAAATCAATTTTTGAAAGCGTATTGGAGCCATTATCTGCGGAAAGTTTGATCATAAACTCGGACATCGGTTTTATAATCAAACGGTTGGCACTAAGATCTCCCGCCTGGAAAGCGCCGGCAGAAACCGTCATCTTTACTGTTTGCCCTGTAGATGTGCCAGTTACCGGATAACTTGTTCCTGTTCCTCTGGTCCAGGTTAATCCAGAAGTATAGTAGGCAATTCCTTGGAGATTTGGAATATTATTACCATCAGAATTGGTGGTTTCTCCCAAACCGATGTATCGCAAATCTATATTGGTTAAAAATGGATTGGCTACCTGATAGAGATTTTTCGCATACAATACATCCCAGCCACCATTATTGGCTGTTTTGGATTGGAAGGGATCATCCAAATAGCTGTAATATCTCTCTCCAAAATAATTGGCAGAGGAGCCGTTGTAACCAAAACTTATTCCCGCTGCTGCTCCTGTAAGACTAAAAGACTGTACTGTTGTTACATCGGACACTGGGGTTCCGGAAAATCGGCTAATTGTTGTAGTAGCAGCCGGATCCCAGACTACTGTGCCTGCACTATTTCTTCTGGGCACAATATAATAGTCCAAAGCTGTTCCTACATTGGTTGTGGCTAAAGCACTGGATGCTGCTGCAATTTGTTCGAATCTAGCTCTGGCATTATTCCATCGGAAAACAGAACTTGGATTAAAACGTCCAGCTGAATTGTTGGTTGTGGCTGTAACATTAAGATAACTGCCTCCGGTGTTCGCTGTACTTCCTGCAAGGCTGCTTACCAAATTTGCAATGGTATAATTGTAGAATGGTAAGCCAATCTGTTGTCTGGCTGTGGTTCCACTATTAGCATCTGCTCTATATTCTTTATTAACTGTGCCTGTAATATTAGCCTGAGGAATATCTTTGATATAAAGTTGTCCAAAATTTTGGCTACCGTTAAATTTAAGATTGAGACTGGATGTAGAAGCAATATTAACTACATCAGAAGTTGCTGCGTTCTTGACAATCATAATATTGCCAGAATTATTGACTGTTCCTGTTCCCGCTAATTGCAGTCCTCCTCCGTTGTATATCAATGTTTGATTCTGTATGGTTACCAAAGCATTGTTACCAACATAAGTGAGCACCTGCGAAAAAATAGGAATAGAAAATAGTATTAAATGGAATTCAAATAATTTCTTTATCATCGTGGTGTGTTTTATTGTGTTACTTGCAAAGATATTAATTTTTTCAATAATCAATAATTGTGTTACGATAATTAAAGATTTTATAATATGGAGTCTATTACTACTTTTTGTTTGGCATCAATTTCAAACATATAATCTTCTAAAACTTTTTCGGTTGTCCCTCTCAGGCCTCTTGCGCCAAGACCTTTATTCATGGTATCTTCCACAATTTCTTCAATGGCTTTATCTGTAAATTCCAGCTGGACATTATCCATTTTGAAAAGTTCTGTAAACTGATTAATGATAGAATTTTTGGGTTCTTTCATTATTCTTACAAGAGTTTCTTTTGTTAGCTTATCCAGATAAGTTATAATTGGAAATCTACCTAAAAGTTCTGGTATTAATCCAAAAGTTTTTAAATCTATCGCATTAATCTGGCTTAGGATATAATCTTCCTCTTCCGTTTTATTGAGTTTTTCGGCAGAAAAACCGATGGCTTGTTTATTAAGTCTTCTTTCGATGATTTCTTTAATCCCATCAAAGGCTCCTCCTGCAATAAAAAGAATATTCTGAGTATTTACCTGGATATATTTCTGATCCGGATGTTTTCTACCTCCCTGAGGCGGCACATTTACAATACTCCCTTCCAGAAGCTTCAATAATCCTTGCTGGACACCTTCTCCGGAAACGTCTCTTGTTATGCTTGGATTATCAGATTTTCTTGCGATTTTATCAATCTCATCTATGAATACAATGCCTTTCTCTGCTTTTTCTACATCATAATCTGCTACCATCAATAGCCGGGATAATATACTTTCCACATCTTCTCCTACATAACCTGCTTCTGTTAGAATAGTGGCATCTACAATACAAAAAGGAACATTCAGTTGTTTTGCAATGGTTTTTGCCAGAAGTGTTTTGCCGGTTCCTGTTTCACCAATCATAATGATATTGGATTTCTCAATTTCCACCTCCCGGTTTTCATCCTGAGCATGAAGCAGTCTTTTGTAATGGTTATAAACCGCAATTGACAATTGTTTTTTTGCCTGATCTTGCCCTATGACATATTGGTCTAAAAACGCTTTTATCTCTTTTGGCTTTTTCAACTCTTCCAGAGACTGCGCAGGAGATTGGTTATCACTATTATTTACACTATCTTTTACAATAGCATGGGCCTGTTCTATACAATTTTCACATATAAATCCGTTTTGCCCGGAAATAAGAATTTGTACTTCATTCTTTTTTCTTCCACAAAACGAACATTGATTTGGATTCATAATTTTTATTAAGTTCTATAAATTAAAAAAAGAAGCTCAGTACTTCTTTTATGCATTGATAATGGATTGTTGGATTTCTTTATACTCTTCTGGGGTAAAAATCAACCTTACGTTTCTGAAATTAAGATCATCCACTTTATTGAGCGGTACCAGGTGAATATGAGCATGAGGTACTTCTAACCCTACAACTGCAATTCCTACCCTTTTACATGGAATGGCTTTTTGGATCTGTTTCGCAACATTTTGTGTAAACGCCCACAAATCTTTATACTCCTGAGAATCAAGATCAAATATCGAATCCGTCTCTTTCTTTGGGACTACCAAAGTATGTCCTTTTACCAAAGGCATCGCATCCAAAAAAGCGATATGCTTTTCATCTTCTGCAATGATGTACCCAGGAATCTCTCCTGAAATGATTTTAGAAAAAATACTGCTCATAATTGTTTTTTATTCTGGGATCTCTTACAATTATTAAACCAATTAAAGAAAAATCTGATTCTATAAAGAGATCTCCAAAACCTCAAAAGACAATTTATTACCATTCGGCAAAACTATATCTGCTGTTTCCCCCACCGCTTTTCCTAAAAGACCTTTAGCAATAGGTGTGTTTACAGAGATTTTACCAACCTTGATATCACTCTCGTTATCTGGAACCAAAGTAAATTTCTGCTCTCCTTTTGTTGCATTATTTTTCAATCTTACCGTTGTAAGGATAGAAACCTTGCTAAGATCCAGCTGGCTTCCATCAATAATCTTTGAAGTTGCAATCACATCCTTAAGTTTAGAAATTCTCATCTCCAACATTCCTTGTGCTTCTTTAGCGGCATCGTACTCAGCATTTTCCGAGAGATCACCTTTATCTCTTGCCTCAGCAATCTGCTGGGTTACTTTTGGTCTTTCAATAGTCTCTAATTGCTCCAGTTCGGCTTTCATTTTATCCAAACCTTCTTTGGTTACATAGTTCATAACAATAAAATTTATCGTTTGTATAAAAAAATAATCCGACCTTTGCCGGATACTAATTTGTCTCGAATTGAGTTTACAAATATATAACTTATTTTGAAATGAAAACCAAAAAAATAACTTTAATAATTTCATCATTTCTGATTATCAGCTCTTTAATCCTCACTAAGTCCTGCAAAGAAAGGGACGACACTGTAAGCTGTTTTCCAGACTCTGTCATTTCCGTACAACTTAACCTCAATTTACCAGCCTACTACAAACTTCAAACCATTGGTTCATGGGTTTATGTAAACGAAGTTGGCGCAGGAACCAACGGCTTAATTATCTATAGAGCAACAAGTGGTTTTATGATCTATGACCGTAATGCGCCCCATATCTGTCCAGATTCCGACACTATTCTGGAAGTAGAAAACAGCACCAAAGTTGTTTGTCCTCATGATGATGCAGAATGGTTTCTTACGAATGGACAACCTCTTAACAGCACCGCAAAAACCGGCTTAAAAACTTACAGATCCTACACTTTTGACGCCAGCTCCAATATTCTTTCTATATACAACTAATCACTTATGAAAATTGTAATTCAACGGGTTAAAAATGCCTCTGTAGAGGTAGATTTTAAAATTGTAGGTAAAATCGAGAAAGGATTAATGCTTCTAATTGGCGTAGATGAAACTGATGAAATGAACGATGCCGATTGGCTTGTCAAAAAAATACTTGATGTAAGAGTTTTTTCTGATGAAGATGGAAAAATGAACCATTCCGTTAAAGACATTAATGGCGAAATACTTTGCATCAGTCAGTTTACATTAATTTCTGATTATAAAAAAGGCAACCGTCCATCGTACATTAAAGCTGCAAGACCAGACAAAGCCATTCCATTATTTGAATATTTTAAAGAAGAATTGAAAAAATCCGGATTGAAAATCGAAAGTGGAATTTTCGGAGCCGATATGAAAGTTTCATTAATCAATGACGGGCCTGTCACACTAGTTTTTGACAGTAAGACAAAACAATAAAGGAGCAGATATTTGCTCCTATATTGTTAATCCACTTCGTATTCGAGCTTTATGGTAATACTCGCTTCTTTTTCTTTGGAAGTTGTGTTGTAAGTTCCGCCGTAAGAGTAATCTTCATTTGAATTAGGAGCCGTGATTTGAATCACTCCCATTGTAGCTTTTTTCAGATTCCCAAGGCTACTTGCTGCATTATCAGCAATTTTTTCCGCACGTTCTTTTGCGTCTTTGGTTGCATTAGCAATCATTTCTTGTTTTACATCAGACAATTTTGTGTAGAAATATTGAGGTGATGAAGAAGTAAATTCGATGCCGCGATTGATAATTTCCGTGATATTTCTGGAGATATTTTCAATGTTTGCGACTTCTTTTGATTTGATGGAAACATTCTGAGTTAAATTATAACCTGCGAATTCTCCTTGCTGGTAATTCCCATTAGAATCTGTATAATTCCTGAATTGTTTTTGAATATCCACCGCTGAGAAAACCATTTCGTTTTCCTTCACACCTTTAGATTTCAGGTACTGAGAAATAACTTGTCTGTCAACCGCTAAAGCGTCATAAGCAGCTTTCAGCTCAAAACTATTTTTGGAAAAACTTCCCGACCAGGAAATTAAATCGGAAGTAAAGGTTTTGGAACCTAGTCCTGTTACAGAAACTGTATTTTCTGATTTGTTTCTGTTTTTCACAGCATTTCCAAGCAGAGCTGCAGCAATAATAAATCCTAAAGCAGCAATTCCTACTGCAATATAATTCTTCATAAAATTTTGTACTTGAGTTCTGGGAATCAAACTTAATACCAAATTTTAAGACTTCATTATCGTTCTTATTATAAACTCTTCAAGAACCTAAGAGTGACAATTTTAAAACAATGATATTGTCTGAAGCCTTTTCAAATTATTTAATTTCTTTTTCAAACTCCAGACTTACACCATTCATCTCGCCGCGCATTGGTGGTTTGGTTTTGGTTAATTTGATTTTTATAAAAGTAATCTGTGGAAATGCTTTTTCTATCCTTTGAATAATTCTACCAATTACATGTTCCAACAGCTCGGAACGTATGGCCATTTGCTGATGAATAATATCGTTAATCTCGGCATAATTAATAGTATCATTAAGATCATCAGACTCAGAAGCTTTTTCCAGGTCTGCATGAAATTCTGCATTAATGATATAGTAATTCCCAATCAACGCTTCCTCCAGCAAAACACCGTGGTTAGCGTGGATTTTTATATCTTCAAGAATAATTTTTGATTTCATCGTTATATTTTACAGTAAAAATATAAAATTAAATAAAAAAAACCTCATCCAAAATGGATAAGGTTTAATAAATATTTTATTTGATTGATTTCGAAAGTTCCAGCATTGCTTCGATGGGTTTGAGTGCTTTTAGGCGAACTTCTTCATCCATTACTATTTCTGGAAGTTCGTACTTCATACACAAATAGAGTTTTTCCAAAGTATTTCTCTTCATAAAGAAACATTCGGAGCAGTTGCAACTTTCGTCAAAAACCAAAGCCGGGATCAGGGATTTGTGCGGGGCACGTTTTTTCATCTCGTGAAGAATTCCCTCTTCTGTTGCGATAATAAATTCCTGGCAATCGTCTTGTTCTACATAATTCAAAAGTGCTGAAGTTGAGCCAATGAAATGTGCTAATTCTAAAACCGGAGATTCGCTTTCCGGATGCGCGATTAGTTTTGCATTAGGATGGTCTGCCAATTGTTGCGCAATACGTTCCATAGAAAACGCTTCGTGAACGATGCAGCTTCCGTCCCAAAGAATCATATCTCGACCCGTTTTTTTACTTAGATATCTCCCTAAGTTTTTATCCGGAGCGAAAATAATCGGTCGATCTTTTGGCAAAGCTTCTATGATTTGTTCTGCGTTGGAGCTTGTTACGATAATGTCGGAAGCAGCTTTGGTTTCTGCATTACAATTGATGTAAGTAGCTACCAATGCATTTGGATGTTGCTCACGCATTTTGTTAAGACCTTCCGCCGAACAACCGTCTGCCAATGAACAGCCAGCCAAAGTATCGGGAAGAACCACTTTTTTTGTTGGATTAAGGATTTTCGCAGCCTCTGCCATAAAATGAACGCCACAAAAAGCAATCATATCAGCATCAGTTTCCTTAGCTTGTCTTGCCAATTGCAAAGAATCTCCAAGAAAATCAGCGATATCCTGAATCGGACCCGGCTGATAATAATGCGCTAAAATCACTGCATTTTTTTCTTTTTTAAGGTCAAGAATTGCTTTCACAAGGTCATCGCCTGTTGGAATCGCAAATTCCTTAAGGTCAAGAAAACCTTTTACGGGCATATTGTTGATTGCAACGTCTAATGTATTTTTCATCTACTTTTTTAGTTGTATTTTTTGTAAGATGCAACGCAAGCGTTTCATTACAATATTTCAGATTTTTATTCGTTGATAAAGTTATTGATTATTTTCTCGACTTCCGCTTTTGCAGTGTCCAAATCTGTATTCACAATAATTTTATCGAAATGTTTTTGATAAGTCATTTCTTCGCCTGCTTTTTCCACTCTGGTTTTGATAGTTTCTGCGCAGTCGGTATTTCTTTTTATCAATCTCTGTTCCAATTCGGCAATACTTGGAGGCATTACGAAAATCGATAAAGCCTTGTCTCCGAATATCTCTTTCAGTCGGATTCCACCTTTTACATCCACATCAAAAATCACAACTTTTCCTTCTTTCCAGATTCTCTCGACTTCGGATTTTAAAGTTCCATAGTATTTGTCAGTATAAACTTCCTCGAACTCAACAAAACCATCTTCTGATATTTTTGTTCTGAATTCCTCAGGCGTTAAGAAATAATAATCTTTTGCGTGTTCTTCTTCGCCTCTTGGTTGTCTTGTGGTCGCAGAAATTGAAAAACTAAGTTGAGGAATCACAGACAATCCGTGTTTTACTAATGTTGTTTTTCCACTTCCGGATGGTGCGGAGAATATGATAACTTTTTCTTTCAAAATTTGATTTTTAAAATTCTATATTAAACTCTTTTCTAATATATTTTAGAATATCTACAAAACTTTTGAGTTCATCAATTTCTGGGTAGTGTTTTAGATAAGACTCTGGATTATTATAATGAAACTCATTCTTTTGTTTTCCTGATTGATATTTCACTAAATAACCTGTCCCGTCTAAAACCTGTATTGCATTTGTTGTTTCAAATAACCAATCTTTTTCTTCCTCATCATAAACAACTTTTCTTTTTTCTTTTTTATAGTGAAAATATTCTTCTTTTGGGAGAAATTCGATATTTAAGGCTCTAAGATTTAAAAATAACTCTTCTATAGTCTTTGTCGGTTTTAGAGCTATTAATTTTGGCGCAACTCTTTCAAATTCATCTTGGCTAATTTCCTTTGGTAAAAACCATTGGGTTAAATTTGCTTTCCAAGTTTGGCCATCTTTGTAAATTCTGAAAACAAAACCACTATTTGTAATTCCTCTGTCTTTGTAGATTCTGATTTCTGACTCCTTTAGTTCAGAAGGAATATTTGCTAATGATTCTATATTTTGTGATTTTACAATTGAAAATAAAAAAACGAAAAGAAATCTAAGACAGAATTTCATACAATAATTATTCTAATTCAACTTTTCCTGAAACAAACTCGTCCCAATATTGTTGTTCTAATTGTTCTTCTTGTGACAAATCTCCATTAGTTCTATCAGACAATCCAATTGGTGAATAAAAATACCAATGCCAAGTTGGACGATGTTTTATAAATAGATGATTGCTTCCAAATTCATCATTTTGATAAACTCCAAAGAAAAACCTTAAGCTAATTAATATTAAAACTAAAAAGAAAATTTTCTTTTTCAATTTTAAAGAACATTCAACGTTTGCTCCTTAATCTTTTCCAAATCATCCTTCATCTCAACCACCAATTTCTGAATCTCAGAATGATTGGCTTTTGAACCCAAAGTATTGATTTCTCTTCCCATTTCCTGAGCAATAAAACCGAGTTTCTTTCCATTGAAATCTTCATTTTTCATTACTTCAAGATAATATTTGATGTGTTGAGAAAGGCGAACTTTTTCTTCAGAAATATCCAATTTTTCAACAAAATAGACCATCTCTTGATAATATCTTGTTTCATCTACATTCTCAAAATTCTTAAGAGCAGAAAGATAACGGTCTTTGATTGGCTGGATTCTTTCTTCTTCGTATTGAGCAACTTGATTTAAGTTGTTTTCAATATTTTTAACGATTTTCTCAATTTCTTCTGCCAGTTGATTACCTTCTGTCTCACGGAATTCTATAAATCTAGCAACAGATTCTTGAACAACGTCCAAAAGCGCTTTCCACTCGTTTTCTTCCAATTCAGAACTTTTTGTTGATAAAACATCCGGCATTCTTACCGCCATTTTTAGCAATTCAAATTCTGGAGCGTCTGAACCCACTTCTCTCAGTTGATTCATATAGTTTTTGACAACGTCTTGGTTGATTTTGACATCGTTGTTCTCTTCAAGACTTTCACAATTAATGTAACAATCTACTTTTCCACGAAGGATTTTATCATTAAGTAATTTTCTAATATCAAATTCCTTCTCTTTGTATCTCAATGGAATTTTAACATTTAGGTCAAAATTCTTGCTATTCAAAGACTTGATGTCCATTGTGATTTTTTTGCCTTCATAAACAGTTTCGGCTCTTCCAAAACCTGTCATAGATAATATCATAACTATTCTATATAAGAGTGCAAAGATAGCTAATTTTGATTTTTGTATTTCAATTTAAAACTCGAATTAAAATCTGAAGTAATTTCCCTATTTTTGCAACATATGAAAAGATGGTATCTCTATCCTTTTTCCTTGGGTTATCATTTGGGAACTTCTATTAGAAACCGAATGTATGATTGGGGAATTTTTTCTTCTTCGAAATTCAGAACACCTATCATTGGTGTCGGAAACCTGTCTGTTGGAGGCAGCGGAAAATCGCCGATGGTAATGTATCTGGCAGATTATCTTTCGCGCTCATTCAGAACAGGTGTACTTTCTCGCGGATATGGAAGAATCACAAAAGGATACGGCATTGTAAACTACGACAGCAACTATAAATTGGTTGGTGATGAACCAATGCAATTATTCGAACGCTTCCGTAACCGATTTGTAATCGGTGTGTGTGAAGACCGAGTTTTTGGTGCAAAGAAGATCATAGAAGATATGGATTTGGATGTTTTGGTTTTGGACGACAGCTATCAGCATCGTGCCATCAAACCGGGAATGAATCTTCTATTAACAGATTATAATGATCCTTATTTCAAAGACTACATCCTTCCAGCAGGTGACTTGCGAGAAAGTAGAAACGGAATGAGTCGCGCTAATATCATTATGGTGACCAAATGTCCTGATGATTTGACTGAAGAGAAAAAACAATATTATATCTCCAGAATCAGACCTCAACATTATCAGAAAGTATTTTTCTCGTCCATTGCGTATGATGAAAACATTCTTGGTCTTGATAAACAGATGCCTGTTAAAAACTTGGATTACTATGATGTTTTAGTAATTACAGGAATTGCAAATCCTTCTCAATTGTTAAAAGAGATTTCTAAATACAATAAAAAGGTCAAACATTTACAATACAAAGATCATCATAACTTCACAGATGATGACATCAAAAAAATCTCTGCAGAATATAAAAAACTAGGTGAATACAAAGTAATTCTAACTACAGAAAAAGATTATGTTCGCCTTAAAACATTCGATTATCTGAGAGATAAAATATTTTATTGGCCAATCAATGTAGAGATTGACAAGAGAGAAGATTTCAACAAAATCATTCAGAATTATGTTAGAAAAATTTAAAGAAACAGCCGAGTTCATCAAGAATATTATTGGAGAGACACCAGATTTCGCCATTGTTTTAGGTTCTGGTCTTGGAAAACTCCAATACGAGGTAGAAGCGATTCACACTCTCGATTATAAAGACATTCCGAATTTCCCTCAGACTACGGTTGTTGGTCACGGTGGAAAATTGATCTACGGAATTCTAGAAGGTAAGAAAGTTCTGATGATGAGCGGACGTTTTCATTATTACGAAGGTCATTCTATCGAAACCGTTACTTTCCCCTTCCGAGTTTTCCATTTGTTAGGCATTAAGAATCTGATTCTTTCTAATGCAGCCGGTGGCGTGAATCCAAACTTCAAAGTAGCTGATTTAATGATTCTGACAGACCATATCAATATGATGCCTGAACATCCGCTAAGAGGAAGAAATATAGATGAACTAGGACCTCGTTTCGTAGATATGAGTGAACCTTATAATCGTAAAATGATTTCTATTGCTAAAGATATTGCTACTCAGGAAAATATCGACCTAAAAGAAGGTGTATATGTAGCCTTAACAGGACCAACGTTTGAAACGCCTGCAGAATACGGAATGGTAAGAGCCATTGGTGGAGATGCTGTCGGGATGAGTACAGTTCCAGAAGTGATTGTTGCCAAACATCAAGGAATGGACTGTTTCTGTCTTTCCATTATTACAGATTTAGGCGGACCAGAAATTTCTTTTGCCGTTTCCCACGAAGAAGTTCTGGAAGCTGCAAACAAAGCAATGCCAAATGTAATTAAAATTGTAAAAGGTCTTGTAAAGAATTATTAGTACCATTCAAAATATAAATGACCAAGACAGCTTTTTTAAGTTGTCTTTTTTATTTCTGTTAATATATTAATGACTAACTTCGTTCTTCAAAAATTTAAAAAATGAAGAGGATATTAGTTTACATCTTATTATTTGTTTTCCAATTAGGATTTTCTCAGGAAGTTCCAAAGGTTCTGAAAACCAAATTTTCCAAAGAAGCACTTGCCCAAAAGGTACAGGATGAAAATGGAAAAGAAACTTCTATCAAAGATATTTTGCAAAAGCACAAAGGTAAAGTTGTGGTTCTTGATTTCTGGGCTGGCTGGTGTAGAGATTGTTTAAAAGCATTTCCAAAAGCCAAAGAATTAGAAGCCAACAACCCGAATATTGATTTTGTTTTCCTTTCGCTGGAACGCTCCAAAGAAGGTTTTGATAAAAGTCTCGTAAAACACGAGATGACAGACAAAGAAAATTACTGGTTTTCAACAGGCTGGAAAAACGATTTCAATAATTACGTCGACCTCAACTGGATTCCGAGATATATTGTGGTTGACCAAAAATCTGGCATTGCAAAATACTATGCAATTTCTCCAGACGATCCGGAGATCCAATCAACAATAGATAAACTTACAAAGTAACAATATGACAATCCCGAAAATTTCGGGATTTTTTTTGCCTAAATTTGTAGTAACCACAAAAGAAACAAAGGTTTTTTATCCTATTAGAGCTTGTTTAAATTTGTATCAGAAAAGATTTTACAACCACATAGACACATAGTTTTTGTAAAAAAAAGAGAAAAAAAATAGTAAATATTTTACTCCTATTTTTTCTTTTTTGCACTTAATCTTGTGGTTTCTATGTGACTATGTGGTTTTGATTAATTTTTAAACAGGCTCTTACTTTTTAAAATATAATTGCATTTAGTCTTTTGTTACTTTTGTGGTAAAAAAAATCGAACATCAAATGCAATCGCAACGCAAAATAATTCACGTAGATATGGATGCTTTTTATGCTTCCGTAGAGCAGCTCGACAATCCGGGTTTGCGTGGAAAACCTATTGCTGTTGGTGGCGGACATCGTGGTGTGGTTGCAGCAGCAAGTTATGAAGCGAGGAAATTCGGAGTGCGTTCTGCAATGCCGAGCAAAACAGCTAAAGAAAGATGTCCGCATCTTATTTTTGTTCCTCCCCGATTTGCCCGCTACAAAGAAATATCCAATAAAATCAGAAATATCTTTCACGATTATACAGACTTGGTAGAACCACTTTCTCTGGATGAAGCTTATCTGGATGTAACCGAAAATAAAAAAGGAATTGAGTCTGCTAATGACATTGCCAAAGAAATCAGAAAACGGATTTTTGAAGAAACTGGATTAACTGCTTCTGCCGGAATTTCCGTTAATAAATTTCTAGCCAAAGTCGCATCTGATATCAATAAACCGAATGGACAAAAAACCATTCATCCAACTAAGATTGATGAATTTCTAGACCAACTCCCGATTGAAAAATTCTACGGCGTCGGAAAAGTGACGGCTAATAAGATGCACGAACTTCACATCTTCAAAGGTGTTGATTTGAAAGCTAAAACGCTTCAACAATTGGAAGGACTTTTTGGAAAATCAGGAAGATATTATTACAATGTCGTTCGAGGAATTCATAACGGTGAAGTAAAACCCAACCGAATTCAGAAAAGTGTAGCTGTGGAAAGAACCTTTTGGGATGATATCAATGAAGATGATGAGATTGATGAAAAACTAAAATCACTCAGTCAGGAATTGGAAGAACGTTTAAGTAAAAGAGAAATCAAAGGAAAAACATTGACTCTGAAAATCAAATACAAGGATTTTTCGCTTTACACGAGAAGCAAAACTCAGGAACTGTATTTTGAAAATTGGGAGAAATTCTACAAAACAGCTAAACAACTTTGGGAATTGAGGCCTTTTGACAAAGCCATTCGTTTGCTTGGATTATCACTTTCAAATCTCAATACGGAAGAGAAAAAACAAGTCTCTGTTCAGTTGAAGATTCCTTTTGAGGAGTTTGGAGATCAATATTTTTAAACGCAAAGTCCACAAAGGCTTTTGTGACATTATTGAAAATATTTTAAGTTCGCAAAGGCGCTTTGCTTAGCGAAGAGATTGGGAATAATTTTTTCTCTCAGATTGGGCGGATTTTACAGATTTTAAAAACATAATATTGTCATTCCGGAGAAATCTCAACAATCTAGATTCCTCCGAACTGACAAAATGGTGATTTATGTTAAGTTTGGATTTATGACAAATCGTCAACTTTGCGAAGTGCGCCCCGGCTTGAGCGGAAATCCTTTTTACGCAACGAAGTGAAGTGAAAAGATTGGGAGCGGAAGACGGATAAAGGCGCCCAAATTATTTGCTCGCTTCTACGTTGGGTTTTAATCTTGATTCTTTTTACTTTTCTCTTGAATCTTTCTCCATTTCCTTGGCTTGATTTTTTCATAGTTCGGAATATCAAATCAAACAATCTGAAAAAATCTACAATCTTATGAATGGCACAATGATTCAATTTTTCCATTGGTATACGCCTGGCGATTCATTCCTTTGGAAACACGTCCAAGAATCCGCACATTATCTTTCTGAATTAGGAATTACTGCAACTTGGCTTCCTCCAGCTTACAAATCCACAAACGGTGGTTACGGCGTTGGATATGGCGCTTACGACCTTTTTGATTTGGGAGAATTTGACCAAAAAGGAACTGTTCCTACAAAATACGGAACGAAAGAAGATTACCTTAAAGCCATTAAATCTCTAAAAGAAAAAAACATCCAAACCATTGTAGATGTCGTTCTGAATCATAAAGCTGGTGGTGATGAATTGGAAAAATTCCAAGTTGTGAAAGTGGATGACAATGATAGAAACAAAGTGATTTCTGATGTTTTCGAGATTGAATCTTACACCAAATTTACATTTCCCGGAAGACAGAAAAAATATTCGGATTTTGAATGGAATTTCACTTGCTTTTCAGGTGTAGATTATGCCGAAGGAAACGAAGAAGGAATTTTTAGAATCATTAATGATCACGGTGACGGCTGGGATGATATCATTGATGACGAAAAAGGAAATTATGATTATCTGATGTATAACGACATCGAACACAGAAATCCTTTTGTGCGAAAAGAACTCAATCATTGGGCAAAATGGTATCACGACGAAACAGATTTTGATGGTGTAAGATTAGATGCTGTGAAACACATTTCTCCAGATTTTTATAAAGAATGGCTGAATAATCTCCGTTCAAATACAGGAAAAAACATCTTCGCAGTTGGTGAATATTGGGCTCCGGGATATCTTCATCTTTTGGAAACTTACATCGATTCTACCGAAGGCTGTATGAGTCTTTTTGATTCTTCGTTGCAAAATAATCTTCATAGTGCATCCAAAAATCCGGATTATGATTTGAGAGAGATTTTTACAGAAACACTGGTTGCCTCTCACCCAGATAAAGCTGTGACCGTTGTTGACAATCACGATACACAACCGCTTCAGGCTTTGGAAGCTCCGGTTGAAATCTGGTTCAAACCAATTGCTTATGCTTTGATTTTATTGAGAAAAGATGGTTATCCTTGTGTTTTCTATCCCGATTTATATGGAGCGAGTTACAAAGACCAAGGAAAAGATGGGAACGAATATGAAATTTTCCTAGACAAAGTTGACGCGATTGAAGAACTCATCAAAGCCAGAAAAGATTTTGCTTACGGTGAACAGAGAGATTATTTTAATGATACACATTGTATCGGCTGGACTCGTGAAGGTGATGATGAACACTCGGGTTGCGCAGTTGTTCTAAGTAATAAAGATGGGAATCAAAAATCCATGGAAATCGGGAAACGATATGCAGGACAAACCTTTTATGATTTCACGGGACATTTGCAAGATAAAGTAACCATTGATGAAAATGGCTGGGCAGATTTCCCTTGCCCACCTGGAAATGTGAGCGTTTGGGTGCCAGAGTAATATTCTGAATGATTTCTGTTTCGGAAGATAAAGAGTAAAAAAGTCCGTTTCTGTATTAGAAACGGACTTTTTTTTATGAAATTAACTTAATAAATTAAGCCAAAACTTCTTTTACTTTGTTTGCAGCTTCTTCAAGAGTAATTGCAGAGTGGATTGGTAATCCAGCATCGTCAATTAATTGCTTAGCTTCAACAGCGTTAGTCCCTTGCAATCTTACGATCAATGGAACAGGAAGGCTTCCCATTGCGTTGTAAGCATCTACAACACCTTGAGCAACTCTGTCACATCTTACGATTCCTCCGAAGATGTTAATCAAAATCGCTTTTACATTCGGGTCTCTCAAGATGATTCCGAAAGCTGTTTGTACTCTCGCTGCATCAGCAGTCCCACCCACGTCCAGGAAGTTTGCAGGGTTACCACCAGACAATTTGATGATATCCATAGTTGCCATTGCAAGACCAGCTCCGTTTACCATACAAGCTACGTTTCCGTCTAGTTTTACGAAGTTAAGACCAGCTTCACCAGCTTCTACATCCATTGGATCTTCCTCTCTCTTATCTCTAAGTTCAGCAAGGTCTTTGTGTCTGTAAAGAGCATTGTCGTCAAGCGTTACTTTAGCATCAACAGCGATGATTTTGTCATCAGAAGTTTTCAAAACCGGGTTGATTTCGAAAAGAGAAGCATCAATACCGATGTAAGCATTGTAAAGAGACGTGATGAATTTTGTAAATTCTTTGAAAGCGTTACCAGAAAGACCTAGGTTGAAAGCAATTTTTCTAGCTTGGAAACCTTGTAGTCCGTAAGCCGCATCAATCACTTCTTTGTGAATCAAGTGAGGCGTCACTTCAGCAACGTGCTCGATGTCCATTCCACCTTCAGTTGAATAAACAACAGTGTTTTTTCCAAGCGCTCTGTCCAAAAGGATAGAAACGTAAAATTCTTTAGTTTCTGACTCACCTGGATAATATACGTCTTCCGCTACCAAAACAGAATTTACCAATTTACCTTCGGCAGAAGTCTGAGGTGTAATCAGTTGCATCCCGATGATGTTTCCAGCGTTTTCTTTAAGTTTATCCATATTTGGAGAAAACTTAACACCACCACCTTTTCCACGTCCACCTGCGTGGATTTGAGCTTTTACAACCCATCCTTGTGCGCCGGTTTCAGCAGTTAATTTTTCAGCAGCAGCCACTGCTTCATCTACGTTGTTAGCAACAAAACCACGCTGGATGTTAACCCCGTATTTTGCTAAAATCTCTTTTGATTGATACTCGTGAAGATTCATAATATGTTTTGATTAATTTTTAAATTTTATAAGATTGACAAATTTAAGAAAAATGAACAATGCTAAAAAGAAAATTATAGAAGTTTTAATGACTTAAATCACTTTATCAATTAAAAATGAGAATGCTAAGCTTATTGGTCGGATTTATAATCCAAATTTAATTTCTACCTCGATTTTTCTAATCACATTTTAATACTATTCTAATGTATAGTAATACTATTATTCTGCATCATTTTCTAATTTTGAATAGTCAAAAAATTTAGATTAATATCAATGAATTTCCAGTTAAAATTCAAAGTTACGGAGAAACTCTACCTCAAAGACCCCGAGAAAAGTGAGTTAGGGAAATCTATCGTAAAAAACGCCATAGAACTGATTTTTGAAATCGGTTTTGAGCATTTTACGTTCAAAAAATTAGCAACGAAAATTGGTTCTACAGAAGCTACGATTTATAGATATTTCTCTTCAAAACACAAGCTTTTGACTTACATCCTCAATTGGTATTGGTCCTATTTAGAGTGTATTTCCCAGCTTCGGGTTTCGGAAATCAAGCTTGCGTCGGATAAACTCGATAAGATATGAGAAATCATTACGCATCACGACAAATCTTGTGTAGAGATCGAGGACTATGACCTTGGTAAACTTCACGCCATTGTGGTTTCGGAAAGTTCTAAATCTTACCTTGTAAAAGAAGTGGACGAGATTAATAAAGATAAAGTTTTTAGTCCGCTAGAGAATCTGTGTGCTTTTATTTCTAACATTATTTCGGCTTCCAATCCAAAGTTTCCTTATCCAACTTCTTTTGCAAGTACATTGTTGGAAACAGCACACGACCAGCAATTTTTTAGCGAGCATATGTCAAAATTGACAGATAATAAAGATAATCAGAATCATAAGTCGTATGTTCTGAATTATTTAAAATATTTAACATTTAATCTTACAAAATAAGACAATGAAAACATCACCAAATGAATATGGGCGAAAGCTGTGGCAATATATCACCAAAGAAAAAAAGGACGTCACGAACATCTATTTTTATGCGATTCTCAATGGTTTGGTTGCGCTTAGTATTCCTTTAGGGATCCAGTCGATTGTGAACTTTGTAATGGGAGCTACGATGGTAACTTCTATTTATATTTTAATATTTTTTGTGGTATTCGGAACTTTCTTGGTCGGTTTTTTCAGACTAAAAGTTTTGCAGATTATTGAGAAAATTCAGCAGAAGATTTTTGTTGAGTTTTCTATGGCTTTTACAGAGAAACTCCCCAAAGTCAATCTTTCGAGTACCAGAAAATATTACTTACCGGAATTGGTTAACCGTTTTTTTGATGTTCAGAATCTACAAAAAGGAATATCGAAAATCCTTCTAGAAATCCCTACCGCATTGATTCAGATTGTATTTGGAATTTTGTTGTTGTCATTTTATCATCCTTGGTTTTTGGCTTTTGGAGCGTTGGTTGTGCTTTCTGTGGTTATTATTTTCCGAGCTACGATGGAAAGCGGAATCAAATCGAGTATAGACGAAAGTGACAAAAAATACGAAACAGCAGCGTGGATAGAAGATGTTGCTGCGTCGGTTCAAACTTTCAAAATGCATTCGGATAACGATGTTCATTTGGCAGGAACGGATAATCGCGTGGTCAAATATTTGGAAGATAGAAATGCGCATTTCCGAGTTTTGGTGTTCCAATACAAAACTATTGTAGCCTTCAAAGTGATTATTACTTTGGCGATGTTGGCGATTGGAACTTATCTGATGATTACACAACAGCTTAATATTGGAGCTTTTATCGCGACGGAAATTGTTGTTCTAAGTATAATGTCGGCGGTGGAAAAATTAATTATAAGTCTGGAAAGTTATTATGACATCATTGCTTCCTTTGCAAAACTCGATAAGATTACAGAGTTGAAAGAGGAAAATAATGGTGAAATTGAGTTGACTCAAAAAGATAAAGGAACCGAAATCGAGTTCAAAAATGTTGATTTTTCCTTCAATGAAACGCATCCGATTTTATCAAATCTAAATTTCAAGCTTCAGGAAAATACCATCACAGCAATTACCGGAAAAATGGGAACCGGAAAATCATTATTACTGAATATGCTTTCCGGATTTTATGAGCCAAGTTCAGGAACGATTTTGTTTGATAAGATTCCTTTAAAAAATTTAGATAAACAAAAATTCCGAAGCAATGTTGGTTTGTATCTGGAAAATATGAAAGTCATCCAAGGTACAGTTCAGGAAAATATACTTTTGGGGAATAGTAATAATAATACGGAAAGCATTCTGAGACTTTCAGAAAAAATGGGCATAGAAAGTATTCCTAGTCTGTTTAGCCAAGGCTTTACAACGGAAATCAGCGAAACCGATTCTGAGTTGACATTCAGTTCCCAGAAAAAAATCCTCCTGCTTCGTGCATTGTTAGGAGAAAAAAGGATGATCCTTCTGGAAAATCCTTTTGCCGGAATGCCAGCGGAGTTTCAGGAAAAAATGCTCAAATACCTTCAGGAAAAGAAAAAAGATACCACTATTGTGGTTGTTTCTCCAGACAAAGATTTCCTTTACAATGCAGACCAGCATTTGCTTTTGGAAGATGGAACTATAAAAGTGATTTCTTAAAAATTTAGAAAAAAATGGAACTAAAGTCATACGATAAAATATACCATATTCACAGAAAATCCAGAGTTAAAAGATGGTTTTTCTTTATTCTAATTGGAGGAATCATCACGTTGTTTCTTCCTTGGACTCAGAATATTAAAGTGAAAGGTAATGTTTCTTCTTTGTATCAATCCCAAAGACCACAACAATTGAATTCTCCAATTCCTGGAAGAATCATCAAATGGAATGTGAAAAATGGAGATTATGTGAAAAAAGGAGATACACTTCTTCAACTTTCCGAAATCAAAGACGATTATCTGGATCCAATGTTGGTTCAGAGAACAGAAGAACAAGTTGAAGCTAAAAAAGGCGTAAGAGATTACTACGAAGCTAAAGTTGGAACAGCAAAAAATCAATTGTTGGCGCTCAATGCCGCAAGAGATTTGAAACTCAATCAAGTTAAAATTAAAATCAGTCAGCTGAATAACAAATTGGCGGGAGAAGAAGCTGAGTTAGCTGCAACAACAAACGAACTCAAATTGTCAGAAGACCAATTTGCCAGACAGAAAAAGATGTATGATGATGGTTTGGTGTCTTTGACACAGTTCCAGCAGAGAAGTATTTCTTATCAAAATGCCATTGCTAAAAAAACAGCGACAGAAAACAAAGTAGCCCAAACCAGACAAGAAATTCTCAATACTCAAATCGAACAAAATGCTGTAACACAGGATTATAATGAAAAGCTGAGTAAGATAGAAGGAGAGCGTTTCCAGAGTTTGGGAAATATAGAAGGAAGTGATGGCGACATTGCAAAACTTCAAAACCAAGTAGCAAATTACAAAGCGAGACAAGGTTTATATTTCATCATCGCATCTCAGGATGGTCAGGTGGTTCAGTTGAACAAAGCAGGAATTGGAGAAGTTCTGAAAGACGGTGAGAACATCGGAACCATTGTTCCTACAACTGTAGATTATGCAGTGGAAATTTACATCAAACCTGTTGACCTTCCATTGGTGAAAGAAGGACAGCGTGTGATGTGTATTTTTGATGGTTTCCCGGCGATTGTTTTCTCCGGTTGGCCGGATTCCAGCTACGGAACTTTTGCAGGAAAAGTGATTGCTCTGGAAAATAATATCAGCCCGAATGGTCTTTTCAAAGCTTTGGTGATTGAAGATAAGAATGAAAAAAGATGGCCGCCAAAAATCAAAATGGGAACCGGAGTTCAAGGAATCGCTATTCTAAATGATGTTCCAATCTGGTACGAACTATGGCGAAATATCAACGGTTTTCCACCGGATTATTATGAAGTTGCAACCGCAAAATCGACAAAAGATGAAAAAGCTAAATAAACTATTTATTCTCGTTTTTCTGCTTTTTGTTCAGTTTAATTTTGCTCAGGATTCTTTGAAGTTATCGGCGACTGAGTTTATTTCAATTGTGAAAAATTATCATCCGTTAGCTTTGAAATATCAATTGCAAAACAAGATTGCAACGGCAGAAATTACCCAAGCCAGAGGTGGTTTTGACCCTGTTTTAGGTGGGAAGTTGGGCGAGAAAAATATTGATGGAACAAACTATTACAAACAGAAAAATCTGGAACTTGGGATTCCGACTTGGTACGGGATTGATATCCACGGAGGTTACAATTATATCGAAGGAGATAAACTGAGCAATACCGAAACGGTTGGTGGTTTATACCAGTTTGGCGTAACGATTCCGTTGGCGAAAAATCTTCTTTATGATAAGAGAAGAGCAATGCTGGACCAAGCTAAATTTGCTCAGAAAATGACCGAAGCTGAACAAGCGGTTTTAACGAACGAACTGCTTTTGGATGCGGAAAATAAGTATCTGGAATGGGTTCAGAATTATGAGATTTATAAACTGAAGACCGAGATTATTGATATCAACAGAGAACGTCTAAAGCTCACAATCAAAACTTTTGAATATGGAGAAAAACCTGCTATTGATACGATAGAAGCTTTGTCTCAGTTGCAAAGTTTTGAACTTCAGCAGCGTGATGCATTTTTGACTTTTGTGAAGACAACTCAGGAACTTCAGTTGTTTCTTTGGAAAGAAAATCAGCAGGTTTATGAGCTTTCGCAAATGATTTATCCTTCTGATGACCTTACGAATAATCTGGCTTACACCGATTATGAATTCTTGATTAATGATGTAGAATCCCGACAAATTAGTTCGCATCTTTCGATTTTATATTATAATCAGAAACAAAATATCTTAGAAAGTGAACGGCGGCTGAAGTGGCAAAGTTTCCTTCCAAAGATTGATTTTACTTATAATTTCTTCAACAAAAAAAATTACAAAGCAGATTATCTTCCGCTTTTTGATAATAATTTTCAATATGGTTTGAAGCTGGAAATCCCGATTTTCCAAAGAGAAGCCAGAGCCAATTATCAGATTGCGAAAATAAAACTGAATCAGAATGAGTTGGATACCAATTACAAAATAAGGGAACTCGCCACCAAAATCGAAACGTACAAAAATGAGATTCTGAATTACCGAACGCAAATTGAACTTTCCGAAAATAATCTTAAAAACTACGAACGACTTTTGTCTGCAGAAGAAACGAGATACAGCAACGGAGAAAGTTCATTATTCTTGATTAATTCAAGAGAGAATAAAGTCATCGAAGCGCAAGAGAAATTCATTTCCATTAGAACCAAATTCCTTAAAAGCTTCAATAAGTTGAAATGGATGAAGGAGAATTTCACTTTATAAAAACAAAAAGTTCAGGTTTTGCCTGAACTTTTTTATTGGATTAAATCTTATTCTTTATGAAATGTAAAATTAGCATTCCCCAAGAGATAATCATAAACAATCCACCAAGCGGCGTAATTGGCCCAAGGAATTTCAGATTAACATTCCAAACATCTTGGAAACTGAGGAAATAAATACTTACAGAAAACAAGAATGTTCCCGCAATCATCAGAATCGAAATCCATTTTTCAGATGAGGTTTCAAATTTCAAAATATATCCAACAATCAATAAAAAGAAAGCGGCATAAATCTGATATCTAACACCAGTTTCAAAGCTCTCTAATCTTTCTACAGATAATATTTTTTTGAATGCGTGTGCTCCAAATGCGCCAAGAATTACGGATAGCAAACCGTAGATTCCGCCTATGATTAAAGTAAAGTTTTTCATATTATAATTCTCCTTTTTGATTTAAAATAATAATTCTTCCAACCAACGTAATAATTCCTAAGATGATAAAAAGCCAAGCAAATCTTTTGGAACTAGCAAAACCTTGATTTTTTGTCAACTTTAGAAATATTCCAAAAACCAGCATAAAAGCTGAAAGTGCAATTCCAAACATATTTTATTTCTGTCTCAATTTCTCCAATTCCGCAATCACTTCGTGATGACTTACTGTTTTATCTTTGAAATAACTCACAAAATGTTGTTTCTCTTCTTCTGTAGCACCAAACTGATTCAGGATATTGAAAAGGTGCATTTTCATATGACCTTTCTGGATTCCTGTCGTTACCAAAGAACGAAGCGCTCCAAAATTCTGAGCCAATCCCGAAACCGCCAAAATACTCATCAATTCTTGAGCAGAAGGTTTTCCTAACAAAGCCAAAGAGAATTTCACTAATGGATGAAGATTTGTCAATCCGCCAACAACGCCAACAGAAATCGGTAAGTCAATCCAAAATCTGAAAATCCCATTATCCGTTGTACAATGTGTTAATGAAGAATATTTTCCATTTCTCGCTGCATAAGCGTGAGCACAAGCTTCTGTTGCACGGAAATCATTTCCTGTAGCAATGACAACAGCGTCCACACCGTTCATAATTCCTTTGTTGTGTGTCGTTGCTCTGTAAGGCTCGATTTCTGCAATCGTCACAGCACGTTTGAATTTCCACGCAAATTCTTCATTCGAGATGCCACTATCGTCTTTCAAATCTTCAATTTTACAAGACACTTCGGCTCTTACAACACAATCTGGTGTGTAATTGGAAAGAATATTCATCACAATTTGAAGCGATTCTTTTTCTTCCTGAGAAAATTCGTTTTCGTTTGTAACTTCTTCTTTCAAAGTTTTCCCGAATTGCTCCAGACAAGAATTGATGAAATTAGCTCCCATAGAATCTACCGTATCAAAACTCGCTTTCAATTGGAAATAATTCTCCAGTTCAGAAGTTTTATCAATCAGTTTGATATCCAAAATTCCACCGCCTCTTTTTCTCATATTGGCAGTGATATCTTCGGTTGCTTCAAGCAATTTTTTCTTCAGTTTAAAATTGAAAAAATGAAGCAGTTTATGTGGTTCAACATTCAGAACGAAATGTATGTGACCCAATTTTTCTGTGTTGATAATAGTCGTTTTGAAACCGCCTTTGTCCAGCCAGAATTTTGCAGCTTTGGAAGCAGCAGCTACAACCGAACTTTCTTCCACAGCCATTGGAAGAGCCAAAAGTTTTCCGTCAATCAGGAAATTTGGAGCAATTCCGTAAGGCATATAAAAATTGGAAATCGTATTTTCCGAGAACTCTTCGTGAAGTTTTTGCAGGTCGTGGTCGTTATTCCAATATTGCTGTAAAATCTGCTCGTAACTTCTGTCGTTACTTAGATATTCGGAAATAAGCCAGTCAATTTTTCTTTGTTTAGAAAGTTTTGAAAACCCTTCAACAGGTTGATGATTCATATCAAAAATTTATGTTGGTAAAGATATAAATTTTAACAGTTTTTGTTGATAACTTAATGCATTTAAATGTTGACTTTTCTCAATTATGGAATTATTTTTGACATTAATTTTCTAATCAATTCCATTCAAAAAATAATCTTCTAAAAATGAATTTCGACCGCATAAAAGAAAAGCTCGAGATACTTGCAGATGCTGCGAAGTACGACGTTTCGTGTTCTTCAAGCGGTGGAAAAAGAAAGAATAATGGAGGTTTGGGAGACAGTTCAGCCAGTGGAATTTGCCATACCTATACAGAAGACGGACGTTGTGTTTCGCTTCTTAAAATCCTTTTGACCAATCATTGTATTTACGACTGCATCTATTGCGTTTCCAGAAAATCCAATGATATCAAACGTGCTGCTTTCACAGTTGAGGAAGTTGTTGATTTGACCATCAGTTTTTACAGACGAAATTACATCGAAGGTTTATTTCTAAGTTCCGGAATTTTTAAAGATGCAGACACAACAATGGAACGTTTGGTTCGAGTGGCGAAAAAGTTGAGAATCGAACATAATTTCAATGGTTATATTCATTTGAAATCAATTCCCGGAGCGAGTGATGATTTGATGAACGAAGCCGCACTTTATGCCGACCGACTTTCCGTAAACCTCGAAATTCCGACCGAATCTGGTTTGAAATTATTGGCTCCAGATAAAAATCGTGAAGATATGCTTCAGCCCATGAGAATCGTTCAGAAAGGAATTCAGCAATATAAAGATGAAAAGAAAATCATCCGAAGCGCTCCGAAATTCGCTCCCGCTGGACAATCAACTCAAATGATTGTTGGTGCAACTAATGAAAACGATTTGCAAATCATCAAAGTGG
Source organism: Flavobacteriales bacterium UBA2306 (assembly GCA_002345565.1). Lineage (GTDB taxonomy): Bacteria > Bacteroidota > Bacteroidia > Flavobacteriales > Weeksellaceae > Epilithonimonas. The sequence goes on along the minus strand of DDVS01000008.1, from coordinate 146,112 downwards.
CGGATCATTTCTATAAGAATTACGGAATGAAACGGGTTTATTATTCTGGTTATATTCCTGTAACTGTGGATAATCGTTTGCCTGCTATTACGGCAGAAGTTCCTGTTTTGAGAGAAAATCGTTTGTATCAATCCGATTGGCTGATGAGGTTTTATGGTTTTAAAGCGGATGAAATTTTGGATTCTGGTATGCCATTTCTAGATTTAGAAGTTGACCCGAAATTGAGTTGGGCTTTGAGAAACTTAGATCAGTTTCCAGTAAATCTTCAAACTGCTGATTATAAAATGATTCTCAGAATTCCGGGAATTGGAGTGAAAACGGCGCAGAAAATTGTAAGCGCAAGACAGTTTCAAGTTTTGAGTATTGACCATCTTAAAAAACTCGGTGCAGCTACAAATCGTGCCAAGTATTTTATAGATTTCACTTACGGAAATCCATTTTTGAAACATCTAACCGATTTGAATTTAAGGAAATTAATCATCGGTGGAAGTCAGTCCAAATTTCAAAATCAGTTTTCTCAACAAATGACATTGTTTTAAACAAACCATCACCTTTGGCAAAAACCGTTTGTTTGATTTTTTGTAATTTGGCAATATTCAATTATAATTTTAGGTATGAAAAACGGAAAATTCTTTAGAATATTGGGATGGGTAGCCACAGTAACTGCAATGGCAATGTATGTTTCTTATATCTCTCAAATTGATAATAACATCCACGGAAAAAAAGGCGATTGGCTGCAGCCTCTCGTCGCAGCGATTAACTGTACGCTCTGGGTTTGTTATGGATTATTTAAAAAGCCAAAACGCGACTGGCCAGTTGCCATTGCTAATTCTCCTGGCATTGTGTTTGGGTTTTACACCTTTTATACTGCACTGTAAAATTTATTTTTTACAAATCTGAAAAAAATGACCACTCTTCTCTATGACGGTAGTTTCGATGGACTTTTCACAGCGATATTTGAAATTTTTGAATACCGTTATCAAGATGTGGAAATCAAAAACAAAGAAACTTTCCAGCAAGAGAATATGTTTGCGGAGATTCACGAGGTTGTAACTCAAACCGAAAAATCTGAAAGAGTTCTTAATAAACTAGAACAAAACATCGGCAAATCAGGAATCAATCAATTAATCAAAGTTTATCTTTCCGAAGATTCAGAATTAGAACAACTTATTTTTTCTGCAGTAAAACAATCCATCAAACATCCAAACGACAATATTCTCCAAAATTTCGCTAACGATGATATTTTGAAAATATCAAAAATCTGCAAATCCGTCAGTCGCGAAAGACACAGAATGACCGCTTTTGTAAGATTCGAAAAAATGCAGGATGATATTTATTTCGCAAAAATCGACCCGGATTTCAATGTGTTACCTTTAATTCGAAAACATTTCAAAGACCGATACGCAGACCAGAAATGGATGATTTATGATTTGAGAAGACATTACGGATTGTTTTATGATTTGGAAAACTGCGAATTCTTTTATCCCGATGAAAAACTTAATCTCAATCAGTACAAAGAAAAATTCCACGACGAAGAGAAAAAATATCAAACGCTCTGGCAAAGTTATTTCACAAAGACCAATATTAAGGAACGGAAAAATACAAAGCTCCACATCCAGCACGTTCCTAAACGTTATTGGAAATATTTGACCGAGAAATACAATTCTTAACTTACATCAATGTGGGGGAAATCTGACCAGCCTAAATTTGCATTATAATTAAACAACAAAATATTAAAATTATGGCAACTATATGGTTATTAGACCCAACTCATAGCGAAATCACTTTCAAAGTAAAACACTTGATGATTTCCAACGTAAAAGGAGAATTCACAACTTTCAACGCGGAGATTGATGCAGAAGATGATACATTCGCTAATGCAAAAATTTCAGCTTTTGTAGATACAGATTCTATTTTCACAAATAATGCAGACAGAGATGCGCACCTGAAATCAGCAGATTTCTTCAACGCAGAAGTTAACCCAAAAATTACTTTCGAAGCTACAACTCTTAACGGCGATGTTACAGGAAACTTGACAATCAATGGCGTTACAAAACCAGTGACTTTGGACGTAGATTTCGGAGGAATCAATTCTGACCCTTGGGGAAATACAAAAGCAGGTTTCTCTTTCGAAGGAAAAATCAAAAGAAGCGACTTCGGTTTGACTTGGAACGCAGCTTTGGAAACAGGCGGTGTAATGGTGAGCGAAGAAGTTAAAATTGCAGGCGAATTGCAGTTTGTAAAACAATAAAAGAATACAATAGTATTTATAGTTTGAGTTTTTTAAAGTATAAACAGAGTTCGCTTTGTTTATACTTTTTTTGATTTTGAGAATAATTATTTGGGCAGCTTAATCCGCCTGTTGTTTATCCTGAGCTTGTCGAAGGGCTTCCAATTTATCACCCTGAGCTTCTCGAAGAGTCCGCTCAAGTCGGGCTGCGCTTCGCAAAGTTGAACATTAGTTTTTCAATTTAACCATTGTCCAAAAATCGAAGATTTCAAAAACTTAATTGTTCTTATGTGACTTTTGTGGTTTAAAATAATCAACTTAAGTGTAAAAAAATCAGCCAAATCTGCGAGAAAATAAAATACTTTTTAAATTAATACATTTTACTTTTTACAAAAAAATATGAATCTCAACGACCTTTCAAAAATATCTGACAACTTCCGAACCACAGAAAAAATGCCGGTTTTGTTTTTAGGACACGGTTCTCCGATGAACGCCATCGAAGAGAATATTTTTGTTCAGGGATTCAGGAATATCAGCAAAGAAATCCCGAACCCAAATGCAATTATTTGTATCTCTGCACATTGGTTCACCAAAGGAACTTTTGTAACGGCGATGGATATGCCGAAAACCATTCACGATTTTTATGGCTTCCCAAAAGAACTTTTTGATGTTCAATATCCAACAAAAGGAAGTCCCGAATTAGCTAAAGAAACTGCGGAATTATTAGCTCCGGTTTTGGTAGAAGAAGACCATAATTGGGGATTGGACCACGGCGTTTGGTCGGTGTTACGACATCTTTATCCAGATGCGGATATTCCGGTAATCCAGTTGAGTATAGATTATACAAAACCGCCTCAATATCACTTTGATTTGGCAAAAAAATTATCCAAACTCCGCGAGAAGGGAATCCTAATTATCGGAAGCGGAAACATTGTCCACAACCTCCGATTGATTGACTGGAAAAATATAGATACCGTTGGTGCAGGCTGGGATTGGGCGATAGAAGCTCGCGAAAAAACTAACAATTGGATTTTGGACGGTGATTTTCAAAAATTAATAGATTATCAGAAACAAGGTTCGTTCTTGCAATATGCAGTGCCAACACCTGACCATTTCCTGCCAATGATTTACAATCTTGGACTGAAAGAAAAATCAGAAGAATTATCATTATTCAATGACTCGTTAATAGGTGGTTCATTGAGTATGACCTCAATAAGAATTGGATAAATACTTTTTCCGCAATGCTCCAGCGGAGCAATTTGTTAATAGCAACATCAGATAAACAAACAAAAAGCTCTGTAGGAGCGACCTGTTGATTACAATAAATTACAGGTCGCTCCTACGGAGTTTTAATTGATGATGCAGTTTTTTTCTGTTAATAGTTTATCCCTCTGGGATTTAGTCCAATATTTTCTCAAAACAAACGCTGTTATCAACTCCGACATATTGACCATAATTGGGAACGATTTTGTAGCCACATTTGTTGTAAAGCGCAACAGCTTCGGTTAGCCGTTTTCCAGTTTCCAAAACCGTTTTTTCGTAACCTAATTCTTTAGACCAAACCTCTAACTCATTTAAAATTTTAGAAGCCAAACCTTTTCCACGTTTCTCAGGAAGCGTGAACATTCTTTTCACTTCCATCGATTTTGTATCTAATTCTTTGATTGCACCACAGGCAACCGCTTCATCATTATTAAAAATCACGACACAGTTTTTCAGCATATCGATTTTGTTGTATTGATGATAAAAAGCGTGTTCTTCGCCATCCATCATTGCAAGATAAGCGTCTAGTAGTTTTACGAGATTTTGAAAATCGGGATTTTCGGAAGTTGTTCTGAGGATTTTTATTAATAATTTCATTGAGGAAAACGCTTCGACTCCGCTCAGCGTGACATTTCGAATACTAACATTTGTTGTAAGATTGTCAGTCTGAGCGGAGTCGAAGACTTTATTGTTTTTTAATTTAATTAACCACAAATTTCTTCTCTCTAATCAATTCAGCAATTTTCAAAATATCTTCGCCAATCAACCGGTCGTCTTCCAATTTTGGAACAATAGAGCGGATGATGTCATAATTTTTCTCAACAATTTTAGAGCATTTTGCAGGTCTTCGGAATTCCAAACCTTGCGCTGCGAACATTAATTCGATGGCTAAAATATTTTCCAAATTCCCCAGAATCTGATTGAATTTTCTGCCCGAAATACTTCCCATAGAAACGTGGTCTTCTTGTCCTAAACTTGTCGGTATAGAATCTGCCGAAGCTGGGAAACAAAGTGTTTTATTCTCCGTGACCAAAGCAGCACTTGTATATTGCGGAATCATAAAGCCAGAATTAAGGCCGGAACTTTCTACTAATAATTTCGGTAAGCCATATTTTCCTTCCAATAAAAGGTAACTTCTTCTGTCTGAAATATTTCCTAATTCTGCCGCGGCCAATGAAGCATAATCCAAAGGTAAAGCCATTAATTGTCCGTGGAAATTACCTCCGGAAATAGATTCTTCTGCACTCAACACAATTGGATTATCGGTTACAGAATTCAGTTCTGTTTCTGCCATTTGTTTTAGATGTTCAAAGGCATTTCTACTCGCACCGTGAACCTGTGGAACACATCTCATAGAATACGGGTCTTGAACTCGGTCACAGAATTCGTGAGATTTCAGATTGTCAGAATTTTTCAAAAAATTTCGCATTCTTTCTGCCACTTTTTGGCTTCCGTCAAACGGACGAATCTCGTGCAATTCTTTTTTGAATGGACTTGCGGAACCTCGATAAGCTTCAAGACTCATTGCGGCGGTCAAATCTGCCAAATCCAAAAGATACTCGAATTTTGCAAGACCTATAATGGCGTGAGCTAATATAAATTGTGTTCCGTTAATCAAGCCTAGACCTTCTTTCGGGCCTAATTTCAAAGGTTGAAGTTTATGTTTCTTTAGGATTTTTGCGGTTTCAACAGTTTTATCATTTTCCCAGACCAGCCCCAATCCCAAAAGCGGTAAAACCAAATGTGCCAAAGGCGCTAAATCTCCGGAAGCGCCAACAGAACCTTGCTCCGGAACAACAGGAATAATATCCAGTTCCAACATCAGAATCAATCGCTCGATAACATCCAAAGAAACGCCCGAAAATCCTTTCGACAAAGCGTGGATTTTGGAAATCATCATAATCTTTGAAATATTCTTGTCAATCGGTTTTCCAACACCAACAGCGTGAGAAATAATTAAATTATGCTGGAGTTGAGCCGTTTCTGATTCCGAAATCTTAGTATCGCAAAGTGGTCCAAATCCTGTGTTAATACCATAAACAGTTCTGTCCGATTCTACAATTTTCTGAACATTCTGTTGTGATTTTATGATTTGGTCTTTTGATTTTTTATTGAGTTTTGCTTTGGAAGGATTTTTTAAAATCTCTAAAACATCCTGATATTTAAATTGGTCGATTCCGTAAATCATCGCTGAAAAATTTTGCCTAAAAATACACTTTTCAGTAGGATATTGAAAAGGGTTTATCAATTAATCAAATCTCAACTCTTCGCCTGACGAATATGTGCCAAATGATGACGACAATGCCAACTGTAAATCAAAATATTTTCTTTGAGCGAAATATTTTCTGGTTGTTCCGGATGAATGAACTTTTTATTCAAATCATTTTCAGAAAGTCTTTTTAAAATGTAAACCCATCTTTCGTGCAAAGCTTCCAAAAGTTTTAAAGAAACAAAAGGCGAGAGTTTATTGTCAGGCAATTCTGCCCAGAGACTTTCCTCGTAAGGTTTGATGGTTGGAATATTTTCTGTCAACGCTAATTTGAATCTCATATAACTGTTGATATGACTGTCCGCGCAATGATGTACAACTTGTGTTATTGTCCAACCTTCTGGTCTATATCTTAATTGCAAATCTTTTTCATCAAGATTTTGGATTTCAGTTTTTACAAAACTCGGAAAGTTTTCAATTTCTGAAATGGCAGAATCGATTATGTCGTTTGTTATGGATTTTGGTTTTACAAATTTCCCGACTGGATATTTTAATTGTTCTAAGTTCATTATTTCAAGTTCTTCATTAGAATTGTTTCCATTTTCTCATAGCCTAATTTGGTTGGATGAATTCCGTCTTCTGCGATTTCTTTAGACAAACCATTTTTTTCGTCTTTCAAAACTGAATGATAATCGACATACGTGATTTTATTTTTCAAAGCGTAATCTTTTATCATTTTGTTAAGAGCAATCACTTTTTCTGCAGGTTCTTTGCCTTTTCTCCAAGGAAAATCGTAAGCAGGAAGAACAGAACATAAAACGACTTTGATATTGTTTGCTCTTGCTAATTCTGTCATCGAAACAATATTTCCAAACACTTTATCTAAAGAAATCGGACCCTGATTTTCTGCAATATCATTAGTTCCAGCAAGGATAATGACACGCTTTGGTTTCAGTTTAATCACATCTTCCCGGAATCTCAAAAGCATTTGTGAAGTCACTTGTCCGCCAATTCCTCGTCCAACAAAATTATTCTTCGTGAAAAATTCTGGGTCTGTGGCAAACCAACCTTCTGTGATAGAATCGCCCATCAAGACAGAATTTGGAGCAATATTTAGAGAAAGAACTTCTTGGTTTTGTTTCTGATATTTGCCAAAATTGGCAAAGTCTTGAGCTTTAGACATTGTAGAAAATAAGATGATAATAAAAGTTAGGATTTTCATTTTTCTGATTTATAATCAAATATATGAAATAAGGATGATTGAAATGTTTTATTTTAATCAAACTTGGCTGAGCGAAGCGCCTTTGCCTCGTTATCTTTTCTTTTTTCAAGGAATCGGCGAATTATCATTTGCGAACCTTAAATATTTTCAATAATTATAAAAAAATCTTTGCGAGCTTTGCGTTCAAAATAATATCAATATTTTTACAAAATGGAAAACACTTCGAAAGACCCTTTGCACGGAAAAAGATTGGACGCGATTCTTGAGGAATTGCTAGAATACTACAAAGGTTATGGAGAATTAGGCAAACAAATCAACATCAAGTGTTTTACCGGCGAAAATCCCAGTGTGAATTCTTCTCTCAAATTTCTTAGGAAAACGCCTTGGGCAAGAACAAAAGTAGAAAGTCTGTATCTATATGTTTTGAGACAAAAGAAGAAAAAAGGTTTATAAAAACACTCCGAGAGCTTCGGTGTGATATTTCTAATACTCAACATTATTCATTGTCAGGCTGAGGTTCTCGAAGCCATTAAAAAAATCAATCCAAAAATTCTCCAGTCACATAATACCAACGATTGTGAATCATTTTGAATTTTGACAACTCGTGATGAAGCTGTTCATTCCCGTCTTCATCAATATAGAAAGCTTTGAATTCTACTTTATTAGTTGAAGGCTTATCAACAATTTCCAGCTTTGTCCACTCATTAATTTCTCCCCATTCCTGCAAATCTTTTTTGTTATGAAATTGTCTTTTGTTGGATGAAGTTGTTTCCCAAAGATATTCGCCATTTGGGATTGCAAAAGCTGAAAATCTAGAACGCATAAGAGCTTCTGCAGTCGGCGCAAATTTTTCTTTCAAATGATAAGGTTGACAGCAATCTTCGTACAATTTTCCGGAACAGCAGGGACAATTCATTTTTAATTTTTAGAGATTTCAAAGTAACAAAATCTAAAATAGTTCAAAAGATTGATTGGTAAATATTTTAATTAAATTTTTACTGATAAATATTAGCTCATCAAAACTTAATATGTCCTGATTGTACTATTTTGTAAGTGAATGTCATTATCGTAAAAATCCTAACAGAAGTAATTTTGTCTTAGCAAATTAGAGTACAATTTTCAAGACTTTAAGTCTTAATAATTCAATTGTCTTTGGTTTGTTTATAGAGATAAAATCAATATGGATATAAAAGACAATACGGTAAAAAGCCCAGATATTTTGGAAGAGACATTTCGAGATTCTGTGGGAACAATGGATGATAATGGAACTAGAAAATGGGTTTTCCCAAGAAAACCAAAAGGGAAATACACCAATTACAGAGAATATGTAGGTTATTCCTTGATTCTTTTGTTCGTGATAATGCCTTTTCTCAAAATTAGTGGAAATCCGGTTTTGCTGATTAATATTATAGATAGAAAATTTTTCATTCTTGGACAGCCTTTTTATCTGCAGGATTTTTTCATTTTGGCTTTGGGAGCTGTGACATCAGTGATTTTTGTAATGCTTTTCACTGTGGTTTTCGGGCGGATTTTTTGTGGCTGGATTTGTCCTCAAACTTTATTTATGGAAATGATTTTCCGTAAAATCGAATATTGGATAGAAGGTGACCGAAACAAACAAATGAAACTAAATAAACAAGCTTGTGACGAAGAAAAAATCAGAAAAAGAGTCTTAAAATGGTCTGTCTTTCTACTCATATCATTATTGATTAGCCATATTATGTTTATGTACATCGTTGGTTATGATGAGACTTTTAGAATTATGATGAGTGGTCCTGCAAAATATCCGACAAACTTTATCGTGATGTTAGTTTTTACGGGGATTTTCTATTTTGTTTTTGCTTGGTTCAGAGAGCAGGTTTGTACCTTGGTTTGTCCTTATGGAAGATTACAAGGTGTGTTGATAGATAAAAATACAGTCAATGTTTATTATGATTTTAAAAGAGGCGAGAATCGTGCAAAATGGCGTAATGGCGAGAATCGTGCGAGTGCAGGAAAAGGCGATTGCATCGATTGTCAACAATGTGTGGTCGTTTGTCCCACAGGCATCGATATCAGAAATGGGCAACAATTAGAATGTATCAATTGTACAGCTTGTATCGATGCTTGCGATGAGGTAATGGAAAAAGTCGGAATGCCAAAAGGTCTAATCCGATATGCAACCGAAGCTGAAATTGAAAATCAGGAAAAATTTAAATTTACAGCCAGGATGAAGGCTACAACTTTTGCTCTTTTTGCATTGATTGGCGTTTTGTGCTTGCTGATGTATGACCGAGGTTCGGTTGAAGCTAAGTTTATCAGACCTGCTGGCGCTGCCTACTTTATAAGAGACGGGAAAATCACCAATACATTTACTTATACGATTCTCAATAAGTCCAATGAGAAAAAAATGATGACAATAAAGGTTCTTTATCCAAAACATTCGGAGATAACCTTCGCAGGGAAAGAAGATATCATTGTCAAAGGAGATGCAATTATTAAAGGAAATATCAACATCAGTTTCCCACAAAGCGAGGTGAAATTATCAAAACAGAATATAGAAATAGGTGTTTTTGATGCGGATGGAAAAATGTTGGATTCTTATAAAACTTACTTCGAAGGACCTTTTAAATTCCAGTTTTAAAACTTTGAAAATTTATAAAAACCACGTAGGCACAAAGAAAAATGAAATATTTACTTTCAAAGATAAAATAGAATAATCACGATTTATCTTTAGTGAAAACTATGTGTCTATGTGGTTGTAAATTAGTTTAACCTAGTTTTATAATTTATTTTCTTTAAGAAATAAAGAAGGTGTTTGTCCCGTTTTTTTACGGAATACTCTCACAAAATAAGAATATTCCTCGTAACCAAGATTGAAAGCAATATCTACAAGACTCTCATCAAGATGAATCAGCAACCTTTTGGCTTCCAGAATTATGCGATCCGTTATAACTTCAGAAGCTGTTTTGTGAACAACAGTTTGGGTGATTCTGTTAAGATGTTTGGTGGAGATATTCATCCATTTCGCATATTGATTGGCAGATTTTTCTTTGACGAAATTCTGTTCTAACAATTCTTCAAAATGCTGGTAATGCTGAATGTAAATCGGATTAGTCTGAGTTGTTTCATTAAATGAAAGCTCCGAGAACAACCTCAAACTATTGATGTATAACTGAGAAAGTAAAGAAATAATAAGATTTTCTGACAATATTTCGGAAGAAGAATTCTCTTTTCCAATTTGCTGAAATAGATTTGAAATTTCAAATGTCTTTTGTCTTTCCAATTGTATTTTTCGAGGAAAATGAACAGATCCGAAAAATGGATATTGCCTTAATTTTTCATTGACAAAATGAAGGTCAAAGAATTCCTGTGAATGGAAAAATATAAAACCATCTGTATCTTCCGACAATTGCCAACTGTGAACTTGTCCTGGAGACATAAAAAATAACGAACCTGCAGAAACATCATATTTTTGAAAATCGATTTCGTGAATACCATTTCCTTTCGTAAAAATCATACACGCATAAAAATCGTGACGATGAGGTTTCTCGATATGTTTGTGACTTTTTAGAAGATGCTCTTTGAGTGTATTGAAATAAAAATCAGAACGTTTTGCTTCGGGCTGAAACAAGTTGATATTTAGTACAGAAATTTCATTATTGTTCATTCTAAAAATAAATTCTGATAATTAAGAAAAAAAAGACATTCGGCTGTTTGAAACCGAATGTCTATATATGATTACCCAAAAGCTCTTTTCAAAAGACTTTCCACTTTTGGTTCTCTTCCACGGAAGTTTTTATATAATTCCATTGGATTTTTGGTTCCTCCAGAAGAAAGAAGGATTTTATATTTTGCAGCAATTTCCGGATTGAAGATTCCGTTTTCTTTGAAATACTGAAACGCATCGGCATCCAAAACTTCTGCCCATTTGTAAGAATAATATCCTGCTGAATATCCACCTTGGAAGATATGTGAAAAACTTGGACTTGCCGCAGTTTCGGGATTAGAAGGATAAAGATTGGTTGCTGCTGTTTTCTCCACTTCAAACTCTTTCACACTCTTATTTTCCAATGCTCCAACTTCTGAGTGATAAGCCATATCCAACAATCCAAAACCAAGCTGTCTCAAAGTCTGATAACCTTCCATAAAAGATTTGCTTTCTGACAATTTTTCGATTTTATCCTTTGGGAGAATTTCTCCGGTTTGATAATGTTTAGCAAAAGTTTTCAAAAACTCTGGTTCGTAGCAATAGTTCTCCAAAAACTGAGAAGGCAATTCCACAAAATCCCACTTAACAGAAGTTCCAGAAAGATTCGGGTATTGCGTATCTGCCAAAACACCGTGAAGTGCGTGACCAAATTCGTGGAACAAAGTGGTTACTTCTTGGAAAGTCAACAAACTTGGTGTGTCTTTCGTAGGTTTTGTAAAGTTGCAAACAACAGAAATATGTGGACGGGAATTTTCGCCATTTTGCTTGTATTGGTTTTTATAACTCGTCATCCAAGCGCCAGCGCGTTTTCCTTTTCTCGGATGATAATCCGTATAAAGCAAAGCCTTATAGTCAGAAGTCGGATGTTGGAAGTCGGAAGATTGCAATTCGCTGGAAACTTCTGACTTCTGACTTCCAACCTCTGACACTTCATAAGTTTTCACGTCAGAGTGATATTTCTGAATATCATTGATTTCTTTAAACTCTAATCCGAACAATTTTCCGACTAATCCAAAAACAGCTTCCTGAACTTTTTCCAATTGGAAATAAGGTTTCAGTTCTTCATCATCAATATCGAATTTTTGTTTTCTTAATTTCTCTGCGTAGAAAGTATGGTCATAACTTTGGATGTCATCAATTCCGTCAGCTTTTGCCAGAGATTTCAGTTCTTCAATTTCTTTTTGAGCGTAAGGTGTTGCTTTTTCAAGAAGTTCATTCAGAAACTCGAAAACTTTAGTCGGAGATTGTGCCATTCTTTCTTCTAGAACAAAATCTGCATAATTCTTATAGCCTAACAATTCAGCCTTTGCCTGACGAAGTTTTACGATTTCTTTAATCAAATTCTGATTGTCATATTCTCCGCCATCAAATGATTTTTTTCCATTAGCTAAAGCCAATTCTTTTCTCAATTCACGGTTTTCAGCGTAAGTCATTGCGGGAAGATAGCTTGGATATTGAAGTGTAATCACATAACCTTCCAAACCTTTTTCCTTCGCATCTTCCTCGTATTGTTGAAGGATTGCTTCGGGAATTCCTTTTAATTCTTCTTTATCCGTAATATGTTTGAAATAAGCATTCGTTGAGGCTAAAGTATTTTGTCCAAACTGAAGCGATTTGATAGACAAATCCATATTGATTTTCTCCAGTTTCTTTTTGTCTTCTTCATTTAATAAAGCACCGCTTCTTACAAAACCTTTGTAAGTTTCGTTGAGTAAAGTTAGCTGTTCTTCGTTCAATGACAAACTGTCTTTTTGGTCGTAAACGCTTTTGATTCTTTCGAATAGTTTTTCGTTTTGAGAAATTTTGGAAGAGAATTCTGTCAAAAGTGGCGATACTTCCTGAGCGATTTTCTGAATCTCGTCATTGGTTTCAGCAGAATTCAGGTTGAAGAAAATATTGGAAACTCTGTCCAATTGTTCTCCTGAAAAAGCCATTGCTTCGATTGTGTTTTCAAAAGTTGGTTTTTCAGGATTATTAGTGATTTCATCGATTTCTTTTTCAGAAGTTTTTACTAATTCCTGAAAAGCGGGAAGATAATGCTCTTCTTTGATTTCCTCAAAAGGCGATGAAGTATATTTTGTATTGAATTTTTCTAAAAGTGGATTCATAAAGATGAATTATTAATGATTTTATGTTTGTCTCAAATCACAAATTTAGTACCTAAAGTTGAAAGTATGACAAAATTGCGCCCTGGCTTGAGCGGAAATCCTTTTTTGCTTGTTGTCGAGTTCTTTTTAAACTGAAATCGTCTGCAAAAAAGATTGACTTCGTCGAGCCACTTCGTTAGGTTTGGGAGCGGAAGACGGATAAAGGCGCCCTAATAAATTTTCTAGCAGCTGAGGTGGTTTTTATTTATAATTGATTTAGATTTGTTTCCAACTTAAAACTATCTATTATGAAAAAATTTTTGAAAATTATTGGCGTTATTTTGGCGATTTTCATTGCTTATTGCGTGATTGCAATGTTGTTTTTTGACAGCAAATGTCATAACGAACAATCTCTAGTTATCAATGCTCCGAAAAAAAAAGTGTGGCAAAATGTAAACTCGATGAAGGCTTTTAATAATTGGAATCCTTGGATGAAATACGACCCAAACTTGGTTGTCACTTACAAAGGAACAGCAGGTGAAGTAGGTGACGGCTACACTTGGAAAGGAAATGATGATGTGGGCGAAGGCGAACAGGAAATCACGGCGATTGTCCCGAAGGAAAAAGTGGCGACGAAAATGCACTTTATCAAACCGATGGATGACAATGCGAGTTCAGACTTGCTTTTGACATCTGAAGGTTCCGGAACAAAAGTAACCTGGAATATTGATTATGAAATTGAAACGCTTTTCAAACCGATGAAACCGATGATGACTTGGCAAATGAACAAATCGTTCTCGGAAGGTCTTGGAAAACTGAAAGAGCTTGCAGAAAAATAGTAAACAAAAATCGCCTCGAATGTTCGAGGCGATTTCATTTGATTTGAAAGTTTATTTTGTTATTTGATGATGAGTTTAGAAACTGCCAAACCTTCATCTGATTTTAACTGAACCAAGTAAGTACCAGAAGTCATTCCGTTGACAGAGAATGTTTCGTCTCCTTTAGCAGATTTCAATCCGAAAGTGTTTACTAATTTTCCGTTGAGGTCATAGATGTTGATCTGTCCGTTTTTAGCTTTGTTGTATCTGATTTTCAACAATCCGTCAGTAGCAGGATTCTGAACAATTTGTAGTGATGTTTTGTTGGTATCAATTTTAGTTTCATCAGTTGCCAAAGCCGTTTGATTACCAAAAATTCTGAATTCTCCTGGCTGAAGTGTAACTGTTGTAGAAGCACTTGTAGACATAGAAGTGTTATCCATCAAATTATACCAAGTTCCGGCGTAAGGGAAATTAGGTGTTACAGTTTGAGCCGTTGTTGCGAAATTAGCTACGACAACTACGTTTTTCAAAGAAGATGAAGGTAAAGCATCATTCCAAACATAGATTCTAGGTAAAAGATTTCCGGATTCTACTGTAAAAGTTGTGGTGTCAAAAACTTGGTTTGATAATCTGATTGCTAATATTTTTGACCAAGTATCATAAACCGCTTTTCTATTAGCGTTGGTATCATAACCTAAAGTAAAAGCTACAGGTTTTGGAGAAGTTCTACAATCGTTGCTAATCGTTCCGTTCTCACACCTGTTGATACTGAAATCGTAACCTAATTCTCCAAATTGCCAAATCATTTTTGGACCAGGAACAGTGAAGAAAACTGCGCCAAATGCTTTTTGTCTATCAAGAGCTGTATTCAAGTCTTTAACACTATAAGAATCGTTGGCATTACCATAAGCTAGGTTTTTGAACATTAATCTCTCTTCGTCGTGACTTTCACCATAGCTGATGTTTCTTCTTTCAAAAAAAGTATGGTTTTCGAAATCCACTCGGTTGAAATTGCTGTCAGAATCATAACCCATTGTGTTTTGATTGTAAGCTCCAACTAGATTGTCCCACATCATTACACCTTTTCCTTCATTCAGTCTGTAATTTGCCCACTCTCTTTCTTCAGCGTTTCCTCCCAAATGTTCAAAAATAATATATGAAGTTGGATCGTAAGACCATTGATAGTCTGAATATAACTTCAGAACATCAACTCTGTCTTGCTGATAAGCTCCGGTACAAGATTCGTCTGATGCGGTACAATTCTGTGTAAATCCTTTCGTTAAGTCCCAACGGAATCCGTCAATTTTATATTCAGAAATCCATTGTTCCAAAACTCTATTTACATAATATCTCGTTTCAGGTTTTGAATGATTGAAATCGTAGAAAACACTATAAGCGTGCTTTGCAACTTGATTGAAGTATGGATTGTTAGCAGCTACATCTCCATAACCACCAGTTGTACTTGTTGACCAAAGTCTTTCCAACGGCGATCTTCCTGATGCGTGATTAAGCGCAACGTCAAGAATGACTGCAATCCCATTTTGGTGGCATTTATCAATAAACTCTTTAAATTTTTCTGGTGTTCCATAAGCTTTATCTAATGCTAAATGGAATCCAGGATTGTATCCCCAAGAATTATTTCCATCAAATTCCATTACTGGCATTAATTCGATGGCGTTAACATTTAATCCTTTGATATAAGGGATTTTGTCAATCATGGATTGCAAGTTTTTTCCTTCGGTAAAATCTCTAACAAGAGCTTCATATACCATTAGATTTTGTTTTGCAGGTTTCTGAAAGTTGGTTACTGTCCAGTTGTATACCGATTTTGCAGTCTGAATTACCGAGACATCATATTGCTGTCCGGAAGGGTATTTCATTGTATTCTGAAGCTCCGGATAGATGGTTGAAGAGATGGAAGGATCATCATCCGGTGATAAAACCAATGTAGAAAAAGGATCTGCAACTTTTATCCCATCATTGGTTCTGTATTGGAAAGTGTAAATCTGCTGAGGTGTAAGACCTGAGATTTCTATCCAATACAAATTTGGGTTAGAAGTATCCCTTTTCATCAAATAATTTGAAGAAACCGTCCAACCATTGAAACTTCCTATCACATGGACATAGTTTTTTAAAGGTGCATACAGAGCCAAGCCAACTTTTGTAGGATCGTTAGGATTATAGCTTATCCCTTGTCTCATATAAGCAGGTATGCTTGCTGTTTGTACATTAGGCGAGGTGTTAACAGTAAATTTGGAAGATAAAACAGTTCCGTCTGCAATACTGGTTGCGATAACTTCAAAATTGTTATCTGTAACAATATTGGAAGAGGTATTAATAGAAGATACATTCGTAGCTGTGTAAATGGTATTTCCGTTAGATTTAACCACGTAATTAGCAGGCAAAGATGTTCCGTAAGAAATATTGAAGCTGGTTCCTGAATTTACAAAACTAACGGAACCATTGGCAGGCGTACTGTTTGTAAACATAAACCTTCCAACTTCTGACACAATATCCTGAGATTGTCCGTTGCCCGATTTTGTTTTTAAAAGGAACCCGATTCTCCCCAATCCTGTTCTACTGTAGAAAGTTCTCGGTACAAAGCTGATGGTATAAGTGTCTGTCCCCGCATTGTAAGTCAGTTTATTGGCTTCGTTGGATGATGTCCAAGAGCCATTAGTGGGACAATCCTGGATGTTAGCATCATTAATGTCATAGGACCAGGCCCACAGATATAAAGCATTGCTGGAAACTCCCCAGGTAGATTCATTAATACTGCTGCCATTAAAAGTAATGGTAATCGATTCGTCTTCGTTGAAAGCAGACGGACTGATAGAGTAGGTTACCGTCTGTGACTGCGCAAAGTTTAGGATTGCAATAAAAAATGCAATCAGGTTGTAAAAAAATTTCATAAGGTCTATATATATTATTTTATAAATATATCATTTTTTATGAATAAAGAAACATTTGGATTTTAGACATTATTACAATCCATAAATCACTAGATAACAGTAATTTAAATTTTCAAAATATTATTTTGATGTCAACTTTAACAAAGGTACAATTACAATTTCTTTATCTGGCAGATCGTTTTTATTTAATTCAAAATCCAAATTAATTTGTAAAAAGCAATTCCAGATGGTTCTATATGTCAGAAAAATCTATATTTTTACATAAGTCTAAAAGAAAAATGAGTTTTATTCTGCTTCAGATAACAATCTGGTAGCGGGGATAGAATTAATTCAATAAAACATTTGATATATGAAGAGTGCGTCAGAATCTACTTATCAGCTAGACGGTGTTGATAAAGAGATTGTTTACATGCTAATGGATAATGCCAAAACTTCTCTTGCACACATTTCCAAACACGTGGGAATTTCAACTACAGCAGTTCATCAAAGAATAAAAAAGCTGGAACAAGCCGGTATTATAGAAAATTCCATCTCATTTCTTAACCCAAGAAAAGTAGGTTACAAAGTGGTTTGCTATATTGGCGTTTATCTAGACCAGCCCAGCCACTATCAGGAAGCTGTTAAAAATCTAAACCTGATTAATGAAGTTGTAGAAGCCCACTACACCACCGGCAACTACACTATTTTTCTAAAAGTTCTCTGCAAAGACAATGATCATCTGATGCAAATCCTTAACAAGATTCAAAAACTAAAAGGTGTTACCGGGACAGAGACCATCATATCTCTAGAACAAAGCATCAACAGACAACTAAAAGTTTAGAAAAAAATTGATAAATTTGAGCAGATTCAATAGAATCCTTTTTTATTATGAAAATCAATCAATATCTAGACTCGACCTACCTCAAAACTCCGAAACAATCCGGATTAACAGAGGAACAAAGCTTGCAACAAGTAAAAGAACTGACAGAGGAAGCCATGACTTACCATTTCAAAGAAGTGATGATCCGTCCAAACTATGTCAAATTGATTAAAGATTACTTGGTTTCTAAAAATTCTGACGTCCTCGTAGGGACTGTCATCGGTTTTCACGAAGGCACATATTCGCTGGAAGATAAACTTAAAGAGGCTAACCAAGCCATTCTGGATGGTGTAGATGAACTTGACTATGTCATCAATTACGAAGCTTATAAAAAGGGAGAATTAGCCTTGGTAGAACAAGAATTCTTAGCTGGCACCAAATTGGGGCTGGACTTTGGTAAAACTGTAAAATGGATTATTGAGATTGCAGCTCTTACAGATGCTAAAATTGCCGATTTAACATCTCAAATCTGGAAATGGGCTCAAGCTAACTTTGAAGAAAAAGATTTCTCAAAAATATTCGTAAAATCTTCTACGGGCTTCTATATCACAGAAGGTGGAAAACCTAATGGCGCCACATTTGAAGGCGTGAAGATTATGCTTGATAATGCAGGAAAACTTCCTGTAAAAGCAGCTGGTGGCGTAAAAACACCTGCCGATGCAGAAAAAATGATTTCTATGGGCATCCAGAGAATTGGTACTTCTTCTGCAAAAGCACTTCTGGGAGAAGGCGAGGCAGAAGCCGGCTATTAGATTAATCTTAAACATATTGAAAACCTCTCAAATTGTTTTGAGAGGTTTTTGTATTTTATATTATTAAGCATTGATTTGATTCTGTAGATTGAGCGCCGGCGGCGTTAAAAGCTTGAGTCCTTCTTGCCGCAATCTTTCATTGATTTTCATAATAGCATCGCTTTTTGCCTGGCTAAAATTGGCTCCAATTTCTAACCAAAATCTTACCTGGATTGTAAAAATACCCTGCTTTACATTGGTATAAATTACATCTGCCGCGTCTGATTTGTCAATATGATCCAGAGTTTTTATTTCGTCCAGAACAATTTGCTTGGCTTTGGAAACATCTTCGCCCACAGGAATTTCGAACTCTAGAATAATTCTTCGCTGCGGCGATGCTGTGATATTAAAAAACGGAGAGTTGAAGATTACCTGATTGGGAATGTAAACCTTTTTTCCATCATCTGTTATTAATTTTGTTGTTAACAAACCAATATCCTGAACCGTTCCGGAATTACCGCCAATGGTAACATAATCTCCTATTTTAAAAGCTTTATCAATACCAACTAACATCCCGGAAAAGATACTTGAAACAAGATCCTTCAAAGCTACCCCTGCAATAACCCCAGCTACTCCCAAACTCCCTAAGAATTTCATAAAGAAACCACTAAATCCCATCACCTCCAAGGCAATAAAAGTTCCCATTAGGAGAATGAGAAATTTGAAAATAGCAATAAGCGTTACTACAGAATCGTTTTTCGTTTTTGGAAAAAGTTTATGAAAAAGCTTAACAGATAATTTACTGAAAAACTTACTGGTCATCAGAAAAAATAAAAATATAATAATACCGACGACCAAGCGCGGCGTGATCTCAGCAAAACTGATGTACCATCTTTGTAAAACCTTGTAGATTGTATTTATATATTCCATTTTGTTGGTGTAATTATAAAAATGTTGATTTCAGCAAAGCCTGTGCCAGTCCTTTATGATCATAAAAAAAGCCAACATTATTCTGTTGGCTTGTTATCATTTAAAATTGATATTTAATTATAGAATCACTTTCTTGGAAGTCACTCCTTTATCTGAAGTTATTTTAAGGATATATACCCCTTTAACCAATCCGAAAGTGCTTATCTTGATTTCTTTAGAATTATTACCAGAAAGAGTCTTCAATAGTTTACCAGAAGCATCATATACTTCTACAGAAGTAATCACTTCTCTTGTATCCAAAACAGTGATTTCTGAGTCATCTTTAATTACATTCACTGTGCCTGAATTTCTATTTGTAGAAGTTGTGCTTAGATCTTGATAAACAATTTTAAATCTTGTATTATCCGTACCTGCAGTAGCAACAAACTGGTATTCTTTAGTCTCAGTCAGGTTTATAATTTTGTTGAGTTTGTTATCTTTAAGGTAAACTGCCTGGTTCTTTGCGAAAATACCTTCCTGATTTTTTAAAGCAATAGTATATAAACCTGTTTCAAAATATTTAGCACCTAATGTTACTTCATCATTAGAACTCAAAGGGTATTTTCTACCCTGGATAGCCAATTTAGCAGCACCATTCACAGAATAGAAAGCATCTGAGCCTACCACAAGAAGATCTGCGTCATACAATCTTTCATAATCATTAGTTGCTCCCTGCACATACGATAACAAAATGGTGTTATTGATATTAGAAGGCGACTTAAGGTTTAGCCAAAATCTGTCTTTTTCTATATTCTGAGCTTCTGTTCTGTTGAAGAAAATACTAGCAGGGCTGTAACTTCTCATAGCATTAGTAAACTGCAATGGTTGATTGTTAGCTCCAGCCATAGTCTGTACCAAGAAACCTTGACCTACTTTAATATACTGTGTTGGCGTTGGAGAGTCTACTCCCTCTTGGAAACTTGCCGGCACACCACCACTTCTGTTATAGATAGCATAGTTAGATCCTGCATAGTTAGATCCTTGCTGTCCAGCAGTATATTGTTGGTTTGTCCAGAAATAGGCCGTACCATAGATCAAAGAATTATTAGCATCGTATAAGGCATCAAAATCTAAGTTGGATGGATAAGGGTTTCCTACTAAGTTATATCCATGATTAGCGTTGGTGTATTTTAAATTCTGATAGGCTAGGTTACCATTATTTGGCACTCCGACAAAATTAAACATATAAGCCAATGGACTATTGTAAGCTTCATTATAACTATCTTTCCCTCTAATGGCGTAACCTTGTCCTGTTTTGAAGTTATAAGTATCATTAAGCCCGGTAGTTACAAAAAGGTCGTTAGCTTCATTATAAACAAAGAATCTATTTTTTGGTGTCCCACCTACTAATCCACCATCAGAGAAGCTATAAAGATTTTGTCCCGTTACCGGAGAACTCCAAAAAGTGTAGTGCATTTTTGCCATATTAGCAATTCTGTTCACTGTCAAATTCCCCGTATTCGCTGTGTTTGAAGTCTGCATCAAGTTAGCATCGCTTTGTAATACAAATTTGTCTGCTGTCAAATTATTCACATAATATTCAGCACCAATAGCGTTATTACTGCTTACGGTTAAAGACCCTTCATTATCGATTGTTAAGCCTTTTGCTATGAAAGAACCATAATTTACTGTTGCGTATGGTGCAAAAATATAGGTATTAAGTGCGGAACTAGGCTCGCCATTAGTCCAAGCTGAAGTTCCATTTTCTTCTTTCCATATCGTTTTGTTAACAATTACAGAAGCAACGCCTACGGCAGTACCAGAACAAGACGCATCCGAGACTCCTGTTAACTGATAATTAGAATTTTGTTGCGGCGAAACTTCTAGCAGATAAGGCGAACTGGTGATTCCTGAGATGGTCTGCTCATTCACGCCATCTGTGGTATAAGTAATTGTCCAAGGAGCGGTTCCCGTAAGGGTTATAGGTAAATTAACAGAGGCAGGTTCTGTATCAATAGTTCCACCACCTGTTAAAGTAGCTGTAGGTGTAGCATTGGTATTCACATTGATCACTTTGGTATCTGTGAAAGTCCCATAAGAATTAGTATAAGTCCCTACCGCTGTGTAAGTTGCTGTTTGCCCTGGTTTTGCTGTTACAGTTGAGCCTGTAGTTTGCTGAAGATTACCGCCAGTTGTACTAGACCATGTATATACAAATGGTGCAGAGCTCTCGGCCGTTAGGGTTACGGTATTATTAGGACAAACACTATTATTATCTGCAAATAAGTTAAAAGAATGATCCACCACAACTCTATCTAGGAATATAGATTTACCCCCTGTTCTCGAGATTCTAAATTTGATATCGTCGCTATAGTCATTTACGGTATAGGTGAGATTTTCTATTGTCAGGGTTTTAGGCGTAAGAATTCTTTGAGTTCCCAATGAAGTCCACGCTCCTCCTGCGACACTTTTTTCTACCAATACTGTGGTATATTCTGTGTAACTAATATTGGCAGGACGCACTGCCACTTTTATGGTTATGGTTTTGGCTCCTCCTTTAGGAATCGCAGGCGTTGTCAATGTTCCGGCTGCTGCCGTAGATGAACTAGTAGCCAATTCTACATAACCAGAAGATATAGCTACACCATTACCTCCTTTGGGATAAACATTTCCTCTTGTCACGTACCAAGTTCCTACTGTAGTAGCCTGGGAGTAATTCCCAATAGCATATCTAGCCGTCCAATTATTAAACTCAGCAGCCACTTGTGCCTTGAGAAATGCTGAGAAAAAAACTGCCCAGATAAGTAAATTTTTAATATATATATTTGTTTTCATACGCATTTTATTTCTGCAAATTTAATTATTTTATTGAATGTTATTGTATATTTTTTATTAAGTTCTTTCCAAATCATATACTTAGCAAAACGTAAAATGCTAAATCTTGTAGTTGTTTTCGACTCCTTTAAAAATATTGTATTGTATAACAAACGTCTTATAGTCCTTTCCAATTGGTTCGGGTCGCTGCATCAACTATCAGTCCAATTCCTTGTGCTTAGTTAATCGAGAAATTTTTTTTCTCTAGGAATGGGTATGCGTGTTTGCTTTACTTATTACGATTTTTCAAGTATTTATTGGAACACAACGTATTGCAAGTTTTTGAATCTGCGTTTTTCGAAAAATATATTTTATTGTTTTGAAGTGGTTTACAAAAATTTTTCATCCCCATAATTATATAATTATTTCAAAAAACTTATTTAATTTCAATTTTATTAATCTTATGTTATTAAAAATCCATTGATGAGAGTCATTTAATGTCACAAAATCAATCTTATACAAATTTTAATCAGATAATAAAAATAGCAAAATATTGCATACTAACCAAAATAAATTAACTTTGAGAAATTTAATTTTCAAATAATAATGAGTCAGTTAAAAGGCGTAGGTGTAGCTTTGGTAACACCTTTCAATGAAGATCTTTCTGTAGATTTTGATTCTCTTACCAGATTAATAGATTACAATATAGACAACGGAACCAATTTTCTCGTTGTTCTTGGAACTACAGCAGAAGCTGCAACACTTTCCAAGGAAGAAAAGGAAAAGGTTGTTGCTCACATTACTAAGATTAATAATAACAGATTACCTCTTGTTTTAGGAATTGGTGGTAATAACACGGCTGAAGTTGTAAAAAAAATTGAAGAAACAGATTTATCAGATTTTGATGCGGTACTTTCTGTTTCTCCTTATTATAATAAACCAAATCAGGAAGGACTTTACCAGCATTATAAAGCTTTGGCAGAGACTGGCGAAAAAATTATCATTTATAATGTTCCAGGTAGAACTGGACAAAACGTAGAAGCTTCTACAACATTACGATTGGCTAATGAATTCCCCAATCTTTTTATGGTAAAAGAAGCCGCATCTAATATTCTTCAGTATTTTGATATTTTGAGACAAAAGCCAGAACATTTTTCATTAATGTCTGGAGATGATGAATATACTTTACCGGTAACCTTGGCTGGAGGAGATGGTGTAATCTCCGTGATTGCTCAAGCTTACCCTAAAGAATTTTCTACAATGGTAAAGTTAGGAATTAATAGAGAAGTAGATGAAGCTTATAAAATCCATAACTCTTTGGTAGAAATCACCAGACTCATTTTTGCAGAAGGCAACCCTTGCGGTATAAAAACTATTCTTGCAGAAAAAGGCTTGATTAAAAATTACCTAAGACTTCCTCTTGTACCCGCATCCGAAGGTTTACAAACCAAAATAAAACAAGAAATGGAAAAAATTGAAGCAATATCTTTAGCTTAAATTTGAAAAAAACATACAAAAAAAACCTGCATTTACGAAAATGCAGGTTTTTTTTAATACTCCAACTCTAATTTTTCTTTAGAATAATTTCTTATTTGCGTAATCAGTTCTGGGTGTTCTGCCAGTTTTTTACCATAACTAGGCACCATTTCCAAAAGCTTTTCTTGCCAATCGGTTTTAAGTTTTTCTCCAAAACATTTTTCCAATACCATAATCATTGCAAAAGCAGATGTGCTGGCTCCAGGAGAAGCGCCTAATAAAGATGCAATTGTCCCTTCTTTGTTCACCACTACTTCTGTTCCAAATTCTAATCTGCCTCCTTCAAAACGGTCTCTTTTGATAATCTGGACACGTTGTCCTGCATTTCTAAGTTCCCAATCTTCCTCTTTTGCGTCTTTAATAAAATCTCTAAGGTGAGACATTCTCTGAGATTTGCTCATTGTAACCTGTTGAATCAGATATCTTGTTAAAGGCATATTGTGCCACCAAGCACCAAATAATGAACGGATATTTTTAAAATTAACACTATCCGGCAAATCCAAATAACTTCCTTCCTTCAAAAACTTAGTTGAGAAACCTGCAAATGGGCCAAACAACAATGCTTTTTTACCGTCTATGATTCTAAGGTCAAGATGCGGAACCGACATTGGCGGCGCTCCAACTGTAGCTTGCGTATAAACTTTAGCATTATGCTTTTCTACCAATTCCGGATTAGTTGTTACCAACCATTGTCCACTTACTGGGAAACCACCGTAACCTTTACTTTCTTCGATTCCTGAACTTTCTAAAAGAGGTAAAGCATATCCTCCGGCTCCAATGAAAACAAATTTTGCTTTCAGATTATGTTTAGTAAGGGTTTTTCTATTTTTAACTTTCAGTTTCCATTCTCCTTTTTTCATTGGGGAAACATCTTTCACTTCGTGATAGGTGAAAACATCTATAGATTCTTTCTCCTTCAAATAATCAATTAGTTTTGAAGTCAATTTTCCAAAATCCACATCTGTCCCCTGATCCATTTTTGTAGCAGCAAGTTTGTCGCTGGACATTCTTTTCTGCATCATTAATGGAACCCATTTTTCTAAAGTTTTGTGGTCATCTGCGTATTCCATTCCTTGGAATAATGCCGATTGTTGCAATGCAGCGTATCTTTTTTTAAGATACTCTACATCTTTCTCACCAAAAACAAAACTCATATGCGAGCAAGAATTAATGAATTCTTTCGGATTATCAATCAAACCTTTGTTGATAAGATAAGACCAGAATTGCTTAGAAACTTCGAATTGTTCAGCAATATATTCCGCTTTTTTGATATCGATTTTACCTTCTTTCTCTGGTGTGTAATTCAGTTCACAAAACGCTGAATGTCCCGTGCCTGCATTATTCCAAGCAGATGAACTTTCCTTTGCTACTTCACCAAGTCTTTCAAAAATTACAATTTTGAGCATTGGGTCAAACTCGTGGAGCATTGCCGCCAAAGTTGCACTCATAATACCACCGCCGATTAGAGCAATGTCATATTTAGGTTTAGGAGTCATTTATTTAGATTTTTCGAGTGCAAAATTACTGATAAATGTCAACTTATCAGACTATTTGACTTAAAAAATCTTATCATTTGTTAAGAAAAATCAAATCTATTTTTAAACAAGGCTTTGAAAATTTTATTTATTAATTTTGCGACGGCTTTGGAAAATCAAAGTTTGAACAATGAAAGCTTTAAAAACACTGAATCCATATTTCTGGAAACATCGCGTCTTACTTTTTTGGGGATTTTTATTTATTATTCTAAGTAATTTTTTTGCGATTTACAAAATCCAATATATAGGACAGACAATTAACATTATAGAGAAAAATTATTCTACGCTTAAACTTTCAAATAAAGTTGGGCTTATTGAAAACATTCAAAATAACTGGGCGTATTTCAAAGTAATTTTCATCAATTCCGGAATTCTAATCGGCTGTTCTCTCCTATCTGGTTTTTTCACATTTATGATGAGACAAACCATCATTGTAGCTTCCAGAAGAATCGAATATGAGTTGAAAAACAAAATCTATCGCCAATATCAAGAACTTTCAATTACCGATTACAAAAAGACGACAATTGGAGATTTATTAAATAGATTAAGTGAAGATGTTGTTGCCATTAGAATGTATCTTGGTCCTGGAGTAATGTATGTTGTGAATTTAATTATTCTATTAATTATCACAAGTGTCTATATGTTTATGACGGATTTGCAGATGACACTTTGGACGTTAATTCCGCTACCCATTTTATCTTATGGGATTTATAAAGTGAGTGACATCATTAATAAAAAATCGAAAGTGATGCAGAAAAGCCAATCTGCAATTTCGACTTTTGTGCAGGACAGTTTTTCTGGAATCCGTGTGGTGAAATTCTTTAGCAAGGAAAGATATATTGAGAAAAATTACGGAATCAAGGTTAAAGATTATCAAAACAAAGCTTTAGATTTAGCAAGAACAGAAGCTTACTTTTTCACGATTATTATTTTTGTCATCGGACTTTTGAATGTCGCTATTCTTTACATTGGTGGGCAAAAATATATTGCCGGAGAAATGAGTGTCGGAACTATTGCAGACTTCTTTATGTACATTAATATGTTGATTTTTCCTTTCTCGATGCTTGGCTGGGTAACCTCTGTCAATCAAAGAGCGGAAGCCAGTATGCAACGTGTGAATGAGTTTTTGGATGTAAAGTCCGATATTGTCAACATCAACAATGAGGTTTACCCTATCAATGGTGAAATCGAATTCCGAAATGTAAGTTATACTTATCCAAATACTGGAATCAAAGCGATTGATAATCTAAGTTTTAAAATTGATGCTGGAAAATCTCTTGCAATAATGGGAAAAACAGGAAGTGGAAAATCGACAATTGCTCAACTTCTTTGTCGTTTGATTGATCCAGACGAAGGTGAAATCCTCGTTGATGGTAAAAATCTAAAAACCCATAATCTGAAACTTTACCGAGACAAAATCGGTTACACACCACAAGAAAGTTATCTATTTTCTGATACAATTGAAAATAACATTGGTTTTGCTATTGACAATCCAAATCATAGCTTGGTAGTAGAAATGGCGAAAAAAGCGGATGTTCATAAAAATATTGAAGAATTCAAGAATCAATATGAAACAATGGTCGGCGAACGTGGCGTAATGCTTTCTGGAGGGCAGAAACAACGGATTTGTATTGCCAGAGCTATGATAAAACAGCCTAATATTTTGATTTTTGATGACTGTCTTTCTGCATTAGATACAGAGACAGAAGAAAATATTCTACAGAATATAGACAATGATATTAAGACAACAACTTCTATTATAATAACTCACAGAGAATCAAGCGCAAAAAGAGCTGATGAGATTCTTTATTTGAATTAATGCAAGTCACAAATCATTAAAAATATTATCAAAATTTTAAGAAAAAGGCCTGAATAAGGATATTTTTTAACAAAATATTTTGAATTACCGAGAATTCTGTTATATTTGTTAATACAGATTTCTAAAAAAATATTTAACAATGAGTGAATTTAAGGAAAGACATGAGAACGAGATTTTCACTAAAGTGTTGAAAGCAGGAAGAAGAACATATTTCTTTGATGTGCGAGAGACAAAGGCGGGTGATTATTATTTAACAATTACAGAGAGTAAGAAAAATTTCGGTGACAATGGAGAAGCAACTTTTGAAAAACACAAAATCTATCTTTATAAAGAAGATTTCAAAAGTTTCCAGGATTTGTTTAACGAATCTACCGAGTTCATCATCCAGCAAAAAGGCGAAGATGTAATCTCTGAAAAGCATGACAAAGATTTCAAAACCAGATCTTTTACCATAGAATCTGATGACGAAGTTTAAAAATCAAAAGCGCACTTATTAAGTTGCGCTTTTTTGATGATTTAACTTTTTTCTTATAAAAGGTATCTCCACAACTTTCCATATTATAATTGAAAATATTATAATGACAATATAGCTTGCAAAAAGACCAACAAAAGAGTACTGATCATAGACTCTCTCCTGAACAAAAATCTGTATAATTGGAAAATGAACGAGATACATTCCGTAAGAAAAATCACCGTATTTTCCAAAGTTTTGAAATGGAATTTTAGAATAGGCAAACCATACGATGATTATTCCCAAAGCTAATGGAAAAATGATCCTGAGAGGTGTAAAGAAAAACTCTAATATTCCCAACATTAGCGCGACTATTAATATTCTTGTTTTATACTTAATAAAAATTTCAAAATTGAGATAAAGAAAAATCCCGCTCAGAAAATATTTCAAACTTCCAGGTAGTTGCTTGGTCATTTCATAACTAAATTGCTTTTCAACCAAATAGCTATAGATCAATGAAAAAAAGTATAGCCCTAACAGAATGATATTTTTTGTTTTAAGAGATTTTTTATTTAGAAAATAATATAAAATTGGGATAAATATATAGAACATGATTTCCACCTTTATTGTCCACAAAGAGCCATTAACAGCGCATTCTGGATTAGAAGAAAACACAAAGGGAATACATGGTTTCAAAAAATTCGCAAAAATTAAATTAGCACCTAAATATTTTAACCAATCATAAGTAAAGTAGCCTTTTACATCTATACTCGAGAAGAAAAACAATATGATTGAAAAAAATAAAACTACAAAAACATAAGCTGGTAAAATTCGCTTAATTCTATTTCTAATATAAATGCTAAGATTTTTCAATCTATCAAAACTAGAATAAATTAAAAATCCACTGATTACAAAAAAGGAATAAACGCTGTAATTAGGCATTGAAGCAAAAAAAACATTCCAGAACTCGGGTTTCCCACTCAGAATTATAGAATGTCCTATTACAACTAAAAATGAAAACAAGAATCTTAGAAAATCAAAATTATTGTTATGTTTCATGGAATATTTAAAACCTAAAAATACTAAAACATTCGTAAACAAAAAAAAGCATTTCATTTCTGAAATGCTTTTTTTTATGGGTGAATGAGGGGTCTCGAACCCCCGACCTTCGGAACCACAATCCGACGCTCTAACCAACTGAGCTACAATCACCGTTTTGCGTGTGCAAATATAATATTTTATTTATTAACCACAAATAATTCCTTCAAAATTTTTGAAAGCTAGTAATTTTTCTGATGTGAAACCTTCTGCATAAGTTACTCCAGAGAGTCTACCCAAATCCTGAGCTCTGTAGGTAAGACTTTCTAAAAAGTCTTTAGTGGCAATTGGAGTAACTGGTTCCTTTGACTCTGGATTATAAAACTGAGTTTTATAGGCTAAACATGCTTCTATTTTTTTATCCATAAAATCAGAAATATCAATTACAAATTCTGGTTTTATATTTTTCCATTGGATGTAATGAAAAATATGCTTGGGTCTCCAAACTTCTTGGAGTTTATCATTTTCAAAAGTTTCAATTTTTCTAAGTCCTGCCAAAAAGCATGCATCGGATACTAATTTTGCTGCTTTTGCATGATCCGGATGGCGATCATCTATAGCATTTGCCAGAACAATTTCTGGTTGATATTTTCGTATTTTCTCAACAATTTTTAATTGATACTCTTCAGAATTTTGTAGAAATCCGTCTTTTAGTTTAAGATTTTCCCTATAGCTGATGCCTAAAATTTCTGCAGCTTCTCTTGCTTCCGTAGCTCTGGTTTCTCTTGTGCCTCTGGTTCCTAACTCGCCTTCTGTCAAATCAATAATACCGACCTTTTTTCCTTCAGAGATTAATTTAGCCAGAGTTCCGCCACAGCCTAATTCTACGTCATCTGGATGAGCTCCGATTGCTAATATATCACATTTCATATTCAATATATTTTTACAAATTTAATAAAACAAAACTTCCCAACTTTTACGAGTTGGGAAGTTTATATAACCAATTAGAATTATTTATTTAATGCTTGTTGAAGGTTAACGGCATCCTGGTAAGTTGGTTCATATTCCAGAGATTTTGCAACATCTTGTTTTGCTTTTTCCGGATTAGAGTCTTTTTCCATAAATGCAATAAAATAATAAGCATAGCCCAAACTTGGTTTACTTGCTTCTATTTCTGCTGGTTTTACTTTTGAGATAAATTTCTCATAAGAGGCTTTCGCCATATCGTTGTTACCCGCTTGTTGGTAGGCATATCCTTGGCTATAATAAGCTGGAGCCCAATCTGGCAAAGCAGAAGACATTTTGCCCCAAGTTAGAATGGCGCCATTCCAATTTTGAACATTTTGATACTCTGTTGCCAATTTGTAAAGAGAATCTGTATCACTAGGATTTTCAATCACCTTTTTCTTTAGTGCTTCTATGGCAGGAGATGTTGGTCCTTGATCTACAGAAGCCGTATTAATTCCTCCTTTAATTTTTGCCAATTCTTCATCCCATTTAAGGGTTTCATCTTTAGCATTTTTTGCAATAGCAATTTTTTGTTTTTCAATAAGCTCTAGTTGAGCTTTTTTTGCAGGATCTTTTTCATCCTTTGCCATACCGGCAGCAATTAGACCTTGCAAACCATCATCAGAAGGCTGGATTCTGCTTTTCTCTGCCTGAGCTAAAAACGTTTCGATATTTTTTTGAGCTCCTGCATAATCGCCATCACCGTATTGGATGTACGCTCTTAATCTGTATTTAATAGGATCATCTACTTTATCAAAAACCGAATCTAAAGTTGTTTTTGCGTTTGCAAAATCCTCGTTTGTAAAGTAAAGTTTTGCAATTTCTAATTTTGTATAAGGATCATCATCCGCATACTTTGTATAGTTAATCAAATTCTGAGTGGCTTCAGCATTTTTTTGATATTTGATATTAAATCCAGCTAAAGCTTTATAAGCAGGTGCATAAGTAGGATCTGTTGCGATTGCTTTATCAATATTTTCTTTGGCTTGTTGCCATCTTTGCGCAGCCATCCAAAGTGTTCCCATTCTTGTATAAACAGAAGCTTTATTTTGTGCTACAGCAACCGCTTTATCATAAGCAGACATTGCATTACCTGGATCTTTCTTCAGTCTATAAGCATCTCCTAAAGAATAGTAATAATTTGCAGGAACTCCCTTTTTATCTGCTTTTTCTACAGCTTTATTAAGAAAAGAGATGGCAAGATCTGGTGAACTATTTTTTTCAAAAAGTGTTAAAGCTTCACCAGCTCTGAAAAGTACTTCTGCATCTTTTTCTCTAGAATCTTTTACAATTTGCTGGATTTCTGTAATCGCAGATTTATCACCTTTTCCTAGTTTAACAGATGCTAAACCAATTTTGTTTAAGTAACTTTTAGAATCTGCTGCCAAACCTTTATTAAAACTTTCTTGTGCTGCACTGAAATTAGGATCAAACTGAGTCAAGTAAGCATTTCCTAAATAGAAATAGTTACTCGCTTCTTTTGGATCTTTATTAATAAGATCAGTAAAGTTTTGTTTAGCCTTAGCATATTTTTGACTATCTACATAATTAATTCCTTCTTGTACAGACTGTGCAAAAGTAAGGTTTGAGAAAAACCCTATTGCTGCTGTTAAAACAATCTTTTTTGATACATTCATTATATTCTCGATTTTCATTTATATTGTAAAAAACATTAATCAACTGTTTGATTGGCAATATTCAGACCATTATTCCAGATAAAAAAGTTTTTTCTGTTAAAAAAATATTAAAAATTTTTATCTCATTTGAACCTCCCTTTTATAGATGTTGTAGGGTTGTAAACCTTCTTTTTCTACAACAATCTGTCCCAGTTGAGTACAGGAGAATCTTATAAAACCATTTCCTAATCCATAATAGCCTTCATTGGTAAGGAAATACAGCACTCTTGTAAAAGGATAAGTCATTTCTTTAAGATTAGAAATAGAGGCTTCGTAGGTTTTATTGTCTTTAATAATTTTTAGGATTTTAACCTCTTCTCTCAGTTTTTGGGCTTCTTTTCCAAACGGACGACTAATAGTATTATAACTTATAACGCCAATTTTACCGGGATAGTTTTTAAGTTGTTCAGCCACGTTTTCATTACCACTAATGATAGAAAATTTGAGTTCGGAAGGTTTTTTATTAAACTTTTGTGCGACAAAATTTAGATTACTGGAATTGGTTCCATCAAAGATAATTCGTTTTTTATCCGATTGTAATTCACTATAAATTTGTTGCATAGATATTGACTCTAATGGAGAATCCTTTGGAACCACAAAAAGAACTGCATCTGCAGCAAACTTGGCTGGTTGCCACGGTAAATCGATTTTTTTATCGAACATTTCTTTCTCCTTAGCAGATAATTCTCTGGATAAAACCACCACTCTTATTTTCCTTTCAAAAAAATCCAGCAAAGCCAAATCTTCCTTTTTGATGACAAGATTAATTTTAGTTAAAGGATTAAGGGCCATATACCTTTCTGTAAGCGCTTCTGTAACACTTTTGAAAGATTCATCCACTTCTATAGTAATTTCACCTTTGTTGGGATTATCTATTTCCGCTTTTTTTTCTTTGGAACAAGAAAAAACAATGATACTAAAAAGTATCAATAAAAGAGTTTTTTTCATTTTAATGATCATTTTTGAGCCGGATAATAGCCCTTGCAATTCTGAATACACCATAAGCAATAAGCACTCCTCCTAAAGGGTAAGCTACATTAGGTTCCAGAATAATAATGAAAAATTTGTAAAGTATAACAACGATTCCTAAAACGATATAGAAAATTCCTGTTACTAAAGAAAGCCAATTAAACATATCACAAATCTAATAAAAAAAGAGAAGTTATAAAAACTTCTCTTTTATATAATGTTTTACCAATTAAATTCTTATTGGAAATTCATTGTTACAGGGAATCTAAATCTAGATCTTACAGGCTGTCCGTTAACTTTACCCGGAGTCCATTTTGTACGAATTCCTTTGATTGTAGATTCTGCTTCTTTATTGAAGTCAGAATTAGGACCTGTTGCTTTTACCTGGGTTAAGGAACCATCTTTTTCAACAACAAAAGTTACTTCTGTTTTTAGTGTACCTTCTCCTTCTAGGCTGCTAGCATCAAAGCTGTTACTAAATTTAGTTCTGAATGAATTGATTCCACCAGGAAACTCAGCAGATTGGTCTACAGATTCGTAAACTTCATTTGTTACTGGTTTTACCTCTGCAACTTTTCCCGTACCAGAAGATGGCGGCGGTGGCGGTGGCGTGTAAGAAGGCGTTTTAACCCCTTCTTGTGCTACCAAACCAGTAGTCGTTTCCAATTGTTTAGTAATTGGTGGTGGTGGTGTTTCAATTTTCGGAGCTCTTTTAGGCTCTGGAACAACATTCTGAATCACCTCTTGCTTCTCCTCCTCCTTTGGTGGCGGTGGTGGCGGTGGTTCTTCTTCTTTAGGTTGCTCTATAATTGGCTGCTCATCTAATATATCAACCAATTCTGCCTGTACTTCTGTTTTTTCTTTTGCATTCATTTGCTGGATCTTCATATAAATGAAGGGAGACAAAGACACTACAAGAAAAACAGCAGTTCCAATCAGGAAAGATTTTGTGAGCATTTTAGGATAGGTGTGTCTGAGGTCATAAGCACCATATTCCTTATTTCTATGTTCAAATACAATCTCGTCTAATGTAAGATTAGAAGAATTGTAATTCAAATTATCGTCTGCCATTTTATATTTTTAAAAAATGATATTTGTAAATCAAGAGATTATAGTTCTCCTACTTTCTTTTTATAAATAGCCAGCTCCCAAGGTTTGATATCGGTAACCCCATATCTTTCATTTTTGGTAATAGCCATTTCATCAAGAATATCTACAAAATTCTTATATACAGCATCATCGGTTGGCTTAATAATAACAGTAAATTTGTCTTTATCTGCTGCTCCGGCTTTTGCCTGCTCAATTACTTTTCTAATTCCTTCTCTGTCAAAAGTAGTTTCCACAAGAGTTTGATCATTAAGACCTTGCTGGTCTTGCTGATGATAAAAAATCTTGTTGTCTTTACCAATGATGATGGAGATAGAATTACTCAATTTAATCTCCGTAGGATCTGGTAACTTTTGGTCTTTTTTCGGTTTTGCCGGAAGACCAAGATCCATTACGTTTGGTTTGCTAAATGTGGTGGTAAACATAAAGAAAGTAATCAAAAGAAAACCTAAGTCTACCATCGGCGTCATATCTACACGGGTATTCTGTTTTTTCGAACGGACCTTGCCGCCTTTCCCGCTATCCTCTTTTACTTGAACTTCTGCCATTTCTTCTTGTGATTATGGTTTACCTTCTTGTGATGTTATCAACCAGAATTTAAGAAAATCAATATCTCTTAAACCTTCAAATAAACTTTTAACTTTCGGATACTTGGTAGTTACATCACCTTTAATCGCTAATTTATAATTAGGATTTACGGCTAAACTTTGTTGTACCCAGTCTATTAATTGTTTGTTTGTACTATCCATCGGAATACCTTCTTTTGCTTTAAATTCTTTTTGTTTATCTTCGGAAAGATTCAAATAGCTTTTAAGCTGACTCATGGGTACTCCTATCGCCTGAACTCTAGAAAATGCTACTTTTTCTGGTTGGGAAAAACTCATTCCGTATTTTTTCCCCATATTATCCAAAACCTGTACTCTTTCCGCCGCATTATCTACTGGCTGGAAATAGAATACACCGTTTGGCGTAACATTAATTGTCATAAGACTTGCATCAGGAAGCAACTTCTCTGATATAGAAGAAGGCGGTTTTATCTGCTCCACATCAGGTTTTTTGAACTGTGTGGTTAATATAAAGAACGTAAGTAGTAGGAACGCAACGTCGCACATCGCCGTCATATCCGTCACTACCCCGTGTCTTTTTGGTTTAATTCTCGCCATTATTTGTAAATGTCTTTGTTAACTACTTTATTGAATTGAAATGTGAAAAAAAAACATTCACATTTTGATTTTACTGATTCTTAGTTGAATTCAGCAAATGATTGTTGGATGCTCATAGAGATTTCGTCAATCTTGTAAGTCAATCCATCAATTTTAGATGTAAAGAAGTTATAAAGGATAATTGCGATTGCTGAAGTACCAATACCTAGAGCTGTGTTGATCAAAGCTTCGGAGATACCTGTAGATAATGCAGCTGCATCAGGAGTTCCACCTCCAGAACCTAAAGCGAAGAACGCCTTGATCATCCCGATTACAGTTCCTAATAGTGCTACTAATGTTGCAACTGTACCTAATGTAGAAAGAATCATCATATTCTTTTCAAGCATTGGCATTTCTAGAGTTGTAGCCTCTTCGATAGACTTAGTAAGTGCAGCCATTTTTTGTTCTTTGTCTAATGTGTTATCCTTAGCCAACACTTTGTAAGTTGTAAGACCTTCTTTCACTACATTACCGATAGAACCTTTTTGTCTGTCGCATTCTTCAATCGCCTCATCAATTCTGTTTTGATTCAATAAGCTTCTGATTTTTAGTACGAAGTTATCTAGGTTTCCAGTACCAGCAGCTTTTCCAAGAACTAAAGCTCTCTCGATAGAGAAAACGATAACTGTTAGCATAAAAGTAATCAAGATTGGTACAATTACCCCTCCTTTGTAAATAATCCCCAAGAAAGACTCTGGGTGAATATCTTTACCATCTATATCTGAGAAAGCTACAGAGCTAGATCCTAATTTTTCAGCATCTCTGAAGTTACCAGGATTACCCAATACGAATAAATAAATAGCAATACCTATTAAAAGGATAATAGGGATAATAATAGCAGGATTAAGACCTCCTTGCTTTCTAGCAACTACTTGCTCATCTGTGTTCGAAACATTCATTTCCATATTAAAACTAAATTATAATTGTTAAATTTTCCGCTCGTAAAATAAAGCCAAATTATTTAAACATGCAAATTGATTTGGCTGTCGTTTATCAATTTTTTTATCTATTAATGTTTAATAAATTAATATTTTATTAAAATCAAACTGCCATTTTAAGAATTTATTATCCATTTCTGAACTATTAATAGAAGATAATAAAAATAATGCCAGTTTTTTTATTTCAAATTCGAAGTGTTAAATTTCTTTAGGAAGCAACAAATTTTGTTAATACTTCATAAATGTTAATTTTAACTCACAATATTTATGATTTTTTTAGGCACAAAAATGAATTTACTAACTGATTTTTCCCCTAAATGCTTCTTGACCTCATCATTTTTCATTATAATATCTTCTACTTCATCCTTTCCTAAGGTTGCAGGAAGCTTCAATTTAAATTTCATTTTCCCATTGAAACTTACCGGATATTCTATTTCGTCTTCTATCAAATAAGTTTCGTCCAAAACAGGGTATTTTTCGAATTCAATGGAATCATTTTTACCCAACAAACTCCACAGTTCTTCACAAATATGAGGCGCATATGGAGAAATAATAACGGCCAAAGGCGCCAGAATATTACGTTTGTTGCATTT
The DNA here is from genome assembly GCA_002345565.1 of Flavobacteriales bacterium UBA2306. Classification (GTDB taxonomy): domain Bacteria; phylum Bacteroidota; class Bacteroidia; order Flavobacteriales; family Weeksellaceae; genus Epilithonimonas. The sequence goes on along the minus strand of DDVS01000008.1, from coordinate 110,492 downwards.
TAATTTCTGCAATTCGTTTACAGCAATCATAAAAGATGACACAGAAGTATTGAAAGAAAAATTCTCAATATCGTAAACTACTTTCTTGATTAATGTATGCAGAACTTTATATTCTTCTTTTGTTGGCTCTTCATCAGAAACAGAGAAAGTATCGCCATCGAAATATAAATTCCAGAATTTTTTTAGGAAACCATAAACTCCGCTTAGACCTTGCGTGTTCCAAGGTTTGGATTGCTCTAATGGACCAAGGAACATTTCGTACAATCTTAAACCATCTGCTCCGTATTCATTACAGATGTCATCCGGATTGACAACGTTGTATTTGGATTTGGACATTTTTTCAACTTCACGACCTGTGATGTATTTTCCGTCTTCCAAAATAAATTCTGCATCTGCATAATCTGGCCTCCAAGATTTGAAAGCTTCAGTATCTAATTCGTCAGTTGTTCCTTTTAATAAAGAAACATCAACGTGGATTGCTTGAGTTTTGTAATCTTTTGCTAAATTTTTAGAAACATATTGATTAGTTCCATCAATTCTATAAACAAAAGCACTCATCCCCAAAATCATCCCTTGATTAATCAATTTTTGGAACGGTTCGTTTTGCTCAATGTAACCTCTGTCTTTCAAAAACATATTCCAAAAACGAGAATATAATAAATGTCCTGTTGCGTGTTCGCTTCCACCGATGTACAAATCAACTTGTCCCCAATACTCTGACAATTCTTTTTTGCAGAAAACCTCATCATCATTCGGATCCATATATCTTAAGAAGTACCAAGAACTTCCCGCCCAACCAGGCATCGTCGATAATTCTAATGGAAAAACCGTTTTATCATCGATCAAATCTGTATCAACAACTTTTTGATTCGCTTCATCCCAAGCAAATGTTTTTGCATTTCCTAATGGTGGGTCACCATCTTCAGTCGGTAAATATTTTTCAACCTCAGGAAGTTCCAAAGGCAACGCAGAATTCGGCAACGTGTAGGGCATTCCTTCCTTATAATATATAGGAACCGGTTCGCCCCAATATCTTTGTCTTGAGAAAATCGCATCACGCTGTCTGTAATTCGTAGTTCCGTGACCGATTCCTTTGTTTTCTATTTCAGCAATTATTTTTGATTTTGCATCATTATAATTAAGACCGTTCAAGAAATCAGAATTCACACAAACCGAATCCTTAGAATCATAAGCTTCTTCCTGAACATCTACATCAGATTCTACAACTTTGATAATTTCTAAACCGAATTTCTTCGCAAATCTGTGGTCACGCTCATCGTGCGCAGGAACAGCCATCACAGCTCCCGTTCCATAACCCATCAACACATAATCCGAAATATAAACCGGAATTTTGTTCCCATTAAAAGGATTAATTGCATAACTTCCCGTGAAAGCACCACTCACATTTTTCACGTCAGCCATTCTATCACGTTCTGTTTTTTTCGAAGTTTCTTCTATATAATTAGCAATTTCCGTTGCTTGTTCTTCAGTTGTTGAATTTTGAACCAGAGGATTTTCCGGCGCCAAAACCATAAAAGTCGCACCGAAAATTGTATCAGGTCTTGTTGTGAAAACTTCAATAGTTTCTCCGTTTTCAGTTGAGAATCTAACTTGCGCTCCTTGAGATTTTCCAATCCAATATTCCTGAGAATCTTTCAAAGGTTGTGGCCAATCCAAAGTTTTCAATCCTTGCAACAATCTTTCAGAATATGCAGAGATTCTCATACTCCACTGCATCATTTTCTTTTGGAAAACAGGAAAGCCTCCTCTTTCAGATTTTCCGTCTTTTACCTCATCATTCGCCAAAACAGTTCCTAAAGCTGGACACCAGTTCACCTTCGTTTCCGCTCTGTAAGCCAAACGATAATTCAGTAAAATTGCGCCTTTATCACTTTCAGAAGCGTTTTTCCATTCTTCTGCGGTGAAATTCAGTTCTTCATTTTGATTCGCATTTAATCCTTCGCTTCCCTTTTCTTCAAAATGTTGGATTAAGGTTTCGATAGACTCTGCTTTGTCCGTATTTTTATTATACCAAGAATGGAACAACTGAATAAAAATCCATTGCGTCCATTTATAATAAGAAGCGTCCGAAGTTCTCACTTCCCTAATCCAGTCGAAAGAGAAACCAATTTTTCTTAATTGCTCCTCGTATCTCGTGATATTTTGTTCTGTTGTAATCGCTGGGTGCGTTCCTGTCTGGATAGCGTATTGCTCAGCCGGAAGTCCAAAAGAATCGTAACCAACCGGATGCAAAACATTGAAACCCTGATGTCTTTTGTATCGTGCATAGATATCAGAAGCAATATAACCGAGCGGATGTCCCACGTGAAGTCCAGCTCCGGAAGGATACGGAAACATATCTAGGACGTAAAATTTCGGTTTATCAGTTGAGTTGGAAGTCTTGTAAGTTTGGTTGTCTTCCCAATATTTTTGCCACTTTTTTTCTATCTGCTGATGGTCGTAAAACATTCTATAAAGTAAGAATTAATAATGAATAATTTTTTTAAGATTCACAAAGTTAAGATTTTGAGAGGAAATGACAATTTTAAATTTTAACACTATTAAAACTCAAAAATGAAGTCTTTTCTCTTTATTCTTTTATCTTCTTGTCTTTATCTATCTATCTTTGTAAAAAATTCACAAGTGCCTGAAATTTCTATCATCACGCCGAGTTATAATTCTTCAAAATACTTGAACGAAACCATTGATTCTGTCCTCAATCAAACTTTTCAAGATTGGGAATGGCTGATTACGGATGATTGTTCAACGGATAATTCGGTGGAAATTCTGGAAAAACAAAATGATTCTCGAATCAAAGTTTTCAAAGCTGAGAAAAATGGAGGCGCAGGACACGCGAGGAATATTTCTTTGAAAAACGCAACAGGAAGATTTATCACTTTTTTGGACGCCGATGATTTTTGGGAACCGAATTTCCTTGAAGAAATGGTCAATTTTATGAAATCAGAAAATGCTGAATTGGCTTATTCCACCTATTCACGTTGTGATGAAAATCTTAATCCAACCGAAATTGGAGATTTTGAAGCAGACACAATTGTTAATTTTAATAGTCTTTTGAAAACTTGCAGATTATCTCTTTTAGCATCGATGTATGATTCCAAAAGAGTGGGGAAATTCTATTTCCCCGAAGGTACAAAACGGGAAGACCACGTTATGTGGCTGGAACTTTTAAAAAAAATCCCGCAAGGAAAACCTTTGAAAAAGACTTTATCAAAATACAGAATGCTTCCCAACAGTGTTTCCAGAAATAAAAGCAACATTATGAAAGACCAATTTTTGGTTTACAAAAATTATATGAAATTTTCAACTTTGAAATCTCTGTATTATACAGCTAATTGGGCTTTCAACGGTTTTATCAAATATTCTAAATTGTTTAATTAATGGAATATTCAAAAGAATTCAAACAGACTTTGAGCGAGTTTTCTTCAAAAGAAAAAGACAAACTGATTTTTCGATTATTGAAGAAAGACAAACTACTTTCTAAGAAATTGTATTTCGAACTCATCGATGAAGAAACCACTGATGACAAACGAAATACAATGGAAGAAAACATCCGTGAAAGAATTCTGGAGATTTCAAAATACATCGGAAATCAAAAATACTTTTTGGTTCTCATTAGAAAATTAAGCGCAGAAATCACGGAACACGTCAAAGTAACAACCGATAAATTTGGAGATGTTTCTTTGAATTTATTTCTGATTAATGAAATCTTAGAACATAACGAAAAGCTTGGTCAGCAAAGATTTGATAACGTTTACAAACTTTACATTTATCTCATTAATAAAATCTTCAAAGCATTGACTTTAATCAAAAAACTGGACGAAGATTATTGGATGGAGTTTGATGAATTACTGGAAAATCTCAATGAGAAAATTGATAACAATATTTATTTAAGCAAACTTTGCGTCAATAATGGTTTAGATTTCAATTGGCTGAAATGTGAGAATATTCCTGACCATTTTGAATTGATTGTAAAAAATATCAAGAGTGAAGGATTTTTGAGGTAAATGTATTTTTATAAAAAAAAGGAAGGAGCGGTGTTGTTCCTTCCTTTTTTTATTCAGATTTTCAAAAAATTATTCTTTAATGAATTTCTTTGAAAAATAGGAATTATTGATTTTTAAACGGACAATGTATAAACCGGATGGCAAATTGGTTAAATCTATTTTTTCTCTTAGATTCTGAACTTTTGCTTTGCTTTTTACAATTTGTCCATTCATATTGATGATGTCATAAGAATAGGTTGATTTAACTTCATTTAATAAATCTATATAAAGTTCATCTTTAGCGGGAACGGGATATAGATTAAAATGATTGGCTATAGAATTTGATTTCACATCTCCAATATTAAGACCCAGATTAGAGAGATTGGGATTTAATCGAATGATAGAGTTACCTGTTCCTAATAAAATCTCTGTTAATTCTGTTCCGGTATCAAAAATTTTCAAACTCTCATATTCACCTATTTTTGTTCCAAAAAACTGGGTTACAGTGCATTTTGAATTATTTTTGTAGTAATTAATTCTTCCGTCGCAAGTGTAGATATAGATTAAATCTTCACCTACTTTTTTCACTCTCACAGAAGAAATCTCCGTTGTTTCCGGATTTAAATCTATTAATACATCTTTAGTTTTGCCATCAAATATTTTGATGTGTCCATTTGTAGTTGTGGCAATAACATCCATAGTTCCATCGGAATTGTAATCAAACAAATCAAAATTGACATAATTACTCTCTGTGGAAGTCCAGAAAGATTGATCTGCTCCGTAAATGATCTGTAAATTTCCTTTTGAGAGGATTGTTTCTTTTTTTCCGTCGCCGTTTAAATCTGCACATCTTACCACAGGATTCTTATAGTTGTAAGCGGTTGGAACTTTCCATAGAATTGCCCAGTCCGAAGGTCTAATAGCATAAACTGTTGATTCACTTATTGCTAACAACTCATCTTCGCCATCGTTATCTACATCATCCACTGTCATGGAGTAAAATTCACTAATATTATCAGAAGAAAAGATATGGGAAGATTTAATTGTATGATTTTTACCATCGATAATCCAAATTTGTCCGGTATATGTTCTTCCGGCCGCAATGATGATTTCGTTTTGCCCGTCTTTGTCTATATCTTTAATTGAAACATTGTACAGTCCGGTCCAAACATCTTGTAAAAAATACCCATCACTTTTCCATTTCAACTGATTGGTTTGAGCATCAATGATAACCAATATGCCACTTTCGTAGCCACTTTCACTTTCATAGGATACGCCAACAATTTCGTCTTTGCCATCCTTATCTACATCGCCTTTTGCAACGGCGTAAAAGGGACCAACTATATCATCGCTTTTCCAAAGAAGTTTATTTTCTGCAACATTATAAACATATAAATAATCTGCACCTGTTGATGTCCATCCTGCAGTCCATATCAATTCTTGCTTTCCGTCATTATTTAAATCGGCATAATTGATAGCGGCTACACCGTGCTGCGGATTTGTAACAGACCACATTTGGGTTTTTGTGACAGCGTTATAGCAAAACACTTTTCCCCATTGTGCATCGCCATATAAGATTTCATCTACCCCATCATTATTAACATCTTTCACATATAGAGTATTGATATCTAAATTGGTTGTAATGGTGTATTTTGTAGTTTTTGTATCAACATCATACACATTAATTTTGTACCAATTTTCCGCAAATATAATTTCTTTTTTACCATCTCCATCAATATCGGATAACTCAACCTGGCCATCATTTCCTGTATAAAATCTCCAGATATTGGATACCGTAGAGCCGCTTATTCTGTAAACCGCACCATAAGAAAGTACAATCTCATTATTGGAATCCGCATCCACATTTCCTATACGTACACGATTAGAACCTTGAGCAATTTTAAATTTTTGCTGTAAAGAAACAGCATCAAATACATAAGTATTATTTTCACAAGCAATAACAATGTCTTTTTTGGAATCATTATCTGCATCTGCACAAACTAGAGTATTAATTTTTTCATTAACAAGCTTTTTCTTTTTTAACAGATCTCTAGTTTTACCGTCATAGATTTCTATTGAACCATCATCATAACTCAACAGGATTTTATAATTATTATCATTATTAAAATCAACCACTTCCAGACTGGTAATACTTTTTGCGTATTGTGGGCTGATCCAAATCTGATCATAAGTCGCCGTTATAGAGTTATACCTCATGATATACCAATAATCATTAAATCCAAAGGTTTGTGTTGAAGCACCGCAAATTAATTCGGTAATTCCATCATTATCAATATCCACAGATTTCATAGAGTTTCTTCCTATAGAAGTTCCCATTATTGAAAAAACATTGTAAGACTTTGCTACAATGGTATCTTTGGCAGTAATAGATTGACCTGAATAAGCCAGTTTCTTTTTAACCGTTGAATTGGCTACAAGATCATTTTTTGAGTAATTTACTTTTTGATTGGCAGCGCTAAGAATTATACGCCCTGCATTGTCTTTGATTTCTTTTTTCTGCCCAAACAGTACCATAGAAAAGCATAACAGAAATAGCACAATAGGTTGATTAGTTTTCATTTTTTAAAAAATTTAATTTTATAACAATAGGTTTTTTATTTTAATTTTCAGTTTCAAATTTAAGGAATTTTAACAAATATAAAAGCTTTATTTTCAATCCATTCTCCATCATTTCTAATTTTACATCTATTTAAGAATCTTTGGAACTTTGCGTCATAATTTTCTTCACAATAATCTCCGTAGAATGGGGTTGAGAATTGACAAATCCAAAGGCTTTTTCCGACATTTCTTTAAGGTAAGATTTTTCTTCGCCTTCGGTTTGAGCATCTTTTTTAATGACTTCTTTAATGAAAGCCGAAGCTGCTACAAAATCATCAAAACTTTTCCCGCCTTTTGCTTCAATCAAAGTATCAGCTTCCGGATTTTTTTTGTATTGATTTCCAAAAACAACAGGAACGCCGTAAACCGCTGCTTCCAGAATATTGTGCAAACCAGCCGAATGAAATCCTCCGCCAACAACCGCCAAATCTGCATAAGAATACAATTTGGACAACTTCCCGATGGAATCGATGATTAGAATTTGTGAGTTTGTAAAATCGTTAAATTGTGAATTTGTTTCATTTCCTGTATCAGGATTTTGTGGTTTCGCAATTCCACTATAAAGAATAGCGTTCGGAAAAAGATTTTTCAAATGCGAAACTCGGTGCAAATCGTGTGGTGCAATTATGATTTTGGTCTCCGGTAGTTTTTTTACCAACACCTGCGCAATATCTTCTTCTGCGTGCCAGCTGCTTCCAAAAACAATCAGTTTTTTATCCGCTTTGAACTCCTCTATGAATTCCAAATGATTATCTCTGTCGAGAAATTGTTTAACTCTGTCAAATCTTGTATCGCCGGAAACAGTAGAATTAGTTAGTCCGATTTTTTTTGCTAAAGCCAAAGATTTAATCGTCTGATGAAAAAACCAATCAATATTTTTCTGAAGCTGTTTTGCAAACCATTTCCCATAACTTTCAAAGAAAACCTGATGCTCATAAAACAAAGCCGAAATCACATAATTTTTTGTCCCTCTATTTTTCAGTTCTTCTAAAAGATTGTACCAATAATCATATTTCACGGTAAAGAAAATCTCCGTATCAAAAGTGGAAACAAATTCTTTAACATCTTTTTTCCTGTCAAAAGGCAAGTAACAAATAGCATCGGCAATCTGCTTTCTTTTCTTTACATTTTCATAACCTGAAGGTGAAAAAAAAGTCACCAGAGTTTTGTGTTCTGGGAATTGTTCTTTTAATTTTTCGAGAACCGGCAGGCCTTGTTCATACTCGCCCAAACTCGCAGCGTGCATCCAAAGCACTTTTTTTCCCTGGATTTTTTCACGAACGATTTTCAAAGATTCTTTTCTTCCCCGGACTCCTTTTTTTGTTTTGGAATCGAAGAGAGAAAATATTTTCATCCCAAAAATCAATAAATAAACGAAAAGATTGTATAGCGATTTCATTCTATTACTTTTGTAGATTTTGACGTTTAGAAAGCAACCAAGACCAAATCATCATTCCAATTATAAAAACTAAAATTAAGCCTAATAAATAATTGGTTAAAGAACTTAAACCTGAAGTTTTTCCTAAACCATTTAATACGCTTTCATAATTAATTACCCCGAAAAGTGACATCACAAGAAACAATATGCAACTTACTACAAACCCGCCATAGGCTTTATTTTCTTTTAGATTCTTTGGAATATTAACCCCTACAGAGTTAGGTTTTCCGGATAAATAAAACATCATCAAACACATCGCGGTTTGGATAAAAAGCAAAAACCAATTGGTATTTTTGGAACCAAACCCATCTGGTTTTCCATTAAAATCATAATGAATAGGAACTGTTTCGGGCAAGTTTTTAAAATTAACAATTACAAAAACCCAACTGAAAATGAGAATAATTGCTGATAGTATTTTTAAAATGAGTGAAATGGTTTTCATTTTTGGTATTTTAGTAGTCTTGCAAATCTAAGTATAATCTGTTTTATATGGATGATAGATAAAACTAAAAAATTAACATAAAAAAGTTTTTAAATATTTGCCATTCGAAATAATATTTCTATATTTGCAATCTGAAAATTTAATAGAATTACGAACTAAATATATTAGTGATGAGTAAAAGAACATTCCAACCATCTGAAAGAAAAAAAAGAAACAAGCACGGTTTCCGTGAAAGAATGTCTACACCAAACGGAAGAAGAGTGTTGGCAGCTAGAAGAGCGAAAGGCAGAAAGAGCTTAACTGTTAGTGCATCTCGCGCTAAGAGATAATTTCTTAAAATTATCATATACAAAAAATGCTTGAAAATTTTCAAGCATTTTTTGTTGTTAAAATTTGCCAAAAATAGAATTGTTACCAGATGTTTTTATTATTTTTGAAATGATAATCTGTTTCATCGTTTATCAATTATAACCTATCAATTTTTCCTTTTATGCCACACAGAAATGACCCAGGTGTTGATATTATAGACTTGAGCAATGCTAAAATTGTTCAGAAAAACTTTACTGTTCTAAATAATGTAGACCTCCACATCAAAAAAGGAAAATTCTGTTATCTGATTGGAAAAACAGGTTCGGGAAAAAGTTCTCTTCTGAAAGTTCTTTACGGGCAACTTCCTTTGCAGGCCGGAAGCGGACAAGTCGCAGGCTTTGATTTAAAAAAACTGAAGCAATCTGATGTTCCTAACTTGAGAAGAAAATTAGGAATCGTTTTTCAGGATTTTCAACTTTTGCCGGATAGAAATATTGAAAAAAATCTTCTTTTTGTTCTACAAGCTACAGGCTGGAAAGATAAACAACAAATGGAAAATAGAATCGACGAAGTGCTTTCCAGTGTTGGAATGAAGACTAAAAAGCACAAAATGCCACATCAGCTTTCTGGTGGAGAGCAACAACGTGCCGCGATTGCCAGAGCGCTTCTTAATCATCCGGAATTAATTCTTGCAGATGAGCCAACAGGAAATCTGGACCCGGAAACTTCCAATGATATTATGTCTCTTCTTAAAAATCTGGCAGAAGAAAATCATTGTGCCGTAGTAATGGCGACGCACGATTATCATATGATTCAGAATTATCCGGGAGAAGCTATCAGATGTGAAAATGGCGAAGTTTCTGTTTTGGATACAGCGGAATTATTCGAATAAAATATAGAAATTAGAGAATAGAATTTAGACTTTAGATTCTAATTCTAAAACTTTATAATACAAACCTCTTTGAAAATTCAGAGAGATTTTTTATTGAATAAATGGAAATCTTTTGTAATCTCAAGATATTCATTTGAATAAACTCTTGGCGATTTTTCTATGACAAAATTCTCTATTTTTGTTTCTGATTCTTTTAAAGAATATTCTAAAACTACTCTTTTCGGTTCAGCGGTTTCGATTCCTTTGATAATAATTTTTCTTTGAAGAAATAAATTATTATTAAGACAAATCTTAGTAAACTCCTTCTCGGAATCAATTGGAATAATAACGGAAAATAAGCCTTCATCAGAAAGCAATTGACTTGACTTCTTAATTAAATCCGAGAAATCCAATTCCAATCTTTGTCTTGCTAAAACATCTTTTTCAGAATTATTAATTTCAAAATAAGGCGGATTTGAAATAATTAAATCAAACTTCTCGTCAGTTTCAAAAATTTTAAAATCTTGAAGTTGACTTTTGATTTTATCAGAAAAAGGAGAATTAGAAAAATTATTTTGAGAAACATTTACGGCTTCAGCATTAATATCAATGGCTAAAATATTAGCGTTCGGATTTCTTTGCGCTAACATCAGAGAAATAATTCCTGTTCCTGTACCAACTTCGAGAATTTTTTTGGCATTAACAACATTCGATAAAGCGCCTATCAAAACCGCATCTGTTCCAACTCGGAAAACATCAGAACTTTGATGGATATCAAATTGTTGAAATCGGAAAGGTTTCATTTATAGATTTGAAGGCATTGAAATTGTGAAAGTTGCTCCTTTATCAACTTCTGACGCAACGGTAATCGTTCCATTATAATCCTCCACCATTCGTTTTACCATTGTCAATCCGATTCCCATTCCGCTATTTTTCGAAGTGAAATTCGGGTCAAATATTTTATTGATTTTATCTTGCGGAATTCCGACGCCGTTATCTTGCACCGTAATCCTGATTCTTTTTTCAATTTTCTCCAGATCTACGTTAATAATAGACTTTCTGGACTCTGATTTTGCCTGGCTTGCGTTGGTAACAAGATTAGTGATAATTCTGGCCAAGTAATCCTTATCGATTTTCATTTTGATATGATCTTGATTGGAATGGACAAAGATATTCTCATCACTAAAAATCTTGAGCACATTTTTCACTTCTTTATTCAGAGAAATTTCTTCATCATTTCTTTGTGGCAGTTGCGCAAACTCAGAGAAAGCACTTGCTACTCTACTGATGACATCAATCTGCCCGATAATAACTTCGCTCAAATTCTTGACTTTTTTTGTAACATTAGGATCATCAACATCAAATTTCCTTTCAAAATTCTGCATCATCAGCTTCATTGGCGTGAGCGGATTTTTCACTTCGTGTGCCACTTGTTTCGCCATTTCCTGCCAGGCAGACTGTTTTTCTGTATAACTTAGCCGTTCCCGCTGGTCTGCAATTTCCGAGATCATTTTATTATAAGCTTTCACTAATGCACTCAGTTCATCATTCTTGTAATATTTAATTGGGTGCAGATTTTTGTCAAATAAATTAATTCTACTAATCATCGATGTGAAACGTGTAATCGCATCCGTCAAATTATTCGAAATAATCCAACTTAACCAAATACTGAACAAAACAATCAAAAGATTAATCCCAATGATGTAAGCAAAATAATGCTTGAAAACAGACATATAAGCGCTCTCATTGTGATAATATGGGAAATAAACATAAGCAATATCTTCCAACATATTGTTTTTCAGAACCATATAAGAAGAAACAATCGTCGCTTTAAGTTTTTCATCATAAGACTTGTCGTCATATTGTTTTCCGTTTTTCTTGATGGCCTTTATGACATCGGCAGGCATTTTTTTCTGAACAACAAGATTTGGCTGTTTATTAGAAAGGAGATAATTCCCATTCAGGTCATAGATGATGATATCGTGCTTGTTGATATCGGCAATCTCGTAGATTTCATTCTCCAGAACCGTAGGGATATCTTTGGTCTCAACCATAGAATGACTGAGCGCATAATCCAGAGAAGACATCAGCGCTTCGGATTTATTCTGCATATCGGTTTTGCTTACCATCTTGGCATTATCGCGCAAAATCACAAACGATAAAGCCGCCGAAGTTAAAATACTAAGGAAGCAAATCGCCAAAAACCCAACAAAAACCCTGTTTCTTAACCGGTAACCTTTATAATCACTCAATGACATTTTGTTTCTTCAAAAGTTTCGCAACATACTTGCCGATGATGTCGAATTCCAGATTCACGACATCACCTTTTTTCAGATGCTTCATATTCGTAAACTCCCAAGTGTAGGGAATTATTGCCACAGAAAACTGATTTTTTCCACTTTCTGCAACCGTTAAACTTGTTCCATTCAAAGTAATCGAACCTTGTGGAACTGTCGTATATTCGGCAGACTCTTCGTAATTAATTGTAATAAAATAACTTCCGTTTTGGTCTTCGATACTTTCCACAGTTCCGGTTTTATCTACGTGTCCTTGAACAACGTGTCCATCCAATCTACCTTCGAATTTCAAACAACGTTCCAAATTCACTTCCGTTCCAATATTCCAGAACCCAAGATTGGTTTTTTCCAGCGTTCCATTGATGGCAGTTACCTTATAAGTATCATTATTTATTTCCACAACCGTGAGGCAACATCCGTTGTGGGCAAGGCTTTGGTCGATTTTCAATTCGTGTGTAAAAGGACAGCTTAAGACAAAATCAATATTACTTTCATTTCTTGTAATTTTCTCAACTTTTCCGGTCGCTTCTATTATTCCTGTGAACATTTGTTTTGTGATTTAATATTTTTTTAGGAGCTATTTCCCGCTTTCCACTATATCTTTTTCTTTTTTAGGAAAAAGAAAAAGGATGTCGTTGCAAAACGAGGCACGAGTTTCGACGATTCAAATAATAAAATATAATTTCTGAGTCAATCGGGGCTAGGGTTTTTGTCATCAATACAACTTTAGTTATAAAATTGAAGCGCTTTCCTACAAAAACCTATCCTAAAAAAACGTAATTTTGTAAAATTCATTTTAAACGTCAAAGATAAGCAAATGAGCTCCAAACACCATAAAATCAGAGTAGGAATTTCCATCGGCGATTTCAACGGAATCGGCCCCGAAATCATCCTAAAATCTCTGAAAGACAAAAGCATCACAGATTTTTTCACGCCAGTTATATTTGGTTCAGGAAAACTGTTTACTTATCAGAAAAACGTTTTCAAACTGCAAACGAACTTCAATTACATCAATTCTGCAAAAGAAGCTCAAGGCGGAAAAATCAATATGGTGAATCTTACCAAAGAGAACAGCAATGTAGAATTTGGTGTTCCAACTGAAGAATCCACAAAAATGGCGATTGATTCTTTGGAATCTGCAACACAAGCGCTTCTCAACAACGAGATTGATGTTATCGTAACTGCTCCTATTAATAAGGACGAAATGATGAAGTATGGTTTCGCTCACGCAGGACATACCGGATATTTCGAGGAAAAAGCCGGTAAAAAAGCCGTTATGTTTATGGTTACAGAAGATTTGAAAGTCGCTGTTTCCACACACCATATTCCGGTTTCTGAGATTGCAAACAACATCAATAAAGAAAAATTAAAAAAACAAATCAAGCAATTAGTTTCAACACTAAAAGAAGATTTCTGCGTAGAAAAACCAAAGATTGCAGTTCTTGGACTCAATCCTCATGCTGGTGATGGCGGTGTAATTGGCAAAGAAGAAATTGAAATCATTGAACCTGCGATAAAAGAACTTTTCAATAACGGAACTTTAGCATTTGGACCTTATCCGGCAGATAGTTTTTTCCAACCGGAGAAATATAAAGCTTTTGATGCTGTTTTGGCAATGTATCACGACCAAGGATTGGCACCTTTCAAAACAATCGCTTATGAAGAAGGCGTGAATTATTCAGCTGGACTTCCTTTTGTAAGAACTTCTCCAGACCACGGAGTTGCTTATGACATTGCGGGAAAAAATTTGGCAGATGAAACTTCTTTTTCGGAAGCTATTTTCACAGCAATTAAAATTTTTAAGAATAGAAACGAATATCAGGATCTGGTAGAAAATCGTCTTCGTCCGAAAGCTATGCATATGAATAATGGCGTGGATGAAGATTTACCTACAGAAACTGTTTAAAAATAAATTTCACGAAGTATTTTTTTGGATTTCAAGTATTTCCAAAAAACATTTTGTTATTTCAAAAAATTAAATTATTTTTGCACACCATTTTTTATGGACAGATTTAGAAACTACAACATTGCTTTTTCTGGTCTAAAAACCGGAAAGCACGATTTCAAATTTGAAATCAACCAGGAGTTCTTTGATTTATTTGAGACTGAGCAGGAATTTTTCAATCCGAAAATTGACGTCAATGTTCATTTGGACAAGCATACTACATTTTTGGAATTTTACATTAATGTTTCGGGGACGGTTCAACTGATTTGCGACATCAGCAATGAAGAATTTTCCCAAAACATTGAAAATGAATTGAAGATTCTTGTAAAATTTGGGGAAGAATATGATGATAGCAATGAAGACATCATCACGATTCCTCAAAAAGATAGTGAATTCAACATCGCTAATCTTGTATATGAAGCCGTGGTTTTATCAATCCCGATGAAAAAAGTAGCGCCATCTGTTAAAGACAGCGATGAATATGAAAAGCTTCTGGAAAAATTCAGTCCAAAAAAAATTGAAGAGGAAGATCAAAGCATAGACCCACGATGGGAAGCTTTGAAGAAATTAAAAGACAATAATTAAGTAATAACAATATAATTCTTTAGAATTTTTTAAAATAATTAACAATGGCACATCCTAAGAGAAGACAGTCGTCTACAAGAAGAGATAAAAGAAGAACTCACTACAAAGCGGTAGCTCCTCAATTAGCTAAAGACGCTACAACTGGTGAATTGCACTTATATCACAGAGCTCACTGGCACGAAGGAAAACTTTATTACAAAGGAAAAGTTGTATTAGAGAAAACTGTAGAAACAACAGAAGAAAACTAAGATTTATCTTCCGATAATCTTATACACAGCATAAAAAACCACTCGGATTTTATCAATTTGAGTGGTTTTTTATTATATTTGGCGTTCAAAACAATTTAAAAATTTTATGGATATAAAAGACATTCAGAATCTTGTAAGATTTGTTGCAAAGGCAGGTGTTTCCGAAGTAAAGTATAAAAATAAGGATTTCGAAATCTATATCAAAACTCCACTGGGAGGTGAACCTGTAAGCTATGTAACTCCACAAGTTGCTTACCAAGCACCGGTTTCTGCACCAGCTGCAAATCCGGTTTCCGCGCCTGCTGCAAGTTCTGAAGCAGCAACTTCTGCAGACGACAGCAAATATATTACGATTAAATCTCCAATGATTGGAACTTTCTATAGAAAACCTTCTCCGGATAAAGAAGTTTTTGTTAATGTAGGCGATTCTGTAACAGAAGGAAAAGTAGTTTGTGTGATAGAAGCCATGAAGCTTTTCAACCAGATTGAATCTGAAGTGAGTGGAAAAATCGTAAAAATATTGGTAGATGATGCTTCTCCTGTAGAGTACGACCAACCATTATTTTTAGTAGATCCATCTTAATATAATTGATAGATGATAATTGATCTTGACAAACAATCAATTTCAAATTTCAAATTTTTCAAATTTCAAATACTATTAAGATGTTCAAAAAAATATTAATCGCAAACCGAGGCGAAATTGCAATGAGAATCTTGCGAACGGCCAAGGAAATGGGAATAAAAACGGTGGCAGTTTATTCAACTGCCGATAAAGACAGTCTTCACGTTCGTTTTGCGGACGAAGCGGTTTGTATTGGCCCACCAATGAGTAAAGATTCTTATCTTAAAATTCCTAATATCATTGCTGCTGCAGAGATTACTAATGCAGATGCTATCCATCCTGGTTACGGATTTTTGTCAGAAAATGCAAATTTCTCCAGAATCTGTGCTAAAAATGGCATCAAATTCATTGGGGCAACTCCGGAACAAATCGAAAAAATGGGAGACAAAGCTACGGCTAAAGCAACCATGAAAGCCGCAGGAATCCCTTGCGTTCCAGGATCTGAAGGATTAATTGATTCTTACGAAGACGCTAAAAAAACAGCGAAAGAAATCGGTTATCCTGTAATGATCAAAGCTACCGCTGGTGGTGGTGGAAAAGGAATGAGAGCTGTTTGGAAAGAAGAAGATCTTAAAGATCATTGGGATTCTGCAATCCAAGAAGCCGTTGCTGCTTTTGGAAACGGCGGAATGTATATGGAAAAACTGATCGAAGAGCCTAGACATATTGAGATTCAGGTGGCTGGAGATCAATTTGGAAAAGCTTGTCACCTTTCCGAAAGAGATTGTTCGGTTCAAAGAAGAAATCAAAAATTAATTGAGGAAACACCCTCTCCTTTTATGACCGACGAACTTCGTGAAAAAATGGGAGCAGCAGCTGTAAAAGCAGCGGAATTCATTGGATACGAAGGGGTTGGAACAATCGAATTCTTGGTAGATAAGCACAGAAATTTCTACTTTATGGAAATGAATACCAGAATCCAGGTAGAACATCCCATTACTGAGCAGGTTGTAGATTACGATTTGATTCGTGAGCAAATTCTTTTGGCTGCCGGAACACCAATCAGCGGAAAAAATTACTACCCAAAAATGCACGCCATCGAATGTAGAATCAATGCAGAAGATCCATATACGGATTTTCGTCCATCTCCGGGAAGAATCACAGAATTGAACATTCCTGGCGGGCACGGCGTGAGAGTTGACACACACGTTTATTCCGGTTATGCCATCCCACCCAATTATGACTCTATGATTGCTAAGTTAATCGTAACCGCCCAAACCAGAGAAGAAGCCATTGCAAAAATGAAACGTGCTTTGGAAGAGTTTTACATAGAAGGTGTAAAAACGACGATTCCTTTCCACAGACAATTACTAGAAAATGAAGATTTCCTTGCAGGAAATTACACGACAAAGTTTATGGAAGATTTTGTAATGGACAGAAGCTACGATAATCATTAAGATTAAAAACATACTATATAAAAACTACTCCTAAAAGAGTAGTTTTTTTTATTTAATATGGTTTCAAAATCATATTACTATAATGAAATACTAATCTTGATAATATTTTCTGAAAAATAATATTCTTAACTTTACCCAAAATTAAATATATGTCAACAGCAATTCAGGAAAAAAATTCAAAATACTTCATCGATCTTGAAAACAAGCATGGCGCTCACAATTATCATCCGCTTCCTGTGGTTTTGGATAAAGGAGAAGGGGTTTTTGTATGGGATGTTGAGGGTAAAAAATATTACGATTTCCTTTCTGCTTACTCAGCAGTCAACCAAGGGCATTCTCATCCGAAAATTGTTGAAGCTTTGGTGAATCAGGCTAAAAAATTGGCTTTAACTTCAAGAGCATTTTACAACTCCAATTTGGGAGAATACGAGAAAAAGATCACTACTCTATTCGGTTTTGATAAAGTTTTACCAATGAATTCCGGAGCTGAAGCGGTGGAAACTGCCGTAAAACTCGCCAGAAAATGGAGTTATGAAGTAAAAGGAATTTCTGAAAACGCTGCAAAAATTATTGTTTGTGAAAATAACTTCCACGGCAGAACAACAACTATTGTTTCCTTCTCTAATGATTCTGATGCCAATCAGAATTACGGCCCATTTACTCCTGGTTTTATAAAAATACCATACAATGATACCGAAGCTTTAGAAGAAGTTTTAAAGAATGATGCTCAAAATATTGCCGCATTTTTAGTGGAGCCCATTCAAGGTGAAGCCGGCGTATATGTTCCGGATGAAAATTTTCTGAAAAACGCTTCTGAATTATGCAAAAAACACAATGTTTTATTTATTGCTGACGAAGTTCAAACCGGAATTGCAAGAACAGGAAAACTGATTGCGTGTCATCATGAAAATGTGCAACCGGATATTTTAATTCTGGGAAAAGCCCTTTCCGGAGGGATGTATCCTGTATCCGCCGTTTTGGCAAATGATGAAATTATGAATGTGATCAAGCCTGGACAGCACGGTTCTACTTTCGGAGGAAATCCTATTGCGTGCGCGGTTGCCATTGCAGCTTTAGATGTTGTGGAAGAAGAAAAACTTTCGGAAAGAGCAGAAGAATTAGGAATACTTTTCAGAAATGAAATTGAAAAACTGATTGAAAAAACAGACCTCATCACAAAAGTACGTGGTAAAGGTCTTTTAAATGCTATTTTAATAAACGATACGCCAGAAAGCAAAACGGCGTGGAATCTTTGTTTAAAACTGAAAGAAAACGGACTTCTTGCAAAGCCAACGCACGGCAATATCATAAGACTGGCGCCGCCATTGGTAATCACAAATCAGGAACTTATGGATTGTGTGAACATTATTCAGAAAACGATTTTGGAATTTGAAATTTAATCATGGAGAATAAACAATCTATAACTGGATTAATTATTACATATAATGAAGAAAAAAACATTCGGGAAGTTCTCGGATGTTTTGATTTTTGTGACGAAATTATTATAGTGGATTCTTACAGCACAGACAAAACTTTGGAAATCGCAAAAGAATTCTCCAATGTAAAAATCATCCAAAACAAATTCGAAGATTTTACAAAACAAAGAAATCTGGCATTGGAGAATGCAAACAACGATTGGATTTTATTTCTGGATGGTGACGAGAGAATAACGCCTCCGTTACGAAAAGAAATTATAGAAACTGTTAAAAAACCTGATGCAAAAGACGCTTATTATTTTTACAGAAAATTTTTCTTCGAAAACAAGCCAATCAATTATTCAGGCACTCAAAATGATAAAAACTTTAGACTATTTAGAAAATCTAAAGCAAAATATATTGTGGATAAAAAAGTACACGAAACGCTAGAAGTTAATGGAACTATTGGCGTCTTGAAAAACAAACTCCTCCACTACTCTGTCTCCGATTATGAGTCTTACAAGCAAAAAATGCTTCACTATGGAAAACTAAAAGGTATAGAACTTGCAGAAAAAGGCAAAAAGTATAATACTATAACACAATTTTCTAAAACTTTCTTCAATTTTTTTAAAACATATATTCTAAAATTGGGTATTTTAGATGGAGAAAAAGGTTTGGAACTTTGTTATCTGCAAAGTCTTTATGTTCTTGAGACATATAGGGCGTTAAAAAAAGAGAATAAAAAATGAAGATTTGTCTCATCAGTTTCGATTTTTGGAATTACGATTACCACATCGTAGAAAAATTGCGAGAAAAAGGTGTAGACGCCCAACACATCAATGTAGGAGCATTCTCTCATCGTAATTTTGGAGAAAGATTTGTCAATACTTTAAGCAAAGTTTTTCTCAAGAAAAATATCAAACACCAGAGAAGGCAACAATTCATTAAAAATTCATTAGAAAAACTGGGGCATCAAGATCAAATTCTGATTCTTAACCCAGATACGCTGGATAAAGATACCATTGCTTTTACCCAGAAAAAAACCAATCGATTGATCTGTTATCTTTATGACAATCTGCAACGCTGTCCGGTTGATGGAAAATTAGATTATTTTGATAAAGTTTTCTCTTTTGACAATAAGGATGTGGCAATGTATGGTTTTGAAAAACTGACCAATTACAATTATCTGGCTTATCTCCCTCAGGAAAATCAAAATCCAAAGCTGGACTTCTTCTACATTACTTCATTTGACAGAAATAGAAATCGTATTCTTATTCCGCTTGCAAAAAAATTAGACGAATTAAAAGTGAAATTTGATATTTTTGTGGTGGGCAAAAAGACCTGGAAATACAAGTTTAAATATCTTTTAAGCCCTGCTTTTAATAATATTTCTGTGAAATTCCGCCGGAAAGTAATTCCAAATAACATCATTAACCAACATTATCAAAACTCGAAAGCCATTCTGGATCTGATGAGAGAGGGACAATATGGGCTTAGTTTTCGTATCTTTGAAGCCATGGCAATGGAGAAAAAAATCGTTACCAACAATCCGGAAATCAGAAATTATAATTTTTATAATCCTGAAAACATCCTGATTTTGGAAGATGATTTTTCTAATCTAAACCGACATTTTTTTGAAAAACCTTACAAAAAACTACCAAAGGATATTTATGATTATTATACTTTGGAAAATTGGGTAGACCGCGTTTTTGAATTATAAATATGACAACATCTGTAGCACTTTGCACTTTCAACGGAGAAAAATTCTTAAAGGAACAGCTGGATTCTATTCTTAATCAAACGGTTACGATAGATGAAATTATTGTTTGCGATGATGGCTCTACAGACGCTACAATTTCTATTTTAAATTCTTACAAAGAAAAATTTCCAGAAATTTTTAATATTTATATTAATGAAGAGAATTTACGCAGTGTAAAAAATTTTGAAAAAGCTATGTTGCTCTGCAAAAATGAAATTATATTTTTGAGCGATCAGGATGACGTTTGGGAAAAAAACAAAGTTGAAAAATGTCTTGATTTTTTTAAAAAAGAAGAAGAAATCGATGTTTTTTGTTCGAACGCTTTCATCATAAACGAAAAAGGAGAAAAATTAGAAAAAAATACAATTTGGGATATTTTTAAACTTTTCAAACAAAATAATATTCAGTACAATTATTTTCAGATCTTCAACTTGATTGGAAATATAGCAACTGGAGCAAATATGGCATTTCGAAAAAAGATTGTAAATACTATTTTACCTTTACCCGAAAAGAATTTCCATCATGATGAGTGGATTGCATTAGTATCATCATCTAATAATAGCTTTTGTTTTGTAGATGAAAAAATAAATAATTACCGAATACATTCAGATCAACAAGTAGGCGGCGTTTTTTTTGACAATAAAAAGAACAGAGAAGATAAATTGCTTCAAAGATTTAACATCTATAATCCTAATGACGATTTTCGACTATTAAAAAGAAGGTTTAAAATTCTAAAAGACAAAAAGAACAAAATTTTATCTATTGATAATTACCAAAAAAAAACACTTTTTGAGAAAATGTTAAATTCTATAGAGAATTATGAAAAATTTCTAAAACAAAACCTTAAAAAGAAAAACCTATTAAAATATTTTATATTTAAATTATTATATTTCTAATAATAGATGAGCACTAAAAATTTTGGATTAAACATTTCTGGTTATATTAATAAACAATTTGGTTTGGGTGAAGGCGTACGTTCTAACATAAGAGCAATACAAACTACTGATGTCCCATATGTTATTAATGATTTCAACATCACATTATCAAAACATGTAAAAGATGATGATCAAAATAAATTGATAGTTTCTGAGGAGAATCCTTATAACATCAATTTAGTTCAGATAAATATTGACAGACTTCATTCCGTTATGCAGCAGACTGACAAGTCTTATTTTGAGAATAAATATAACATCGCATTTTGGGCTTGGGAACTAGAGAATTTTCCAGAAGAATCAAAATTATTTTTCAGTCTATTCAATGAAATATGGGTTCCCAGTAACTTTTGCACAGAAGCAATTTCGAAAGTTTCCCCTGTTCCTGTTATCAAGATGATGCATTCTATAGAAATAGAAAAACCTTTATTTACCAGAAAAGATTTTAATCTTTCTGATAATAAATTTATTTTCATGACTATGTTTGATTATTATAGTTCATTTGTCAGAAAAAATCCCATTGCAACAATTGATGCTTATGAGAATGCGTTTGGAAAAAATAATTCTGAAGTAATTTTGTTAATCAAAACATCGATAAGTAAAGAATTTCCAGAAGACAAAAAATTATTAATTGATAGAATAGGTGATAATAAAAGTATTATTATCATTGAAGAGATATTAGAAAGAAACAAACTATATAGTCTAATGAATTGCTGCGACTGCTTCGTTTCTTTACATCGGTCCGAAGGTTTTGGATTAACAATGGCAGAAGCAATGCATCTTGGAAAACCAGTTATCGCAACAGCTTATTCTGCTAACACAGAATTTATGAACATCAACAATTCTTTCTTAGTAAAATATAATCTTATTAAAACAGGAGATCAATATTACTATAGTACAGAGAAAGATATATGGGCAGATGCAGACATTCACCATTGTTCTGAGCAAATGAAAATAGTATATGAGAATCGTGAATTGGCTTCGGATATTGCTCTAAAAGGACAAAAAGATGTTAAAGAATTTCTTTCTCCTCAAGTTATTGGTAATAAGATAAAGAATAGGCTAGAAATTATCAATAAAGAAATCATCCCCAATTTATCTCAAAAAACTTCTACTGATGAATCTCTCTTAAAATTTGAAATTAAATTACTAGAAGAAAAACTAAATAAAATCCGAAGTTTAAAACCTGTACAATGGAAAATAAAATTTAAAAATTTTCAAAACAAATTAAGAGGGAGAAACAGAAAATATTTTTGGGAATAAAAAATGTGTTAGAAATTCTAACACATTTTTTATTCTGTTATTACAAACTAATTTCTATCGTATTCATCATCCAGCCTTACAATATCATCTTCACCCAAGTACGTTCCTGTTTGTTCTTCTATAAAGACTACAGGTTTATATGTAAGATTCATGATTCTATGTTTTACGCCTAATGGAATAAAAATGCCTTGTCCATCAAACTATGAAATCTATGATGGCAAAAAAATATCCTATCAAATCTTTCTTCTTATTCTTGTTTGATAAAATTTTAAATAAAAGACAAATTAACTCTTAAACTTTTAAAAGCTTTTAATTTCTTAATCAAACAGAAATTATTAAAGTAAAAAAAGATCTCAGAAAACGATGAAAACATGGGTCTTCAAAATTTTCTGAGATCTTTTTTATGTCTTTTTTAATTTATATACCTTTTTGCAAACCAACGGTCCAGGAAATCAATACTGATATTAAGCATGTGGTAATTTTCTCGGATTTGGGTATTGGAGTGCAATCCCCGGATGCCGTAGCCATAGCCTATATTAAGCATAATTTTGTCCATCGGAATTCCCATTCCAACAGTCGCTTCCAGTTTATTAATCTCCCGGTTATTGACTTTGTAATAGCCCGAGTCATAATTAAGACCAAATCTATAGATGAATTTTTCTGAAAAAATGGGGCTGTTCTTCCTTTCTGGCAATAGCTCGAAACCTAAGCCATAAACGTTTTGGTTATAATATTTTTCGTTAGTAACGGTATTAGTTACATTTCCCCATTGGCTTTTTGTGTAATCAAAGGAAAGTCTGTAGCGGTCATTTTTCAAAACACTGAACCCTATACCCAATTCCAAAGGCAAGGAAGAATCTTTGGAAGTCAGCTGTGTGGTTAAACTATTATTATAATCTTTGTTTGCGGTATAAACCATCTCTCCTTTTGCATCCAGTTTGCTTTTAAAATTGACAATTCCGCCTAAAGAAAGTTGCAATCTTTCTTTGGAGAAATATTGATGGTATTGTGTTCCCAAGCCATAACTAAAGCCTGTGTATCTTATATTTCTGCTAATTTCTAATTCGGAAGTTGTGGTAATAGTCTCTTTTCTGATAATAGTCCCGAAATTATTTTTGGCTTTGGCCCCTATACTCCAATTGTTGTTAATCTTATAACCCAAGGTTACTCCAAGGTTAGAAATTCCGCCACTCCCTTCATAGGTTATAGGATAGGTTGCAGAGGTGCCTTCTATGGGGATGGTAGAGATCATTTTATAATCTGTGGATGTAGTAGGCTGCACATTGGCTCCCAGATAAAAGTGATTAGAAATTCGCATGGCTAATCCCAGATTGGTAAAATTGCCGTTTAATCTTTTATCTGTGCCTTTATTGCTAGAGATGGTGTTATATTTTAATAATCCTCCGACATCAAAGACGACATTTCTCATATCCAGACCCGTGATAGATGCAGGATTTTTGGAGTTGATATAATCCTCTGCCTGTAATGCAATGCCTGTATTTCCTAATGCAACGTTTCTCGCATTATCCACATTATTAAACGTTCCTAGTCCAAAATAAGAATAAGGAGAAGAGTCTTGTGCATTCATCGTTTGCATTAAAAAACCTGCAAAAAACAATGCTATTTTAATTTTCTGATTCATAATTTAATAACCTAAAATGTAAAGTTTTAATTTTGCCGGATTGGTAGCATTTTTAGCATCGCCTACAACAGCTTTGGTGGGCAATACATCCAGATAGGAGGATGGATAAATCAGAAGATTATTATTAGAATCGGCAGATTCTGACAAGATGGTGTTAAAATAGCTAAGCATATCTATGGAATAAGCATAATCACTCTGGAATTCACTCTCATCCGAGAGAGGAATCGTGATCTCTGTAACCCCGTCTGTATCATACATAGGAGAGACAATGGTATTTTTTTTATCTCCCAAATAGTAATAAATAGGATTAGGATTGTAAAAATTTTTGGAATAATAACCAGCAACCGGACTCAGGGAGAGATTAGCACTTATCAGTTTATAATTGGTAAAAAGATTTTTTAAAGTCTTAAGGTACGGAATCTCTACTTTGGTACAAATTCCCAATCCGGACATCATATAAGTTTTATTTCCCAAATTCTTAGATTCTATAGGGTGAGATGGCGTTAAACCAGCCAACTCGGATCCTGTAAAATCGCTCTCAACTTTATTGTATTGATAGGTACTGCTAGGATTAATATCCAACGTATATTTCACATCTTCGGTACCGTTTTGGGAAGCTGTGTGATAGTACATCCTAACCACATTGGATACTTTTTCTTTGGTAGAAGAACTAATCTGGACCTGATAAGACGTGTTGATTCCAAAACGGAGCATCGCATTGTTATCCGAAGAAGGAACCAGCGCCAAACCTTTATAGAAATTCAGAAAGTATTCCTGATTGGTAACATCTTTACTTTTTAAAAGGTTAAAAAGATTTTGTCCATAACTCTGGTCTAGACGAATTTTCACAAAGCTGCTATCTGTATTGGGTCTGGGAAGAAACTCTGCTGTCCCGATTGAAGTAGATGAATAATTAAATTGACTCTTATTATAAAGATAACCATTATTCAGTCTGATTCTGCTTTCCATAGGATGAACATCCATTTTAAAAGTCTTAAGCGTATCACCATAATAAGCATCAATATTAGTAAGATACATAACGATAGAATCAAAAACTACATTGGTAGTGGTGGCCAACTTATAACTTTCCGGGCTTAGCTCAAATAAAGAAGAAGCTGTAACCTTCCCAAATGTATTATCTTTAATATTCCCCACCAACATTTGACTTTTACCGGATGTTACTACAGAATCCCTCATTATGGTTGACATCTTGATAGTAAGTGTGTCAATCATTACCACTTTGGACTGTCCAGACATCCAAGAATTTCCTACTTCATAAGTGTTACTTTCTCTCTCGCAGGAGCACAAAAAGAGAATAGAAACACACATCAAAAGATATTTGTACATTATTTTTTTTGTAAACATACAGTGACTATTATATAGCACTAAAACTTTTTCTCCCTTTGCATTTTAATTTTAGACCAATCCCTATTTTTTTTAGATAGTTACCAATTTTTATATCTCTGTAAATTTGTCGAAATATAAACAAGGTTTAACGACAAAAAAAGCACGTTCGTCTAAAAAATTTTCAAAAGACTCTGGAATGAAGTTGATTTGCATCAAAAAAATAAGAATGAGCAATAGACTTTCGGTTTTAGTTCTTGCAATGGCGGGGATTTTTTTAGTATCAAGCTGTCGAAATGATGATGACGATGATGAGTTGGTAGGAAATTGGGTAAGAGTTTCGGACTTAGACGGTAAACCTCGCTCCAATGCTTCTGCTTTTGTAGTGAATGGAAAAGGATATCTAACCGGAGGTTATGATGGAGAATACTATTATAATGACCTTTGGAGTTATGATCCTAATGCTAATTCCTGGACGCAGAAAGCAGATTTTCCTGGTGTAAAAAGAAGTTCCGCAGTAGGTTTTGCCACAGATTCTTACGGTTATGTAGGAACAGGATATGACGGTGTTAACAAACTTAATGATTTCTATCAATATAATCCTTCTTCCAATTCTTGGACAAAAATCCAGGATTTTCCTGGAACAGCGAGATATGCCGCTTTAGCTTTTGGAATAGGAAGCAATGGTTATGTAGGAACCGGATATGACGGTAGCGAACTAAAGGATTTTTACAAATATGACGAAACAACATCCAGCTGGACCAGTATTACAAGCTTAGGAGGTTCTAAAAGAAGAGACGGCGCAGCATTCGTGATCAACGGGATAGCTTATGTAGGATTTGGAACCAATAATGGTAGTTTGGTTTCAGATTTTTGGTCTTTTGATCCATCATCAGAATCTTGGAGCAGAAAATCGAATACGAGTAATGATGACGATTCTCAAAACAGAGCTTCCACAGCCGCTTTTGCAGCAAGCGGACTAGGCTATGTTGCTACCGGAAGTGTGAGCGGTGTTACCAACTCTACATGGGAATATAATCCTTCTACAGACGACTGGACAGAAAGAACAGCGTTCGAAGGGTCTTCTAGAGAA
The DNA here is from genome assembly GCA_002345565.1 of Flavobacteriales bacterium UBA2306. Lineage (GTDB taxonomy): Bacteria > Bacteroidota > Bacteroidia > Flavobacteriales > Weeksellaceae > Epilithonimonas. Next base: position 84,267 of record DDVS01000008.1, on the reverse strand, counting down.
AGCGCCTGTGCATTTTCATTCGGAACATACGGTTATGTAGTATCCGGAAACAGCGGTTCTTCTTACTTTGATGATATCTGGGTATTGCACCCAACAGAAACTGAAAATGAAGATGATTAAAACATTCTCGAAATTATTCTTTTCAGCAGGCATTCTTATGATCTCCTGTCAAAAAAAGAATAATCAATTGGATATAAAAATAACCCAACAAGAAAACGGATTTGGTTATCAGATTATAAAGAACAAAAAGGTTTTTATCAATCAACCATTTATCCCGGCTGTGCAAGGCGAACAATCTTTCCGGGATAGTTTGCAGGCTCGGAAAACCGCGAATCTTGTGGTAGAAAAAATAGGAAAAGCATCCATACCCCGAATCTCGATAGATGAACTGGACTCAATGAAGATTGAATACGAGATTCAAAAATTTCAATAAGCACAAATTCCTTCGATAATTTATCGGAGGAATTTTGCACGTTAAAAAAGATTTATTCGTTATGAACACATTTTTAAAAAGCATCAAAACCATCTACGTCTATCACTGGATTATCTGGCTGGTTCTCATTGCTTTTAAACTGATAATGGATTATTCCGTTTTTGGACAATTCGCTTTGTTGATGAACCTGAAAATATTCTTGTTCTCCATCCTCTTTTTCTATCTCAATTACAAACTATTTTTGCCTTATCTCATCAAACAAAATCCAAGAAGAATATCCATTATTGTGATTTCTTTCATTGTGATTTATATTGGATTGATGATAGCTTTTATGCCTCATTTTCCACAGCATCCGCAAGGAAGGCCTCCTTTTCCACCTCAAAAATTCCCGAGACCAGACCGAATGATGAGATTCCCTAAAGGACTAGACTTTCATGATATTTTTTTCAAGATTGGATTATTCTCGATTGTCTTCAGCACGTTGATTTTCTTTGTTGACAAATGGATGGAAAATCAGAAAATGATAAAAGCTTTGGAATTCGAGAGACAATCCAGCGAACTTAAAATTCTCCGGGAACAAATCAATCCGCATTTCTTTTTCAATGCGCTTAATAGTATTTATTCTCTATCGATTACTCAGTCCAATGACACGCCGAGAGTTATTTTGATTTTGTCTGACATCATGAGATACGTCCTTAATGACAAAAACGGACAGAAAAATAATCTGAACGACGAAATCATCAATATTAAAAAGTATATCGAGATACAATCCATCAGATTTAATAAATTTAATAATATCAATTATCAGTTTCTGGGAAATTTTGGACATTATAAAATTGAACCGTTGCTACTTTTGACTTTTGTTGAAAATGCTTTCAAATATGCAGATTTCGGCAAAGGACCTTTGGACATCAAAGTCCAGCTGAGAGATGATATTCTGGATTTTAACATCAAGAATTTTTACGAAAGAAAACCAAGCGAAAAAACTGATAACAACAAGCTTGGAATCAAAAACACAAAGATGAAACTAGACTTGCTTTATCCCGAGAAATATCAACTCGATATTAATGATAATGGCTCCGAATATGAAATTAATTTAAAACTCACTTTAGACTCCGACCAATGAATTGCATAATTGTAGATGATGAGGAACTGGCACATCACGTCATCGAAGAATATATCTCAAGAATCCCATTTCTGAATCTTGTAGCGAATTGTTATGATATCCAGGAAACCATTCAGGTTTTGAAAAATAACACGGTTGATTTGATTTTTCTGGACATCAATCTTCCAAATATCTCCGGAATCGAGTTCCTGAAAAGTTACAACAAACTCCCGAATGTGATTCTTACAACAGCTTATGACAACTGCGCCATCCAGGGTTTTGAAATGGATGTGATTGATTATCTTTTAAAACCTTTCTCGTTTGAACGTTTTCTGAAAGCGGCTTACAAAAGTTTCGACCTTTATAACAACGTGAAAATTTTGCAGGAAACTGAAAACGCCATGAAAAATGCGTTTATTTTTGTCCGTTCAAACAATGAAGATGTCAAACTTAACCTTAATGAAATCATCAGAATTAATGCGCTGAAGGATTACATTGTGATTTACACCAACACCAGAAAACTCATTGTTCATCAAACCATGAAATCTATGATGGAAAAAATTAATTTTGAAAATTTCATTAGAGTTCACAATTCTCATATTATTTCTCTCCAGCATCTGCAAAGTATCGGAAAAAACAGCTTAATGATTGGCGATGAGAGAATTCCGGTGAGTGAAAAGTATAAAATTTACCTCACAAAAATTGTAGAAAAATACAAGTAAAAGCGTTTATTGCCATAATTTTTTTCCGGATCCAGAAATAAAGGCACAGAATATGCAATGTGATAAATAATTAAATCACAAAATTATTAGTTATGAGAAGTTTATTATGGTTAGTCGCAGTTATTTGTATTATTGTATGGCTGCTAGGTATGTTAGGCGTTTTTCCTGGAATGAGTACAGGTTACTTGGTTCACGTTTTATTGGTTATCGCAATTGTTGTGGTATTATTCAATATTATTTCTGGTAGAAAACCTCTGGATTAGATCAGAAAAAATCTATCAATTACCAACGCATTTATGATACAAATCACCAATCTGGAATATCCAAATTGGTGATTTTTTTTGATGTTTTTTCAGAAATTGAAATATAAATTTTATCTTCACCGTCTAAAATTTATAGAAAATGAGTGTTCATATAAGTGCAAAAAAAGGAGATATTGCAAAGACGGTTTTAATGCCGGGCGATCCGTTGAGAGCTAAATATATTGCAGAGAATTTCCTGACCGATGTATCGCTGGTAAGCCAGACCAGAAATATCTTTTATTTCACCGGAAAATACAAAAACAAAGAAATTACCGTAGGTGCCAGCGGAATGGGCTTTCCAAGTATTGGGATTTATTCTTATGAATTATTCACAGAATATGAAGTGGATACCATCATAAGAATCGGAACTTGTGGCGCCTATTCTACAAATCTTAAATTATTCGACATCCTGAATGTTGAAAAAGCAGCAAGCGAGAGTACTTATGCCAAATTTGCGTGGGGTATAGAGGATGATGCCATCCCGAATCAAGGAAGTGCTTTTGATAAAATCAATGAGACAGCTTCTGAGCTTAATCTTAATATTAAATCCACCAACATCCATTCCAGCGATATTTTTTATAGAAAAGATCCTGCGTTGCCTGCAATTGCCAAAAAATACAACTGCCTTGCGGTAGAAATGGAGGCTTTTGCTCTTTTTGCTAATGCCCAACATCTTGGAAAAAATGCGGCAACTATATTAACGGTTTCTGATATTATCCCAACTCATGAATTTATTTCTGCTGACCAAAGAGAGCAGGCGCTTAGAACAATGATGGAACTTTCATTAGAATCCACTTTAAAATTTTAGAATTTATTTATCAATACTTCTATCTTAAAACAAAAAATGCTTATGGATTTTCTTCATAAGCATTTTGTTAATATAATTTTTAGGAAAATTATTTCTTAATGACTTTTACGGTATTATTCTCGTTATCTGATTTTATTTTTAGAATATAAGTTCCGTTAGCCAGTTGGCTCATATCTACAGAAGCTTTGTTAAAACCATTATCCAGACTAAAGTTTTTAATAAGTTGTCCTGCAACATTAAAGATTTCTACCGTTTTCAGATTAGTATTATTACTATTCTGAATGGTTATAAAACCGGATGTAGGATTCGGGAAAACCGTAATACTATTTTGCTTTTTAACATCTTCTACTGCTAATGTGGCGCAGTTATAAACGTAAATTTCATCTAAATACCAACCATCATTTCCATTACATCCATCTGTACCCATCTCGAATCGGAATTTGATATTAGCTCCAGAAGTCACTCCAATATTTGATAAATCGATGACGCTTTGTCCCCAAGTTCCGGAAAGTGAGCCTCCATCGGTTCCTGTATAAGCTTTTTGACCTTTCAGCGGGTTATCGTTGCTGGAGGTGTTATCTAAAGTCCCATTGTATGCATTATAAGTAAAAGCAGCTGCAGGTAATAATGTCCAGGCGCCTCCGTTTAGGCTATATTTAATGTTACCTCCATCCCAAGTAGCTTCTGTTGCAACATAATGGTTGAACGCCATTTCATATTTCCCACTGGTGAAAGTTGGGAACGTAATAGTTGGACTTTCTAATCTTAAAATTCCATTTTGCATACTTGTAGAGCAATCTCCGTTTATAGGATCTGCCCCGAAAGCTGCTTTACCAGCTCTGCCTCCTGGCAATCCACTTTTTACTTGCCAATCTCTAGCTTCCCAACTTGATGAATTAGTAGGCAAATTACTTACTGTCCAGTTGCCTAAACCATTTTCCCAATCTTCTTTAAACAATGCGTTAGTAGTAGCGTTGGCGCAAAGTGTTGGAGGGCTTTGTAATAACAATGGGATATAGCCACATTGCGTAGCCGGTGACGATCTAAGTTGGACTGCAAGAATAGCGTTTTTGATGTTCTGCAAATCTGCAGATGTAAAGGATTGTCCGCTGAGACCTGCCGGTGTGGTTGTTGTGGATAATCCTTGTAAATTGATACCTACCAAATCTGTACAAGAAGATTCTAAAGCGTCTGCAAACTTTGCAAAATCGCTGGTAGATGTAAGATAAACAGATTGTGCTCTCCACCAAAGATGTGCAGCTTTCACGAATCCTATACCATTAATCGTATAACCATTATAAGTTCCTCCATCTACTAACAAAGCGTATAAATGGTTGGTAACACCAGAATTAGTATGTACGCCTCCACTATCCGTGGTGCCACAAAAATAATAGGAAGTATCTAGAACCTTTGCAGGATCGCCTTTACAATTAGGATTCCACATATCTCGGATGGCACCACCAAAAGCTGTAGCATCTTCTCCCATTTTCCAACGTAATGATTCTGAACAAGACGTTCCCGTTCTAACATTGAGATTTTCTCCGTCATCCTGATAATTATTGATAAGATCTATTGTTTCTCCCCAGACATCAGAGTAGGATTCATTGAGTGCACCTGTCTGATATTGGTAGATTAATCCACTGGTGTACTCCGTGTAAGCATGACCCCACTCATGTGCTACCACATCATCTGCGGCTACACCAGTACAATAATTAGCCGTTACACCATTCCAGTTGGCATTAGGACAATTGATATTGGGATTATTATTGATGGTAATCATGGATTTATCTGTATTACTATAAGAAATAAATCCGAAAGCATTTTTAAAGAAGTTATAAACATGCTCAGAGGTTACTACTTCATTCTGTTGCCATTGATCTAGTGTACCAGGCAAAACATCGCCTTCTTTCCATTTAAGATTTGCGCTAGTCACACTTTTTTCATAAAGTTTTCTATCTATCGGATGAATCCCCGTAAATTGCTCTACCAATTCGCCGGTATGGGCATTTATGAAAAGAAACTCTCTTACATCGTTGCTGTTAGTAATTTCTATTTCATACACCAAATAAGGAATTACTACACCACCTTGTACCAGATTTTTAGGAAAGATGAGAAGATTATTTTTCTTGATTTCCAAATCATCTCCCGATTGATTGAGTTGCTGTTTTCCTATCAGATCTTTAGCGATTTCTGCAGCTTCTGTCTCAGAAATATCTGCTTTTGTATTAAGTTTTTTAATGGGAATGGCATTTCCATTTAGTGAGGAAAGTTGCTCTCTACCGTCAAAATGAAATTTTATAACCCCATCATAAATTGGAACTCCTTGATATACTTGATTATAAACTACTGTTTTAAGACCGTAATTGTCTGTTTTTTCTTGTAAAAGTACCAACTCTTTATCAGAATTAAGATTGAAAATCCTGTAATTCTGGGATAAAAATTCTGCAACTTTTCCTTTTGCATCTTTGGATTTTAACTGTAAATTCTCTGGATTTCTAAAACGAATAAAACTGGGAGTTGATAAATTTTCACTAATTGTAATTTCGGCTTTTGCTTGGGTTTTAAGCTTTGCGAGTTCTTTGGACTCTTGAGCTAAACCAAAGGTAGAGACCAACGCTACAGCAAGTAGTATTGTTTTCTTCATATAAATTTAAATTTTTACAAATATAACAATTACCGCTTGTATTTTAGGCAATGAATCAGTCCTATTGGTATCAATAATTAAAAACTTAGTCCAGAAATCAACATTTCTAATTGTGCTTTGGAGTCAATGATTACCGAAATGTACTTACTAGATAAAAGAAATTGTGTAGGTTTAAGATCTATTACATTACCTTTTAATCTAATTCCTTCAATATATTCTTTATTAAAACTTTCTGTTATTGTTTTCTTGGAAGCATTTTCTATATCTAAAAGTGGAATTCCATAATTACTTTCTATCAAATTTTTAATCTTAGCTTCAAACACAACCGTGAGCGTTTTTTGGAGAATATTTTTGGTTTTAAGATTAAAATCAAACACATCAAGTTTTACTTTATGCGCTTGTACATCGTAAAATGGCTTTCCTTTTATAAAAGCAATACCGTTAACTTCTCCTGTCGTATGAGCTTCTATCACCATATTTTGTTTGTCTTCATAAACAAGAACATCTACAATTTTAATCTTTTTTTCCTCGCTATTCATTGCAAATTCTTTATTGAGAAATTCTTGCTTAGCAATTTTCGTAGCTTCATCAAAGCTAATATTGGCCGTGGTTTGCAGATTAAAAATATTCGGGAGATTTGAACTGAATGTGAAATTTGGAACCTTGGTAATTGCCGATGTTGTCTGTGGAATCTGACCAACAAAAGTCTCGGAATATAAATCTATACCCACCGTCGTTTTAATTTTATCTTGAAATACCTGAAGCGGAGACATCAATATATTTTGAGGCGATATTTTGAGCCAAGTATTATATTCATCAGAAATATTAATAGGTTTTGAAAACTGATTCCAAGCCGTTACCAAATATGGCTGAAGATTAAACTGAGACCTGATCTGTTTGTCTATAACGGTTGTAAATTGGGCTTGCTGATCCGTTAAAATAGACTCAATAAAAGGTGCAATCGGGATTTTTACTTTACCATAATCCAAAACAGGTTTTTGGGTCCAGACAAAACCTGCTGTCGTGGTTTTTGTATCCAAATTCCAATCTGTTGTTGCAGAAATACTGGTAATGAAATTCATTATCAGATTGAAATTGGTATCTTTATACATATAATAGCCCAAAGTTCCATAGCCTTTTTCTGCCCAAATTTTTAGCGGAACAGAAATCATCAGCCGATTATTGGTTAAAGCTTTTATTCTAATATCACTCTGCTTTTCTACTTTAATTTTGAGCTGGTCATTATTATGATCTGTGAAGGATTGATCTTGGTATAAAATTCCTTTAATGGATTGATTGACCAGATTATTGATTTCCGAAATAGGAAGCGAAACGGGAAGCGTAACGCTGGATTTAATTCTGGGTAATGTATAAGTTTGTGCAAAACCAGAAATAATGATTAAAATAGACAAGATAGAACTAAACTTTTTGAGAGCATTCATAAATTGAATTAATAAAAATTGAGGATGCTAAAATAATGGTTTTGCTCATTATAAAAACAAAAAACCACCTCTAGAGAGATGGTTTTTATATTTCAAAAACTTAAGATTCTTATTCTTCAGTTTTTTCTTCTGTAGAAGTTTCTGCAGCAGGAGTTTCTTCCACTTTAGCTTCGGTAGTTTCAACAACAGGAGCAGTTTCCTTTTTAGCAGTTGTAGATCTTCTACTTCTTCTAGTTGTTTTCTTCTCTTCCGCATTTGGAGTGTAGATATCGTTGAAATCTACCAACTCGATTAGTGCAGTATCAGCAGCATCACCAGGTCTGAAACCAGTCTTTATGATTCTAGTGTAACCTCCGTTTCTTTCAGCAATTTTTGGAGCTACAGTTCTGAACAATTCAGTAACCGCTTCTTTACTTTGTAAGTAAGAGAAAACGATTCTTCTATTGTGAGTTGTATCTTCTTTAGCTTTAGTAAGGATTGGTTCCACGTAAACTCTTAAAGCTTTCGCTTTAGCAACAGTAGTGTTGATTCTTTTATGTTCAATTAGGGAACAAGCCATGTTAGAAAGCATTGCTTTTCTATGAGGAGCAGTTCTACCTAAGTGATTTATCTTTTTTCCGTGTCTCATTTTGAGGATTATTTATCAGCGTCTAACTTATATTTTGCAACATCAAACCCGAAATTTAGTCCTTTTGCGTGAACCAATTCTTCAAGTTCTGTTAAAGATTTTTTACCAAAATTTCTGAATTTCATCAAATCAGACTTACTGAAAGAAACCAGTTCTCCAAGCGTTTCTACTTCAGCCGCTTTCAGACAGTTAAGGGCTCTTACAGAAAGATCCATATCTGCTAGTTTTGACTTAAGCAATTGTCTTGTATGAAGTGTTTCTTCGTCGTATTGGATAGATGCTTTTACAGCTTCTGTTTCAAGAGTAATTCTCTCATCAGAGAACAACATAAAGTGATAGATCAAAATCTTAGATGCCTCTGTTAAAGCATTCTGAGGTGTAACAGATCCATCTGTTTCAATATCCAATATTAGTTTTTCGTAGTCTGTTTTTTGCTCTACACGATAGTTTTCGATACTATATTGTACTTTTTTAATCGGCGTAAAGATAGAGTCAATCGCAATAGTTCCGATAGGAGCATTGTTTGATTTGTTCTGATCAGACGGAACATAGCCTCTTCCTTTTTCGATATTAAAAGTAATTTCAAACGTTACATCTTTAGCTAAAGTTGCAATAACCAATTCTGGATTCAGAACCTCAAAGTTTACCATAGAAACTCCAAGATCACCAGCAGTTACCAGTTCTTTTCCAGATATTTTAGCAGTAACCTGCTCATTTCCTGGATTTTCAGCTTTAGTTTTAAGACGAAGTTGTTTAAGATTAAGGATAATCTCTGTCACATCCTCTATAACGCCTGGGATAGTCGAAAATTCGTGCTCTACACCTTCTATTTTGATAGATGAAATAGCATAACCTTCCAGAGAAGAAAGTAAAACTCTTCTCAATGCATTACCGATTGTAAGCCCAAAACCTGGTTCTAAAGGTCTGAATTCGAATTGTCCTTTAAAATCTGTTGAGTTTAGTAGGATTACTTTATCGGGTTTTATGAATTGTAAAATTGCCATAGTTTGGTTGAGCAAAAATTTGAAAAAATTATTATTTAGAGTATAATTCGACGATTAACTGTTCTTTAATGTCCTCAGGAATTTGGATTCTCTCAGGTGCACTTACAAAAGTACCAGTTTTTTTCTCGTCATTGAATTGTAACCACTCATAGTTTGCTTTAGAAGCAAGTGAATTGGAGATAACTTCAAGAGATTTTGATTTCTCTCTTACAGCAATTTCGTCACCAGCTTTTAGCAAATAAGAAGGAATATTAACAATTTCTCCATTTACAGTGATGTGTCTGTGAGAAACCAATTGTCTTGCAGCAGATCTTGTTTTAGCAAAACCTAGTCTGTAAACAACGTTATCCAATCTTGATTCGCAAAGCTGAAGAAGAACTTCACCTGTTACTCCTTTGCTTCTGTGCGCTTTATCAAAAAGGTTAGCGAATTGTCTTTCTAGAATACCATAAGTGTACTTAGCCTTTTGCTTTTCTGCTAGCTGAGTAGCGTATTCAGATTTTTTCGCACCTCTTCTTTTGTTAGGACCATGTTGTCCTGGTGGTTGATTTTTTCTTTTTTCGAAGTTTTTGTCGTCTCCGTAAATTGCCTGACCAAATTTTCTAGCAATTTTAGTTTTAGGTCCAATATATCTTGCCATTGTAATTTAAGATTTGAGGATTAAAAGATTAAACTCTTCTTCTTTTTGGAGGTCTACATCCGTTGTGTGGCATAGGCGTCACATCAACGATTTCGCTTACTTCAATCCCAGAATTGTGAATAGATCTGATTGCAGATTCTCTACCTGCACCAGGACCTTTTACAAATACTTTTACTCTTCTAAGACCTGCTTCGTGAGCTACAGCTGAACAGTTTTCAGCAGCCATTTGAGCAGCAAAAGGAGTATTCTTTTTAGACCCTCTGAATCCCATTTTACCAGCAGATGCCCAAGAGATTACCTCTCCGTTTTTATTTGTCAAAGAAATGATGATGTTATTGAATGATGCCTGGATATGCGCTTCACCAATAGCTTCAACTTTTACTTTTCTTTTTTTAACAACTTTAGTTTGTTTTGCCATAATTCCTAACGATTATTTACTTGCTTTTTTCTTGTTAGCAACAGTTTTTCTTCTTCCTTTACGGGTTCTAGAATTGTTTTTCGTTCTTTGGCCTCTTAAAGGTAATCCAAGTCTGTGACGTATTCCTCGTTGGCACCCAATATCCATCAATCTCTTGATGTTTAATTGGATTTCAGATCTAAGCTCACCTTCCACTTTTACGTTTTCTGTGATGTAAGTTCTGATTGCAGCCAATTCATCGTCATTCCATTCGTTGACTTTCTTGTCTTCGCTGATACCGGCAGTTTTAAGGATTTCGGAAGCTGTACTTTTCCCGATTCCATAGATGTAAGTTAAACCGATAACACCTCTTTTGTTTTTTGGTAAATCAATACCTGAAATTCTCGCCATAATTTAATGTTAGCCTTGTCTTTGTTTAAATTTTGGGTTCTTTTTGTTGATTACGAAAAGTACGCCTTTTCTACGTACAATTTTGCAATCAGCACTTCTTTTTTTGATAGATGCTCTAACTTTCATTTGAAAATATTTAAATTTTTCTATAAACAAATGCAAACCGATTACATTTGAAAATATTTATTTTAATTAAACAGATAAATGGAATCTCTCGACTCATTTATCTGTTTTTTTTAATATCTAAAAGTTATTCTCCCTTTAGATAAATCATAAGGAGATAATTCTAGCCTTACCTTGTCTCCAGGCAAGAGTTTAATGTAATGCATTCTCATTTTGCCTGATATATGAGCAATAAGGACATGCCCATTTTCAAGCTCTACACGGAACTGCGCATTGGAAAGTGCTTCCGTAATAACGCCGTCTTGTTCTATATGTTTCTGTTTTGCCATTTATCTTATTAATAGTTTGATGATCTTGATAATTTAGATTGCATCAACCCGTCATAATGATGGTTCAGCAGATACGTATTAATTTGTTGAACGGTATCAAGAATAACGCCCACCATAATTAACAACGATGTTCCCCCAAAAAACAGGGCGAATCTATCTGTCTGAACAAACGCTCCGTGCACTATTGCCGGAAGGACTGCAAAGATAGATAAAAAAATTGCACCTGGCAAGGTTATTTTTGATAAAATATCATCCAGATAATCTGCCGTTTCTTTTCCGGGTCTTACTTTTGGAATGAGACCGCCATTACGCTTAAGGTCATCTGCCATTTGATTCACCGGAATGGTAATCGCTGTGTAGAAAAATGAGAAAATAATAATCAATAATGCAAACAATACATTGTACTGCCAGCTGAAAACATTTTTGAAACCTGCCAAAAATGTATTAGACTCATCTACTTTGGTTAATAATCCTGGTACAAACATCAATGCCTGAGCGAAAATGATTGGCATTACACCTGCTGCATTAACTTTTAACGGAATCCATTGTCTGGCACCGTCCATTAAGTTTCTGCTAACACCACCTCTGGCTTGTGCTCTGCTAACATATTGGATTGGAATTTTTCTTACTGCAACTGATAATATAATTGCTAAAAGAATTACTAATAACCAAAATACGATTTCAATTAAAATCATAATGCTTCCTAAACCGCCTTTGCCATTTTGTGTAATAACTTCCTGGTAAAATGCTGTAGGAAGATCTGCTAGGATACCCACCATAATTAGAATTGAGATACCATTACCAATACCTTTGTCCGTAATTTTTTCTCCTAACCACATTGCAAATACAGAACCTGCAACTAGAATCACAATACTTGGCAACCAGAACATAATAGATGCAGGATCTATATAATACGCTGACTGGAATTGTGAATAAGGTAAAAAATATTGTGTAACAGAGGTCAAATAGGATGGTGCCTGTACAAGACAAACGCCAATAGTTAACCATCTGGTAATTTGGTTTAATGTATTTCTTCCACTTTCTCCGTCTTTTTGCAACTTCTGTAAGTAAGGTATTGCCATACCCATAAGTTGGACAATAATTGATGCAGAGATATAGGGCATAATTCCTAATGCCATAATAGAAGCACGGCTAAACGCACCTCCAGTAAAAGAAGATAATAAACCCAAAAGGCCGGCCCCTTGTTGGTTCCCGCCTTGTTTTTGGTAATGTTGTAGTAAGCTTCCTACTTCTGCCATATTAATAGACGGAAGAGAAACATACGAAGCGAATCTATACACAAGGACTAGAGAAAGTGTCAAGATAATCTTATCTCTCAATTCCTTCAGACTCCAAATGTTTTTAAGTGTTTGTATAAATTCTTTCATTAGTTGTTAATTAAAGAGTGTTAGCTTTTCCTCCAGCTTTGCTGATAGCCTCTTCTGCGGATTTAGTGAATTTATCGGCTGAGATAGAAACATTAGCTTTCCATTCTCCTCTACCTAAGATTTTCACTAATTCGTTTTTCGAAGCAAGACCGTTTTCTACCAAAACTTCTTTTGTGATATCACCAGAGATGTTTTTGGTATCGATCAAAGTCTGAAGTGTATCAAGATTGATAGCTCTGAACTCTTTTCTATTAACATTTTTGAAACCGAATTTAGGTAGTCTTCTTTGCAAAGGCATCTGTCCACCTTCGAAACCGATTTTCTGAGAATAACCAGCTCTAGCTTTTTGTCCTTTGTGACCTTTTGTAGAAGTACCACCTTTACCGCTTCCCTGACCTCTACCAATTCTTTTTGAATTGTGAGTAGAACCCGTTGCCGGTTGTATATTATTTAAATTCATTGTTGTATTTGATTGAAAGTTTTGAGATTTGAGAAAGGAGATTAGAAAGCTGTTGTTTCCAATCTCTAGTCTCATGATCTATTCTATTTTTGAACTTCTAATAAGTGACTTACAGAAGCTATCATTCCTAAGATTGATGGAGTAGCCTCGTGTTCTACAACTTGTTGAAGTCTTTTAAATCCTAGTGCTTCAAGTGTTCTTTTTTGAGTTTTAGAACGATTAATAGCACTTCTAACTAATTTTACTTTGATTGTTGCCATTGCTATATTGATTAACCGTTAAACACTTTACTTAAAGAAACTCCTCTCATTCTTGCAATTTCTTCTGGTCTTCTGATATCCAACAATGCATTGAACGTAGCTTTCACTACATTGTGCGGGTTAGAAGAACCTTTTGATTTTGACAATACATCGTGTACACCTGCAGATTCTAGTACTGCACGTACTGCACCACCGGCGATAAGCCCTGTACCGTGAGAAGCTGGTCTCAAGAAGATATCAGCACCTCCGTATCTGGCAGAAGTCTGGTGAGGAATTGTATGATTGATTACAGGAACTTTTACTAAGTTTTTCTTAGCATCTTCTACAGCTTTTGCAATCGCAGACGCTACTTCCTTAGATTTACCAAGTCCGTAACCGATAACGCCATCTTCGTTTCCTACAACAACAATTGCAGAGAAACCGAAAGCTCTACCACCTTTTGTTACTTTAGTTACTCTGTTAACAGCAACCAGACGATCTTTTAATTCTAATCCTCCAGGTTTTACTCTTTCTATATTACTATCTAACATATGTTCTGAAATTAAAAATTAGAATTTAAGACCTGCTTCTCTAGCACCGTCAGCAAGAGCTTTCACTCTACCGTGATACACAAAACCATTTCTATCAAATACAACATTTTCAATACCTGCTGCTTTAGCCTTAGCTGCGATAGCTTTACCTACGGCTACAGATACTTCAACTTTGGTTCCTTTAGCGTCCACGCCTTTCTCTCTGGAAGAAGCTGATGCTAATGTTTTACCTTCTTTATCATCTACTAATTGTGCGTAGATCTCTTTATTACTTTTGAATACAGACAATCTTGGTAATTCTGCAGACCCTGAAATCTTACCTCTTACTCTTCTTTTGATTCTGATTCGTTTTTCAACTTTTGTTAATGCCATTTTCTTAAATATTATGCAGATTTACCGGCTTTTCTTCTGATGATTTCACCTACGAATTTCACACCTTTTCCTTTGTAAGGCTCAGGTTTTCTGAAAGATCTGATCTTAGCAGCTACCATTCCAAGAAGTTGTTTATCGTAAGAAGATAATGTAATGATCGGGTTTTTACCTTTTTCAGTCAATGTATCCAATGTTACTTCTTTTGGAAGTTCTACAATGATACCGTGAGAGAATCCAAGAGCCAATTCTAATTTTTGACCATTGTGTGATGCTCTGTATCCAACTCCTACAAGTTCTAATTGCTTAGTGAAACCTGTAGATGTACCAACAATCATATTGTTGATAAGCGCTCTGTATAGACCGTGAAGCGCTTTGTGCTCTTTTGAATCAGAAGGACGGCTTACTGTAAGTTTACCATCTTCTTGTTCGAAGCTGATTCCGCTTTTAAGTTCCTGAGAAAGTTCTCCCTTAGGTCCTTTTACCGTTACAACACCATTATTCTCAGTGACTGTAACTCCAGCAGGAATTTCTATAATTGCTTTACCAATTCTTGACATTTTCCTTGTTTTAAAAAATTAATATACGTAGCAAATTACTTCACCTCCAACTTTCTCTTGTCTCGCTTTTTTATCTGTCATTACTCCTTTAGAAGTAGAGATAATCGCTACACCTAGTCCGTTAAGTACTCTTGGAAGTTCCTCAGAACCTTTGTACTGACGTAGACCTGGTCTAGAAGCTCTTTGAATAGACTTGATAGCAGGTTTGTTTGTTTGCTTATCATACTTCAAAGCGATCTTGATAACTCCTTGAACCGCGTTGTCCTCGAACTTGTAGTTCAAGATATAACCCTGGTCAAAAAGAATCTTAGTGATCTCTTTTTTGATTTTCGATGCAGGAATTTCCACCACTTTGTGGCCTGCGCTTTGTGCGTTCCTTACTCTTGTTAGGAAATCTGAAATTGGATCTGTTACCATTTCTTTATTATTAAATTATTGGTTAATGACAACCAGTATTGAAAAGACTTGAAGATTAAAGATGATCTGGTTCTGAATTATTCTTTACCAAAAGTTCTTTACCATCAGTATCTCAACAACTTAATCGTCACTTTGATTTTCTAAAATTCAATTTACTTTAATAAACGTAGTCAAAACTAAGTTTAACCTCCCTGGAAAATATTAATTTCCTGAGCGGGTGCAAAAGTACAAAAAAAATTAATAATAATTAAAAATTTTTAAATGCCTTTAAATCAGCTTAGTTAGGTTCTCTATTTATTAAAATACAGCTGACTTATAAAATATAGAAGTCAGCTGTAAAATTTTAATTGCTTACCAACTAGCTTTTTTAACACCTGGGATAAGACCATTGTTTGCCATTTCACGAAAAGTTACTCTGGAAATACCGAATGTTCTCATATATCCTCTTGGTCTTCCTGTCAATTTACATCTGTTGTGTAATCTTACAGGAGAAGCATTTTTAGGTAATTTCTGTAATGCTTCATAATCTCCAGCTTCTTTCAAAGCTTTTCTTTTTTCAGCATATTTAGCTACAGTAGCTTCTCTTTTGCGCTCACGCGCTTTCATTGATTCTTTAGCCATTTCTTAGTTCTTTTTGAAAGGTAAACCGAAGTGTGTTAATAATGATTTTGCTTCTTTATCAGTTTTCGCACTTGTTACGAAAGTGATGTCCATCCCTTGGATTTTTTTCACTTTGTCAATTACGATCTCTGGGAAGATAATTTGCTCGGTAATACCTAAGTTATAATTACCTCTTCCGTCGAAACCTTCAGCTTTGATTCCAGAAAAATCTCTAATTCTTGGAAGAGCAGAAGATGTTAATCTATCTAGGAACTCATACATTTTATCAGCTCTTAGAGTTACTCTTGCTCCTACTGGCATTCCTTTTCTAAGTTTGAAAGCAGCCTCATCTTTCTTAGAAAGTGTTCCTACAGCTTTTTGTCCTGTAATTGCTGTCAATTCTTCTACTGCATAATCAACAATTTTCTTGTCTGCTGTAGCAGCACCTAAACCTTGTGATACAACAATTTTCTCTAATTTAGGCACTTGCATAATAGACTTGTACCCAAATTCTTCCATCATTGCAGGAACAATTTTTTCTTTATATGCTTGTTTTGGTCTTACTATATATTCCATTTTCATTTAAATTATAAAGTTTCACCTGTAGTTTTAGCAACTCTTACTTTCTTATCACCTTCTACTTTGTATCCAACTTTAGTCGCTTTGCCACTTTTGTCTGTTAATGATACGTTTGAAATGTGTAATGAAGCTTCTTTTTCTACGATTCCACCTTGAGGATTTTGTGCAGACGGTTTAGTATGTTTTTTAACGATATTAATACCTGCAACGATAACTCTTGGATCTTTACCTTCTTTTCTGATTACTTCAAGAACTTCACCTTTACTTCCTTTATTTTTTCCGGTAGTAACGATTACGTTGTCTCCTCTTTTTATTTTAACTTTTGTCATTTTCTTAAAATTTTAAAATTAAAGTACTTCAGGAGCTAATGAAATAACCTTCATATATTCTTTATCTCTCAACTCACGGGCAACGGGTCCGAAAACACGAGTTCCTCTCATTTCTCCGGCAGCGTTTAGTAATACACAAGCATTGTCTTCGAATTTGATGTATGATCCATCTTTTCTTCTTACTGCTTTTTTAGTTCTTACAACTACTGCTTTGGATACTTGTCCTTTTTTTGCGTTTCCTGATGGTGTAGAATCTTTGATAGTAACAACGATTTTATCACCAACTGAAGCATATCTTCTTCTGGTTCCTCCCAGAACTCTGATAACCAATACTTCTTTAGCACCTGTGTTATCAGCAACTTTTAATCTTGATTCTGTTTGTAACATTATTACTTAGCTTTTTCAATGATTCTTACTAATCTCCATCTCTTACTTTTGCTCAAAGGTCTAGTTTCTGTAATCAAAACTGTATCGCCTTCTGCACACTCGTTGTTCTCGTCATGAGCGGTATATTTTTTCGTTTTCAAAACGAATTTACCATACATCGGGTGTTTTACTCTAGTCGTTTCACTAACAACAATGGTCTTTTCCATTTTATTGCTGGAAACAACTCCGATTCTTTCTTTTCTTAAATTTCTTTCCATTGTAAAAAGGAATTATTGTTTGTTAGTTAACTCTGTATTAAGTCTTGCGATTGTCTTTCTCAAATCTCTGATCTGAATAGGATTTTCAACTGGGCTGATTCTGTGTGCTAATTTCAGTTTTGAATAGTTAGCTTTAGCATCTGCTAATTGAGTTTTAAGATCCTCTACGCTTAAATTCTTGATGTCAGCATTTTTCATTTTAATAGAGATTATTGAGGTTTAACAAAATCGTTAGCAACTATAAATTTGGTAACAACAGGAAGTTTTTGTGCAGCTAATCTAAGAGCCTCTTTCGCTACTTCGTAAGGAACTCCGCCAATTTCAAACATTACTCTTCCCGGTTTTACTACAGCTACCCAATATTCCACAGCACCTTTACCTTTACCCATACGTACTTCCGCTGGTTTTTTAGTAATTGGTTTATCTGGGAAGATTTTGATCCATAGTTGACCTTCTCTTTTCATATATCTCGTAGCGGCGATACGCGCAGCTTCGATTTGTCTAGCTGTGATCCAAGCACCTTCGATCGCTTTGATTCCGAAAGTTCCGTAAGCTAACTGAGCACCTCTGTTAGCATTACCTTTCATCTTCATCTTGTGAACGCGACGAAACTTGGTTCTTTTTGGTTGTAACATAATTTCTAAATTTTAGATTTTACATTTTAGATTTTAGATTTTTTTTAATTTTAAAAAAGTAACGGTAATTTAAAATTCAAAATTTCTAATCTAAAATTTTAGTTATTGTTATTATTATTTCTTCTTGGTCTTCTATCGCCACCTCTGTCGTTTCTGTCTCTACCTCCAGCTGGTGCTTTTTTCTGTTGTCCTACTAATGGAGAAAGTTCTCTTTTACCATAAACTTCGCCCTTCATAATCCAAACTTTTACACCTAGCTTTCCGTATTGAGTCAATGCTTCACCAATGTGGTAATCGATATCTGCACGGAAAGTTGACAATGGGATTCTTCCTTCTTTGAAAGACTCGCTTCTTGCCATCTCAGCACCGTTCAATCTACCAGAGATCATTACTTTGATACCTTCTGCACCCATTCTCATTGTACTTGCCATTGCCATTTTCACAGCTCTTCTGTAAGAAATTCTGTTTTCAATTTGCTTAGCAATGCTATCAGCAACTAATACTGCATCTAGCTCAGGTCTTTTGATTTCGAAGATATTGATCTGAACATCCTTTCCAGTCAATTTTTTCAATTCTTCTTTCAATTTATCAACTTCCTGGCCTCCTTTACCGATGATAAGTCCCGGTCTAGCAGTAGTGATAGTAACTGTTACTAATTTAAGTGTTCTTTCAATGTAAATTCTTGAAATACCACCTTTAGATAATCTAGCTTCAAGGTATCTTCTGATTTTGTAGTCTTCCGCGATTCTGTCTCCATAATCGTTTCCGCCAAACCAGTTAGAATCCCATCCTCTGATGATACCTAATCTGTTACCAATTGGATTTGTCTTCTGTCCCATACCTTGATTTAGTTTTCTTTATTACCTAAGATTAATGTAACGTGGTTTGATCTTTTTCTGATTCTGTACCCTCTACCTTGTGGCGCTGGTCTTAGTCTCTTCAATTGTCTTGCACTATCCACGAATATTTCTTTAACGATAAGGTTTGCTTCCTCGATGTCTGCACCTTCGTTTTTAGTTTGCCAGTTTGCAATGGCAGAAAGAAGTAATTTTTCCAACTTGTTAGAAGCTTCTTTCTTAGAATATTTTAGGATATAAAGAGCTTTGTCTACTTGTTCTCCACGGATGATATCGGCAACGAGTCTCATTTTTCTTGGAGAAGAAGGACAGTCATTCAAACGAGCTTTTACCACATCTTGGTTAGCTGCTTTTCTTGCTAATGCGCTATCTTGTTTTCTTTTTCCCATGATTATCTACCTCCTTTATTTTTGTTACCACCGTGACCTCTGAAAGATCTTGTCGGAGAAAATTCGCCTAATTTATGACCTACCATGTTTTCTGTAACATAAACAGGGATAAAAGATTTCCCGTTGTGTACAGCGATAGTTTGTCCTACGAAGTCTGGAGAAATCATAGATGCTCTAGACCAAGTTTTGATTACTGTCTTCTTACCAGACTCTATATTTGCCTGAACCTTCTTATCTAAAGTATGATGAATGAATGGTCCTTTTTTAAGTGATCTTGCCATAATTATTTTCTTTTAGATACGATGTAACGGTTAGACACTTTGTTTTTCTTTCTAGTTTTGTAACCTTTAGCTGGTTTACCGTTTCTAGATCTTGGGTGACCTCCAGAAGAACGTCCTTCACCACCACCCATTGGGTGATCTACTGGGTTCATTACAACCGCTCTCGTTCTTGGTCTTCTACCTAACCATCTGCTTCTACCAGCTTTACCTGATACTGTTAATTGGTGATCTGAGTTAGAAACTGAACCAATCATCGCCATACATTCTGTAAGAATCATTCTAGACTCTCCTGAAGGCAATTTGATGATGGCATACTTCCCGTCTCTTGAAGTTAATTGTGCTGAAGAACCTGCGCTTCTTGCCAATATAGCACCTTGTCCAGGTCTCATTTCAACACAAGAGATAATAGTACCCAATGGAATGTTTTTCAATTTCATTGCGTTACCTACGTTTGGTTCTACGCTTTCACCAGAAATCACTTTCTGATCAACTTTGATCCCGTTTGGAGCAACAATATATCTTTTTTCTCCGTCTGCATACTCAACTAGAGCGATAAATGCAGTTCTGTTTGGATCATACTCTACAGTTTTTACCGTAGCTTCAACATCAAACTTGTTTCTCTTGAAGTCGATAATTCTGTATTTCTTTTTGTGTCCACCGCCGGTGTAACGCATGGTCATTTTACCAGTTTGGTTACGTCCACCTGACTTTTTAATACCAACTGTAAGAGATTTCTCTGGTTTGTTGGTAGTAATTTCCTCAAAATTGTTTACAATTCTGAATCTCTGTCCCGGGGTGATAGGTTTTAATTTTCTAACAGACATTACTATTATTTATAATTAATTAATTAGTTGCAAAAACGTCAATAACTTCTCCGGCAGCTAAAGTAACTACTGCTTTCTTAAGCTTGTTTGTTTTACCTACTTGAAGTCCTTTTTTTGTATACTTAGCAGAAACTTTAGGCGCATAAATCATGGTTCTAACATCTGCTACTTTCACACCATAAGCTGCCTCAATAGCACCTTTGATCTGGATCTTGTTTGCTTTTGGAGCAACCAAGAAAGAATAAGCTCCTCTTAAATCTGTAAGATAGTTTGCTTTTTCTGAAATAACTGGTTTAATGATAATTGACATGATTTATTTCTTTAAGTTGTCCTGGAATTTCTCTACTGCACCTTCTAAGAAAATAATCTCACCTGCGTGAATCAAATCATAAGAAGAAATCTCGTTATAATTCAACACTCTTGTTTTAGGCAAGTTTCTTGAAGATAAATATACATTCTTGTTAGCCTCAGGAAGTACGAATAATGATTTTTTACCTGTAAGAGTTAAAGCATCCAACAATGTGATGAATTCTTTAGTCTTAGGAGCATCAAAACTCAAATTTTCCAAAACTTTGATACTGTTATCTTTCAATTTTTGAGACAAAACAGATTTTTTAGCTAATCTCTTAAGAGCTTTGTTCAATTTGAATCTGTAGTCTCTTGGTTTTGGACCAAAAACTCTACCTCCACCTTTGAAAGTTGGCGACTTAATATCACCATATCTCGCAGATCCTGAACCTTTTTGCTTCTTAAGCTTTCTTGTAGAAGCTGTAATTTCGCTTCTTTCTTTAGATTTATGAGTACCTTGACGCTGAGCAGCAAGATATTGCTTAACCTCTAAGTAAACCGCGTGCTGATTTGGCTCAATTCCGAATACAGATTCGTCTAGAGTTACTTTTCTTCCGGTTTCTTTTCCTGATGTATTTAATACTACTAGTTCCATTTCTTGATAATTACATAAGAATTTTTAGCTCCCGGAACAGCACCTTTTACTACTAAAAGATTTTGTTCTTGATCAACTTTTAACACCTGAAGGTTCTGTACAGTTACCTGCTTACCTCCCATTCTACCTGCCATTCTCATTCCTTTGAATACTCTTGAAGGATCCGATCCTGCACCGATAGAACCTGGAGCTCTAAGTCTGTTGTGCTGACCATGAGTAGCTTGCATTACACCTCCAAATCCGTGTCTTTTAACAACACCTTGGAAACCTTTACCTTTAGAAGTCCCTGTTACATCTACATACTCGCCTTCGTTGAACATGTTAACTTCTACTAAATCTCCTGTCTTAACATCGTGTTCAAATTCATTTCTGAATTCTACGATTTTAGCTTTAGGAGTTGAGCCAGCCTTTTTAAAATGACCAGCTAACGCTTTACCAACGTTCTTCTCACTCTTGTCATCGAAACCTAGTTGTACGGCAACATATCCGTCAACCTCTTCGGTTCTGACCTGTAAAACCGCGCATGGACCAGCTTGAATAACTGTACAAGGAATATTCTTCCCAGCTTCGTCAAACAAAGACGTCATACCGATTTTTTTACCAATAATACCTGACATTGTTTATATTATAATAAAATTTATCCTTAATTCTATTCATTTTAAAGGAACCCAAGCAATTTCTACTTTTGATATAGGCATACTCCGCCCCTAAAATGAGTGTGCAAATGTATGAATATTTTTTACAATGGCAAATTTTTGTAAAGAAATTATTTGATTTTTTGTGAGTTACACCAATTTCGCTCCGTTTTCAATGATTTATTTTTAAAATTAGTAAAGAAAGTCTAATTTTAATCTGTGTTAGTAAGTTATATTACCAAAAATTATCTGTTTTTTGATCTAACATGATCATTTACAAAGCCAAAAGTTTGGAATTCATGTTTTACGATTATTATTTATATTTGTAGAAAGGCAAAAAACTTTAACTAAGAACAGATTAAAATTATGAGAAAAACTAGAAATTTTTAATTGTTATTTTCTTTAGAAATTCTATAATCGTTCAAAGTCATTTTGCTGCCTAGCACGATAGGTCTTGCCAATATTAATTATTCTTTAGCTACGCTTACAAAGGCCTGGCAGAGGAAACCGAGAGAATGATGATAAAAACCTGATGTATTTCTGGCGATTTCAATGGAATTGTTTGGGTGAAAATTTAGAATTTTCCGGTAGTGATATGGATTACCACACCAAAGCATCTGCAAGAATTTCGGTAGCAGGCTTTACTAACAGAAGTCCTTACACAAGATTTTCCCGATCGGGTAGTGAAAATCTGGAGGGTTTTGAATTGGACAATCCTGGCATTGCTGATTGGATTCCTCAGAACTTAGAATTCGCAACCTGGTTTTCAGAATATAAACCGAGCTTGAATTATTCTTTCAACAAACAAAGAGAGACTACTTTTGCATTTAACTGTTTTTTTACAGGTCATAGAATTAAACTGACCGCAGAACTTTCTTATTTTGATTTTTTTGAAGCTACTTTGCCCTCCAATACGGGTTGGCGATTTAGACTACAGCGGGATATTTCTATCTGGTAAAAAACTTTAATTTTCTATTTTAGGCTGATTCTTAAGCCATTCCTCGTGTCTTTTCTTAAAGGCTTCTAGTTTTCTGTCTTGGTTTCTTTGGGCTGCATCTATGGAATGAGATTCGTGGATATCATCATCTTCCTCCGCAAAGTCTGATAATTTTTCATAATAGCAATGGAGTTGATCCAACTCTTTTTCTGTAAGATCCTCAATATCTACAATTCTATTACTTGCCCTTTGATTGGAGGCAATGAGTTCATTAAGTTTGATCTGAATGGCTTTTGAATCTTTATTTTGAGCTTTCTGAATCAGAAAAACCATAAGAAAGGTAATAATTGTAGTCCCGGTATTAATCACTAATTGCCAAGTTTCTGAATACCCGAAAATGGGACCAGAAACTGCCCAGATAATAACTATAAGCGTAGCACCTATAAAAGCATGAGAACTTCCCGTGAATTTGGTAGCAGCGTTTGCAAACTTTTCGAACAAATTATTATTTTTCATTTTTTGATTTTAAAGTTAATTTTTTTTAAACAAAAAGACCTCCAAAAATTAGAGGTCTTAAAAAAAATGTTTTTTTTAATTAGTCTTTCACAAATTTTGCTTTTATCAAGTTTCCTTTGTCATCAACATTAATAAAATAAACACCTTTTGGAAGTTTGTTAACCTGGATTTTTCCATTTCCTAAATTTCCTTTAGCAACAATCTGTCCTGCAGCATTGAAAATATCGTAAGAAGAATTAAGTGTTACATTGGTGATATTAAGAACATCTTTTACGGGATTAGGATAAATTTGAAGCGTATACTTATTAATATCAGCCACACCTAGTTCGGTTTTGGTAATCGTAAAGTTAGCATCTGAAACATCGAAAAAGATATTTCCGTTTGCCTTAACCATGATTCTTGCTGTTGTAGTGTCCATATTCGGAATCATAACGACTTCTGAACCGTCGTTTGCTACCGATGTTGCCAACGCAGACCAAGTAGTGCCTCCATTTGTAGAAATTAAAATATCAACATTAGCACAGTTTACCGGAGAAGCCGTTGTAGAGGCTACATCCCAAGAAATTGTTTGAGAGCTATTTCCGGCAAAGTTTACTGCGGTATTAGGAAATGTTACTTTGAAAGGGCCAGAAGCAGCATTAACCGTAACTTTCATATCATCATAAGCATTAGCGGCACCTCCTGTTTTATTATCTCTAACTGTTAATCTGAAATTGAGCGTTCTTGCAACATTTGGAAGATATTCTACATTTAATTCTGTACCAACTGTAAATAAACTACCTGCTAAAACCGAAGTCATATTTGGGAAATACCTAACAGATGAGGCTGTTGGAAGGTAAGATCTAAAATTAACACCGGAAGTTTTTGTAGCATTTGGATCGGCAGTATTGGTTTGTCTGTCAAATTGCTCCCAATCGTAAGTCAAACTATCTCCGTTAGCATCTGTGGCAGAACCTGTCAACATAAATGGGGTGCTTTTAGGAATTGTATAATCTGCTCCAGCATTTGCAACAGGCGCTTCATTGTTTGTAGCTGTATTTACACCACAATTACCGGCTGTACTTTTCATATAAGTTGTTATATCTCTTATAGAAGCAGCATGGAAATAAGCATCTGAATGCGGCTGAATATCTTTACTTGTAATTCCTGCATATCCCATAATTGTAGACCCAGATCCAGGTTCCATTTGTGATGGATTACCTTCTGTACTGTGCGTAAAGGTATGCCAGCCTCCAAATTGATGCCCAATTTCGTGGGCTACATAATCAATATCAAAATTATCTCCTACCGGCGTACCAGAGCCTGGAGATGTATACCCTTGTCCTTTATGCTCATACCATTCATAACTTGAATTATATGTATTGGTACTATTACAAACGCAGCCGATGCAACCTGCAGATCCACCTCCGCCAGATCTCCCGAAAAGATGCCCGATATCATATTTAGCATCTCCAATGCCGTAAGTTGTACCCATTAAAACAGCTTTCAGTTCATCATTCCAAGCACCATTTGCTCCTGCACTAGCAGCAGAATACGGATCTGTGCTTGCATTTGTGAAAATAATATTTTCTTCTTCTGCAATCAGATTCATATGGATTGCAAATTCATTTTCAAAAACACCATTTACACGTGTCATTGTTGTATTCATTCTAGCTAAAGCATTGGCAACAGAGCCTGCCCAGGCGCCATATTCTCCGGTACAAGAAAGAGCTAATCTATAAGTCCTTAGCAAGGCGTCATCGGCACTTTTTCCATCAAAATTTCCAGAATTTTTTCTGGTAACATTTGGAACTTTGCATTCAAATTCTTTTGGAATTCCTTTGTCATCAGTTCTTTTAAAAACGGCATAGGCAGAAAGATCTTTTGCGTATGGCTCAATAATATCCATTGTTTTATCACTTCCCATTTCCATAGTGGACAATCCAAACTGAGAGACACTAAAATAAATTTTAGAATTACCAAAAACACTTTCTCCTACATAGGACCGGATATCTGAATATTTTTCCTGTAACGCTGGTTCAAAATTGGACTTCTCATAAATTCTATAGTCTTGAAAATTGCCATCAGAATCCGGGAAATTCACAATAATTTTAGAAGTTACAAAATCTGTACTTTTTGGTGCTTCCCTTAGTGCGCTTTTTAAAGCATCAAAATCCAAAGAATACAGTTTAGGATTTTTGAGTTGTTGCATGTTCTCTTCCACGGCAGCTCTGTTAGCAAAGGAAGTCTTCTTCCACAATTTGGCTGTCTGTGCATTACCAACTAAAAATGTCGAAAATAGCACTAAAGATAAAGTTTTCTTCATATTATTAAAATTAGGACGGCAAATTTAGTTAAAAAATTTACATTTTAATATTAAAAAATTAAATATATTAACAAAATAATAATACAAATTGCTATTATAAAAAAAGAATTTGTATTAAAAAGTAAATACTTTATAAACAAAAATCCCTCTTCTTTCGAAAAGGGATTTTTTTATCATAGCAAAGTTTGATTTTGCGTTAAAGACTTCCGACTTCTGTCATCCATCTTCCGGCTTTTATCACACTTTAATTTCTACGTCAACTCCTGAAGGAAGTTCTAATTTCATTAGAGCATCAACAGTTTTAGAAGAAGAAGAGTAGATATCCATCAATCTCTTGTGAGCTGATAATTGGAACTGCTCTCTAGCTTTCTTGTTTACGTGCGGAGATCTCAACACTGTGAAGATTCTCTTGTTCGTTGGTAATGGAATAGGACCGTTTACAACAGCACCAGTCGCCTTTACCGTTTTTACGATTTTCTCTGCAGATTTATCTACCAAGTTGTAATCGTAAGATTTAAGTTTTATTCTGATTCTTTGTGACATTTTAATCTAATTTAATATTAACCTTTAGCCTTAGCGATTACATCTTCAGCAACGTTGTTTGGAGCAGCTTCGTATTTCTCGAATTCCATAGAAGATGTTGCTCTACCTGAAGATAACGTTCTAAGAGAAGTTACATAACCAAACATTTCAGATAGTGGAACGAAAGCCTTAATTACTTTTGCGTTATTTCTATCGTCCATACCGTTTACAGTACCTCTTCTTCTGTTAAGGTCACCTACGATATCACCCATATATTCTTCTGGAGTTACCACTTCCAATTTCATAATTGGTTCCATGATAACCGCTTTAGCAGCTCTACCAGATTCTTTGAAACCTAATTTTGCAGCCAATTCGAAAGATAACTGATCCGAGTCAACCTGGTGATAAGATCCATCTTTCAATGTAATCTTCATCGCTTCAACCTCAAACCCAGCTAACGGACCGTTCTTCATAGCTTCTTTGAATCCTTTTTCAACTGAAGGGATAAATTCTTTAGGAATGTTACCACCTTTAATTTCATTGATGAATTCAAGACCAGTTTTACCTTCGTCAGCAGGACCGATTTCGAATACGATATCAGCGAACTTACCTCTACCTCCAGATTGCTTTTTGTAAACTTCTCTGTGGTTAGCTTTTTGTGTAAGAGCTTCTTTGTATTCTACTTGTGGTTGACCTTGGTTAACTTCTACTTTGAACTCTCTTCTCATACGGTCTACGATGATATCCAAGTGAAGCTCACCCATACCAGAGATGATAGTTTGTCCAGAAGCCTCGTCAGTCTTAACCTGGAAAGTTGGATCTTCTTCAGCTAATTTAGCCAAAGCGTTACCCATTTTATCCTGGTCAGCTTTAGTTTTAGGCTCAACAGCGATACCAATTACCGGATCTGGGAAGATCATAGACTCAAGAACGATAGGGTTCTTTTCATCAGATAATGTATCTCCTGTTTTAATATCTTTAAATCCTACAGCAGCACCGATATCTCCAGCTTCAATATATTCTACTGGATTTTGCTTGTTAGCGTGCATCTGATAGATTCTTGAGATTCTTTCTTTGTTACCAGATCTTGTGTTAAGAACATAAGAACCAGCATCTAATCTACCTGAATAAGCTCTGAAGAATGCCAATCTACCTACGAACGGGTCAGTAGCAATTTTGAAAGCTAATGCAGCGAATGGCTCATCCACAGATGGTTTTCTTTCGATATCAGCATCAGTTCTTGGGTCTGTACCTGTAATGTTATCCTTATCTAGTGGAGAAGGAAGATATTTACAAACAGCATCCAACATAAACTGTACACCTTTGTTCTTGAAAGAAGAACCACAAGTCATTGGAATGATAGAAAGATCGATAGTAGCTTTTCTAAGCGCTTCGTTGATTTCTTCTTCAGAAATTGAATCTGGATCTTCGAAGAATTTCTCCATCAAAGTCTCATCGTAATCAGCTACAGCTTCTACTAATTTCTCTCTATATTCAAGAACTTCATCCTTCATATCTTCTGGAATTGGAACTACTTCGTAAGTAGCACCTTGTCCAGCCTCATCCCAAATGATTGCTCTGTTTTTGATTAAGTCAACAACACCTTTGAAATCTTCTTCAGCACCGATTGGCAAAACGATTGGAACTGCGTTTGATCCTAACATTTCTTTTACTTGTTTTACAACGTTCAAGAAGTCAGCACCTTGTCTGTCCATTTTGTTTACGAATCCCATTCTCGCTACTTTGTAGTTGTCAGCCAATCTCCAGTTGGTTTCAGACTGAGGCTCTACACCGTCTACGGCAGAGAAAAGGAATACCAATCCATCTAATACTCTCAAAGATCTGTTTACTTCTACTGTGAAGTCAACGTGTCCCGGTGTATCGATAATGTTGAAGTGGTAAGGTTTTGTTTCAGGTAATTTCTTACCTTGATCTGTTGGAAAGTTCCAAGAACAAGTTGTTGCAGCAGAAGTAATAGTAATACCTCTTTCCGCTTCCTGCTCCATCCAGTCCATTGTAGAAGCACCATCGTGAACTTCTCCAATTTTGTGGTTTACTCCAGTATAGAATAAAATCCTTTCTGTAGTGGTAGTTTTACCTGCATCAATGTGAGCAGCGATACCAATATTTCTTGTAAATTTAAGATCTCTTCCCATTTCAGCTTAGAATTTAAAGTGTGAAAACGCTTTGTTAGCTTCCGCCATTTTGTGAGTATCACTCTTCTTTTTGAAAGCAGCACCTTCTTCTCTTGAAGCTGCTACAACTTCGTTAGCTAATTTCAAAGCCATAGACTTATCATTTCTAGCTTTAGAATATTTGATTAACCATTTCATCGCCATAGAAATTTTTCTATCCGCTCTGATTGGCATTGGAATCTGGAAGTTAGCTCCACCTACTCTTCTGGAACGTACTTCTACGTGAGGCATAACGTTTGTTAATGCATCTTTCCAGATTTCAAGGGCAGTTTTCTCAGTTTCTCCTTTTTTAGTTTCTACGATATCTAGTGCATCATAGAAAATTTTGAATGCGATAGACTTCTTACCGTCTAGCATTAAATTGTTTACGAATCTTGTTACCAATTGATCATTAAACTTTGGATCTGGTAACAACGGTCTTTTTTTCGCTTTCGTCTTTCTCATTGTTTCTGTACCTTATTTAATGATTATTTTTTCTTTCCTTTTGCTGGTGCAGCTGGTGCCTGACCTGGTTTTGGTCTCTTAGCTCCATACTTAGATCTTCTCTGTGTTCTTCCATTTACACCTGCAGTGTCTAATGCACCTCTTACGATGTGGTAACGTACTCCCGGTAGGTCTTTCACCCTTCCGCCTCTTACCAATACTATCGAGTGCTCTTGAAGATTATGTCCTTCGCCCGGGATGTAGGCGTTAACTTCTTTACCGTTAGAAAGTCTTACCCTTGCAACTTTTCTAAGTGCAGAGTTTGGTTTCTTAGGAGTGGTAGTATATACTCTAGTACATACTCCTCGTCTTTGTGGACAAGAATCAAGGGCAGCCGATTTGCTCTTCTTGGCAAGCGTGGCTCTTCCTTTTCTTACTAATTGTTGAATAGTAGGCATATAATGCTTTTTATTTTAGGGTGCAAAAATATGAATAATTTTTTAATCTACAAGCAGTTATGAAAAAATAATTTAATCATTTAAAATTAGTTTAAATCATAACAATTTATTGCATATTGAATTCTGAAGTATACAGAACACTAGATTTATCTTTGATGGTATCATACTTCTGCCATTTAATTTTAGGATTAAGGGTACCAATGATAGACTGCTTGATGTCTCCTTTCTGATAATTGGTATGCTTGTACCGGAACGATCTATTAATCAAAGGTATAGTATATGTTGTATAAGCCTCTTCTCCTCCTCTCTCGTTATTATAAAGATATTTTTTTCTTTTAACATTAAGCATTTGAGGTTCTATTTGTTTTCTATTTTTGTAATAACTCATTGGATTTTTTAAAGTATATAAAGTAAAAAAAGCTAAAAAGAAACAACCGATGCGAAAAATCAATTTGTCATTTTCGCCGTACTTAAAATATAAAATCAGAAAAGAAAAAAACAAGCACACATTGGCTGCAGCCATCATTCTCACATTCATCTCTTCAATCTGTTGAAACCATCCGGAGACGATAAGACAAACAGCATAGACTATTGTAATAATCCATAGAAGCTGATGAAAACTAAAATCTAAAGTCTCTTTTGCCCTGCGCAGAAACTTCAATATATATAAAAAGATAAAAATATCTAATATCAAAACCAAAAACTGGAAAGCCAAACTGGCAAAACTATTAGAAGAAGGTTTAAGCCCAATGTAAGGATCTATCACATTTGCTGTGCCTAATAAATCTCTCAAGACATAAATAGGAAGGATTTCTTCTGGTTTTCCCCTTAGGTTTTCCCCGGTAAAACTACAGAACGTTGTGTAATTAAAGAAAAGGTAACTCCCAATTCCTAACCCAGAAAGCATTAAAAAACTAACAACTCCTATTAACTCTTTTTTATTATTAGACACTATCCATTGATAGACAAAAAACATCCCGATAGACAAATAAACATAAATCCCGGAATATCTGGTCGCAAACAGTAAAAACATGAGCACGGATGCCAGCAAAATATTTTTAAAATCAAGCGCTTTATTTTGTAAAATCTGATACAGATAATAAAGAAGAAAATACAATAAAAAGACGAACAAACTTTCTGATATTGCAATAGAAAAAACGAAAAAACAGGTTTTCCCTGCCAATAGCAACACTGTTTCTTTAAAATAAAATCTCTTACAGTAAGAAAACAACATGACAACAAAAATCATTGTTGTATTCAAAACTTTTGCAGCCCAGAAATAATCCCGAAAGATCCCGAAAAATAAACGCAGCGCCGCAGGATATCCCAAAGGAAACAAATTGGTCACAGGATTGGGTAAATCTGTCGCAATTTCAAAATACGATAAACTATCTGCATAAATCCCACCGGAAGGCATTAAAAAACTTAAACCAAAATTAATTAAAATAATAATGACGGACAGGATTACATATTTTTTCATGGTAATGCGTATATTAATCACAATAATAAGAATTTTTTATACTTTTTTGCAAAACCTGAGATAGCTCATTTCTATCCGTAAATCTAATTTTCGGCACAGATTTTTCTTACTATTGCACAAATTACAAGCTTATAAATTATGAAAAATGCAACATTGATTGGTCTTAAAGAAGCCGATTGCAAAAACATCGCAGAAAAACTGAACGTTCTTTTAGCTAATTACTCTGTTTTTTACCAAAACACGAGAGGATCTCATTGGAACATCAAAGGGGAACAATTTTTTACACTTCACCCTAAATTCGAAGAGCTTTATAATAGTCTCGTTCTCAAAATTGATGAAATTGCAGAAAGGATTCTAACACTAGGCGCCACACCAGCTCATAACTATTCTGAATATCTTACTGTTTCTACAATCAAAGAAAGCAAAGAGGTGACTGATGGTAACAAAAGCGTAGAAATTATTCTTAATTCGTTTAAAGTGGTGATAGATCTTCAACGTGAGCTTTTGGACATTACAGATAAAGCCGGAGATGAAGGTACTAATTCCCAAATGAGCGATTATATTACAGAGCAAGAAAAAGAAGTATGGATGTACAATTCTTATCTTGGCAAATAGTTGTTCTTACATATTTTAAAATCAATCCAACTTTCACAGGTTGGATTTTTCAATTGTAAATAATCATTAATTTTTTCAAAAAAAGTTGATGCAATTCAATTATCTTTTATATTTGCGTTTTATTTTTACACAGATTTGAAAAAATTAATATTCTTTTTACTGATTTCCAACTTGCTTTTTTCTCAGTGGAGTATATCAAATGCAGAGCGGAGTGCACTTATTAATATTTATAACACAACCAATGGTGCTAACTGGAACCGAAGCTGGGATTTTGAAAAGGATCCGCGGACTTGGTTTGGCGTAACTGTTAAAAACGGCGTGGTAAGCCAGCTCAACCTTTCTGGAAATGCTCTTAGCGGCGCATTCCCTACTTATATTTCTTCTTTGCCTAAATTAACCAAATTAGACCTGAGTAACAATGAGCTGGCAGGAGATGTTCCCTCTAGTATTTCAGTTTTAAGCGGATTAACAAAACTGGATATTAGTAATAATAGATTAACCGGCGATCCCAGCAGTGCTTTATCTGGATTATCTTCTATAGAAGATTTGGCTTTGGGAGGAAATATTTTTACAATATCAGATGTCAATGCACTATTGCAGAACTTCAATACTATTAAAACGCTAAACATTGCAGATCTGGGGTTAGAAACTATTCCTGCTAGAATAGCAGCATTTCCCAATCTGGAAACCTTAATTTTAGACCGTAATCCCTTTGCCGCAAATGCGTATGGAAATCTGTCCGGACTTTCTAAATTAACAACGCTATCGCTCGCAGGCTTACAACTATCGCAAATCCCGACACAAGTGTCCCAACTCTCCCAAATTACAAGCCTTGATCTCAGCAATAATAATTTGACGGAACAAAATACGACGGCACTTTCTAGCTTAACCAATTTACAGTGGTTATCATTGGAAAACAATCAATTGACGCAGATTCCAGCACAAATTTCTCAGTTGAAAAAACTTCAAACACTTAATCTTGGAAGAAATAAAATTTCTGGAAGCACATCATTACTCGCCAACCTAACAGAGTTGCAGCAATTATTTTTGAATAATAATTTGCTTGCCGGCAATATTCCTTCAGAATTTTTAAGTATGCCAAAATTATTAATGCTCAACCTCAACAGCAATCAACTTTCTGGCGATTTGGATAATCAACTTCCTCCTATTACTCATATTTGCAACAACCGTTTTACAAAGACTCAGCTTTACAATTATATAACAGATTTTAATGTCCAGACCGAACTCAATTACTCCCCACAACGCTATGATTTAGAAAAAGAAGTATTAGGTGTCATTGGACAATCAGCAAAACTGGATCAATCTTTAGCTAATAGTGATTATTCATTTACTTGGTTCAAAAATCTGGATCAGAAAACCAATACAAGCACTGCGGATCTCAATTTCGCAAGTGTGGAAGAAGAAGATTATGCCACTTACACTGTAGAAGCATACACCTATTCTGTTTTAAACAATTCAACGGTCTTCGATTTGTCTCTTTTCAGAGAGCCCATTTCCTTGGTAAAAGTTCTCGGAACGGCAGAAACGCTAAGATATTTCAATATCTATCCCAATCCAACATCAGACTATTTGAATATTGTAAGCACCAAATACAACATCCAGAAAGTCCATATATATGATTTGAGCGGTAAACAAATGCTATCGGACTCCAAATCCAAAATCGATGTTTCCAAACTTCCAAGTGGGGTTTATCTTTTAGTGATCAAGACACAAGAGGGTAACAAAAACTTTAAGTTTATCAAACAATAATTCCTTTAATACAATTTCCGTAAAATAAAAATACTTCCAGATTTTGATAGTTTCTAAAAAATATTAAATTTGGAAGCTATCATTATTAATATGGAAAACACTAAATATACGCCTAAAAATAAAGTAAGAATTGTAACCGCTGCGTCACTATTTGACGGGCACGATGCCGCCATCAATATTATGCGCCGTGTCATTCAGGGAACGGGATGTGAAGTCATCCACCTTGGTCACGACAAATCTGCAGAAGAAGTGGTGAATACAGCCATTCAGGAAGATGCCAATGCGATTGCTTTAACCTCATATCAAGGTGGACACAACGAATATTTCAAATACATCTACGACCTTTTAAGAGAAAAAAACTCTCCGCAAATCAAAATTTTTGGTGGCGGTGGCGGTGTTATTCTGCCTGAGGAAATCGAAGATATAATGTCTTACGGAATCGACAGAATTTATTCTCCCGATGACGGTCGTGAACTTGGTTTACAGGGAATGATCGATGATTTGGTGAAAAGATCAGATTTTGCAACAGGAAAAGAGGTTGAAGCAAGTGATTTAGATTCAATTAGTTTTGAAAATTCTACAAGTATTGCTAAAATCATTTCTGCAGTTGAAAACTTCTCAGAAGAAAAACCTGAATTGGTTGCTGCGATCGACGAAAAATCAAAAGATTTAAATATTCCAATCATTGGAATCACGGGTACAGGTGGAGCGGGAAAATCGTCATTAACAGACGAATTGGTAAGACGTTTCTTACGTTCGAATACCGATAAAAAAATTGCTATTATTTCGATTGACCCTTCTAAAAAGAAAACGGGAGGTGCACTTTTGGGAGACAGAATTCGTATGAACGCGATCAATGATCCTCGAGTTTATATGCGTTCGATGGCGACGAGAGAAAACAACGTTTCTGTTTCTCCGTTCATCCATTCTGCTTTGAATGTTTTAAAATTGGCTCATCCAGATGTTATCATTCTGGAAACTTCGGGTATCGGACAGTCCGGTTCGGAAGTTTCTGATTTTGCTGATGTTTCGATGTACGTGATGACTCCTGAATACGGAGCTTCTACGCAGTTGGAAAAAATTGATATGTTGGATTATGCAGATTTGGTGGCTTTAAATAAATCTGATAAAAGAGGTGCATTGGACGCACTCCAAGCCGTGAGAAAACAGTTCCAGAGAAACCATTTATTGTGGGAACAGCCATTGGATGAAATGCCGGTTTATGCTACCAAAGCTTCTCAGTTCAACGACCATGGAACAACGGAATTATACAACAGATTGATTTCTAAAGTAAACGATACCCTTCGACAGGCTCAGGGTGACAATGCTCCTCAGTTTAACGGTTTTGAAGAGCACGAAATTACAGACGAAGTAACCATTATTCCTCCTAAAAGAGTACGTTATCTCTCTGAAATCGTTGAAAACAACAAACAATACGATGCAAACATTGAAAAGCAAGCTGAATTAGCCAGAAAAATGTATCATATTGAAGGCGTTAAAAAAATTATTTCCAATGAAACTTTAGACGCTGAATATCAAAAAGCAGAAAAAGAACTCTGGCAGGAAAACATCGACTTCCTAAAAACCTGGGACGATACTAAAAAGGCTTTCCACGAAGAGTTTTACTCCTATTTTGTAAGAGGAAAAGAAATTAAAGTGGAAACCTCAACAGAATCTTTATCCCATTTAAGAATTCCAAAAATTGCTTTACCAAAATACAACGATTGGGGCGATTTGATCAAATGGAAAGGCCAGGAAAATCTTCCGGGAAGTTTCCCATACACTGCGGGAATTTATCCTTTCAAAAGAACCGGAGAAGATCCAACCAGAATGTTTGCCGGAGAAGGAGGACCTGAAAGAACCAACAGAAGATTCCACTACGTTTCTGCAGAAATGCCTGCAAAACGTTTATCAACGGCTTTCGACTCGGTAACATTGTATGGACAAGATCCGGCTTTACCACCGGATATTTATGGAAAAATCGGAAATGCAGGAGTTTCAATTGCAACGTTGGATGATGCTAAAAAATTATATTCAGGATTTGATTTGGTGAATGCATTGACATCCGTTTCAATGACGATCAACGGACCTGCACCAATGTTGTTGGCTTTCTTTATGAACGCGGCCATCGACCAAAATGTTGAAAAATATATTGCTGAACATAAATTAGAATCTAAAGTTGAAGAAGTTTTAAAAGCAAAATTCGACGATAAAGGGTTAGCAAGACCAAAATATAACGGAGAATTACCACCTTCTAATAATGGTTTAGGTTTAAAACTATTAGGAATTACAGGTGACGAAGTTATTCCTGCTGATGTTTATGCTGAAATTAAAGCTAAAACTATCGCAACCGTTCGTGGAACCGTTCAGGCAGATATTTTAAAAGAAGACCAGGCACAAAACACCTGTATTTTCTCTACAGAATTTGCTTTGAGATTGATGGGCGACGTTCAGGAATATTTCATCAAAGAAAAAGTAAGAAACTTCTATTCGGTTTCTATTTCCGGTTATCACATTGCAGAAGCGGGAGCTAATCCGGTTTCTCAGTTGGCATTTACATTGGCGAACGGTTTCACGTATGTTGAATATTATTTGTCAAGAGGAATGGATATCAATGATTTTGCACCAAACTTATCATTCTTCTTCTCCAACGGAATCGACCCTGAATATTCGGTAATCGGACGTGTCGCAAGAAGAATCTGGGCAAAAGCAATGAAATTGAAATACGGAGCCGACGAAAGAAGCCAAATGTTGAAATACCACATTCAGACTTCAGGCCGTTCTCTTCACGCTCAGGAAATTGAT
This sequence comes from Flavobacteriales bacterium UBA2306, assembly GCA_002345565.1. Lineage (GTDB taxonomy): Bacteria > Bacteroidota > Bacteroidia > Flavobacteriales > Weeksellaceae > Epilithonimonas. The sequence goes on along the minus strand of DDVS01000008.1, from coordinate 48,553 downwards.
TTTAATGATATCAGAACGACGCTTCAAGCACTTTATGCAATTTATGATAACTGTAACTCACTACACACAAACGCTTATGACGAGGCAATTACAACGCCGACTGAGCAATCGGTAAGAAGAGCGATGGCAATCCAGTTGATTATCAATAAAGAATTAGGTTTAGCGAAAAATGAAAATCCGCTACAAGGTTCGTTTATTATTGAAGAACTGACGGATTTGGTGGAAGAAGCTGTTTACGCAGAATTCGACAGAATCACAGAAAGAGGTGGGGTTCTTGGAGCAATGGAAACGATGTATCAGCGTTCAAAAATCCAGGAGGAATCAATGCATTACGAATGGTTGAAACACACCGGAGAATATCCTATCATCGGCGTTAATACTTTCCTTGGAAAAGACGGTTCGCCGACGGTTCGTCCGGGAGAAGTGATCCGTTCGACTGAGGAAGAAAAGCAATTCCAGATTGAAATGCTTCATAATTTCCAAAATTCTAATCAAGATAAATCTGCAGAAGCTTTGAAAAAATTACAACACGCCGCAATCAATCAGCAAAACTTATTCGAAGTAATGATGGATGCTGTAAAATATTGTTCGCTTGGACAGATTACCAATGCGCTTTTTGAAGTGGGTGGGAAATACCGAAGAAATATGTAAGGCTAGTTATGGAAAATTTTGGACACTTAACTTTTATTCATCTCGGTGTAGTAAAAGGAAAAATATCGTTTACGTTTAAACTCCATGGTGATATGACAACTGTAAATAGAGTCCGAAACATTGTTAAAAATTGGGCGGGCGCAAATAATGTTGAAGAAACGATTGACCAAATCGAATTACAATTTTCTAATGGAAGAAAAATTCCCTATAAAACAATTCAAACCAAGAGGGGATTGGCTACAAAAGACATCACTTGGGAAGAATTATTTGAACGTGGAGGAAAAATTTTTGACTAACTTTATTTAAAATTTTATATAAATCAAACCGTAGAAAATTCTGCGGTTTTTTATTTTCAAAAATCCAACGGTTTACTTTTTGATTAGCAACAAAAATCAAATCAAAAAAAACTATGAAATCGCTTTGCGATTACATATGACATTTAAAAGACAAACTAAATATTCATATGAAACTAAAATCTCCCGAACCATTCTGGCTGGTAAAAGATGGATTGAAACATTCTTATCCTTCACTTCGAGAAAACATAGAAACTGAAATCCTTGTCATCGGAGGTGGAATCACCGGTTCTCTTCTCGCTCATCAAATGATAAAAGATGGTTATAAAACTGTTTTGGTTGATAGAAGAGAAATAGGGAACGGAAGTACAAGTGCCACGACTTCTATGTTGCAATATGAGATTGATGTTCCGCTTTTTGAACTCTCAGTAATGATTGGGAAAGAAGGTGCAGAAAAATCTTATTGGGCTTGTTATGATTCGATTGACGATTTGCAGAAAATTGCCAAAGAAGTCAAATCCGATTGTGGCTTCAGGAAAAAGCAATCGCTTTATTTCGCTGCTTTCAAGAAAGATGTGGATGATTTAAAAAAGGAATTCGAAGCTAGGAAATCGGCTAAATTTCCTGTGAAATGGCTTTCATCAGATGAAATCAAAAAGAAATTTAAAATCGATAATACGTTTGGCGGAATCTTATCGGAACAAGGCGGAAGCATTGATGCATTTTGTCTAGCACACGATATTCTGCATTACAATCATAAAAAAGGATTGCAGATTTTTGATAAAACGGATATCATCAAATTCGATTACAAAAAAAATGGAGTTACTGCAACCACTGAGTTTGGTAACAAAATCAAAGCTAAAAAGGTGATTTTCTGCAATGGTTTCGAAAGTACGGAAATCATTAAAGATAAGTTCGTCAACTTACTTTCAACTTATGCGATTGTCGGCGAACGTCACGAGAAAAATCACAAAGAACTAAATAATCTTTTGGTTTGGAACACGGCTGAACCTTACATTTATATGAGAACAACGGATGACAATCGGATTCTGATTGGTGGTGAAGATGAGGAATTTGTCAATGCTCAAAAACGAGATTCATTACTTTTAAACAAAGAAAAAAAGTTGGTCAAAAAACTCGATAAACACCTTCCCGAAAATAATTTTCGAACGGATTTTGTCTGGGCTGGGACTTTCGGAGAAACCAAAGACGGATTGCCTTACATCGGTGAACATCCCAATTTTCCAAGCGCTTATTTTGTTTTAGGTTTTGGGGGAAACGGTATTACATTTTCGGTCATCGGGATGGAAATGGCTTCTGCATTTCTCAAGGGTAAAAAACACGAACTGACAGAATACTTCAGATTTAGGAGATAATCCACCAAAAAGCAGAAACCACTAATTTGTAGTGGTTTTCGTTTTTAGTTTCTATGAATTTTGATTTTATTTTTTTCGGTAGCATTGATAATTTTTGAGATGTCATCCGGCGAAAATTTTCCTTTCACATCTACGAAAATACTTTGGTCATTATCATCATTTACGGTGATTATCATTCGCTTTATTAAGTCATTTGATTGTTGTGCATTGATGCTAATTAGTTGACCTTGTTGTTTTAAAGACATCCATTCTTCGTAATTATTTTTAGCAAGATACTTTTTAAATTCTGCTTTAACTGGCGTTTTAGAACTTTCTACAATCAAGACTTTGACATCACTGATTTTCTTTACAAGATCTATCACTTCCTGGCTCTCTCCGTCTTCTCTCAACGCTTGCTTCACATAAGATTTCGCTAAAAAACTGGGAACATTGATGCTTACAAAAGTTGAACTTTCCTTGAATCCCGGGTTGTCAAAAAAATCGGTGTGAACTTTTTTCTGAGAAACCATACACGATTGTAAAAAGAAACCGACAATCGTCAAAATAATGATGTATAAGAATCGTAGCATAGTTTTATTTTTAGTTGATTGCGTTAATAGTAGAACCTGTTCTTTCGCTGGCAGATTTTGTCACTTTAGAAGGATTACCTCTGTATTGTACAGATGCTGCGGATGTTGCACTTGCGGTTAAACTTTCTGTTGTATTGATTTTCACACTTGCTCCGGAAGATGCATCCACAACTGCAGATTTGGTTACAAAATCGCCTGCTGAGATAGAACTTCCGCTGCTTGCACTGTAAACTCCCGAGTCTGCTTTTCCTGACAATCTGATAGAACTTCCGCTACTTGCTTCCAAAACTAGAGATTTGGTTTCCAAATTCATTTTTACGCTTACACCAGAAGAAACATCCAGTGCTGTGTTTGTAGAGATTTTAAAACTTCCCGAAACTTGTGAACCTGATGAACAGCTCGCCGCAAAATTCGATTCGCTAACTGGATTTACAGCTTTGAATATAGAACCAGATTTTGTAATCAATTTTGATAATTTCGGTCCAGAAACGATGACTTTAAGACTGTTGAAATTTAAGTTTTTAACACCTTTGTTTCTTACGAAGATTTTCAAAACACCATTTTCTACTTCTGTGATTATGTATTGTTGCTTTTCTGGCTCCACTTTCACAACCACACTTTGAGTAGCACTTTGAGTGAATTCTACATCCACACCAGAAGAAGTCTCTATGCCGTTAAATGCAGGAACATCTCTCACGCTTCCAATATTCGTTTTATCAGATTTGATCGTAGAAACCGGATTTAGAGAAGTCACATTTTTGGTTTCCTGCATCAGATTATTGACATCTTCCATAGAAATTTTACCATCCAGCATCATCAGTACAGAACTGTCTTCTGACATAATATTAAGAATTAGATTGTCCATTACATTGGCTGTGATATCCTGCGCCATAAACTTGATCTTGGCATCACGATTGTTAACGGTTACCAATTCTTCATACTTCATATTTTTGAGAGAATTTGCAATTTCCTTTTCGATTTTCCCGCCATTGATATTGGGATTATTTGACATTTCGGATTTTTCCAGAACCAGCATTTTCAGTCCATTGACTTTTCCTAAAAGCGGTTGAATTTTCCCCAATTCTTCATCATCGATTTTAAGGTTATTCAGCAATTTGAACATAGGTTTGGCAATTTTGATAGAGGTCACACCTTCTGTGTCCTGATACTTATCAAAAAGCTTATTGAGTTCTTCTGTTTGTCCGAAAATATTCGTCGAGAGAAGAAATAATACGATTAATATTGATATTTTTTTCATTGTAATAATTTTAGAATTTGATGATTTTGATGACATCTTCTGAAACATTTTGGGCAGACTCTGCGTGATTTATGGTTTGGGTAACGTTACTTGCAAAAAAATTAAAAGCATCCTCTGTCACCGCAATAGCTTCCTGTTCGCTGTAAACCGGCTTTCCATTGATGATAACATAACTAGGATTGTATTCCAAATCTGAGTTTACTTTATTTAGGTTTTGATTATCTGTTTTAATTTCTTTTGGTTGATGATAAGCAAACTGCGTTTTTGATTCTTGATTTTCAACTGCATTTTTCTTTGCTAGTTTCTGTGTTTTTGGCTGAGTATTTTGTTGAGTTAAAACTGGCTGTTGAGTTGAACCATTTTCAATTGGAGAAAATTTTGGCGTTTCAACTTTCTTAGGAGTTTCTGTGTGTTTTGCAATTTGAGGTTCAATATTTTCCGGATTGTTAAACATCCAAAATCCACTGATTCCCATTAGTAAAACTAAACTCGCTGCCATCCAATATTGTGTGTAAGATTTTCTTTTCACAATTGGTAGTGCTACTATTTTTGGTTCTTTTGTGACATTTTGCTTTGTCGCTTTGTTTAAGAAATCCTCGAACTTGATATCTAATTTCTCCTGTTTCTCCTCTTTTAGAAAAGAAAAATACGGATTGTCGCTTTCATTTTTAAGGAACAATTCCTCTTCCGGAGTCAACTCTTCGCCTTCGAAGAATTTAGATTCCCAATCCTTGTATCTGTCGGTGTTCATACGCATAAAGTTTGTTAATTGACTCTTTCACTTTTTGTCTGGCTCTCATCAGGTTGACTCGGACTGCGTTTTCCTCCATTTCCATCATTTCCGAAATCTCCGAAATCTCATATTCCTCGACATCTTTTAAGTGAATGACCATTTTTTGTTTCTCGGGAAGTTGGTTGATAAATCCCAAAATCTGCTCTTTCATATTATTGGTTTCAATCTGATAAAGCTCCGAATTGTGCCTCGTCTGACTTGCAAATCCGAGTTTGACTTCGTGATGTTTCAAGCGGTTCAGACATTCGTTTTTTACACTTCGCAGGGCAAAACTTTTCAGATTTTCCACAACCTTTAACTCTTCTTTCTTCTGCCAAAACTTCATCATCAGATCCATTACCACATCTTCGGCTTCATCTGCACTCATTAGGATTTTTTTCGCAAAACGATACATCTCATCTTTGAGAACAAATACCGTTTGTTGAAAATTTTCTTGAGTCATAGATTCAGTTTAATGTTTTAGGTTAAATATTTGTCAGTCTGAGCCTGTCGAAGACTCTCTTTCAAATGTTAAAACCTTTTTAATTGGTTGTTTAAAAGTAAGACATTTGTTATTTAACTTTTATTACATCAAAAATAAAAAAAGAACTTTAATTATTATTAAAGTTCTTATAATCAATACATTATTTCAAAAAAAACATTAAGACAATGCCATCAAAACTTGCGAGATAACCTCTAATTTTCTGGTGTCAATCTTATTTTCTTTAACCATTTGTTCTATTTTATTTTTCTTGTCCGGAAACATTTTGATAAGGTTCTTTTTTGTACCAGGCATTTCTGTTATTTCTCCTGTATTTTTTTGGATATAAAAGACATCCGGTAAATCACTATAACTGTTTTGTTTGTCTCTATCAAAAGAATCTTGAGCATATTTACCTTCTTCGTAAGATTTTGAAATTTTCATTAGAACAGTAAAACTATCATATTTTTTTACTTCAAATAAATAACCAGAAATTGTTTTACCTTTATACGGAAAATCTAATAAATAAATGGTTTCATCCGAATCTATAATGTGTATGGGAGAATATTCTGGTCTTTTGTAAATGGTCATATTTTGACCTTTATTTACTATATCGATTTCATCTTTATAAGCATTATATCTCATATCCACTAAGCTTTGGTTATTAGCAATTCTTGCTTTTTTATAATCTTGATATAAATAAGGAGAACCTTGTGTATCAATAACACTTTTATATCCGAATCTCATAAATAATGTCTCTCTGCTAACGTTGCTATTATTAATATTGGCATTGCCTTGCTGGGAAGAGAGAAAATTGCTTAATAGAATAGAACCAAGAATGGCAAAATAGTTTTTTTTCATAAAAATTATTATTTTAAAACAAATATAATAATTTTTTACTCGCTTACACTTGCAGAATCTATCTCTTTTGATGATCCTTTCGGATTCATTGTTTTGTTGAATTTGTCCATTTCGAAAGGGAAATTTTCAAATAAACCTGATAAAGATAATGCTGAATAAACTTTCCCGGAATACTTGTTCCCAATCGCAATAATTGTCACTTTCGATTTCAAAAGATGCGCAAAAACCGAATTGGTTCCGTGCCACCAACCGTTGTGATAAGTGAGTTTTTCGCCGTTGTCAAATTCTTTCATTCGGAAACCAAGACCATAATTGTTGATCCCTTTTTTCTCATTACTATAAGGTTCGAAGATTTTGTTTTCCAAATCCGGTTTCAGGAAATCTTTGGAATATAGTGCAATGGAAAAGTTAAGTAAATCTCTCGGTGTTGTATATACATTTTTATCGCCATAAATCAAATCCAGATTCGCCAAAGGATATAATCTATAACCGCTGTAAAACGATTGCGACGCTGTTGGAATATCTTTTTTCTGGAAAATATAGGTATGATTCATCTTCAACGGTTTGAAAACAATCTCCTGCATCGCTTCCGGAAAAGGTGTTGCAGTAACTTTCTCAACAATCAACGCCAGAAGCGCAAAATTGGTGTTGCAATACATAAATCCTGTGTTGGAAAGTCTCGCCAATTCTGGTTTGTACTTAATCAGCATATCCAAAACGTCCTGATTTGAGATGAAATCTTTCTTCAGTTCTTCGGGAGCTGGTTTTATACTTTGGTCAAAATGTTCATATTTTGGAAGTCCGCTTCTTTGGGACAAAAGACTGAAAACCGTGATTTCTTTGTAAGGAAACTTTGGAAAGAATTTGGTTAAGTCATCTTCCATTTTCAGTTTTCCTGCTTCTACCAATTTTAAAACTGCCATTGCGGTCATCGTCTTGCTAACCGAAGCGACGTGAAGTGGCGTGTTGGCATCAATCGGCATTTGTTTACCTTCTCTTCCAAAACCTCTGTACTTTTCGAAGATGATTTTATCCCCCTTTGCAACAAGAATTCCACCGCTAAGGTCGCCTTGTTCCCAGATTTTTTGATAATAATTATTGATTTGAGGAAGAATTGTAGCTTCGTTGGAAAGTGTAGATTCTTGTGGTGTAAAAACTTTGGTCAAATCTACTTTGCCGTAATTGGGAAGTTTAGATTCGTAATTCTCATTGATTTGTTCTTCTTTCTTTTTACAAGAACTAATACATAACACTGCTAAACCTACCGTAATTACTTTTCTAAAATTCATTGTTATCCAAACTTCGTTAAGGCTCGCAAGTTAACATAAAATGAGTCTTTAGAAGATACCAATTTTCTTAAGAATTGTTAAATGTGGAGAATTTTTTGAGACTTAATTTCTAAAATCAGCAAGAATTTTATCAACAATTACCTGAGCCAATTTTTCTTTACTCTGATGCGTCCACCCACCAATATGTGGCGTAACAATCACTTTTTCAGAATTTAATAAATATTTTAGATCCTGATTTTCTGTTTCAAGGTTTTCAAAAGAAGACTTTTCATATTCCAAAACATCTAGGCAAGCACCCAAAATCTTGCCGGATTCAATTGCTTCTACTAAAGCTTTAGTTTTTAAATTTTTCCCTCGAGCTGTGTTGACGAAATAGAAATTCTTTTCCATTTTCGAAATGAATGCTTCATCAATCAAATAATGCGTTTCCGAAGTCAAAGGAATATGAAGACTTAAAATATCAGCTCTTTTTTGAAGTTCTTCCAAAGAAACCTGCGTTGCAAATTCATCGGAAAGATTTGGTAAAATATCGTGGAAAATAACCTCAACGCCAAATCCAGAAAGTCTTTTTGCAGTAGCTTTTCCCATATTTCCGTAACCGATGATTCCGAAGGTTTTTCCAAGTAATTCGTCACCACGATTTTCTTCTCGTTTCCATATTCCATTTTTAACTTCATTAGAAGCGATAAACAATCTGTTCATTAGAATCAATAACATTCCAACAACGTGTTCGGCAACAGAATCTCGATTTCCTTCGGGCGAATTAATCAATTTGACCCCTAATATCTCAGCAGTTTCGATATCGATATTTTCCATTCCCGCTCCTACCCTTGCAATGAATTTGAGATGAGAAGCCTTAGTAAGAAAATTTTTGTCTAATGGAATTCGGCTTCGGATAATGATTCCTTGATAATCTTTTATTTTTTCCAAAACCTCATCATAAGTCGAAGAATGGTCTTCTTCTACAACAAAACCTTTTGCGGTCAATTGTTCGGAGATTAATGGATGATTTTTATCGAGTTGAAGGATTTTCATAATTAGACTTTAGATATCAGATATTAGACTTTGGATTAATTATTTTTGAGCAAAGTCTGAAATGGGTAAAATTCAAAAAAAACGAGCTAAAGCCCGTTTCTTGTCTGTATTAATAATTATTCTCCTAAGAATAACTTTTTGAGTTCAATAGAATCTGTTGGTTTCATTCTTCCGGAAAGGATTAATGACAATTCTTTTCTTCTTTTTGCAGCGGCAAATCTTTCGATTTCCAATTCTGTTTCTGGTTCCAGTTCAGGAACTTTTGCAGGTTTTCCGTTTTCATCAATGGCCACAAATGTGTAAATCCCACTATTGGTGTGAATTTTTCTCTGATTAATTGGATCATCTTCCCAAACATCCACATACACCTCCATCGATGTAGAAAAAGCACGGGAAACTTTGGCTTCTACAACCACAATCCCACCTTCTGGAATAGGATTATCGAACGACACGTGATTTACAGAAGCTGTAACAACTCTTTTTTCTGAATGTTTTGTAGCAGAAATAGCCCCAGCTCTATCCATTCTCGCCAACAATTCGCCTCCGAAAAGATTTCTTAATGAATTGGTTTCGTTGGGCAAGACGATGTTCGTCATTACCGTAAGGCTATCTATTGGTTTTTTGGATTTTTGCATTCGTTGTTGGTTTTATACTATCTATTTTTATTGAATCTACTTTTGGCGTTGTCGACACTTTTTTAACCATTGTTTTCTTGACCAATTTTTTTGTAGGAATTTGAGATGATTTTCCAAATATCAGTTCTTGGTCTCCGAAAAGAAATAACGCAGCAGTTCCAACAACAATTACACTTAGAAAAGTCCAAATAACACCTTTATTGAAACTGTAATCTTCTTTGAAAGTGTTTTTTGATTTTAAAGTTTTAAGGTGCTGTAAATCTACTTTTTCAAAACCAAAAATATCGTCATCATTATCGGTTACCTTAACAACTTTGTTATCTTCGTTTAATTGATACTGTCCAAGATTTTCAAGAGTTAAGGAATTCTCTGTCTGCAATTTCTGAAACCATTTTGCCACTTCGTTCTTCAAATTCATCTGAACAATGAAAAGATTAGAATTAGTTTCCTCAGCAATATATTTTGCTAATTGATTGTCGTATCCAGACGGATTATACTCAAAAGTTACAGTTTCTTTCGGTGGAATAATAATGGAATTCTCGGCATCTATTTTTGCAGATTCCTTACTAAGTTCGAAAACACCAAACTCCGGAACCTCTGCTCTATTATGCTTCAGAAGATATTGATATAAAAAGTACTCAAAATTCATCGGTGCAAAACTACATAATTTTTGATGTTAAAGAAAATATAAAAGGTTGCTTTTTACAGCAACCTTTTGATTTGATATGAATTAATTAAAGTGTTAATATGCAAACTTTACAACTTCTGAAACGTTGTTGCCGGAAATCTTCACAAGATATAAACCTTTCTGAGAAAGATTTAAGTCAATTGGATTTCCATTTGCATTTGTTTTTAAGGTCTTTATTACTTTTCCTCCCAAATCATAAACCGTTAAGTCTAGATTTCCTTTTGCAGAAGTAAATAACTTTCCGGCAGCAACTTGAGATTTTGCTTTCCCGTTAGATTCTGAAACAGCCAAAGTTGTAAGTGTTGTTGGCCCTTCTAAATCTCTGTCTCCTCATTGAAAATCAGCACCATTTGATTTGTTTTTGAAAACGACCCCAATTCTTTGAACTACAGTACCCGAAGACATTGTATTATTAGAATTTGTAAATAGTTTTGTATTCAAATCGATGGTTCCTACATAAGCACCTTCTGTATCACTCCAAGTCATTGTCGTATTGGAATTACTCCAAGCATCATCAAAGTTTCCTTGATTATTGTCACCATCTGTTTGTGAAGACCAAACGTGAACATAAAACGTTGGTTGGCTTTGCGGGTCATAGAAACCCCAATCTCCTGTTTTTCCGTAAGTTAGATTATAAACACCGTTCGATACGGTATAAGTCAATTGCGCAGAAAGCGTAACACCTGCCAATGCGGCAAGCATTAATGAATAGATTTTTTTCATAGATGTAAATTTTTAAGGTCTATATACAATTTCAATGTACACTATACACGTACTTGAAATTATTGTAAATCTAATATTAATTTTAAGTTAACAAATAAAAATCTACAAAACAAACGTTAAAAATTTACAACCAATTGATTATCAGGCAAAATAATTCTATTTCAGTTTCAAAGAAACCCCAAAAAGGAAGTTAATTCCGGCTTGTGCGAAGTAATATGGTCCACTAAAACCGTTATTGACATACTTCGTATTTGTGAAATTATTTAACAAGAACCTCAAAGTAACTTCTTGTTTCTGAAAAGGCAACTTGTATGACATATTAAAATCTGGAACTAAGTAATCCTTTAATTGATTATCAGCAGTTTCTAAATTATCCAAATATTGTTTTCCCACATATTGCGCAGTAACATCAAGATTAAAATTTTTGAACGGAGAATAAACCACATTTCCATTCGCAATGATGTTAGGCGAAAAAGAGATATCAGAATCTTTCAAAACAACATCTGTATTGTTTTGAACCGAGTTGATTTCCTTAATCTTATTCTGACTCAAAGATAAATTAGCTCCTAATTGAATTTTATCAGAAAGTCTGCTTTGGGCAGAAAGTTCAATTCCTAATCTATAACTTTTGTCCACATTCTGACGAATGAATTCACCAACATTGTTGATTCTACCTGACAAAACCAACTGATTTTGGTAATCCATATAATACGCATTAGCCGTCAACACAACCTTTCCAAATTGCTGTTCCCAACCTGCCTCAAAATCATGTAAGGTTTCTTCTTTTGTGTTCGGATTTGCAAAAAGATCATCTCGGTTTGGTTCGCGATGCGCATTGGCATACGAGACAAATACTTTTCCGTTTTCAATATTGAAATTGACACCAACTTTCGGGTTGAAAAAAGTCCATTTTCTATATAGATCTGCACCTTCACCATCGCCTTGTTGGACAATTTTTGTATCGTAATTGATGTTTCTTAGTTGCAAATCGCCAAAAAATTCGAATTGATTGAGTTTATAAATTGCTTTGGCAAATCCAGAAACTTCGTTCTTCACCGAATTATTACTGTAATATTCGTGTTCATCAATTTGTGGTAGAAAAACGCCAGTTACATTACCAAAATGTCTTCCGTAATACTGATTAGCAACTGCTCCGAAATTCAAATCAAGATTACCTAATTTTCCATACAAAGTAGAAATCACTCCATAAAAATCATTGTCCAACCATTTTTTTCTGATGAAATCTGATTTTTTTATTTCTATTCCATTTTCGATGATATTAGGCAAGTTGTATTTAGAGAATTTAGCATCTTGTTTGTAATTTTCATAGTAACCTTTTCCTTTCGTATAATGCGCAGTGGTTTCTAATTTCCAGCCATCAGAAAATCTCTGGTTCCATAATAACTGATAATGATTTTGTCTGTAATTATCGGTTTCATTGTCATAAAAATCAACAATATTTTCCCAGTTTGCATCATAGATTGCTCCGGAATAATTGAATTTCGGATTTGTTTCCCATGTAGCTTTATCTACACCATTCCAAGCCTGATATGTTTTTTCCTTTCCTCCGAAAGCCAAGAACCTCAACTCCGTATTTTTTTCCTGAAACAAAGCAGAAAAATTATAGGAATGTAGATTAGAAGAAGCTCTGTCAATATAACCATCAGAATGGATATGTGTATATCTTCCCATCACAGACAAACGATTTTTCCAGAATTTCCCAGAATTGATTTCTGCAGAATATTTGTAAGTATTAAATGAACCATAAGAATCATCCGTTTTAATAGAAAATTCATCAGATGGATCTCTGGAAATCACATTCACACTCGCTCCAAAGGCAGAAACTCCATTTGAAGATGTTCCAACACCTCTTTGAATTACAATTTGTGAAGCAGAACTTGTGAGATCCGGAACATTCACAAAAAAAGTCCCCTGAGATTCGGAATCATTGTACGGAACACCATTTAGCATTACATTAACACTTGTTCCGGCTGTCCCACGGATTCTGAATCCTGTGTAACCAATTCCGTTTCCGGCATCCGAAGTTGATACAACAGATATCTGATTTTTCAGAAGAATGGGCAAATCCTGCCCAAGATTTTTGTCAGCTAGTTCTTTTCCAACGTTGATGATTGTTTTTGCAGTTGGCGTTCTTTTGGTAAATTCTACAGCTTGAATATTTGTAACCTGTACAGAATCTGTAGTTTGAGAAAGATAAAATGGAGCAATGAATACTCCTAAAAAAATAAATCCTTTCATTCGTTTAAATTTTTGTTGTTAAAATTTATTGGAATAAAAGGGGCGATTATGATTATAATTGATAATTTATAAAAGATAAATGATTTTTTATAACGTTATTATTAATCAATTATCGATTATCATCCATCAATTATAATGAATGTTTCCCTAAACAGCATTACCTGTTCTAGGTTCATTGGGTATAATCTCAGCTTGTGACAGCACCCCTTAAATTTCTGACGGCGAAATTACAACTTTTTCGCCAGATATGCGTGATTATTCTTATTGACAAAAAAATAATCTTTTCCATCTATAGAAACTTCAAAAAGATTAGCTGTTTTCCAACTTAAATTAGTTTTAATATCATTATAAACAAATGGAATAACTATTTTATTATTTTTATCTACAATCCCAAACTTATCATTTTTAACCGCAACAATCATCGGATTTTCACGATCACTTTCTAACACATACAACATCTGATATTGTGGATAGATGTCAAAATCCTTATAACCACCTAGGTCAATATCTTCTTTACTAACCAAACCATACGCACCATTTAACACAAAAGCCTTATACTTCTGTACGACATATGGCTGGGAACACTTTCCTATGTCAGTTTTTTTGTAGCGGTAAACTCTCTTTCCTTTTTTATTGATACGATACGATATATTATTTTTTTCAACCGTTGCATAATTTGCAGATCCAAAAACCCTCACGGCTTTATTAGGAGAATTAAGAAGATTACAATCTTGCGCGAAGAACATTGCTATATGATATTCTGGTTCTATAACAATCTTTCTTTGTTGATTAATATAGCCTGACATTTGATTAATTTTTTGAGGAATCAACGTCGGCAAAGAATCGTCTTTTTCCTGAGTAAAGGCGACGCCAAAAAAGCTTACAAGAATTAAGCTAAATAGTTTTTTCATCGTAGTATTTGTTTTATAAATGAGTTATAAAATCTTTATAAAAATCTGTGTTTTTCAGCAACGAAAATACGAAAACTATTATTAATAGTACAAAAACAAACATTTTATTAATGATGAAACAGTCAACTCCATCTTTAAGTTTTGGATTTTTAGAAAAATTAATAAAAACTAACATCAACAAAAAAGGGATGGAAATCACAAATAACGGATTGAATTTAAACGCTTCCAAAAACCTAAAGTGCAACAATGAATGAAACGCTCTCTGTACACCACAACCAGCACATTCATAACCTGTAATTGTTTTCAAAGGACATTTTAAGAAAAAGGAATATTTTAAAGGATCAAAAAAGTAATAGACACAAATCAATATTAAAAAAAAGACAAAAACAACGATTGTCTTTTTTTTATCTCTAAGTAATAATTTGATTTTCAAAATGATACAGTTTTCAAATTCTTCTAATTTTCAAAATAGAAATTAATATGATAAAAATATAAAACATAGATAAAACATATCTAATTTATTATTAATCTAAATTATTCTATTCTGAAAAACGCTTATAATTTCGTAAATTTGGGCGAATTTAGCAAGATTAAATTTTCTCTTCAAATAGAATTTTTGATTAAGTTGGATTAAAATCAAAAAAAACATTTAGTTATCAATTAGATTTAGACAATTTTTGAAATTTCAATCTATTTTTTAAAGAATGAAAAGACGTACATTATTATGAATATTTATCAGGATTACATCCAAGAAATCGAGGAAAGAAAAACACAAGGGCTTCACCCAAAACCTATTGACAGCGCAGATTTGACCAGCGCTATCATTGAGCAAATCAAAGATCCAGCCAACGAACACAGAGTTGATTCTCTTAATTTTTTCATTTACAATACTTTGCCGGGTACTACAAGTGCTGCTGGTGTTAAAGCAAAATTTTTGAAACAGATTATCTTAGGAGAATCTGTACTATTGGAAATATCGCCAGCTTATGCTTTTGAATTATTGTCTCATATGAAAGGAGGCCCTTCAATCGAAGTTCTTCTTGATTTGGCTTTAGGAAATGATGAACCTATTGCAAAACAAGCCGCTGAAGTTCTTAAAACTCAGGTTTTCTTGTATGATGCTGATACAGCGCGTTTAAAAGAAGCTTATGAAACGGGAAATGTAATCGCTAAAGATATTTTGGAAAGCTATGCAAAAGCAGAGTTTTTCACTAAACTTCCAGAAGTTCCAGAAGAAATTAAAGTTGTGACTTATATCGCTGCAGAAGGTGATATTTCAACTGATTTATTATCTCCAGGGAATCAGGCTCACTCACGTTCTGACCGTGAATTACACGGAAAATGTATGATGTCTCCTGCTCAACAGGAAGAAATAAAAGCTTTACAAGCTCAACATCCTGATGCAAGCGTAATGTTTATTGCAGAAAAAGGAACAATGGGAGTTGGTTCTTCTCGTATGTCTGGTGTGAACAACGTTGCACTTTGGACTGGGAAACAAGCAAGTCCTTACGTACCATTCGTAAACATCGCTCCAATTGTAGCTGGAACTAACGGAATTTCTCCAATTTTCTTAACTACAGTTGATGTAACCGGTGGTATCGGAATCGACCTTCAAAACTGGGTAAAGAAAACTGACGAAAACGGAACACCTGTTCGTAACGAAAACGGTGACATCGTTTTAGAAGAAAAATATTCTGTTGCTACAGGAACTGTTCTTACAATTAATACAAAAGAGAAAAAATTATACAATGGAGAAACTGAATTGAAAGATATTTCAAAATCATTTACTCCTCAAAAATTAGAATTTATAAGAGCTGGAGGTTCTTATGCTATCGTTTTTGGTAAAAAAATCCAAACATTTGCTGCGAAAACTTTAGGAATTACAGCTCCTACAGTTTTCGCTCCTTCTAAAGAAATTTCTATCGAAGGACAAGGACTTACCGCTGTTGAAAAAATCTTCAACAGAAATGCAGTAGGCGTTCCAGAAGGTAAAGTTTTACACGCTGGTTCTGATGTAAGAGTTGAAGTAAACATTGTTGGTTCTCAAGATACTACAGGTTTAATGACCGCTCAAGAACTAGAATCTATGGCAGCAACGGTGATTTCTCCAATTGTAGATGGAGCGTATCAGTCAGGCTGTCACACCGCATCAGTTTGGGATAAAAAAGCGCAGGCTAATATTCCTAAATTAATGAAATTTATGAACGATTTCGGAGTGATCACAGCCCGTGACCCGAAAGGTGAATATCACGCAATGACAGACGTTATTCACAAAGTTCTAAACGATATTACAGTAGACGAATGGGCAATCATCATCGGAGGTGATTCTCACACAAGAATGTCTAAAGGTGTGGCTTTCGGAGCTGACTCAGGAACGGTAGCTTTGGCTTTGGCAACAGGTGAGGCTTCAATGCCAATTCCTGAATCTGTAAAAGTGACTTTCAAAGGAGAAATGAAAAAGCACATGGATTTCCGTGATGTGGTTCACGCAACTCAAGCTCAGATGTTGAAGCAATTTGACGGAGAAAACGTTTTCCAAGGTAGAATTATTGAGGTTCATATCGGAACGCTTCCTGCTGACCAGGCATTTACCTTCACAGACTGGACTGCTGAAATGAAAGCAAAAGCTTCAATTTGTATCTCAGAAGACGATACTTTGATTGAATCATTGGAAATTGCAAAAAGCAGAATCCAAATTATGATTGATAAAGGAATGGACAATAAAAATCACGTTCTTCAAGGTCTAATTAACAAAGCAAACAAGAGAATCGAGGAAATTAGAACTGGTGATAAACCCGCTTTGACTCCGGATGCTAATGCAAAATATTATGCAGAAGTTGTTGTTGACCTAGACGTAATCGTTGAGCCAATGATTGCTGACCCGGATGTAAACAACGAAGATGTTTCTAAAAGATACACGCACGATACCATCAGAGACCTTACTTTCTACGGAGGTGAGAAAAAAGTTGACCTTGGTTTCGTAGGTTCTTGTATGGTTCACAAAGGTGACTTGAAGATTGTTTCTCAGATGTTGAGAAATCTTGAAAAACAAAATGGTAAAGTAGAATTCCAGGCTCCATTAGTAGTTGCGGCTCCAACTTATAATATCATTGACGAATTAAAGGCTGAAGGCGATTGGGAATTATTAGAGAAATATTCAGGTTTTGAATTCAACGATGCTGCTCCGAAAGGCGAAGCCCGTACACAGTATGAAAATATGATGTACCTTGAGCGTCCTGGCTGTAACCTTTGTATGGGTAACCAGGAAAAAGCTGAAAAAGGAGATACTGTTTTGGCAACTTCTACACGTCTTTTCCAGGGAAGAGTGGTTGAGGATTCTGAACGTAAAAAAGGAGAATCTTTATTGACTTCAACTCCGGTAGTTGTTTTATCAGCTATCAAAGGAAGAATCCCAAGTATCGAAGAATACAAAGAAGCTGTTGAGGGAATTGATTTAACGACTTTCGTACCATCGATTAAAGAATTGGTAACTGTTGGCCATTAATAGATTTTTACATTAAAGGCTAAAATGCTTTTTAAATATAAATGGAAGATTTCTTTTTGAAGTCTTCCTTTTTTTGTTTAGAATCTTTCTATTTAAGACTATTCAAATTATTTTGATCTATGTTAATGTCATCAAATTTATTTTTTCCTTAACTTCATAGTCATAAAATATTACAGTCATTCATCATATTTATCCTTTATTTACGAGTATAGGAATGGAATTTGATGAATTATATTGGTTTAAAATTTCCTGCTTCTCTATCAAAAAGCGGAATTAATAAGAATAAAAAATATCGAGATATGACTTTTGACTTAGATATGATCAAAAAAGTTTATTCTGATTTCGAAAGCAGAGTAAACGAAGCAAGAGCCTTTATGGGCAGACCTCTTACTTATTCAGAAAAAATTCTTTGTGCCCACCTTTTTTCTACACAGACCAAAGAAGCATTTAAAAGAGGAGAATCTTATGTAGATTTTGCTCCCGATAGAGTGGCAATGCAGGATGCGACGGCGCAGATGGCTCTTTTACAATTTATGCAGGCAGGAAAGAAAAAAGTCGCTGTTCCTTCAACGGTTCACGCCGATCACTTGATTCAGGCAAGAGTTGGTGCTGCTAAAGATTTAATTGAAGCGGAAAATAAAAATAACGAGGTTTATCAATTTCTACAATCGGTTTCTAATAAATACGGAATTGGTTTCTGGAAAGCCGGTGCAGGAATTATTCACCAGGTTGTTTTAGAAAATTACGCATTTCCCGGAGGAATGATGATCGGAACAGATTCTCACACGCCAAATGCGGGTGGACTCGGAATGGTCGCAATCGGTGTTGGTGGCGCAGATGCCGTTGATGTGATGGCAGGAATGCCTTGGGAACTAAAATTCCCCAAAATGATTGGTGTTAAATTAACCGGAAGACTGAATGGTTGGGCTGCTCCAAAAGACATCATTCTACAAGTAGCCGGAATCCTTACTGTAAAGGGTGGAACTGGTGCGATTGTAGAATATTTCGGAGAAGGTGCAAATTCATTGTCTTGTACTGGAAAAGGAACGATTTGTAATATGGGCGCAGAAATCGGAGCAACCACTTCTATTTTTGAATACGACCAAAATATGAGCAAATATCTTCGTTCCACAGACAGAGAAGATTTGGCTGATGCAGCAGACAGCGTTGCCCACGTTTTGAAAGCTGATCCAGAAGTTCACGCAGATCCGGAAAAATATTATGATGAAGTAATAGAAATCAATCTTTCAGAATTAGAACCTGCTCTTAATGGACCTTTTACGCCAGATCTTTACACACCGATTTCTCAGATGAAAGAAATCGCAGTAAAGAACGGCTGGCCTACAAAAATTGAAGTTGGCTTGATTGGTTCTTGTACCAATTCATCATACGAAGATATTGCCAGAGCTGCTTCCGTTGCTAAACAAGTTAAAGATAAAAACCTTGCCGTCAAAGCAGAATATACCATTACTCCAGGTTCCGAGCAAGTACGGTTTACTGTAGAAAGAGATGGTTTCATTAAAACTTTTGAAGAAATTGGCGGTAGAGTTTTTGCGAATGCTTGCGGACCTTGTATAGGACAATGGGCTCGTGAAGGCGCGGATAAACAAGAGAAAAACACCATCGTTCACTCTTTCAACAGAAATTTTTCTAAAAGAGCAGACGGAAATCCAAACACCTATGCTTTCGTAGGTTCTCCGGAGTTGGTAACCGCGATGGCAATTGCTGGAGATTTGAGATTCAATCCATTAACTGATAAATTAAAAACAAAAGACGGAGAAGAAGTTATGCTGGATGAACCAAGTGGCGATGATCTTCCGAGATTAGGATTTGATGTAGAAGATTCTGGTTACATTGCTCCTGCAGAAGATGGTTCTAATGTAGAAGTGATTGTTTCGCCGGAATCTGACAGACTTCAGTTATTAGAAGAATTCCCGGCTTGGGACGGACTCAACATTACTGGCGCAAGATTACTCATCAAAGCTTACGGAAAATGTACGACTGACCATATTTCTATGGCTGGACCTTGGCTGAAATATCGTGGACACCTTGACAATATTTCCAATAATATGTTGATTGGCGCTGTGAATGCTTTTAATATGGAAACCAACAAAGTTAAAAACGAATTGGACGGGCAATATAAACCAGTTCCGGATTCTGCAAGACAATATAAAGCTGCAGAAATTCCAACCATTGTTGTAGGCGATGAGAATTACGGTGAAGGTTCTTCCAGAGAACACGCAGCGATGGAACCAAGACATCTTGGCGTGAGAGCTGTTTTGGTAAAATCTTTTGCCCGTATCCACGAAACCAACTTGAAAAAACAAGGCATGCTTGGATTGACTTTTGACAACAAAGAAGATTATGATAAAATCCAGGAAGATGACATCATAAATTTCCTAGATCTTGACCAATTTGCTCCTAACAAACAATTGACTTTGGAATTTGTTCACGCTGATGGAACTAAAGATACTATTAAAGCTAACCACACCTACAATGCTGGACAAATCGAATGGTTTAAAGCTGGTTCTGCTCTTAATCTCATTAAGAAAATGGAAAAACAAGGTTGAAAATTTAACTTTTAATTGCAAAAAAATTCTCACAAAATTTGTGAGAATTTTTATTTTATGAATTATTGTCTTTTAGCTCAGAATCTGGATTCCAAAACTTCTATTCGGATTTCGGATTCCACATTTCATTGAAATTTTCTTTTTCATCTTCTGCTCCGCAAAATCGGGATTCAAATTTTTCTTTCCATCGTTTTTTAAATTCTTCCCGCTCTTCTTCACTGCCGCAAAATCTGGATTCGAATTTTTGTTTCCAACCTGCTCGCAAATCATCACGCCCTTCGAAATGATTTCTTCTCCCGAATTTCTTCGCATTAAAACCTCCGAATAAAATTTTCGATAATAACAAAATCCCGAAAGCCTGCCAATAATTAATGGCTTTTACACCTAATATCTCTGGCAAAAGGATATTCCAAAGCCATTGGAAAAACCAAATAAATAATCCCATTGCCGCAATAACAAACGGGAAAATCAACCAAAATTTCTTTTTATTACGTTTCATTTGTTTTTACTTATTATTTTTAATTGTTAAAATGAACATTAAAATTTTCACTTCTATATAGTTTAATCGTTCAAATCCTTGTATAGCGCTTGCAGTTTTTTTCGCAAATGTTTTACAGCATAAGATTTTCTACTGATAATGGTTTTGATGTTTTCGCCTTCTTCATCTGCAATTTCCTGTAGGGTTTTATCTTCGAGTTCGTTTTGAATGTAAACTCGCCTTTGTTTTTCAGGTAATTCATCCAAAGCTTTCATCAGCTCGTTCCAAAACATTTCTTTGAAAACCCCAATTTCGGGATTATTAGAATCATCAGCCAAGAGAATATCTTTGACATTTAGTTCGCCGTCTTCGTCCTGATAGACAAAATCTTCCAGAGATTCGGTTTTCTTTTTTCGATAACTATCAATGATTTTATTTCTGGTAACCGAATATAACCAAGCTCCGACATTCTCTAGTTCATCCAGATTGGTCAATCTGCTGGTTTGAAACCAAACTTCCTGAAGAATATCTTCCGCATCTTCTGTCTTTGCCACTTTAGAATTGATAAAGCGCAAAAGTTGAGAGCCGTAATTTTTCACGACTTCCGTAATCGATGCAGATTTTTTTTCGGCCATTTGCTGTAAAGATAGCGACTCCATATGAATATGACGCCACAGATTTTTTTTTACCTTAAAAGTGTTCAAAAATTTTATAATGGATTCAATTTGTAACAAAAGAATGATTTGAAAGTCTAATTAATTGATAATACAATCTATGAAACTAAAATCCATCTTCCCCATTTCTGCTCTATTTCTAAGTCAAATCTACTTTGCCCAGGAAACTCCTAAAAAAGAAACAGACAACAAGGAAAAACAAATTGAGACAGTAACCATTACCAAAACGAAGAAAGCCGTTGAACAAAAGGCGGACAGAACGATTTTCGACTTTTCTGAACAACCCAATCTCAACTCCGGAACATTGATGGAAGGCTTGAAAAAACTTCCCGGTTTGGTTTCTACAGATATTGCCGGAATGATGTATCAGGGAAAATTGTTGGATGTTTTCATGGATGGACGACCGCTGAATATCTCCAGCAACGAGCTGACTGCTTTTCTCGATGGAATGCCCGCAAATTCTATAGAAAGAATCGAAATCATCATGCAACCCGGCGCAGAATTTCCGGCAACTTCCGGCGGCGCTATTCTTAATATCATTACCAGCAAAAACGCAAAAAGCTATCTTACTGCAACTTATAGCGGAAGCTATGCGTTTACCAATTATCACAAATTCCGAAACAGAACTGTGAACAGCCTCAGTCTGAATGCCAGAAACAAATACTTTGGATGGCAAGTTAATTTTGGACAAAACTATCGGGAAAGTGCGCAATGGAGCACGATGGATGATTTCTCAAAAACCATTACAGATAGAATTGGAAGAGGCTATTTTGCCAATGCCGCAATGACTTTTGATTTGGGAGAAGATCGTTTGCTTTTAAACTATGAATTTAATAAAAATAATAATGACAACGCCATTTCCAGCAATGGTTTTGGCTTGGTTAACAATATTCTTACGCCAATTAATTCCGAGGATTTTGCCAATACATTAGTCAACAGAAATGAAGCAACTATTACTTATCAAAAACGCTTTGATGACAAAAACAAAAAGCTGGATTTCCAATTGAATTACAATAATTACAATACAGATTTTGCTCAAAAAAGCTTCATCAATCCTGTTAACAATATTGCCAATGCTTCCAATCAAAATGTTTACAGATTCAAGGTGGATTTTTCCCAGCCTTTGAAAATTTTGGACGAAGGTAAAATAAGCGTTGGAGGTCTATATGAAAAACTGAGTTTTGACACCGATAATAAAATCATTACAAATTTAGATTATCAAAGGCAAACTTCTTCTATGTACGCAGAATTGCAATCTAAGCTAAAGAAATTCGATTTCATTCTAGGAGCCAGAGCAGAGAATTATGACATCAGCGGAATTACGAGAATTTGGCAAAATAATGCTGTTGTAGAAAAAAATCTTGTTCCGTTCAATCAATTCCGGATTTTCCCGAATGCAAGCGTGCAATATAATTTCATGAAAAATGTCTATTTTGGTTTGAATTATAACAAGAAAATTAACCTTCCAAACATTTCTTTCCTCAATCCAAACAATACGATTTTCAATAATCAAAACATTAACTATAATGGAAATCCCTATTTGCAACCTACCATTTTTGATAACTTCGAGGTCAAAATTTCGGCTTTTGATTATGCCTTTTTTAGCTACAGCATCAGCTATTCCGACAACAATATTGCGCAACAAGTGGGTAGAAAAGACCTGTTGATTACAAACACCAATATCAACATCCCAAAAATGAGAATCCACAGCTTCAATGCGGGAATTCCGGTTCCTTTTATGGTTTTTACCAAAAGTCTGAAAGAGATGCTGAAGTTTGATTTTAATCCGGATAAAATTAATTTTCTGTATCTATACACCAATTATCAAAAACACGAAATTCCGGATCTGGACAACAAAGGATTCTGGGTTTTTGGAGGAATGGCACAGATTATTTTGCCAAAAGACATCAAATTCACAGCCAATTACCGCCATATTACCAAGGGAAATTATTTCTATTTTGAAGCGATTAGACCTTTCAATCAATCTTTTGATATTAATCTGACTAAAAAATTCATGAATGATCGTCTTACGGTTTCACTTTATGCAGATGATATTTTCAATCAGAATAAGAATTATTTCAACTCTGTTCCGCCAAACGATTTGAATCCTGTACTTTTATCAAGCAAAAACGACACCCGAAAATTCGGAATTTCTTTCAATTATAAAATTCCGACCAAAAATAAATTAGCCAAAGAAGATCCTAATCTTATAAAAAATAATGCCTCGGATTCCAACGGCGGCGTTTTGAATCAGGGTCAATAAAATTTAAGAAGATTTATTCTTTTGAATCCTTCCAGAATTTCTATCTGGAAGGATTTTTAATGTAAAATCGAAAAATTCATATTAAAAACACGAATAGAATCGAAAAATTTATATTAAATTTGTGAATGAAATCGAAAAATTCATATTAAAATTCCGAATTATGATTGAAAGATTGCTCGATAAAAATATAGAAAAACGTCTGAAAGATGGAAAAGCCATTATTCTTTTCGGACCCAGACAAGTTGGAAAAAGTACGTTGATGGAGCTGATGAAAGAGCAATTTGAAAAACCCATCGTCTATTGGAACGGCGATCAAAGCGACATCCGGAATATTTTGCAAAATCCAACTTCAGATTTTTTGAAAACTTTGATCGGAACTGCGAAAACTTTGATTATTGATGAAGCTCAGAGAATCGAAAATATTGGAATTATCATTAAATTGATTACCGATCAAATTAAAAATGTTAAAGTCATCGCCACAGGATCTTCGTCTTTTGATTTGGCGAATAAAATCAATGAACCTTTAACCGGACGAAAGTGGGAATATCAATTATTTCCTTTGTCTTTTGAAGAAATGACGAATCACAACGGTTTTCTGGAAGAACGCAGATTGCTGGAGCATCGTTTGGTTTTCGGCTATTATCCTGAGATTGTAACCAATCCCGGCGATGAAATTGAACGTTTGAAAAATCTTTCGGAAAGTTATCTTTACAAAGACGTTTTGCAATGGGAAAACATCCAAAAACCAGAAAAATTGGAAAAATTGCTCACCACTCTTGCTTTGCAAATGGGCAATGAAGTGTCCTACAACGAGCTTTCTCAATTGATTGGGATAGATAATTTGACCGTTGAAAAATACATCAAGCTTCTGGAGCAATCGTTTATTATTTTCAGATTGGATGGTTTTAACCGAAACCTAAGAAACGAAATCAAAAAAGGCAAGAAAATTTACTTCTACGACAACGGCATCCGCAATGCGATTTTGAACAACTTCAATCCACTCAATCTTCGGGATGATGTGGGAAAACTCTGGGAAAATTTCTTGATTTCAGAAAGAATGAAAACCAATTCTTATCATTTGAAAAACTTCAAAACCTACTTCTGGAGAACGCACGCACAACAGGAAATTGATTATCTGGAAGAAGCTGAGGGAAAATTCTATGCTTACGAATTCAAATGGAATGATCGAAAAAAGGCAAAAATCCCAAAGAATTTTTCAGAAACTTATAAACCGGAAGTAGAAAAAATCATCACGAAAGAAAATTTCCACGAGTTTGTGATTAATCGTTAATCCTCACAAGCTATCCAAACCGCATCATTCTGAGGAACTGGCGCTATGATTTGTATATTTTCTTTAGTTACTGGATGTACAAATTCTAATTTCCTTGCGTGAAGCGAAATTCCTCCATCTTGGTTGGAACGTGGACTTCCGTATTTCAAATCACCTTTGATTGGAACTCCGATTTTAGAAAGTTGTGCTCTGATCTGATGATGTCTTCCTGTTTCCAAATCCACTTCCAGCAAAAGATAATTATCTAGAGATTTAATCAAATTATAAGTCAAAATCGATTCTTTCGCGCCATCGGTTGCTTTTGGATAGACGATTGCTTTATTATTTTTTTCATTCTTCTTAAGGTAATGAACCAACCTTTGAGAATTCGGGATCATCTCTTTTCCAACAACTGCCCAATATGTTTTTTTAACTTCACGATTCTTCACCATTTGAGTCAATCGGGAAAGCGCTTTTGAAGTTTTTGCATAAATAACCAAACCAGAAGTCGGTCTATCAATCCTATGAACCAAACCAAGAAAAACATTGCCCGGTTTATCATCTCTTTTTTTGATAAAATCTTTAATCAATTCAAGCAAAGATAAATCACCGGTTTTATCGCCTTGAACCAATTGTCCGGCTTTTTTGTTGATGATCATCATATGATTATCTTCGTAAACGATTTGTGATTCAGAAAAACTTTGAGACATTATTGATGTTGTTTTAGTAACCATTTCGGAATCTCGTCCACGAGCTCTGCCGAAAGAATGTTGTTGTGATATTTGTCTTTGTATTCCCAAAGAAAAACTTTGCCTTTATATTTCATTTCATCAAAAAACTTGAAGTTGCTTTGAGGAAAATTATCCGTATCCAGGCTTCCGTGAACAATCCAAATTGGTATATTCACAAGTTCATCCATTTTATCAAACTGAGAAATCCCGGAAACATTAATGGCCGAGGCAAACAAATCCGGTCTTTTGGAAATCGCATTAGAAGTCGTCGCACCGCCCATAGAAAATCCCATTACGTAGATTCTGTCTCGGTCAATATTTTCATTAATGATTAAAGAATCGATTGATTTTAAGACCAAATCCAGATATTCATTAGACTTAGCAACTTTGACATTTCGGCTTTCATCGAAATGATAATTGGATGAACGGATAGGAAATTGAGGCGCTAAAACATAAACAGGGTATTGTTCTCTGTTTTCCTGCAACAGCCACATTTTGGACAAAACGCCCATTTGAGAAGTGTTATTTATACCAATTGCGCCGGAACCATGAAATACCAAAACCAATGGATATTTTTTATTCTTTTCAATTGTTTGTGGTTTCAGAAAACGATAATTCACAGCCAATTTTCCATTATCAAATTTACCAGCCTTGAAATCAGAATAATCCAAACTCTTGATATATTTGATTCTGACTAGTGATTGTAATGAATCAGCTTTATCGTGAATCTCCGTTTTCGTTCCATACTTCATTTTCTGCGATGTGCAGGAAAATAGAAATAGGAATCCAAATAAAATTATTAAAAGTTTAATAGCTTTCTTTGTCATTTGGAAATTCTGAGCTTTTCACATCTTTCACATATTGAGAAACTGCTCCTGTAATTTCTGTATAAAGGTCAAGATATCTTCTCAAGAATTTTGGAGAAAAACCTTGATTCATCCCAACCATATCGTGGTAAACCAAAACCTGCCCGTCACAATCTGATCCAGCTCCAATTCCAATAGTAGGAATAGAAATACTTTCCGAAGCTTTTTTCGCCAGTGCTGCAGGAATTTTTTCCAAAACAACTGCAAAACATCCTAATTCTTCCAATAATTTACAATCAGAAATCAATTTCTCGGCTTCAGCATCTTCTTTAGCTCTTACTTTATAAGTTCCGAATTGATAGATACTTTGAGGTGTCAAACCTAGATGTCCACAAACCGGAATTCCTGCATTCACGATTTTTCTAATTGATTCTTCAATTTCTTTTCCACCTTCGATTTTAATGGCGTGAGCGCCACCTTCTTTCATCATTCTTACAGCTGAATCCAAAGCTTTTTCAGGATTACTCTGATAAGTTCCAAAAGGCAAATCAGCCACAACCAAAGCTCTTTCTACACCGCGAACTACACATTGTGTATGATAAATCATTTGGTCAAGTGTAATTGGCAAAGTCGTTTCGTGACCACCCATTACGTTCGCCGCAGAATCACCAATTAGAATTGAATCAACACCACCGGCGTCAACCATTTTTGCAGTTGTAAAATCATAAGCCGTCAGCATTGTAATCTTTTCCTTATCGAATTTCATTTTTCGTAAGGTTTCAGTCGTAATTTTTTTAATTTCAGAATGTACAGACATTTTGTTGAGAATTAAGTATGAAAAAAAATTAACAATGAAAATCTCATTGTTAATTTGTAATTATTATGATATTGATTAAATTACCACGTGACCCAATTTGATTAATTTTTCTCTGTTAAGGATTTTAATATTTCTTCCTTCTACAGAAATCAAATCATCTTGTTTGAATTCGGAGATTAATCGGATAGCACTTTCTGTTGCAGTTCCAATTAGGTTGGCGATTTCTTCTCTGGTCAAAGAGATTTTGATGAAACCTTCCGGGTCAGTTCCCAGTTTTTGTTCCAATAAAATTAGGATTTCAGCCAATCTTTCTCTCACTGTTTTTTGAGCTAGGAAAGTGACTGTATTTGCAGATTCTCCCAATTCATAAGCAATTTTCTGAAGCATTGCGTAAGATAGTTTTGGGTCAACTTCCAATAATTTTAAGAAAACATCAGCAGGCAAAAACTGAACTTTCATTGGCGTCATAGCTTCTGCTTTAGCTTGAAAATTCTCCCCGCAAAGCAATGAACGATAACCAATCAAATCATTTTCTTTGCAAAATCTCAAAATCTGATCTTTACCATAAACGCCTGATTTTGATAGTTTAGCGGTTCCTTTTTCTATAAAATAAACCCCTTTGGGCGATTCGCCATCGTCGAAAACGACATCACCTTTTGAGAATTCTAGAATTTTAAGAGCTTTGTTGTAAACATCAAAATCTTCCGGACTCAAACTTTCGCGTAAAGATTTTTGATTAAATGCTTTTGAGAAATTTTCTTCTATAACCAATTGTTGTTCAAGAGACATACCTATGATATTTGTCAGCAAAAATAAGACTTTTTAACACTACTACCCAAGATTTTTGACGTAATTTTGCAATCCAAATATCTGAGAATTTTTTAATGGCAGAACAATGCTTTCACTGTGGTCAGAAAATCGAGAAAGAGCGTCTTCTTTTCGACGACAAAATCTTTTGTTGCAACGGCTGCCAATCTGTTTATGAAATCCTGAACATTCACAATCTTGATAATTTTTACAATATCAATCAACGTTCGGGAATACGTCCAAGTAACGAGAACAATTCACAATTTGATTATCTAGACACGCCGGAAATTTTTACCAAAGTGGTAGATTTCTCCGAAGGCGGAACTACTCTTGTGACATTCAAAATCCCTGTAATCCATTGTTCTTCATGTATTTGGTTACTGGAAAGTCTTCACACAATCAATAATAAAATCAAATATTCTCAAGTAAACTTCACCAGAAAAACGCTTCAGGTTTCTTTCAAAGAAGAAGAATTGAAACTAAGTGAATTGGCGAAATTTTTAACAAATCTTGGCTACAAACCTGTTATTAACCTAGAAACAGCGGAAAAAAAACACGACAAACTAGACAAAAGCCTTTTAATAAAATTAGCAGTTGCAGGTTTTGCATTCGGAAACGGGATGTTTTTTAGTTTTCCGGAGTATATTTCTGGGAATGATGTTTGGCTTCATTCGTACAAAAATCTTTTTCGCCTGATTATGTTTCTTTTAGCCACTCCAGTTGTATTTTACTCTGCTTCAGATTATTACAAATCTGCATGGTATGGTTTGAAAAACAAAATTGTTAACATTGACATTCCCATTGTTTTAGGCATTTTCGTCCTTTACGGCAGAAGTATTTATGAAATTTTAACCGATTATGGACCAGGATATTTCGATACACTTTGCGGATTATTATTCTTTATGTTACTCGGAAAAACCTTTCAGAAAAGAACCTATAATTCTCTTTCCTATGACCGGGATTACAAATCTTTTTACCCCATTGCAGTCACAAAAGTTGATTTTGACGGGAAACAGGAAAACATACTCCTTTCCGATTTGGCTGTTGGCGACAGGATTATGGTTAGAAATCAGGAAATCATTCCTGTAGATTCTATTTTGATTAAAGGCGAAGGCAATATTGACAACAGCTTTATCACCGGAGAATCTGCTCACATTTCCAAAAAACCAGGCGATAAAATTTTTGCCGGAGGAAAACAAACCGGCTCAGTTCTGGAACTTGAAGTGATTAAAAGCGTGGATCAAAGTTATTTGACTCAACTTTGGAACAAAGAAGCATTCAAAAAATCCGAAACGGGATTGGATACCATGACTAACACCATCAGTAAATATTTCACTTTTATTATTCTTGGAATTACATTAGTTGCAGGAATTTACTGGGCGAGAATCGATTTTGAAAAAATGTTCCAGGTAGTTTCTGCGATTCTGATTGTTGCCTGTCCGTGTGCTTTGGCATTGTCCGCTCCTTTTACTTTCGGGCATATTATGAGAATTCTTGGTCGCAATAAGTTCTATGTAAAAGATACTTTGACGATAGAAAGACTGGCAAAAGTGGACACCTTGGTTTTTGATAAAACCGGAACCATTACGGAAAGTAAAAAATCGAATATCAATTACATCGGTAATGAGATTGAGGATTTTGATTTAAGAAATATAAAATCTTTACTAAAAAACTCTAACCATCCGCTTTCCAAGTCATTGTATAACTTCATTGAAGTGAATGATGATTATTTTGAATCGGAAGATTTTGAGGAACTTTCCGGAAAAGGTTATCAAGCAAAAGTTCGTGGAATTAATTATAAAATTGGCTCTGCAAGCTTTGTCGGAGAGAAATCTCAGGATTTAGAAACTGCGGTTTACATTAAGAAAGATCATTTTTTTATCGGAAAATTTATTTTTAAAAATGAGTACCGAAATAAGCTTTCTCAGCTTTTCAAAAACCTGAAAAATTATACCGTCAATATTTTGAGTGGCGACAATCCTTCAGAAAAACCAATCCTTAAAAAATTGATACCGAATGTTTCTGAGATGAAATTCAATCAAAATCCGGAAAACAAACTGGATTTTATCAAAGAATTACAAGACAAAGGACAAAAAGTAGCCATGCTTGGGGATGGATTAAATGATGCCGGCGCTTTAAAACAGAGCAATGTTGGGATAGCAATTTCGGATGACAGCAATTCTTTTACGCCTTCCTCAGACGTGATTATGAATGGTGAAAAAATCCCTGAACTGGACAAATTTTTATCTCTTTCTAAAGACGCTATTAAGATTGTAAAAATCACATTTGTAATTAGTTTATGCTACAATATTATAGGTGTAGGATTTGCAGTTTCGGGAAAAATGCACCCGTTATTTGCTGCGATTTTTATGCCGATAAGTTCTATCACAGTGGTTACTTTCACGACACTTTCTACATGGATCAGAAGTTCCAAATATTTCCGGATAAATATGTAGAACAGGATTATTTAGAGCGATTATAAATTATTTATATTTCTATCATTCTGACTAAAGTCAGTAATTTTCACTAAATTTGACGACTGTTTTTAATGTAAATTTGTCGCAGTTATGGAGATTCTCTATTTAATGATTATCTGCAGCGTTTCTTTGGCTGTTATATTTCTAATAATTTTCATTATTGGGGCCAAAAAAGGGCAGTTTGAAGACGATGAATCACCAGCAGTCAGAATTCTTTTCGATGATGAACTGAAGACAGAGGAGAAAAAAAATACTCCTGAAAACAAAAAAGAATAATTGCTATTTGTAGATATGGAAACACAAAAGTTTAGTTATGACAACGGGATTGTTCGCGCCTTTCTTATTGCGACAGTTGTATTTGGTTTAGTAGGTTTTTTATTAGGACTTACCGCTGCGTTGTTATTATTTTATCCTGAATTACCCGAATTTTTCTTGGGAACCGATGACCCAACTATTAAAACGCTGAGAAGCGAAGGATTACAAGGTTTAATCAATTCTCAAGGGGCTTTTGGATTTGGACGTATTAGAATGTTGCATACAAGTGCTGTGATTTTTGCATTTGTTGGAAACAGTTTTTTCTGCGGGTTTTATTACTCCATCCAAAGATTATTGAAAACAAGAATGTGGAGTGACACATTATCTTGGATTCATTTCTGGGGTTGGCAGCTGATGCTTGTTTCTGTGGTTATTACTTTCTTTATGGGTATTAATACTTCAAAAGAGTACGCAGAACATGAGTGGCCAATTGACATTTTGATTACTTTGGTCTGGCTGGTATTTGGATTCAATATGTTTGCTACAATAGCAGTTAGAAGGGTAAGACATTTGTACGTTGCAATTTGGTTCTATATCGGAACTTGGGTTGCAGTTGCAATGCTTCATATCTTCAACAATTTAGAAGTTCCGTTATCATTTACAGGATGGAAATCTTATTCTGCTTATGCAGGGGTTAAAGATGCATTAGTACAATGGTGGTATGGTCACAATGCAGTTGCGTTTTTCTTGACCACTCCTGTTCTAGGGATGATGTATTATTTCGTACCAAAAGCTGCGGACAGACCTGTCTTTTCTTATAAGTTATCAATCATTCACTTCTGGTCGTTAATATTTGTATATATCTGGGCTGGACCTCACCATTTACAATATACGGCATTACCAGCTTGGGCTCAGGCGTTAGGAACAGGTTTTTCTATTATGTTGATTGCACCATCTTGGGGAGGTATGTTGAACGGACTTTTAACATTGAGAGGAGCTTGGGATAAAGTAAGAGAAAATCCGGTTCTTAAATTCTTTGTAGTTGCAGTAACTTGTTATGGTATGGCAACTTTCGAAGGTCCGCTTTTGGCTACTAAAACAGTAAATAAAGTAGGTCACTTTACGGACTGGGTAATTGGTCACGTACACTTAGGTGCACTTGGATGGAACGGATTTATGGCATTTGGTGTAATCTATTATTTGGTTCCTATAATGTGGAGAACCAAGCTATGGTCTGTAAAATTAGCTAACTGGCATTTCTGGCTAGGAACATTTGGTATTATTTTTTATGCCGTTCCATTATATATCTCAGGATTTACCCAAGGTTTGATGTGGAAACAATTTAATCCAGACGGAACTTTGGTTTACAAAAACTGGCTAGATACAGTAACCGCAATTCTACCTTATTTTAAAATGAGATTTGTAGGAGGATTATTATACTTTTCCGGGGCTTGTTTAATGGTTGTTAACATGATTGCAACGGCTAGAAAAGGATCTTTCCAAAAAGAAGTTCCGGCGGAAGTTCCTGCATTAGCCAATATCAACAAAGGAAGAAAAGAAGGAGAAACATTCCATCTTTGGCTGGAAAGAACACCTCTTTATTTATCAATATTATCGTTTTTAGTATTAGCTGTCGGAGGTACTTTAGAAATCCTTCCTACTATATTTGTTAAAGATAATGTCCCTACAATTTCTGCCGTTAAACCTTATTCTCCTTTAGAATTAGAAGGTAGAGATATTTATATCAGAGAAGGTTGCAACGCTTGCCACTCGCAAATGATTCGTCCTTTCCGTGATGAAGTTGTAAGGTTCAACGGTAAAAACGGACAATATTCCAAAGCAGGAGAATTCATCTATGATAGACCATTCCTTTGGGGCTCTAAAAGAACCGGTCCAGATCTTCATAGAGAAGGAGGTGCAAGACCAGATTCTTGGCATTTTAAACACATGTACAATCCAAGATCTACATCTGCAGGTTCCATTATGCCTAGGTATCCTTGGTTAATAGAAAACACGTTAGATAGAAGCAAGACTAAAGCGAAACTGGAATTGATGAAGAATACATTTGATATTCCTTACACGAAAGCCCAAATTGACTCTATGGATTCTTGGATGAACAACCAAGCCAATGCTATTGTTAAAAATGTTTTCTCTGAAGCTAATGATGTGAAGAAATCTTTTGACGAAACAAAAGCTAAAAAAGCACAAGCCGGAGAGCAATTTGTACCATTGGAAAAAAGAGAAATTGTTGCATTAATATCATATCTTCAAAGACTTGGAACAGACATTAAAACAACAGAAGTAAAAACTGCAAGCAATTAATATTAACATAAAATGATTCCGCAAAGTTTTAAAGATATTGTCTCTAACGTGGAAAATACAGGGTTTTTCCAGACTCTAGCTATGATTATCTTCATTTTATTTTTTGTAGTAGTGGTTTATATTGTGATTAACCGTCCCAAAAAATACTATACAGAAGAGGAAAATGCGCCACTTGAAGATGACAATAACAATCTAACTTTGTAAATTAACAAAGATAATAAATCATGAAAAGAAGAACCCCTGTCTATATTAACATTTTGATAGTCTTAGGATTATTACTTGTAGTATTTTATATGTTTTCTCAGACATCCGATTTTCTTACTTCTAGATATTTTCTGGGAACTGCTTTGATAAGTATTATCGTGGTATTTATACAAACAGCAATTGGAGACTTGATTGAAAATGAAAAATTTAAGAAATTAACCGATACAGAAAAAGCAAATTATCTGGCAGAGAAAAAGATCCCATACTTCCAATACCTCTGGAATGGTGCATTTAAAAGCCAATCCGAGAAAGAAGAAAAAGATATTCTTATTGATCACGGTTTCGATGGTATTATGGAGCTAGACAATCAGCTTCCAAAATGGTGGTTGGGTCTTTTCTATTTTGGTGTTGCTTACTGTGTTTTGTACATTTCGTCTTATTTCTTAACAGATTTTGCAAATCCATACAAAGAGTATGATCAAGAATATAAAGAACAGATTGCAGCTGTAGAAGATTATATGAAAACTGTTACTCAGCCAACCTTGGAAACTGCTGTATTCTCGGAAGATAATGTAGAAGCTGGTAAAGCTGTTTTTGAAACCAACTGTGTGTCTTGCCACGGAGAAGGTGGAAAAGGAGGTATTGGACCTAACTTGACCGATAATTTCTGGATCAACCAACCAGAAAAAACTTTATTCAAAAATGTATTCTATATGGTGGATAACGGAAGTAAAAATAATCCAACCATGCAGGCCTGGGGTAAAAATGGTATTGTTTCTGGTTTTGAAATGGAACAGGTAGCAGCATACGTTTATCACATCAACCAAGAACAAGCTCCAATTACGGAAGCCCAGGGTGGTGCTGCACCTCAGGGTACAGAAGCCCATTGGGAAAAATCTAAATAAAAACATATAAAAGAGATTGTCACGAATATTGTTCTTAGGAATGATATTTGAGAATAAATAAACATTATTTATTCTTGGGACAATCTCTTTTTTTATCTCAAATATTATGAGTACAACAGAAAAAAAATACAACGAATCTGAAAGCTGGGTAGTAGAAGCTGAAACATTCCGAGACTCTGTTGGTACAATGGATAATACCGGTAAAAGAAAATGGGTTTATCCAAGAAAACCTAAAGGTAAATTTACCAATTACAGAGTAATAGTAAGCGTAGTTTTATTAATTATCTATTTTACAATACCTTTTCTGAAATTTAATGGTAATCCTCTGCTTCTAATTAATATTATAGACCGTCAGTTTTTTATTTTTGGACAACCATTTTACCCACAGGATTTTTTCATCCTAGCTCTTGGCGCTATCACTTCTCTTGTTTTTATCATACTTTTTACTGTAACTTTTGGAAGAATATTTTGTGGATGGATTTGTCCCCAAACTATTTTTCTAGAAATGATTTTCCGTAAAATAGAATATGCAATAGAAGGCGATAGAAATAAGCAAATTAAACTGGATAACCAGCCTTGGAATTCTGAAAAAATCTGGAAACGATCTTTGAAGTGGAGCATCTACATTTTGATTTCACTCATTATTACCCATATTATGTTTATGTATATTGTGGGTTATGAGGAAGTTTTCCGCATTATGCAGGAAGGTCCTTTCGCAAAACCAACCAATTTTTTGGTAATGGTATTGTTTACAGCAGCCTTTTATTTTGTTTTCGCTTGGTTCCGGGAACAAGTTTGTACCATGGTTTGTCCATATGGAAGACTTCAGGCTGTACTGATTGACAAAGACACCATCAATGTTTTTTACGATTATAAAAGAGGTGAGAATCGTTCTAAATGGAAAAAAGGCGAAGATAGAAAAGCTGTAGGAAAAGGTGATTGCATAGATTGCAAACAATGCGTGGTAGTATGCCCTACAGGAATAGACATCCGAGACGGCCAACAGCTAGAATGCGTCAATTGCACCGCATGTATAGATGCTTGTGATGAAGTAATGGTAAAAGTAGGTTTGCCAAAAGGACTTATCCGTTATGCTTCTGAAAAGGAAATTGAAGAACAAGCCCAATTCAAATTTTCCGGAAAAATGAAAATATATAGCGTCGTTTTAGTTCTTCTGATTGGATTTTTAGGATTT
Source organism: Flavobacteriales bacterium UBA2306 (assembly GCA_002345565.1). GTDB lineage: Bacteria > Bacteroidota > Bacteroidia > Flavobacteriales > Weeksellaceae > Epilithonimonas. The sequence goes on along the minus strand of DDVS01000008.1, from coordinate 13,473 downwards.
TTACTTAACAACAGAGGATCCATGGAAGCTAAATTTCTTAAACCTCCGGGATCTACTTTTTTCGTTAGAGATGGCAAAATTACAAATACTTATAACTATACTTTTCTCAACAAGTCTAACGAAAACAAAACTGTTATCATTAAAATCATTGAGCCTACAAATGGAGAAATTTCCTCCAGCGCAGCTTCCAATAAAATCATAATGAAGCGGGATGCCATGATTAAAGGAACCATCAATGTCAGTTTTCCGGAAAATCAGATTAAATTATCAAAACAAAATCTGAAATTAGGCGTTTATGATATGAATGGTGAGTTGCTAGATTCTTACAACACCTATTTCGAAGGGCCATTCAAATTTCAATTTTAAAATTATCTAATGAAAAACCTTAATTGGGGACACGGTTTAATGATTGCATTGGGATGTTTTATTATTTTCATCCTTACTCTCATCTTTACTTTTCCGACAGGTAATAATGCAGATCTTGTTTCTGATAATTATTATGAAGAAGAACTGGAATATCAAAAAATTATTGATGCAAAGCACAACGCCGCCAAATTAAAACAATTGCCCACTCAGAAGCTTACAACAAATGGTATAGAGATAACTTTTCCCGAAAATATTGTAGTAGATGGAAATAAAGTCAATTTCGTATTGTTCCGTACAGAAGACTCTAACCTGGATGTAAAAAAAGAAATAACGCTACATCATAATTATTTCATTATTCCAAGTAAAGTGATCTCCAAAGGATCTTACACCTTGAAATTGAGATGGACAGAAAACAAAAAACCATACCAGGTGGATTATGATATCGTATGGAAGTAGCGCTCATCATATCAGCAATCGGACTGGGATTCGCATCCGGATTCCATTGCATTGGTATGTGCGGACCTATTGCGCTTTCTATGGGGCTGAGCAAAAATCAGAAAGCTAATTTCTACCTTCAAAATTTGACTTATCAGTTTGGAAGAATCCTCACCTACTCTTTTCTAGGCGCAGTTCTTGGAATCATTGGACAAAGTTTTGAGTTTGCAGGTTTTCAAAAATATTTAACGGTTTCTGTAGGGATTTTATTAATTATAATGGCAATTTCATCTTTTGGAGGAAAAGATTTTGCTACAAAAATTCCTTTCATTTCAAGAGCTTTATTGAAGGTCAAAATGCAATTGGGAAAAATTCTTCAACGTCCCGATTACAAATCTCGTTTTGCCACAGGAATTCTAAATGGATTTTTACCTTGCGGAATGGTTTATATGGCTCTGACAGCTTCGTTGGCAGCCGGCGGAATCTGGCAAAGTGCGCTTTTTATGTTTCTTTTTGGATTGGGAACTTTCCCATTTATGTTTGCTGTTGTTTTCTTGGGGAATTTCATCACAACCGCTTTTCGGGTAAAGATATTAAGAGTCATTCCGGTAATGATGATTATTCTCGGTGGATTGTTTGTTTTGAGAGGATTAGAGCTAGGAATTCCTTACGTTTCTCCACATTCCGAAGCTTTGCATGTAGATCATTCTACCAAAGGTTTTCATACAGACCATAGCAATTGTCATTAAACTTTTAATCATAAAAAAATCGGTCAAAAGACCGATTTTTATTAGAAATTAACTTCTACAGTTTCTTTTCCTTTTTGAAAATTAACAGTTTTCAGGTTTCCTTTATAATTGATATTCATTATATTAACTTGTTTTGGAAATTGTCCTATCAGCAAACTGTTTTTGATGCTTAAGCTTGATATGTCAGAAACATTTCCTACTTCATAATAAATCCAAACAGACTCTCCATTAACCTGGCTTCCTGTAAAAGTCATTGTTTTTGGAGTCCCGTTTATGGCAACATCTACATTATTATTAACATACTTTTTAACTTCTGCCTCAAAAGCAGCGGTATTAGGATCTATCTTTATCGCTTGGGAAATGTGTGAAGTATTTAATTTCGTGGTAAATTTTAAAGTTTTGCTTCCGTCAATGTAATCCACTTTGGTCATGGAAGAAAAAAAGTCAAAATGAGTAAAACTTAAAAGTCCAAGAACAAAAACACCTAGAACTAATATATAAAATGATTTTTTCATTATTATTTTTTATTGAATTAAGAGAATAAACTCGTCAATTAATATGCCATTCGTTAAAAATTAACGCCAACGGAATATTTATCATAGAAGGCTTTAATATGTGCGACAGCATCATCTGCATTATCTACCACTCGGAACAGTGACAAATCGTGCTCCGCAATCAATCCTTCTTTAAGCAAAGTATCTTTAAACCAATCCAAAAGTCCACTCCAGAACTCGCTCCCGACCAAAACAATCGGGAACTTTCCTATTTTATTGGTCTGAATTAATGTTAAAGCTTCTGTCAACTCATCCAAAGTCCCGAAACCTCCAGGCATTACAACAAACCCCTGCGAATATTTTACAAACATTACTTTTCTAACGAAAAAATAATCAAAATTGATATTGTAGCCTTTGTCAACATACGCATTAAAATGTTGCTCAAAAGGCAGTTCTATATTCAATCCTATAGATCTTCCATTGCCATGAGCGCCTTTGTTACCTGCTTCCATAATTCCCGGACCACCTCCTGTAATCACTCCAAAACCAATTTCTGTAATTTTCTCCGCAATTTCAGAAGCCATTTTGTAATAAAAACTATCCGGTTTCAATCTAGCTGAACCAAAAATGGAAACACAAGGCCCAATGCGAACCATCTTTTCATAACCATCTACAAACTCTGACATTATCCTGAAAATCATCCAGCTGTCTTTCGTGATGGTCTCGTCCCAAGTTTTCTGTCTCAGACTGTCGTGTAATCTTTTTTCTTCGTCCTGTTGTGTCATCTGAATAATTTCTCTGCTTCTACAATAGATTCTGGCTTACCAACATCAATCAAATTAGCGGTGTGTTGATAACCAATAATAATATCTTCTTTCATCAGGTCCAGATATTCATCCATAATAGAGAATTTTCCGGTTCTCGTCAATTTTTCGAATATCTCAGAATTCACACAATGGATTCCACTGAAAGCCAATTCTCTTAATTTAAAAATTCCACCAACCACTGTTTTCTTGTTAGTTGTAAGATTTCTCCAGCCTTTAAGATACATCTTGTCATTGAACATTAGTTTTCTGGAACTATCTCTATCGGAAACGGCCAAAGTAATCATTCCACCTTTGAGTTCGTGGATTTTTATAAAATTGGCGATATTAAGGTCTGTCAGGATATCAACATTCATAATTAAGAATGTTTTCTCATTTTCAAGAAATCTTTTAGCGAACAACAATCCGCCACCAGTTTCCAGAAGTTCATCCGATTCATTTGAAATTTCTATATTGGCTCCGAAGTTATCATTCTCTGCCAAGAAAGCGAGAATCTGACCTCCAAAATGATGAATATTAATGACAAAATCATTGATTCCGTAACTCTGTAGATATTTGATGTTTCTTTCCAGAAGAGTAACATCATTCACTTTCGCCAAAGCTTTTGGATGACTGTCTGTAAAAGGTTTTAAACGGGTTCCCATTCCCGCAGCAAATAGTAATGCTTTCATATTTATAAATGATAAATAATTATTGATGAATGAATTCACTCATCAATTTAATATTATTTTAAGCTAGCAGCAAAAATCTAATTGCTAGAAGCGGATGATAAATTAAGATGCAACTGTTCGTCGTGATGGATTTTTACTTCTGCATCCGGAAAATTTTGTCTAATGAATTCAGCTGTTTTGATAGCCGAATAAACAGAACGGTGTTGTCCGCCTGTACATCCAAAGTTGATTTGAAGATTTTCAAAACCTCTTTCAAGATAATTTTTGATGCTGATAGAAATAAGACTATGAATCGATTTTAAGAAATTAGGCATCTCTGTTTTATTTTCAAGAAATTCCTGAACACCAATATCATTTCCTGTTTGAGTTTTATACTCTTCGATTCTCCCCGGATTAAGAATTCCTCTACAATCGAAAACGAAACCGCCTCCGTTCTCTGTATTATCTTTAGGAATCCCTCCTTTTTTGTAAGAAAAACTGTGAATATCTATTACTAATTTGTTCTGCATCAACTTTAATTTTCTGTAAAGTTACTTTTTTTAATTTTCTTTGAAAAAATATCACCACACAGACTCATAGTTTTTTTTAGGATAATAGAATTTTACAGAAAAAAAGAATCAATTTATACTAATTTATATTTTCATTAAATTAAAAAAATCATTTTTCCTGTGTGTCTATGTGGTTTTAAAATTTAATTTTGCATATTAATTGATATAAGGGATTCCAAATCAAACATATTCCTTATTTTTAAAAATAAATCATCAATAAAAATGAAACTTATAAAATACTGTCTGTTAGCAACTTTACTGATTCTGATGGTTGGTTGCAAAAAAACAAGTGTTGATGGAAGCAGTCGCAAAAGCTTCCAGGAAAGTATCAATGATATGGCTTCCAGCCTTCCTACGTTGAAACAAGTAAAATTTAACGAAGCGTTATATATTCTAAAAACCTTTGGTGTAGAAGCCGAGGGCGATATTGCAGAAATTGCAGCACTTGGGAAACTTCTTGATGGGAAAAAGACAGCAGAAATCTTCGCTTTGGCAGACCAAGTAGCACAAAAAAACGGAATTGATTGGAGCAGTACAGCACCGCCAAGCTTAGGCGAAATGAACATCTTCGGCAACGAAGTAGCTTCTGAAAAAGACCCGAACGATATAGATGCTTCCGCAATTAATATTGTCATTAGAAATATTGCCGGCGATAGTTTATCTGGTTCTAAAGGATTAATAGTGACGCCAGAATTAGTAGATAACAATGGCAGAAAAGTAGAGTTTGAAGGTGCAGCTTTAGAAACAACTATGGAAATTTCCAGTGGCGGAACCAAGATTTCAACTTCAAAAAACCTCATTCAAGATCCTGCTTTTAGAGGATTCACGATTTTATATTCTAAACTTCCAAAAGAAAAAATCTTTGAAGAAAAAATCGATGTTAAGCTAACTGTAAAAACGACTAAGAAACTTTTACAAATGCTTAAGATGGGAATTCCTGTGAATGGAGTAGCACTTTATACACCGCCAGCTCCTGTAATTTCTGACTCTCTTCAAGTTCCCGAGCCACAAGTTGACCCGCAAATCGGCGAGACTATTACTCCTCCTACAACTCCGGCAAAAACAACAACCACAGATCCAAAAACCACAGTGACAAGATTCTTAAACAATTTGTCCTCTCAGAATTTCAAAGCAGCTTTTGATGCTTCAGAAAACCCAAACTGGGGTTCTTATGAGAAGTTCTCGAATCCAAATTCCGGATTTGGTTCTGTAAAAAACATCAATGTTAAAAATATGACTGTACCTTTTAATAAAGATAATTCAGCCAATGTCAACGTCACTTATGATGTAACCGATAAAAACGGGAAAACAACTTCCTTGAATGTGACTTACGGATTGAAAGCTGTTAACAACAATTGGAAAATCACCACTTACAAAATCAACAATTAAAAATAGAAGATGGCATCTGCAGAACTGATTAAGAAATTAGAAGAAACAATAGACAACATTCCAGACTTTCCAATTCCGGGAATTCAATTTAAAGATATTTGTCCGATTTTTCTTCAGCCAAAGTTATATGAAGAAGTAATCGCTGATTTGGCTAATTTCAGCCGTGGAAAAATTGATGTCGTTTGTGGAATCGAAAGCCGAGGTTATCTTTTCGGGATAGCCATTGCTGTTGCTTTGGATGTTCCTTTTGTTCTAATTAGAAAAGCTGGAAAATTACCTCCGCCTTTCATCGGAGAAAAATATGATTTGGAATATGGTTCTGCTGAAATTGAAATGAAAACCGGACATTTGAAAGAAGGACAACGTGTTTTGATTCACGATGACCTTTTAGCAACCGGTGGAACTACGGAAGCTGCTGCAAAACTAGTTTCAAAACAAGGCGCCATTCCTGCACAGTTCAGTTTTTTGATTGATTTGAAAGATTTGGACGGCGAAGAAAGACTCAAAAAATTTAACGCAGAAGTTTATTCAATTCTGAAATATTAAAATATTTTAATCCTCAGAAAAAGAAGTTTTTGCATATCAAAAGGAAAACATTAAATTTGCATTCTATTTATTAAAAAAATTATGGCAAACCAACATAACAAAAACCAAGAACAAGAAGGAAAAGAAACTGTAGAATTCTTCAAAGACCTTGACAAAGAAGCTCTTAACATAGAATCATTCTTAGAAAAAAATTCAAAAGCACTTAGTACCGGTTTTATAGTTCTGATTGTTGCAGTTTTGGGTTGGTTCGGATATCAGCAGTTCATCGTTGCTCCTAAAAATGAGGAAGCTACAAAAAGTTATCTTGCTGCTCAGAAAAATTTAGCTGACGGAAAAGAAGACCTTGCTCTTGGCGGAAAATCTGTTGCAAATCCAGGTTTCATTGGAACTTACAATGAATACAACGGAACAAAAGCTGGTAAATTATCTGCTTACAACGCAGGATTGATAGAATTCAAAAAAGGAAATTATCAGAAAGCTTACGACTTGTTGGACAACTTCAGTTCAGACAACAAAGTTTTGGTAGCGCTTAAATTTGGTGCAATGGCAGACTGTCTTTCAAACCTTAACAAGGCTGATGATGCGCTAGCTATGGCAGACAAAGCTTCTTCTGCTTCTGATGATGCTTACACTTCTTATTACTTTACAAAAAAAGCAGGAATGTTGGCTTTGGCACTTAAGAAAAATGCTGATGCTAAAAAATATTTCGCTACAATCGACGAAAAATATCAGGACTATGACAACGGACAATCCGATGCTTTCATAGAAATGACAAAATATTACTAAACAATGGCAACAACTAATCTATCAGATTATAAGCCACTCAACATTTCCAATGCCGATGAATATTCAATCGGCATTGTTGTTTCTGAGTGGAACGATTTCGTAACCTACAACCTTCGCAACGGCGCAATCGAAACGCTAAAAGCAGAAGGTATAAAAGAAGAAAACATTCATATCTATTACGTTCCAGGTGCTTTCGAATTAAGCTTTGCAAGTATGAAACTTTGCAAATCAAACAAGTTCGCGGCAGTTATCGCAATAGGCAATGTGATTCGTGGAGAAACCCCACATTTCGATTATGTTTGTTCTGGCGTTACACAAGGCATCAAAGATTGTAATATCTTGACCGATACACCAGCAATTTTCTGTGTGCTTACGGATGACACCAAAGAACAATCTATCGCAAGAAGTGGAGGAAATCTTGGAAACAAAGGCGTAGAAGCTGCCGTTACCGCTTTGAAAATGATTGATTTCAATAATAAAACATCTAAGCTTTAGATTTAATTTTTAAAGTCTTAATAAATTAGGCATCTTTTTTGTCTGTGGAAAGTTATTCTAAGAAATTTCAACAATAATATTTTTTAGTAAAATTATTGTTGATTTTCTTTTCCAGAAAGAACTATGAATTTTAAAAATAACATAATCTAAGTTATGAAATGGACCAACGACAGAAGTGACAACGTAGATGACAGACGTGGCTCCGGCGGCGGCGGCATGCTTGTTGGCGGTGGATTAGGAACCATCATTATTGCAGCTATTGTTTTTTTTCTAGGAGGCGATCCATCTGCAATTTTACAAAACAGCAATTCTGTGCCTCAACAAACAGAAGAGAGACAACTTACCAAAGAAGAGCTCAACATCAGAGAATTTGTCAGAATGCTAACTAAAGAAAATGAGCAAACTTGGGAAAAGGTTTTTCAGGAAAACGGAATCCAATTCAGACCTGCGAAAGTCGTATTGTTTGAAAGCACAACAGATTCAGGTTGTGGAACTGCACAGTCAGAAATGGGACCTTTTTATTGTCCGTCAGACCAAACCATCTATATGGATATGAGTTTCTTCAATGAACTTCAACAGAAATTTGGAGCACAGGTTGGACAATTCACAGTGGCTTATGTTCTCGGCCACGAATATGGACATCATATCCAGAACCTATTAGGAACATTGGATAAAGTTCATCAATTAAGCCAACGAGGAAGCGAATCTCAAGCCAACAGAATCTCTGTTGCCAACGAATTGCAGGCGGATTTCTATGCAGGACTTTGGGCAAAGCAAACCGATAACAGAGAAAAGATTCTAGAACCTGGCGATATTCAGGAAGCGATGAGCGCAGCAGCAGCAGTTGGTGATGATAATATCCAGAAAAGAGGACAAGGTTATGTCAACCAAGAAAGTTTTACCCACGGTTCTTCCGCCCAACGAGAAGAATGGTTTATGAGAGGCTACAATACTGGTGATATCAGACAAGGTGATACTTTTAGTGAGTTATTGAGATAAAAAAAATATTATTAAAAACAAAAGCCAAGAATATTGAATTCTTGGCTTTTTTATTATACAATCATTTAGATTGATTAAAAAACAAAAAAGCTTTCTTAAAAATTAAGAAAGCTTTTTGTACCCCAGACGGGACTTGAACCCGTACGTCCTTGCGGACACAGGATTTTAAGTCCTGCGTGTCTACCAATTCCACCACCAGGGCAAGTAGAACTTGAGCGAAAAACGGGATTCGAACCCGCGACCCCAACCTTGGCAAGGTTGTGCTCTACCAGCTGAGCTATTTTCGCATAAAAAAAATTCCTAATTGCTTAGAAATTTTTATCATTGTGCGGATGAAGGGACTCGAACCCCCACGCCGTGAAGCACCAGATCCTAAGTCTGGCGTGGCTACCAATTACACCACATCCGCATTGTTTTTAAGAACTTCTTTTCTTTCGTTTTGGTGAGTGCAAATATATAACACTTTTACATTCCCTCCAAACTAAAACCAATCTTTTTTTAAAGTTTTTTCACATCAGGTTTTTTAATAACATCAATACTTTTTATTACCTTTACACACTTAAAACATTTTCGAGATATGGAATTAACAGGAACGATAAAGAAAATTTCTGATTTACAAACATTTGCAAGTGGATTTCAAAAAAAAGAACTGGTTCTTTTAACTGAAGAACAGTATCCGCAACCAATTAATATTGAATTTACACAAGATAAAGTTGATTTACTAAACACACTCCAAATTGGAAATAAAGTAAAAGTTCATATCAACATCAGAGGTAGAGAATGGACCAGCCCCCAAGGTGAGGTGAAATATTTCAACTCTATCGTAGGATGGAGAATTGAAAAAGATGCGGCTACAGATTTTAACGAGCCAACTCAAGCATCTCCTAGTCAAGGTGGAACTCCTGCAACTGAAAACAAAAATGTTTTTGCTGAGGACGAAGATGATGATTTGCCTTTCTAATTAAAAAATTTAATTGAAAATAAACTTCCCTGTACATTCATTCGTGCAGGGAATTTTTTTATAAATTCGAGGTCATTATAAATGATTATGCAAATCTTTAAAATCATTGAGCCGACAGTTGCGAAAGTCCCTGTTATCATAAGTGTTCCACACGCCGGAACTTTTATTCCAGATGATATAAAATCTAAGATGAACTCAGAAGTTTCAAATCAATTGGATGATACAGATTGGTTCATCGATAAACTTTACGCTTTTGCAACAGAACTTGGAATAACAATTATTGTTGCTAATTACAGCAGATGGGTTGTTGACCTTAACAGAAATCCGAAAAATCAACCGCTTTATAATGACGGAAGAGTAATTACGGATGTTGTGACGATTACAGATTTCAATGGAAATAAAATCTATATTGACGATTATATTCCAAATCAAGAAGAAGTTTCCAGACGAGTTGAACTGTATCACAAACCTTATCAAGAAAAACTGGCTGAGCTTTTAAAAGAAACCAAAAAAAAGTTCGGGAAAGCATTGTTGTTTGATGCACATTCGATAAGGAAATCTGTTCCGGGAATTCGTTCGGAGGATTTTCCGGATTTGATTCTTGGTGATAATGATGAAACTTCTGCTCATCCTGAATTGACTAAAACCGCAGTCGATTCTCTACAAAATAATGGTTACGAATTTTCTCATAACTACCCTTTCAAAGGTGGTTTTATAACTAGGAATTTTGGAAAACCGAGTGAAAACATTCACGCTTTGCAATTGGAAATGTGTAAGACCAAGTATATGGATTCTTCGGAAACAGTTTATGATGAAGGCAATGCAGAACGAATTCAAAAGGTTTTGAAGAAAACACTGGTGAATCTTATTGAAACTATAAATAAAATATAAATTCTCGCTGATTAAGCTGATTTTGCAGATTCTTTGAAACGTTGAATCACTCGCAGCCCGACTGGAGCGGACTCTTCGAGAACCTCAGAGTGACAAATTGGGAGCCCTTCGACAAGCTCAGGATAAACTACAGGCGGATTAAGCTGCCCAAACTTAACGCAGTGGTTCGATGTAATCAATTAATAAATATAAAAGGCTTCGAAAATCCTTCGAGAGCCTCAGGATGACAAAATCCTGACAACAAATTAAATAACAACTAACAACTAAAATGTACACATTCAAAGGATTATTGACCGAAAACGGATGGTTGGAAAATGCTTTTGTAAAGCTGGACGAATCCGGAAATATCTCTGAACTGAAAACCGCGGAAAACCCCGAAGGCGAATATGTTGACGGTTATGTTTTGCCTGGATTTCAGAATGCGCATTCGCACGCTTTCCAATATGCGATGTGCGGATTGGCGGAATATTTTGAAGGTTCGGAAGTTCCTGACGATTTCTGGAGCTGGCGCGATGCGATGTACAGAATTGCGCTTTCGCTTTCGCCGGAACAAATGGAAGATGTTGCAGCAATGTTGTACGCAGAAATGCTAAGAAACGGTTATACATCGGTTGCGGAGTTCCATTATGTGCATCACGATAAAAATGGGAAACCTTATCAAAATCTCTCAGAATTAGGAGAAAGATTGGTTTCTGCGGCGAAAAGAGCTGGAATTAGAATTACTTTGATTCCAATGTTTTATCAGAAAGGGAATTTTGGGACTGAACCTTACGATTTGCAGAGACGTTTTATTTCGAAATCGATTGATGATTATTACCAATTATTAGAAGCTTCTAAAAAATCGATTCATTTTTATGACAAGGCGAATCTTGCGGTTGGTTCGCATTCTTTGAGAGCTGTTCAGAAAGAGGATTTGATAGAATCTTCTTTGCTTTCTAAGGATTATCCGTTTCATATTCATATCGCAGAACAGCTGAAAGAAATCAAAGATTGTGTGGATTTCTACGGAAAAAGACCTGCAGAATGGCTTTTGGAAAATTGTGATGTGAATGAAAATTTCAATCTAATCCACTGTACACATCTTGAGGATAATGAAGTTGAAGGCATTGCAAAATCTGGTACTAACATCGTACTTTGCCCATCAACAGAAGGAAATCTTGGTGATGGAAGATTCCGATTCAAAGATTATCAGAATTTTGGTGGAAACTGGTCAATTGGAACAGACAGCCAGATTTGTGTGAATCCTTTGGAAGATTTGCGTTTGTTAGATTATGGTCAAAGAATCAATACGCACAGACGCGATACTTTTTTCAAACCCAATCTTGGAGACAGCGGATTCAATGCGTTGAAAACCGCTTGGAAATCCGGACGAAAGTCGATGGGATTTGAGAACGACAATTTCTTCAAAATCGGACAAAGTTTTGATGCGATTGTGATGGATGCAAAAGCGCCTTTGATTGAGACTTCTTCACTCAAAAATCTTTGTAATACGATTCTTTATTCATCGGATTCGTCACATCTTTTGGGAACATTGGTTGCCGGAAAATGGGTTGTGAAAAATGGGAAACACGAGAATTATGAAGATGTTCGACTTGGTTTTGTTAAGTCTATTAATGAAATCAAGATTAGATAAAATAATTTTCTCACAGATTGTGCTGATTTAACAAATAAACTTCCATTAAATTTCATTATTAAAAATGATTTGGTTAGACCCTGATGATATTTCTTTTCCCGACCCAGAGCTTTATGACCCTGAAGATGGGTTGATGGCGATTGGTGGTGATTTGAAGCCCGAAAGACTATGGTTTGCTTATCAATTGGGATTATTTCCTTGGTATAATGAAGGCGAGGAAATTCTTTGGTGGTGTCCTGACCCAAGATTTGTGATGTTCCCTAATGAAATCAAAATCTCAAAATCGATGAAGAAAATTTTGAGAGATAATATCTTTGAATTCACGGAAAATCAATGTTTCGAAGAAGTGATGAGAAACTGCAAAACAGCTGAACGAAAAGGACAAAACGGAACTTGGATAAATGAGGAACTCATTGATTCTTTTGTAAAACTTCATCAATTTGGTAAAGCGAAAAGCTTTGAAGTGTGGCAAAATGGCGAATTGGTCGGAGGATTTTATGGAATCCAAGTTGGAAATGTCTTCTGTGGTGAAAGTATGTTTTCCAAAGTTTCCAACGCTTCGAAAGCAGGATTTATCCATTTCACAACCAAATATCAAAATGAATGGGAACTGATTGACTGCCAAATCCATTCTGAACATCTGGAAAGTCTTGGCGCAAAGATGATTCCGAAAATCGATTATTTAAAACTCTTAAAACAACAAAAATCTTGAATACTGAAAAACAAAAATGGGTTCTTCTGATAGCGTTGTCTGTCATTTGGGGTTCATCATTTATATTGATAAAAAAATCTCTGGAACACTTCAATCCTTATGAAGTGGGCGCATTGCGTGTCCTAATTTCGGGAATCGTCTTGATGCCTTACGCCATTTCTAAAATAAAAAAATTCCCAAAGCAACATACAATTTGGCTAATCATTGCGGCATTGACAGGGAGTTTCATCCCGATGTTTCTTTTTCCAATGGCAGAGACAGAAATCAGCAGTAGTATTGCTGGAATCATCAATTCTATGATGCCGATTTTTGTGATTATCGTCGGTTCTTTAGTTTGGAAATTCTCCACAACAAAAAAACAACTGATTGGCGTTCTAATAAGTTTTGTTGGTGCTTGTCTATTGGCTCTAGGAAGCGGTGAAAGTGGTGAAATTAAAATCTATCCAATTCTATTATTAATTTTGGCTGTTCTACTCTATGCAATCTGTACAACAACTATCAAATCCAAATTGTACGAAGTCCCGGCCATTCTGATGTCGGCTTATGTGTTTTCATTCGTTTTGTTTTTACCGTCCTTGATTGCTTTGGTTTTCTCAGGATTTCTCAAAGATTTTAGTCTGAATCAAAGTACGTTGGAAGGATTAGGATTTGTAGCAATCTTATCCATTTTCGGAACCGGATTAGCGATGATGATGAATTATAAGTTATTGAGTATATCTACTCCACTGTTCGCTTCTACAGTTACTTTATTGATGCCAATCGTAGCAATCATATGGGGAATTTTGGATGGAGAAAAACTGACAACTCAGCAATCTGTTGGCGCATTGATTATTTTGGCTGGTCTGATATTTTTGAGAAGTAAACCGAAGGTAATTTAGGTGTGACAATCAAATGATCTAACAAATTATGGTACGAGCTGATGTAGAAAAAACTTTTTTGAATGCTGAAACCTATAGCCCTGATGTTCTATGTTA
>DDVS01000004.1 GCA_002345565.1 Flavobacteriales bacterium UBA2306 | reverse complement strand
GAATATCAAGGAGATTAATTTTTAAAAAAAACAGCAGACAATTTAAAAGGAAATTTAGGTAGTAATCTGTATTAGTAATAACGCTGGTTTTTTGTGAAAGTTTGAAGTTTAAAAACAACTCTAAAAAATTTTAAATCTTAAATTGACTATAATAAAAAAGGGCTATCTTGTTAAGATTACCCTCAATATTTTCAGAATGTAATTATTTAGAACCTATATCCAAAAGAAATCCCAGATCTAACTCCATACCAACTTGAATCTACATCTATTATAGCGCCGTTAGCATTAGTCGTTACGTTATATTTAAATAAAGAAACATCAAGATTTTCTATATCTTCTTTTAATTGCTGTTGTTCATAAGGTGTTAATGGTTTCCCAGAGTGTCCTGTAATAGTTCCCGTGGCACCTCCTAAATGTCCTCCTATAAACCAAACATCCAAAACCCAATTGTCTTTTCTCCCCAAGAGCCATTGTGACCCTATCATTAGACCTACATTGTTAGCATTGGTTTTACCTGAAAATGCAATGGGAATTTTTTGTCCCGTATTATCAGGATCTTCGGATCTATAGTTATAAGTAATGTTATCTATATTAAAATGAGAATATCTATAATATGGTGCAACATAAAAACCTTGTCCATATCCTCTCCCAAGATAGATTCTAGCATCCAAAGTTAAATTGTTGCTTCCAATTTTTATATTTTTGATATCATCATCTTTTATATATTGATCAATTAGTGGTATCTGACCAGAAGGCATTACTCCATAGGAAACCTGAAGTCCTAATCTCTTGGTTATGGTCCTTTCATAAGAAAATTGAAAATTTCTGAAAATAACGGAGGTAAGATTCATTTTCACGATATTACGTTTACCGTCCTCTATTTCCTGAGATTTCGCTACAAAAGACGATGCTAATGCCAGCGTAAGTATTAGTTTTTTCATGACTTTTTGTTTATAATCAAATATAACAATAATTTGATCATTTTTTTAATTGAAATATAAGCAACGGATTATTTTACATCCAGCTTTTTAAAATAAGTTTGCAGCTCTTGTCTTTGGGTTTTGGTAAGATTGGCTTTTGGATGAAAATTAATGTATAAAGGCAAAGGCATTTGAAAATCCCTAACCGTTCTAATGCTTTTTTCTACTGCATTTTTTTTGAGATCATCATTGTATTTTCCCCATTCGGAGAAGTTGAGATATTTTCGTCCTTCATTAATATGATCTTTAACCATCCAGGAAACAGGAGCAACATAGGCATATTCTGGATAAATTGTTTCATTGGAATGACAATCGTAGCATGCGTTTTTGAGAATTACCTGAATATTCTGAGGTGTGTTGTAAATATCAACAAAATTATCACTTTTATGAATAGATTTGTTTTCCTTATCCACAGGAATAAGCTGGATTGATAGAACAACAATTGCAATCCAGAACATTGTTTTCTTTAAATTTTTCAATTTTTTGGCTGTTCTTCTTTATTTAAGTCCCAATTTTCATTAATTTCCCACATTTGCCGAACATTAATCTTTGTCATTACCTCTTTATCTCCTTCTTTTTTGAAAAGATAGGCATCTTCTGCCAAAGTCTCTGTAGAGAAGTCTGAGCTGTCCCAAAATCCATTATCATTATTATCAACCAAGATCCTGAGTTTATAACTTCCTGGTTTTAGATTAACGAATTTAATTTCTGACTGGTTACTGATATACTTTTGATAAGTTGGTTCGTTTTTATCATCCAGCAACTGAATCCAGAACTTATGAGCTGGCGGATTAATAAGATGTGCCGTGAAACTTCCCAAATCCTCTGGTTTTGTAATTTCGAAATCGAAACGAATACTTTCTCCCAGTTTATTATAATAAGAAGTCACTGTATTTTTAGGTACCGTTAATTGGTATTTTTTTCCCGGAACAAAATTAGACTTAATAATAAGCTTGGTAGAATCCAGCTCATTAATATTTGCCGTAAAAGTTTGAGCTATGCTATCGGCTACCAATTTCCAGTTTTCTGGCTGGATTTTATTAATGATATAATTTGAAGATAATTTAAAATCACTTTCAATGGCCGGTTTGCTATCTACCATTGTTAAAGCCATTTCATCTTTTGCTGGTTTTTTATAGAAAATAGAAACGGTATCTTGTTTAGAGCCTGTATCGTAAGAAAACCTGAGATTCTCGCTTACTGTAGCTCCTATATTTTCTGTAGTTGCATCAAACCAAATTCTTGCAGAGTCTGACCTTGACTTGTGCGAAACCTTATAATTCGCAGGTTTTTCGCCCACTCGTTTGATGATTACATTTGCCGGGTTACCTTCAAAAGTCATGACTAATCCTCCTGGCGAAGGTGTCATTTCTTTGTATTTAAAGATTTTTTTTGATGGATAAACTTTCATTTTCAATCCGGAAATGTTTTGTTCCAAATTGACATCTTCCCTTTGAAATGCTATACTCTCTTTCCCAAAATCATAGATGGAATTTCCATTTTCATCATCAAAACCTACAATTTTATATTTCCCGGGGGTTAAATAATTCAGTTCAAAATAGCCGTCTTCATCTGCTTTTGTAATGTAATAAGGTTTCTGACGGTAATTCATAGAATCTTTAGCCTGATAAAGTCCCACGACCAGATTTTTTTCTTTTCCTTCGGAGTTTTTCTGATTTCCAAGCGCATCGGCAATTGTTCCGCTAATGTAAAGATCGTCAATCTTTTCTCCTGTAGAAAATGCGAAATTAAAATAAGGCAAAGCATTACTCTCATTAAGGTCAACCACAGAGTTTCCAAAATTGAAATTATAGGTTGTATTCGCCAAAAGAGTGTCTTTCCACTGGATTTGTAAATATTTATTTCCACTGGAAGAAGGAATAATCTTGGTATATTGAATAGGGGGCGAAATAATGAGATTCTTGCTAATATCCTTCAAAGTGATATATTCATCAAAGTAAATCCTTAGCTCTTTGATATCTCTTGGAACGTTGACTCTTGTAGTATCAATATTAGAACTCAGCATCTTGGGCGGAATCGAATCTTTTTTTCCACCAACGGGAGAACCAACTCTGGCACAACTTACCAAAACCAACGATGCAAAAAGCCAAAGAAAAAACTGCTTCATTATAAAAATTAGATGTTAGATGCTAGACTTTAGATATTAGACTAAAATCTTAAAATGCAAAAATAAGGAAACTAAAGAAATGTTGCCATCAAAATATTTTAAAACAGAAAAGTCCATAAAAACATTTCGAAATAACTGGAAATGTTTTTAGGGCTCAAAATGATTTTGACTTCGTCAAATTTTTGAAGTCTGTAACTGCATTAAAACAAAAAATGAGTTTTAAAACTAAAACTCATTATATATATGCTTCAAAATATCTATATCCGTTTCTGTCAATAGAATTTTTCTGCGTTCCATCGCTTTTTCGGCAACTTCATAAGATTTTTCCAGTTTGAATTTTTCATCACCTTTCATCCCGCCCCAAGAAAAGCTTTCTACAAGATTTGGCGGGAAACCAGATTTGAAAATATTAGCAGCAACACCAACTACAGTTCCTGTATTAAGTTGGGTATTGATAGCTGTTTTAGAATGATCTCCCATAATAAGACCACAAAATTGTAATCCTGAATCTAGAAATCTCTTTTTTCTATAATTCCAAAGTTTTACCGAGGCGTAATTATTTTTGAGATTTGAAGAATTGGTATCCGCTCCCAGGTTACACCATTCACCAATCACAGAATTCCCTATAAAACCGTCGTGACCTTTATTCGTATAACCAAAAATTACAATATTATTGACTTCTCCCCCAACTTTGGAATGCGGACCAATCGTAGTTCCACCATAAATTTTTGTTCCAAGATTAATTTTTGAATCTTCGCAAAGAGCTAATGAGCCACGAATATTGGAACCTTCCATAATCTCTGCATTTTTCCCGATATAAATTTTTCCGGTTTTACAATTGAGTGTAGAAAACTCGATTGTTGCACCTTCTTCTATGAAAAGATTTTCACTTTCCCCAATAAATCCATTAGTTGAAGATAATTCTTGAGACGTTCTACCTTCTGTCATCAATTTGAAATCGAAATCAATCGCAAAATCATTATTCGAAAAAATATCAGTAGGTTTTTCTATGAATAATAATTTCTCGTGAATGTCTGTCATTTTATTGATTTGATTCAGAGAAAAATTCTCCATATTGATATTCGCTACCAAAACTTCGTTATCATAAACCAAAGCTTCGCCAGGTTGGAGTTCTTTGATTTGTTTCAAAACCTCATCTGATGGAAAGAAATTGGAAACAATGAAAAGACTTTGTTTTGGCTCAGGTTTTTTGAATTTATGCTGAAGAAAATCCTCGGTAATGTAAAAAACCTCATCTATTTCTAAGAGTTTTTTCCATCTTTCGGCAAAAGTCAGGATGCCCATTCGCATTTCTGCAACGGGTCTTGTAAAAGTGAGTGGAAGAAAATCTTCCCAATATTGTGCGTCGGAAAATACTAATTGCATTCTTTATAGATATTAGATGTGAGATATTAGATGTTAGACAGAAGTGCAAAAAAATCTAATTTCTAACTTCTAAAGTCTAATTTCCATCTCCAGCAAAAATAACAAAAAAAACCTCTCGGAAAATCCGAAAGGTTTTGATATTTTTAAAAACAGACTAAGATTACTTAGCGAATTTTTTGTATTTGTTCATAAACTTATCAACTCTACCCGCAGTGTCAACCAATTTAGTTTTACCTGTGTAGAAAGGGTGAGAAGTTGAAGAGATTTCCATTTTGATTAAAGGATATTCAGTTCCTTCGAACTCGATAGTATCTTTAGTTTCAGCAGTAGATTTGCAAAGGAACATTTCTTCGTTGCTCATATCTTTGAAAACTACTAATCTATAATTTTCTGGGTGTATGCCTTGTTTCATTTTTTCAGAAGTTTTAAAATTTGTTATAATATGAGCGTGGACTAATGGATCCGACAACTCTGGTTTTGAGGATGCAAAAATAAGAAAAATTTTTTATTCTGCAAATATTATTTATGTAAAATTTAAAAATATCGAATCTATCTGAGCTTGTTAAACAAACAATTAAAACCACATAGTCACATAGAAAATCACAATATTTAAGTGCAAAACAGGAAACAATGTTGGCTATTATTCGTTTTGTTTTCATTAAACCTATGCGTCTATATGGTCATAAAACAATTTTATCAGTTTTACATTAATAAACACTTATCAGTATTGCTATTACAAATTAGTTTCTTTATTTTTATCCCAAACTAAAAAATGAAAATCAATGTCAATATTTATTTACGAGAATTACACCTCTGCCGTAAAAAATTGGGCAGCAATCAGATCCAATTATTCTGAAATCCAAAAAATTATATCTCCAGAACAGGTTTTCATCTTGTCTCGCGAACAGATCGAGTGGTTTGATAAAGAGAACGAAGCAGAAACTTATTTCCGTGCAGACATCGGTGTTTGGGAAAATAAATTGGTCTTGATTCTTACACCTAGAACCAGCGCTGGCGATGTCAAAACTTTAGAAAATTATCAGTTCACTACACTACAATTTCTTAAAAGCGATTTGACCCTAAAGCAGACCAAAACTTATACTGTAACCAGTACTTATACTTTGACAAAAGACCTGAGTAAAGGCAAAGAAGATTCTGACTTGGATTTCCCTGTTATGAATGAGCCGATTACAGGACAACTAAAAGCTATAGACGAAATAGAATCTTGGAAAGAAAATGCAATGGATTATTTGCAACGTAAATCTCTGGAGTTCAAAGGACAAAGACTTTTCCAAAGTTTCTACATCCCAAAAGCAGATCTTTACTTTGATTTTCGTCAGTAATACAACAGGAGATAAAGTTGGAGCTCTAGGCGCAGTTTACGCAATACAGCCTGATCCTTCGAATACTTATGATTGGTCAAAGCCTTGCCCACCACATAGCATTACAATATCAGGTTAAAAAATGAATAATCTTTATTATTGGACTTTAATATTAACATATATCTTGCTCTTATTTGCGGTTATTTTTTCAATTTTAAAGTATAAAATAGTATCAAAAATTGAGAAATGGTATATCCATTATATATTATTTCTCTTATTTATAGAATCAAGTAATTATATTTTAACCGAATTTTTGAATTTTGAAAATACTTCATTCCTATACAAAATATATATAGCTGGAGAGTTTTTAATAATCACAACACTCTTCATAAAAAAAATGAACTTAAATAAGTATCTTATTTTAATCTCTACTTGTATAGGTTTATACTTTTTATTCGCAGATACTATTTTTTCTAATTACCACTATAATAATGATTATTCTAAAACCATTTCTAACATCTTATTAATTTGTTTGATAGGGTATTCTTTAATCGGAGACATTAAACACATTAAAAATAAAAATACTTTCCAGCTTATTGACAAAATGTATTTCTTGTATTTTGCTGTAAGTATTTTTATTTTTATTTTTCAGCACCAACTTTTAGAGTTCCCTATAAATTACTTTAATGTTTTTTGGATAATTAATAATTTAATGGTTTGCATAATTTACAGTTTATTCATTAAAACATTTTTGTCATTCAAGAAATAAAACTCAATATCATCTTTTTGGTTATACTGATTCTCGTTTTGATTATCATAATCTCTTTTATATTAATAGCTTACAGAACTTTTATCCAAAGAATCATTCAGGAAAAAGATCTTCAGTTTCAAGCCGAAATGGAGCATCAGAAAGAATTATCCATTGAAAACATCAAAGGACAAGAAGACGAGCGAAAGAGAATTGCCATTTCTGTACACGATGATATTGGAAACCGACTTAATATTCTTTCGCTTTGGCTCAATAATCTGGAACCGGAAAACCAAGAAGCTTCTAAAAAAGTCATTACAACACAGATTACAGAACTGATAGATTCTACAAGAAACATTTCGCATTCTCTTTATCCTGTGAATTTGGAAAAATTGGGATTGGTTTTGTATCTGCAAGAATTGGTGACCAATCTTTCTCAAAATATAGAATTGATTCTTGACCTCGATCCTAGATATCAGAAAAAAGATATTTTCACAGAAGTTCAAATTTACAGAGTGATTCAGGAATTCACGACGAATGTGATCAAACATTCTACAGCGAATGAAGTGGTTGTTTACATCAGAAATCATCAGAAATATCTGACAATGATTATCACAGACAATGGCGAAAGTTTTGACTATGAAAAAGCAAAAAAAGGAATGGGTCTCAAAAATATAGAATCCAGAATTGTCTCTATGAAAGGTCTTTACAAATGGAAAAACCAAATTGGAAAACAAAGTCGATTAATCATTAATATCCCAAATTAATTATGAAGTATGAAACCATCAAACTCGTTTTGGTAGATGATGAACAACTAATTTTGGAAGGTCTCAAAATGTTACTTTCTGCCCAAACCAATATTTCAGTAGATTATTCTGCAACTTCTGGCAACGAGATTCTGGAATATTTGGAGAACTTAGAAGCTGACAATTTTCCAGATATTCTAATGACAGATGTACAGATGGAACCAATGGATGGTTTTCAACTAGTCGAGATTCTGAAAAAGAAATATCCGGAACTTAAGTTGATTATTCTCTCTTCTCATTATAAAAGTAGTGTTTTGGGTTATATGATAAAATTGGGTGTCTCTGCTTTTCTCCCAAAAAACTCCAGCAAAGCCACTTTTATAGAAGCCATAGAAGCTGTTCATAAAAACGGAATGTTCTTCACCAAAGAAGACCACGAGATGCTGCTAACTTATATGAACACGCCTTCCAGAAAAAAATCTTTGTTCGATAACGAAGAAACTCTTTCTGAAAGAGAAATAGCTGTTATAAAACTTATCTGTGAAGAGAAAACGACCCACGAGATCGCCGATATTTTATTCATAAGCCCCAGAACTGTAGAAAGTCATAAACAAAGGATTTTCGAGAAAATTGCCGTCAAAAATACGGTAGGTTTGGTAATCTATGCGGTGATTAATAATATTTGTAAACTACCGCTTCAGCTTTAAAATTATCATTAAATTACGTATTTTTACCGTATCCTATTATACATTTTAATCATTACTTTGGAGAAGAAAATCAATCACGTTATGCCTTCTCCGATAGAAATCATCAACTCCACGAATTACAGCATCACTGGCGAAATTTCTTACCTGACGATTTTTTGTGCCAGCAATTATTTTTTTGTAAAGCCAAACTCCAGATGGCAACTGCAAAAAAAGGGAATTTTCCCTCTCATAGAAGTTTCTGTAATGGTGAGAACACCTAGAGGCACATTCGCGGCAAAACCCTATATCTGTTTTGGCAAAAGCCCGGGATTTCTGGAAATTGTTAAAATCAAGGAGAATACATTTAAGGTGATTGCAAAAAAAATCAATCTCTAAGCCTTCTATTTTGAAATTTCTTTTTTTGAAAGAACCAAAAACCTCGTTAATAATGGACGAGGTTTTTTTATGTTATATGGACAGATTCAGTAAAAATACGCAATCTTAAAATTGGTAATTTCTACTGAAAATTATCTCTCGAATGCAGCTTATTTTTGTCATATCAAAATCAAACAATACACCATAGAAATTAAGAGTTAGTTGTAAAAGAGATCCTAAAAACACACGTTATGATGAAAACTCTTGGGGAATTTTAGATAGATAGATTAGTCTCCATGAGAATCAGATCGCCTTTCCGTTGAGAAGGGCGATTTTTATTTATTCTTAAATTGATTAATCGCATTCACAGTAAAATCAGACAGAACCAGACTTCCACTAATTCCGGCTCGTTCTGCTAATAAGTCATCCCAATGATCTGTTCCTTTCCAGAAAATTTCTTTCAGTTGAGACATTGCTTCCGGATTTGATTTGGCTAATTTTTCAGCAAGGATATTAATTTCTGCATCCATTTCTTCGGGTGTTTCATAAACATCTTGGTACAGATTTTTTTCCTGCGCCCATTCTGCAGAGTAAAATTCGGTTGCATTAATTGCTAATTGTGCAAAAGATGACGTTCCAATTTTCTTTTCTACAACAGGTCCTATCACGAAAGGACCAATCCCGACCGCCAATTCACTTAGTTTTACAGAAGCATTTTCCGTTGCAAAAGTATAATCCGCAGCGCAAGCAATTCCAACACCGCCACCAACAGCTTTTCCGTGGATTCTGGCGATAATTAGTTTTGGAGATTTTCTCATTGCATTAATGACATTCGCAAAACCGGAAAAGAATGTTTTTCCAGTTTCAAAATCTTTGATTGAAATCAATTCGTCAAAAGATGCGCCTGCACAAAATGCTTTGTCTCCTCCACTTTTTAGATTAATGACTTTGACCTCATCATTTTTACTAAGATTATTAATCTCTTCAACAAGATTTCTAAGTTGAGAACTCGGCATTGAATTACTTTGAGGATGAAAAAACTCGATGGTTCCGATTCCGTTTTCTATGTTTGATTTTACGTAAGCTTCCATTAATTAATATTAAATAATTGAATTGTTAAAAGATTTAAAATATTGAATCGCAATCTTTTATCTTTATTCTTTTCTCTTGTTTCTTAAGTTTATTCTTGATTAAGTTTTTTGACCATTGTAAGAATTGTAGCAATCGCAACTGTTTCTCCGGTTTCGTCATAAACGTCAACTAACCAACGCACAATTCCTTTTGCAATATCTTCTTCGTCGCGTTTTTCCTGATTGATTTTTTCTTTGCAGGTAAACTTCACACCAATTGTCATTCCGGGATAAACGGGTTTTACAAATCGACATTCATCCAAGCCGTAATTCAGTAAAACAGGACCTTTTCTTGCATCAACAAACAAACCTGCAGCTTTACTCAGAATGAAATACCCGTGAGCAACTCGTCCTTCGAAAATTGTTCCTTCCAAAGACGTTGCATCCATATGCGCATAGAAATTATCGCCAGAAACATTCGCAAAGTTAGTAATATCTGACTCTGTAACCGTATGTTTTGCCGTGATGTAAGTTTCGCCGATTTTTAATTCTTCAAAATGCTTTCTGAATGGATGAATGTTATCTTCCCATTGTTTTCCGCCGTATTGATATTGCTGAGTAATATGTGTCAAAGTCGTTGGCGAACCTTGGATTGCAGTTCTTTGCATATAATGAAGAACGCCGCGTTTTCCGCCCATTTCTTCTCCACCGCCAGCTCTTCCGGGACCTCCGTGAATCAGCATTGGCAATGGCGAACCGTGACCTGTACTTTCTTTGGCGCAATCGGAATTGAGAATCAAAATCCTTCCGTGCATTGATGCGGCTCCGATAACAAAATCTCTTGCAAAATCGTCATCAGCCGTCACAACAGAACAACAAAGTGAACCTTTTCCCATTCTTGACAATTCAATCGCTTCGTCCAAATTATTATAAGGAATAATTGTACTCACAGGTCCAAAAGCTTCGATGTTATGACAATCTGTATATTTAAACGGGTCTGAATTAAGGAATAAAATCGGAGAAATGAATGCGCCTTTGTTTTTGTCTGCACCTTTCACTTCAAAATTATCAAGATTTCCGAAGACAATTTTCTGAGTTTTCGACAATTCCTGAACTTTCTCAGAAACTTCTTTCACCTGGTCTTTATTGGCTAAAGCACCCATTCTAACGCCTTCGACATTCGGGTCACCTATTACAACTCCGGAAAGTCTTTGTCCAAGTGCAATCTGAACATCCTCAACTAAATTTGTAGGAACCAACAATCGTCTGACTGCTGTACATTTTTGCCCAGCTTTGGTCGTCATTTCACGCGTTGCTTCTTTGATGAACAAATCAAATTCCGCTGTTCCGGGTTTTGCATCTTCGCCTAAAACCATTGCATTCAAAGAATCTGCTTCCAGATTAAAAGACACAGATTCTTCAACAATTTTTGGATGTGCTTTCAGCATTTTTCCTGTAGAAGCCGAACCTGTAAATGTCACAACATCTTCCATTGTTACATTATCCAAAATTCCGTTAGCTGAACCACAAATCAATTGCAGACTTCCTTCAGGTAAAATTTGAGAAGCTATGATTTCTTTAACTACAACTTCGGTCAGGAAACTTGTCGCTGTTGCAGGTTTCACAATTGCCGGAACACCAGCCAAAAGATTGACCGCAATTTTCTCCAACATTCCCCAAACCGGAAAATTAAACGCATTGATATGAATTGCAACACCTCGTTTCGGTGTACAGATGTGATGACCGATAAAAGTTCCTTCTTTCGAAAGTTTGACTGAATCACCATCTATATAGTAAGGTAAGTCCGGAAATTGTCTTCTCAAAGATGCATTAGAAAACAGATTTCCGATTCCGCCTTCGATATCCACCCAAGAATCTGCTGTGGTAGCACCAGTTGCCCAACTTACTTTGTAGAAAATATCTTTCTTTTCCATCAGATGAAAAGCAAGTTTCTTCAACATCAATCCTCTTTCTTGGAAAGTCAGTTTTCTAAGAGCTGGACCACCTACTTTTCTGGCATAATCCATCATTTCGCCAAAATCCAAACCTTTGGAAGTTGCCGTTGCTACCAATTCTCCATTGATAGAATTATATAAAGCTTGACCTTCTCCTTCACCTTTTATCCATCTACCGAGCGCGTAATTTTCTAGTTGCATAATTTTATTTTTTAGACTTAGAGATAATAGACGGATAGATGATTGATTTTAAAATGTCTATTTTCTATTAGTCTATTATCTATTAGTCTGATTAAACTTTCTCAATAATCACTGCAAAACCTTGTCCTAATCCTACACACATTGTTGCCAGCGCATATTTTTTATTTTGATTCTGAAGTTCATACATTGCGGAATTCAGAATTCTTGCGCCGCTCATTCCGAGTGGATGACCAAGCGCAATTGCACCGCCATTTGGATTGATTATCGAATCGTTGTCATCCAATCCCCAAGCTCTGATGCAAGCTAAACTTTGAGCTGCAAAAGCCTCATTCAATTCAATAATATCTATATCATTAAATGACAAACCAGCTTTTTTCAATGCCAATTCAGCGGCTTTTACAGGACCAATTCCCATAAACTTTGGTTCAACACCGACAACAGCACTTGAAACAATTCTAGCTTTTGGTGTTAATCCAAATTCTTTAACCGCATTTTCTGATGCTAATAAATTGACCGCTGCACCATCATTCAATCCGGAAGCATTTCCTGCTGTGACTGTTCCATCTTTTTTGAAAGCTGTTCTTAGTTTTGATAAACCTTCAAGAGTTGTATCGTTTTTAGGAAATTCATCTTTGTCAAAAATCAAATCTTCACCTTTTCTTTGTGGAATATTTACCGCAACAATTTCCTGAGATAATCTTCCGTTTTCCTGAGCCGCTTTTGCTTTTTGTTGAGAATTGAAAGCAAACAAATCCTGGTCTTCACGGGAAATGTTATCTCGTTCCGCCAAGTTTTCTGCTGTTTCGCCCATTGCATCAACGCCGTACATTTCTTTCATTTTAGGATTGATGAAACGCCAGCCGAAAGTGGTGTCATAGATTTTCGCATCACCACCAAAAGGATTTTCGGATTTTGAAATCACTAATGGTCCACGCGTCATATTTTCAACACCACCGGAAATCATCAAATCAGCATCGCAAACCTGAATCGCTCTTGCTGCATTAATCGCTGCCGACAAACCAGAAGCGCAAAGTCTATTCACCGTTTCGCCGGGAACGTGATAATCCAAACCTGATAACAAAGCCGACATTCTTGCGATATTTCGGTTGTCCTCGCCTGCTTGATTAGCACAACCTAAAACAACATCATAGATTCTGCTTTGGTCTATGTTTGGATTTCTCTCCAATAGTTTTTTGATGACAAAAGCCGCCATATCATCGGGACGAACAGAAGATAAACTTCCTTTCAACTTCCCGATTGGCGTTCTTACTCCGTCTATTATATATACGTTCTTCATTTTTTATGATTGATTAATGATAATCGATAAATGATTCCTATTATTAATTTTAATTGACCACATAGGCACATAGAATTAAGAATGAAATTTTAAAAGCTAAAGAAGAAATAGTTTGCGTGAACTATTTAAACTTTATGAAAACTACGTGTCTATGTGGTTCAAAGTTTTATTAATAAAAAGTTTTATTCTGTTTTACTAAGTTTCTAATGACTGGACTGCATCTGTAGCGGTCTTCGTGATAGTAGTTATAAAGCTGATCTAATTCTTTTTCAAGATTTGCTAAACCAAATTCATCTGCCCATTTTAGTAATCCTTTTGGATAATTCACGCCTTTTTTCATTGCCAAATCGATGTCTTCTGCTGATGCGATGTCTAAGAAATAAGCGTCTGCAGCTTCGTTCATCAACATTACCAAGATTCTTTTGAATATTGATTCTAATAATTCCGGATTTTCATTCGGTTTTGATTGTTCAGCATTTGGAGAATAATCATAAAATCCTCTTCCAGATTTCTTTCCAAAAAATCCTGCTTCGAGTAATCTTTTTTGTGTGAAAGACGGTTTAAATTTCGGGTCGTAGAAAAATTCTTTGAAGACACTTTCCGTCACTCTATAATTGACATCGTGACCAATGAAATCCATCAATTGAAACGGTCCCATTCTGAATCCTCCTAAACTTGTCATTGCAAAATCAATAGTTGCACAGTCCGCAACTCCTTCTTCCAAAATTCTGATTGCTTCTCCGTAAAAAGGTCTTGCTACACGATTTACAATAAATCCAGGTGTATCTTTTGCAATAACGGGAAGCTTTTTCCAGCTTTCTACTAAGGTTTTCGTTTTCAAAATTAAATCTTTATCTGTCTGAACGGCTGGAATAATCTCAACCAAAGCCATCAAAGGTGCAGGATTGAAAAAATGGATCCCAATCACACGATTCGGTTTTTGACAAGCCGATGCAATCGACGCAATAGATAAAGATGAAGTATTAGTTGCCAGAATACAATCTTCAGAAACTAAGCTTTCTAATTTTTGAAACAATTCTTTTTTGATTTCCAAATCTTCAACAATCGCTTCGATGATTAATTCGGAAGTTTTTAATTCCGATAATTTATCGCTCAATCGGATATTAACGAAATAGGTTTCCGCTTCTTCATAAGTCAGCTTTTTTTCTGCTAATTTCTGGAATTGAGCTTCGAGATTTTGTCCCGCTTTTTCTACAGCAAGCGGATTGTTGTCATACAACAAAACCTTGTTTCCTGCTGTTGCCAAAACCTGCGCAATTCCGCTTCCCATTGCGCCGCTACCGACTATTCCTATTTTCATTTTCATTTTCTAATATTTTAACGCAAAGAGCGCAAAGATTTTTTTACGACAAACTGTTTTTAAGTTCGCAAAGGCGTTAGCACTCAGCGAAGAAATATTTATTTGTTTTAGTCTAAATCAAACGACTGTCAACTAATAACCATCTACCAAATTAATGACATTTAAAATAATCAAAAGGTTCCTTACAGTCATCGCATTGATACAATGCTTTGCAAGCTGTAGAACCAAACTGACTTACCAAATGGGTGTGTTTTGAGCCACAAAGCGGACATTCGACCTCATCCATTTTTGAAAATAATTCGTCATTATTTTTTGAATAAACAGGCGGTGCAATGCCATAAGCTTTCAGTTTTTGTTTTCCTTCTTCCGTCATCCAATCGGTGGTCCAAGCCGGACTTAATCGATTGGTCAATTTAATATTATTGAAACCTTTTTCAATCAGTTTCATTTTAATCGCCATATTAATCATCGATGTTGCAGGACAACCGGAATAAGTTGGCGTTACCACAATTTCGATTTCGTCTTCATTGAGAATCACATCACGGATTATTCCCAAATCCAAAAGATTGAGAACGGGAATTTCCGGGTCTGGAATTTCTTCTAATATTTTCCAGATATGTTCTTCTATGACTGTCATTTTTGTTTTTATCGCAAAAACGCAAAATTTATTTACAATTATATTCTTTAAAAGTCGACAAGACACTTCGACAAGCTCAGTGTGACATCTCTGATACTAACCATTTCAATTAAAACGTGTCAGTCTGAGCTTGTCGAAGACTTTTAATCAGATTTTTAATATTAATTTCTACCATTCCATATTAGGATAAGTGCGTTGCATCATTTGCATTTCTGCTAAGATGTAACCCATTTTCTCGGTGTGTTTTCCATCTTTTCCGCCAGTTAACTGTCTTGATTTTGAGAAATCAACGGACAAAGTTGCTTCATTCAGGATTTCAAGAACTTTGGCTTCCCATTTTGTTCGGAAAGTTCTGATATCTGGAATCATATTTTGTTCAATTAATTCTAATTCCCAGTTGGTTGGAATAAACATCTCATCTGTGAAATCAATAATACTTTCAACTGATTTTTGAATTTTGTTATGGCTTTCTTCTGTTCCATCGCCTAAACGAATCATCCATTCGCTACTCCATTTTAAATGATAAGTGACTTCTTTCAGAGATTTTTCGGCAATGGAAGCGAGTTTCAAATCGGAATGATGTTTAAGTTCAGTCAATAAAAGATGATGATAGGCATCGAAGAAAAATTGTCTTGCAATGGTGTCTCCAAAATGTCCGTTTTCTCTTTCAACTAAAAGTAAATTCTTAAATTCTCGTTCATTTCTCAGGAAAGCCAAATCGTCTTCCGTTTTTCCTTCATTCTGAATTTCTGCTGCATATTGATAATAGTTGGAAGATTCTCCCAACAAATCCAAAGCAATATTAGACATTGCAATATCCTGCTCCAGAACCGGGCCTTTTCCGCACCATTCGCAAAGACGCTGTCCGAGAATCAGGCTTGTGTCTGCAAGATGCAGAATATAATTGAGCCAGTTGTTTTGATTGTTTTCCATTTTTAATAACGCTCTTTTTAAACGTTGAATTACAGCAGCCCGACTTGAGCGGAGCTCATCCGCCAAAGGCGGATAGCGGGAGCGGAAGGCGGATTAAGCTGCCATAAAAATCATATTACATATTTTTCACTTCTTCCGGAACGTGGTAAAACGTTGGATGACGGTAAACTTTGTCTTCCGAAGGCTCATAAAATGCCTCGGAATCATCGGGATTGGTAGCGTGGATATGCTTGGATTCTACAACCCAAATGCTGACACCTTCCATCCTTCTCGTGTAAACGTCACGTGCATTTTGTATTGCCATTTCTGCATCAGCAGCGTGAAGACTGCCGACGTGCTTATGGTCGAGACCTTGTCTGCTTCTGATAAAAACCTCGTAAAGTGGCCATTCTGTATTTTGCATAATATTTCAGATTAGAGACGGATAGATTAGAGGTAATAGACTTTAATCTATCTGTTTTTTATTGTTGATTTTATCGCAAAGGCACAATTTTTTTTCTTTTTTGATTCTGTTTTAAGTCGCAAACTATAAACTTCAAATTAAGTTTTGCGACTTATAACATTAATTTGTCACAGCACTTGCGCCTTTGCGTTACAAAAGATTAGACTGTTTTTCTGTTTTGTTCTTCTCTTAATTTTCTTTTCTCGTGATAAGCAGTGGCGGCCTCTCTTACCCAAGCGCCGTCATCGAAGGCTTTTTTGCGGGTTTCGATTCTTTCTTTGTTGCAAAGTCCGTTACCTTTCACCACTTTCCAAAACTCATCCCAATCGATTTCTCCGAATTCGTAATGTCCGGTTTCTTCATTGAATTTCAAATCCGGGTCTGGAATAGTCAAGCCAAGATATTCTGCCTGAGGAATGGAAACATCTACAAAACGCTGTCTCAACTCGTCATTGGTAAAGCGTTTGATTCGCCATTTCATTGATAATTCTGTATTTCCGGAGTCTGCATCTTTTGGTCCGAACATCATCAAAGTCGGCCACCACCAACGGTTGAACGCATCCTGAGCCATTGCTTTTTGCTCCGGCGAACCTTGTGC
Source organism: Flavobacteriales bacterium UBA2306 (assembly GCA_002345565.1). Lineage (GTDB taxonomy): Bacteria > Bacteroidota > Bacteroidia > Flavobacteriales > Weeksellaceae > Epilithonimonas. The sequence goes on along the minus strand of DDVS01000004.1, from coordinate 540,883 downwards.
GAGTTTCATCATCAGTTCGTAACCTTGTCTCTGGTGGAAACTTTCTTCTTTACAAATCCTAACCATTGCTCTAGCATAGGGTCCATAAGACGCTCTGCAAAGTGGAACCTGATTCAGAATTGCTGCGCCGTCAACCAGCCAGCCGATTGCGCCCATATCTGCCCAAGTCAAAGTTGGATAATTGAAAATGCTGGAATATTTAGCTTTTCCGGAATGTAAATCGTTAATCGTTTCATCTCTCGTAACTCCCAAAGTTTCAGCAGCACAATAGAGATAAAGTCCGTGTCCGGCTTCATCCTGAACTTTTGCCAACAGGATTTTCTTTCGGTTTAAAGTTGGTGCGCGCGTAATCCAGTTCGCTTCCGGCAGCATCCCGACAATCTCGGAATGGGCGTGCTGAGAAATCTGGCGAACTAAAGTTTTTCTGTACGCATCAGGCATCCAGTCTTTTGGCTCGATACGGATTTCGCTGTCTATTTTATTCTGAAAATGTTCTTCTAAATTGATTTCTGTTGTTTCCATAATGTTTTTGTTTAATGGAATTTTATTTAAACGCAAAGAGTGCAAAGTTTTTTTAAATATTAAATGTTTTAAGTTCGCAAAGGCGTAAACTCAGCGAAGGATTTTAAAATTCTATTTTTCATTCTGCCATTTGAAATCTTCTTCATCATTCGAAATTTTATTTCTTTCGGACTTTCCATTTTTAATTTTCCAACTTGTGGTATAAGTTCCTGCACCGTCAGAAAAGAATCCATATAAAATATAAAAGTCTTTTTCTTTTTTAATTTTAAATTGATTTTTATCTAACTCTCCACTATTGTTGGGATTGAACATTTGCGACACATCAAGTTTAATATATTTGTCATCAACATAAATTGTTAAACTTTTTAATTCATTTTTTGGTAAATCCATTTTGAAATCAGAACCATACCAATCATTATTATCAATTTTGCAGATATACTTTGCATCTTGATTTTCACAATATTCTATCTTATGATTTTCAGAACTAAAATCTTTTACTGTCCATCTCAAATTGATTTCATTTGTCAAATCAATCTTTCCCGATTTAGAATTTTTAAACTCATTTACTCTTTCATTCCAAGTTTCAACTTGTCTTTCTCTAATTTTCTCTTCACTAAAATAATATCTTTGAAAAGCAAATACACCAATTAGAATAAATATCAAAGCTCCTATAGAAATTATGACAATTTTCTTCATTGCTTAATTTTCAATTCTATTTAATATCAAAATTCACAATTACTTCTTCCGAACGTGGATGCGCTTGACAAGACAAAATAAACCCTGCTGCTATCTCGTCCGGTTCCAAGGAATAATTGATGTCCATTTCTACTTCGCCTTTCTCTAATTTACATTTGCACGTCGCACAAACTCCACCTTTGCAAGCGTAAGGCAAATCTGCTCCGTTTTGTAAAGCGGCATCCAAAATCGTTGGTCCGTGATAAGCCAAATCCAATTTCAAAGCTGTTGCATCTAATTTTACTGTGACTTTACTAAAGTCATCATCGGATTTATTAACTGCCAGCTCGTGTTCTTTTTTCTTTTCCGCCGAAGCCGCACTGAAGAATAATTCGAAATGAATTTTCTTAGCTTCAACTCCTGATTGGATTAAAGTATCTCTCACACTTAGAATCATTTCCTCCGGTCCGCAAAGGAAAACCTCATCGATTTTTTCTGCCGGAATGATATTCTTGATAAAAGACTCAGTTTTTTCGGAATTGATTCTTCCGCTCAATAAATCTGCATCGCCAACCTCTCGGCTGAGAATGTGATAAATACTCAATCGTTCCATAAAACGGTTTTTCAAAGCTTCAATTTCTTCTTTGAAAATAATCGTTCCTTTATTTTTGTTTCCGTAAATCAGAATGAACTGACTTTGCGGTTCATTTTTTAAAACAGATTTGATAATCGAAATAATCGGCGTAATTCCGCTTCCTGCAGCAAAAGCTACATAAGTTTTTTTATTTTCAGGATTAAGTTCTGTGTAGAATTTTCCCATCGGAGGCATTACTTCCAGAATGTCGCCTTCTTTCAGGTTTTCGTTCATAAAAGAAGAGAACAATCCTTCGGGAACTTTTTTCACAGCGACTTTTAATTCGCCTTCGCACGGACTTGCGCAAATCGAATAAGAACGACGGAATTCCTGCTCGCCATTCATTTGTCTGAATGTCAAGTATTGTCCTTGCGTGAATTTGAATTGTTCCGATAATTCTGCAGGAACATCAAAACTCACCGAAACACAATCGGGTGTTTCTTTCTTGACTTTTTTTACTCGTAATGGATGAAATGTTGTTGACATTCTTATTTATTATTTGAACACAAAGTGCACAAAGATTTTTTTAAAATTATTGAAAATAGTTTAAGGTTCACAAAGGCGTAAAACTTAGCAAAGGTTAATATTCAATCTAATTATTCAAACCATTCATTAGCAAGGTTTTCAAATCTTCTTCCAATTCCTGCGGTGTGATTTCGCGGCTTGGTTTGTACCAAAGTTCAATCCACCTTAAAGAAGATAACATCGTGAAAAGTGCTACAGAAACATTCATTTTTTTGAATTCTCCGTTTTCCATTCCCTGTTCTATGATGTTTGCAAAGCTTTTTTCGTAGGATTTTCTGATTTGCTTGTATTGATTTTTCTTTTCTTCCGAAAGATATTTCCAATCGTTATTCGCTACAGAAACCGAGGCTGCATCTTCAATAATCAACTGAACGTGAAGTCCTATAATTGCTCTCAGTTTTTCCTGAAAATTTTGGTTCGTATTTTCGATTTCCTGAAGTTGCGAAATATATTGATTGGCAATTTTGAAACATATCAATTCCAGAATTTCATCTTTGGATTTAATATGATTATACATACTTGCAGCTTCCATTCCCACTTTTTCCGCAAGGTCGCGCATACTGGTTCCGCCAAAACCTTTCTCTTTGAAGAGTTTTGCGGCTTCTTCCAAAATCAATTCTTTTTTATTGATTTTGATTTTTTTATCTGTGGTTAAATCTAATTCCATTTTAAATAATCTTATTTTTTGAACGCAAAGTCCGCAAAGATTTTTTCTTCATTATTGAAAATATTTTTAAGGTTCGCAAAGGCGCTAACGCTCAGCTAAGATTTGATTTTTTACAATTGATGAATCTCTCAACTGTCAACCAAAAACTATCAACTAATATTTCAACAATTGTTCTATTTCTTTAATTAATTTTTCTGTGTTCGGCAGCATTTCTTTTTCCAATTCAGAATTAATGGGAATTGCAGGAAGATTCTTTGCTCCAACTACTTTTATCGGAGCATCCAGATGTCTGAAACAATTTTCATTGATTCTTGCAGCCAAACTTTGTGCAAAACTGTTATTCACAGGCTCTTCTGTCAAAACAATGCATCGGTTATGTTTTTTCACACTTTCGAAAACTCGGTTTTCATCCAAAGGTGCAAGAGTTCTTAAATCTATAATTTCGATTTGATTATCAAATTCTTTCGCTGCATTTGAAGCCCAATAAACGCCCATTCCATAGGTAATGATTGTTAAAGTCGGTTTATCTTTTTGATTATCACAGAGTAAAACTTCTCTTGCTTTTCCAAACGGGATAACGTAATCTTCGTCCGGTTCAATGGTTTTTGCGGCTTCGGTTCCTTCGATTTTTGACCAATAAAGACCTTTATGTTCCAGCATTACAACCGGATTCGGGTCGTAAAAAGCGGCTTTCATCAAACCTTTCAAATCTGCACCTGTTGAAGGATAAGCGATTTTGATTCCTTTAATATTACATAAAACACTTTCCACCGAACTAGAATGATAAGGTCCGCCACTTCCATAAGCGCCAATCGGAACTCGGAGAATCATCGAAATCGGCCATTTCCCATTAGACAAATAATAACTTCTGGAAACTTCCGTGAACAATTGATTCAGGCCAGGCCAAATGTAATCTGCGAATTGAACTTCCACAATTGGTTTCAATCCAACCGCACTCATTCCGACGGTTGAGCCAACGATAAATGCTTCTTGAATCGGCGTATTGAAAACTCGTTTCTCTCCGAATTGAGCCGCTAAAGTAATCGCTTCACGGAAAACACCTCCTAATCTAAGACCAACATCTTGTCCATATAATAAAGCTTCCGGATGTTTCTGCATCAATTCTCTGATGGCGAATAATGCACAATCTACCATTACCGTCGGAATTTTTCCATTTGGAGAACGCTCTCCTTTTTCTTCGGTGATTAGCGTTGGTGCAAAATCGTGTTTGTAAGCATCTTCAGGTTTTGGGTCTTCTGCTAAAATTGCATTTTCAAAATCAGTTCTTACCAAATCCTGAACTTCTTTTTCTATGGTTTCAACTTCTGAATCTTCTATGCTGAATTCTGAAAGTTTATTTCTAAGTTTTATCAATGGGTCATTTTTCGCGCATTCTTCCAAATCATCGCGATACCATTCTTTTCGTACGCCGGAAGTATGATGATTGAGCAACGGAACTTTCGCGTGAATGAGCATTGGTCGGCGTTCTTCACGGATGATTCTGATGCATTCTTTTACGGTTTCGTAAGATTTGATAAAATCAGTTCCGTCAATTGTTCTGGTTTCGATGCCATTGAAACCTTGCATATATTCTGTAATATCCTGTGCACGGATTTCTTTGGCGTTGGCAGAAATATCCCATTCGTTATCCTGAACTAGATAAAGAATCGGCAATTGTTTCAAGGCTGCCATTTGAAACGCTTCAGAAACTTCGCCTTCTGTACAGCTTGCATCGCCGAGTGAACAAACTGCGATTGGCTTTTCATCAAGATTATCATCAATTCCGATCTCTTCCTTATACTTCATTCCCATTGCAATTCCGGTTGTTGGAATTGCCTGCATTCCTGTTCCAGAACTTTGATGAATCATTTTTGGAAAATCATCTCTTCGTAAACTTGGATGTGCATAATATGTTCTTCCTCCGGAAAATGGATCGTCTTTCTTTGCTAAAAGCTGAAGCATCAATTCGTAAGGTGTAATTCCAGCGCCCAACAAAATCGAATCATCTCTATAATAAGGACTCACAAAATCTTGTGGCAACAATTGCATTCCCAAAGCCAACTGAATTGCTTCGTGTCCCCGAGAAGTGGCGTGAACGTATTTTGAAGTGATCTTTTTTTCCTGCTCGAACAAATCGGTCATTGTTTTTGCCGTAAACATCAGGCGATAAGCTGATTTCAGTAAATCAGTCAGGCTAGTTTCTTTGTTTAAAAAATGCTTTTGGATTATTTCCATATTTAAACATTTGACATTCAGTCCATTATTCTCAGTTTGGATAATTGAATGTGATTTATTCAAAAATACACTTTTTTATTAAACTAACAAATGTTAGTTAGTTTTTAAATTAATATTTGGATTTCATTGAAAATCATTATTTTTATAAAAAAACTTAACCTATGAAAAAATCTTTCCTTTTTATTTCTACAATCATTATGTCTAACTTAGGATTTGGGCAAAATAATCCTGTTCAAAATATAAGTTGGAATCATTGGTATGCTAATATGCAGAATTATTTTTCGCTTGGCTGGCAAGAACCCCAAACACCACATAATGAATTGATTGGATATAATATTTATAGTGATAATAATTTATATAGATTCCAAAATGTAAATTCTTTTGAATTAAGCTGTAATCCGGATTTTGGACAAACAGCAGATTGTTCTTTTCTAACAACTAATAATGGCTACGGATTTACAGGCTATGTAGCAGCGGTTTATGCAGGAAATATCGAATCAGAAAGAATTCCATTTACAGTTAATGGGGTTGCGTTAAGTGTTAATGATATAAAATCGACAACTCTAAATATTTTTCCAAATCCAGCAAAAGACATTCTCAATTTTTCAGAAGAAGTTTCAAATATTACAATATCAGATTTTTCTAGTAAAATTATCAAACAAATCCCTAATCCTGAAAAATCCATTAATGTTTCAAAACTCGCAAAAGGAACTTATATTATTTCCGCAATTACAAGAACTGGAGAAATCATAACTAAGAAATTTATTAAAGATTAAAGATGATATCTTAAAACTACAACCCTTTCATAGTTTGAAACTCTGAAAGGGTTTTTCTTTATTATTAAAAATATCTTCCTCTTCACAAAATAAAAATTTAAATTTTGTAGTTTTGAAGATTAAACAAGATAAATGAAACTAAAAATATTCCTTGGCATCACATTTTGGTCACTTTTGCTTCTAGCAGGCTGTAATCGTGATGATATTTCTTTTGAATCGCCAACTCAACTTTTGAGATTTTCTACAGACACCGTTTTTTGTGACACCGTTTACAACCAAATGCGTTCAGAAACCTATGCTGTAAAGGTTTATAATAATGAAAATAAGGATGTTCTGATTCCAAGAATTGCTTTGGAAGGCGGAAGTGGTTCTCTTTACAGAATCAATGTAGATGGAAAAGTAGGAACAAGTTTCGAAAATGTGGCGCTGAGAAAAAAGGACAGTCTGTATGTTTTTGTAGAAATTGCACCTGTTGCCAATGCTCCAGAAGCTATTGCCGAAGACAAAGTGGTTTTCAATACACCAGCAGGCGAACAAAAAGTAACATTATTTTCTGTAGTTCAGGATGCTGAATATTTTATTCAAACCGGAGATAATCCTGTAACAATTAATGATAATACAACTTGGACTAAAGATAAAGTGAAAGTAATTTTCGGTAACCTAAATGTTGCTGAAGGTAAAACTTTGACAATGGAAAAAGGAACCAAAGTCTATTTCCGAAAAAACAGCGGAATGAATTTCGCAAAAAATTCGGGTTTAACTATAAATGGAGCTTTAGGAGAAGAAGTGATTTTCCGAGGCGATAGAAGTGACACAAAATACGATACGCTTCCTGCCAACTGGAACGGAATCAAAATGGAAGAAGGTTCTCTTCTTAATATGAATTACGGAAAATTATTTGGTGGAAATGTTGGTCTGCAACTCAAAAAAAATACTGCAACCATCAATAATACTATTATTCATACATTTCAAAACGTAGGTGTTTATGGGATCCATTCCAATCTTACAATGAATAATGTGGTAATGAATAATTGTGGAGAAGCAGACTTTGCAATTGCTGCTGGAGGAACCTATAATTTAAATTATTGTACTCTTGCTAATTACTGGAATTTGAATCCTTCGATGTCTGCATTGGGAATCTACGCAAGTGATATTTGGCAAAATGAAGATGGAGAACCCGAGATTGGAGATTTTAAATTAAATGTCAATAATTCAATTATTTATGGAGATACACCGGATATGATTTCAATTAATAAATCTAATGGAAATGTCTTAGCTTTTCAATATGAATTCAAAAATTCATTGTTGAAATTTACTTCTAATTCTGGTTTAACCATTGGTAATACTAATATTTCAAATCAAGATCCAAAATTCCAGAACTATTTTACTCAAAAGATGAACTTAAGAGTGAAAGACGATTCACCAGCAAAAGGAAAAGGAGTTGGGACAAATAATGTTACTTCAACAGATATCGTTGGTAATCCCAGAACGGGTTCTCTAACAATAGGCGCTTATCAATAATGGAAATCACAACACTTCAAAAACAGGTTGACAAATGGATAAAAACCATTGGTGTCCGTTATTTCAATGAGTTGACGAATATGGCAATGCTAACGGAAGAAGTTGGCGAAGTGGCCAGAATTATTGCCAGAAGATACGGCGAACAATCTGAAAAAGAATCCGACAAATCCAAAGATTTAGGCGAAGAATTAGCTGACGTTCTTTTTGTAACGCTTTGTTTAGCTAATCAAACCGGAACAGATTTGCAATCCGCATTCGATAAAAAAATGAAAATCAAAACTGATAGAGACAAAGACCGACATCAGAATAACGTAAAATTAAAAAAATAGTCGGGTGTTGGATGTCCGAAGTTGGAAGTTTTATTAATTCTGACATCTGACATCTAACATCTGACATCTGACAAATTATGATTATAAAAAAGTCTGAACTTATAGACGGAAAAAATATTCAAATTACCGGTTCGAAAAGTATTTCGAACCGTCTTTTGATTTTAGGGAAATTGTTTGGGAATATTGATATGCTCAATCTTTCCAATTCTCAGGACACAACGTTACTCAAAAAAGCTTTGGAATCCGATTCCGAAACTATTGATATTCATCACGCCGGAACTGCGATGCGTTTTTTGACTTCTTATTATTCCATTTTTGAAGGCAGAAAAACCATTCTGACAGGTTCTGAGAGAATGAAAAACCGCCCTATCAAACCCTTGGTAGATGCACTTCAATCGCTAGGTGCGGATATTACTTATCTTGAGAAAGAAGGTTTTCCGCCGTTGCAAATCATTGGAAAGAAATTGGAGAAAAATTCGGTTAAAATTTCAGCGAATGTTTCCAGCCAGTTTTTAACTTCTTTAATATTAATCGGAGGAAAATTAGAAAACGGCTTGACCTTAGAATTGGAAGGCGAAATCACATCACGTCCTTACCTCGAAATGACTTTGAAAATCCTAAATGAAATCGGAATCAAGTCTCATTTGGCAGAAAACACCATCGAAATCCTGCCTCATCCAGAAAATGCAAGAATCGAACATTACGAAGTAGAAAGCGATTGGTCTTCTGCTTCTTACTTTTATTCTTTGGCAGCGATTGGAAGAAAATCAATTACATTAAAAAGCTATCACACATTATCTCTGCAAGGCGATAGTGTGATTAAAGAAATTTACTGGAAATATTTCGGAATCAACACAGTTTCTGATTATGCAGAAAATTCGATTACACTTTTGCCAGAACCAGCTTTCGAATATCCGGAATTAATTTCGTTGGATATGAACGATTGTCCTGATATTGCACAAACGCTTTGCGTAACGGCAACGGCTTTGAAAATTCCGTTTGTGATTACCGGACTTCATACTTTGAAAGTAAAGGAAACCGACCGATTGGTAGCGCTTCAAAATGAATTATTGAAAATTGGAGGAAAAACACATATCACTGTAGAAAAAATCGAATCTTCGGAATTCACAGAACCTGAAGAAAATATTTCTATTGCGACTTACAACGACCACAGAATGGCGATGGCTTTTGCGCCGTTTGCTTTGGTTAAAGAATTAAATATCGAAAACGAAGATGTTGTGGAAAAATCTTATCCTGAGTTTTGGGAGGATTTCCGGGCTGTAACTCAAGAAACTGAATAATATGTCAAAAACCATCATCATCACAGGCGCTTCGTCCGGAATTGGATTTGCCTTGGCAGAATATTTCGGGAAGAAAGGAAACAAAGTTTACGGATTGAGTAGAAAAGTCGTCAGCTCCGATTATTTCGTTTCGATTCCTACAGATATTACCGAAAAAGATCAAATCGATAATGCCATTTCTGAAATCCTAAAAACGGAAACCAGAATCGATGTTCTGATTAACAATGCCGGAATGGGAATGGTTGGCGCAGTTGAAGATTCTACGAAAGAAGATATTTCGAAGTTATTCAATCTTAATTTGATTGGTTCTGTCCAAATGATGACTGCCGTTCTTCCAAAAATGAGAGAACAGAAATCCGGAAAAATCATCAATGTTTCCAGCATTGGTTCCGAAATGGGATTACCATTCCGAGGATTTTATTCCGCTTCCAAATCTGCATTAGACAAAGTGACGGAAGCAATGCGCTACGAAGTTTACCCTTGGAATATCCACGTTTGCTCGCTCCATTTAGGCGATATCAAAACCAATATTGCTGAAAATCGAGTGAAAACAAAAGTTTCCGAAGCCTATAAAAATGTCTTTGATAAAGTTTATGCTTTGATGAATTCTCACGTTGGCGACGGAACAGAACCTTTGGATGTTGCAATTTATGTGGATCAGCTTTTGGGCAAATCAAAATGGAAAGCGCATTATTATTTTGGGAAATTCGGGCAGAAAATTGGCGTTCCTTTGAAATGGATTCTTCCTCAGAATACTTACGAAAATCTGATGAAGAAGTATAATAAAATGGATTGATTTTCTGTTATATAACCACAAAAGTCACAGAAGAATAATGTTAAAGAAGTTCGATATATCAAGAAAAAAAAAGATAGTAATCGAAGATAATTTCTTTTGTAATCTTTTGAAAAACATACTATTCCTCTTTTTCTTTTGTGCCTTTTGTGGTTTAATCAACGCACAGAAAAAAGAATATTGGCTCATCGATAAAGAAACCAACGCCAAAAAAATCGTTCCTGATTCGGCGAAAGCAGTTAAATTCTTGGATTCTTTAGCTGAAAACTCTTACTTCTTCACAGAACTGAAAGACGTTAAAAAAATCGAAGACAGAACAGAAATCTATTACGACAAAGGCCCAAATTTCAACAAAGCCAATGTCAAATTTTCAGATTCTTTAGTTACAGATTTGAAGTTTCAGAAAAATGAAATTTACACCAAGAATTTAGATTCGCTCAAGAAAAATATCAATCAAAAATACAGGAACAAAGGTTTCGCCTTCAATCGTGTGAAAACCAAATTCCAGAAAATGGAAAACGGAATTCCGTCGGTCAAAATCTCAGTGGTTCCTTCGTCGCAGAGGAAAATCGACGGCATTGTTTTCAAAGGTTACACCCGTTTACCGAAACAATTCGTTAAAAACCTCAAAAAGCAATATTTGGGGAAAAACTATGATGATAAGAACTTGATTTCTATGAATCAATCTTTGCAAAATCATCAGTTTGTTTCGTTGGAAAAACCACCTCAGACATTATTTACCAAAGATTCTACACAGGTTTTTCTCTTCACTCTGAAACGAAAAACAAATACTTTTGATGGAATGATTGGTTTTGGAAATAATGATTCCGAAAAATTTACAGTCAATGGAACCCTGAATGTCGTTCTTAAAAATATGTTCAACAGCTTCGAAAGCATAGGTGTTTATTGGCAGAGAAATCCAGACAAAGGTCAAACTTTTGATATGCAAACCGACATTCCGTACACATTTGGAAGTAATGTTGGTCTTAATATTAATGTCAATATTTTCCGTCAGGATTCCACTTTTGCGAATGTCAAATTTTTACCTGCCGTTTATTATCATCTTTCACCGCAGCAAAAACTTGGTATCAAAGGAACTTTTGAGTCGTCAGCGATTCTGGATTCGCTTTACACGAGCGGTAGGGATTACAGCAAAAAAGGGATTGGACTTTATTATCAATATATCGCAGGAAGCGACATTCCGTTGTTCGTTAATAAAAGTAACATCCGTGTAGAAGCTGATTTCCTAAAGACAACTTACGACGATACGCAGGAAAAATTTGACCAAACCCGATATTTCCTTTTTGCAGAACACAACTTCAATTTGTCAGGAAATCACTTTCTCAATATCAAAGGAGAATCGGCATTACTCAGTTCAAAAAACGAATTATCAACAAACGAACTCTTTCGGTTTGGAGGCTGGAACTCGATGCGGGGTTTCAATGAGCAGAGTCTCATAAGCGATTTTTACGCATGTGCCGGCGCTGAATATCGATATCTCGTCAACGACCAAGCCTTTTTCGATTTGTTTGCGCAATACGGTCAGATGTCCAACAAAGCGCTGGGAATCACACCAAAACTCTATAGTGTAGGTTTGGGTTTCAACTTTTTTCTTCCCGTCGGTTTGATGAGTTTCCAGATTTCCAACGGAAACGAAATCGGTAATCCATTCAAATTCAACGAAGTGAAAATACATTGGGGAATTCTCAGCAGATTTTGATTAATGATAATCGATTAATGATAATTGATATTACTAAGAATCCGAAAATCAGTTATCAACTATCACTTATCAATTATTAAAATCTATCATCATTTCTCTGAATATTAATTATTTATCAAATAAATTACGATATTTTCAAATTCCATAAAAATAGCTTAATTTTGCAAAGAAAGTAAAGATGTCTATTCATAACAAAATTGTAGAGACAGCCATCACTTTCGATGACGTGCTTCTAGTCCCTTCTTATTCAGAAGTTTTACCTAATCAGGTTTCCCTAAAATCAAGACTTACAGACAAAATTTCGCTTAATGTTCCGATAGTTTCCGCTGCAATGGATACGGTTACAGAAGCAGATTTGGCGATTGCATTAGCAAGAGTCGGTGGCCTTGGATTCATTCATAAAAATATGTCCATCGAAGAGCAAGCAGCGCAAGTCAACAGCGTAAAACGTTCCGAAAATGGAATGATTGCCGATCCAGTCACGTTGTCAAAAGACCATACTTTGGCAGATGCTAAAGCGCTGATGGCGAATTACAAAATTTCCGGACTTCCTGTAGTTAACGAAAACGATTATCTTATCGGGATTATTACCAATCGTGATGTGAAATATCAAGAAAACCTTGATATAAAAGTTGAAGAAATAATGACCAAAGAAAACCTCATCACTTCTGACAAAAACACGAATCTTGAAAAGGCGAAAGAAATTTTGCTAAAAAACAGAATCGAAAAACTTCCGATTGTTGACAAGAAAAACAAGCTGGTTGGATTGATTACGATTAAAGATATTGACAATCAATTAGAATATCCAAACGCAAACAAAGACCAAAACGGCAGACTGATTGTCGGCGCGGGTGTTGGTGTTGGCGAAGATACTATTGAAAGAATTACTGCATTAGTAAAAGCCGGTGTTGATATCGTTGCGATTGATTCAGCTCACGGACATTCGAAAGGTGTTTTGGATAAAATCTCTGAAATCAGAAAAACGTTTCCAGACTTGGATATCGTTGGTGGAAATATCGTAACAGCAGATGCAGCAAAAGATTTGATAAAAGCTGGCGCTAATGTTTTGAAAGTTGGTGTTGGGCCAGGTTCTATTTGTACAACAAGAGTGGTTGCCGGAGTTGGAGTTCCTCAGCTTTCCGCAATCTATAACGTTTACGAATTTGCTAAAAAGAAAAATGTAACCGTGATTGCTGATGGTGGAATCAAATTATCTGGAGACATCGTAAAAGCTATCGCAAGCGGAGCTGGTGCAGTAATGTTAGGTTCACTATTAGCAGGAACTGATGAAGCTCCGGGAGAAGAAATTATTTTCCAAGGAAGAAAATTCAAATCTTATCAAGGAATGGGTTCTCTTTCTGCTATGAAACGAGGCGGAAAAGAGCGTTATTTCCAAAGTGAAGCTAAGAAATTTGTTCCGGAAGGAATCGAAGGAAGAGTTCCTCACAAAGGAAAACTGGAAGATGTAATTTTTCAATTAACCGGAGGACTTCGTGCCGGAATGGGATATTGCGGCGCAAAAGATATTGAAGCTTTGCAAAAAGATTCGAAATTAGTAATGATTACAGGAAGCGGATTGAAAGAATCTCATCCACACGATGTGATTATTACACAAGAAGCTCCGAATTATTCTTTGTAAAAAATACTCTAGAATCAAGAATCCAAGTTGAATAAATCAATTTGGATTTTTTGTTTCTATTAGAATATTTGACAAGCTGTTTTCTCTGAAAAAAATAAGACTTAGTAGAAATATATTAAAAATCAAAACTTTGGTGTTAAGTTTGATGAGAATTTTATAATTTTGCAGCGTTATTAAACCAATGAAAAAAACTACTCTTTTACCCCTTTTATTTTTATCTGTTTTTACTTTAAGCTTATTATCTTTTGCTCCGAGTAAAAAGGTGATAGCCGTTGTTTTTAACAAAGAAATGACCAAACAAGACCTAATGAGTTTGCAAAAAAATCTCAAAGAAAAGAACATTATTCTTGTTTATAATAAGATTCAGTTTACAAAAAACAGATTGAGTTATATCGATTTCAGTATTGATTTTGGGGACGGTTTTTCTGGTGCTTCCAAATCTACTATTTCAAAATCAAAAGAAATCGGGTTTATGAGAGATTATAATGATAACGCAGAACAGCCTTTTGTTGTAGGTGATTTAAAATAAACAAAGCTTCCAAATTTGGAAGCTTTTATTGTAATTATGATTTTTTTTATTTTTTAATGAATTTGAATTCGTGAATGGCAGAATCCTTTGTTTTCACTCGAAGAATATAAGTTCCCGTAGATAAGAAAGACACATTTGCTCGCTCTTTGAACATTTGCGATTTCACTATTTGTCCAGCCGTATTATAAATCTCAATAGTCTCGGGAAACTCTAGACCCGAAATACTTATAAAGTCAGAAACTGGATTAGGAAAAATCTGTATTTTAGAACTTTTAGTATCTAAAACATTAAGAAAACTGGTATGAACATCACCAGTCATTGTCGAGTTTGATGAAGTGAGATTTCCGCCACAAGCACCATTTGTAACTGCTGTATTTTCTACCCAAGTTCCAAAATCATTAGCAGGAGGATTTGAAGCATTATTGTTACCTGTGGAGTTATGAAATATGATATAAGGATTAGTAAAAGTTCCATTACCCTCGTCGGCGAGAAGCTCCCAACGACTTAAGCTATTGTTCCACTGAATTTTTAATTCACACGTTCCCAGTCCTCCACAATTTTGATCGCCGGTAACTGGTGTGGTAATATAGATATTTTTATTATTCCCATCTACACCGGTTTTATTGAAAGTATAAACCTGATCTTCGAATAGATTGTAACAACCTTTAAACGTAATGGTCTGGCCAAAAGCTGAGCTTCCTAATACCAGAACTATAAAATATGCCGATTTCATAATCCATTAGAATTGAGATGGGAATATACCTTGCAAGGCGATAATGCACTTCAAAGTGACAAAAGGAGGTCTATTCTCGTGTGGCTGTCCGCCTCCAGATGGATTGATCATCGTAGATTTCATCGTAGTATTGGCTGTTGCATCGGAATATTCTTTGTCTAAAAGTTTAGTATCTGCCGGAAGTGTATTTGTAGGTGTATTTTGATTACCGTCCGATGTAACAGCATTTACGGTATGCGAATGAGGAGGCATTTGAGTTGTTAGCAGCGTCACGGATTCTGAACCACCAGTCTGTCCCATCGTATAATTGGTAGAACCTCCTGGAGCCTGACCTTCGTGAACAAGAACCCTGCCTCTCATGTCCGGCAGAGCAAACGTAGTGGTTCCATTTCCCCCATATGTTGTACCAAGCAATGCAAAAAGGGCTTGATTTTGTGAAATTGGCAACAATTGTCCATTACAAGCTGCCCAATTTTTTGGAACAAAATTATATGGTACAAATGCAATCTGTCCTAAGAAAGGCTCGCTTGCTTGCGCTTTTGCAATTGATGGAGATACCATGATCGCTATCACAACTAATGATAATGTAAAGTTTTTCATAATAATTGATTTGTTTTACTAATCTAATCAAATATTATGATATAAATAAGAAAAAAAAAGAATAAAATTAACACATAATTATCATAAATCACTCCTGTTATTTAGATCATCATTAAACTTTCTTATTCTGTAATCCGTTAATGAGTTTCCTTTCGTAATTTTTTCTTTAGAATATAGTCTGAATTCATTCTCGGTTTTTTCCAAAAGATAATCATAAGGTCCAACGTGGGAAATCAATTTGATCAAAACGGGCGAAATCTCCAAACAGACAAACAATCCCATAATAAAACTTGCCGCCAAAGCAATTATTGCCGAGTTTTTTCCCAACTCGTCCAACGCTTGCAATCTTGCTGCAAATCCATTGAATTTATCTTCGATGCTTTCTGTCGATTTCCTTTCGGTTTCGAGGTTGGAATAGACTTTTGAGATTTCTTTATCCAGATACTGCAAACGCTCTTGCTGTTGCTTTTGGTAATTCTCGAGGTCGGCTCGTTTTTGTTCTTTAAGCTCAGCTTTTCTTTTGGCATTAGTTCCATAACCCACTTTTCCGCTTGTTAAACCAGATTGTTTTCCGAGGATTTCTTTTTCTAATTCAACCGAAGCTGAATTATAAGCCAGCTGATAAGTTTTAATTTGATTCTGAATTTGTTTTTTTTCTGTATCAAAAGGTCCGGATTGCTGCAAAATTCTTCCATTCATTTCTAGTTGCAACTGTTTCTTGTTTCTTTGAATAATAGTGTTAAGCTGTTTGTTAACTTCTTTCTCAAAAATTTTCAGCTCCAAAGGTTTTGAGATAATGATTCCGAGAAATGTTGCTAAAATCAAACGTGGAATTGTCATTAAAATTTGATTCCACCATGTTCCGGTTTTCTTGATGGAGGAAACAATATATCTGTCCAGATTAAAAATCATCAATCCCCAAAGAATTCCAAATCCGAGAGCAGCCCATATATTATCAAAAACGGTGAACATTGCGTAACCGGCAGATAAAGTTGCAAAAACAGCAGTAAACAAAATAATTCCTCCGATTCCGGCAAACTTGTTCCATTCGCTAGGAGTTTTCTGTAATATGTGAATGTTACTTCCAGAACAAATAATCAGAAAATATTGAAACCAATTCATTTTTTGAACTTTTAGATTTTTCATCATCAAGATATTTATGATTTGTCATTCAAAACGATAATTTGTTACAAATAGTATTAGGTAAAGCCTAATAATTAAATCGAGATAAATTTATGTTGCTGTTTTCGGCGTTTCTTCTTTAAGCTGCGATGCTTTATAGAGTTTTTTCTCGCTCCATTTTGCGTGACGCGATGGGGTAATTTCATGGCCCATTTTGTAAGCATAAACTTTAGTAAATTCTGCTCCGAAAAATACCAATTGACAAGAATAATTGATCCACATCATTAAGAGGATAATTGTTCCTGCTGCTCCAAAAACTGATGTCGGTTTTGAATAATCAAAATAGAAGCTCATGAGCGTTTTGCCGATATTAAATAAAAAAGCCGTTACCACAGCACCAATCCAAACTGATTTCCAACTGATTTCAACATCTGGTAATACTTTAAACATAAATGCAAATAAGATAGTAACAATTGCAAATCCTAACACAAAATTACTCAGCTGTACAATAAAGTAAGTTTCTACGCCAAAATATTTCGTAATCCAATGATTAGCGAGACCTATGAAAGAAGAAAGCAACATACTCACCAATAACAAAAACGCTATAATGAGAATCATTCCCAACGAGTTCGCTCTATCTAATATAAATTTTTGCCACGCTTTTTTGGGTGCTGCTTCTACATCCCAAAGGTTATTAAGAGAGGTTTGCATTTGAAAGAACAGACTTGTAGCACCGAAGACTAATGTAGCGACTCCAAGGGCTTTCATCCAAAAATTTTCCTGGTCTATAAATGCACTTGCTACCATTTCCTGAATGCTTTTGGCAACATCCTTCCCCATAATTCCTTGAATCTGATGGGTAATTTCGCCGTGAATGGCTTCCGGACCAAAAAAGTTACCCGTAACCCAAATGATAATAATTAAAAGACCTGGCAAAGAAAAAATAGCGCTGTAAGCTAAGCTCGCGCTATATTTGGATGAGGGAGAATTATTCCATTCCGAAAAGGTTTGTTTTATGATTTCCCAAAAAGTTTTTATTTTTTTCATAATCATTTTATTGTGGGAAATTCAATCTTTATACCAACTTAGTCTTCTTTGTACCAGCTGGAATATTTTACATAATTATCAGCAATTCTGTTAATCTCGCCTTCGATAAGATTTTGAGACACATCTTTCACTTTTTTCGCCGGAACGCCTGCCCATATTTCACCTTCACGAATATGAGAATTCGCTGTAACAACTGCTCCTGCTGCAACAATTGAATTACTTTCTACCAAACAATCGTCCATCACAATGGCGCCCATTCCAATCAGAACATTGTCTTTTATTGTACAACCGTGAACAATCGCATTATGGCCAATCGAGACGTTACTTCCGATCGTTGTTGGACTTTTCTGATAAGTACAGTGTATCATCGCGTTGTCCTGAACATTCACTTTGTCGCCCATTTTGATGAAATGAACATCGCCTCTCAAAACCGCATTGTACCAAATACTACAATCCTTCCCCATTGTTACATCACCGATGATCACAGCAGTTTCTGCCACAAAAGTATTTTCTCCAAGTTGAGGCTTTTTGCCTAAAAGTTCTCTGATAATCGCCATATTTTTTTATAATTTGATAATAAATAAATGATAATTGATTTGATGAATAAATCAGTAAAATCAAACCCATAGAAAAAATCGAAAATCCGCAAAGCTTCTCATAATCAAAACTTAACACAAGATTGGGATTTGTCGGCTTTTTTCTTCCACCAATTTACGATAATTTTGTAGTCCAATTTAATAAAGATGCGAGAAATCATAATAGAACCTACGGAAAATAAAAAAGTAATGAAGTTCGTTACGGACTACACTTTGATTCCCGGTTCACTAGAATTAGATAGAAATTCTGACATTTCCGAGATTCCATTGGCGCAGGAGCTTTTCAATTATCCTTTCGTTAATAGAATTTTCATCACTGCCAACTTTATTGCAGTAGCGAAGGAAGATACTGTGGAATGGGAACACGTTGCAGAAAGTCTGAAAAACATCATCGAGGACGAATTGTTGGCAAATCCAAGAATCTATCTTCAGAAAAGAAAAGAAATGTATCAAATCTATTCTGAGATGACACCAAATCCTGCGGTTATGAAATTCATTTCCAGCAAGATGCTAATGGATGGTTTTATAGAAGTAAAATCAAAAGAAGAATCGGAAGGGGTTCCTTTCGCGCAAGAATTATATGCAGCTTTTGATTTTGTGAAAGAAATCTATGTGAGTGATAATTTCGTAGCGGTAACCAGAGACAACAGGTTCGAATGGCACGAGATTATGAATCAGGTTCGTTCTTTCATTGCTGAATTTTTACAGGCTGGAAAAACAATTGCTACTATCGAACCTCATCAGCACGAGAATCCTGTTCTTAAAATCATCAACAGAGAATACACGAATGACGAGCAGAAAATCAGTGATATCCTGAATGAATATGTTGCGCCTGCTGTAGAAAACGACGGTGGAAAAATCTCTCTGATTGAATATGACGGAGAAAACAAAACCGCAAGAATGCTTCTTCAAGGTGCTTGTAGCGGTTGTCCATCTTCCACAGCAACTTTGAAAAACGGAATCCAAAGCATTCTAAAACAATTCGTTCCGGAATTGGTGGAGAACGTGGAAGCTGTGAATGGATAAAATCTAGTTAATCGTTTTTGGTTGTTGGTTGATACAGTATTTTCCTTCGATTAAAAATTATTAATTTTACACTTAGGCTTTGCTTAGATTGATAATTTTAATTTTAAATATTTTAAGAATGTCGGGCTGCGCAAAGTCGAAACTTTATAAATCGTAATTATTTCAAAATTGGAAACCAACAACCAACAACCAACAACCAATAACCGCAAAGGAATTTTACTTGTAAACCTCGGTTCGCCGAAATCGACTGATGTAAAAGATGTCAAGGAATATCTTGACGAATTCTTGATGGATGAAAAAGTCATTGATTACCGTTGGATTTTCCGAGCATTATTGGTTCAGGGAATCATCTTGAAAACCAGACCTAAGAAATCGGCAGAAGCTTACAAAACTGTTTGGACAGACGAAGGTTCTCCTTTGATTGTGATTTCCAAAAATCTGCAGAAAAAACTTCAGGAGCTTGTAGATGTTCCCGTTGGCTTGGGAATGCGCTATGCAGAACCGTCTATAAAAACCGGAATCCAAGAGTTGGTTGACCAAGGCATTACCAATATTACTTTGTTCCCACTCTATCCGCAATATGCGATGAGCACTACAGAGACGGTAATTGACAAAGCGGAAGAAGTCCGAAAAAAATTCTTTTCGGATATTAACATTAATTACGTTGAACCGTTTTATAACCGCGAGATTTACATCAATTCTCTGGCGGAAAGTATCAAAGAGAAACTACCTGCGGATTTTGATTTGTTACAATTTTCTTATCACGGTGTTCCGGAGCGTCATATTTACAAAACCGACCCTACAAAGACTTGCAATTTGAATAATTGCTGTTCAAAAGAGGACAATCCTTCACATCAATTCTGTTACAGACATCAATGCTATAAAGTGACGGATTTGGTTTGCCAAAAATTAGGAATCCCGAAAGAAAAGGCATTGGTGACTTTCCAGTCCAGATTGGGAAAAGACAAGTGGATGGAACCTTACACAGACGCTACTTTGGAAGGTCTTGGCAAAAAAGGCATCAAAAAATTGGCGATCGTTTGCCCGGCTTTTGTTTCGGATTGTCTGGAGACTTTGGAAGAGATTTCGGAGGAAGGAAAAGAGATTTTCTTGCACGGAGGCGGAGAAAGATTTGATTATATCCCGTGTTTGAATGAGGAACAAAGTTGGGTAAATGTGGTTAAAACACTTTGTGAAGAAAAGCTGAATGATTTTTACTTTCATTAATTTCTAAATCCATTGGTTTTCCGATAAGCACGACATACTCAGAATCTGGAGAAGCTTATTGGTTTTTATACCAAAGTTTTGGATTTTAAAGTTCTTGGAGATTTCAAGGAACACAATGGTTATGACGGTGTGCTTCTTGTAAAGGAGAATGAGAATTGGCATTTGGAATTCACGCAGGACAATAACATTCCTGAATCTAAATCAGACGACGATGACATCTTGGTTTTCTATCCGGAATCGTTGGAAGAATTTAAGAAGATTTTAGCTAATCTTGAACTTTATAAAGTCCCCATCCTCGAACCGAAAAATCCTTATTGGAAAGAAAACGGAATCTGTTTTGAAGATTGTGACCATTACAAGATTATTATTTCTGACAGAATTATCATATAAATAAAAACCCCTCATAAGAGGGATTTTTTTATTTATACAATTTTTAATTTAATAATGTTATCAGAATTGAATATGACTTCAATAATATCATTTGGTAATGCTGTATATTTTGAAAAATCTTCAAATGAATATCCTAATTCATTTTTAAAAATATTAATAGCATTTTTTAAGCAAGTAGGTTTATCTATATAAACTTCTATAGGCTCTTTTTTTGTAAAACCATTTCTACTCATTTCTATTAAGAAATATTTGTATTTATAATCATCTATACATTTTAAATCTTTTGCTCTTCTTATAATTGATGACATTGATGTTAACCAATAATTCTTAAAATTCCCAAGTTCATTTAACCTTAAATTGCGTAAAGAATTTTTTATAGAATTTTCTGGCATTAAAAATTCACTAGCAAACTGATTGGCTTCTTTTTCTTTTTCTCTAAATGAAGAAATTGGAAAATTATTTTCATTATGCATCAAAATATGTCCAAGTTCGTGAGCAATTGTAAATCGTTTTCTATCATTAGAAAAATTTTTATTCACAATTATAACAGGATAACCTTTGTCAGTAATAAATGAAACTCCATCAAATTTTTCATCCTCATTAATTTCATAAAGAATAATTCCCGAAGATTCTAAAATTGAGAAAATATCTTTGACCGGTTCATCAATACTTAATTTAATTAATCTTCTCGTATAATTTGCTATATACTCTGGCGAAAATCCATCCTCAACATTTAGAGGAGCTAATATAAAATCAGGCCATTCTATTGATTCCGATAATTCATCGACAACATAGCCAATAATTTTACATTTATTTTCAAATTTTAAAATTTTAGATTTACTAACAGTTGCTCTTTTTCTATAATTCGCATTTTCAATAACACTATTGATTTTACGATTATAAAAATCTTCAGGAAAATCCAAGAAATCAATAATAGTCTTCTGAATTTCTTCTGATAAAACACCTAATCCTTTCTCAAATTTCGAAAGATTGGATTGAGAAAGACCTTGAATTTGGTTTGATAACTCAGTTTGAGAATATCCTCTAAATTCTCTTGCGAATGTTAGTTGTTTGTGATTCATAGTAATGCTCTCAATAATTGCTAAAAAGTAATCAAAGTGCTGCGGATTATTAATTAGCTTTTTTTAAGTTATTCTTTTCCTTTAATTTAGGAACAACTCCTTTATTTTCATTAACCACATTAATGGAAGTAACAGGAATTGTAATATCCATATCTTTCTCACTAATTGAAAAGTTAATTTCCCCATAGTCAATATAAACCAATTGTGGATTTACAAATTGACCAAATCTATTTTTTTGATAACCAAAATACAAAATTGGTTCATCATTATAGTCAGAATTAGAAAACAAATCTAAAACTTGGTTTTGACTTAAAATAGATTGAACATTAATAGTTTTAATATTCATTGGTTTTCCTTTGCTGTTTAATTTCTTAAACAAAATAAGATAACCATTAGTTCTTAAAATTAATCTTTTATACTTTCCATAAAACGCTTTTTCTCCAAAACTATTAGAAAGAGATTCAGCGAAACTACTTTGCATTACACTTGCTTCAAAGGTTCTAGACCTATGAGAAGGTTGAAATACCGATAAAACAACATTTGTTTTATCTAAAGCTGTATAAAAAACATTAAACAATAGTTGCAGTTCTTTTTTTAACTCAACTTTACATTCACTTTCAGAAGCAAGCCTTCTTTTTCCTTGCATTCTTCTTGACAAATTATTATCTTTGCCAAACCATTCAAAACTATTAAGTTCTGCCATAAGTTCAAAATATTTATTTGCAGCACTTTGAAAACTTATAATCTCTGCTACCCACAGAGATTTTTTTGTTTCACAAAGATAAGGAAAAAAAATAACAATATATAATTTTTACATAATTTTGTATATAATTTTTACATAAAATTGTATTCGAGTTAATAACTGTAAAATAATTAGTAAGTTAAATCTAAATATCGAGATTATATCAAAGCTTTAATCAATAGCGAAAAAAAATCTCTTAAAAAGAAAACCCTTTCAACGTTTGGAACTTTGAAAGGGTTATTTTTGGAATAATCTTTTGATTATTTCTTATTGAAATCTCCTGCAAATACAGAAGTCAACTTGTCTTCGCTGATGTATTTTCTTAGAACATCGTTCACTTGGCTTACTTTAAGCGCAGAAACTTTCGCTTCCAAAGCATCATACTCGTCCAAAGATTGTCCGTACTGAAGCTGAGAATTGACTAATCCCATCAACGTATTATCATTACCAAGACCTGTTTTTCTGGAGTTCAACCAAGAAGTCAAATTAGACTTGAATTCTTCTTCTGTGAAACCGTCTTTTACCGCTTTGTTCACTTCTTCTTTCAAAGCTTTGTCAACAGCATCTTTTTTAGTCGGGTTGAAGAATGCATACCAGGACCAAGATGCCACGTTGTTGTCAATAGGTACATTAACAAAAGACCCTGCACCGTAGCTGATTCCTTCTTTCTCACGAAGTCTGGTTGGGATTCTTGCAGTCAAGAAACCACCACTACCCAACATTTCGTTAGCAATAACGAAAGCCGGATAATCAGGAGATTTTCTATCCATAGAGAAACTGATTTTTCCAACCGCAGCGCCATTTTCTTTATCCGGAGTCAGATATTCTTTGTCCTGTTTTTTGGTTGCGAACAATTCCGGTTTGATGTATTCATACTTTGATTTGGAATTCCATTTTGCAAATGTTCCTTCCAATAGAGTAGAAGCGGCTTTTGGATCTACGTCTCCAACAATAGTTCCCACACCGTTATTACTTCCCAATATTTTGTTGTAGAAGTCTACAAGCTGCTCACGTTTTACTTTTTTGTAGCTTTCGATTTGCTCTTTTGTAGATGGTGTATAGTAGATGCTTTCTTTTGGATAGTTTTCTGTAATTCTTTCGATTTCAGAAAATGCTATCGATTGAGGATCATTTAGAGAACTTTCCAAATAAGTGTTGTACTCATTGATTGTCTTTGCTAGTTCTGCTTCTGGGAAATTAGACTCTGTCAGGATTTCTTTGATAAGATCCATTACTTTAGGAAGGCTTTCTTTGTAAGTGCTAAAGTTTACAAAAAACGTTTGCCCACCATATCCAAAGTTAACATTAGATTTCCATTGGTCTAGCATATCTTGGATTTGCTCTTTGGTATGAGATTTAGTACCTGTTTTCAGAACTTGAGCCATTAGAGAACCGATGTCAGATTTTGCACTCAGATCTTTTGCATTACTTACTGGGAAACGGAAGCTGCCTAGAACTTTACCTCCTTTGATTTCTTTTTTGATAACGCCATATTTCATTCCGTTGCTTAGTTTTCCTTCTGTCAAATTAGCTTTCAGGTTTTTGATACTCGCTTCGAAAGGTGCAGCTTCTTTTTCCAGAGCTTTTCCTTTGTAATCTTTTGTTAAAGATGCAATTTGCTCATTAGAATATTCTACATTTTTAACTCTAACTTCATCTTTAGAAGGGATGAAAACACCGATGGTTCTGTTATTGGTTCTAAAATATTTTTCTGCAACTCTTTGCACATCCGCCAAAGTTAACTTCTCTATAGTATCTCTGTAAAGAAAACCTAATTTATAATTTCCGGCACCGATGATTTCGGTTAAATTAATAGCAAAACCAATCGTATTATTCTTTATGTTTTCTAATTGTTTCAGGATTTTGGCTTTAGCTCTGTCTACATCTTGTTGTGTGTATTTTATTGTGGCAACTTTATCTAGCTCAGCACGAAACTCGTTTTCTGTTGCTTTTACATCTTTATCAGCTGGAACTTCCAAGCCAAAATACATATAACTTGCATCTCTTACTAATGGCTGATATGCGTAAACAGCAGCAGCTTTATGAGAATCAATCATCGCTTTGTAGAGATAACCAGAAGGATCTGCAGTTAGAATTTCGGTTAAAGCATCCAAAGCAGCATAATCTTTGTCTGCATAAGGAGCGGTGTGATATAATGCGCCGACTACTTTACTGTCTCCGGAGCGCTTCAATTCTACAAATCTTTCTCCATCCTGAGCAGGCTCTAGAGTGTAATCAGAATCTATAACTCTAGAAGGTTTCGGTATGGTAGAGAAATATTCTGATATGTAATCCAAAGTTTTTTTCTCATCAAATTTACCCGCAACAATAAGTGTTGCATTATCTGGCTGATAATATTTTTCGTAGAATTTTCTTAGAGTAGGAGCTTTAACTCTTTCGATATCTTCTTTGCTTCCGATGGTACTGTTTCCGTAGTTATGCCACAAATATGCAGACGAAACAATTCTTTCTTGCAAAACGCTTCCAGGATTGTTCTCTCCAATTTCGAATTCGTTTCTTACAACAGAGAATTCTTTGTCTAAGTCAGTTTGTAGAATAGTCGCATTTACCATTCTATCGGCTTCCATTGCCAAAAACCATTTTAGATTTTCTTCATTAGAAGGGAAAACCTCGTAATAATTTGTTCTGTCATACCAAGTGGTGCCATTAGCGTTTCCACCTTTGTCAGAAAGCATTTTCTTGATGTCGCCTAGTTTTTTTGTACTCTTGAAAAGCATGTGCTCTAGCAAGTGCGCCATCCCTTTTTCTCCGTAACCTTCGTTTTTAGAACCTACGTTGTAAACGATATTGATTACTGCATTACTCTGAGAAGCATCGGGGATCAAAAGAACTTTCATCCCATTGCTTAAGGAATATTCTTTGATTCCTTCCGTATTACTGATGAATTTGGGTGTTTCGGCTTTTTGAGAAAATACAGGAGTTGCATAACCTGCATAGAATACGACCGCCGCAGTCAGTAGAAGATTCTTCATATTTTGATTGTTAATTTTTTAGAATTCTAAAATTAAAGACTTTTCCTTAAAAATAGATTTCTCATTCGGTTTTTATGAAAATCTTAACGTAATTTTGCCAATATGGTAGTGGAAAAAGTAATTTTAGGAATTGACCCAGGAACGGCGGTAATGGGATTTGGAATTATTTCCGTCAAAGGAAACAAAATGGAGCTGATTGCCATCCACGAATTAATCCTAAAAAAATACGAGAATCACGAGACCAAACTAAAAGTCATTTTTGATAAAACTTTAGCTTTGATTGATGAATATCATCCAGACGAAACCGCTTTGGAAGCACCTTTCTTCGGAAAGAATGTTCAAAGTATGCTAAAATTGGGGCGAGCTCAAGGTGTGGCAATGGCAGCAAGTCTCCACAGAAATATTCCCATCATCGAATATTCTCCCAAGAAAATCAAAATGGCCATCACGGGAAACGGAAACGCCAGCAAAGAACAAGTCGCTGGAATGCTTCAAAACCTTTTAAAACTGAAAGAATTTCCTACAAAATATCTTGATGCATCTGATGGTTTGGCAGTTGCTGTTTGTCATCATTTTAATTCAGGCAGTCTCTCAACAGATAAATCTTACTCTGGCTGGGACAGTTTTTTGAAACAGAATCCGGATAGGATTAAATAGTTGTTGGTTGATTGTTGATGGATTTTTGTCAGGCTGAGGCTCTCGAAGCCATTTATTAAATCTTTTTTCTTGTCTCTTTAAACTTGATTCTTCTCTCCTGATTCTCTATCTTTGAATCGATGAATAACTCTCTTTTTGAAATCGTAGAACACACCAACCGAAGCATTTTTCTGACAGGAAAAGCAGGAACTGGAAAAACTACATTTCTCAACGATTTTGTAAAAAAAACCAAGAAAAAACACATTGTAGTTGCGCCTACGGGAATTGCAGCTATCAATGCGGGCGGTGTTACCATCCATTCTATGTTTGGATTGCCTCTCAGGACTTTTCTACCAACTACGGAAAGAATCGACCAAAATCTGGCGAACAACATTGCGGATTTGATGCCCCATTTCAAATATAGAAAAGACAAACTCAAACTTCTCCGCGAAATCGAAATCATTATTATTGATGAAGCATCGATGCTGCGTGCAGATGTTTTGGATATGATGGATTTTTCATTGAGACACGTTCGTAGAAATCAACAAAAATTTGGAGGCGTTCAGATGTTGTTCATTGGCGACCTTTATCAGTTACCTCCTGTTGTGAGGGATGAATACATTTTATCAATGTATTATTCATCGCCATTTTTCTTTCACGCCAAAGCTTTGGAAGGTAGTAATTTCATCACATTAGAATTGACCAAAGTTTATCGACAAACCGATGAACATTTCCTCGAAATCCTTAATGCAATCCGAGACGGAATAACCGAAGACATCGACTTCGAAGCTTTGAATAAAAGATATCAGCCGGACTTTGACCCAAAAGATGAAGCTTATGTTTATCTCTGTTCGCATAACAAAATGGCGGACGACATCAATCAAAAAAAGATTAAAGAACTTGGCGGAAAGTCACACACTTATACCGCCGATGTTGTAGGAGAATTTAAGGAAACTCAATATCCGAATGATGAAGTTCTGGAGTTGAAAGTCGGAGCGCAGATTATGTTCATCCGAAATGATACTTCGCCTGATAAAAAATATTACAACGGAAAATTAGCTCAAATTTCTTATCTCGACGAAGATGAAATCTCAGTAATTCTCGACGGAAGCGAAGAAGAAATCACTTTGAAAGCGGAAACTTGGGAGCAGAAAAAATATTCTTTGGATGATGAAAAAAACATCAAGGAAGAAGTTTTGGGAAGTTTCAAACAGTTTCCGATTCGTCTGGCTTGGGCGGTTACGATTCATAAAAGTCAAGGCTTGACCTTTGATAGATTGATTATTGATGCAGGAAAAAGTTTTGCTTCCGGTCAGGTTTATGTAGCGTTGTCGCGTTGCAGGACTTTGGAAGGAATTGTCCTTAAATCTAAAATCACACCCGAAGTTATTTTCTCCGACAAACGAGTTTCGAAGTTTCAGGATGAGACGCACGCCAATTCTAAAATCGAGGAAATCCTTAATGCTGAAAAATACGATTATAGCATTCAAAAAGTCATTAGAAGAATCGATTGTGTTTGGTTTCAGTCCGCTTTGGAAAATTGGATGGTTATCAGTAGAAGCAGTAAATTCATTGATAAAGAAAAAGCCAATTATCTCTATCATTGTTTGAAAGCTGACATCGAAAATTACATCACTATTTTCCAAAAGTTTGAGAGAATCTTGGTTCAGAAAACTCAAAAATTCCTGCAAGATGAGGAAGAATGGACAGAGATTGAAGTCAAGGCCAAAGGTGCTGTCAATTTCTTTTTCTCCAATGTGAATGAGAAAATATTTTCTCCGCTCAAAGATTTTTATTCCGAGACCAAAGGTGTAAAAGGTTTGAAAGCTTTTAATGAAGATTTCCGTGTTTGGCTAGATGATATTGAAGATTATCTTAAGGATTTGAAAGAGGTTTATCTTTTGGAAACACCATTATTCGATAAAGAAAAAGATGTGGAAGTTTCTATGGCCATCAAGAAAGTTCCGACGCACGTTTTGACTTATCAGTTGTTCCAAAATGGGAAAACAGTTGCTGAGATTGCGAAAGAAAGAGGTTTGGTGAATTCGACGATTTTTGGGCATCTTTCAAAATATGCTGAACAAAATCTTTTGGACAGAAACGACCTTCTAAGAATCTATCCAAAAAGTAAAGTTGAAGCTTTCGAAAAACAATTCAAAGCAGACCCAAAGGAAAATATAAACGATTGGAAATCTGTTTTGCCTTCGGATTTTGATTATGGCGAGATTCGATTGATTTGGAATTACTTTTTGAATTTGAAGAAATAAATATGCTTACAGAATCAGAATTTGTTGAAAAATTTGCACAACGCTTACTCCAAAAAATTGATGGATTAAAAATATATTCAATAAATCATTTAGAAATACGAACAGAGTTCCAAGGTTCAAATGAAAACAAACATTTTTTGGATAATTGCTATTCAGAATATCTTAGAGACCCGAATGAAATTGAAGAAATAATTGAAAGATATTTAAATGTTGGTAAAAGCTTTTACGAGACAAAGAAAGAAATCAATATCAACAATGTTTTACCTGTTATCAAAGATGGAAGATTTATTCAAAATTTAATTGACTTTGATAATAATTTTGAAAACAATATTGTTTTTGAGAAGTATAATGATGAGCTTTACATTTTCTACGTAGAAGATACAGAAACCAACATCAATTATTTGACTCAAGAAGATTTTGAAAAACTAAATATTGAAAAATCTGAATTAAAGAATATCGCTATAGAAAATCTATCAAATTCTGTTGAAATTGAAAAACACGGAGAAGATGGTTATTATATGTTAGTTGTAGATGGAAATTACGAATCCAGTTTGATTTTATTGGATATTTGGAATGAAGAAAATTTTGATGTGGATGGAGAAATAATCATTGGAATTCCTGCACGTGATTTACTTTTAATTACTGGGAAAAATGACTTTGAAAACTTATCCAGAATGAAATTTACAATTAATGAAATAAATAATGAAGGAGACCATTTGGTATCAACTCAATTATTTGAATACAAAAATGGAAAATTTGAACTGTGTGATATTTAGAAAATGATTCTACAAATCTCATCAATTTAGATTCCTACGGAATTCTGGTTAAGTAAAAAACAAAAAAGTCGCAAAGTAAAATTTGCGACTTTCGTATTTGTATTAGAATTCAAATTAATTAATCAATTCGAATCTTGCATATTCTGCAATTTTCTTTGGCAATTTGATTCCGTCTGGTGTTTGGTTATTTTCCAAAAGTGCTGCCATAATTCTTGGCAAAGCCATTGCAGAACCATTCAGAGTGTGAACCAACTGTGTTTTTCCATCGCCTTTGTAACGGCATTTCAAACGAGTCGCCTGGAAAGTTTCAAAGTTAGAAACAGAACTTACTTCCAACCATTTTTCCTGTGCTGCGCTCCAAACCTCGAAGTCGTAAGTCATTGCTGATGCAAAACCTGTATCGCCACCACAAAGTCTCAGGATTCTGTAAGGCAATTCCAAATCTTCCAAAATAGATTTAACGTGCTCTACCATTTCTTCCAAAACAGCATAAGAATTTTCAGGTTTCTCGATTCTTACAATCTCCACTTTTTCGAATTGGTGAAGTCTGTTCAAACCTCTTACGTGTGCACCGTAACTTCCTGCTTCTCTTCTGTAGCACTGAGAAAACGCAGTGTTCTTGATTGGCAAATCTTTCTCATCAATAATCACATCTCTGTAGATATTGGTCACTGGAACTTCCGCCGTTGGAATCAGGTACAAATCGTCTGCGCCAACATAGTACATTTGTCCTTCTTTATCAGGCAATTGTCCGGTTCCATAACCAGAAGCTTCGTTCACCACGTGTGGAACGTTCACTTCCAGATAACCTGCATCTGTATTTTTGTCCAAGAAATATTGAACCAAAGCTCTCTGCAATCTTGCACCTTTTCCGAAATAAACAGGAAAACCAGCACCAGCTACTTTAACACCTAATTCAAAATCAATCAGGTTATATTTTTTTGCTAATTCCCAATGAGGAATTGCACCTTCGCCAAGACCTTCCACTGTTGTAGATTCGTAAACAATCTCGTTGTCATCAGCAGAAACTCCGGCAACTACTTTCTCGTAAGGGATATTTGGGACTTGATATAAAATATTGAGAAGAGATTTCTCAACTTCATTCAATTGGTTTTGTAATTCTTTGCTGGACTCTTTGTATTGCGACGTTTGGGATTTAGCATCTTCTGCTTCCTCTTTTTTTCCGTCTTTCATCAGAATTCCGATTTCCTTGGAGATTCTGTTCATTTCGGAAAGTTGTGAGTCTAGCTCAAACTGTAATCTTTTTCTTTCGTCGTCAGCATTCACGGCTGCATCGACCAAATCTAATTCCTTGAAGTTTCTTTTCTTCAAGCCTTCCAAAACGCGCTCTCTGTTCTCGCGCAAAAAATTAACCTGTAACATAGTTTGGTTGTTGGTTGATAGTATTTAATAATCAGAAAATAAATATTAATTCTCGACGATTGCAAATTTAAGGATTTTATTTAACGATTGTGACAATGTTGGGTTGTCCCTGAACTTTTGTGAATTTGAGCTCTTTATTATACCAGAGTTTTGATAACTGGAATAATGAAGGCGTCCAATTATATTCTATTTTAATAGTATCATCATCCACAACAGTTTCTTCATCAACCGTTTTGGAAAGACGGATAATCATTTGAGATTGATAAGTTTTTTGCTGTGGACTTACAGAATCTGTAAGCACTCTTGTAGCGCCTGCATCATAATCAATATATCTGATAGTGTCTGCATCTTTCAGCAAGCTAGTGGAAACGGTAGCCAAAGATTCTTCATTTAATAAATCTAAAAATGTGACAGAATAGGCATTGTCCAGATTCGTATTAAGCAAATCCTCGCCCGCAGAATTCTTCATGTAAAGATTGAGAACCTGATCAATAATCTGGATCTCATCTTCGTCTCGGCGACAAGATAAAAGCATTATAGTGGCAGAAAAAATGATGGATAATCTAAGTTTCATTGTTACAAAGATAAAAATTACTCAGGACAATTTTCGGTAATAAGATAAGAATCCGCACATTAGCAATAATCCTGTTGTGAATAAAGTTACGGATTGGGCAATTGCCATTCCCAAAGTGCCCCATTTAGGAACAAAAATAAATGATAAAACCGTCAAAATCAATAAGGCCGATGCAGAGACAATGGTATTATAAGCCATTTTACCCACTGCAGAAAGAAGATTGCCGTAGAGATTACGGAAGAGCATATTCATTAAAAAAGCGGCTGTAAGAATGCTAAAAGAAGATTCTATCCCCACATATTTTTCGCCAAATAATAATTTGACAATGAAATCATTTGACAAGAAAAACACTAAAAACAAAATAGCACAAAAAGGAATAAACAGCTTATAATAATTTGAAATATAATATTTTAAATAGGCTTTATTGGAATGATTTTTTGCAAGATCCGGAAAATCGCTCTGCATAAATGTTATGGCAATAAATGTTAAATTGGACGGAATTAAAATAGCTGTTTTATAATCTGCTACTGCCGATTCATTCAAAAGGAAACCTGTCAAAAGTATATCCAAAGAAAATAATGCGTCTCCCAGAACTGCTGTTCCAGCGGCAAAAAATCCATAACTCCAAAGTTCTTTTTTGGAAAACTTAAAGCTATTCTGATTTTTGAAATCTATATTTTTGAACCAAAATAAGGAAACAAACGGCATCGTTGCCATGGCTATCAAATATCCCGTTAATCCCAGATAATAAGTCAAAAGCAAAGTCAAAATCAATCCTGAAATATTGACCACATTATTAAGTCTTGCAAACTCACGGTTTTTGCCTTCTACCCTAAGTTGTGACTGAATATGATTATAGAAAAAATACCCTAATAGTCTTACCGAAAATCCTAAAAAAAGACAAAGAATATGATCAAATTTGTCCAGATAAAAAATAGAAGATAATAGAAAAACTGAACTTAAAATGACTTGATAAAAAAAACCCTGTTTGAAAACATAAGAAGACAGTATTTTTTTTTCTTCCATAGTTTTTATAATAGAACCATATCTTAACAGAATTTGCTGGCTGCCAAACCCACTGAATGCCAAAAATACTGCGAAAAAAGAAGCCACGATGCTTACCAATCCAAAATCTTTCTCGGGTAATAATCTGATGATCATTAAAGAACTCAGAAACCCGCAAATTTTTGCAATCAACAAAGATCCAAAGACAAAATGCCCCTTGTTTTTAAAAAAATTTCTGAGAAAATCTGACAGGTTTCCCACTATGTAAAAAATAATTTAAATATAGCCAAAATATTAACGGCTTGTGTTTTTTGATAAAAACCTGTTTCGGCAAAAACTTCTTCCACATCTTGTTTCAGCTCCGGGTAATGGTCCAAACGCCAAAGATTGGATTGAAAATAATCGGTATAATAATTCTGAATTTCCGTAGAGTTGTAATAATAAAACTCGTAAGGATACATACTGGTTTTATTGATATTATTAGTGATTTTAGTATTCCAGATTTTAGAAATTCTTTTTTTCACTTTTGTCCCGATGGTGTTTTTCCACACAGCATTGGGCTTCATCCCTGTTTTTTCCCATTGGTATTGGGCGGCATTTGGCATAAATAGGTTAAGCCATTCCAGATAGAATTTTTGATTGATTTTCCAATCTTCCGGTAAACTAATAGCAAACTCCAGCATTTTTTTGGACATAAACGGCGAAGTTTGATAAGCATATTGCTGGATAACCTGCGCCCCCAAAACCGTTCTGTTGTAAGCCACATTCCTAAGGTAGAACAATTCTTCTGACTGGTAATTTTCCAAAATTTTTTCGAAATCGGTTTTCACTTTCGGGAGAAATTTTTGATTGACGACAATCTTGAATTCCCCTGGTTTTTTGCGATAAGAAGCGGTGTTAAATCCTCCCAAAATCCCATCACCAATAGATCCGCTATGAATCAGTTTAAAATCTTTGTTTTTCAGATTTTCTAAAGCATAATAAATATGCACGCCACCGGTAAACAAGCCACACCCTTCGGACAAAGTGGTTAATTCATCGATATATTTTAAATAATGACCGCCATCCAAAGATTGAAATCTATAAGGAATGTTATAATCCCGGGCAATTTTTTCAGAAATCGTATGATCCAGATATTCTGACTGCGAGAAGCAAAATACCTCATCTGGTTTTTGACCGAGTTTTTCAGCATACAAAACAGCCATTCTGCTGTCTAAACCGCCACTGAGAAAAGAAAAATGTCTGGATGCTAATTCATCATCTTTCTCATATTCCCAAAGAATATTTTCAGAGAATAAAGAATCCAGATCCTTTAACGCGTGGGCTTTGGAAGATTTGTAATAATCCACATTCTCCAGACCAAAATAGGTTTCTTCTTTAACCGAGAGATGCTTTAAATCGATCTCTATATAATGGCCGTCTAGAATTTTGTAAACCTCTGCAATGGGCGTTTCATTTTCCAACATATTCCCAAAGGTTAACAATTGGTAAAGATTATTAACATCCGGACGGGTTTTGATTTGATTTTTTTTGAGTGAATGATTAAGTCTCACTAAATGAGAATCGATAAAAATTTGCCCGTTTTGTTTTGTATAAAAAACGCGTTGCGTAGAAGTAGGGTTGGTAAAAACAAAGATTTTATTTTCCGTTTTATCCCAAATATAACCCCGGAATTCGCCATCGAATTCTTGGATTGACCTTATTTTTTTATTCTGATAAAGACTTAAGAAAAGCGGTGTGAAATCTGATTGTCCAGACGTTTGTAATAATTGTTTTTTATTCAGAATAATGCCTTCTATGGTTATTTCCAGATCATCATTTTTCAATGTAAAAGAATCGTAATCTTTCTTGAAAAAGATACTTGTAGCCGTGTTTTTAGCAGAAATATGAATATTAAAACCCTGCATCTAGATTAAGATTTTTTCATAAACATCCGTAAACTGTTGCGCAATACTTTCTTTGGAGAAAATATCTTTAGCGTAACCGGCAATGGCTTGTCTGTTCCATTTTTTGTCTTGATTCATTAGGTTTTTCATGGCTTGTTCCAACAGATTTTCGTCTGGATTATGGAGCAAAATACCAAAATTTTCCGGAAAAAACTCTGCAATTCCGCCAACATTTGTAGAAATCACTTTAATTCCTGAAGCAAACGATTCCGAAATGACGCAAGGCTGGTTTTCATCATCGCTCAACAGAATAAAACAGTCCGAGTTTTTTAATTTTTGTGCCACCTCAGTAGAAGGAATTGTGTCAAAAACTTCGATTTTATCTTGCAGATGTTCTTTTTCTACCAAATTTCTAAGAGGTTTTGTGTCGCCGTCTCCGCCAATTTTCAGTTTTATATTGTAGCCTTTTTTTAATAATTTGATAGCGACATTCAGGATTTTATCTGCATTTTTCCTTGGAATCAGATTAGAAATATGGATGAAATTAAACGCTTCCGAATCTGTACTTTTGGGCTCAAACAGTTTTGTATCCACCACATTCGGGATCACTTTGGTCTCTGTATGGATTCCCAATTCTTTAAGACTGATTTCAAGATCCTGGCTTACAGGCAAAATTGCAGAAGCTTGATTTCCAATATATTTCGCAATCCATTTTATTGCCGAAGATGTCCGATGATGATTGATTTTCCGTAGCGCTGTCCAATGTTCGGTTACCACAAACGGAATTTTAAACTTCTTTTTGAGATAAACCGCAAAAATCATATTATTATGCAGCACATTGGCATGAACCAAATTGGGTTTTTGCATTTTCATAAATCCCATTTTGTAGGCTTTCATCCGTCTCAAAAAATTCTGGATTGGATTCTTAGAATTCTTATAATAAATAATCAAAGTCCTGATTCCATTGATTACTTTATCATCAAAAATATAGGTTTCTTTTTGGTTAAAATCTCCGATGGTGTGCAGGATTTCCACATCGTGTAAAGTCGCAACAGCTTCTGCGTGGCGTTGCACGAAGTTACCATTCGTAGGTTCTAATTTGTTTGGAAACCAAGAAGATAGGAAAAGGATTTTCAAAATTGATTTTTGAAATTATATGAATTCTGTTTTATAAAACTAAGCTATTGATGCTGCCCAACTTCTTGCAAAAGGCTGTAGAAAATGACTCAGAAAGTCTAGATAAGTATTTTTAGAAAAATCAAACACCTCGATGTCTTTTGACAATTCGCCACTTCTGATTTTATTTTTGAAATCTGCTAGTTTCAAAGTTTTGACTTCGCCATTTTCTACAAAACTAGCCTTCATTCTATCAAATAATCCGAGATTAAATTCCGCATCTAAATCTCTCATAATTTTGCCCAAAGCATCAATACTACAGCCGGAAGCGGCTTCTTTTTCCTCATCTACACAAATAATGATAAACTGGTTTTTCTCAATTTTGAAAGATGAAGATAATGGTTTACCGTGCGCTGCCCAACCGCCTAAAAAATCATACAATTTCTCTGCAATCGTCTTGCTTTCTTTTGCTGTAAAAGGTCTGGAAGCTGGATAGATGATGACACGATAATCGTTCGTTTCTACAATGCTGGATTCGTCAATTTTCATAAGATTGTAATGTTTTTTATCATCAAAATGACTATTAAAATATAAAATTACGTTTTTTTATATTAAACTTCTGATTTTCTCAATCATATCATCGCCCAATTTGTCTGCTTCTTGTTGTGAAAAAGCTTCGGTGTAAATCCTAATAATAGGTTCTGTGTTAGATTTTCTCAAATGAACCCAATTTTCAGCAAAATCGATTTTCACACCGTCAACGGTTGAGGTTTCTTCATTTTTATATTCTTCCTGAACTTTTACAAGCAAAGCATCAACATCAATTTCCGGCGTTAATTCAATTTTCTTTTTACCCATAAAATAAGCTGGATAAGTAGCTCTCAGTTCAGAAACCGTTTTGTTTTCTTTTGCTAAATGTGTCAAGAACAAAGCCACGCCAACCAAAGAATCTCTTCCGTAATGCGAGTCCGGATAGATGATTCCACCGTTTCCTTCACCACCAATTACAGCATTTTTTTCTTTCATTAAGTTAACGACATTTACTTCTCCGACAGCACTTGCAAAATATTTGGAATTGTGAGTTCTTGCAACATCTCTCAAGGCTCGGCTGGAAGAAAGATTGGAGATTGCCACACCATTTTTATTTTTCAAAAGGTAATCCGCAACGGCGACCAAAGTGTATTCTTCACCAAACATTTCGCCTTTTTCATCAATCAAAGCCAATCTGTCAACATCCGGGTCAACCACGATTCCAAGGTCAGCGCCTTCTTTTTTTACCAATTCACAGATGTCGCCAAGATGTTCTTTCAGAGGTTCAGGGTTGTGGGGGAAATGTCCGGTTGGTTCGCAATATAATTTCACAACTTCAACGCCCAATCTCTCCAAAAGTTGAGGAATGGCAATTCCTCCAGTTGAATTAACAGCATCCAAAACCACTTTGAAATTCTTAGATTTAATAGCTTCTGCATCAACCATTTCCAAATCCAAAACTTGCTGAATATGAATATCAAAAGCATCATCTCTTGTTTCGTATTTTCCCAAATCATCTACTTCAGCATAATTGAAATCTTCACTTTCTGCCAAAGCCAAAACTTCTACACCATTTTCTCCGGTGATGAATTCGCCTTTTTCATTCAGTAATTTTAAGGCGTTCCATTGTTTTGGATTGTGAGAAGCGGTTAGGATAATTCCTCCGTCAGCTTTCAGTTCAGGAACCATTATTTCGACAGTTGGAGTAGTTGAAAGTCCTAAATCAATCACGTTGATTCCAAGACCTTGAAGAGTTGCGGTTACCAAAGAAGAAACCATTTGACCAGAGATTCTCGCGTCTCTTCCGATGACTAAGTTTAAATCTTTTTTATTTTTATTATTCTGAAGCCAAGTTCCGAATGCCGAAGCAAATTTTACCACATCCAGCGGAGTCAAGTTATCATTGACGCGTCCACCGATAGTTCCTCGGATTCCGGAGATTGATTTTATTAATGACATTTTTTAATTTTAAGGTTTGGCAAAAATACAATAATCTCAGTTCTATAAAAAAATAAAAGTGTTCGATGTGAACACTTTTTGATTTTAAGAATAATCGTAATTTTTTCCTTTTTTCTTTAAAAAAATGTTTGCGATTAATTACATATTGAATTTAAGAACAACCACAATCCGGACCACAGTTTTTCCCGTTATCTTTTTTAGAAAATGCTTTTGTTAATTTTCTGAAGATTGCATAAACTGCTGCAAGAACCAAAAGTCCGGCAATGATATATTGTATCGTTAATGAATTATCCATAATGTTTCTATCTGTAAAATCTATTTCAGAATCTGATAAACAATCAAAGCCGAAAAGTATGCCAAAACTGTCATCGAAATTGTTTGCAACATTGTCCATTTCAAACTCTTAGTTTCTCTGTAAACCACAGCAATCGTGGAGATACATTGCATTGCAAAAGCATAGAAAAGTAAAATTGAAACACCAGTCGCAAAACTGAAAACTTTGTCACCGTTTGGATGAACGTCCAATCTCATTTTCTCAATCAATTTTCCTTCCGGAGCTTCATCATCCAAACTGTAAAGAGTTGATAATGTTCCTACGAAAACTTCTCTCGCTGCAAAACTTGTCAAAATTCCGATTCCCATTTTCCAATCGTAGCCGAGTGGCGCAATTGCTGGTTCCATCGTTCTTCCGATTCTTCCAAGATAAGAATGGTCAAGGGAAGATTCTGTCGCTAAAATCTCATCTTTATGTTGTGGCGGACCAAAATAACTCAAAGCCCAAAGAATGATACTAACCGTGAAAATCACTTTTCCGGCACCGGAAATAAACTCCCAAACTTTACCTAAAACCAATTTGAAATCATAGCGAAACAAGGGCATTTTGTAAGTTGGTAAATCCATTACCAAGAAACTCTTGATTTTGGTTTTGATGAAGCTTTTCAAAATAAATGATGAAAATAAAGCCATCAAAAATCCTATCAGATACATTATCATTAATGCAATTGCTCTGTATTTGATACCATAAAAACTTTCATCAGGGATAATCAATCCAATAATAATACTGTAAATTGGTAGTCTTGCAGAACACGTCATAAAAGGCGTTACAAGAATGGTAATTAATCTTTCTTTTACGTTTTCGATGTTTCTGGTGGACATAATCGCAGGAATTGCGCAAGCTGTTCCGGAAACCAATGGAACAATACTTTTTCCATTCAAACCGAAAGGTCTCAGCATTCTGTCCATCAGGAAAACAACTCTCGCCATATATCCAGAATCTTCCAAAAGATAAAGAAAGTACAAAAGAATCCCAATCTGTGGTGCAAAAACCAAAATCCCACCAATTCCCGGAATAATTCCGCTGGAAACCAAAGAATTGATTGGCCCTTCCGGAAGGTGCTCTCCTGAAAACTCTGATAACCAAGTGAAAAAATCTTCAATCCAAGTCATTGGATATTCTGCTAGGAAGAAAACGCCTTGGAAAATCATTAATAAAATAAATAAGAAAACGATATAACCCCAGAATTTGTGAACCAAAACTTTATCTAATTTCTCAGTCAATAATTCTTTTAATTGAGGTTTTTTCTCCGTTATTTCGGAAGTGATTTTATCAATATTTTGATAACGTCTTACAGTTTCTGTGATTTGTAAACGTTTTGGAACACTGCATTTTGAATCTTCCTGAGTAATAATCTCGTGGATGTTTTCAATTTTTCCGAGATAAGTATCTGCGGCTAAAAGTGTCCAGATTTTGTAAAGATTTTTTTCTGAAGTATTGGATGAAACTTTATAAACCAAAGATTTTTGTTCTAATGGAATTTCGAAAGAATTGGTTTCGGAAATTTTAAATTCATTATTAAAAACCGCTTCACGGACTGTTTCTATTCCAAGGTTTTGTTTTGCATTGGTTTCAAAAACCGGAATATTCAGAATCTGTGAAAGTTTGGAAATATCAATTTTGATTCCCCGCTTTTCGGCTTCATCCACTTGATTGACAACCAAAATCACAGGAATTCCCAAATCCATAATCTGCTGAAAAAGAAGCAAGCTTCTTCTCATATTAATTGCATCGGCAATATAAACAACACCAGAATAATCTTCCTGAATTAGATAGCGAGAAAAGATAGCTTCATCTTCCGAAGTTGGATAGATACTGTAAGAACCAGGCAAATCGATAACTTCGACTCCCTCGTTTTTGTAAATATAATTCCCGGAATGGCTGGCAACAGTTACCCCAGCATAATTTCCCGTTTTTTGTTTTCTGTTACAAAGGATATTGAAAAGTGTAGATTTCCCGACATTGGGATTTCCTACCAATAAGATTTGTTTTTGCTTTTTGTCCTGCATCATTCCGAAACTTCTACCTGGATAAATCTTGCTTCTGCTTCTCTTAGTGCGATTCTGGTTTTATCCGAACCGTACTCTATATAAAGAGGTCCATTAAAAGGCGCCTGATAAAGAACTCTGAAAGTAGTTTCCGGAAGCAATCCCATTTCGATGATTTTGGTTGGCATCAAGAGGTTTTCATTATCATAACCAAGAATTTTCCCGATTTTATTTTTCGGAAAACAACAGAGTTTATCGATGTGTTTTGTTTGCAAGACTAAAATTTTTGGACTACAAAGATAGCTTATTTCAAATTAATCTAAATAAGATGTTTGTCATAAAAAAAGCCGGAATTAATTTCCGCCTTTATGTTTATTTTTTCTTTTTCTCTGTAACCTGCTGAACTTCTATTGGGTTGTCTGTGGATTTGAAGAAATCGTTTAGCATTTTCTCCTGATTTTTCAGCATTTCTCCAATGGTAAGGTCGCTTCCTGGCATTTTCATAGAAAGCATATTTTGTGGGATCTGAGTTCTTGCTTCTGCCATTGGATCTTGTTTGAAAGCAGCGTAAGATTTTTCAAATTTGTCTTTTGCAATCGTTTTTTTCTCATTGCTCATTCCGTATTTTGCATTAACTTCTTCTGCGTAAGTGAATTCTTTCCAGTCTTTTACCGTTTTATTTCCGGATAATAACCAAGAATAATTTTTCTCAGAATCTTCAATCTTTACAATTAATCCTGGCAATCCGTAGAATTTGTAAGGTCCATCTTGGAAAGGAATATCGGTTGAGAACCAAGCTGTCCATTTTCTGCCTCCGAATTCTGTTGTTGCTTTTTGTGTATTATAAGTTCCGATTTTTTCTTGTTCAGAAAGGATTTTCCAATCGAATTTAATTGTTTCATCATATGCAAAAAGATTACGGCTAATTCTGTCAACATACATTTCTGTCATTGCAGGATAAATTTTATAAATTTTATAAGAAAACTTTGGCCATTTTATCATTTTAGACATATCCTTGAATGTTTTGGTCTTTTCCATTTCTTCAACTGCTGACTTGATGATGGAATCTTGCGCAGGCAAAGTAAAATCCTGATAAATCGATTTGTCTTTAGCAATGTCAAGCGTTGTCATTACTTTATCCAATCTTGCTGAATCTTTTTTCGGCTTGTAGGTTAATTCGTAGAAAAAACGGTTGGCTGTTTCCTGTGCGGAAACCATTAATCCTAATAATAGCAAAGGAAGAATGACTAATTTTTTGAGAGATTTCATAATTTCTATATTTTCTGTTTTCAAATAATTAGTGCAGGATTCTCGAAAATGTTACACAATTATTGATACATTTTTTTAATTGATTCATTCATCTGTTTATAAATCTTCAAATGCTCTTCATCTGCAATCAAGTCTTCGTGAAGCTTCAGGACTCTTTCGTCACCTCTTACTGCCGGACCGGTTTGTGCAGATTTTGGTTCCAAGTGATGAATTTTCTCAACAGTTTCATCAATCAACGGAATAAAATAATTGAAATCTAAATTCTGAGAATCTGAAATCTCTTTAGCTCTTGCAAAAAGATGATTCACGAAATTGCAGGCAAAAACAGCGGTTAAATGAATGTATTTTCTTCTTTCGTAATCGGAAGTTTCTACATTTTCGGAAATGATAGAAGCTAACTCGAATAATGATTTTTCATCAATCTGATTTTCAGCCTCAATGAAAAAAGGAATTTTTGAATAATTGAGATTCTTAGTTTTAGAGAAAGTCTGCAAAGGATAGAAACTTGCTTTTCTATAATTACCTTTCAAAATTTCCATCGGAAGTGAACCTGAAGTATGCGCCACCAAAGCATCTTGTTTTTGAATTAATCCAGAAACGTCTACAACAGAAGAATCCGAAACGGAAATCAAATAAAAATCGGCATCGTCCAATTTCTGTGTTGAAAAAGGAATATTGAATTCTTCCGAAATCTTTTTTAATTCCATTTCATTTCGCCCAAAAATCTGATGAACTTCGATATTATTTTGAATAAAAGCTTTCGCGAGGTGATAAGCGACGTTGCCAGAGCCGATAATAACTGTTTTCATACCACAAAGATAATTTTTTATATAAGTCCAGACTTTACAACTTTTAGTGCAAAGAATATTTATTTTAATCGGAATAATTATTGATTAATTCTGAGCTTTGTGTTTAAACTAAAAAGAAAATTCAAAAAATAATTTAACTTTGGTCTTATTTTTTAATCAAAACTACGAAACATCTGAATGAAGCTCAAAGATGAGGAGATTGTAAAGCTTTTAACTGCACCTCAAACTGTGGAAAAAGGTCTGCGCGCGATGATGGATATCTATCAGAGTCGTCTTTATTGGCATATCAGGCGACTGATTGTGGACCACGACCAAGCCCAGGATGTTTTGCAGGATACATTTATCAAGGCGTATCAGAACATTCACCAGTTCAAGAATGATAGCAAATTGTACACTTGGCTCTACAGGATTGCAACCAACGAAGCTTTGCAACAACTCAACAAAATGAACCGGATGAAAAAAACAGACGAAGATGCAGAATATTATATGCAAAATCTAGTCGCTGACAATGCCGGAAAAGATGGAGAAGAGATTATGATATTGCTTCAAAAAGCGATTCAGACGTTGCCGGAAAAACAGAAACTGGTTTTTAATATGCGCTATTATGATGATTTGCCTTATGAGGAGATTTCGAAGATTTTGGATATGTCTGTCGGAACTTTGAAGACTAATTATCATTATGCCAAAGATAAAGTAGAACAATATATAAAGGACAACTACTCGGAAGAGTTTTAAGAATAGAGTTATGCAAATTGATATAGAAAAACTGAACAGAAAAACACCTTATCCGGAACCTTCGGAGGAGTTTTTCAAAACGCTTCAGGATAACGTGATTTCGAAAACAATTGGAGAAAAGACGCCTGTTGTTCAGAAAGAAGCCACCATTTTTTCGCTGAATTTTAAATGGGTTGCTGCTGCGGCAGTTGTTTTGATTGCCGGGATTACTGCATTTTTTAATTTTAATGATAACCCAGAGACGCCATTGGCTCAGCAAAAGCCGATTGTTGACAGCGTTTACGAAATCCATTCTACAGAGCAAGAACCAGCAAATGTAATGGCAGAAAATAATGAGGTTTCAAACCCATCTCAATCTGCTGTACCTAAAACTGAACATTTGAAATCGCATCCGGCTGTTGTAGCTAATTTGTCTAAAACAGAAAATCGCAGAAGTAATAGTTTTGATAATACAGACCGACAAAATTACGCTGTAGAATCGAAAAGAAAATCCGAGTCGGAGGTAGAAAAAGTTCTTGTCGCTTTCACGCCGGAGCAAATAAAAGATATTGATAGAAATAGCGAACAAGATGTTTATCTTGATCTTTATAATTAATTAAAAATCAAAGAAATGAATAAATTCTTATTAATTATTTTGATTGGCGGATTGTCCACCGCTCATACCGTTAACGGACAGCAAAGAACTTCCGGGACTACCGCAGGAAGAGCTTCTTCTACATCTACTTATAGGAGTAATACTACAAGTTCATTATCTCCGACTGCAAGCTACCAGAGATCTGCAAATTCAACTATACCCAAAGCCTCTGAATGGAAGACAATGAACCTGGACGATAAAAAAACAGCGGTAAATAATATGTCCCCAAAAGAACGTTCTGCTTTTCTTCAAAAAATGAAGGAAAATATTGTAATAGATGATTTAGAAATCCCCGCAGATAAACAAGAAGAGTTTAAAAATCTCTATGCAGAATATCAAAATAACCAGAAACTTATAAAGGAAAAATTCCACTCTGATAAAAGTTTTGAAAACCTTTCTGATAACGATGCTAAAAACCGTCTGAACCAAAGTTTTGACGTAGGTCAGCAACTTCTGGATAATCGAAGAGCCTATGCAGAGAAATTTTTAACCATTCTTTCGCCGCAACAAGTGCTTAAATTATTTCAAAATGAAGGCAAAATGCGAGAAAAAATATTAGATAAGAAAAATAACAAATAGATTTGAGAACCTCCACATTTTGGAGGTTTTTTCATTTTACTCAACACATTTACAAATGTTTCTAAAATATTTTTCCTATTCTACCAAAAATATGTATTTTCGCAAACTGATTATAAACATATAACATAAAATGGCAATTTTAGGTGAAATTAGAAAAAGGTCTTGGCTACTATTAGGTGTAATAGCACTAGGATTGGTATCATTTCTTTTCAATGCGGATACTTTTGAGAAGATGTTTTCAAAGAATCCGAACGTTTTTGGTAAGGTAAATGGTGAAGATATTACCAGAGACGAGTTCAACGACCAGCTTTTCATAATGCAACAACAGGCTCAGCAACAAGGCCAACCTACAAAAGGTCTTGAAGAGCAAGCTTGGCAGATTCTTGTTCAATCAAAATTGATTAAACAACAGTTTGAAAAAATGGGACTTAAGTTGACAGACGATATCTTCTGGAGCCAATTACAATACGATCCTATTTTTGCTCAGAATCAACAATATTTTGATGAAAAAGGAAATTTCAAACTTCAGGAAATTAAATCCGAGATAGAAAAATCTCAGGCTACAAATCCTGAAAATTATAATTTCTGGTTGAAAAACAGAAAAGCAATCGAGTACAGAATGATGGCTAGAATGCTTTTTGGTAACATCACGTCTGGAATTACTACAAGCAAAAAAGAAGCTGAATTGATGATGAAATTCCGTGATGAGATGGCCAACATCGATTTTGTAAAAGTAGATTATCTGGAATTTTCTAAAAAGAATGACGTAAAAGTGACGACTCAGGATCTTGCGGATTACATCAAATTGCACCCTACAAGATTTAAAGCAACTGCAAGCAGAAACTTAGCTTACGCTTATTTCCCGGCTACACCAAGTCCTCAGGACGATGCAGCAACTTTGAATGAACTTAACAAGCTTTACCTTAAAGGAACAGATGCTTCTAACGGAACTGAAAACTTCCAGAATACAAAGAATGACTCTATGTTCGTAGAACTTAATTCTGATGTACCTTTTATTCCTCAGTATGTAACACCATCCCAATTGCCCACGGAAATTAAAGATAAAGTTGCTACAGCTACTATTGGACAAGTTTTTGGTCCTTATAAAGAACAGAATCTTTATGTTGTATCTAAGGTTTTGGATAAGCAAATGAAGCCTTCTGATTCAGTTAGTTCAAGTCATATTTTGATTGCTTACAAAGGAGCAGAAAGATCATCTGCGACAAGAACTAAAGAAGAAGCAAAAGTTTTGGCGGATAAAATTTTAGCAGAAGTTAAAGCCAATCCAGCAAAATTTGAAGAAGATTTGAAG
This sequence comes from Flavobacteriales bacterium UBA2306, assembly GCA_002345565.1. Taxonomy (GTDB): domain Bacteria; phylum Bacteroidota; class Bacteroidia; order Flavobacteriales; family Weeksellaceae; genus Epilithonimonas. The sequence continues at coordinate 496,167 of DDVS01000004.1, read as the reverse complement.
CAGTCAGATGAACCCAATGCTGTTGAGAGAAAAGGAAGTGTGGGTTGGACAACGCCATCTTCTCCTTTTGCGCCAGGATATCTTAGCTTTTTAGCGTCGCACAGAAAAGGTGATATTGGTTTAGCTGAAACCAATTTTGGTTTTCACATTATTAGAGTTGACGAAAGACCAGAAGCTTTAAAATATAAAATTGCTCACTTAGCTAAAAACATCAAAGCTTCTGATAAAACGGAAAATCAAGTGTTGACTCAAGCTACAAGATTTATCCAACAAACAGAAGGTAAAACCTTTAATCAGTTCAAAACTCTTGCGGAAAAAAATAAATATCAATTCCAAAATCCTAAATCTGTAAGCCGTTTCCAGGGAACACTTCCAGGCATTGGAACAGATAAAGATGCTGAGGTAATTGCTTGGGCATTTGATAAGAAAAGAGAAATCGGAGATACAGACATCTTTACTGTAGAAGGAACTGGAGACAGAATTGTTGCTTATGTTGTAGGTAAACAAGAAGAAGGCCTTGCAGATCCGGAAACTGTAAGAGATCAGATTGAGCCAATTGTTAAAAACAAACTTCTGGCTAAGAAAATTATTGAGAAAATCAATAATGGAAAATATACTTCTCTAGATCAGGCGGCGAAAGGTCTTGGTGTAGCTAAAGCTAGTGCAACGGTTAATCTATTCAATCCAAGTGTTAATGGAGCAATGGAACCTAAAGTTGCCGGTGCTGCATTTGGAAACGCAGCTAATAAACTTTCTCAGCCTATTGAAGGGATGACAGGTGTTTATCTTGTAGTTAAAAAATCTGTTTCTACAAATAAATTGCCTGGCGACATCAAACAAATTGTAGAATCTATGACACAACAAGCTTCTCAACAATTCAACGGATCATTCTTGAGAAGTCTGCAGGATAATGCTGACATCAAAGATTACAGAATAGAAGTTTGGGATAAAACAGCTCAACATTAATTTCTACATTCTATGAAAAAACAACAAAAGCGGCATAATTGTCGCTTTTGTTGTTTTTTTATTTATATCAATTATAAATCCAATATTCATATATTTGCTAACTAGAAAATTAAAAAAAACGTGAAGTTAAGTAAAGAATTAAAGGCAGGTCTGATTGCCATTTTCGCCATTATAAGTTTCGTGATACTCTATCAATTTATGAAAGGCAAAAATCTTTTTACAACAGACAATGTTTTCTATGCAAAATACAATAATGTAGAAGGCCTTGCTGTTTCTAACCCTGTTTCTATCAACGGACTAAAAGTGGGCCAGGTAGATGAAATAAAACCAGTAACTGCAAAAGACGGCAAATTACATTTTGTAGTCAAAATAACCGTAGATGACACTTTTGAGTTTTCCAGAAATTCTACTGTAGAAATCTTTGAACCCGGCTTGATGTCTGGAAAAGAAATGAGAGTCAATCTTTTTTACGGAGGAGAAACTGCTAAAGACGGAGATACGCTCCAGGGAAATTATCAACTTTCTATGCTCAACTCTCTTTCTTCTCAGGTGAAGCCTGTAAAAGATCAACTATCGGGTGTTTTGCTGAAATTAGATTCTACCCTGGCGAGTACCAATAAAATTGTGGATGAACAAAACAGAAGAGAAATCAAACTTTTATTGTCCAATCTCAATAAAACTATTGAATCTTTTAAATCCACATCTGACAGAACCAATGCCATCCTAGCATCCAATGAAAATGGATTACACGAAGTAGTGGCAAACGCCAATCAAACCTTGACTACGGCTAACAATACTTTGGATAAATATGGTTCCGTTGCAGAACGTGTAGACGTTAATAAACTTAATGCTACCATAGATCAGTTCAACCAAACTGCCGCTAAACTTAATAACGTTATTTCTGGCATACAAAACGGTGAAGGTTCACTTGGTAAATTCGCTAAAGATGATCAACTTTACAATAATCTAACAAAGACTTCCGAGAATCTTAATACTTTGATAGAGGATTTAAAGGCAAATCCAAAAAAGTATGTTAACTTCTCTGTTTTTGGAAAAAATTCCGATAAAAAATAGAAATGCAATATATTGACAATGTAATTTTTTTAATTCTTTTGGTAGCAGGTTTTGGCTTATTTGCCAAAAGTCTGAAGGAATTATATCGCAATATTAAACTCGGAAGAGTAATTAATAGAACAGATAAAAAATCTGAACGTTGGCAAACGATGGCCAGAGTTGCACTAGGACAGAGCAAAATGGTAAAACGTCCTATAGCCGGAGTTCTTCATATTTTTGTGTATGTTGGTTTTGTGATTATCAATATAGAATTATTAGAGATTATCATTGATGGAATCTTCGGGACACATCGGTTTTTACATAGTATTTTAGGGAATTTTTTTTACGCATTTTTCACTTCAGTATTAGAGATTTTAGCCGCTTTGGTAGTTTTTGCCGTTGTTGTTTTTTTTATCAGAAGAAATTTCTACGGTGTCAAAAGATTGACAATGAAAGAGCTTTTCGGCTGGCCAAAACAAGATGCCAACTGGATTCTGATTATCGAATTTGCTTTAATGGTTGCTTTCCTCACAATGAATGGAGCAGACTATTATGCTGATGCCAATCGTTTTGGTTCTAATTTTCCAATCTCAAAATATCTATTTCCCTTCTTTGGGAATTTCAGTTTAGAAACGCTTCATATTGTTGAGAAATCTGCATGGTGGTTTCACTTTGTTGGGATTCTGTTCTTTATGAATTATCTTTATTATTCCAAACATCTTCATATCATTTTAGCTTTCCCCAATACATGGTTTGCCAATCTTGAGAAAAAAGGTAAATTCAACAATTTGGATTCTGTAACGAAGGAAATCAAGTTAATGATGGATCCCAATGCTGATCCTTACGCCGCTCCAGCAGAAGGTGAGGCAGAAGTTCCGTCAAAATTCGGAGCAGAAGATATTTTTGATCTCAACCAGCATCAATTGATGAGTGCTTATTCTTGCACAGAATGCGGAAGATGTACTTCGGTTTGTCCAGCCAATATTACCGGAAAAAAACTGTCTCCTAGATTAATTATGATGAAAACCAGAGATCGTCTGGAAGAAGTTGGTAAAAACATCAATAAAAATAAAGGCCAATTTGTGGATGATGGTAAAAAATTATTAAACGATTACATTACCAAAGAAGAACTTTGGGCTTGTACAACTTGTAATGCATGTGTTGAAGCTTGCCCTGTTTTGATAGATCCACTTTCGATTATTTTCGAAATGAGAAGATTCCTGGTAATGGAACAATCTGCCGCACCGACAGAATTAAACTTGATGATGACCAACGTTGAGAACAATGCTGCACCTTGGCAATATAATCAAGCCGACAGATTGAATTGGGCTAATGATAATTAATCTAACAATATAAAAAATGTAACAATGTAACAAAGATTGGTAAATTGTTCCGTTGTTATATTGGTAAATTGAAACGAATATGGATTTCACTATAAAAACAATGGCAGAATATGCAATGGAAGGCAAATCTCCGGAAGTTCTCTTTTGGGTGGGTTGTGCCGGAAGTTTTGATGATCGTGCGAAAAAAATCACACGTGCATTCTGCAAAATCCTTAATAAAATCAATGTAGAATTTGCGGTTCTCGGTCAGGAAGAGTCTTGCACAGGAGATCCTGCAAAGCGCGCAGGTAACGAGTTTGTTTTCCAAATGATGGCTTTGACCAACATTGAAGTTTTGAATGCTTACGAAGTCAAAAAAATCGTTACAGCTTGTCCGCATTGCTTTAATACTTTGAAGAACGAATATCCAAGTCTTGGAGGAAATTATGAAGTTCTGCATCATACTCAGTTTCTTAAAAACTTGATGAATGAAGGACGCTTGAAAATTGAAGGAGGAAGTTTCAAAGGTAAAAAAATAACATTTCACGATCCTTGCTATCTTGGAAGAGCCAATGACGAATATGAAGCACCCAGAATGCTATTGGAAAAACTGGACGCCGAATTAGTAGAAATGAAACGTTGCAAAACCAACGGATTATGTTGCGGAGCGGGAGGCGCGCAGATGTTTAAAGAACCTGAAAAAGGTAATAAAGACATCAATATAGAAAGAACAGAAGAAGCTCTCTCATTCGAGCCAAAAGTGATTGCAACTGGTTGCCCTTTCTGCAATACGATGATGACAGACGGCGTAAAACATTTCAATAAAAATACAGAAGTACAAGTCAAAGATATTGTTGAACTTCTAGCTGAGGCAGAAGATTTATAATCTGAAAATAAAAAAATAAGGAAGTAAATTGCTTCCTTATTTTTTGCTCTAATCTTTTGATTAATATTCCATTTTTCTCAATTTTTTAGAGGTAGCGCCAATAAATAATGCTGTCAAAACGGTCATCGTTCCTCCAAAAACCACAGATCGCACAACGCCCATCAATTTTGCTGTCAATCCACTTTCAAACTGTCCAAGTTCATTACTTGACATTATGAAAATCGAATTCACGCTCAAGACTCTTCCACGGATTTCTTCCGGCGTTTTCAATTGAACAATTGTTCCACGAATAACAACACTGATTCCGTCCAACATTCCACTTAAAACTAAGAATGCAAATGACAACCAATATAATTTTGACAATCCAAATCCAATAATACAAAGTCCAAATCCGGAAGCTACAAACAAGAGAATTTTTCCTTGATTTTTTCTTAATGGAACTATCGAAAGTGTAATAATGATGATCATAGAACCAATATCAGACGCGGCATTCAGAAGGCCAAAACCTTCCGAACCTACTTTCAGAATATCACTCGCAAAAACCGGAATCATCGCAACTGCACCTCCAAAAAGAACGGCAAACATATCCAGCATTTGTGCACCAAGAATTTCTTTGGTTTTATAGATATAAGCCAAGCCTTCCTTCATACTTTCGAAAACTTTTACATCTTTTTTCGTATTCTCGGATTGTTGTTGGTTCACGGTCCAGAAAAATAAAGACGCAAATGTCATACTCGATACGATCACAACCAAAGTCCATTTAATAGTAATTAAAGCAATTAAAAAACCGCCTAAAGCGTGCCCGGAAACTGAGGCAATCAAAAAAATCGCCTGATTTAAAGTCACTGCATAAGGAAGATTCTCCTCCTTCACAATCCGTGGAATCATAGAAGGCACCAAAGGTCCCAGAAATGAACGACAAATTCCGGTAAAGAAAATGACGCCATAAATAAAATAAGTAATCTCATGTCCTGTGAAATGTAGTCTATGATCAAGAAAAGCCGGAATAAGAAGCAGACTTATCAAAACAACATAGGCATAATTACAAATCAGAAGAAGTTTTTTCTTCTCATTCATATCAATAATATGACCAGCATAAAGCGCGCAAGAAACTGCGGGAATTACTTCGGAAAGCCCAATCAATCCAATGGAAAACGGGTCTTTTGTCAATTGATAAACCCACCATCCCAGCAAAGTTGCCAGCATTCGGAACGCGATGATCAGGAAAAATCTACCTGTTAAAAGATGTCTGAACTCTATATTTTTTAAGACGCGAAGGGGTGTAAAAGAAATCATTATACAAATGTACTAGTTCAAGCAACAATTCGGTATATATTTTCAAATTTTTATCTTCGCCAAATGAATTGGATTATACTGATTATCGCAGGACTTTTCGAGACTGGTTTTGCGACTTGCCTAGGCAAAGCACAAGAAACATCTGGGAAAGAAAGTATCTATTGGTGGATTGGATTTTTTCTTTGTCTTTTTACGAGTATGTTTTTGATGTTTAAAGCAATTTCCGGACAAGATGGATTGCCCGTAGGAACTGCTTATGCAGTCTGGACAGGAATTGGCGCGGTTGGCGGTGTAATTGTCGGAATTTTTATCTTCAAAGAACCGGCAACATGCTGGCGGTTATTTTTTGTTTTTACATTGATTGCCTCTATTGTCGGACTAAAAGCTGTGAGTCATTAACAACTGTGGTAAATAAAATTTACAATTTAAAATCCGATAAAACAGTTGCAATTTTTCTATCATTCGCCAAACGAGGAATTTTATTTTGCCCACCCAATTTTCCTTCAGATTTAGCATAATCCTGAAAAGCATTTTTCTTCAGTTTTGTAATGATTAAAGGTTGCAGAATATTTCCGGAAATCAAATCATCGTAATAAGTATTCCGTTGTCTGAGTTGCAAATCCAATTCAGCTTTGAAAGCTTCAAAATTGTCTGGTTCTTTTTCAAACTCGATGAACCATTCGTGATAAGGCAAACCTTCTGTTGGATTCACTTCCGGAGCGAGATGAAATTCTGTAATCTGAGCTGGAAATTTTTCAACGGTTGCTTTCAAAGCTTCTTCTACTTCAAATGCAATCACGTGTTCTCCAAAAGCAGAAGTGAAATGTTTTGTTCTTCCGGAAACCAAAATTCTGTACGGATTTTTATCAATAAATCTCACAACATCTCCAATCGAGTAAGCCCAAAGTCCTGAATTAGTCGTCAGAATCAGAGCATAATCTTTGTTCAGTTCAATATCTTTCAGAGTCAATCGTTCTGCGTTAGGTTTTCCATATTGTTCGAGCGGAATGAATTCGTAGAAAATTCCGTGATTGGTCAGAAGCAATAATCCTTCTTTTGTATAATCATCTTGAAATGCAAAAAAACCTTCCGATGCTGGAAAAGTCTGGACAATGTCAACAGGTTTTCCCAACAACTCGTTCATCTTTTCGCGATAAGGTTCGTAGTTAACGCCACCGGTAATTATCAACTGAAGATTTGGAAAAATCTGTGTGATTTTTTTGCCGTGTTTTTCAATCAGCTTTTCAAAGTACATTATCAACCAAGGCGGAATCCCAGAAATCAAAGTCATATTTTCATTCTCGGTTTCTTCTACGATTCTATCGACTTTGGTTTCCCAATCTTCGATGCAGTTGGTTTCCCAGCTTGGCAATCTGTTTTTCTGAAGATAATTTGGAATATGATGAGCGACAATTCCTGAAAGTCTTCCCGTCTTTACACCATTGACTTCTTGTAATTCAGGAGATCCTTGAAGGAAAATCATTTTCCCGTTGACAAAATCGGCGTTATTTTTTTTCTCGATATAATGGAAAATAGCACTTTGAGCTGCAGCGATTTGAAAAGGCATTGCTTCTTTGGAAATCGGAATGTATTTGGAGCCAGAAGTTGTTCCTGAGGTCTTAGCAAAATATTCGGGTAAATCTGGCCAAAGAATTTTGGACTGTCCTTTTTTTACTTTCTCGATATATGGTTTTAAATCTTCGTAATCTGCAATAGGAACATTGTTTTGAAAATCTTCAATTGATTTTATGGTTTCAAATCGATGTTCTCTTCCGAATAATGTTTTTTCCGAAGTTTTTACCAAATCTAAAAGCAAATCCTGCTGATTCTGAATCGCATTGGTTTTAAAACTCTTAGATTTTTCGATATGTTTTTTTGCCCAGATGAGAGCAATCTTTTTCTTGATGAAATTTAGCATTGATAAAATTTTCAATTGTCAAATTTAGAGTTTTCTAATGTAAAAGTTGTGTATCTGCATATTTTTTAAACGCAAAGTTCGCAAAGGTTTTTAGTTAATTATTGAAAAGATTCTTAAGGTCGCAAAGCCGTAAAACTTAGCAAAGAATGACAAAAGTGTTTTTATGTTGAAAGGTTGTTTTGATGTAGAATCTGCAGCCCGACTTGAGCGGAAATCCTTTTTGTTATTGCGATTGTTCAAAAGTTCAATAGATTGCTTCACTTTGTTCGCAATGACAAAAAGATTGGGAGTGGAAGGCGGATTAAGTTGCCCAAATTAATATTAATAATCACTAAACTAAATATTTACCAATAGTGTTGTGTTATTTAAATAAAATGTTTATTTTTGCACCTCGAATAATTATAAAATTTATAAACAATGTTTGCAATTGTAGAAATAGCAGGGCTTCAATACAAAGTTGAGCAAAACCAAAAGTTGTTTGTGAACCGTTTGAAAGGAGATAAAGGTGCGAAAGTTTCTTTTGACAAAGTTCTTCTTACTGTAAACGGTGCAGTAACTGTAGGTGCCCCGGCTGTAAGCGGTATCACCGTAGATGTAGAAATTCTTGACCACGTTCAGGCTGACAAAGTAATCATTTTCAAAAAGAAAAGAAGAAAAGGTTATGCTAAGAAAAATGGTCACAGACAGCAATTAACTCAAATTCTTGTAACTGGTATTACTGGATTTGACGGTGCGAAAAAAGAGGCTAAAAAAGCTGCTCCTAAGAAAGCTGCTAAAGCTGAAGTAACAGAAACCAGCGAATCTGCTGAATAATTTTTAATCCAAAAAAGCTTAAAATAAAATGGCACACAAGAAAGGAGTCGGTAGTTCCAAAAACGGTAGAGAATCTCACTCTAAAAGACTAGGTGTTAAGATTTTCGGAGGTCAAGACGCTATTGCTGGAAACATCATTATCAGACAAAGAGGTACGCAACATCACCCAGGTGAAAATGTGGGCATGGGTAAAGACCACACTTTGTTCGCATTGGTAGACGGTAAAGTAGTTTTCAGAAAGAAAGCCAACAACAGATCTTTCGTTTCTGTTGAACCAAACGCATAATCAACAGCGTTTTATAAAAAATAAACCCAGCTTTTCTACAAGCTGGGTTTATTTTTATTTAAACAGAAGACTTCCTTTACCAAGCATTTCTATTGGTTCGTTTAAATGATTGAGAGATGTTTCGGAAAGTTTTTTAATATTGGCTGTTTTACTTGTCCTTTATCTTTAAAGGGGCTGTAGGCACAAAAAAACGACAGCGTTACCTTCTTGATCTTCCTCAATTAAATGTTAAGGTTGCCAGTAATCTTATACTTTTAGCAAAATAGGCAACGAGGTGCTTTCATTAATAATCTTAAAATTTAATGATTTTTCAACATTTTTTTATGCTTTTCGTAGCCGGGTAAAAAAATCATTAATTTTTCATCTACCCAATGTGTAAATTCTTTTACAAAAGCTAATCGCATTAAAAATACACTGAAATAAAATTAAAAGGAGCAATAAAACACCTCCTAAAACGTCGCTAATTATCCTAAAAAGAATTCTGAGATTTGTAAACGGTAAAAAATAATATAGAAAAAAATAATGTTTATTTTAAAATGATTTAAACAAGGCTATTTTTATCCGCATAATTAAGTTTGAAGAATATAAATGTCATGACAGAAAATGCCAAGAGAGAACTTCCTCCATAACTAAAAAATGGCAAAGGAATTCCCACCGTAGGAAAAAGCCCCATTACCATTCCAAGATTAATCGCAAAATGAATTAATAATATAGAGGCGAAACAGTATCCGAAAACTCTATTAAAAGTGGATTTTTGATTTTCGGAAAGATAATAAATCCTTCCAATAAAAGTGGCATAACAAAGAATTAAAATGGTACTACCAATAAATCCCCATTCTTCGCCAACGGTACAAAAAATATAATCTGTCTCTTGTTCTGGTACAAATTTACCTTGTGTAACAGAGCCTTCTTTATAGCCTTTACCCTTCCACCCGCCAGAACCTATGGCGGTTTTGGAATACAATAAATTATATCCGGATGTGTCGCGGAAAGCTTTCTCTCCTTTGTATAAAACCTCGACTCTTTCGCGCTGGTGCTTTGGTAATTTTGTTAAAATGTAGGGTGAACCATAGGATAAAGCGCTAAGAATTCCTACAGAAAGTACAATAGCAATGATGTACATTATATTTCCCTGAATAGCATAAAAATTTAGAAATACAAAGATGGCAGCAATAATAAGAATGGCAATAACAACATATAAAGGATTCACCGCGATAGAAACAAGAAATACTGCTGCAAAAATGAAAATCACCCCAAATAACCATCCGGAAAGTCCTTCTCTGTAAAGTGCCATCAAGAAAGCAAAAAATACGAGCAGTGAACCTACATCCGGAATCATCAAAACTACAGCACCGGGTATGGCCACAATTCCTAAAGCGGTGTATAGTACTTTTTTGTTTTGAAGGTTAAAATCTGGATTGGATACATAATTGGCAAGCATTAACGCTGTGCCTATCTTGGCAAACTCCACGGGTTGCATTGTAAAGCCCCCGAATTTGTACCAGTTTTTTTGCCCAAGGATTTCTGTACCGAATGGAAATAAGCCCACTAACAACAACACTCCACCAACATATAGAATAGCAGACATATTCTCGAAAAACTTGGTTCTCATAAAGAAAATAATCATCCCTATAAAACAAGAAATACCGAAGAATATAAGCTGTTTATTGCCTAACTTTTCATCTACACTATTAATGTTAATGATGGCAAAAACACAAAGTAAAACATACAGCCCTATGCCTATTTTATCTATTCCTTCTGCCCATTTCATTTTTTTGTGTTTTTAAATTTGGTAGAATCTTTTTTAAGTTTTTTGTCAAGAATCGCTTGTAGGCTATCTTTAATTTTCTTCATCTGGGCAGAATCTTTAGGTGGTTCTTTATACCAACCTTTGCGTTTCATATCGGCAACATACTGTCTTTTATATTCGCCCATAAAGCTGGAGCTAATCATTTTTTTGTAGAGATAATCGCGTTTTAGTTCTCCAGTGATGTACTTTTCTGCAATTACTGTAGCGGCTGGTCCAGCCCAAGTTGCCCCAAAACCGGCGTGTTCCATCACAGCTGCTACCACAATCTTTGGCTTATCCGCGGGTGCTATCAATACAAAGATAGAATTATCTTTTCCCTGAGGCACTTGTGCGGTTCCTGTTTTTGCTAATTGTGTAAAATCTTTTGATTTTAATCCTGCGCCAGTTCCTCTCAGCATTACGGCCTCCATTCCTTTCAATACCACATTGTAAAAGTGAGGATTCTGCACCATTGTAAAATGTTTTTTAGAAAATCTGGGATCAGGATTTGGTTTTCCGTCGATGCTTTTTACAATATGAGGAGTGTAATACCAACCTTTGTTTGCAATTGCTGCTACAAAATTCGCCATCTGCAAAGGTGTCAAAAGAACATCGCCCTGCCCCATTCCATTATACAATGCACCTGTTGGCATCTCATCCCAATTTTTGAAATCGGTTCTTTTGGATCCACTGGCTTTATAAATGGATTTCATTCTTTTTTCATAAAACTCTCCGGAAGGGATTCTTCCTTTGGCACCAACAGCTAAATCATTATTAAGAAATTCTCCTACACCGAAGCTGTTCATGATTTTTTTCCATTCATTTACTCCGCGCGATGGATTTCCTGGATATTTTTTGATAATAGCAAGGTAGGCATATGTAAAATAACAATTGCTAGATACTTGAATGGAAGGGATTAATGGATCTGCACCTCCGTGACCTCTAATGCTTTTACCACGATAGAAAAAACCTCTACCACAGGGGAAAATTGTATTTTCGTCCATTACACCCATTTGCATTGCAGATAATGCAGTTAACAGTTTAAATGTCGATCCAGGAGGGTAAGCTGCTTGTACAGAACGGTCAAAAGTAGGTTTATTTTCAAAAATAGTGTCATTGGCTAGCTTATAAAGATTTCTGGATTTATTGGCTCCGGTAAAGAGGTTAGGATCTATATCGGGGCCAGTGGCCATCGTAAGAATTTCTCCATTATTAGGGTCTAATGCAACGATGGCGCCGTGCTTATTGACGAGCATTTCTTCTGCCATTCTTTGCAAATCATAGTCAATAGTTAGCGTCAAATCTTTTCCAGTTACCACTTCTTTATCAAGTTCCCCGTTTTTATAAGAACCAATACTTCTCTGGCGAATGTCTTTTTGAATGTATCTCATTCCTTTTTCACCTCGCAGCTCCTTTTCATAGGATTTTTCTACACCACTTTTCCCAACAATATCTCCGGGTAAATAATAAAGCGAGTCTTTCTTGATATCACTATCATTAACCTGATTGGTATATCCCAATAGATTTCCGGAAGTATTGATTTCATATTGCCTTTGTGGACGTGGCACAATATTGAAGGCCGGATATTTAAAAATTAATTCCTGGATTCTTGCCATCTCTTCCCGACTTAGATTTTTCATAAAAGTCATAGGTGTAAGCTTAGAATAATATTTTTCTTTCTTGATTTCATTCATTGTTTTGATGAAATCTTGTTTAGAAATATTAATCAATTTGCAAAATCCTAGGGTATCAAAATCAGGCTTCAGAAGCGCTGCCGTGTAAGAAATTTCAAAAGCTGGCTGGTTTCCTACAAGAATTTTCCCATTTCTGTCAAAAATAACACCTCTGGGAGGTATTACATATTCAATTTTGATAGAGGTATTTGCTGCATTTAGCGCATATCTATCTGTAAATAATTGTAAATAAGAAAGTCTTGCAATAAATATTAAGGCAAGAACAGAAAGGGCGAGAATAATTTTAAGATATTTGGTATTCAAACTTTTTGCTTGATTTTAAAGGCTAATGTATAGGCTAATATAAAGACAAAAGAAATTAAACTAGTTACTATAACATTAAATAAAATTTCAAAAAATCTGTTGAATTTAAAAAATTCAATGAATTGTACCAAAAATTGGTGGATAAAAATACTTGTAATGATGAAAAATATAAACTGCCCCCATTGGATACTCTGGAAAGAAAAGAAATCTGTAGTGGTATCTGTAGATGTTCTGAATATAATGGTTCTAAAATAAGCAATCACTGTTGTTGCAATAGCGTTAATACCCCAAGTTCCCAGAAATGCATCTACACATAAACCTAAAAGAAAACTCAATCCTAAAAACTGAAATTGATTTCTGAAAAAAGGATAAAACATCACAAAAACAGGATAAAGCACAGGAATATATTGCCCAAACAAGGCAATTCTATTCAAGATAAAAACCTGAAAAGCCGTAAGAATCGCTATTAAAATTACATCTGATGCAATGTTTCTACTGACCATCTTTTTTAATTTGAGCTTTTAAAGTATCTTCTATCTTCATCACTTCTGATTTTTTGAGATTTCTAACGACATAAACTGTACTTAATTTCCCAATTTTTTCACTAAGTTCTACTGAAACATCCCAGAAGCCAGTTTTGCTATCTACTTGATAACCAGCAACAGTTCCCACCAAAATCCCAGCTGGGAAAATTGAAGATTTACCATCTGTCACCACCGTATCGCCAACCTTTAACGGAACATATTTCGGAATATCAGAAAGCGTCATCGTTCTGGAATCATCACCTTTCCAAGACAAGGTGCCAAAATAGCCAGACTTTTTAAGCGACGCACTGATTTTGATTTTATTCGTACTCAAAACCGATTGAACCAAGGAATAATTATCCGTTGTATTAATGACAATTCCGGCAATTCCTCTTGGTGCAATCACACCCATTTTGGAGTTGACGCCTTGCAAACGCCCTCTGTTTATCGTGAAATAATTATCTTTTCTGTTAATGGTATTGTAAACCACTTCGCCATCAACAAAGGTATAAATCTGTCCACCGCCAATCGTATCATAAACTTTTCGAAAAACAGGTTTGTGTAATTTTTCTTTTCCGTAAAGTTCTTTCATTAAAGCTTTGTTCTGGATTACAAGATTTTCATTAATCTGTTTTAATTTCAGATAAGAAGTTCCTTCATCAATATAACCGGAAACCCAGGAATTGAAAGCGGCTGTTCTTGCGGCCAAAAAGCTTTGTTGCATAGAGTTTTTGCTGAATATCAGTACAATTGCAACCAATTGCAGGAATATAAAGAACACAAATAACGCATTCTTGGAAAAAAATCTCAGCAAAGCACCCATCTAAGTCGTCAATGATAATTGATAAATGATTAAATGTTTGATTCAAGATTGTCATCAAACATTTAATCATTCAAATTTTATAGAAAATTGATTATTTAATTAAGAAATTGAATTTATCCATATTTTTAAGAGCAATCCCGGTTCCTCTTACAACCGCTCTCAATGGGTCTTCTGCTACGAAAACAGGAAGTCCCGTTTTTCTATGAAGTCTGTCTGCCAAACCTCTTAGAAGAGCACCACCGCCAGCAAGATAAATACCAGTTTTGTAAATATCAGCTGCCAATTCCGGAGGCGTCAAAGAAAGCGTTTCCATTACGGCGTCCTCAATTCTGATGATTGATTTATCCAGAGCTTTAGCTATTTCTTTATAATTAACCATAATCTCTTTTGGTTTCCCGGTAATCAAATCTCTACCTTGTACAGGAATATCATCAATTGGAACATCCAATTCTTCAACTGCAGAACCAACTTCTAATTTGATTCTCTCAGCAGTTCTTTCTCCAATATATAAATTATGATGCGTTCTTAAGTAATAAGCAATGTCATTAGTAAAAACATCACCTGCAATTTTCACAGATTTGTCACAAACAATTCCGCCAAGTGCTACTACAGCAATTTCTGTTGTACCACCACCTATATCGATAATCATATTACCTTCTGGTTTCTGAACGTCAATCCCAACTCCTATTGCTGCAGCCATTGGTTCATAAATCAAACGAACTTCTTTTGCGTTTACTTTTTGAGCAGAATCTCTTACCGCTCTTTTTTCAACTTCGGTAATTCCGGATGGGATACAAATAACAATTCTAAGTGCGGGTTGAAAAAGTTTCCCTTTAATGCCTGGAATCTGCTTGATGAATTCCTTTATCATATGTTCGGAAGCGTGGAAATCCGCGATAACACCGTCTTTCAACGGACGGATTGTTTTGATATCCTCGTGTGTTTTCCCTTGCATATGTTTTGCCTGCTCTCCAACAGCTATCGGTTTGCCGGAAGAGCGCTCTATCGCAACGATAGAAGGCTGATCCACAACGATTTTGTTGTTATGTATAATTAGCGTGTTCGCTGTACCCAAGTCAATCGCAATTTCTTGCGTAAACATATCCAATAGACCCATTCCGTTCAATAATTATTAAGTTTACAAAGATATAAATTTAGACTCATTCTATAGATTCAATTAAAAATATTTTGGTTAAAATTTCCTTAAAATTAAAATGGATTTACATTAATTTAAAATCCCAGAATGGCTTTATTTTAATCTAATCTATTCATAACTTCAGTAAGTCTAAATTTATTATAATTTTTATTAATGATTTTATAGAATTTCTTATAGATTTTATCAATTCGTTAAAATGCAATTCAGAAACAGTCTTAGTTTTAAAAATCGTAAATTTGCAAACTGAAAAATGAGCCTGAAAAATAAATTTCATCAAACATCCGATTTTGCCGTTCTCAGCATTAGTTATGAAAAAGCTGATGCAGAAACGCGTGGAAAATTTGCATTCTTTGATGAGCACGTCAAATCTTTTGTTAACCAAATCCACGAGCAGGATTATGGCGATGCATTTGTAGTCTCTACTTGCAACAGAACCGAAATCTATTCTACGACAAAAAACTATCTTCACATTGCAGAACTCTATTGCAATACGGTGGGAGTTTCTTTATCAGAATTTCTAAAATACGTGAATGTTTTGCAAAGAGAAGATGCACTTTTTCATCTTTTCCGTGTTGCAGCAGGTTTGGAAAGCCAGATTATTGGTGATTTTGAGATTGTTTCTCAAATCAAGAATGCCTATCACAGATTTAAAAAATATAAAGACTTTTCTAATCCATATCTAGAAAGAGCCATTAATTCATCGATTCAAATTTCGAAGAGAATTAAGAATGAAACTGGAATCAGTACAGGTTCCGCTTCGGTTTCTTACGCGGCGGTTCATTATATATTGAATAACACAAGACATATTCACGAGAAGAATATTTTACTTCTAGGCGTTGGAGAAATCGGACAGAATACTATTGAAAATCTTGTAAAACATATCTATCAGCCGAAAATCAAAATCGCCAACCGTTCTTTTGAAAAAGCTGAAAAAATTGCCGATAAATACAATATTCCGCAAATCGATTTTAATGAATTCCCGGAGGAATTAAAACAAACCAATGTTCTGATTGTTGCAACAGGCGCTCAGAAATATATTATTGACGAATCCAACTTTCCTAAGGACAAAGAAATGCTAGTCATCGATTTATCAATCCCGAATAACGTTCAGAAAGAAATTGGGAATTGGGAAAATGTGACCTTGATAGATGTAGACCAATTGTCGCAAACCATCAAAGCAACGATGGAACAGCGAAAAAAGGAAATCCCGAAAGCGGAGGAAATCATCAAAGAAATGGCGAAAGACTTTGTTGACTGGGAAAAGAAAAGAAAACTAGCTCCGAATATCAATCATTTCAAAAATTCTTTGAAAAAAATCGAGGAACACGAGATGCATACGATTCATAAAAAATTCAATTACGCCAAAATTGAAGATATGGAGCTTTCTAATAAACTGGTTCAAAAACTAACCAATCGATTTGCAAAATACATTCTGGAAAATCCTTCCCGTGCTGACGAAATCACAAAAATAATGGAGGATATTCTAGACATCCATAAACAAGAATCCGATGAACAAAATAAGAATAGGAACGAGAAATAGTCCGCTTGCTCTTTGGCAGGCTCACGAAGTTGAATCAAAATTACAAAACCTTGGTTTCGAAACCGAGATTGTTCCTATATTGAGTTCTGGCGACAAAAATCTTGACCAACCGCTTTACGCTTTGGGAATTACTGGTGTTTTCACGAAGGATTTGGACATTGCTTTATTAAATAAAGAAATCGATATTGCTGTTCATTCTTTGAAAGATGTTCCGACTCAATTACCGAATAACATTCATATTTCTGCAGTTTTGGAAAGAGATTTTCCGGAAGATGTTTTGGTTAGAAATAATGATTCTCAACCTTTGGATTTGAACGTTTTGAAAATCGCAACCAGCAGTTTAAGAAGACGTGCTTTTTGGTTGAAAGAATTTCCCGAAACCGAATTCACAGACATCAGAGGAAATGTTCAAACCCGTTTGAAAAAACTGGACGACGGAATCGCTGATGCTACAATTTTTTCTTTGGCAGGAATCAAAAGAATGAATTTGGATATTAATTATGAACAAATTCCGTTCTTATTACAAGCGCCTTCGCAAGGTGTTGTTGCCATTGCAAGTTTGTCTGATAATGAAATTTTGAATGAATCTTTAAAATCGATTTCTCATAAAGAAACCGAAATCTGTATAACGATTGAGAGAGAATTTCTAAAAACGCTGGAAGGCGGTTGTACAGCTCCAATCGGTGTAAAAGCAGAAATGGTTGACGGACAAATCAGATTTCTAGGAAGACTTTGTTCGCTTGATGGAAAAAATTGTATCGAAACAGATGAGATTTTTGACTGGAACGATTATGAAAACTTTGGAGAAAAAATCGCTTTGGAAGTTCTGAAAAACGGAGGCAAGGAATTGATGGACGAAATCAGAAAAAGTTTATAAGAATTAAATATCGCAAACGCGCAATATATTTTTACCTTTACAATGTTAAAAGGCGCCAAGTTAGACCTTTGCGACTTTTTTATAAAATTAAATTCACAATATTTCGCGACTTTGCGATAAAATAAAATGAAAATCCTTTTTACAAAATCTTTGGGCAAAGAAAAGGTTTCTGAGAAATTGGGAACAGATTTTTCGGTTGATTTTGTTGAAGTAATTAAAACAGAATTTATAAAAACTAAATCTTTCGGTTTAAAAAACAATTCTCTGATTTTCACAAGTGTGAATGGTGTGAAAGCTTTTTTCGAAAACGGATTTTCTCCGAATGAAAATTTTACCGAGCCAAAAAACTACAACAAAATCTATGTTGTTGGTTCACAAACAAAAAAAGAACTTCGGAAACACAATTTCGGAACTTTTAAGTTGTGTAAGAATGCTAATGAACTTTCAAATTTCATAACAGAAAATTCTGTGAATGAGAAGTTTCTGCATTTTTGTGGCAATATTGCACTTGATATTTTGGATGAAAAATTACCTTTACAGAATATTTCTTACAAAAAAATCCCTGTTTATAAGACCGAACTACTCTACCCGAAAATCGATGAGAAATATCAGGCGATAGTTTTCTTCAGTCCGAGTGGAGTTCGTAGTTTTGCAAAGTTTAATCAATTGGATGATTTGAAGATTTTTTCGATTGGAAAAACAACAACTGCCGAATTGGAAAAACTAACTGATAATAAAATAATTACAAGCTCAAAAAACACTTTAGCTGATATTCTTGATTTAGTTAAAACTAATATCTAATTTACATATGAAGTCTATTCAGATTTATACTCCTACAAATGGTGATACTCAAATTGAAGTTCAGTTTGAGAAAGATACTGTTTGGTTAAATCTTAATCAAATTGCTGAACTTTTTGGAAGAGATAAATCTGTAATTTCTAGACACTTTAATAATATTTTTAAAGAAGGAGAATTAGATAAAGCTTCAACTGTTGCAAAAAATGCAACAGTTCAACAAGAAGGAAATAGAGAAGTTTCAAGAGATGTAGAATATTATAATTTAGATGCTATATTATCTGTTGGTTATAGAGTTAATTCTAAACAAGGAACACAATTTAGAATTTGGGCATCTCAAAGACTTAAAGACTATTTATTAGAAGGTGTAAGCATCAATAAGAAAAGATTAAACGAATTAGAAAGAATCGTCAATATAATAGAAAATACAGAGTCTGCAGAAGTCAATCAACTTTCAGAAGCTAAAGGTTTACTTAATATTTTAAACAATTATACTAAAAGCTTTATTCTTCTTAATCAATTCGATAGTTCTTCACTAGAACTTAATCATCTTGAGGAAAATATCACTTATGAAATTGACTATCAAGAGTCAATAATTGCGATTGAAATATTAAAAAAAGAATTAATAAAAAAGAAAGAAGCTTCCGAACTTTTTGGAAATCAAAAAGATAAAACTTTTGACGGAATATTAAAAAGTATTACTCAAACTTTTGACAATCAATATTTATATCCAAGTATTGAAGAACAAGCTTCTAACTTACTATATTTTATAATAAAAAACCATCCATTTTCTGATGGAAACAAGAGAATTGGAGCTTTTATTTTCATTTGGTTTTTAGAAAAGAACAAACATCTTCTAAAAAAAACTGGAGAGAAAAAAATCAACGACAATGCTTTGACTGCTTTAGCGCTATTGATTGCTCAAAGTAATCCAAGCGACAAAGAATTAATGATAAAATTAATTTGTAATCTAATTACAAACTAAAATATAAAAATGATTAAAAACGACCTATATTTAAAGGCACTTCGCGGAGAAACCGTGGAAAGACCGCCAGTCTGGATGATGAGACAAGCCGGTAGATACTTGCCGGAATTCATCGCTTTGCGCGACAAATACGACTTTTTCACAAGATGTCAGACGCCGGAATTGGCTTCGGAAATAACAGTTCAGCCAATTAGAAGATTTCCTTTAGACGCGGCGATTTTGTTCTCCGACATTTTGGTGGTTCCGCAAGCAATGGGAATCGATTTCAAAATGAAAGAATCGGTTGGACCTTGGCTGGATGAACCTATCAGAACTGCTGAACAAGTAGATAACGTTATCGTTCCTGATGTAAATGATACTTTGGGTTACGTTTTCGATGCGATAGAGATGACTTTGGAAAAACTGGATAACGAAATTCCTTTGATTGGATTCGCCGGTTCGCCTTGGACAATTTTTTGTTATTGCATCGAAGGTAGAGGTTCTAAGGATTTCAATATCGCGAAATCGTTTTGTTTTCTACAACCAGAAGCGGCGCACAAATTATTACAAAAAATCACCGATACGACAATTGCTTACCTGAAAAGAAAAGTGGAAAAAGGCGTTTCTGCAGTCCAGGTTTTCGATTCTTGGGGCGGAATGCTTTCGCCAGCAGATTATCAGGAATTTTCTTGGCAATATATCAATCAGATTGTTGAAGCATTGGCACCTTTGACTCACGTTGTGGTCTTTGGAAAAGGCTGTTGGTTTGCGTTGGACGAAATGACAAAATCTAAAGCGTCTGCAGTTGGTGTGGATTGGACCATTACGCCAGAATTAGCTAGACAATTCACGAATAATGCTGTTACTTTGCAAGGGAATTTTGACCCCTCAAGATTACACTCAACGCCGGAAACTATTAGAAAAATGGTTCACGAAATGATTAATCGTTTTGGAAAAGATAAATACATTGTCAATCTCGGACACGGGATTTTACCAAATATTCCTGTTGAAAATGCCGAAGCTTTTATAAAAGCGGTGGTTGAATGGAAGCCATAAACTTTTTTTAGATTATTGTAAATTAAAAACAGTTATAATTAAGGCTTACTTAAATAAAAAGGTCGGAACAAGATTCCGACCTTTTATTATTTTTAATTCATAAAAATGAATGTTTAGATGGATTCTAGCAAAGCATCTGTGATTTCCATATTGTGATAAACATTTTGGACATCGTCATCCTCTTCAAATCTTTCAAGCATTTTCATATTAGCCTTAAATTGTTCTTCATTTACTTCTTTTGTGTTGTTTGGAATTCTTTGTAATTCAGCACTTTTAGCTTCTATCCCTAATTGATCTAATTTATGAGATAAAGATCCAAAATCTTCAAAAGCAGTTGTAATCATAACTTCTTCATCATCTTTTTCAACATCTTCTGCACCACCATCAATCATTTCCATTTCAAAATCATCCCAATCCATTTTAATTTGGGTTAAATCAATCGTGAAAATTCCTTTTCTATCGAAAATAAAAGCTAATTCGCCATTTTTACCTAAATTTCCATCAAATTTGTTAAATATAGCTCTTACATTTGCTACTGTTCTGGTTGTATTATTGGTAGTGCATTCAATAAAAAACGCTACTCCACCTTGGCCATAGCCTTCATAAGTTACCTCTTCATAGTTTTCTGCATCTGCGCCGCTTGCTTTTTTAATAGCTCTTTCGACATTATCTTTTGGCATATTAGCACCTTTAGCATTCTGAATGCATCTTCGCAATGCTGGATTGGATTCCGGGTCTGTTCCGCCGGCTTTCACTGCCAAGGCAATATCCTTTCCTATTTTTGAAAATGTTTTGGCCATTTTATCCCACCTGGCCATTTTTGAAGCTTTTCTATATTCGAACGCTCTTCCCATTTTGTGATTATTTTATTTGTGCAAAAATACTGAATTATAGAAATAAAAAAAATACCTCCAAGTAATTGGAGGCATTTTTATTTAGAAATAATTATTAATTATTTTCTTTTTTTAGTAGATTTCTTAGTAGATTTTTTAACTACTTTTTTCTCAACTACTGGAAGATCTGATTTTTGAAGAGCGTCCCAAGCGGCACCATTTATAGCCTCAACTACAACTTTTCTATCAGCTTGTCTTTCAGCGTCAGAAGCTTTTTCAGAAACTTTAGCATCTCTTTCACCAACTCCGATTGATTTCAATTGAGATGGATTAACTCCTTTTCCTTCTAGTGCTTTAACTACAGAAGCAGCTCTTTCTCTAGATAGTTTCAAGTTATAAGCTTCAGAACCTTTAGCATCTGTGTGACCAGTTACTAAGAATGTTGCATCTTTTGCTCCGTTAAGGATAGAAGCTGCTTGAGTGATTTTACCATCAGATTCTGGTTTTAAAGTCGCTTTGTTAAAGTCGAACAAGATATTTTGAAGAGCACCTGTAGCCTCAGTTGCATAAGCAGAAGCTGGTTTAGGACAACCTTGGTATTCTGCAAGACCTGGAACTGTAGGACAAGCATCGTCTTTATCTAATACGCCATCACCGTCTGTATCTGGCCAAGGGCATCCTTTGTTTTCAGCTGGACCAGGAACGTCAACACAAGCATCATCTTTATCTAATACTCCGTCACCGTCTGTATCTGGCCAAGGACAACCATTGTTTTCTTTAGGACCAGCTACATCTGGACATGCATCATCTTTATCTGGGATACCATCTCCATCTGTATCAGGACATCCTTGGAATTCTGGTAAACCTGGTGTATCTGGACAAGCATCTTCTTTATCTGGGATACCATCTTTATCTCTATCAGTATTACCGAATCTGAATAATAATGATGCAGAAGCTTGCCAGAAGTTAGCAACACCTGATTTATCAACTGGGGTTGTTACATAATCTCCTTGAATACCTAAACCAAAGTTTTTAGAAATCCAAAAGTTAATACCAGCACCTGTGCTAACTGTAAAGTGATTAGCTTTACCTGTAAGATCACCATCCTCATTATATGCAGCATAAACCTCACCTGATTTAGTATCTGTTCTTGGGAAAGTAAGTGTTGTATAATCATGTCTTAGATAGTTAGCACCAACTCTCAAATATGGATCAAACCAAGACTCTTCATCCCATAACAATCCTGCTCCTTTGAATTGAAGACCAAGACCTGTCATTAAGAAAAACTCCTTATCCATTGCGAATCTCTTGTTATCAACATTACCTACAGTTGTTTGCCAGTCAATAACCAAACCTTTACCAAGGCTTCTAGCAACTGTCAATTTAGAAAGAGGTGGTGTAATTGAATACTTAGAAACACCGAATAAGTTTTCTTCAAAATTTTTCACAGAGAATGTGTTGCTAAAGTTATTTCTTTGTGCAACGTGATTCACCCCATGAGCACCTACACCAATAACCCAAGGGTTGGTCGTAGTTTGTGCGAAAACAGTAGAGGCAACCGTAAGTGCCAATGCTGAAATTCCTAATTTTAGATTTTTCATAGAATTAAATGATTAAATAATTGATAATGCAAAATAAATATAATTTTTCTTTATAAACAAAGTTTTTTTAACTTTTCTTTAGTAATCTCTGAATGTTTAACTTGTTTTCTCTATCTTTTATAGCCTCTCTTTTATCAAAGAGTTTTTTTCCTCTGGCTAATGATATTAGTAGCTTTGCTTTTCCATTTTGATTGATATATAACTTTAATGGAATTATGGTATTGCCAACATCTTTTAACTTTTTTTTAAGTTTTAACAATTCGTATTTATGCAGTAGCAATTTCCGTTCCCTTTTTGTTTTATGATTATAAAAAGTCCCCAATTTATATTCGTCAATCATCATATTGATAATATATAATTCATCTTCTATAAATTGACAGAAGCTTTCTGTTATAGACGCTTTAGAAGATCGGAGTGATTTTATTTCTGTGCCTGTCAGTACAATTCCAGCTTCATATTCTTCTAATATTTCATATTCAAATCTTGCTCTTTTATTAAGAATATTAACAGATTTTTCTATTTTAACTTTCATTTAAAAAGGTTTATATTTTCCTAGTTTTGGTATAACAACAATTAATTTTAACATAAAAATTTATAATTATTAACAACTATAGTTCCAAAATTTCACTCCAAACAAAGGTATTCAGTATCCCAACTAATTTTCGTAATTTTGCATCAAATTTACAAAACTATATGTTAACAGTATCTAATTTATCTTTACAGTTCGGGAAGAGAGTTCTCTTTGACGAAGTTAATATAAAATTCACGAAAGGAAATTGTTATGGGATAATCGGTGCAAATGGTGCCGGCAAATCTACATTTCTCAAGATATTAAGCGGAAAACAAGAATCCACTTCTGGTAATGTTTCTTTGGAACCAGGAAAAAGAATGTCCGTTCTAGAACAGGATCACTTTGCTTACGATAACTTCACAGTATTAGAAACTGTTCTTAGAGGAAATAAGAAACTTTTCGAAATCAAAGAAGAGATGGATGCGCTTTATGCAAAGGAAGACTTCTCTGATGAAGATGGAATTAAAGCTGGAGAACTAGGCGTAATCTATGACGAAATGGGAGGCTGGAACTCTGAGGCTGATGCACAGACAATGCTTTCTAATGTCGGAATCAAAGATGATATGCATTGGCAAATGATGTCAGAATTGGAGAACAAAGACAAAGTAAGAGTTTTGCTAGCTCAGGCATTGTTTGGAAATCCTGATGTTTTGATTTTGGACGAACCTACCAATGACTTGGATATTTCCACCATTGCTTGGCTAGAAGATTTCTTAGCAGATTATGAAAATACGGTTATCGTAGTTTCTCACGACCGTCACTTCTTGGACGCAGTTTGTACACACATCGGAGACTTAGATTATTCTAAACTGAATCTTTATACCGGTAACTATTCTTTCTGGTATCAAGCTTCTCAATTAGCAACTAGACAAAGAGCTCAGGCGAATAAGAAGGCTGAAGAAAAGAAAAAAGAACTACAAGACTTCATCGCAAGATTCAGTTCCAACGTAGCGAAGGCTAAACAGGCAACTGCTCGTAAAAAAATGATTGACAAGTTGAATATCGATGATA
This sequence comes from Flavobacteriales bacterium UBA2306, assembly GCA_002345565.1. Lineage (GTDB taxonomy): Bacteria > Bacteroidota > Bacteroidia > Flavobacteriales > Weeksellaceae > Epilithonimonas. The sequence continues at coordinate 472,090 of DDVS01000004.1, read as the reverse complement.
TCAAACCTTCATCTCGTCGTTATCCGGCGATTATTTTCGATATCGAAAGAGAAGTTGGAGATCAGATTCTAGACGTGAAAGGTCTTGAAAAAACAAAAGACGGCGAATTATTATTCTCAAACATCGATCTAAATCTTAAAAAAGGCGATAAAGTAGCCGTTATTTCTAGAAATTCATTGGCTATTACAGAGTTTTTCCAAATTATTTCCGGAACTACAGAAGCCGACAAAGGAACTTACAATTGGGGCGTAACGACAAACCAATCTTATATGCCTTTAGACAATACAGAATATTTCCAAGACGATTCCAACCTTGTAGATTGGTTAAGACAATTCACGAAGAATGATGAGGAAAGACACGAGGAATTTATGAGAGGTTTCTTAGGAAGAATGCTGTTCTCAGGTGACGAAGCGCTTAAATCTTGCAAAGTTCTTTCCGGAGGTGAAAAAATGCGTTGTATGTTCAGTAGAATGATGCTTCAGAAGGCTAATGTTCTTCTTTTGGATGAACCAACGAACCACTTGGATCTAGAAAGTATCACAACTTTGAACAACTCTTTAAGCAACTTCAAAGGAAACATTTTGTTGTCTTCTCATGACCACGAATTGTTGGAAACTGTTTGTAACAGAATCATTGAGTTAACACCAAAAGGAATTATCGACAGAGATATGACTTACGATGAATATCTATCAGACAAAAAAATCAAAGAATTGCAAGATCAAATGTATTCTTAAATCTGAGAGAAAAAATAAATATTCAAAAGCGTTTCGATATGAAACGCTTTTTTAATTTTAGAGAAATATATAAACCTCATAAATTCATTATCTTCTCTTAATTCTACTGATTCCGTTTCTGGGAATATCACAAACCAAAGATTCTCGCTATCAGCCAAAACATTACGTACAGCTCAAACATCCGGAATGGAGCAAAAATGCTACGATTTACGAAGTCAACATTCGTCAATACACGAAAGAAGGCACTTTCGAAGCGTTTGAAAAACATTTGCCAAGACTCAAAAAATTGGGTGGGTAATCATTCAGCTTGGGACAATCCATTGGCAAAAAGAACATCCGGATTGGTACACTAAATCAAGAGAGGGCAATTTCCAACCGACACCTTGGTATGATTGTGATGATGTCATCGATTTCGATTATAACAATCCTGACTTCCGCAAATATATGACAGGAGATCTCAAATATTGGGTAAAAGAAGCGAACATCGATGGTTACGGATGTGATGTCGCAGGCTTTATTCCGGTCGATTCTTGAGAAAATACCAGAGAAGAATTGGACCAAATCAAACCGGTTTTTATGCTGGCAGAATGGGAGTCCTTTCTTTTTATCGGAAAAAAAATAACGATGCTGTTTTATAGATTTTCAATTTTTCGTATAAAAGTCTTGCAACTTCTGTTGATACAAAATATTATTATGGCTAATACAGAGAATTGCTCACTGGAAAAATCTATAATATCAATTCTGAGAAAACCGTTCTTAATATCAAGCCATGGGAATATTTGGTGTTGGTCAAAAATTAAAATTATATCGATTTATCAAACAGATTTCAACCCTATCATTCCCGTTTATAAAAGAAAAAAATCTCTCAGGAATCTGAGAGATTTTTTGTGGGTCCTGAGGGATTCGAACCCCCGACCCTCTGGGTGTAAACCAGATGCTCTGAACCAACTGAGCTAAGAACCCGAATTTTTAAAAGGTTTCGTTCCTTTTTGTGGGCCCTGAGGGATTCGAACCCCCGACCCTCTGGGTGTAAACCAGATGCTCTGAACCAACTGAGCTAAGAGCCCGCAACGTATTACCGTTTTGAGTGGTGCAAATATACAAATTATTACTACAACTGCAAATTTTTTTCTAAAAAATCTCCAACTACGAAGTTGCTTCCGCCGATGAAAATCATTTCTTCTTTTTTACAGTTCTGTTTTGCAGCGAGATAACCATCTTGGACTGGGTCGAAAATTTTATAACTTAATTTTGATTTTTTTAGCAAGTTTTCATAATCTTCAGGATGTCTTCCTCTGTTTATGCTCGGTTTTACAAAATAAAACTCGGCTTCCGAAGGTAACATTGGTATGACTTCATCTATTTTTTTATCATTAACGAAACCTAAAACAATATGCTTATGCTGTGAGTAATCTTTCAATTGGTTGAAAACTTCTTCCAAACCAGCTTGATTGTGGCCTGTATCACAAATCGTCAAAGGCTGTTTTGAAAATTCAAACCAACGACCGATGAAGTTGGTGTTTTGATGAACGTTCAAAAGCCCGGATTTTAGATTTTCATCATTAATATTAATTCCTTGCTTTCTTAATTCTTCAACCAAAGCTACAACAACTCGGATATTCTTTTTCTGATAATTACCTTTTAAATCAGATTCTAAAGTTGTTTCGATTTTTGTTGCATCTACAAAATGAGAATTGGTTTCTTTAGCTTTATTAATGATAATTTCTTTAACCACAGGATTTTCATCACCAGAAATAACTTTGATGTTTTTCTTAATGATTCCGGCCTTTTCGAAGGCAATTTCTTCAATCGTATCACCTAGAATATTCTGATGGTCTAGCTGAACATTTGTAATGGCTGAAACCAAGGGTTTGATGATGTTTGTAGAATCCAATCTTCCGCCCAAACCAACTTCAATAATGGCAAAATCAACTTGTTGCTGATAAAAATATTCGAAAGCCATTATTGTTGTGAATTCGAAGAAAGAAGGACGAATATCTTCTGGTAATTGCTTCAGTTTTTGAATGAAATTGTACACAAATTCCTTATCACAATTTTTTCCATTGACTTTGATTCTTTCTGTAAAATCAATCAAATGCGGAGAATTATAAAGTCCAATTTTAAAACCGGATTCCTGAAGAACCGAAGCTAACATATTACTCGTAGAACCTTTTCCGTTCGTTCCGCCGATGTGAATGGTTTTGATTTTATCTTGTGGATTTCCGAAAAAATCACAAAGTTTTTTGATATTATCGAGTCCGGGTTTGTATGCCTTTTGACCGTCGATTTGGTAATTCGGAGCCTGAACAAAAAGCCAGTCAACGGCTACCTGATATTCTTGTGAAGTCATATTTCAAAATGAAATACAAATTTAAAAATAAGATGAATCCAAAATGTATAAATGAATAAAATTTAAAATCAATTAACTGAAATGGAAATTCCTTTATGGTCGCTTAAAATATATTTTTCTACAAATGTGTTTGCTTCGATTAAGTTTTTTTTCGAAAATTTCGGAAAAATAATTTGGCAACTCTTTTTTTTTCTTGGATAATCAATATTAAGCGTTGTGATTTTCATAATTATCACATCATTTTAAATGGAAGCCAAACAAGATGTTTTGCTAATATTCCAATCAATACGATTGAAAAAATCCACCAAATTCCAAAAAGGTAAACGAAATTCAAACGATAAATAAAATTCCAAATCTTATTATCTAATTTGATTTCTTTTTCTAAAGTTTCGATATGTTTTTGGTCAAATAGGAATTTTATTTTCTTGGATATTTTATTTCTTGTAATAAAAAGGAATATGTAAATAACTAGAATTAATAATAGTTTTCCAAAAATGACTTTAGTATTTGTTGCTTCAAATTCTGAATTCAAAAATTTTATTAATTGAAAATTTAATCCCGAAAAAAAGAATATTGCAATGAAAAATAAGAGAAGAATTATATCTATTTGGATTGAAAAAGTTCTAATTGTGTTACCAAAATTTCTACTTTGTGATTTGAAAATTTGTAAGATGTGATAATTTATTAATCTATTCATTCAAGAACTTATGACATTAATAAAACTAAAAATTAATCGTATAAGTTCCCTGCGAAATATTCTGAGACCTTTTAGCTTTCACATATTGCTTTATCCAAATCACCGCTGCAGTAATGTTGCAAGCGTCTTTTATTCCGCTGCTTCGTCCGGCATTGGATACATTTCCAGCTTTATCAACCGTAATGAACATCACAAGCTGACCTTTGGTTTTGCAATTGTGAGGAGGTAACTTCCCCGCTTTTCCCATTGTTCCGGGAATGAAAGCAGTAAGCATTCTGTCTTTGCCTATTTTAGTGATTTTATCGTCCTTGGAATCCGTCGTTTTAGAATCCTTTGTTTCCTCTTTTTTAGCAAGTTTTTTATCGTCTTTCACCGATTTTTCTTCTAATTTTTTGTCTTCTTTAACCGATTCTTTCTTTTCCTCTTCAGGAGAAGGTTTAGCAATAGAAACAGTGTCAGGAGGCAGAACTTCAACATCAGGAACATAGATTTCTGGTTTTACAACAGAATCTTGTTTTTGTTCTTCAATAATGGGTTTTTCAACTTCGGTAATGACTGGTTTTGGTTGTTCAGAAGCTTTGTAGTAAAGAGAATTAAAGGAAAATAAAAGCACAAAAAATAACAACGCAACCACATAAAAAGCAATCGGAAGACCGGATAGTTTTTTTGTTTTTCTACTGAATTCCATTCCTTAAGCAGGTTTGTTGATAATATCCAAAAATTCGTTGGTGTGATACTGGATTTTCATCAAGAGATAATCAACCTTAGAAACCAAGATATTATGAAAAACATAAGACAGGAGACCTACCAAAAGCCCAATTGCAGCAGGCGCAAGCGCTTTGTAAAAATCTGCTGCTAAAAGATTTTGGGCTACTACTGTTTCGGATTTAGAAATTGTTCCAAATGTGGATGCTAAAATCAGGACACCGCCAAGAAGTCCCAGCATAGGTGCCGCACCAGAAAGTGTTGCCAGAAAATTGATGTTTTTTTCTGCTTTATTAAGTTCTATTTGAGCGTGAGTTTCCATTGCGTTGGCAATTTCGCTTATGGGGCGACCTAATCTGTTAAGACCTTTTTCAACGCTTCTGGATTCAGGAGAATTATCTCTTCTGCAAAAATCAACGGCGGACTGGATTCTTCCATCGTTCAGAAGGTCGTTTACGTTTTTTAATAAATAAGGGTCAACCTGATTTTCTTTATTGAGTGCATATAACTTCTGTCCAAAAAAAACTAAGGCTGCAATTCCTAAAAATATAAGAATAATGATTAGGGAAACACTTAGCAGACCTCCTCCAAAAAGAAATTCCCAAATTGATATTGACGATTGTTGTGCCATAGTTTGTTGATTGTTGTTACAGTTTCAAATTTATGAATTTTTAGACACAACAGATAGAGTTGTAAGTCTAATTTTTAATGACTTTTTACTCTTTTTTAAAGTAAATTTTCAAAGTCTTTTTCTACGCTCAGAAAAGAATCAACATCTATCCCACCATAGATTTTCTTGATATTTCCATTTTTATCAAGGACGAAATTTAATGGGTATTTGTAAATGCCAAATTTTTCTAAATTTTCAAAACCGGTATTAAGATGATAGTAATTGAATGTATGTTTGAGTAAAAAATTTTGAATCTCATCTTGACTATCAAAAGTAATGGCGACAAAATTTACCTTCGAATTCCATTTTTCTTCTAATTTATTGAGAAATGGTAGCTCGTGGATACAAGGTTGGCATCTTGTAAACCAAACATTTATAAGTGTTGGCTTCCCATTTAAATTTTTAAGATCAAAGTTTTCTTGTTTATCGTTCTTTAGCTTTTCGATGTGGAATTTCTTATCCAAAAGCTCATTCAATAAAGGGAGAGTATTATTTTGAGAAAAAAATAGCACACTGAATATTATTGAAAAAAATGACAAAAGAATTTTCATTGTTATTATGGATTAAAAAACAATTTTATAAGTTCCTTTGGACGCCGTGCTGGAAGCTTCTGCTTTCACGTATTGCTTCACCCAATTGATTGCTGTGCTTGATACACAAGGGTCAGAAACACCACTTAATCTTCTTGCAGAAGTCACTTTTCCGGATTTATCAACGGTGTAAGAAATGGTGATACTTCCACTGGCAGTACAATCGTGGTTTGGTTGAGCGCCACCTCTTCCCATCGTTCCGGGGATGAACCCAATTAATTTTCTATCAGCTCCAATAAGACTTGTACCATCGCCATCTCCGCCAAGTGGGTCGCCGTAATTTCCAGGTCCTGTTCCGTTTCCTTGTGAGCCGGATTTTGTTCCTCTTCCTTTTAGGAGGTTTCCAATTGCTGCATTTCCTTTTCCGTCTCCGGTTGCATTTTCTTTTTTGATATCACCTTTTGCATTGCTTTTCCCGGTCACATTTTTTGTAGAGTTTGAAACGGCTGGAGAATTAACTTTCTCGTTCGATTTTTTAGTTGCCACAGGAGGATTTTTTGCTCTTGTAGGTGTGGGAACTACATTTTCCGGAATATCTTTTTCAGCTTTTTCTTTGGAGGCTTTTGCAACTTCGGTTATGATTTCTTTTTCTTCCTTTTTCTCAATAATTGGAGCCGGACTTCCTTCTTCTTCCTTCGGTTCTTCTATGTCTTTTCCATTTCTGTTATCACCATAATTAATTCTCATTTCAGATAAATCTATTGGAATGATTTTCTCGCTGTCTGTTGCGGTTTTTTTTGGTGTTTTGATTACAGAAGCTGGAATTATAAATAAAATCAATACAACAAAAAAACCTACAACAAGAGCTTTGGTTAATGTAAAGTCATAATGTTTACGAAATTCATAGGCACCATAAGCTTTATGACGGTCTTCAAAAACAATATCATCTAAGTCTTGATACATCCAATAAAAGGTTTGCGTTATAATTAGTTTTATAACGATTCGTAAATATAAATATTATTTTTTGGAGATCAGTTAATCTTCCACTTCAATATCGTCCTGGCGGAAATTACATTTGAGTTTAAAGGAAATAGGCTCTTCTGAACCGGTATAGAAATCTGTGATTGTCCCTGTCCATAAAAGCTGAAGATCATCATTCTCGTTTTTGCCAAATTCCAATTCGTTCTCCAATAAGAATGCTTCTTCATCATCAAAAAGGTCAACTTCTGTATAGGAATCATCATCCGTATCTTCTACAGAGAAAGTCTGTCCTTCCAATTCCGAAGTGGTGATTGGAAAATCAAAAATATTAAGGGAGATCTGAGGGAAATTGTATTGCAGAGAGTCGTCCTCAACGTGGTCCAAAGAGTCATTTGTAATAACTTCAACTTCCAAAAAATTCTGCTTGTTGCTGTAGACAGATTTGCAATAGGTGCTGTCAATAAAATACTTCAGAGTCTCCTCTGGGTGGTATATCTTCAATATTCCTTTCATTATAAGGATAATAGATTATGAAATAATTTTTTTAATTGTGTCTAACAAAGATAAAAAATTGGATGAATGTGAAAAATTTTTGTCGATTATTTTTGATAATAATCATAAAGATTGATATGGTTCTTGATGTTGTGTTAACCTTAAGTTCTGAACCCCTTAAAAATCACGGCTGTTTTGGTAATCTTGAAAACATTATCTTTACACTATAAAATTGATTAAGATGACTTCTTTGTACAAAATATTATTGGTTTTTGGATTAATTATTACTGTTACTGCCTGCAAAAAAGGAGATTCTCCGATGATGAAGACTTCCGTAGGTTCTACATCTTCGGATCTGGATTCTATTGCATCTAATTATTACGAAGAATATCTTAAGTTTTATCCTCTAGAAGCTACTTCACAAGGAGACGAAAGGTACAATGATCTTTTACCAAATAATCTAAGTTCTGATTTTATTAAAAAAGAAATTGCATTCTATAATTCTGTTCAGAATCAATTGAAATCTGTAGATTACAATAGTCTTGATGATTCTCACAAAGTGATTTTTGATGTTCTGGAATATACCTTGATTGACAAACAAGAGCGTTATGCTTATCATCCAGAATATATTCCTTTCACGCAGTTTGATGGTTTACCATTGACTTTCCCAATGTTGGGAAGCGGAAGTGGAATTCAGCCTTTTAAAACCGAAAAAGATTATGATAATTGGTTGAAAAGAATTGATGAATTTCCAATCTGGATGGATTCTGCAATTGAAAACTTCCGATTAGGAATTAAAAATAATGTGGTTCTTCCAAAATCATTAGTCATAAAAATGATTCCTCAAATGAAGGCCGAAGAAATCACAACTTTCGAAATCGAAAAAAATATTTTCTACGGGCCAATCAAGAATCTTCCAAAAGATTTCAAACCGGTAACAGCTAACAAATATGCTAAGCTTTATCAGGACGCCATCAAAAACAAATTGATTCCGGCTTATCTCAAAATGGCTGATTTTCTTAAGAAAGAATATCTTCCAAAATCCAGAGCGACTGATGGTTATGGCGCTTTGCCAAATGGAAATAATATCTATTCTTATTACGTGAAAAGCTGGACGACAACGGATAAAACCCCGGACGAAATTCATAAAACAGGACTTGTAGAAGTTGAAAGAATCCGTTCAGAAATGGAGAAAGTGAAAGCTCAAGTTGGTTTCAAAGGTTCTTTGGAAGAGTTTCTAAATTATGTAAAAACCGACCCAAAAGCAATGCCTTTCAAAACTTCGCAGGAAGTTCTGGGAGCATTTCAATCAATTTTGGATAAAATCACTCCGAAGTTGAAAACGATGTTCAATGTAACACCAAAAACGCCTTTCGAAATCCGTCAAACCGAAAAATACAGGGAAGCCAGTGCCAGTGCAGAATATATACAAGGAAGTCCGGATGGAAAACGTCCCGGGATTTTTTACACGCCAATTCCAGACCCGAAAAAATTCAATGTGACTTCTGGGATGGAATCTCTTTTCCTTCACGAGGCGATTCCTGGTCATCATTATCAGATTTCTCTTCAGCAGGAAAATTTGAAATTGCCAAAGTTTATGAGATTTGGTTGGATTGGTGCTTATGGCGAAGGATGGGCTTTGTATTGCGAATCGCTCGGACCTGAGTTTGGACTTTACACAGACCCTTATCAGAAAATGGGTTCTTTGAGTGATGAGATGTTACGCGCAGTTCGTTTGGTTATCGATACAGGAATTCATACAGGGCAAATGTCTCGCGAAGAAGCGATTAAATATTTCTTGAGCAATGTGGCTTATGACGAAGCTGGAGCAACGGCGGAAGTGGAACGTTATATGGCTTTGCCTGGACAAGCTTTGAGTTACAAAACGGGTGCAATGAAAATCCGTGAGCTAAGAAATAAATATCAAAAAGAGCAAGGCAAAAAATTCAATCTCGCGTCTTTTCACGATGAAGTATTGAGTCAAGGTTGCCTTCCTCTGGAAGTTTTGGAAAGAAAAATGAATCTTTGGTCGAAAGGTGTGAAGTAATGAGAAGGCATATCAAAAGAAGACTAAGGCAAACTAAATATATCTTTTATCAGGAAACGCTTGTTGATTTCAAAGACCATTTTTGGTCCTTTCTCGGCGCTTTTTTCGGAATTGGATTGATTGCTTTTTTACAGTCTCAACATTTTTCGGAGATTGAAAATATTTTTCTAATTGGTTCATTTGGCGCATCAAGCGTTTTGATTTATGGCGCTGTTAATAGTCCTTTGGCTCAACCAAGAAATCTGATTGGCGGACACGTTTTGTCAGCTTTGGTTGGTGTTACGGTTTTTAAATTTTTACCAGAAATTCTTTGGCTTAATGCTTCTATTGCAGTTGCTTCTTCAATTGTTATTATGCAAATCACAAAGACAATGCATCCGCCAGGTGGAGCGACCGCTTTAATTGCGGTTCTTCCGTCAGATAAAATTCAGGAATTGGGATATTGGTATGCTTTGTCGCCTGTTTTAAGTGGCGCATTGATTTTATTAATTGTAGCCTTGATTTTCAACAACATTCCGAAAGGTCGAAAATATCCACATCGGGTTCGTCAATCCAAATATGTTCATATGAGACGAATGATGAAAAATAAAGATTAAATTATGATAATAGAAAGTCTGAAACCACTTTATAATAGAGATTTAAACAAATTAAAGTTTGAAATTGAATCTTATAAAAGTGAAGAATCAATTTGGAAAATCAATAAAAATGATTGATTCTGCATTGGATAAATTATCGCAAGAAGATTAAAAAAAGATTATCCTCAAGAAACTTTAGGCTACAAAATGACAACAGGATATTTTCTAATCCATTTGCTTTCTCATTTAGACTATCATTTGGGACAAATCAATTATCATAGAAGATTATTGGATGTTTAATTATTTCTCAAACAACATTTTAGTCAGAAAATCCTTCTCTTGACTTCCTCTCGCCGGCGAATATTCTCGCCCGTAAAAAATAATTTGAAGATGCAATTTGTTCCAGACACTTTCGTCCCAAATACTTTTCGCATCACGTTCGGTTTCGACAACATTTTTCCCTGATGTCAGTTTCCATTGTGTCATCAATCTGTGGATATGCGTGTCAACCGGAAAAGCCGGAAAACCAAACCCCTGACTCATCACAACAGAAGCTGTTTTGTGACCAACTCCAGCCAAACTTTCCAATTCTTCATAAGTTTGAGGAACAACCGAATTGTATTTTTCGACCAGAACTTCAGCCATTTTTTTTAGGTTTTTCGCTTTAGAATTGGTTAATCCAATTTCTTTAATCAATTCTCGGATTTCTTCAAAACTCAATTTTGCCATTTTCTCAGGCGTATCAGCAACAGCAAAAAGCTTTGGTGTGATTTGATTCACTTTTTTGTCCGTCGTTTGTGCAGAAAGGGCCACTGCAACCATCAGAGTATAAACGTCTTTGTGCTCCAGCGGAATCGGAACTTCGGGATATAATTTTTCTAATTCTTCCTGAACAATCTGGGCTCTTTGCTTTTTCGTCATTTTGATGCTAACTTTGTCGTACAAAAATAGAAATTATGTTGAAGGTTGGCGATTCTTTACCGGAATTTATCGGAACAAATCAAAAAGGAGAACAAATCGATTCTCAAAAACTGAAAGGCAAAAAACTCGTTGTTTTCTTTTATCCAAAAGCGAGCACACCAGGCTGTACTGCGGAAGCTTGTAATCTTAGAGATAATTATTCCGTTTTGAAAAAGAAAGGTTATCAATTGCTTGGCGTGAGTGCGGATTCTGTGAAACGTCAGAAGAATTTCAGTGATAAAAATGAATTGCCATTTGATGTGATTGCGGATGAGAATCACGATGTTATAGACAAATTCGGGGTTTGGCAGTTGAAGAAGTTTATGGGAAGAGAATTTATGGGAATTCTGAGAACGACTTTTGTTTTTGACGAAAACGGAATTTGCATTCAAATCATTGAAAAAGTAAAAACCAAAGACCACGCTTCGCAGATTTTGGAAAATTAATTTTCATAATACATCAATTCTGCGTCATCATTCGGGATTGTTATTATTTTTTGGAATTTCAAGCCTAGTTTTTCGATTAATTTTTGAGACGAGAAATTATCTTTTGTAGTAATAGCAGATAATTTTTTGACTCCGAAATCTATTGCTGCAACTTCTTTCAGTCTATTTGCTGATTCGTAGGCATAGCCTTTTCCTTCGTATTTCTCGAGAAAAGAAAATCCAATATCAAGAACATCCAAGCCTTCTCTTTCAAAAATTCCCACTGCGCCAATTTTCGTTTGATCTTCTTTTAAAATTACCACATAATTCCCAAATCCCAATTTTTCGATTTGAGGAAAAAATCGGTTTTTAATATAGTCTTCTGCATCTTCTTTAGTTCGGAGATTTCGGTCGCCAATATATTTGATGAACGAAGGCATATTGTAAAGTTCAAGGAAGAAATCCGCATCGTCTAAGTCTGCGAGTTTCATTATTAATCTTTCGGTTTCGAAGGTTTTCATAGTAGTTTAAATTTTTATTGGAAAAAATCTGAAGATTTTTGAGTATTTATTTGTCTTCGAGAGCCTCAGACTGACAACGATAATTCCGCAGTTTTTGTTGAAGTTCTAAAATTTCATCCGATAAAACTAAAATTTTAAGGAACAATAACTGTAAAAATATAAGCGAAAAGATTGACCAAAAGAACAACACCATAAAGAATATTGGTTTTTCCTCGATTCAAAGAAAGCATCACGGTATAAAGTGATAATGCCAGTAAAACCATTGATTTAATGTCAAGTCCGAGTAACAAAGGCATTTCGTAAAGAATCGAAACTATAGCCACACAAGGAATCGTCAATCCAATACTTGCAATCGCTGAGCCAAGCGCTAAATTAAGACTGGTTTGGAATTGGTTTCTTCTAGCGGCTTTCAAAGCGGCCATTCCTTCCGGTAACAATACAACTGCGGCAATGATGACGCCAACTAAAGCTTGTGGCGCACCAAAACTATAAACCATATTTTCTATCTGTGGAGACAGTGCTTTTGCAAGAAAAACCACAACGCCCAAACAAATGATTAGAAATATCAAACTCATTGTACTTTCGAAGTTGGTTGGTGGTTCAGCGTGCTGTTCCTCATCATTTTCAGGAAGAAAATAATTTCTATGCCTTACAGTTTGAACCATCAGAAATGTGCTGTAAATGATTAAAGAAGCAATTGAGAAAAATATTAATTGTGCTTTGCTAAAGGTAGGAGAAAGTTCGCTTGTTGTATAATTAGGTAAAATTAAAGTCATTACAACAATGGCAACGAGACTTATCAGAGCCATATTCCCAGATGTTCGGGCAAAAAACTGTTCTTTGAATTTGATTCCGCCGAGAAGAAGACAAGCGCCGAGAATTCCGTTTAAAATCAACATTACTGCTGCAAAAACTGTGTCTCTTGCTAATTTGTCCGTTTCTTTTCCACCGGCTACCATTAATGAAACAATTAATCCGACTTCCAAAACTGTAATGGCAATCGCTAAAATAATAGTTCCGAAAGGTTCGCCTACTTTATGTGCTACAACTTCGGCGTGATGAACTGCGCCTAAAACAGATGAAATTAATAAAGCACCGCCTAAAATTGCAAGTAAAGGACTGTGGTCAGTAACTCCAAGTGAATAGTAAACAAGCGATAAAATTGGGAAAATATAGGACCAGTGAAATAGCGATTTTAAATTCATAGAAAATGATTTCTCTAATTTACTAAAAATACTGAAAACGGTTTACGGAGATTTGAGCAACAAAAAAGCCACCAAAACTTGGTGGCTTTCAATATGTTAATGATAAATTATTTTACCAAGGTCAACTCGCTGATAAGTCTAGTCGCTCCAGCGTATTTGTCTATTACCCAAAGAACGTAACGAACGTCAACGTTGATTGTTCTCTGCAAGTTCGGTTCGAAAACGATATCACCACTTAAAGCTTCACTGTTTCCATCGAAAGCAAGACCGATAAGATTTCCGTATCCATCAATGATTGGAGAACCAGAGTTTCCGCCAGTGATGTCATTATTAGACAAGAAATTGATTGGCATAAATCCATCTTTGTCTGCATATTGACCGTAATCTTTTTTCTTCGCAAGGTCTAGAACTTTTTTAGGAAGGTCAAATTCCTCGTCGCCTTTTTTGTATTTGGCAACCATACCATTGATATCGGTATAATAGTTTTCTTTGATGCCTTTGTAGTTTCTGTCCTCTCTTACAGGAAGCGTTTCGATTGTTCCGTAAGTCAATCTCATTGTAGAGTTAGCATCCGGATAGAATTTTTTATCAGGTTGCGCTTTTCTAAGTCCATCTAAGAATAATCTGCTGTTTTTAGCGAAGTTTTCATCCACTTTAGAATATTTCTCGATAGCCAATTTTTGGTCTTCAACAATTCCGTTGGCGAATTGTCTTAGTTTATCAGCATCAATTTTCAGTCTGTCAGGATTTTCTACGAAAGCTAAAGCTGCTTTTTTATTAGCGAAAATCGATTCATAAGCCAAAGTTGAAAGATTGTTTACATCTGCAGCCAAAATAGTAGGAGACGCAAATTCTTTTGCAACTCTTGCTTTGTAAAGAGAAGTGAGAGCCACTAACATATCGCCTTCAACATTATCGTGAAAACCATCGTAAGCTTTTTCGATTGCTTCAAGAACTTTTGGTTTCATAGAAGCTTTTCCAGCTTCATCTTGATCCGCATAGCTTTTGAAAAGACTTCCTAATTGATAAGCCGTCCCGATGTAATGTGCGTTTCGTTGTAAGATCGAAGCATAATTTCTTTCTACATTTCTGCCGGAAACCTGAGTGTAATAAGCTTTAATTTCTGGTAAAACCCCGTAATAAGTCTGCTCATTTGGAGACTGAGCAGCCCATTGGGTGTAAGTTTGCTCCAGTTTTTGTTTTTCTGCAATTGTTCCGTTTTTCTTAACAGCATCAATGGTTCCTTGTCTGTTTTTCCAATAGTTAGCAACACTTGCGTACTGAGAAGCATAATCCAACTGAGTTGCTTTGTCTTTGTCCATATACTTCTTCATCACATCCATCGCCACTTTCGAAGCTTCTACCCAAGCCGGATAATCTTTGTCAACCATTTGTTCGATTCCATAAGAAGTCAAATAACGGTTGGTTCTTCCAGGATAACCAAGAATCATTGTGAAATCTCCAGGCTTGTAACCTTTAAGAGAAACTGGTAAATGATGTTTTGGCTTCAATGGAACGTTGGTTTCAGAATATTCTGCCGGATTTCCGTTAGCATCTGCATAAGCACGGAAAATCGTGAAATCTGCAGTGTGTCTTGGCCATTCCCAATTGTCTGTATCACCACCAAATTTCCCTAATGATGAAGGTGGTGCTCCAACTAAACGAATGTCTTTATAGTCTTGATAAACAAAATAATAGAATTCATTTCCGTTAAAAAAATCTCTTACTACAACAGTGTATTTTCCGTTTTCGGAGTTTTCTGTTTGGATGGCTTTGTATTCTGCCTCGATAACCGCTTTTCTGTCTGCTGCGGACATATTGTTATTCAGTTTTGCATTGATTCTTGCAGAAACGTCATCCATTCTTACAAGGAATCTTACATATAATCCTTTGGCATTGAATTCCTCATTTGGTTTCATTGCCCAGAATCCGTTTTTAAGATAATCTTTTTCCGGAGTAGAAGCCGCAGCAACAGCATCATAACCACAATGGTGATTCGTAAAAATCAAACCTTGGTCAGAAACCATTTCACCAGTACAGAAACCACCGAAACTTACGATAGCATCCTTCAAACTGGAATTATTTACAGAATAGATTTCTTCCGGCGTCAAGTGCAGACCTTCTTTTTGCATATCGACCCCGTTCAGTCTTTTTACAAGCATCAGAAGCCACATACCTTCATCCGCTCTCATTTGGGCATAACCCAAAATAAGGGTTAATGCTAAAAATATTTTTTTCATTGAGAATATTATTTTGCCGGCTAAATTAATGATTATTTAATTCTTAATGGTATGAAATTAGTTTTTAAATCTCAAGAAACATTTTTAATTTAAAATCAAAAAAATTAGACTTATGAAAAGAAGTGCAAAAGCAGTCTGGAAAGGCACAGTGAAAGACGGAAGCGGCGTTTTAACGACTCAAAGTACAACGCTTAATGAAACTCAATATTCATTCAAAAGTAGATTCGAAGAAGGCGTTGGAACTAATCCGGAAGAATTGTTGGCAGCTGCGCACGCAGGTTGTTTTACAATGAAAACTTCAGCTTTGTTATCAGAAGCTGGTTATATTCCTGAAACTTTGGAAACCGATTGTAAAATCAGTTTAGATGATGGAAAAGTAACGCTGTCAGAATTAACGTTGAATGCAAAAGTTCCTGCCATTTCTGAGGAAGATTTTCAAAAAATCGCCAAAGAAGCTAAGGAAACTTGTCCAATTAGTGTTGCTTTCAGTTTTGAGAAAACTTTGACGGCAAATCTTATCAATTAAAACACTTGGAAATACTGATTTGTTAAAGTCAGAAATTGTAAAACCAAAGAATACCTTTGGTTTTTTTGTCGAAAAATAGTACCTTGTCAGAATCAGAAATATTATCAATTTAAATGTTAGAAAAAAAAGAACATCAGTATGAAAGAGCGGTTTTGGTTGGATTAATTACCCAAAACCAGGACGAAGACAAACTGACAGAATATATGGACGAGCTGGAGTTTCTAGCTTTTACAGCCGGCGCTACAGTGGATCGAAGATTTACTCAAAAACTATCTCAGCCCGATTCCAAAACATTCATCGGTAGCGGAAAAGCACAGGAAATTCGGGAGTATGTAAAAGAAAACGAAATAGGAACTGTGATTTTTGATGACGAGTTGTCGCCTTCTCAATTGAAAAATCTGGAACGTGAAATGGAAGTCAAAATCTTGGACAGAACCAATTTGATTCTCGATATTTTCGCACAAAGAGCGCAGACTTCTTACGCGAGAACTCAGGTAGAATTAGCTCAATACCAATATCTTCTTCCTAGATTAACCAGAATGTGGACCCACTTGGAACGTCAAAAAGGTGGAATCGGGATGCGTGGACCTGGAGAAACAGAAATCGAAACCGATAGAAGGATTATTCGCGACAGAATTTCACTTTTGAAAGACAAACTGAAAACCATCGATAAACAGATGTCCACCCAAAGACAAAACCGTGGAAAAATGGTGCGTGTTTCTCTCGTTGGATACACCAATGTTGGAAAATCAACCTTGATGAACGCCTTGTCAAAATCCGAAGTTTTTGCGGAGAATAAATTGTTTGCAACGCTTGATACAACCGTAAGAAAAGTTGTGATTGGTAATCTTCCTTTCCTTTTGACTGATACGGTTGGATTCATCAGAAAATTGCCAACTCAATTGGTAGAATCTTTCAAATCGACGCTGGATGAGGTTCGAGAAGCGGATTTGTTGATTCACGTGGTGGATATTTCGCACGAAAGTTTCGAAGATCACATTTCGTCTGTTAATCAAATTCTTCAGGAGATTGATGCGCATCAGAAGCCAATGATTATGGTTTTCAACAAGATTGATGATTTCAGTTACGAGAAAAAAGATGACGATGATTTGACGCCTTCATCCAAAAAGAATATTTCTTTAGAAGAATGGAAAAAAACCTGGATGGCAAAATCCAAAAATCCAACAGTTTTCATCTCTGCTTTGACCAAGGAAAACTTCCCTGAAATGAAGAGAATGATTTATGACGAGGTTCATAAAATCCACATTTCCCGTTTCCCTTATAACGATTTCTTGTTTGAGTATTTCGATGATGAAGAGGAAAAATAAATGTAAGCTTAATTAGGTTGAAGACTATCAACTGTCAACTAAAAAACAATCAACAAAAAAATGGAGTTATATTACTCTTTTTCTGTCTTAATCGTTTTAGCATCTCTATTCGCATACATCAACTACAGAGTTCTCAAATTACCGAGTACTATTGGGATTATGGTAATAGCCATCATCGTTTCTGTAATTTTGGTAGCTTCTGGAGATAATTTTTTACCTAAAACTACCAACGGTTTAATAAAACTGGTAAACAGTCTGGATTTCACCGAAGTTCTAATGGGCGCAATGTTGAATTTCTTATTATTTGCAGGAGGAATCCACGTTAATATCAAAGATTTAAAAGAGCAATTCGGTCCAGTTGTGATCTTTTCTACAGTTGGTGTCATTATTTCAACTTTTGCGGTGGCTTTTGGTACTTTTTATCTTTTGCCTTTGGTTGGGATTCAGATGCCGTTTATCTATTGTTTGGTCTTTGGAGCGTTGATTTCTCCCACTGACCCCGTTGCTGTTCTAAGTATTTTGAAGCAAGCCAATGTTTCGAAATCTTTGGAAACCAAAGTTGCCGGAGAATCTTTGTTTAATGACGGGATGGCGGTTGTCGTTTTTACCGTGGTTTTACAATTAGCAATCGGAAAAGAAATCGATTTGAATGTAGCAAATATTGGGCTTTTATTATTAAGAGAAGCTGGCGGAGGTTTGCTTTTAGGTGTACTTTTAGGATTTTCCGCTTCCAGAGCTATGCGGGTTGTGGATGATTATATCATTTCTGTTTTGGTAACACTTTCGGTTGTGATGGGCGGTTATTTGATTGCTCACGAACTTCATATTTCTGCGCCTCTAGCGATGGTTGCTGCAGGTTTGTTTATGGGAAATTTCAATATGAGATTCAAAATGAAATCTGTAACTCAAGATTATTTAATCAAATTTTGGGAACTAATTGATGAAATTATGAACGCCGTTCTGTTCTTATTTATCGGTTTCGAATTACTGTTAATAAAAGATTTAAATGAATATCTGGTTGCCGGTGGAATTTGTATTTTAATTGTTCTCTTGGCGCGTTGGGTTGCGATTTTTGTTCCGACGAAGTTTATGGCTTTCAAATATCGATTCAGTCCGCAAACGGTGAAAGTTCTGGTTTGGGGAGGAATCAGAGGAGGTGTTTCTATTGCTTTGGCTTTGTCAATTCCTGTGAATGAATACAGTCAGATTATCATCAGTATTACTTATTGTGTGGTTGTATTTTCGATTGTAGTTCAAGGACTGACGATAGCGAAGGTTGCCAATCCAAAGAAAATTGCTACCGAAGAAAAAATCATCGAACAAACGCTAGAAGAAACTCATTAAGTTGTTTGAAATTTAGTTAAAATAAAACCACAAAAGTCACAAAAGTTTTTTTTAAGTTATTCAAAAGTTTAAAAAGCGATAATATGTTAACTTTTTTGTTCTTAAATAATTCTATTATTGAATTTTGCTTTTGTGACTTTTGTGGTGGGAAAAAATAATAAATGAAAATTATCGATATAAAAAACTGGAAAAGAAAAGAACATTTCGAATTCTTTTCCCGGATGAAAAGCCCTTATTTTGGAATTGTAACTGAAGTTGATTGTACAGAAACTCACAAATTAGCCAAGGAAAAGAATGAATCTTTTTTCGCGCATTATCTTCATAAATCAATGAAAGCTGTTAATTCGGTTGAAGAATTTGGTTATAGAATTTTGAATGATGAAGTTATAGCGTTCGATATTGTTCACGTTGGTTCTACGATTGCCAGAAACGACGGAACATTTGGCTTTTCTTATGTCGAATATTCTGATGATTTTCAAATCTTTAATCAAAATCTGCAGAAAGAAATTGATGAAGTTCAAAATTCAACTGGTTTAAGAATCAGAAACGAAGAATTGTCACCCAATCATATTAGACATTCTACAATGCCCTGGACTAATTTTACAGGTTTGCTTCATCCGACAGATTTCGACCCAAAAGAGTCAATTCCTAAAATTGTCTTTGGGAAATTTTCTGAGAAAAATGGACGAAAAATGTTGCCTGTTTCTGTGGAAGGACATCACGGTTTGATGGATGGTTTTCATCTGGCGAAGTATCTTGAAGCGTTTCAGAATCAGCTTAATTTGAAGTAATTTATAAATGATGAAAAAAATATTTTACCTTTTCTGTTTGTTGATGTTTAAATTTAGTTTTTCTCAAAGTCAATTGTCTCAAAATCAAAAAATTGATTCGATTGTAATTGGAAATCAAACTTTTGAATCTTACAAAACTAATGTTGTCGAGTATGGAATAAAGCCAATGAAAGTTGCATATCCGAAAGCTCCGAAAGAGTTTTGGGATGAAATTGATTCGAAGTTAACTGATGCAGAAATCTTAACTCAAATCCGTGCGGTTTATAAGGAATTCTTTACTGAAAAAGAAATTGATGAACTTTATAAATTTATAACTTCTCCATTGTACAAAAAATTCAATTCTGATTATGGAAATATCCAAGGGAAAATTCAGGAAAAATTCTTCTGGATAGGAGAAAAACTAAGTAAGTTGGAAACGGAATTCTCCAATGATGAATTATCTTCAAAATTTGATTCTAATGATTTTGTTCCCGTAAAAACCAATCTTCAAGATGGGTTTTATGAAGTTTTGAATGATGAAACAAAAGATGTTTCTAAAATGAAACTTTCTAAAAAACCTTCGATTGTTTTGAAAAACGTTTCTCTTGCTACGACAAATTTGGATGACCTTAAACGACTTATCATTAATATCGAATTGGATGAAGAAGGAGCTGCTTTGTTTCATCTTTTGAGTTTTAAAAATATTGGCAAACCAATTGCGATTGTCGTTAATAAAACAATAATTTCTGCACCAGTTGTGATGGAAGCTATACCAAATGGAAAAATTCAAATTTCTGGAAAGTTTAGTGCGCAAGAAGTTAAAGAAATTACAGATAAACTGAACTTAAAATGAAATCTGTTGACGACATAAAACAAGCTCTCGAAATCCTCTCAATTCCTGAAAATGTAAAAATTCTCCAAAAATTTTTCAAAACAGGAAAAGGAGAATATGCTGAAGGCGATTTGTTCATTGGTGTGAAAGTGCCAGACCAAAGAAGCGTTGCGAAAGAATTTTACAATAAGATTTCTCTTGAAGAACTTAGCGAATTGTTGTCTTCAAAAATTCACGAACATCGTTTGACGGCTTTGCTGATTTTGGTTCATCAATTTGAGAAAACCAAGGATAAAATCAAGCAAAAAGAAATCATTGATTTTTATCTGAAGCATTCAAAACATATCAACAATTGGGATTTGGTTGACACATCGTGTTATAAGATTTTAGTTCGATATTGTTTTGAAAATCAGGATTCTAAAATCTTAGAAAAATTATCAGATTCCAAGAATATGTGGGAAATGCGAATGGCAATTGTTGGAACAATGTATCACATCAAAAAAGGAAAATTTGAATTAACCAAAAACTTCGCTCTCAAAAATCTGAAACATCCACACGATTTGATGCACAAAGCTAACGGTTGGCTTCTCCGAGAAATGGGAAAAATGAACGAAAAAGAATTATTAGATTTCCTCAATCTTTATTACAAAGAAATGCCAAGAACTTGTCTCCGTTATGCGATAGAAAAATTTGACGAGGAACTTCGACAAGATTATTTAAAAGGAAGAATCTGATGGATTATTCTTTGTTGAGGCCATTTTTGCACTACTTTTTACACTTCGGTTTCCCCCTCGTGTTGGCTTTTTTGTTCTTCAAAAAAGATTGGAAAAAAGCTTACTTCATAATGTTGGCGACAATGTTGGTAGATGCAGACCATTTGCTCAGTACACCAATTTTTGCTCCGGACAGATGCAGTATCAATTTTCATCCGCTTCACACTTATTGGTCCATCGGAATTTATTTCCTGTTATTGTTGTTTAGAGGAATTCCAAGGATTATTGGCGTTGGATTGTTGTTTCATATGTTGACGGACTGGATAGATTATCACTTGTATCATTTTGAATTTTAGAAAAATCTAATTTCTCCTCGCATTCGCCATTTTGTGATTCATAATTCTTGCGATATTTAAAGCTCGGTTAATGGCGTTTTCAGCATTTTCTCCGTCAAAATTTTCGTGAACTGTTTTCTCCCAAATCTGCAACCAACGATTAAAATGCTTTTCTTCTAAAGCCGAAACTTCATTGATTGGGAAATGTTTTCCCATTGGATGACCTTCATAAACAGGATTTCCTAACAAGATACTTTCCCAAAAATTGTACATTTTCGGAAGATGTTTATTAAGATCAATTTTCGCAACGTCTGTGAAGAAAAATCCGATGAGCTCGTCTTTTATCACTTGGTTATAGAATTCTTTCACAAGAAATTCTACGTCTTCTCTTGTTGTAATATCATTCATAATTCGATATTTTAATTCTACCAAAGTTATCGTTTTTTGAATCAGTTTGAAATAAGATTAATGTCAGTTTTTGTATATTTGATAAAAGCATAATTATGTATACATTCACTCTTTTACCGACTTTAGTTATCTTGGGATTTATTGCTGTTACGCTGTACAAACATTTTGTAAAGAAGAATAAACAAGATTTAAAATCTTCATTTCTATTTGTAATGGGATTCTCATTGCTTTGGTGCGGATTATATTATTTAGTGTTTTCCTTAGAAAACCACTAATTTTGCAGAATGGACCTTGATTTGTATAAAAAACAAGCACAACAAAAACAGAAAGACCACAAAAAATTCTTGGACGGACTCAAAAAGAAACCGCCGAAAAATCTGGATTATTTGGTTGTAGAAAAACACGAAGAAACCTTTGAGGAAATCGATTGTCTCAGTTGTGCGAATTGCTGTAAAACAACAGGTCCGCTTTACACAGAAAAAGATATCGAAAGAATCTCGAAACATCTCAGAATGAAACAAGCTGATTTCGAATCTAAGTTTCTGAGAGTTGATGAAGATAACGACAAAGTTCTTCAAAATTTGCCTTGCTTTTTCCTGAATGATGACAACACTTGTTCCATCTATGATGTTCGTCCAAAAGCTTGCCGAGAATATCCGCACACAGACCGAAAGAAAATCTATCAAATTAATAATCTCACAATCAAAAATACGTTGATTTGTCCTGCTACATTTGTTTTTATAGAGAAAATGAGAAAATTATTAGAAAAATAAAATTGACCCCAAATTTAGATTTCAAATCCTGATTAGTATTTTCAAAAGCCAATATTATGTTAAATTATAAATGATATATCGTTTGGTTTTGTTAATTTCTCACAAAAAATCCAATCGTTTGTTTAATTTTCTTTGAGTGGAAAGATTTTTGTTGCGGATGATATCTAACATAATATAAATATCTCTATTCGGAAAATCGACTTTATCCCTTTAAAGGAAACCTATGAAAAGATATTATACGGTGCTGATTTTCTTCTACACTTTCTTCTTGTTGTATATGATGTTTTATGGTTGTGGCAGGCAACCTATGTTTGGTTTTATTCAAAAAAATCCATTCCAGAGTATTCGTTATTTTTTCCATTACCATAAGATTTTTTCTGAAACATTTATGGTAAATATTATTGGTAACATCTTGGTTTTTACGCCTTATGGCTGGCTAGGTATTTTGAATAAAAAATTGAAAAACGTAGTATGGCTCAGTTTACTTTTTACATCTTGGATCTGCTGTATTGAGCTCGCACAGTGGTACACTGCCAGAGGAACCGCAGATGTAGATGATGTTTTCTTGAATACTTTTGGGATGCTTTTGGGGTATATTTCTTTTCAATTGGTTACAAAACTCAATATTGCCAATATCCGTTTAGAGCTAGAATATGACCAAATTAATCATTATTCATATAACCGATAAGTTGACCTAGCTTGTAAACATCTAAAAATGTGAGAGATGACTGTCCTTTGATAAGTTTTTTTTCCAGATAGGGTTTAAGAAGTTTATAGAAGATTGTAACAATTCCTGTCAGTTTTAATTTTACAAGTTGACTATAAATTTTAACCAGTTTAATATCAGAGGATTGAGAAAAACTTAGATCTGCTTTTATTAATTGTGAGAGACTTTTGGCAGATTCGTCTGCTTTTTTCAAGAAAATTTCATTTTTTTCTATATCAATGTTAAGGATAGGATTTTCTATATGATGGATTTTTATGCCGTGTTTTTTTAACTGTTCAGAAAAAATTAAATCTTCATAACCATATTGGGTTATGTTTTCATCAAAAGGAAAGGTTTCCAAGATTTGTTTTCTGACAATAAAATTATTGGTTTGAAACGCCATATAAGGCATTTTTAGTCTTTTAAAAAGCGGGATATTTTCTCTTTCTACTGCAAATTTCCACCGCAAAATATAATCTTGGCTGGGCTGGTTTTCCTGAACTATCCTACCTCCATAGACCACTTCTGGCTGGTATTTATCTATGAAATCGAGGTAGTTTTTGATAAAATCATCAATGATAACTTTACCGTCACAGTCCAGAAAAAGTAAATAATCTGCTTGGGAGTATGTTGGAAAAAGATTTCGGATTTTAGAGCGACCCCAATTTTTATTCAGCAAAATGAATTGTGAAACTTGACTTTCTAAATCTTTGTTTTTTTCTATGTATTGTTTTTCAGAAGCATCATCTATAAGCAATATTTCAACATCCAAATCAGATTCCACGATTTCACGATGCAAACTGGTTACAAGATTATGAACATCAAAATTATATATTGGAATACAAATGCTTAATTTCATATTTTATCTATAATATGCTGGATGTCCAATTCTGCCAAACAAGCATAATCTCCCCGGAAACATTCTTTATCTCCAAAGACAGAACACGGTCTGCAAGATAAATCTTTGACATGGACAATATCATCCTCACTCTGACCATAGCCTAAAAAACCCGCAAAATAATGGGTAGAACCCCAAACCGAAATACACCTTGTGCCTACCAAACTTGCCAAGTGCATATTAGCAGAATCCATAGAAATCATCACCTCAAGGCCTGAGATTTTTTTAAGTTCCTGATCCAAACTTAATTTTCCCGATAAACTTTCTGTATTTGGAATTTCTGTCTCCCATTTTTTTAGAATAGCATCTTCTTCTTTTCCTCCGCCAAAAAAATAGACTTTATGCGATCTGGAAAGGATTTTAGCCAATTCAAATGATTTTTCAATGGGCATTACTTTGCCTTTGTGCTGTGCAAAAGGTGCAAATCCTATATTTTTTTTGGATGTAGATTGAGGCCGCAATTGGTAAGACAAACTGAGGGAAAATCCCATTTTTCTAAAAACATCTGCATAGCGTTCTGTGGTTCTTTTCAGAGGATTTTTATCTAAATTCCAGACATTGGTGAGTCTTTCTTTATCATCTTTTCCTTTATCAATTTTGTAAACTTTGTAATGGTGTCTTCTGAAAATTGAATTGAGCATTTTTGTTCTTAATACATCATGCAAATCTGCTACGTAATTTGGTTTATAAGTTCTAATTAACTGTCTAGTCAAAGTTCTGAGACCCCAAATCCCCTTATAATTATCGAAACTTATACCATGAAATTTGAGTCTAGGATGTAGATAAAATAGATCTTTGAAGTTTTCTCTGCTCACAAAAATAATTTCAACATCCGGATTTTGTTCCAGAAATTCTACACAAACAGGAACTGTCATTGCTACATCTCCGAATGCAGAAAAACGATATGCCAGAATTCTTTTCACCTATTTCTTTAGTTGAAATGCTACTGCGTAAAATTTGATTTGTTTGGTCATTGCCATTAATCCGTTGGCTCTTGACGGAGATAAAAACTCCTGTAACCCGATTTCTGAAATGAAATCAAAATCAGAATCAAGAATCTCCTGAGTCGTATGCCCACTGTAAATTCTTACCAGAAGAGAAACAATTCCTTTCGGTAAAATTCCATCAGAATCTGCATTGAAAAACAATTTTCCATCTGTAAACTCAGCATCAATCCAAACTTTGGACTGGCAGCCTCGGATTAGGTTTTCGTCTGTTTTCTTATCCTCAGGAAGTCCTTTTAGCTCTTTCCCAAGATCTATGATATATTCGTATTTCTGTTCCCAATCGTCCAGAAAGGCGAATTCTTCTATCAGTTCCTGTTGTTTTTCTTTGATTGTCATTCAGAATAATTATTTATAAAACTAATCAATTATTTTACCAATTGGGCAATATTAGCAATTACTTTTACTGCTGCCATCATACTTTCCACAGGCACAAATTCGTATGGTCCGTGGAAGTTGTGTCCGCCTGCAAAAATATTGGGGCAAGGCAATCCCATATAAGACAATTGTGCACCATCTGTTCCACCTCTAATCGCTTTAATTTTCGGTTCAATTCCGGAATCTTTCATTGCTTGTTCCGCAATATCCACGATGTGCATTTTACCTTCGAATTGTTTTTTCATATTGAGATATTGCTGCTTGATTTCTATTTCAGCAGTCTTCTCGCCATATTTTTTATTGATTTCCTCAACTTTTTCAGCAATCAGTTTTTTTCTATCTTCAAATTTTTGGTCATCGTGGTCACGAATGATGTATTGAAGTTTAGCTTCGGAAACATCACCTTCAAAATCTGTTAAATGGAAAAAACCTTCGAAACCTTTTGTTGTAGCAGGTGTTTCATTAGCTGGAAGTGAATTAATAAATTCCGAAGCCACTAATCCGGCATTAAGCATTTTACCAAAAGAATAACCTGGATGGACAGACAATCCGTGGATTTTTACAACTGCGCCTGCTGCGTTAAAGTTTTCATATTCCAACTCTCCGATTTCTCCGCCGTCCATTGTGTAAGCCCATTCTGCTCCGAATTTCTCTACGTCAAAATGATGTGCGCCTCTTCCAATCTCTTCATCCGGATTGAAACCAATAGAAATTCGTCCGTGTTTGATTTGAGGATTGGCTAACAGAAATTCTGCAGCAGTTACAATCTCTGCAACTCCGGCTTTATCATCAGCGCTCAACAATGTTGTTCCGTCTGTTGCGATGATGGTTTGCCCGATATATTTCTTTAAAGCTTCAAATTTGGTTGACGACAAAGTAAATCCCGTTTCTTTGTTCAGTAACAAATCTTCTCCGTCATAATTTTCCCAAATTTGCGGATTCACATTTTCACCATTGAAATCCGGTGACGAATCGTAATGCGCAATGAATCCAACTTGAGGAACTTTCTCCTCTTTATTAGAAGGAATGAATCCAAAAACGTATCCTTTCTCATCAATACTCACATCTTCCAATCCTAAATCCTGCAATTCTTTGTACAGATAATTGGCAATATCCCACTGCCTTTCTGTAGAAGGCGTCGTCTCGCTTTCTGCATCGCTGGTAGAAAATATCTTGATGTAAGTAATGAATCTATTAAGGAGTTTTTCTCTCCAAATACCGTCTAATTGGATGTTTTCCATATAATTTGCTATATCTCCGCAAAGTTATATATTTATGCAGTGAACGACAAATAATATGTGGTCATAGTTAAATGTTGATTATAACCGATAAACGATGATTGATTATTAAAAAGTTCTTATACGCTGTAATAGCAGCCCGACTTGAGTGGAGCTCTTTTTCTTTTTTGATAAAAAAGAAAAAAGCGGGAACGGAAGGCGGATTAAGCTGCCCAAATATTTAAAATTGAAAGACCAATGTTCTTAACCGAATGTCCACGTGACGCGATGCAAGGCTGGGGAGAAATGATTCCTACGCAACAGAAAATAGATTACATCAACCGACTGATGGAAGTTGGTTTTGATGTCTTGGATTGCGGAAGTTTTGTGAATCCGAAAACAATGCCTCAGATGGCAGATTCTGGGATTGTGGTAGACGAAATAGATAAATCGCTTTCCAACACAAAACTTTCCGTGATTGTTGCCAATCTGAAAGGTGCTGAAAAAGCCTTGAGCCACGAACAGGTTGATATTTTGGGATTTCCTTTTTCTATTTCTGAAACCTTCCAACATAGAAATACCAATAAAAGTCGTGAAGAAGCTTTTACGGAAGTTGTAAATATATTGAAACTGACAAAATCTGAAGGCAGACAACTGAATCTTTATTTTTCAATGGCTTTTGGAAATCCTTATGGTGAAAGCTGGAAATGGGAAGACGTCGATTTTTGGGCAAAACGTTTTGAAGAAATCGGAATTAAAAATATTTTACTTTCTGATACTACTGGCGTTGGTAATGTGGAGAAAATATCACTTTTGTTCAATAAAATTCCTGCAAAATATCCTGACATTAATTTCGGAGCACATTTTCATAACAGATATGAAGACTCTTATGTAAAACTGAAAGCCGCTTATGACCAAGGTTGCAGAAGATTTGACAGCGCCATAAAAGGAATTGGCGGTTGCCCGATGGCGAAAGATGATTTGGTAGGAAATATGCCGACTGAGAAAATTTTTACATTTATGCAGTCGGAGAAGCTGGAAATTCATCAGAATCTGTTGCATTTTGAAAGTGCTTATAATATGGCAAAGGATATTTTTCATTTCTAAATTATCTGATTAGACATAAACTATATCATATTTTAACAATTATTCATATTCATAATTCGAGATTTCAAAAAAATGACGTAATTTTATTACAGAAAAAACAATTAAAAAAAACTATCGGTTATGACTTCAAAAACGACTTATGTAGGTGAGAATAGGATTGATTCTTTACACGAAAGCTCTGGTGATGTTTTCACTTCATATATTCCTACAAATGATTTTAGTGTACGTGAGCACTTTTCTCCAACGGATATTTTTGCAACAGCTTTAGCACAAAGTGTTTTTGCACATCTGGTTGTGTTAGGAAAAGAAAGAAATATCGATATTACAGGAGCAACTTGCGACTTGAAGAAAACAATGTATTTTGAACCAAGAAGAATTGGTGAGATTTTCTGCGTTTTCAAATTCCCACATTCTTATACGCAAGACCAAAAAGATTTTTTAGAAAATGCGGTTAAAAACAGTCCTGTTTATCTAAGTCTCAACGAAGACATCAAAAAAATCTTCCTTTTCGAATATAATGACTAAAATAAAAATCCTGCTAATTGCAGGATTTATTTTTACAACATACCAAGTTCAAACTTGGCTTCTTCGCTCATCATTTCTTTGGTCCAAGTCGGTTCAAAAGTGAGTTCTACTTTTGCAGATTTTACATTTTCTACCGCTTTCACTTTTTCTTCCACTTCTACAGGTAAAGTTTCTGCAACCGGGCAATTTGGAGAGGTTAATGTCATTATTACCAAAACTTCGCCTTCATCCGAAATCTGGACGTCGTAAACCAATCCTAATTCATAAATATCAACCGGAATTTCCGGGTCAAAAACGGTTTTTAACTCTTTAATTATTTCTTCGCCAATATCTGCAATTTGGTCGTCTGTATATTTCATTTTAATCTAATCTTTTTAATAAATCTTCCTGACGCATCCGTCTGAAAACATTTGCCAAAGTTAAGACATCTTTTTCACAATAATGAATGATTCTGTCTATATCGCCGTCTTTGTAAAAAATATCCGTCACCATACTTCCGTCAATATCATCTTTCGGAGTAGGAATTCCAAAGATATGAGCCAATAATTCCAGCGAAACATAACTTTTCCAATCTCCAAATTTCCAGAGTTCCATTGTATCGATATGAGGGATTTCCCAAGGTTTCTTGCCAAACATTTGAAACGGAACTGGTGGTTGGATTCCATTAATTAAAAGCCTCCTAGCAATATAAGGAAAATCGAATTCCTTTCCATTGTGCGCACAAAGAATCACATTATTCAATCGAGGACTGTTAAACAACTCACAGAATGAATTTAATAAATCTTTTTCCTGCCCAGAAAAGGTCTTAATTTTTAGTTTTCCCGTGTTATTATCCATCATTCCGATAGAAATGCAGACAACCATCCCGAATTCTGCCATTATTCCGGCTCGTTCTTCATAAAAATCAGAAGCCTCAATTTCTTCTTTTCTTTGGAATCTGGTTTTCTTATCCCAAAGGTATTGAGTCGTAGGATCTACATTGTTCCAACTATCAATTTGAGGAACAGTTTCGATATCAAGAAAGAGGATATTTTCGATTGGAATCTTTTGAATCATTTGTTTATTGTTTCTTTAAAGTTAATAAAAAAACCCAACATCACTGCTGGGTTCTATTTTAATTCTAAAATTAATTAGAAAGGATATTCGTAAATCTCCGATTCGTGGAAGAAAGGGTTTCCTGTAGGCATCAACTTTAATTTTGATAAAGCTGTCATTATTGTGAAAACAAACAATCCTACGATGAAAACAAATGAACCTAATACCAAGAATGCGTTTGAAGCATTGTTCCAATAAGGACCAACTGTACCTGGCATTACCATATTGAAATAATCTACCGCATGTCCAAAAATTACTAAAACAGCCATAAATGTAACTACTTTATAATTTCTCTTGATGCTACTGCTTACTAAAACCAATAAAGGAGCTAGAAAGTTTACCACAAGCATTGGCAAGAAGGTAGGTCCATAATATTCAAATCTTCCAAAGAAATAGTTAACCTCTTCTGGTACGTTAGCATACCAATAAAGCATAAACTGACAGAACCAAAGGTAGGTCCACAACAAACTAGTAGCAAATAAGAATTTACCAAGATCGTGAAGGTGGTTGTTATTGAACTGAGGATAAACTCCTTTTTTCTTTAGATAAACACTAATCAAAATCATTACAGCAATAGAAGTTGACAAACAACTAACCATTGAATACCAGATATAAAGTGTAGAATACCAGTGCGGGTCAATTGACATCAACCAATCCCAAGCCCAAGCTGCAGAAGCAAATCCGAAGAATGCGATGTAACCAACACTCCAGCTATACAAACTAGCGTAGATTTTTCTATCTCCTTTGTTCTCATCAACTTTCTTTGAAGTACTTTTAAGTTTCCAAACAAAAAACCAAGCTCCTGCAACATAGATTATCGTTCTAATTGCGTAGAAAGGAATATTAAGGAATTTTTTCTTTTCGAATAAAATAACATCAAAATTAGGATCTCCGGGTGTGGTAAGACTTTCGTCCATCCAATGGAAAAGGTGACCTTGATGTGTAATATTCAGTAACATAATAATTACTAAAAGTGCTCCTCCGTAAGGAATGTATGAAGCAATCGCTTCCATTACTCTTGTTACAATAATAGACCAACCTGCGTGTGCAGCGTGCTGAATGCTGTAAAAGAATAATGCACAACAACTGATTCCAAAAGCAAAAACTGCAAATGTATGAATGGCTGCTAACGGTTGATTATGAATCTGATGTTTAGCGTGCTCCAAATGCGAATCGTGGTCTTGAGGACCGACTAACTCGCTGGAATGAGAAGGCGCTTCGTGCCCTTTTGAATGGACTGACTCCATCCAATGAGAGATTGCCGTATCATCCAATCCGTGGTTAAGTGCATAACCAATACCGAATAAAGCAACTCCTACAACAATGAGTATAATTGAATATAATCTTAATTTAGGTGAAAAACTATACATTTTCTTCTTTTTTTATTTAGTATTGGTTTTAACGTCTGTAGTTGCTGGCGCAGCTGTTTCAGCAGGAGTTGCGGTAGCAGTTGGCGCTTTAAAGGTGTTATAAACATATAATGCTACTCTCCATCTGTCACCAACATTTAATTGTCCTGCATAAGAACCCATTGCGTTTCTACCATTAGTCAAAACATAGTGGATAGAACCGATTGTGATATCTCTGTCCGCATAATTAGGAACTCCAGAATAAGCACCGCTTTTTACAATTGGTCCTTGTCCATCACCTCCTGTACCGTGACAGGCAGAACAAGTATGGTCGAACAATACTTTTCCTCTAGCTAGATCTTTTTCAAGATTTTTAGGATTTAAAGGAGAAGCTGTAACCAATTTTGAAGCATCATAACCTGCATTATATTCATCAACATTTTTAGGTAACGTTTCCTCACTAATAATTCCGTCTTTGTTTTGAGGAACAGTTCCTTCTACAGGAGAAAGTCCAGTTGCTCCGTTACGAGCTACAAAAGCAGGGATTTCATTTTCGTGGTCAGAATATGCATCCTTAGCTTTCATCAATGGATCATAAGCGACAGGAAAATACATATCAGGAAAATAGACCAAAGGTGGGTTATCTTTTGGACCGCAAGAATTTAGTAAAACAGTAGTTAAACCAAAGATTGCTGTAATTTTTAATATACTATTCTTCATCTTAGGCATCTTTTACGGTTATTTCTTCAACACCTGTATCAATTAACAGTTGTTTAATCGTTTCAACATCATCAGAAACAAACTCCATCATAAATTTGTCATCTGTAGTTCTAGGATCCGGATTCTGAGGTTTAGCACCTGGATACATTTTGTTTCTCACAAGAAATGTTAATGACATTAAGTGAGCAGAACAGAATACCATAAGCTCGAACATCGGATCAATAAAAGCTGGGAAGTTATTAATCCAGGTAAAAGAAGGTTTACCACCAATATTCTGCGGCCAGTCGTGGTTCATAATATAGGCTGTCATTGTGATACCAATGGTAACTCCATAACAAGCGTATATAAATGCTGCATCAGAAATTCTGGTTTTCTTTAAACCAAGAGCTTTGTCTAGTCCGTGAACAGGGAACGGTGTATAAACTTCATTTATCCTAATTCCTTTATCATTGAAGGCTTTAACGCCGTGCATCAAATCATCGTCGTCGCCGTAAAGTCCATATATAATCTTAGTGGTGCTCATCTCCTTCTTTTGCTTTATAAGTTTCACCGGAAATTTTCAAAATACTCTTCAATTCTGCCTGTGCAATTACAGGGAATGTTCTCGCATACAAAAGGAATAATACAGAGAAAAATCCTATTGTTCCAAGATATACACCAACATCAATAATGGTTGGTTTAAACATTGTCCAAGATGATGGTAGATAATCTCTAGACAAGTTGATTACGATAATATCAAAACGCTCAAACCACATACCGATGTTGATAATCAATGCGATGATGAATGTCCAGAAGATATTAGTTCTCACTTTTTTGAACCAGAACGCTGCTGGTACAACCAAGTTACAGATAATCAATGCCCAGAATGCCCACCAATAAGGCCCAACAGCTGCTCCAGGAGATAGATAAGTAAAATCTTCGAATCTTGACCCAGAATACCATCCGATGAAATATTCAGTTGCGTAAGCTACTGTTACCATACCACCTGTTACAACGATTACGATATTCATAATCTCGATGTGGTACATTGTGATATAATCTTCTAAGTGACAAACTTTTCTTGCTACTAACAATAGTGTCTGCACCATTGCGAATCCTGAGAAAATCGCACCAGCAACGAAGTAAGGAGGATAGATAGTTGAGTGCCATCCTTTGATTACCGACGTAGCAAAGTCAAATGATACCGTTGTGTGTACCGAGAATACAAGCGGCGTTGCCAAACCTGCAAGAACCAAAGAAAGTTCTTCAAATCTTTGCCAGTGTTTTGCTTTTCCACCCCATCCGAATGCAAGAAGTGTATAAATCTTTTTATTAAATGGCGTCTTAGCTCTATCTCTAATCATTGCAAAGTCAGGAATCAATCCCATAAACCAGAATACAACTGATACGGAGAAATAAGTCGAGATTGCAAATACGTCCCAAAGTAACGGCGAGTTAAAGTTGGTCCAAAGTGTACCAAACTGGTTTGGTAAAGGGAAAACCCAATATCCAACCCAAACTCTACCCATGTGAATTACCGGGAAGATAGCTGCCTGACAAACGGCGAAGATAGTCATCGCTTCCGCAGAACGGTTAACAGACATTCTCCATCTTTGTCTAAATAATAATAGTACCGCAGAGATTAGTGTGCCTGCGTGACCAATACCTACCCACCATACGAAATTGGTAATATCCCAACCCCAGTTAATAGTTCTGTTAAGTCCCCACGCACCAATTCCGGTTCCTATTGTGTAAGCGATACAACCAAATCCATAAACGAACAGAATCAAGGCCGCATACAAAGATGCCCACCATAATTTACCTGCACGTTCTTCGATAGGTCTTGCGATATCTTCTGTGATATCGTGATAAGTCTTATGACCAATAATTAAAGGTTCCCTTATCGGAGCTTCGTAATGTCCTGACATTTTTTACCTATTTATTATTTAAACGTTTTTCTCTTCTTTTCTGTTTCTGATCTTTGCGTGATAGAATACGTTTGGTTTTGTACCAATCTCTTCAAGCAAAGTATATTTTCTATTCCCGTTGAACAAGCTTCTAACTTCAGATTCTACGTCATTCATATCACCGAATTTCATAGCGCCTGTAGAACAAGCAGATGCACAAGCAACAGCACCTTGGAATTCTGCATCAGTCACTCTTCTTCCCTCCTTCTTAGCATTCAGGATTGTAAGCTGCGTTTCTTGGATACAAAGAGAACATTTCTCCATTACCCCTCTTGTTCTTGTTACAACATCTGGGTTAAGAACCATTCTTCCCAAATCATTGTTCATATTGAAATCGAACTTGTCATTCAACGCATAGTTGAACCAGTTGAATCTTCTTACTTTGTACGGACAGTTGTTTGCACAATATCTAGTACCGATACATCTGTTGTAAGCCATTTGGTTTTGACCTTGCTTACCGTGAGATGTTGCAGCTACTGGACAAACTGTTTCACAAGGTGCATGGTTACAGTGCTGACACATTACCGGCTGGAAGATTACGTCTGGATTATCAGCCGCATTTTCCAAAGCTCCTTCAATTCCTAGAAGGCTACTTCCGTAAAGTTCTGGCACTGCCATTCCTTCTTTAAGACCTTCGTAAACTTCAACTTTTTCTTCAGAAGAGTAGTAACGGTCAATTCTTAACCAATACATATCTCTAGACATTCTAATTTCTTCTTTTCCAACAACAGGAACGTTGTTTTCTGCCTGACAAGCTATAACACAAGCGCCACAACCGGTACAAGAGTTAAGGTCAACTGATAAGTTGAAGTGAGGACCGTCTGTATCATCATAAGAATCCCAAAGGTCCACCTTTCCAATTGGAAGCTCACCACCAATAGTGTGCATTTTCAAAGGTGCATTCCAGTCATCCACAGGTTTATTAATAAAATCTTCTAAAGAAACTTCTTTAGCAATTTCGTAACGACCCATCAATGTATTTTGAAGCTGCATTCCTGCAAATTCGTGAGTTTCTCCAGTTTTTTCAATTTTAACATTAGAAATAACTGTATTGTAACCGTCGAATAATGGATAGGCATTGATTCCTGTTTCCGCAACTTTACCAGAATCTTTTTTACCATAACCAAGCGCCAATCCTAATGAGCCCTCTGCTTGACCCGGCTGAATAAATACTGGAACCTTTTCAAGCGTAACTCCGTTTACTGTCAATTTAACAGTATCTCCATCCAACTGCATTCTTGCATTAAGACTATTCTCAATATCAAGAGTTTTAGCATCTTTTGGAGAAATGGTTAAGTAGTTATCCCAAGACAATCTAGAGATTGGGTCCGGAAGCTCCATCAACCAAGGGTTGTTAGACTGTGTTCCGTCACCGATACCTGATTTAGTATAAAGTTGTAATTGAAATTCTGAATTATTGAATTTTGATAATTCTGCAATTGCTTGAGCTGCGTTTCCTCCAGCATAGCTTAATCCCATTGAAAGACCTCCGTTCGCGAAACCATTGTAAAGATTTTTGTTGAAAGAAAGACCTCCGTTAAGCGTTAAAGCATTTGCTTTTAAATAATTATAATAACTATTAGCAGGACTATTTTTACCATTAATCCAAACTAATAAAGATTCTTCAACTTGTCTAGAAGTATAAATCTTCTGAATTGTTGGCTGCATTAAAGAGTAAGCTCCTGTTTCAGGAGTGATATCTCCCCAAGATTCTAACCAGTGCGTATAAGGAATCACTGCTTTAGAAGCTTTGTACATATCATTCTTCTTGTCTACAATCGCTACAGAATAAGGAACTTTTTTGAATGCTTCAAACAAAGTTTTTCCTTTTGCGTGAGAGTAAACCGGATTCACATTATTGGTAATTAAAACACCAACTTGTCCTCCATTTAACCAAGAAACAAACTCGTTGAATCTTGCGTTATCGTATTCTTTAAGGAAATTAGCTTTACCAGTAAAAGCTTTAGAACCTAATTTTTGATTGATTAAGTGAGCTAAAACATAAGCCGCTTTTGAACCATCTGCAAAAACAACAGCTTTGTCGCCTTTAGCTTGAAGTTCTTTAACAATTGCAGAAGCTGTTTTATCAGAAGTTCCACCGTTAAGACCGTTATAAACTTCTACCAAAGTTTTGAAAACTGCACTTGGCTTCAATTTATATCTTGAATCTGAGTTAGCTCCTGTTAAGCTCATATTAGATTCAACCTGAATATGTCTTAGCATATTTTCTCCAGGTTTTCTAGCAGCAGCGTAAGAAACTTCTAGACTTCCTCCGTTATAATCTCCTAAGAAATCTGCGTTGAAAGAAACTACCAATTGACTTGTACTCAAATCATAAACTGGTAATGCTCTTTGTCCGAAAACTTCCTGTGCAGCATCCAAAGCCGCAGCGTAAGGATATGCATCGTAAGTGATTAATTCAGCAGAAGGATATTTTGTTTTGAAATCAGCAAATAATTTTTTGAAAGTTGGACTTGGAAAAGAATGAGATAATACTACAATCTTTTTACCACCAGCTTGAGATTCTGCTAATCCTTTAAGGATAAAATCATCAACTTTATTGAAATTCTCTTGCTCTTCTCCGTTCAAAGCTGGTTTTTTCACTTTATCATTATCATAGAGAGAAAGAACACTAGCTTGAGCTCTTGCATTAGTTGTACCTAATGAACCAGCTGCTGGGTTAGGGTCAATTCTGATAGGACGACCTTCTCTTGTTTTTACCAAAACACTTGAGAAATCGAAACCGTCAAAATATGAAGATGCGTAAAAATTCGGGATACCAGGAATGATATCGTGAGGTTTTACAACATAAGGAATCGTTTTAAGAACCGGCGCCTCGCAAGCTGCTAATGTAACAGCTGCAGTAGAAAACCCTAATATCTTAAGGAAATCTCTACGAGAAGTTCCTGAACTATTAGAATCATCTAAGAATTCTTCAACCGGAATTTCATTCTGGAACTCTTTTGCCGCTAACTTTCCAGTCAAAGTTGGGTCTTTTAGTTCGTGAATACTTCTGAATTGTATTTTATTTGAAGCCATTTATACTTCTAATTTTTGTTATTAATAATGACATTTACCACACTCAAGACCTCCAATCGCATCTACAGTAATTTTACTACCTTCACCATATTGTTTTTTCAACTTATCGTGTAGATTTTTGAAGTATTCTTTATTATAACCGTTGTTCATATCTACTTCTGTAGTTCTGTGACATTCGATACACCATCCCATTGTGAAGTTGTTAGCCATTTGAACTACGTTCATTGTATCAATTTTACCGTGACAAGCTTTACAAACAACATCAATTTTGTTAGCAGCATCTTTTTGCTTAGCATTGAAACTATTGATGATTGCCTGCTCACCAGCAACAACGTGTTGAGAGTGATTGAAATATACGAAATCTGGCATATTGTGAATCCTTGTCCACTCAACTGGTTCAGTTTTACCCGTATAAGCTTGCTTATCTTCATCCCATCCTACGTGCTGATAAATCTTCTTGATTTCTCCTGTGTAGAATTCTCTATCTTTTCCTGGCTCGATATATTTCCCTTTGTATTCAGAAATAGAGCGGTGACAGTTCATACAAACGTTAAGAGAAGGGATCTCAGAAACTTTACCATACTTAGCACCTGAGTGACAAAGCTGACAGTCGATTTTGTTTTCACCAGCGTGAATTTTGTGAGAGAAATAGATTGGTTGTTCCGGAGCGTATCCTTTGTAAACACCAACCCACATCAACCAGTTCCAAACTCCATAAGCAGCAAAAATTGCCAACAATGCGATAATCCCTTTTCCTACATAACTGTATTTTTCATACAATGCGGAGAAAGAAGTGATTCTTGTAGAATTAAGCTCTGATAATTCTGGAGACTGTTGTAGTTTTACTAATTGACGAATCTTAAGCAATAACCAGAACAACAACCCTGCAATTGCAATAAGAGCTGCAATCATAATTTTTGAATTAAGATCTTGAGCTTTTGCCGCTTCAACAGAAGCTAAATCATTAGTTGCACCTTCCGCAGTTGCATCAGCAGCCGGCTCTTCTTTTGGTGGATTTGTAGTATAAGCCAAGATATCGTCAATATCCTGATCCGAAAGTTTTCCTTCGAAAACCTGCATCGCTACTTTTCCGTTTTCTTCAAAAACCTGATTGGCATATTTATCACCAGAGGCTCTAAGCTTCTCATTATTAGAAATCCACTTGTGTAGCCAGTCTGTATCCAGATTTTGCTCTGTTTTCAACTTTTCTACGATACCACCTAGAGCAGGTCCTACAACTTTTTTGTCTAAGGCGTGACAAGCGGTACAATTGGCTTTGAACAAATCCTGTCCTTTTTTTGGATCGCCCTGTGCATAAATGGAAGCGCTGGTTGATAACAATAAACTAATTGCTATCAGACCTTTTTTGTAATGCTTTCTCCAACTAATCATTTATATAATCTTGGGTTAGTAAATTCTATTCAGTTTACATTCAATTCCGCAAAAATAACACTTTAACAAAAATTAAGAAGAGCCTTGAGCATTGTTTTTGTCATTTATTTTTAATTTGTAACTGTTCTAAATAACAAGGTTTGTGTTTCATTCATTTTATTTTAAATTTGCTAAAAATTTTATAAATGAACAATCTGCTTAAGCTTTTCATTATCACGACATTATTTGCTTTTTACAAAATTGATGCTCAATACGTTGTAAAAAAAGACACTTTATCCGGAACCGAATTATCTTTTACTTCGGATGAACGCATTAGCGATGCTTTGGAAAAAATTGAAGACAATTGTAACCGTTCTTCCAACAACAATACTAAAGCGCCGTCCAAAGTTTTAGTAGCCAACAGAGAACTCACCAATGCCGAGATTTGTAGAAAGAACCCTAAAATTATGGGGTTTAAAATTCAGGTAGTTGTTGTTAAGAATAATGAAGACGCTCGAAAAACAGCAACAGAGTTCAGAAATAATTTCAGAAGTTTGAAAGTTGAGACAGACGCTTCCTTGAGACCAAATTATAAAATACTTGCTGGAAGTTACTTCTCAAAACAAAGCGCTGCAGACGATTTGAGAAATATCAAAAAAGTCTATCCTTCTGCCATTGTCATTCCCTACGCTATTTTTTGTGTAGAAGCTAAATAAAAGAAATCAAGAGAACAAAAAACTCCTTTAAATCCATTTTAAAGGAGTTTTCTATTATTTATAGTATGTTTCTAAGAATTGATAAAACTCGGTCAACCGGTAATAATTATTGAATCCGAGATAAACGGTTATTATCAAAAGTAATCCGTAAAATAAACTGACTGATGTTACTTTTTCTCGATAACTAAAAAACAACCAACCCAACAGCAACGGATAAACAAACACGAAATGACCGCCATAAATATAGGATGTATGTAATCCGAATTTCAGAATACAATGAATCAACACATCAAATAAAAAGGTGATAACAAGCATCCAAACCAATTTGTTTTTATAATTTTTGAAAACGCTCCAAATCATCATTAATAAAACAATCCCAATAAAAAGATAAGGAACAAATGATGTGTAAACATCCATAAACAAAGCCTTGTAGAAGAACGTTTTGTCTTTGTTATGATAATCTCTTATTTCATAACCAGAAAACAAAATATTGCCTCCGAAAAACCAGCAATAAATCATATCCCAAAGCGGTGTCACTTTTGGTTTGGAGAATTTATCATATTGCTCTTCCGTTTTGTTAAGGAAATTCTGGAAATTAAAATCCAATCTCAGCAAAAACAGAAAAACAAATACAACAACCGAAGTCGCAATTTTTGCAACTGCCATCCCGATTTTCTTCCAATCCCAGAAGATTTTTTTCTCAAACAAAAACGGAATATAAACTTTAACGATATTCGTAATCGTTAATCCACCAATGAAAACGGAACCAAAAATGGTTGCTGCAAAAGAAACAGATTTTTCTTCTTTGATTTTCTTTGCCGAATAATAATTGAAAATCGAAAGAAATAACAATGTATAAGTATAGGTTTCAGGCGTGAAAGACAAGAGAATATTCGTCACAAACAATCCGTAGAAAGCCAAAATCAAAAGACTGATTTTAAGAGGAAGCTTAATAATGTTATTCAGGTATTTGAAAATCTGAACATTAGCTAAAGAAATTACAACTGTAGAAAATAAAGCTAAAACCAACCTGAAAACCGAATCATATCGATTTCCGGAAATCCATAAAGCGAAATTTCGGATTTGGTCAAAGAAATAATTAGACAAAGGATGTCTCTCAAAACCGCCGCCAGTCTGAACAATTGCTCTATTATCAAAACTGAAGTAAGCATCCCAAGGGATTCTGTCATCATAGATAATTCTGAAATTTTCTGCAATGAACCAAGCATTAGCTCCGTAAACTATGACGAAGAATAAGAAAATCAGCAATTCTGTGTTGGTTGACGGAAAAACTGATTTCAGAAAGGGTAGAATTTTGTTCAATAGTTTCAATCGGTGATATTTTCTGCAAAAATAGAAAATGATTTCTGTTTAGAATGATGAAACTTTAAAGATGTTGAACAATTTCGGAATGACTGTTCGTAATAAAAGTGACAAGGTAACGATCTTCTACATTTTCAAAGAAAACATACCAAGTTGTCGTTTGATTAGCTTTGTAAAAAATGTATTTTGAACCCAGCTCAATTAAATTTTCGGGTGTTTTTCTGAATGGGAAAATTGGAAGATTATATTCTATGAAATCGTAATTTTCTGGACATAATCTTGTGCATCACTTTCAAAACCAAAATATTCATTTTCATATAAAATGAACACAAGGTCTTCTAAATAATCCGTAACATATTTACGAATTATGACATTTACTTTTTCCAATTTAAAGATTTTATAAACTCAGAAGTTTTCTTTCTTGCTTCGGAAACAGTGATTCCTTCACGCCATTCTTTTTCGAAATCAAAAGATTTTCTATTTCTGATTTTATTAATTTCTTCAATGACAGCAGGATTTTCTAAAGAATGAATCCACTTGATGATTTCATTTTTTTCAGATTCTAAATTCATTGTTTTTATAGATTGATTATAACAAAGATAGAAAATATTTGGTTTATGCTTCTTTAAAAAGAAAACCCTTTCAGAGTTTAGAACTCTGAAAGGGTTTTTTGTAAATTAAACCTAAGCTAAGTTTATTCTTTTATAAATTTTTCTGTTATTACTTCTTTGTCTGTTGTAATTTTCACAATATAAATTCCTTGTTTTAAGTCTGCAACATTAGTATCGTTTAAGAAAGATGTCTTTACCAATTGTCCTGATGTGGAATAGATTTCTAATCTTCGAATTTTTGTTTCTGTTTGGATGTTTAGAATATTTTTTACTGGGTTTGGATAGATTTTGATTTGAGATTTTTGAATTTCGTTTGTTGCTAAAGTTGAAGAACAATCTGCGCTAAATTTAGAATGGTCATCTTTTTTCCACTCATTGGCAATACAATATTCAGGATTATCAACTTGAATACAAAAAAGGTTAGGATTCCAATGTGATAGAAAAAAAGACACGTTATTATTATTCCCATTTTTTAAATTCAAAGAGACTATTCCAGCTTCACTTATATTTATAAATTTAAGATTTGTATTTTTAGTTAAATCTAAATTTTTTAAATTGCCATTAATCCCAAAACTAAAATCCTCTAACTTTTGGTTTTTACTAAGATCTAAATCTATTAATTGATTATTAACCAGCCTTAAATATTTTAAGTTTGGATTTTGAGTTAAATCTAAAGAACTTAATTTTGAACTTTCTGAACAATCTAATGACACTAGATTATAATTTTTGCTTAAATCTACATTCATTAATTCGTAAGTACCACAAGATAAATTTTCCAATGCAATATTTTGTTTAAGATCAAGACTTGTAAACAAATTAAAGCTACAGAATAACTTTATTAAGTTTTGGTTTTTAGTCACATCTAAAATTGTCAATGCATTGTCATTACAATCTAACTCTTGTAAGGCTGTATTGTTGCTCACATTTAGACTTGTCAATTGATTACCACTACACGATAAATATTGCAAAGCGGTGTTTTTGCTAACATCTAAACTTGTTAATAGACCGTGAGCATATGAGGGGTATTGTGGTTGAAAATTACAAGATAAATATCTCAAAGCTGTGTTTTTGCTAACATCTAGACTTGTTAATTGATTGTCATCACAATATAATTGTTGCAAAGCTGTATTCTTGCTCACATCTAGACTTGTCAATTGATTACCACTACACGATAAATATTGCAAAGCGGTGTTTTTGCTAACATCTAGACTTATTAATAAACCGTAAGTATTTGAGGAATATTGTGGAAAATTACAAGATAAGTATTTCAAAGCTGTATTTTTGCTGACATCTAAAGTTGTCAATGGATTGTAATCACAATTTAAATGGTATAAATTCGGAAGCATACTTACATCTAAACTTGTTAAATTACTAAATTGGCAATCTAGCCACATTAATTTAACATTCTTACTAATATCCAAATTTGTAAGCTGATTGTAACCGCAACGTAGTGAAGTTAAATTAATATTTTTAGTCACATCTATATTTAACAGTGAATTATGGTCACAATACAAACCAATTAATTCAATATTCTTACTTACGTCAAGAGTGGTTAGCATATTGCCGTAACAGTTTAAAGTTAAAAGCAAGGTATTTTTACTTACATCCAAGCTTGTTAGTTTCCCTCTATAACTATTAAGAGTTTTCAGTGCGGTATTTTTACTAATATCTAAACTAGTCAATGGATTATCTCCACAATCTAATCCTGTTATTTTCGTAAAATATTCAATTCCCAAAAGCGACGAAATATTTCTATTAGAACAATCAATCTCACCATTAAAACTACTTGCTTCAGAAACCTGAATCTCATTATCACCATTAGTATTGATAGCAGGATTACCAACTAAGTATGCTTTAAAATTAGCATCAGGAATATTTACAATTTGAGCAAAAGAAAAAATGCAGGACAAAACACCTGCAAGAATGAATAATTGTTTTTTCATAGTTATTAGTTTAATTTGGCAAAGATATATTAAACTAACAACTTTGACTTACGGAAAACCGTAAATTAAGTTAATATTATGTTAATTTTTAGCAATTGTTTACTATGAGCTACAAGACAATTGACAACAACCTGTTTGATTATCATATTTCGAAGGACGTTTTTGGTTGAACTCCGGAAATCTGTTTTCGTAAGGATTTTGCAACGCTTCTTTCAGTTTGAAAAATAGGTCGTAATTTCCATTTTCTGCCTCTTGAATAGCTTCGAACAAGAGATAATTTCTTAGAATAAATCTCGGATTTGTTTTGGACATTATTTCCAAAGATTCTGTTTCCGAGATTTTATTTTTAAGTTGTCTTGCTTGGTATTTTTCGATGAAATTTGAAAGTCTTTTCACCTCATTTTCATTCAAGTTTCGATAAAAAGAATTAGAAAAATCACCAGTTTTAATTCCTGAAACTGGGTTTTCAAGACTTTGGAAAAATAAAGTATAATCAAGATTAAGATCCTGCATCAGTTGTTGCCATTCGGTAAAAAACCGTTCATCTTCCGGCAAAACCTCATCTAATCCGAATTTATCCGCTAACATTCTGTCATGCTCTGTCCAAAATCGTTTTCCGTAATCATTCAGGATTTTTTCCAAAATTTCGGCGTCATTAATCAAAGGAAAAACAGCATTCGCCAAAGTTGCCAAATTCCAATGTGAAATTTGTCCTTGTTTTCCAAAAGCGTATCGTTTTCCCGGTAAATCGGTTGTGTTTGGTGTAAATTCCAAGTCATAGCCATCCATCATAGAAAAGGGCCCGTAATCAATCGTGAGTCCAAGAACCGACATATTATCGGTATTCATCACACCGTGAACAAAACCTACTCGGTACCAATCAATTATCATTTTCAATGTTCTATCACAAACGGCTTGAAACCAATCAATGTATTTGTTAGGATTATTTTCTGAATTAACTTCCGGATAAAAATTCTCAATCGTATAATCCGCTAATTGTTTCAATAAATCGGTTTGATTTCTGGCAGACAATAATTCGAAATGTCCGAAACGAAGAAAAGATTCAGCTGTTCTTACTACAACTGCACCTTGTTCTTTCTGTGGATTTCCGGAATATTGAATATCTCTGATAACATCTTCACCAGTTTTTGAGATGCTCAAAGCTCTGGTTGTTGGAATACCGAGATGAAACATCGACTCGCTCATCAGATATTCCCGAATAGAGGAACGTAAAACGGCTCTTCCATCTG
The DNA here is from genome assembly GCA_002345565.1 of Flavobacteriales bacterium UBA2306. Classification (GTDB taxonomy): domain Bacteria; phylum Bacteroidota; class Bacteroidia; order Flavobacteriales; family Weeksellaceae; genus Epilithonimonas. Next base: position 428,731 of record DDVS01000004.1, on the reverse strand, counting down.
CGTGTCTGGAATAGGGTGTTGCGCCCGCTCCTTTCCACTGGATTTCGGTTTGATGATTTTCATTGATAATTTCGCCGGCATAGATTGCTCTTCCATCGCCTAATTGTCCTGCCCAATTTCCGAATTGATGACCAGCGTAGGCGGTTGCATAAGTTTTGATATTATCAGGAAGGTTTTGAGCAACAAGGAAATTTTCGTCATTGTCTAATTTACCCAAACCAATTTTGATGGATAGTTCTTCATTAAAATCAATTAGTTCTGTTTTATCAAAATCCGCAGGTTCAACTGTACTGAATAGAACATCTGGTGTCTGTCTCTGTAGCTGGTTTCCAGATAAATCTCCTGGAAATAAATTGATAAAATGATGTGTAATCTTTTTTAAATTCATACAAAAAACCGCATTATGAAAATGCGGCGTAGTTTTTATTTATTAAAGTCAATATCATCCGAAGAGTTGATGGCTTCATTAGAATGATCTTCTTTTTTCACTGTTTTTTCGGGGACTATCTGTGTTGGATTTTTGAGTTCATCAATTGTTTGCAAGTCTCCTTGATCTCCGTAGCCATTTCTTAGATTATTGAGATCCGAGCAGCTTCCGGTCCAATTGGCGGGTTTTATGAATTTTTCATCCGGATTGATATTCAGAGATTTGTCTGCAAAGACTTTTTTCATAAAAATTGCCCAAATCGGAAGTCCCATTTTAGCACCTTGTCCTTCTCCCGTGCTGTAGAAGTGGGTTGCTCTATCTTCCCATCCTACCCAAACACCTGTTGCCAGTTTGGGAACAATACCCATAAACCAACCATCGGAATTATTTTGTGTAGTTCCTGTTTTACCCGCAATTTCTGCATTTATACCTTGTCTTCTTAATTCTCCGGACGCGGTTCCAAATTCTGCAACGCCTTTCATCAAATCGATCATGGTATAAGCATACATCTCATTCATCACTTCTTTAACGACAGGTTTTACTTCTTTGATGACACGGCCATTGGCATCTTCAATTCTCCAGATCATCTCTGGTTTGGTGTAATTACCGAAATTGGCAAATGTGCTGTAAGCGCCTAACATTTCATAAATGGTAATATCGGACGTTCCCAGCGCCATCGGTAAACTGGTAGAAATATCTTCTGTAACGCCAAGATCTCTGGCTGTTTGGATTACATTTTTTGTACCTGCCATTTCTGCCAAACGCAAGGCTACAGGGTTTTGAGATTGTGCTAACGCATTTTTGAGTGTCAGCATTCCGCCTCTTCCTGGTACGTGATAACTTCCTTTGTTAAAACTGGCATTGGAAACTGTGGAACAAGGTGTCATACCCAGATGCATAATAGCGGTGGCATATACAAATGGTTTGAAGGTTGAGCCCACTTGTCTTTTTCCTTGCTTTACATGGTCATATTGAAAATGCTGCCAATTGATTCCTCCCACCCAGGCTTTGATATCGCCAGTTGCTGGTTCCATAGACATTAGCCCGGCTTGTGCAATTTGTTTATGGTAACGGATGGAATCCCAAGGCGACATTTCTACTTCCTCCTCGCCTTGCCAAGTAAATCTGGTCATTTTAACTGGCTGGTGAAACTCCATCATAATAGAGTCTTCCGGCATTCCTTCGGCTTTAAGTTGTTTATATCTTCCTGTTCTTTTAACAGACGCCATCATCAATTTATTAGCATCTTCTTTTGATAAAAAATAGTATGGCCTATTCGGGTTACGCTTCATTTCATTATCAAAATTGCTTTGGAGATTTGTCAAATGTTGTTTGATAGCCTCTTCCGCATATTTCTGCATTCTGGAATCCAAGGTTACATATATCTTGAGTCCATTTTTGTAAAGGTTTAGCTCCTTACCAGTTTCTTTTTCATAAGCATCCAGATATTGTTGAATCTCTTTTCTTAGGTAGAATTTGTAGTAAGCAGAATATCCTTCCTCCACGGTTTTAACTTCATGAAAATCAACTTCTACGGGTGTAGATACAGCTTTATCAAAAGTAGATTGATCTATATATCCTGTTTTGAGCATTTGATCCAGCACGACATCTCTTCTAAGTTTAGCTTTTTCCGGATGGCGGTATGGATTATTTTTTCTAGGATTTTCCAGCATAGCTACAAAAGTTGCAGCTTCTGGTAAAGTCAATTGGTTGGTAGATTTATTAAAATAAACTCTGGATGCCATTTCGATACCTTTCGCATTGAAAAGGAAATCCATTTTATTAAAATACAAAGCAACAATTTCTTCTTTAGTATATCTTTTTTCCAGACTTACTGCCACACACCATTCCTGGAGTTTTTGGATGGCTCTTTCGATTTTATTTTTTGAGGCGTTTCCTGTAAAAAGCAGCTTAGCCAATTGTTGTGTAATGGTAGATCCTCCACCTCTTTTTCCGCCATATGCGACCGCTCTAGCAACGGATTGCAAGTCGATTCCAGAATGCTCTTTAAAACGTTCATCTTCTTTAGCCTGTAACGCATAAACCAAATAAGGCGGAAGCTGTTTATAAGTTACCGGCCTGGTTTTTTCCTTTTCAAATTTACCTAACAAGACGTTATCCGAAGAGTAAATCTCTGATGCTACAAAAATATCTGGATTCTCCAGCTCTTTTACATCCGGCATATCTCCAATAAATCCTTGCGACACGGCAAAAAACAAAGCAGAAATTCCTAATACCAATCCAAGAAAGCTCATCCAAACTATTTTAATCCATTTTTTAACGAATGGTTTGGATTTTTTCTTCTCTGGTAATGGGAAAGTTTTATTTTCAGATTTTCTATTTTCCATTAAAAATTATTAAGGCTTGATGTTTCCAATTTTAATTCCTAAATCTTCTATCCCGGGCAAAACATTGCGTCTCATGGCTTGGTTAATTTTGATGGAATACTTTCCATTTTCCGGGAATTTATAATCTATTTTATATTGAAACAATGTTTCTTTTGTATCGCCAAATCCTGTCCCTATCCATTCTCCATTGGGCTTTGCCAAAACATAATTGAGGGTGTCTTTGGCTATTACTTTTTTATCCCGTTCTATGGTTGCAATCAATCTTAAATTACTGTAAGGATAGTCGTTATTATTTCTGACAATAAAAATAATGTTTTTCTGATTTTGAAAATCATTGATGCTGAAATCAAAATTCTGAACATTTTTTTTGTCCCAATGGCTGTTAATATCTTTTACAAGAATTGTATCATCCCCATTCTGGCAAGAAGAAAATGATAACAACACTATAAAAACAGCTAAAATTCTAAGCATTGCCTTCATTTTTAGGTGGCGTTTTCTTTTTCGGTTTTTTGAACGGTTTTTTATTGTTTTTATTTTCCTGTGCCTGGCCTTGATTTTGATTTTGGCCTTCTAAAGGTCTGTTATTAGGCTGCACATTTTTATTTTGGACAGGCTTCTGATCATTAGAACGAGGCTTATTATTTTGCTTTTTCTGAGAAGCTTGATGATCTTGTGGCTTAACGTTTTTAGATTCATTTTGCGTTCTTTCTTCATTTGGTCTCGGCGCTCTATCCTTATTTCTTTCTTTGTCTCGCTGATTATTGGATCTAGGTCTTTTGTTCTTTTTCTCGAAACGGTCAACCCTGTTTTCCTGTATCAAATCCGACGTTACCAGCGGGTTTTCTACAACTTTCAAATCTTCCAAAGCTGGTGATTTCTCACCTCTTTTGTTGATAGAAATCAGTTTTTTAACTTCAAAAATATCAAGATCATACCAAGCCATGGAGTTTTCTACATACGCAAACCACATCTTCTTTTTGAAGACATCGATTTTGATGCAAAATGCTTTTCCTTTCTCTGTATTGAGAACTGTGCTAGAGGAAGGGAAATCCCTTAAAACATCTAAATAGCTATCCAATTCATAGTTAAGGCAACATTTAAGCTTGCCACATTGTCCTGCTAATTTCTGCGGATTAATACTTAACTGCTGGTATCTTGCGGCATTGGTATTTACAGAACGGAAATCTGTTAACCAGGTTGAACAGCATAACTCTCTTCCGCAAGAACCTATGCCGCCTACTTTGGCAGACTCTTGCCTGAAACCAATTTGTTTCATATCAATTTTTGTGCGGAAAGCCCCGGCATACTCTTTTATCAATTGACGGAAATCCACCCGGCTGTCCGCGGTATAATAAAAAGTTATTTTGGAGCCATCTCCCTGATATTCAACATCTGTTATTTTCATTTCAAGATGTAGTCCGTAAGCAATTTTCCGGGCTTGTATCTTGATTTCGTTTTCTTTTTTCCTAAGCTCTTGCCAAGTTTCAATATCTTTTTGATTCGCAAGGCGGTAAACTTTAAGCGTTTGATCTTCTGGAAAATGCTTCTTTTTCATTTGGATTTTCACCAATTCTCCAGCAAGACTTACAACGCCTATATCGTGACCCGGACTAGATTCTACAGCAATGATGCTACCTATGTGCAGCGGCAGGTTATTGACGTTTTTATAATATAATTTACGGTCGTTCTTAAAACGAACTTCTACATATTCTGAGCTTTTAGAACCTGATGGATTAACATCAGAAAGCCAGTCAAAAACACTTAATTTATAACTATTCCCGCAGGTATCTACACTACTACACCCATTAGCGGTTTTGGTTCCGCAAGAATGGGAAGAATCGCCGGATGTTTTACATCCACAACTCATATTTGATTTTTTTATGTCTGATTGCAAAGTTAATATAATTTTTGCTTTAGCTTGCCGATTATATTTTTTAAAAATAATATTTTATTTAATTTTAGATTAACATAGGATTAATATTGATAATTAATCAATAAAACAACAATATCATTAAAATTAAACCAAAACACAATATTAACTCAGAATAAGATTATACAAGTTTGTTTAAAACTAAACTTAAATAAAAAACCCAATAATTTAATATTTAAAACAATAAAAATCAGTTAGTTACACAAACAATCAATTTAAACAATTATTCTACGAATAGCAATGTTTAACATTTTTTTTAAATTTCTGTCATTGTTATTAAAATAATTATAAATTTGGAACATTAATAATAATCATATGAAAAGAATTTTAATATCAATGGCAATAGCAGCTGGAGTTCTGACATACGCAGGGGGATTCCGGGTATCTCTACAGGGAGTTAAACAGCTAGCAATGGCGCACACCAGCGCCCATGCGGAGGATGCAAGTGTGGCATTCTTCAATCCGGCAGGTATTTCTTTTATTCCTTCTAAGCTGAGTGTTGCGGCAGGCGGTTTCGGTATTTCTAACCAAATTACTTATCAAAATACAAGTACTTTACAACAGTCTGAGACAGACAACCCTCTTGGTACGCCAATCTACGCCGCTGTTGCTTATAAAGTTTTGGACAAGTTATCTGTTGGTTTTAGTTTCTCCACACCTTTTGGCAGCACCATAGAATGGCCAAGCGACTGGGAAGGGAAGGATATGGTCCAAAAACTAGAGCTTAAAAGTTACTTTTTTCAACCAATGGTTTCTGTAAAATTAGCAGACTGGGCCTCATTTGGAGCAAGTTATATTTATGCTAAAGGGAAAGTGGACTGGACCAAGGCTCTCACTGCTTATAATGGTCAAATTAATTTATTGGATGACAGTGCTACGGGCCATGGGTTTGGTTTCGGATTTTACTTCCAACCCAATACCAAGCTAGACTTAAGCGTTGCATACCGTTCACCAGTAGATATGAAAGCAGAAGATGGCAAAGCTACTTTTATGGTTCCGTCTTCACTATTTTCAAATTTGAATTTAGTGAGTACCGGTGGCGTAGACAGCTTTAAGGCTACTTTACCATTGGTGGATGAATATACATTAGGGCTAACTTATAAGATTACGCCTAAATGGTTAGTTTCTGCAGATTACAACTACCACGGATGGGAAAGATATAATAAATTGACATTAGACTTTGCTAATGCACCTGCGGGTAACCAAGCGTACGATCCTACAATTTCTGTTACACCAAAAAATTTCAAGAGTACTTCCAGTGTAAGAATTGGAACACAATATGCGTTCAATGATATGATTGCCGGAAGATTGGGATGGTATTATGATCAATCTCCGTATGAGGATAAAGATTTTATCCCGGAAACCCCTTCTTTTGACAACTATGTTATAACAGGAGGTATCGGGCTTAAATTCAATAAACTTGGTGTAGATCTTTCTGGCGCCTATGCGATGCCAAAAAGCAGAACATTCAATAATGAATATTATAATTTTGCCGGCCAGGCAAAAGCCGATGTTTTCTACTTCGGTTTAGGATTATCATACAACGCATTTTAAAAATTGAATCAATTATGAAAAAATTATATATCTCAACATTAGCTGCAACAATGCTTTTTGCGGTAAGTTGCCAGAGTGATTTTGAAAACAGCACAGAAGATGTAGTGGTAACATCTGGCGAAGCTGATTTTTCTAAATATATTGCTTTAGGAAACTCTTTGACATCCGGATTCCGGGACAATGCGCTTTATATCGATGGACAAAATGAGTCTTATCCTAATATCATTGCGCAGCAAATGAAAAGAACAGGCGGCGGAGAGTTTGTACAACCTTTAATGAGTGACAACAACGGCGGAATGATCTTAGGAACCACCGTGATACAAGCTACAAAACTTTATATAGAATCATTCTCTAACGGAAGTCCGGTTCTGAAAAACGTAGCGGCAACGCCAACAACAGATGTTACAAAAAAATTATCCGGAACTATTAATAATATGGGAGTTCCTGGCGCAAAATCTTTCCATTTGATTGCTCCCGGATATGGGAACCTGGCTGGAATCACTTTGGGAACGGCTAATCCTTATTATGTAAGATTTGCAACCAGTGCCACGTCAACAGTTGCAGGTGATGCTGCTGCACAAAAACCGACATTCTTCTCTCTTTGGATAGGAAACAATGATGTATTAAGCTATGCATCAAGTGGCGGATTAGGAACAGATCAAAAAGGAAATACAAATCCTGCAAGCTATGGATCCAATGATATCTCGGACCCGAATGTAGTAGCAGGTGCAATCAAAACGGTATTGGAAACCCTAAAGGCTGCAGGTTCTACAAAAGGAGTGATTGCCAATATCCCTTATGTAACCTCTATTCCTTATTTCACAACAGTGCCTTACAACCCTTTAACACCACAAAAATTAGGTTCAAATATCACCGTGCTTAATGCCAGTTTATATGGACCTCTTAAACAGGCATTGACAGCATTTGGAGCTGGAGACAGAATCAATTTGCTATCTTCCACGGCATCTAACCCTGTGCTTATTAAAGACGTATCTCTTACCAATCTTTCTGCACAATTGACAGCCGCATTAACACCATCTTTAGGTGCGGCAACGGCGGCGGCATTCGGGCAAATCTATGGACAAGCAAGACAAGCTACAGCAGAAGATTATGTATTACTTACTGCAAGTTCTGTAATTGCAACAACCAATGCCAGTGCACCTGCTTCTATCAATGTTAATGGAGTATCTTATCCATTGGAAAATCAATATGTATTAACTAAAACAGAAGCAGCAAGCGTTAAAACAGCTATCGATGCGTACAATTCTCAAATCTCTGCATTGGCGACAGCCTATGGTTTAGCTTTTGTTAATGCTAATGCCAAAATGGTTGAGCTTAATTCTGCGTCTGGAATCCAGTTTGACGGAGTAAAATATTCTGCTAAATTTGTAACAGGAGGTACATTTTCATTAGACGGCGTGCACCTTACGGGACGTGGATATGCAATAGTAGCTAACGAATTCCTGAAAGCTATTAACTACAAGTACAAATCCAATTTACCTATGGTGAATCCCAATTCCTACTCTGGAGTTACCTTCCCGTAATAAATTAAAATATTAACACAAAACCGTTTCTTTTTTAGGAGCGGTTTTTGTTTTGGCTATAAATATTTTATTTTAGAAATGTAATTTTTTGATTATTTTTACACCCGTAAGTTTAAACAATGCTTTCAAAAAGAGTTAAATACGCTATCAAAACGCTGTTGTTTCTTAATCGTAAAGACAACGCTTCTTTATTTTCTGCGAAAAAAATTTCGGAGAGCGAACGTATTCCTCTTAAATTCTTGGAACAAATCTTAAGAGAACTGAAGCAAAACAAAATTCTTAAAAGTGAAAGAGGCGCCGAAGGTGGTTATACTTTTATGAAAGATCCTGCCGATATCAAAGTTCTTGACGTCATCAGAATTGTGGACGGTCCAGTCGCAATGTTACCTTGCGCTTCTCTCAATTTTTATGAAAAATGCGCCGATTGTACTGATGAAGCCACTTGCAGCATCAGAAAATTATTAATCTGCGTTCGTGATAATATGCTCCCGCTTTTGGACACAAGCATTGCTGATATGACCAAGTCTGAGAAATCTCCAATCTAAATGTTCACAGACGAATATTTTATGAAAATGGCTTTACAGGAAGCCGAAAAAGCATTAGAAAAAGACGAAGTTCCAGTTGGATGCATCATTGTTTCAAATGACAGAATCATTGCAAAATCTCATAATCTTACTGAAACGTTGAATGATGTGACCGCTCACGCAGAAATGCAAGCTATAACCTCAGCTGCGAATTTTGTTGGTGGGAAATATCTTCAAAATTGTACTTTGTATGTGACATTAGAACCTTGTGTGATGTGCTCCGGAGCTTTAGCTTGGTCACAAATTTCTAAAGTTGTGATTGGCGCTAGAGATGAACAGAGAGGTTTCATTAATAAAAACTTATCTCTTCATCCGAAAACCGAAATTGTAACAGGAATTTTGGAGAACGAATGTTCCGAAATTGTTAAAACTTTTTTCAAAAATAAAAGATAGTTTACAAGTCCTTACCGAGAAAATACAATCCTTTCAAAGTATGTAATCTGTCACCAATGTTGATTTTATCGGTCAAAGGTTTATAAACGTGACTCACACCGCCTGTTGCAATTACAAAACAATTGTCATTAACCTCATCATTAATCCGGTCAATAAAACCTTCTACCATCCCCAGATAACCATAAACCATTCCGCTTTGCATACAAGTAATCGTATCCAGTCCCAAAACTGATTTTGGTTTCACCAATTCGATTTCCGGTAATTGAGCAGTTCCTTTTATCAAACTATTTAGTGAAGTGATAATTCCTGGCGCAATAATTACACCAAGTGATTCTCCATTTTCAGCCAAACAACTTGCGGTAAGAGCCGTTCCGAAATCCAAAATAATTTTCTTCTGACTCGGGTAAAGATGATGCGCCGCAACAAGATTGGCGTAGATATCCGTTCCTACTTGTTTAGATTTTGGAATTACTGCAGAAGGTGTATTTCTATCAACAATGATTGGAACTTTTTGATGAATTTTCTTAACAGCACTGCTCACCACTTTTGTTAATTGAGGAACAACCGAGCCAATAATGATTTTATCAATTTTTTCAACTTCAATTTTATAAGTCTGATACAACATCAGAATCTGAACAAAAAGTTCATCCGTCGTCTTGTAAGGTTTTGTATTGATGACCCAAGAGATGTCACAATTGTCATCATCAAACAATCCAAAACGGATATTAGTATTTCCTATATTGATTACGATAGAATTCATCTTAATTTTTTGTACTAATGTATAATATAAAAAGTATTAATGACTTTCTAAAAAAATCGTTAATACACTAATACTTTTTACGTTTTACAATTATTTAACTTCCAAATAATTATCTTCAGGATTCACGTCTGCTAATCTTTGGCTAAAATCAATTCCTATTGCTGATAATTGAGATTTGGTATAAGGAATCGTAAAACTGTATTCCTGCTGAGTCCAAGCCCAATATGGCAAAGTCTGAATATTACCATAGATATCTTTCGTTTTCCAAACTCTGGTCAGATTTAATGGGATATTATAATTGATGACTTTTTTATCTTTTGTCAAAATACTAAAGTCAATCGGCATCGGAACTCCTCCTTTATTCACCAAAGTAATCGTTGTTGACTGAGGGTCATATTTTACATTCTTGATTCCGTAATCGATTGTTTTGGTTGTGTTAATCCAATAATGCTGAAACCATTTCAAATCCATCCCTGAAACCAATTGCGCAATATGAATGAAATCTCTTTCTGTTGGATGTTTCATAGCCCACTCGTCATAATACCTCAGCATAATTTTGCTTAAATTTTCTTCTCCAACAATGTAACCTAATTCCACCAAAAACGTCTCTCCTTTGATGTAACTTGCGTAAGTATAAGCCGTGCCGTTATCGTGATGATCGCCTAACCAAACTGCAGGCTCTTCTTTTCCGGATTTGGTGAAATTAGCATAAGCTTTTAAAGCACCAACAAATGGATTCGGTTGTGATTCTCTTGGCGGGAATAATCTGTAAGACACAAAATCTTCGGCATACTGCGTAAATCCTTCATCCATCCACGGTCTTACACTTTCGTTAGTTGCCAGCATCTGCTGAAACCAAGAGTGCGCACCTTCGTGGAACATCAAACCGGAAAGTCCTTCCACTGAATTTGCTTCTCCCAAAATCATTGTACACATTCCGTATTCCATTCCGCCATCACCACCTTGAATGAACGAGTAACTTGGCCATTTGTAACGTCCAAAAGTCGCATTCATCAATTGGTAATACTTGGTAATGTATGGTTTCATTTCTGACCAATATTTTGTTTTTTCAGATTTTTGGTAAACCAAATAAACTTTTGGTCCATCCAAAATAGGGAAACTTTCTACTGAATAATCTCTGTCAGCCGCCCAAGCAAAATCAAGAATATTTTTCGCTGTCCATTTCCAAGTTACTTTCTTGGAAATATCTTCTTTTATCGTTGCACTGCTGTCATAACCTTTTACTTCAGTTGGATTTTCCAGACTTCCCCCAGCACCTATGATATAATCTTTATCGATTTTGATATTCACTTCATAATCCGAAAATGGTGCGTGGAACTCTCTTCCCACATAATCAAAAGCTGCCCAACCGTCATAATCGTACTCAGCGATTTTCGGGTACCATTGCGTCATTGTCATATCAACACCTTCGCGGTTGTTTCTTCCGGCTCTTCGGATTTGCATCGGGATATTAGCGTCCCATTCCATTGTGAAAGTGGTGGAAGAATTTGGTTTAATGGATTCTGCCAAGAAAACTTTCATCACAGTTCCCTGAATCTCGAATTTCAGATCTTTTCCGTTTTGCTTTATCCAACGGATATTCTGTGCGCCTTCTTCACTTTTAGGAATCTCTGACAATCTGGAAACCACTGTATTCCCTACTCTTTTTGCTAATCTTCCGTCTGCATTCACACCTTGAGACTGTACACGCTGATCCATCATAGAACCCGCTTTAAAAGCATTCCAATACAAATGAAAATAAGCGACTTTCAACTCATCTGGCGAATTGTTTCTATAATCCAAAGTTTGTTTTCCTTGATATGTGAAATTGGCAGCATCTACATCAATATCCATTTTATATTTGGCACATTGTTGATAATAAGGACTTTGCTGAGCCGACAAGATGATAGAAAAAAGAATTGAGAATAAAGAGAATTTCAGTTTTTTCATAGATTTATGATTAAACCTAAAAGGTTTGTTATAATAATTTTACCAAAAATACTAAGTTTTTGTTGAATGGCAAGTTGTGGAGAGTTTAAGATTGAAATCTGTTTCAAAAGTTTGTATATTTAGCAATTAACATAAATCTAATGAAAGAAGAATATTATAATGAGAGAATTAAATATAATTTCCTTTATCATAATACAGTCAAAAATGGTCTCTTGTACAAGTACTGTTCATTTGAAACATTAAATCTAATCCTAAAAAATAGTACTCTTTATTATTCAACCGCAAATGAGTTTAATGACCCTTTTGAATTATCCACAAATATTTTTGAAGAATATAACGATAAATATTGCTTAGAAAATGTTCTAAAAATTGACTACTCGCAAATTGATTATAGTGATTTGAATGGCTTTAAATTATTTAAAATTTTCACAAATGTTTGGGAGGAACTAAAAAACGAAATTGGAATAACTTGTTTTTCAAAATCACCGTTAAACTCTTTAATGTGGTCGCATTACGCTGACAAACACAAAGGCGTTTGCATTGGTTTTAATTTTGACATTGAAGAACAGAAAGATAAAATTATTCAAATGCCAGTCAGATACATTGAGAAAATTGAGCCTATAAATTTTTGGCAAAAGTTTGAAAAGGGCTTTGATGATTTAGTAGCATTTCATTGGCTTTTAACAAAATCGAAAATTTGGGAATATGAACAAGAAGTTAGAAGAATTTATATAAATCGAAAAGGAATTCTGCCATTCAATCTTAATACCATTTTTGAAATCTATCTTGGAATCAATACTGATTTAGCCGAGATAGAAAAACTGAACCAAGTACTACTAGAAATAAATCTTACAAAAATTAAAGTTATTCAAACAAAGATTATCCCATCTACATTTTCTATTGGTATTTGATATTTGATTTCAACTATGTCAAGATTCCTACGGAATGACAAAAATCTGTTTTTATGCAGACTGTTGTTTTACCTTGAATCCGCAGCCCGACTTGAGCGGAAATCCTTTTTACGCAATGTAGTGGAGTGAAAAGAATGGGAGCGGAAGGCGGATTAAGCTGCCCAAACCTAACAAAGAGGCTTTACGAAGTCAAATAATTCTAATTAATCCTAAAAATCGGATAAAGACGATGCGTTTTCTCGTAATATTCCGAATGTTTATAAACCCAATCCAACTGTGCTTGTCCGTCTTCCGCAAATTTTGAATTGATGGATTTCTCCATTTCGAAAGCAGTTTTCAAAGCTTTATTATCTTTCAGAAGTTGGCGAGCTGTATCTTCGAAAACATAAGCCGAATAATATTCTTTCTGACCCAAAATTGCATCGAAGAAATTCCAGTTGAAGTAAGAATCAACCGCTTCCGGTTCCAAAGTTTCTAACAGAAATTTCACACCGTCTTGATTGAGTGGAACGAGGAAATCTCCGGCTCTGAATTTGGTTTTTCCAGATTCTTTGGTAACAAATGTGTCGTAATGCAGATAATGACCTTCGTAAGGATTGGGAACTGTTTTGAAATCTTTGATTCTGTATTGTTCAACTGTAATTGTAGAATCCTGTTTTATCGGAATCATTTTGATTTGGTTAAGTTTCAGCAAGTCGATGATTTTCCATTCGGATTGTGGAACGACGTAATATTTTGGAATCGTGATTTTCCTTGACGGAACATAAGTATTATAGAATTTGACAGGCTTTGAAAACTTGGAATTTCTGTCGTACCAAAGTCTCGTTTTTCCGGAAACATCGCTTGGCTTATATTTGGCTTCAAATCCTTTGAAATCAATCGTTTCATATTTTGTAGAATCGAGTTTCCAAGCAAAAGCATATCGGTTTCCGACTTTGTATTGTTTCAGATTTTCGGCTCTTTTTTGCTGAATGGTTTTATAATTTTCATCGATATAATTCAGGTTGTCAACCATATAATCGTAAGTCACTTTCACACGGTCTTTGTAAGGTTTCAGCATATGCGTTTCCACAACCGTCCCGATGGAATTGAACAAAGTGGTGTAACCAGTCGCATATCTCGGCGAATCTACAAAAGCAGGAAAACCGCCATCTGGAACATCACCGTGAATGTTGACATAAGGAACAGAAATCACGCCTTTTTTCTCCATATTTTTCAGAAGAGTTCTCTGCATTTCGTCATTGAAATAATTTCCCAGAACATTTCCCAATCGTTCTTTGTTCGTAGAAATGTAAGTAAAAGTGTATTGATAATCCGCGCCATTGCTCACGTGATTATCAATAAAAACATCCGGTTTCAGCCACCCGAAAATCTGCTGAAAACTTCTGGAATTTTTAGAATCTGTTTTGATGAAATCTCTGTTCAAATCATAATTTCGAGCATTTCCACGGAAACCATATTCTTCTGGACCATTTTGATTGGCTCTGGAAAAACTTCCTCGGTTCATCATTCCGCTGATGTTATAACTTGCAATTGCTGTGAAAATGACGTTCTTCGGCGCTTTGATTTTTCCGGTTGCTAAATCTCGCATCAGAATCATCGTTGCATCGATTCCGTCTGGTTCTCCAGGATGAATTCCGTTATTGACAAACAAAACTGATTTTCCTTTTCGTGCTTCTTCGAAACTTTGTCTTGTCGGATTAAAAATCACAACATCGATTGGTGCGCCGTTGTCATCTTCACCTTTAGTTTCATAACTGATCGATGGATATTGTTTTGACAACTCTTGATAGAATTTTCGCATCTCATCAAAAGTTGTGGTTTGATTGCCGTTGCCTTTTTCGTAAGGTGTCAGGATTTGAGAATAACCGAAAACAGAAATTAAGATGAATAGGATGGAGATGTTTTTCATAGTACAAATGTAGAGAATCGGATGATAAATTTTTATAAATTTGAGAAAAGCTATTATGGCAAAGACTTTTTATTTTTTATTGATTTCATTTCTATTAATGAGTTGCTCAAAAGAAAAAACTTTTGCAGATGATATTGTGTTGACTTTTCCTAAAGACCCCAAAATGAAAACTCAGGAATTCAATGAAGATATGGATGAATTTGGCGCAAATTTATTCTACATCGGAAAAATAAGGCAAGATATTGATGTAAAATATTTTAAAGGCTTTATCATTTCTCCAGAGCCTATCCACAGAATTAATGAAAGCGATAAAGATTATGAAAAAAGAATTAAAAAGACAAAAGATTCTACAAATGCTTTAACAAAACAATTCTTTAAGATAGAAGAGATAAAAACATTTATTAAAAAAAATGAAAGAATAAACAATTCATTGACCAATAAAATTGTTGAAGAACCATTAATGGATTTTCCGTTTGATTTACTTTCAAATAAAACCCTTGAAATCATCGTAAGACAAAACGACACAATTCCGCTTTATAAAAAAGCAATGGGAACAACGAAAATAAAATCATACAAAGCATTTCCTGTTTTTATTAAAAATATTTCTGATCAAATTTTAAGAATTCCAGCTACTATAAATTCTAGCAGTACATTCTTATACACTTTTGATAATGAAGCCAAAGCTTTCTTTCTCACAAAAAACTATAGTTATTGGTTTTGCGGAACCGGAACAGATTATTACTCTTATTTTGAATTAAAACCAAATGAGATTTTAATTTACGCTTATCCTTATTTCAAAACGGGAACAAAACGAAAAGCAAAGATGAAATTTTACAATGCCTCTTCTAAAGAATTTGAAATTTCTATTGATGAAAACATTATAAAAAATCAAAGAGATAAACGTTATGAATAAAAAACCGCCTCATTACGAAGCGGTCTTTTAACTCGTTTTGAATTGATTTATTTTCTGGTTAATCTGGTAGAGAAATCACTGATTACATTTTTATATTTTCTTAAAATTCTATCCCATTCTCTGAATTGTTCATCTGCTTTTACACTGGTTCCCGAGTTTCCGGAATATTCACTATTCAATTTCACTTTATAAGTTAAAGGCTCAGATTTTGAAAGCTTTATTATTAATCTTGTTCTCACGGTATTTTGAGCAAAAGATTGAATATTCCAAGAGGTTCTGAGGTAAGACGTTTCCTTGTCGCTTACTTCAATAGCATCAAAATAGTCTGTAACGATTTGTGTCACCAGCTTCCAGGCCTCTGTTTGACTTAGCTTGGGATTAACTTCTATCTCGAAGTCTATATTAGCTTGATCTGCCTTTACAGAAGCTTCTTCAGAATCATCAACCTTCATATCGAAAAAGAGATTTTTTGGCGCTTCTGGTCCAGCTTTTTTGCCACAAACCGAAGCATCGTACTTTAGAAAACCCTGTTTTACAGCTCTTACGTTATAGCATTGATCTTTTTCAATCTTTAGAATATAACTTCCAGTACCTACGGGTTTCCCGTTAACAAACAATTGCGCATCAGACTCGGATGCAGAAACATTGACTTTTTGAGCCACAAACATTTGAACTGCCAATAAACAGAACAATGTGATAGATTTAAAATTCGCAATCATATAATTTGTTTTTAGTTAAACCAAATATAACATTTTTTGAATATATGCTAATATTATTTATAAATAATTGAATAATTTAAAAATATTATGTTAAATAACCAAATAAGCAATAATAAAAAAACCACGAATAATCGTGGTATTTTGATATGATTAATATTTGGATTTTTAGTCGTTCAGCTTTAAAACCGCCATAAATGCGGATTGTGGAACTTCTACTCTACCAATCTGTTTCATCTTTTTCTTTCCTTCTTTCTGCTTTTCAAGAAGTTTACGCTTTCTGGAAATATCACCTCCGTAACATTTTGCAGTAACGTCTTTTCTCAAAGCTTTGATGGTTTCTCTTGCGATAACTTTCGTTCCTAAAGCTGCCTGAACTGCAATATCAAACTGTTGTCTCGGAATCAATTCACGAAGTTTTTCACACATTTTTTTACCAATCTGATAAGCGTTAGAATCGTGAATCAATGAAGATAAAGCATCTACCATATCGCCATTAATCAAGATATCCATTTTCACCAACTTAGAAGCTCGGAAACCAATTGGATGATAATCAAAAGACGCATAACCTTTGGAAATAGATTTCAATCTGTCATAGAAATCGAAAACCACTTCAGCTAATGGCATATTGAAAATCAATTCTACTCTTTCTGAAGTCAAATAACTTTGGTTAACAATTTCGCCACGTTTCTCTATACAAAGTGTCATCACCGCTCCTACAAAATCAGATTTTGTGATGATAGAAGCCTTGATGAAAGGTTCTTCTACGCGATCCATTATGGATGGATCCATCATTTCTGATGGGTTATTGATCAAGATTGGAACTTCTGGTTCTTTTTTAGAATATCCAAAATAAGATACGTTAGGAACCGTGGTAATCACGTTCATATTGAATTCTCTATCCAAACGTTCCTGAACAATTTCCATATGCAACATTCCTAAGAATCCGCATCGGAAACCAAAACCAAGTGCTGCCGAACTTTCCGGTTCAAAAACCAAAGAAGCGTCA
The DNA here is from genome assembly GCA_002345565.1 of Flavobacteriales bacterium UBA2306. Lineage (GTDB taxonomy): Bacteria > Bacteroidota > Bacteroidia > Flavobacteriales > Weeksellaceae > Epilithonimonas. The sequence continues at coordinate 411,780 of DDVS01000004.1, read as the reverse complement.
TTTAATCTTAATTTTTCAAGGGAAAATCTTAATTCTTCAAAATCTTCTGAATCAATCGGATAAATTCCGGCAAAAACCATTGGTTTTACTTCTTCAAAACCTTCAATCGGTCCTGCTGCAGGTTTTTCAAATGAAGTAATCGTATCTCCAACTTTAACTTCCCTGGCATCTTTGATTCCCGAAACCAGATAACCTACGTCACCACATCCGATGGTTTTCTTTGGAACCTGTTTGAGTTTCAGTGTTCCGACCTCATCGGCTCCATATTCTTTGCCTGTTGCGAAGAATTTAATTTTTTCGTTTTTAGAAATACTTCCGTTAACCACTTTGAAATAAGCCTCAATCCCTCTAAATGGATTATAAACGGAGTCAAAAATCAAAGCTTGAAGTGGCGCATCCGGATCTCCAACCGGCGCTGGAATTCTTTCAACAATTTGTTCCAATAAATGATGAACACCTTCGCCTGTTTTACCAGACACTCTCAAAACATCTTCATATTCGCAACCGATGAGATTCATAATTTCATCAGTCACTTCTTCCGGGTTTGCTGAAGGTAAATCGATTTTATTCAGAATTGGAATAATTGTTAAATCATTTTCCAACGCCAAATATAAATTACTAATTGTCTGTGCCTGAATACTTTGTGCCGCATCTACTATCAAAAGCGCACCTTCGCAAGCCGCAATGGAACGTGAAACTTCGTAGGAAAAATCTACGTGTCCCGGAGTGTCAATAAGATTAAGAACAAATTTTTCTCCTTTGTACTCATAATCCATTTGGATGGCGTGAGACTTGATTGTGATGCCACGTTCTTTCTCAAGATCCATATCGTCCAGCGTCTGAGATTGTAATTCTCTTTGCGTAACGGTGTTTGTATATTCTAAAAGACGATCTGCCAATGTACTCTTACCGTGATCGATATGCGCAATGATGCAGAAATTCCTGATATTCTTCATTGATGATTATTGTAATTTGCAAAAATACATTTTTTTGGCTGAAGATGGAAGTTGGATGTCACAAGATTAAAAACAAGGTTAGAGACTTATTAATTTGTTTCGCACACCCCATAAGTCGCAAAAGTTTTAATGTCTCTTAGGAGCTTATTTAATAATTAATAAAAAATCACATAACCATATAGAAATCTGAACACACAGTTTTGGGAAATAGAAAAAATAGAACCAAAAATTACTAACTCCGTCTTAATTTCACAAAAATCTATGTTATTATCTGGTTAATATTTTTATATTTTTTTTAACATCCTATAAATCTATTAAAATAAAACGACTGCTTTAAAGTGTTATATTAATGAAAGCAAAAACGTTAATCTTTCATAAAAAAAATAGAATAATGAAAAAAGTTTTATTTTTGCACATTAATTAAATATTCAATATATCAGAATTTTCTGACGATTGCTATGAAGAAATATATTAGTTTGCTGATGATGTCGGTAGTTTTGCTCTCTTGCAAAACAGAAATGGATAGAGCGATGAAGAGTGCAGACAAGGACTTTATCCTTAAAGTTGCTAACGAAAAATTTGCTAATAAAAAATGGAGCGATGCTCTGGCTTTGTACGATAGATTACCCAATTTGGTGGCTGGTACGGATGATGCACCCAATGTAGTTTTTAATTCTGCTTATGCTAATTATTATGATAAGAATTTTAGATTAGCCGCTAACCAATTTAAAAATTTCACCCTTAGTTTTCCACAGGATCCTAGAAAAGAAGAAGCGGCTTATTTCTCTGCCCTTTGCTATTATGAAGGTTCTCTGGATTACAATCTAGACCAGGCGAATACAGAATCTGCCATTACAGAATTGCAAAATTTCATTAATGAGTATCCGGACTCCGAGCGTTCCAAAAACATTAGCCAAATGATTGATGAACTAGGATATAAACTAGAGTTCAAAGCATTTGAAAATGCCAAGCAATATTATAAAATGGGAGATTACAAAGCCGCTTCTGTAGCTTTTGAAAATGTTTTGGAGGATTTCCCCGCCACCAAACTAAGACCAAAAATCTACGATATTGTTCTGAAATCTAAATATGAACTGGCTAAAAACTCCATTTACGAACTTAAAAAAGAAAGACTGGATGCCGCATCTGCTTATGCTAAAAGAGTTATTACAGAATTGCCAGATTCAGAATATTCAAAATCTGCAGATGATATCTATAATAAACTTGAAGTAGAAAAAGAAAAATTTGCAAAATTACAAGTAGAAGTAGAAAAAAGAAAAGCGGAATATGAAGCCAAAGTAAAAGATTCTGAAGCCAAAGAACAAGAGAAAAAAGAATTGGCACAAGAGAAAAAACAAGTAGAAAGAGAAAAAGCCGCACAACAAACCAAAAGAGACAGTGCGAAGATTAACTCTCCTGAGCCTCAAGCTACTTTCAAGTTTAAAAGATAATTACTATATTTGCAATCTCAAAAATTTTCACCCATGAGTGTTAAAGATACAAAGGCAGAAGTAAGCACCATCACTTACGACAAAGATAAAATCGAAGAAAAAGTAGGCAGCATCTACGAAGCAATTGTCATTATGGGCAAAAGAGCGGAGCAAATCAATGCTGAAATCCGTTCGGAATTGCACGGTAAATTGGATGAATTTGCTGTCCACAACTCTACTTTGGAAGAAGTGTTCGAAAACAGAGAACAAATTGAAATCTCTAAGCATTATGAAAAACTTCCTAAACCTACATCTATTGCTATTAAAGAATGGTTAGATGATGAGATTTATTTCAGAAAAACTGAAGAAAGAAAATAATCGATCTCAAAATTGATCAAAAAAAATAAAAACCGTCTCTATGTTAATCACTGAGACGGTTTTTTTGTTCGTGAAATTATTAATACTTTCGTTAATAAAAATCTAAGCATAATGAGCTTGCAAGGCAAAAAGATCATCCTGGGAATTTCTGGCGGCATCGCAGCATACAAGATGAATTATATCGTTCGGGATCTTGTAAAATCCGGAGCAGAAGTCAAGATTGTTTTAACAAAGTCTGCATTGGATTTTGTAGCACCATTAACACTTTCTACCCTTTCCAGAAATAAAGTTTACACCGATTTTTCTGACGAAAATAAAACCTGGAACAATCACGTAGAGCTTGCGCTTTGGGCAGATTTAATGCTCATGGCACCTTGTACAGCTAACACCCTTGCTAAAATTGCAAATGGCATTTGCGACAACTTTCTAATGGCCGTTTATATGTCTGGAAAATGTCCCGTTATTATCGCCCCGGCAATGGATCTTGATATGTACAAACATCCTGCAGTAACTCGCAATTTGGAAATCGCAGAAAGCTTTGGTCATTCAATTGTCCCCGCAGAATATGGCGAATTGGCCAGCGGATTAATTGGGCAAGGCAGATTAGCAGAAACTGATACTATTTTTTCTGCTATTGAAAACCATTTAACAGAAACAGAAAAACCTCTTACAGGGAAGAAATTCCTGATTACCGCAGGTCCTACTTACGAAAACATTGACCCCGTAAGGTTTATTGGAAATCATTCTTCCGGAAAAATGGGTTTTGATCTCGCTAAAGAAGCCGCAAAAAGAGGCGCAAAGGTCATTCTGATTTCCGGGCCGTCTACACAGACAGCAGATAGTAAAAACATCACAATTCACAGGGTAACATCTGCACAAGAAATGTTTGACGAGGTTTTTAAATATTATGAAAATACCGATGTTGCCATAATGAGCGCCGCTGTTGCAGATTACACGCCTAAACTGAAGGCTACAGAAAAAATCAAGAAAAACGATCATGAATTGACAATAGAATTGGTAAAAAATAAAGATATTCTTCGCACAATGGGGGAGAAAAAGACTACTCAATTTTTAGTCGGGTTTGCTCTCGAAACTCAGAATGAAGAAGAAAATGCAAAAGGAAAATTAGTCAAAAAAAACCTGGATATGATTATCCTGAACTCTTTGCGAGATGAAGGTGCTGGGTTTGCGCATTCTACCAATAAAATCAAACTATTTACCCCAACAGAAGAGCAAAATTTCGGTCTGAAATCCAAAGAAGAAGTTGCCAAAGATATTCTTGATTTTATCCAACAAAAATTGTAACAAAACACCCGGATTTTGCGTTACTAATGGAGATGGATTCCCTAAAGAATCCTTATTTTTACAAATCTATTTATAAGAATGAAAAAACTACTTTACATTATTTTTGCGCTCTTTTTCACTCAAAGTGTTTTCTCACAGGAACTTTTGTCCACGGTTATTGTCAACAACCAGCAAATATCCGGAAGTAATACACAGGTTTTCCGAACTTTAGAAAAATCATTGCGAGATTTTATTAATAATACCAGCTGGACGGGTAAAAAACTCCAGAACTTTGAGAAAGTGAAATGTAACTTCGCCATCGTTATATCTGAACGCCCCAGCAACAATACTTTCAAAGGCTCTATCGTAGTACAGGCTACAAGGCCGGTTTTTAACTCGCAATATGAGACGCCTTTGATGAATATCAACGACACCAGTTTTTCTTTTGAATATAATGAAAATGAGAACCTTATCTTCAACGAGAGACAGTTTTCCGGGAAAAACCTTATTGATGTTATCAGTTTTTATGTTTATCTTATCTTAGGCTATGACGGAGACAGCTTCCAGCTAAAAGGCGGTCAGGCTTGGTTTGATAAAGCTTTCAAAATCTCCCAAAACGCACAAAACCAAAGCTATGACGGTTGGAATGCGATAGAAAGCCAAAGAAACAGAGGCGCATTAATTGCCGGTTTGCAAAATGAAAATACCACAACACTTAGAACCGTTTATTATACCTATCACAGATCAGGGTTGGATAATCTCGCCAAACAAGACATGAATCCTGCCAAGAAAACGATTGCAGAATCCTTAATGCAGCTTAAGTTCTATGAAAATAATTTCCAAATGAACTATCCATTTAATGTTTTTATGGAAACCAAAAGCACAGAGATTTTTAATATTTTCAACACCGGGAACAATACCACAGTCAATATCAACGAACTTAAAACCCTGATGAGTACATTTGTCCCGAAAGACATTGATTCTAAATGGGATAAATGGAAATAATTTTTAATGTTTATATTAAAAATTTATTGACAAAAAATCAATTATGCTTTCAAGAATATTTATTCAAAATTTTGCTTTAATCGATCAATTAGAAATCGATCTCAGCCAAGGTTTACAGGTCATTACGGGAGAAACCGGTGCCGGAAAATCTATCATCCTAGGCGCTCTCCGGCTAATTATGGGAGAAAGAGCAGATGTAAAATCCTTTGCAAAATCTGACAGTAAAAGTATTGTTGAAACCGAATTTATAATCAATAAAAGCTTCCTGGCTTTTTTCCAGGACAATGACTTGGATTTTGACGAGCATACCATCATCCGGAGAGAAATTCTGCCCGGCGGAAAATCGCGCGCTTTTATCAATGATGTCCCGGTAACATTAGACTTATTAAAAGCTTTGTCTTCAAAATTAATCGATATCCATTCTCAGTTTGAAACCTCTCAACTTTTTACAGAGGAATTCCAGTTTGGAATTTTAGACGGATTGGCCAAAAACCAGTCTGTTTTATCTGATTATCAAACTATTTTTAAGGACTATCAGAAGACAAAAAAAGAAATTGAAAGTCTGAAAACGGCTCTTTCCGAAAGCAACAAAGAATCCGATTACAAAAATTTTCTACTTGCAGAATTGGAAGAAGCGCAGCTGGATCAACTGGATTTTGAGGAACTTAAGAATCAGCTTAATATCCAAGAAAATGCCGATCAAATTGCAGAACAATTATCCCAATCGCTTTCAAAATTGAATGCGGAGGAATTTGGCGTTCTGAGCCATCTCTTTGAAATCAAAAATAAAATAGGAAAACTATCCGACCTTTCTACTGATTATCTTGAACTTAGCCAAAGATTGGAAGCTTCTTATCTTGAAATAAAAGATATTACCACAGAGCTGGAAAATAAAGCGGAAAACCTGGAAATTGACCCTGTTTTATTACAAAGTTTATTATCTGCCATTAATAAAATCAATGCGCTTTTTCTAAAGCATCAGGTAGATGATATTGAAGAATTAAAGAGAATAAAAGAAGAATTATCCGCCAGTCAACACTCATTAGAATCTATTGAAAATCAAATAGATGAAAAGGAAAAACTGGTTAAAATTTTGGAGCTTCAATTGGAATCTCTCAGTAAAAAGCTAAAGGATAACAGAACTCTATTTTCTTTGGATCTCGAAAATAAAGCTAAAGAGATTTTCTTAAAACTGGGTATGGAAAAAGCTGTCCTTAAAATCGATTTAAGCGATTCTTCCGGCTTTAATCTTTTTGGTAAAAATCATATACAGATTCTGTTTCAGGCTAATTCTGGTTTTACGTTAAAACCTATTCAAAGTGCTGTTTCCGGAGGAGAACGCTCCAGAGTAATGCTGGCTATCAAAAAAATAATGGCAGAAAACAATGCGCTTCCTACTTTAATTTTGGACGAAATTGACACAGGGGTTTCGGGGAGAATTGCGGAAGAAATAGGAAAACTGATGAAGGAAATGGCGGCAGATCTCCAGTTAATTGTAATCACACATCTTGCTCAGGTAGCTGCCAAAGGAAATGACAATTACAAAGTGGTGAAGTTTGATGAAAATAATGTGACCAAAACTACGATTGTAAAATTATCTAATGATGAAAAGCTGAATGAAATTGCACAGCTGATTTCCGGTTCTAAAATTACGGATGCAGCGATTTCTCAAGCAAAAGAATTAATTGGATAGTTCCTGATTCAAAATTAACAACGGATCTATGTATTGACGGTCATTGCTGAGTCTTGGAACTTTATTTTGTCCGCCAAGCTTGCCTCTACTTGCCATCCATTCATAAAACAGGTTGGATTTTGCAGAATGAACAATTGGTTTTTTTAAAGTAATATCATTGTATCTTTTGGCTTCGTAGTCAGAATTCAAAGTTTTGAGTGTTCTGTCAAAAATCTCTGTAAACTCCTCTATACAATGTGGTTTTTTGGTAAATTCGAAAATCCATTCGTGGCAACCTTTGCTTTGATTGGTCATAAAAACCGGCGCACCCGTATAATCGGAGATGTTGGCATCTAGATTTTCGCATGCAATTTTGAGGGCGGTTTCTACATTATCAATCATCAATTCTTCGCCAAAAGCATTGATGTAATGTTTGGTTCTTCCGGAAATTTTAATTCTATAAGGATGGACGGATGTAAACTTAACCGTGTCTCCTATTAGATAACGCCACAGCCCGCCATTGGTGGTAATAACTACAGCATAATTTTTATCTAATTCAACTTCGGAAATTGGAATAGCTTCTCTAACGCCTGCATAATATTGATCCATAGGAATGAATTCATAGAAAATGCCGTAATCCAGCATCAGTAACATTTCATCGCTTCCTGCCTGATCCTGGATGGCAAAAAAACCTTCGGAGGCATTGTAAATTTCATAATAACGGATGTTTTTCCCGATGATTTCCTTGTATTGATTTTTATACGGTTTAAAGCTGATACCGCCGTGGAAGAAGACCTCCAGATTTGGCCAAAGCTCTCCAATGGTATTTTTATCAGTATCTTTTAATGTTCTTTGCAAAAGGACCATCATCCAGCTGGGAACTCCTGTTAAGCTTCCCACATCTTCATTCTTAACTTCGCTGATAATCGCCTTCATTTTGCTTTCCCATTCGGACATTAAAGAGGTTTTTTTGCTTGGCGTATTAATAATCTCTACCCAAAACGGAAGATTTTCTATGAGAATGGCTGAGAGATCGCCAAACTTGGTATTGAAATCCTGGTACATCTCTGCACTCCCGCCAAGTCTCAGATTTTTATGTTGGAATAATTCGCTTTCCGGATGGTTGTTAACATACAGCGCTACCATATCTTTACCCGCTTTGTAATGACAATCTTCCAGACTTTCTGCCGTAATGGGTATGTATTTGCTTTTGGCATTAGTTGTCCCGGATGATTTAGCAAACTGCTTTATAATTCCTGGCCAGAATACATCCTTCTGCCCTTGTCTGGCTTTTTCTATATAAGGTTCAAAGTCTTCGTAACAGACAATGGGAACTTTTTTCTGAAAGTCTCGGTAATTGGAAATAGTGCTGAACCCATATTTTTGTCCATACTCTGTTTCTTCCGCATGAAAGAGCTGGGAAAACAAAAGCCCTTCCTGGGTTTCAGCCGGGTATTTAATAAAATGTTCTATCTGATCCATCCTTTGAAGGATAAACCAATTAACCACAGAGTTAAAAAGTGCTTTTGTTGCCATTCATCACAAATATAATAAATTTTGTGAATGGTCATAAAAAAGCCGCAGGAATTTTTCCTACGGCTAGTATAATCAATAATAATTTGATTTATTATTCTGCTGACGTAGCTTCTGTTGAAGCTTCTGCACCACCTTCTGTTGTTTCTTCTTCATCATCGTCATCCATAGAAGCAGCACCACCTTTCATTGCATTTCTAGACATCTTAACTGCAGCAACTACTGCGTTGTCTGGGTGCATAAAAGTATAGTTATCATTTTTAAGAGCCGCAACATAAAGTTTGTTACCAATTCTTAATGGTGTTACATCAACTACGATTTCGTCTGGCAAGTTAGCAGGGAATGCTTTTACTTTCAATTTTCTGAAAGATTGTCTAAGAACACCACCAGCAACAACACCTCTTGCACGCCCGGTAATTTTTACTGGAACTTCCATAATTACAGGTTTATCATCGCTCAATTGATAGAAATCAACGTGAAGGATCTTGTCTGTAATTGGATGGAACTGAATATCCTGAAGAACTGCAGGAATAGTTTGTCCGTCAACCTCAATAGATACCGTGTGTGCGTCTGGAGTATAAACCAAGTTTTTGAAAGATTTCTCTTCTGTAGAGAAATTCAATGGTTCTGTTCCTCCATAAACAACACAAGGAACTAATTCAGCATCACGTAAAGCTTTTGTAGACTTTTTGCCCACGCTTTCTCTTTTTGTACCTTGAATTGTAATAGATTTCATTTTGTATAAAATTATTTTAAGGGTGCAAAGATATTAATTTTTTTTAAATAATAAACTTGTCGCTTATAGATTTGTGTTCGTGTACCATTTTCATCACATCAGAGAACAAATCGGCACAAGACAATACTTTAATTTTTGAAGATAATCCTTCCTTTAAAGGAATAGAGTCTGTCACAATCACTTCTAATAATTTTGAGTTTTCTATATTATCATAAGCTTTTCCGGAAAGAACACCGTGAGTTGCCATTGCTCTTACAGATGTTGCTCCTTTTTCCATTAGGATATCTGCTGCTTTGCAAAGTGTTCCTGCTGTGTCGATCATATCATCAATCAGGATTACATTTTTATCGGTAACATCTCCAATCAGGAACATTTCTTCTACAACATTTGCTTTTTTTCTTTCTTTGTAAGCAATTACTACGTCTGCTCCAAGATGACCAGCATAATTCTTGGCTCTTTTTGCACCTCCCATATCTGGTGAAGCAATTGTAAGATTCTCCAAGTTCAGATTCTTGATGTAATTCACAAATATTGTAGAAGCATAAAGATGATCTACAGGAATCTCAAAGAAACCTTGAATCTGATCTGCGTGAAGATCCATCGTCATAATTCTGGTAGCCCCCGCTGCAGTTAAAAGATTGGCAACCAATTTTGCGCCTATTGGTGCTCTTGGTTTATCTTTTCTGTCTTGTCTTGCAAGACCGTAATAAGGAATTACAACCGTAATATTTTTGGCAGACGCTCTCTTTGCAGCATCTATCATTAATAATAATTCCAAAAGATTATCGGCCGGCGGAAATGTAGATGCAATAAGGAAAACACGCGCTCCTCTTACAGACTGTTCCAACACGGGCTCAAATTCTCCATCACTGAAATGCTGAAAATTAATCTTACCTAATGGTTGCCCATAACTCTGAGCAATTTTTTCTGCCAACTCGTGGCTGGTTCTGGTAGAAAACAAATAACTTGCTTGATCTGACATTTTTACTTTTTTGCAAATTTAAACAATAATGAAAAATCTGAAAACCAATTTTCATTTTATTATAAAAAAAGACCAAAACATTTCTATTTTGGTCTTTTTTATCTTAACAATATTCTTCGAAAGCTGCCTGAAGATTCGCTGCGATAGCGCCTGCAGGATTACCTTCGATATGGTGTCTTTCTAGCATATGCACCAACTCGCCATCCTTGAAAAGTGCTACACAAGGTGAACTTGGAGGGAATGGAGCTAACAATCTTCTCGCTTCTGCAACGGCTTCTGTATCAAAACCTGCAAAAGCGGTTACCAGATGATCTGGTTTTTTCTCTCCTGTCAAAGAATAAACCACGCCTGGTCTTGCTGCTCCAGCTGCACATCCGCAAACTGAATTGATTACCAATAATGTTGTTCCTTCTTGTTTAAGAGCAGCATCAACTTGTGCTGGTGTTGTAAGGTCTTCAAAACCTTTATCTGTAAGTTCTGCCTTCATTGGCAATACTAAATCTGCTGGATACATATTAAATTTATTTAGGTTAATTCGAATTGCAAATTTAATCAAATAATATTTTGATTATCTGATCAATCATTCTATTAAAATTATACCAAATATCTATTACGCCATTTTGGCTGATTTTCAAACTAAAAAAACCTCGAATCCGAAAATTCGAGGCTTTAATCAAATCGATATGCATATTTAAGTATATCCAGTTTTTATAATTGATAAAATATAAATGATGAATGATTATCAATTATCGTTTATCAACTATCATTTATAATTAGGAGAGTAACTTCTTAACCATTTCGGAAATGCTCTTTCCGTCAGATTTTCCGGCTAATGCTTTGGAAGCAACACCCATTACTTTTCCTAAATCTTTTAGAGATTCTGCTCCGGTTTCAGAAATGATTTTTTTGATTTCCGATTCTAATTCTTCAGCAGACAATTGTTTTGGAAGAAATTTTTCAATCACTTTGGACTGAGCTTCTTCCACTTCAGCAAGGTCTGTTCTTCCCTGAGCCGTAAATTGCTCATAAGAATCCTTTCTCTGCTTTATCATTCTTTGCAAAATAGCAATCTCTTGTTCTGCTGTAACTTCAGCGCCTCTTGCTTCCGATTGTAACAACAGAATCTGCGCTTTCACTGCACGAAGAGAATCCAAAGCAACTCTGTCTTTCTCACGCATTGCGGTTTTTATCGCATCACTTATTATAGTTTCTAAACTCATTTTTTCAATTTTGGTTGATGGCTGCTAGCTGATTGTTGATGGGTAAAACTCTATCAACAAACAACGGAAAACTACCAACTAGATTAATCTACATCTTTATTAAGGAAACGGTTTTCTCTCAGTTGCATACTTCCATTATTATCAGACAAATACGTGTTGATATTCTGGTCAGATGCATTAGAACCATCAATGTTGATGTTCTTTCTCTTGAAAGCCGGAACTGTTTCAAAAACATTCTCATTATCAAATTGTTGATATCTTGAATTGAATTCTTTCAACTTGTTTCTTCTTTCCAAAGCTTTTGAAGCATCAGGTGTTTTATTGAAGAAAGTGAAACCGCTTTCAGTTTCTTGAACTGGTTCTGGTTTCTTCTCTTCTACAATTTCCTCTTTAGTTTCAACAGCGAAAGAAAATTTGGTTGGTTCTTCAACTTTTTCTTCGATGATTTCGTTAACGATTTCTTCTGTCACATTGAGCGGAGTCGAAATTTCAGAAACAACCTGCTTTTCGATTACTGAAAAATCTTCCTCAACAGCTGGTTCGTTGATTGTGAAAGTTACTTCAACAGGCTTTTCTATTTCCTCTTCTTTGAAAGAAGCTTTTGGCTTATCCTCCACTTCGAAAGAAAAAGACTGCGCTTCCAAATCTACTTCTTCATAAACATCTTCTTCGAAAGTAAAAAGGTTGTACTCTTGCTTGTCGTAGTTAGAATTATAATCGTTTGAGAAAGCTTGGATTTCCTCGTTTTTGATGATTTGAGTTTCGGTTTTAACTTCTTCTACAAGACGTTCTGCAACCGAATTAGTTGGAAAATTTGAAGTTCCAAAATCGTCCTCATCTTCTAACCGAAAAAAATTCTTTCCCGATTGCACTTCTGGTTTTGCCTCTTGTTGAGCTCTGCTTTTAAAAGGTGATTCTCTGTGAGATGACGGACTTGGTCTATCTTCCAAAGAATATTTGATGGTTTCTGTAACTCCAGAATGTTTTTTATCTTCATTAGAAAAGCCTGTAGCAATCACCAAAACGCTCACTGCATCTCCTAATTCTTCGTCTGTTCCAACTCCGAAAATGATGTCTGCCGTATTTCCAGCTTCTTTCTGGATATAATCCATAATCACACCGATTTCGTCCATCGTCACTTCGGAAACACCACTTCTAATCAATAGTAGAACGTTTTTCGCTCCAGTGATTTTGTTGTCATTCAATAACGGAGAATCCAATGCTTTTTTAACAGCTTCTTCCGCTTTTTTCTCACCAGTGGCAACGCCAGTTGACATCAATGCTGTTCCGGAATTAGCCAAAACAGATTTAGCATCACGGAAGTCAATATTCACATCGAAATAACCTGTAATAACTTCTGCCATTCCTTTTGCCGCATTAGTCAAAACTTCATCGGCTTTTGAGAATCCTTGTTTGAAACCTAGATTCCCGAATTGTTGTCTCAATTTATCATTATTAATGACAATCAAAGAATCAACATTATTTCTTAATTTTTCCAAACCTAATTCAGCCTGGTCTAATCTTCTTTTTCCTTCAAAACTAAAAGGTACGGTTACGATTCCAACAGTAAGAATCCCCATTTCCTTTGCCACTTTTGCAATCACGGGCGCCGCACCGGTTCCAGTTCCACCTCCCATTCCGGCAGTGATGAAAACCATCTTGGTATTTTGTCCCATTGCTGCTTTGATATCGTCGATACTTTCAATCGCCGCTTTTTCTCCAACTTCTGGGTCTGCTCCTGCACCTAGACCTTCCGTCATCGTTACTCCTAACTGAACTTTATTAGAAACCGGATTGTTATCCAAAGTCTGTGCATCGGTATTACAAATCACGAAATCTACGCCGTAAATCCCCTTTTCGTACATATGTTTCAGCGCGTTGTTTCCACCGCCACCAACACCGATAACTTTAATGATAGCGGAATTCCCTTTTGGAAGGTCAAATGAAAATCCTTGTGTATTATTTATATTGTCCATAGTATATTTTTTTATAGTTGATAGGTTAATGATAATTGATAGTTGATAAATGATAATCGATTCATCGTCCTGCATCTATCATCTATCAATTATCTTTTATCATTTATATTTACTCTTCTACTTCCTCGAAAAATTTTTTCACTTTATCCATTAGAGATTGGCCGAAAGTCGGTTTGCTTCTTTTAGCCACTTCTTTTGGTTTTGCAACTTCTTCTATTTGCTGAATCTGTTGAGGTTTCTCAACTTCCGCAGTTGGCTGAGGTGCAACCGGTTCTGCTTTCGCTACAGCTTCTTCGATAATTTCTTCTTCTGTTTGAAGAACTCTTTTATCTCGGATTTTAAGACTTTCCATTAACAAACCGATAGAAGTTGCAAATTCCGGTCCTTTCAAATATTGGTTTTTATCGTTTGCCACATATTCGTTTGCGAAACCAATTCTGCTGTCGAAACCTGTAGTGTAATTCGCTAATTGACGAAGGTTTCTCAAATTGGAACCACCGCCTGTCAAAACGATTCCTGCAATCAGTTTTTTCTTTTGTTCGAATGCGCCGTAAGCTTTCAATTCTGTATTTACCATTTCAAGAATTTCTTCAACTCTTGCATTGATAATCTGAGCCAAAACCTTCAACGAAATTTCTTTGTCCGGACGACCGTGTAATCCCGGGATTGTCACATACGTGCTGTCTTTTTCCAATTCCGGAACAGACGACCCGAATTTCACTTTCAGTTGTTCTGCGTGTTTCTCGATGATTGAACATCCTTCCTTAATATCATCGGTAATAATTCCACCACCGTAAGGAATCACGCAAGTATGACGAATGATGTTGTCTTTGAAAATTGCGATATCCGTAGTTCCACCACCAATATCAACAATCGCAACACCAGCTTCTTTTTCTTCTTTTGTAAGAACTGCTTCAGACGATGCCAAAGGTTCCAATGTCAAAGCTTCCATCTCCAAACCAGCTTCGCGAACACATCTAGCAATATTTCTGATAGAACCCATCTGTCCCACAACAACGTGGAAATTAGCTTCTAATCTTTTGCCGTGCATCCCGACCGGTTCTTGGATTTCGCCTTCAGAATCTACTTTGTATTCCTGAGGCAAAACGTGGATGATTTCTTCTCCAGGCAACATTACCAATTTCTTCACCTGGTCTTTTAGTTTCTCGATATCATCTTCTGTGATGTATCTATCCGGATGCTCTCTCATGATGTAATCCGAATGTTGGAGAGAACGGATATGTTTTCCTGCAATTCCTACAGTTACCTTATGGATAGGAACACCTGCGCTGGATTGCGCTTCTGCAACTGCAGTTTTGATGGAATTGATGGTTTGGGAAATGTTGTTCACGATTCCTTTGTGAACACCAAGACTTTTAGCCTTCCCAACGCCCAGGATTTCGATTTTCCCGTGAGCGTTACGTCTTCCGACAATGGCGACAATCTTAGTTGTCCCAATGTCCAGACCTACTGAATACTCTTGATTTTCCATTATATGCTCGATTTGATTTTTTTATTCTACTACTACTTTTGCTTTTTTCTTTTTATCAGAAGACGATTTGGAAATAGTTTCCTTTTTCTTTTCCGCTCTGAGCTTTGTCGAAGAGTTCGGTTCAGATTTCTTCTCTACTTTTTTCGGTTTCGAAGTTTCTTTCTTGGCTTCTGATTTTTTAGGTTCCGCTTTTTTAATTTCTTTTTTCGGTTCCGGTTTGGTTTCCGATTTTTTTTCTTCCGGCTTGTGACTTTCTACTTCTGGATTTATTTCAATTTTTGGTGCATTTCTTAGAATGCTGTCATTTTCTTTGAAATAAGGATTCAGTGTGGTTACAATCTGATTATTGTATTTAACTGAAATTTTTTTGTACTTATTCGGATTCTGATAAACCAGATATTTCTCAACAAAAGTTTTAAATCCTTTAACCTTAAAATCAATATTATCTAAATCTCCAATCTCAACTTTGTAATTTCCGTCACTTGTCAGAAGATTGTAACTGTCTTTTTCTTTCTTGATTCCGATGAAATATTTTTTACTGAAATCATCTTTGTCAATTTTTTCAACCAATTGTCCCAGTTCCTGATATTCCGAAGCATCAACATCGCCCATTACTAACATACACGGATAAGAAAAGTTTCTCGAAATCGGGAATTCAATACCTTTTTCATCCACATAAAAATCTTTCCCATTTTTGCTTAATCTGAAAACCGGAACACGCTGTTTGATATCAACATTCAGGTTTCCGTTCAGATTCATATAAACATTTGCGCTGTCAACGAATGGATTTTCATTAATTTTTTTCTCCAATTCCGGAATCTTCACATCCCCGATTTTACTTGTCGGATTGTATTGCTTTACCAAATCTTTGATGTCCTTCTCATCAATGAAATAAACCGGTTTTTTGCTTTGGTTCATATTGATAGAAACGTTCTCCATCTTAGCGTTGTTGAAACGCTTCAACGAGAAACTGAGCAGAACTCCAAAAAGGATAACTGTTACAAGTATCTTCAATATTCTCCACTTATTTTTCATTCTATCTTGTATAAAGTACAATGTATGATGTTCAAAGTATTTTTTTAATTACTAATTTTTAATTCTAATGTTGGAAGCCATTCCATAATCGGGTCGTAAAGTGTATCAATATTTCCTGCTCCAACTGTCAATAAAACATCAAAATCTTTTTCTTTTATTTTTTCAAAAGTCTCTTGCAATGTGCAGACTTCTTTGTTTTCTGTTTCAATTTTTTCTGCTAACCAGCTTGAAGTAATTCCTTCAAAATTTTCCTGAAGTTCTCTCGCCGGATAAATATCCAACAACAACAAGTCATCTCCGTTTTCCAGACTTCTTGCAAAATCTTCCGCAAAATCTCTTGTTCTGCTAAAAAGATGAGGTTGGAAAACCACCAACAATTTCTTCGTCGGATAAAAGGTTTTTATAGAACCAATTACTGCATTCAGCTCTGTTGGATGATGTGCATAATCGTCGATATAGATTTTCCCGTTCTCGAAAATATGTTTTGTATATCTTCTCTTGATGCCTTTGAAACTCGCAATTGCTTTTTTCAAAGTATCGAAATCTACACCCAAATTACTTAGAATTGCCAAAGCAACCGTAGCATTTTCAACATTGTGAATTCCGGGAATTTCCCAAACAAAATCTTCAATTTCTTCCGTTGGAGTATGAAAATCAAAATAGATTTTATCGTGGTCCATTCTCAGATTATCGGAATAATAGTCCGCTTCTTCATTCACTGCATAAGTCAAATGTTCTCTTCCTATTGCAATTCCTTTTCTTACAAACAACTGATTGTCATTCGGAACCAAACCAGCAAACTGACGGAACCCGTCTTCTATCTGAACTCTGTCTCCATAAATATCTAAATGGTCCGCATCAATCGATGTTACAACTGCCCAATCCGGAGAAAGGTTTAGGAAACTTCTGTCATATTCATCGGCTTCAACTACAGAAAACTGATTTCCATTGTAATCGAAATTCGATTTGAAATTCTCAGAAATTCCGCCTAAAAATGCAGATGACGGAAGGTTTGCTTCTTTGCACAGATGCGCAATTAAAGTAGAGGTTGTAGTCTTCCCGTGTGTTCCTGCAACTGCGATACAATCTGTATTTTCGGTAATCAATCCAAGAACTTTTGCACGTTTCAAAATCTCAAAACTTTCACTTACGAAGTAATCCAGAATTCCGAGTTTTTTAATTGCAGGCGTATAAATAACCAAAGTTGATTCTTTATCGAACGCTACAATTTTCTCATCAATCACATCTTCAAACGAAATATCAATGCCTTCAAAACCAAGCTGAGCTGTCAATTTTGTAGGTGTTTTATCATAACCCAAAACATTTTTGCCGTTAGCGTGAAAATACCTTGCGAGCGCACTCATCCCAATTCCACCGATTCCGATGAAATAGAAGTTTTGATATTTATTTAAGATGCTCATTTTCTTTATTGTATTAATGTAAAAAGTATGATGTACAATGTACTTTCTACAGTTTACTTTGTACAGTTTTAATTATCTCATCCACAATCCCTTCTGCTGCTTTTGGTTTTGCAAAAAATTCCAGATTGGCTGACATTTCTTTTCTAAGATTTTCGTTCTCACAGATTTCTGAAAGTGTGCTCCAGAATTTATCCTTCATCTCAGAATCTTTTACCATTCTAGCCGCATTTTTCTCAACCAAAGTCAATGCATTTTTGGTTTGGTGGTCTTCTGCTGCAAATGGAAACGGAACCAGCAAAACCGGCTTTTTCGCAACCGCTAATTCGGAAATTGCAATCGCACCAGCTCTGGAAACAATCACATCCGCCGCTGAATAAGCCAAAGCCATATCGGAGATAAATTCTTTGATCTGGATGGAAGCTGGAGGTTGGATGCTGGAAGTTATTTCAGCAAAATCCGTTTTTCCAGTTTGCCAGATGAGCTGATAATCTTTATCTTTTAATTTATTTAAATTCTCTTTCCAGCCGTTGTTCAAGGTTCTGGAACCAAGAGAACCGCCAACTGAAAGAATCGTTAATTTATTTTTATCTAAGCCTAATTTTTCTTTCGCTAAATCTTTATCAATCAAATCCGTAATGATATTCTGACGAATCGGATTTCCTAAGAAATAAGTTTTCGTTCCGTGGAAAAATTTCTCCATATCCGGATAAGCTGTAAAAACCGCTTTTGCTTTTTTTGCATTGAAAACATTCGTCTTTCCAGGCAAAGAATTCTGCTCCTGAATAAAAGTCGGAATTCCCATTTTCGCAGCAATATATAAAGCCGGTCCGCTCGCAAAACCACCGGTTCCAACCGCAAAATCCGGTTTGAAATCTTTGATGATTTTTTTAGCTTTCATCAAGCTGGAAATAATTTTAAATGGAAGTCCGATATTCTTCAAAAGATTACCTCTGTCAAATCCTGCGATATTCAATCCTTCGATTTTGAATCCGGATTGAGGAACCTTCTCCATTTCCATTTTTCCGTTAGCACCAATGAACAAAAACTCTGCATCGGGAAATCTCTTTTGGATTTCCTGAGCAATCGCAACTGCAGGAAAGATGTGTCCTCCAGTCCCGCCGCCACTCATTACTATTTTTAGTTTTTTGCTCATTTACGCAATATCATTTATTTCTTCAATACTTTGTCTTTTGCCCAAACCTTCTTCATCAAACACCTGAATTCTGGAACTTACATTCAGAATAATTCCTAACTGAATGTAGGTTACCAACATCGATGTTCCACCGTAACTTATCAATGGTAAAGGCTGACCTGTAACCGGAATCAGATTCACAGCAACGGCAATATTTACCGATAATTGAATAAATATCATTAATCCAATTGCAAGCACGAGCAGAGACCCAAAAAAAGCAGGCATTTTACTTGCAATCATTACAATTCGGATAATCATTATCATATAAAGGCTAATCAAAACAAAGGCTCCAATCCAGCCATACTCTTCTACAATAATTGCGAAAATAAAATCCGAAACCGATTGTGGTAATGTCTGTTTCAAAGCACTTTTTCCCGGTCCAATTCCGTTGAATCCGCCGTGAACAATAGCGGCTTTCGCTTGCATTACCTGATAATTTTTCGCCTTCAAACTTTCATCTTCAACATCGGCTGTTTTCTTCGAGTTTGAGAAGGTTTCTATACGGCTCATCCAAGTGTGAACACGGTTTCCTCCAAGCAAATTAGTATTCAATGCAATCACTAAAAACATTACAATGAAAACTACTGAAAGCGAGATAAATCCCGCCACATATTGCCAAGCTAATTGTCCTATTATCAAGATGATAATCGAAACCATCATAATCATCAAAGCAGTTGAACCATTATCTTTTGCAACCAATCCGAATACAATCAGAATTGGGCCGAATATGTAAATGATATTCTCCAGAGGAAGTCTTTCTCTTTTGATTTTCTTAGTTAAATATCTGCACAGATAAATAATCAGCATCAAATAAGCGAACGACGACGGCTGAAAAGAAATCGGTGTTCCTGGAATTTTCAACCAACGCGAAGCACTTGCGCCTTCAATTTTTTGTCCTGTGAATGTTGTAATCAACAATAATCCAATCGTGAACAAAAGCAAAATGGAACTCAGTTTCCCGATGTATTCGTATTTAATAGTTCCTACAAAACGCATAATTCCCAACCCTAAAAAAACGAAGAAAATATGCTTGATAACGTGACCGGTTGTAGTCCCATTATTCACGATATATTCCAGATTCGAGCTTGCAGAATAAACCGGAAACACGGAGAGGAAAGATATCAAAATGATAACCGACCAAAGAACCTTGTCTCCTTTCAGCAATTCGAATTTGTTTTCTGTAGTTTGTTCGTTCATTCCTATATGTTTTGGCTAAAGCCAATCTTAATTCTTATTTTTTGAATGGGCTAAAGCCCAATCCTATTGATATTTGCAATTCAATATTTCTGATTTATTGAATATATTCTCTATTTATTTTCAATTGCGTCCGGCTTTAGCTGGATGTTTCTTATCATTCTCGAATTGGCTTTAGCCAAAACTTATTTTTGATTTGAATTGAACTTATATTTTGAAATAAATTCTTCATATTCCTCAGAAAAACTTCTCGTCAAATGATGTTTTTCTTGATTAATAATATAATTTCTGACTTTTTCTATCATCGATTCTGAAACAGAAACTGCAAAATATTCATCTTGCCAAGCAAATTTCTCTTCAGTGAAATTATTCTTATTAATCCAAAATGAAGATTCTCCTTTTATCAATTGTACTACTTTTTCTATTGTCTGATTTGTTGACAAAGAAATTAAACAATGACAATGGTCTGAATATCCATTTACAACATCTATAAAAATCCCTTTTTCATTCGCATTTTGTTTTATATGTTTCCAAACATTGATTCTCAAGTCTTTGGAATTGAGAAAAGGAATTCTGTTTTTTGTACTCCAAACAATGTGTATGTAAACTTTTACAAATGGCATTTTTATTTTTGGCTAAAGCCAATTTGTTTCTTCATTTTTAGAATGGGCTAAAGCCCAATCCTATTGATAATTCTAATTCTTAATTGTCAATTCGTCTAAAAACTTCTTTTTTGAATTTATTACCACGGTCTTCATAACCATTGAACAAATCAAAACTTGCGCAACAAGGTGACAACAAAACCACGTCTCCTTTTTCTGCAATCGATTTTGAAACTTCTACTGCTTTCTGCATACTGGAAGTATCATAAATCTGTGTTTTCTTATCTTTAAAGAAATCAATAATCTTATGATTATCGACACCTAAACAAACAATCGCTTTTACTTTTTTCTTGACAAGTTCTTCGATTTCGGTGTAATCGTTTCCTTTGTCTTTTCCGCCAACAATCCAAACAACCGGTTGTTTCATACTTTCTAAAGCGAAGTAAGTCGCATTCACATTTGTAGCTTTGCTATCGTTGATGAATTTCACACCGTGGATTTCAGCGACAGGTTCCAATCTGTGTTCAACCGCCTGGAATGTCATTAATGAATGTCTGATGCTTTCATTACTGATTTCCAATAACTTTCCGGCAATACTCGCCGCTAAGCTGTTCGCTACATTATGCTTTCCAACCAATGATAATTCGTCAATCTTCATCGTGAATCCTTCATTGATATTGACTACAAAATTCTCATCAATCGAGAAAGCTCCTTTTTCCAATTTTTCATGTAATGAGAATGGAACTTTGGTCACTTTCAAATCCAGTTTTTCAAGAATCGATTTGCTCATTTCGTCATCTTTATTATAGATGAAAAAATTGTTAGCATCCTGATTTTCAGCAATTCTGAATTTAGCCAAAGCATATTCTTCATAATTGTAATTGTACTGGTCCAGATGATCTTTTGACAAATTCAATAATAATGAAATATAGGGTCTAAAATTCTGAATATCATCCAACTGGAAACTACTCACTTCCAATACATAATAATCAAAATTCTCCTCAGCAACCTGTTTTGCAAAACTCTTTCCGATATTTCCGCCCAATCCGACATTGAATCCGTCTTCTTTCAAGATGTAATAAATCAAAGACGTTGTCGTCGTTTTTCCATTACTTCCTGTGATGGCGATGATTTTTGCATTGGTAAATTCCGAAGCAAATTCAATCTCAGAAGACAATCTGATTCCTTTTTGCTGAATCTTATGAATCATTTCCGCTTTTTTCGGAATTCCCGGGCTTTTGATGATCCAATCGGCATTCAGAATTTTTTCTTCGGAATGTGTTCCATCTTCATAGTCAATCCCAAGCTCATCCAATTCTTTTTTGTAATTCTCACGGATAATTCCCATATCCGAAAGAAAGACATCAAAGCCTTTGGCTTTTGCCAGATACGCCGCACCAACGCCGCTTTCGCCTCCTCCAAGTATTACTACTCTCATTTTTTGTATAATGTTTGATGTCTAATGTAAAAAGTACATTTACTTTGTACTTTAATACTTTTTACATTTCTATTGGTTTTTAATTTTTATCTTGTTTTTAAAGTGATTAAGCAAATAATTGCCAGCATTACTCCAACGATTATCATCCGGTTCACAATTTTGCTCTCGTGAAATCCTTCTTTCTGATAATGATGATGCAATGGAGACATTTTGAATAATCTATTATTTTGAGCATATTCCAGCCCGTGTTTTCTTTTTCTGTATTTAAAGACCCAAACCTGCAGAATCACAGATAAAAGTTCTATCAAAAAGACGCCGCATAAAACCGGAATCAGTAATTCTTTTCTAAGAATAATAGCTAAAACCGCAATTACGCCACCTAACATCAGACTTCCTGTATCACCCATAAAAATCTGTGCTGGATAAGTATTGTACCAAAAAAAACCAATCACAGCTCCCACCAAAGCAAGCGCAAAAATGGTGGTTTCTCCCATATGTGGAAGGAACATAATATTAAGATAATCTGCGAAAATGATGTTCCCGGAAATGTAAGCAAAAAATGCAAGAGTCAACAAAATCACTACACTCGTTCCTGCTGCCAAACCGTCGATTCCGTCAGTGATATTAGCTCCATTTGAAACCGCTGTTACAATGAAAATTACAATCGGAATGAAAACAATCCAAGCCCATTCGTGTGCTTTTGCATCATCCATCCAGAATAAAATCCCACTGTAATCGAATTCATTATTTTTTGTAAAAGGAACTGTAGAAACCGGAATTTTTTCTTCTTCCATAAAATTTCTTTCTACATTATTTCGATTAATAACCGTTGCATCCGCATATTTTCTTTTAACTTCAACATCAGGGTGGAAATACATTGTAACTCCGACAATTAAGCCTAAACCAACTTGTCCGATTACTTTGAATTTTCCACTTAATCCGTCTTTATTTTTCTTAACTTTTTTAAGATAATCGTCCAAAAAACCAATCGCTCCCATCCACAAAACCGAAATGATTAAAAGAACGATGTAAACATTGGTAATTCTCGTAAACAACAAAACCGGAATGATGGTCGCCAAAATGATAATCAAACCTCCCATTGTTGGCGTTCCTTCTTTTTGCTTTTGCCCTTCCAGACCAAGGTCTCTTACCAATTCTCCCATTTGTCTTCTTCTCAGGAAATTGATGATTCTTTTTCCGTAAGCCATCGCAATAATCAGCGAAAACAAAACTGCCATCGCTGCGCGGAATGAAATGTATTTGAACAAGTTCATTCCTGGAACGTGGATTCCGTGAGCGGTTAAATATTCATATAGATAATATAGCATATTTGTCTATTTTCCCATTAATTGTAATAATTCCCTAATCGTTTCTTTGTCATCAAAATGATGCTTTATACCATTAATTTCCTGATACGTTTCGTGACCTTTTCCGGCTACTAAAACAATATCTTTCGGTTCAGCAAATTTGATTGCCATTTTTATCGCTTCTCTTCTGTCAGGAATCGAAGTGTATTTGCTGAAATTCTGAGGTTGAACTCCGGCTTCTATTTCTTTGATAATCTGTGTTGGTTCTTCAGTTCTTGGATTGTCAGAAGTGATGATAGCCAAAGTCGACTTTTTGGTAGCGATGTCGCCCATTTCCGGACGTTTGGTTTTGTCTCTGTCGCCTCCGCAACCGAAGACACAAATCAATCTCTCGTTTTTAGTTCTGATTTCGTTGATGCTATCCAGAACATTTTCCAATGCATCAGGCGTGTGAGAATAATCGACCACGAAGAAAATTCCGCTGTCAGATTTTATTGTTTCAAATCTTCCATTCACTCTATGAAGAATAGAAATCGCCTGAAGAACTTCCGTTTCGTCCATTCCTAACTCAAGAGCAATTCCGTAAGCCAAAAGCAAATTATAAGCGTTGAATTTTCCTGTCAATGTTGTCCAGAATTCTTTGTTATTGAAGTTCAGTAACATTCCGTTGAAATCCACTTCCAAAACCTTTCCGTGGAAATCTGCCATTGTTTTCAAAGCAAAAGTTTTCTTTTTCGCTTTGGTATTCTGTAACATTACCAATCCGTTTTTGTCATCGGCATTCGTAATGGCAATCGCAGAATCTTCCAACTCGTCAAAGAATCTCTTCTTAGCGTAGATATAATTTTGGAAAGTCTTGTGATAATCCAAATGGTCGTGTGTAATGTTCGTAAAACCGGCAATTTTAAAATGCAAACCTTCGATTCTATCTTGGGAAATTCCGTGAGAACTTACTTCCATAAAGGCATATTCACATCCGATTTCAACGGCTTTCGCCAACATTTGATTCAGACGAATTACATCCGGTGTTGTGTGCGTTGAAGGAATAATTTCGTCAGCAATTCTGTATTCAACAGTTGAAATCAAAGCGGACTGATAACCCAGATTTTTGAAAATATCAAATAATAAAGTTGTTACCGTAGTTTTTCCATTTGTTCCTGTAACGCCAATTAAGTTTAATTTCTCAGAAGGATTTCCATAAAAATTAGAAGCCAAATGTCCTAAAGCTTTAGAAGAATTCTCAACTTTCAAATAAGTTACTTCCTCATTAATTTCTGAAGGCAATTCTTCACAAATTATCGTTTTTGCACCTTTTTCGATGCTTTGATTGATGTAAGAATGTCCGTCTGAAATCGTTCCTTTCAATGCAACATACAAAGAATTTTCAACAGCTTTTCGGCTGTCAAAAACCAATTCCGAAACTTCTCTTTCAAGAGTTCCAATGGTTTCCAGAATATGGATTCTTTGTAATAAGTCTTTTAAAATCATATATCTAAGCTTTCGCTTTAATTTTTAGTTTTGAAGATTCAAATAAATCTTTTGATTCTTTCCAATGGTCGCTCCTTCTGCAGGAAACTGTTCCATAATTTTCCCAACACCTTTGTAGTCTACTCTGTAACCCAAATTTTCAAGTTGAGGAATCACATTCTTTCCAATCATTCCAACCAAATTCGGCATTGAATCTCTTATGACATTCACCTTTACATTTGGTGCAGTCATTTTATTAAGATTAACTTTATGTTCAACCAAAAGGTCTTTCTCAACATTCAAAGGTGTTTTCAGGAAAGTCTTTCCGGCAATTTCTTTGAAAACTGGCGCAGAAACTGTTCCTCCATAAAAACCTTTTGAAGTATCTGGCTGATTAACAACTACAATACAAGTATATTTTGGATTATCAGCTGGATAAAAGCCTGCAAATGATGCCTGATATTTCATTGGTCCTGCTTTCCAATATTCAAATCTTGCCGTTCCAGTTTTACCCGCAATTTTAAGATTCGGTGTGTAAATACTTCTTGCCGTTCCTTTTTCAACGGCTTTCGTCAAAGCATTCGTCATCATTGTAATTGCTTTTTCAGAAGCCATTTTTTTAACCATAACTTCTGGTTTCGCTTCATAAAGTACTTTACCGTCTTTCATTATTTTATCAATGAATAGCGGCTTTACCATTTTACCTTTGTTGGCAATCCCGTTATAGAAAGCAACCAATTGCAATAGCGGAAAACGCGAAGAATATCCATAACCCAAAGAAGCCAAAGTGGCTTTGTTCCAACGTTTGCTTTGAGGTGTTTGAATCGATGGTTTTGCAATTCCCGGAAGTTCAATCTGCATTTTATCAAACATCTTCCAGCGTTTCAAATGGTCAATGAAAACCTGAGGTTTATCCGCGTAATGTGTTGTAATCAATTTTGCCGCACCAACATTACTTGACTTAGCTAAAACATCACTTACATCATAAGTTCCGCCTCCGTGACCATCTGTGATTCTTTGTCCTGCATAAGTCCAGATTCCGTTTCCAATGTTGACTTTAGTATTTTCATCAATGAAGCCGTCATCCATAGCTGCCAAAAGTGAAACCGTTTTGAACGTAGAACCCGGTTCTTGAGCATCTTTTACCGTATAGTTGTAAGCATCAACATAAATTCCAGGTTCGGTTCTTCTAAGGTTGACCATTGCACGGATTTTTCCTGTTTCAACTTCCATTACAACAACACTTCCGTGGTTTGCATCGAATTTGATTAATTGATTTTCCAGCGCAGAATGTGCAATATCCTGAATCCTTAAATCCAGAGTTGTATAAACATCCTGCCCATCAACCGGCTCCTGAACTTTCCAGTAATCTATTGGTTTCCACTGAGAAGAAGTGATTTTCTGCTCCAAACGTTTTCCATCAATTCCTGTAAGATATTTACTGAAAGCACCTTCCAAACCAGATTTTGACTCGCCATTATCAGCTCCAATTGTTCCGGCTCCGATTTGAGTTGTTGCCAATTCTCTTCGGAAATTTCTTTCTACAATGAAACCGCCTTTATTTTTTCCTTTTTTGAAAATTGGAAAATTTCTGATTCTGTCATATTCGTCAAAATCAAGCCCTCTTGCTAAAAGATAATACTGGTTATTCTTCTGATTCTGAGCATCTAATTTCGCTCTGAAGTAACTTCGCGGTTTATCAAACATTTTGCTGAGAGAATCCGTCAATGCTCCAATATTGTTGGAATAGATTGTATCTCTCATTGATTTGAAATCAAGATAGATATCGTAACGCATTACCGTTGTCGCCAAAATGGAACCGTCCGAAGCGAAAAGATTTCCACGAGCAGCCTTTAAAGTTGCTTCGCGGTAATTTTTGCTGATGTAATTATTCTCGAATTCTTCAACATTCGTATTCTGAAGAATTAAAATTCTTGTTAAAAAAATGACAAACAAAATGAAAGCTCCCAACACAAAAAGGTAGCCCCACTTCAACGCATTGGAACGCTTTTTATCGTAATTGTTATTTGGTTGCTTTATCATCTGTGCTATCAACTTTTATCAATAATTTCATCGGGTGACTGTCCAAACTCACCAAAGAATCCTGAACCATTTCTTTTCCCAGTTCGGATTCCATTCTAATTTTTATCAATCGACTTTGCGCATAAGCATTTCTCGATTTGTACTCTTCCGTCTCTTCTTTGAGCTTATTGACACGCTCAATTTTCTGATTCACCAAGTGATTACTATAAATCATCACCATCAACAATCCGAAAATGAACAGAAAATATTTGTAATGCGCTTTTACCTCATCACGGTTAAGAAAATTCCCTTTTATGATATCCATAAAAGTGAGTTTCCTTTTCTGCTTATTGTAGGTTGTGTGCTTTGCCATTTTGGTTGTTTGTTGTCGGTTGACAGCTGATAGATTTAAAACATCTTCAAACAACTATCAACTAAAAACCATCAACTATAATTTTGTCCCAATTCTCATTTTCGCACTTCTCGCACGAGAATTTTCTTCTATTTCTTTATCGTCCGGAATGATTGCTTTTGTCTTTAATAATTCAAAAGCTTTTGCGTAATTTCCGTAGATATCACGCTGAGGTTCACCTTCGAACATTCCGTTTTTCAGGAAACGTTTTACCAATCTGTCTTCCAGAGAATGATAAGAAATCACGACCAATCTTCCTTCCTGCTTCAAAATCTTATAAGACTGAACCAACATTTCTTTCAACACTTCCAGTTCCTGATTTACCTCAATTCTTACCGCCTGAAAAACCTGAGCAAAAAATTTATTCTGTTTAAATGCAGGAATATAACTGAACAGATTTTTCAAATCCTCAGTCGTATTGATTTTCTTGGTTTTTCTATGATGAACTATTTCTCTTGCCAATTTTCGAGATTCTCTCAATTCCCCATATTGGTAAAAGATATTAGCAAGGTCTTCTTCTTCGTACTCGTTGATGATTTTCTTCGCATCAAGACCTTGCATCACATTCATTCTCATATCAAGTGGAGCGTTGCTTCTTGTAGAAAATCCTCTCTCTGCTTCATCAAACTGATGAGAAGAAACTCCTAAATCCGCTAAAATCCCGTCAACTTGAGAAACGCCATAAGCCAACATCGAATTTTCCAAAAACCTGAAATTCTGATTAACTAAATTAAATCTCGGGTCATCAATGGCGTTTTTCAATGCATCCAAATCCTGGTCAAAAGAAAATAATTTTCCCTTGTCCGAAAGTCGGCTCAAAATCTCACGAGAATGTCCGCCTCCACCAAAAGTGCAGTCCACATAAATCCCGTCCGGATTGGTTACCAGAGCGTCAACACTTTGTTTTAACAAGACAGGATTGTGATACATTGTTTTTATAATTGATGAATGATGATTGATAAATGATTTAATAATTCGGTTTAAAAACCTATTAATTATTTTTTCTTAATTACTAATTTGATTCTTCGGAATCAAGATTTCCCATCACATCTTCCGCCAGATTGGCAAAATCCGATTCGCTGACTGAGATAACGTGTTCATAAGAATCTTTATCCCAAATCTCGAACAATTCGCCGGCGCTTGTAATCACGATATCTTTCCCAAGATTTGCAAATTGTGTTAAATCCTTACTGATTTGCAAACGACCAACGTTATCCAACTCCGCCGTTTTGACTCCAGCCGTAAACATCCTGATGAAATCTGCATTTTTTTTCACAAATCGGTTAAGACCGTTTATTTTTGCCATCAGTTTTTCCCAAGGCTTCATTGGATAAACCTCAAGACACTTCTGAAACACCGACCGCTTGATTACAAATGGCTCATCTGCAAAATGTTCCATCTGCTTCGTAAGCGAAGCAGGCAGTTTGATGCGCCCTTTGTCATCGATTTTACATTCGTATGTTCCAATGAAGTTTTTCATTTGGAGCAAATTTATATAAAAATCTACCACATTTTACCACTTTTGCCCACTTTTATACTTAATGTTTATAACTTTTTTGTCTTACAGCTTTCTTGGCTAATGATTTGATTTAAAATCGATTAAAATCGAATATTGCGAAAAGCCTTACCATAAAGCATTTGCAATGAATAACTTAAAAAATTCGGGTGGTAAAGTTTCGTTATTTAAAATGATTCTAACCTAAAATGATAAATGAGTATATTTGTTATATGAACTACTTAGAAGCACTTAACTGGCGATATTCTGTAAAAAAATTTGACGGAAGAAAGATCTCGTCAGAAAAATTGAATAATATTCTGGAAGCCGGAAGGTTGTCTGTCAGTTCTTTAGGACTTCAGCCGTATCATCTTTTGGTGGTGGGAAATAATGAAATGCTCCAAAAATTGATTCCGGCGTTTTATAATCCTTCACAGGTCTCGACTTGTTCACATCTAGTAGTGTTGGTTTCAAAAACCAAAATCAATAAGAGTTACGTTGATGGCTATTTCGGTCATATTATTAATGAAAGAGGTGTGACTTTGGAACAGTTATCCGCTTTTAGAAATAACATCAATTCATTTATAGAAAGTTATTCTGCCAAAGAATTGGAAAGTTGGTCCGAGAAACAAAATTATATTGTTCTCGGTTCGATGATTATGGCTGCTGCTCAAGAACAGGTTGATACTTGTCCAATGGAAGGTTTCAAATCGGAAATTCTCGATGACCTACTTAATATAGATAAAGAAAAAGAAAAAATTGCCGTTGTTTTAGCCCTCGGTTATCGTGCAGAAGATGATATTTTTCAGAATTTTAAAAAAGTGAGAAAACCTGCGGATAAGTTCATCAAATTTCTGTAATTTTAATTATTAATTCAAATAAAATGAATGCTATCAGACAAATCGTTGAGGTCAAAAACCATAAGTTAAACATCGAACTTCCAGAAAACTTCGATGCAGAATATGCTGAGGTTATAATTTTTCCGAAAGAAGAAGGACTTGATTTTGAAATTTCTGAAGATGAGAAAGCATTGATGAGAAAGCGTGTTGCAGAAGCTAGAGAAGCAGATTTTGAAGATTGGGACGCTATTAAAGATAACTTTTTATAATGTTCAAAGTTTCAATTCTAAAAAGTGCGAAATCTGACCTTAGAGATGCAAGTGATTATTATGGAGCAATTTCTAAAGAACTTAAGGCAAGATTTCTTACTAATTTCAATGATACATTAAACCAACTTAAAGAAATCCCCTATTTCCAAATAAGATTTGATGAGTTTCGTCTGAGGCAAGTCAAAAACTTCCCCGTTATGATTCATTATATTATTAATGAAGAGGAAAAAGTAGTCAAGGTTTACGGCATTCGTTTTGCCAAATCCAATCCTGATAGTTATCCAAAGATTTAACATCTTTAATAATCTTACAATTTCAAAATTAAAATGATAAAAACAGACGTTCTTGTAATCGGTTCCGGAATCTCAGGCTTATCTTACGCCATTAAAATTGCCGAACAATTACCAGACACTAAAATAACAATCGTTACAAAATCCAACGAGGACGAAAGCAATACCAAATATGCACAAGGCGGATTGGCAGTTGTAACAGATTTTTCCAAAGATAATTTTCAAAAACATATTGACGACACTTTACGAGCCGGAGATTACATCAACGACCCTGAGATTGTTAAAATGGTGGTGGAAGAAGCTCCTCATCGTTTTAATGAAATTGTAGAATGGGGCGCAAAATTTGACCAAGAAAAAGGAAAATATTCATTAGGAAGAGAAGGCGGACATACGGAGAATAGAATTGTTCATCACAAAGACATCACAGGTTTTGAAATAGAAAGAGCGCTTTTGGAAACCATCAGAAATTCTCCAAATATCGAAATCCTTGCCCATCATTATGTGATTGATTTGATTACCCAACATCACGTTCCGGGGAAAGAGTTAGACAAGGGAAATATCAATGCTTATGGCGCTTATATTCTTGATGAACAGAATAAAAAAATCAAAAAAATTACTTCGAAAATTACTTTGGTTGCTACAGGAGGAGCTGGACACGTTTATAAAAACACAACCAATCCTATTATTGCCACAGGAGACGGAATCGCTTTTGTTCACAGAGCTCAAGGGAAAGTTTCGAATATGCAATATTATCAGTTTCACCCAACTGCGATGTATTCTAAAAGAGACGGAATGCTGTTCCTGATTTCAGAAGCTGTTCGTGGAGACGGGGCAAAACTTCGCACAAAAAATGGAAAACCATTTATGCAGAAATATGATGAGCGCGAAGAATTAGCGTCTCGTGACATTGTTGCAAGAGGAATCGATAACGAATTGAAAATAAGCGGAGACGATTATGTTGGATTGGACTGTCGTGAAATGGACAGAGAAAAATTCATCAATCACTTTCCAAATATCTATCAAAAATGTTTGGATGAAGGAATTGACCCTTTCAAAGAATTGATTCCGGTTGTTCCGGCTTGTCACTATTTGATGGGTGGAATCGACACTGATAAATACGGACAATCTTCTATCAAAAATCTTTTTGCCGTTGGAGAATGTACGAATTCCGGTCTTCACGGCGCGAATCGTTTAGCTTCTAATTCTTTACTAGAAGGTTTGGTTTTTGGTCACAATGCGGCGATGAAAACAGTTGAATTGTTGAAAGAAAACGACTTTAACTTCGATGATTTAAAAGCTGTTCCCGAATGGAATGAAGATGGAATGAAAATGATGGACGAAATGGTTCTCGTCACTTATCTTAGAAAACAACTTCAGGAAATGATGAGCGATTTGGTTGCTATTGTAAGAAGCAATGCAAGATTGGAATTGGCAAAGAAAAAACAACGAGAAATCTACGAAGCAGTAACAGAACTTTATAATTATTCCATACTTTCGCCACAGCTTTCGGAGCTTAGAAATCTTGTGAATGTTTCCTATTTGATTATCAAACATTCTCTTGAAATGAAAGAAAATAAAGGAGCGTTTTACAATAAGGATTTGGCTACGAAACCGCTTCTTATAAATGAATAAAATCTGTAAAACTTATTAATGTAAAATGTATTAAAGATTTAATTTTTGATACATAAATACTTTTTACATTAGTACAAAAAATAAACCCAATGAAAAGACCATCTTACGCCAGCGATAAAGTTTTAAAAGAATTCATCAGAACCGCTTTGGAAGAAGACATCCAAAACGGTGACCATTCTACACTTTCGACTATTCCGAAAGATTTGGAACAGAAAGCTCAACTTTTGGTAAAAGAAAACTGCATTTTGGCTGGTGTTGAATTGGCGGAAATTATTTTCAAATCGTTTGATAAAAATCTTAACGTTGAAGTTTTTATTAGAGATGGAGAATCTGCAAAAAAAGGAGACATTGCTTTTGTTGTTACTGGAAAAGCTAGGTCAATCTTATCAACCGAACGACTTGTCCTCAATTGTATGCAACGTATGAGCGGAATTGCGACAATGACTCACGATTGGGACTCTAGATTAGTTGGAACTAAAACCAAATTGCTTGACACCAGAAAAACAACTCCGAATTTCCGAGTTTGTGAAAAATGGGCTGTCGCCATTGGTGGAGGAACCAATCATAGATATGGTCTTTATGATATGATAATGCTGAAAGACAATCATATTGATTATAATGGAAGCATCACCAACGCTGTGAAAATGGCAAAAGATTATGTCAAAAAAAATAAACTCAAACTTAAAATAGAAGTTGAGACTCGTAATCTTGAAGAGGTTAAAGAAGCTGTAAAATCCGGTGCTGACAGAATTATGTTTGACAATATGGATGTCGAGACAATGACAAAAGCCGTAAAGATTGTAAACGGAAGATCTGAAACCGAAGCTTCGGGTGGAATTACACGTGAGGTGTTAAATTCGGTGGCGAAAACTGGCGTGAATTTTATCTCAGCTGGTGCAATAACGCACTCATCAAGCAATATCGACCTGAGTCTCAAGGCTTTAAAAAATTAACAATTCATTAACACCTCTTATCATTTTTTTTAAGACTTTTGCGACATAAATCTTAAAGAAAATGAAAATGCTATCGAAAAAACCAGCATTAGTCCTTATGCTGACTATGAGTACGGCAAGCTTTTACTTTGCTCAATCCACGCAGGATACTTTATCAAAAGACAACGACATAGAACAAGTTGTATTGACAGGAGTTGCTGATATCGCAAAAGATAGAAAGACCCCTGTTGCTGTTTCTACAATCAGGGAAGCGCAAATCGTACAAAGATTAGGAAATCAGGAATTTCCTGAGATTTTATCTTCGACACCATCAATTTACGCTACAAAAGGTGGTGGAGGTTTTGGAGATGGACGTGTTAACATCCGTGGTTTTGACACTTCCAATACCGCAGTTATGATCAACGGTGTTCCAGTTAACGATATGGAAGGAGGAACAGTGTATTGGAGTAACTGGGCAGGTCTTTCGGATGTCACTTCTGCAATGCAGGTGCAAAGAGGTTTAGGATCTTCAAAATTAGCCATTGCTTCTGTAGGAGGAACTATTAATGTTATTACCAGAGCAGCTGACAAAAAAAGAGAAGGAAATGTAACTCTTGGGCTGGGAAATGACGGGTACCTAAAAACATTATTTTCTTATAATACAGGAAAATCTGCAACAGGTTGGTCAACCTCTTTTTTAATGAGCAGAACGGCTGGGGCAATGTATATTGACGGTTCAAATTTTGAATCTTACAACTATTATTTCGCTTTAGGTTATCAAAAAGGAAAACACGATTTCCAATTTACATTTACCGGAGCGCCTCAATGGCATAACCAAACTTTTAACAATACCATCGCAACCACTTTGGATATGGGCGACGGAAGATTAGACGGAACTTGGTCTGATGAACCCAACAGAAGATACAATTCAAACTGGGGCTATTTGAATGGAAACCAATATTCTCAATCTGTTAATTACTACAGTAAACCCATTGCTTCTATCAATTGGGATTGGAATATTTCTGCAAAATCAAAATTATCAACAGTGGGGTACGCTTCTTGGGGAAGAGGTGGTGGATCCGGAATTTTAGGTTCTATCAACTCAAAAGGAATCAATGCTTTGCCCAAAACAGCAGATGGTTTAATTCGTTTTGATGATATCTACGCTTGGAACACCGGACAAGCAGTTGCAGATTTTGGAGCAAACAACAAAACACCTTATGTTGGGACAAGCTCAAATGGTATTACTAGAAGAGCAAGTGTAAACTCACACGACTGGTACGGGATTCTATCTAACTTCCAACATAAAATCAATGATAACTGGAATTTTTCTGCCGGTATTGATGCAAGATATTACTATGGTTACCACCCAGGTCTTGTTACAGACTTCTTAGGAAATACAAGCTATCGTGAAGCTAACAATTACAATCAACAACCTTTTTATACCGTTACAGAATCTTATAACGCTTCAGCACCTGCAAACCCATTTGCATCAGCTATAAAAGACAAATCTCAAATCGTTTATAGAAACTACAACGGAAAAGTTCTTTGGGGTGGTGTTTTCGGACAATTAGAATACACTGGAGAGAAACTTAGTGCATTTGTACAAGGCTCTGCTTCCGAGCAAAGCAATCAAAGAATTGACAATTGGGTTTGGGATGGCGTATCCGCAGTTCCTACAGGGGTTTCTACTACTCAACAAGGCGAAAATGTAAACAGAACTACGGACCAAAAATTCAGATTTGGTTATAATGCAAAAGGTGGTGTTAATTATAATATTAATGAAAATCATAATGTTTTTGTGAACGTTGGTATTTATTCTAAACAACCGAACCAAAATGCAATTTTCCCTTATGCTCTTCCAGCGAAAACTTTTGGTTCTTTATATCAACAAATCGTTAACAAGGATTTGAGAAACGAAAAAGTTCAATCTGCGGAATTTGGATATGGATTCAAGAACGAAAAATTAAAGATAAACGTAAACGGGTACTTTACAGATTGGAAAGATAGATTCCAACGTATTACAGGCGTTGCTTATACGGATAGTAATGGCGTCAACCAAACAAATGGTACTGCAAGTTTGACGGGTGTAAGAGAAGTACACATTGGTGCAGAATTAGAAGCTTTCTACAAAGTGAATAGTTATCTGGAATTCAACGGAATGTTTTCTGTAGGAAACTGGAAATACAAAAACAACCCAACAGGAAGAATAACAGATGTTAACGGAGACCCAGTTACCACAAACGGTGCAGAGTCAGTTCAGTTAGCTTTGGACGGAATGAAAGTTGGGGATGCCGCACAAACAACTGCTGCATTGGGAGCAACTGTGCATCCAGTTAAAAATCTTGATGTTTTTGCAACTTGGAGATATTATGATAATCTGTATGGAACCTTCAGTATCAACAGTAATTACATCATCAAAACGCCAGGTGTAACTCCAACTGGAGCTCAGAATGGATCTTTGAAAGCACCAGATTACAACCTGACAGATTTAGGCGCGTCATACACTTTTAATTTGAAAAACGGACACAGATTAATTATTACTGGAAATGTTTACAATTTGTTTGATACAACCTACATTTCTGACCTTAGATCTTCTGTATTTACCACCGATGCTCCTACTTATTTGAAAGATGGCGTAACAAAAAACACTCAGAATTTAACTTATGAGCAACTAGGATATGTCTATAAAGGTTTAGCAACTGGTAACAGCGTTTATTTCGGATTCGGAAGAACTTGGTCTGCTTCATTATCTTATAGATTCTAAAAATTAGATTAATATTTAATTATAACTCAAATCCCGGCAATCTGTCGGGATTTTTCTATCTTTGCTTTTCAAAAATCTGGATATGGAAATTTATAACATTCTTTTGCACGCACACAAAGGCTTCGCTTATCTTGAACTTTTGCTGGTGGCTGTGTTTTTAGTGCTTTTGGTTGTAACAATGTTTGGTTTCAGCGGTAACATTTCAAAAGCTTTGAAAAAAGTGACATTATTTACAATGATCTTTTTTCACGTTCAATTTACAATTGGAATCATTATGCTGATTACTAACATCTCAAAAGGTTTGGATATGGGCGCAGTAATGAAAAATGCTGATTTGAGATTCACTTATGTAGAACATCCTTTTTCTATGTTGATTGCAGCAGTATTAATGACAATCATCAATAAAAAATTCAAAACAATCGAAAAACTGACTATTCCTATGATGTCATTAGGATTGGTTGCAATTGCACTTTTTGTATTTGCATTCCCTTGGGCACGAGTTTTCGGATAAATATTAACAATTTTAATTAATTTAAAACAATGAAAGTAGCTGTAGTAGGCGCAACCGGAATGGTTGGACAAGTTATGCTGAAAGTTTTGGAGGAGAGAAATCTTCCAATCACCGAATTAATTCCTGTAGCATCAGAGAGATCTGTTGGTAAGAAGATTAAGTTTAAGGACAAGGAATTCACTATCGTTAGCATGGACGCCGCTATTGCAGTCAAACCCGAGATCGCTATTTTTTCAGCCGGCGGGGGAACTTCTTTGGAAGTTGCTCCAAAATTTGCCGAAGTTGGAACAGTAGTGATCGATAACTCATCAGCTTGGAGAATGGATCCGACTAAAAAATTGGTGGTTCCGGAAATCAATGCTAATGTTTTGACAAAAGAAGATAAAATCATTGCTAACCCAAATTGTTCTACAATCCAATTGGTAATGGTTCTTCATCCATTGAATCAAAAATACGATATCAAAAGAGTTGTAGTTTCTACTTATCAATCTGTAACTGGAACTGGGAAAGCAGCTGTTGATCAATTGAATTCTGAAATCAAAGGGGAAAGTCCTGAGAAAGTTTATCCTTACCAAATCTTCAAAAATGCATTGCCGCATTGCGATGTTTTTGCGGATGACGATTACACCAAAGAGGAAATTAAATTGATGAAAGAGCCTAAGAAAATCCTAGGTGACGATACTTTCAATTTGACTGCAACCGCAGTAAGAGTTCCTGTACAAGGAGGACACTCCGAAAGTGTAAACATCGAATTCGAAAATGAATTTGATCTTGATGACGTAAGAAGAATTCTTTCTGAAACGCCTGGAGTTACACTTCAGGACGATGTGAGAAATAATGAGTATCCAATGCCATTATATTCTGAAGGAAAAGATGATGTTTTCGTGGGAAGAATCCGTCGAGATTTTTCGCAACCAAAAACGCTCAATCTTTGGATTGTGGCAGACAATCTCCGAAAGGGTGCTGCTACGAACGCAGTTCAGATTGCAGAATACTTAGTAGCAAACAACTTAGTTTAAACTAACAAAATCTAAAGAATCTTCGAAATTTCGAAGATTCTTTTTTTTAGCAATGAAAACAAATAAAAAAACAAATTCCAATATTGCTTTTCAGAAATGGATTGCCGTTGTCGGTATTATCCTTTTCGTTGGAAAAGTAATCGCGTGGAAACTGACCAATTCTGATGCCGTATTTTCTGATGCTATGGAAAGTATCGTGAACGTCATTAGTGCTTTTCTTGGGCTTTATTCTTTATATCTTGCCGCAAAACCAAAAGATGAAAACCATCCTTACGGGCACGGAAAAGTCGAATTTGTAACTTCTGCTATCGAAGGATCTTTGATTAGTATTGCTGGTGTAATGATTATTTATGAAGGAACCAACAGCTTGATTTCTGGAAAAGTTCTTAGTAAACTGGATTTAGGAATTTGGATTATTGGGGCAACAGCTATTATTAATTATATCATTGGGTATATCTCGATTCAGAAAGGGAAAAGAGAGAATTCTATTGTTTTGATTTCTTCTGGGAAACACCTTCAATCCGACACTATTACAACTTTGGGGGTTGTTGTCAGTTTAGTCTTGGTTTATTTTACGAAGATTGTTTGGATTGATTCTCTTGTTGCATTGTTTTTTGGATTCTACATCATTGTTATTGGATATAAAATTATTAGAAAATCTCTGAGCGGAATAATGGATGAAGCAGATCCGGAAATGCTAGAAAGATTGGCAAAATTCCTTAACGAAAACCGAAAACCAGAATGGATTGATGTTCACAATATGAAAATCCAACAATTTGGTAGCCGACTTCATATTGATGCTCACATCACCTTGCCTTGGTATTTTGAACTAAGAACTGCTCACGATGAAATGGAGGAAGTTATCAAACTAATTGCAAAAAACACCGATAGAAAAGTGGAATTCAATTTTCATATGGATGATTGCAAACCTACTTCTTGTGCTATTTGTCAAGTCGAAAACTGCCCAGTGCGCCAACACGACTTTACAAAAAAGGTAGATTGGAATGGAGAAAATATTTCTCAGCCAGATAAGCATAATGTAGAAAATTAAGTCTTCAAAACTCTTTTTCTGTAATAAAATATTGGTATAATTAAAATAACAGCTAAAGGCTGTATCACAAAACGCCTGATATAAAAAGAAAACAAATATCCGAATTGAAATTTATCACTTATACAGTATAAATAAATCGGAAAAACAATGATAAAAACTAATAGAATCAATACAAAAGCTTGTTTAACCCATTCTTTATTTTGAAAGAGAAAATATACGATCCAGAGCGAAAAAAATGTATTGAGGCTAAATCTAAAAATATAACTCCAAATTAATTTCCCCCAAACAAAAGTTGGAAATACGGCAGAATGATCGGCAGATTTAAAGAATTGCAGAAAAGGATCATAGAAAATCTGATCTTCCAAACCTCTAATTAAAATTAATCCTAAAAAACCTAAACAAACCAAAAACCATCTAAACATTCTTTTCATTTTTAAGCGCAAAAAACTGAATCCAAATTAACCATAGAATGATAACGCCCCCATAAATAATAGCCGGGAAAATATAATCGTGACCCATTTTTTCGTACTCTGGATATTTCAAATAAATAATATTCAATAATGCGATTCTGACAACATTAAGCCCATAAAGAATAATTATTCCTGCCAATACATATAAGAAAGTTTTCACACCTTTGTAAAACGCAGAAATAAACGCCGTGAATAGAATCGCAACCGAGAAAACATTACAACCTTCTACCATTCTGGTTGTAAATTTCCCCTGCGTCTGGAACAGAATGCTATGAAGTTTCAGGCTATCCAGCAATTCGGTTTTATACCCCAGAAAAGTCTGGAATTCTGCAACCTGCACAGCCACCCATCTTGTAAAAGGATCTACCACATCGCCGATATAAGCATTAAGATAAAATTGGTACAGCAACACCATTACAATATAAATAATGATAAACCGGAGCAAAATCTTAAGAACAGGCAGAAAATCTTTCATAAACAGATATTCATTTTTTTTAAGGTGTAAGGGAATCACAATTTTCCATTAGAATGTTGTAACAGATTTACATCGTGATTTAATCAAGTAAAATTACAATTTTTCGTGCTTCAAATTCTAATATTAATTAACTTTGTTTTTATGCAAAATCACCAAAATTTTTTTGAAGAATTGACAGAAAAAAAGGCAGATTATTTCCTTGCGCTTCCGCAAAGCGGCTCATCCAGAATTAATTATGTTGGGAGGTCTGGAAATCAGGATTTTATTATCACTTATAATGAAAATAAAAGAGAAAATGAGGCTTTTTTCTATTTTACCGACCTATTTAAAAGCCTTGATCTTAACACACCTCAGATTTTCAAAATCAATCCTGAAAGAACTCTTTACATCCAGGAATATCTGGGTAAAAAAACACTATCTGAAATTATTGCTGAAGAAGGATTGACAGAAAGAGTCGGTAATTTGGTTCAGAAAAGCTTAGAAAAACTTTATGAACTTCAAACAAAAACTCTGGGAAAAGTAGATTTCAAAAAAAGTTTTGAATATGAAATTTATGATGACTTGCCCATTACGCACGATTTGTATTATTTTAAAAATTTTATAGTGGATGTTTTGGAGATTGAATATCATAAATCGACTTTGTTAAAAGAATTCAAAGTGATTTCTGAGATGATCCAGAATTTTGGACCAAAGACCTTAATGATTCGGGATTTCCAATCCAGAAATATATTGGTTGATGAAAATGATGCGGTTTTCTTTATCGATTATCAATCTGCAATGGAAGGTCCTGCCAGTTATGATTTGATTTCATTTCTTTATCAGGCAAAAGCCAATTTCCCTGTTGCTTTTAAAGAAAAAATGCTGGATTATTACTTGTCTTTTTGGAATGAAGAATCGGACAGAATCAATCTTAAAGCCTCTTTTAACTGGATAAAATTAATACGTTTTTTACAGGTTTTAGGCGCGTACGGATTCCGAGGATTAATCCAAAGAAAAGCACATTTCCTGACAAGTTTGCAACAAGGGATTGATAATATTACGGAACTAAGCGAATCTTGGAACGGCTTCTCTTCCCAATTTCCAGAATTATATTTTATTATTAAAAATTTAAAAACTGAAAATGTCCGTCTTAAAATAGAAGAGCTTATCATTAAATAAATCATAAACAACAAAAAACCTCAGAATTTACTTCTGAGGTTTTTTCTGAAATATTTTCAGTCTCTCTAATTATTTAAAACACTTAATGTATTTTCTTTTACGATTCTTTTGGCAAATTGAAACTTCGGGCCCCAATAATTATCATCTAGAGAAGATACCATAACGCCTTTGGATGTGGCAGCGTGGATAAACTTCACTTCGCCTTCTGGTGTTACTTCTTCTACAATTCCAACGTGTGAAATTCTACCTCTTCTGTGGGAGAAAAAAACGAGATCTCCTTTCTTAAGCTCTGTTTTCTCCACTGCATCACCTTCTTGAGATTGATCAGCTGCTACTCTTGGAAGACTCATCCCAGTGGCAGCACCGAAAACAGATAAAACAAATGCTGAGCAATCTATTCCGCTTCTGGAAGTTCCTCCATATCTGTAAGGTGTTCCCAGATAGCTTTCTGCTTCGGATAAAATATGATCTATCGTATTGCTATGCTTAATAGCGTTCTCAATTGCAGATCTTTTGATATCAGCAGATGTATTAGTAATAGCTGCTAAAATTTTTTCTGTTTTATTATCATTAGATTTATCTACAACCGGCTTCAAAGTAAGAGAAGCAAACTTGGCATCAGTTTTGTATGTTTGATTATTAGAAACCACATAGTTCGAAACGCAAGATTGCAGAGAAAAAAATGTGGTCACAAATAAGATATAAATTAGAACTCTTTTCTTCATATATATTTAATTATTTGTGTTAAACTTAGATTGGTTTTTTGTGATTGCATAGCAAATTTAACCAATACTCTTTAAAGGGTCTTCCTATTGAAAAAAGAGATTCTTGAGTTTAACATATTTTAACAATCTTTTTAAGAATGTTAAAAAAAAACAAACCGCAAAGCCTTTATTTAGACTTTGCGGTTTTATTTTTAGTTAAGACTTTTTAACTTTTTAGAAATTGTCTATCTCGTGAATAACAATTCTCTATATTTCGTCATTGGCCAAAGTTCGTCATCAACCATCATTTCCAAAGCATCAGAAGCTTCTCTAATGTTTTCAAATAACGGAATTACTTTGTTACAATATTCTTCGGCCTGTTGCTGGCTTCCTGCTGTATTTTTAGCCGTTTCTTTAGCAGATAACAGGTTATCAACACCTACTTTTATTTGAGAAACATTTCCAGAAATATTAGTAATCAAATCCAATTGTTCTTTCGCCAAAGTTTTGAATTCTTTATCCGAGAAAATTTCTTTCAACCCTTTTACGTTCTCAATTAATCTGTTTTGATAATTAAGCGCAGCAGGAATAATGTGGTTTCTTGCAATGTCAGCTAAAACTCTAGCTTCGATGTCAATTACAGTAGAGTATTTTTCTAATTTGATTTCGTTTCTAGCTTCGAACTCTCTATGAGAATAGATTCCTAATTCTTCATAAAGCTCAACAAATTTTGCATCCAACTCTTGCTTAAGCGCTTCTGGAGTTGTCTTCAAGTTGTTAAGACCTCTTTTCTTAGCTTCTTTTGCCCAATCATCAGAATATCCATCACCTTCAAACATAATGTTTTTAGACTGTTTGATGTATTCTCTAAGGATATTGAAAATAGCTTCATCTTTCTTAAGTCCTTTTTCAATCAAAGCATCTACTTCAACTTTGAAAGTTCTTAATTGTTTTGCAGCAATTACGTTCATTACAGTCATTACTTCCGCACAGTTTGCAGAAGAACCAACCGCTCTGATTTCGAATTTGTTTCCGGTGAACGCAAATGGAGAAGTTCTGTTTCTATCGGTGTTATCCAAAAGGATTTCAGGAATTTTCCCAACAACATTCAGTTTCAATTCGGTTTTTTCTTCGGGAGATAATTTTCCGTCAGTTACTTTTTCCAATTCTTCCAAAACGCCAAACAATTGACTTCCGATGAATGCAGAAATAATTGCCGGCGGTGCTTCGTTAGCTCCCAATCTGTGATCGTTGCTTGCAGATGCAATTGATGCTCTTAACAAATCCGCATAATCGTGAACTGCTTTCAAAGTGTTAACAAAGAAAGTCAAGAATTGTAGGTTTTTCTTTGGATTTTTTCCTGGACTCAAAAGGTTTTCACCCGTGTCTGTTCCAAGAGACCAGTTGTTATGTTTTCCACTTCCGTTAACACCGGCAAATGGTTTTTCGTGAAATAAAATATGGAAGTGATGCTTATGTGCAATTCTCGCCATAATATCCATTAATAATGAATTGTGGTCAACTGCAACGTTCGCTTCTTCAAACATTGGAGCCAACTCAAATTGGTTAGGCGCCACCTCATTGTGACGAGTCGTTACAGGAATTCCCAACTTCATACATTCGATTTCCAATTCCTTCATATAGTTCATTACTCTTGTAGGAATCGAACCGAAATAATGATCATCTAACTGCTGTCCTTTCGCCGGAGAATGTCCTAACAAAGTTTTTCCAGTCATAACCAAATCTGGACGAGATTGATACAAAGCCGTATCTACCAAGAAATATTCTTGCTCCCATCCTAATGTTGGAGAAACTTTAGTTACATTCTTATCGAAATAAGACTTCATTACATCTGTAGCCGCTTCGTCGACTGCATTCAGAGCTCTTAACAAAGGTGTTTTATTATCTAATGCTTCTCCTGTATAAGAAATGAAAATTGAAGGAATACAAAGTGTAGTTCCCATAATAAAAGCTGGAGAAGTCGGATCCCAAGCGGTATAACCTCTTGCTTCGAAAGTATTTCTGATTCCGCCATTCGGGAAAGAAGAAGCATCCGGCTCTTGTTGAATCAACATTCCACCACTGAATCTCTCAATCGCTCTACCTCCTTCGATTGGCGTGAAGAAAGAATCGTGTTTTTCTGCAGTTGCGCCTGTCAACGGCTGAAACCAGTGTGTGTAATGCGTCACACCTTTTGACAAAGCCCAATCTTTCATAGCCACCGCCACCTGGTCTGCAATATGTCTCTGGATTTTTGTTCCTTTTTTAATCGCATCCAAAATGGAATTGAAAGCTTCTTTTGTTAAATATTCTCTCATTGTTTCTTCAGAGAATACGTTTTGACAAAACAATTCGGATAGTTTTGCAGGAACTTCTACGAAATTATCTTTTCTGTAATTTCTGAAAGGAAGCTCGGCTAAGGCTTTAAATCTTAATGTTGACATAAAAGTGTGTTATTTTAAACAGGGCAAATTTACAAAAAATACAATTCAAAATAATATGACCCCTTAAAAATTAACGCTATTTATATTTAATTCCAACTTATTAATTAAAATAACCCCAAATTTTAGCGCATTATAGAATTCATCTAACCAAATTTCATATTTAATAAATGTTATCAAAACATGAAGAAAATTTATTTTCCCTTTTGCTTTAGAATATTGACAGGAAAGTTTAACTTTAAAAACTAATACCAATCAATAACTCAAGACTCAACAAAAGACAACAAATCATTGAAATCCAATCAATTAAACAAAACATTTTGATTTAAAATAAATTTCATAACTTTGCAGACTTTTACAAAAATTTTAATATATGGCAAATTCAAGAGCAAGAGAAACCACAGAAGCTATCGAAAGACTATATGTCTCAATGAGACACTTATTCTACAGAGGATTTTTCAAACCTTCAGGAGTTTCGGGTGAGTCATTAAGAAAACTCTTAATGGTTATCAATCCGGAAATCTACGGAAGTATGAGCGTTCCTAATAAGATAGAACTGGACGGTTTGCTTTATGTTCTTGACCGTCTTCCGGAAGGCATTGAGGAATGTTCTTTTATTCACCTGACCTCTGACGAAGGTTTTGACAAAGGAAGTTTCGAGCCTATCGTTCCAAAGAAAAGACGTAGAAATTGCTACAGAATCGATGAACACCAGATGAACATCGAAGTTCTTTTGGGCCGTTCTGAGATTTATGACATCCTAACACACTTGACGTTTCTTTATCTTGAAGCTGACAAAATCAAAAATATCGGATTTGATTTAGATAACGACGGTCGTCCAAAACGCATCTGGAAAATCATTGAAGAAGTTGCAAAAGGAGAAAAAAAATACAGTAGAAAAGAAAAAGAAGTTGCATTGATTCATCTTTCTTCTTTCTTGGGAAGAACCTTTGATGAGACTCTAAATGCTTATAATAACTTCGGTGACGATAAAAACCCGGATCGTTTGTTCAAAATCATCTATTGGATGGGACAAATAAGTTTCGAAGATTGGAAAGGTTTTAGAGAAAGAGAAATCCATTTCTCAGCAATTCTTCAGGAAAGAGTTGGCCATCACCTTTTCGGGGAAAGATGGGCAAACAAAATCAAGAAAGTCCTGGTAGAAAACG
Organism: Flavobacteriales bacterium UBA2306; assembly: GCA_002345565.1. GTDB lineage: Bacteria > Bacteroidota > Bacteroidia > Flavobacteriales > Weeksellaceae > Epilithonimonas. The sequence continues at coordinate 367,804 of DDVS01000004.1, read as the reverse complement.
ACCTTCATATGCGACCGCTTCACATCATCAGCGCGAATATGCACTCGGTTAAAAATATGATTTTTGCCAATGATGCTCTTAATAAAAAAGGAACAAAAGAGGTTGATTATAAATTATTTGCGGACATCAGCAACAAAAAAGAACTTCAGGAAAAAGTGCTGGATCACGCTATGAAAGAAGGAATGATGTACATCGACGATAACAGCGGAAGTAACATTGATGTTCAAATCATCGATCTTGCCAAGACTGAACTTAAGAATACCGTTTTCGCCAATCAAAAATATAAAGGCGATGATGTGATCCTGGTTTTTGATTACGCTTTTGGAGAACAGGCTTTCGAGGTAATGGACGAATTACTAAGACCTTACGAAGTGAACGGCGAAGTTTATATGATGAAAGTGAAATCGGTTTCGATAATGGGCAAAGCGGGAATCCTAACTGGAGGAAAAGGCGACATTATGATTCCAACATCTCACATTTTCGAAGGAACTGCCGACAACTATGTTTTCGAAAATGCTTTAAAAGCTACAGATTTCGTGGATGATGAAGTTAAATCTTTCGAAGGACCAATGGTTACGGTTTTAGGAACTTCGCTTCAAAACAAAGATATCCTTTCTTACTTTATGACGACGTCTTGGAAAGCAATCGGACTGGAAATGGAAGGTGCGCATTACCAAAAAGCGATTCAGGTGGCGAGTAAAATCCGTCATCATATCTCTCCCGATTTGTTCGTAATGTATGCTTATTACGCTTCGGATAATCCTTTAGAGACAGGAAGCACACTTTCTTCTGGTGGACTTGGATTGACTGGTGTAAAACCAACTTATATGATTACACATAAAATCATCGAGAAAATTCTTGAGAAAAAATAAAACTGAAAGTCTCCTAATTGGAGGCTTTTTTATTTTGAATTTTAAATAAAATTAGCAATTGTGTAAATCAACAAACCAACCAGTCCACCGACTAACGTTCCGTTGATTCGGATGAATTGTAAATCTTTACCAACTTCCAGTTCCAATTTTCGACTCAGCTCTTTTCCTTCCCAATTCCCAACGGTTGTACTGATAAGCTCGCCAAAATTCTTCGTGTTTTTCAGAATATATTTATAAGCCGTCACTCTCACCCAATGGTCGATTCGGTTTTGGAATTGTTCATCAGTGTGAAGATTGAAAACAAACTCATTGATATTTTTTCTGACGTAAGATTTCAGTTTAGAATCTTCTTCGGATAATTCTTTGATTAAAGACGATTTCAGAGATTGCCAAATGTCGGATGAATATTGTTTCAGTTTGTCGCTATGAAGAAAATCGGATTTTATGGATTCAAATTCTGTTTCCCATTTTGGTTTATCTTTCAGTTCTTGAGAAAAATCAAGAATTTTATTGGTGATTTCTGCTCGTAATGGGTGATTGAGATTTTCTTCAACCTCGAGGAAATAATCACTTAAGCCTTTTGTAATTTTCTCTGCAATCTTATTATCAACAGATTTTGGAATCAGAAAAAAACTCTCCTTTCCTACTCTTTCGGAAACCATTTCCTGATTTTCCAGAATATAATTTTTAATCTGAGAACTTAGATTGGTAATGATTTTCTGATGGTCATTTTTATTAAGAAGATATTCTATTCCGTTTCCAATGACTGAATTTAATTTGATGGAATCCGTCATTTCCTCCGCTTTATTTGAAATAAAATTCACAACCGACTCATCATCGAGTTTATTAATAATATCTTTTAGGATTGAAGACACTTCATTAATCAAAACATCTTGATTTCTATCTTTGGAAAGCCAATCGCCAACATAAACCGAAATTTTTAGTTTTTGAATATAAGGCCGAATATTCTGAGGTGAAAGAAAATTATCAACCACAAAATTTCCGAGATTATCTCCGATTTTCTCTTTAGAATTTTCAATCAGATTTGTGTGAGGAATTTTTAGACCTAACGGATAATTGAAAAGTGCCGTCACAGCAAACCAATCCGCCAAAGCTCCAACCATCGCCGCTTCCGAAAATGCTCGGATGTAACCAATCCAATGTGAAGAATTGTGTTTTTGCAAAATTGTCATCGATATAAAAGTAACCGCCATCAGAATAAACAATCCTGTTGCAAGAGTTTTATACCGTTTGAGTTGCTGTTTTTTCAATTCATCATTCATAAATCAGGAAAATCGAAAATCATTCCAAACAAAATTATTGATATTTGGGGAAAATAAATTTATTTTTACAAGAAAGTATTTTCCAATGTTGAAAAGAGTTCTGAATATTTTCCTGCTGATAATCGCATCTGCTATCATCCTTGCTTATATTACGGGATACAATTATCTTTTCCGTGGAATCAGATTAACCTATTTGAGAGGCGAATCCAGCTCAACAATAGATGACGGAACACTTTTTCCTTCTAAAATAATTTCTAAAGGTAATTCAAAACCCTGGCCTGCGGATATCAATTACAACAAACAAAAACTCTCTCCAGAACTCGAAAAAACATTGAAGGAAACAGAATCGGTTTCATTTTTAGTCGTCCGACATGGGAAAATTTTGCAGGAACATTACTGGGACGGTTACCGCAAAACCACTGCAAGCAATTCCTTTTCTATGGCTAAAACGGTTACGGTTTTACTTTTGGGAAAAGCCCTGGACGAGGGAAGAATTAAAGATATCAATACGCCATTTTCTGATTTTTATCCTGAGTTTTCAAAAAATGAATTCGGGAAAAATCTCACCTTGGAACATCTTGCTTCTATGGAAGCCGGGCTAGACTGGAAAGAAGATTATAAAAACCCTTTAGGTCCTAATGCTGCCGCTTATTATGGCTTTTCTCTGGCCGATGTTGTCTTCAGCAATCAGCTAAAACAAAATCCTGGAGAAAAATTTGAATATCAAAGTGGCGCTACGCAGCTCTTGGGCTTTGCTATAGGAAAATCTACGGGTGTAACGTTGGCAGAATACGCTTCTTCAAAACTCTGGAAACCACTAGGCATGGAACAAAATGCAGCATGGACAACAGACGATTTAGGTGTAGAAAAATCATTTTGCTGTATTCAATCCAATGCGCGGGATTTTGCTAAAATAGGTCTATTGCTTTTGAACAAAGGCCGTTTGAGCAATATTCCTTTATTCAGTGAAAATTTTATTGAAAAAATGACTAATCCAACCCAGCACTCCAATGGAATTTATGGATTGGGATTATGGATTAATCAGGATTTTAAAATTCCTCATTTTTATATGCGTGGTCTCTATGGGCAGTATGTGATTATTGTTCCGCAATATGATATGATTATCGTAAGATTGGGTAACAAAGAAAACCCTGAAAAAGACTCTAAAAACCGTCCGAAAGAGGTAGAATTCTATGTAACAGAAGCTTTGAAACTGGCCAATTAATCTGCATCATAATCTAACAAAGCGAAGACAGTAAGCAATGTACTATTTTTAAGTTTTTGCTCAGCTTCTTTATTATATTGGGCGTCTGTATTGGCTGGCACATACATTTCATAGAAATTTTTGTTTCTAATGACAAATAATGTAGATCCGATAATCATCGTAAGAATATCCTCGGCTTTTGGAGCATTATGAAAAACTCCGGAAACAATGCCTCTTTTCACAATTTCATCAATTCTGGTTACGCAGGTTTGATAAAACTCCAGAAGATCGTCCTTCACATTATCCAGGGTGCGCATTTCCTGCGTTACGAAGCCATGAAAATAATTATACTTAAAAAGCAGAGAAATAACATAATTTACGATTTCCTTCATCTGCATCTCGGGTTTACCTTCTTTAATAGTTTGTGCAAATTCAGAAAAACTCTCTTTTGTCCTTTGAACACGATATTGATAGAGATAAGACATCATCTTTTCTTTGGATCCAAAATAGTAAGAAATCATAGCCACATTAATATTAGCCTTGGCACAGATGTCGCGCACAGATGTCCCGTCAAAGCCTTTTTTAGCAATAAGTTCTTCTGCTACATCCAGAATTTTTCTTTGTTTGTCCGTAAATTTTTTTCTCATTCTCTGATGAAAGATTTATGGTAAAAATAAAACTATTTTTAATTAATTACAAGATGATATTACAACCTGTAAAATATCTATCTTTGGTTATGGATTTTTTAGATTTTCATCATCATCAACCACACAAATCCGGGGTTTATAACCTCAATATAAATGAAGAAATCCCTGGAGGAAATTTTTCAATTGGTCTTCATCCCAAAGATATTACGGAAAACTGGACATCAGATTTTGAAAAAATAAAAGAAATTTCTTTTGCAAACAATTGTGTCGCTATTGGCGAATGTGGTTTAGACGGATTAATTGACGTCAATGAAAATCTTCAAAATGAAGTCTTTCAAAATCATATTTCATGGGCAGAAGACATCAGAAAGCCAATTAACATCCATTGTGTCCGTAGATTTTCACAGATTTTACATTATAAAAAAGCAAAAGTTCCATTAGTGATCCACGGTTTCAATAAGAAGGAAAAAATCGGAAAAGAACTTTTGGAAGCGGGCTTTTATCTCAGTTTTGGAAGAGCAGGATTAGATAACTTATCTTTGCAGCAATTGATTAAAGATTTCCCTCTTCATAAGATGTTTTTGGAAACAGATGATGCCGATTTTGACATTGCAGAATTGTATCAAAAAGTTTCCGAAATCAAATTGATTTCTTTAGAAAACCTGAAAAATCAAATGTGGGAGAATCTTGAAAATGTAGTTAATTATGGATAAATTTTGGCTGGAACGCACCGAATTATTGATAAAAGATGAAGGCATCGAAAAATTACAAAATGCTAAAGTTTTAGTTGTTGGATTAGGTGGCGTAGGCTCCTTTGCGGCAGAGTTTTTAGCAAGAGCCGGAATCGGAAAAATGATCATTGCGGATGGTGATGTAGTTGACATAACCAATATTAACAGACAATTGCCTGCGCTTCATTCTACTGTTGGGCAACATAAAGTAGAATTGGTAGGAGACCGATTATTGGATATCAACCCAAAACTTCAGCTTACCAAAATCAATGAGTTTCTGGAGCCTGAAAGGATGGAAGAATTAATCAAATCAGAAAAGTTTGATTATGTTCTGGATTGCATCGATTCTCTGACTCCGAAATTGGCATTGATGATTACTTGTCGCAGAAATAGAGTCAAGCTAGTATCATCGATGGGGGCTGGCGGAAAAACCGATCCAAGCAAAGTGATGGTGCGAGATCTGCATAAAACCAGAGATTGTCTTCTTGCCAGACAAGTTAGAAAACGCCTGAAAAAAGAGAAAATCAACAAAGGTTTCCGATGTGTTTTCTCAACAGAAGTACAGGATGAGAACAGTCTCAAAATGACGGACGGCAGTAACTTCAAACGTTCTTTCTATGGAACGATTAGTTTTATTCCTGCGCTTTTTGGCTTGTATGCTGCTGCAGAAGTTATTAATTATCTGAACGGAAGAAAATAATGTAGGTTGATGAAAATAAACGCTTATCCTAAAGAAGAAAAACTGAAAAAGAAATCGGATATCGATCTTTTGTTGAAAAAAGGAAAGTGGATTTCTGTGGATAATATCAGAATTATTTATCTTCCTTTTTCGGAAAAACACCCTTTTGAATCTCATAAAATTGGGGTTTCTGTTTCTAAAAAATTTTTTAAAAAAGCGGTTGACAGAAACCGTGTCAAACGTCTTTTGAGAGAATCTTACCGTCTCCATAAATCTGTTTATTTTGAAGCTTTTGGAGGAAAATCTCTAGCGATGTTGTTTTGGATTTCAAAGGATTTGCCGGAGCAATTTTCTGTTGTTGAAAAACAATTTTTGAATCTTTGTAAAAAGAAATTAGGATAAAGACTTAGTTTTTTAATCTATAACAAAAAACCCTCCTGCAGCTTTGCAGAAGGGTTTTGTAATTTTATAGCTAATAATTATTTATTGGCTACAATTTTTACGTTATCTAATTCCCAAGAGGTTGCGTTTGTTGAACCTACATTGGTATATTTGAATGCAATTCTAATGTTTTTATTAACATAAGCAGATAAGTTTACATCACCAGAACTAGCCCAAGCCACACCTGTTGCAAAAAATGCATTCATATCTGTGTCAAAAGTGGCATTAAGTTTTGTCCAGGTAACGGTAGAAGGCGCATTTCCGTCCGTATAATTATCCGTTGTAATGTAAGCCTCTAAAGCATTTCCTGCATATCTACCATCTGTCTGGAATGATAATGAAGCAGATGTATAACCAGATAAAGAAATTGACTTAGAAATCAACCAATCTTCATTGGCAGCACTTCCATATCCATTCATAGCTGCACAAGGAACAGGACGTCCATAAGTTGCAATATACCATGTTTGAGACCCCGATACGCTATATGTTGTCCAATTGTTATCTGTAAAGTTTGTGAAACCTTCTACAAACAGTTTATCCGGAAGAACTTCTGTAAGGTTAAGGTCACTAATTCCTCTGATAATATTTTGGTAACTTATAGATGTACTTGTAGGACTTTGGTATTTGCTTGCTACAAATATAATATCACCTTTGCTGTTAGGAATTCTGTAAGAAGTAGATTTAAAGAATCCGTCTGTTCTGATAATTGAAGATCCTGTTACATCCTCTATCGTTCTGTCTGTATCTACATAAGCACCGGAAGCATCTGTATTCATCAATGCTTTACCAATTTCACTATCAGAGAATTGTGCATTTTTAACTTTTACAAGCGTATTGGTATATTTATCTCCGTTAGATGTTAATTGCGCTAATGTAACTTCTGTAGGAACAATATCTGCAATTTCAAGTCCATTTCCATCACAAACTCCTGATATAAATCTACCGATAATAGATTCTGGAATTCTACCAATTACGTAATCCGGATCCTCTACTCCTAAAGTAACAACACCGTAAGATTTCCCGATCTTCATTCCATTAGCCTTAATTCTAATGTGAGACCCTACAGGAAAATCTGTGTAATTCATAGATTTGTTAATGCCTATTACCAAACCGACAGTAGGGTTTACTGCTTTATCCTGAATGGAGATTGTTTTGTAGAAATTTCCATTAGCATCTGAAGATACTACATAAGCATCAAAAATAATGGGTGACCCTTGTGTTGGGAATGTGTACGCTGCTCCAGAGCCTTGTGCAGAGGCTGGAGATAAAGCCACAACATCTGCCATTGTAGTTGTAGCGGCATCCCATTTATTTGTGCACGTAATTTCTGGTGCATCCCATTTGTCATCATTGACACACGAAATTTGGGTAGCAACCAACATAGCTGCTCCAAAACTAATTTTTAAAATATTCTTTATATTCATTGTTTTATATTTCTTGGGGTTGTTTTTTTAGAATCTAACTTGTAAGTTCACAAAATAAGAGCGCCCTTGTGTGTACCAGTATTTTGGGGCAAAATTAGGGTATGCACTATTGTAATCATTCTCAAAATCTACATTACCGTTGGAGCTTCTTATCTGTTCAAACCCTCCGGTGATGTATTTTGTATTGTTCAAAATATTATTAACAGAAGCCGAAATCAATACATAATATTTTCCTAACAACCAAGATTTACCCACATTGGCATTAATAAAGTAAGATGATGGTAATTTAACTTGCTGCATATAACGGGCTACTTTTTCATCGTCTAGGTTAACATACGGCGTGTTGCTAGCATTATTTAAAATAAACTCGTCTGATCTTAATATGGCAGATGGATCCAGGTTGTTATCATCCAGATAGTTCCAGCTGGCTCCTAACCACCAATATTTTGGCGAGCTGTATCTAAATCCTGCAGAGAAAGCCTTTTGAGCTGTTCCTCCAACTTTGAAATCTTTGATGTATGCCGTTCCAAGATTGGCATACGGCGCAGCCATTACGTCGGAAGATATGTAAACATTCGGGTTGTTGGTATATCTGGCATCACTCCAGCTGGCAACTCCTTGCAAAGATAATGTTGGTAAGATTTTATAATCTACTCCCAATTCTGCACCCATGCTTCTTTTGTTAACATTTGCCATTGTTTGTGTTACGAAAGCACTGGCCGTTTTGTCTTCTGTTGCTCCGGTTTCAGATTCTGATACGCTTAGTTGTAAACCATCTGCAAAATATCTTTGTACATTGGTGTCATTTTGTGTATCTGTAAGATAACCTGTAGCTCTCAGTTTTATGAAAGGTGTAGAAAGTACGTAGCTAATATCATTGGCATTGATAACAGCATTTTTGATATTAGGAACGGTGTAGTTATTAACTCTAGGATTTACAAAGATGTCTTCTAAGAAAGGTGCTTGCGAAAAGTACGCACCATTATAAACGAAGAAGTTTCTACCATTAAGTCTGTAAACCACTTGTCCTTTCAAGCCATAGTTCCAATAATTATAGTCACTACTTTTACCGTAAGAATTATTCTGATACAAGTAATGTTTAAAAAGACCTTCTCTATTAGATGTTGAATAACCAAATAATCCGGAAACAAAAACATCAAATGGTCCTGTTGATAATTTCACACCAGGATTAACTTTTATATCTTGTCTTCTTAAAATGTAGTTATAGCTAATTTTGTCACCAACGTGTTTCGCCAATTCAGGATCGTTCATATTGTATAGACCAGATGATCCTGCTCTGTTAGAGTCTGAAAATGGATCTACATTCAGCGCATAGTCTGCTCCTAAAAGATCATTAACCTCTCTATAATATTCTGAACGGAAGTTTTGATAAGACACATTCAATAAAAATTTAGTCTTATCATTAAAATTGTAAGTATAATGTGTTCCCGCATTCAGGACTTTATCATCGCTTACATCATTAACAAGGAAATATTTTGCTCTGTTACCCGTAAGACCATATTTTTTAAACATTTCTGCTTGATCTACAGCATCTTTCTTAAGGTTTGTAGCATATAAGTTATTCCAATTAATCTGGGTTACTTCTTGATTATTATTGACCCAATCACTATACGCCTGATCATATCCTTCTTTTAATAAGGCATAATCTGCTGGGTTTGTACCATTGTGGTAAGCCCCATAAGTCATACTATTAAGATAATAGCTTGGCAACTTTTTGTAATAAGTTGGTGATGGATTGCTCGCGTTTTGCCAGTCCAGTCTGGACCCTTTATCTTTCCCGAATTGGTAAGAAACAGAAGTCCATAAGTTGGAATTTTTATTAATTTTCAGGAAATCTTGCAATTGAAATAACGGCTGGAAGGTTTTTCTTACCCTTTCATTTCTTTTTTCACCATCTTGCCATCCCCAGTAAGAATTGTAATGTACACCTCTGTAATCATACACTTCTTGTGTGTTAGGACTGGATGTAGATCTTCTTGTAGGCGAAGCAAAAGCGTTAAAAGTCATTGTATGGCTATCGCTAAATTTCTTTTCTATCCCAAGATATGTTCCGTAAGCATCGTAGAAAGTTCCTTCTTGGATTCCTTCTTCTGCCCATCTTTTAGCCCCCATTACAGTAAAAGCCCATCCACTTTTTGACATGCCAGATGTATATCTTAAAGAAACTCTTTGTCTGTAATTTCTATTCGTGATAGAGTAAACCGCTTGGAATCCTTTTCTATACTCGCTGGCTTTGGTATTTTTATAAATAACGCCGCTTGCGCCTCCAAAAGCATAGTCGGAAGGTGAATGATTGGCAGCAATTTCCGGGTATCTTACAATTTCATTAAGACCGCCCCAGTTAGAGAAATCTACATTACCATTATCCGATTTTACCATAGAAACACCATTCAACATATTTTCAGAAGTTCTACCGTCCACACCTCTCGGTCTGAACCAATATGCACCCAAGTCAAAACTTGCAATTCTGTTGAAAACATCCTGAGAGGATTGTAATAGACCAACTGTTGAAGACTGGTTGTTACCTTCGTCATCTCCATTATCAAGGATTGCAAGACCTTGATCTGCTCCGGTTAATGTAGAATAAAGGGTAATTACCCCTAAGTCTTTTCTCTTCTCCGTAGTCACATCAAACTCCAAAGTTTTGGTCTCAAAATTGGGTTTCGACACTACAATTTGATAATGCCCGGATTTCAGATCTACAAATTGGAAATAACCAATTTTGTCTGCCGTAACATCATTACCTTCTCCTTTCAGGTCAATTTGTGCCTTTTCCACAGGCTTTCCATCGGCGTCTTTAAGGTATGCAAAAACCGTAGTCTGTGCAAAATAAAAAGATGCCGGAAGCATTGTAAATAAGGAGATTAATGATAATTTTTTAATCATAAATCAATTAGGTTTTGTTTGCTCTTTTTTTCTAATATACAGTCCGTTATGCACGGAAGGCAAATGTAAATAAAATTTTGATAATTAGAACTTTTTAACATTTTATTTATTTTAACAAATTGTCAAATTTTCATAATTTAAATTTCACTTCTTACAAAAACTTGATTTTTTCTTCTCAGAATATTGAAAAAAAATTACTTTTGTAGCCTTACATTTTTTTATTATGAAAAATTTATTTAGCCTTGTTGCTATTATTAGTATTTCTCTGGTATTCGCACAAAAAAGACAAGTTCGTGCAGCCACAGTAGGCTTCCTGAATGTTGAAAACCTTTGGGATACCGTACGCTCAGCAGATTATATTGACGGAACCAAAGACATAAGCAACCCAGCCTTTCATAGAAGCATCCCGTTAGACTCCATAAAATATCTAGAAGTTACAGATAAAGATTATAAAGGACCGTGGAATGATGAGGCTCTTAAAGGTAAAAAAGTAGTTAGAATCCAATCCGGATCAGAAGAGTTTACACCCAAAAGCGGTAAAAATTACACGTATAATATCTACAAACAAAAACTACAAAATGAAGCCAAAGTAATTTCTGAAATGGGAAAAGCTTATACAAACACAGCTCCTGCAGTAGTTGGATTAATTGAGGTAGAAAACAGACAAGTGATTGAAGATCTTGTAAAAGAGCCTGCCATTGCAAAATACGATTACGGTATTGTCCACTATAATTCTTATGACTATAGAGGAATTGATGTGGCTTTCATTTATCAGAAAAGAAGATTTACACCTTCAAAATCCTGGAAAAAAGAAGTTAAAATATTTGGAGATAACGGAAATAGAGAATATACCAGAGACATTGTTGTTTTAACAGGCTTCCTAGACAATGAAAAAGTGGCTTTCTTCCTTAATCACTGGCCTTCCAGAAGGGGCGGAGAAGCTATCTCTCTTCCAAAACGTAATGCTGCTGCAACAATCTTAAAACAACAAATGGATAGTGTAAAAGCTCTGGACCCTTCCACAAAATTATTTGCAATGGGAGATTTTAACGATGACCCCGTAAGCTCTAGCTTGAAAAATTACCTCAAAGCTGTAGGAAACCCAAAAGATCTTAATGAAGACAACCATTATCTTAATTTGATGTATCCTTTATATAAGAAAGGAGTTGCTTCTTTAGCTTATCAGGATGCGCCAAATTTATTCGATCAAATTATCGTTTCTTCAAATCTCTATTCTCCAAATAACGAGTTGAGAAAAGATTATTCTGTTTACAAAGCAGAGATCTATGCGCCTGCTTATCTTGTGGGTAAAGAAGGTAATTATAAAGGTTATCCTTTCCGATCCTGGAGTGGAGACACTTTCACAGGAGGATATTCCGATCATTTTCCCGCTTTTGTTATATTACAAAAAGAACCTTAACATAAATTAGCCGTTTCAAATATTTGGAACGGTTTTTTATTTTAATTAAATCAAAATCTCTCAAGATGAAAAACGTAATTGCATTTCTCATAATTTTTGGATTTATTTGGTCTTGTTCCTCAACTTCTAAATCACCGACTGAAAATCAAAACACTTCTATTTCCACTCAGAAGAAAACCGATTCTACAGAAGAATGGGAAATCACCGTCTTTGACACCGAATACGAAACTTTCGTAGCAACAAGAGCACAACCAAAATCAATGTTCACAGAAAGCAGCTTAAAATCCCGTAACCAAATTCTTGTCACCGAATGGAATTCTAGATTTTATTCTAATGTCAATCCCAGCTTTTATGAAGTAGCAATCGATTATGACCCTAAAGAAAACTACGGTTTCGATTTCGAATACAGATTATATCAATTCTTTGCTTATTGCAATTGGAAATACGGAATCCAATTTAATGAACTTAGAGGAATCGATAAAACAAAATAAAAAAGCTCAATGAAATTTCAATGAGCTTTTTCTTATTAATTAAGTAAGAATCTAATATCTAACTTCTAGATTCTAACATCTTCTACGCAATTCCTTCTTCCTCACCTTTTAGTTTTTCAGCATTTTCTGCCATAATTACAGCGTCCATCATTTCTTGGATATCACCATTCATATAAGCATCAAGGTTGTAGATTGATTTGTTAATTCTGTGGTCAGTAACTCTTCCTTGCGGATAATTATAAGTTTTGATTTTTGCAGAACGGTCACCTGTGGAAACCATCGTTTTTCTTTGGGCTGCAATATCACCAACCACTTCCTGAAGTTTGATGTCATACAATTTTGCTCTCAGCATTTCCATCGCTAATTCTCTGTTAGCCAACTGAGAACGAGCTTGCTGACAAACCACAACCAATCCGGAAGGTTTGTGAGTTAATTGAACTTTCGTTTCAACTTTGTTAACGTTCTGTCCACCAGCACCTCCGGAACGAGACGTTTGCATTTCTATATCTGCAGGATTGATTTCCACATCTACTTCCTCAGCTTCCGGCAACACCGCAATCGTAATTGCAGAGGTATGAACACGACCTTGAGATTCGGTTTCAGGAACACGTTGTACACGGTGAACTCCGGATTCGAATTTCATAATTCCGTACACGCTTTCGCCTTGTACTTTCATAATTAATTCTTTGTAACCTTTGGACGCTTCACTAGAATCAGTAACTTCGTGTTTCCAGCCTTTTGTTTTGAAATACATCGTGTACATTCTATACATATCTTCCACAAAAATTGCTGCTTCATCTCCACCAGTTCCGGAACGCATCTCCAGAATGATATTTTTATCATCTGCTGGGTCTTTCGGAATCAGGAGATATTTTAATTCTTCCTCAAAAGCAGGAAGTTTATCTTGGGCTTCGTACTTTTCCTGCTTTGCCATTTCCACAAATTCTTTATCAGAACCGTCAGCAATGATTTCATCTGACTCAGCAATAGTATCAAGCGCGCCTTTATATTCATCGAATACTTTCACGATTTTTCCCAAATCGCTGTATTCTTTGTTAAGTGTAGAATATTTTTTTTGGTCAGAAATCACATCTGGCTGGATGATGAGGTCTGCCACCTCGTTATATCGTTGTTTTATCGCTTCCAGTTTCGGAATTAATGACTTAGACATAGGTAAATTTTAGTTTGCAAAGATACGGAATTAAGAAACAAGAAGAAAGAGCCAAAAATCAAGAAAAATAATTTGATTTTTTTTACCACAAAAGCAAAAAGTTTTTGCACGAGGTTCACTAGGTTAATCTTTAGAAATTGACATTTAATTATGTTCTTTGCGAATATCTTAGAAACAATTTAAAAATTAATAAAACCACATAGACACATAGAAAATGCAATATTTACTTTTAAAAAAGATAAAATAGAACTAAGCACATTCCTATTTTATCTTAAATCTATACAAAACTATGTGTCTATGTGGTAATAAAAGAAAATCCACTCTTAAAAAGAATGGATTTATTATATATTGTTTCGCTTTGAGTGCAATCTCTCACGAAAAGAAAATTGCCAAATTAATGGTGGTGACCGTGAGAAACTGGCTTTTCTCCAGCTGGTCTTTGGTAGATTACTTCTACACCTTCCTGCTCATAAAGCTTTTTGTATCTGATTTTTTCTGGATCAAAGTTTTTGTTGATTTTGGCAAAATATTCTGCTACTCCTTCTGTTAACCAAAGTGGTACGATGAATCCGAAGAACATCAAAATACACCAAAATCCACAAATCATCATGGTGAAGAAATAAACAGTCCAAAGAAATTGGTAAAACGGCCAGAATGCTGATAACATCATAATGCTATATATTTTCAGCAAAAATAAAGGTTTTTATTCTATCTCACAAAATTTCTGAATTGATTTTTTTCATTTTGCCGAATTTTTAGTTTTTAGTATTTTCGTAAGGTTGTAAATATCTTCGCTTTGTAGAATTATCTTAAATGCAAAGTCCGCTAAGAATTATAATTCAACAGCCTGTTTTTAAGGTCGCAAAACCGTAAAACTTAGCAAAGAGAAATATTCCTATGCTATTAAACCTTCTTTTGTGACTTTTGTGGTTAGATAAAATTTAAATCAAATATAATGAGTTTTAGAATCGAAAAAGACACGATGGGCGAAGTGCAAGTGCCTGCAGATAAATTTTGGGGTGCGCAGACTGAGCGTTCTAGAAATAATTTCAAAATCGGTCCGGAAGGAAGTATGCCTCGCGAAATTATCGATGCATTTGCTTACTTGAAAAAAGCAGCCGCTTTTACTAACGCAGAATTGGGAGTGCTTTCTAATGAAAAAAGAGATGCAATCGGGAAAGTTTGCGACGAGATTCTTGCAGGAGAATTGTATGACCAATTTCCTTTGGTAATTTGGCAAACCGGTTCCGGAACACAGTCTAATATGAATGTGAACGAGGTTGTTGCCAACAAATCTCACGTCAACAGAGGAGGACACTTAGGTGAAAAAACTGAAGTTCACCCGAATGATGATGTAAACAAATCTCAGTCTTCCAACGATACTTATCCAACTGCGATGCACATTGCAGCTTATACTAAGGTTGTAAAAGATACGCTTCCAGCTTTGGAAAAATTGAGAAATACTTTGGACGAAAAAGCGAAAAAATTTCAGAATATTGTAAAAATCGGAAGAACGCACCTTATGGATGCAACGCCTTTGACGCTTGGACAGGAATTCTCTGGTTACGTTGCTCAATTGGATTATGCGAAAAAAGCGATTAACAATACGCTTGACCATTTGAAAGAATTGGCGCTTGGTGGAACTGCGGTTGGAACGGGACTTAACACGCCAAAAGGTTATGATGTTGTGGTTGCAAAATATATTGCAGATTTCACAGGTCTTCCTTTTGTAACGGCTCCAAATAAATTTGAAGCTTTGGCAGCACACGACGGAATTGTGGAAACTCACGGTGCGTTGAAACAATTGGCGGTTTCTCTTTATAAAATTGCTCAAGATGTTAGATTGTTAGCTTCTGGACCACGTTCTGGAATCGGTGAAATCCACATTCCTGAAAACGAACCAGGTTCTTCTATTATGCCTGGAAAAGTAAATCCTACGCAAAACGAAGCTTTGACAATGGTTTGCGCTCAGGTTCTTGGAAATGACACGACTATTTCTTTCGCAGGAACTCAAGGGAATTATGAACTGAATGTTTTCAAACCTGTAATGGCAGCGAACTTCCTACAGTCTGCACAATTATTGGCAGATGCAATGATTTCTTTCAACGACCATTGTGCAGTTGGAATTGAGCCAAATGAACCAAGAATCAAAGAATTGGTTGACAAATCATTGATGTTGGTGACTGCGCTTAATACGCACATCGGTTACGAAAACGCAGCGAAAATTGCTAAAACAGCTCACAAAAACGGAACGACTTTGAAAGAAGAAGCTGTAAATCTTGGATTATTGACAGCAGAACAATTTGACGAGTGGGTGAAACCGGAAGATATGGTTGGAAGTCTTAAATAGAAAATAGACTTTTAGACAAAAGATAATAGACCAAAAACTCCAAGAAATTCTTGGAGTTTTTTATGTGTCGCTCCTACGGAGCTTTGTCGCTTTCTTTAATTAACCGAAACTTGGTCTGCAAAATATTGCTCCAAATCTCTCAATGTTTCCGGCGAAGTTTGAATATCTCTGACTAACTCTCCTTTATTGATGACCACAATTCTTTCACAAACTTCTGTCGTGTGCGCCAAATCGTGACTGGAAATCAGGAAAGTGGAATCTGAGTTTTGTGACCAATCTCTGATGAGGTTTTTCAGTTTGATTTGAGTTGAAGGGTCAAGGTTTGCGAAAGGCTCATCGAGGATGATAATTGCCGGAGTTCCAATTAACGCACCAATGATTCCGACTTTCTTCATATTTCCTTTGGAAAGGTCGCGGATGTATTTTTTCGCATTCAGGATTTCTCCATTGAAGAAATCGGTGAAGCTTTTCAGGAATTCGTCAACATTCGCTTTGCTTTGACCTCTTAGTTCTCCCAAGAAATAGAAATATTCTTCGGGAGTCAAATAGCCAATCAGAAAAGTTTCGTCGATAAATGCACCGACTTTGTTTTTCCAGTTTTCGGATTCGTTGACTTTTTCTTCGTCTATGGAAACAAATCCTGAACTTGGTTCTATCAAATCCAGAATCAAACTGAATAAGGTTGTTTTTCCAGCGCCATTATTCCCGACTAAGCCAATGGTTTGACCTTTTGGAAATTCTAGGTTCTCGATTGATAAGACTTTTTTTGTTTCGTAAACTTTGGAGAGGTTATTTATTGTTATCATTTATTTTAGATATTAGAAGTGAGAGATTAGATTTTAGATTTTTTAGTTTCCTTTGAAGGCTTTGATGGTTGAATATTTTTCTTTTTTATACAATTTTACAATGAAATCGAAGAACTTTTCTCTAAGCAAAAAGCCAATCAATCCCAAAACGCCTAAACTTGCCACCGCTAGCGTTGTTCCGAAAAAATATTTTGAAACTCCGAAAACCGCCATTGGTAAAACCATCTGTGGCAACATCAATATGATATTTTTGAAACTGAAATTATTCTTTTTCCCTATCGATTTACCTCTCGCATTCAGGTCAACTGGATTTTTGTTATAGGCTCCAGAAAGCAAAACGACTTGTGAATTAACACCAATATTGTAAAGTCCAGCCGCTAGAAACGTGAAATACAAATCCCAACTCACAAACGCGTAACCAACCGCCAAAACCATACTCACGGCAACAGCGCTCACAATCATCCACCATTTTGCTTTCAGATATTCTTTGTAAGGAACGTTGAGCGTCATCATTAATGGATAATAAGAACTGTCGAAAGAAGGAACCCTTTGTCCGAACAAAAACAAAAATCCACCTGTTACGAAAAGTCCCATAAACAATTGCATATAAGCTGTTTTGTAAGCAGGAGAACTGAATAAAAGCAAACCGTAAAATAAGAACAGAAAACTTCCCAACGCGATAGATTTTGCGGCTTTGCTACGTTTTATCATTCTGATATCGTTGTTGATGAAAGTTCCAAGAACGCCGTATTTATTCAGGAATTGGATATTTTCTGTCTTTCCGACTTCTTGTTTCATTTCAAGACCTTTGTCGAGATAGAAATTGCTTCGGATGTATTTTCTCGTGAAAACGAAACCGATAATCATCATCAAAATCGGAAAAATAATGAGCCACCAATGGTTATAGAAACTCATAAAAATCATCTCGGAAACACTTGATAATGAAATAATTTTACAATAATCTAATCCGCCTGCAAGAACCAAAAGTCCGCCAACAATCCAAACAATAAGGTCTTTTCCATTCAATAGAATATTAAGGAAATTACTGAAAAATGTGATGAGAATTATTGTGAAAATCCAAGAGAAACTTCCTAAAACCGAGTATCCATTATACAGTAAAATTCCTAAGAGCGGAAGATAAACAAAAAGTCCGCCCCAACTGAAAAACGACAGAAAAGTCTTGCTAATCATATAATTGACCAGCGTGCTTTTTTGGATATTCATTGTCAGAAAAGGTTTGATGTTCTGAGTCGGCATCTGCTGGAAAAAATATCGTAGAAACAAATCTGCCATCAACCAATAAATTAGAAACTTACTAATAAAAGGTAATGGGTCGATATGCAATTTCTGTTTCGGGAAATAAAATGCACCAAATGCCAGAAAAACAAATAATGCTAAAATATACAACACGCCCAGAAGCTGGAAAATCTTAAGAATAATATTGGCTGCCAAAGAACTGGACCTGAAAAAACTTTTGAATTCTAATCTGATAAATCTTTGAAGCATAAATTTTATTTTTTGTTAAATGTAATAAATATCGATTATTATTAACCATTTCATGTATTAAGTATTGTTTTATCAGGTTTTGTTACAAAAAAATTATTTTATCAACAATCAAATGTGGATTTTTTGAGTAAAACTAAATTTCTGTTCATCATAAAAAATTCTACCTTTGTACAATGGCACAGAAGGAAACATTATCATCACTCACCCATGGTAATTTTGCAAAGGAACTCTCTATTTCGGACGGCAAAATGCCTCCCAACGCATTAGACTTTGAGAAAATCGTTATCGGGACCTTTCTTATTGATAGAAAAGGGCTGGATCATTCTATTGATCTTTTAACGCCTCAGGTTTTTTATGATCCCAGACATCAAACCATCTTTGCAGCCGTATTGAAACTATACGAAAGTAATTCACCGATAGATCTGATGACCGTTATCCAGGAACTTAAAAGAACAGAAAAGTTAAACCTAGCAGGCGGAGATCATTACATCATCGATTTAACAATGGGTGTAAGTTCTTCTGCCCACATAGAATATCACGTCCGGGTGATTTTGGAAAAGTTTATTTTACGAGAACTTATTAATGTTTCTGCCAATGTTATAGACAATTCTTATAAAGAAACAACAGACGTTTTTGAACTTCTGGATAAAGCCGAGCAATCATTTTTCGAAATCACCAACAATACCATCAAAAAAGGTTTTGATACCGCCAATTCATTAGTAAAAGAAGCGATTGACAAAATCAAATCTTTAAAAGATAAGGAAGGGCTATCCGGTATTCCATCTGGGTTTACAGCACTTGATAAAGAAACAGGAGGTTGGCAAAACTCTGACCTCATCATCATTGCAGCAAGACCCGCGATGGGGAAAACGGCTTTCATCCTTTCCATGGCGAGAAACATCTGTGTAGATCATAACATTCCGATGGCGCTATTCTCTCTGGAGATGGCATCTGTCCAATTGATTACAAGGATGATTTCTTCCGAAACTGGCATTTCTTCTGAGAAATTAAGAAAAGGGCAAATGTCTGATGATGAATGGCAAAGATTGTTTACCAACGTTTCGGCATTGGAAAATGCACCATTATTCATTGACGAAACACCTTCATTGTCCATCTTCGACTTCCGCGCGAAGTGCCGACGACTGGTAATGCAGCACGGCGTTAAAATTATTATGGTGGATTATCTCCAGCTGATGACAGCCAGTTCCGGAAAAGGTGCTGGAAACAGAGAGCAAGAAATTGCTATGATTTCCAGATCATTAAAAGCCATTGCGAAAGAATTAAATGTACCTGTAATAGCACTTTCCCAGCTTTCCAGAACGGTGGAAACAAGACCGGGGAAAAGACCAATGCTTTCTGACCTTAGGGAATCCGGAGCTATAGAGCAGGATGCGGATATTGTGTCTTTCATCTTCCGACCAGAATATTATAAAATTGCGGTTTGGGACAATGACGAAGAAGGTGCGGAAACGAGTACAGAAAATCAAGCCGAGATTATTATAGCTAAACACAGAAATGGCGCAACTGCAGATGTACGTTTAGCGTTCCATAAGAACATTGGTAAGTTTGCAGATCTTGGAACCAATTATGATTATACACCTTCCAGCTTTGGCCAAAAAGATGAGCCTTCCGGTTTTGATAAAATTAATATTACCATAGACCCTGGCGCTGCTTTTGGATTGCCAAATAATAATCAGTTGTCGGGTTCTGCAATGAATGATGACGATGACGACGATATGCCATTCTAGTGTAATGATTGATAAATAACAATTGATAATTGATTGAATACAAAAAACAACAATTAATCATTAATTTTTTCTAGTTTGAAAATCGAAATTTTTACAGATGGCGCTTGTAGTGGGAATCCCGGACCTGGTGGTTACGGTATTTTAATGCGGGTGCCGGAAAAAAATTATCAGAAAACCTATTCAAAAGGCTTCCGAAAAACCACCAATAACAGAATGGAACTGATGGCAGTCATTGTAGCACTTGGAAATCTGAAAACATCCGAAAATGACGTCCATATTTTTACAGATAGCAAATATGTTGCAGATGCGATTAATCAAAAATGGATCTATGGCTGGATAAAACGAGCTTGGAAAAATGTAAAAAATCCGGATCTGTGGCAAGCATTTTATAAACTCTATCAACTTCATAACCCAAAATTCCATTGGATTAAAGGCCACGCCGGACATCCTGAAAATGAAATCTGCGACCAACTGGCTGTCGCTGCTTCTAAATCCGGAAACTTAGAAATCGATACTTTTTTTGAGAATCAGAATGATGGCGGAATGTTTTAGGCATTCCAAAAATCCCGATCCAGGCTTCTGTACTGTATCGCCTCAGAAATATGATCGCCTAAGATATTTTCAGAATTTTCCAAGTCTGCAATGGTTCTGGCTACTTTCAAAATTCTATCATAAGCTCTTGCAGAGAGATTAAGTTTGAGCATTGCGGCTTTGATGAGAAGTTGTGAATATTGATCTAGCTCACAATATTTTTCAATTTCCTTCGGGCCCATTTGCGCATTGTAATTGATTTCAAGATCTTGGTAGCGCTCGGTTTGTAAATTTCTTGCGTTGATAACCCGTTTTCTTATATTGGCACTGCTTTCTCCTTTTCTTTTTTCCGCCAGTTGTTCATATTCCACTTTGGAAACTTCGATATGAATATCTATTCTATCGAGCAGAGGTCCGGATAATTTATTCATATAACGTTGCATTTCCAAAGCAGAGGATGTATTATTGGGATCATCCGGAAAATAACCGCTGGGACTGGGGTTCATACTGGCAACAAGCATAAAACTGGCCGGATATTCAATAGTAAATTTTGCGCGGGAAATGGTTACAACGCGGTCCTCCAAAGGCTGCCTCATGACTTCCAGCACTGTTCTTTTGAATTCCGGCATTTCATCCAGAAATAAAACCCCGTTATGCGCAAGAGAAATTTCTCCCGGTTGGGGATAACTTCCGCCACCAACGAGAGCGACATCAGAAATGGTATGATGAGGCGAACGGAACGGGCGGATGGTCATTAACGACGTTTCTGCTCCCATTTTGCCTGCAACGGAATGGATTTTTGTTGTTTCTAAAGCTTCTTTGAGGCTTAGTGGGGGAAGAATACTTGGAAGCCGTTTAGCAATCATAGTTTTTCCACTTCCCGGCGAGCCGATGAGAATGATATTATGACCACCTGCCGCAGCAACTTCCATGGCGCGTTTTGCTGTTTCCTGTCCTTTTACTTCATCAAAATCAAAAGGGAAATGATCTATTTTATCTTGAAACTCTTTTCTGGTATCTATTTCGAATTTTTCTAAGGGTAAATCTTCGTTAAAAAAATCAATGGCCTGTTGTATATTTTCTATTCCATACACCTCCAGATTATTCACAATGGCGGCTTCTCTAGCGTTCTGTTTGGGTAGGATAATACCTTTGAAACCTTCTTCTCTGGCTTTTATTGCAATGGGTAAAACGCCTTTTATTGCTTGTATTCCGCCGTCCAGAGATAATTCGCCCATTATTAAATATTGACTGATATTTTCTGCTTTTATTAAGTCCGAGGCAGCCAAAATACCTAATGCAATGCTCATATCGTATGAAGATCCTTCTTTTCTAAGATCTGCCGGTGCCATATTGATGGTAATTTTTTTTCCCGGAATTTTAAATCCGGAATTCTTAAGTGCGGCAGAAATTCTATAACTGCTTTCTTTTATCGCATTGTCTGGAAGGCCTACTAAATGATAGCCCACACCTGTATGTACATTGACTTCTATGGTAATGATTTGTGCCGAAACGCCATGGATAGCTGCGCCATAAATTTTTATAAGCATTGTATTTTTATTTTAGGTTTGTTAAAAATAAAAAACTCTTTGACAATTACCAAAGAGTTTATTGATTTTCAATGCAATATGTATAGTTTACATAAACCTTTCTCCTTTTTTTAGATTTTTGAGGTCCTGGACATAATCTTTTATTAATTGATCATTATCTCTTGGACAAATCAGGAGGGCTTTTTCTGTATCTACTACTATATAATTTTTGAGGCCATCTATTACAGCCGCTTTATTTTGATTTTTGATTCTGATAACATTCCCTTTAGAATTATAAGTCAACACATTTTTGGAGCTGATAGCATTGTTATCATCATTTTTATTAGCATTAGTATAAACCGAAGTCCAGGTTCCAAGATCGCTCCAGCCAATATTGGCAGGGATTACATAGACATTGTTAGCTTTCTCCAAAATCCCATTATCAATGGAAATCTTTGACACGGTTGGATATATCATTGCTATACATTCTTTTTCTGCTTCACAATTATATTCACAGCTGTTGAATTGGTTCAGCATTTCTAGGAGATATTTTTTAAAAGCCTTCAGAATACTTTTTGTACTCCAGATAAAAATGCCAGCGTTCCAAAGGAAATCTCCAGATTCTATAAAGCTTTTTGCGATCTCCAGATTAGGTTTTTCTGTAAAAGTTTTAACTTTAGAAATAGGTTCCTCTTTGTTTTGTATAAACTGAATATAACCATATCCCGTATCTGGTCTTGTTGGCGTAATGCCTAAGGTTACCAAATAGTCATTTTTGGAAACAATATCAAAAGCTAGTTCTATTTTATCCAAAAAGCTTTTTTCTTTAAGGATTAAATGATCTGCCGGCATTACAATAACATTGGCGTTAGCATTTACCGCTTCTATTTTTTTAGCCATATAAAGGTTACAGGCAGATGTATTTTTCATCGCTGGCTCTCCTACAATATTGCTTACGGGCACTTCTGGCAACTGCTGTATAGTGAGTTCTACATATTCTTGATTGGTTATTACATAGATATTTTCCACAGGGATAATTTGGCTAATCCGGTCAAAAGTCTGTTGGATCATTGTTCTGCCCGTGCCAAGGATATCGTGAAACTGTTTTGGAAACTTTTGTGTACTCATTGGCCAGAAACGACTCCCGATTCCGCCTGCCATAATAATGCAGTAATTGTTATTTTTCATCTAGTATTAGTTTTTCGACCTTTGCTAATGGCCGGAATAAATATTTTTTTGAATTTACATGATTTTCACAAAGATACAATTTTTTCCTTTTTTCGAGAATCTTGTATTCTTCGTTTTTATAGAGAAAACAATCATTTAACGACAAATCTTCAACAAAAACCGCATTATCTTCCGGATTCTCAATATGGAAATAACGCACTAATTCCGGACTTGCCATATAATTAGCTTTGGGGTTTCTAGAAAAATTGAGTATAATAGGCTGCAAATCTTTTGTATAAATTTCTATGCTTTCCAAAAGCATTTCCCGGAAGGTCTCTTTCCACTCTTTGCCATGGGCAGCTATTCTATTGTTAAATTTCTCGAAAGCAATCAGGTGCGCCAACTCGTGGGTCAAAACAAAAAAAAAGAGCTGCCTGTCTAAGCTAGAATTAATCGTTATTTGATGTGATTTGTCCGGCATTTTTCTGTAATCTCCCAATTTACTATTCCTGTCTTTTGTAATTTTGATATGAATTCGGAAGTTGGAAAACCACTTTTTAAGAAAAGGAAGTGTATTGGCGGGTAAATATTGTTCTAAAACCTGTATAGACATCTTTTTTGTAAGATAATTTGAACAAAAATAATTATAAAATCATTTTTAATACATATTTTTCAAATCCTCTGCTTGATTTTTCTTAAATTTCGGATAAAAAGTAAAATCTTGAAGAAGACCGCTTGGTTTTTGTTGATGTTGGTAAGCCTCGCTTGTACCAAAAAAGAGCCGCAAAAATCTTTCAAAAAGAATCATAACAATACATTTTACAAAAAAGCTTTCGTTTTTCAAGACAAAAACGATCTGGATAGCGCTTTTTTTTACTTTAACCAGGCCAAAGAATTATTCACAAAAAATAATGATAGCCTGGGCATAGGAAAAAGTCTGGTTAATATGGCTTTTTTGCAAGAAAATCTCGGCGATTATTTGGGAAGCATAGAAACCAGTCTAGAAGCTACAAAATTTCTTAATGAAAAAGATTCTACGCAAGCAGATCTTATATTTTGTAATTATAACAACCTGGGAATCAATTCTAACAGTTTGAAAAATTATGATGACGCATTAAAGTTTTACAAAAAAGCAAGACCTTTCGCTAACAACCAAATTGACAAGATGATGCTGGACAATAATTTTGCGGTCTTGTTCCATAATCAAAAAAGATATCCTGAGGCCATTGCTATCTATCAAAAATTATTGGACAGCGTGGGTCAAAACAGCGAATACTATCCTAAGTTGTTGCTCAATTTTTCGCGTTCAAAATGGTTTTATGACAACACTTTTAATCCCTCAAGAAATTATCTTTTAGCAGAGCAGCTTAGTCAAAATTTTGAAGACGACTGGACCAAGGATGCAGCCTATGCTTATCTTTCTTCTTATTTTCTAAAAAAAAATAAAGACTCTGCCCGTATTTTTGCATTAAAAATGTTAAACATCGCAAAGAAACTTGATTATCCTACAGACCAGCTAGAAGCGCTCCAAACGCTTATAAAAGTTTCTGATGCAGATGCCGCCCGTTCTTATTTTCAAGACTATACAAAAATTGATGACAGCCTAAAAAACGCACAGAATCAATCCAAAAATCAATTTGCCGTTATCCGTTTTGAAAGTGAAAAAGCGAAAAGTGAAAATCTAGAATTTCAAAAAGAACATCAAGAACATAAACATCAGGTTGAAAGACAAAAAATAATCACCTTAATTTTGATTTTTACTATTCTTATCTGTATCATTTTTGCCTACATATGGATCGCTAAAAAAAGAGAAAAACTCATCTTGGAATCGGAAAATAAACTGCAAAACCAACGCCTGGATTTTTCAAAAAAAATACACGATGTGGTAGCAAACGGGATCTATGAAGTAATGGCCGGTATAGAAAATCAAAAAGAAATATCAAAAGAAAAAGTCTTAGATAAACTAGAATTGATGTATGAAAAATCCAGAGATCTGTCTTACCAAAAGCCAATGGACCAAGACTTTAACGAGCAGATGTCTGCAATGATCCATTCTTTTGATAATACCGAAACACAAATAATCGTAATCGGAAATGATTATGAATTTTGGAAATTCCTCACTCAAGTTCAAAAACAGGAATTGCAATTTGTAATTAGGGAGCTTTTGGTAAATATGAAAAAACACAGCCAGGCAAGCCAAGTGATTTTAAGATTTATCAAACATAAGGAAGAGTATGAAATCCAATATCGTGATAATGGTATAGGTTTGCCCACAAACTTCGTTGCTGGAAATGGTTTTACTAACATCCTCTCCCGATTGTCAAACATCCACGCCAATTTTATTAACGAAAGCGTTGATGATGGTCTTAAAATTTCTATTAAATTCTAAAAGCGTATGTTCCAAAAAATTTTAATTGCAGAAGATCATGAGAGCAGTAATTTTTCTGTTCAGAAAGTAATGGAGGAGCTAAAAATTCCTGTAATAGACTACGTTTATTACTGTGATGACGCTTATGCTTGCCATAAAAAAGCATTGAAGTCTGGCCTGCCTTATGATGTTTTAATTACAGATTTATCGTTTGAAGAGGATCATAGAAATCAAAACATAAAAAATGGAAGAGAGCTTATTAAATGTTGCAGGGAAAATCAACCAAAGCTTAGAACAATTGTCTTTTCTGCGGAACACAGATTGGGCGTTATAGATTCTCTTTTTAAAGATGACGACATTAATGCCTATGTGAGAAAAGCAAGATCTGATTCCAAAGAGTTAAAAAATGCGGTAGAAGCGGTTTACGAAGGTAAAAGCTATCTTTCTCATAATCTTAAATTGCCTGTTAAAAGTCTTAATACCTTGGAGTTTAGTAATTATGATATTACCATTCTTCAGCTACTTTCCGAAGGTGTTCTTCAAAAGGAAATCCCTAAACATTTAAAAACTCTTGATCTTATTCCAAATAGTTTGAGCAGTGTAGAGAAAAGATTGAACACTATAAAGATTCAATTAAAAGTCAATAATAACGAACAAATGATTGCTTTTTGTAAAGATTTGGGAATAATTTAATTTTTTTTTAATTTTTTTTCCCATTTTACGGTTTCCCGTAAGGAAATGTGATTTTATGTATTTAATTTTGCTCCCGAAACTAATAATCGTAAGAACACGAATCAAAATACATTCATTTTTCAGAAAAGATAGCTTAGGGTTTATTCTCTAGGCTATTTTTATTTCCTCAGCATCTCTGTATGCGGAATATTATCTTCAAGGTATTTCTTGCCGGTATCCAAAAACCCGAATCCAGAGTAAAAATTCAGTAAATAATCTTGAGCAGAAATTCTAACCTCGGAGGTTCCCAGACGGTTATTGATAATGTCCAAAGCGTACTCTATAAGCTGCTTTCCTAAACCTGTACCTCTGGCTTTTTCTGTAGTAATAACTCGGCCGATAGAACTTTCCATGTATTTAATTCCTTGATCAAAAATCCTGCAATAAGCAAAAACCTCTCCTTCCATATCGGCCCAAAGATGAATGGCTTTTTGGTCATAATCATCCAAATCCGGATAAGGACAGTCTTGTTCTACTACAAATACATTAACTCTTGCTTTTATAATGGCATAAAGTTCTTTTGTTGTAAGCTCATCAAATGTTTTGATGTTCCACACCAGTTTATTCATTGAAATTTACTTTGTTATTGGTCAAAAACTCATTGGTTTTCTGGATAAAATTCAAAATCAGATCGCCGCCTTCTTTTTTTTCTGCGGAGGTTACATAGATTTCTGGCAAATCTGCCCATGTTTTCAGCAATTCTTCTTTATATTTTTCCACATTGTCTTTCGCTGCATTGGGTTTCATTTTATCTGCTTTGGTAAACACAATGGAAAATGGGATTCCGCTCTCTCCACACCACTCAATAAATTCCATATCAATCTTCTGAGGATTATGGCGAATATCAATAAGAACAAATAGATTAACGAGATTTCTTCTGTTAAGAATATAATTAGTAATCAATTTTTCAAAATCTTTTCTGATTCTTTTTGATACCTTGGCATATCCATAACCAGGTAAATCTGTAAGATACCAATTTTCATTGACCAAAAAATGATTAATCAGTTGCGTTTTACCTGGTGTTTGTGAAGTTTTCGCCAAATCTTTATGATTCATCATGGCGTTGATAAGCGAAGATTTTCCCACATTGGAACGTCCTATAAAAGCATATTCTGGCAAATTCGGTTCTGGACAATCTTGCCATTTCTGACTGCTTTTTACAAATTCTGCGGTTTTGATTACCATATTTTTATCATTTAAAAAACCATTAAGAATCAAATTTATTTTAATTAAAACTTAATTTCCTAATGGTTCTGGATATTTTTATTTTGAATAGAGTTACATCACTCTTTTAAGCCATTCATAAAGAATTTCGTTAAACTCATGCGGTTTTTCCATCATTGCGGCATGCCCACATTCATCAATCCAGTGTAACTCAGAATTTGGGATAAATTTGTGCATATCTTCCGCCACTTCTGGTGGTGTAACATTGTCTTGTTTTCCCCAAATGATGCAGGTAGGGCAGGTGATTTTGGGCAAATCGGCCAGCATATTATGTTTGATGGCACTTCTTGCCAGCATCACGGTTTTTATACCTTTCATTCTGTCATTTACGACCGCAAAAACCTCGTCTACCAACTCATCCGTTGCGACAATCGGGTCATAGAAAACATCCTGAGTTTTTTTCTTGATATACTCTTTATCACTTTTTCTCGGAAAACTGTCTCCAAAAGTTCTTTCATAAAGTCCGGAACTCCCTGTAAGCACAAGATTTCTAACCAACTCCGGTCGTGTGGTGGTAAGTATTAATCCAATATGTCCACCCATAGAGTTTCCTACTATTGTCACCGGCTTTCCAACAACCTCTGTGATAAATTTTGCCACAAACTTGGCGATTGATGCAAGATTGGTGTTCAGAATCGGTAAATCATAAATAGGAAGTTGCGGAACAAGAACTCTATAACCTTTATCCGAAAAGAATTTGATCATTTTATCGAAGTTACTCAAACCGCCCATCAAACCGTGAAGCAACACCATTGGATGTCCTTCTCCTGCTTCTACATAACTAAATTTACTTTGTTTTTTTGTACTGAAAATCATAATAATTTCGGATAGCCGTCAAAAATACAAATAAAAGAACAATCTTTTTATTTTAATCCCACTAAAACAGTCAAAATTAATTTATTTTAATACAACTTTCAATTCGTTGATTCTATTAATAACTGGTAAGGCGAAAATTCCGCTGGTTTTCAGATATAATTCGTAGAATATTTTGGCTTTGTCAGCAAAATCAAGTTTACTTTCCGTTCTGTAATGAAACATAAAAAGATTCCCAAGCATCTCGTAATAATCTGCGTGGTCTTTAGGCTCTCTTTCTTTTACGATTTCGATAATTTTTTCTTTGGACTTTGAAGCAATATCATTAAAATCCTTTTTAAAAATATCCTTCATCAAAGAATCAAAATCCAACTCTTTCTGCATTAAGCTTTCCTCCTGTTTTCCAAGCAATAATTTTTCTAAAGCCTGCGTTAATTGTCTTATTAATCTAAGCGTAAAATCTTTATCTTGAATCATTGATTAGGTTTTAATTGTTCGGATTTAGAGTCTGTTCAAATTTTCATTGAAACCACATAAGTAACAAAAGCTGTTACTTTTTTTTAGTTTAATAAAAGTTCAAAAAAGAAATCTGTTTTAAAAACCTTAGCTTTTGTCTCTTTTTTAACAGTTTTTTCGATTTTCTTATGTGACTTTTGTGGTTTAAAGGTTTTTTTACACCTTCTTAGATTGGCAAATTATTACCCAAAAAACAAATAAGCCAAAACAATCGCAGTAATCACGCCAACCAAATCTGCCAAAAGCATCGAACCAACGGTGTATCTTGTATTTTTAATTCCAACCGAACCAAAATAAACCGCAATGACATAGAAAGTCGTATCAGAACTCCCTTGAAGAATTGCGGATAATTTCCCCGGAAAACTATCAGCTCCAAAAGTTTTCATTGTGTCCACCATCATTCCGCGAGCTCCGGAACCCGATAACGGTTTTATCAAAGCTGTCGGTAATCCGTCCACGAATCTTGTATCGAGATGTGATGCACTGGCAATCCATTTCATTCCGTCAATAATCACATCAAAAACGCCACTGGTTCTGAGTAACGAAATCGCAATCAACATCCCAACCAAATATGGAATAATCTTGACGCAAACTGTAAATCCTTCTTTTGCACCGTCAATAAACGCATCGAAAATGTTGATTTTTTTATAAACTGCGCCGAGAACTATTGCAAAGAAAATCAACAGGATAATTCCGTTGCTCATCACTTTGCTGAATGAGTCTAATTCTTCTTTATTCAATTGAACGAGATACAAAACCAACAATGCAATAATCGCTGAAATTCCGCCAACGTAAGCTAAAACAATCGGCTGAAAAAGATTGATTTTTTGTCTGATAGAAACAATTATCATCGCTGCCATTGTTGCACAAAAAGTCGCAATCATACAAGGCAGAAAGATATCTGTTGGTGTTTCTGAACCCATTGAAGAACGAATCGCAATAATGGAAACCGGAATCAATGTCAATCCGCTGGCGTGAAGACAGAGAAACATAATTTGTGCATTACTCGCTTTATCTTTATCAGGGTTCAGGGTTTGGAGACTTTCCATTGCTTTAAGTCCAAAAGGTGTTGCAGCGTTGTCCAGACCAAGAAGATTGGCGCTGAAATTCAACATCATATGCCCGAATGAAGGGTGATTTTTTGGAATTTCTGGAAATAATTTCGAGAAGAATGGCTGAATCAATCGACTAAGGAAATTAATTCCGCCTGCTTTTTCAGCAATGCTCATAAAGCCCATAAATAAAGCCATAATTCCAATCAATTTCAGGCAGATGTTGACCGCTGTTTCGCTGGTTCCAATCACACCATCGGTTTCTGCAACTCTGTAAGTTTTGACATTTTGAAGAGAATCCATTTTGTAATGGATGTGACTTTCTTCGAAATCCGGATTGGTCAGTAAAGATTTCTGAATCTCAGTCGACATCTGAGCCAATGGTTTTTGAGAAATCTGAATCGTATCGCCCCCTTTTCCAACAACCATATCGTTGAAAATCTGACTGTAATTCTCAGAACTAAAATATTTGACAGATGCAACCGCAATTGCAATTATGATGAAGGCGGACCAAATCCTGCTTAGAACCATTCGGAAAATTAATTTTTAGTAAATGTAAGAAAAGATATGAGATTTTAGAAGTTGGTTTTTAAAACTGTTTGTAGTCCTTAAACATAATATTGTCATTCCGCAGGAATCTCAACAACGGAAACTATAAATGTTATATTTAGATTCCTACGGAATGACAAACTTCACGGTAAATATTATTCTAAAATTTGAAGTCGAATTGTCGCGACCCGACTTGAGCGGAAATCCTTTTTACGCAACGCAGTGGAGTGAAAAGATTGACTTCGTCGAACCACTGCGTTAGGTTTGGGAGTCCTGCGACAAGCTCAGGATAAACTACAGGCGGAAAAAGTAGCTCAAACGATTATTATAAAAACTGACATTTGTCATTTATTTTAAATTATACTTGTTTAGTATGAATTGAGTTTTTACTTTTGCACAGGCTTTTTTTAAAACACTATTATGTCAGGAAGAATGTTTTGTTGCTACGATTTAACTTTTCGAATATATATGAAGAAGTAATAATAGTGTGTTTATTTTGAAAACCTTTCATACTTCTATGTGAAAGGTTTTTTATTTTTTAACTAATGAATAAAAATGATTGAATTGATAAACGTTTCCAAACGTTTTACTACCA
This sequence comes from Flavobacteriales bacterium UBA2306, assembly GCA_002345565.1. GTDB lineage: Bacteria > Bacteroidota > Bacteroidia > Flavobacteriales > Weeksellaceae > Epilithonimonas. The sequence goes on along the minus strand of DDVS01000004.1, from coordinate 337,048 downwards.
AAAATAAGGTTATCCAAGCCTTGTCGGACGTTTCCCTGACTGTTGAAAAAGGGGAAATTTTCGGTGTAATTGGAACTTCGGGCGCGGGAAAAAGTACACTCATCCGATGCGTCAATCTTTTGGAAAAACCAAACGATGGAAAAGTCATTGTTGATGGAATTGAATTGACAAAACTTTCCGATTCTCAACTGACCTTGGAACGAAGAAAAATTGCGATGATTTTCCAGCATTTCAATTTGTTATCATCAAGAACTGTTTTTGATAATGTGGCTTTTCCGTTGGAATTGGAAGGAAAATCGAAATCGGAAATCAAGGAAAAAGTGGACTCGCTTTTGGAATTGGTTGGGCTGAAAGAAAAGGCAAAAGATTATCCCGCGAACCTTTCAGGCGGACAAAAACAGAGAGTTGCGATTGCAAGAGCTTTGGCAAATGACCCGAAAGTTTTGTTATGTGACGAAGCGACAAGTGCGCTTGACCCAGCAACCACGAAATCGATTCTACAACTTCTAAAGTCTATCAATCAAAAATTAAATCTTACAATTCTTCTCATCACTCACGAAATGGAAGTGATTAAGAGTATTTGTGATAAAGTTGCGGTGATTGACAATGGACAATTAGCCGAACAAGGAAAGGTAGAAAAGATTTTCATTCATCCGGAAAAAGAAATCACAAAAGGTTTCATTCAATCTTCTTTGAATGTGGAATTGCCTTCGATTTATCAGAATTCTATAAGTAATATTAATAGCGAAGACAATAATCCTTTGGTCAAAATTCTCATTAGCGGAAACGAAGCGCAGAGTTCTGTTATCATTAATTTATACGAAAAATTCAATGTTAAAGCAAAGATTATCAGTGCTCAATTAGAATATGTTGGTCACTTGAACTTCGGCGTTTTGCTTTTGGAACTGAAAGAAGGAAATACCAATGAAGCTTTGGCTTACTTGGAAAATGAATATGTAAACACAGAAATTTTAGGTTATGTCGGATAGTATTATCAATTTGTTATTTCAAGGGACGATTGAAACTGTTGTAATGACCTTGGTTTCAGGATTTTTCGGATTTGTTTTAGGATTACCGACGGGAATTTTTCTTTTCCTTACAAGAAAAGGACAATTATTGGAAAATAAGATATCACATCAAATCGTATCAATTATAGTCAATATTTTCCGCTCGATTCCTTTTATCATTCTCATTGTCTGGATGATACCATTCACAAGAACTATCGTTGGAACGTCGATTGGTGTTGCAGCGGCATTGGTTCCGTTGAGTGTAGGTTCTGCTCCATTCATCGCGAGATTGGTAGAAAACAGCCTGTTGGAAATACCTTCAGGCTTGATAGAAGCAGCGAGAGCAATGGGCGCAAAACCGCTTCAAATCATCCGAAAAGTCCTTTTACCAGAAGCTTTGCCGTCATTAATCAATAATGTGAGTATTACATTAATTACTTTAGTTGGTTATTCTGCAATGGGAGGTGCAGTTGGAGCCGGTGGATTAGGACAAGTTGGTTATCAATACGGTTATATCGGATACGATTTTGCGGTAATGAATTCTGTCCTTATATTATTAATTGTGCTGGTTTTCATTATTCAGATTTGCGGAGACCTGCTTTCGAAAAAATTCAATCATAGATAAAATTATAAAAAAATGAAACCGAAGGTTCACGAATTCCTAAATAACAATAGAAATAAAATGAGTAAACTGAAAATATTTACTTTAGCTTTAGCTATCATTACTTTATCAGCCTGCAACAAAAGAGAATCAAACCCGAACGTTTTAAGAGTCGGAATCGCAACTGGACCAGAACAAAATCTAGCAGAAGCTGCAAAAAAAGTTGCGAAAGAAAAATATGGGTTGGATGTAGAATTGGTAACATTTAACGATTATGTTGTTCCCAATGAAGCTTTGAGTCAAGGCGATGTGGACGTGAATGCTTTTCAGCATTTGCCTTATTTGGAAAAACAATCTAGACAGCGCGGTTATAAATTAGCTGTTGTGGGGAAAACTTTTGTATTTCCAATTGTTGCTTACTCTAAAAAGATAAAATCAATTTCCGAGTTACAAACCGGTCAAACTATCGTTATTCCAAATGATCTGACCAATGGCGGACGTTCTTTATTATTATTACAAAAGCAAGGATTATTAAAGTTAAAAGACGGCGTTGGTTTGCTTCCAAAAGTAACTGATATTATTGCAAACCCGAAAAATTTGAAAATTTTAGAATTAGAAGCGCCACAAATCCCAAGAGTCTTGGAAGATAAAGAAGTGGTTTTGGCAATCATCAATAATAATTTTGCGGCTCAAGCAGGACTTGACCCGGAAAAAGAAGGTCTTTTCACAGAAGATAAAGATTCACCTTATGCTAATCTTATCGTATCCAGAGAAGACAACAAAAATGATGATAAAGTCAAGAAATTCGTACAATCTTATCAATCTATGGAAGTAGAATCTGCTGCTAAACAAACCTTCAAAGGAGGTGCTGTAAAAGCGTGGTAAAACTTTCGAAATATATTTAGTTTTTTTGATTGGCGATTCTCTTGTAGTATCGCCAGTTTTGTTTCTAAATATTACGGAAAAATATTTTCTATTCTAAGTAAATCAAAACGTCATTGCCAACCTGCTCATCTAGAGATTTTAATAAAACTGCATTTTTAGTTCTTTTCCTGAGCTCGTTCACAAAAAAACTACTTTCAAAAAACTGACGATGAACTCCTGGCAAAAGGCTCATAAAATAATCCATCCCAACTTTGTTGTTATGCAAATCCATTTTGGTTTCCAGCGGTTCATTGGGAAAAAGTTCCTCGTGCATATCTGTTAGCTTTTTACACCACTTCAAAGACTTTTCCGGAGAAGAAACCTTGCAGAAATACATCATAATAAGACAACACCAATATGCGTGTCGGAAGGCGTTTCCCTCACCGTTATTTGTACTGGTTTCCGGGTATAATTCTTTAGCTTTTTGGAATGCTTTTAAACTGGCGTAGGTGTATAGCATCGCAAATAATGGATGAAAAATGCCAATTGAAAAGACAATCCATAGTTTTTTTAATGTCAATGATGACAAGGTTCTGAAAAATATACCTATAAATCTCATAAAAAACTCTCCCGGATCCGAGAGAGTGATTTTTTTAAAAATTTAAAAATTAATGATATTCGTGGATCAAAAGCTTCACTGCTCTGGAAACTTGCTGCTTAATTTCCGTTCTTTTCACGATGAAATCTACAAAGCCTTTTTCCTGCAAAAATTCTGATGTCTGGAAACCTTCCGGTAAATCTCTACCAATAGTTTCCCGGATTACTCTAGGACCGGCAAATCCAATTAAAGCCGTAGGTTCAGCAATAATCAAATCGGCAGTCATTGCAAAAGAGGCGGTAATTCCTCCAAAAGTTGGGTCGGTTAAATAAGCGATGTAAGGCAAGCCTGCATCCGAAAGCTGAACCAGTTTTGCCTGCACCTTAGCCAATTGCATCAAGGAGTAAGCTGCTTCCTGCATTCTGGCTCCACCAGATTGGCAAATAATCATGTATGGCAATTTATGTTTGATTGCATAATCAATCGCTCTTCTGATTTTCTCTCCCATTACAGAGCCCAGAGAACCACCAATGAACGCAAAATCCATACAAGAAACAACCATTTCCACACCGTTTACTTTTCCTGTAGCATTACGGATGGAATCGGTCAGTTTTGTTTTCGATTTAACCTCTTTCAGGCGGTCTGTATAAGATTTGGTATCTTTAAATTTAAGGATATCAACACTTTCTACATCGGCATCCAGTTCTTTGAATTTTCTGTCGTCAAACAAAATATCAAAATACTCTCTACTTCCGATTCTTACATGGAAACCATCTTCCGGAGAAACAAAGTTATTGGCCCTAAGTTCTTCTGCTTCAATAATTTTACCTGTCGGTGTTTTGTGCCAAAGACCTTTTGGAACATCTTTTTTATCTTCCGTAGAAGTGGTAATGTTTTGTGTTTTTCTTTTAAACCAATCAAATGCCATAAATCTATAATTGATGAATGATAAATGATAAATGATGAAAGAATAAGTCAATCATCATTTATCACTTATAAATTATTTATTAAAGTGTATTAATATTGTTCAGGTCTTCAAAAGCCTGAGTCAATCTCTTAATATAAGTTTCTTCTCCATTTCTTACCCAAACTCTTGGGTCGTAGAACTTCTTGTTAGGAGCATCTTCGCCAGTCGGATTTCCAATCTGATGTTTTAGATAATCGATTTTCTCTGTCATATAATCTCTGATTCCTTCTGTATAACCAAATTGCAGATCTGTATCGATGTTCATTTTCACAACACCATAACCGATAGCTTCTCTGATTTCTTCCAAAGTAGAACCAGAACCTCCGTGGAATACAAAATTTACCGGCTTCTCTCCTGTTCCAAATTTCTCCTGAACATATTTCTGAGAATTGTCAAGAATTTTTGGAGTCAGTTTTACGTTACCTGGTTTGTAAACTCCATGTACGTTACCAAAAGCAGCTGCAATGGTAAAGTTATCAGAAACAGCTTTCAACACTTCGTAAGCGTGAGCTACTTCTTCTGGCTGAGTGTATAGTTTTGAGCTATCAACATCAGAGTTGTCAACACCATCTTCTTCACCTCCGGTTACTCCTAATTCAATTTCTAGTGTCATTCCCATTTTGGCCATTCTTTCGAAATATTTAGCAGAAATTTCTAAATTTTCTTCTAAAGGCTCTTCTGAAAGATCTAGCATATGAGATGAGTACAGAGATTTTCCGTTTTGTTTGTAAAACTCTTCACTTGCATCCAAAAGACCATCAACCCAAGGTAACAATTTTTTCGCACAGTGATCTGTGTGAAGGATGACAGTTGCTCCGTAAGCTTCTGCCAAAGTATGGATATGTTTTGCTCCAGCAACTGCACCAAGAATAGCTGCTTGTTGTCCTTCGTTGCTCAAACCTTTTCCAGCATTGAAGATAGAACCTCCGTTTGAAAACTGGATAATAACTGGCGCATTAAGTTTTGCTGCTGTTTCTAGCGTTGCGTTGATATTACTAGAACCAATAACATTGGCTGCCGGAAGTGCGAATTGCTTTTCTTTGGCATATTCAAAGATTTCTGTTACTAAAGAACCTGTTGCAACCCCGGCCGGAAATTTTCTGCTCATTTTTATTATATTTTAAGATTTTTTTTGGACTGTAAACTTACGAAATTATTAATTATTCAAAGTTTCGATTTATATGTCTTATGTCAAGACCAATATTTATTTGTTAATTCCTCTTATCATTCCCCCAAAGTAGTTTCTGGCGAATGGTTTCGTAGAAGCTGAAATTTTTCGGTTTGATGAGAAATAATGAGAACTCTGATTTCTCAATAATGATTTCGTTGCCGACTTCCATATGATAAAGACGAGAATCTAAAGCCAAAGTATATTGCGGAACACGACTTTTCACGGTTAATTTGATTTTAGAATCGTCTTTCACAATCAATGGGCGTACATTCAAATTGTGTGGCGCAATCGGTGTGATGACGAAATTATCATTGGCTGGAGAAATAATCGGTCCGCCACAACTCAACGAATAAGCTGTAGAACCAGTCGGTGTGGAAACAATCAATCCGTCGCCCCAGAAAACATTTAGGAATTCTTCATTGATGTAAGATTCCACAGTAATCATCGAGGTTGTTTCTTTTCTTGAAAGACTCACATCATTCAAAGCAAAAGGAAAATCAATTTCAGAATTGCTGTCCGTTGTAATCTTGATAACAGAACGCTCGCTGATATTATAATTTTTTTCAAGAATGATAGAATCCAATTCGTCGAAAATCTGGTCTTTTCGGAAATTCGCTAAGAATCCTAATCGCCCTGTATTAACACCAATGATTGGAATCTCAAGGTCTTGGATAAAAGTCAGCGCATTTAGAATGGTTCCATCGCCACCAAAACTGAAAACGATGTTGACATTTTTATTTTTAAGTTCCTCTTTGCAGGAAAATGTATCAAATTCTTTGGAGAAATTCAGTTTTTCTGCCATTTCTTTATGAAGAACTACCGCAACTTCCCTATGGGCCAATTCGGAAATGAATCTATTGAGATACAAAAACGTATCCAGATCCTTCTTTTGGGAATAAATGGCTGCTTTCATAAATTAGAACTCCAGGAATTTTTGGAAAAATCCGAAACGGTCTTTCAACAATTCGTCTTTCTCGTCATTATAATGTTTGTGAACCACGTTGTAGCCATATCTTTCAAAAGTCTCGTCGATAGAGCTCAGATTTTCATTACTGATTTTAAGCGCGATTTCTATAGAATCCTCTTTGATGGAATTGATAAACAATCCGTAGATTTTAGCATTATTACTTTCTATAATCTGGGAAATCTCCGTCATAGAATAATGCAAGCCGTTGGTCTGGATGGTAAGAATAGCTCCATTTTCAGAAAACAACGGATATTTTGAAAACTCATTGAAGATATCATCGCAAGAGATGTAACCCAGATATTTTTCTTCTTTGGAAATCACCGGAATCACATTCGCATTAAACGTATGAAAAAGCTTGATGCTATCCAAAAGACTACTATCTTCCATAATGGCAAAACGCTCATAATGAATATTGAGACTATCTAAGACGCCTTCCGGACTTTCTTCCAAAAAAGATTGACTTAGCCCGCCTTGGAAAACACCTCCTTTTATGATGAAAACGTGAGAATATCCAAATTCATTTGCCACTTCGCAAGCCTCTTCTATAGAGTCCCGAGAATTGAAAACCGGATAATCCTTCGATATATAATCTTTTATAAACATTATGCTAATTTACAAAAATTCCTTTGCCAGAGATATTTTTAAAAAATTTTAGATTTTTTTTCAAAACTATTGCTTTGTATTAATCTAAAAGCATATCTTTGTCGCCTTTCATTTTTACTTTTTATTAGATTTATTTCAAACTGCAGCACCTCTGGTGTTTGCAGTTTTTTTATTTTCTAATTCCCAGATTCTTCGCAAATTCCCAGATTACAATTCCGCCACAGACACTTACATTAAGAGAATGCTTGGTTCCGAGTTGGGGAATTTCAAGAAAAGTATCAATATTATCTAAAGCTTCGTCCGAAATTCCATCTACTTCATTTCCTAGGATTAAAGCGTATTTTTTTTCAGGATTAATTTCAAAATCAGAAATGAGTTGACTTGTTGAAGTTTGTTCGATTCCGATAATATTGAAATTTTCTTTCTTAAGATTATCAATGGCAGTATTGATATTTTCTTCAAAAATCCAGTCAACACTTTCAGTTGCGCCCAATGCAGCTTTGTGTATTTCGCGATGAGGCGGTTGAGGCGTGATGCCGCAAAGAACAATTTTCTCTACCAAAAAAGCATCAGCCGTTCGGAAAATTGCGCCAACATTATGCATACTTCTCACGCTGTCAAGAATTACAACTAACGGAATCTTTGCAGTTTTTTTGAAGGTTTCTACATCTATTCTTCCAAGTTCTTCGAGTTTCAGTTTCTTTGTCAAAATCAGGCTTTATTTAAAATTAAATCAATATTTCTTTCGATATTTTGTGCGATAGATTCCATCGGAATATCATTTTCATCGTTATTGAATGGGTCTTCTATTTCTTCCGCAATCAATTCTAGACTCATCAGGACATAATAAACAAACATCGTAATCGGAATCATAAAAAATCCGAGATTCACAACATTGGCAATCGGAAGTGCCAACACATAAAAAACAATGAATTTCTTAATGAAGGATGAATAAGAATAAGGAATTGGCGTGTTTTTAATTCTTTCACAACCGCCACAAACATCCATAAAACCAGATAATTGCGTATCAAGAAACAACATTTCCGTGTCAGAGATTTTATTTTCGTTTCTGAGTTGATATAATTTTTTCGTCAATAGAAAAATTAATTCTGCAGGTGCATGATGTTTCAATTCTTTTTTCAAATCTGTAAAATCCTCATCCAAAACCAATCTTGTAGATTCTTTGGAAAGATGATTTGCTAAAAAATATGGAAAAAACCGAAGATATTTTGCAATCTGAGCTCGATTTTTAAGATCATTTTCCGGAAGAATACTATTAATTTTAATAACAAAATTCCGACTGTCATTTACCAATTTTCCCCAAAGCTTTCTTCCTTCCCACCATCTGTCATAAGCAGTATTAGTCCTAAAAACAAGCAATAAAGACAAAACAAATCCGAGTAAAGAATGAATCATCCCGATATTACTGATGGACGATTTAGAATTCAGATGCAGATATTCTACTTCCAAATAATAAACGCCATAACAATAGATACCAACCAAAATTATCGTTGGGAAAAGAATCTTCAACGTATCAGATTTGTGCAGACTGATAAGGATTTTTAGAAAATTTTTGGTGTTGTAAGCTCGCATAGGCAAAAATCTTAATGCAAAGATAAGTGTTAGAAATTTTAATTTTCAGATAGATTTCAAGGAATTATTTCTAAATTTAAGCGTTAAAAAAACCAATCGATGTCCAATAAAGAGAAATTCATCACCGACCTCAACGCAAAATATAATCCCAAAGGAGACCACATTGTTCTAGGAAAAGGAATGCTTGACGGCGAAGTCATAACAGAAGTCAACGTTTCGATTCCGTTGAAAACTGTTAACAGACACGGATTAATCGCAGGTGCAACAGGAACCGGAAAAACCAAAACACTTCAGGTTTTTGTAGAGCAATTGTCACACGCAGGCATCCCAACTTTGGTAATGGATATCAAAGGTGACCTTTCCGGAATTGCCGAAGCAGGAACGGAAAACAACAACATAAAAGAGCGATATTCTAAAACGCAATTACCCTATTCGCCACAGAGTTTTCCTGTAGAATTGATGACCATTTCTGGCGCAAAAGGTGTTAAACTTCGTGCGACAGTTTTAGAATTTGGACCAATTTTATTAAGTAAAATCCTTGGATTGAATGACACTCAGCAAAGCATTATGTCGATTGTTTTCAAATATTGTGATGACAAAGCTTTACCCCTTGTTGATTTGCAGGATTTGAAAAAAGTTCTTCAATACGTGACTGATAATCCGATTGGTAAAAAAGAATTAGCCGATAATTATGGTTCGATTGCGCCTGCATCTTTGGGAGCAATTCTCAGAAGTATTGTCGCAATGGAACAGCAAGGCGCTTCTACGTTCTTTGGAGAGCCTAGTTTTGATGTGGAAGATTTGTTAAAAACCAGAGACGGAAAAGGCGTTGTGAATATTTTCCGAGTTGATGATATTCAGAACAAACCAAATCTTTTCTCGACATTTATGTTGTCGTTGTTTGCTGAGATTTATATGACTTTTCCTGAAGAAGGCGATAGTGGGAGACCAAAATTGGTTCTATTCATTGATGAAGCGCATTTGATTTTCAACGAGGCTTCAAAAGCATTACTTTCTCAAATTGAAACAATGGTCAAACTGATTCGTTCCAAAGGAATTGGGATTTATTTCATCACTCAGATTCCGGGCGATGTTCCTGAAAATATATTGAGTCAGTTGGGTTTGAAAATTCAGCACGCTTTGAGAGGATTCACCGCGAAAGACAGAAAAGAAATTGACAAAGCTGTAGAAAATTATCCAATCACTAAGTTTTACAAAGCCAACGAATTAATCCAAAATCTTGGAATCGGAGAAGCTTTTGTAACTGCTCTTAACGAAAAAGGAATTCCGACACCGCTTGTTCAAACTTATTTAATTTCTCCGGAAAGTAGAATGGATGTTTTAACTTCATCAGAAATTGATGAATTGACGAACAGCTCTTCATTAGTCAGAAAATACGAGCAGACAATCGATAAAGAAAGTGCTTACGAAATCCTGAATAAAAGAATCGAAGAACATACCCAAACAGTTATTCCAACGCCGACAAGAGGAAGAACAGCGCAACCAAAAGAAGAACAGGGAATGTTTGAACAAGTCATCGAAAGCCGAGCCGGAAAAACTTTCTTGAACACCTTAGCAAGAGAAGGTGCGAAGTTTATTTTGGGAATGTTCAATATGAAAAAAAGAAGATAATAAAAACTAATTAATGGACTATAAACTGATAGAAAAACTCCAAACTCTTTTACCATTAGGGTATTTTTATCTAATTGTATTAGGAATTCTGAAAGACGGCGTATTCTTCTATTTTTTAGGAATTAACTTCATTAAATTTTCTTCAATTACCGATGTTCTGATGAGTCCTATTTCCGACATCACAAGATTTCCCATTTTGATAATTGCCGTTTGTTTAATAATTTGGGGATTATACGTTTTTAATAATTATCAGGTTAAAAACTCGCACAAAAAATGGGTTCGTGAATCATTGACTCACAAGATATTTTTATCAAAAAATATAAATGCAACAGAAGAAGAATTCAAAAAGTTTATTAAAAAGCAATTTCTAAATTCCATTGTGGTTATGATTGCCTGTTTTTTTCTCGGGGGTGGTGTTGGATTTGGAATCAGCGCAAGAGACAGAATCAAAAACAATGATATGAAATTCAACTATAAAATAACTTACGATGATGGAAAAGCGAATGATATTTATCTAATAGATTCCAACAGCGAATATTATTTTTATGTTGAAAAAGGACAAAAAAATATAACCATAGCTCCTAATGGCTCTATCAAAAAAGTAGAATTGATAAAAAACCGAATGCTTGACTAAAATCTCCTTTGATTTTTTAATTTTGCACAATCCAAAAATGTAGATGTACACGGTAATAGACATAGAAAGTAACGGAGCGCCTTTTCGGAAAGAAAGCATTATAGAAATTGCCATCTATCGATTTGACGGTCACGAGATTACAGACCAATTTATCTCGCTCGTGAATCCCGAAAGTGAGATTTCTGCTTTTGTTCAAAAGTTGACGGGAATCACTTCGAAAATGGTTTTGACAGCTCCGAAATTTCACGAAATTGCAAAACGAGTTGTAGAAATCACTCAGGATTCTATCTTGGTTGGACATAATATCGACTTCGATTACAGAATGCTTCGTCAATCGTTCAAACGCCTTGGTTACGAATTCAAAATCAATACTTTAGACACAATTCCTTTAGCTAAAAAATTGATTCCGGATGAGAAAAGTTATTCGTTGAGTAAACTTTGCAAATCGATTGGAATTCCTTTGAGTGAAGCGCATCGTGCGAGTGGAGATGCAAGAGCGACTTTGGATTTGTTCAAATTATTGATGATTAAAGACCAAAACAACGAAATCATCCAATCTCAACAAGAGGAAAATCACGCTAAAAATTATCTTAATAAAATTCAGATTCTGACGGAAGACCTTCCAAACGAACGCGGAATTCTGTATTTCCAAAACAGCGAAGGAAAAATTATCTATTCTGATGTTGTTGAAGATTTGTATAAATCAGCGAAAAAAATCTTCGATTCTGATAAAGCTAAATACAAAAAACTGCAGGACGAGACCGAAAAAATCTCTTACGAATTAACGGGAACTGACCTCATCGCTAAACTGATGATGCAGAACAAAGGCATCCAAAAAAGACAGCCTTTGACATTCGGTTTGTTTTACAGAAAGAACAAATTTATTCTCGAAAAAATCAAAAAGGAACAGGAAGAAAAACCGTTGTTGAGATTCAAGAGTTTTACGCAAGGTCTGAAAGCGATTAATTACATCAAGTCCAAAGAAGAACTGAAAGATTTGATTGAATTCACCCAGAAAATCAATCTTAAAAAGAGAAACGAAATCTGGTCGGCTTCCGGAAGAACTTTGGGCGAAAAGTCTTTCCTGATCTTAGAAAATGGAAAATTGACAGGTTTTGGTTTTTATGAATTGTATCATCAGATTCAATCTTTGGATAAAATTAAAAAGCTGATGTTACCTGTTTCGAGATTCACGCAAGAGCTTCAAAATGATTTGCAATTGGCGCTTTTGAGGAAAGAGTTTGAGGTTTCTCCGCTTCCTGAAAAATAGAAATTAATGAAAAGAATTCTGCATTTTTTTGTTTTAATTACAATATTTCAAAACATTAATTTTTCTGCTCAATCCAAAAAAGATTCTTTAAAAATAGAAAGACAAATAGCTGTACTTACAGGGGTTAATTTTTGGAAAAATTCTCTTTTTGCTGACATTGGTTTGGCGAAATATAAGAATTCAACCGATGGTCATCACCCGTTTTCTTCTGCTTATTTTATTTCGACTGAAATTAATTTGCTGACTGGAAAAAACTTCATCATCGGTCCAAAAATCGGTGGTTGGGTTTCGGGAGGTGCTGGAGCAATAACATTAGGAACTAATCTGATTTATTATACGGATTTTAAAAATTCTAATTTATATTTTCGACCAGAAATCGGTATAGGAGTAGTACGTTTTAAAATAGTTTATGGATATAATGTCAGAATCACAAATAATCTTCTGGACGGGATTCCTAAAAACAATATCGGAATTGTTTACTTGATTCCTGCAAAGAAAAAATAAACGTTTTAATTATCTTTAATTTTAAATCTTCAAACAAAAACATTGCAGGATTTACAGATAAACTCTAATTTTGCGAAAAATTTTAACAAAAGCAATGCAATATTTTAAACAAAGCAAAATCGGGAAAAAGGGAGATGTAAGGTTCTCTAAGGTTTGGAATGTATAAAGAGTTGCGTGCATAAGATATCTATTGCGGCAGACTCTTTTTATAAGAATCTGCCTTTTTATTTTTAAAAATCTACCTTATGACAAATCAGGATTTGCTAAGTATAGCAAAAGAATTCGGGACACCCGTTTATGTTTATGACGTTAATTCGATACGCGAACAGTACGAAAAACTGACTTCTTCTTTCTCGAAGAACACAAGATTTTTCTACGCAGCCAAAGCTTTAACCAATATCAATATCCTGAAATACGTCGAAAAGTTAGGCGCGTCTCTTGATTGTGTTTCTATCAACGAAGTGAAATTGGGTTTGAAAGCAGGTTTCTCCAATGACAGAATCCTTTTCACACCAAACTGTGTTGACCTTGCAGAAATCGAGGAAGCAATGTCTCTGAATGTTCATATTAATATCGATAATATTTCGATTTTGGAGCAATTTGGAAATAAATTTGGTGGTTCTTATCCGATTTTTGTGAGAATCAATCCACATATTTTTGCCGGAGGAAATTATAAAATATCAACCGGACATATCGATTCCAAATTCGGAATTTCCATTCACCAACTTCGTCATATCGAACGTGTTATGAAATCCACCAACATCAATGTTGAAGGTCTTCATATGCACACGGGAAGCGAAATTAAAGACCCGGATGTCTTCCTTCAAGGTCTGGAAATTATGTTCGAATTGGCAGAACATTTCCCAAATCTTAAATATCTGGATATGGGAAGCGGTTTCAAAGTTCCTTATCAAGATGGCGACATCGAGACAGACGTGAAATCTCTTGGAAAAAAAGTAAATGCTGCGATTAAAAAACACGAAGAATCTACAGGTAAAAAATTCCAACTTTGGTTTGAACCGGGGAAATTCTTGGTAAGCAAAAGCGGACATTTCTTGGTAAAATCAAATGTTATCAAACAAACAACGGCAACTGTTTTTGTGGGTGTTAATTCAGGTTTTAATCATTTGATTCGTCCGATGTTCTACGATTCTTATCATATTATTGAGAATCTTTCGAATCCAAAAGGGCCGGAAAGAATATACACTGTTGTAGGAAACATCTGTGAGACAGATACTTTTGCTTGGGACAGAAAAATCAATGAAGTGAGAGAAGGCGACATTATTGTTTTCAGAAATGCCGGAGCTTATGGTTTTGAAATGAGTTCAAATTTCAATTCCAGATTGAAACCTGCGGAAGTAATGTTCCTTGACGGAAAAGCGCATCTTATCAGAAAAAGAGATGAGTTTGAGGATTTGTTAAAAAATCAGATAGAAGTTTTATAAATTATTGCTAATCAAAGATTTTTGGCATAAATTTTCCTACAAACAAAGAAATCAAAAGACTATGAAATCATTATTATTTTCCGTTTGTTTTTTGCTGAGTTTTTGGAGTTTTGCGCAGAATGATGTGGAAGAAACAAGCCTTTCCGAAAACATTCCTTTTATGGATGCCACATCCAGTACAACCGGGTTTAGTATTCGCGGCGTTTATCAGTTAAAAAGTGCTTCTTGTAATGAGGCTAATTTTAAAAGTCTGGTGTATCCCGGTGGAACAGATAAATTTATAAAAGAATTGAAGAAAAAGCTGGAACTTAGCACCAATTGGAATACTTACGTGATTAACGGCTTATTTTATATCAAGCTTGAGATTACAAAAAATGGTGTGATTTCCAAAATTGATGCAGGACCAAAAGTGGCAAACAGCGAAATGTTTCTCAAAGATTTAAAAGATGCTATCAGCAAATTAAAAACCACGTGGATTCCGGCAAAATGCAATGGAAACGCAATTGACTCGCAAGCGATAATCAAAATCGATTTCTCATCGATGACTTATGATAATGCTTTTAATTAAGAATTAAAAAACAAAAAAGCACTCAGCTAAGACTGAATGCTTTTTTGTTTATTTTTCCATCATTTGGATCCTCAAATCCTTTGATTTCTGCAAAAGTAGAACAATTATCTTTCATATAAAATGAACCTCGGTTAAGAAATTCGTTTTCTTATTCTACTGAGAGCCTGTGGCGTTATTCCCATATAAGATGCAATATGCTTCAAAGGAAGTATCTGAAAAAGATTAGGCTGCTCTTTCATAATTTTCAAATATCGCTCTTCGGCTGTTTCACTTAACAGAGAAAACTCCCGATTAAGCTTCTCTACATACAAACTTTCTACCGTTAATCTACCTACAAGATTTCCAATGACGTGTGTTTTGTAAAGTTCCTGCAAATCGTTGTAATGAACTCTCCAAACCACCATATCTGTCAAAGCTTCTACATTACATCTAGAAGGTGTTCTTTGCGTAAATGAGTCATAAACAGTAAGATATTGATAATTAAAAACAAATCTAATGGTCAAATCTTTGTTTTCTTTCTCAAAAAAAAGCCTAGCAACCCCCGTTTCTACAAAGGAAAGATAATTTTCTACTTCACCTACTTTTAAAATGATGTCCTTCTTTTTGTACTCGGTTCTAATGTTTTTTTTGGAAAATTCTGCCCATTGTTTTTCTTCCAAAGGAATGCCTTTAGAAAGAAGATATTGTTTGATAAACTCCATTCATTAATTTTATTGATAAATAGAGTTAAGCTCATTCATATATTCGTAAGCTGTCAAATCAAATTTCACTGGAACAATACTTACATATCCATTTGCCAAAGCTGTCTCATCGGCATCTTCAGATTCATCCATATTATTGAAATAACCCGTGAGCCAATAATATTTTCTTCCGTGTGGGTTTATTCTCTCATCAAAACTTTCTTCCCATTTAGCGTTGGCTTGTTTGCAGACTTTGATGCCTTTGATCTCTTCCTTTTTAAGATTGGGGATATTGACATTTAAGACAACACCGTTAGGAATTGGATTTTCCAAAGTTTTCAGGATAATATCTTTAATAAACTCTTCCGCTTGGTCAAAATCTGCTTCCCATTTCAAATCGGACAGAGAAAAACCAATTGCTTGCAACCCTTCCACTCCGGCTTCTACCGCCGCAGACATTGTTCCGGAATAGATTACATTAATGGATGAGTTCGCTCCGTGATTGATTCCGGACACTACCAAATCCGGTTTTCTTGGAAGAATTTTATCCAGAGCCATTTTTACACAATCCACAGGCGTTCCGGAGCATGAGAAATCCTTTTGAGGACCATCAAGATGCAATTCTTCAAAGCTTAAAGTGGAATTAATGGTAATAGCGTGACCTTTTCCGCTTTGTGGAGAGTTAGGAGCTACTACAATAACGTCTCCTATTTGGTTGACAATGCTGATTAATTTTCTGATGCCCGGTGCAGTAATTCCGTCGTCATTGGTTACCAGAATCAAAGGTTTACTCATAATTTTTCTTTAATTTTTTTCGCTTTTTGCGATATTTTCATAATTCTTTCAAAAATAACCAATTTATAATACTTTAATTAAAATAAGGTGTTAAATTTGGTTTCGTTTTTGAATATCTCAGTAACATTCAAAAAGAAAAAAATACTAATCCAAGTACAGATTTAAAATTTATATGTTTAAAAAAATCAAGTTCAAGAAACTTCTGATGTTT
Source organism: Flavobacteriales bacterium UBA2306 (assembly GCA_002345565.1). Taxonomy (GTDB): domain Bacteria; phylum Bacteroidota; class Bacteroidia; order Flavobacteriales; family Weeksellaceae; genus Epilithonimonas. Next base: position 320,938 of record DDVS01000004.1, on the reverse strand, counting down.
GCGCCGCTGATGACGCTGATGTTCTGTTTCAACGCTCCACAAAATGATGATGAAAAAATGCAAACCATTATGGTAAGCGTTAAAAATACACTTTCCTATCTTCATTACAGTCCGAAACCTATTAATGATGCTTATTCTCAGGATGTTTATGACAAATATTTTGAAAGCGTAGATGCGTCCAAAAGATACTTTTTGCAATCGGATATGGATGAATTCAAAAAGCATTACACAAAGCTGGATGATTATCTTAATCAAGGAAATTTAGTTTTCTATAAACTTACTATTGACAGACTTTATCAGCGTGTTGATGAAATCGATAAAATGACTCAGGATATTCTTTCCAAGCCTATTAATTTGGAAGAAAATGACGAATTGATTCTTGAACCAAAGAAGAGAGTGAACCCAATTGATGCTAAACAACAGCGCGAAGAATGGAAAAAGTACATCAAGTACAATATCCTTCAGGAAATTGAAACATTGACCAGCAAAGAAGAAGCTCAGAAAAAGAAGAAAGATTCTGTTGTCAATAATAAACAGAAAGATACTATCAAATATGAGCCGCTTTCTATGGAAAAGAAGCGCGAGAAAGCGACGGCAGAAGTTAAAGACTTGATTACGGACTCTTTCAGAAGATTCAAAAAGAGAAAGAAAATGGACTGGTTTACAGTTTATATGAATGCTTATACCGAAGTTTTTGATCCGCATACGAACTATTTTTCTCCAAAAAATAAAGAAGAATTTGATGCTCAATTCACTGGGAAAATAATTGGTATTGGTGCTTTGATTCAAGAAAAAAGAGGCTACTTATATCTTGGCGAATTGACAATCGGTGCACCAGCTTGGAAATCAAAACAACTGACTTCTGGGGATAAAATCCTTAAAGTAAAATCAAAACCAAATGAAGAACCAGTCAACGTTGTTGGAATGTTGTCCGATGAAGCTGTAAGATTAATCCGAGGAGAAAAAGGAACACCTGTAACTTTAACGGTTGAGAAAAAAGATAAAACCATCAAAGAAGTAACAATGATTCGCGAAGAAGTGGCTATAGAAGACACTTTTGCCAGAAGTATTGTGGTTAATTCTAAAAACGGAAAAAAATACGGATTTATTTACTTGCCAAGTTTTAACGTCGATTTTGAAGACCCGAAAGGCAGAAATGCGTCTGACGACATCAAAGCAGAATTAATCAAACTTAAGAAAGAAAATGTAGAAGGCATTATTCTGGATTTAAGAAGCAATGGTGGAGGCTCCTTGACGGAAGTGGGCGATATTATGGGATTGTTTATGAATACCGGACCTTATGTTCAGGTAAAAGACAGCCGAGGAAAAATCCAGGTTCTTAGCAATAAATCTAACGAACCAATCTGGACAGGTCCGTTGGTTGTGATGCAAAACGAATTGTCGGCTTCGGCTTCGGAGATTTTGGCAGGCGCTTTCCAGGATTATGGAAGAGCAGCGGTGATTGGTTCGCCTAGCTCATTTGGAAAAGGAACCGTTCAGACTTTTGTTGAACTTAACAGATTTCTGAACACAAATGATGATTTCGGAGCTTTGAAATTGACTATTCAGAAGTTTTATAGAATTACAGGAGAATCTACTCAAAGAAAAGGCGTAGAATCTGACCTTAAAATGAAGGATTTCTTTTCTTACTCAGAGGTTGGAGAACGTTTTGATCAATTCGCTTTGCCTTGGGATAAAATTGAAACCACGTCTTATAAAAAGTTGACCGGACTTAATATTCCTCAACTGCAGGCAGAATTAGACAAGCAATTGGCAGATAACAAGAATTACAAAATGTTACAGGAATCTGCGGAATGGAAAGAAGCGCTTGACAAAGAAGAAACTATCACTTTGAATCAAACCAAATTCAATGAGCTGATGAAAACACGTAAAGCTCAGATTGATAAATTTAAAGGTTTGGATAAATTCAATAACGGTTTGAAATTTACCATACATCCGGACGAAGCGGAAAGAATCAAAAAAGATGAAGCATTCGCTAAGAAAACCGAAAACTGGAGAAAAAATCTTGAGAGAGATTTCTATCTGGAAGAAACGGTAGATGTACTTTCGAAAATCAAATAACAAAAAGGAACTCAACATAGAGTTCCTTTTTTTTTCATTTTTACTAACTATTACTTTTTGATGATTTTTTTGCTTACGATGCTGTTATCTTTTATGGCCTTGTTTAACTTTCCCTTTAATTTTAATCAATTATCCTCACAAAAACGTAAATTTGTAAAACTTTTCTCCGATGTACAAAAGCCTAATTCGTCCGATTCTTTTCAAATTCGACCCAGAAGAAGTTCATCATTTTACATTTTCTATTCTGAAGAATTTTGGATTTCTTGCCAAATTATTTTTACTCAAACCAATTGAAGATAAACGTTTGGAACGTGAAGTTTTTGGATTGAAATTCAAAAATCCTGTTGGATTAGCGGCGGGTTTTGATAAAAATGCGGTTATATTTAATGAATTAGGCGATTTAGGTTTTGGTTTTGTAGAAATCGGAACGGTAACGCCAAGAGCGCAAGCCGGAAACCCTAAGAAAAGATTATTTCGTTTGATTGAAGATGGCGGAATCATCAACAGAATGGGCTTCAACAATGACGGTTTACAAGCTTCCATTGAAAAATTGAAAGGCAACAAAGGAAAAATAATCATCGGCGGAAACATCGGAAAAAACACTGACACAAAACCTGAAAATTACACGCAGGATTACCTCGATTGTTTTGAAGGACTTCATCCTTACGTAGATTATTTTGTGTTGAATGTAAGCTGTCCGAACGTTGGAAGTCACGCAAAACTGGAAGATGTGGAATATCTTCGTGAGCTGATTACTGAAGTAAAGAAAATCAACGAATCAAAATCAAAGAAGAAGCCAATTCTCCTAAAAATTGCTCCGGATTTGAATAATAATCAGCTTGATGAAATTATCGAATTGATTGCAGAAACAAAAATCGACGGAATTGTAGTTTCAAATACATCCGTAAACAGAGAGGGGTTGAAAACGTCTGCCGAAGTTTTAGCCCAAATCGGAAACGGAGGTTTGAGCGGAAAACCAATTCGTGAGCGAAGTACAAAAATGATCAAATACCTTTCAGATAAAAGCAACAGAGCCTTTCCAATCATCGGAGTTGGCGGAATTCATTCTGCAAAAGATGCTTTGGAAAAACTGGAAGCAGGTGCGAGTCTTGTTCAGCTTTACACAGGATTTATCTACGAAGGTCCGGAATTGATTAATGAAATCAATAAAGCGATTTTGCAGGGAAAATAATTATCTAATTGTTTTTCAAAAATGATGTAATAAAACAAGCGTGATAATTGTTTAAAATAAAAGTTAAAAACTAATTCTACTATGAAGAACATTTTATTGTTTTTAATTCTCATCTCGGCAACTTTTTCTGCTCAGCAAAATCTTAAGATTAATGGAAACATCCTTAATTCTGATAAAGAAAAAAATGGAGCTCCAATTGTTGTTTATCTTTTGGATAATGATAATCAATTACTTAAATCTACAATTGCTCAGGATTCGAAGTTTGAATTTGACCAATTGAAATCAGGCAATTATCACCTTCAGTTGTCATCAGACGAAACCATTCAGAATGAAAAACCATTTTATCTGGAAAAAAATCTTGAGCTGTCAATTGCTTTTGAACCGAAAAGTCAAAAGATTGATGAGGTGACAATCACTGCTAAGAAAAAGACTTTCAAGGTAGAAAATGGAAATATTACTTTGGATGTTGCCAATTCAGCTTTGAATAAATTACCAACTTCCTCAGAATTATTATCAAAATTACCCTTTGTAATGATGGATGCGAACGGCGAAGGATTATCGTTTGTCGGAAAAGGAACGCCTTTGTTGTATGTTGATAATCAAAGAGTGGATTTTGCGACATTATCTGCAATTTCGGTGGACGACATCAAGTCGGTGGAAGTTATCAGAAATCCGTCTGTCAAATATGAATCGGAAGGAAAAGCAGTTATCAAAGTTAATCTTAAAAAGAGCAGAAAAGACGGTTCGCAATTGAGTGTTTCGGAAACAGCGACTTTTCAAAAACGATTCAGTAATTATCTTTCAGCCAATTTTCAGCAAAGGAAAAATAAAACCGAGTGGAAACTGAATGCTTCTTACAACCAAATCAATCATTGGGAAAGTAATGGTTTTGATTATCAAGTTCCTAGTAAAAATATTAGTTCCGATTACGTTATAAAATCCATTACAAAACGTCCGCAAACTATTTTTGGAGCGAGTTTGTACCAGGAACTGAATGACGACGGCGATTATATCACGTTGAGTTTTAATACGAATTTCAGACCCGACAAAGGCGATAATAATACCAATACTTTTTATTCAGAAAATGGAAATTCTACATTTGTTAAAACCCTGAATCAACAAGACAGAAACCGAGCGACAATCAATTCTATCTTTAATTATAAAAAGAAAATAACGGATTGGGATGCTGAGATTTTGACTGGATTTCAGTTCAAAAGAGAGAGCGATAATGTGGATTATAGTTTTTATAATGATACCAATAATTCCGGTTACGAGTTCAATCAATTTCGTCATCAGTTATATGCTGGAAATGCTTATTCCGGAAGAATTGATATAGAGAAAAAATTGAGTGACAATTACAATCTGGAATTGGGAGGAAGCTTCACAAAAGCAGAAACCAATACGAATAATAAAACGACTTATCCGAATAATCAAAATCCGGAATTTTTTCAATACCAATTCAAAGAATCTAATCTTGCCGGTTATACCAATCTCGCCATTAATGCTAATAAATGGAATATCAATGCAGGTTTGAGAGCAGAAACAACCAACGCGGAAGGTTTTGATAAAATTGAGAATGCCATTAAAATCAAGAGAGATTATCTCGATTGGTTTCCTAATGCTGAAATCAGTTTCAAGCAGAATGATAATTACGACTATACTTTGAATTTCAGAAAAAGTATTTTGCGTCCTAGTTACGGAAATCTTGCTTCCGGCGGTTTGTATGGAAGCCCGTATGTTGAATATCAAGGAAATCCGGATTTAGTTCCAACTTATACTAACACCATTACTTTTACAACAAATCTGAAAAAAATATCTTTGAACGCCTCTGTTTACAAAAGCAAAAATCCTTTAGGTTACACGTTGGTTTATGATGAGGAAAGAAATATTTCTAAATTTCAACCGGTTAATTTTGATAAAGAAATGGGCGTTTCTTTAGGCATTGATTCTCTTTTTCAAGGAAAAAAATGGACGTCTCAGAACAGTCTTTCCGTTAATTATGATAAAATCGAAGATTCTCTAGCCGTTCTGAAAAATTCGACGCCGTATGTTTATTTTTCAACCAACAATACCGTGAATGTTTGGAAGTATTTGTCAATTCTGCTGGATGGTTCTTACATCACAAAACGAGTGGAAGGTTTGTATGAAAACAATGCAATGTGTCTTGTCAATCTTGGGATGACATCTTCTATTTCTGATTTTGATTTTACGGTTCGCTACAACGATGTTTTCAACCAGATGAATTATATTCAGAAAATGACTTATAGCGGAATCAATTCAACCGGCACTTTTTTTGGAAATACACCAACGATATCTTTTTCAGCAAAGTATAATTTTGGTAAGTTGAAAAAGTCCAATTACAAAGAAAATGCTGTCAACGAAACTTCGAACAGGTTATAATCAATGAATTATGAAATTAATCACACTCAAGATTTTCAATACAGAAATAGAAGCAGAAATGCTCAAAATTTTCTTGGAAACCAATGAAGTTGAAACTTATATTTTCGGGAATATTTTAGCGAATACATATAATTTGTTCAATAATACAAGCGGTGGAGTTCAGTTGAAAGTTTCAGAAAATGATTTCGAAAAAGCGAATGAACTGATGACTGAATTTTATAATAAGGACAATCAATAAAAACAAAACCTCGTCAAATCGACGAGGTTTTGTTATAATTATTTTTAAAGCTTTAAAACTTAAAATCTACACCAACGTAGAAATTCTGTTTCATAATCGGCGCATAAACCATTCCTCCGTCAAAGTAATTTCCAAAAGGATTACCTGCATCCAGAATCGCAACTTTTTGCTGATAACCGGTTAAGTTTTCTCCACCTAAATAAACTCTGATTTTCTCAGAAAAGTTTCTGGAGATCTGAGCATTCAAAGTGGCATAACTTGGCGAGTAATCTGCTAACTGAAATTCTGTAGGATTGGATTTTGTGTTCGGAAGTCTTTGTTTTCCAACCAAATTCAAAGTCGTGTCAAAACTCCAAAATCTCCCTTTTTCAGTTTTATTGGTTGAATAAGCCAAGTTTGCAAATCCACGATGTTTAGCCATAAACGGAACTTTTTTCAATCCACTCAAATAATCCAAAGCCACATCATAATATTTGTAAGCCAATCTGAAATCTAAGTTTTTAATTGGCTGAAAATCCCACTGCGTCTGGAAACTGTTTGCAAATGACTTTCCTTCAAGATTATAGAACAGAATTTTTTGAGCAGATTCATCCAAATCTGTTACAACCTGATTTTGGAAATCCGTTCTGAAAAAATCAGCCAAAACCGTGGATTTTCTTCCAAACAATTTGAATTCCTGCTGAAGACTTACGCCATAATTCCACGCAATTTCTGGTTTCAAACCGTAGATTTCTCCACCATTAATGATGATTTGAATTTGACGGTTCGAAGCAAAATAAGATTGACTTTCCGCAAAGATTTTCGCCGTTCGGAAACCTCGCCCAGCCGAAACTCTGAAAATCGTTTTCGGTGTCAGATCATATTTGAAATTCATTCTCGGCGTAAACTGTGTTCCCGCAAGATTGTGAAAATCAACGCGAGCTCCCGTCACCAAAGTGAATTTTTCACCTGTCAAAGTATATTCTGCAAACAATCCCGGAACAGTTTCGGTTCTTTTGTAATTGTCCAAAAGATAATCTTCATCGTATTTGTCATAGAGGAAACTTGCTCCAACTTTATACTTGTTATTTGTATTTCCGATGATACTTTCGAAAATCAAATTGGAATAGTAAGACGTTTCTTTCCCAAAATAATTTCTCAATCCGAAAAAGCTATCTTGCTGATGATAAGTCAATTGATTCATCCAACCCAAACTTTGATAAGGTTTCCCTTTGAAAACATAACCCGTTTTATTCCATAACTGAAATCTCGAAATATCAATTCCAACACCATAAAGCGATTGGTCTTTCTGCGGAATCCTTTTATTGAATCCAATTTGCCCTGCCGTTCTTTCGTCTTTCAAATAATTAATTCCGAAATGCGAAGCGAACCCTGAGCTCTCCAAATCATTGTAATTCAAAAGATAAGCTACGTTTAACTGACTTCCTTTTGGTCTGTCAAGAAAACCGTCATCGTTCATATCTGTATCACCGAAAGTTCCGTTACCGTGTAGCAAAACACTTTGAGTCCATTTTTCAGAAATCGGGGAAGTGCTCGTCACATTGGCTTCCACACGACCATTGTTATCAGAAAATAAATTGATTTCGGTTTCCGATTTTTTATCATCGTCGTGAGACTTCAAAAGTTCTGTATTGATTTGTCCCGTGATACTTTCGTAACCGTTCACAACCGTACTTCCCCCTTTCGTCAACTGGATTCCGTCAATCCATTTTCCAGGAATAAAATTCAATCCATAAGGAGAAGCTAATCCACGGATTTCCGGTAATTGTTCCTTAGTCAAAAGCGTATATTTCTGGTCAAGTCCAAGCATTTTCAATTGCTTAGTTCCAGTCACAGCGTTACTGAAAGAAACGTCAACAGTTGCATTGGTTTCAAAACTTTCGGAAAGATTACAACACGCCGCTTTCAACAATTCTTTGGAACTGATATTGAAAATCAATCCTGCTTCTTTTTTACTTATAGCTGTTGCTTCTTTTTCTCTAGTCAGTTTTACACCTTCAATCTGATTGGTTTTTTTATCAGAATCTGAGTGATGTTCAAGTGTGTCATTCGGTTTTTCAAAATCAGAACCTCTTGTGTATAGACAGCACGCAGGCAGATTTTTGTAAGCATCTTCAGGCGCTTTGAATTTCTCATTATCGTGACCAACTTCAGCGATTTGTTTCAGAATATCGTCACATTTCACTTTCGATTCGTCAAGCGTCATCGTCAAAGTCTGATTATTGGCAGTCCAGTTGGCAGTTTGTGCGCCAGCTTTCAAGGCTGCTTTTTCTATTCTTGCTTTACATTGCCCGCAATTTCCCTTTACCAAAAACTGTTCTGTAACGGTTTGCGCGAACGAAAATATCGAACAAACGAGCAGCACAGAAAACATAAGTTTTCTACTTAAATAATTCATCGTCAAAAATTTAAATTAATTACTTAAGTTCGCAGACTTGTTTTGTATCAGCGTTTTTTGCCAATTTTTTGCTGTTGTCAGGACGGTCGTACTGACAGCAAGCGTCTAAATCATCGTAAGATTTGTCAGAAGCACGGAACATTTCGTTGTCGTGACCAACTTCCGCAACGTTTTTTAGGATTGCTTTTTTGTCAGTTTTAGAAGCGTCATAACTTACGGTCAAGACTTTTTTGCTCATACTCCAGTCAGCTGATTTTACATTTTTATCAGCTTTAACAGCAGTTTCAATGCGTTCTTTGCACATTCCGCAGTTGCCTTCTACTTTGGCTTTGAAAGATTTGGTTTGAGCAGAAAAATTTGAAAATAGAAATATAGAAAGGAATAAAATTCCTGATTTTATGATTGTATTCATTTTGATTAATTTTAATTGTTTGATAATAATGTCTTTGCGAAATTTTAAACTGAATTGTCAGTCTGAGGCTCTCGAAGACATTTAAATAAAAAAAATTAACCAAGTTTAGGCGGTTGCCAAATATTGAAAGACCTTGCTAAAGGCGATTGTGAATAGTAAGAAAAAGGATTGTTGATTTCGAAAACCAAGGTTTTCAGTTTGTTGTCGAAGTTATTCAGAACAACAGAAAAAACAAATCCCGAACTGCAGGTTTTGCAAGTCGTGCAATTGTCTTTGCAGTCTTTTTCTTTTTTGGAATCGTGATGACAAGAATCGGATTTTTTCTCTTCTTTTTTGCAACAGTCAGAATCTGATTTCTGAGCCTCACAACAAGAACTCTGAGCCAACTGAACATTAAAATTCTGCTTCGGAAATACAAAAATCCCCAAACAGAAAATCATTAATATCAATTGAAATTTTCTCAGCATCGTTTTGCAAAATTATGAAATGTAAAATAAACGAACCACAAAAGGCACAAAGATTTTTGTCTTCATATTAAAAAACCGGTAAACTTTTGTGCCTTTTGTGGTTCCACATTTTAGGAATATTAATTGCATTCTACAAGAAAACAGAATCTATGAACAGGACTATTTCCAAAATCAAAGAAATTTTTAATCTCCTAAAACATATCGATATAGACCAAATCTCCAAAATCTCACAAAAAGTTGACCTTCCGAAACTGATGAATCAGTTCTCAAAATTGGATGAAAATCAAATCAAAGGTTTGACTAAAATGCTCGATTCGTCTGGAAAGAAAAAAGAATTACCACCCATCAACGGCGATTTTTATGAACTGCATTTGAAACTGACGGATGAGCAGAGAGCAATTCAGTTAAAAGTTCGTGAGTTTATGGAAAAAGAAGCAAAACCTTTAGTCAACGATTATTGGCTTCACGATGATTTTCCACACGAACTCATCCCAAAATTCAAAAAGCTGAATCTTTGCGGTGTCACTTATGAAGGTTACGGTTGTCCAAATCTTCCGTTCTTAATGGAAGGTGTTATTGCAATGGAAATTGCCAGAGTCGATGCGTCTTTGGCAACGTTTTTCGGTGTTCAATCAGGATTGTCAATGGGTTCGATTTATATGTGCGGTTCTGAAGAACAGAAACAAAAATATCTTCCAGGAATGCAGCAATTCGATTTGATTGGCGCATTTGGATTGACAGAACCAGAAGTTGGTTCGGGCGCAGCTGGCGGATTGACAACAACCTGCAAAAAAGTAGAAGGCGGCTGGATTCTGAACGGACAGAAAAAATGGATTGGAAATGCGACGTTTGCAGATGTCATTATTATTTGGGCAAGAGATTTAGATGACAATCAAGTCAAAGGTTTCATTGTCGAAAAAGGAACGGAAGGTTTTTCGGTTGAAAAAATCAAAGGAAAAATGGCACTTCGAATTGTTCAAAACGGATTGATTACTATGAAAGATTGTTTCGTTGCTGATTCTCAAAAAATGGAATACGCCAACAGTTTCAAAGACACTGCGAAAGTGCTTCAAATGACAAGAGCAGGCGTTGCTTGGATGGCGACAGGCTGCGCAAGAGGAGCTTACGAAAGTGCTTTGGATTATACCAGAAAACGTAAGCAATTTGGAAAACCGATTGCTTCCTTTCAATTGATTCAAGGGCATTTGGTAGAAATGTTATCGAATTTGACAGCAATGCAAACTTTGGTTTTCAGATTGTCCGAAATGCAAGATGCTGATATTTTGAAAGACGAACACGCTTCCTTAGCAAAAGTATTTTGTAGTCTGAGAACTCGTGATGTTGTGGCGCAAGCAAGAGAAGTAATGGGTGGAAACGGAATTCTTTTGGAACACGATGTTGCCCGCTTTGTTGCCGATGCAGAAGCCATTTATTCTTACGAAGGAACCAAAGAAATCAACTCGTTGATTGTCGGTCGTTCAATTACAGGAATGAGTGCGTTTGTTTAACTACCTTATGATAATGTAATCTTCTTTTAGATTTCGTAAATTTACATCAATGAAAAAATTAATTTTCTTAACATTAATCGCTCTATTTCTAACTCAATGTACGCAGAAAAAAGTCGATTTAACCAAACAACCCACACAACAAACCAAAATGGAAGATAACACACACGCCAACAACCCTTATTACTCAAGAACTGACAAAACCAAACTGAATGTTTCTAATGAAGAATGGAAAAAAATCCTTGCTCCTGAAGTTTACGCTATTGCAAGAGAAGCCAATACAGAATATCCTTTCACAGGAAAATATAATGATTTCGATGAAGTTGGAGAATATTACTGCGCTGTTTGCGGTAATCATTTGTTCCGTTCAAGCTCTAAATTTGCGAGTACTTGTGGCTGGCCAAGTTTCTTCGAAGCAGATAAAGATGGCGTAATTTACAAGCGAGATTCTTCTCACGGAATGGAACGTATCGAAGTTCTTTGCAAACGTTGCGATTCACACTTAGGGCACGTTTTCAATGATGGACCGCCACCAACAGGAACTCGATATTGTATGAATTCTGTTAGTTTGGATTTTCAACGCGATAAGAAATAGTTTTCATCGCAAAGGCAGAAAGGAAGATTTAAATATTTTTATATGAGTCGCAAATTAAAACTTTGCGACTTTTTTAGTTTTAAATTTAAAATACTTGTGCCTTTGCGATAAAGATGACTTAATTTTGTATCACTAAATCTAATTTAAAATTGAAAACAATATTCATCACCGGAGCCACTTCCGGAATCGGGAAAGCCACTGCAATTCTATTAGCACAGCAAAAAAACAGATTGATTCTCTGCGGAAGAAATAAAACGATTCTCGAAGAACTCAAAACAGAATTGTCAGAAGAAACTGAAGTTTTTACTTTGAGTTTTGATGTTAGAAATTCGGATGAAGTTTTTTCTGCAATCAATTCACTTCCGGAAAATTGGAAAAACATCGATGTACTAATTAACAACGCCGGAAATGCTCACGGACTTGACCCAATTTCTGAAGGAAATATCGATGACTGGAACTCGATGATGGACGGAAATGTGAAAGGTTTATTATATGTTTCTCAACCCATTATCAAATTGATGAAAGAAAAACAAAACGGGCAAATCATCAATATCAGTTCGGTTGCTGCGCGACAAACTTATGCAAATGGTGTGGTTTATTGCGCGTCTAAAAAAGCTGTTGATGTGATTTCCGAAGGAATGAGAATTGAGTTGACAGAATTTGGAATTCGCGTGACTAATATTCAGCCGGGAGCTGTTGAAACTGATTTCTCGAAAGTAAGATTCAAAGGTGATGATGAAAGAGCGGCGACAGTTTACGCTGGTTACGAACCTTTGATTGCCGAAGATATTGCGGATGCGATTGCTTATTGCATCAATGTTCCGGAAAGAGTTTCGGTTTCTGATATGACGATTTATCCAAAAGCTCAGGCGGAACCAAGAACGATTTACAGGAAATAATGAAATCGACTTTAAGTTTTATATTTCTAGTTCTTTTTGTCTTCGGATTTTCTCAGACTTATTCCAAGAAAGAAAAAGTATTGTTGATTCAGGTTTCAAAGCTGGATTCTTTGATGGAAAATAACAATTCTAAGATTTTGGAATTGTTTTCTGATGACGTTTCTTTTGGACATTCTAACGGTTGGATTCAGAATAAAGATGATTTCAAAAAAGATTTCGAATCCGGAAAAGTGAAATATCAATCCGTTAAACAAACTGAACTGAAAGAATTAAAACTCAAAAATAAATTTGCAAATATCCGTAGAAATATTGCTGTAAAAGGACTTTACAAAAATGAAACATTTGAAATGGAGCTTTCTGTCCTAGAATTGTGGATTATGCAAAAAGGAATCTGGAAATTGTGGAGCCGACAAAGTGTGAGTTTAAAATAATTCTTTCTTAATCCTTACATTTGCAGAATGAAAATCCTTCACATAGAAACCTCGTCCAAAAACTGTTCTGTTGCTATTTCTGATGGCGAAAATTTGCTTTGTCTTTGCGAGGAAGTTTCCGATAATTATAAACAGTCCGAAAGTCTTCACAGCTTTGTTGAATGGGCTTTGGAAGGTGCAGAAATTTCTTTGAAAGATTTGGATGCAGTTTCTTTGGGAAAAGGTCCTGGATCTTACACAGGACTTAGAATTGGTGCCGCTTCTGCCAAAGGTTTTTGTTATGGTTTGAAATTGCCTTTGATTGCAATTAATTCTTTGGATTCTATGGTTGAAGAATTTGTGAATCAAGGTTATGAACTGATTATTCCTTTGATTGATGCCAGAAGAATGGAAGTTTATACCGCTTTTTTTGATGGAAAATCTGGTGAAATGATTAAAGAAACCGAAGCCAAAATTCTCGATGAAACTTCTTTTTCGGAATTGGCCGATAAGAAAGTTCTCTTCATTGGAGACGGCGCAAAAAAAGCACAAGACATTCTTAATCTTCCAAACGCCGAATTCAAATCTGATATTTATCCATCAGCAAAAGGTTTGATTAAAAAATCTGTGGTGAAATTAAATCAAAAACAATTTGAAGATGTCGCTTATTTTGAACCGTTTTATCTGAAAGATTTTCAAGGAATCAAGAAAGCGGATCGCATAAAAAAATCCTGAGTTAATCAGGATTTTTATTTCTTGGAAACTTTATAAAGTTTTCCGCTATCTGTAATTCCGTAGAGATTCCCATCCATCCCGTTCAAAACATCTCTGAATCTTTCTTTTTGATCCAATAATAATCGTTCTTCGCCAACCACTTTATTGTCTTTAATGACAATTCTGTTAATATGTTCTCCACTTAGACATCCGATGAAAAGATTGTTTTTCCACTCCTCGATATTTCCGGTGTAGAAAGTGACACCACTTGGAGAAACCACCGGATCCCAATAATAAACCGGTTGTTCAGTTCCGGCTTTCTGCGTTGTTCCATTATTGATTTTTTCTCCAGAATATTCGATTCCATAAGTGACATCGCCCCAACCATAATTTTTTCCAGCTTGTATCAGGTTGATTTCGTCACCGCCTCTTGGCCCCATTTCGATGTCCCAAAGCTGTCCCTTTTCATCCAAAGCCAAACCTTGCGGACTACGGATTCCGTAGGCGAAAATCTCAGGTTTATAACTCTCTTTTCCTATGAATGGATTTCCTGGCGCTGGTTTTCCGTCTTTGGTAATTTTAAGGATTTTGCCTAGATAATTATCCGTTTTCTGAGCATAAACTCTGGTTTGTTTGTCAGAGCGTTCGCCTGTACTCACAAATAGATTTCCATCTTTGTCAAAAACCAATCTACTTCCATAATGTTTATCGCCATCATAAGTTGGTGTTGCTCGGAAAATCACTTTAACTTCAGAAATTGTTTTAAGATCAGAAGATAATTTACCTTTTCCGACAGCGGTGTGATTTCCGCCCTCATAAGGTTCAGAAAAACTGAAATAGATTATGTTATTAGTTTTAAAATCAGGATCCAAAGCTACGTCCAACATTCCGCCTTGTCCTTTGGCATCTACTTTTGGAAAACCATCGATTTTCGAGACTTGTTTTCCATCTGACGAAACGACATTCATAAATCCAGTTTTTTCAGTAATTAAAAATCTTCCGTCTGGCAAATTAATAATTCCCCAAGGTTTTCCTAATGAAGTATTTAGGACTTCTACTTTGTAAGCGGTCGCAGTTTTTATTGGCGTTATTCTGGTTTGCCCTGCGAAAGCGGGTTTGTAATCTGTGTTTGGTTTTTCTTCGAGAGAAGTTGGTTTGCTTGGTTGTCCCTTCCAACTGCAAGAGTATAAAAGAAAGAACGAACAAAAAAGTGTTTGTAATGTGGATTTTAACATAATATTTATTTTCTGTTTGGAATGGAAAAATAATGCCAGTAAAATTTGTTAGTTTAAATTTTAATTCTACATTTGTAGAACAAAATATAATGTTGTAGAAATGAACGAACAAAAATTAACCGAAACCGAAATCATCTTAATGGAAATCCTTTGGAAAAAAGAAAAGGTTTTTATGAAAGATATTTTGGAAGAATATGCTGAACCAAAACCAGCGTCAACAACCATTGCAACGTTATTGAAAAGAATGCAGAACAAAGATTTGGTAGGTTACAAACTTTATGGAAACTCAAGAGAATATTTTCCAAAAGTAAAGAAAGAAGATTATTTCCAAGGGGAAATGTCTTCCATGATTGACCGTTTTTTTAATAACTCTGTAAGCCAGTTTGCATCGTTTTTCACATCGAATGCAAAATTGTCTCAGAAGCAATTGAAAGAACTACGAGACATTATTGACAAAGAAATAACAGACTAAAATGTTAACCATTATTTTCAAAATAATCCTTTGTTCATCATTGTTGATAGGGATTTATTATTTGTTTTTGCAAAGAGAAAAAATGTTCCGTTTCAACAGATTTTATCTTTTGTTGGCTTTGGTTTTTTCTTATCTAATTCCGTTTGTGAAAATTAATTTGCCAGCGATTTCAGAACAGAAGAATGAATTGATTTTTGACGAAATCCAAACTCAGGAATTAGTTCAAACTACAGCTCAAGTTTCTAATTTTAATTGGATGAATTTGATTATTCCGATTTGTATTTTAATATCAATTGGTTTGATTATCAGAACTATAAATTCAATCAGAAAAATTATTAATCTGAAAGGAAAAGAGATTAATTATCAAAATCAGAAAGTGAAATTAGTTGAGAAAAATCTGCCTCCGTTCAGTTTTTGGAACAAAATCTATCTGAACAAAAGTTACTTCCAAAATCAACAAATCGATAACAGAATTTTCCAACATGAGAAAACACATATTGTTCAGAAACATTCTCTAGATATTCTGTTTCTTGAGATTTTGAGAGTCATTTCTTGGTTCAATCCGGCTTTATATTTTTACAAAAAAGCAATGACAGATAACCACGAATTTTTGGCAGACGAAAGTATTATCAAACAGCAAAATAATATAAAAGATTATCAACAATTGATTCTTTCCGAGATTCTCCAAGCTCAAAACCTAAACCTGACACACCAATTCAATTACAATAACACCAAAAAACGATTTATTATGATGACCACAAAAAAGTCAAAATTCGAAAAAACAAAAAAACTGTTTGCTGTTTCTGCTTTTGCAGGGTTGAGCATTTTATTTGTTCAAAAAGTTTATGCCTCGGAAATTGAGACTGAAAATCAAGCTCGTGTTCCAGAATTATTAGCCACACAATTGATAAAATCTGATACAATTCCGCAGAAAACTAATGAAAAAAACAACATCAAACTTAAAAATTCTAACAAAGCAAAAGCTCCACAAGCTCCACAAGCTTCAAAGAAGTTAAAAGAAAATGAATTACCCATTCCGCCTCCTCCTCCACCGGCAAGAGAAGGAAAACCGGCAGAGTTTCCCGAAGGTTTACAAGCATTAAGAACCCAATTTGCCAATACTTTTGATGCTTCCAAACTTGAAAAAAAGGGACTGCTGAAAGCCAATCTTTATATTTCGATTGATGAAAACGGAGTAACGAAAGACGTTAGAGCAGAAGGAAGCAATCAGGATTTTAATAATGAAGCTATCAGAAGCCTGAAATCTGTTGTTCAGGATAAAAAATGGAAACCAGCGACCGAAGATGGAAAAGAAGCCGCAACTGTTTTTAAACTTCCAATTATGATGAATTTTCAATAGAATATTCTTATCATCAACATCAAACGTTTCGAAATGCGAAACGTTTTTTTATTTTGTAAATTTGTTCCATGCAATTCAAACTTCAATCAGAATATCAACCTACTGGAGACCAGCCTCAAGCTATTGAGAAATTGGTAGAAGGAATCAATATTGGTGAAAAATATCAGACACTTCTCGGTGTTACCGGTTCCGGAAAAACTTTTACCGTTGCAAATGTGGTACAACAGGTTCAAAAACCTACTTTGGTTTTGGCCCACAACAAGACTTTGGCAGCTCAGCTTTTTATGGAATTCAAAGAGTTTTTCCCGGAAAATGCTGTGGAATATTTTGTTAGCTACTACGATTATTATCAGCCGGAAGCTTTTATTGCCTCCACAAATACTTACATCGAGAAAGATTTAAGCATCAACGAAGAAGTTGAGAAATTGAGATTGTCTGCTACAGCCAGCCTGCTTTCCGGGAGAAGAGATGTTTTAATTGTGGCTTCAGTATCTTGTATTTATGGTATTGGAAATCCAACGGAATTTCATAAATCCTTAATTACACTTGATAAGGAAGTAAAAGTTTCCAGAACAAAACTACTCCATTCCTTGGTAAGTGCATTATATTCGAGAGCTTTGAATGATTTTCAAAGAGGAACATTCCGAGTAAAAGGAGATGTCGTTGATATTTTTCCTGCTTATGCAGATAATGCAGTGAGAGTCCAGTTTTTTGGAGATGAAATTGAAAAGATTCAAAGTTTTGATCCCGTTTCTGGAAATGTAACTGCCAATTTTGACTCCATTAATATTTATCCTGCTAATCTTTTTGTAACCACACCAGAAACCATGCAAAGTGCGGTGCGTCAAATCCAGGACGATTTGGTAAAACAGGTAGATTTCTTCCAGGAAATAGAAAAACCTTTGGAGGCAAAAAGGCTACAAGAAAGAACAGAGTTGGATTTGGAAATGATAAAAGAATTAGGCTATTGTTCCGGCATAGAAAATTATTCCCGATATATGGACGGCCGTTTACCCGGTTCCAGAGGTTTCTGCTTATTGGATTATTTCCCGAAAGATTATCTGATGGTAATTGATGAAAGCCACGTTACCGTTCCCCAAGTCCACGCGATGTATGGAGGAGACAGAAGCCGAAAAGAGGTATTGGTAGAGCACGGTTTCCGACTTCCTGCTGCGATGGATAACAGACCTTTGAAGTTTGAAGAGTTTGAATCTCTGCAAAACCAAGTCATCTATGTATCTGCCACGCCTGCCGATTATGAAATGGAAAGAACCGGTGGAACTTATATTGAGCAAATTATCCGCCCAACAGGACTTCTGGATCCTATTATAGAAGTCCGTCCAACGATGAATCAGATTGATGATTTGATTGAAGAGATCCATAAAAGAGTAGAACTGGATGAAAGAACTCTGGTTACTACTTTGACTAAAAAGATGGCGGAAGAACTCACTAAATATTTCACAAAAGTAGGCATCCGAACAAGGTATATCCACTCTGATGTGGAAACGCTGGAAAGAATCCAGATTATGCAGGATTTGCGTCTCGGATTGTTTGATGTTTTGGTTGGTGTTAATCTTTTGAGAGAAGGTCTTGATTTGCCGGAAGTTTCCTTAGTAGCGATTTTGGATGCAGATAAAGAAGGGATGTTGCGTTCGCGCCGTTCGATGATTCAAACCGTTGGTAGAGCTGCGAGAAATCTAAACGGACGGGCCATTATGTATGCCGATAAAATAACAAAATCTATGCAGGCAACGCTTGATGAGACCAATTATCGCCGGGAAAAACAAATGAAATATAATGAAGAGCACGGCAAAGTTCCTCAGGCTTTGAATAAAAAAATCAGTGAAAATTTGGTTGGGCGCAGCAAAGATTTCCCGGATGAGAAATATACTCACAAAGAGATTCTGCAAGAAGTTGCCGAAACCAAAGCAAGCTACGGAAGTGATGATATTGAAAAAATTATTGCTCAAAAACAGAAAGAAATGGAATCTGCCGCCAAAAATCTCGACTTTATAAAAGCCGCAAAACTTCGAGATGAAATTGCGGCTTTGAAAGGGTAATTTTATTTTTTCAGAAAGTATTTATAAAACTTCAGATTTTTTTTGATTTTGTTTTTTCTTACTTTTCTATTGGTAGCAGAGAGGATTTTTTGCTGACAAAATTTCGGAGATTTACCAGATAACAACGCATATTCTTCACTTATTATTTTAATGATTTCTGGCGCTGTAGTTAATCTTTCAAAATTAGAAAGCCTTTTTTCTATCGGATAATGATTAAGAAAATTCATCCGATTCAGATCTACCAAATAAAATTGATAGGTATTGTGGTCTTCTTTGATCAAAAAATTGCCGGATGCGTTGTCTATAAACTCAATCCCATTCTCGTGCAAGTTGAAAATTAAAGCAGTATAGGCCTGGAAAATTTTTTCACGATTAGGGAAATCGGGATTAAAAAGCGCATCACTTAGAGTAAAACAATCCTGCAATTGTTCACTAATATAATAACTGGAAGTGACGCCCCAGAAATCTGTATTTTCTATATACGCCACCGGTTTTGGTGTGAGAAAATTTTTGCTAATGAGCAGATTGGCATACTCAAAAGATCTTC
This sequence comes from Flavobacteriales bacterium UBA2306, assembly GCA_002345565.1. Taxonomy (GTDB): domain Bacteria; phylum Bacteroidota; class Bacteroidia; order Flavobacteriales; family Weeksellaceae; genus Epilithonimonas. The sequence continues at coordinate 301,952 of DDVS01000004.1, read as the reverse complement.
TCGCTTTGGATTTTCTGTAATATTTATAAACATGGCGATTGATGAAATTATGCTGCTTGAAAGATTTAAAATTATATTCTTTACCCTCAATTTCAAAGACTTTTACAATATTTCTACTACCCGGACCAATTGGTTTTCCGCCTGTTTGAAAATTTTTTGTGATAGAGAAAAAAACATCCCGGTATCTTTCAAACTCTTCTGCAATGACTGATTTCATAGATGATTAATTTGTTAAAGTTTGCTTGATGATTTCCACGATTTGATCATTATCAATCTGGTTGGTATTTACAGACAAACTTTTATGGTTATAAGGTTGATACATAATCTCATCCGTAATAGAGAAAAGACCTATTGTAGGTACTCCAGAAGCGCTGGCCAAATGCATTACCCCGTTATCTGCAGCGATAAAAAGAGCACAGTTGGCCAGAAAACCGCCCATTTCCCGGATATCTTTACTGTAAAAATTAGGAATTTTGAAATCTAGTCTAGAAATATTTTCTACCGGTAAAAGTTCAATAATATTATAATCCGGAAAGCTGGTTTCCAGCTTGTTATAGAAAGCGTTCCACCAATTCTCCGAATAGCATTTATCCCCTGTAGCATTGGTAAAGAGGCAGATGGTTTTTTTATCATTTTTAACCAGATTATATAGTTTTTTTCTGCCCTCTTCTACTTCTTGCTCTTCTAATCTCAGATTAAGAAAAGGAACCTGAGATTGCTTGTTTTTTAATCCGATCTGCGAAAGGTAATGCCTAAGATTATAAATTGTATTTTTAGCAATGTGGTTATAATCTCCGAATTGGGTTTTAAGCTCTTCCACATCTTCACCAAAGAATTTATAATTGGACTTTGCAAATAGTATGGATAATCTTCCAGAGGATGAACCTTGCGTGGCATTGATGACTAAATCATATTTTCTCCCTCTCAAAGAAAACCAGCCTTTGATGTATTGATAAAGACTACTAAATGGTTTTTTGGGAAGCTGGATAACTTTATCAATACTTTTATAATTCTTGTAAATAATAGGTGTAACACCTCCTTTTACAAATAAATCTATTTTGGCCTCTGGGAAGGTATTTTCAATTTCTTGAACCAGAGGCGTTAGCAACAAGAGATTTCCCAGTCTATGATTGGGTCTTGATATTAAAACTCTTTTGACTTTAAAATTTTTATCTGCCTGCCCGGTATGGTTTGATTTTCCAATATTTTTGGTGAGATTTTTCATCACAGATCTGCGGACAGCATTTATTTTTTTCTTCATAAAAAACTATATGCTTGCAAATTTACCTAAAAAATCAACGTCTTAAAGGTTTTAGAAGATCCATTAATCCATTGAGTTTTATTTCGTAGATTGTGGCCAGTTGCATTCCTAATTTTCCTGGTGGGAAACCTCCATTTCTCATAAACCATTCCAGATAGGAAATGGGTAAATCTGCGAGAATGGTGTCTTTATATTTTCCGAAAGGCATTTTAACTTGGCAGATGTCTTTAAGAATTTGAGGATTAATCCCATCCATGTTAAATTATCAAATGGGTTTGATTTTCTAATGGATCATCGTCATTAGGTATTTGTAAAGGAGGAGGAGTATCTTCATCTGAAAACTCATCTCTATAAACCTGAATCAACAAAACGGTAATTGACATTAAAATAGGTCCGAAAATCAATCCCATAAATCCAAAAATATTCATCCCCATAATAATTCCAAAAACTGTAATTAATGGATGAATGTCTTCTAATCGTTTTAGCAATGTAAATCTTAAAAGATTATCTGTTAACCCTACTACAACCAGTCCATAAACCAAAACGCCTATTCCTTGTCCTGTTTGTCCTTCTGCAATCATAAAAATCCCTACTGGTAAATAGACAATGGCTGCTCCCACTACAGGAAGCATGGAGGCCAATGCTGTTAAAGCGAAAAGCAACATTACGCTTGGCGCTCCAAATATGTAATAACCAATCATCGCTACTATTCCCTGTCCAATTGCTACAACAGGAATCCCTATAGCATTCGCCATAACTAGTTTTACGAATTTGTCTCCCAGCATCTGTGTATTGGTTTTTTTGAAAGGCATGGCTCTGGCTACAATTCTTTCAAAAAGGCGAGCTTTTACAAACATAAAATACAAAATGAAATACATAGAAACCACCACTGTAAAAGTGTTGAATGTGGTGCTAAGCGCTTTTGTGGAAAAGCTTCCCGCAAAGTTAGAAACTTTAGAAATATTCTCTTTACTCAATATGTCAAACCCTATTTTTCTATAAATAAACTGATGAATTTTCTCTAGAAAAATATTAAATTTTTCCATATAAGCTTGTGCATTCCCCAATTTTGAAACCAATTGATCTATGGTAAAATAAACCGGTAAAATCAAAATAATTAATGATGCCAGCATTAGGACTGTTGCAGATTGCCAAGGTTTCCAGTTTTTTTCTTCAATCAAATAGAAATTGTATTTTCTACAAATAATATAAAGCGTAACGGCTCCTAAAAAAGAGGGAATGAAAAGAGCCAGATTCCAGCAGATTAATCCTACTAAAACACATATAAGAAGAATTAATGCAATCTGTTTGATAACAACAGAATCTATTTGTTTATCACAGTCGGACATCGTTTTATTTTTTTTAGGGTGTTAATTGTCTTGGAGCACCACAGTAAGCGCAATAAGCAGAATACATAACTGCCAAGAAAAAAAATGCACTAAAAATGATGCCAACACCGCAAAATAAAACACCACAAAAAGAGATAAGTCCTCCTAAAAATGTAGCGCCTAAAAGTGTGAGATAATTTTCTTTTCCAAACTCAAAAGATTTGCTCAAGGCATCACCAACGCCTTTATTTTCAAACAAAACTATTGGTAATCCAAGAAATAAAAATGGTGCTATAAATATTGCCGGTAAAATACACATTACCAGAAAAATAGAAATTAACACATTGCTTATTATAGAATACAAAATAATATTTCCAGTGTTTTGTCTGTATCCAATAAACAAATCCGATAGCTCAATTTTCTGCTGATAATTGGCTTTGTTCAAAATATTAAGAATACCAGCATAAATGGGATAAAACAAAATCCCGACAAAAAAGGAAATGCCTAAAGTGGCTTTAAATCCCGGGATTTCATATATCGCAGAGTAATTGCCGTCTTTAAAAGAATCATTGATGATTTCCTGTGCTTCCATAGAATCATATCCTACAAGGGCTTGTAAAACTGAGGATATAATTGAAGATAAAACCGCTACTACGATAAATGTTAATACAGAATAAAGTATGATGGTTTTATAATTTTCGAAAGCGTGAGAAATAATTGCACCTGTTTCTTTTGCAGGAGAACGATCGGTAGAGTTAAAATCAGTAAAATTTTCCATTGAAGTTTATTTTGTAGTTGATACTCAAATCTACATAAAAAATTTCTGAAATGGATGAACTCAAAAAAAATTATTCCTGAAAATCAGCAATCAAGTGTTTATAAAGAACATAAATCATCGCGTTCCAAAACGGAAATGTCAAAAATAGTCCAAAACCGAAAGCTAAAATTCCGGAATATGAAAAAAGAATGGAAACAAAACTCGCTATCAAAATCAAAATCACATTCTTCTGAAAAGTTTGAATATTAATCTTGAAAGCTTCGAAGAAATTAATGTTTCTAAAGAAAATCAAAGCAGGAATAAGCATCATCAGCGGAATCCAAATCAATGTAAAAACAGACAAATAAGTGTTGATAACACTCCAAAACAAAGAATAAATGGCGAAAAGAAAAAAATAATGTCCTTGGAATCCTGCAAAAAGGTCATTCATTTCCTGAGTTTCTCCCAAGTCTAATTTTCTATAGATTTTAAAAAATCCAATATTTAATGGAAAAATAACAGCCTTAATAACCAAAACGACCATTGCAAAAGAAAGTGCGTTTGGTGTTTGCATCAGCACTTCATATTTTTTCAAAAATGCCTGAGTATCTGTGTAAAATAAGTTTTGAAATTTCTGAACTTCCTCAAAAAGCCCATAATATCGAAACGCATACATCGCAGCGAACATAAAAATCGCGAAGTAAATTGTACTGAACAAAAACTGAAATGGCAATGTTCTCATCCAATACTGGTAAGCCTCTGTTAATATTTTTCCGATTTCTGGTTTTCGCGTTGTCATTTCTCAAACTTTTTTGCAAAAATAACGGATTGAAATTGATAAACCACATTTTAAGTCTTTTATCTTTTCTCTACCATCTTTTTTCTATTTTTGTTTTTATGTTTGAGAATCCGCAGTTTCAGAAGATGGACGAGTTATCAGAGAGAAAAGAACCTTTTTTTTTCTTGATTAATTTTTTGATGAATGAAGTGAAAATTTACTCTGAAATTGAAATTCAAAATAATACTTTGTTGATTGATTTCCCGAATATTACAAACATCAATCATCAACACGAAGATATTCCAAATTTTGAATGGAAATCATTTCCTGAAACCTTAGAAAAATATCAAAAAGGATTTGAATTGGTTCAGGAAAACCTTAGAAAAGGGAATTCTTATCTAACGAATTATACTACTAAAACGGAAATTGAAACCAACTTAAGTTTAGAAGATATTTTCAGATTTTCAAAGGCAAAATATAAAGTTCTGTTTAAAGATGAATTCGTATTTTTCTCACCAGAAACTTTTTTAGAAATTGTTGATAACAAAATTTTTACGCATCCGATGAAAGGGACAATAGATGTAGAAATCAAGGATGCAGAAAATATTCTGAAAAACGATCCGAAAGAAAAAGCCGAACATTACACGGTAGTGGATTTGTTGAGAAACGATTTGAGTATGGTTGCGGATAATGTTCAGGTCAAAGAATTTCAAAGAATCGATTACATCAAAACCAAGCAAAAAAATCTCTTGGCTATGAGTTCCGAAATCGAAGGCGAAATCAAGCCGGAATATCAAAATAAAATGGGGACGATTCTTCAAAAACTGTTGCCGGCTGGTTCTATTCTCGGCGCTCCAAAACCAAAAACGTTGGAAATTATTTTGGAAGCCGAACAATATGAAAGAGGATTTTATACAGGAATTGCAGGTTATTTTGACGGCAAAAATCTGGACTCCTGCGTGATGATACGTTTTATTGAAAAAGAGAACGAGAAACTGTTTTTCAAAAGCGGAGGTGGAATTACCCATCAAAGTGACCTTGTCAGCGAATATGAAGAAATGAAAAACAAAATCTATGTCCCGATTTATTGAAAGCATCAAAGTTGAAGACCAGAAAATTTTCCTGCAAGAACTTCATCAGAAAAGAATGAACGATACTTTTTCGAATTTTGGAAAAGTATGTAAAATCGACATTCATAGTTTATTCCTAAATCTGGAACACGAAGAAGATGGCCTTTATAAATTCCGAATCGAATATGATTTGGAGAACAATTTCAAGACCCAAATTATTCCTTATGCGATTTCAGAATTAGATGATTTTGAATTGGTTATCGATAATGAAATCGATTATAGCTTTAAGTCTGCTGACAGAACCCAATTACAAAAATTGAAAGATAAAAGTCACGCTGAAGAAGTCATTATTGTAAAAAATAATCAGATTACGGACACTTCATATTCCAATCTATTGTTCTTGAAAGATAAAACTTGGTTCACGCCGAAAAGTTATCTTCTGAATGGTGTAATGAGGCAGAATCTTTTACAATCAAAAGAAATCAAAGAAGCCGAAATCACTTTAGAGAACATCAAAGATTTCACACATTTTCAGCTCATCAATGCCTTGAATGACTTCGATGATATGTTCATTTACCCGATTGAAAAAATCATTAATCTTCCGAAAGAGGAATCTGATTTGGAGTTTTAATTAGAATCAAAAAGTCTTCGACTCCGCTCAGACTGACAACCTTAAAATAAAGCGTTATTATTAGCTGTCACACTGAGCGGAGTCGAAGTGTTCTTACTTTAAAGATTCAAAATACTGTTTCAAAACATCCGCATTATTACATCCTGAAGTCATTACTTCCAAGATTTTCGGTTTAGAATCTGGCTTGAAATAATTTGGTAAAACACGGTCAAGAGAAATCTCATCTTCAACTCGTGTATAATCGAATCCAAAATTCTTTGCTAATAATTCGGCATTTCTATGATGTTGCGTTGCAATGAACTCGTCCAAAGCATTAGTTCCACTCGGTCCGGAAATGATTTTGAAAATGTTACCTTCACCATTATTGAAGATCACAATTCTCGTATAAGGCGGAATGTACTGATTCCAAAGTCCATTGATATCATAGAAAAACGACAAATCGCCGGTAATCAAAATCGTTGGTTCATCTTCCATCATTGCAAATCCCATTGCGGTAGAAGTACAACCGTCAATGCCGCTGGTTCCACGGTTGCAATACACGTCATATTTCTGATAATCAAATAGTTGTGCATATCGGATTGCCGAAGAATTGGAAAAATGAACTCGGTAATTTTCAGGAATTTGATTCGATAATTGATTGAAAAGATAGAAATCAGAAAAAGGGGCTTTGTTAAGATATTCTTCGTGTTTTGCATCTTTTTTATCTTTGAGAACATCCCAAAGATTGAAGAAAGGTCTTGGCTCCAAATTGATAGACTTTAACAACTTAGAAAAGAAAACCTCTGGTTTTGTCTCGATTTTTTGACTCAAAACATAGTAAGTGTCTGGTTGCCAATATTCATCAATATGCCAATGTTGCTTTGGTTTTGCTTTTCTCAAGAATTGTTTCACTCTTTTAGAAACAACATTTTGACCTATTGTAATCAACAAATCCGGAGCATAAGTATGATAATCTTCATCGGTAAAATCCGTAATATATCTATCAATATGAGCGAAAAATTTATCATGCTGAAGATTGGAATTCATTTCCGTTAAAACAACAACCGTGTGATTTTTAACCAATTGAGAAAGTTGAGCTTCCAATTCCGGATTGGGAGGCAATGTTCCTGCCAAAATCATAATTCTCTTGGAAGTATTCCAATCTGCTATCAGATTTGATGAAACTTCGTAATTTTTTTTCCGAATCGTTTTCTCGACAGCCGGCATTACAGGTAATTCTTCCAACAAATTGTAAAGAGGTTCTGTCAAAGGAATATTGATGTGAACCGGACCGCTTTTTTCGATACACAATTCAACGGCTTTTTTGATTGTTTCGAAGTTATAATCATCAGAACCATCTTTCTCATCTTCCAGCAATTCGAAATCACCATAAGAATGCTGTTGGAAAATATTCTTTTGACGAATCGTCTGCCCGTCAAAAATATCCACAAAATCTGCTGGTCTGTCCGCCGTTAAAACTAAAAGTGGTACATTTTGATAAAATGCTTCCACAACAGCCGGATAATAATTGGTCGCTGCAGAACCGCTTGTGCAAGTAATTGCAACTGGTTTTTTAATCGATTTTGACATTCCTAAACCTACAAATGCGGCAGCTCTTTCGTCCACAATACTGTAGCATTGGAACGCATCAATCTCAGAAAAATGAATCGCCAAAGGTGCGTTTCTGGAGCCCGGAGAAATGATGATTTTATCGATGCCGTATTGTTCAAGAATATGTGCGAGAATTTGGATGCTGCGTTTTGCGGAATATTGCTTCATTTGGGAAAATTACTGTAATTTTATTTTATCCACATAGAAACATAGAACTAATAAAACTCCTGTTTCTATATGGTTTTTAATATGCAAATCTAATCAAAAGCAATGGAAATTTTGCCTAAAACAATCGCAATTGTTGAGTCTTACTTCCTGTAAAATGCTCAGTTGTCAAAATTGCTCTTTCTGTGTTATTGAAAAACTTTTTCTTCCCAATTTCAAAAGTTTTATGAATCATTTCTGCGATGTTTCCTTCGCCTTGGTAACGTTGGAAAAATCGTTTTTCACCAAGATTTCCACCTCGCATTGAGCGGATGAGATTCAGGACTTTGTCTTTTCTGTCTGGGAAATGCGCTTCCAACCATTGAACGAAAACGGGTTCAACAGTGTCATTTAGTCTTACCAAAGTATAACCGCAACTTCTTGCGCCAGCTTGGGAAACAGATTTCATAATGGATAAACTTTCGTCACTTGTCAAAGCCGGAATCACGGGCGCAATCATCACATTCACAGGAATATTTTTCTCAGATAAAACTTCAATCGCTTTCAGTTTATTCTTAGCTGTCGAAGTTCTGGGTTCCATAACTCGTCTCAAATCTTCATTCAAAGTTGGAATGCTCATATTCACAGAAATCAGATTTTTCTTTGCCATTTTTTCTAGAATGTCCAAATCTCTCAGAATCAATGCGTTTTTGGTGATGATGGAAACTGGATGTCTGTAATCGAGACAAACCTGAAGAAGTTTTCTGGTGATTTCAAATTGTCTTTCAATGGGTTGGTAGCAATCTGTATTTCCGGAAAGCATAATTGGTTTTGGAATGTAAGATTTCTTTTGAAATGTTTTTTCCAGAAGTTTCGGCGCATTTTTCTTGACCATTAATTTTCTTTCAAAATCAACACCTGCGCTGTAGCCCCAAAATTCGTGAGTTGGTCGCGCAAAACAATAGGAACAGCCGTGTTCGCAACCTTGATATGGATTCATAGAATAATCCATTGCCAAATCTGGACTTTTCACAACATTGATAATTGTCTTCGGAAAAACTTCAATCACCTGAGTCTTAATTTTATCCAATTCATAGTCTTCCGGCTCGAAAGTATATCTGTCGAATCGGTTGATGACATCGCGTTGCGCACCTTGACCTTTTGGAATTAAATCTGACATTGGAAGATTACAAGTTAATCACAAAAACACTAATAAATGATTTGTTTGATTGGATCTATGGCACTAAGCCTTGTGCCTTAATTCTGTTGATTTTAAAATAAATTTTGTGCCTTTGTGTAAAACTTATTCGAATTTAATCATCAAAATTAAGTAGAATTTGTTCTCAAAATTATCACTTGGAAAATGAAAAATATCTTAAAATTTTGGAAAGTTTTCCACAAAAAAATCCGGCTAATGAGAGCCGGAAATTTTATTATAATTAAATAGTGTTTTTTAAAGAAAGGCTTCTAATTCCACACCTTGGTTGGAAGACGCATAATTTTTATTTCTGGGACTGGAAAACAACAAATGATGATCACAATAATCAGAATGATATATTTTATTTTTAAAATATCTCCTAACAGCAATTGCGCCCAAAACAGTTGCTGTCCCAAAGATTCCGGCAAATATTATTTCTAGGTTCCTGTTCATCTATATTAAGTTTTGGTTTTTTATGAAGCAAAAGATGTTCCTTTTTGACGTGCTGATATCAATCTTATCAAAAATTTAAGATTCTGAATGACACTTTTTACAGTTCAGTCGAATTTTTTAACAGTTCGGTCACATATAATTGCTTAACTTTTCTTTCTGACATAATTTTGAACCAAGAAATTAAGAAATGCAAAGAAAAAATATCATATCGCTGTTCTGGGTAGGTTTTGGAGTTAACCTTTTTTTCTTCATCGTGGATACAGATGAGAAAACTGTGGAGAATTTTTTCTACGGACTTTTGGTTTGTTTAATGTATTCATTGTTTATCGGAATCAGTAATAGATTGACCAACGAATTCCTGAACAAAAAATTTCCTTGGGCAGAACAAACCAGAACTCGAACCATTTTTGGAATCATTGCATTAGTGATTGTGAATGTTGTGGTAAGTTATCTTTGCGGTTATCTCAATTTTGTTGTGATTCAGAAAACAGCGACAACGGCGACTTTTTTCTCGGATAAATACAATTTTATCAATTGGTTTACAATTAATATCGCCTTGATGATTTCGGCTTTTCTCCACGCCAAGGGTTTTATGGAGGAACTGAAAAAGAACACCAAAAAGGAAGTCGTAGAACAAAAACTGATTGCAAAATCTGCCAATGCACAATTCGAATCTTTGAAGAATCAACTGGATCCGCATTTTCTTTTTAATTCTTTGAATGTTCTGACGGCTTTGATTGATGAAAATCCGGAACAGGCACAGAAATTCACGACATCGATGTCAAAGATTTACCGTTACGTTTTGGAACAGAAAGATAAGGAAATGGTAAAAGTGGAAGATGAGATAGAATTTGCTAAAATCTATTGCAATCTTCTGAAAACCAGATTTGAAGACAGCGTTGATTTCACTTTTGATATTAATAATGATGATTTGCAAAAATTCGTGGTGCCGCTTTCGTTACAATTGTTGTTAGAAAACTGTATCAAACATAATTTCGCAACCTCATCAAAACCATTGAATATCAGAATCTTTACAGAAGGCAAATTTCTCTGCATCGAAAATAATCTCCAAGTAAGAGAACAACTTAAAGAAAGCGCAGGAATCGGTTTAGCCAACATCGTTCAGCGTTATGCACTACTTACAAACGATAATGTTTTCATAGAAAAAACAGAACAAACATTTAAAGTTAAAATCCCCATATTAATAGAAAAAAAATCTCAGACAATGACAACTTATACCTCAGAAACTACAGAAAATATTGCTTACGAAAGAGCGGTAAAAAGAGTAAAGGAATTGAAAGGATTCTACGGAAACTTGATTTCTTACTGCATCGTTATACCTTTTTTAATTATCATCAATGTATTAACTTCTCCTCAACATTTATGGTTTTATTGGCCAATGTTAGGCTGGGGAATCGGACTTCTGGCTCACGGGATGAACGTCTTCGCAATCGGCAGAAACTGGGAGGAAAAGAAAATCCGTGAAATTATGAACAATCAGAAATAATTTAAAAAACTTATCATAATGGAAAATATTAATAAAGAAAATCCACGTTACGAAATGGCTGTGGAAAGAGTGAAAAAAATCAAAAAGTTTTATAGCGGAATCTTGGTTTTCGCCATCGTATTCGGAGTGATTTATGGCGTGAAGTTTTTCAAACACGGATTTCCTCAAAATCTTGGCGAGATGCAGGTTTCTTGGATTTTCATCATCTGGGGATTGGTTCTAGCAATTAAAGGCGTGAAGTTATTTTTCTTCAATTCCGATTGGGAAAATGATATGATTAACAAAGAAATTAAAAAACAGAGCAATGGAAATTATTAATAAACAAGACGATATCAAATATCTTGAAGCCAGAAGAAGAGTGAAAAAACTGAAAGGGTTTTATACACATTTGGCGATTTACATCCTTGTCAATCTGTTGATTGTGTTTATTAATATTCAGGATTTAAAAACTGGCGAAAGTTATTTTCAATATAAGAATTTCATCACATTATTCTTTTGGGGAATAGGTTTGGTGGCGCACGGACTGAGTGTTTTTGTTCCTCAGTTTGTTCTGGGAAAAGATTGGGAAGAGCGAAAAATTCGGGAAATAATGGAAAAGAACAAATGATTTAAAAAAGATTCTTATGGAAAATCGAAAACACGAAGAGAATTCAGATGAAAAACTTCGCTATCAGAATGCGCAAAAAAGAGTCAAGGAAATTAGAGGATTTTATGCTCACTTAATTTCTTATGTTGCTGTAAATATTGTATTGATAATTTTCAATGTTCTTTATCACGAACTTGGATATATGAAGATAAAAGTCAATCAATTTTATAGTCTTATAATTTGGGGAATAATTGTTTTGATTCACGCTGGATTCGTTTTCGTTGGAAAAGATTGGGAACAGCGAAAGATTCGCAAATTAATGGATAAAGAAAAATAATATTTTTCCTAATTTCGATTCAATAAAAAAACTATAAAAATGATAAGAACGATAATTATCGAGGACGAAAAACCAGCTGTTAGAAGACTTGAAAAATTATTAGGTTTATTTTCTGATTTAGAATTAGTTGCAAGCCTCAATTCTGTGGAGGAAGCAGTTGATTGGTTTCAGGAAAATGAACATCCGCAACTGATTTTTTCGGATATTGTTTTAGGTGATGGATTATCGTTTGATATTTTTGATAAAGTTTCAACCAAGGCTTTTATCATTTACACAACGGCTTTTGACCAATACACTTTGAAAGCTTTCAAGCTCAACAGTATTGATTATCTTCTGAAACCAATTGAAGAAGAGGATTTGGCAAAAGCGATTGAAAAATTCAAATCGTTCTTGCCAGAAGACGGAACGGTTGATTCGCATGAAATCAGACAAATCGTCCGAAAAGAAAAATCGACGCTTTCCAGAATTTTGGTAAAAATCGGATACAATCTGAAAGTGGTTTCTATTAATGAAGTAAGTTGTTTCTTCAGCGAAAATAAAATTGTTTATCTCCAAACCAAAGAGCGAAATTTCCCAACAGATTTCACATTAGATGAATTGGAAAATGTTTTGGAAAATACCAAATTTTTCCGAGTGAACAGACAATTTATCATCAGTTCAGATTACATCAAAAACATCCATACTTCCCCGAATTATAAAGTTGATTTGGAATTCCAATCAGAAGAAGAAATTACCGTTAGCCGAGAAAGAGTGAAGGATTTTAAAGATTGGCTGGCGGGAAACTAAAATAAAAACAGTATGTCTGATTTTACTTTTGAAGATACAAATAGTCTCGGAAACTCATTTAATAATAATGAAAAATTGGAAATAGTAAAAAATACATCTCACGTCTGGCACGAAGTAGGACACATCGTTGGAAATATTATCGCTAAAAAACTCGGATATGATTTTGGCGGATTTAAAGAAATTTCTTTTTTATCGCCTAAATCTGGGCAATCATATGTTAAACCAACAGAACCACGTTATTTTACTGGGGCAGAACAATTAGAATGTTTAGATTTCTATGGGTTGAAAAATGTTTGTTACGCAAACAAAGAAGATGATGAAAAAATAAAAGAGGAAACTAATGATTTAGAAAAATTATTGCATTATTTTATTTATCTATTTTCTGGAGGTTATTTTAATATTTTTTATTACAAACAAGATTCAAATCAAAATGATTTCGAAAACTGTTATTTTGATTTAACACAAGATTATGATGAAAATTATTTTACAAGTAGGGCTGGAAATGATTGGTCAAAAACGAGAAATCTTGCAGGTTTTCAAAAATTACATTTAGGAAAAATAATTTATTTCAGAAATGAGTTGTTTAATATTTTTAAAGAGATTGGAATATTCAAATTATTATCTTGAAGCATAGATGAAATTGCGAAGGAGTTTAATGGAAAAAAATTGGACGAAAAAGAGTCGATGTTAATCTATGAAAAGATAAGAGTTACTTTAGAAAGTCTTGATGTGAGTTCCTTGCAAGAAATTGAACAATTAATAAATTCAACTCTAAAAGATTTAACGTGAAATATAAAAACGCCCGAGATTCTCGAGCGTTTTACTTAAAATATAATGAGTGGGTAGTGTCCTACGGATGATGCCGTTTTAAAGTCGGTATATCTTGCTCTGAAAGAAGCTACCAAAAAATGGACAATGCCAATCCATAATTGGGGATTGATTTTAAACCAATTTATGCTTATTTTTGAAAATAGGCTCAGATTATAAAATCCAAGCCTAACTTTTCTACTTACACACTTTAAGGGATAGTGTCAATGAGTGTGAAATTGGGTTTGTCTTCTTGGACCGTTCATTGCAAAGTCTCTGTCTTTTTTCCAGTCTTTGTGTTGGTAAGCCATATAATTCTCGTATTGCTGTTTGTTCAGGATTTTTCTGATTCTTGCATCATATTCTCTTTCGCTCAATCTTTCTCTTGACAACCTATCGATTTTCTTTTGCTGAGCTGGTGTCAAACGGATTCCTGCAAAATCTTTTTGATATTGATGAGTTTCAACTTTTACGTTTCTCATTCCATTGTCTCTTTTCTGTGCACTAGCAGTGAATGCGATAACTAAACTTACTGCTAAAACTAACTTTTTCATAATTTCTAAAATTTTTAATGTTAATATTAATTAGCGTTCTTGTTTAATAAGATTCAATATTGGTGCCTGAAAGTGCCATTGTTAGGGAGTTTTAGAAGAATGATTGTTATTTACCGACGAGGAATTCAAATGCATAGACAAAACCGGCTTTACGAAATTTTCATAAAGCCGGTTTCAATATTTTATTCTAATTATTTCTAAGAAATCACGCCACTTCCAATCAATTCATCATCAATATACCAACTCGCAAATTGTCCTTCGGCAATCGCAGATTGAGGATTTTCAAATTCCATAAAAAAGCCATCTTCGAATTGATAAATCGTTGCTTTTTCCAAAGTTTGGCGATAACGGATTCTTGCCATAACTTCCATAGATTCTCCGTTTTTCAATCTCAAATCTTCACGAACCCAATGAACTTCAGAGTTATCTATTTTCAAAGCTTTTCTGAAAAGTCCGGGGAAACTTCTTCCTTCTCCCACAAAAATGATGTTATTTTCCATTTCTCTGGAGATGATGAAACAACTTTCTTTATGTCCGCCGATTCCCAAACCTTTACTTTGTCCGATTGTGAAAAATTGTGCGCCTTGATGCTTGCCAATCACTTTTCCGTCCTCTTTTTTATAATTGATTTTAGCCGATAGATATTCCAATTCTTCCAATTTCGAATTAAAAGTTGGAGTTTCTCTATGGAATTCAGCAAAATCATTGAAGATTTCTACAATTTCGCCTTCTTTCGGAACCAATTGTTGCTGAAGAAATGTCGGTAAACTCACTTTTCCAATGAAACAAAGTCCTTGAGAATCTTTTTTATCCGCTGTAACTAGACCTTGCTCTCTTGCAATTTCACGAACTTCGGGTTTTGTTAATTCTCCAATTGGGAACAATGCTTTGGAAAGTTGATCTTGACTTAATTGACAAAGGAAATAACTTTGGTCTTTGTTATTATCTTTCCCTGCTAAAAGATGAAAAATCTCTTTCCCATTTTCATCAATTGTTGAATTTACTCGCGCATAATGTCCTGTCGCCACTTTCTCTGCACCAAGCGATAAAGCTGTTTTCATAAACACATCAAATTTCACTTCGCGGTTACAAAGCACATCAGGATTTGGCGTTCTGCCTTTCTGATACTCATCGAACATATAATCTACAATTCTTTCTTTGTAGAGCTCACTCATATCAATTACCTGAAACGGAATTCCTAATTTTTGTGCGACGAGAAGCGCATCATTACTGTCTTCTATCCAAGGACACTCGTCCTCCAAAGTTACCGACGCATCATTCCAATTGCGCATAAAAAGTCCGATAACTTCGTGACCTTGCTGTTGTAAAAGATAAGCGGTCACGCTAGAATCTACACCTCCGGAAAGGCCTACTACTATTTTCATTTGTTTTCAATTTTACGAAACTCTTGACGGGAGTTCTTAGTTTGAGGTTGCAAAAATACAACTAAAAACTTTCGAAAAAAAAACATAATTTTAAACATCGATAAAAACAATCTTATGAAGAAAATATTTACTTTAAATTTAATAATATTTAGTGTTCTGAGTTTTTCTCAAATCGCAATGAGTTCCGGAACTCAGACTAATCGCTGGACTTTTGGAGGTGGTTTGGGAGTAGGCTTCGGAAGTAATTCTTACTTCAATCTACAAGTTTCGCCCAGAGTAGGATATAAAATCACGGAGCAATTAGAAGGAGGAATCATCGGGAACGTATCTTGGCAGAAGGATAATTATTATAATTCTGTAATGTATGGTTTTGGACCCTTTGTTAATTACTATTTTGCACGCTCGTTTTTTTTAGGTGCTAATCTTCAGCAATATTTTATTACTACAGAGGCAAAACATTATGATTATAAATACAATACAGACGAAACTGCACTTTATCTGGGAGGAGGTTATATGCAGAATATTGGCAATAATGCTTTTATACAATTCGGGATAATGTATAACGTGTTGTGGCAGGATAGCGACAGCATTTTCAGCACAGGATTTGTTCCCAGTATTGGTGTTGTTGTAGGATTATAAAAAAAACCGCCTTTTTTCTAGGCGGTTTTTTGTTTATGATTTGATGCTTTCTTTATTGTTTTTCTCTTTTTGGGAAGAACCTTCCAAAGCATCTTTAGCTTCATTCAGTTTTAAGATAACCGTTTCGCCTTCACCAAATTGTTTGTTAACCAACATTTCTGCTAATAAATCTTCTATATATTTTTGGATGGCTCGTTTTAGAGGTCTTGCTCCAAAATCTTTATCCCAACCTTTTTCTGCAATGAAATCTCTGGCTTCATCTGTCAACTCTACTTTGTAACCTAATTTTTCTAATCTGCTGTAAAGTTTTCCTAATTCCAGATCAATAATTTTCTTAATATCTTGTTGCTCCAGAGAATTGAAGATAATAATATCATCTATTCTGTTAAGGAATTCCGGTGCAAAAGCTTTTTTAAGAGCACTTTCAATGGTTGATCTGGCTCTGGCATCAGAAGTGGTTTTCTTAGCATTAGTTCCGAATCCTACACCATCTCCGAAGTCTTTCAGATCTCTGGTTCCGATATTAGACGTTAAGATAATAATTGTATTTCTGAAATCGATTTTTCTGCCTAAAGAATCCGTTACGTGGCCTTCGTCCAAAATCTGTAGCAAAATGTTGAAAACATCAGGATGCGCTTTTTCGATCTCGTCTAAAAGAACAACCGCATAAGGTTTTCTGCGTACAGCTTCTGTCAATTGTCCGCCTTCTTCATAACCTACATATCCCGGAGGCGCACCAACTAATCTAGATACGGCAAATTTCTCCATATACTCACTCATATCAATTCTGATTAAAGCTTCATCAGAATCAAATAATTCGCGCGCCATTACTTTGGCCAATTCGGTTTTACCAACACCGGTTGTCCCTAGGAATATAAATGTTCCTATTGGTCTGTTTGGATCCTTAAGCCCTGCTCTGTTTCTTTGGATGGCTTTCACCACTTTTTTAACGGCATCTTCTTGTCCTATGACTTTTCCGTTCAGTTTATCATCCATCTGAGCCAGTTTGTCTAACTCGTTTTTACCCACTTTGGTTACGGGAACACCGCTCATCATAGAAACCACCTCAGCAACATTTTCTTCCGTCACGGTTTCTTTTTTCTCTTTAACGTCTTTGTCCCATTGTTCCTGAGCAAGATTCAGTTCTATTGTGAGTCTTTCTTCTTCATCTTTCAGTTTTCTGGCTTCCAGATAATCTTGGACTTTTACAGCATTCTGTTTCAGCTCCTTAACTTCTTCAATGCGTTTTTCATGATCGATGATTTCTGTAGGAACTTTCATATTTTTGATATAAACTCTGGATCCCGCTTCGTCCATCGCATCTATCGCTTTGTCTGGCAAAAATCTGTCTGTAATATATCTTGAAGTCAAATTCACACAGGCAGCAATGGCTTCGTCTGTGTAAATTACGTTATGGTGATCTTCGTATTTATCTTTGATTTGATTGAGAATCTGGACGGTTTCTTCAATAGAAGTTGGTTCTACCATTACCTTTTGGAAACGGCGTTCCAAAGCGCCATCTTTCTCAATATATTGACGGTATTCATCCAAAGTTGTTGCTCCGATGCATTGGATTTCCCCTCTCGCCAAAGCTGGTTTGAACATATTAGATGCGTCAAGACTTCCTGTTGAACTTCCTGCACCGACAATGGTGTGCAACTCGTCAATGAAAAGAATAACATCTCTGTTCTTTTCCAATTCTGTCATTATCGCTTTCATTCTTTCTTCGAATTGTCCACGGTATTTTGTTCCGGCGACAAGACTTGCCAAATCCAAAGTGATAACACGTTTTCCATAAAGAACTCTGGATACTTTTTTCTGCTGGATTCTAAGAGCTAATCCTTCTGCAATGGCAGATTTACCAACGCCTGGTTCCCCGATTAAAAGAGGGTTGTTTTTCTTTCTTCTGGATAAAATCTGAGAAACTCTTTCAATTTCCTTCTCCCTCCCGATAACAGGATCCAGTTTTCCGTCTCTTGCAAGTGCTGTTAAATCTCTTCCAAAATTATCCAGAGTTGGCGTTTTACTTTTCTGAGATCCAAGATTACCTGTTGGCTTTTTCATTTGGCTGTAAGGCTCATCTTTTTCATCATCATCATCGTAAGCGCTGTTTTGTGGGAGCTGGTCTGTGTTTTTCAGCATTTTTCTGTATTCTTTTTGCACAGCATCATAATCTATGTCATAAGCTTGCAAAATATTAGAAGTTGGATCTTCCTGTTTATAAAGAATACCCAGCAACAGATGCACGGTATTGATATCAGAAGATTGATATTGTCTGCATTCCAGTTCTGATCTTTTAACGGCGTGATCTGCCATTTTCGTAAAAGAAATACTTCCCATATTTGCCGTAAACGGATTGGTATTTAAAGTGCTAAGACTTTCTATTTTTCTTTTGATCTGTGTAAGATCTGCGCTTAAAGTTTCCAGGATTTCTTTTGCAGAATTTTCAGTCTTGATAATCCCCAATAGGAAATGTTCTGTATTAAGGAACTCGCTCTGCAATCTTCTTGCTTCATTTTTACTTAGCTTGAACACGCGGTTCAAACCGTCTGAAAATTTGTAATCCATAATTAAAAATTATACACTAAGTTATGTTTTTTATGATAAATTCTACAATAATTAATTGTAAAATTTAAATTTTTGTTTGCAAATAGATTGCCAAGAGAAAAAAACGGACTTTATGACCAGATTTTTTTATCCCCTCAAAAATGTTTAGGTTTGTAATCCTCAAAAAATAGATAATGAACAATTGGGCAGAATATGTAGGATATTTAGCTTCCGCTTTTGTAGTGGGCAGTTTTTTATTGAAAAAAATCACTACCATTAGAACGGTCAATTTACTGGGATGTATATGTTTTGTGGTGTATGGTATCTACAGTGGAATGTTGTGGCCCATCATTATTCCTAATGCTGTGCTGGCATTTATCCAACTTTATCACATTATAAAAAAAGATTAGCATGCGGGTTGTCGTAAGTGTTTTTAATAATCTTTACACAGACCAGCGCGTAGAAAAGGTATGCAAAACACTTTATGATAATGGTTATCAGCCGATACTTATTGGTAACAATTGGCTGGGCGCTCCGGAATTGGAACGGCCTTATCCGTTTTTCAGAATTGGTTTAAAATCAAAAAAACTTCGTTTTGCGTATATGGAGTTCCAGACTAAACTTTACAAAGAAATCCAAAAACACGCAGATAATAATACCATTTTACTCGCTAATGATCTGGAAACCATCATGCCCAATTATATAATCTCGAAAAAATTGGGAATTCCTTTGGTTTTTGATAGTCACGAGATTTTTACAGAAATGCCAACTATCCAGGGAAGATGGGTTAAGAAAGTATGGAAAAAAATTGAGCGCTTTTTTGTACCAAAAATTAAGAAAATGATGACTGCAAGTAGTTCTTATGCAAATTGGTTTGTAAAAGAATACCAAATTACGAGACCAGTTGTCGTACGAAATCTGCCCCGTAGAATAAAATTTGATGGAACGCCAGAAAACTCAAAAAAAATAATACTTTATCAAGGCTGGCTCAATTATTCTAGAGGTATTGATAAAGCAATTTTGGCGATGAAATGGATAGACCAGGCGGAGCTTTGGATTGCTGGAGGCGGGCCTTTGGAAAAAGAATTCAAAACCATTGCAAAAAACGAAAATGTTCTAGATAAAGTCAAATTTCTAGGAAAACTTCGGCCAGATGAATTGAGGAAAATAACCCCAAAAGCAGATGTGGGAGTCAGTATCGAGGAAAATAACGGACTTAGCTACTTCTATTCTTTACCTAATAAAATTTCTGATTATATCCAATCCAGAGTTCCCGTTGTTGTTTCCGATTTTCCGGAGATGTCTGGTATTGTCAGGAATTTTCAAGTTGGCGAAATTATAGAAAATCATTCTCCGGAACATCTTGCAGAGAAACTAAAAATTGTTCTTGAAAAAGGAAAACCGGCCTATCTTCATAACTTAAATGTTGCCGCAGACGAACTCTGTTGGGAAAATGAAGAAGAAAAAATTCTAAAAATATTCTCTGACTGTAAAAGAGAACTGGAACATCGGCATTAACTTTTTATAATTTTACTTATCTAAAGCTTGTATGATCTTTGATTCTATAATTCTAAAAATAATTAAAATGAAATCTTTTATATTAATTTTATGCTTTGCACTGATGACTGTAAGTTGTGGCAGTCAAGTTTATCTGGACCCTACAACATTAAGCACTGTTGTAGAAAAAAAAGAATTTGATTTTAATGCTACAAGAGCTTTTCCTACGAACTATGACGTAATTAATGTGATGAATTCTATGCCTGGAGCTACTTCTACAAGATTATTAAACCTAGATCCGGGTTACGGCTTTAATCTCAAAAAAGATTTATTAAGCGTGGCTTTGCCTTATTACGGAAGAGCTTTTACGGTTAATCCTGGAGACACAAAAGGCGGTTTAACATTTGAATCTAAGGAATTTACGGTAAAGCCTTCTACAACTAAAAAAGGAAATACGCTATTTATAATTAGCACCAATGACCAAAGAGAGAATTATGTTTTTAATCTGGAGATTTTCAAAAACGGAAGTGCTTTTCTATCTGTCCAATCCAACAACAGACAGCCAATTAGCTTTGACGGAAATATATCGGCAGCTAAATAATTAATTTTCAAACAGCTTTTTTACAAAATCACTCGCTTCGGAGCTTGGATTAGACAACAGTTCTGACGCATTTTTTTTATGTTGCTGAAAAGAATTTTCCAAAAGATGGTCATTTTTAGCCTTTTCAAGAATATATTCTTTGACCCAAAATTCAAATCGTTTCTGTGCCTGATTTTTTCTGGTTTCTATGAAAGTCCCGTTTTTGGTTTTTAACGAAATATAATCCTCAATTTTATTAAATGTTTCATCCAATCCGTTTTTCTCCAAAGCTGAACCGAGAATCACGGGTATTTTCCAATTTTTCTCTTTTGGTGTGATAAACTGCAATGCTCTTGTCAATTCGGTTTTTGTCATTTTAGCGTTAGAAAGATTCTCTGGACTGACTTTATTAATGAAAATTAGATCCGCCATTTCCATTATTCCTCGCTTGATTCCTTGTAATTCGTCGCCGGTTCCGATGACTTTCAGAAAAAGAAAAACATCGGTAATGTCATTCACTAATGTTTCACTTTGACCAACGCCAACAGTTTCTATTAATATGTAATCATAACCTCCAGCTTCACAAATCAAAAGACTTTCAAAAGTGGTATTTGCAATCCCTCCCAAAAATCCGGAACTTGGACTTGGTCTTATAAACGCATTTGGGTCTTTAGCGAGTTCTTCCATCCGGGTTTTATCGCCAAGAATACTTCCTTTGTTGATGGACGAACTTGGATCAATTGCCAAAACAGCTACTTTTTTTCCATGTTGAATCGCAAACTTTCCAAAGCTTTCTATAAAAGTTGATTTTCCCGCACCCGGAACTCCCGTAATTCCAATTCGAATAGATTTTCCAGTAAATGGTAAGATTTCTTTCAGTAATTGGTCTGCAATTTCTCTGTGCTCAGGCTTTTTACTTTCGACAAGCGTAATCGCTTTTCCCAAAATCCTTTTGTCCGAAGATTGGATTCCATCGATATAATCCTGCAAGCTGAGTCGTTTTGTCATTGGGAATTTGGAATAATTACAAATTACGGTTGGCTAATTTTATCTGCAACCAAATTGATTAGTTTTGATCAAATCAAATTCAAAAATAATGAAAAAATACATATACAGTTTGTGTCTTGTGGGCGTAATCGTTTATTCTTGTAAGACACAACAAACAATATCTCCAACCGCCGAAACCAATTCTAAAATTGCCAATCTTTCTAATGAAGAGATTCTTAAAAAAGGTGAAGATTTGTACAGCCTACGTTGCGGGAGATGTCACGGCTTACCAACACCTTCAGAGTACACCGTTGCCGATTGGAAGCCGATTATGGCAGCAATGGCGCCAAAAGCAAAATTGACGGCGGAAGAAACCAATTGGGTTTTGGCTTACGTGAATGCTAATGCGAAGAAATAATAATTAATTCTCTAAAAATCCCTCCAAAATCTCCACCGCGCATTTCGGTAAATTGGTTCCGGGACCGAAGATAAAATCTGCACCATTAGAATATAAAAAATCATAATCCTGTTGCGGAATAACGCCACCAACAACAATAGTGATATCGTCTGCTCCGAGTTTCTTCAACTCTTCCACAACTTGTGGAACGAGTGTTTTGTGACCGGCAGCCAAAGAAGAAACGCCTAAAATATGAATATCATTTTCCACGGCCTGTTTTGCCACTTCTTCCGGCGTTTGGAACAATGGCGCTACATCTACATCAAATCCCATATCTGCGAAAGCCGTAGCAACGACTTTTGCGCCTCGGTCGTGACCATCTTGGCCCATTTTTGCCACCATAATTCTTGGTCGTCTTCCCTCTGCATCTTCAAATTTTTGGCTTAGAGAAGCTGCTTTTTCAAAGTATTCGTTTTTTCCTGCATTCATAGCGTACACTCCTGATATGGTTCTGATATTGGCTTTGTAACGTCCGAAGCTTTCCTCCATCGCATCACTCATTTCGCCCAAAGTTACTCTTCTTCTTGCCGCTTCTATGCACAATTCTAGAAGATTTCCTTGGCCTGTATTAGCACAACTTCTAATTTCATTTAAAATTTGGCTGACCGCCTCGGTCTTTCGTTCTGCTTTTATTTTTTCTAATCTTTCGATTTGTTTTCTGCGGACTTCTGTGTTATCGATGTCGAGGATGTCGATGTCAGTTTGTTTAAGATTGGATCTGAAGGAATTAACACCGATGATGAATTCTTCTCCGCTATCGACTTTGGCTTGTTTTCTTGCAGCAGCTTCCTCTATTCTCATTTTTGGGATTCCTGCTTCGATGGCTTTTGTCATTCCGCCTTCTTTTTCAACCTCATCTATGTATTTCATTGCTTCGTCAATCATTTGCTGTGTTAGTGATTCGACTAAATGACTTCCGCCCATTGGGTCAACAACATCGCAGATTCCGCTTTCTTGCTGAAGAATGATTTGGGTATTTCTGGCAATTTTTGCAGAATAATCTGTTGGTAGAGCAATCGCTTCGTCCAAAGCATTCGTGTGCAAAGATTGTGTTCCACCTAAAGCTGATGACAACGCTTCAATAGCAGTTCTTGTAATATTATTGAACGGTTCCTGCTCTGTCAGACTCCATCCGGATGTTTGGGAATGTGTTCTTAAGGCTAATGATTTTTGATTCTGAGGATTGAATTGTGTCAGTAGATTGGCCCAAATATAACGTGCAGCGCGCATTTTGGCGATTTCCATAAAGTGATTCATTCCAATAGCCCAGAAAAAGGATAATCTTGGAGCAAAATCATCGACGTTCATTCCGGCTTTGATTCCGGTTCTTACATATTCTAGACCGTCGGCTAAAGTATAAGCCATTTCCAAAACCGGCGTTGCTCCAGCTTCCTGCATATGATACCCGGAAATCGAAATCGAGTTGAATTTCGGAATATTTTTGGAAGTGTATTCGAAAATATCGGCAATGATTTTCATTGATGGCGTTGGCGGATAGATATAAGTATTCCGGACCATAAATTCTTTCAGAATGTCATTCTGGATTGTTCCAGATAATTTATCCTGAGAAACACCTTGTTCTTCTGCAGAGACAATGTAAAAAGATAAAATCGGTAAAACTGCGCCGTTCATTGTCATTGAAACTGAGATTTCGTCTAATGGAATTTGGTCAAACAAAATCTTCATATCCTCTACAGAATCAATCGCAACACCTGCTTTTCCAACGTCGCCGACGACTCTTGCGTGGTCTGAATCGTAACCTCTGTGCGTTGCCAAATCAAAAGCTACGGAAAGTCCTTTTTGTCCGGCCTGCAAATTTCGTCTGTAAAATGCATTGGATTCCTCTGCCGTAGAAAAACCTGCGTATTGACGAATGGTCCAAGGTTTTTGAACATACATCGTAGAATAAGGACCACGAAGAAAAGGTGCAATTCCTGCAGAACCATTTTTTATGCTTTCGTTTTTTACATCTTCTGCATTGTATTTTGATTTTAACTCTAAACCGTCTTTTTCAAAAATATAATTTTCTGAATTAGAATTGAATTTAATATTCTTAAAATCAGGGTTTTGGGTTTTTATTTTGTGGCGCATTTTTCCTTTTATCTTCTGAAATTAAATATAAGAAATTTTAATAAATGACTAAATTGGATTTTAACGCAAAGGCACAAAAGAGTTTTATATGATTCTATGTTTTAAGGCACAAAGATTTGACTTTGTCAAATTATATTATTTTTTGTGAGAAACTTTTTCAATTTTTGAACGCAAAGCACGCAAAATTTTTTTTCCAATATTGAAAATATTTTTAAGGTTCGCAAAGGCGTAAAACTTAGCAATGAACACAAAGATTAAAAATTATATTCTGTAGTAACTTGTGTTCTTTGTAAAAAAACTTTGTGTCTTTGTGGTTTTGACTAAGCGACAATTTGTCATTAATTTTTGGATGGTCTTTTTTTTGAGAAAAGGTGTTTGGATGTCAAAACCTGCGACAGGGATAGTAGTGTAAATCCTTTTGCTTTTGGGGGTTTCGTTTCATTCGGAATGACAAATATTCTAAAAAACAAAAGATTGCAACGGATAGCCCGGTGACAAAATAGCTTGGGGAAAGCTTTGGGTTTTGGCAGTCGCCCTAATTAATTTTAAAACAAAAAATAATATAATATGGCAACAGGAAGTATTAATGTGTCGGTGGAAAATATTTTTCCGCTCATCAAAAAGTTTCTTTACAGCGATCACGAGATTTTTCTTCGTGAGTTGATTTCTAATGCGACAGATGCGACGACGAAATTGAAACATTTGACAACAATCGGTGAAGCGAAGGTTGATTACGGAAATCCAATCATTGAGGTGAAAATTGATAAAGATGCGAAAACCCTTACTATCAAAGACCAAGGAATTGGGATGACAGGCGAAGAAGTTGAAAAATATATCAACCAAGTTGCTTTTTCCGGTGCTGAGGAATTTCTTGAAAAATATAAGGATTCGGCGAAAGATGCTGGAATTATCGGACATTTTGGTCTTGGATTTTATTCGGCTTTTATGGTGGCGGAGAAAGTTGAAATCTTGACTAAATCTTACAAAGAAGATAGTAAAGCCGTGCGTTGGATTTGCGACGGAAGTCCGGAATACACGCTTGAAGAAGCTGAAAAAACAGACAGAGGAACGGAAATCGTCCTTCATATCGCAGAAGATTCAACTGAGTTTTTGGAGGAATCTAAAATCCGCGAATTGTTGACAAAATATAATAAATTCAATCAGGTTCCGATAAAATTTGGGACAAAAACTGAGACTTTGCCTTTACCGGAAGGTTCTGCTGAAGATGCAAAACCTGAAACTGTTGAGGTTGATAACATCATCAACAACACCAATCCGGCTTGGACAAAATCGCCATCTGAACTGAAAGACGAAGATTACAACAATTTCTACAGAGAATTGTATCCGATGCAGTTTGAAGAGCCTTTGTTTCACATACATTTGAATGTAGATTATCCATTTAATCTGACAGGAGTTTTGTTCTTTCCTAAATTAGGGAATAACCTTAATATCGAGAAAGATAAAATTCAACTGTATCAAAATCAAGTATTTGTGACAGATGAGGTGAAAGGAATTGTTCCTGATTTCTTGATGTTGTTAAGAGGTGTGATTGATTCTCCCGATATTCCGTTGAACGTTTCCCGTTCTTATTTGCAAGCTGACGGCGCTGTGAAGAAAATCTCTTCTTACATCACGAAAAAAGTGGCAGACAAAATGGTTTCGCTCATCAATGAAAACCGCGAAGATTATAATCAGAAATGGAATGACATCAAAATCGTTATCGAGTATGGAATGATTTCGGAAGATAAATTCTATGAAAAATCTGACAAGTTTGCGCTTTATCCAACGACAGATAACAACTATTATCTTTGGAATGAATTGATTGAAAAAATCAAACCAAATCAAACCGACAAAGACGGAAAAACTGTAATTCTTTATGCTAATAATGCTGACGAGCAGCACAGCTATATAGAATCTGCGAAAGAAAAGGGTTATGAAGTTCTGTTGTTGGATTCTCCGATTGTTCCGCATCTAATCCAAAAATTGGAAGGTTCTAAAGAGAATGTTTCTTTTGCGAGAGTTGATGCAGACCACATCAATAACTTAATCAAAAAAGATGAGCCAAAGATTTCTAAACTAAATGATTCGGATAAAGAAACATTGAAGAAAGAAATCGAGGAATCTATTAATGATACAAAGTTCACTGTTCAATTAGAAGATTTGGATTCTACAGATGCACCGTTTACGTTGACTCAGCCAGAATTTTTCAGAAGAATGAAAGATATGCAGGCAACTGGCGGTGGCGGAATGTTCGCAATGGGCGGTTTCCCTGAGATGTACAATCTTGTTGTGAATGCTAACTCAGATTTTGCTGGAGAATTATTGAAGAAAGATAATGACGATGAGAAAAAAGCAATGATTAATCAGGCTTTGGATTTGGCGAAATTATCTCAGAATCTTTTGAAAGGAAAAGAGCTGACGGATTTTATCAAGCGTAGTTTTGAGAGTTTGAAGTAAAACTTAGATTGATTTAAAAGCTTCTCAAATTTAGACTGCCCCAGAAAGAAAAATACTTTTTGGGGCAGTCCATTTTTAAGAAGTTTATTTTTTATGATTAATATCAAATCTATTCTTATTATTCAGAATTAATTCTATTTTTGATTAAATTTTTAAAAATCTCTATGAAAAACTTAATTTTATTTGTAAGCATCCTTTTAAGTCAAATTTCTTTTGCACAAGTGAGCTATGAGAAAAATAAACTTATAAAAGACGGTGTTAAGTATAAATTATCCAAATATGAGGACGTTTTTACAAAAACAGAAGCAAGAGATTATTTCAAAAAAGCCAGAACCAACAAAACAGTGGGTGAAATTTTTGCTTATTCAGGCGGTTTTTCTCTGGGTTTCGGGATTGGAAGACTATTGGCAGGAGGTGAGAAAACAGTCTATGTGAATGGTGTAAAACAAACCTTTAAATCCGAATCCAAGGGCTGGGGATTCATCGCTACCGGTGCTGGATTGATAGGAATTGGAATTCCTTTCGCTCTCGCAGCAGATAAAAATGCAAAAAAAGCGATCAGCATAGAAAATGGAGAAACTGTAGCATTTCAACCTTATTTAAAAATTGAAAGTATAGGCAATGGTATCGCAATGAGCTATAATTTCTAAAAGAAACTAAAGATATCCTTCAAAATCAAAACCTAATATATTTCCTATTTGTAAAAAATCAGGATTCACATTCAAACTCGCATTGATGGAAATATTTTGTCTTGTAATAGGATGTTTAAAATTAAGTTGATGAGAATGTAAAGGCATTGCCGTGACATTAAAAGCATTGAGCCACAATTTATTTTGCTTGTTGCAACCGTGTTTTCTGCAACCTAAAATAGGATGTAAAATATGTTTGAAATGTTTTCTTAACTGATGAAATCTACCTGTTTCGGGAATCGCTTCTACAAAAGAATAACGAGAGGTTGGATGTTTTAGAAATGGCAAATCGATTTCCGAAATTTGCAGGCGACGATAATAGGTGATGGCGTTTTGGACAATTTCATTTTCATTGGTCAAATCGTAATCAATTGTTTCTTCCTCTTTTGTCCAACCACGCAGAATCGCCAGATATTTTTTCTCCACTTCGCGATTCATAAACTGGTCACTCAATAATTTAAGTGTTTCTTTATCGAAAGCAAACAATAATACACCTGAAGTTTTTCGGTCAAGACGATGCACAAGATGAACTTTTTTTCCAATTTGATTCGTCAATTTCTCTACCGCATATTCGTCTGCTGGGCCGGCATATTTTGACTTGTGAACCAAAAGTCCACTCGGTTTGTTGATGGCAATAAGATAGTCGTCTTGATAAAGAATTTCTAACATTGGGCAAAAGTAGAATTTTCCTTATTAATTATTTCAGATTGTGATAAGAATTGATTTTAAAAACTATATTTGATTCCAAATAAAACAAAATGACAGAAATAGAAAAAATTAACGAGGAAATCCGAAACTATAAGCTTTTTAAAATTCAACGAATGGATTTAAGAGAACAACAGTTTTCTGAATTCAAAAATGATTTAATTAAAATTAGGAAAAATGAAATCATTAATTACTTGGTTGCATTTTTAAATATACTTGCAGTTTTATTTTTAATTTATAATGTAATTAAGTCACTATTAGATAAAACGTACTTTGAAAATAGCCCAGAATTAATTTGTGGAAATTTAATCACAGTTATTATACTTTCATTATTTCTCACTTATAAATTTGTTTCATACAATTTAAAGCTTAAAAAACACATTAAAGCTGTTGATGGTGCAGTTTCATATTTTGCCGGAGAAAGCAATATTCTAAAAAGTGTTTATGAAAATTATGTTGAAAATTATCTAGAAGCATCAAAAAGAAAAAGATGATAGTCAAATTATAATCTTATAACGTTAGGTTGTAAGAATTCTATATAACCCTACTTTTCTCCATAGCCCCGATTGTAGCGACATCCTTTTGTATGCCTTGCGCAACGGAATGGAGAAAGGCATACAAAAAATATAGCGGAAAGCAGGTTCCCGGCTCCTAAAAATGAATCTGTTAAAAACTTCCTCCATCCATCTTCCAACTTCCTACATTTTCCTTATTTTTGCACTTCAATTCAACATAAATTATGGCAAAGCAAGAAGATGTTTTCAAAAAAGTGGTTTCCCACGCTAAAGAATATGGTTTTATTTTTCCTTCCAGCGAAATCTATGACGGACTTTCGGCAATCTACGATTACGGACAGAACGGTGCGGAACTGAAAAATAATATCAAACAATACTGGTGGAAAGCGATGGTTCAGCTGAACGAAAATATCGTCGGGATTGATTCTGCCATTTTTATGCACCCGACAATCTGGAAAGCTTCCGGACACGTGGATGCCTTCAATGACCCATTGATTGACAACAAAGATTCTAAAAAGCGTTTCCGTGCGGATGTTTTGGTGGAAGATTACTGCGCCAAAATCGAAGACAAGGAAAATAAAGAAATAGAAAAAGCGGCAAAGCGTTTTGGTGACGCTTTCAACAAAGCTGAATTTGTAGCAACCAATCCAAGAGTTTTGGAATATAGAGCAAAAAGAGAGGCTATCCTTTCCAGACTGGCAAAATCTCTTGAAAAAGAAGACCTTGCGGATGTGAAAGCTCTAATCGAGGAATTGGAAATTGCTGACCCGGATACCGGTTCTAAAAACTGGACGGAAGTGAGACAATTCAACCTGATGTTTGGGACCAAATTGGGTGCTTCTGCAGATTCTGCAACGGACCTTTATCTAAGACCAGAAACGGCTCAAGGTATTTTTGTAAATTATCTTAACGTTCAGAAAACATCTCGTCATAAACTGCCCTTCGGGATTGCTCAGATTGGAAAAGCCTTTAGAAATGAGATTGTTGCGAGACAGTTTATTTTCAGAATGAGAGAATTTGAACAAATGGAAATGCAATATTTCGTTCCGCCGGGAACTGAGTTGGAGTTCTATGAAAACTGGAAAAAAACACGTCTTAACTGGCACTTGGCACTTGGTTTAGGTGAAGATAATTACCGTTTCCACGACCACGAAAAATTGGCGCATTATGCTAACGCTGCTGCTGATATCGAGTTTAATTTTCCATTCGGATTCAAAGAATTGGAAGGAATTCACAGTAGAACAGACTTTGACCTTTCGGCGCACGAGAAATTCTCTGGTAGAAAAATCCAGTATTTTGACCCAGAAAGAAATGAGAATTATGTGCCTTATGTTGTAGAAACTTCTGTTGGTTTGGACAGATTGTTCTTAGCAATTTTCTCAACTTGTCTTAAAGATGAAGTTTTGGAAGATGGTTCGGAAAGAACAGTTTTGAGTTTGCCACCAGCTTTGGCTCCTGTAAAAGCAGCAATTCTTCCATTAGTTAAAAAAGATGGTTTGCCTGAATTTGCAGATAAAATCTTTAATGATTTGAAGTTTGATTTCAATGTGATTTTTGAAGAGAAAGACAGCATCGGAAAACGTTACAGAAGACAAGATGCAATTGGAACACCTTTCTGTATCACAGTTGACCACGATTCTTTAAACGATAATACCGTAACATTGAGATACAGAGATACAATGGAGCAGGAAAGAGTTCCTGTTTCTGAGCTGAGAAGGATTATTGATGAGAAAGTGAATTTTAGGACTTTGCTTTCTAAGATTTAAGTCTTTGAGAGCCTCAGACTGACAAACTTTTTCAGTATAATATAATGAAAATCCCGAATTGAAATGTCGGGATTTTTTATTTTAAAACTATAAATGAAACGATGTGCTTGAAGATTATAAGATCAAATAATAGTATTTAAAAAGTAAAATGTATTTTTGCTATAGTCTTTATTCAAGATACATTATACTTTTTACAAAAAATAATAATGCTCGAACTCATTTTATACGCTATCGGATTAGGAATAATGCTAAGTTTGGTCTTCATAGGACCTATTTTTTTCCTGCTGATAGAAACCAGTTTTTCCCGTGGTCCAAAACATGCTTTGGCGCTGGATTTTGGAGTTGTTTCCGCAGATATTCTTTGCATCATCGTTAGTTATTACGCCAGCGCAGATTTGGTTTATTTGATAGATAAACATCCGGGATTTTACAAAATATCGGCTTTTTTGATTTTTATTTATGCGCTTTACATGCTGGTTTCCAAGACTAAAATGCACATTGAAGGAGAAGAACGATTAATCAGTCAAAATTATTTCAAAACTTATCTCAACGGATTTTTGCTCAATCTTCTTAACATAGGAGTCGTTCTTTTTTGGCTGGTAACCGTGATTTCCGTGAGGAATGCTTATCCTTTTGCCAGAGATTTTGTGTTGTACATTGGAATTGTAATTGGCACTTATTTATTGATAGATTTATGCAAAATTATCCTGGCAAAACAATTTCATGATAAGTTGAATCAACGTGTGGCTAATAAAATCCGGAAAGGTGTAGGAATTATTTTGATGATTTTTAGTTTTTTTATTTTTCTTCAGAGCTTCAAAAAATTCAACAGTTTTGAGAAAAAATTAGAAAAAGCAGAAAAAGTACAACCAAAAATTAAGTAAAAATGGAAAAAATTATTTTCCCGAAATCACTTAAAAAAGGAGATAAATTGGCCGTTATTTCTCCGGCAGGTTGCGTCGAAAACTCTCAACTAGAACATACGATTTCTCTGATTAAGAAAGAAGGCTATGAAGTTATTTTAGGCAAAAATACACTCGGAAAATGCAATTCCGGATATTCTTATTCCGGAACAGAAGATGAACGTTTAGAAGATTTGCAATGGGCTTTAGACGATAATAGTATTTCCGCCATCTGGACTTCAAGAGGTGGTTACGGATGCCAGCATTTGCTCCAAAAAATCAATCTTGATGAATTCAAAAAAAATCCAAAATGGTTAATTGGATATTCTGATGTCACGGTTTTGCAAAGTTTTCTGTTCAATAATAATTTCGCTTCGATTCACGGACAAAGTGTTAAAACAGCCGGTTTTGGTGTTTCAGAAAAAAGTTATGAACAGATTTTTGATATTCTGGAAGGCAAGACACTCAATTATAAAATCGATTCAAACCCAAATAATAGAGTAGGGGAAACTTCCGGAATTTTGGTTGGTGGAAATCTCGCTTTGATTAATGCACTTTTAGGAACGCCTTATTCTTTTGATTTTAAAGATAAAATTCTATTTATCGAAGAAATTGGAGAACAATTTTATGCCTTAGACAGAATGTTGATGAGTCTGGAATTAGCTGGCGTTTTCAAAAAAATCAAAGGATTGATTATCGGCGGAATGACCAATATGGGGAGCGAAACCGACAACAAAGAATACGAAGAATCTTTCGATTCTTTTGCTTTTCAACTGATTGCTGAAAGAGTTTCCAAATATGATTTTCCAACAGTTTTTGGCTTTCCAAACGGACATATTTTTGATAACAGACCGTTGATTATTGGCTCAGAAATTAATCTGAAAGCTGATAAAAAAGTAACTATTGAATTTTAATCAATTATCATTTAGCAGTATTAGGTTGTTCATAAAAAGTCTTAAGAATTGTTGAAGCAGATCGAGTATCATTCATCAATTATCATTTATAAATTATGGCAGATCACAACGATTTTGGAAAAATAGCAGAAGACTTGGCTGTAGATTTTTTAGTCAAAAATCAATATAAGATTCTGGCTCGTAATTTCCGTTACCTGAAAGCCGAAGTGGATATTATCGCTGAATTTGAAAATCAAATCATCATTGTAGAAGTCAAAGCCAGACATACAGATGCTTTTTTGGAACCTCAAGAAGCGGTTAATAAGAAGAAAATCAAATTGTTAATTTCAGCTTCCAACTATTTCATTGAAGAGAATAATTTGGATAAAGAAGTCAGATTTGATATTATTTCGGTGCTTCCAAACAAACAAAAAACTTTGGAAATCCATCATATTATTGATGCTTTCCAAAGTTTTGAAATATAGTTTTAAAGATTAAAGAGACTAAAGAGAATATAGCTGATAGACATTTGATAAATCTATTATCTATCCGTCTATTATCTCAAAAGTCTAACCTATTTTATCTCTACACAACCCACTCTTCCGCCAGCATTTCCAGTCGGTTGCGTATGGAAATCATCAACGCCAGCGTGAATTACAATAGCTTTTCCGATGATATTTTTCATTGGATCATCGCAACCCAAACACCATTTGTCAGTTTCAAAAACAAGCCTTGCTTGACCATCTTTTTCAGCCTTTAGATTACCAATATCTCCCATGTGGAAATGTTCTCCTTCCCATTTTCCGTGATCATCTTTTGAAGGATTCCAATGTCCGCCCGCAGATGAAGCATCGGTTGCACTGCAATTTCCAAATTCGTGGATATGAACAGCGTGAAGACCTGGCGTTAATTTGAATACGCTTAAATCCATTTCAACTTTTCCTCCTTTTTGTTTAAAAGTGGCTGTTCCCTGAGTTTCAGTGTTTGATTTTGGGCGAATAACGTATTCTTTTGTGGTAGAACAAGAAGCTATTGTAACTCCTGCAATTGCTAATAAGGCTATATTTTTCATAGTTTTAAAGTTGATTAGTATCTTTTTTCAATGCAACAAATTTAAAGCCAATGTCATATAAAATTGTTTTACGTGAAACATTGACGATTCGGTTAGCAATATCTACGGTTCGGTCATAATTAATTTAATATTATCATTCGCCGAAATATCTTTGAGTCAAAATTAAGAGATATGAAAACTCAACGTAAACTTTTTAGCTTATTAACTTTAGTAATTGGAATCAGTATTTGGTCGCAAATTACCATTTCAGGAAAAGTGACATATAAGAATAAAGTATTGAAAGACATTAATGTAACACTCAAAGATACTTATGACGGCGCAACAACCGATGCTAATGGAAATTATACTTTCACAACTACAGAAACCGGAGATAAGATTTTGGTTTTTTCAGGACTAAATTATGACGAAGTTGAACTTCCTGTAAAAATTGAAGGCAAAAACATTTCGATGAATGCTAATCTTAAAGAACAAATCAGCGAAATCAATGCGGTTGTGATTACTGCC
Source organism: Flavobacteriales bacterium UBA2306 (assembly GCA_002345565.1). Lineage (GTDB taxonomy): Bacteria > Bacteroidota > Bacteroidia > Flavobacteriales > Weeksellaceae > Epilithonimonas. The sequence goes on along the minus strand of DDVS01000004.1, from coordinate 268,479 downwards.
GGAAGTATAGAAGCCAGCGATAAAAAACGTGCAACAGCATTATTAACACCTTTAGACGTTTATACAACAGCTGGTGCGAATGGACAGATTTCCTCAGCTTTAGGTTATTTACCAGGTGTTCAGAAAGTGGGAGAGAGTGAAGGATTGTTCGTAAGAGGTGGAACAGGTGCTGAAACCAAAATCTTTATGGATGGTAATCTGGTCAATAATTATTTCACCAACTCGGTTCCGGGGATTGCAGGCAGAGACCGTTTTAATACTTCGTTATTTAAAGGGAATGTATTTTCAAGTGGTGGATATTCGGCTGTTTATGGACAGGCTTTGTCGTCGGTTCTAGTTTTGGAAAGTGTAGATTTGCCAGAAACGACATCTTTTGATTTCGGCGTTTCTCCGATTTTCCTTAGTGCAAATTACCAAAAACTGAATCAAGAAAAAACAGCTTCTTGGGGCGTTGCCGGAGGTTATTCGAATCTCGGATTGATGGGAAAATTATTCAACTTCAATACAGATTTTGACAAATATCCTCAGGGTTACGGATTTGACGGGAACTTTAGAATTAAAACCAAAAAAGGAGGTTTTATCAAATATTACGGAAGTATAGATGAAAACAAAATAGCGGTTGATTCGGAAAGTTTGGAGACGGATTCTGACAAAAATATGGTAAGTCTGAAAGGTCAGAATATGTATCACAATTTGTCTTACAGAGAGAAATTCGGGAAATATCTTCTGAACATCGGAACTTCTTTTACTTACAATTTCAGCGATTTGAATTTTGCAACTTTTCTTAATGATGTAGAGCAGTCTAACACACCTATCAATAATAAATCAAATTACATCAATGCAAAAGCAGTTGTTGAAAGAAAAATCAACAGAGCAAGTGTTTTGCGAGCAGGATTTGAATTGAATAATGCTGATGAAACTATGAAATATGGAACTATTCAAAGAAATTATAAAGATTTGATTTCGTCTGCTTTTGCTGAAACAGATTTGATTTTTACTAATAATTTAACGGCGAAAATCGGAGCCAGAACAGAACATTCTTCTTATCTCGACAAATGGAATTTCTCGCCGAGAGTAGCATTAGCTTATAGAATTTCGAAAGATTGGACCACTTCTCTAGCTTACGGAATCTTCTATCAAAATCCGGAAAGCAAATATCTTTACAGCAAGAATTTTGATTTCCAGAGAGCAGCCCATTATATCTTTCAGGTTCAGAAAAATGCGGATGGAAGAAGTTTGAGATTCGAAGCATTTTATAAAAAATATGATGATCTGATTAAAACCATTTCTTTAGCAGACCAAGTGTCTTCGGCCAATAATCAATATTATCAGATTGCGAATAGTAATGCAGGAAAAGGTTTTGCAAAGGGAATCGAGTTATTCTGGAGGGACAAAAAAACATTTAAAGACATCGATTATTGGCTGACTTATTCCTATCTGGATTCCAAGAGAGACTTTTTAAACTATCCTTTTAGTTTAGCGCCTAATTTTGCATCGAAACATACTTTCAATGCGGTTGCAAAGAAGTTTGTAATGGACTGGAAAACTGGATTTAACCTGTCTTATACTTATTCCAAAGGACGACCTTATTACGATTTAGTTTCGAAAAATGGGGAGAATATCATTCGTCATCAAGGAAAACTGAAAGATTATAGCGGACTGAACTTCAGTGTGAACTATGTTCCAAGTGTTGGGAAAAAAGATTCAAAGTCATTTACTGTATTTGTGTTGAGTATTAATAATATCCTTGGGAATAAAAATGTTTACGGTTTCAATTATTCAGCGGATGGAAATAGCAGAACAGCCGTGAGACCACCGGTTAATACATTTGTTTTTGTCGGAGTATTCGTGAGTTTTGGCGTTGATAAGACGAATGATGCGATTAATAATAATTTGTGATGATTTAATACCACAAAAGACACAAAAGTTTTTAGTTATCTTATTTAAATTCAATTTATTGAATCTTTGGAAACTTTGAAATTAGTAGATTCTTTGCAACAAAATATCTCGAAAATTACAATTCAGACATCAAAAATAACAGTTCGGTAGAATAAAGTTTAAACCAAAGAAAACTCATTCTATCTTTGAATCAGAAATTTAAAATAAACAATTAAAAATATCCAAAATGAAATCGCCTGCGATTCCATATGACAATTAAAAAACAATAAAATACTCTCATATGAAAAAATTAATCTTAACAATCAGCCTTTCTTTAATAGGATTTACAGCTTTTGCTCAAACAGCATTTGAAAAAGCAATGACAGAAAAAATCGCTAAAGTAGAAGACCACAAAACACTGGACGAATTCACGGCTCTAGCTAATGATTTTGACAGAATCGGAACCAAAGAATCCAAAGAATGGTTACCCTATTATTACGCTGCATTTGCAACGATTCAAAAAGGAAGAATCTTGATGAAAGATGGAAAAACAGCAGAACTAGACCCAGTTGCAGCTGATGCAGAAAAATATATTGCAAAAGCAGAAGCATTAAGTCCCAACAACGCAGAAATCTTCATCTTGAAAAAATTGACTAGTAGATTGAAAATGATGGTAGATCCAATGTCCAGATATATGACAGAATCACCAGTTGCACAACAAGCCTTAGCAAAAGCACAAGAACTAGACCCAAACAATCCAAGAATCACAGTTTTACAAGCGGAAGATGCTTATTTCACACCAGAACAATTTGGAGGAAGTAAAGTAAAAGGTGCAGAATTATTCAAAAAAGCTATTGAACAATTTGGAACTTACAAATCAAAATCATCTCTTGACCCGAAATGGGGAAAAGCAGAAGCAGAATATTTTCTTAGTCAGAAATAAAAGCGCAAACATTCATATTTCATAAGATTCCTTCGTCTTTGGCGAGGGAATTTTTATTAATTTTGAAAACATTCAAAAAATTAAAAATGAAAGTAAAATCAATCTTTGCAACAGCTGCCGTTGTTTTTTATGTTGGTGCCCAAGCTCAATCTATGACAAAAATTAAATATCCTGAAGCGGAAAAAGATGATCAAGTAGACACTTACTTTGGTGAAAAAGTTCCAGATCCTTATCGTTACTTAGAAAATGATGTTGATGCTACTCAAGTTTGGGTTGATGATCAAGTAGAATTTAGCCAAAATTATCTTTCCAAAATTCCTTTCAGAGAGACAATTAAAGATCAATTAAGAAATATCTGGAACTACGAAAAAATCTCTGCACCGTTCAAAGAAGGCGATTATACTTATTATTCCAAAAACAATGGTTTGCAGGCACAATCTGTGATTTACAGAACAGGTCTTAAAACTAAAAATATCGAGGTTTTCCTTGACCCTAATACATTTTCTGAGAAAGGAACCACGTCGCTTTCCAATTTGTCATTCAACAAAAAAGGAAATCTTGCCGCTTATTCGATTTCGGAAGGTGGAAGCGACTGGAACAAGATTATCATCATAGATGCAATTACGAAAAAGCAAATTGATGATACTTTGATTGATGTGAAATTCAGTGGCATTGCCTGGAAAGGAGATGAAGGTTTCTATTATTCCAGTTACGACAAACCGAAAGAAGGAACAGTTCTTTCCGGAATGACGGATAAACACAAAGTTTATTTCCACAAATTAGGCACAAAACAATCCGAAGACCAATTGATTTTCGGTGGTGAAAAAACACCAAGAAGATATCTTTCTGCAGGTGTTTCGGAAGATCAAAGATTCTTGATTATTTCTGCCGCTATCGCCACAAACGGCAATGAATTATACATCAAAGATTTGAAAAACGGAGGCGATTTTATCCAGATCAACAAAGGCTTTGACATCAATGCCGATATTGTAGATACGCAAGGTGATGACTTGTTCATCTTCACGGACAAAGATGCGCCTAATATGAGATTGGTAAAAGTGAGTATCAAAAATCCAAGTCCTGAAAATTGGAAAGATGTCATCCCAGAAACTGAAAACGTATTAAGTATTTCTGAAGCTGGCGGTTTTTTCTTCGGAAAGTACATGAAAGATGCAATCAGCTTGGTAAAACAATTCGATAAAACAGGGAAATTAATCAGAGAAATCTCCTTGCCGGGAAAAGGAACTGTTTCCGGATTTGGTGGTAAAAAAGAAGATAAAGACATCTATTATTCATTTACCAATTATATCACGCCGGGTACGATTTATAAATATAATGTAGCTTCTGGAAAATCAGAAATTTATCAAAAACCAAATGTGAAATTCAATCCGGATGATTATGTTTCTGAACAGGTTTTCTACACGTCAAAAGACGGGATCAAAGTTCCAATGATGATTAATTACAAAAAAGGAACGAAGCTGGATGGGAAAAATCTAACCATTCTTTATTCTTATGGAGGTTTCAATATCAGTCTTCAACCAAGTTTTTCTGTGGTGAATGCTATCTGGATGGAAAATGGTGGTATCTATGCTGTTCCTAATATCCGTGGTGGTGGAGAATATGGTAAAAAATGGCACGATGCAGGAACTAAGCAACAAAAAAAGAATGTGTTTAATGACTTTATCGCAGCTGGAGAATACTTACAGTCGAAAGGTTACACATCGAAAGAATTTATGGCGCTTTCCGGACGTTCCAACGGAGGTCTTTTGGTTGGTGCAACAATGACGATGAGACCAGATTTGGCAAAAGTAGCCTTCCCTGGAGTTGGCGTTTTGGATATGTTGAGGTATAACAAATTCACGGCGGGAGCAGGTTGGTCTTACGATTATGGAACTGCAGAAGACAGCAAGGAAATGTTCGAGTACCTGAAATCTTATTCGCCAGTTCACAACGTAAAAGCAGGAACTTGTTATCCATCTACAATGATTATTACAAGTGATCACGATGATAGAGTTGTTCCAGCGCATTCCTTCAAATTCGGCGCAGAGTTACAGGAAAAACAAGCTTGTAATAATCCGATTTTACTAAGAATAGAGAAAAATGCTGGCCACGGCGCAGGGCGTTCTACGGAACAGGTGATTGGTGAAAATGCCGATTTGCTGAGTTTTGCACTTTTTGAAATGGGAATCAAATCCTTGAAAAAATAAATTCATCATTCATAAGATAATATCCCGAAATTAGTATCGGGATTTTTTGTCTTTGGACAACATTTTGATGGAAAAAATTTTATTAATCAAAATCTATAACATAATGAAAACAACCTTCTTAATTTTAGGATTTGCAACCTCTTTAACATTGGTTTCTTGTAAAAAAAATGAAAGTAAAATGAGTTCTGAAGCTTATTCCACAGAAACTACAGTGGTAGATGACAATGGAAAAATTGATAGCGCAACAACAACTTCCGCAGAAACAGATGTTGACGGGAGCCAATCAAAATCCTATTCTTTTCCCTACAAAGCAACAGACGGCAGTCGCGCCAAAGCAACTTTTACACAAGAAAACCATTCTAAAACCATCTTGATTGAAGCCAATCATAATAAATTTCAGCTAGATTTCAAAAACAAAACTGCAAAAGGAGAACTCTATGAAAGAAATGGGATTTCTGCCGAAACCAAAGGCGATTCATTGATTATTAAACAAGATCAAAATGAGATTCCTCTTGTAAAAGTAAAATAAATTAGAAAGGGGTTTAATCGTATTAAATCCCTTTTTTACCTTCCAGAAGCATTTCTATCATTTTGATTTTCCGGCGTTCGCGTGTCTCCTCTTTTTTGGCTTCTTCTATCCATCGGATGTATTCTTTTTTATGCGTATAAGACATTTTATCGTAGAATTCCTTGGCTTTTTCATTTTGATTAAATAATTCCTGAACATCATCTGGAACAATAACGATACGCTCTTCTTTGTCTTCCAAAAGTTTAACTTCAACAATTTCTCCAAAAGTTTTTCCCAATTCTTTTCGGATGGCTTGAGTCAATCCCAATCTATGACAACCGCCTCCCATATTGGCAAGACTGCTTCTGTATTCCACTTTATCATCAAGAAAAACTTTGACTTTAACTTGTCCTTTCTTCCCAAATAGTTCAACTGTATCAAATGGAAAATTGATAAAAGCAGCGTTAATGTCTTGGTGCTGTTGGATTTTTGCAGAGAAAGTTATGGGTTGAGTCATTGTTTTAAAATAAAAAGTCAAAACTGAGATTTCTATCTCAGCTTTTAATTCCTATGTGTTTATGTGTGGTTTCAATCAACAATCTTAAAATCCAACTGCTTTGCAATCAAATTAGCTTTCACCACCTTTATTTTTACTTCGTCTCCAAGTTGATAAGTATTGCCTGTTCTGGAACCAATAATCGCATAATTTTTTGCATCTAAAGAATAAGAATCGTCCACCAAATCGCGGAGTTTTATCATGCCTTCTGCCCCGTTTTCCGGAATTTCTACCCAGAAACCATACTCTGCAACACCGGAAATAACGCCAGAGAAAACCTCGCCAACGTGGTCTTCCATAAATTTGACCTGCATAAATTTGATGCTTTCTCTTTCCGCTTCAGAAGCTAATCTTTCCATTGCTGAACAATGTTTTGCCTTCTCTTCCACTTCCTCTTTATTTGGCGATTTTCCACCGTCAAGATAATGTTGAAGCAATCTGTGTGCAATCAAATCCGGATAACGACGAATGGGCGATGTAAAGTGCGAATAATATTCGAAGCCAAGTCCGTAATGTCCAATCGGGTCTGTGGAATAAACGGCTTTGCTCATACTTCTCATCGCCAGCGTTTCAATCATATTTTCTTCGCCTTTGCCTTTGACATCACTCAATAATTTATTCAAAGATTCAGCGACTTTTTGGGTATTTGCCAAGTCCATTTTGTAACCGAAAGTTCCTACGAAATCTCGCAAAGCGGTTAATTTCGCTGGGTCTGGGTCATCGTGAATCCTGTAAATGAAAGTGTTTCCAGTTGGTTCATTTCTTTTATTTAATGAAATAAATTCGGATACTTTTTTATTAGCCAAAAGCATAAATTCTTCAATCAAATGGTTAGAATCTTTACTGACTTTGAAATAAACACCAATCGGTTTGTTATTTTCATCCAGATTGAATCTCACCTCGCTCCTATCAAATGTAATGGCGCCATTTCTGATACGTTCCGCTCTCATTATTTTGGCTAATTTATCCAACTGAAGAATTTCCTCAACCAAGTCGCCTTCACCAGTTTCGATTCTTTCCTGAGCTTCTTCGTAAGCAAATCTTCTGTCCGAATGGATAACTGTTCTACCAAACCATTGTTTATGGATTTTCGCATCTTCATCCAGTTCGAAAACGGCTGAGAAAGTGAATTTATCTTCATTTGGTCGCAAAGAACAAACATCGTTACTCAAAACTTCCGGAAGCATCGGCACTACTCTATCAACCAGATAAACCGAAGTTGCTCTGTTATAAGCTTCTTCATCCAAAATCGTCCCAGGTTTCACATAATGAGAAACATCCGCAATGTGAACGCCAATTTCCCAAAGTCCATTTTCTAATTTTCTAATAGACAAAGCATCATCAAAATCTTTAGCATCTTTCGGGTCAATCGTAAATGTTAGAATATCACGCATATCCCAGCGTTTCGCCACTTCATCTGGATTGATACTTCTATCGATTTGGTCTGCATCGTGTTCTACTTCTGGTGGAAAATTGTACGGTAAACCATATTCTGCCAAAATCGAATGAATCTCTGTTTCGTGGTCGCCAGGAGCACCAAGAACAGTTGTGATTTCGCCTTCTGGATTCTTGCTTCCAGGTTTCCATTCCAGCATTTTTACGATCACTTTATCGCCATCTTCTGCGCCATTAAAATGGTTTTTGGAAATGAAAATATCAGTATTCAATTTTTTCTTATCCAAAACAACAAATCCGAAATCTTTGTCCGAAATCTTCTGAAAAGTTCCAACAAAAACTTCTTTTGCTCTTTCCAAAACTTCCACAACAGAACCTTCCAGTTTTTTGCCTTTGAAATTGTAAGTTACAATCAGGACTTTGTCGCCTTGCAAAGCATCTTTCACATTTTTCTGATGGACGAAGATATCGTCATTGATTCCTTCAACTTTTACATAAGCATTTCCGGATTGATTAAAATCTATAACACCTGTCAAAGTTCCTTCTATATTGAGGTTAACAATATATTTACCTTTTTCGGTTTCTTTAATTTTCTGAGTTGCCAAAAGTCTGTGAAGCGCTTGAATTACCAGCTCTCTTTGTCTAGGATTTTTGTAATCTATACCTTCCGCAATCTGTTTGTAATTGTAGATTTTGGAAGTTTTCTGATTCATAAAACGAATGATTTTCCTTCCGATATCCAGAAGTTTTTGGTCGTTTTTATGACTTGTATGTTTTTTGTTTTTCATTGTTTAAAATTTAAAATTCATCTTCATTGATGTCCAACAACAATAATCCTAAAACAGGATTTAATTTTTATTAAAGATAAAATAAAATAGGGGAGTTTGGGAAACCTTTGTATTAATTTATGGTTTCGTGAGAAAGAACTTTCTCTGTGAAATGCTTTGCAAAGATACAACTTTATTAATAATTGGATTTTTTCATTCAATTCAAATAAAAAAGACTTACAAAATTGTAAGTCTCTATATCTAGCAGAATGCGATTTTATCAACTCGGTTCTGATGTCTTCCACCTTCAAAATCTGTTGTCAGAAATTTATCTACAATCTCAAAAGCCAATTCCTTTGAAATGAATCTCGCTGGAATCGAAATCATATTCGCATCGTTGTGTTGTCTTGCAAGAGAAGCAATTTCTGGCATCCAACACAATGCACATCTTATTTTCTGATGTTTGTTTGCTGTGATTTGAACACCATTTCCACTTCCGCAAATCAAGATTCCTAATTCGTTTTCTCCATTTTCCACAGAACTTGCTGTTGGATGTACAAAATCCGGATAATCTACAGAATCAGTAGAATAGGTTCCAAAATCCTGAAATTCATACTTATCTTCGAGGTATTTTTTTATTAATTCTTTGTATTCAAAACCGGCGTGGTCTGCGGCTATTGCTATCTTTTTCATTAGATTTTATGTTATTCATTTATTTCAGTATAAAATTACTACATATTTTGTAATTGTTGGTACAATATTTTAATACAATTAGTAATAATATTTTATATTAAGTAATTATATATCAACATAATTAATATTATAATATATAAAAATCAAACAATTTTTAATATTATTAATTAATAGATAATAGATTGTTAGAAATTGTTAGAAAACCTGTGGATAACTTCTGTGAAATATTTCTTTTAAAAGTTGAACAAATTTTGTAATGGAAATTACCCAAAATATTTTAACAAAATTTTTAGAAAACTTTTCTTTCAGATTCGGTTGGTTTATCCGCAAGTTTGTTTTTAATATTGGACAAAATTTAGAATTATAAACATTTGTTGATAACATTATTAATTAATTGATTTGTAACATCTTAATTATGTTAAAAAAGTCTTAATTAATCTACATTTCTTGTGATAAAATATTCCCGATTTATTTATCCCCATACTCTTGCCTACAACAATATACTACAATCTTATTTTTTAAAAAAAGAAAAAGAAAGTTGTTTATGATTGTAAGAAAAGTTTGTGGAATTTTTTTGAGAATAAAATTTCCGAAAGGAGGGAATAAGTTTTAAATTTGTGAAACAAAGAGAGGAGGAGTGATTTCAAATCTCAATAAAAACCTTAAATATATTTTAAATGAAAACAATTAAAGATTTCGATTTTAAAAACAAAAAAGCTTTAATAAGAGTTGATTTCAATGTTCCTCAGGATGATAATCTTAATGTGACCGATAATACAAGAATCGTTGCTGTAAAACCTACAGTTGATAAAATCTTGGCTGACGGTGGTTCTGTTATATTAATGACGCACCTTGGAAGACCAAAAGGAGAGGTGAATGACAAATATTCTCTTAAACACGTTTTGAGCGAAGTTTCTAAAGTTCTTGGTCAGGATGTGAAGTTTGTTGAAGAATCGGTAGGAGAGAAGGCTGAACAAGCTGCTGCTGAACTTCAGGCTGGAGAAATCTTATTACTGGAAAATCTGCGTTTTCATAATGAAGAAGAAAAAGGTGATGAAGCTTTTGCAGAAAAGTTGTCTAAATTAGGTGATGCTTACGTGAATGATGCTTTTGGAACTGCTCACAGAGCACACGCTTCTACAGCTGTAATTGCCAATTTCTTTCCTTATACTAAATTTTTCGGTTTACTAATGGAAAAAGAATTAGTTGCCATTGATAAAGTTCTAAAATCTGGTGAAAAGCCTGTAACTGCGATACTTGGAGGTTCCAAAGTTTCTACAAAAATTACAATTATAGAAAATATTCTTCCTGCAATTGATAATTTGATTGTTGGTGGAGGAATGTCTTTTACTTTCATCAAAGCGCTTGGTGGAAAAATAGGAAAATCTATTGTTGAAGATGATAAATTGAATCTTGCTTTGGAAATTTTGGCCAAAGCAAAAGAACATAACGTAAACGTTTATCTTCCGACAGATGTTGTGATTGCTGATGATTTCAATAACGAAGCAGAAAGAAAAGTAGCTGACATTAAAGAAATTCCGGAAGATTGGCAAGGTCTAGATGCAGGTCCGAGGTCAAGAGAAATTTTCAATGATGTCTTGATGAATTCTAAAACTATTCTTTGGAATGGTCCAATCGGAGTTTTTGAAATGTCAAATTTTGCTGCTGGAACTAAAGCTTTAGGTGACAGTATTGCTGAAGCTACAAAATTGGGAGCTTTCTCATTAGTTGGAGGAGGAGACAGTGTTGCTTTCGTAAAACAATTTGGTTATTCTGATAAAGTGAGTTATGTTTCTACAGGAGGTGGGGCTATGTTGGAAAGCTTGGAAGGATTGGAACTTCCAGGAGTTGCTGCAATTAACAAATAGAAATTTACTTGTTCAAATAAATTTAAAAACCGACAAATTTTTGTCGGTTTTTATTTTCTTTATACTTGAAATAAGTTTAAGTAAAAATTTTTTAAGCGATTCTCAGCGATTTAAATTGAAAATCAAAAATGACTGAAATTTTTCTTGATTTTGTATTTATTAACAATTTTTGAACAAAATGTCTGAAAATTGGCTTTCAGAATTGTGTCAAAAATCGATTTTCTATTTTTTTTCGATAATATATATCAAACTTGAAAATTCGTTCGAAAAAAGCGCTTTTACGTTAGAAATCGTTCCGTGAACTACAGCTTTTAGCCAAAAAAGAGGTGATTTCTTATATTTTTCACTCAACATCGAGATATAAAATGAATCGAGTAGGAGAGGTTTGATTTTTCTTAATTTCCAATCAGGATTTTTCGAAATCAGATTTTCCATTCCGTTTTTTGAAAAATGATAGATGTGTCTCGGTACATCATAAGCAGCCCAGAATTCTTTATAATGTTTCGCATCGTACGAAGTTGGATTAGGAACAGCAATAATTAGCAATCCTTTTTCTTTTAATTTTGAATGAAAAATATCCAACATTTCTTCCTGATTTTCGATGTGTTCGAAAACGTGCCAAAGTGTAATTGCATCTAAACCTTGATTTTCAATTGAGTTTAAGTCATCAATAATTTTAGCTTTTGACGTCTTATTTATGGATGCATTTCTAGCATTTGAATTTGGTTCATATCCAAAAGTATGAAAATCATTTTCAATATATTTAACAAATTCTCCGGCACCGCAACCATAATCTAAAACATTTGAATCTTTTTTAATTCTATCTACGAGAATATTTTTCTTGTATTGAAGATTAAAAGACTGTGAAAATTTATAAAGTTTTTCTTTTAAACTTCCCGAATCCTGATGGTGCGAAATATAATCTTCACTTTCATAATATCTCGAAATATTAGATGGAATAGGAGAGGTTTTGAAAACACCTTTTGTTTCAGTTTCTACAATTTCAAATTCTTCTTGTGTAAGAAAATGGTCTTTAATTTTCATAAATTAATTCAAAGTTTTTAAACAAAAAGAACAATGAAAAATAACATTGTTCTTTGGAATGTTTCACGTGGAACATTTATAATTTTATCTTCCCAAATATATCAAAAGTACATTAATATCTGCTGGAGAAACGCCGCTGATTCTTCCTGCTTGTGCAATAGTTTTAGGTTTTACTTTGCCCATTTTTTGCTTAGCTTCAGCTGAAAGGGAAGTGATTTTGGAATAATCAAAATCTTCAGGAATTCTAATGGTTTCTAATCTATTCAGCTTTGCTACATTTTCCTTTTCTTTTTCTATGTAACCTTTGTATTTGATATTGATTTCTGCTTGTTCACGAACTTCATCTTTATAAGTTGAAGCTACATCTTTTATAACTTCAATGGCTTCTAATCTTTCCAAAGTCATATTAGGACGAGTCAAGATTTGAGCTGCTCTGTAAGCTTGGTCAACAGGAGAGGATTCTATAGTTTCAAGAATAGGATTGATAATTCCCGGTTTAAGAGATGTTTCTCTTAGGAACGTCTCTAATTCTTCGCTTTTAGTGATTTTTTCTTCAACTTTTCTAAATCTGTTTTCTTTAGCTAAACCAAGCTTATAAGCCTTTTCAGTTAATCTGATATCCGCATTATCTTGTCTTAAAAGCAATCTATATTCTGCTCTGGAAGTGAACATTCTGTAAGGTTCTTCAGTTCCTTTTGTAATCAAATCATCAATTAAAACTCCGATATAAGCTTCATCTCTATTTAAAATAAATTCTCCTTTATCGTGAACTTTATTATGAGCATTGATTCCTGCGATTAAACCTTGTCCTGCAGCTTCTTCATAACCCGTTGTTCCATTAATTTGACCAGCGAAATAAAGGTTTTCAACTAGTTTTGTTTCTAATGTGTGATTCAATTGGGTAGGAGGGAAGTAGTCATATTCAATGGCGTAACCAGGACGGAAAACTTTTACATTTTCGAAACCTGGAATGTGCTTCATTGCTTTGATTTGGACATCTTCCGGAAGGGAAGAACTGAATCCATTCACATAGATTTCTACGGTTTTCCAACCTTCTGGTTCCACAAATAATTGATGTCTGTTTCTCTCAGCAAAACGGTTGATTTTATCTTCAATACTTGGACAATATCTTGGGCCTAAACTTTGGATTGTTCCATTAAACATCGGACTTCTGTCAAATCCTTCACGTAAAATATCGTGTACAGTTTCGTTTGTATAAACGATATGACAGCTTAATTGTTTGGTTAACTTAGGTGTGTCTAAATAACTGAATTTTTGAGGATTTTCATCGCCTTTTTGTTCTTCCATTTTGGAATAATCTAAGCTTCTTCCGTCCACTCGAGGAGGCGTTCCAGTTTTCATTCTACCAGCTTCAAAACCTAAAGAAACTAATTGTTCAGTAATTCCAAAAGCTCTTGGTTCTCCCATTCTTCCACCGCCTAATTGTTTATCTCCTACGTGAATCAATCCATTAAGGAAAGTTCCATTGGTTAGAACAACAGATTTAGCTTTGATTTCGATTCCAAGGGAAGTTATAACACCTGCAACTTTGTTATTTTCGATGATGAGTTGCTTTACCATATCTTGGAAAAAATCAAGATTCGGAGTGTTTTCTAATGCTAAACGCCATTCTTCTGCAAACATCATTCGGTCATTCTGTGTTCTTGGAGACCACATTGCAGGACCTTTGGAGAGATTTAACATCTTGAATTGGATTGCAGATTTGTCGGCTACAATACCAGAATAACCGCCCATTGCATCTATTTCTCTTACAATTTGTCCTTTTGCAATTCCTCCCATTGCAGGATTACAGCTCATTTGTCCAATGGTTTGCATATTCATTGTGACAAGGAGCGTTTTTGAACCAAGGTTGGCAGCAGCAGCAGCAGCCTCGCAACCTGCGTGACCAGCTCCAACTACAATTACGTCGTATATTTCGCTTATCATATTCTATGTTTTAAAGGTAATGTTTCACGTGGAACATTGACCATAATATTGAAACTAGCCCCGATTGTAGTGGAAATCCTTTTTCTTTTCTTTCATATAAGGAAAAGAAAAAGATTGCAACGGAAAGCGGGATTAAGCTCCTAAAAATTTATAAATTGATTGATATAAAAATCTTCTTTTCCTCGCATTTGGAGTTGTTCTTCCTCGGTTTTATCCTTGTATCCGCAAAGATGAAGAATCCCGTGAGCCAAAACGCGATTGAATTCTGATTCAAAGTTTTGGGATAGGGTAGAAGCGTTGTCCAAAATGCGCGGCAAAGATACGAAAATATCTCCCGAAATGGTTTTTCCCTTCACATAGTCAAACGTGATGATGTCTGTGTAATAATCGTGGTCGAGATAATCCTGATTGACTTTGAGAAGATACTCGTCATCACAAAAGATATAATTGATTTCTCCGAGCTTCTTCTTCTCTGTTTGAATCAAGTTTTCCAGCCATTCAGTAGTTTTTGAATGGATTTCTACTTTGTCAATTTCTTCAAAAAAATAGTTTATCATATTTTTAAAACCAATGTCCTAAGATGACACTGAAAACGCCTTTATGCTTATTAAGAGATTTGCTGTAATTGATTTTTATCTGTCCAAATGGTGATTTGTAACCTGCAGTCAATCCAAGTGAACTGTAATTAAGTTTGACGGCTTCTTCAAATTTTATTGAACTGAACATATTTGCCAGACTGAAATTACCAACTAAGAAATAGTTTTTACCAAATTTCAACTGAAAATCATTGGATGCAATGAAAATATTGTTATCCGTCAAAGAGCCGAATTGATAACCTCCAAATCTTTTGAAATTGACAATAGATTGTTCAAAAATTCCACCGACTCTATATTGATAAAAAGATGGTAAAGTTTCTTCCCCTATCGTGATTCCTCCGTAAAGATTCAAACGGTAAGTGAACATCTTTGAAATAAAGAAATTCATCTTGATATCCGCTTTTATAGTAATTGGTTTTTTCTCCAACTCTGAATTGAAAAGGTCTATAATTTTTCCTTCTGCATTTAGGTAAAATCCTTTTGTTGGAAAATCTTTATCATTTTGAGTATCGCTTTTCAGAAATAGATATGGATTAAGGTACTTTTCTATGTTTTTGTTGGTACCGTTTCTTTCACTTTCAAAATAATCGTGGCTCAAACCTCCGCCAATTGCAAATTTATCTTTCCAAACAGATTGTAAAAAGACCTCGTTTCTGAACCAATCCCAAGTTTCTGTGGTATTATTATCAAAATTTTTGAGGTCAAAAGTCATACCTGTAGAATAAATTCCAAAGCCAGGAATGTAACCATTATCAATAAAATAATTGAAATAATATCTAGGATTATCTCCAATCACAACATCAAAAGACAAGTTTGAATTTCTAAAAAGTAAACGTTTTGCTGAATAATTAAGCAATAATCCTGTCTTGAAAACTTCATCATAATGAAGTCCGAATTTTAAAAAATGGCGGGAGTCATCTTCGGTAACATATAATTTGAGATAATTTCTATTATTCTCTTGTACAATGTCGTAGTTAATAAACTTATAATTATTGGTTGCATAGAGCTTATCAATCATCTTATTGATGCTTCCATAAGTCTGCATAGAAGGCAATTTTAAACCCATTTTTCCACGAATATAATTGGACTTATATATTCTGCCATTTTCAACGACAAGACTGTCTATTTTGTACACACTGGAATAGATTGGATTGATAGAAGACCTTATTCTTTGGAAATTACGTTTGGGTAATTCGTTCAGAATATCAACATATTTTTGAGCTTCCACATAACCGCTGTCAAGAATTTTTCGTTTGTCGTCATAACTTGTAGCAGTCATTCCTGTGAGGTTCGGTTTGATATTGATATCGGTGTATTTATATTGGTTTTTCGTTTCTTTTTGAATCCCGAAATCGATAATTTGATTAAGGATAGAAATAATGTTGTTAAGGTTTTCTCGCTTTGCCAAAGGTTGATTGAGATCTACCCCAATCACAATATCAATTCCTTTATCTTTAAGAGGTTTTGAAGGAAAATTAACCGTCATAGCACCATCTACATAAATACTGTCGCCAATTTTGACCGGATCTAAAAGCGATGGAAAAGCCGAACTAGCCATAATTGAAGAAACCAAATCTCCCTTTTCAAAAATCTTCATTTCACCACTTTCAATATTGGTTCCAATGCACATAAAAGGAATCGGAAGCTTGGAAAAATCATCAATATTGGAAACATTTCTAAGCAACTCTTTCAACATATAAACATTTCTCTGTCCTGTACTAATGGAAGAAGGAAAAGATATTTTTCCATTTTTAAGGGGGACAGTGAACAGATATTTATCGACGTTTTTGTTGAAAAAACTGGTTTCCTGTCTTGTTTTAGGCTCTGTTATTAAGGAATAGAAATCCGTATCCATAACGATTTTCTCGATGTCTTTCCCTGTGTAACCGGAAGCGTATAAACCGCCGACAATCGCGCCCATACTTGTTCCGGAAATGTAATCGATTTTAACGCCAAGAGAATCTAAGACTTTCAAAACTCCAACGTGCGTAAAACCTTTTGCGCCTCCACCGGAAAGAGACAATCCAATTCTCGGATTTTTGGGAATGACAAGATTTTCTTTTACCTGAGAATAACTCATCAGATAAGCGAGAAAGGTAACCAAATAAAAGAGTTTCTTAGTCATTTGTTAATTTTTTATATAGATTCTTTTGACTCTTGGAGAAATCGAAGTTAATACTTCATAAGTAATTGTACCACAATATTTTGAAAATTCTTCAAGTGTTGGGTTTGAATTAAAAATCGTTACAGAATCGCCTTCTTTTGCAACAACATTATCCACATCAATCATCATCATATCCATACAAATACTTCCGACAATTGGACTAAGTTTATTATTAATTCCAACATTTCCAACTTTATTTCCAATCAATCTTGGAATTCCGTCTGCATAACCAACAGGAATTGTAGCAATTTTGGTATCGTGCTCAGCTTTGAATCTTCTGCTATAACCAACTGATTCTCCTGTTTTTACTTCCGAAATTTGTGAAATTACAGTTTTAAAACTAACCGAATATTGAAGTTGTTTTTTAATTTCAGGATTCGAAGTTTCTCCAATCATTCCGATTCCAATTCTTACCATATTGTATTGATAATCAGTATAGTTTGTAATTCCGGAAGAATTTAAGATATGTCTTATTGGCTGATAACCCAATTTATCAATCAAATAACTAGAATTTTTTTCGAAAGTTTCTAATTGATTCAAAGTAAATTCTTTTTCTTCAGGTATATCAGATGAAGATAAATGACTGAAAATACTCTGAACTTTTACATTCATCGATTTTAATTTTTCAGTTAATTCATCTAATTCATAATCCTTAAAACCAAGACGATGCATTCCTGTTTCCAATTTGATATGAATCGGATATTTCTGTTGATTTCCAGATTTTATCAATTGTTCATAGAATAATTCTAAAACCCTGAGACTATAGATTTCGGGTTCCAGATTATATTCGATAACGCTGTCATAACTGTGCTGTTCAGGATTCATCACAATTATCGGAGTTGTGATTCCTTTTTTCCTCAATTCAACACCTTCGTCTGCAAATGCAACACCAAGATAGTCTATATGATGATGTTGAAGAAATTCGGAAATTTCATAACTTCCTAATCCATAAGCGTTTGCTTTTACCATTGCCATCATTTTGGTTTCTGGTTTTAGCAAAGATTTATGAAAATTGATGTTATGAAGAATTGCATTGAGATTGATTTCGAGAACTGTATCGTGCTTTCTGAGTTCAAGAATTTCTTTTATTTTTTCAATCTCGAATTTTCTTGCGCCTTTTAAAAGAATAACTTGATTCTCTAAATCATTAATGACTTTACTTTCAATAAATTGATTCGTATTATTAAAAGTAAAAGTTTCAGAATTAAATAGTTTATAAAATGAGCTAATTTCTTCACCAATCAAGAAAACTTTATCGAATTTTTGTTCGTTAACCAACTCAGAAACTTCAGAATACAATTCTTCCGAATTCTCATTAGAATCTAGAATATCTGTAAGAATCAGAGATTTTTTCGGTTTGTTATATTCGCCGATAAACTGAAAAGCGATTTTCAAAGAGTCTAAATCCAGATTATAAGAATCATTGATAATCAGATTATTTCTAATTCCTTCTATACTTTCGAGACGCATTTCAATAGCTTTGAGTGCATCAATCTTTTCTTTGATTTGGAGATTTGAGAGTTTAAATTCTTTCAAAATTCCAATCAAAGCCAAAACATTCGTCAAAGTCGCTTCATCTCTTTGATTGATTGGCAAAGAAAATTCTTCCTCAAAATATTTGATTTTTATATCCTGAGTTCTGTCATTAACATCAGAAATTATCGTGATATCATTGTTCCTTTTTAGCCCGTAAGATATTAATTTTTTACTTGAGTATAATTGATTGATTAGTTTGTCTGTCATTTTATTATCAGAATTAAAAAATATAATTTCTGATTGTTTAAATAGTTTTAATTTTTCATTAATTAATTCTTCCTCATTGCTGAAATTTGCTGAGTGAGCCGTTCCAATATGCGTCAGTAATCCAATCTTTGGATGGAAAATATTTTCCTGTTTTTCCATTTCATCGGGCTTCGAAATTCCAACTTCAAAGATTCCCAATTCGTGCTTTTTATCTATTTGCAATAGTGATAAAGGCAAACCGATTTGAGAATTAAAACTTTTTGGACTTTTAACCGTAACAAACTCATTAGAAAGACATTGGTAAAGCCATTCTTTCAGAATCGTTTTCCCATTACTTCCGGTTATTCCAATCGAATTGATGTTGGAATGTTCAAAATGATATTTGGCAAGTGTTTGTAAAAATTCAACGGAATTTTCAGTAATGATTTGATTGATAGAAAGATTATCAATTTTATTTTCAGTAATAATGGTATCGATTCCTTTTTCAATAACTGTATCGATATACTTTTGGCCGGAATTTTTTTTGGTGCTTATCGCAAGAAACGCAGTATTTTTTGTAGAATAAATCGTTCGACTATCAAAAGCAATATTTTTGATTTTGATATCTTGATTTCCAATCACTTCAGAATTGGTAATTTCTGCAATTTCCTTCGCCGTATAATTCATTGAATATCAAAAAATAAACTAATTAATCTCATTATCTTTATTAAGAACTTCATCCACAAAAACTCTTCTGCTCACAGCATCATAAGCTTCGGTTTCTCCAAGTTCCACCAATTCCTTTCCTGCTGAAGTTCTCATCGAGTAATTAGCAAGATTTCCTGTTCTTCTACAAATCGCGTGAACTTTGGTCACATACTCGGCTGTTGCCATCAGATTCGGCATTGGCCCAAACGGACGACCGAGAAAATCCATATCCAGACCGGCAATCACAACCCGGATTCCGTTATTTGCTAATTGATTGGCTACGTCAACAATGCTTTCATCAAAAAACTGCGCTTCATCTATCGCAACTACATCACAATTAGAGCCCAACAATAGAATCTCGGAAGGACTTTCCACAGCTGTACTTCGGATTTTGGTCTGGTTATGGGAAACGACGTCTTCCTCAGAATATCTTGTATCGATTTTCGGTTTGAAAATCTCGACATTCTGGCCAGCCATTTCCGCACGACGGAGTCTTCTGATGAGTTCTTCCGTCTTTCCAGAGAACATAGAACCGCAGATAACTTCCATCCAACCACTTTGTTTGGAATGATTAATTGTATTTTCTAAAAACATTATTAATTTAGCAAAAAATTGTTTTAAAATTATAAAAGAAAAACTTGATTAAGGCTCATTTAGGAACAAAATTGTTCTTAAATTTATAAGCATCAAATTTAAGTAAAAATTAATAAGATATATTATGCAAAATCGGCGGGAATCATACGATAAAGTTTTCGAAGAGATGAAGAATCTTTTGTCAGAATTATCAAAATCTGATACTTACGAAGATATTTTGACGAAGGAAAATGAAATCAATCAGTTGTATCAAAAATTTTCTTTTCTTAAAGTTTCTCAGAATTTTGAGTTTTCTTCAACCGAAATTGAACCTTTGCAAATTATTGAAAATCAATTAACAAACTCTGATTTAAATTTAATTTCTGTAGAAGATTTTGAAGAAGAAAATAAAGTGGCGGAAATTGTAGTTGAAGAAACCGAGGTTCACGATATTTTTGATGACGTGCTGGAAGTGGAAGAAGTTCATTCTTTTGAGGAAATTGATGCTCAGGAAGATTTGGTTGAAGAACAACTTTTGGAAAATGAAGCTGTAAATGAAATCATTGAAGTTCAAAATGAAAAACAAATAGATGAAGTAATTTCTGAAATTTCGACTCCGCTTAATGTGACAGAAGACATCATCAATGAATCCGAAGAAACAATTGAAACAGAAACTCCTGAAGAAATTCTTTTAGAAGAACCAACGGAGAAATTGGAACCGATGCAAGACAGTCAGTTTTCTTTTGCAATGACAAAAGAAGAACCAATTGCTGAAGTTTCTAATAATTATTACGAAGCAAGATTGGCTGAAAAAGAAGCTAAACTGAAAGAACTTGAAGAAAACAGAAGAAAAATCGTTGAGTTTTCAAAAGAAAATACGCAGCCTATAGAAAAAACTCAGAAAGTTTATGAATCTCAAACTCAAGCAGAATCTCACGATAAGAAATTCAAGTTGGCCCATATCAAAGGTTTGAAAATTGCAAAATCTTTGTTCGATGATGACCATTTGGAGGAGGAAGAAAAACCGGCTCCGGTTCAAACTTCGGGAAGTCTTCTGAAAAATAATGTGCCGACAGATTATATGGAAGCACCGAAACCAAAACCAGAATTCAAGCTTGATTTGAATGACAGAATTGCTTTTTCTCAATATCTTTTCGGAGGAAGTCAAAGTGAATTGAATCAAGTAGTTGCGGTTCTAAACTCTTTTACTTCTGTTGAAAAAGCTCAGGAATTTTTGAGTGATATCTATTACGAAAGAGATTGGAAAAAGGTGGATTCTTATGCGCAGAGATTGTGGACTTTGGTAGAAAATAGGTTTTTGTAGATGAGCGGTATTCTTTATTTTGTTCCAACACCAGTTGGAAATCTGGAAGATATGACCTTCCGAGCTGTGAAAGTTCTGAAAGAAGTGGATTATATTTTGTGTGAAGATACAAGAACTTCCGGTGTTCTCCTCAAACATTATGAAATATCCAAACCTCTGAAATCCTATCACTTACATAACGAACATCAAGCTACGCAAAAAGTGATTGATGACCTCAAAAATGGTCAAAATATTGCCATAATTACCGATGCAGGAACTCCTGGAATTTCCGACCCGGGTTATCTTTTGTCAAAGGCTTGTGCGGATGAAAATTTGGAAATGATTTGTCTTCCCGGAGCAACAGCTTTGATTCCTGCGCTTGTGGTTTCCGGATTACCAAATAATGAGTTTCTTTTTGCCGGATTTCTTCCTCAAAAAAAAGGAAGACAAACTAAATTGAAACAATTGGCCGAAGAAAAAAAGACAATTGTTCTTTATGAAAGTCCGCATAAAATCAATACAACGCTTGAACAAATCAAAGAATTTTTTGGAGAAGAAACTAGAGCGAGTTTGAGTCGGGAAATTTCCAAAAAGTTCGAGGAAACTAAAAGAGGAACAATCAATGAGTTAATTGACTTCTCGAAAAGTAAAACTTTAAAAGGTGAAATTGTTCTGATTGTGAATAATTCATAATGAAAAATTACAAACTAGGTCAATACGAAATTGAAGATTTAGAATTTGCTTTGTCAGATTTTGAGAAGCAATATGGAATTCATTTTAATCAAGATGAATTGAATTCTATTAAATGTGTTGAACAATTAACAGAAGCCATTTCAAATAAATTTGATTATGAAAGTTCTAGTGATTGTACTAGTCAACAAGCTTTTTACAAATTGAGAAATGTTCTGAATAAATTGAATACTGGAAATCAAAATATCAAACCGGATTTGGAATTGGCAGAATTAATTCCAAGAAAAGACAGAATTCAGAAAGTAAAAGAAATTGAAACAGAATTAGGATTCGAACTTAATGTTCTCCAGCCAAAAAATTGGATTTTTTATTCGGCAATTTTTTTGTGGATAGGAGTAATTTTATTGTTTTTTTTCCACTTCTTTTATGCCTTAATTTTAGCGATTTTTAACTACTATTTTTTTGGTTTCATCTTTAAAAAAGGAAAGGAATTTAAAGTATCAACTGTTGAAGAACTCGTTAATAAAATTGTTATGGAAAATTATTTTAGAGTCAGAAGAACTTCAAATACAATTAATAAAATTGAGTTTAAAAAAGTAGTTTTAGAATGGTTTTCCGATAGAATGGATATGGATAAAGAAGAACTAAAATCTGCAAAATTCATTTAAAGTATTATTTTTGCCATAATAAAATTAGAAAACATTATAAAAATATATGGGATTACTACAAGGTAAAGTTGCAATCATCACTGGTGCAACGCGTGGAATCGGAAGAGGAATTGCGGAAGTTTTTGCCAAAGAAGGTGCAAAAATCGCATTCACTTATGCGGGTTCTGTTGAAAAAGCTAAAGAATTGGAATCAGAACTAAGCAAAATAACAGAAATCAAAGGATATCAGTCAGATGCTTCGGATTATGACGCGGCTCAGAAATTGGTTGAGGATGTGCTGGCAGAATTCGGAACGATTAATATTTTGGTAAATAATGCAGGGATCACCAGAGATAACTTGATGTTGAGAATGTCAAAAGAAGATTGGGATACGATTATCAAAGTTAATTTGGATTCGGTTTTCAACTTGACGAAAGCTGTTATCAAACCAATGATGAAAGCTAAATCCGGTTCTATCATCAATATGACTTCGGTTGTTGGTGTGAAAGGAAATGCTGGACAAGCCAATTACGCCGCTTCAAAAGCCGGAGCAATTGGATTTACTAAATCAATCGCTTTGGAATTAGGTTCCAGAAATATCCGTTGCAATGCTATCGCTCCAGGTTTCATCGAAACTGAAATGACGGCGGCTCTTGATGAAAAAACAGTTCAAGGTTGGAGAGATGGAATCCCAATGAAGAGAGGAGGACAACCTGCAGATGTTGCCAATGCGTGCGTTTTCTTCGCAAGTGAATTATCTTCTTATGTAACAGGTCAGGTTCTGAATGTTGACGGAGGAATGTTGACTTAATTAACAATATCAATTATTTATAAAGCTTTTTGTGCAGTACGCAAAAAGCTTTTTTTATAAAAATTATGACAATCAACAGAAAGAGTTACAATAATATTTTATTGGTTTTTGCTTTGGAATCTGAAGCAGGAAATGAGTTTGAAAATTACAATAAAGTCTTTGTAGGAATAGGAAAAGTTAAAGCAACTTATAATCTTACAAAAGCTATTCAGAAAGAGAATCCAGATTTGATTATCAATCTTGGAACAGCAGGAAGTACAACTTTTGACAGAGGAATTGTTGTGAATTGTAATCGTTTTATTCAGAGAGATATGGATGTTAGAGCTTTGGGTTTCCAGAAGTTTGAAACACCGCTTTCCGGCGAACTTGTTCTTTTAGAATATGGGTTAAATATAGAAAATCTCCCAAACGGAATCTGCGGTTCCGGCGACCAATTCGAAATGGAACATATCAATCCGGAATATAATGTCATCGATATGGAAGCTTTTGCCCTTGCGAAAGTTGCAGAATGTGAAGGAATCGATTTTCTATGTTTGAAATATATTTCTGACGGAGCAGACGGAAATGCAGCTGATGATTGGACGCAAGAAGTTAAAAAAGCGTCGATTGCGTTAAGAAGAGAACTAGATAAGTTTTAATAAAAAACCAGCCGAATTTTGGCTGGTTTTGTTTATTGTAATTTCTCGCCGTGAAATGGACAAAAAATCCAATTTCCTTCCATTTTTTGTTGGTCAACAGGGCAAATCTTTTCTTTCATTAATGAAACTAAAGGAAGTTTCCATACAAAAGATTCATTAGCAATATCAACTTTAAAATTACCAACAGACATTGGATTTATTATTCTTTCATTATTCTTTTTATTGTTGTAAATAAAAAATTCTAAACCGCTTCCTGTTTTGCCTAACATTTGTACAAAAATTGGTTTTAGTGTATTTTTTAATAACCCAAGAACTATTTGGTTAATTTCGGAATCTTTCAAAGGGGTTTGTTTTTTGCCATCTACACTATAGAAGGCAAAATTGTTTTTAACATTATTAACTTTAAACTCCGCCCCATCGTTTGAAGATTCAAAAGAATAATCACCGCCTAAAAGAATTGTATAATCATCTAAAAGACTTTTTATGTAGTCTATTTGCTCTTGAGAACCAAGATTATTTTCTTCAATAACCACTTGCCAAAATTCTGTTGGAATCCACCAAGCCATTTTCATAGTCTTCTCATTTTGATGAATTTGCTGGATCTCTAGCATTAATTTTTCTGAAGCTTTCTTTTGTTGAGAAAATAAACTGAAAGAAATAAGAAAAATAAATAGTAAAATTATTTTTTTCATATATAATTATCCGTTAAAAACCTGATTTTCCTGCTCTTGAACTCGGATAAAAGTTGTTCTTTTAGACAATTCTTTCAATTTCGAAGCACCAACATAAGTACAAGTTGAACGAACACCGCCTAAGATATCTTTTACAGTTTCCGCAACCGGACCTTTATAAGGAACTTTCACGGTTTTTCCTTCGGAAGCACGATACTCTGCAACACCTCCGGAATGTTTATCCATCGCTGTTTGAGAACTCATTCCGTAGAACAATCGGAACGTTTTTCCATTTTCTGTGATGAGTTCACCGCCGCTTTCGTCGTGTCCGGCAAACATTCCGCCTAACATTACGAAATCTGAACCGCCACCAAAAGCTTTTGCCACATCGCCAGGAACTTTGCAACCGCCGTCACCGATGATTTGACCACCCAAACCGTGAGCAGCATCGGCACATTCGATAATTGCTGAAAGTTGAGGATAACCAACACCAGTTTTCACACGAGTGGTACAAACCGAACCCGGACCAATTCCAACTTTGATGATATCAGCTCCGGCTAAAATCAATTCTTCTACCATTTCGCCGGTTACGACATTTCCAGCGATAATAATTTTATCAGGGAAATTCTGACGTGCTTTTTTCACAAATTCTACAAAATGTTCCGAATAACCATTCGCAACATCAATGCAGAGAAATTGGATTTTCGGATTAGCATCTAAGATTGTTTTGATTTTCTCTTCGTCGGCTTTTCCGGTTCCTGTACTCAATGCAATGTATTGGTAGAAGTCGTCGTTTTTATCTTTCAGAAAATCAGACCATTCCTGAACAGAATAATGCTTATGAATCGCTGTAATAATTTTGTCTTTGTAAAGCGCTTCCGCCATTTCGAAAGTTCCGACCGTGTCCATATTAGCAGCAATCAGCGGAACACCGCTCCATTTTTTCTGAGTATGAAGAAAAGTGAATTCTCTCTCTATTGTCACTTCACTTCGGGATTTGAGTGTAGAACGCTTCGGACGAAACATTACATCTTTGAACCCTAACTTGATTTCGTTTTCTATTCGCATACTTCAAAATTAATATAAATTTTTTGTTTTAATAATCTTTACTTTTGTTATTGTGAAACATATTGTCATTATTGGTCTCGTTATTCCAGAACCGGCTTCTACAGCAGCAGGTCACAGAATGATGCAGCTTGTCAAATTATTTTCGGAAGCTCATTATAAAATTACATTTCTTACAGCTTCCAACAACATCGAATTTTCAGAAAAAATAAAATTCCAGAAAATCGAAATCAATAATGATAGTTTTGATGAAAAAATAAAAGAACTCAATCCGAATGTTGTCCTTTTTGACCGTTATGTGAGCGAAGAACAATTTGGATGGCGTGTTTCTGAAAATTGTCCGGATGCTTTCAAAATCATTGATACAGAAGATTTACATTTTCTGAGAGAAGCGAGACGAAAAGCTTTTGTTGAGAAAAGGAAAGTCAATAATGGAGATTTAGTCAATCATACTTTCAAGAGAGAAATTGCCTCGATCTTACGTTGTGATTTGTCGTTAATTATCTCTGAATTTGAATATCAATTATTGACTGAAAACTTTAAAATTAATCCTGATATTCTGTTTTATATCCCTTTTTTGACTGAAAAAATTGTGAAGAATAAAACTGCTTTTGGAGGAAGACAACATTTTGTAAGCATCGGAAATTTTCTTCACGAACCGAATTGGCAAACTGTTCTCAAATTGAAATCCATTTGGAAAAATATCAGAAAAGAACTTCCAAACGCAGAACTTCATATTTATGGCGCTTATGCTTCGGAAAAGGTTTTTCAACTGCATAATGAGAAAGAAGGTTTTTTGGTAAAAGGAAGAGCCGAGAATGTAGAATTACTTTTTAATCAATACAGAGTTTTACTGGCTCCGATTCCTTTTGGTGCAGGTTTAAAAGGAAAACTTTGGGAAAGTATGAAATTCGGATTACCAAATATTACGAGTTCTGTTGGTGCAGAAGCGATGCATAAAGATTTACCTTGGAATGGTTTTATAGAAAATTCTGATGAGGTGTTTGTAAAAAAAGCCATTCAATTATACCAAAATGAAACGGTTTGGAACCAAGCCAACGAAAATGCTTACGAAATTTTGAATCAAATTTTTAATAAGAAATTGTATGTTAATCAGTTTTGGGAAACTATTTCAAAAATTGAGAAAAATTTGGAGAATCATCGGACAGAAAATTATCTCGGAAAAATTCTGCAACACCATCAAATGAATTCTACGAAATATATGAGCCGCTGGATTGAGGAAAAAAATAAAAGACAGATGTAAAAATCTGTCTTTTGTATTTTATCTCCCAAAGTCATCCTGAACACGGATAATATCATTTTCATCAGAAGGATTGGATGCATCTGTATGCTGCCAAATTTCTGCAACAACACCCCAGTTGTCCAGACCAATTAAACGATGTCTTTCGCCCTGTTGAAGTTTAATTTGATCCATTGGTGCGTATTCTTTTAATTCGCCTTCTTCATCTGTATTGCTTCTTTTTATGCCAACAATACCTTCCACTACTTGCCAGATTTCTGCTCTTCTATGGTGGTATTGCCAGCTTAATCTTGCTTCTGGAGCCACAAGAAGGATTTTAGGGCTTAATTTTCCGCCGATTTTTAGTTCTTCTACATCAATGCCATCAAAATATTGATTGGCAAAATCCTGCGCTTGATTTTCTTCAATTACAAAGAAGCCGCCCCAAGGTCTTGCATCATCTTCAGCAACTATTGAGAATCCTTGTTCGCAGATTCTGTTTTTAATTTTTTCGAATATTTCTTTTTTTTCTGTTGGCATATTTTATTTCGATTTTACCATTCAAAATTACTAATTCTTAATTTATAAGCTCAAAGCATCAGCAGAATTTATGAGAAATTTTCAAAGAGCCTATTTAAATCTTATTTCATAAAGGACAAAGTCACAAAAGGTTTAATTTACCTTAAACTTTTATGATTTGTTAGATGCGTTTAATTATCAATCATAAAAAAACCACCACATTTCTGTGATGGTTTTGCTCCTCCTGCTGGGCTCGAACCAGCGACCCTCTGATTAACAGTCAGATGCTCTAACCAACTGAGCTAAGGAGGAATGTCCTTTGTTTTAAGTGGTGCAAATATACACAGTATTTATATTTGCACCAAATTTTTTGAAAAACTTTTTTAATTTTTTTGACTAAAAAATTGCACAATAAGCTTAACTATATCATTTCCAAATATTAACGCCATAAGCCCTAATAAGAAAATTACACCTACCATTTGTGCGTTTTCTAAGATTTTCTGTGGAACTGGCTTTCTTGTGATGATTTCCCACAATGTAAACAGAACGTGACCACCATCCAATCCCGGAATCGGAATCAAGTTAAGAAAAGCCAACCAAACCGAAAACATTGCCGTAAAACTCCAGAAAAACTCCCAATCGATTGAAAGGCTTCCATCATTGCTTTTCTCTACATGCATATTGTTTACTATAGCGATAGGGCCTCCCACTTTTTTGTAGCCTTGAGTTTTTGTATTAAAAATAATTTTAAACTGCTTAATCTGCATGGTCAAAACATCAATTGTTCTTGTAAAACCTCTTGGAATAGCTTGTAACAAAGAATAATGTTTTGTAACCTCACTTTTGTTCAGATAGTTTTGAGCTAATTGGAAGTTTGGGCCAAATCCTAATTTCCCTTCTTGATTTGTTTTAGCTTTGATTGTTATAGGTTGATTATTTCTGATAATATTTAAACTGATTTCTCCACCTTTATTAGTTTTTAAAGCATTAGTAACTTGATCGTAGAATTCCGTTTTCTGTCCGTTTACACCAACAATTTTATCACCTTTTTTTAATCCAGCCTGGATTGCTGGCATATTAGGAGTCAAGCTATCAACCACAGCAGGAAAGCGATTCATAAAATAAAGTTTCGCTTCGTTGCTGTGCAAAACTTCTGCAACACCATCTTCATTGATTGGAAAAGTAACTTCTTTTCCGTCTCTCATTACCGTAACATTATCAGCAAAAAGCATGTTTACGGTGGAAGTTTCCATTCTTTCTGCTGGTTTTCCATCGATTTTCAGGATTTTATCTCCTGTTTCCAATCCCATTTTTTTTCCGGCATCAGAAACTGCAATTCCATTTTCGAATTTTGCATTGTCGTGATATTTTTCTCCTACAACATATGAAAGACCAGAGTAAATCAACCAAGCCAAAAAGAAATTAACCGTAACTCCGCCAAGCATAATAATCAAACGTTGCCAAGCCGGTTTTGCACGGAACTCCCAAGGTTCAGCCGGTTTAGAAAGTTGAGCGGTGTCCATACTTTCGTCCACCATTCCGGCGATTTTCACATAACCTCCAAAAGGCAACCATCCAATTCCGTATTTCACACCTTCGTGTCTTCTCCAGTCATCTTCCGGAAGTTTAGAAATATCAATTGGTTGAAGGACTTTTTTTCCGTTTATTTCCACCTCTTCTTCAGTAGGTTGGTTTTTAGAAAGGAATTTATATTGCCATTTTCCATTGATTTTCTTCATTGCGAAGATGGAAAAATAAGGGTCAAAGAATAAAAAGAATTTGTCTACTTTGGTTTTAAACCATTTCGCCGGCAAGAAGTGTCCGATTTCGTGTAAAGTTACAAGAATAGAGATGCTCAGTACAAACTGAAAAATCTTTAATGCTAATTCCATTAATATATTTTAAAATTATAGGTACGCAAAGGTAATCATTTAAGTCATAAACTGTACCAACGAAAAATCTTTGACAAAAAGTCATTTATCGGCTTCGAGGCATCAATTTTATTGTGGCAGCTTCATCCGCCTTCCACTCCCGCTATTTTTGCCTTTGCTTTCCAGCCACAAAAAATGAGCTCCGTTCAAGTCGGGCTGCGTGTGATTCAACGGTAAATCAAAAGAATAAATAGTTGGATGAAAAACCTTAATTTTAAATCAAATTTAAAAATGAAAATATGTCAAATATTCAGATGATAATTGAGGAAAGAGCAGCCGATATTGGTAACTTTTTGGTTGGTAGATTATTGCCGTTTTCTCAAAAGAGAAGCATTGGACCATTTGTGTTCATCGACCATATGGGGCCAGCAGCGCTTAAAGATTATGAAAATTTGGATGTCCCACCTCATCCGCATATTGGACTCTCTACGCTTACTTTTTTGTTCGAGGGAGGCATAATGCACAGAGATTCTATGGGAACAGAAATCGAAATCAAAGAAGGCGCTGTCAATTGGATGACTGCCGGAAAAGGTGTCGCTCACTCCGAAAGAACTCCGGAATATTTGAGAACAACAGATAAAAACCTCCACGGGTTACAGATTTGGGTCGCACTTCCAAAAGAATTGGAAACTATGGAACCCGAGTTTTTCCACATCAACAAAGAAGATATACCAAGTTGGATAGATAACGGAATTAATTATAAATTGATTGCTGGCGAAATCCTCGGACGCAAATCTCCAGTTCCGGTTTATTCGCCACTTTACTTTATGGAAGTAAAGAATACGCTTCAGGAGGACAGAGAAATTGTTCTCGGCGATTATCTTTTTGGAGAATCTTCTCTTTATATATTGGATGGAAATATCGAAAGTGAAGGTAATCTCTACACTCCAAAACATATCTTGATTGCTAAGGACTCAAAGCTTTGTCATTTTGTTTTGAAGCCCAATTCCACTATTTATATTTTTGGAGGAGAGCCTTTTCCGGAACCGAGATACATCTACTGGAATTTTGTTGCAAGCTCTTTAGAAATCATAGAAGACGCCAAAACCAGATGGGCAAATCACGAGTTTCCAAAAGTCATTAATGATGATGGTTATGTTCCGCTTCCGCCACAGAACAAGAATCTTAAATTGAAAGAATGAAAAAATTGATAGAGGTCATAACTTAATTGTATACTGAGAAATAAAGTAGTCACGTAGATTAGGCAGATTCTGCAGCTTAAAGTTTTACAATCTGTCTAATCAGAAAAATCTGCGAGATTTTTAAACAAGTAAAAATCAATTAAGAATAGAGTATTTATTAATATGAAATATCTTATGACCTCTAAGAGCTTGTTTAAATTTGTATCAGAAATAATTTTATAACCACATAGACACATAGTTTTTGCAAAAATAAGAGAAAAAAAACAGTAAATATTGTACTTCTATTTTTTCTTTTTTGCAATTAATTTTGAGGTTTTCTATGTGACTGTATGGTTTTAATTAATTTTTAAACAGGCTCTAAAAATTAATATAAAACTTCGGTTTTAGGTTATTCTCAAATTCATCTGTTTTTTGAACAAAAAAAGCATTCCGAAAAACTTCGGAATGCTTTTTTATAATTAAAGGAAATATTAGAAGTTAAAAGAAACCCCAATACTTCCATTGTTTCCAGCTTCTATGTAAGCACCAATGTTATCATTAAAGAAATATCTAACACCCAAATGAACACCAAGTCCAAAATCTTTTCCCAAAACTCCAAGATCAACACCTGGATAGATATCCCATTGGCTTGGTAAATTCAAAGGATCTTGCAAGTGGAAGTTAACTCTACCAAATAAGAATAAGTTATTATCCTTATTATCATCTTTGTATCCACTGAAGTAGATGTTTGCTCCACCTCCTAATGATACGATTTTTGACAAACCATAATCATAAGTCCCTGTAATCCCGGTTCCGTTTCCCCAAGCGTTAAGACCCACTTGTAATTTTTGATCACCTTTTCCTGTCCAAGCTTGCGCATATGATAGAATACCCGCAAATAGCCCGAATACTAATAATAGTTTTTTCATAATGATAAGTTTATTTAGAGTTATATTTTAAAAGCAAAGTATCAAAAATAAGACCATTAAAAAAATTATAGATTGAAAGGCAAATAAATTACACTACTAAAATTGAGTAATTTCATTATAAAACATAGTTTGTTTTTGTAAAAAATTATTACAAATATTATTTTTATGGTTTTTTATTACTTTTAGCTCCAAAAGAGATTAATAAATAGTAAAGAAATGGCAGAATGAAAATACTCCCTAATATTAGTGCCCAACCTAGCATATTAATGGTTTTGGTAGCAGCGCTCTCTGATAGCAGGGAGAGATGCCGTCCATTAGCAAGGAGAATTACATTTGGATTGTGCTGGTAAGTGGCAGCTACCAAGATCATCACAATTTGAAAACCGGCTAAAAAACGTACGGTTAAAAAGTTATTTTTTTTAATAGCTTCATTGGTAAAAAGCAAACTCACAGTAGCTGCTGTGATAACAATAATCCCCAGAGCTTTAGAAAAAATCCATTTAAGAAGCGGGATATGAGAATAATTGGCACTTATAAAAACCAAAATACCAGTAATAATTACATACAAAGCTGCCTCTCTGGCTTTGCGAATCATAATAGGCAAGGCATCACTCATTCTGGCCTCGTGCAGAGAAAATAACGAAGCCAAATAAGCACAAAGAGAAACTGTGAATATTCCCACACAAATACCAAAGATATTAAACCAACTATAGATATAAAGGCTTAAAAAATCACTGGCTTCCGGATCTATTCGTCTGGAAATCGTAGCCGCAGCTATTATCCCTAAAAAGAAAGGCGTTAGCAAACTAGAATAATAAAAAATCTGATCATACAAATTCTGCCAACGATCATCCACAGCATCATAATTACGGAATGTGAAAGCTGTTCCTCTCGCAATAATACCAATCAACATCAAAACCAAAGGTATATGAAGATAGGTGGAAACACAAGTATAGATAGACGGAAAACCTACAAATAGAATAACAATGGCAATAATCAGCCACATATGATTGGCTTCCCAGATAGGAGCAATAGATTTTGACATTATTTTTTTGGTCTTCTCTTTATAAGATTTTCTGGAAAATAATTCTACAATACCAGCGCCAAAATCTGCCCCGCCAGTGATGATATACAAACATATAGAGACCCACAGAAAAGCAATGACAACATAAATCATAAATTCTTGTTTTTAGGATGATAAGCAGCATCCGTAGGGTCATATAATTTAGGAACCATTTTAATCTGACGGATGAGTAAAAATATAATGATTAACGATAATGAAATAAAAACCAAAGTGAAAAAATAAAAAGAATATTGAATTCCTGGCATGGGCGTTACAGCCTCTGATGTTTTCATAATACCATAAATAATCCATGGCTGTCTTCCCACCTCTGTCACTGTCCATCCTGCTTCCAAAGCGATATATCCAAAGGGGATTGCCAATACAAAGCTTTTAAGAAACCAGCGTTTCGTGAGCCATTCTTTTTTCCAAAATCTGGCAATTAGATAAAGTACACCAATCATCATCATTACCACTCCAAAGAAAATCATAATTTGAAATGCAAAATGAACGATTGCAACAGGCGGCCAATGTTCTTTGGGAAAATCTTTAAGCCCTTTAACTTCTTCATCAAAATTGCCCCAAGCCAGAAAACTCAATACCTTTGGGATTTTAACCGCATATTTTATCTGTTCATTTTCTTCATCTGGAATACCGCCAATGACTAAACTTGCCCCTTTTTCTGTCTGGAAGTGGGCTTCCATAGCCGCCAGTTTAATAGGTTGTCTTTCTGCAACAGATTTGGCTGCAATATCTCCGCTCAAAGGTGCCAAAAGGGCTCCTGCTACCGCAAATCCTACAGAAATATGAAACGCTCTGGTATGGAATTCTACATTTTTTTTCTTAAGAATCATTAATGCATGGATGCCCGCTACAGCAAATCCTGTTGCGGCAAATGCTGCTACACTCATGTGAAAAGCCTGTGGAAACCAAGCATCGTTAAACATCGCTTTGATAGGATCGATATTCAGATATTTTCCATTAATATAATCGAAACCTGCCGGACTGTTCATCCATGCATTGGCAGCCACCACCAGAATACCAGAGGCCAAACCACTTATGCCCACTACTATACCACAAAACCAATGAAACCAAGGATGAAATTTTTCCCAGCCATATAAATAAAATCCAATAGCAATGGCTTCTATAAAAAATGCTGTTCCTTCCAAAGAAAAAGGCATTCCAAAAATAGGCCCTGCATGCTGCATAAACTTTGGCCAAAGTAATCCTAGCTCAAAGGATAGCATCGTTCCAGAAACAGCACCGGTCGCAAAAAGAATGGCCACGCCCTTGCTCCAGGCTTTGGTAACTCCTTTATAAACCTCATCTTTGGTTTTAAGATATTGATAATGAGAATAGGCCATCAAAAAAGGCATCACCATCCCTACACAAGAAAAAATGATATGAAAACCCAGAGATACAGCCATCTGAGAACGGGCCGCCAGAAAATCATCCATAAAGCAGATTTTATTGTAAAGTTAGGGTTAAATTTCAAATTAATAACTTAATTTTTTAAAACTCATTGCGAGAGTTTAAAAATCATCTCCCAAAAACTAATTAGAATCAGGTGGCTTATTTTTCTTAAATTTGCTGGTCTTATTAGAGTTTTCTTATAAGACTAAATTTTAAAATAAAAACCTTTCATAGAATGCTACCAAAAATAAATCCTCTTCAAACCAAAGCCTGGAAGGCGCTTGATGAGCAATTTGCGACTCATGATTTTGATCTTAGAGCACTTTTTCAAGAAAATTCTAATCGTTTTCATGAGTTTTCATTAGAAACAGAAAACTATCTTTTTGATTATTCTAAAAATTTGTTGGATCAAAAAACGCTGGATCTATTAATTCAGTTGGCACAAGAAACCCAGTTGAAAGATGCCATGCATAAGATGTTTACAGGAGACAAAATCAATGAAACAGAAAACAGAGCAGTGCTTCATACCGCACTAAGGGATTTTTCTGATAAAGAGATTTTGGTTGACGGAGAAAATATTAAACCTGCTATCAAAAAGGTTTTGGATCATATGAAAACGTTTTCGGAATCTGTAATTTCTGGTTCTCATAAAGGTTTTACAGGAAAAGAAATTACAGATGTTGTTAACATAGGAATTGGAGGCTCAGACCTTGGACCAGTAATGGTTTGCTCTGCTCTTAAGCATTTTAAAACTAGACTAAATGTCCATTTCGTGTCCAATGTAGATGGTAATCATATTGCAGAAGTTGTTAAAAATCTGGATCCAGAAACAACTCTTTTCATTGTAGCTTCCAAGACATTCACCACGCAAGAAACAATGACCAATGCTAATTCTGCAAAAGATTGGTTCTTGAAATCTGGCGCAAAAAATGAAGATGTTGCAAAACACTTTGTAGCATTATCAACTAATATTGAAGCGGTAAAAAAATTCGGAATTGCAGAAGAAAATAGTTTCGAATTTTGGGACTGGGTTGGTGGCCGTTATTCGCTTTGGAGCGCGATAGGACTCAGCATTGTTTTGGCTGTTGGTTATGATAATTTTGAACAGTTATTAAAAGGAGCCCATGAAACAGATATCCATTTCCAAACTAAAGATTTTAAAGAAAACGTCCCTGTATTGATGGCGCTTTTAGGAATCTGGTATCGCAATTTTTATGCGGCAGGGACTTATGCTATTTTACCATATTCCCAATATTTAGATCGTTTTGCGGCTTATCTCCAACAAGGTGATATGGAAAGTAACGGAAAATCTGTTGACAGAAACGGAGCATTTGTAGAATATGAAACCGGACCAATAATCTGGGGAGAACCTGGAACCAATGGACAACACGCTTTTTACCAACTGATTCATCAAGGTACAGAATTAATCCCGGCAGATTTTATAGCTTATGCCAAATCTTGCAATCAAGTGTCTGATCATCAAGATAAATTACTAGCCAACTTCTTTGCCCAAACAGAAGCTTTAGCATTTGGAAAAACAGAAGATGAGGTTTTTGCAGAATTAAAATCCTCCGGAAAAACAGAAGAAGAGGTAGAAAAGCTTTTGAATTATAAAATATTTGCAGGAAATACGCCAACCAATTCTTTCTTGTTTAAAGAACTAACCCCGTTTACATTAGGTCAATTAATTGCTTTGTATGAGCATAAAATTTTTGTCCAAGGTGTAATTTGGAATATCTTCAGTTTTGATCAATTTGGAGTAGAATTAGGTAAGGTTTTAGCAGGCGCTATTCTTCCGGAATTAGAACAAGAAGGCAAAATAGAAACGCACGACAGTTCTACCAATGGATTAATCAATTTTTACAAATCAAACAGATAATTAATGCTGAGCAGAGCATTCAAAGATAAAATAAAAAGAAAAATCAACTTCGTTCAATTGGTATTGAGCGGACATAAAAAACATCTGAAAAAAGAGATTTCTGTAAACAAAAAATGGTGCGGGAATGATTATGGCGGGTTTTTTATAGCCCCAGATTTTATTGATGACAATGCTATAGTGTATTCCTTCGGGATAGGAGAAGACATTTCCTTTGATCTAGAAATTATAGAGAATTTTAATGCACAAGTCTATGGTTTTGATCCCACACCAAAATCGGTAAAATGGGTTGCTGCTCAAACGTTGCCAGAGAAGTTTACATTCTATGATTTTGGAATCAGCAGTAAAACAGGAACTGCGACATTCTATTTCCCGAAAAATCCGGATTTTGTTTCCGGAAGTGTTGTAAAACAAAGTAATATCAATCTAGAAAACGGGATAGATGTCCATCTTAAAACACTAGAAGATACAGCTCTTTTTTTGAAACATAAAAAGATTGATGTCCTAAAAATTGATATTGAAGGAGCAGAGTATGATGTTCTGGAAAACGTATTGAATACCAATATTATAATCGGACAGATTCTCGTAGAATTCCACGATCGCTTTTTTGAAAACGGAACAGAAAAAACACAGAAAATTTTGAATCTGATGAAAGATAAGGGTTTTTATATTTTCGGCGTTTCAGAAACTTTTGATGAGGTTTCCTTTATTAATGAAAATCTAGTAAAAAATAAAAAGTAAAAAGAAAGAAAATGGCACAAATTCTAGACGGACTCAAGGTCGCTAAAGAGGTGAAAACCGAGATTAAGGAAGAGGTTCAAAAGATTCTTGCCAACAAAAGAAGAGCTCCGCATTTGGTAGCCATTCTTGTTGGGAACAATGGCGCAAGCAAAGCTTACGTTAACAGCAAAGTAAAAGATTGTGAAGAAGTAGGCTTTACTTCTGGATTAGTAAAATTTCCAAGCACCGTCTCGGAAGCAGAATTATTGGAAAAAATTGATGAACTCAACAAGTCCAAAGATGTAGATGGTTTCATCGTTCAGTTACCTTTGCCTAAACAGATTGATCAGGAAAAGATCATTATGGCTATTGACCCCAGAAAGGATGTAGATGGTTTCCATCCGGAGAATTTTGGGAAAATGGCCTTGGAAATGGACACTTTTTTGCCCGCAACGCCATTTGGAATATTGACATTATTGGAACGGTATAATATCGAAACCAAAGGTAAGAATTGTGTAATTATCGGGAGAAGCAGAATTGTCGGCAAACCCATGAGTATTTTGATGGGTAGAAAAGATTTTCCAGGAAATTCTACGGTTACACTAACCCATTCTTACACAGAACATATAGAAGAATATACAAAAGAAGCAGACATTGTGATAACAGCTTTGGGAGATCCTAATTTTCTTAAAGGAGAGATGATCAAAAAAGGGGCTGTAATCGTAGATGTCGGGATTACAAGAATAGATGATCAATCTGCAAAAGGTTATCATCTGGCAGGCGATGTAGATTTTGAAAGTTGCGCACAAAAAGCGAGTTGGATAACACCGGTTCCCGGAGGAGTTGGTCCTATGACGCGTGCAATGCTGATGAAAAACACCATCATTGCCTATAAAACTTCGGTTTATAATGACTAAAGAACAAGAAGAATTATTATTAAAAGATGGAAAAATGCTCCCGGTGATGGAGCATTTTTACACCATTCAGGGTGAAGGATTCCACGCCGGTAAAGCGGCCTATTTCATTCGTTTAGGCGGGTGTGATGTTGGCTGTCATTGGTGTGATGTCAAAGAAAGTTGGGATCCAACTCTTCACCCATTAATGAACGCAGAAGAGATTGCAGAAACTGCAGCAAAATACTGTAAAACCATTGTTTTGACAGGAGGAGAGCCTCTAATGTGGAATCTGGAAATACTGACATCCAAACTTAAAGAATTGGGATGCTCTATCCACATAGAAACTTCCGGAGCTTATCCTATGAGTGGCCATTTGGACTGGATTACACTTTCTCCTAAAAAAACAGGACTCCCGCTGGAAGATATTTACAATGTAGCAAGTGAGCTTAAAATGATTATTTTTAATAACAATGATTTTAAATTTGCACAGGAACAACAGGCAAAAACCAATGCCGACTGCGTTCTCTATCTGCAGAGCGAATGGAGTAAAAGAGACGCTATGTATCCCAAGATAACAGATTTCATCCTGGAACATCCGGAGTGGAGATCCTCAATTCAAACGCATAAGTATCTCAATATTCCTTAAATTTAATTTATGCAAAGACTTCGATATTCTCGCTATTTCAAAACATTTGTGATTTTACTGGATATGATTCTGGTATCATCAGTATTTATGATTTTTTATTTGAGAAATTTCGAAGTTAAATATGACTCAGAATCTGTTGAGCAGAATGTTTTATCCATCTTGTTGTTATGTTTTCTTTGGTTGCTGTTAAGCGGAAGGACCAGGCTTTACCATATACCAAGAAATGTGACTTATACAATATATCTGGAAAGAATCCTGATCCACGTTTTTTTCTTTTTTCTGGGAGTTGTGTTGCTTGGGAAAGTCAGCATTAATGATTTCCTCAAAACGGAGCGGTTTTATCTTGCCGGCATCCTGATGTTGGTTGTAATTCCTATAAAAAGCATCATCTTTTTCCTGTTGAAATACATCAGGAGTAAAGGGATCAACCACAGAAATGTGATGTTTATAGAAGAAGGGGTTTCTTCCAACATTCTTAGGGATATCATCAATCAGAGAAAAGATTATGGATACAAAATCTATGATTATCCGCAAGTAAATTATGATTTGAGTAACCTCATAGATTTCTGGAAAGATAACGGCATCCACACCATTTTTTTGCCCTCAGAACACCGCCTGGAAAAAAAATTTGAAAACGATCTTTTTTGTCAAGCAGAACTTAATAAAGTTAAAATTTCGTTGGTTCCTAATATTATTCAGAATGAGTTTTTTGAATACGAGTTCAATTACATAGAAACAGTTCCGGTATTATCCCAGGCAAAGTATCCTTTGGATTTTTTCACCAATGCTGCTATAAAAAGATTGTTTGATCTAGTATTTTCTTTGATTGTTTTAATAGGAGTTTGCTCTTGGCTTTTCCCGATCATTATTTTATTAATAAAAATAGATGGATCCAAAGGTTCTGTATTTTTTATTCAAAAAAGATATGGCTATCACGATGAGGTTTTTGATTGTTTAAAATTCCGGACTATGCGCTCCGAGAATAACGCATCCAACTGCACCACGGCAGTTAATGACGATAGAATTACCAAAATCGGAAAATTTCTAAGAAAAACCAGTCTGGATGAGATGCCTCAATTTATAAATGTACTAAGAGGGGAGATGACCGTTGTTGGTCCTAGGCCTCACATGCTTTTGGTAGATGATTTTTATAAACCCAGAATAAGCCGTTACAGTGTAAGAAGTATGGTAAAACCAGGCATAACAGGTCTTGCGCAGGTAAGTGGATTGCGTGGCGATGAGGGTGATATGAAAATAGGAATGAAAAAAAGAATCCTTGCAGATTCTTTCTATGTCAAAAATTGGAGTTTTAGCATGGATATTGTTATTATCCTGAAAACGGTTTTTCTCATTCTCACTGGAGATAAAAAAGCACGTTGATAATTATAAAAAAACATTAATTTAGCTAAATGTTAAAGAAACTATTTACATCTATTGGAGAATATTTTCTACTCTTGGGAAAGGTTCTTATAAAGCCTCAGAAGCGGAACGTATATCTTAAACTTTTGATAAGAGAATTTTATGATTTGGGGGTTAATTCTTTCGGATTAGTATTATTCACTTCTTTTTTTGTGGGAGCTGTTGTAGCTATACAGATGTATAACAACTTTAGCGCCTCATCTTTTCCTATTCCTAACAGCTTTATTGGTTATGCAACTAAAGTAGTATTGATATTAGAATTCTCTCCCACAATTATTTCCGTAATATTAGCGGGTAAAGTAGGATCTTATATTGCTTCTAGTATTGGAACCATGCGAGTTACAGAGCAAATTGATGCCTTGGATATTATGGGTGTAAACTCACCTAATTTTTTGATTCTTCCGAAAATTGTAGCAAGTGTTATTTTTAACCCGTTATTAATTGCAATCAGTATTGTAGTAGGAATATGGGGGGGGTATATCGCAGGATTGGCAACTAATAACTGGACAAAGGCAGATTATATTACAGGAATACAAATGTATATGCCCTCCTATTTTATTTGGTATGCCTTTCTTAAAACAGCAGCTTTTGCATTTTTAATTGCTACAATTCCCGCTTATTTTGGATATAATGTAAAAGGAGGATCTTTAGAAGTAGGAAGAGCAAGCACCCAGGCTGTAGTTTGGACAATGGTTTCGGTCATAATTATGGATTTATTATTAACCCAAATGTTATTGAGCTAATGATTGAAGTAAAAGAACTAAGAAAAAGCTTTGATGGGGTAGAAGTACTCAAGGGCATCTCAACTACATTCGAAACCGGGAAAGTCA
Source organism: Flavobacteriales bacterium UBA2306 (assembly GCA_002345565.1). Classification (GTDB taxonomy): domain Bacteria; phylum Bacteroidota; class Bacteroidia; order Flavobacteriales; family Weeksellaceae; genus Epilithonimonas. Next base: position 228,485 of record DDVS01000004.1, on the reverse strand, counting down.
ATCTCGTAATAGGACAAAGTGGATCAGGAAAAACTGTTTTCCTAAAATGTCTTCTCAACGTTTTTGAACCATCCAGCGGAGGAATTTTATTTGATGGTAGAGATATTGTGAAAATGTCAAGAGAAGATAAACAAGCTTTACGATCAGAAATCGGAACGGTTTTCCAGGGAAGTGCGCTGTTTGATTCAATGACAGTTGAAGAGAATATTAGCTTTCCTCTGGATATGTTTACTAATTTAACCTATCGGGAAAAGAAAAGAAAAGTATTGGAAGTTATCGGTAGAGTGAATCTGCAAAACGCAAATAAAAAGTATCCATCGGAAATCTCCGGAGGTATGCAAAAAAGAGTCGCTATTGCAAGAGCCATTGTCAACAACCCGAAATATCTCTTTTGTGATGAGCCCAATTCTGGATTAGATCCTTATACTTCTAACGTGATAGATGATCTTTTGATGGAAATCACCAAAGAATACAATACCACAACTATTATTAACACCCACGATATGAATTCTGTAATGACCATTGGTGAAAAAATTCTTTATCTAAGATTGGGAGTAAAAGAATGGGAAGGTAATAAAGATCTCTTGGCCACTGCAAAAAATAAACATCTTATTGATTTCGTTTATTCATCAGAACTATTCAAGCAGCTAAGGGAGTTTATGCTGGAAAATGATCAAACAAGTTTAACAAATAATAAATCAGAGAAATGAAAAAACTAATCAGTACACTTGCCATTTTTATAGGAATCTTGGCATATTCTCAAATTACGACAGGCATTAGAGCCAATGCACTATTCAACACATCATCTGCCAGCTGGAACAATTTTAAAGGAACCCTGAATGGAGAGAAAGAGAGTACAGGCTTTAATCTAGGACTTGCTTTTAAATTCGATTTCCCCGTGAGTGGTTGGTTTGTGATGCCAGAAATCTATTATACCTCTATCAAAAATGAAGCAGAAGGCAATACAACCACAGAAGGCGTAGTGGATATAGAAGCTAAAAGCAATAGAATAGATGTGCCGGTTTTACTAGGTCATAATCTTATTTTCGGAAAGCTGGCAGCTTTTGTAGGACCTGTTGCCTCTTTCAATTTATCTACAAATAATACATTCAAGAATTTTAAAGAAAATGCGACAAAAGAGTTTACTATGGGGTATCAGTTTGGCGCACAAGCCACTCTATCAAAATTTGTAGTTAATGCTAGGTATGAAGGTGCTTTTTCAAAAGATACAAGAAAATTTATTCACGCAGTATCTGGAGAAGAAATCCGATATGACAACCGTCCTAGTATGTTTATTTTAGGTATAGGATATAATTTCAATTAATCATTCAATCCCTTATAAAAATGAGAAGGCTGGAATTTATTCCAGCCTTCTTCATATATAGACCTTAAAAATTTACAAAAAAATCTCTGCTGTAAGCAGCATGTTCTTTTGTAATACGAAAGTATAAGCTTTTATTGAACTAATGTTTAACATAATAAATGAAAAATTGAACAATATTAATGAGATTTGATTATTTTTGTATTAAATTAACATTAACGTAAATGAAAGTTATTCTTGAACATATTCAACCGGACGATAATAGCTCTTTCAAAGTTTTGCATATCAAGAATGTACCTATTGTGGAACTTAATTGGCAATACCATTATCATTCGGAAATTGAAATTGTTTGTGTTTTTAACGGGAAAGGAACGAGACACGTAGGTTATCATAAAAGCCATTTTGAGGAAGGAGCTTTAGCTCTCATTGGCTCTAATATCCCTCACTCCGGTTTTGGTCTCAATGCTACAGATCCTCATGAGGAAATTGTCATTTTATTTAAAGAAGACATATTATCTTTACCAGAAGGCGAACAGGAAACTAATAACATTAAAAAATTATTAGAAATGTCCAGATATGGGGTGCTATTCTCTTCTAAAATTAAAAACCAAATGATCCCCAAATTGGAAAAGATTTCTAAAACAGAAGGCTACAAACGTTATTTATTACTGCTCGAGATTCTCTTTGAACTTTCCCAAACAGAAGAGTATGAATTGATGAACACAGAAGTAATGCCCTACACCATAGTTTCAAGAAACAGAACGCGCCTAGAGGCAGTTTTTACTTATGTAGAAAATGGCTATCAGAATGAAATTGACATTATGAAAGCAGCAGATTTAGCGAATCTTACCAAGCCAGCATTTTGTAATTTTTTCAAAAAAGCCACTTCTTTGACCTTCGTAGAGTTTGTTAACAGATACAGAATAGATAAAGCGTGTATTTTACTCTCGCAAGAAAAAAGCATAGCAGAAAGTTGCTATGCTACTGGGTTTAATAATATTACTTATTTTAATAAAATATTCAAAAAATATACAAACACAACCCCGGGACAATTTATTAGAAATTTATAAAGCTGAATTATAAATGCTTTGATAAATCATTTTCCAGCATTTCTTTTTCTAATTCTGCCTTTTCTTTTTTGAGTTGTTTATATTCTTGCTTTAATCTGGCCTCTTTTACTGCATTCCCTTTGCTGATGTAACCTACGAGACCGCCAATAATGAGGCCGATTCCTATTCCAAATAAAATACCCATCAATGTAATTGGCTCAAAGAGACGAATGACATTAAAGTTATCATTGAAATAGAGAAGGATAAACGCTAATAGCAATAAACCGATACCTGTAAATGTTAAACTTTTCATTGTGTTTAATTGTTTATCAAAATTAATAAAAAGTTTAAAGTTTTCCACCAGCGTTTTTATAATATTCTAAAGCTTTTGGCATATCAGCATTTAAATCAGCAATTCTGTTTTGTGGATTTGGATGGGTAGACAAAAATTCAGGAGTGCTGTTGCCTGTAGAAGAGGCTTCCATTCTTTGCCAGAATGAAGTTGCAGATCTAGGATCATAACCAGCCATTGCCATTAAATACAGCCCCATTTCATCAGCTTCTAATTCTTGTTTTCTTCCGTAGGCCAAAAGACCAACCTGAGCACCAACAGGGTAAACTTGCTCAAAAACAGAAGCCCATTGATTATTAGAAATACTACCACTTAATATACTACCACCATATTGAGCAATCATAGCTTGGGAGATTCTCTCGTTTCCATGACCTGCTAATGCGTGGGAAACTTCATGACCCATTACAACGGCGACACCATTATCGTCTTTACAAACAGGCATTATTCCTGTGTAAAAAGCCACCTTCCCGCCCGGCATACACCATGCATTGAGTTGGCTGTCTTGGATAAGATTAAACTCCCAATTATAATTAGATAATACAGATTCTCTACCAATACTTTTATAATAATTATAAGCCGCAGTTTTGATTCGCGTTCCAACATTTTTTACACGATTGGCATCTGTAGTCCCTGTCACAACTTTGGAGCTGGATAATGTCGTTTTATATTCTGAAGCTGCCGCAGTTGCTATATCGGCATTGTTGGCAATCTGTACAGAAGATCTGCCGGTAATAGGATTGGTAACACAAGCGGTAACTCCCACTGCAAGAATTAAAAATCCTGAAAGTTTTAATATTTTCATCTTCTATTTTTTTAATATAAGCAGTTTTACAAGATTTGTTCCAAAATATTAATCTTTATTAAGAAACGCATCCCAGCCTTGCGCTGTTAATGGAATTAATTGATTGGAACCTCTGGCAATCAAGAAATTACCTGCATTGTTTTCTATAGCGTGACCAATTATCGTGAAATCTGGATGATTCTTAATCTTATCAAAATCTGAAGCAGAAATGGTGAACAGTAATTCATAATCTTCACCACCATTTAGTGCAGCCATTGCAGGATTTAGATTAAGTTCTTCTGCAGTATGGATTGTTGTTTCGTCCATCGGGATTTTCTCTTCATAGACATTAAATCCAACTTTTGATTGATCAGAAAGATGCAGAATTTCTGAGGCTAAACCGTCAGAAATATCAATCATAGATGTTGGTAAAATATCCAATTCTGCTAATTTGCCTTTAACATCGGTTCTTGCTTCTGGTTTCAACTGTCTTTCTAAAATATAATCATAGCCTTCCATTTCTGGCTGCATATTAGGATTTGCCAAATAAACAGAATGTTCTCTTTCCAAAATCTGAAGTCCAAGATAAGCACCTCCAAGATCTCCGGTTACAACCAAAAGATCGTTTGGTTTTGCACCATTTCTTTTTACGATTTTATCTTCATTTTCAAGACCGATTGCTGTAACGCTAATCACCAGTCCGGCGTTAGAACTCGTTGTATCTCCGCCAATTAAATCTACTTTGTATCTGTTGCAAGCCAAAGCAATTCCAGCATAGATTTCTTCCAAAGCCTCCACAGGAAAACGGTTGGAAACAGCAACGGAAACTAAAATCTGAGTTGGTGTTGCATTCATTGCGGCAATATCGCTCAGGTTAACAACAACAGATTTGTAACCCAAATGTTTCAAGGGAACATATCCCAAATTGAAGTGGACTCCTTCCGCCAACATATCTGTGGAAACAACAACCTTTTGATTTTCAGAATCTATGACAGCAGCGTCATCACCAATGGAAACTTTGGTTGAAGTTTGAACTATTGGAAAATTCTCTGTCAAATGTTTTATCAAACCAAATTCTCCCAATTTGGAAATCGGCGTCAATTCTTGTGATTTATCTTCGAACATTTTATAAATGATAATTGATTAATGATGATTGATCTATGACAACCAAAAAAATATTTTTTGATTATTTGTGATCTCTATTTAAATATTTCCGCACTAATATTTTCTGGTCGGAAAGGTAAAGTTTTCAAATATTCTCTGGAAATCGTCTGTACATTTTCAGATTTATATTCGTTCATTACCAAGAGGATGTCTTCTGGCGGAGTTGTTGTTTTTCTCAACATCATATCAATCCAAACACCGGTTGCTTCTGCTGTTGCACAATGGGTTCCATCGGGAAGATAAAACTTGTGAACGAATTGATAAATCATCCCATCTTCTGACATTGCGGCTACTTCCAAGCCAACATAAACTGTTTGATCTGCATAGATTTCTTTGAAGAAGGAATAACGCTCGTGCAACATCACAGGACCAACTCCCCAACGATTGAGCTGGGTTAATCCGATTTTGTTTTTATTAAGGAAAGCCATTCTCGTTTGCGAGCAATAGTCAACATAAGTAGAATTTCCCAGATGGCGGTTAGCATCAATATCGCTCCATCTTACTTCGAATTTATGGTAATAAACAGACATTTTTTTCGATTTTAATATTCTTCAAAATTAACCATTTGAGGTGGATATTAAAAATGTAATTTTGTGCATCGAATATCTTTTAAAAGTAACAACCACAAAAGTCAAAAAGATTTTTATGTTTTTAGGATTTTTAAAAGAGCAAAAAGCCAATTGTTAAAACATTTTTCTTTTTTGTTCTTTTATATTTTACTTATTTTCAAGTCATTCTTTGGTGACTTTTGTGGTTAAAAATTAGAATATTAAAATTAATTTCGAGAAACTAAAATTAATGTCAAAAAAGAAAAGAATCATCATCATTGGAGGTGGTGCAGCTGGTTTTTTCACCGCTGCTAATCTTGACGAGCATAAATATTATGTTAGCATTCTTGAGCAAAATTCTGATGTTTTGCAGAAAGTAAAAATTTCTGGTGGCGGCAGATGCAATGTAACACACGCTTGTTTTGATCCCAGGGAGTTGGTTCAGTTTTATCCTAGAGGAAATCGCGAATTGCTAAGCGTTTTCACAAAATTTCAAGCTGGTGACACAATGGATTGGTTCGAATCCCGAAATGTTCCCTTGAAAATAGAAAAAGATCATCGTGTTTTTCCTGAAACAGATTCTTCACAAAGTATTATGAATGCTTTGATTAATGAAGTGCGAAACAAAAAGTTTGAAATTAAAACTCAGGTTTCCGTTTCGGAGATTATTAAAGAAGATGAAACTTATTTAATCAAAACTAAACAAGGAGATTTCACAGCGGATATTGTGATTTACACCACCGGAAGTTCTCCGAAATCTTTAAAAATCATTCAAAATCTGGGACATAAAATTGTAGAACCTGTTCCCTCATTATTTACATTCAATATCAAAAATGATTTGCTCAAAGATTTGCCGGGTACAAGTTTTGAGAATGCAGAAATCAGAATCCCGAGTTTGAAAACGGAAGAATCTGGGCCATTGTTGATAACACATTGGGGACTTTCTGGTCCGGCTGTGCTCAAAATTTCTGCTTGGGAAGCGAGAACTCTGGCAAAATTAAAATATCAGTTTGAGATTGAAGTTAACTTTATTTCGAAACCTATTTCTGATGCCGAAGATGAGTTGAAAGCTTTCAAAAATCAAAATCCTAAAAGATCGATCGGACAATCAAAAATATTTGAGGTGACCAACCGTTTCTGGAACAAAATTTTGGAAATCAATCAAATCAATCCGGAAAAGCAAATCGCCAATCTTTCTGGTAAAGAAATGAATGGGATTCTGGAAAATCTTTGTAAGAAAAAATTATTGGTAACTGGCAAGGCTACTTTCAAAGATGAGTTTGTAACGGCTGGAGGCGTGGACCTTAGGGAAATCGACTTTAAAAATATGCTTTCAAAAAAATTACCCGATTTTTTCATCGCTGGCGAAGTTCTTGATATAGATGGTGTAACCGGCGGTTTCAATTTCCAGGCTTGCTGGAGCGAGGCGTGGCTAATTTCACAGCATCTTAACGCCAGATAGATAATTTTTTTATTAAATTTGAAAATTAATATATAAAATGAAATATTCTAAAAATATTCTAAGAACACTTTTAGTATCGGTATTGTTCCTTATGGTTTCCTGTAAAACAACATTGGTATCTCCATCCAAACCTATGCAGGATAACAAAATAGAACTTTATAAAACGTACACAATCCAAACCAAAGATGCTCAGAAGCAAAAAGTAGAAATTATCCGCATTGATTCTGATAAAATTTACGGTAAAAATGAAGCAGGCGAAATGATTGAAATTAAAAAAGACGATGTAAGAGAAATTAAAAAATTGGATGTGTGGTCTTCTGTTTTAGTAGGAGTTGCGGCAATTTTAGCAGTTATTTTTATTCCAATTTAATAAGATTAATAGCATACAGCCGGTAAAATAACATAAAATATCAATCCAGCTGAAGGAATTTCCTAAAACAGTCATCATTACACGATTTTCTTTCAGTCCCATCAATTCTGCAAAATGAAAATATTGGGCAAACTCAATCAGACAGGAAAAAATGAAAATCGCAATAATCAGTTTTGTGGAATTGAAATCGAAAAATGCTTTGATGAAATAATACATCAACATTACCACAAAAACATCGCCCAGATAAGCTCTTACAAAGAAAATGTCTTTGAGTGTTGTAGCAATAAGGATTTCTATTAAGAAAATTAAAACAGCAATTAAGAAGTTTTTGTAGTCGAATTTTAATTGGAGATTCACAATTGATAGCTTTTAAATTATAACAAAATATCGGTGTAAATATTTTATGCCGATTTTTTTATTTCAATAAGCTTAAACTTGGTTTAATTTTTGAAAAAGTATTTTTAATCAATCAAATTATTATGAAAAAGATACTTTTTATGGGAATATTGGCTTCTTTAACTGTAAGTTGTATTCCAGACAAGGATAAGCGAGATAAAAGAAAAGACGATCTAAGCGCAGAGCATATGAGAAATGAAGGAATAGACTCTGCTGCCGTGTCTTCTCAAAAAAATGCTGTGGATACGATTTCTAAATAATCGTTATCTACCAATCATCTTTTTGATCGAGTTCAACTTCATCAGAGCTTCAATCGGTGTTAAAGTATTGATGTCAATTTTTGTCAATTCTTCTCTGATATTTTCAAGAACAGGGTCGTCCAATTGAAAGAATGAAAGCTGAAGATTTTCTTCTGTCACACGCTTTATTTTCTCTCCAGAATCTTGAGTTGTTCTGGTAGATTCAAGAGTTTTAAGAATTTCATTGGCGCGATTCACCACTTTCGAAGGCATTCCTGCCAACTTCGCTACGTGGATACCAAAACTGTGTTCGCTTCCTCCTGAAATCAACTTTCTAAGGAATATAATATTGCCTTTTGCTTCCTGAATGGAGACGTGGAAGTTCTTGATTCTTTCGAAGTTGACAGACATTTCATTCAACTCGTGATAATGCGTTGCAAACAATGTTTTTGGCTGAGTTGGATGTTGATGAAGATATTCTGCAATCGCCCAAGCAATAGAAACGCCGTCATAAGTGGATGTTCCACGTCCAATTTCGTCAAGCAAAATCAAACTTCTGTCCGAGATATTATTAAGGATATTCGCCGCTTCATTCATTTCCACCATAAAAGTCGATTCGCCGGCAGACAAATTATCCGTTGCGCCAACTCTTGTGAAAATCTTGTCAAGCGTTCCAATTTCAGCGTGTTTCGCAGGAACAAAACTTCCGATTTGAGCCAACAAAGCAATAATCGCAGTTTGTCTCAGAATCGCGGATTTACCGGCCATATTCGGTCCGGTTACCATTATAATTTGCTGAGAATCTTTGTCCAGAAAAACATCATTCGGGATGTAAGATTCGCCAAGTGGAAGTGATTTTTCTATGATTGGATGTCGTCCTTCCTGGATGTCAATTGAGAAAGAATCGTTCAGAATCGGTTTTGTGTAATTGTCTTCAACCGATAAATCTGACAAACCAACAGCGCAATCCAATTCGCCAATTAGTTTTGAATTTTCCTGCAATTGGTCAATATAAATCAAAACATTTTCACAGATATTTCTGTAAAGTTCTAATTCTAATTTTCCAATTTTTTCTTCAGCGCCAAGAATTTGATTTTCATATTCTTTCAGCTCTTCGGTGATGTAACGTTCTGCGTTTACCAAAGTCTGTTTTCTGATCCAATCTTCCGGAACTTTGTCTTTATGCGTATTTCTAACCTCAATATAATAGCCGAAAACACCATTGAAATCAATTTTTAAACTTGTAATTCCGGTTCTTTCGATTTCGCGTTGGCACATTTCGTCCAAGAAACCACGACCTTTACTTTGAAGATTTCTCAAATGGTCGAGTTCTTCTGATATTCCTTCTTTGATGACATTTCCTTTGTTGATGTTGACAGGAAGTTCATCATTCAAATGATTTTTGATGAAATCGATTAATTCTTCAAGATTGATGAAAGGGTCAATCCACGCTAAAGCATCTGGAAATTTCAGAAGGTATTTTCTGATTTCATTAATGTTAATAATACTCTGACGGAGATAACCTAATTCTTTCGGTGAAATCTTTTCAGCGGCTAATTTTCCAATTAATCTATCCAAATCAGAGATGCCTTTTAGCAAATCTTTGATATCATATTTCAAAGAATCTTCTTTGTTAAGGAATTCAATCAGATTCAATCTTCTGTTGATGTCGCTGATGTTTTTTAAAGGTAAAATCAAACGTCTTCTCAATAATCTTCCGCCCATTGGAGTAGACGTTTTATCGATAATATCAAGAAGAGATTTCCCTTGATGATTGGCAGAATAAACAATCTCGAGGTTTCTCAAAGTGAAGTTATCCATCATCAGATAATCATCCTGCGGAATCACTTGAATTCTTGTAATATGTTGTAAAAGTGCGTGATGCGTATCTTCAACCAAATAAGCAAAGATTGCTCCTGCTGCAGTAATCCCTAATTTATGCTCATCAATTCCAAAACCTTTCAAAGATTGCGTTTTGAAATGCGAAGTCAGTTTTTCGTAAGCATAAGGATATTTGAACGCCCAATCTTCCAGCTTGAAAACATTTTTATTCCTAAGCTGATTCGGAATCTCAGAAGTTCTTTGATAGATAATTTCGCTCGGGTCAAAAGTGTGAACAATGTGAAGTAATTTTTCAAGATTACCTTCGCTCACGAGAAATTCTCCGGTAGAAACATCCACAAGCGCCATTCCGTATTTTTCTTTTTCTTTATGAAGAGAAAGCAGGAAGTTATTTTTCTTTGAAGTCAGAACTTGGTCGTTGAAAGTAACACCTGGCGTCACCAATTCCGTCACGCCACGTTTTACAATTCCTTTGACAGATTTTGGGTCTTCCAATTGGTCACAAATTGCAACGCGCATTCCGGCTCTTACAAGCTTTGGTAAATAAGAATCTACAGAATGATGCGGAAATCCTGCCAATTCGATATGACCTTCGCCATTGGCTCTTTTGGTGAGTACAATGCCAAGAATTTGCGACGTTTTTATCGCATCTTGTCCAAAAGTTTCATAGAAATCTCCAACACGGAACAGCAATAATGCATCAGGATATTTCGCCTTGATTGTATTGTATTGCGTCATCAACGGAGTTTCTTTCTTTGCCAATTTTCGGGATTTTTGAAGCGCTAAAATACGAAATAAAAAAATCGCAGAAAAGGAACTTGATAATTAAACTTTTTTAGTGATTTGCTTTTTTTTAGCTTATAAAACACTTGTATAAAAACAGACAATTATATTAGTATAGGCATAAATATTGCGAAAACAAGGAGTGTTGAACTTTCGTTTAACTATGAATTGGAATAATTCATAATATCTTTCAAAAATTATTTATTGTTAATCCAAATAACCTCATATTTGTATTTCAAAACGATAACCCATAATATCAAAAAAAGTCTGATTAAAATCTACCGATACCTATGAAGGTTGAACAAATATATACTGGCTGTCTTGCGCAAGGTGCGTACTACATCGTTTCCGAAAACGAAGCGGCAATTATTGATCCGCTAAGAGAAGTGAAACCTTATCTGGAGCGCTTGGAGAAAGACAACGTGAAACTCAAATATATTTTTGAAACGCATTTTCACGCAGATTTTGTTTCTGGACATTTGGATTTATCAAAGAAAACCGATGCTCCAATTGTTTTTGGACCGACTGCAAAACCAGATTTTGAAGCGATTATTGCAGAAGATAATCAGATTTTTGAAATTGGAAAAGTCAAAATAAAAGTTCTTCACACACCGGGACATACTTTGGAAAGCTCTACTTTTCTTTTGATTGATGAAGATGGAAAAGAAACAGCTATTTTCTCAGGCGACACATTATTTTTAGGAGATGTTGGAAGACCGGATTTAGCACAGAAAGCAGGAGAAATTGACGAAAGAGATTTAGCAGCAATGCTTTACGAAAGTCTTCAAAACAAGATTTTACCTTTGGATGATTCGATTACGGTTTATCCGGCTCACGGTGCTGGTTCCGCTTGCGGAAAAAATATGCAGAAAGAAACAGTAGATACTTTGGGAAATCAGAAAAGAACCAATTATGCACTTAATCAACCCAACAAAGAATCTTTTATTAATGAAGTTCTTGACGGATTAACTGCTCCGCCAAAATATTTCGGAATGAATGTCGCAATGAACAAAGGCGGTTACGCAAGTTTTGACCAAGTTCTGAAAAAAGGAAAAAATCCGTTGTCTGTGGAAGAATTTGAAATTGCGGCTGAAGAAACCGGAGCTTTGATTTTGGATACAAGAAGTGCGGCGATTTTTCATAAAGGTTTTGTTCCAAACTCAATCAATATTGGAATCAAAGGTGATTTTGCACCTTGGGTCGGCGCAATGATTGTAGATGTCCAACAGCCGATTCTTTTGGTTTCTGACGAAGGAACAGAAGAAGAAGTCATTACCAGATTGAGCAGAGTAGGATTTGATAATGTTTTAGGTTATTTGGACGGGAGTTTCGAAGCTTGGAAAAATTCAGGAAAAGAAACCGACGAAATCAGAAGAATCTCAGCAGAAGAATTTGCTGGTGAATTTTCTGAAAATGTGAAAGTTGTTGATGTGAGAAAAGAGTCAGAATACGAAGCAGAACATATCAATGAAGCTTACAGCAAACCTTTGGCTTACATCAATGATTGGGTTAATTCTTTAGATAATTCTGAACATTTTTATATTCATTGTGCTGGAGGTTACAGGAGTATGATTGCGGCAAGTATTTTGCAGGCAAGAGGTTATAGAAATTTCACTGAGGTTGACGGTGGCTTCAATGCGATTAAGAAAACAGAGAAATTTCCATTGAGTAATTTTGTATGTCAAAGTAAAACTTTGTAGAATCTAACATCTAAACTTTAATTTCTACCATTATGTCACAAAAATTTCAAGAACTAATAAAATCCGAACGTCCTGTTTTGATTGACTTTTTTGCAACTTGGTGTCAGCCTTGTAAAGTTCAGTCTTCAGTTTTGAATTCTGTAAAAGAGCAAGTTGGAGAAAAAGCAAGAATCGTAAAAATTGATGTTGACCAATTTCCATCAATTGCATCAGAAAATGGTGTTCGTGGCGTTCCGACTTTAGCGATTTTCAAAAATGGAGAATTGCTTTGGAAAGAAAGTGGTGTTCACGATGTTAATTCTTTGGTTGGTTTGCTGGAGCAGTATTCTAATTAGAAAAAAAGATATAAAATTTGTCATTGACTTCGTCGAATCTTTGATTTCTGAGAGAATCTCAAGATCTAGATTCCTCCGGAATGACAATATCGAATGAAGTTTATAAACTTATTTCAAACACATCCCTTTCATTCAAAAAAGGAAACTTATTTCGGTATTCTTTCAATTCTTCTAAGTTCCATTCGGTTATGATGAGGTTGTTTTTTCTTTCGGAGATTTCTCGTCCGTCTGGAAAATAGACTAATGAACTTTCCTCATATTCAAGATTATAGCCGTCTGTTCCAATTCGATTTAATCCAAAGAGAAAAGCCTGATTTTCAATCGAACGCGCTTTTAACAATGATTTCCAAGCTTCAACTCTGGATTTTGGCCAATTTGCAACATATAAAACGGCATCATAATCATTCTGATTTCTCGAAAAAACAGGAAAACGCAAGTCAAAACAAACCTGTAAAAGAATTTTAAACCCCTTATAATCAATGATTTTTCGCTCTGTTCCTGCTGTGTAGATTTTATCTTCGCCGGAGTAAGAAAACAAATGTCTTTTGTCGTAATATTCAAAACTTCCATCTGGAAAAACAAAATAAAATCTATTATAGAATTTTCCATTTTCTTCCACAGAAACACTTCCTGCAACTGCCGAATTTATCCTTTTAGCAAAGGATTTCATCCAAGTTAAAGTTTCCAAATTTCTATCTGCAACTTCTTCGGCTTCCATACAAAATCCCGTAGAAAACATCTCAGGAAGTAGAAACAAATCTGCTTCAACAGAATCGAATTCTTCTTCAATTTGTTTGAAATTTTGTTCCTTGTTTTTCCAAGAAATATCGAGATTGAGACCTGCAATTTTAAGTGTTGACATACTTCGAAAGTTTATTGCAATTTAAAACTTTAAAAGTGTCAATCATAATAAAGTCTTAATAAAAATCGTTCAAAAAATATGGTTTTGCGTTAAAGTTTACTAAAAAATCGTTAAAAAATATTTTTGTAATCTATTGAAAATGATTTATATATAATTTTGCACCACTCAAAATAAAAATCTAATACTATAATTAATGAAGAAATTCCCATTATTGTTATGCTTAGTTTATTTAGTAACCACTTCTTTTTATCCGGCAAGTTCTGAGAACAAAATCTCTCAAGCCCAAACGACTGTAAAAGAAATTAAACTAAACCCAAAAAAGAATTTCTCATCACAAAATCCCGCAGAAGAAATCTATAAAGAACTTCAGTTTACGGATGAAAAATTGAATTTTGAAGTCTTCGAAAAAGCCTTTTTAGGATTTCAAAATTTGAAAAAATCCCAAAAACTTGTTTCGTCAGCCAAATTGCTTTCGATTTGTGATTTTAGTTTATCTTCTAACAGAAAACGCCTTTGGGTGATTGATTTGGATGAGAAAAAAGTGCTGTTCAACACATTGGTCGCACACGGAAAAGGCACGGGAGAAGAGTTCGCAACCAATTTTTCCAACACAGAAGATTCGCACCAGTCAAGTCTCGGTTTTTATGTTACAGAACAGACTTATAATGGTGATAATGGCTATTCTATGAGACTTTTCGGGATGGATAGAGGTTATAACGATGCCGCTTTGGAAAGGTGTATCGTAATGCACGGTGCCAATTACGTGAGCGAGAATTTTATCAAATCCGAGAAAAGATTGGGGAGAAGTTGGGGTTGTCCAGCGGTTTCCAGAGAAATGGCGCAACCGATTATTAATAAGATAAAAAACGGAACTTGTCTGTTTATTTATTATCCAGACGAAAAATATCTCGCAAGTTCTAAATGGCTGAAAAATGCTGAAAAAATGGATTCGATTCTTGCTTCTCCAAAGCAGAATATGGCAACGAATTAAATCATTTGTATTATGTAAACGTACAATGTAAAAAGTATTAAAAACCCTTCAGAAACTCTGAAGGGTTTTTTAAAATTTTATGGGTTTTTCACTAATAGCCTGAAACCTTCTCCGTGAACGTTGATGATTTCCAAACCTTCATCATCTTTCAGAAGTTTTCTCAGTTTTGCGATGTAAACATCCATACTTCTCGCCGTGAAATAATTCTCTTTTTTCCAGATTTTTCTCAAAGCTAAATCTCTTGGCATAAAGTCGTTTCTGTGGATGCAAAGCAATTTCAGAAGTTCGTTTTCTTTTGGAGAAAGCTTGTATTCGTTTTCACCAACTCTTAATTGTCTCAACATAGAATCGAAGAAAATATTACTGATTTTGAACTGCTCCTGATCTTCATTTTCCAAAACAGCGCTTCTTTGTAGAATAGCTTTGATTTTGTAAAGAAGCAACTCAGTATCAAATGGTTTTGTGATGTAATCATCCGCTCCTAATTGATAACCTTTTAGGATATCTTCACGCATGTTTCTTGCGGTCAAGAAAATGATTGGTGTGTTTTTATCAATTTTCTTCACATCTTCTGCCAAAGAAAATCCGTCTTTTTTCGGCATCATTACATCGAAAATGCAGATGTCGAATTCCTTTTCTGTAAACTCTTTCAGTCCTATTTCTCCGTCGGTTGCCAATGTCACCTCGAAGTTGTTGATGGTTAAATAATCCTTAAGAACTGCGCCAAAACTTTGGTCGTCTTCTACTAATAATATTCTGTTGCTCATAGCTTTTTGATTTAATAATTAAAATTGAAGAATTCTTGATTCTTCGGTTTTGTCAATATTTTGATTGGTTGTTTAAAATTTGATTTCGATTTTTTCCTTTACGTTTTAGTTCTGCTTCATTCAAATCAATTATTTGTTTATATTATCGGAAGTTTTATGGTGAATGTGCTTCCTTTTCCTTTGTGAGAATCTACGTGGATTTGACCTTTATGATTCTCAATAATCTTTTTCACATAAGACAATCCAAGTCCTTGTCCTTTTACATTATGAATATTTCCTGTCTCTTCTCGGAAGAATTTTTCAAAAATTTTGTTTTTATTGCTTGATTCCATTCCCATTCCTTTGTCGGAAATTTCGATGACGTACCAGTTGCCTTCGTTTCTCGTGCTAACCTTTATTTCTGGCGTTTCAGGAGAATATTTGTTTGCGTTATCAAGAAGATTAATCAAAGCATTCGAAATATGAAATTCATCGATTAAAAAATTATATTTAGTCGCATTAAAATCCGTTGTTAAACTTCCGTTTCTTTCATTGACAATTAATCGGAAAGATTCGGCAATACTTTTTATCAATTCCCGAACGTTGGTTTCTTTTAGGTGAAGAGGCATTTCGTTTCGTTCCAGTTTAGACATATTCAGAACGGTTTCAACCTGCTTTTTCATCCTCAGGTTTTCCTGTTTTATTAGTCCTGAATAATATTTGACTTTGTCTGGGTCAGTGGCAATTTTATCATTAGCTAAAGAATCCGTTGCAACAGAAATCGTAGCCAAAGGCGTCTTGAACTCGTGAGACATATTATTGATGAAGTCGGTCTTGATTTCAGCAATTTTTTTCTGTCTCATCATATAATTAATCGAGATAATATAAATCCCCAAAATCGTCAACAACGAAATGAAAGTTCCCAACAACATTGGTAAATTATGTTTTACCAAAGAATAATCCTTTCTTGGAAAAACCAATGCCAGAGTATAAAGTGTTCTATCTTTGCTGTCTGTAAAAAGCGGATAAGTGTAATTGGTTTTATCTTTTTGGTCGAGATAGATGTTGTTCGCAACCGTCGTCAATTGATTGGTTTTGTTGATGACACCAAAGCCAAATTTGGTATCAATTCCTTTCAATCTCAATTCTTTTGAAATCACAGAATCAATGGTTTTGCTGTCAACACGTTTTTCTATCGGAAGGTTGGTTGCACTCAACCGTGCAAATTCCTTCATCTGATAAGAATTATTATCAAGATCTCGGCTGATGTTGGTTGTCAAAGGCTCAGGATTGCTTCTTTTCAGTTTTAATTGTCCTTCGTCTTTGTAAAGTTTCGTTGTGTACAAAGTGTCTCCTTTTGCCGAAACTGGAATATTTTGTTTCTCAACGATGCTTGTTTGGAAAAGAATATTTGAACGATTCGCAGAATCAGAACTTTGTTGGATGTAAGTCTTAGTTGGTTGGTTTTTAGATGCTAAAACCTCTTTTCCAACATTGTTATAAGTCTCATTCCAATATTTGTTGACCTCGATTTGATTGACTTTCTGAGTCGAAGTTTCTAATGCGGAATAAACTTTATTGGAAAAATCCTGCTCAAGCGAAGTATATAATTCTTTAATCCAATATAACTGTAGCGAGACAAAAACCACCAAGGAAATTGTCATAAAAACAGATATAATAGGAATAAACTTGTTGTTCATATATTTTTTTAAGTTTGAAAAGTTAAAATTACGATTTTTAAGAATATCTCAACAATAATAATGGGCTGTAATTATTAAATATTTCTTAAAATCTAAAGATTTAACATTTTATTGTGAATATCAAATATATTGCCATAAGAAAAGTTTGGTGTGATTTTTTATAATTAATTTTATAAAGAGCAAAAGTTATGAACTCAGAAATTGTTTTTAATAAGGACTCGGAAACCGGAATTTATGTGATGAAGGTTTATAGAGCCGATGTTTCCACGCTTTGGGATTATTTCACAAAGTCAGAATTAATTGACCAATGGTGGGCACCAAAACCTTGGAAATGTGAAACTGAAAAAATGGATTTTCGGGAAAACGGAAATTGGTTGTATGCAATGAAAGGTCCGAACGGAGAAAAAGAAATGGCATTAGCAAATTATAGTGAAATAATGCCTCACAGAAGTATTGCGTGGACAGATGCTTTCGCCGATGACAAAGGAAAAGTGCGTACAGATTTACCTCAAACGTCTTGGCTGATTGGTTTCACAGGAATTGATGAAGGCACAAGAATGACTTTCAATCTGCACTTCAACTCCAAAGAAGAAATGAATCAGCTCATCGCAATGGGTTTTGAAGAAGGCTTCAAAATGGGACTGAATCAGTTGGAGGATTTGCTAAATCGTTAATTTGTGGAACCGTTTATGAATTGTCAACTTAACGATTTAGCAAATAATCAACTTAACTCAATCTCTTCATCAATAAAATACTGTATAATCGCTTTTTTCATTAGAAGCGATTGCTCGTTAGGTTTCAATTCAGGAAGGTCGTCTAACTTCTCGAATTGTGGCCAGCCGTCTTCATAATGCGTGAATTTGTAATATCCAAAAGGTTCCAGCAACCTGCAAACCGCAATATGAACCAAATTGACTTTATCATCTTTCGTGAATTTCTGTTGCCCACTTCCCAATTCCTGAACACCAATAATGAATAAAAAAGTTTCTATTGGCGGATTTTTTTCAGTTTGAAAGTTAACTTCAAAGAAATGTTCTATTTTTTTCCAGATTTCCGCTTCGCTCATAATTAATTTTTTAAGCCTTCAATTTTAAATAAGAATGCATATTCCAAAGCAATTTCCTTCAAACTTTCAAATCGTCCGCTTGCACCGCCGTGTCCGGAACTCATATCGGTTTTGAAAATCAGAATATTGTTATCTGTCTTTAAATCTCTCAATTTTGCTGTCCATTTTGCTGGTTCCCAATATTGAACTTGAGAATCGTGAAAACCTGTTGTAATTAGCGTATTTGGATAATCTTTCGCTTCGATATTGTCATAAGGCGAATAGGATTTCATATAATCATAATATTCCTTTTCATTTGGATTTCCCCATTCGTCGTATTCTCCAGTTGTCAAAGGAATGGTTTCATCCAACATTGTTGTCACAACGTCCACAAAAGGAACTTGAGCCACAATCCCATTGAATAATTCCGGATTGTAATTCATCACAGCTCCCATCAGAAGTCCACCTGCGCTTCCGCCCATTGCGTAAAGATGTTTTGGAGATGTGTAATTTTCTGATATTAAATATTTTGCAGAATCAATGAAATCAAAAAATGTATTCTTTTTCTGCAACATTTTTCCGTCTTCATACCATTCTCTTCCAAGATATTCTCCGCCTCGGATGTGTGCGATAGCGTAGATGTAACCCCGATCAAGTAAAGTTAATCTTACACTGGAAAAACTGGCATCAACAGTATGACCATAACTTCCGTAACCGTAAAGTAGAAGTGGCGTTTCAGCAGATTTCTTGGTGTCTTTATGATAAACCAGAGAAATCGCGACTTCTTTTCCGTCTCTTGCTTTGGCCCAGATTCTTTCTGAGATATAATTTTCTGAGAAGAATTTTCCGCCCAAAACTTCCTGTTCTTTCAAGAGTTTGGTGGTTTTTTCCTTCATATCATATTCGTAAGTGGAAGAAGGTTTTGTCAAAGATGTATATCCGAAACGAAGTTTTTCTGTGTCAAATTCCATATTCGTTCCGATATACGCCGTGTAAGTTGGGTCGGAAAATGGCAGATAATGAGAATCTCCGGTTTTGCTTTCTATGATTTTGATTTGAAGAAGTCCTTTTTCACGTTCTTCAATCACGAAATAATCATTGAAAATTTCAAAACCTTCCAACAGAACATTTTCTCTGTGCGGAATGAAATCTACCCAATTCTCTATCTCCGGCTGAGAAACTTTCGTCTTCACAATTTTGAAATTCGTGGAATCATCAGCATTTGTAATGATGTAAAAATCATCTTGATAATGCTCCACAGAATATTCCAAATCCTCTGTTCTTTCCTGAATAATCTTCCAATCTGCAAAAACGTTATCAGCTGGAATGAATCTGTGTTCATCTTCATTTGTACTTGATGAAGAAATAAGGATGTATTCTAAAGATTTGGTTTTAAAAACATTAACGTCAAAAGTATCATCTTCTTCGTGGAAAATCAAAACATCTTTTTCTGTGTCTGTTCCCAACTCGTGCCGGTGGATTTGATAAGCTCTCAGGCTTTCATCTTTTCTAATGTAGAAAATATGTTGGTTGTCGCCAGCCCAAACAGCTTTTCCGGTTGTATTTTCGATTTTATCTTCGAAGGTTTCTCCTGTTTTGAGATTCTTGAAAAATATAGTGTAGATTCTTCGTCCTGTTTTATCAGAAGAATAAGCAATGAATTGATTATCAACACTTACAGAGACACTTCCAATATCAAAATATTCTTCACCTTCTGCTAAGATATTCACATCCAAAAGAATCTCTTCCTCATTGTCCAAAGTCTTAAACTTTCTAGCGAAAATTGGATATTCTTTCCCATCTTCATAGCGAACGATATACCAATATTGATTAAAGAAATAAGGTAAAGACTGGTCGTCTTTTTTATAACGAGATTTCATCTCTTCAAACAATTCGTTTTGAAGATCTTCTGTATCCTTCATTACAAAATCCGTGTAAGAGTTTTCTTCTTCGAGATATTTTATAACTTCCGGATTTTCACGTTCATTCATCCAGAAAAAAGGGTCGTTTCTTTTATCGTTATGAATTTCGAGAAGTCTATCTATTTTTTTTGCTTTAGGAGCATTCATTTTGAAATTGATATTAATTAAAACCACATAGGCACAGAGATTAAATTTTATTAAAGAAAAAATAGAGAGAGTGTAAATATCTTCTATTTTTAGTAATCAATTAATTTATTCAGAAAACTATGTGTCTATGTGGTTAAAAGTAGTTTTTTGAAGTGATTTTCAGATTTAACAAAAATAAACAAAAAACCATCTTCTCGGAAAGAAGACGGTTTTGATTTATGTGTTCAATAATTATTTATTGATGTTTCTAACATATTTTTCTATAGCCATTGTCATAGATGGCGTTTCCTTGGTTGGAGCCATTACGTTAACCGTTAATCCAGCTTCTTCAGCAGCTGCTTGAGTCGTTGTACCGAAAACAGCAATTTTGGTGTCATTTTGTTGAAAATCAGGAAAATTGATTCCTAAAGATTTAATTCCTTGATGACTGAAAAAAACCAACATATCATAATCCTTAATGTTGATGTCTGTCAAATCACTCGCAACTGTTTTGTACATAATTGCTCTCGTCCAGTCTACATTAGCAGCATCCATTACTTTTGGAATTTCCGGAGTCAAAACATCAGAAGAAGGCAAAAGATATTTTTCCGAAGGATATTTTTTGAACAATGGAGCCAAATCAGAGAAGTTTTTCTCGCCAAAGCTGATTTTTCTTTTCCTATAAATAATGTGTTTCTGAAGATAATTGGCAATTGCTTCTGACTGACAAATGTATCTCATAGAATCCGGAACGGCAAATCTCATTTCCTCTGCAAGACGAAAATAATGATCAATTGCATTTTTACTCGTGAAAATGATGCCTGTATATTGAGTCAAATCGATTTTCTGAGTTCTGAGTTCTTTTGCGTCCACGCCTTCTACATGAATAAAAGGACGAAAATCGATTTTGATTTTCTCTTTTTTTGCAATTTCCAAATAAGGCGACGATTCATTTGGGGCAGGTTGTGAAACTAAAATAGATTTGATTTTCATCTTAAAATGTGACTATTACATTTAATAAAATAAGAACTTCCAAAGTACCAAAACAGGTATTATTTGAAGCGTGCAAATATACAAAAATTTATAATACCATTTTTCCGGCAAAACATTTTGCTGGTTGAAAAAATAAATTAAATTTTTTAAAATAAATGATCCTATGAATACAGCAATGATAATGTAGAAATATTGTACCAAGTCTATAGGATAATAAAATAAAACAAAACTCCCTATTATAAAAACAATAGATTCTATAAAGAAATACTTGCTGGCAATAAGACTTAAATTTTTCAGATTCTTAACACTTCCTACACTAGAATAAAACAAAAACGTTAATATGTTCTTTAAAACATCAAATAAAATTAGGCTTATGAACGTAAATCCAAATTTATTTATCTGATAATCAAAAACTTGAATATTGAGTAAGAGCTTTGGCACAATCGGGACAAATTGCGACAAAAGAACAGAAATCATCAATATTCTGACTACGGAAATGATAAGCCATGAAAGCAGAATATTGCTGGTGTCTTCTGCTTTTTGAGTAAGAAAATCCTTAACGTTAGAATCTCTTTGGAATGCCGATAAGAGAATAACGTAAAAAAATATGCTTCCAAGAATGCAGTAGATAACCCAATCGTTATTTTCAGTAATCCGAATCAAGTGTTCAAAATTTTTGCAAAAATAAGAATTACAAACGGCTAATGAGGGATTTAATTCATAAAAATATGACAGGTTAAAAAAAGTTAATTTATAATTCGCCAAAAAAATATTAGCAATTAAAAGATTATCTTTGCAAATTATTTCCCGGATGAAGAAACTTGTCATAATTCCTACATACAACGAAAAAGAAAACATCGAAAAAATTATTTCGGCTGTTTTTGATTTAGAGCAGGATTTTCACGTATTAGTGGTAGATGACTCTTCTCCGGACGGCACGGCAGAAATCGTAAAAAAATTTCGAGACAAATATCCGATCCAGTTGCATTTAACCATAAGAAAAGTCAAAGATGGACTGGGTAAAGCTTACATCCATGGTTTTCAATGGGCTATTCATAATGATTATGATTTCATTTTCGAGATGGATGCCGATTTTTCTCACAATCCGAAAGATCTTATAAAACTTTACGACGCTTGCAAAAATGCAGATATGTCTGTGGGTTCCAGGTATTCCCAAGGTGTGAATGTGGTAAACTGGCCTATGGGAAGGGTTTTGCTGTCTTACTTTGCTTCCAAATACGTGCGATTTGTACTTGGACTTCCCATTCACGATACAACAGCCGGATTTGTCTGCTTCAAAAAAGAAACATTGATCGCAATTGGATTAGATAAAATCAAGCTAAAAGGTTACGGCTTCCAGGTAGAAATGAAGTACCGGGTTTTTAAAAAGAATCTTAAGATTGTTGAAGTTCCGATCATTTTTACCGACAGAACAGAAGGGGAGAGCAAAATGAATGGCGGGATTATCAAAGAAGCCGTTTTTGGAGTGTTGAATCTTAAATGGAAAAGTTTAATCGGGACATTATAAAATGAAGAATCTCATATTTTACATAATCATGGTTTTCTGTGTTTCGTCTTGTACAGAAGCTTTAGAAAAACCGAAAGATTTGATTCCGGAAGATCAGATGTCCGAGATTATTGCAGATTTTGCCATCAATGAGCAGAGTTATACAATTGGAGGAAATATCAATTCTGAAAATGCGACAAGATTTATTCTGAAAAAATATAATATCAAAGGTGATTTATTTACACAAAGCTACCAGTATTATATGACGAAGCCAGAAACGATTGCAGATATTTTTGATAAAGCCCAGGATATTATCAAATCAAAAGATCCGAAAGCAGAAGATTTTATCAACAAAAAGTTGAAAGAAAACAGCTTTGTTCCCGAAGAAGTAAAATAACAATAAAAAACAAGTTCCATTCGGCAGAAAAAACACAGTCGAAGGCGAAATTTAAGATAGACGAATGAAATTTTTTGAAATCGAAAAAACGTCAGAATCCAAAGCAAGAGCTGGAGTCATAACGACGGATCACGGACAAATCCAAACCCCGATTTTTATGCCGGTTGGAACGGTGGCATCGGTAAAAACCGTTCATCAGAGAGAACTGAAGGAAGATATAAAAGCCCAAATCATTCTTGGAAATACGTATCACCTAATGTTGCGTCCTACAATGGATATTATGGAGCAAGCCGGCGGACTTCACAAGTTCATGAATTGGGACAGACCAATTCTTACAGATTCCGGTGGTTATCAGGTTTTTTCTTTGGCAAAAAGCAGAAAAATTACTGAAGAGGGTGTGAAATTCAAATCGCATATTGACGGCAGTTTGCGTTTTATGTCGCCAGAGGTTTCCATGCAAATTCAGAGACAAATCGGAGCTGATATTTTTATGGCTTTTGATGAATGTATTGCTTATCCTAGTGATTATAATGCTGTAAAAACATCAATGGAACTCACGCATCGTTGGCTGAAAAGATGTATCAATTGGACTGAAGAAAACAAAGAATTGTATGGTCACCAACAACGTTTGTTCCCAATTGTTCAGGGTTCTTGTTTTTCTGATTTGAGAAAAATTTCAGCCGAGGTAATTTCTGAAGCCGGTGCAGAAGGCAATGCTATTGGTGGACTTTCCGTTGGAGAACCGGAAGAGGAAATGTATAGAATTACAAATGAAGTTACGGATATTCTTCCAAAAGACAAACCGAGATACTTAATGGGTGTTGGAACTCCTTGGAACATTATAGAAAGCATTGGTTTTGGTGTGGATATGATGGATTGCGTGATGCCAACTAGGAATGCAAGAAATGCAATGCTTTTCACGTGGCAAGGTGTGATGAATATGAAAAATGAAAAATGGAAAACCGACTTTTCTGCTTTGGACGAGTTTGGGACAAGTTTTGTGGATCAGGAATATACCAAAGCTTATGTTCGTCACCTTTTCGTAGCAAAAGAATATTTGGCAAAACAAATCGCATCGATTCATAACTTGGCGTTTTATCTGGACTTGGTAAAAGTAGCCAGAGAACATATTGTTGCAGGAGATTTCTACCAATGGAAAGAGCAGATTATTCCTCAATTGAAGAAAAGACTGTAATCGAGATTTAAGAAAAGTAATCAAATTATCAATCCTCATTTATCAATTATAGAACGATGAAAATCATAGACCTTTATGTCATCAAAAAATATTTGGGAACCCTCATTTTTATGTTGGCGTTGTTGTCTATTATTGTATTGGTGGTTGATGTCCAGTCCAAAACACCAAGGATTGAAAGCAATGGTTTCACAGTAGGTTATTTCCTTTTAAATTTTTATCCTTACTGGATTCTTAATCTGATTCTGACTTTTATGTCGATTCTGGTTTTCATCACCGTGATTTTCTTCACTTCCAGAATGGCAAACAATACAGAGATTGTTGCTGTTATCAGTAGTGGAGCTAGTTTTCACAGGTTTGCAAAACCTTATTTGATGACTTCGATTCTGATTGCTTGTATCACTTTGGCGCTCAATCACTTTATTTTACCGTGGGCCAATATCAAAAAAAATGTTTTGGAACCTTACACCTATAATGCGGTGAACAAGGAAAAACTCTTGGGGAATATGGTAATAGCTTCCAATCTCAATCCCAGTGAGTATATCTTTGTGAATAGCTACAATAAAAAAGAAAATCGAGGTTCCGGATATATGTATCAGAAATTTGATAAAAATAAGAAGTTAATTTATCAGATTACAGCGTTGGATATTAATTGGGATGCTAAGAAAAAGCATTTCGTGATCAATAATTACACAGAAAGAACAGCTGGAAAAAATGACACAGAAATCTTGGGAAGCGGTCTTACAAAAATTCAGGATTTTAAATTACCGCCTTCCGAATTATTTCCCGATAAATTGGTCGCTCAAAATAAAACAACTCCGGAATTGCTGGAAATGATAAGACGGGAAAAAATGAAAGGAAACAACAACGTCACCTCCTTCTACAATGAGCTTTACCAAAGAACGTCTATGCCCGTTTCTATTATTATTCTGACATTTTTAGGATTGTCTTTGTCATCACAGAAAAAACGAGGCGGATTGGGACTCAATTTAGCATTAGGAATTGCTTTAGCGTTTGTATTCGTGTTTTCTTTTCAGGTTCTGAATGTCGTTTCCGAGAACAAAACCTTGACGCCGCTTTTAGCAATGTGGCTCCCGAATATCGTCTTCGCGCCCATTGCGGCTTATCTCTACATTAAACGTGCTAACGAATAATTCTAAATTAAGATTTTAGTAAAGCATTTCAATCTCTTTGTGGAAGAATTTCTGATGACCTTCGTTTTCCAGATCAATCCAAAGAAAGCCATTGCTGTCAGCATTTTTAATGATGCCATTTTGTCGCAACCCATTTTTCTGAAAAACAGATATTTCATCTTTCCGAAAAAGATGAGCATTATAATCTGTCAAAATATTTTCTTCTGATGGGATTTCATTTAATTTCGAAATGATATTTTGATGAAAATCGTTAGCGAATTTCTGTAAATCGATATTAATCCCTGTTAGAGAGAAGATTGAACCCGCTTTTGGAAGATTTGTAAAATCGGTTTGAAGAATATTAACCCCAATTCCAAGGATGTAAAATTCTTCCTGATTGATTTTCTTTTTCTCGATAAGAATGCCGCACACTTTTTTTCCATTGAGAATAATATCATTTGGCCATTTGATTTTAATGGTGGCTTTTGACAGATTGTCAAGAAAATCCCGCACAATCATCGCGGTATAATAATTGAGAGAAACATCAGAGATATTAATCTTGGATCTTTTTATAGCCAATGAATAAGCAAGATTCTGATTAGGGAAAGCATCCCAAGCATTCCCATATTGGCCACGTCCTTTGGTTTGATTAAAGGTAAAAACAGCTGTTGATTCGTCTTCATTTAAAAGGTTTAAAATTTCATCATTGGTGGAACAACAACTGTCCAGATATAAGAAACGGCTCATTTATGAAAACTTTATGAGATTATAAGTCAAGAAACAAAAGATAAATAGATAAAAATCAATAAATTTGCAATTACACAATTTTTTTGAATGAGTAAAAGTACAGAAAAACAATTATTAATCGACAAAATCGTTGAGTCTATCCAGGATACTAAAGGAGAAGATATTCAGATTTTCGATTTATCAGGCATAGAAAATTCAGTCGCAGATACCTTTATCATCTGCAGTGGAAACTCTAATACGCAGGTTTCTGCCATTGCCGGCAACATAGAAAAAAAAGTTAGAAACGATATCAAAGAAAGACCTTGGCATGTAGAAGGAACAGAAAATGCAATGTGGGTCTTGGTAGATTACGTTTCTGTAGTGGTTCACGTTTTCCAAAAGCAAATCCGCGAATATTATGATATAGAGGAGCTTTGGGGAGATGCCAAGATCACAAAAATAGAAAACTAAAAGATAGGCCATCTTGCCCATCTACAATTATTTTTAAAAAACAAAGATGAATAATAAAGGATTCAACTGGTTTATACCGGTTTTGTTGGGACTTATTTTACTGATATTTCTTCCAGGATTATTGGGAGACTCTATGGTAAAAAACATTGATGAAAAAGAATTTTACACCTTGGTTCAGCAAGGCAAGGTTAACGAAGTCCTGGTTTATAAAGATAACTCTAAAGTAGATATTTATCTTACCAAAAGTGCCAAAGCAGAAATCCAGAAAGATAACAAAAATAATGATCCGCTTTCTGCTATTAATATCAAACCAAGTCCGGATTTTGTAATGACGTATGGTGATTTGCGATACTTCCAGGAAAGATTTGATAATATTAATTCAAAATTAACACAACCTGCGAGAATAGACTTCGGAAAAAGTCAAAGCGGATTATCTGACCTGCTTGTTACCATTGCAATCTGGGGCGGTTTTTTTGCTTTAATCTATTTTTTCATCTTCAGAAGAATGGGAGGTGGAGCAGGAGGCCCTGGCGGACAAATCTTCAGTATAGGGAAATCAAGAGCAAAGCTTTTTGATGAAAAAGACAAAATTCAGGTAACGTTTAAAGATGTTGCAGGCTTAGAAGGTGCAAAAGAAGAAGTTCAGGAAGTTGTAGATTTTTTGAAAAATTCTGAAAAATACACCAAATTAGGTGGTAAAATCCCGAAAGGTGTACTTTTAGTTGGGCCTCCGGGAACAGGTAAAACCTTATTGGCAAAAGCTGTTGCGGGCGAAGCTAAAGTGCCTTTCTTCTCACTATCGGGTTCCGATTTTGTAGAGATGTTTGTTGGCGTTGGTGCTTCCAGAGTTAGAGATCTTTTTGCCCAGGCCAAAGCAAAATCACCAGCTATCATTTTTATTGATGAGATTGATGCCATTGGTAGAGCCAGAGGAAAAGGAAATTTTACAGGAGGAAATGACGAACGAGAAAATACCTTGAACCAATTGCTTACAGAAATGGATGGTTTCGGGACAGATACCAACGTTATTGTAATGGCAGCTACCAACAGAGCGGATATTCTTGATAAAGCATTAATGAGAGCGGGGCGTTTTGATAGATCTATATATGTTGATTTGCCAGAATTGCATGAAAGACAACAAATTTTTGATGTACACCTTGCTAAAATTAAATTAGACGACTCTATAGATAGAGAATTTTTAGCAAAACAGACACCAGGATTCAGTGGAGCAGATATTGCCAATGTATGTAATGAAGCCGCTTTAATTGCCGCAAGAAATTCTCACGAATCTGTCTCAAAGCAAGATTTTTTAGATGCTGTTGATAGAATTATAGGTGGTTTGGAAAAGAAAAATAAAGCCATTAAACCATCGGAAAAAAGAAGAGTAGCTTTCCACGAAGCAGGTCACGCAACTATTTCTTGGTTGGTAGAACACGCTGCACCACTTCTTAAAGTAACCATTGTTCCTAGAGGACGCTCTCTTGGAGCAGCCTGGTATCTTCCGGAAGAGAGACAATTGACCACTACAGAACAGATGCTGGATGAGATTTGTGCAACATTGGGAGGCAGAGCAGCAGAACAAGTTGCGTTTGGAAATATTTCTACAGGTGCATTGTCTGATCTGGAAAGAGTTACCAAACAAGCACAAGCTATGGTTACCATCTACGGTCTTAATGATAAAGTAGGTAACATTTCTTACTATGATAGCTCTGGCCAGTCAGAATATAGCTTTGGAAAACCGTATTCTGAACAAACTGCCAAATTAATTGATGAAGAAATTTCTAAACTCATAGAAGTTCAATACCAAAGAGCGGTAACAATCTTAACAGAAAACCGTGATAAACTTGACGCTCTTTCTCAGAAATTATTAGAAAAAGAAGTGATTTTCCGGGAGGATTTGGAAGAAATCTTTGGAAAAAGAGCTTGGGATCCAGAATTAACGGAAACACCGGTTTCTAGTATTGATAATCCTGCCGATGCGGGAAATGTCTTAAATACAGAGAGTTAATCAGAACTTAAAGATTCAAGAATAAAAAAATCCTAATTTTATTGGGATTTTTTTTATTAAAACAAACTTTTGGTTTTTAGAGTATTATAATAATTCTTTACATTTGTAATAATTAATAAAAAATTGCAGGAAATTGAGTCTGTTTAAAAAACTCGTTAATAAGATCATGAATCAGCCTGAAGAGGATGAGACAGATGTAACAAAGCTGGCAGATCAGCTTCGGGATGCCGATTTGGATTACAAGTTTGCGCAACTTTTTACGCATTCTGGCGGTTTTTTTAATTACTGTGCAGATGAATCCGAGGCTTTGCAAACTCTAAATCAGATTATTAAAATAGAGCAGATAAACAATATATTTTGCTGGGACCAGGATCTGAAAAATTTTCTTGATGTCATTAAAACGCCTTACACGCCAGAATTAACCGAGGATAACGATGCCGCCTTTATTACTTGCGAATATTTAATTGCATTTGATGGCAGGATCATGCTTTCTCATAACAATATCCTTCATTATCATTCTTCCAGGTTGCCTGGCAAAATCATCATTATGGCGAATGTTTCTCAAATTACAAATAACCTTAATGAAGCCATGATGAAGGTTAAACGCGCCGGAAATCTTAAAAACCTGACATCAATTAGCGGAAGCCAATCCAAATTGGACACGCCTAATAAAGATAATACCAAACTTTTCTTACTTTTGTTGGAAGATTAAACTTCAGTTTTGGATAAAAATTTAATTCAACGGTCTATTTCGGGATTAGTGTATGTTTTCGTTATAGCAATTTGTACCACGCCTTTTGGTGAATATCTATTAGGAAATATTTTCCCGGATGTAAAACAGCAATATCTTTTTTATGGATTGATAACATTCTTCCTTGTTGTAGGGCTTTATGAATGTATCAAGATTATGAAATTTGATAACAGCTTTTATAAATGGCTGGTTTTTCCAGTTGCTGCTATTATTTATTATCGATTCAGCAAGCGGTTTTTTTACCACGGATTTTTCTTTGATGTTAACTTTAGCGAGCTTCTGGCTTTAGCATTAATTCCCATTGCAGTCATTACATTATTCAAATATTCTCAGGAACTTTATTTTGAAAATGGCAAACTGATTTTTACTGTTATTTATTTGGCATTACCTTTTGGTTTTGCATTAGGATTACCAAAATTCAGTACACTAGACCCTGATAAGTCATTTACATTAGAAGTATTTATGCTTTTTGTATTGATTTGGAGCAGTGATACCTTTGCTTACCTTACAGGAAAATTCTTCGGAAAACATAAAATGGCACCAAAGATTTCACCTAAAAAAACTTGGGAAGGATTTGCCGGAGGTGTTATTTTGACATTGATTTTAGGATTTTTCGTTGAGCAATATTTTCCTGAACTAAGAGGAAACTGGATGATTGTCGGATTATTGATTTCTATATTTGCACCTTTAGGCGATTTGGTAGAAAGTCAGCTAAAGCGTAGTTTTGCAGTGAAGGACAGCGGAAACATCATTCCCGGACACGGCGGAATTTTGGATAGACTGGATAGTTTTATCATTTGTGCGCCAGTAATTTACCTCTATTTTATTTTAGAAAAACTGTTTTAGAAACTATTATGAAACTACATAAAGAATCGAAAGGAACGCTAATCGTCGCGATTTTGTTCATTGCATTTATTGCAACCATATCTATTTATTATTTACAATTATGGTCATTAATTATTCTAATTCCGTTATTGGTAATGTTAGGACTGATTTTCTGGTTTTTCCGGGTGCCTACAAGAGCAATTTTGGATCATACAGAAAATGTAATTGCTCCAGTTGACGGCAAAGTAGTCATGATCAAAGAGGTTTTCGAAGATGAAGTTTTGAAGGCTAATTGTATTCAGGTTTCTATTTTTATGTCACCTCTTAATGTTCATATCTGTCGTTATCCGGTAAGTGGAGAAGTGAATTATAAAAAATACCATCCTGGAAAATATCTGGTCGCTTGGCACGAGAAATCTTCTACAGAGAACGAGAGAACAACAGTTGCTGTACAAAGTTTAACGAATCATCAAGTGGTTTTTCGCCAGATTGCAGGTTATGTAGCGAGAAGAATTGTTTTCTATTGCAATATCGAAGATAAAGCCAAAGCAGGACACGAATTCGGATTCATCAAGTTTGGATCCAGAATGGATGTTTTCTTACCGCTTGATACAGAAATCCTTTGCAAAATTGGAGACAAAACAAAAGGCGGTTTGGATGTGATTGCTAGACTTAGAGATTAAATTCAAAATTTTATATAACAGCAGAGAGACTTATTGATGAGTCTCTTTTTTGTTTTATCTCTGGATTCTACAGTTCGGTCTGAGTTTTTGACAACTCGGTCGGAATTTTTTCTTTTTAAGATGTGGTCGTTATACTTTTGAAGCATCAAATTAATTTAAAACAATGAAAACAACAGTATTCTTCTCTCTATTTTTAGTGTTATTATCCATTTTTTCTAAGGCTCAAATGGATCATATGTTCTACCAGCCGAAAAAGGAAATGAAAGCTTTGGAATTCAAAAATATTGAAAACATAAATCTTCCCGTAGAAAATGATACCATCACAGTAGTGGTTTTGAAACCGGAATCAAAATCAATCAAGAAGACAATTATCTTTTTTCATGGAGCTGGCGGTAATATTTCAACTTATCAATACATCACAAAACCTTTGGTAGAAAACGGATTCCTGGTGGTGATGGTAGATGTAAGAGGTTATGGAAAGTCCACAGGAAAACCAACACACGTCAATGTCGCAGAAGATGGTCAAAAAATGTTCAATTATTTATTAGCTAGAAAAGACATTGATAACACTAAAATTTATCTTTACTCAAATCGCAACTCATTTAGCAAAAGAAAATCAATCAAAAATCTCAGGATTGATTTTGGATGGAGGAATGTCATCTTTCACAGATATTGCCATAAAATTCAAACCAGAAATGAAGGAAGTCATTGAAAAATATGTAACCTCTCCATACTCTGCAAAAGAAGATGTAAAATCTTTAACAGGACTTCCAAAATTGTTCATCTACAGCAAAGGCGATTCAACGGTTCCTTTTGAACAAGGACAATTGATTTATAACAATGCACCAGAACCTAAACAGTTTTTGGAGTTTTCCGGAGAACACATCCAAGGAATGGTCGTAGAAAAAGATAGATTAGTAAAAGCTATTGAACAACTTTAAAAGAATAAAAATCCCGATTCTAATTTAGAATCGGGATTTTGTAATTTTTATTTCAAAGCAATTTCAATCACTTCGCTCATATTGTTAACATAATTGACCTTCAGATTTTTCAGATAATCTTTTTTGATTTCCTCAACATCTTTTCTATTCGCCTCGCAAAGAATCACTTCCTTGATTCCAGCTCTTGTCGCCGCCAAAAGTTTCTCCTTAATTCCACCAACAGGAAGTACTTTTCCTCTCAAAGTAATTTCACCCGTCATTGCCAGATGAGATTTCACTTTTTTGTTTTTGTAGCTTGAAACCATTGAGGTTAACATTGCAATACCTGCAGAAGGTCCATCTTTCGGAGTTGCACCTTCCGGAACGTGAACGTGAATGTTTTTCTTCTCGATATCTTCTTCAGAAATTCCTAATTCTTCGTAATGAGCTTTGATGAATTCTAATGCAATTGTTGCTGATTCTTTCATCACGTTTCCAAGATTTCCGGTCATTGTCAAACCGCCTTTTCCTTTGGAAAGAATACTTTCGATGAACAAAATATCACCACCGACACTTGTCCAAGCCAATCCAGTTACAACACCTGGAACATCTGTGATTTCAGCCAAAGTTTTCGGTCTTGGAACTCCAAGGATTTCGTCCACTTTTTCAACGGAGATTTTCGGGTCGTAATCGTTTTCCGTAGCTAATTGCAAAGCCACCCAACGAGCAACGCCAGCAATTCTTTTCTCCAATGTTCTTACACCACTCTCAGAAGTATGAGCATCGATGATATGTTTCAATTCAGTATTTCCTAGTTTCAAGGATTTTGCATCCAAACCATTTTCCTGAAGTTGTTTTTTGATTAAGTGTCTTTTCGCAATTTCGATTTTCTCTTCTAAAGTATAACCCGCAATGCTGATGATTTCCATTCTATCCAAAAGCGGACGTTGAACAGACGAAAGCGAGTTGGCTGTCGCAATGAACATCACTTTGGAAAGGTCGTAACCCATTTCTAAGAAATTATCATAGAAATTGCTATTTTGTTCAGGGTCAAGAACTTCCAACAAAGCAGAACTTGGGTCACCGTGAATCCCTTGTCCAATTTTATCAATCTCATCCAAAACAATCACAGGATTGGATGTTCCTGATTTTTTGATGGATTGAAGAATTCTTCCTGCCATTGCTCCGATGTAAGTTTTTCTGTGACCACGGATTTCGCTTTCATCGTGCAATCCGCCAAGAGAAACTCGAACGTATTTTCTCCCCAAAGAATCCGCAATCGATTTTCCCAACGACGTTTTCCCAACTCCCGGAGGACCAACCAAACAAAGAATTGGAGATTTCATATCGTTCTTCAATTTCAGAACTGCGATGTGTTCCAGAATTCTTTTTTTGATATCCTCAAGTCCGAAATGTTCTCTATCCAAAAGCTTTTCAGCTTTCTTCAAATCAAAATGGTCTTTGGAATATTTTTCCCAAGGTAAATCTGTGAAAAAATCCAGATAATTTCTCTGAACGTTGTAATCCGGAGAATTTGGATGTTGGCGTTGAAGTCTTTGCAATTCCTTTTGGAAATGATTTTCGACTTCGGCGTTCCAAGTAATTTTTTCAGCTTTTTTCTTGAATTCGTCTGCGTCAGATTCCGCACCGCCACCTAATTCATCTTGAATGGTTTTGATTTGTTGATTCAAGAAATATTCACGTTGCTGTTTGTCAAGGTCTTTGCTTGTTTTCTGATGAATCTGATTCTTCAATTCCAAATGACGGAAATCGTCGTGCATCATTTCATATAATTTTTTTGCGCGTCGAATCAGGGTTTTTTCATCAAGCAAAATCTGCTTTTTAGTAGCAGAAAAATTACCGTTCGCAGAAACAAAATTTAATAAATCCTCGTTTGCTTCGATATTTTTAATAGCAAACTGCGCTGCATTCGGAATATTTGGGTCGATATTGATGATTTTTTCTGCCAAATCTTTGATATTATCCATCAATGCAGAAAATTCTTCTGTATCTTTTGGTTGAGAATCTTTTTGTTTTGTGATTTCGGCCAAGAAATAAGGCTCCTGAGAAACCATTTTTTTGACTTTGAATCTCTGAACACCTCTCGTAATCGCTGTGATATTCCCTTCCGGAAGTTTGATGATTTTGATAATCTTCGCCAAAGTCCCGATAGCATAAAGGTCTTTCTCAGTTGGATTTTCCTCGTTGGGATTTTTCTGGGTAATAATTCCGATGAGTTTATTTTCCTTTTGAGCTTCCTCCAGCAATTTTTTGGATTTTTCTCTTCCGGCTGTAATAGGAATCACCACTTTCGGAAACATTACCATATTTCTTACGGGAAGAATCGGGAAAAGCGTTTGAGATTCATCGCTTTCCTTAGTATCGAAGTCGGAAAAATTAATTTCTTCGGAAATAATTCCTACGCCTTCTTCAAAGATTTCTTCAAAATTGATATTTTCAAATTCTGTCATAATATAGTTGATGACATATTGTCATTAATCTTAATGGATATAAAGATTGATTCTATAAATTTCTTAGAAAATCAATCTGGTTCTATGTTGGATTATAATTTCACAAGAGCTGTGCCATAGGAAAAAACAATACAATTTGTCAGTTGATTAAAAAATAAACCCTTTCAGAGTTTCAAACTCCGAAAGGGTTTTTAAGTTTTATTTGAATTGATTTTAGACCAACATTCTCTGCGCTTTTTTCACACCTTCGACCAAAATATCAATTTCTTCTAAAGTGTTATAAACCGCGAAACTAGCTCGGACTGTTCCGGCAATATTGAAGAAATCCATAATTGGTTGCGTACAATGATGTCCGGTTCTCACGGCAATTCCCATTTTGTCCAGAATCATTCCTGTATCAGAAGCAATTCCTGCGCCTTCCAGATTGAAAGAAACAACGCCCGTTCTGTTGGCTTTTTCTCCATAAATTTTGATTCCGTCTAGTTCCAGAAGTTTTTTCTGAGCGTAAGTCAGAAGTTCGTTTTCGTGGATTTGAAGATTATCGTGACCGATTTGATTAATGAAATCAACCGCGGCTCCCAAAGCAATATTTCCACCAACATTAGGCGTTCCAGCTTCGAATTTGAAAGGCAAACCTGCGTAAGTTGTTTTCTCGAAACTACAAACCGCAATCATTTCACCACCACCGTGGAATGGATGAAGATTTTCCAAAACAGATTCTTTACCATAAAGAATTCCGGTTCCCATTGGCGCATACATCTTGTGTCCTGAGAAGACAAAGAAATCGCAGTCCAGTTTCTGAACATCGATTTTGAAATGAGGCGAAGATTGTGCACCGTCTATCAAAACATAAGCGTTGGAAAGCCTTCTTGTTTTTTCAATGATTTTTTCGATTGGATTGATGATTCCCAAAGCATTAGAAACCTGGTTTACAGAAACAACCTTTGTTTTTTCGTTAAGCCAAGAATCCAAAACATCGATTTGAAGAATTCCGTTTTCGTCTATTGGAATGACTTTCAGTTTTGCGCCTGTTCTTTCGCAAAGCATTTGCCACGGAACAATGTTGGAATGATGTTCCAAATATGAAATGATAATCTCATCATCTTTCTTAATCTGATTCGTCAAAGCATAAGCCACCAAATTGATTCCTTCCGTTGTTCCTTTGGTAAAAATAACTTCGTAATCGTGCTTTGCATTGATGAATTTTTGGATTTTCTGTCTGGAAAGTTCCATTTCTTCCGTTGCAATCTGACTCAAAGTGTGAATTCCGCGATGAACATTCGCATTGATGGTTTCGTAATATTTTTCCCAAGTTTCTAAAACTGAAATCGGTTTTTGAGATGTTGCAGCGTTGTCCAGATAAACCAATGGTTTTCCATTGACCTGCTGATTCAAAATTGGAAATTGCGCTCTGATATTGTTGATGTCGAACATTTTATTTTAGATGTTAGAAGCTAGATTTTAGAAATTAGATTAATTGCAAACTCTAAAATCAATAATTAAACGTTGAATTGTTGCAGCCCGACTTGAGCGGTTGAGCCCTTCGACAAGCTCAGGATAAACTCCAGGCGGATTAAGCTGCCCAAATAATTAATCTTGTTGTTTTAATTATTTAGAATGGGTCAAAGTTACGGCAAAATTTATTAAAAATTTCGATGTTAAATATTTATAAAATGAGTGTGATTCTTGTTTTTAGGAATAATTATTGAGTATTTTTGGGCAATTCATTTATTATTAACAAATAAATAGCGAAACTATGGCATTCGAATTACCTAAACTAAGTTATGCATACGATGCGTTGGAACCAACAATCGATGCGAAAACAATGGAAATCCACCATTCTAAGCATCACCAAGCTTATGTGGATAATCTTAATAATGCAATTGCAGGAACAGACCTTGAAGGAAAATCTCTTGAAGAAATCCAAAAAACAGGTACAGATAAACCAGCCGTGAGAAATAACGGAGGCGGACATTTTAACCATTCACTTTTCTGGGAACTTTTGACTCCGGGCGGAAGCAAAGAGCCAGTTGGAAACGTGAAAGCTGAAATCGAAAAAATCGGTGGTTTTGAGAAATTCAAAGAAGATTTTTCTAATGCTGCTAAAACTAGATTCGGTTCTGGCTGGGCTTGGTTAGTGAAAAATTCTGACGGTTCTGTAGTGGTTTCTTCAACTCCGAATCAAGATAACCCACTAATGCCAGTTGCTGATGTACAAGGAACTCCGATTCTTGGATTGGATGTTTGGGAGCACGCTTATTACCTTAATTATCAAAACAGAAGACCTGACTATGTGTCGGCGTTTTTTGATGTGATCAACTGGGATAAGGTTGAAGAGCTTTATAACAAATAGACTTAAAGATTCTAGACACTAGATAACAGACAAAACCACCAAAAATTGGTGGTTTTTTTATGGATTTGATGAAGAATTTTCCGTTGCAGCAGCTTGTTCTTTTCTAGCTTTATCCTTTTCTTCGTTGATTTTTTGTACTTCTTCTTTTGCTTTTTCTTTATCGAGTTTTTCCTGCTCTGCTTTCGCAATGGCAGCAAGACTATCTTTTTCTCGTTTTATTGCCCCCGCATTAATCTTCGCCATTACACTTTCCGATGTTGCACCTGGACCGAAAGAATCTATTGCGGTTGTGTCATAAGTGATTTGCGGCGATGCATCCAATTGGTCTGAATTGTTGATAGCAGGA
The DNA here is from genome assembly GCA_002345565.1 of Flavobacteriales bacterium UBA2306. GTDB lineage: Bacteria > Bacteroidota > Bacteroidia > Flavobacteriales > Weeksellaceae > Epilithonimonas. The sequence goes on along the minus strand of DDVS01000004.1, from coordinate 191,975 downwards.
GCGTTTTTTGAACAAGACGATACGGAAGCTAGAATCAAAAAGAAATAGAATTGTTTCATATAACAAATATCGAAAATTATTCGATATAAAACTCTGCAATCACTGTAAAATGGTCTGAAATTCTGGCGCTTCTATCCACTTTATAAGTGATTGGTGTTATTGATTCTGATGCAAAAACGTGATCGATTTTAAGAGGGAATTTGAAATCGTGGAAACTGGTTCCGCTTCCTTTTCCTACTTTTAGAAATACGTCTTGTAAGTCTTCTGAGACTTTGTAATACTCGTAAGAATTAGGAACAGCATTGAAATCGCCAGCCACAATCACAGGATAAGGCGATGAATTAATAAAATCCTTGATCTGATCTATCTGAGTCTGGTGTTTTTTGAATGTCGGAATCAGCATATGAAGAACTTTTTTCGCCTTTTCTTCATTCTTGTCCATATTCTTCGTTGGCTTCACCATTTTCTTGTCCAGAAAAAAAGGTTCCATATACACATTCACAAAACGAATAATTTTCCCATTAACCTTGATGTCAGCAAACATACAGACACTATTGTTTGCGTCGGTTTTTATGGAGCCACTCTCAACAATCGGGAATTTGGATTGTATTTTTGTGATAGGTTTGCTATTTTCAAAATATTGAAATCCTTCCAAAGGTTTTTTGTTATCGTATTCTTGGAAAAAAACAACATCTGCATTCTCTTTATTGATGAAATCATAGATGTTCTCATTACCCATTTTTCCAAATTTTCCGTTGAGAGAAATCAATTTGAGATTGGATTCTTGTTTTTTTAAAGGTGTGTAATTGATCCAACGTCTTGTCGGGATAATGAAAAACAATGACAGTATTAAAAAGACAACAGCTCTTTTTCGCCAAGTGATAATCCATAAAATCAAAAATAAAATATTAAGGATTATGAGAATCGGAAATCCAAGAGATAAGAGATTCAGAAATCCAAAAACACTTGGTGGGATATAAGCGTTCATTATCGTCCCGAAAAGCAGAATAATAATTATTAAATGAAATACTGTTAAAATAAATCTGATAATTCCCATTTATTGGATTCTATCTCTGTTTTTTTTCCAGTTCCAGATGTAAAGAAAACCAATCAAAGCACCGCCGAGATGCGCAAAATGAGCAATATTATCACCGCTAAATTGCCCAAATCCTAAGAACAACGAAATCACAATAATAACCGGTGTCAAATATTTTGCTTTGATAGGAAAAGGAATAAACATAAACATCAGCTTAGCATCCGGAAATAAAGTTGAAAATGCTGCAATCACACCGAAGATTGCGCCTGATGCACCGACCATTGGAGTAGAAAGAATCATAAATAATTTCTTCGCCGCATCTATGACTTCCGGATTATTAGAATTAATAGGTCTTTCTCCGCTATAATTGAAGTTCGCGTATTTATAAATTTCGTGAATGTCAAAATCTTTACTTGTTAGGAAATTCGTTAATTGACTTACTTCATAATAATTCCAAAGGTTATACAATAAAAAACCGCCTAAACCCGCTGCAAAATAAAGAATGATGAATTTTTTCTGTCCCAAGACTTGCTCCAAAACAGGGCCGAAACTGTAAAGTGTCAACATATTAAAAACGATATGCATTACACTTCCGTGCATAAACATATGCGTGATAATTTGCCAAGATTTGAAGTTCGGAGACAATGGAAAATATCCTGCTAATATGGATTCCAAATTGAGATTGGGAAGGAGAAAAGTTACTGCGAAAAAAATCACATTCAGAATGATGATATTTCTAGTAACCGGTGTTATTTGAGGGAACATAGTTTAAAATTTATTTTTAAAATCGTCAAACGGAACTTCTAGCCAACATTTTTTCCCGTTTTTTGTGTATTGCGGAAATCCAAGGTCGATGAAATCTCTTACCAATTGCTCTACTTCGGTTTTATAAATGAAATCGAATTTTGATTTGGTTTTGAGTTTAATCCATTGATATTCAAAATATTTTGAAAATTCTTCTTCAGTTCTGTAATCCAAAATTTCAAAGATTTTTTCCAAAAATTTGATGACCTGAGATTCTTTCAAAGCTTCCGGAACAGTTTCAATTCTCAAGACATTGTCCTGAGCCAAAGTCATTTCGAAGCCAAAATCGGGTAGGTATTTTTTAATGGATTTATATTTATTTTTCTCAATTTCGTTCAAGTGATATTCTAAAGAAAACAAAAGGCTTTGTCCGGCTTTCTTGGTTGGCAGATTCTCCTGATGAGAAGACATCAACACACGATGCATTCTTCCCAAATCCAACATATAAGTTTGTCCGTCTTTGTTTAGAAGCCAATAACCATTGGGCAATCGGAAAAGATCTTCGTCCAAGTCGTCATCTTCAAAAAGATTGATTTTTGATGGCGCCGCTTCTGTAGCTTGATATAACTCTGCCAAATTGATTCTTTCCTCGTCTGTCGTTTTTGAAACGGTAAAAGGATTGAAATCTCTGTCCACATTAATAGCAGAAGGCTTTGGCGAGCTCATTCCCGAACTCACATTGCTTATGCTTGGTGTCGGAGAAAAAAACGCTTCCATTTTTGGATCTCTTTCAAAATCCAGACTTGGTGCAACGTTATAGATCCCCAAAGAACGCTTGATTGTAGAACGCATCAAAGCAAATATCAGCGCTTCATCTTCAAACTTAACTTCGGTTTTTTGAGGATGAATATTAACATCGATTTTCTCTGGATCCATTTCTAGAAAAAGAAAAAACGATGGAATATAACCTGGCTGTAACAATCCTTCAAATGCTTCCTGAACGGCTTTGCTCAAGTAAGGACTTTTGAAATATCGTCCATTAACAAAGAAAAATTGTTCTCCTCTTACTTTTTTAGCACCTTCTGGTTTTGCAACATATCCGTGTAAATCTACCCAACCGAGATCTTCTTTAATCGGAATCAAAAGCGGCTGCAGTTTCCTTCCAAAAACATCTACAATACGTTGCATTTGCCCACCTTTTCTCAGTTTGAAAATCGGTTCGTCGTTATGGAATAATTCGAATTCGATAGTTTCGTGAGCTAATGAAACCCTCTGAAACTCATCAATAATATGCCGAAATTCTACATTGTCATTCTTAAGGAACTTGCGTCTCGCAGGAACATTGTAGAAAAGATTTTTGACAGAAAAATTAGATCCTTCAACGGTTTGAATCGGATCTTGAAACTGAAATTGTCCACCTTCTATATAAATATTGGTTCCAACAGGCGTTTCTTTCTGTTTGGTTTTCAGTTCAACTTGTGCAACAGCGGCAATAGACGCCAAAGCTTCTCCACGAAAGCCTTTGGTTGCAATCTTGAAAATATCTTCCGTTGAACGAATCTTGGATGTAGCGTGGCGTTCAAATGCCAATCTCGCATCGGTCTCGGACATTCCTATTCCGTTATCCACAACTTGAATCAGGTTTTTCCCAGCATCGCGAACAATCAGCTGAATCTTGTCTGAACCTGCATCCACCGCATTTTCCAAAAGTTCCTTCACTATAGAAGCGGGCCTTTGCACCACTTCTCCTGCAGCAATTTGATTGGCAACGTGATCTGGTAAAAGTTGAATGATATCTGACATCTTTAGAATTGAACTTTCAAAAATAAGGATAAGAATCGAGTGGTAAAAGTTAAATAATTATAAAGAACTTGGGAAAATAATGATATTTTTGAATCTCAGATAATTAATCACCATCGATGAAAAGAGATCTCTACATAGATTTTGCTAAAGGACTGGCGACCATTTCCATTATCTTTATTCATACCGCTTTTTGGAGCGGACAATTTTATATGCCAGTCGAAGCCCGAGTTTTCTCTTTGGTTTTTGATGTGGCATTGTTTTATGCGCTTAGTGGAATCACTTCTGGAAATAATATCGAGAAAACGCTTTATCGTCTGTTGAAGTTGCAAATCACGTATATGATTTTCGTGACTTTTCTGTTTTTCTTAGACTATTTTTTCAAAGTCTTTGGACTCACATTTTTTTCATTTGAATGGCTGAAAGATTTCTATTCGACATTTGGAAGCAAGTATGTTCCGACAAGCATTTCTTCCGAACCTCAATGGGATATTTTGGGGAATTGGTATCTGCACAGTTATTCTAATTGTGATACTTTTCCAGTCGTGATGGGAAGTTTCTGGTATTTGAAAGTGTATTATATCTTGACTGTTTTGGGCGTTTTGATTCTTAGATTTTTCCCGAAACATATCAATTGGTTTATCGGGATTTGTGTGGCGTTAACTTTGATATTCAATATATTCCCTCAATATTATCCAAACGGACAAGTGGGTTATGTCGCATTTTATATGGCAGTTTTCCTAGTTGCGAATAGAATGAAGGGTAAGAAAATACCTACCAAAATGATTCCTGTTTTATACGGATTAGTGGCAATGGCGTTGGCTTGGATGTTCTGGAATTATGGAGGCGATGTATTCTATAAACTCAACAAGCAAAAGTTTCCGCCAAAGATTCCTTATATCATTTGGACCTTATTTTCATTAGTGACGTTATTCGCTTTCTATAATAGATTAAAAATTACGAAACCAAATTTCCTTACCAATGTTGGACAAAATGCGATTTTCTTTTATTTTGGGCAAGGAATGAGCTCGTCTTTGGTTTATTTTCTGGTAGTTCCTTTGAAAGATTCCATGCCTTGGTATTTATTAGTTTTAATCATTTTTCCAATCAACATATTACTGGCTTTTCTGATTTCGAAAGGTTTGAAAAAAGTAGATGACCTTGGCTGGAAAATTTTGGAATTTTTGAGGGAGAAAACGGCTTCTAAATAATAAAAGCGCCTTAAAAGCGCTTATGGATTAGTTAATCATCATTCTTTTTTCCTCGGAAAGCAATAATTGCAATGATAATTATGAGTACAGCACCTCCAAAAATCCAATAGGTTGGATTTGTTTGCCATTCTTCTGTTCTGGTAGTAACATTAGTTGTCTTAACAACAGAGTCTTGCGCATAAGTTAAGGTGTGAATAAACATGGGCAAAATGGTGAAAAGAAACAATTTTGCGCGATTGTAGAATTTTTGATTTTTCATAATTTTATGATTTTGAATTACAAGATTTTCAATATTTATGCCATCTTTTAGACAGCGATTATCTTATTGAAAAATTTGACTATCATTATATTTATTTTGTCCTCAAATTAGTATTTTTACAAAAAAATAAAATGTTCCGTCTTAAACTTCCTACAGATCCACGTTGGGCCAATATTGCAGAAGATAACCTAGAAGAGATTCTTACAGATCACGCTTGGTGCGAGCAAAAAGCCGCCACCAATGCCATCGGATTGATTACGATGGTGCCAGAGCATACAGAGATGGTAACCGAACTTTTGGCAATTGCACAGGAAGAATTGGATCATTTCAATCAGGTGCACGAGATTATCAAAAAAAGAGGAGGCATACTAGGAAGAACGCGCAAAGACGATTATGTGAACGATTTGGTTCAGTTTATTGTTAAAGGCGGAAACAGAACCGATCTTTTGGTGGATAAAATGCTTTTCGCGGCCATGATAGAAGCCAGAAGTTGCGAACGTTTCAAGGTTTTGACAGAAAACATCAAGGATAAAGAATTGAAAAAATTCTATAACGATTTGATGATTTCGGAAGCCAATCATTATACAACCTTTATTGGATTTGCGAGACAAATCGGCGATCCGGAAAAAGTGAATCAACGTTGGGAAGAATGGCTGGAGTATGAAGCCAAAATCATCCAATCCTATGGCAATAAAGAAACCATCCATGGCTAAAATCACTTCGATTGTGCTGCTAGCGTGACCAAAAAAATAAATATTAAGAAGTCAGTCTGAGGCTCTCGAAGAACATAAAAAGTAAAATGAACCGAAACTTTAACGATTACATCCGCCTTTTTCTAAGATCTTTCCTTCAAGGATTGATCATTATTGGGCCGTTTGCTATAACGGTTTGGATTATTTGGCAAATTGTTTTTAGTATTGATAATTTGGTTCCGTCGGTTTCTGGGAAATTTCCTGGACTGATATTCTTCATTGTCATTTTTGGGACAACATTCATCGGTTTTTTTGGAAATAAGTTTATTATCGGAAGACTGATTGTTGATGGTGTAGATTATGTTTTGGAGCATATTCCAGGAATTAAATTTATTTACACTTCGCTGAAAGATGTCTTAGGCTCCTTTGTAGGAGACAAGAAAAAATTTAATGTTCCGGTTTGGGTGAAGACTAATGAAAATCCTGAAATCTGGAGAATCGGATTCTTGACACAATCGGATATGTCCGCTGTTAATCTCGATCAAATGGTGGCTGTTTATCTACCCCATTCTTACGCCGTTTCCGGCTGGGTTATTATTACCAAATTCAATAACATAAAAGAAGTTACGGGAATGAGTTCCGCCGAAGCAATGAAATTTGCTGTAAGTGGAGGCGTTGCCGGATTCCATTCAGACGATAACGTTTTCAAAGCACCAGAGTAGTTTCATAAATGATAATTGATGAGTGATAAATGATTTCTTGCAAGTCATTATTTGTCGTACAAAATATTGGTCACTTACAATGAATTTTCCATTGTGATTTATTTTTCATCAATTATCAATATAAAGGATCATTTATCGCTCATCAATCATCATTTATATTTTTATTATGAAACTACCTTACGCAGAACCATTTAGAATCAAAATGGTCGAAGAAATATATCAATCTACACAAGAACAACGCGAAGAATGGCTGAAAAAGGCCAATTATAATTTATTTAACCTTAGAAGTTCCCACGTCTTCATCGATTTATTGACAGACAGCGGAACAGGCGCGATGAGCGACAAACAATGGGGTGCGTTAATGATCGGCGACGAAAGTTATGCAGGTTCTCGCTCGTTTGAAGCTTTGCAGCAGACGGTTGAAAAGATTACAGGATTTCCTTATTTATTACCAACACACCAAGGTCGTGCAGCGGAAAATGTTTTGTTTTCTGTGATGGTAAAAGAAGGCGACATCGTCCCAGGAAATTCTCATTTCGACACCACGAAAGGTCATATAGAAATCAGAAAAGCTCACGCCATTGATTGTACAATAAACGAAGCTTTTGATATCAATGATCTTCATCCATTCAAAGGAAATATTGATTTAGAAAAATTAGAAGCGGTTTATAAATCTCATCCAAAAGAACAAATCCCGTTTTGTTTGATTACCATCACCTGTAATTCTTCTGGAGGACAACCTGTGTCTCTAGAAAATATCAAAGCCGTAAAAGAATTGTCCGACAGATATGGAATTCCTGTTTTATTTGACTCGGCTAGATTTGCAGAAAACGCTTATTTCATTAAGAAAAGAGAAGCTGGTCAAAAGCATAAAACCATCAAAGAAATCTGTAAAGAATTATTCTCTTACGGTGATGGAATGACGATGAGTTCCAAAAAAGACGGTTTGGTAAACATTGGCGGATTTATCGCTTTGAAAAACAAAGAAATCTTTGAACAAGCTTCTAATTTCACAATTATCTACGAAGGATTCGTCACTTACGGCGGAATGGCGGGAAGAGATATGTCTGCGCTGGCATCTGGACTGGACGAGGCTACAGAATTTCCATATCTGGAAAGCAGGATTTCGCAAGTAGAATATCTGGGAAACAAATTGATGGAAGCCGGAATCCCGGTTCAGAAACCAATTGGTGGACACGCTGTGTTTATTGATGCGCTTAACTTTTTACCGAAGATCAAAAGAGAAGAATTTCCTGCACAAACTTTAGCCATCGAACTTTATAAAGAAGCAGGAATAAGAGGCGTGGAAATAGGTACATTATTGGCAGACAGAGATCCGGAAACTCGTGAGAATCGTTACCCAAAACTGGAATTACTAAGACTAGCGATCCCAAGAAGAACTTATACCAATAATCATATGGATTATGTTGCAGCAGCAGTTATTAATGTGTTTGAAAAACGAAACGAAATTACCAAAGGCTATAAAATTAAGCGTGAACCAGAGATTTTGAGACATTTCACAGTTCAGTTAGAAGAAGTATAAAAAAATGGAGCAGAAAGCTCCATTTTTTATTTCTTTTTTTCTGAAGAAGAAGGATTATTCATACTGGCAGGTAATTGCTCCTGCTGATCTATGGAGCTTGTTTTTCCTGGACCAGAAGGCTTACCTTCATTGGCATCTAGTTCTTCTTTCAACCTTTGCTTTGTATCTTGATCAGAGGTTTTTGCAGGCTTTGGTGTATTTTGGACGGGGTTGCCATTTTCATCGGTAAACTCCATTTTGGCATCGCTCTTTAAAAACTTTAATAAATCTTGTGCTTTTTTGCCTTCCGGGGTTTTTCCATAATTGAGAACAATTTGCTCTAATTGTAAAATCATAATTTCTTTCCCGGCAATTTTACCTGCATTATAGGCATTCAGTAAGTAAAATTTAGGGACAAGCGCATCTTTAGGATTTTCTGCAATTGCTTTTTCTATAATCCCGGTAGATTCGGAGTATTTTTCTGCGACATAGAGTTTGTAGGCTTCTCCGTAGAGTTTTTCTACATCTGCTGTGGATTTGTTAAAGTCTTTGTTTTTAGGGTTTTTAACATATTCTGCATAGGATGTGTACGGGTATTTTTGGAGAATGAGTTGTTTTGCCTTTTCCGCTTCCGCAGGGTTTTTTTCGTAGTTGAAGATGAAAATGTTGTAAAGTGCCTGCAGGTCTGTTTCCTCGTCCGGTTTGCTTTCTACCAGATCAAATAATGTTTTGTTAGCGAGCTTTGTATTAGCAAAATAGTTTTCATACATGATCCCCATTCCCAGGCTGGCGGTGTCTCTCTGTTTTTTCAGTTGATTGATTTCAAGCTCAGAAGTAGGTATTTTTTCCATATAAAATTCTGGTTCCAAGCGGCGAGGATCTGGAGCTGAAGATACGCCTAAAGCCTCATTTTTGAGATCTTCTATACTGGTTGTTTTTGCAGAATAGCGCCAGTTATCCGTCAGGCTTCGGCTTCCCCAAACTTGTCGGAAGGCAGATTCGCCTCTAGAAATATTGCTGGTATTGGCAAAATAAAAAGAGGATCCGCCAGATGAGATTCCAAAATTTTGAAAACTGTTGCTATCTGTTGCATTGTTCGCAAAAATAGAATTAGCGTTGTAATCAGAATTATCAAAACCTTTGCTTCTTTCTGCTCTTCTTTTTTCTAATTCTTCCGTAGCTTCTTTTTCTTTGATCTTGTCTATATACTGATTAAAATAGGCTCTTTTTTCGGCATCTGTCATTTTTGTTAAAGCCAAAATACTGTCATTCTTTTTAACAATATAGTAATTTGCAGACAATTTTTTGATGTTAGCTGTAAGGTCTGTAAGTCGGTCTTTTTCCGGTTTGTAGGTCATTACCGCCAACGCACTGTCATAATAAGCGCCAGCTGTTAGGTAATCGTCTTTTGCAAAATATTTTTTGGCTAATTCTGCATAAGTTAGTCCACGGATCTGAGGATCTGATTGTTTTTCCTTCAAAGCTTTTCGGAAAAACGAGTCTGCAATAGAGTCTTTGGTAGCAGAAGAAGCAACCAATCCGCTGGCGTAGTACAGCTCATTTTTTCTGGAAGCATAGGTTCCTTTTTTAGAAATTTTATCCAGATAAGCCATGGCTTCTTCATAACTGTCTGACTTTCCATTGAAGGTTTTTGCGATTTCTATTTGCGATTTGACTTCAAATTCATAGCTATTGGCGTATTTGTAAGCGCTAGCAAAAGATTCTCTGGCTTCTTCTTTCTTACCTAGTTTAGCAAGAATTTGTCCTCTAAGGAATGCAATTCGGCTGCGGGTTTTGCTGTCTTTGTTATAGGTAAACGCATCTTCCAGGACTTCTGCGGCTAATTCTTTTTTGCCCCATTTAAGGAAATTATCTGCTTGGTAGATTTTCAGGACTTTTAAATCATTTTTTTTCAGTTTGATTTTAGGATTTTCCTCCAAATCTTTGAAAACTTCATCTGCACGGTAATACTCCTTCATTTTTGTATAATTGGCCGCCTGATAAACTTTAGCTAATGGAATTCGTTTATCCTTATCCATTGTGTTGAAAATATAATTGAGCGCATCCAGAGATTCCAGATATTTTCCTTGGTACATTCTTGCTTTTGCCAATAGGAGATAGGCATCAAACATTTTTTTATTTTTCTCCACGCCATTCACCAGAACAGAATATTTTGAAATGGCTTTCAGTGCTTTTGCTTCGGTAATCTGGAGTGTGGATAATCCTTTTTTACTATTGGCAGCGTTACCACCTCTTTCGTTGGGTGGACTGCCTGCATTTTGCCCCCGGAAAGATTGAGGCGCATCATTATTATCAGCGAAGGAAGAGTTTAAATCTGTAGCATTGTCTTCTGTAGTGTAAACAGAAATATAGGGATCATAAAAATTATCAATGTGGGCTTTATCACGCGTTTCCATTTCTGCCAAGAAAGATTCTTTGCTGTTAAACAACGTGTTGTGAAAGGTCAAAAATCTATTGACAGGTCCGCTTTTGGTTTTTTTCTTTTTATGACGTGGATTACAGGCTATAATACCAATGACGGCAAGTATGATTAGTAAATATTTTCTCATCTAATTATTTCAATAATGAAATTCAAGGGATTAATCTGTAAAAATAACGAAAATTTGCCGGGAAAATTATTCGATTTTATTTGTTTTAAAAATTATTGGGAAAACAATTCTGTTTTTTGAGTTCTTCATATACCAAATCTACGGGCAAACCCATTACAGCGTAGAAAGATCCGGATATGTTTTTTATTTTGGCCATACCCATCCATTCCTGGATGCCATAAGAGCCTGCTTTATCTAATGGTTTAAAATGACGGATATAAAATTGAATCTCTTCATCAGTCATTGGGGAAAAAATAACATCCGTTTTGCTGGTTTTACTGGTTTTGAAATTTTTGGTTTTAATGGTAAAAGCGGTAAAAACCTGATGTGTTTTCCCGGATAAGTTTTTTAGCATTTCAAAAGCTTCTTTCTCATCTTTTGGTTTGAGAAGTATTTTATTATCCACGGCCACAATTGTATCGGATGTTAGAAGAATTTCGTTTTCCTCCACATTGAAGCATTCTGCTTTATTTTCAGACACATATTCTGCAATTTGGCTGGGTTTCAAATCTTCGGGATAAGATTCATCCGCATTAATTTTAACCACGTCAAAGGTATAACCTAACTGGCTTAATAATTCTTTTCTTCTGGGAGAGTTGGAGGCTAGTAACAGTTTCATTCGCTTATGTCTAAATTTTTTCAATGGTCAAATGGAACGATAAATCGTTTCATTTTGAATTAGTTAAGCAGATTTTGTTTCTTCGTCTAGGTTCCATTTTCCTTGTACCTTCAGGACTTGTTCTATCACATCTCGCACGGCTCCTTTTCCTCCTAATATGGGAGAAATATAATCTGAGATTGCTTTTACTTCCGGTACGGCATTGGCGGGACACGCAGAGATTTCTGCCAATTTCATGATGCCTATATCTGGGATGTCATCCCCCATCATTAGAACCTCTGAATCTTTAAGATGATGTTTGGATTTAAAATCTTCGTAATCAGCTATTTTATGAGAGGATTTGGCATAATAATCCTTAATTCCCAGATATTCCATCCGGTTTTTGACCATAGGGTCATTTCCGCCGGTAATAATTCCTATAATATAATTTTGTTTCAAAGCCTGCACCACGGCATAGCCATCCAAAACACTCATGACTCTGGACATATTTTTGTCTGGTAGCAGATAAACACTGCCGTCTGTAAAAACACCATCTACATCAAATACGAAGGCTTTTATATGTTTAAGCTTAGGTAAATAACTCATTTTTTTTGATTGAAAAATAAAATATAATAAAAAAAATCCTCAAAAATTGAGGACTATAAAAGTAAGGATTTATGAATAAATTATGGGTAAAGTGCCGGTTCTATTTTGTTATTGTCTTGCTTTATCTGATTTTTTTGAAATTTTTCCATATTTCTCAGCATTTCTGCCGGGTCGTTCATTTCTTTTCCATTTAAGTTGATTCTCATTTTGACGCCTGGTGTAGAAAGACTTTGTCTCATATCTTTTACCGGATCATTTTTGAATTCTTTCCATTGTTTTTTAAACTGCTCTTCGGAGACTGGTATTTCTTTACCACCTGTCATATTTCCTATTCTTACCACTCTTCCGCCAACAGGTGGTGTAATTTCTTTTTTCTCAATCTTTTCTACTTCGTCAAATTTTTTACTTCCCACCAATTTGAAGATATGAGTTCCAGTAGCATCTTCCATTTCTAAAATCAAACCAGGCAAACCGTGAAATTTGTAAGGCCCATCCTGGAATGGAAAATCCTGTGAAAACCAAGCTGTCCAGCTTCTTCCTCCATAGTCCAAAGTCGCTTTTTGAACTTCGAATTGATCTATTTTTTTCTTGTCGGGAAGGATTTTCCAATCCATTGGTTTTTCATCTATTACATCAAAACGGTTTTGGCCCATTGCAGTGTGCAGATTGATCTTGAAATCGGGGTAAGATTTATTGACAGTGTATCCAATTTTTCCGCTATTAGTATCTGTATAACTAAAATTGGTAGAGCCAGATGCCAGTTGTTTTTGGATATAAGCATCGCGGAGGGAGTCGCCTACAAATTTCTGTCTGCTGTAGAATTTGCTGCCGTCTTTTTTGATGTCCAGATACATCAGTTCTGTATCGAGGGAATCTTTTTTATCAATGTTCGAGGCAAATTTGTACTCGTACATAATCCTTGTTCCTTGAGCGAAAATGAATAAATTCAAAAAGCTTAGAATTAATAAGAATAATTTTTTCATACCTAAAAAGTTAGTGATTTAAAATTAAGAAAAATAAAAAGGCAGACGAAAAAAATCGTGCTACCTTTTTGGTTATAATAAAATAGTGTGTTACTTGAAATTGAATTTTACCGTGAACATAAACTGGCTTGGGCGGATGTTATAAGTTTGATAAACTGTATTGCCCTGGCTTACATTAACGTTTACGATTTCATAAACTTTTCTGTTAGATATGTTTAACCATTTTACCTCGAAGTCAATTTTTCTCTTGACCCATGTGTATTGGTATGAAAGATCATAAAATGGATTCTTATAAGTGTTACCTTGGGTAGAAGTGACGCTATTATCCCAATTGAATCCAAATGTGTGATTATCTGATGGATAAATGTAAGCCGCTAAATTGTGTGTCCAACCAGAGTTTTTCTGGGAGGTGTTTTTCGTAACATTTCTGTTGTTGCTCCAGTTCATACTGATGTTGTAATCTACACTTAACCAGCTAAAATAGGTGTTGTTAAATTTCGCAGTCCAGGTTTGTGTATTGGTTTTGCTAGTAATAGGCTCGTTATTGAAAAAGCTAAACGAGTTAGAGTCTCTGTTAGTAAAACTTGTAGATAGGTTACTTTTGAATTTTGGAAAATACTTTCCTATTTCGGCACTTTCGCTTTGGGATTTTGTGGAGTTTTCCAGCGTTTCTATACCAATTGTTCCTCCCAATCCTTCTGTGTCAAAAGTTTCTGCGATGTTTCTTTTGACCGTTCCGTAATTGTAACGAATGTTGAAAAACAAGTTGTTAAGTGGATTTCTATATTCTAATCTGGTTCCTATATTTCTGTTCAAATACTCCGGCATTTTTGAATTATCCAGATTGCTCACATATCTTCTTGACAAATTACCCGCAGAAGTCAGCAAATTTCCACCATATAAAAATCCAAAGTTTCCAAAATCATAACTTTGATTCGCAAAGACCCAATATTTGAAAAAAGAAGCAAAATCATAGCTTGCGAAAAATGAGGGTTCTAGAGCTGTTTTGGTTTTATCAGCAGATTGGTTGTACACATTATCTCTATATTGGATGCTATAAAAATTAGCAGGAAGATTTACATTAAGGTTTAATCTCTCGGATTTATAGTTGATTCCTATTTGGGTGTAAGGTGTTAGCTCATTCCAGTCTATATTATTACTATTATCTCCGGCAATATTATAATAAGTTCCATTAGAAGAGGCGTTAAGTAAAGATTTTAAGTTATTAAAATTGATATTTAGACCCACTTCCGGAGTAAAAGTCCATTTCTTATAACTAAAGCCAACAGATGCGGAATGATTGATTTCTAAAGTCTCGGACATTGCTTTTTGTCTATAATTATCATACGTGCCGTTGCCCAATCCTGTGAAATAGTCTGTGTAGCTAGCTGGGTTCACTTCCAGGGTTTGCTTGTCTTTTTGGTATTTAAAATAACTCATGACATTCAAAAGTTTATCTTTCCAAGGGATAATGGTACTAAGAGAGTTTTGGAAACTTCCGGAAGGCGATTCTACCGATTGATTGCCAAATAGAAAACCATCTGCCTGAGTGTCCAGACCAGAGAATCCGTTGTTCTGATTCCAGAATCCGTTCCAGGTGGTGGTGTTTTTGAAAAATCCTTTTTTAGCATTTTTGGTGAAAATCAGTTCTGCCTTGGATGAATTGGTGTAGAAATTATTATTTCTCATTTGTTCAAAAGTTCTGCCTGCGAGAGAAGTGTTCAACAGATTGGCATCATAAATTGTTGTGGTTTTAGATTCTCTTTCTACATCGTTGTAGGTATAATTCACATTCGCCTTCAGTTCCCATTCTTTATTTTTGAAAGGACTTGTCAAAAGATTGGCAGAAAAGAAATGAACATTGTTTAAAAGATATCTTTTTTCCGGTAAGTTAGGAGTTCCGGCAGTTTCTATATTGGTCCAGGATTGCTGAGAAGTCTGGCTTCTTCTCCCTTCCCATCGGCTTCCGAAGCTTAGAAGATTCCCTTCTTTTTCTACACTTTCTCCGTTGTTGTTGGCTTTATAATTCACAACCCATTGGTTTTTTTGTCCAAAAAACATTGGCGTTAATTTCACATTCCAAAGTAGTGGACTGAAACCTGCGCCAACCTCTCCACGACCAGTCATCGTGACAGATTTTTTAAGCTTAATATTAAGAGCAGCTTGATCCGAAGGAACTTTATCTCTCAGAATACTTACAGGCTGGTGATTTTCTAAAACCTCTACTTTTGAAACCGCATCTTTTGGTAAAGAATTATTGACTGTTCCATATCCGCCTTCCATCAAGTCTTTTCCGTTGACATAGAATTTGTTAATCGCTTCGCCTTGGTAAAGAACCGTTCCATCTTTGTTAACTTCAATGCCTGGTATTTTCTTCAAGACATCTGCAAGCGTTCTGTCGTTTTTATTTTCGAAAGATTTTAAGTCGTAAGAGATGGTGTCACCTTTCTTTGTAATTAGTTTTGTTTTAAGCCTTACCTCCTGAATTTCTGTAGCTTGAGATTCTAATGAAAAATTAAGTTTTTGATCGCTATTGGAGACCGATTTTGTAATTGCTTTTTGATTAAAAGCCTTTATTTTAAGATCAAGATTAGCCTCAGAAGATGTAAAAGTAACTTTGTATTCTCCTTTGGAGTTGGATATTCCGTAGGCAAGTATGGCGTTTTTTCCGGCTTCTTCTATTGTGACACTTGCGCTGGCAAGCGGTTTTCCGTCAGCATCATTGATGATTCCTGTAATTGTTTTCTGTGCAAAAACAGTCAGGGTTAGCATCAGCATAAATAATAGAGATAGAATTTTTTTCATAGTTAATTGTTATATCACTAAATTGTTAGTAGATTAAATTTATAATTTGTTACATAGATTTTTATTGGACTTCAAAAAAGGGGAATAGTTAAAGAAAAACAACAGTTTTTTAAGATTAGAACTCAAATTATTTATAACAGATATAAACAATAATTTTGTTTTTTGGACTTCAGAAGGTAAAATTTAATAAATTTGTCTCTTAATATTACATTAACATGGGCGTTATTCTAAAACCTATCGATATTGTAGATGATATCACCAAGGAAGAGTTCTTCGAAAAATATCTAAAGCCACGCAAACCTGTTGTGATAAAAAATATGGCAAAAAACTGGCCGGCTTACCAGAAGTGGACAATGGAGTATATGAAACAAGCTGTAGGCGATGTGGAAGTGCCTTTGTATGATAGTTCCAAGGCAGATCCTTCTGCACCCATAAATGCTTCTGCGGCCAAAATGAAATTTGCAGATTATATAGATTTAATCCAAAAAGAACCTACAGATCTCAGAATTTTTTTATTTGATCCCATTAAACATGCGCCTAAATTATTGGACGATTACATCTTTCCAAAAGATTTGATGGGCGGATTTCTAGATAAATACCCTAACATGTTTTTCGGAGGAAAAGGCTCTGTAACTTTTCTTCATTATGATATTGATATGGCGCATATTTTCCATACCCATTTTAATGGTAGAAAACACATCCTATTGTTTGATTATAAATGGAAAGAAAGATTATACCAGATTCCTTATGCAACTTATGCCCTAGAAGATTATGATATTGAAAATCCTGATTTTACAAAATTTCCGGCTTTGAATGGAGTAGAAGGCATAGAATGCTATCTGGAACACGGCGATACGCTTTTTATGCCAACAGGGTGGTGGCATTGGATGAAGTATCTGGATGGTAGTTTCTCTATTTCACTCAGAGCCTGGGACAAGAGTTGGGGTGTTAAAGCCCATTCCCTTTGGAATCTTACAGTGCAACGCAATTTTGACAATTTTATGAAGCGAAATTTCAAAGCAAAATATATGACCTGGAAAGAGAAAAAAGCCATTGAAAGAGCTAATTATGCTTTAAAAAAAGGCTTACCTAAGTAATTTTTTACGATAAAAATAAATAAAAATGCAACCGAGATCATCGGTTGCATTTTTTTATAATGATGCTGTTAAATAGATTAAACAACGCCTTGCGCCAACATCGCTTCTGCTACTTTTACGAAACCGGCAATATTAGCCCCTTTTACATAATTAACATAGCCATTTTCTTCTCTACCATAATCTCTGCACGCTTTGTGAATGCCGATCATAATCTCTTTCAGCCTTGCATCCACTTCTTCAGAAGTCCAGTTGAGTCTGATGGAGTTTTGCGTCATTTCCAGACCAGAAGTGGCGACACCACCTGCGTTAGAAGCTTTTCCTGGCGAGAATAAAACCTGATTGTCCAAGAAATAATTGATAGCCTCCAAGGTAGAAGGCATATTGGCTGCTTCCGTCACACAAACGCATCCGTTAGCTACCAATTTGATAGCATCATCTAAATCCAATTCATTCTGAGTGGCACAAGGGAAGGCAACATCACATTTAACTTCCCAAGGGCGTTTTCCGGCGTGGAATTCTGCAGATGGATATTTGGTAACATAATCTTCTGCTCTGTTATTGCCTGTTGCACGTAGTTCCAGAAGGTATTCTATTTTTTCTCCGGAGATACCGTCTTTATCATAGATATATCCATCTGGTCCAGATATAGTAAGCACTTTTCCACCCAGTTCTGTGAATTTTTTCACAACACCCCAGGCTACGTTTCCAAATCCAGAAACAGTTGCGGTTTTTCCGTCTATTTTTTCTCCAATGGTTTTCAGCATTTGTTCTGCGAAATAAACTACACCATATCCCGTTGCTTCTGGTCTAATTAAAGAACCACCATAAGCCAAACCTTTGCCCGTTAAAACACCGGTAAACTCATTTCGGATTTTTTTGTACATTCCAAAAAGGTAACCAATTTCTCTGGCGCCCACTCCAATATCTCCGGCAGGAACATCCGTTTCTGGACCAATATGTTTGCAAAGTTCTGTCATAAAAGCCTGGCAAAAACGCATGACTTCCATATCGGATTTCCCCTGAGGATCAAAATCAGAGCCGCCTTTTCCTCCTCCCATAGGAAGAGTAGTTAAACTATTTTTGAAAACTTGTTCAAAGGCTAAGAATTTTAGAACGCTTAAATTTACTGTAGGATGAAATCGGATACCTCCTTTATAAGGACCAATGGCAGAGTTCATTTGTATTCTGAATCCTCTGTTAACCTGGATTTCTCCTTTGTCATCAATCCAAGGCACTCGGAAGATGATAACTCTTTCTGGCTCTGCCATTCTTTCTAAGAGTTTCATCCCGGTATATTCTTTTTTTGTTGCAATGAAAGGAATTACAGTGACAGCAACTTCTTTTACGGCCTGAATAAACTCTGGTTCGTTCGGATTTTTGGCTTCAATTTTTGCCATAAATTCCTGAATCTTTTGTTCAACGTTATAGTGTTCCATTATTCTATAATTATGACAACAAATTTAATTTTATTTTCGAATTTTGCAAGAAGTTTTTTAGGTTTTATCTAAAATTTAATAATTTTAATTAATTTTTTTGCATATTGTATAATTAATCATTTTGTGTTAATAATTTTTGAACCTAATGTTAAATTATTTTGAATGTTGAGAATGGTAGTTTTTCTAATTTAAAAGATATTGTCTGCCAGAAAGACATTTTATGTAGCCATAAATTTCTAAATCCAAAAGAATTGGTAAAAGCTTATGATGCAGGATGTTAGTTTTATCCGAAAGATCATCCAGAGAAACAGGCGTTTCCTTAATGAAGTCCAAAACTTTCTGATGCTCTGTTTTGGAAGGATCTAGTTTAATTTTTGGTTTTTCTTTTGGGAAAAGTTCTGGTTGCGCAGACATATTAAGATGTTCCAAAAGAGAAGGGATGTTAACAATGCTTTCTGCTTTGTTCAGCGCAATCAATTGGTTGCAACCCTGGCTATAAACGTCCGTTATTTTGCCGGGCAATGCAAAAACATCCCTGTTGTAATTATTAGCTGCTGTTACAGTAGTTACAGAACCACCTCCATAGGCTGTTTCCACTACAAGGAGCTGGGGAGATAAACCCGCAATAATCCTGTTCCTTTGGAGGAAATACTCTTTGCTAAGACCATCAAATGTAGCATATTCTGTTATTAGAACGCCATTGTTTTCAAGGATTTTTTTAGAAAGATTTTTATTGCTTGCAGGATAGATAGTATCCAGACTTTGAGCCAGCACGGCGATGGTTGGGATGTTGTTTTTGAGAGATTCTTCATGGACACAAGTGTCTGCGCCAATGGCTAATCCGCTTACAGAATAAATTTTTTTACCGGAAAATTCTTTCATCAAATCCTGAATAAAGCCTCTGCCGTAAGCTGTCAGTTTTCTGGTTCCAACAATACTTATGGGGTGGATAATATTTTCTATTTTTCCTTTGTAGAAAAGTAGTAGAGGAGCATCATCACAATTAAAGAGGTGAGCAGGGTAATGTTTGTCTTGTAAAGATACTATGTTGATGTCTTGCCGTTCGCAGAATTTAATTTCTTTTTCTGCATTGTGTAGAAAATCGGGTTTTCCTATATCTTGAATGGTTATTTTTCCAATACCGGAAATATCAAGCAATTCTTTTTTGGAAGCTTGCCAAACATCTTTTGCTGAGCCAACGTTTTCTATGAGTTTTTTAAGATTGGTATTGCCAATATTTTTGCATTGTTTTAGCGCCAGTATGTAAAGGTATTCTTCGGGAAACATTGTTTTTGTGTTTATACGAAGATAAAAAAACTATTTCTCTTTTCTACGTATTTCATCCAGATATTCCCAAATGCTTTCTTGTTTCAATTGAGGTAATTCATCAAAATCTTCCGGATGGTTTGCGATATAGTTTTGCCACATTTTATCGTCTCTTTCATTGTAATAATTAGGATATTCCCAGATAAATTTCCTTTTTTTCTCTTCTCCTATTTTCCTGAAAATAATAGCCATTAAAATACCGGTAATACTCCCGGAAAGGTGAGACTGCCAACTAATTTTGCTGGGTTCTTGCAATTGTGTGAAAAACTCTTCAGGAAATATACCCCAAATTAAACTACCATAATACAACGCCACCAGAAGAGAAATGGTCAACAATTTCATATTCCATCGGAATACACCGCTGAAGAAAATGAAAAATGCTAACATGTAAACCAATCCGCTGGCGCCAATGATGCAGTTGTAGTTCCACTGTCCCGTTATCATATCAATGGGCGGAAGCATCCAGACTAATAAGCCAGAAGCTATCCAGCCAATCAAGAAGATTTTTCCGGCAATCTTGGGATAAAACTCGAACAGTAAGAAGAGCAAAATACCAATAGGCATAGAATTACTGACAATATGATCCAGATTACCGTGCAAAAGAGGCGCAAAAAGAACACCCTTCAGCCCTTGTGGCATTAACGGAATAATAGCACCGTCACAGCCATAAAAAAAGCCAAAGTTTTGTAAAATAAAGAAAATCCACATCAATACCAGCATAGTAATTGGTACAAGGAATGATTTGAGTCTGAATGATTTTCTTAGCATGGCTTTATGTACCACAATTTTGTAGCCAATTCTCCGGAACGGTAAAAATGGCTGTAAATTCTTGCAAAATCAGTTGGTATTTGGTTAGAAAGTCCGACTTTTCAAATTTTGATTTACTATTTTTGCTACAAATATGAAATTAATGAAAAAGATTTTGGCACTGTGTGGTCTGTTTTTAAGTTTTTTATCTTATTCTCAAGTTGTTGATTATCAAAAAATAATAGACTCTATTTCTCAGAAAAAATGGGATTCTAGTGGCTTGGATATCGATAGTCTTTCTAACCCCAGAATTGTAGATTTGAAAAGAATCAAAAGAGATTCTATAAAACTAAACAGTAATATAGTGGTTATTCCAGGAGGTAATGATTCTGGTCCTATTACTCCATCTAGTATTCTAACATTGCCCACTTTGAAACGTTGGTTCATCTTCGGTCAAAATAGTTTGGTTTTTAATCAGTCATCTTTTGCCAATTGGTATGCAGGAGGCAACAATAATATTGGTGTAATAGGGAAAGCTAACTATAATATTGTCTATAAAAAAGGCAAGCATTATCTGGATAATAATATACAACTGGGCTACGGATTTGTTTCTTCCACAGGGCAATCTACCAGAAAAACGGATGATTATATTAATGTAATGACAAACTATGGTTATGAATTAGCGCAACATTATTATTTATCTACAGGTTTCCAGTTTTTGTCTCAATTTACAGCAGGATATAATTATTCTAATACACCAGATCCGGTTTTTGATGATAGGATTTCAAAACTTATGGCGCCTGGTTATCTTAATATAGGTCTGGGTTTTTCTTATAATCCTAATGATAATTTCCAGATTATCCTGAGGCCAATAAACGGGAAGTTCACCTTTGTGTTAGATCAAAAACTTCAGGTTGCCGGGAATTATGGTCTCGAAAGGGATGGACAAAGCATAAGATCGGAGCTGGGTGCCATGTTAAATGTCCTTTATAAAATAAAACTTTTCAAAGACGCCACTTATGTTAATCAGATTAATTTGTTTAGTAATTATCTGGAACATTCAGAAAGGGTAGATATTAATTACAGCGGAAGCCTTAATCTTAAATTTAACAAATATATCACCACTGTGGTAACTATTGATATGATTTATGACCATGATCAAATCCAAAAGTTGCAGAGAAAACAGACTTTAGGGATTGGCGTTATCTATAATCTAGGCTACAAAATGGAAAGGGATAAAAATAATGGCGTTATAAAACCTTTTGTTAATTAACTTTTGATTCTTTAATGTTATTATATTTGTTTGTACACAAACCTATAACAAAGAAGAAGATACTACTCTCCGGAAACTTACTTATGGTCTGAAAATCGATGGAGATGCGGTGTTATTTCAATTAGGTTTTTTGGCAACAGCTCAATATAAAGTTAAACGGATGGAAAAAATCACTCTTCAGAACAACGGCGTACAATATTGATAACGGGCAGAAAAGATCAAAAAATAACCGAAATCAAGAATGGAAAATAAAATAAAAAAAGTGGAGATTAATTCTCCACTTTTTCGTTTAGCCAACCCAATTCTCCAAAATGTTTTTTGAATTTCTGAATTTTTGGGCCCACAACAGCACTGCAATAAGGCTGCGTAGGATTGGCATTATAATATCCTTGATGATACGCTTCTGCTGACCAGAATTTTTCAAAAGGAACAATCTCTGTGACATATTTACCATTCCATTCTTGTTTTGCTTCCGATACTTTTAGAGATTCTTCCGCTTCCTGCTTTTGTTTTTCGGAATGATAGAAAATAGAAGATCTGTACTGCGTTCCTATATCATTACCTTGACGATTAAGTGTAGTAGGATTATGAAGAAACCAGAATACCTCCAACAATTGTTTGTAAGAAATAACCTTTGGGTCAAATGCAATCTGAACCACTTCTGCGTGGCCAGTTGTTCCTGTGCAAACTTCTGCATAAGTAGGATTTTCTTTATGCCCGCCGGAATATCCGGAAATTACAGAATCTACGCCTTTCAGCATATGGAAACAGCTTTCCACACACCAGAAACATCCACCAGCCAATGTGGCATATTCCAAATTGTTTTTATCCATTTTTTGATTTGTTAATGATTTTGTTTTTTTCTCTTGTCCGTTACAATTGACAAGAAAAAAGCTTAGTATTAATAATAAATAACGATTCATTTCTTTTAGCAAAATCTTTTGATTTCAGATAGCTTACTAATAAAAATTATTCCTATCAAAAATCGCTAAGAATTTTAAAAAAAATCTAAATTATTTAATTTTCCCATACCAATGCACTTGCTCCAAGTATTGCAGCATCTGCCTCATCCAATTCGCTGAATACCAATTTTACTTTTCCACGGAATATGGGCAATAAGTTTCTTTCCATATGCAATTTGGTAGGTTTCAGAAGAAAATCTCCGGCTTTAATTACACCCCCAAAAAGTAAAATTGCTTCTGGAGAGGAGAACATAACGAAATTGGCAAGCGCCTCTCCTAATTTTTGACCTGTATAACGGAACACTTCAATAGCTGTTGGGTCGCCTTTTTTAGCACATTCGTGTACGGTTTTGGAATTGATAGCTTCCTCAGGATATTGATTGAGCATAGAGTCCGGGAACTCTGCTCGGAATTTTTTTGCCGTAATGGCTATTCCTGTTGCAGAAGCATAGGATTCTAAACTTCCTTCCGATCCTGTACTCCAATGTTTTCTGCCTCCTGGTTTTACAATGGTATGGCCTAGCTCTCCGGCAAATCCATCGTGCCCGTAGATTAGCTTTCCGCCTGCTATAATGCCACTTCCTACACCAGTCCCCAAGGTTATCATTATGAAATCTTTCATCCCTCTTGCGGCGCCGAACATCATTTCTCCCAGAGCTGCTGCATTAGCATCATTGGTCATTTTGCAAGGCACACCAAATTTATTTTTCATCAATTCTGCAAAAGGGACAACTCCTTTCCAACGTAGATTGGGCGCTTGTTCTATTGTTCCGCGGAAGTAATTGGCATTGGGAGCGCCAACACCAATTCCATCGAGACGTTTAGACTCCATGTGCTTGTCTAGTAATGGTTTAATGTTATCGTAAAGCGCGGTGATAAAGTCTTCTACTTTCTCATAAACATCTGTTTTGATGCTGCCTTTGTCCAGAATTTCTCCCCTGTGGTTTACCAATCCGAATTTGGTATTGGTACCGCCTATATCTATTCCTAAAGCTACTTGTTTAGATAAATCTAATAATGACATTTATAATTTTTTTTGAGAGATAAAGGTAAAAAATATTATGGAAAAAAGATTGATTTAATGCAATCTCTGTGTGTAATTTGAAAAGAATTTTTTTTCAGAAAAAGCCTGCAAAGATTTTCCAGTTTAATTCCTTGACCAAGCAAACGTAAAGAATCTCTGTTCTGGAGATTAAATTTTATTTTCTTAACGGTTTCCTTCGTCCCCACCAAATCATAAATCCTGTGATTGGCATTGATGCAATAATTAAACTAACGACGAATGCGATAATTTTTGTAGGCAAACCTAATATTGCTCCAACGTGGATGTCATAATTAGCTCCGACTACTTTTGCGCCAAAATTCTTGTCTTTTGGATCGTGTGTATGCAAAAGTTCTCCGGAATTTTCATCAAAAATCAAACTGCTACTTTTATGATAAGAATAAGACAAATGCTTTACATAAACTTCAAAATGTGGATGCTCGTGATCATCGATATGCGGATGTCCTAAGTCCAATGAAAAAGCAAACGCATCAGGATAAAGCTCAATCACTTTATCGGAAATTTTATCCAATGTTTTGTCGGTTCTCATTTCAATTGGTGCTTTGGTCGTGATTTTTGAAAAATCCGGATAAGCTGTTTCTCCTCCGGAAAATACAAAATAAATCATTGCCTGAACAACAAAGAACGCATAGAACAAACCTGTTATCGTAAGAATCAATGCGAAAATTGAAGAATAGAAACCAAGGATGTTATGAAGGTCGTAATTCTTTCTTTTCCATTGTGTAGTGTCTTTCCATTGGAATTTGAAGCGTTGTTTTCTAGCTGCCTTGTTTTTTGGCCACCAAAGAACGATACCAGTAATCAACATTATTAGGAAAATGACAACAGGAATACCGACAACGTAAATTCCCCAATCCTGCTTGAGAAGAAAGCTCCAGTGGATAGATTTTACAATGGCAAAGAATCCGTTTTTTTCATCATAGACCTGAAGAACCTTTCCATTGTATGGATTAACGTAAGCTAATTTGTAAATCGGAAATTCATCAAAATAATTCCATTGATCCGGCTGATGCTCATACCAATAAAATTGATAAGACATTTTTTTGTCAATCGGAACATTGACCCAGTGAATTGGATATTTTTCTTTGGTTTGTTGATCTACCAGTTTCTCCAATTCGCGAATCGGAATGACTTTTTTGGATTCTATATTTTGTTCGTTGTGGTAGATGTATTCTTTACGGGTAAAGTTTTCTATCTCGTCCTTGAAAACATAAAGCGCTCCTGTAATCGAAATAATAAATATCAGGATACCAATGGATAAGCCAAACCACAAATGTAGTTTGGCTGACCATTTTTTAAAGAACCCAGGTTTCTTCTTATGATGATGTTTTTTCTTCATATACAAAAATAACTACTCCCAACATAGTTAGGAATAGCTTATATTAATTAGGGAAAATTAAAATTTATAACCGATTGATAATCTAAAGTTTCTAGGAGCGTCCGCCTGATAATAATAATAGGCTCCATAAGGAGAACCCGAATATAAATATCTGTTGAATACATTAAAAACATTCAATCCTACTCTGAATTGAGAGTCTTCCCAAGAAATACCGGCGTCAAACTTCAGATAGTCTGCCATATCTCTTTGAGTTCCAGTGCTAGCCCAAGCCCAAGTACTTCTGTCGATAAGATATGTACCTCCAAAACTTAATCCAAATCCAGCTAAATCACCTTCTGTAAAAGTATAGTTTAACCATCCATTTGTTGTATGTTTTGCATATCCAGGGATTCTCATTCCTACAGGATTATTTACTGGGTCATTGGATTCAGTGACTTTGTTTTCAGTAAATGCGTAGTTAAAGATAGCATTGAAACCTTTAGTAATTTCTCCTTTCAAGTCAAACTCAATTCCTTGTACTCTGGTTTTTCCTAACAAAATAGAAAATTGTTCAGATGCAGTGTTTGTTGGATCTGATATTGTCGCGTTGTTTTTTATGATGTTATAAGCGGAAAAAGTAGTATTCCATTTTCCTCCAAACCAATCTTTTTTCACCCCTAATTCCATACTGTTTCCAGTAATTGGTTTTACAGTACCGCCATCTCTAAAAATTGCGGCTTGTGGTACAAATGCCTGATCAAATAATCCATACACAGACAGATTCTCATCAATAGAATAACTTACACCAATACGTGGCGTTATTTTATCAGCTTCTGATTTTGTTCCGTAATTATTTTCTTTCACATTAGTATAACGCGCTGCAAGGGTAAGTCTTAATTTATCTTCCAAGAATCCTAATTCATCTTGTAGATATAGCCCCGTATAGTTTTGTTCTATTTTGCTAGACCTTACAGATAGAGGTTTTGTTTTGTCAAAAGGTGCGTATGAAGCGGAATTGTTTGGCCCATAATATGCAAATGTTCCATTACTATCATAGTTATTTGTATTAAGATTATACCAGTATTGATAATCAGCTGGTTGAGTGTAATCGTCGGTCTCGTTATACTTGTCTAGATTATATCCTTGTGACCAATCTGCCATATATTTTTTGCTTCCTAAATCAAGTCCTGCTAATATTTTATGACTTACAACTCCTGTTTTAACATTTCCGTTTAAGAAGACTTGTCCAAATTTCATAGTGTTGTCCGCTTCCCAATATCCTACACGACGAATCATATAGTTTCCTTCAAAATAACTTGGCCAAATATCACTTCCCATAGTGTATTCATTTACATATGTAAGTTGAGAGGTTAACTTCCAGTTATCATTGAATTTATGTTGTAAATTAATATTGAAAGTATTATTGTCAACTTTAGTTGGGTCAATACTAGAATCTGTATGAGTGTAACTTGCAGGTCTTGTTGCATAACCATCATAGCTGAAAACATATGCAGAACCTACTTCAGACATTTTCGCTTTTTGATAGATATACTCTGTTGTTAAGGTTGTTTTGTCAGAAAGATTGAATTTGAAAGATGGATTAATAATGTACCTGTCATTAAATTCATTGTCTCTGAAACTGTTCTTGTTTTGAGCCATTAGATTTAACCTAAAAGCTACTTTGTCTGTTATTTTTGAATCAATATCAGTTTCCCCTCTATACATATTATAGCTGCCAAGTGTAACTCTAGCTGTGCCATTTAGAGATTTCCCTGTTGGTTTTTTTGTAACTATATTATAAATACCACTTGGTTCTCCATTTGACATCAAGAAACCAGATGGTCCTTTGATGAATTCTATATGATCTACATAGCTCATATCTTCGCTTAAAGGACCCCAATTTGAAGTTACATTCACTCCATTAAGAAAAGCAGCCGCTCTTGACCCTCTCATATTAACACGTGTATATAAATCTCCCCAATGTTCTAATTTTTGGGCTCCAGCAATATTTCTCAAAACGCCATCACTAAGAGTTGTTACTTGCTGATCCTCTAGTGCTCTATTTGTAATAATTGAAATGTTTTGAGGTATTTTTATTAGTTCTTCATCCAAACGCATAGACGAAGACCCTTCTTTTTCAACATATCTTTTATAGTATTTTCCGTTAACAACAACTTCCTCAATATTGTTTGACTTGATTGTATCATTTTCCTGAGCATAAGCAAAAGTGGAAACCAAAACCACAGCGCTCACAATTAGTTTCTTCATTAATAGAATAATTTTGTGCAAATATATTATTTTTATTGATTCTAAATTAACAAGAATTGTGATTTTTGTCAGATTATTAAGAATTGTTCTAAATAAAAATCCTGCTGAGCAATCAGCAGGATTATGATATTTGATTGTAACTAATTATTACGCAGGGATTTCACCTTTGTACAAGAACGATACAATTTCTTTATTGACTTTGTCCACCATTTCACTGAACAAGTAGAAAGATTCTTGTTTATAAATTACCAATGGATCTTTTTGCTCATAAACCGCACCTTGAGAAGAACGACGAAGATCATCCATTTCTCTTAAGTGTGTTTTCCAGTTTTCATCAATAATAGCCAAAGAAATATTCTTTTCGAAATCCGTGATTAATGATTCACATTTAGTTTCGTAAGCTTCTTTCAAATCAGTAACAATAGTCATTGTTTTGATTCCGTCTGTGAAAGGAACCTGAATCATCTTGAACATAGAACCTTGATTCAAATAAACGTTTTCGATGATTGGATAAGCTTTTTCTTTAAGAAGATTGAGTCTTAAGTCATAATCTTCTTTTGCTGCTTTGAACACTTTATCTGTAAGCGCAGGGATTTGTAAACTTCCAAATTCTGACTCACTCACAGGAGATTCCATAGTGAAATGTTTAATAATCTCGAATTCAAAATCTTTATAATTTCCAGTAGCCTTGGCTTGGGATACAATTGCGGCAGCTGTATCGTAAATCATATTCACGATGTCATACTTCAAGTGATCTCCGAACAAAGCGTTCTTTCTTCTTTTGTAGATAACGTCACGTTGTTTGTTCATAACATCATCATACTCAAGCAATCTTTTTCTAACCCCGAAGTTGTTCTCTTCAACTTTTTTCTGTGCTCTTTCAATAGACTTGGAAATCATAGAATGCTGAATCACTTCACCTTCTTTATGACCCATTCTGTCCATCATTTTAGCGATTCTCTCTGAACCGAAAAGACGCATCAAATTATCTTCCAAGGAAACATAGAATTGAGAACTTCCCGGATCTCCCTGACGACCAGCTCTACCTCTCAACTGTCTGTCAACACGACGAGAATCGTGTCTTTCTGTACCAATGATTGCCAAACCTCCGGCTTCTTTAACCTCAGCTTTTAATTTAATATCGGTACCTCTACCAGCCATATTGGTTGCAATCGTTACAACGCCTGGTCCACCAGCACCAGCAACAATTTCTGCTTCCTTCTTATGAAGTTTCGCATTCAAAACCTGGTGTTGGATTTTTCTTAATTGTAATGCTCTAGAAAGGAGTTGAGAAATTTCAACAGAAGTTGTACCTACCAAGACAGGACGTCCAGCCGATGTTAATCTTTCAATTTCTTCGATTACTGCATTGTATTTTTCACGATTGGTTTTGAAAACCAAATCTTGTCTGTCATCTCTTTGGATTGGTCTGTTCGTAGGAATTACTACAACATCCAATTTGTAAATCTGCCAGAATTCTCCAGCTTCAGTTTCCGCAGTACCTGTCATACCAGCCAGTTTGTTGTACATACGGAAGTAGTTTTGTAAAGTAATCGTTGCAAATGTTTGAGTTGCTGCTTCGATTTTTACATTTTCTTTTGCTTCAATCGCTTGGTGAAGTCCGTCTGAATAACGGCGACCATCCATAATACGACCAGTCTGCTCATCAACGATTTTCACTTCGCCATCAATTACCA
This sequence comes from Flavobacteriales bacterium UBA2306, assembly GCA_002345565.1. Lineage (GTDB taxonomy): Bacteria > Bacteroidota > Bacteroidia > Flavobacteriales > Weeksellaceae > Epilithonimonas. Next base: position 163,201 of record DDVS01000004.1, on the reverse strand, counting down.
CATATTCATCATCTTTTTCGAATAATGTATAAGCTTTAAGCAATTGATTCATTGTGTGAATACGCTCAGATTTTACAGAAAACTCTCTGTACAATTCTTCTTTAGCAGCAAATTCTTCTTCTTTAGAAAGATTTCTTTTTTCTAATTCTGCAATTTCTGTAGCAATATCGTTTAAAACAAAAAACTGAGAATCCTCGTTACCTGCAGACATATATTCTACACCTTTGTCAGTCAAATCGATTTGATTATTCTTTTCATCGATTACGAAATAAAGGTCTTTGTCCACGATTGGCATATCACGGTTGTTATCTGCCATATATTGACCTTCAACTTTCTGAAGCAAAGCACGGTTTCCACTTTCTGACAAGAACTTGATTAATTGTCTGTTTTTAGGAAGACCTCTGTAAGCTTGAAGCAATTTGAAACCTCCTTCTTTGGTATTTCCGTTGGCAATTAATTTTTTAGCTTCGTTGAAAATCGCAGAAACTGTTTTTTTCTGAACCTCAACAATTCTATCAATCGAAGGTTTAAGAACATCATATTCTTGTCTGTCACCTTGAGGAACTGGACCAGAAATAATCAATGGTGTTCTAGCATCATCAATCAAAACAGAGTCAACCTCATCGACAATAGCAAAATTCAATTCTCCCTGAACTAATTCAGAAGGATTGGTTACCATATTATCTCTCAAATAATCGAAACCGAATTCATTATTAGTTCCGTAAGTGATGCTTGCTTGATAAGCCTTTCTTCTAGAGTCTGAGTTAGGCTGGTGATTATCGATACAATCGATGGTCATTCCGTGGAATTGGTACAACGGACCCATCCAAGCAGAGTCACGTTTCGCCAAATAGTCATTAACCGTTACAACGTGTACACCTCTTTCCGGCAAAGCGTTAAGATAAATAGGTAAAGTTCCTACCAAAGTTTTACCTTCCCCGGTTGCCATTTCTGCAATTTTACCGGAGTGTAATACAACACCACCAATAAACTGCGTGTCATAATGAACCATATCCCAAACTACAGGTGTTCCTGCGGCATCCCAGGAGTTTTTCCAGACAGCGATGTCGCCATCTAAAGCCACGAAATCTTTTGTAGCAGCCAGTTCGCGATCTCTGTCGGTTGCTGTAACACGGATTTCTCCATTTTGTGCCAAACGTCTGGAAGTCTCTTTTAATAAAGCAAAAGCTTCGGGAAGAATTTCGTTAAGAACTTTCTCTTCAACTTCATAAGAGTCTTTTTTCAGACTTTCAATTTTATTGAAAAGAGATTCTTTCTCGTCAACATTTGTTGAGTTTTTAATTTGCTCTTTAATTTGTTCTATCTGAGAAGAGAATTTAGCTGTTGCAGTTTTAATTTTCTCTTTAAATTCTGCTGTTTTTTCTCTCAAACCATTGTCTGATAAAGCTTGAATACTTGGTTCAACGGCTTTGATTTTTGTGACAACTTTTTTTACTTCTTTAAGATCTTTTGCATTTTTGTCTCCCAAAAAACTTTTAAGAACTGTATTTAAAAAACTCATAATTTGCTATTTGCGGTTTGCTATTAGATTATTGCTAATGGCGTAATTTATTTAAAAGAACGGATTGGCGAAAGCCAAAAGACCGTTAATATTCATCTTCATTCCAAAGGAAATCCTCATCTGTGGGATAATCTGACCATACTTCTTCTATAGAATCGTAGATTTCACCTTCATCTTCAATGGCTTGTAGGTTTTCTACCACTTCCATAGGAGCTCCCGTTCTTATGGCGTAATCAATTAATTCTGCCTTGGTCATCGGCCAAGGTGCATCGCTTAAATAAGATGCTAATTCTAATGTCCAATACATAATATTAAATTTTTTGCAAAAGTAAAAAATTAGGTGATACTTTATACATATTGATGCTGATTTTCAATAATTTTTAAAAAATAATTTACAATAAACAAAATATTGATATAAAAATGCTTAAAAATAGATCACAGCTGTTTTGCCAAAAACCATTCCACAAATTTTTTTGTGCCATTTTGGAAGTTTGTGCTTGGCTTATAATCGATGAGGGATTTTGCTTTTGCAATGTCCGCGTTGGTTTTTTGCACATCTCCAGGCTGCATGGGTAACATTTTTTTGTTGGCTTTTTTCCCCAGCGCATTTTCCAGTGTGGAAAGCATTTCCTGTAGGTTAATCACCTCGCTTTCCCCTAAATTCAGGATTTCATAAACTTCTTGATTATTTTCTAGATAATAAATAGACTTTACAACGCCGTCGATTATATCATCTACAAAAGTATAATCTCTAGCCGTGGAACCATCGCCGTAGAAAGGGATTTCTTTATTTTCCGTAATTAATCTGGTGAATTTATGAATCGCCAGATCTGGTCTTTGTCTTGGACCATACACGGTAAAAAATCTCAATTGAATAATGTCAATTTTATAAAGATGATGATAAACATGGCCTAGAATTTCACCTGCTTTTTTAGTTGCGGCATATGGTGAAATGGGCTTGTCCACATTATCGGTTTCTGCAAACGGAATTTTCTCATTATTGCCGTAAACACTTGAAGAAGAGGCGCAAATAAATTTTTTGATGCCAAAATCTTTACATAATTCCCAGAGATTCTGAGTGCCCCGAACATTAACCGCTTCATAGTCCAAAGGTCTTTCTATAGACGGACGCACGCCGGCTAAAGCCGCCAAATGCACAATTAAATCGATTTTATGATTTCTAAAAATAGTCTCTAAACCATTTTTATCTCGTATATCTTGAAAATATAAATGATAATGATCTGATTTTGTTACTGATACTAGTTTTTTAATATCCGCTTCTTTATCTGTGAAATCAAATTTAACATCAGTTTGTGTAGATTCGAGCGTATTTCTAACTTTGATTTTATAATCATAAAAATCATCAAAATTGTCAATATTAATGACAGAATGTCCATTTTTCAAAAGATGTTCTACCAAATGAGAACCGATAAATCCACTGCCGCCAGTGACAAGATACGTCATTACTTTTTGAGTTTGGACAAATTTAGAATTTGATTTTGGATTTTTATTGCATATTTTTACTAAAATTTAAAAAAATGCAATTTTCCGGACAAATCCTAAAGATGATTTCCCAAAACGGACAACCTATCCAATATTATCTCAACCTGAATAATGATTTAATTAATCTAAATCAGCTTTTTGGAAAAGATTTGAACATCAAACATATCGGTTATCAATGCGTCAACTGTGGAAATGACGAGAAAATCTACCGAATGGGATTCTGTAAAAAATGCTTTTTCGAAAGTCCTTATGCGAGTGATACGATTATCCGTCCGGAATTGTCAACTGCTCACTTGGGAATTGCAGAACGAGATTTGGAAATAGAAAAAGAAATTCAGTTGGTTCCGCATATTGTTTATTTGGCTTATACGGGTGATGTAAAAGTGGGCGTTACGAGAACGCATCAAATTCCTACGCGTTGGATAGACCAAGGTGCCACTTTCGCTTTGCCAATCGCCATTACAGAAAACCGTTACGAAGCCGGAATGATAGAAGTTGAACTTAAAAAACATATCGCTGACAAAACCAATCCGAAAAAAATGTTGGCTGATGATTATGAAGATTCTTTGGACTTAATCGATTTCCGAAATAAAATTGCGGAGTATTTTCCTAATGATTTCAAGAAATTTGCTGTCACAGATGATAATGTTGTGAAATTAGATTTTCCTTACGAAAAACCAGAAAAAATAAATGTTTTTACCTTAGACAAAAAACCGGAGTTCAATGGAGTTTTGAAAGGTATCAAAGGACAATATCTTTCTTTTGAAGGCGGTGATTTTATCAATGTAAGAGGACACGAAGGTTATGTGATTGAATTGACAGTTTAAATTTGGAATGGTTTTTAGTGATTAATTTTTAAAATAAAATTTATGCTAAAAAAACTACTGAAAATTACCGCAATAATTGTTGGAAGTGTTTTGATTTTCATAGTTTTACTGAATATCGGATTCAGTCTTTGGCTTAAATATAAATTACCAGATTATCTAAAAACCAAAACGCCTTACGAGATTACTTACCAATCTCTGAACGTGGAAATCATAAGTGGGAGCATCTCTGCCAACCAAATAAAAGTTAAAACTAAACAACCAAATAATCTTGAAGTCTTAGCTCTCGAAGGAAGCTTGGGCAATATGAATATCAGTAGATTAGGTGTAATTGAATTTTTGAAAAATAATCAAATCGAGGCTAATTCTATTAAGCTTATAAATCCTTATTTAAAAATCAGATTAGCAAAACCAAAAGAGGAGAAAAGCAAAAAAAATCCAATTCCTTTCAACATCAAAAATATTGAAATAGAAAAAGGAAATATTGAGATTCATAAGCCAGACAACACCAAACTTTTCTCTGCTAACAATCTTAATATTGATTTAAAAAATCTTAGTCTGAATCAAAATCCCAACGAATTACCTTTTGCATTGGACAGTTATAAAATCTCTGCCAATCCATTTTATGCACAAATTGGCGAGGTGTATTCTTTGAATTCCTCAGAACTGAAAACGGTTAATGGACAATTGACCATTAATAATTTTGAACTGAAGCCTTTGATTGATTTTAAAAGTTGGGAAAAGAATTTCAAAACTCAAAAAACGCTTTTTGACATTAAAAGTAAAAGCATTTCTTTCAATGATTTGATATTTAATAAAAAGAAGTTGAGTTTCAAAAACGTTCAAGCTGTTGACCCAATTTTTATTTTGCAAAATCGTGATAATAAAGTTATTAAATCAAACAAAGAAAAGTCTAACTTTAACATCGATTTTGAAAACTTTGATATTAAAAACGGACAATTTTCTATCTTAAAATCGAATGGGGAAAAGTCACTTTCCTTAGCAAAATTCAATGCAAATTTGAAAGAATTTGTAATGAATGAAGACACTTCGAAAAACAAAATTCCTTTCACTTACAAAGATTACAAAGTTTCCGGAAATCAGTTTTTTTATGATGCAGGGCCATATTATAATATGGATTTGTCAAGCTTTAATATGTCTTCGCAAAACATTGATTTAAAGAATTTTAAATTAAAACCAAAATTGTCCAGAGCTGAGTTTGTAAGAATGATTCCGATGGAAAAAGACTTGTATGATATTTCTGCTAACGGCATTCAGTTTTCTGGAATTAATTGGAAATTCGAAAATGATAAACCGAATATTAAAATAAAAAATGTAAAACTTAGCAACGTTGACGCTAACATCTTCCGAAGCAAAATCCCTAAAGATGATCCTAAGGAAAAACTGCTTTATTCCAAATTATTAAGAACGATAAAATTTCCTTTGTTGGTTGAAAATCTAAATCTTATAGACTCTAGATTAGTGTACGAAGAAGATACCCCTGATTCTAACGGACCGGGAAAAGTTTATTTTACCAATTTTAATATGAAGGTTAAAAACCTGAATTCCAACAAACAAAGAGGAACAGATACGAAAGTTCCGATTGCAATCAATTGCAAATTTATGAATGTGTCACCGATGCAGGTTAACTGGAAGTTTGATACGGCAGATTTGCGTGATAATTTTACCATTGCAGGAAATATTAATGATTTGCCTGCTGTAGATATTAATCCGTTTATCAAACCGTATCTTCATGTTACAGCGACGGGAAGGATTACAAAACTCAATTTTGACTTTAGAGGTAATAATGATATCCTTAACGGAAAATTCAGAATTGCACACCAGGATTTGAAAGTTAGTGTGTTGGATAAAAAAACGCAGGAGAAAAAGAAGTTTTTATCTGCTATTGCTAATTTGATAGTTAAAAAAGATTCTGATCAATTTCCGGAGTCTGTGGATGTATATGTTGAAAGAAATAAAGAACGGTCATTTTTCAATCTTTTTTGGAAGGGTATTGAGGATGGGCTTAAGAAAACATTGGTTGGAATCAATGTAGATCGTGTGAAAAAAAATGTGGACGAGATCAAAAAAGAGGTAAAAAAAACCAAAAAAAGCATTAGAAATACAAAAGATAAAATTGTAGAAAAGATAAGCTAAAAAAAAGGTTCAATTTTATATTTGAACCTTTTTATGATTAGCCTGATGATTAAAAATCGTATTCTTCTTTCTCTTCTGTAGGAAGAGATTTTATAAATTCATCAAATTCCCTTCCGTCATAATTACTGTCTGCACCGTAAGAATCAATAATCATAGCTTTATTGCCATATAAATCTTCTACAAGGTAAAGAGCAACATTGTCTGCAGGGTCACTGGCACCTTCAAATCTATAGGTGCGTATAATTTTCAGTTCTTCTGCTTTGTATGCTTTAGAAGTGCTATGGATAACGAATTGTTTTTCTTCGTTCATAATGATCTCATCGGTTATTCCTTTTTGACGGAGTTTCTCCATCACCTGAGAGAGCGTGAGCATTGGTTTGGGATTCATAATAAAAGATTTTGGATTGTGTAGATGTATAAACAAATCACGAACCAAAAAATAAAAGACTTTACAAGAAAATTGTAAAGTCTTAAAAAAATAAAAGTTATGAAAAATTAAATTTTCCCTCTCTTCTTCAACAATTAGGAAAATTATTTGTTGACCTTGTAACGTTTATCTGGCGTTCCATCTTTTTTCAAAGTCTTAGCCGCTTTATAACGTTTGTCTGGTGTTCCGTCTTTTTTTAGTTTGACATTAGCCGTTGTTGCCGTTTTTGCAACTTTTGCTTCGCCCTTTTTAGCTTGCTTTTCAATTTTTTTGGTTGCTGTTTTAGCGGCTGCTGGAGCGGTTGTCTGCGCTGTTGCTAATCCTAGCCCAAAAGTAAGTAGCAATGCTGATAATAAATTTTTCATTCTGTGTGATGTTTTGGTTCGACAAATTTATATTAAAAATCATTCTAAAATTAAGAATAAAAAACTTTAACCAGAAATTATAACAACTTAAAAACGGCTTAAAAAATTAAATTTCGACTTCTCTCTTTTTTGGAGAATTAAAAATTAATCCGATAAGCAATACCGATGTTCAATAAACTGGCTTTGGAATAATATTTCTCGATATCAGGATTCTGGTTTCCGATTTTAGAATTATAAAAATTAAGTCTTGTATTAAGGACAACTTGTTGGAAACCACTATCATCAATTGTGTAGATGGCTTTCAAACCAAGATTAAGTCCGCCGTTTCCTTCGGAGAAGTTTCCAGAATTGTCAAGATAAGGACTTTTCATCCGGTAAGTGCTGTAACCTACAAGTTCTTCTACAAAAAACTCTTCCGTGATTTTGTTCTGATGAAAAACATACCAATCAAAATTATTCATAGAAGGCGCTCCTAGATAACCAAATAACTCTGGTTTTTTGATATTTCCACGAAAATAAGTGTATTCTACACCTAATCCAAAGTTTTTGTAAAGATTGATATTTCCACCGATTCCGAAACCATAAAAATAATCGAAAGTGTCTTTCAAAAAATTATTTCCGAGTGATGTCATTACTTTTACGTGCGGGTCGATGGAGTATTTTACATTTTCTGTCCAGTCTTGTTTTTTTCTTCTCTGAGAAAAAGTAGCAATTGAAATTATCGAAAAAGAAAAGAGTAAAAGTTTCTTCATTATTTCAAAGTTATATCATTGAAAATAACGTAAGTCACACCATCAGGAATTTCGATGCTCAAAGAATCTCTGGAGATTTTGCATCCTTGAGTATCCGTTGAAAAAGATTTAATTTTAAAATTCTTCAGTTGGAATTTATAAGCGCCCTTGTCATAAGGTCCGGCTAATACAAAACTTCCACTTTCTTTGGGATAAGTTTCTGCAATGATTTTTTTGTCTTTTACGAGGTGGATTGGGTCTTCCAGAAATTTAGCATCAGAATACGTAATCTTTCCCTCCGCATAAGCACGGAAAATGTTAGCATCATCATCCTTACATTGAATAGCAAGAAGTGACAACAAACAGAAAAAGGATAATATTTTGAAACCGAATTTCAAATGTTCATAGTTTAAGATTGTAAAAATAAAACTAATTTTTTTGAAAAATAGTATCTTTGTAACAAATAACGATTCCGAAAATATCTCGGAATCGCTTTTTGCGTTTATGCCTACATTAATGGAATTAAAAAAAATCAATCAAAATCTGCTTCCGGACTTGCTTCAGAAACAATTCGGAAATGAGATTTTTTCTCAATTAATTAACAACCAACATATTTCTGTTAAAGGAAGTGCAGGTTCTGCGGTTTCAATTTTGGCTTCGGAATTATTTCTGACTCAGAAAAAAACGGTTCTTTATCTCGTTGATGACAAAGAAGATGCGCTTTACATCAATGCAGAAATGGAAGACTTGATTGGAAAAGAAAATGTACTTTATTTTCCTGCAACTCATCTTGAACCTTATCAAGTCGAGAAAACCCAAAATGCAAATTTGGTTTTAAGAACGGAAGTTATTAATAAAATCAATTCCGGAAATGCTCCAAGAGTGATTGTGGCTTTTGTTGGTGCTTTGTCGGAAAAAGTTCTGAAGAAAGAAGATTTCAAAGCGATTTCTCATCACATCAAAGTTGGTGACCAATTGGATTTTGATTTTGTAGATGAATTGCTGAATCATTATCAATTCAATCAAACAGATTTTGTTTCCGAACCCGGAGAATTCTCTGTTCGTGGTGGAATTGTGGACGTTTTTTCTTTTTCTAATGAAAAACCTTATCGTATCACATTTTTCGGAAACGAGGTGGAAAGCATCAAAACTTTCGATATAGAATCTCAACTTTCCGTTGATAAAATCACTGAATTTCAATTGGTTTCCAATATGAATTTTTTGGTTTCGGGAAGCAAAGTTTCGTTTCTTGATATTTTACCGGATGACAGTTTTATGGTTTCGAAGAATCTTTTTGTTTCCAATAGAAGAATCAGAGATTTCTACGAAAAATCATTAGAAAAATTCGAGACTTTAAGTAAAGATATTAAGCATAGAAAACCAGAAGAATTATTTATTTCTGAACCAGAGTTTCAAAATCGATTAATCAAATTCAAAACGATTGATTTCAGTTCGCAAGCTTTTGAACTTCCAAAAATTAAAAATGTAGAACTCAATCAAACTCAACAACCAAGTTTTCATAAGAATTTCGAAATGTTGATTCAGGATTTGGAAGAAAAGCAAAGTCAAGGATTTGACACTTGGATTTCTTTTTCATCGGAAAAACAGAAAGAAAGATTAGAATCGATTTTTGAAGAATTGGAACACGAGATTCCGTTCAAAAGTTTCAAATCCGAACTTCACGAAGGTTTTGTGGATTCTGAAAATAAAATTTTGGTTTACACAGACCACCAGATTTTTGACCGATATCAACGTTATAAATCCAAAGATACTTTTGCGAAGTCGGAGCAATTGACACTCAAAGACTTAATGTCTTTAAAGGTTGGTGATTACATTGCCCATATCGACCACGGAATCGGGAAATTTATGGGATTGGTAAAAGTCAATAATGACGGAAAAATTCAGGAATGTTTTAAACTTAGTTATAAAAATGGAGATTTGCTTTATGTGAGTATTCATTCCCTTCATAAAATTTCAAAATATAACGGACCGGACGGAAAAGAGATTGTTCTCAGCAAACTTGGCTCGCCTGCTTGGAAGTCGCTGAAACAGAAGACGAAAGCCAGAGTTAAGCAGATTGCATTTGATTTGATAAAATTATATGCTCAGAGAAAAACCGCGAAAGGATTTCAATATTCGCCGGATTCTTATCTTCAAAATGAATTGGAAGCAAGTTTCCTTTACGAGGATACGCCAGACCAAGAAAAAGCGACTTTGGACGTGAAAAAAGATATGGAAGCGGAAGGCGTGATGGACCGATTGATTTGTGGCGATGTTGGTTTCGGAAAAACGGAAGTGGCGATTCGTGCAGCGTTCAAAGCGGCGACTGACAGTAAACAAGTTGCGATTCTAGTTCCGACCACGATTTTGGCTTTTCAACATTATAGAAGTTTCAAAGAACGTTTGAAAGATTTCCCTGTTAATATTTCATACTTAAATCGATTCCGAACTGCGAAACAAAAATCTGAAACTTTAGCAGGTTTGAAAGATGGGAAAATCGATATTGTGATTGGAACGCATCAATTGGTTGCGGATAAAGTGAAATTCAAAAATCTTGGTTTATTGATTATCGATGAGGAACACAAATTCGGAGTATCGGTAAAAGATAAATTGAAAACGATGAAAACCAATGTCGATACGTTGACATTGACAGCAACTCCTATTCCGAGAACTTTGCAGTTTTCATTGATGGCAGCGCGAGATTTATCCGTGATTAAAACACCACCACCAAACCGTCAACCTGTTGAAACGAGTATTGTTGGCTTTAATGAAGAGATTTTGCGTGATGCGATTTCGTACGAATTACAAAGAGATGGACAAGTTTATTTCATCAATAACAGAATCGAAAACCTGAAAGATATTGCAGGATTAATCCAAAGATTGGTTCCTGATGCAAGAGTGATTACAGGTCACGGGCAAATGGACGGAAAACAAATGGAACAGAATATCCTCGATTTTATGGAAGGGAAATATGATGTTCTGGTAGCTACAACTATTGTTGAAAGTGGCGTGGACGTTCCGAATGCAAATACGATTTTCATCAATGATGCTCATAGATTTGGAATGGCAGATTTGCATCAGATGCGTGGAAGAGTCGGGCGAAGCAACAGAAAAGCGTTTTGTTATCTGATTACACCTCCGTTTGATATGATGACTTCTGACGCGAGAAAACGTCTGGAAGCGATTGAACAATTTTCGGATTTGGGAAGTGGTTTTCAGATTGCGATGAAAGATTTGGAAATCCGTGGAGCTGGAGATTTGTTGGGTGGAGAACAAAGTGGATTCATCAATGAAATGGGCTTTGAAACTTATCAAAAAATGATGCAGGAAGCTTTGGAAGAACTGAAAGATGATGAGAATTTTGAAAATCTATTCGAAAATGAAGAAGACAGAAATAAGCTCATCAAATCGACAAAAGAAGTGAACATCGACACAGATTTGGAACTGATGTTACCTGATGATTACGTAAGTTCAACTGAAGAACGTTTATCACTTTATCAAAAATTGGCTGAAATCCAAAATGCGAAAGAGTTACAAGCTTTTGAAAATGAGTTGAAAGACCGATTCGGAGAATTGCCGAGTGAAGCGATTAATCTTCTGAAATCTGTGGAACTAAAATGGCTCGCGGCGGAAATTGGATTTGATAAATTGGTGGTGAAGAACAAAGTTTTCCTCGGTTATTTCCCTGCAAATCCTCAGGATAAATTCTATCAAAGCGAGAAATTCAAAAAAATCATATCTTATCTCACACAAAATCCGGCGGAAGCGACGTTAAAAGAGAAGAACAACCAGCTGATGATGAGAAAGGATAACGTGAAAAATGTGGATGAAGTGAATCTGGTTCTACAGAATATTTTATCATAACATTTATTTTAAAAAATTAACTTTGCAAACAGAACAATTATCAATGAAGCATCCATTTTTTTATTTCATTATCTCATTAGGTTTTCTGATATTTTCATCTTGCAGTCCTAATCAGGATGAGAACGGAGATTATCTTATCGGCGTAGATTATAATTACGGAAGTAGTTCTAATAATGCAACCATTAAGAATATCAAATCAATTACCACGGTAGATACAGATGGTGAAAAGTTAATTATGACCTATAATTACACTGGAAGTAAACTTACAAGCGTTACAACTAACGATAATTCGGCAACCTATAATTTAACTTATACGGGAGATGATGTTACCAGAATTATTTATACTTCTGTAGATGATTCCGGCGAAAAAATTGTAAATACCCAGGATCTTACTTACACAAGCGGGAAGCTGTCAAAATCTGTCGGAACTTCTAAAGTTTCTGGAACCGTGATTTATAATACGACTACGACTTATGGATATAGTTCTGATAAAATAAAATCCGGAGTTACAAAAATAAAAGATGCAGCCAATACAGCAGATCTCTTCATTATTCAAACAGATTATAGCTTTTCTGGCAATAATGTTTCAACCTTCAAATATACTTTGAAAACACTTTCTTCCGGGCCCGTTTCTGTAACACCCATTGTGTTGGATATGGCTTTTTCATCCTATGATACCAAAAAAAATCCATTGGGAACCTTGCCTACAGCTTTCAAATTAGTAAGTGCACAGTTTGATATGGGAAGCAGTTTGGCTTTTGCTTTATCTGCCAATAATTACAAAACAGTTAAATTGACCACCAATGCAGAATCTATTACCTCTAATTATAATTATGTGTATGATGGAGATGCTTATCCAATTTTAGGAACTTCTGCCTATGGAACAGTGGCTTTTGAATATGTAAAATAATTTTTTAAAAAAAAATGAAATATCTCATTGTCGGTATAGGTAACAAAGGTGAAGAATATGCCGAAACCCGCCATAACATAGGCTTTAAAGTAGCAGAAAAAATTGCTGAGAAAATAGAAGCTCCTTTCAAAACTTCCAATTTCGGCTTATTAGCAGAAGGAAAATACAAAGGACGAAAAGTTTTGATTTTAAAACCGGATACCTATGTCAACCTTTCTGGAAATGCTGTCAAATTCTGGATGCAGAAAGAAAATATCCCTTTAGAAAATATATTGATTATTACGGATGATCTTGCGTTGCCTTTTGGTTCATTAAGGATGAAAATGAAAGGTTCTGATGCTGGCCATAACGGATTGAAAAGCATCCAAGCGCAGTTAAACACCCAGAACTACACGAGGTTAAGGTTTGGAATTTCTGCCGATTTCTCCGAAGGAAAACAAGCAGATTATGTCCTAGGAAAATGGACTGAAGACGAAAATGCAAAGTTGCCTGAAAGAATAGAGACATTTTCTCTGGCGGCATTGTCTTTCGTTTTTGCAGGTGTCCAAAACACGATGACTGCCTTTAACGGGAAATAAGCAAGCCGAGCAATTGCCCGGCCTACTTCCCTAATTGTATGAAGAAAAAATGCTTCCTATAACCAAGTAACAACGCCGGTTTCTACATCATAGTTGGCGCCAACTATTTTGATTTTCCCTTCTTCTTCAAGCGATCTGAGTGTAGAACTGTTGTGGCGGATGTCTTCCAAAGCTTGTTGCACGTTATGATGGTTCAGTCTTTCCAAAAGATCTTCGTTTTTGGAAGAACGTTCCTCGCCATCTTCGATGATTTTTTTGATAATAGGGTCAAAATGATAAATCAAATGGTTTAGATTATCCATTCCCAGACCTTCTATTTTGGCAGCATCCAGGCCGCCTTTCAAAGCGCCACATTTGCTGTGACCCAGAACCACTACTAGTTTGGAGCCTGCAACGTTGCATCCAAATTCCATAGAGCCAAGAATGTCTTGATTCACAAAATTCCCAGCAATTCTTACGCTGAATATATCGCCCAATCCTTGATCAAAAATAAGTTCTGCAGAGGTACGGCTGTCAATACAGCTCAGTATCACAGCAAAAGGCCATTGTCCTTCTCGGGTATCATTAACTTGTTCTAATAGGTTTCTATTAACTTTGAGGTTGTTGACAAACCGTTGATTCCCTTCTTTTAAAAACTGCAAGGCTTTTTCTGGAGTAATGGTGGATTGTGTTTCCGATGTATGTGCTTTCATTTTATTTTAAGTTCAAATTTTAATTAATAATAATTTTACAGGGCTCTCCTATGAGTCACCACAATGTGCGAATGTTGGTCTCTTTCATAATCCTTATAAGATGTTTTGAAACCGATGAGTTCTACTTCTATGTCTTCTTCTTTTGCTCTAACATTAGCAAAGTCTTGGATCATTTCTAATACATCTGTTGTGATATAAGATGTGTTTTTAGCGTCAATAATCACTTTAGAATTGGGCTTGATATTCTTCAGCGTTTTTTTGATAGCAGCTTTATTAAGAAAAGAAACTTCTTCTGCCAGTTTAATCGTTATTTCGTCTGCATTGTCCAATGTTTCTCGGCTAAGATAGTAAGCTCTTTTCATATTGCCTTGTAGAACATAAAAAACAGAAATCAAAAGTCCGATTCCTACACCTTTCAATAAATCCGTTGCTACAACTGCTACCACTGTAGCTACAAAAGGGATGAATTGATACTTTCCATTGTGCCAAAAATGCTTGAATGTAGCCGGCTTTGCAAGTTTATAACCTACTAAAATAAGAACTGCCGCCAAAGTTGCCAATGGGATTAGATTTAATATAAAAGGGATGCTAAGCACGCAAATCAGCAATAAAACCCCGTGAATGATAGCCGATATTTTGGATGTTGCACCAGCATTGGCATTGGCAGAACTTCTTACCACAACGGATGTCATCGGTAACCCGCCAATAAAAGAGCTTACCAGATTTCCTATACCTTGTGCTTTGAGTTCCAGATTGGTATCTGTGATTCTTCTTCTCACATCTAATCTGTCCGATGCTTCTATACAAAGTAAAGTCTCTATGGAGGCTACAATGGCAATAGTGGCACCGGTAATCCAAACTTTGGGATTAGCAAAACCGGAAAAATCAGGAAATGTGACAAGACTTGCAAACTCTTCCAGTGAGCTGGGAGTTGGCAATGTTACAAGATGGGATGGTGCAATAACCAGAGCGCTACCGCTAAGTTTGAAAAATTCATTAATGAGAATGCCGGCAATAACAGCGACCAAAGCGCCAGGCAAAAGTTTTAATTTTTTAAGGGCTGGAGTATGATCCCAGGCAAGTAGTATTCCCATAGAAATCAAAGTTACTATGATAGCACCAGGATGTAAAGCACCGGATAATTCTGAGAAAAAACCAAAATTGATTCCATTTTCAAAAAGGGACTCGTGTCCTTCATAATCTTTGTCAAAACCAACAGCATGAGAAATTTGTTTCAGAATAATAATAATACCAATACCGGCCAGCATGCCTTCAATTACATTATTAGGAAAATAATTGGAAATGCTTCCTGCCCGCACAAAACCTAGTATTAACTGAATGACTCCTGCAACAATTCCTGCGCAAAGAAATAATTCAAATGCGCCAATCTCTGTAATAGCCACTAGAATAATAGCGGTAAGTCCCGCAGCAGGACCAGATACAGAAATGTTGGAGTTGCTGATAGATCCTACCACAATGCCACCAATAATACCTGCGATAATTCCAGATAGCGGTGGCGCTCCAGAGGCCAAAGCAATACCAAGACAAAGTGGTAATGCCACCAGAAAAACGACTAGTCCAGATGGGAAATTTTCTTTGATTCCTCCAAACAAAGAATTTGATTTTTTCATGAGAAAAATAATAAATTAAGGGATGTCATCCAATAATGGATGTTTTTATATAAATAACCAATCAATAGTCATTAGAAATAATAACTAAAGTCCAGAACCATAGACCCAAAACCGAAAAGGAAGGGAAAGATTCTTGAAAAAAAAGAAATAGTGTTATTTATATCATTTCCGGAGGAGGGGAAAAAATACTAAGATGAGGTGGGATATAAGGTATTGTTTCCCAGTTTACGTTGATAACGTTGTGGTGGTCTAATTCAAAAAATTTGATAAACTCATGAATGTCAAGCGTTTTTGGGATGGTTTTTTCGTAGATAACAATTGTATTATTAGCGTGTTGTTCTTCTTCATTAATTATAACATTGGTTCTAGGGAGTTCCCAGCCCATTAGAGCAGCAATTCCCGGAAGTGCTGTAAAGTTTAAAAAAACCATCAATGTTATAATACTAAAAAACTTCATCTTTTTGCCTGAAGATTATTTTTTTCTGCTCATTACCCAGTCAGAATTGGTTAAATTGTAAATTTTCTGAATATCTTTCAGGATCTTTTCAAAATCGATTTCCAAATCAATGATTTTGCCGGTTCTAAGGTCAAAAACCCAGCCGTGGACAATAGGCTGTTCTTCCAGAATATAGCGTTCTTGCACACAGGCCATTTTGATAACATTAATACACTGCTCCTGGACATTCAACTCCACAAGCCTGTCATATCTTTTGGCTTCGTCTTGTATATCATCCAACTCTGCATGGTGCAACCTGTAAACATCACGGATGTTTCTAAGCCATGGATTCATCAATCCCAAATCCTGGGAAGTCATAGCGGCTTTTACACCACCACAGTTATAATGCCCACATACAATAATATGTTTTACTTTGAGATGTTCTACCGCATATTGTATGACAGCGGTGGAGCTCATGTCAAGAGTATTGACTAAGTTGGCTACATTTCTATGGACAAAAACCTCTCCCGGTTCTGCGCCAATCATATCTTCTGCAGTAACGCGGCTGTCTGAGCAACCAATGTATAGATACTCTGGGTTTTGAGTTTTAGCCAATTCGTGAAAATAGTCCGGATTGAAAGCAATTTTGGATGCTACCCAATTTTTGTTATTTTCGAAAATTGATTCATAAGATTTTGCCATAACATTCAAGATGTATCACTTAGAATATCATTTTCTTAATCAAAAAATTAATATTAATATAAAAAACCGATATTATTGCAAAAATAAAATTTTTATGCTTATCGCCATTATATTTAACAACATTTAATATTTAAATTTTGTTATTAATATAGTTTTCTGTGGCGTTAATTTTGAAAGTGATAGTAGCGGGATTTCCCATCACAATAGAATGATCCGGAATATTAATGTTCACATAGGCATTTGGCGCAATAAGCACATTATTCCCAATAACGATATTGCCAACAATAACAGCATTGGGGCCAATCCAGACTTCGTTCCCAATAACGGGAACGCCTTTATGTTTCCCACGGTTGCTTTGTGCAATGCTAACACCTTGTGCAATATTACAGTTCTTCCCGATTTTTACTTTTGGATTAATTACCAATTGTCCCCAATGCCCCAAATACAGCCCTTCTCCAATCTGAGTTTCCGGGTAGATTTGGAAGCCGTATTTAATTTGATAATGGCGTAGAATGATCCGGTATAAGAAACCAATGATTGGCTTTTTATAGTATTTTTGAGTCTTCCGTAAAAGATAAATATAATGCAGATTCGGACTGAGGCATTTTTTCCAAATCTGGAATGTGGAAAGATATTTCCCGCTTTCTCTGTAAAAATCTTTTTGAATAATAGAGTAACTCATGGGATAAAATTACAAATTATCTAGGATTTCCATGATTTTGTCCACAGATTTTTTGAGTCTAAAAGGCATTTCGTAGTTTTCCAGATGATTTTGATATGTTAAGAAAGTTTCCGGATGGGTGAGTGCTTTTTTCATACCAAGATAAATACCTTCCTCCGAGTTTTCTGTAATCAATCCCAAGTGTCCGTTAATTAACATTTCTTGTACACCAGAAACATCTGTGGCGATAATATTTTTTTTGAGCGTCATTGCTTCAAATAAAACTGTGGGAAAACCTTCATAGCGAGAACTTAAAATGTAAAAGTCTGCCTTTTTGAAATAAGGATAAGGATTTTCTGTAAAGCCCAGCATTGTGGAGGTGGAGTCTATTCCCAGCTCCGATTTTAATTTTTTAATATTTTCAAAATCATAGCCATCTCCTATAATTAACAGGTGGTGAAGAAGGTTTTCTTCTAGAAGTCTTTTATGGACTTTTAGCAATCTGTCAAAGCCTTTTTGAGGGAAAACAGTTCCTACGGAAATGAATGTGGGCAATTCTTTGCTAAACTTATAATGGAGAGCCGGGATTTCCGCTTTTTTAAGAATTTCATCCGTATCCAGCGGGTTATGGATTCTTACGATTTTCGATTTTTCTTCTTCATTTTTGGCTAATGATAAAAAATTTTCCTGGATTTTTTCAGAAATCACCATTATTTTATCATAATTAAAAAACCGCCGCATCTTTTCTGCGGTATAACCAGGAACCTCCGTAAGATCATTATGGATCCACATTAGTTTTTTTGAAGATTTTAGAGGGCTGTTCAGGACTTCATCCCTAAAGCCGTGGATGGCTGCAAACTCTATATCATATTGTTTTTTCTTGAGTTTACGCCGGTAAAGTATTTTTGGATATTTTTTAAGAAGTTGCTGATAAACTACTCGGTAGGCTTTCTTTGGTAAATCTTTTGGACGGTTGGTGGTAATCATTTCGCCCCGGTTGAGATACATGACATTAACCCAATCTGGTACTTCTGTTAGATATTTGCCGGAGTGGAGATTAAGTAAAAGATCAATCTCGTATTTATCTTTTGGCAGGTTTTTAAGAAAAGTCACCAGAACTTTTTCTGCGCCCCCATGGCGTAGAGAACCAATTCTGATAAGGATTTTCTTTTTCAATAATTAATATTCTAAAATTCCCGCGCCCCAAGAGTATCCTACGCCAAATCCTACAACCATTACAGTATCTCCCTTTTTAAGTTTCCCCTGGTTTGATGCTAATTTGAGTGCAATAGGAATGCTTGCAGAGACGGTATTGCCGATGTCTTTCATATCCACAAAAAATTTTTCCTCCGGAATGTTGCAAAGTTCTCTCAGATAATTCAACATGTAAGAGCTGGCTTGGTGGAATACAAACAAATCTATGTCATCCAAAGATAGTTTATTTTTTTCAAGCGTTTCTTTAATAATATTAGGGATGTTTTCAACAGCAAATGTGAAGATTTTCGGTCCCTTCATATATAATGCCGGAGTGTCTGCTTTGTTTCTGGAAGCGCCGTTTTCTACAATTAAATTATTGTATCCGCTGCCATCTGTCCCCAAAGAAAACTGGAAATCTTTTTTAGAATCATCCTTTTCTACAACAGTTACAGCGGCACCGTCTCCAAAAATAGTTCTGTTGGATTTATCATTTTTATCCAGAAACTTACTGTAGGTTTCGGAAGTTACCAACAAAATGCTTTTAGCAATTCCAGAAGATATAAGACCTTTCGCAAGCGTTAATCCATATACAAAACCGGAACATCCAAGATTAAAATCCAGGGCGCCAATAGATTTTGAAAGTCCTACTTTGTCTTGCAAAATACAGGCTGTAGTAGGCAAAAAGTAATCCGGACTCTGGGTACAGAATAGAATAAAATCAATCTTCTTTTTATCGTAATTTTTAAAAAGTTTTTGAGTCGCTTCGTAAGCCAAATCAAGAGCTGTCTGGGTTTTTTTGACAATATGTCTGGCTTCTACACCTATTTTTGCTTTGATTTTCTCTGCACTCCACTCTGGGAATTCTCTGGCAATGTCTTCGTTGGTTAATATATTTTCTGGCAAATAGTATTCTATTGCAGCAATATTGATCATAAGATTTTCAGTAAATTTCGGCAAAGATACTAATCTTAAAAACAATGCAATGCATAGAAGGAAGATTTGCAGGAATTTATCTATTATTACCGGAGAGAATTTTTTTCCAATTCCTTATAATATCTGTCTTTTTCCAGCTTTTTGCGCTTTGAAAGGAATGTTTTATCATATCATTTAGAATAGATTTGTCGTGACTGAGTAATTCTATTTTTTGGATAAAAGTTCTCTTATCTTCCAAAGGAATTAAAAAACCGTTTTCTTCATTAATGATGTCTGATGGGCCAAAAGGACAATCATAAGCTATCAAAACATTAGAAAAAAACATCGCTTGAATGAGAATTGTTGGCAACGCTTCTACTTTGGATGTTAAACAATTGATTTTAGAAATGCGTAATAAATCATAGACTTCTTCCATGGTTTTGCTACCCAGAAACTCTATTTTGGAAGAAATATCCTTTTGGATTACAAGGTTTTTTAATTCATTTTCTTGAGATCCTGTGCCGATAATCTTCACTTTCCAATTGTCAGGAAGTTGGGCGCGATGAATGATGTCAATAAAATCTCCAATATTTTTTTCGGGATCCAATCTTGCCACTACAGAAATAATATCTTGCTTATTTTCCGGAGAAATATAATCCAGGTTTTCCAGCTCATTATCCATAGGGTTGTAAATCGTAAATGAGTTTTTGTTAATACGCTGATAATATTTTTCTCCCGGAATGTTGGTGGCAACAATGGCTTTTAGATTTCTATAAAAAGGTTTTAGGATTTTATTCCAGAAAAAACCGCCCGTTGTGTGGCTAATGTGTTCCCAAGCTATTGTTTTGTGATTGACTTTTCTATTGATAGCCAAAGTGCAGGATAATTTGTACCAGCAAGAAATAATTGTGTCATATTTCTGATGATGTTTTTTAAGCCACTGATTCATCAATAAAGTGACACCCAATTGATAAATATAATTATTAAGGCTTGTAATTTTTGGAATAAAACGGAGGTTTTTTTTGTTAAAAGCGCATAATCTCCACGTCCAGTAATCAAAAGAATCTACATAATGTTTTTTAACACGAGGATCTATTGGATAAAAATCGTCGTGCTTCTCCATCAGAAAAAGAATATCGATTTCATAACCTTCATTTACAAGCTCATTTACAAGATTTGACAAGACTTTTGCCACACCCCCGGCTTTAATGTTTTGATAATATATAAATAAAAGTTTTGGGCTCATAAATTAGCTTAAGGCTTTGAAAAAAGGATAAAAAATGCTTGCTAATGCTTTCAAATAATTATTTTCCAGACCTGCGATGGTTTTTCTGTAAGATCTTCTGTCCAGATGAGAAAATTTCAAATAGCCGCCCAGGTTTCTTAAGATTGTTTTGGGATAGCTCAGGATTTTTGCATCATAAGTATTTAAAAAAGCTTTATAATTTTCTGCCAGACCAAAGGCATTTTTTTTATCATAAAATTGATTGGCAAGAGAAAGTTCGTCATTTTTGTCCTGGAAGTAGATTCTGGTAACTTTATTGATGCAGTAATGCAGCCCAAGTTTATCAAACTGATATTGGAAAACCCCTTCCGGGATAAATCCTTTTCCAGAGAGATCTCCAAAATTAAGCTTCATTTTTTTATAGATTTCCGTTTTTCCCATTCCCCACTTGTCGCCTTTGATTTTATATTTGTAGCGCATATCGAAAATACTGCAAATCAAGGGCGTTTTAGGAAATTGATCTCCCACAATATTTCCATTCTGATCCTCGCAAAGGGAGGAGACAAAAACAATATTCATATCATCAGAAATGCTTTCCCAAGTCTGTACAAGTATTGCCAGAGAATCAGCAGGTAAGGCATCATCGGAATCTAACGGAGAAAAATATTGGCCTTTAGCAAGATCTATCCCCCGGAAAAAAGTTAGAAATTTATGTTGGTTTTCTTGATGATAATATCGGATATCAAAATCTGCTTCTTGTTGAAATCTTTTTACCAGATTTCCAGTATCATCTGTAGAACCGTCATCTATAATTAGCCATTCAAAATCCTGAAAGCTTTGTTTTTTTAAAGATTCAAAAACCCTGGGCAAAGTATGGGCACGGTTATAGGAAGGTGTTAATATGGTTACAAGAGGTTTGCTCATTTCTTGAGTTTAAATTGATTCATAAAAACTGAGCTTACTTCATCATATATTTTCTGATTATCGAATTTTTCCACAGAAGTTTCCAGATTTTTTTTAATATTTTCGATAATTTCCCCTTGTGTTAGGAAGGTTTTCATTCCTTCGTAAATAGATTTTTCATCCGGGTTTACAAGAAAACCGTCACTCCTGTCATTTATCATTTCGGGAATTCCGCCCACATTTGTACTCACCACAGGAATGCCAAGACCCATTACTTCTCCAATTGTCAAAGGATATGATTCCGATTCTGAAGGCAGAACAAAATAGTCGGAGTTTAGAATATAAGGATACGGATTGATTTGGGTATCTAAAAGTAGAAAGGTCTTTTCGACGTCTAATTCCTTCGCTTGTTTTTTTAAACTTTCCATCTCGCTACCACCACCTATTACTGCTATAGAGTGCAAAAAACCTTCGTCCAAAAGCTTTTTGTGGATTTTCATCAGGCTACGGTAGCCTTTTCTGCTGTGCAACCTTCCCATAGAAGAAAACACAGGTTTAATCTCATAATTTACAGCAAATTCTTGGGATTTCGTTTTTACCTCCTGAATTTTTATCGCGTTGTAAATCACAGAACTATTGGGAAAATCGATGTCATAAAGCGTCTTGATAACGTCTTTGGTTTGTCTGGATCCAAAAATTACCCAATCGAATTTTTTCAACTGATTAATTCTTCCCCAAACTCTTTTTTGATCTGGGTCATAGCTAACATCGGTATGGAACCACGCAATTTTTCTTGATTTTAATGGACTGGAAAGGATGTTTTCAAATTCTGCATAAGTAGGTGCAATTTCTATATCAAACTCTTTAGAGAGAAAATTTTTGTAAAGCAGTTTAGGATTTTTACGGTAGAACCATAAGATGAGGTTGCGTTTAATAAGTTGTAAAAAGCGGATGAATCTGTTCGCACTCATATCTTCCTTTCCTTTTTGGAAGATAATAGTTTCTACATCAGAAGGGATTTGATTTCGTAATTCTCCTTGATTAAGTGTGAGGAAAAAAGTAATTTCAAAAATATCTCTCGGTAGATTTTTCAGAAGGTCAAGAATTACCTTTTCTACACCGCCCATTTCCATAGATCTATGCCGAAAAAGGATTTTGATTTTTTGATTCATTTGTGTAATTTTCAAAAAAATGATTCTAAAAACAAATATAAGCATTGTTTGAGCAATTGTTTTGTATTTTTGTCTTTCAAAAACATAATTGTATGAGTAAAGTCTCCGAAATTACATCAACTTTTTTTGCCTATCTAAAACGTCCGGATCTTTATCCAGAGCTGAGACGTAAAATCTGGAAAAATATCTTCAACCGATCTTCCGGGTTGCGAGGCAAAGAGGAAGCCGAAAAATGGTGCAAAAGCCTGGCGATTTCCGAAAAAGACTTTATAGAAAATATTCTGAAAATTACTTACATCCCTTTTGAAAAGCTCTTTCCTCAGGAATTTTCGAATGCATTACAAGCCCAGGCCAAATCGCCGATTAAAATGGGAGGAGCAGGATCTTTAAGTGTTATTTATTACATTAATGAATATGCGAATGCTCAAAAATCGATAGAAACCGGCGTGGCTTACGGATGGTCTTCTTTTGCTGCTTTGGCGTCTTTGATTCATAGAAACGGAACGCTTTATAGCTCTGATATGCCCTACATTTTGCAAAACCAAAGCGAAGATTTTGTGGGTTGCGTAATCCCGGAAAAATATAAAAATAACTGGGATCTTTACAGATTTGCAGATAAAGAATCGCTTCCAAAGATTTTTGAAAAAGCTAATTCTTTTGACGTTGTACATTATGATAGCGATAAAACTTATGACGGTAGAATCTGGGCTTACAATCTTTTATGGAACAAGTTGAGAAAAGGAGGAATCTTTATGAGCGATGATGTTGGAGATAATGCGGCATTCAAAGACTATTGCGAGCAGAATAATCATCATCCTTATATCATAGAATTCGATGGCAAATTTGCTGGAGTTATCATAAAATAATTAGAAAGCGTTTCCAATTGGAGCGCTTTTTTATTGTGTTTTACAGCCGATTTCTTCGTATTGATTTCTGAATTTTGTGACCCATTTTTCAAATTCAGAAAAGTTGATTTTTTCCGACACAAACTTTTTGAAATAATCTAAAGAAAAATCTTTGGGAAAATTTTCCATCGCATCAAATTCATCATTAAACCAAGCTTCATTGATTAAATAATTAAACTGATTAACATCAAAATCAAAACCATATTCGTGGTAAGAATTGGTGGCAGAAGATTGAAAAGTGGTTTTCATCGCTTCTGTTTTTAATCTTGAAATGAAATTAGGATTATTTTTATTTTTTCTATAAAATAATGAAGCGTTGATCAGTTGTCTTTTTTCATCTACTTTTCCGTCCATATTTTTCCATATTTCCAGCCAATATTCTTTTTTGTAAAACCCCATCAAAATAGAATTCAAAGACCAATATTTCAGCACTGTATAATTATCTACTTTTCCTAATTTATAAAGAATCGTAAAAAACTTGAAATGATTATGGAAAAATGCATGCATCAACATTTTATTCATCAAAACTAATTTTTTCGGTTTTGCAGATTCTATGTCGTTTGAAATTGATTTTAACTCCAGATCTTTTCTCTCGTTTTCGTTTCCTAACCAGCCTAATTTCAAGAGATTGATGTCGAATTTTTTAGCTTGATTCTGTAAATCATCAACATTAATGGGTTGTGTAAACCAAACATCATCTTCTGTAACAATCACATATTCCGAAGCTTTTTTTACATTTTCATACCAAAAATTAGTGGGGATTTCGAAACCATTTATGGGTTTTCCGGATTTTAGATTTTCCTCAATTGCTTCTATTTTCTTTTCGTAGGTTCCAGAAAGATAGATTTCTACTTCGGGATATTTGTTACGTATTTTATCAAGATATCTTTTGGGTGTTCCATCATCCAGAACTTTGATTTTAAAATTACCAGAAACATTCATCTTAATTGATGAAATACATCGATCCAAATAGAAAGGACGATTGAAGGATTTGATTAAAATTTCTGTCATTTTATTGATAAAAAAGAATAGAATTAATGAATCTTATAATATTAATGATTCAGCTTTTTGGAACTGAATTTTTTTCTAATGAAATGATTGAGCGGTTCTTCCAAATAAGTAAAAATCAGAATAGAAATAATATTAAGAAGAATGAATATAATCAGTTTATTATGTGTGATATAATCTGTCATAAAAATCGGAATAAAGCCTTTGTGAATAAGATAAAAAACGTAAGAACTTTTTCCTAGTAAAACAAAAATCCGACTTCCTAATATCTTTTGAAGGATTGTTTTTTCATAAATAAGTCCCCAAAGCAGAGGTGCAATTCCTAAAAATGATAAAAATATAACTTCCACCAATTGTCTGTATTTTGATTCGAAGCTAATATATTCTTTACCACAAATAAATAGCAGAATAACAGACAAGCCAAACCAGGTTACCCAATTCCCCGAAAAAGAAATTTTCTTCTTAAGAGTGAAGTAAGCCAGTGCTATCCCAGCAAAAAACTCAAAAATGTTTAAGTAAAAATCATACTGTAAAAAACCCCAGGCGTTTTCTGAAACATTGGTTAATTCTTTTAAAAAATTGCCAGATAAAAATAAAAAAACGGGCAATAATAGGAGAAACCATTTGCTTTTTCGGATCAAAATGAAGTATAAAGGAGCCGTGATGTAGAACATCTCTTCCAATGTAAGCGTCCATCCTTGTGCTATTCCCGCAAAATAATACTTGGAGAACAAAGCTTTTGTCATTGTGAAAGAAAGTATAGCTTCGATTGTGTTTTCTGAAGTCCAAAAATTATTCTGGAAATAAACAACAGCGAAAAAAAGAATTGTTAAAAGAAAATACATTGGATAGATCCTTGCCACACGATTGACCATATATTTTTTAAAATTAATTGGTCGGTCGTTAAAATATCTGTAAGTGATCAAAAAACCACTCAGTACAAAAAACATTTCTACACCAATGTGAAATGTAGAAACAACTCGCTTCGCAAAGTCTGGATAATGAGGATTACGAAAAGGCATAAAGTGAAAGATGAAAATCATCCAAGCAGCAATAGCGCGATAACCGGTCAAGGCTGGGAAAAACTGTTTTTCTTGTGCTGACATCAAGAGTTTTTTATGTTTAAGTTTTTAGAATGATTAAGAGAACTTTCGTAAAATCTTGGTGATAAGATTATTTTGTTTATCCTTTAGAAATGCTGGAATATTAGGAATTTCCTCAGTTCTTTTTCCATATAGTTTATCCATTTTCCTTCTTTCCAAAGTATCCAAAAGTACGTTTTGCCAGTTTTGATTGAGTTTTTCTTTTTTTGATTTTTCTTGGGAAACGCCTTTGTCGTGCAATCTATATAAATAAAGCGGCTCTTTGATAAAGGTGAAATTGCCTGTTTCGTAAAGTTTGAGATACAAATCCTGGTCAACAGCCGAAGTCAATTGCGGATTGATTCCCATAGTTTTAATGTAAGCTTCTTTTTTAAACGTAAAAAAATGATTGGCTTCTAGAAATACATTGAAAAACTTTTGATTTCCATTGTTTATCGCTCTGGAATGTGGAAAGAGTTTTATCGGATTCAAACTTGAATCGCAGAGATAAAATTTGGAATAAGTTACAACATTATCTTTGGTATGATGCTTCAGACTTAGTTCAATGGCTTTTTCCGTAAGTGCATCATCAGGATCCAGAAAACCGCAAATATCGCCGGTAGAAAGTTCTATACATCTACTTTTAGTGAAGCCTACACCTTTGTTTTGCTCGTTTTTAAATAATTTGATTCGATGATCTTTTTGGATGAGTTCCTGTATTTTTTCATAAGAATCGTCCGTAGAACAATCGTCCACAATAATGATTTCAAAATCCTGGTAAGTTTGATTCAGAAGGCTTTGGTAACAATCTTTGAAATAGTCGTAATTATTGTAATGCGCAACAAGAACAGAGAATTTTTTCATCATCTAAAATATAGCCAAATTTAACCAAATAATCTTAGATTTGTATCTTAATATTGTGATATGTGCGGAATTGCGGGGATTGTAAAAAAAAATATTCTTGAAGAAAATTTCTACAAAGATGGTCTGAAAAATATGACCAATACCATCATCCATCGCGGTCCGGATGATGAAGGTCACGAGTATTTTCAAAATTGTTTTTTAGGATTTAGAAGATTGGCGATTGTGGATCTTTCCAAAGATGGACACCAGCCGATGTATTCTAACACAAAAAATGAATGTATCGTTTTCAATGGAGAAATTTACGGCTATCGCGATCTGAAAAAAAACCTTGCAGATTATCCTTTCCAAAGCAATACAGACACAGAAGTTATTTTGTCTTTGTTCCAAAAACACGGTGCAGAACTTCCAAAATTTCTAAACGGAATGTTTGCTTTTGCGATTTGGGACGAAGAAAAACAAGAATTATTTTGTGCAAGAGACCGTTTTGGAGAAAAGCCTTTCTACTACGCTATTGGGAAGAATGGCGAATTCATTTTTGCTTCAGAAATCAAGGCGATTTTAGCAACCGGGTTAGTGGACGAAGATTTGAATGATGAAGCAGTTTTTCATTTTTTGAGACATATGTATGTAGACAGTCAGCAAAGTATTTATAAAAAGATTAAAATGCTGCCGCCAGCTCATCAATTGATTTGGAAAGATGGCAAAATTGAAGTTTCTGAATACTGGAATTTCCCTGATCACGAATTAAACATCTCCGAAGAAGAAGCCATTTCTAAGTTTAAAAAATTAGTTGAAGATTCTGTAGATAAACAATTGGTGGCAGATGTAAAAGTTGGCGCTTTTCTTAGCGGCGGTCTGGATTCCGGGACTTTGGTGGCGCTATCTTCAAAAAACAATCAAAATTTAACGACACTCGGATTTCAGTATGAAGGAGATTGGGACGAAATGCCCGATGCAAGAAGTATTGCCAAAAAATATAAAACAGATCATAAAGAAGTCGCACTCCAAAGTTCCGAAATCCCAAAAACGCTGGTTGAAGTTCTGAAAAAAATGGACGAACCTGTTGCGGATACAGCGATTCTTGCAACATACAAGATTTGCAAAGAGGCGGCAAAAAATATGACTGTCGTCATCACCGGAAATGCCGGCGATGAATTGTTTGGAGGGTACAAATGGTACCAAGAAGAGCAGCAAATTCTGGAAAAGGGTTGTGCAAATCCTACCTTTCTATCTTTGTATAAAATGGGTTCTACAATTAGCGAAAAATTAGGTTTTGAAAAACCGAGACAATATTTTTTAGACAAAATTTTCCGATCCAAATTTCCGGATATTGTTTCTTATCAAAAAAATAAAGTTCATAATAATTTTTCCGAAGAAGAAGTGGTTCAATTGCTTGGAAAAAAGCCAGATTATCAACATCAATATTCTTTCGATCTTGATAAAAATAATTTGAATACTTGCATGAAAATGGATCTCACGAATATCATTCCCGGAGATTATTTGGTAAAAGACGATCGTATTGCAATGATGCATTCTATAGAATTGAGAACGCCTTTTTTGGATAAAGATTTGGTGGAATTTTGCGCAGCACTTCCTGCAAAGTTTAAAGTGAATGCAAATCAAACGAAAATAATTCTAAGAAAAAGCTTCGGCGATTTATTGACTTCCAATATTCTTCACAAGAAAAAACAAGGTTTTGGTGCGCCAATTTCAGACTGGTTAAGAATCCCAGAAATGGAAGAATTAACACTCAAGATTTTGAAAAATCCTACTTCCAAAGTCTTTAAAAAATTAGATTTCAAAGAAGTTCAAAAGCAAATTAATTATAATTACAAACATTGGAGTTTGCTGGTTTTGGGAATTTGGATGGAGGAGCATTAATATAACGATGGATCTTTTCCAAAACTTTTCAAAAATTGATCAGACCATTGATAGAAAATTTTTCTTTCATTCTCAGTTTCCAAAAAACTAGAAAGATATTTTCTGGAATAATCATTAGGAAAGTTTTCTGTAGTATTCAACTGATTATTTAACCAAAGATTATTTAATGTTAAATTAAATTTCAAAACATCGAAGTTTATTTTGTACTTATGATATGAATTGGTAGCAGAGGAGATATAAGTTGTTTTTAGATATTCTCTGCTAGTACGAGTTATTAATGATTTGTTTGTCTTATACTTATGATACCAAGCAGTCGAATTCTTAAGTAAATCTCTTTCATTAACTCGTCCTAAAGAGTCTTGCCAAGTATAAAGCCAAAAATCTTTCCTGTACAATCCCATTAAAATCGATAGAAAATTGTAATATTCATTAATCGTTTGATTGTTTGTCAATCTAAGCCTGCATAATAGAGAAAATATCTTGAACTTGTTGCTGAGAACATATTTCATCAAAAAACGATTGGCTGTAAAAAGCTTTTCAGTAGATTGTGCAATAAGATTTTTAGAAATAGATTTTTGCTCAAAATTGTATAAAAACCCATCATTACTTTGCCAGCCTATCTTCGCTAGATGAACCTCATTAGCAATCATTTCTGCAGAGATTTCTGATAGATCAATAGAATCTGTAAACCAAACATCATCTTCTATAACCAAAACGTAGTCGGTCGCATTTTTTACAGAATCAATCCATAAATTGGACGGAATTTTATAGCCGTCAATCTCTTGTCCGGAGAAGATTTTTTCAGATTTTTCTAGATGATTATCAGATTTTATAATCTTTACAAAAGTATATTTTTCTTTTATTTTTGACAGGTAAATATCCGGAGTTCCATCGTCTAAAATAAAAATGTTATTGTAGCCCGAAACAAATTTCTCGATTGAAAATAAAACTTTATCTAAATAAAAAGCTCTATTAAATGACTTGATGATAATATCTACTTTCATAATTACCAATAACAACCGCCTTCTATTTTTTTATAATTTTCTGGAATTTCATCAGAATAAATCCAATTTTCTCCATTGTTTTTTCTTAAGCTTGTGTAATGTACCCATTCTTCCCATCTTTTACCTTTGATCCCAAAAAGTAGCTGAGTAACTCCTCCTAAATGAATAGCTTGCTTACCCAAATTTTTTATGAACGAAGCTAAAGGAAATCCATAAGCACCACAGCCAATAATGGCGATGTCAAAATCTGTTTTAGCGATTTCGTCCTTCATTGATTCTAAAGCATCAAACCAAGTTTCAAACTCCGATTTTTGCCCAGCTATTGTTTGTACGGCTTTTAACGTTTTGAGTTCAAAATCGGGTAGCATCTTTGGATTTTTGTAAAGAGAATCTTTTCGTAAGAATTGATATTTGATAGATTCTTCAAATGGATGTACCAAGAGTACTTTTTTGCCTTTTAATTCATAAGACCAAGGGTTTTCGTAAAACCAAGGCTCTAGTTCTCTTATTTTACAAAGTTTTACTTGCTCGGGTATATTGTTAACCTGATATTCCATCTCGTTCCAAACGCCAAGAATATCAAGATTTTTTATCGATTGATTATAAAATTCAATAAACTTTTCTGCCAAAGAAATATCATTAGGAAAGAAACCAGATAACAAGCAAAGATTATCTAAAAAAATAGGGTCTTTTTTCCAAATAATATTAATGTCTCCAGATAATGTTTTTGCAATACCTGATAAATCAGATTTAATGGATTTTTGCAACAATTGATTAACTAAAAACCTGGTTTCTGTACTCCCAAGTCTTCCAATCATAAAAGGTTTTTCGCCCATTATCATTTCAGAAATCAATTGATTAATTTCGCCGTTTTTTTCTCGGTCTATAACCAAATCAAAACGATTTTTTTTATGTAAAATCGGAACAGTTCGCTTGGCGACACGATGGAGATAATGATAGTTATTAGAATTAATCATTTTATAACGGTTTTATCATTTGGTCCTGTTTGTTGATAATGATAGAGTTATCCGGAACATCTTTATGAATCACACAACCAGCGCCCAAAATAACATTGTTGCCAATGGTTACGTCCTTCAGAATCACCACATTGGCGCCAGTCCAAACATTGTTTCCCATTTTTACTTTCCCGATATTGAAGTCGGTTTTAGAAACAGAAAAAGGATTTTTTGTGTATTGATGATTATGATCAAAAATCTTCATCCCTTCCCCAAGAATACAATTTTCTCCAATGCTTATTTCTCCAAGACAAGAGATTGTAGCTCTGGTAATGTATGTGTTTTTGCCAATATTTAATTTTGCGCCGGATTTTACGGTGATGAAATTATTTTGATTAAGCGTAACATTTTCATTAATTTCAAATTGCGAATCTGGAGAAATGTCTATGAAATTATGAGATCCTAATTTGAAACTTGGATGAATCTTACTCCCTGACGTAAAAAATGCAGAACGCTGTTTAGCAGAAATACAGGATTTAACAAAGTTTCTGATTTTTATAAATAATAAACCTAATAAAGATTTCATGGTTAATTTTTTCTAATCATTTAATACAAAGATATAGTTTTAAGCATTATTTAGGTATTTTTGTTTGAATTTTAATGTCTTATGATGAATCCTTTGGTGTCTATTTCCATTCCGATTTTCAAATGTGAAGAATTTATAGAAAATGCACTTCTGTCAGTTAAAAATCAAACCTATAAAAATTTGGAAGTGATTCTGATAAATGATAAAACGCAGGATAACTCTGTGGAAATTTGCCAACGTTTGATATCAGATTATCAATTAAATAACTGGAAAATCATTCATTTAGAAAAAAATTCCGGGCTGTCTGTTGTTAGAAATGAGGGAATTAGCAATGCAAAAGGTAAATATATTTTTTTCTTGGATAGCGATGATACTCTTTTCCCAGATGCGATAGAATCTTTGGTGAAAAAAGCGGAAGAAACTGAGGCAGAAATCACAATGGGAGAGGTTGAGGGAATTATTCTTTCATCTCATAAAAAAACAGACGTTTTCCCAATAAACTGCAAAGACGATGTTTTGGAAGGAAACGAAAAAATCTTACAAGAGCTTGTGCGTGGCGGATTTGCCGTTTCTTCCTGGAATAAATTAATTCTGCTGGATTTTCTGAAAAGCAACTCATTGTATTTTACACCAGGGCTGTTTGCTCAGGATTCTCTACATACTTTTGAAATGGCACTTCAGCTCAATAAAGTTGCTTTCTTAAGGAAGAAAACATATCGGTATTACCTTCATCAGAATTCTGTAATCCATAATAGAGAAAAAAAACATTTTGATAATTGGATTACAATTGCAGAAAAAATTAATTTTCATCTCTTATCCGAGAAAAATAGTTTACGAAGAAAACTTATATTAGAATTTCTCATCCATTTCAAAGCAGATACTCTACAGATGAATTGGAAAGCGCAGAAAAACGAACAACTCTGGAAAAGAAGCTATAAGGCCTATCGTCAACTAGGTTCTTTATCTTTTTGGGATTATTTCTCTAGAGATTATTCTGGGAAACTTAAAAAACAGGACTTATTCTATCGTTTACCGGTTGCGCTGGGATACCGTTTTTTTCTATGGCGGTTTAATAGATAAATTATAATCTTGTAACTCCGGATTGTTTATTCAAAATGCCTTTTACATCATAAATTACGCCGCTATTCGTTAATAGATTTTGGATATTTAGCGTTTCAAATTCTTTATGAGAAACAGCTAAAACGATGGCTTCATATTTTTTGAAAGGCAGCTTCTTAAATGTTTCCAGGTTATATTCTGCTTTTACCTCTTCTGGATTGGCCCAAGGATCAAAAATACTTACCCGGATTCCATACTCTTCCAGACCTTTCACCACATCAACAACTTTCGTATTTCTTACATCTGGACAGTTTTCTTTGAAGGTAATCCCCATCACCAGTACATCGGAACCATTGACTTTCAAATCTTTCTTCAGCATTTGTTTTACTGTTTCGCTGGCAATGTAGTGGCCCATAGAGTCGTTCATTCGTCTGCCTGCCAAAATAATCTCCGGATGATAACCAAATTCTTGTGCTTTCTGTGCCAGATAATAAGGATCTACACCAGTACAATGTCCACCTACCAAGCCGGGTTTGAAGGGCAAAAAATTCCATTTTGTACCAGCAGCTTCTAAAACATCGTGGGTATCTATCCCCATAAGGTTAAAAATTTTTGCCAATTCATTAACAAAAGCAATATTAATATCTCTTTGAGAGTTTTCTATCACTTTAGACGCTTCTGCCACTTTTATGGAAGGCGCCAGATGTGTACCGGCTTCTATAACAGATTTATAAAGCTGATCTACAGTTTCTGCCGTTGCTGGTGTAGAGCCAGACGTTATTTTCAGGATTTTTTCTATCGTATGAAGTTTATCTCCTGGGTTAATACGTTCTGGAGAATAGCCTGCAAAAAAATCGACGTTAAATCTCAAACCGCTGTTTTTTTCCAAAATCGGGATGCACTCTTCCTCCGTAAGCCCAGGATAAACTGTAGATTCGTAAATCACAATGTCATTTTTTTTCAGCACTTTTGCAACTGTTTCGCTCGCGGAATAAAGTGGCTGTAAGTTTGGGTGGTTATTTTTATCAACAGGGGTTGGTACTGTTATGATATAGATGTTGGAATCCGCAATATCATCTAAAAAATTGGTGCAAAAAAGTCCCGTTTCTCCATATTTTGGATTTTCTGTAACCAATACGGAGGTTAGAAGATGAGCATCTACTTCTAGGGTCGAGTCATTACCAGCTTGTAAATCATTAATTCGTTTAGTATTAATATCAAAGCCAATGACTGGATATTTTGTAGAAAATAATCTCGCCAAAGGCAAGCCTACGTAACCAAGTCCTATAATTGAAATTTTTACGTTGGGCAAACTAGAATTTTGGTGAGTAAAGCTGTTCATTTTGGCGTGTTAGTGTTTTTTGCGGATGTAAAAATATTCATTTATTAAACAATTGTACAAAATTTTATTAATTATAATATTTTTCAAGGATTCTTTTAAGGTAAATTTCTTTGTCCATCAAAGTATTTTCTTTGAAATAATGTTCGATTTCTGGTACATTAATATCATATCTGGATCCGCTTTTAATGAGATTCAAATTTAATTTTATATCGTAGAAACGTTCTATGATTTCCAAAATCTCTATAATTGTGTAGTTGTATAAATATGCGACATTGATAATTTTATTAAAATCCGCTTTCTCCAGAAGTCTGAAGCTAATATTTTTAACATCTTCTGCATCGATTAAATTTCTGGTCGCTTTTGTATGAACATTAATAGTTTCCTGATTATAAACAGAGCGAATGAGATAATTCATCAGAAGATTAGGATTGCCACCATTGCCTACCACATTGCTAACT
Source organism: Flavobacteriales bacterium UBA2306 (assembly GCA_002345565.1). Lineage (GTDB taxonomy): Bacteria > Bacteroidota > Bacteroidia > Flavobacteriales > Weeksellaceae > Epilithonimonas. The sequence continues at coordinate 129,644 of DDVS01000004.1, read as the reverse complement.
CTTAGGATAAAATATTTTTCGCAATTGTTTTTTATAATTTGCTCCATTTTTAGTTTGTGCAAGACATAATGACTGCCTGTTTTGGAAGAATCATAAATGCTGCAAGTAGAATAATAGATAAATATTTTATCTGGGTGTTCTGATATTGTCTTTCTAATGAGATTTTCCTCTCTTAAAAATTCTTCTTTCCGGGTTTCCATAGAATTGGATACGCCAGAAGCGAAAAAAATAACATCTTCTCTATCGTTTTCAAAAAATAAACTTGCTATGAGTCCTTTGCCAACTATCATTCTAGAATTTTTTCAATTAATTTTTCTGAAGATTTCCCGTCTCCGAAGGGGTTTTTCTCCGCTTGAAATTCATATTCCTTAGGATTGTTCCAGATTTTATAGAACTCAGACTTTATCTTGGAAATATCACTCCCTACCAACACGCCGCAGTTGCATTGCAGAACCTCTGGCCGTTCTGTTTCTTCCCGCAAAATCAAAACTCTTTTTCTTAGAGAGGGGGCTTCTTCCTGTATACCGCCAGAATCAGAAATAATAAGTCTGGATTTGGCCATTTTTTCAATGGTTTGTATATAAGAAAGCGGTTCTGTAAAGTGGATGTTTTTAGGTTTTTCTTCCCCTAAAATATCAAGGATAATTTTACGAGTATTAGGATTAGGATGCAAAGCCCAATCAAAGATAATTTCCGGGTTTTCTTCCGCTAGATTTTTGATGGCTATTGCTATATATTGCAACGGTTTTCCAATGTTTTCTCTTCTATGAGCGGTAATAAAAACTTTCTCAAGATATTCTATAGTCATATTTTCTTTTTCCAGAATAATATGGATCATGTCAATAATTGTATTGCCCGTAAGGATGATTTTCTCTTTAGGAATACCTTCTTTCAGAAGGTTATTTTGGGATAAAACAGTGGGTGCAAAATTGACATCAGAAGCCAGAGAAACGGCTCTTCTATTATATTCTTCGGGAAAAGGAAGATGAATATCTGTAGTTCGGAGGCCGGCTTCTATATGGTAAAATTTTCTTTTTTCCAGAAAAGCAACCACGGATGAGGCAAAAACCGTAAATGTATCGCCTTGGGCAATAATTTTTTGGATATTTTCTTGATTAACAAGATTCGATATTTCGTGGATAAGTTTTGCAACAAGATTAGAATTTGTGAATTCCAAAGATTGAACAGATAGTCTGAAATCTGGTGTAACTTGGAAGTCACGTTCCATTTTAGAAAGCAAATCATCGTGTTGTCCTGTATTAACTAAGATGACTTTTTTATCTTGCTTTCTAAATTGGTTATAGACCGGGAAAATTTTTAGGAATTCTGGTCTTGTTCCATATATAATTGCAATTTTTTCATCCATTGGTTGATTAAGTTTTTGTAAAAATAAGAAATATTAAAATCTTAACCGCTTCAAAATATATTTTATTAACATTTTTAATGGAAACTGATCCAGAATGTCTTCGGGACTAATCATTTTCATATTATGGATTACATTATGGGTTTCCTTTTTGCCGTTTTTGATCTGGGCTAGCTTTTGAAGGGCATAATAACTGTGAACAAAATCTTTAAACGGATTAAGAGTATCCCTCTCATGCCAGGTTCCTACAAAATGGTGGCTTGCGTAGTTCTTTGGAAGATCAAGACAAAAGTAAGTTGACGGATAAATTACAATTCCATCTTCCAATTCCTGATATTCATCTTTAAGTGCATCAATTTTATATTCATTAACCAAAAGATCTGATACAAAAACAGTATTGGTTGTGAGGTCAAAATCTTTTTTCTGATCATAAAAGTCCAAAACTTTCTTGGGCCAAGGATGCCCGGCTTCTGTCGCCCAAAGCGCAGTAAATGGCGATCCTTTAATTTCGAAACCGGAAAATGCGCGATGAATCAGAAATTCATCAAGAGAAAATTTGACCTCGACATCTATATCCATATAAATTCCACCGTGCTGAAATAAAGCCAAAGCTCTGGCATAATCTGAAACGAACGCCCATTTTTTATGTTCTGCTGCCAAACGAACGTACTCACAGCAATTGATATCAAAATTACTTTCATTCCATTCTATAATCTCATAATCTGGAAGGTTTTTTTTCCAAGAATCTAGGCAGATGTAGAAGGATTCTGGTTTTGGATTGCCTCCAAACCAGCAGTAGTGTATTTTTTGGGGGATCATTGGCTAATTGAATATTCCTTTTAAACTATATTTAATAAGCTGAAGAACTGATTTTGTATTTTTAAATTGTTCCCAAATTAAGCTTCTGTAATATTTAGAGAATATATTTTTTTGATTTTTTAATTCATTTGATATTCTGTCTCTCATTACAGAATTAAGAAGTGCGGAATAACCATTTGAACTATTGTTTTTAATTAGGTCTTTGTAAACATCGTAAGAAAATTTGGTCTTTTTTCTTTGGTCTAACGACATAAAAACATTAGTTGTATGGATTCTATAAACTGCATCAAAATCTTTTGTATAAATACCTAATCCGCGATCCAGAATGTGATGTTTTATATGAGTATCGCAATAATATTCATATTTTTTTCTAAGGCTAAGATCTAAAGCAGAGGATCTGAAAACAATGGTCATTGTCTGGATTCTCATAAATTCTTCAAAATCTTTTTGATCAAATTTAAAAGAATCATTACCATTAAAAAAATCTCTACGAAAATAGGGGCATTCGATTAAACGCCCATCATTATAAAGTTCTTTATATTGATGACAAGCTAATACAACATCGGGATTTTTTTCTAATAAATCGATTTGCTTCTGTAATTTATTTTCATTGGTCCAAAAGTCATCACCTTCGCACATTGCTATATATTTAGCTCCAGATTTTTGACATTGGTCTAGAGTGAAAATAAAGTTGGGCATCCATCCAAGATTCTTTTTTTGTTTTATAAAGGTAACAAGATTTTTTTTCGGATGGTTATCAAGAAACTTATCGACGACTTTCTGAGTATCATCAGTAGAGCAGTCATCAGATAAAATAATATGATAGCTGAAGTCTACCTGCTGGCTCATAATACTTTCCAGTGCTTCAATAATATAATCCTGTTGATTATAGGATATCATAAAGACGGTAACCAAAGGAGAATTATTCATAATGTTTATTTGCACGTTTAGTGGCGATATTTTCTTTTTCGTCAATCAGCCATTGATTTGAGTTGTCATGAGGTTTTCTATTGTTAGATCCTCTTTTAAAAAGTGTTTCTGTAAGTTTTCTAAAGTTTTCCCAAATTATATTCGGAATAGAAAAAGCCTCTTATTTATGCTTTAATGGTTGCATTAAAAGTTTATAATATGTGATGTAATCTCTGAGCCTGATTTTTGATGAAATCTTAAACATAGCATTATTTTTTTAAACGATGGATCAAAATTCCTAAGGTGATAGAAGGTTTTTTAAATTTAAAAATCTTAGTTAAAAATTCAAAGAAACTAACATCTAATTTAAATTCAATCTTTCTGTAAGTGTGAAGCAATTGATTTAAAATAAATCCTGTTGCTTTCGGAGATGCTTTGTAATTATATATATAATCTAAAATATTATAATAGTAGTAAAATGTATGTTTCTGGAATTTTTTTTTGTCTGCCTCTATTGATTGAGTAAGATTTGCCTCATGATATCTTTTAAGCGTAACATTCTCATTTTTAAAGCTGTTTTTTTGAGATCTTAAAACTAATTGCGTCATCAATACATTTTCTATATCCGCATGGTACTTGAAAAAGAATTCACATTTTTTTGCTAATTCAGATTTTACAATCAAATCGTTGGTGAAAAATCTTAACTTGTTTAATAAATAATTATCTGCATTAAAATCGTATTTTTCATAATAAGAATAATCAATTTCTTCTTCAACATTATTTGGTTGTCCAAAATTTTTAGATTTAAAAACAGCATAATCAAGATTACCATCAAGCATGAATTGTAGCTTTGCTTCCAGATGATGCTCCATCATAAGATCATCACTGTCAAAAAAAATAATATAATCGCCTTTAGCTTTTTGTAGACCTATATTTCTGCATGCATTAGCTCCTTTTGGGTAATCGTTGGGGCGGATAAAAAGATTAAATCTTGGGTCTTTTTCTGTATACTGGTTAATTATTTTTGCAGAGTCATCGGTTGAGCCATCATCTACAATAATACATTCCCAATTTTGATGTGTTTGGGAAATGATAGAATCCAAAGTCTCTCCTATAAGAGTGGCTCTATTGTAGTTTGGGATGATGATGGAGACTTTATAAGACATTAAAATAAATATTTTAAAAGTTTTAAACCTTCTACAAAATTATCAAAGCAAATTGTAATAAGAGTTTTTATATTAATTTTATATTGTGAATAATAAAGATGTTTCTTAAAATTTTTTATAATGATTTTTTTCTGTAAAGAATTAAATTTTTTATAATGATTTTGAATAATATATTCAAAAAAATTATATGTTGCTTTTGCTTTTTGAGAAGAGTGAGTATCTGTAGAAGAGATGTTTTTTCCAGACATTCTTACCATCACAAAAGTATCTTCACAATAGAGAATTTGATTATTTTCCGCATATTCAAAAATCATACAATCATCACTATGCCATGCAAGTGGAAATTCTTTTATTTTGAATTTTAAATAACTTTCAGTTCTGAAAATATTTTCTGAAAGAGAGGATAATGCAGTATAATCTAATCTGCTCATCAAAAAATCTAATCTGTTGATTATTTTTTTTTGAAATGATGACTCTCTTATATACGTATCATTTTCGTTAATTATTTTAATAGGAAATTTTAAAACATTGATTTTCTTATCAAGCAATTCATTAAGTGAATGATAAAAATTTTCCACAAAATCAAGAGGTATAACATCGTCATCGCCTAATATCTGAAACCACTCTTCTTGTACATTTTTAAGGATTCTTTTCCATTGTAACGCTAGATTTTTCCCACCCACGTTTTCTTGATAATCAAAATAGTGATAATCTCCGTTTTTCAAATATTTTTCAATAATAGGAATTGGATTGTTTGGACTTGCATCATTACCAATGTATAAATTAAATTTTTGATTGGTCTGTGCCGCAACAGATTGAATGGTTTTTTCAAAAAAATCAAAATTATAATAGGGTATTATGATAGCTAGTTTTGACATAAGTGTTTTTAAACGAAAATCATTTTTTAAAGCTTTGGATACAAGATCTTAATTATGATTTTTTTGTTTTTATAATTGAGATTTTAAAGAAAAATTTAATTACTTTTTTTACCAAGCCAATCTTTAAGAATCAATTTGTATTTGTCTGTTTTTGAAAAATAAATTGGTGTTCTTTGTGGATTTTTTTGAGCATATTTTTCTATAAATTCCTCTATATCCTTTGCTTCGATATATTTCAATTCGTTCCAAGTACTAGCAGTCAAAGGATGAAAATTTTTAAATTGTATATAATTTTCTTCATTGATATTTTGCCAAAATCTAAAAAACTCATCCACATCAAAATCAGTGTTGTGTCCCCAGTTTTTGATTTTGGTAAGAATTTCTGTCTCTTCCCTAGCCCAAGATTGATGGATGATATTAATATTTGTTTTAATGTACCTACTTTTCAAATTGTTTCTAGCTTTGGTATATTCTGGTGTATTACTAACGAATGAAACTTGCTCATTGTTTTCTATGTAGAGATATCCATTATTTAGTTTTTTGAAAAGTGTAATCAAATTTCCAGTGTAGGTGATGGGATATGTTTTTCCTATTTTACTGATGTATTTATTCTGGAGCAAAAATTTTTGTAATATTTCAAAATCATAAACGTACTCATCTGCATCTATTTGACAAATCCATCCTTTACCCATTCTTTTTGCCAAAAGCTCTCTTTCTCTTGTTTCGTTTTCCATTGTAGACAAATTAGGCACATAGAAATTATCTTTATAAATAATAACCTTACGCTTATAATCAAATTCTTTTAAGGAGGTGAAAAAAGATTCAGGAATTTCTATAGTTGCACCATTCCATGTTTTATAATTTTCGTCTATTGCAAGATATAGTTCATCAACTGCATCATATATTTGTTTGATACAGGTGAAAGCATATTTGTAATCATAAGATATAAGGATGCCAACTTTTATCATATCTCTTTCCAATTAGATTTATAAAAAGACATTACATGCTTTGGCATATCTCCTGGTCTAAGGAAAGATTCGTCTTTTAGGATATTAATACGGGTATAGTCTTCTACCACATACAGCCACTCAGAGCCATCTACAATACCAAAATTAAGATTGTAACTGTTAGGAGTGAAGTTAAAGCCTGCTACTTCAATGATATAGGTTTTTTCTTCTCCAGATTTCCCATTGATTACAAATCCTTCATCCATATTGGTGAGATGCCCTACAATTTGATCATAATTGTCTTTAATTGTAATTCCAAAATCAAGATTGTTGTAGTCTTCATTAAATTTAACTGTAAACCTGAATTTAACAGGCTCATTCATGAAAAATGTATTTCTTTCGGCATTGAAAGAATCAAGAAGTTCTATGTTTTTTAATTGTGCTTTTTTATTTCCAATAACTACAGATAGATTTTTTTGATCCTGAACGGAAACATATTCGGAGATAATATTATCAACATTATCTATACTCTTTATTTTTCCATTTTCTAGGAAAATACCATTATTACAAAGTTTTTTAACCGCCGCCATATTATGGCTCACAAACAAAACAGTTCTTCCCTCACCTTTAGAAACATCTCCCATTTTTCCTAAACATTTTTTCTGAAATTCAGCATCGCCTACTGCTAAGACTTCGTCTACGATAAGTATTTCGGATTCTAGATGTGCAGCTACAGCAAATGCCAAACGTACATACATCCCAGAAGAGTATCTTTTTACAGGTGTATCAATATATCTTTCTACACCAGAAAAAGCTACAATTTCATCGAATTTTCTAGTAATTTCTTTTCTTGTCATTCCTAGAATAGCTCCATTGAGAAACACATTTTCACGTCCCGTCATTTCAGGATGGAAACCTGTTCCTACTTCTAGGAGGGAAGCAATTCTCCCATTGGTATATATTTTACCTGTAGTAGGTTTAGTTACTTTACTCAGAAGTTTTAGAAGTGTAGATTTTCCTGCACCATTTCTTCCAATAATACCAACAGCGTCCCCTTGATTTATTTCAAAATTGATATCCCTAAGAGACCATACATAATCACTATTAGCTTTTGTACTTCGGTCATTTGTATCACCAATTTTGAGATAAGGATCTTCTTTGCCTTGTATCCTGTGCCATAAACGATTGATGTCGTGAGATAAAGAACCTGTCCCAACTTGTCCTAAACGATATTGTTTAGAAATATTTTCGGCTTTTAATGCTAATGCCATTTTGAATAGTTTAATTAAACAGTATCCATAAAGCCTTTCTCAACCTTATTGAAAATGACAGTACCGATAGCTAAAATAATGAAAATAATGCAAGTGCTTATTAGTAACATAGTAGAGTTAAAGTCTCCAACTCCTAACCAAGCATACTTGAAACATTCAAAAATGCCAGTTAATGGATTGTAACAAGCAATTGTTTTAAAAACACCTTTTAAACTTGATGCCGGATAGATAATAGGTGTTGCATACATATAAAGGCTAATGCCAAAGGTAAGTAACATTTGCAAATCTCTATATTTAGTGGTTAAAGATGAAAAGATCATTCCCATTCCTAAAGCGAAAATAGCCATTAGAGCAATAAGAAATGGCGTAGCAAGAATCCACAAGTTTGGATGGACTTCATTTTTAAATAAATAATAAAAAAAGATCACTAAAAATAAAGCCATTTGTACCCCGAATCGCATTAAATTAGATAATGCGATTGAAATAGGCATGACTAATCTAGGAAAATATACTTTTCCAAATATCCCAGCATTATTAGTAAATACATTAGATGTGCCTAAAAGACAACTAGAAAAATAGTTCCATAATGTAATTCCTGCAAGATAAAAAAGAATTTTTGGAGCGCCATCTGTTGATAGTTTTGCGATGTTTCCAAAAACTACGAGATAGACAACAGTTGTGAAAATAGGATTGATAAAAAACCAGATAGGACCTAAAATAGTTTGTTTGAAACTAGACACAAAGTCCCTTTTGACAAACATAAAAGCCAAATCCCTATAACGCCAAACTTCTTTAAGATTAAGGTCAAAAAGGGAATGATTAGATTCTATCGTTTCGGTCCATTGTTGATCTTTAGAATCACTCATTTGTGTATTAAATTTTTATTTTATGAGGTTTTTCAGATATTCACCATATCCGCTTTTACCATATTTTACTGCGGTTTCCAGGAGTTTTTCTTCCGAGATAAACTTATTTCTGAAAGCAATTTCTTCTATACATCCAATTTTGAATCCTTGTCTCTTCTCGATTACTTTTACAAATTCTGAAGCATCATTCAGAGAATCAAAAGTTCCTGTATCCAGCCACGCAGTTCCTCTGTCAAGAACGCCAACTTCCAGCTTTCCTTTCTGTAGATAAACATTGTTGACATCCGTAATTTCCAATTCTCCTCTTGGAGATGGTTGGATGTTTTTGGCAATTTCTACTACATCATTGTCATAGAAATACAATCCAGGAACTGCATAATTTGACTTGGGTTGCAAAGGTTTTTCCTCGATTGATAAGGCTTTGAAATCATCATCAAATTCTACAACGCCATATCTTTCGGGGTCAGAAACGTGATAGGCGAAAACTACACCGCCATCCGGATTGGTTTTGTTTTTCAATAAAGTTCCCATTTCCGAACCGTAGAAAATATTATCGCCCAAAACTAAGGCTGCTGCATCGTTCCCAATAAACTCATCACCAAGAATAAAAGCTTGCGCCAGTCCATCTGGGCTAGGTTGAACTTTATATTGAATGTTACAACCAATCTGGGATCCATCTCCTAAAAGTTTAATAAATCCTTCTTGATCGTGAGGTGTTGTGATTATCAGGATGTCTTTTATTCCTGCCAACAACAATGTAGAAAGCGGATAATAAATCATCGGTTTGTCATAAACCGGCATCAGTTGTTTACTTACTGCAATGGTTAATGGATAAAGTCTGGTTCCGGATCCTCCGGCGAGAATAATTCCTTTCATTGAAAATGGTTTTTGGTTATAGTTTTTTTATGAATATTGTTTGTCGTAGTATTTTTGATAGTCTCCAGAAGTCACATTCTCTAGCCATTCTTTGTTTTCCAGGAACCAGTCGATGGTTTTTCCAAGGCCTTCTTCGAAGGTTACGCTCGGTTTCCAACCTAAATCTTGATTAAGTTTCGTAGCATCTATTGCGTATCGCTTGTCATGACCAGGTCTGTCTTTTACATATGTTATCAGTTTTTCAGAATGCCCTTCTGGTTTTCCAAGTTTCGCATCTAGCTGTTTGATAAGTTCTTTCACAAGGTCAATGTTTTGCCACTCATTGAAGCCGCCGATATTGTAAGTTTCTCCAGTTTTTGCCTCATTGAAAATCTGATGAATAGCTTTTGCATGATCGATTACAAAAAGCCAGTCTCTTGTATATTTTCCATCTCCATAGATTGGCAATGGTTTTTCATTAAGAATGTTAGAAATACAAAGTGGAATTAGTTTCTCTGGGAAATGATTAGGACCATAGTTATTCGAGCAGTTAGAAACAATAAAAGGCATCCCATAAGTATTTCCATACGCTCTTACCAAATGGTCAGAAGCTGCCTTGGATGCAGAGTATGGCGATTGTGGGTCGTAAGGTGTTGTTTCCAAGAAAAAACCTGTTTCGCCAAGACTTCCGTAAACTTCGTCGGTAGAAACGTGATAAAAAAGATTAGTTCTTTTTTCATTAGGAAATCTTCCGTGCGTGTGATCTGGGTTCAATGTCCAGAATTCAATGCATAAATTAAGAAGATTTGCAGTTCCGTTGACATTAGTGTTGATAAATGCATTAGGATCTGTGATGCTTCTATCTACGTGAGATTCAGCTGCTAAGTGAACAACAGCGTCCGGATTGTATTTTTCAAAAACTGTTCTGAGTTCTTCCGGTTTTGTAATATCCGCTTTTTCGAAAACATAATTAGGTTCGTTTTCGATATCTTTTAAATTTTCAAGATTCCCGGCATACGTTAATGCATCAAGATTGATGATGGTTTTGTCTGGGTTATTTTTCACAAATTCTCTAACAACGTGCGACCCAATAAAACCGGCTCCTCCTGTTATAATAATGTTTTTCATAAACTTTTTTAATGTATAATGTTTTAGTTTTTATTTTTAATCGTTCCCGAATAAATCTCTGGTATATACTTTTTCTTTTACATCTTCTAATTCCGATGTGCTTCTGTTAGAAATAATAATGTCACATTCTTGTTTAAATTCTTCTAAGTTTCTGGATACTTTTGATCCGAAGAAAGAATCTTCTTTCAAAACAGGTTCATAAACAATGACTTCCACACCTTTGGCTTTGATTCTTTTCATAACGCCTTGTATTGCAGAAGCTCGGAAATTGTCTGAGCCAGATTTCATAATCAATCTATAAACGCCCACTTTCTTCGGCTGGTTGGCCAAAATAGAATCGGCGATAAAATCTTTTCTTGTTCTGTTGGCATCAACAATCGCTTGGATCAGGTTATTAGGAACCGAATTATAATTAGCAAGCAATTGTTTAGTGTCTTTCGGAAGGCAATATCCTCCATATCCAAAAGATGGATTGTTATAATGAGAACCAATTCGTGGATCCAGTCCTACACCTTCTATAATTTGACGGCTATCTAATCCGTGAATTTGAGCATAACTGTCCAGTTCATTAAAATAAGCCACACGCATCGCCAGATAAGTATTGGAAAATAACTTGATAGCTTCTGCTTCTGTCGCATTGGTAAAAAGGATTTGGATGTCTTTTTTGATAGCGCCTTCTTTCAAAAGATTGGCAAAAACCGTAGCTCGTTCGCTTTGTTCTCCAATGATGATTCTCGATGGATAGAGATTGTCATAAAGCGCTTTTCCTTCTCTCAAAAACTCTGGGGAGAATATAATATTATTAAAATCTAACTCTTTTTTCAGATTTTCTGTAAAACCAACAGGAACGGTGGATTTTACAATCACAACTGCATTTGGATTACTTTCTTTTACTTCTTTGATGACATTTTCTACACTTTTGGTGTTAAAATAATTGGTAGAAGGATCGTAATCTGTTGGCGTGGCTACAATAATAAAATCAGCATGTTTGTAAGCTTCTTCTTTGTTTAAAGTCGCTTTTAAGCTTAGGTTTTTAGTTTGAAGAAATTCTGAAATCTCGGCATCATCAATAGAAGATTGCTTATTATTAAGCATTTCCACTTTTTCTGGAATGATATCCAGAGCAATGACGTTATGATGTTGCGCTAGCAAAACAGCATTAGAAAGGCCTACATAACCGGTGCCAACAATTGTAATATTCACAAAAATGTATTTTTAAATTGGAGCAAAAATAAGAAAAATTTGTTTCTTTCAGGTGGTATAGAAATAATTGGTTCCTTGTGTATTAAATAAAAATTTGTTATCTTTGCAAAAGATTTACGGGAAAAATGGAAAGGCTTTCGCAAGAATGCCTTTTTTCGTAGATGTAATTTGAAGTATAAATATGGATTTTAAAACAGAAGTTAGCCGTTTGGTAAATGAATTTCTAGAGACCAGAGAAGACTTGTTTCTAGTGGATCTTAAAATCTCTCCTGCTTCTGATATTACAGTGATTCTTGATGGCGATCATGGTGTTTCGCTTCAGGATTGTCTGGATGCAAGCAGGGCTGTAGAGTTTAATCTGGATCGGGAAGTTCATGATTTTGGACTACAGGTAATGTCTGCTGGGTTAAGCGAACCTTTGGAGTCTCCGAGACAATTTAAGAAAAATATAGGTAGAGAGATAGAGTTGTCATTAAAAGATGATTCTAGTTTAGAAGGCGAGTTGCTTAGTGTGGATGAAGAAAAAATTGTTTTAAAATTAGAATACAGAAGACCAAAACTGGTAGGGAAGGGAAAAGAAGATGTTGTGGAAGAAAGAGAAATTCCTTATTCAGACATCAAAAAAGCATTAGTAGTAATTAAATTTTAACATAAAGATGGTTTGAAATTGATGCAGTTCAATTCAAATATCAAAATCATTATAAAAAGATATGGACAATTTAGCTTTAATAGAAGCCTTTGGTGATTTTAAAGAGATAAAGAATATCAGCAAGATCGATTTGATGGCAATCATAGAAGATTCACTTAAGACGCTTCTAAGAAAAAGATATGATTCTGATGATCATTTTGACGTCATTGTAAATCCTGATAAAGGAGATTTCCAGATTTTCTTAAATAAAATCATTGTGGAAGATGAAATGTCTGAAGATGATGACCTTGAAATTGAAATTTCTGAAGTAAGAAAAATTGATCCTACGTTTGAAGTGGGTGAAGAATATACGCAGGAAATTCCGGTTTCAAAACTAGGAAGAAGGAATATCCTGACACTGAAGCAGATTTTAGCAACTAAAATCCAAGAACATTTTAATGCATCGCTTTATGATCAATTCCGCGATAAAATTGGGGAACTGGTTATTGGGGAAGTTCACCATATCCGTCATAAACATGTAATTTTGTTAGATGATGAAGGTAATGAATTCATCCTTCCAAAAGAAAACCAAATTCCTTCTGATTTTTTCAAAAAAGGAGACAGTGTAAGGAGTATCGTGGAAAGTGTGGATTTTCGTGGTTCAAAACCGCAAATCATTGTTTCCAGAACCGCACCAAAATTCTTAGAAGAATTGTTGGAACTGGAAATTCCGGAAATCCAGGATGGAACTATCATTCTTAAAAAAGTAGTTAGAATTCCGGGTGAGAAGGCGAAGATTGCTGTTGATGCTTATGATGACAGAATAGATCCTGTGGGCGCTTGTGTGGGCGTTAAAGGTTCTAGAATCCACGGAGTAGTAAGAGAGTTGCGAAATGAAAATATTGATGTTATCCAATGGTCTAAAAATCCTGAGATTCTTGTAAAAAGAGCATTAGGAAATATTACGATTAATAAAATCGAAGTAAACCAGGAAACTAACTACGCCTTGGTATATACACCAATAGATGAAATTTCTAAAGTAATTGGTAAACAAGGACAGAATATCAAGCTGGCTTCTTGGTTATCTGGTTATGAGATTGATGTTTACAGAGAAACATCAGAAGATGATGATGTTGAATTAGTAGAATTCAATGATGAGATTGAAGCTTGGATTATTGAAGAATTCAAGAAAGTGGGATTAAATACTGCGAGAAGTGTTCTGGATAAAGACACAGAAGCATTATTAAACATTGTAGACTTAGAAGAAGAAACCATTGAAGAGGTTAAAAATATTCTAAGAGAAGAATTGGAAGGATAATTGATGAACCATTATCCGCCGAAAATATACTTAATAAAAAGAAAAAATAAAGCTGTAAGCTTAAAACGCTAAAGCCAAAAGCAAATTAATATTTATGCCAAAAATAAGATTAAATAAAGCCGTTAAAGAACTTAACATTTCTATTCCTAGAGCTGTGGAATACCTCCAAGGCAAAGGTATAGAAGTGGATAGTAATCCTAACGCTCTATTAGAAGACCAGGCATTTTCTGCATTAGAAGCTGAGTTCCGAAAAGATGGCGAACAAAGAAAAGCTTCTCATGAGGTAGTAATTTCCAAAGTTCCTGATGAAAAATTAGCAATTGAGGAAAAAGCTCCTGAGGTAATAAGAGCCAAAGCAAATCTAAGCCCAGAACCTAAAGTTCTTGGTAAAATTGACCTTAATCCTCAAAAACAAGTTGAAGAAACTCCTAGCCCAGCACCTGTTGTAAAAGAGGAACCTAAAGTGGAAAAACCAGAGGTTATTAAAAAAGAGGAAAAACAAGAGTTTAAAGTGCTAGACAAAATTGATTTGTCTAAACTTGAAACCGGTAAACAGAAAAATCCTGCAAAGGAAAAAGAAGTTGAGAAAACTCCAGTTGTAGAAGAGAAAAAAGCAGAAGTTAAAGTAGAACCTACTCCAGCTAAAGAAACACCTGCTACTCCGCAATCCAACGAGCCTCAGAAAATTGAAACAGTTTATCAAAAATTAGACGGACCAAAAATCCTGAAGCAAACCGTTGACCTTTCTCAATTTAACAAGCCAAAACCATCCGGAAATTCTAATAATGCTGCTAAGAAAAAAAGAAAGCGTATTACAAAAGATACTCCAGGTCAAAATAATGCTGGTCAAAACAATAATCAGCAAGGTGGTAATAACCAAAACGGAGGTAACCGCGGAGGAAACAATTACAACCGTCCACAAGGTCAGGGCGGAAATAACCAAGGTGGTAACAGAGGCGGTAATAATAACAACCGCGGCAATAATAACAACCGTGGCGGAAATAATAACAGAGGCCAGCGTGTAATGCCTGTTGAACTTACCGATGAACAAGTTAAAAACCAAATTAAAGAAACTTTAGAAAAACTTACCAGCAAAGGAGGGAAATCTAAAGGCTCTAAATACAGAAAAGAAAAGAGAACTTGGAGAAGAGAACAAGATGAACTTCAGCAAGAACTTGATGCGCAAGACAGAACATTAAAAGTTACAGAATTTATCACCGTAAGTGAGCTGGCTTCTTTAATGAATGTTAGTGCAACAGAAGTAATTTCGGCTTGTTTCTCACTAGGTGTGATGGTAACCATGAATCAACGTCTGGAGGCCGATACATTAACTCTAGTTGCAGATGAATTTGGTTATAAAATAGAGTTCTCCGATGCTGACATAGAAGAAGCAGCTACAGAAGAAGAACCAGATGCAGTAGAGGATTTGCTGCCGAGAGCGCCAATTGTGACCGTAATGGGACACGTGGATCACGGTAAAACATCTTTGCTGGATTATGTAAGAAAAACCAATGTTATCGCGGGTGAATCCGGTGGAATCACACAGCATATTGGTGCCTACAATGTAAAATTGGAAAATGGCCAAAGAATAACATTCCTAGATACACCTGGTCACGAAGCGTTTACGGCGATGAGAGCCAGAGGTGCACAAATTACCGATGTAGCCATTATTGTGGTTGCTGCAGATGATGATGTGATGCCACAAACTAAAGAAGCAATTGCCCACGCACAAGCAGCCGGTGTTCCAATGATTATCGCAATCAACAAGGTAGATAAACCTAATGCCAATCCAGATAAAATCAGAGAGCAACTTTCTGCAATGAATATTTTGGTAGAAGAATGGGGAGGAAATGTACAGTCTCAGGAAATTTCTGCCAAGTTTGGTAACAATGTAGACTTATTATTAGAAAAAGTTCTTCTTCAGGCGGAATTGTTAGAGTTAAAAGCCAATCCTAATAAACAAGCTAGCGGTGTAGTTATAGAAGCTGCTCTGGACAAGGGTAGAGGTTATGTCGCTACTATGCTGGTACAAAGCGGAACTTTGACTGTTGGAGATTATGTTCTTGCAGGTAAAAACCATGGAAAAGTTAAAGCAATGCTGGATGAACGTGGCAGACAAATGGAAAAAGCAGGTCCATCTATACCTGTTACGATTCTTGGTCTGGACGGAGCTCCAACGGCAGGTGATAAATTCCGTGTATTTTCTGATGAAAAAGAAGCAAAATCTATTGCCAACAAGAGAGAGCAATTACAAAGAGAGCAATCCATCAGAACCAAAAAACATCTTACATTGGATGAGATTGGGCGTCGTATCGCTCTAGGAGATTTCAAAGAATTGAATATTATCCTTAAAGGTGACGTGGATGGTTCCGTTGAAGCATTGTCCGATCAGTTGCAAAGATTGTCCACAGAAGAGATCCAGGTTAATATCCTTCATAAAGGTGTAGGACAAATTACAGAAAGTGATATTTTATTAGCTGCTGCTTCAGATGCTATTGTGATTGGTTTCAACGTAAGAGCAAGTGTTAATGCAAAAGATATTGCTGATAAAGAAGAGGTGGAAATTAGAACGTATTCTGTTATTTACAAAGCTATTGACGAGGTTAAAGAAGCAATGGAAGGATTGCTTTCTCCAGAAATTCAAGAGCAAGTTATTGGTAATGTTGAAATTAGAGAAGTTTTCAAAATTTCTAAAGTTGGATCTATTGCAGGTTGTATGGTTCTAACAGGGAAAGTAACCAGAAACTCCAAAATCAGATTGCTGAGAGACGGAATTGTAAAATTTGATGGAGAACTAGAAAGTCTTAAGCGTTACAAAGATGATGTAAAAGAAGTAACTAAAGGTTATGAATGTGGACTTAATATCAAAGGTTACAATGATATAGAAGTGGGAGATATTCTCGAAGTTTATGAAGAAGTAGCCGTAAAGAAAAAACTTAAATAAATTTTAAATCAATAAAAACCGTCGCTTGACGGTTTTTTTTATTAAAAATATATAATTTATATTGATTCTAAATAACAAAATAAATGTTAAGAATAAATTAACATTTTCTGGATTAGGTATTTTAAACCTGATAAAAAAAACTCTATAAAAAAGATAATTTTTCATTGATTTTTATTTTTAATTAATAATTTGATAACAAAAACCTTTGATTGCGCTATCGGTTTTTGTTGTTGTTAATTTTTTTTAACATATTTGTAGATTATAATTAAATAGTGTTAATATGAATGTAAAATTACGAGTGCTAAGTGCTGGCGCAATTTTCTTTCTTGGAATTGCTGCAAATGCGCAAAAAAAGAAAGTGGACACCGTTACAAAGACCAATGATATAGAAGAGGTGGTTGTATTAGGTACATATGGTATTAAAGAGTCTCAAGAGCAGAAAGTAGGATCTTATTCTGTTGTTACATCCAAAACTTTAGAAAAACCAAATGCCTTATCTGTAGATATGGCAATTGCAGGACAAGTTTCAGGAACTATTATTAATGCTAATAGTGGACAACCTGGTTCTAACGCTTCGGTTTTAATTAGAGGTGTAAGCAGTTTAACAGGTAATAACCAACCATTATATATTGTAGATGGTGTGCCTGTTTTGGTTGGAGATCAAGCAGGTGTAGCTACAACTTCCAATGCTCTTGCTATGATTGACCCTACAGACATAGAAAGTGTAGAAGTTCTTAAAGATGGAGCAACTACATCAATTTATGGATCAAGAGCGGGAGCAGGGGTTATAATTATTAAAACTAAGTCTGGTAGAGGCGGAAAAGGTAAACTGACAATGATGGCAGAGTATGGTTTCGGAACTCCGGCTAACGAAAAATTCAAATGGCAAAGCGCCCAAGAGCAAGTTAACACCCTCATCAAAGGTTACGAAGATGTGAGAGGTTATACCCATGATGCTGCTGTTAATACTGTAATTGGTAAAGAAAGTGGACTCTTTAAAAATTGGGATGGTGTAACCAATACAGATTGGGATGCAGCAACAAGAAGATCCGCTGCGGACGCTTCCAAATATAACCTAAACTACACATTTGGTAATGAAAAAATAAAAGGTTATGCATCTTTGGGTAATACACAACAAGAAGGTATCACCAACGATGCGTTGTACAAAAGAGTAAATGCAACAGTAAAGATTGATGCTAAGGTTAATGATAAAATTACCATTGCATCTTCTAACATGATTTCTCGAGCTACCCAATACGGACCACTAGATTATGGTTATTTCGCAAATCCAGTTCTTGGAGCTAGATTTACGCCTGCTACCAACAAAGTATATAATGATGACGGTAGTTATAACCTTAAAATAGATGGCGGTAATGGTGTTGGATGGAATCCTGTAGCAATCCAGGATATTAACCAGAGAAAGTCGGTGTTTACAAAAATACTTTCTTCATTTGGTTTAGATTATAATATCCTTAAAAATTTAAGATTTTCATCAAATATTGGGGTAGATTATAATTATTATGATGAAAATGAATATCGTAACCCAGATTTTGGAGACGGTGGAACTGCTTCCAGTGGACTTTATGGTTTAGCAATCCAGTCTAATTATACTTACACTACGCTTAACTGGTCTAACTTCTTCAATTATGATTTCAAAATAAAAGACGATCATAAATTTACAGCTTCCTTAGGGACAGAAGCAACTATTAAGTGGGATAAATATCCTTATGCAGCTAGTGCAGGTTTTACATCTGGCCACTATGAGCAAACCGAACTTTCTTGGGGTTCCAATCCTGTTGTGGCTTCAGGAACCGAACAAAGATATAGACTTATTGGATATATTGCCAGAATGTCTTATGGATTTAAAAATTACTTTAACGTAATGGGATCTTTCAGAAGAGATGGTTATTCTCATTTTGGAGATAACAACAAATATGGAAACTTTTTTGCAGCTGGAGCTAATCTTAATTTAACCAATATTATAGATATGAGCTCTGTGTTTGATAATTTCAAGCTGAGAGCAAGTTATGGTGAAGTAGGAAGTACCAATAATATGGCTTACTACAACAAGGCAACTCTATACCAAGTTTCTTCTTATCTTAATGAAAATGGATACGCAGTAAACAATCCTGGTAATGAAAATTTGCAGTGGGAAACTTCCAAAAAATCTAACATTGGGGTAGATTTTGGATTTGTAAACAACAAGCTTAGAATGACTTTTGATGTTTATAAAAACTTAATAGAAGAACAATTAACAACAGCTATCCCAAACACGCCATCTACAGGATTTAGTGTCTTGCCAGGGAACGCTTTAAGGTCTGAAAGTAAAGGGTTTGAAGGTAGCTTCTCTTATGATGCTGTTAAAAATGAAGACTTTACTTGGTCTGTTAATGGAAATTACTCCTACACAAGAGCAAAAGTATTAGGACTTGCTGGAGACGCATCTTTTATAGCAATAGATTATTTTAAAAGATATGTCGTAGGTCATGATCCATCAGAGTGGTTCCTTAGAACCTATGCTGGCGTAGATCATAGCAATGGTGATGCTTTATGGTACACAGATGCTAGTAAGACAGTTTTAAGCAACGGTCAAGCAGGTTCTGCAGCAATTAATGCGGACTTTGTTGGCGAAAAATCAATTCCTACGCATACGGCTGGTTTAACCAATAGTTTTACCTTTAAGAAATTAACTTTTAGCTTCTTAGCAACTTATGCCGGCGATTTCTCAGTATATGATCTTTGGGGTAGATACTATGATGCAGACGGACAGGATGTTGGTCTAAAACAAGTTCAAGATGTTAGAAATGCATGGACTCCGGAAAATCCAAATGCAGACAGACCTCAGTACAGACCAGGTAACTCCGTTACAAAATACCACTCTACAAGATATCTTTATAAAGGAGATTATATCAAGTTAAAAAGTGCAGAGCTAGGTTTTAGATTAAATAAACAAGATTTGCAAGTAAAAGAAATCAATAGTGTCTATTTCTACGTTAGAGGAACTAATTTACTGACTTTCACATTTGATAAAGATCTTAAATTTGATCCGGAGACCAGAAGTAATCATATAGGAGGTTACATAGGAGGTGCTGGGATTTATGACCAGACACAGCCAATTATGAGACAAGTGCTATTAGGTGTAGTGGTTGATTTTTAATAATATTAATAATTAAGAAATGAAAAATAAAATATTTATAACAGCTATTTTAGCAGGATTGATGTCTCTATCATCTTGCTCGGATGACTATTTACAGGAAAACTATGCAGATGCTGGTTACATTGTACTTGATGGTGCTATCAAAACTCAAAGCGATTTAAAAATTTCTATAAACGGCTTATATTCTACAATGTCTATTTTTGGTGGAGATTATATTACTTACCAGGAGCTTACAGGAGATATTGGTTTTGTAAGTGCAAAAAATTCTGGATATTATGTCTCTACTAATGCAGAAAACCATTTGGCAGTAGATGGTGGTGCTAGCACTGGTATTTGGGCTTCTCTTTATAAGTCAATTGCCAACACTAATATAGTGTTAGCTTATGAAGGCAAAGTACCAGAAGCTGCAGATGAATCTGCCGTTAGAACAAAAACACTTTTTGCTCACGCAAAAGTGATTAGAGCTTTTGATTATTTGGCTTTGTTAGGTTTGTTTTCTCCTAACTATGGAGAAGGCGATCAAAGTTTAGGTGTTCCATATCCTGTAACTTATGATATAGAAGCAAAACTTCCAAGACAAAGCGTTTCAACGGTTATCAATAATGTTATTTCTGATTTAACTTCAGCTTTAGCTGCTTTTGAAGCTGATGGAAATTCTGCAATTTATAGCAATAACAACTCCTTCAATACCAATGCGGTAAAACTTATCCTGGCAAGAGCTTATATGTTTAAAAAAGATTATACGAATGCTGAAAAGTATGCACAAGAAGTAATTGATCTTGGAGGGCAATTAGATAGTGGCAGCCGTTTCACTAGTTATTTCCTGTCAACAGCAGCAGCAGAGTCTGATGCCGAGACGCTATTCCAATTAGAATACAATAGTTTGTCAACCAATTCTTTACAGCCTTATTGGGGAATGGCGGGAGCTTATAAACAAAACTTTATGGCAGCGCCTTTTTATAATAGTTTTAGTGCTACAGATATTAGAAAAAAGAATACAGCATGGTATGCTAACAACGCTACCACTTATCCGGATCTCCCAGCCCCTATTAATGTTAAAAAATACATTAGTGGTATCAGGGATGTGGTATTACTAAGAAAGACAGAAGCTTATTTCATAAAGGCAGAAGCGCAATACCATACTAATCCTACAACCGCTTTTACAACTTTAAAAAGTTGGGTTATCGCTAATAGAGATCCTAATTATACGGCAACATATACAGGGACTGCTGTATTAGATGAGATTTTAAGACAAAAAGGCTTTGAGTTTTTCTTGGAAGGAATGAGGTTTACCGATCTTAAAAGAAATAATAAAGCAGTCGTAAAATACCAAACCAATGGCGTTAATGGTAGTTCTATAGGTACAATTCCAGTGGGTGATAGAAGATTTATTTGGCCAATTCCACTAGGGGAAATCCAAACAAATCCAAATATTACACAAGCTCCTAATTGGGACAAATAGTTTGAATTATAATCATATTTAACAGCATTTAAACTTAAAAACTGTTAAATATGATTTTTTAATAAACAATAAAAAGTATCTTTAACTTTAATTTAAAATTAAATCTTATGAAAAAAATCTTTACACTCGCAGCAGCTGTATTAGCTTTATTTGCTAATGCACAATCAGCTCCAACTTGGACGCCTCATAGCAGTAATTTTCCAGCAGCAGGAACTTATCCGTTAGTGCTAGATGCAAAAGCAGGAGGTGTTGTTTGGGGATTTGGTGCAGATGGAACAGGAAACGATGCAGATTACAGAGTTTTTACAAAAACTTCTGATGGTGGAAATACTTGGGTAGGTGGAACAATGACAGGGATTCCAACAACAGTTTCCGTATCTGATATTGCCGCTGGAGATGGTAATACAGCTTGGGTGATTGGATATGCAAACTCTGGAAGCACTCAGGGAGTTTGGAAAACCGCAGATGGTGGAACGACTTGGACAAAACAAGGGACAGCTTCTTTTAATCAAGGTGCTTCTTTCCCAAATGTTATTTATTTTTGGGATACCAATACAGGAATGGCAATGGGAGATCCGGTTAATGGAAAATTAGAAGTTTATACAACAACTAATGGCGGAACAACTTGGACGGCCGTTGCAGGTGGTGCAGCCCAAACAGGAGAATATGCGTATGTTCATAATAAATCTGTAGCTGGTAATACTATTTGGTGTGGTTCTAACTTTGGTCGTATCTATAGATCTAATGATAAGGGAGCAACTTGGTTAGAAACGGTTTCATCTCCATTAAGTGATTTTGGAGGAGCTGGTGAATCTGGTGAAATTGCATTAAAAGATGCTAATACGGCATGGGTATTAAGTATTTTTGGAATTATTTATAAAACTACAGATGCTGGTGTTAACTTTGAACCTGTTGACCTTATATCAGGAACGCTTTATCCTACATCACTAAAATATGTTCCTGGAACGGTTCAAACTTTGTTATCGGGAGGTGCAAGTTCTACTTATGGAAGAGGATCTTCAATTAGTTTTGACGGTGGGGTTAACTGGATTGAGATTACAAATAACAGTAGCGATACTGGTATTACTACATATGGTGCAACAAGTACAAGTGAAATCTATGGTGGATCATTCTCAAGTACAGGAGAAGGTGTTAACACTTTATCGGAAATCTTATCAACTTCAGAAGCTGGTGCGACAAAAGGTATTGCAATTGGCCCAAATCCAACTTATGGAGAATTAAATATTTCTACAGTTCTTAACGTTAAATCTGTGGAGATATTAGATATGAATGGTAGAATCATCAAAACTTTTGGTGCAGATTCTAAAAAACTTAATTTGTCTTCTCTTCAGTCTGGAGTATATGCTGTAAAAGTTAATACTGCTGATGGTAAGAGCCAAATTACTAAATTTATCAAAAAATAATTCCCATTATTTTTCATACTCAAATCCCGCAGTATATCTGCGGGATTTTTTATTTCAGCATAATTAGTATTTTTGTACTCAAATTTTCTGAATGAAATATTTATTAGCCGGGTTGATTTTTTTCAACATAAATATATTGGCACAGCAAATCAACAAAACAGATTCTAACAAACTCCCCGCAGATACTCTTAAAGTGGTCTCCGGAGAGCAGGATTCTTTAGAAATATACAAACCAACCATCTACGATTATCAGTTCAAAAAAAGATTTTCTGAAAAGAAGATCTATGATACAACTTTCGCTATTGAAAGGTCATACATTGTTACTCAATACAACAAAAAAGACAATTTTGGGAAAATCCAGTATGCCAATGTCGGTTCCGGATTTCAGAATTTAATGTATGAAAAAAATGCTGAGCAAAATCTCAGTCTTCTTCCTCAGAATAAATCCTTCAACATTTTAGGCGAAAACGATATCAATTATTATGATGTGAAAACGCCTACCACGACGTTTTTCTACAACAATGCTATGAAAAATGGAGGGCAGCTTCATACAACATATACTCAGAATATTGGGAAGAATTTCAACTTTGCACTAGAATATATGGGACTGAGGTCACAAGGCCTTTACCGAAACAGTCTTGCAGCAAATAACAATACCATTTTCAGCGGCCATTATCATTCGCCCAATGGAAAATATGAAGCTTATGCCCATTACATTCATCAAAATGTAGATAATCAGGAAAACGGCGGAATTGCAGATTTAGATGTGTTTTTAAGTGGAGATTCCAGATTTAATAACCGTCAAAATATTGAAACCAATTTATCCGGAGTAGAATCCAGATATGACTACAGAAGATATTATTTCAGTCAAGAATTTTCTCCTTTTGACCCAGCAAAATATCCTTTCAAGCTAAGGCATACAATTTTTCATCAAGGTAACAAATATTATTTCTCAGAAACATCAACAAATGTAGATTTCTTTGGAGGTGCAGATATCACAGGATTTCCTCTTGGAAGCAAAAAAGTATCCAATAATCTAAGTAACACAATTAGTCTAGTTTGGGATAACGAAAAATTTAAGCTAGATGCAGGATTTCGTCATCAATCATTGAATTTTGGTAACAAAAATGCTTATCCTATTTTAAATATCCCAGGTTATTTCAAGGAACAAAGATTCGGAGCAGTTGGGAATTTACAAATTAAATTATTAGATAAAATCCAACTGAAATCTTTCCTGGAAATTTCCAAAGGTTCCGAATTCGGCGATTACATCAAAACAACTAATGAATTTATTTTCGAACCAATCAAAGATTATTTGGTAGAAGGTCGTGTTAATTTCCAATCAGCTTACCCGAGTTTTAATTATTTGGTGAATTCTTCACATTATCTCAATTACAACTATTATCTGCAAAATCCAAATAACGAAGCTGTAACGCAAATCGGTGGAACTTTGAAATTGGCAAAATGGTTCAACACACAATTGTTTGTAGATTATTACAGAATTGATAATTACACTTATTTTGATAATTCAGCTAAGCCACAACAGAGTTCATCTTCGCTCAATATTTCTCAAATTGGAGGAGAAGCAACTGCTAACTATAGAAAATTTCATTTGAACGGAAGAGTATTGTTTCAAAAAGCCTTGACAAATGATAATCTTCTACCAATGCCCGATTTTATTGGTCGCGTTAATTTATATTATCAAGCTCCGGCATTCAAAAAAGCAGCAGAAATCCAAGCCGGTGTTAAATTATATTACTTTACCAAGTTTGCTTCAAGAGAATATTTACCAATTCTTAATGAATATATTTTGCCTGGAACAAACGCGTATTCAATTGGTGGAAAACCGATTGCGGATGTTTACATCAATATGAGAGTGAAACGTATGTTTTTCTATGTAGAAGGTCAGCATATCAATCAGACTTTTATGCAGAACAAGTCGTTCACGGCGCCAAATTACCCTATTTATGATTTTCGATTGAATTTGGGCGTAGTTTGGTATCTTTTCCACTAATTTTGTGAGAATAATTATGGCAGCTTAATCCACCTTCCGCTCGCAATTTGTCACACTGAGCTTGTCTAAGTGTCCGCTCAAATCGAGGAACGAGATTCATCGATTCAGATGAAAAAAATAGATAAATTAGAGATAAGTCGGGTTGCAAGCCAGCAACAATCAACCAACAACAGACAACCAAATGACCATCGGTTTCGAAAATATAGACAGCATTCCCAAATTGGTAAAAGACTTTCTGAAAAAAAACCTGAACGGATTTCAAGGAAAAGTTTTTGACTTGGAGAATTTCAAAAATCAGATTATGGAAAAACAAAATTCCTATTCTGATGATAAAAGAGAAGTTCTTCATAATGCGATTTTTTCTCAGAATCAAGAAGAGCAGATGTCTCCAAAACAATTGGAATTTCTCTTTTCTTTAAAAGATAAAAATACTTTCACTATTACAACTGGGCATCAGCTAAACTTGTTTACAGGTCCGGTTTTCTTTGTTTATAAGATTTTGCAGACTATCAAAACGGCTGAATTTCTGAAATCTAATTTCCCGGAATTCAATTTCGTTCCTGTTTTTTGGATGGCAACGGAAGACCACGATTTTGATGAAATCAATCATTTCAAAACACGTGAACATTATTACGAAATCAAAGGAAATGCTGGTGGCGATGTTGGAAATATCAAAATCGATGAAGCTTTTTTCATTCAGGAGTTTGAGAAAGAATTCAAAGATAATCTCTATGGAACGGAATTGATTCTTTGGATTAAAAAAGCTTATCAAAAAGGAAAAACACATACACAAGCGATTCGATATTTGGTGAATCAATTGTTTTCAGATTACGGATTACTGACAATCGATGGAAATGAAAAAGAACTGAAAAAACAGGTCAAAGATATTTTTAGAAAAGAATTATTATCGAATCAACTTTTCGAAACTACTAAAAATCAAAGACAATTTCTGGAAGATAATTATGGCAAAGTCCAAGTCAATCCGAGAGAAATCAATCTCTTTTATTTAACAGAAACCAGAAACAGAATCGAGAAAATCAACAATGATTATTTCATTCTTGACACCGATTTGAAATTCTCAGAAGAAGAGATTCTCAACGAATTGGAAAATCATCCCGAAAAATTTAGCCCAAATGCAGTTCTTCGTCCGGCTTATCAGGAAACGATTATGCCGAATCTGGCTTACGTTGGCGGAAACGCCGAGATTATGTATTGGATAGAACTTAAAGATTATTTTGAATCCATTAATCTTCTTTTTCCAATTTTGATTCCAAGAAATTCGATGTTGTTTTTGGAAGAAAAAACTTTCAGAAAAATTGAAAACTCAGGCTTGAAAATCGAAGATTTCTTCGGGAATTTTGCAGAAGTCATCAATCAAAAAATATTAGATAACAATGAAATCAAATCACTTCTTGAGCAAAAAGAACAAGATTTGATTAATTCGTTTTCAGAAATAAAAATAAAGGCGGAACAAACAGACAAAACGTTTGTAAACCTTGTGAATGCAGAGGAAACACGACAATTAAAATCATTCAAAAGAATGCAAAAACGTCTTTTGAAAGCGGAGAAAATAAAGCAATCTGAGAAATTTGACCAGATGCAAAATCTATTTCTGAAAGTTCATACAGGCGGAACTTGGCAAGAAAGAGTGTTGAATTTCAGCGTGTTCTATGCGGATTTTGGCAAGCAATGGATTGCCGATAGTTATCAACAAATGGATGTTCAAAAATCGGAACTGATAATTTCTTCCATTTAATCTGAAAGCATTATTTTTGTAGCAATATAAAAAAAGGATGGTTAAAAAGATTTTCATTTTATCAGGACTTATCGGGTTTTTAGGGCTTTCGGCACAGAAAACCCACACTGTTGCACCAAAGGAAACGCCTTACGGGATTTCTAAACAATATGGTATCACGATTGATGAATTGTATCAATTGAATCCTTCCAAGAAAGAAGGCGGTCTTAAAATTGGTGATGTCATTGTGGTTTTAAAAAGTGGAAGCTCAAAAGCAACAGCTTCAACTTCAACACCTGTTGCTACAAATTCTGGAAACAAAAATGGTAAAACAGGAACCATTACTTTACAGCCAAAGCAAACTATCTACGGAATTACAAAACAGTATCAAATTTCTGAGGCTGACCTTAGAAAACTGAATCCTGAGTTGAATTCTCATATGAAAATCGGTGATAAAATTACTTTGCCATTAGATAATATTCAGAAATTTGGAGGTTCTGCACCTGCAACAGTTGTTCAAACGACAACAACGACTACGACGGAAAAACCTGCGGAAGTAAAAACAGTAACTAAAACTGAAACCACTTCTTCCGACAAAGGTTTATACGTTGTTCAGGCAAAAGACAATTATTATAAAATTTCGAGACAATTCAACCTGACTCAAAAGCAGTTATTCGCTTTGAATCCGGGATTGGAAACCACAGGTTTGAAACCAGGTGAAACCATCAGAGTATCTGGTTCAGATTCTGTTGCAACTTCAAATAATTCTATTAATGTTGAAGATAACTCTCAAAGCAATACAACTTCGGCTCCGGTTACAAAAACGACAACTCAGACAAGCGTTTCTGAGCCTGTAAAAACATCAAATGTAAGTTCTTCGGAAGATGATTATGTGACTTACACGGTTCAAAGTGGTGATACGATGTTCAGTATTATGAACAGATTTAATGTTACCCTTGACCAGTTGATTAGCCTTAATCCAAATCTTTCTGATGGTTTGAAAGCAGGAATGACTTTGAAAATCAAGAAACAAGACCCGATGTATTCTAAGAAAAGCGGTGATGTTTTGAGTGTTGTTTTGATGTTGCCTTTCGGATATGATGCGAACGATGCGAAGTACAGAACAATGTCTATGGATTTCTTGACTGGGGCGAAATTAGCCGCTGAAAGAAATGCAACCAACGGACAAAAACTAGACATCAAAGTTGTAGATGCGGGAAACGAAACGACTTTCAAAAACAGTCTTTCTCAAATCAATCCAGATAATACAGATTTGATTGTAGGCCCTTTTTTCAAATCAAGTGTTCTTGAAGTTCTAAGATTTGTGAATGATAAAAAGATTCCTGTAGTTGCGCCTTTTGCGAATTCAGAAGACCTTTTTGATTACAGCAATCTGATTATCGTCGAAACTGAAAATTCGGTTTATTCAGACAGAATTGTGAAAGAAGTTGGTCAGGTTTATCAGGACCAGAAAATCTATATCGTTGCAGACAATTCCAAAGCGAATGCGAATGCGATTAAAGCAGGTTTGGAAAAATCATTATCAAAACCTAATGTAATTATTGTTAATTCTTCATCAGAAATTCACTTGGAAAATAATATGATGACGGGACAATCTGTTCCTGTTATTGCAGTTTTAGCTGATGATGACGAATCTGCAGGCGCTGCTTTTGCTTCAAAAGTGATTGCTCTTGGAAAACAGACAGAAGGTGTGAAGGCTTTTAGTATGTTCTACAGTCCAAGTTTTGAAAAAAATGTAGATGACCTTTCGAAAGCGAGTTTGGTTTATCTAATGGATAGAAAAATCAATTATGATGGAGATTTTGAAAAAGAAATTCTTGCGGCTTACAAAGGGAAATATTGTAAAACGCCTTCAAAATATGCCGTAATCGGTTTTGATGTGATGAATGATATGCTGACGAGAGAAAACAAAAAAGGAGAAATTTTCAAACAAATCGGCAAATCTCAAACGCAATTAGCTACAAAATTCGAATTTGTAAAAGCAAAACCAAACGGAGCTTACATTAACAACGGTTACAGAGTTGTAAGATTGATGCAATAATTATAGTTGATAAGCGATGGATGATAATTGATTCAGGATTCGCAATTTCAATTATTTTTAGCTCAAGCATTCAAAAGATTAGTATTAGAATAAAATTTTTAAAACATTGATGACATAATCATTTATCAATCATCAATTATCATTTATAAATATATGAAAGCACTTGTATTTCCTGGGCAGGGTTCACAGTTTGTCGGGATGGGAAAAGAACTTTACGATTCCCGAAAAGACGTGAAAGACCTGATGGATTCTGCCAATGATATTCTTGGTTTTGATATCGTTTCTGTAATGTTCAACGGAACAGACGAAGATCTTAAAAAAACCAGCGTAACTCAGCCAGCTATTTTCCTACACTCGGTTGCTGCGGTAAAAGTAGCAAATGGTTTGGGCGCAGAAATGGTTGCCGGACATTCTTTAGGAGAATTTTCTGCTTTGGTTGCCAACGGCGTTCTGTCTTTCGAAGACGGATTGAAATTGGTTTCCGAAAGAGCTCAAGCAATGCAAATGGCTTGCGATATCAACCCAAGTTCTATGGCTGCAATTCTTGGCTTAGAAGATACCAAAGTTGAAGAAATCTGTGCAGAAATCGAAGGAATCGTAGTTCCTGCAAATTACAATTGTCCTGGACAATTGGTGATTTCTGGCGAAACAGCAGCTGTTGAGAAAGCTTGTGAAGCTTTGAAAGCGGATGGTGCAAAAAGAGCTTTATTACTACCTGTAAATGGCGCTTTCCATTCACCATTGATGATGCCTGCTCAAGAAAGATTGGCTGCAGCGATAGAGAAAACCAAATTCCGTAAAGCAACAATTCCGGTTTACCAGAACATCACAACTACCGCAGTTTCTGATCCCGAGGAAATTAAGAAAAATTTGATTGCTCAGTTGACTGGTCCGGTAAAATGGACTCAGAGTGTGCAGAATATGATAAAAGATGGAGCCAATAATTTTATAGAAGTTGGACCGGGTAAAACGCTTCAAGGTTTGATTAAGAAAATTAATCCGGAAGTAAGTGTTGCATCTGCAATATAAATAATCAACAAATGAGCAGGATATTTTCACCGGGCAAGCTAATGCTTACCTCAGAATATGTTGCTGTTGATGGCGCTCTTGTTCTAGCTATTCCAACGAAGCTGGGACAAGAGCTTTTTTATACAGAGAATGAAGACCGGAAGTCATTGATTTTTTGGGAAGCATATCATCAAAATCAATTATGGTTAAAGGCTACAATTGATTATAAAAATTGGAAAATCCTTGAAACTAACGATTCCAAAGCTTCAGAATTCATTCTTAAAACGCTCAAAAATGTTCAGAATCTTTCTGATACCAAACTAAAAAGTCATACTTCTTATCACATCAAAACCAATCTTCAGTTTCCTTCAGACTTTGGATTAGGAAGCAGTTCTACCTTGATGAATAATCTTGCAGAATGGGCAAATATCGACCCTTTTATTCTTAATGAAATTAGTTTAGGAGGAAGTGGTTATGACGTTGCTGTTGCCAAAAAAAAATCTGCAGTTCTTTACAGTCGTTTTCCTGAAAGAGTTTATGAAACGATAGATTTTCAACCGAGTTTTAAAGATGAGTTGATTTTCATTCATCTTAATCATAAACAAGATTCGAGAGAAGGAATTTCTCATTACAGATCCAAGCCGACTTCAACGGAATTAATCAATGACTATTCTAAATTAACCAAAAAGATTGTCAATAGTCAAAATTTGGAAGAATTTTCAGAATTAATGACAATTCACGAGCAAAAACTATCCAATTTTCTCGAAACTCCAACTGTAAAAGAAAAATATTTCCAAGATTGTCCAAGTTTTGTCAAAAGTTTGGGAGCTTGGGGAGGAGATTTCGTTCTTGCATCCAAATTTGGAGATTACCAAGACTATTTCAAACAGCGTGGTTTTTCCAAAATATTTTCTTGGAAAGATTTAATTAATTGATTATTAATTAATTGCAAATATTATTTAAACTGATTAAAGTCAGTTTATAAATGCATTGATAATTCGCCGATATTTTTACATTTGTCGCAACACCCTTAATCTTCAAAAAAAATTAAAAATGGACAAGTTAAAATCTTATCTTGAACGTCAAGGTATTTTCAATCCGAAAGAGATTATCCACAATCCTACTTACGAAGAAATTTTTCAAGCTGAAATGGACCCGAATAATTCCGGATTTGCTAAAGGCGTTTTGACAAAGTCGGGAGCTGTGGCTGTAAAAACAGGAATTTTTACCGGTAGGTCTCCAAAAGACAGATATATTGTAAAAGACAATATCACTCAGGATACGATTTGGTGGGACGGAAACATCAATCGTCCAACTACAGTCGAAGTTTTTGATGAGTTAAAAGACATTGTAACCAAAGACCTTTCCGGCGACAGAATCTATGTTATTGATACCTATTGTGGTTCGAACGAGGATACAAGACTGAAAGTAAGGTTCGTTACAAAAGTGGCTTGGCAGGCTCATTTTGTGATGAATATGTTCATTCGACCTTCTCATTATGATCTTCAAAATTATGATGAACCGGATTTTGTAGTCATCAATTCTTCCGAATCTGTAAACCCCAATTGGGAGCAACACGGACTGAATTCTGAAGTGTTTGTAATGTTCGATTTGACCAAGAAAATGCAGATTATCGGTGGAACTTGGTACGGCGGAGAAATGAAAAAAGGAATGTTTTCTATTATGAATTATTATCTTCCGCTGAAGGGAATGGCTTCTATGCATTGTTCTGCAAACGTAGGCGAAGGCGGCGATGTGGCTGTTTTCTTCGGACTTTCCGGAACTGGGAAAACGACACTTTCTGCAGACCCAAAACGTTATTTGATTGGCGATGATGAACACGGGTGGGATAACAACGGCGTTTTCAATTATGAAGGTGGTTGCTATGCAAAAGTAATTGACCTGAGTAAAGAAAAAGAACCGGATATTTACGGCGCAATCAGAAGAGATGCGTTGTTGGAAAATGTAATTACAGACGACGAAGGAAACGTAGATTATGCAGACGGCTCGATTACGGAAAATACAAGAGTTTCCTATCCAATTTATCATATCAGCAAAATTGTTCTGCCTTCTAAGGCTGGTCACGCTAGTAAAATCATTTATTTGTCAGCAGATGCGTTTGGAGTTTTGCCACCAGTTTCTATCTTGACAGACCAACAAGCGCAATACCATTTCCTTTGTGGATATACATCAAAATTAGCAGGAACAGAATTGGGAATCACAGAACCAACTCCTTCCTTTTCACCGGCATTTGGAGAAGCGTTTTTGACACTTCATCCAACGATGTATTCCAAAACGTTGATTGGAAAAATGAAGGAACACGGGGCAAAAGCCTATTTAGTAAATACAGGCTGGAATGGTACAGGAAAAAGAATTTCTCTGAAAGATACAAGAGCAATTATTGACGCCATCATTGATGGAAGTATTGATAAAGCTGAAACCAATAAAGTTCCGGTTATGAATCTGGAATTCCCAGTTGCATTGCCAAATGTTTCCGAAAATATCCTTGACCCAAGAGATACTTATGTAAATCATTCTGATTGGGAGAAAAAAGCTAAAGATTTGGCCGGAAGATATATTAAATATTTTGAACAATTTACAGATAATGACGAAGCTCTGGAATTGGTTTCATCAGGACCGGTTTTATCAGAACTTACTCAGAATTAACAAAAAAACGCTTTCAAATCTTGGAAGCGTTTTTTGTTTCTTATAATGGGTTACCATCCAAATAAATTTTATCCGGCAAAAGACTTCCTTGATGGTAAAGAATATTTTGAAAATTATCTGTCTTATAAATTAGAAAATCAGATTTTTTTCCTTCAGCCAAAACGCCTCTGTCTTCCAAACCTAAAGCAAATGCTGCCCGGAAAGTAATTGCAGACAACACTTCAGCAGTGGTCAATTTTTGATAAGTTGCCAAAATGGAAGCTTGAGTTACAAGATTTCCCATTGGTGCAGAACCGGGATTCCAATCGGTTGCGATGGCAAGAATTCCGCCTTTGTCAAGGATTTTTCTAGCCGGGGAAAAAGGTTCGCCCAATCCTAAACTTGCACCGGGCAAAGCAACTGCAACAGTATTTGAATTTGCTAAAAACTCAATATCTTCATCAATGGTGGCTTCCAGATGATCGGCAGATTTTGCGCCAACTTCAACAGCAATTCTTGAACTTCCGGCTGTAAATTGGTCTGCATGAACGGTGATTTGAAATCCTAATTCTTTTGCTTTCAAAAGGAAATTTTTACTTTCTTCTGGCTGAAAAGCTGATTTCTCGATAAAAATATCAACTCTATCCGCTAGATTTTCGTCTTTTACTTTTGGTAAAATCTGTTCTAAAATATAATTGAGATACTCTTCTGAACTTCCATCAAAATCTTTAGATTTAAGATGTGCAGAAAGACAAGTGGGAACTAAGGTTACTTTAGTTTTTGCCTGAGCTTTTTTGATTGCTCGTAACATTTTGAGTTCTTCTTCAACATTTAAACCGTAACCGCTTTTTATCTCGATTGTTGTGATGCCTTGTTTGATAAGTTGATTAACTCTTTCGAGAATTCCTTTAACTAACTCTTCCTCTGAAGAAGCTCGCGTATGTTGAACAGAACTCCAGATTCCGCCACCGGATTTTGCAATTTCCAGATAAGTTTTGCCTGCATTGCGCATTGCAAAATCATTAGCCCGATTTCCTCCAAAACAAATATGCGTATGTGCATCCACAAAAGCCGGAATTGCAATTTGCTCACCTTTAATAAAATCAATTTCTGAATCTGGAAATTGCTGTTTTAAAGAATCAAAATCACCCACTTTTCGAATGATTCCATTTTCTGTAAAAATTCCTCCATTGGAAATGATTTCTAAAGATTCATCTTGTAATTTTCCTTTTAATGGAAGATTATTGAGCGTGACGATTTGCTTGAAAGGCCCTGATAATTTCATATTAAAACTTGAATCGTAAAATTAAAAAAAGAGATGCAAACTACACCTCTTTTTGTCTTAAAATACTTCTCTTCCTATTTTGAGAATATTATCACTTTTCCCCATCGAGTAAAAATGCAGAACAGGAATTCCAAAGTCTAAGAGTTCTTTGCTTTGGTTGATTGCCCATGCTATACCAACTTCACGAACATCGTTATTGGTTTTACATTTAAGAACTTCATTGATTAATGCTTCTGGTAAATCAATTTTGAAAACCTGTGGTAACATTTGCAAATGCGTTTTGGTAGCAATAGGTTTAATTCCTGGAATAATCGGAACATCAATCCCAATTTCTCTGGCTTGTTTTACGAATTCGAAGAACTTTTG
The DNA here is from genome assembly GCA_002345565.1 of Flavobacteriales bacterium UBA2306. GTDB lineage: Bacteria > Bacteroidota > Bacteroidia > Flavobacteriales > Weeksellaceae > Epilithonimonas. The sequence continues at coordinate 96,190 of DDVS01000004.1, read as the reverse complement.
ATTATCAAAAAACATTTGAGTCACGATGTAATCTGCACCTGCTTCAACTTTTTTCTTCAACATTCGAAGGTCATAATTCATAGATGGCGCTTCAATATGTTTTTCAGGATAACCCGCAACACCAATGCAAAAACTGTTATCAACGTCCGATTCTATCTTGCCGTGCAGATATTCTCCAATTCCCAAATCGTGAATCTGTTTTACCAAATCAGAAGCATATTTGTGTCCGCCTTTGGAAGGCTCAAAATATTTTTCGCCTTTCATTGCATCACCACGAAGAGCTACAATATTATTGATTCCCAAATACATACAATCCACCAAAAGATATTCGGTTTCTTCTTTGGTAAATCCACCACAAAGAACGTGTGGAACGGTATCAACATTATATTTATTTTGAATCGCCGAACAAATTCCCAAAGTTCCAGGACGCATTCTAGTGATTTTTCGCTCCATCAAACCGTTTCCTCTTTCCAAAAAGATGTACTCTTCTCGAGAAGTTGTAACATCAATAAATGGTGGTTTGAACTCCATCAAAGGGTCAATATTTTTATACAAATCCGCAATTCCCACTCCTTTTTGTGGAGGAACAATCTCAAAAGAAAAAAGCGTTTTGCCGTTGGCGTTTTTTATATGGTCAGTAATTTTCATTATAAATTTTTTAGTTGTTTGTTGGTAGTTGTTAGTTGTTAGTTGTTGGATTTTTATTCGATGGAAAATTACCATCAACCGACAACCATCAACCATCCACTAAATTAGGAGCCAGCCATTTTCTGGCGTAATCCAATTCGACATTTTTTCTTTCAGCGAAATCTTTCAATTGGTCTTCATCAATTTTTCCAACTCCGAAATATTTTGATTTTTCGTTCCCAAAATAATAGCCAGAAACTGCTGCTGTTGGCCACATTGCCAGACTTTCAGTTAAAGTCACTCCAATGTTTTCTTCAACTTTAAGCAAATCCCAAATGGTCAATTTTTCCAAATGGTCAGGACAGGCAGGATAACCTGGAGCGGGACGAATTCCGAGATATTTTTCTTTGATTAATTCCTCGTTATCTAGAGTTTCATTTTCAGAATAACCCCAATATTCGGTTCTTACTTTTTTGTGAAGATATTCGGCAAAGGCTTCTGCAAAACGGTCTGCCAAAGCTTTTACCATAATCGCATTGTAATCATCGTTTTGGTCTTCATATTTTTTTGCCAATTCATCTGCTCCGAAACCTGTACAAACACAGAAAGTTCCGATATAATCTTGTTTTCCGGAATTTTCAGGCGCAATAAAATCACTTAAAGCAAAATATTCTTTCCCTTCGGATTTTTTATGTTGCTGACGCAGAGTTCTGAAAGTTGAAATCACATTCTGATGGTCATCATAAACCAAAATATCATCTTGTTCATTCGCATTCGCAGGGAAAATCCCAAAAATACCTTTTGCAACAAAACTCTTTTCTTTCAGAATTTTCTTGAGCATTGTCTGCGCTTCATTGAATAAAATCGTCGCTTGTTCTCCAACCACATTATCAGTTAAAATCTCAGGAAATTTCCCGAACAATTGCCAGCTTCTGAAAAACGGAGACCAATCGATAAATTCAACTAAATCATCCAGATTTTGGTCTTCGATAATGGTGATTCCTAATTTTTTCGGTGTTTGAATAATTTCATTTTCCCAATCAATTTTGAATTTTTTCTCACGCGCTTCTGCAATCGGAACATATTCTTTATCAACTTGGCGATTCAAGAATTTTTCACGGAATTCATCATAATCTTTTCTGATTTCCAAAGCATAAGCATTGGATTTGTCCTTGTTCAAAAGAGAACTCACCACACCAACCGCTCTGGAAGCATCATTCACGTGAACAACTGTATTGGAATATTTAGGTGAAATTTTAACCGCCGTATGCGCTTTGGAAGTTGTTGCACCTCCAATTAATAAAGGAAAGTCAAGATTTTTACGTTCCAGTTCGTCTGCAATGTGAACCATTTCATCAAGACTTGGTGTAATCAATCCACTCAATCCAATCACATCCACTTTTTCATCAATTGCAGTCTGGATGATTTTTTCTGCGGGAACCATCACACCGAGATCCACGATTTCGTAATTGTTACAACCCAACACTACGCTCACAATATTTTTACCAATATCGTGAACATCGCCTTTTACGGTTGCCATAAGGATTTTTCCGTTGGACTTTTGAGTCTGGTCTTTTTCTGCTTCAATGAAAGGCTGAAGATAAGCTACCGCTTTTTTCATTACTCTCGCCGATTTCACCACCTGAGGCAAAAACATTTTTCCGCTTCCAAAAAGGTCACCGACAACGCCCATTCCATTCATCAGGTTAATTTCAATAACATCGAGCGGACGTTTTGAAGCTTTTCTGGCTTCCTCTGTATCTTCTTCTATAAAACGGTCAATTCCTTTTACCAGAGCGTGCGTAATTCTACTTTGTAAATCCTGTTCTCTCCAGCTAAGATCTTCGGTTTTTTCTTTTTTGGTTGATTTGTGTTTTTCGGAATAATCGAGAAGTTTTTCTGTCGCATCGTCCTTTCTATCGAGCATTACATCTTCTACTAATTCCAATAAATCTTTTGGAATTTCGTCGTAAACTTCCAACATCGTTGGGTTCACGATTCCCATATTCATCCCAGCTTTTATCGCGTGGTAAAGGAAAACAGAATGCATCGCTTCTCGCACGGAATCATTTCCACGAAACGAAAACGAAACATTTGAAACACCACCACTTACGGAAGCATTTGGAAGATTGGTACGAACCCATCTTGTAGCTTCGATAAAATCAATGGCATTTCTACGGTGTTCATCCATTCCTGTTGCAACAGGAAAAATATTAAGGTCAAAAATAATATCTTCGGAAGGAAACCCAACTTGATTCACCAAAATATCATAAGACCTTTTGGAAATCTCTATTCTTCTTTCGTAATTATCAGCTTGTCCAACCTCATCAAAAGCCATAATAATCGCCGCTGCACCATATCTTTTAATCGCTTTTGCCTGCTTGATGAATTCTTCTTCACCACCTTTTAAACTGATAGAATTCACAACAGGTTTTCCTTGAACGACCTGTAATCCTGCTTCCAAGATTTCCCATTTTGATGAATCAATCATAATCGGGATTCTGGCAATATCTGGTTCAGAAGCAATTAGATTAAGGAATCTGACCATTGCATTTTTTCCGTCCAAAAGTCCGTCATCCATATTGACGTCAAGAATCTGAGCACCGCCTTCCACTTGATTTCTGGCAATATCGAGTGCTTCAGAATATTTTTCTTCTTTAATTAATCGAAGAAATTTTTTGGAACCCGCAACGTTGGTTCTCTCTCCAACATTGATAAAGTTGGATTCGGGAGTTATAATTAAAGGCTCGAGACCTGATAATTTGAGATATTTTCTTTTACAATCTACTTCCATAAATTATTCACTAATTGCCGATAATTTTCTCGGCTGGTAAGTTTGTACCAAATCCGCAATCGCTTTGATATGGTCTGGCGTTGTTCCACAACAACCTCCGATAATATTGATTAAACCTTTGTCCACATATTCTTTGATTTGTTCCGCCATTTGCTCGGCAGTTTCGTCGTACTGACCGAAAGCATTCGGTAAACCGGCATTTGGATAAGCAGAGATTCCGAAATCGGTGTGATTGGCGAGAATTTCTAGGTAAGGCGTCAATTGTTTCGCACCCAAAGCACAATTGAAACCGACACTTATCAAATCCATATGTGAAACCGAAATCAAAAATGCATCGGCTGTCTGTCCGCTCAACGTTCTTCCGGAAGCGTCGGTAATGGTTCCGGAAACCATAATCGGAATAGTGATATTGCGTTCTTCCCGGATTTCGTCGATGGCGAATAATGCCGCTTTTGCATTCAAAGTGTCGAAAATTGTTTCAACTAAAAGAATATCTGAACCTCCGTCTAGCAAAGCTTCTGCTTGTTGTTTGTAAGCGATTCTGAGTTCGTCAAAAGTAATAGCTCTATAACCTGGGTCGTTTACATCCGGACTAAGACTCGCTGTTCTGTTTGTTGGTCCGATTGAACCCGCAACAAATCTTGGCTTATCAGGATTTTCAGCAGTAAATTCATCGCAGACTTTTTTTGCAATTTTAGCCGATTCATAATTAAGTTCGTAAACCAAATCTTCCATATGATAATCCGCCATTGCAATGGTAGTTCCGGAAAATGTATTGGTCTCGATGATATCTGCACCTGCCAAAAGGTATTTCCTGTGGATTTCTTCAATAGCTTCCGGCTGTGTCAAAGATAACAAGTCGTTATTTCCTTTAAGCGGCGATTCCCAGTCTTTGAATCGCTCACCGCGGTAATCTTCTTCAGTGAAATTGTATCGCTGAATCATCGTTCCCATTGCTCCGTCGAGAATGAGAATGCGTTCACCCAATGCTTTATATAATTGTTCTGAATTTTTCATAATTCATTTCTTTTTTCTAATGATCCGACGGTTATTCAAATTGAATCCTTCGGATTCTTTATTTCTTTGTCGTTGATAGGAAGACAAAACCTCAACATAGCCCCGATGGTAGCGGCATCCTTTTTTGTTTTTTTTGATTCTTCGACAAGCTCAGGATGACAAATGTTGTAAAAAAACAAAAAAGATATAGCGGACAGCGGGTTGGAGTCTTGTTTCGGAATTGAAAACTTGTTGCTCCTTCCTTCGACTCCGCTTAGGATGACATTAATCCAAAGCTTGTTTCAAATCGCCTAAAATATCATCAATATTTTCCAAACCAACGGAACACCGCACCAATCCGGCAGTAATTCCAACTTCGTTTCTTTCTTCATCGGAAAGCTTGGAATGCGTTGTGGAAGCAGGATGTGTAACAATCGTCCTCGTGTCTCCCAAGTTTGCGGAAAGGGAACACATCTTGATTTTGTTTAGGAAATTTCGTCCACCTTCAATTCCGCCTTTGATTTCGAAAGCCACAATATTTCCGCCTAATTTCATTTGTTTTTTAGCGATTTCGTAGCTTGGATGAGATTTAAGGAATGGGTATTTTACCAATTCTACATTCGGGCGGTTTTCGAGAAATTCTGCTACTTTAAGCGCATTTTCGCAGTGTTTTTCTACACGAATCGATAAGGTTTCCAAACTCTTACTCAAAACCCAAGCGTTGAAAGGTGACATCGCCGGACCTGTGTTTCTTGCAAACAAATAAATTTCGCGAATTAAATCTGCTTTCCCAACCGCAACTCCGCCAAGAACACGACCTTGACCGTCAATCAATTTTGTTGCTGAATGAACTACGATATCTGCTCCATATTTAATAGGTTGTTGCAGATAAGGCGTTGCAAAACAATTGTCAACGATGAAAATCAAATTATGTTTTTTAGCAATCTGTCCAAAGAATTCTAAATCCAAAACTTCAATTGCTGGATTTGTTGGTGTTTCTAAGTACAAAATTTTTGTATTTGGCTTGATGTATTGTTCTACATTTTCAGAATCTTCTGCTTTGAAATAAGTAGTTTCGATATTCCATTTTGGAAAATATTTTGTGAACAAAGTATGGGTAGAACCGAAAACCGATTGACAGCTCACAATATGGTCACCCGCATTAAGCAAAGTTGCAAAAGTTGAATAAATCGCCGCCATTCCCGTTGCAAAAGCGTAACCGGATTCTGCACCTTCCATTTTCACAATCTTATCTACAAATTCTGTGACATTGGGATTGCTGAAACGGCTGTAAAGATTCTTGTCTTTTTCTTCTGCAAAACTCGCTCGCATATCTTCTGCATCTTCAAAAACGAAGCTTGACGTGAGATATAACGGCGTAGAATGTTCGTAAAACTGAGTTCTTTCGGTTTGAGTTCTGATGGCTAGAGTTTCAAAATTAGTTGATTTATTATCTTGGCTCATTTTTTATTATTTTATCCATAGGTTTCACCTACGGCTATTAATATTGAATCCTACTGATTCTGAGATTATTTGTCTTGAATCTTAAGTCTTGTCTCTTGATTCTTATTTCGTTTCACTTAATCTTAAAATATCTCCAAAAACACCTCTGGCAGTCACTTTAGCTCCAGCTCCGGCTCCCATAATTACGATTGGATTTTCACCGTAACTTTCTGTGTAAATTTCGAAAATAGAATCCGAACCTTTTAGTTGTCCTAATGCTGAATTAGCAGGAACAGAAATCAGTTTTACATCCAATTCTCCTTTTTCTTCCTGAAGGTTTCCGTGCAAATCTCCTACGTATCTTAAAACGTGGTCAGGTTCTTGGTTTTCTTTGATTTTTTGATATTCGTCGTCTAATTCTTTTAATCTTGAGAGGAATTCTTCTTTAGAAACTGACAACAAACTTTCCGGAACAAGATTCTGAATGTTGATATCTTCAAACTCATTTATCAAATCCAGTTCTCTTGCTAAAATCAAAAGCTTTCTTGCAACATCATTTCCTGATAAATCTTCACGCGGGTCCGGCTCTGTGTAACCTTTTTCCAAAGCTTCATTGATAATCGTCGAAAATTTGTCATTACGAAGTGAAAAATTATTGAAAACATAACTCAAAGTTCCAGAAAAAACACCTTTGATTCTTGTAATGTTTTCGCCTGAAAGATGCAAAAGTTTAATTGTATCAATCAATGGCAAACCTGCACCAACATTGGTTTCGTAAAGATATTTTTTCTTATTTTTTTCTAATAATTTTCTGAAATTCCGATATTCCGAGATTGGTAACGTGTTGTAGATTTTGTTTGAACCCACGATATCAAATCCATTGTCAACAAACGTTGGATAATGCTTCACAAAATCTTTGCTCGCTGTGTTATCCACCATTACAAGATTTTCCAAGTGATGCTCTTTTGCAAAATCCACCAAAGAATCTACACTCGAATCTGTCGTGGAATATTTGATTTTCTGTCTCCAATCGCTTCCAAAACCTGCTTTGTTAAAGGCAATTTTTCTTGAATTTGCAATCGCAACGATTTTCAAATCCACTCTTTTACGATTCAAAATATCATAAGCCGAATCTAAAATTTGCTCTACCAAAGTTCCGCCAACATTTCCGTGACCAATCAAAGCCAGATGAACCGTTTTTGGTTTTCCGTAGATTTCAGTTTCGATGATGTTTTTTGTGATTTCGGTTTGATTTCCTGTTACGACAATATTCACTCTTCCCGCAGAAGCGATTTGGCTCAACAGCAAAGGATAAATTTTGTTTCTCTGAAGCTCCGATAAAATTTTATTGTAATTATCCGAAACAAATCCGATAACGCTTAGATTTTCAATACTGTAAATATTACTAACGTGACCTTCGGTTTTTTCTTTTTCGAATTCTTTTTTCAGAAAATTAACCGCATCCTGCGCATCAACTTCATCCACAAGAACAGAAATTCCGTTTTCAATCGCTTGCTGGGAAATTACACCAACGCTGATTCCGCCTCCATTCAAAGCTTGAAAAATACGTGAATCCACACCAATCTGTCCAAGAAAATCCTTCCCTTCGAAATTCACCAAAGCTTTGTTTCTATAAATATTAATTGTGTTCTTGTCTGTCATCAGTTCAAAAAAATTGGTTTTAAAATTGTGTTCAGTTGCTCATACTCCATTAGGAAAGCATCGTGTCCGTGGATAGAATTAATCTCGTGGTACTGAACGTTTTTGTTTTTATTTTGTAAAAAATGGTAAGTATTTTTGATTTCAAACGCTGGATAAAAAAGGTCTGAATCTACCGACACCAAATGGATTTCTGCATTAATATTTTCCAACTCATTTTCCTTTCCGTTGATGTTCATCAGAAGATGATTAACGAGTTTGTAAGCTTTTAAACTAAATCTTTCGTTTAATCTGTTTCCGTGGAAGTTGAGCCAATCGTGAGATTTTAGGATTTGTTTTTCTGAATCAATTTCTCTATTGAATCTTGAGTTAAGAGATTCCGGAGTTCTATAACACAACATTGCGTGAACTCTGGCTTTTTCAAGAGGTTTTTCTTCCGATTCCAACAAAAATTTCTGAACCAGACATTGAGAATGTAACCAATCCGATGTTTTGAAATCTGTCGCAATCGGGATGAATTTTTCTGCTAAATTATTTTGCAAAGTCAACATTTCCCAACCGATTGAACCACCAACAGAACCACCAACTAATGCGAAAAGTTTTTCAATTTTCAGACTCTTCAATCCTTCCAGAAAAACAGACGCAATATCCTGAGCTGTAAAATCTTCGTAATTATGGACGAAAAATCCGTCAAACCCATTTCCGGGAATATTGAAAGAAATAACTGTAAATCTATTGGTATCAATTATTTTCCCATCTCCAACCAAAGATTTCCACCAGCCGTTTTCTCCCGCAACATCTGAATTTCCTGTCAATGCGTGATTAATCAAAACAATCGGAGCCGAATACAATTCTTTTCCAAAAAGCTGATAGCTTAATGGAATATCGAGAACTTTTCCGTTCTGAGTCGTGAAGTTATTAAGGTTGATATGTTGTAGCTTGTTTTTCAATTTTGATAAGATTAAATTGAAAATGCTACAGGGAAATGTAGAAATAGGTTTGGGTTATCTTTTCCGCCATTGCGGATAGAATTTAGCACCTTCTTCGTTTCCGAAGGGTTGCCAAGGTTTCACAGAGTCTAATCTCTCCACCTTTCTCGATAACATTTTCAATATGTAAATGAACAAATCTGGGCGCAAAGATAGACAAGAAATTGCATTAATTCCAAATTGTATGAAAATTTCTCTACATCAATTTTTTGTTAACAATTTATTTTAAGATATTTATAATGGCAATTATGTATAATATTTGCTTAGAAAAACTCACAAAATTTGAAAAATGGACATTAATCTAAATAAGCAAGTTGCTATTGTTACTGGCTCTAGCAGTGGAATAGGAAAAGGAATTGCTATCAGTTTGGCAAAATCAGGCGCGATCGTTATCGTGAATCATTCATCCCAACATTCTCGTCCGGAAGCGGAAGAAACGCTTAAAACAATTGAAGAAAATGGAGGTGAAGGCTTTATCATCCAATGTGATGTGAGCAAAGAAGACCAAGTTTTGGCAATGTTCCAAGCGACTATTGATAAATACGGAACTGTAGATATTCTCATTAATAATGCAGGTTTGCAACAAGATGCCCCTTTTGTAGAAATGACCCTTGCTCAATGGCAAAAGGTTATTGATGTGAATCTGACAGGACAATTCCTTTGTTCAAGAGAAGCGATTAAGGAATTCCTGAAGCGAGGAATGACAGAAAAATCCTACGCGCTTGGAAAAATCATCAATATCAGTAGTGTTCACGAAACTATTCCGTGGGCTGGGCACGCGAATTATGCTTCCAGCAAAGGTGCACTTAGAATGCTGATGCAAACGCTGGCTCAGGAATATGGAAAGCAAAAAATCCGTGTGAATAATATTTGTCCGGGCGCCATTCAAACTCCTATTAACAAATCCGCTTGGGATAATCAAAAATCTCTGGATGCGCTGATGACGCTGATTCCGTATGACAGAATCGGGCAACCGGAAGACATTGGAAATTTAGCCGTATTTTTGGCGAGTGATTATTCGGATTATATTACAGGTGCGAGTATTTATGTGGATGGTGGAATGACGAGTCTGGAGAGTTTTGCAGACAATGGGTGATTATAAATGATGAATGATAGCTGATAAATGATTGATTCGCTGTGGTTTTTAAACGCAAAGTTTTTTTTGAAGAGCGAAGAAATTTTAAGAAGGCAAAGGAGAATCGATGAATCGATTTTTTAAGCGGACTGTAATTTGAAAAATAAATTTTAAATTGATTTTTGAAAATTACTATTTATCGACTATCAACTATCATTTATATCGTTGAAAGAAGGGAAAAACCTCAACATAGCCCCGATGGGAACGACATCCTTTTTTTGCTTTTGAGAAAGTTTTCTTTTGATGACAAATCTCTCTAAGCAAAAAAAGATATAGTGGACAGCGGGTTGGAATGTTCTAACAAATGTACAACCGTGTTGCTCCTAATAAAAAGAATAATTATTCTCAAAAAATAATTAGAAAAATGAATGAAGAAGAAAAACTAAGAAATCCGCATTGGAAAAAGTGGGGACCTTACGTGAGCCACCGCCAATGGGGAAATGTACGCGAAGATTATAGTACCAACGGTGATGCGTGGGAATTTACGGGTCACGATATGGCGGAAGCGTGGACTTACCGTTGGGCAGAAGAAGGCATCGCAGGAATCTCGGATGAGAAACAGCAATTGTGTTTTGCACTTTCTTTCTGGAACAAAAATGACTGCAGAGTTAAGGAACGTTTTTTTGGATTAAGCAATCATCAGGGAAATCACGGCGAAGATATCAAGGAGATTTTTTACTATCTGGACAATACACCGTCTCATAGCTATATGAAGATGGTTTACAAATATCCAATCAATGCATTTCCGTACGATGACCTCATCAATACGAATGCGCAACGGTCCAACAAAGACCCAGAATATGAAATCATTGACACAGGAATCTTCGATAATGATGAATATTTTGACATTTTTATTGAATATGCGAAAGCTGGAGAAGACGATTTCTTAATCAGAATCGATGTTCATAATAGAAGTAATCAGCCTGCTCCAATCGTAGTTTTGCCAACAGTCTGGTACAGAAATAATTGGATGTGGGGTTATAACGATTACAAAGGTCAACTTGGTTTTTCTAAGCAAGGTGAAATAGATGTTCATCATAATAGCCTTAGTATAAAAAAGCTTTATTCCCGAAACAGAAATGTGGATGCGTTATTTTGTGAGAATGAAACTAATCGTTCGAGATTATTTAATCTTCCGAAAACAGAAGGTTTTTTCAAAGACGGAATTAATCAATATATCACGAAAGGTCTTGATACTATCAATCCTTCGAAAATAGGAACGAAAGCTTCTCTCCATTGTGAAGAAATCATAGAAGCGAACAGCAACAAAGTTTTCGAATTCCGATTGTCGCCTCATATTATGGATGATGCGTTTTGGGATTTTGATGAAATAGTCTCGAGACGAAAACAGGAAGCGGATGAGTTTTATGCGAACATTCAAAAAGATATTGAAAATGAAGACGAAAAGAATGTTCAAAGACAAGCTTTTGCAGGTTTGCTTTGGAATAAACAATTCTATCATTACAACATCGGGAAATGGCTGAAAGGCGACCCGAATTTTCCCATCCAAAGAAAAGGTTTTGTAAGAAATAGCAATTGGGAACATCTTCATAACAAAGATATTATCTCGATGCCTGACAAGTGGGAATATCCTTGGTATGCGACTTGGGATTTGGCGTTCCATTGTGTGAGTTTTTCTGTAATTGACTCAGAATTTGCTAAAAATCAATTGATTACTTTGACGAAAGAATGGTATATGCATCCAAACGGACAGGTTCCGGCTTATGAATGGAATTTTGATGACGTTAATCCGCCTGTTCACGCTTGGGCAACTTTCCGAGTTTTTAAAATTGATGAAAAAAATAATGGTAAACCAGATTTGGCTTTCCTTGAAAGAGTTTTTCAGAAATTATTACTGAATTTCACTTGGTGGGTTAACCGAAAAGACTACAACGGGAAAAACCTTTTTGGAGGTGGATTTCTCGGACTAGATAACATCGGAGCTTTCGATAGAAATATGGAATTCAGTGAAGGTGAACATCTGGAACAAGCCGACGGAACGAGCTGGATGGCAATGTATGCGCTGAATATGATGCGTATTGCTATGGAATTGGCAACGTACAATCCAGTGTATGAAGATATGGCGATCAAATTCTTTGAGCATTATCTTTATATCGCCGAAGCAATGGAAAACATTGGGGAAGACAAGCAAGGCCTTTGGAATGAAGAAGACGGATTTTTCTATGATTTGCTTCAGTTATCCAATGGAGACAGCGTAAGTTTGAAACTTCGAAGTATTGTTGGATTGATTCCGATGTTTGCGGTAGAAGTTGTGGAACACAGCCTTTTGGAAAAACTTCCTGAGTTCAAAAAAAGAATGGAATGGGTTCTGAAAAATAAACAAGACCTAACCAAACTCGTTTCCCAATGGTATGTTGAAGGCGAAGGCAATAAACACCTTTTGAGTATCCTGAGAAAAACAAGATTGACCCAAGTTTTGACAAGATTGGTTGATGAGTCAGAATTCCTCAGTGATTATGGAATCCGTGCGATGTCTAAAGTTTATGAAGAAAATCCTTTCCGATTCACTGTTCACGGCCAAGAACATGTGGTTTATTATACGCCAGCAGAAAGCGACAGCAGAATGTTTGGTGGAAACAGTAATTGGCGCGGACCAATTTGGTTTCCGATTAATTTCCTGATTGTTGAAAGTTTACAGCGTTTTGATTTCTTTTTCGGTGATTCTTTAAAAATCGAATATCCAAAAGGAAGCGGAGAATATAAAAATCTGGATGAAGTTTCAAAGGATATCAGCAACAGACTTTGTAATATTTTCCTAAAAGACGAGAATGGAAACAGAGCGTTCAACGGTGGTGTTGAAAAATTCAATCAAGACCCGCATTTCAAAGATTACATTATGTTCTTCGAATATTTCCACGGCGATAATGGTCGCGGTGTTGGCGCTTCTCATCAGACTGGTTGGACTTCCACAGTTGCGAAGTTGATTCAGCCTAGGTTGAAGCATTAATTATAAACAAAAACCCGTTGAAATTATTTTAACGGGTTTTTATTTTTATTTAATTAATTCTCCATTCACGCTGACTTCATAAGAAATCTCAACATTCGGTTCCAGGGTTTTGGAAACAGAGCAGTATTTTTCAAAGGATAATTCTCCAGCTTTTTTCGCTTTTTTTGGGTCGATTTCGCCTTCTAGGAAAAACTTCACTTTGATAGATTTGAAAGGTTTTGCCTCATCCACCTGAACTCTTTCGCCTTCCACTTCCGCTTTCAAATCTGTAATCGTCTGACGCTGTTTTTTCAATATTGAAACGACGTCAATTCCGCTACATCCAGCCACTGCCATCAATAAAGATTGCATTGGCGAAACACCTTTTGCGCCAGGCAAAGTGGTGTTGTCTAGTAAAATAGAATTTCCCTGTTCATTGGAACATTCAAACAAAAAATCATCATTGATTCTATTAAGTGTAATTTTCATAAGGTTAAAATAAAAATCAAATTTACGAAATCAAAAGGGGATAAATTCACTTCTCTATATATTTTAACGTATAAGGGAACATTTGATATTAATAATAATTCTACTAATTCATTTTATTGTTTTCTCACAAATGATTGATAAAAGTTTATTTAATGATTAATCATTATCTGCCATTCTGTCACAATATTTTGTATCTTTGCAGACTTAAACAGTTCAAATTTTCGGGTTCAAAGTTCATCAGCATTGGATTTTTAAATATTGAACTTTAAATCTTAAATATAGTGCAGGAAAAATATATAGACGAAACCAAACAGGGTGAGGCTTTTGCAATCGCTGAAAAATCTGGAAACTCAAAGAAACTATTCTTAGAAAGCTACGGCTGTCAGATGAACTTCTCTGATTCCGAGATTGTTGCATCCATTCTTAATGAACAAGGTTACAACACGACTTTGAAGCAGGAAGAAGCAGATTTAATTTTGCTTAACACTTGTTCTATCCGTGAGAAGGCAGAGCAAACGGTTCGTATGCGTCTCGCTCAATTCAAAAATCTTAAAAAGGAAAAACCAAATCTTACCGTCGGTGTTCTTGGTTGTATGGCTGAGAGACTGAAAACCAAATTCTTAGAAGAAGAACAACTCGTAGATTTGGTGGTTGGTCCCGATGCTTACAGAGATCTCCCCAATCTTCTCAAAGAAACCGATGACGGAAGAGATGCTATCAACGTAATCCTTTCAAAAGAAGAAACTTACGCAGACATCAACCCTGTTCGTCTTGATGGAAATGGTGTTACAGCTTTTGTTACCATTACAAGAGGTTGCGATAATATGTGTACTTTCTGTGTTGTTCCGTTCACAAGAGGAAGAGAAAGAAGCCGTGATCCGCATTCTATCATAGAAGAATGTCTTGACCTTTGGAATAACGGTTATAAAGAAATTACGCTTCTTGGGCAAAATGTTGATTCTTACCTTTGGTACGGAGGTGGTCCAAAAAAGGATTTCGCAAAAGCAACCGAAATGCAGAAACTGACGGCTGTGAATTTCGCTCAATTGATGGAAATGGTTGCAACTGCAGTTCCAAATATGAGAATCCGATTCTCTACTTCCAATCCTCAAGATATGAGTTTGGATGTTTTCCGAGTTATGGCAAAACACAATAATATTTGCAAATACGTTCACTTGCCTGTTCAAAGTGGAAGCGACAGAATCCTTGATTTGATGAATCGTCAACACACTCGTCAAGAATATTTGGATTTAATCAGACAAGCTAAGGAAATCGTTCCGGACATCTCTTTTTCACAAGATATGATTGTTGGTTTCTGTACAGAAACTGAAGCAGACCATCAGGATACATTATCACTGATGAGAGAAGTGGAATATGATTACGGTTATATGTTTGCTTACTCAGAAAGACCAGGAACGCCTGCTCACAAAAAAATGGAAGACGATATTCCTGCAGATGTCAAGCAAAGACGATTGGCAGAAGTGATTGCTTTACAAGGTGAATTATCCAAAAAGAGAATGGCTTCTTACGTTGGAAGAGTTCACGAAATCCTAATTGAAGGCGTTTCTAAAAAGAATAAAAACCAATGGAAAGGTAGAAATTCCCAGAATGCAGTTTGTGTTTTCGATATGTTGGAAGGACAGAAAATTGGTGACATTGTTTCCGTTTTCGTTCACGGGAATACACAAGGAACACTTTTGGGGGAAACGGTTTGATGATTCTTAACCATTGAATTTCAAATCTTAAATTTCAAACATCAATTCAATATGGCAGACTTACAATCCATAAAAGCACGCTTCGGAATCATTGGGAATTTCCCTGCTTTGAACCGCGCTTTAGAAAAATCAATACAAGTAGCACCAACTGATATTTCCGTTCTCGTCATTGGAGAAAGTGGTGTTGGGAAAGAATTTATCCCAAAAATAATCCACTCAGAATCTAGAAGAAAACATCAGCCTTACATCGTTGTCAACTGTGGTGCAATCCCGGAAGGAACGATAGATTCTGAACTTTTCGGACACGAAAAAGGCGCTTTTACCGGCGCAACCTCTACCAGAAAAGGATACTTTGAAGTCGCAGACGGCGGAACTATTTTCCTTGACGAAGTTGGAGAATTGCCGTTGCAGACTCAGGTTCGTCTTTTGAGAGTTTTAGAAAGTGGAGAGTTTATGAAGGTGGGTTCTTCGCAAGTCCAAAAAACCAATGTGAGAATAGTTGCTGCGACGAATGTTAACATGATGAAAGCGATTACAGATGGTCGTTTTCGGGAAGATTTGTATTACCGTTTGAATACCGTTCAGATTGATATGCCGGCTTTGCGAGAAAGAAAAGGCGATATTCATTTATTGTTCAGAAAATTTGCTATTGACTTTGCTGAGAAATACAGAATGCCGGAACTGAACCTGACAGATGACGCCGTATCTTATCTTGAAAATTATAGTTTTCCAGGAAACGTTCGCCAGTTGAGAAATCTGGTAGAGCAAATGACTGTTGTAGAGCAGAATAGAGAAATCAATTCGGTGAAGTTAGCAGAATATATCCCAATGAACGCAAATCTGCCAGCGGTTGTTAATAAAAACAATGGAGCCGGAACGTCCGGAGATTTTGGTTCGGAAAGGGAAATTATGTACAAAATTCTTTTCGATATGAGGAATGACCTGAATGATTTAAAATCCTTAACTTCGGAACTGATAAAAAACAGAGGCAATGGAGATTTGAGTTCTCATGAAAAAAATCTTATTAACAGAATTTATACACCAGAAACTCAAACCGCCAATCCTAATTCTTTGCTTTATTTTGAAAATAATAAAAACCACAATGAAGTGCATCATCCCACCATTATTTCGGAGACTGATGATCACCATTTCAACGATGTAGAAGATATAGAAATTGAGGAAGCAAAACCGGAATCTCTATCGCTTCAAAATAATGAAAAAGACCTTATAGTAAAAGCTTTGGAAAAACATAAAGGTAGGAGAAACAGAGCTGCGGATGAATTGGGAATTTCTCAAAGAACACTTTACAGAAAAATAAAACAATATAATTTAGAAGAATAATGGTCAAAAGTTGTATACCAGAAGTTAGAAGTCTGAAAAGAGTTGCATTTTTTTCTCTTTATTCTTTATTTTTTGTTCTTACAAGTTGTTATAGTTTTTCAGGATCTTCTCTTCGAGAAGATATGAAAACCATCAAGATTAATACTTTCCCTAATAATGCTGCGAATAATTTGCCGAGCCTTAGTCAGGATCTTACTGTTGCTTTGCAAAATCGTTTTTTACAAAGATCCGGGCTTAAGGGAGCTGTAGAAAATCCTGATCTTTTGATAGAAGGTGAAATCACGGATTATAATATTACCCCTACTACTGTGGGTTCTAGTACCACGTCTACTACTACTGGAAATGTGATCTCTGCACAGCAGAATAAATTGACAATAACGGTTAAAGTACATTATGAAAATAATAAAGATACCACGTTAAACTTTGATAGAAGCTATAGCGATGAAGCTGTTTTTAACAGTGATTTGACCCTCAATGAGATAGAAACGGCACAAGTGAAAATTGTAAACGAAAGAATTATCAATAAAATTTTTAATGATATTGTAGCCAATTGGTAAAAGAATGAATACAAGAGTTTTAGAATTAATTATAAATCCGAAAATAATCACCGAAAATGATCTCCAGATTTTAGAATCAGAATCGGTAAAAATGCCTTATGCACAAAGTATAAGAGCGCTTTATCTTTACGGGATCAACCTTTATCAATCAGAAAATTATAAAGAACATCTTTCTAAAACCGCCGCTTATACAACGGATAAAAAAATCCTTTACCAATTTATAAAGTCAGAAAAAATTTCCAAAAACTCAGAAGTTTATTCAAATCCTGCGGTAACAGAATTGCCTATTGAAAGTCAAGAAAATCAAGAAAATATTCTTGAAAATGATAATAGGGCAGTGCCAGAAATAATCCCAGAAACTACTGCTAAAATTGTTGAAAATCAAACAGATGAAGTGATAGGAGAGGATCTGCAAGCCATTGATCAAAATAATATAGAAGCTGGACATCAAGAAACAACGTTAGTAAAAGATTCAGACACTTCTGAGGCAGAATTGATTGAAGGAAATACGTTAATAAATTCAGCCGCTGAAATCTTGCCAGAAGAAAATATTTCAAATTCCATAGAAATTATTGAAGAAGAAACAATACAAGAAATTACAGATCAAGAATCTGAAAATTTAACCGAAATTTCTTCATCAGACATTAGTTTTGGAGGTATTCAGGATTTTTTGCCCGAGATAAAATTCTCTGTTCCTAAAAATCATTTGGATTATCTCAATCCGCCAAAAAAAGAAACAAGACTAGAAAAACCTCTTCCAAAAGATGCTGAAAAACGCGATGTTTTTATAGAAAAAATTCCTGTAAAAGAGTTAATTATAGAAAATCAAAACTCCCTTAGTTTTGAAAATACACAAGCTTTTGATATCATTCCTCAAGAAGAAAAAGAAGCCAATATAGAATCAGAAGTTAGTTTTGAAAAAATTCAAACTTTTGACACCGAAAAAGAAATTAAGCAGGACGAAGAGAAAAGACCAGAACCACTTTCCGAATGGAAGCCCATGACTTTCGCAACCCATACGCCCGATGCTTTGATTGGACAATCAGAAAAAGGACAGGTAGAAATGCCGACACTAAAAGAGGAAGTTTCTATAGCACAAAAAATAGAAGAAGTTATTACTGATGAGGAAAAAATAACAGATCAAACCGCAGAAGCTGAAACCATAAATCAAGATTCGGAAATGCCGGTTTTTAATGTTTCTTTTTTTGGAAATGAGGTGGAAAAATTGGAAGAAGAAAAGGAACAAATTATTGAAAACAAAGAGACTGTAGAAAATTCCAGCAATATCGGTGCTTTTATTAATACTTGGCAAAGCTGGTTGAAAATTGAGAGAAAAGAACCGGCAGTAGAACAAGCAAAAGCTAAAGAAAAAATTATTGATAATTTCATAGAAACGAACCCGAAAATCTCTCAGCTAAAAGAGGAAAGCAGTTATGTTGTGAAAGAGAAAAAGGATGATATTTCACATTTAATGACGGAAACTTTAGCTAAATTATATGCAGAACAAAAGCTGTATTCAAAAGCCATTAAAGCCTATGAAATATTGTCCGAGAAACATCCTCATAAAAAAGATTATTTCCTGGAAAAGATAGAAGAAGTCAAGGAAATCAGGAAGCCATAATAAAAAACTCGGGAAGTCATAGTCCCGAGTTTTTTTATTAATTTAATTCAATAGGATTGTTTTTACTTTTAATCTCTGCTTCCATGCGTTTCTGCATATCCTGCATTTGTTTAGGATCAGAAGACGGTCCGCCACCTGGACCTCTGCCGCCTGCACTTCTTTGTGCGCTAAAGAAACTTGCAGGATCTTTTTGAATCTTTTTTTCCATCTCTATATATTTTGATTTGGAAAGGCTTATAAATTGTCCACGGTTTAAAGGTTGATAAATCTCTGCGATTTTTTTTGTTTGCATCAAATCAAAAGAATAATCGCCTTTTTCATCTTGGATTTTGACGATTAAACCCGGTAGTCCGGAGAATTTATAAGGCCCGTCTTGCAAAGGGATTTCTTGAGTAAACCACGCATACCAAGTTCTACCACCAAATTTAGTTTCAGCCTTTTGTGTTTGATAATCTCCAATTTTTACCGTTTCTGGTAGGATTTTCCAGTCAAAACTTGGCGTTTCCGAATAAGAATAATTATCTCTTCCGATTCTGGATTTGTAAACCAAATTCTGGTTGGTAAGATTTTTCTCAATAGTAAATTGGAGGTTGCTTCTCAGATTTTGCATTTGATTTCTGTCAAAATTTTTCGTCGTACGCATTCTTTCCATTACAGAATCTCTTTTAAGGGAATTTTCTGCATAGAAATAGGATTTTTTACCATCTGTGTCCAGGTAAGCCAACTCCGTTTTTCGGCTGTCTGCGTTGGTTGAGTCTGGCGTAGTGGTTACTTGATAAACAAAACGCGTGCTTTGCTGCGCCATTACAAAAGGCATTGCTAAAAGGCTTAATATTTTTAAAAATTTCATATCTAGTTATCTATTACTTAATTCAATTGGGTTCGTATTTCCAAAACTCTTTACGTTAGTATTATTCTGAGAACTCTGGGTTGGATTTCCCATTTGTATATCCGGCTGACCTCCCATTCCCATATCTCCATTCGGCATTCCACCATTCATTCCGGGTTGACCTCCGAAGCCGCCATTCATTCCACCATTACGTTGATGCATTCCTCTTCCTCCACCCGGACTGAAGTGATCCAAATCAATTTCCGAGTCTTTATTTTTTGCCATTTCCATTCTGATAGAAGCTTTATCACCTTGAAAATTGATTCTGGTAGATTTTCTGGCATCCGGTTTTATGTCTTCAGAAAATGAATTTTGGAGCGCTATTTTTTTTACAAAACTGAATCTGTAATCTCCTTTATCATCTTCTAATTTTACAATCAAACCTGGCAGATCGGAAAATTTATAGGGTCCGTCAAAAACTTTAATCTCCGGGGCAAACCAAGCCGTCCAAACTCTTCCTCCGAATGTCATCGTCGCTTTTTGAGTTTTATAGCCATTATAATCTCCAAACTCCTGAAGAATATTCCAATTCATCTTTCTGTCTTCTGTATAAAACATCTGGCTATAACCTATATTTTCTACAAGCTGTACACTTTTATCACTCAGATTCTTAATGATGAAATAATCAAAAAACGTTGGTTGCAAAGTTTTTCCATTAGCCAATTTTGGAAATTCCGGTTTATCTTTTTTTGATTTCTTTTTTTTGGGTTTTTCCTGTAGCTTTAAAACGGTCGTTAGAGAATCTCTCAATAACTTGTTTTCGCTGATAAATAAAGATTTCCCAGACTTAATATCTAAAAAAGTACGCTCAACTTTTGGGTCAACCAGATTAACTGTATCCGGATTCACCTCCGTTTGATAAATATATCGTTCCGTCTGGCTCATCATTTTTCCAAAAAAGGAAATCATCATCATTAAAATAAATAGCTTCTTCATAATTAGAACTGATTGTTTGATTAACAAAATCAAGCAAAGTTAATTATAAGAACTGTCAGAATTAATTTTAATTCAATATTTTGACAAGAATTTAACATTAACAAACTGTCTTTCATTATTAAACGAAATATTAAAGTGTATTTAAAATCATTAAAATAGATGCTGTCGATTTGAGATTGCGGAAATTAGTTCGTACTTTTGTAGACTAAAATCAGTCTAAATAAAAACAATGATAAAAGTAAGCGATCAGGCAAAATCCAAAGCAGCTCAGTTGATGACTGAAGAAGGCTTCAACCCTGAGACTGACTATATAAGAGTGGGCGTAAAAAGTGGCGGTTGTTCCGGACTGGAATACGTCTTGAAGTTTGATAATGTAAAAAATGAAACCGACCAAATCTTTGAAGATAACGATGTGAGAGTCATTATTGACAAAAAATCAATCCTGTATCTTGCAGGAACCACTTTGGAATATTCCGGAGGATTGAATGGAAAAGGTTTCGTTTTTAATAACCCAAATGCTGCAAGAACTTGCGGTTGTGGAGAAAGTTTTAGTTTATAAAAATTATGTCTAAATATACCGAAGACGATTTACGCGTCGATTTAGAAAATAAAAAGTACGAGTTTGGATTCGAAACGGATATCGAGTATGAAGATTTCCCGATTGGTCTAAATGAAGATATCATCCGAGCAATTTCTGAAAAGAAAGAAGAGCCAGAATGGATGACAGAATGGCGTTTGGAATCTTTCCGAATCTGGCAAAAAATGGAAGAGCCTGATTGGGCGAACATCAAGTATCAAAAACCTGATTTTCAAGCAATCAGATATTATGCAGCTCCGAAGGCAAAACCAGAATTGGCAAGCCTTGACGAAGTTGACCCAGAATTATTGAAGACTTTCGCAAAATTGGGCATCAATATCGAGGAACAAAAAAGATTAGCAAATGTTGCTGTTGATATTGTTGTAGATTCTGTTTCAGTAAAGACAACTTTTCAAGAAACTCTGAAAGAGAAAGGCATTATCTTCTGCTCTATTTCCGAAGCAATCAAAGAACATCCGGATTTGGTAAAGCAATATCTTGGCAAAGTAGTTCCAAGAGGCGATAATTTCTATGCAGCTTTGAATTCCGCAGTTTTCTCTGACGGAAGTTTCTGCTACATTCCAAAAGGTGTGAAATGTCCTATGGAATTATCCACATATTTCCGTATCAATCAGTCTGGAACTGGTCAGTTCGAGAGAACTTTGGTCATTGCTGATGAAGGAAGTTATGTTTCATATCTAGAAGGTTGTACTGCGCCGTCAAGAGACGAGAATCAGCTCCACGCAGCAGTTGTAGAATTAATCGCAATGAATGATGCTGAAATCAAATATTCTACAGTTCAAAACTGGTATCCTGGAGATGAAGAAGGAAAAGGTGGTGTTTTCAATTTTGTAACTAAAAGAGGACTTTGCGAAAGAAATGCAAAAATCTCCTGGACTCAAGTTGAAACAGGCTCTGCTGTAACTTGGAAATATCCGAGCTGTATTTTGAAAGGTGACAATTCGGTTGGAGAGTTTTATTCAATCGCAGTTACGAATATGCATCAATATGCAGATACAGGAACTAAGATGATTCACATCGGGAAGAATACTAAATCAACAATTATCTCTAAAGGTATCTCTGCTGGAAAATCTAATAATTCTTATCGTGGATTGGTAAAAGTAATGCCAACTGCAAAAGGAGCGAGAAACTTCTCTCAGTGTGACTCTTTGTTGATGGGTAATGAATGTGGCGCACACACTTTCCCATACATCGAAATCAAAGACCCAACTGCACAATTGGAGCACGAAGCAACAACTTCGAAAATCGGAGAAGACCAGATTTTCTATTGCAACCAAAGAGGAATTGATACAGAAAGAGCAATTGCTCTGATTGTAAATGGATTCAGTAAAGAAGTTTTGAATAAGCTTCCAATGGAATTCGCAATTGAAGCTCAGAAATTATTGGAAATTTCTTTGGAAGGTTCGGTTGGATAGAATTTTGTAAATTTAAATCAAATTTGAATTATGGAAATTGTTCTCAAAAAAGTTAAGAAAAAAGATTTTGCAGTCATTAAATCACTTGCAAAAGCACTAGGTTTTGAAATTGAACAAAAAGAAGAAAGTCCATATAACCCTGAATTTGTAAAAGAAATTCTGGAAGCCGATAAGAGTATTAAAGAAGGCAAGGGTATTAAAATAAAAACAGAAGATTTGTGGAAATAATTTATTCTGAAAAAGCTCAACGTGATATTGAATTTTGGAAGAAATCTGGAAACAAATCTGTAATGAAAAAGATAACTGCGTTGATTGAGGATATTATTAATCATCCTTATGAAGGTTTAGGAAAACCTGAAGTATGACCTTCAAGGATTTTGGTCTAGAAGAATCGACAGAGAACACAGGATTATTTATCAAGTTACCAACGAAAATACTATAGAAATATTAAATATTTTGTCTTTAAAAGGACATTACGAATAGAATATGTTAAATATCAAAAACTTACACGCCAAAATTGAAGATGGCGACAGAGAAATTTTAAAAGGAATCAATCTTGAAATAAATCCAGGTGAAGTTCACGCTATTATGGGACCGAACGGCGCTGGAAAATCTACACTTTCTTCTGTGATTGCAGGAAAAGAGGATTACGAAGTAACGGATGGTGAAATTCTTTTCGAAGGAGAAGAAATCGGTGAAGATGCTCCTGAAGAAAGAGCTCACAAAGGAATTTTCCTTTCTTTCCAATATCCTGTGGAAATCCCAGGCGTTACCGTTACCAATTTCATCAAAGCTGCTCTTAACGAAACAAGAAAAGCAAACGGATTGGAAGAAATGGGCGCTAAAGAAATGCTAGGATTAATTCGCGAAAACTCTGAGAAATTAGGAATCAAAAAAGATTTCCTTTCTCGTTCTTTGAACGAAGGTTTCTCTGGAGGTGAAAAGAAAAGAAACGAGATTTTCCAAATGATGATGCTTAATCCAAAATTGGCGATTCTTGACGAAACTGATTCAGGATTGGATATCGATGCTTTGAGAATCGTTGCTGATGGTGTAAACCAATTCAAAAATGAAGGCAACGCAGTTCTGTTAATCACGCATTACCAAAGACTTTTAAACTACATTCAGCCAGATTTCGTTCACGTTTTGGCAGATGGAAAAATCATAAAAACAGGAGATAAATCCTTAGCACTTGAATTGGAAGAAAAAGGTTACGATTGGCTTCTTAATTAATTTCTAATTTGAGATTTGAAGTTTGAAATTATGGCAACGATTAATAATTTTGAAGATTTAGAGATTTGGAAAAAATCTCGAATTTTATGTCAAAAAGTTGATGCCTATTTGCTTCAAAACTCAAATTGCAGTCAAAATATTAAATATCAAATTGACCGTTCATCCGGTTCTGTTATGGATAATATTGCAGAAGGATTTGAACGGGAAGGAAATAAAGAGTTTATTAATTTTCTTTCAATTTCAAAAGGTTCTTGTGGAGAAGTACGTTCTCAATTAATCAGAGCATTTGATAGAAAATTTATTAATGAAAATGAATTTAACGATTTGCTGAAAGATTGTGCAGAGCTTTCAAAAATGATTTCTGGTTTTATGAAATATTTAAAATCTATAGAGCATAACGGAAACAAATTTCTGCGTCCTTAACTTCAAATCTCAAACTTCAAACAACTAATGAGTTTAAACATACAAATTTTAAATCAACATTCAGATTTTTTGGAATCGCTTCGTCATTCTTTTTTAAACGAAGAGAGAAAAACTGCTCTTCAGAAATTTGAAGAGAAAGGTTTTCCGACCAAAAAAGATGAAGAATACAAATACACGAATCTGAAGGAAATCACGGAGAAAGATTATAATTTTTTCCCTTCAGAAGCTCATCATATTACCAAAGAGCAGTTAGACGAATTGCATTTGGGCGAGGAACATTTTGACTGGATTGTGTTCATCAACGGCAAACTTCACAAAGAATATTCTAACATTTCGATTGAAAATGCAGAATTTTTGACTTTGAACGAAGCTCTGAATGATACCGCAAAAAAAGAAACTTTCAATCAATATTTCAATACAATTGCAAGCAAAGATTTAGCTTTCACAAATTTGAATCTGGCTTATTTCAACGAAGGATTTTTCTTGAAAGTTCCGAAAAATATCGTCATCGAAAAACCGATTCACGTTTTTTATATCTCTGACAGTCAAGAAGAAAACACGTTCTACAACACAAGAAACCTTCTGATTGTGGAAGCTGGAGCAAAAGTAGAAGTGATTGAAAGTCATCACAATTTTGATGAATCTTTCGTTTTCACCAACTCAGTAACAGAGATTTTCACTTACCAAAATGCAAAAGCAGATTGGCACAAATTGCAGAACGACAGCGACACTTCCTACCTTGTGGACCACACATTTGCGAAGCAGGAAAGAGACAGTTTGACCACTGTGAACACGTTCTCTTTCGGAGGAAAATTAGTTCGTAACAATCTGGATTTCATTCACAACGGCGAGAATATAAATTCTTTTATGAACGGAATCACGATTATCGGGAAAGACCAATTGGTAGACCATCACACAGCGGTTCATCACAACACGCCAAACTGCGAATCTTACCAGAATTACAAAGGTATCTACAAAGACAAATCGCACGGCGTTTTCAACGGAAAAGTGTTTGTGAACAAGATTGCTCAGAAAACTAATGCTTATCAGCAGAACAACAACATTTTGCTGGACGAAGGTGCCACAATCGACACAAAACCTCAGCTGGAGATTTTTGCAGACGATGTGAAATGTTCGCACGGTTGTACCGTTGGACAGTTGAACGAGGACGCGATGTTCTACCTGAGAGCTCGTGGAATTTCCAAAAAAGAAGCAAGAGCATTATTGCTTTACGCTTTCGCTAACGATGCGATGCAAAACATTGATATCGAGCCACTCAAAGTAAAAGTTTCCAAACTTCTGGCAGAAAAGTTGGAAGTTAGTATGGAATTCTAAATAAATCAAATCGCATCTTTCAGGTGCGATTTTTTTTGTTATTATTGGGTCGCCTTTTTCCGCCTTCCGTTCCCGCTTTTTCTTTTTTATTCAAAAAAGGAAAAGAGCTCCACTCAAGTCGGGGCGCAGATTCAACTTCTATAGAACATTTGAGCCCAAAAATTAGTTTTAAATTATCAGCACGAAACAAACTCAGATTTTCACTAACTTTGAAATCATCAAATAACACAAAATGGACTCAAGCATTCAACTCAGAAAAAAAATTCACGACTTTATAGACCAAGCTGACGATAAAATGTTGCAGATTTTCAATGCGATTATTTCGTCGGAACAAGCTTCCAAACCTGTTATTCCCGAATCTTTTTATAAAGAATTGGATGAAGACAGAGAAAAGCATTTAATAGCTGAAACACCTTCTCATACTTGGGAAGACGTTAAAGAAAGGCTAAGCAAAAAATTATGAAATATAATTTAATTCTTAAGCCTCGCGCAGAAAATGATTTAGCAGAAGCGATAGAATGGTATGAAAGTAAACAAAAAGGATTAGGTCAGAAATTCTTAAATCAAATTGATAAATATCTCAATCAAATAAAAAGAAATCCTCTACATTATCCGTCCAAAAGACTTCCGTTCCGTGAAGCATATATCAAGAAATTTCCTTATATCATTATTTATGAAGTTTTTGATTTAGAAATCGTTGTCTATTCCGTTTTCTGCTCATATCAAAATCCCGACAAAAAGCCTTAACCAAAAACACACAAATGAATTACAAAAAATTACAATTTAACCTCAACGCTTACAAAGAAACTGGCGAAATCTTAGACGGCGCAAGATTCCTCATTCACGAATTCGATTTGGATGATGAGAACTTTTTGGGATTTGGTTTTCGGGAAGAATTAGAAAAGAACTCGATTTTATTGACTGCTAATGGAGAAATCGGAGAAATGCAGGAAGTTTTGATTCCAAGAAATCTTTTCGATTTTGATTTGACTTTGGTTCTCAATATGCTTGCTCACGAGATGTTGCACGTTCGTCAGAAATCGTCAAAGATGATGATTATGGATAAGAATGAACGTGAATGGCAGGCTTATTACGAAATGTTATTTCATACCAATTTTCCGCAGATTCTAGAACTTTCTGATTATTACAAAAACTTCTTTGGTGAGAAAGCCTTGATTTATTACGGAAGAATGGGCGAAGGAAGTGAACTTCAATTAAAATATTTGGAACAGAAAAAAGAAGTTGAAACTTTGCTGAAAAAAATTAACAACTCAAACACTTCGACAAGCTCAGTGTGACATCTCTAATACTAATCAAACCATTTTAAGCGATGTCAGGCTGAGCTTGTCGAAGCCTTTCACGATAACTATCATTAAAAAAATGACAAAACCTGAAATATCTTGGCAAGATTTTGAGAAAATCGACATTAGAGTGGGAACAATTATTTCCGTAAATGATTTTGAAAAAGCCAGAAATCCTTCTTATCAATTGGAAATCGATTTTGGAGATTTGGGAATTCGAAAATCTTCGGCTCAAATTACAGCTTTGTACTCGAAAGAAGATTTGATTGGAAAACAAATTCTCGCTGTTGTTAATTTCCCAAAGAAACAAATCGCCAACTTCTTCAGCGAATGTCTTGTTCTTGGCGTTTACGGAGAAAATAAAAGTGATGTAACTTTGTTAAGCCCAAGTTTGCCTGTGAAAAACGGATTGGAAGTTGGGTAGAATTTTAATCAAAGTTTTGAAGCTCAACCAACTTTTTGTAAGTCCCGTCTTTATCCATCAATTCTTGATGAGAACCTTGCTCCACAATATCGCCTTTTTCCATCACAACAATATGATCCGCTTTCTGAATCGTGGATAATCTATGCGCAATAACCAGAGAGGTTCTGTTTTGCATCATCTTTTCCAACGCATCTTGAACATATCTTTCGGACTCTGTATCCAAAGCAGAAGTTGCTTCGTCGAGAATCATAATTGGTGGATTTTTCAGAACTGCTCTTGCGATGGAAACACGTTGTTTTTGTCCGCCTGAAAGTTTGTTTCCGTCGTCTCCGATATTGGTGTGATAACCTTCAGGAAGTTGTGAAATAAAATCGTGTGCATTGGCAATTTTAGCAGATTCTATGATTTGTTCTTCGGTTGCATCAGGATTTCCCATCAAGATGTTGTTGTAAACCGAATCGTTGAACAAAACAGATTCCTGAGTCACCATTCCCAGAAGTTTACGATAATCTGTCAGTTTTAGATTTTTGATATTATGTCCGTCAATCAGGATTTCGCCTTCGGAAACGTCGTAGAATCTTGCTAGGAGATTAGCAATCGTTGTTTTTCCACTTCCAGATTGTCCAACAAGAGCAACCGTTTTTCCTTTATGTAAATCGATAGAGAAATTCTTAAGAATCAGATTAGATTTCTCGTAATAGAATCCAATATTTTTGAATTCAATTTTATCTTTTAATTCAGAAATTGGTGTTGGATTTGGAACTTCGTCAACTTTTAAGTCGTAATCCAAAACTTCGGAAACTCTTTCCAAACTCGCCATTCCACCTTGGATATTAGAAACAGCATTCGATAAACGTTTTGCCGGGTCCAAAATTTGAAAGAAAACCGCGATAAAAGCAAGGAAAGTTGCAGGGTCACGATTGGTTCCGTTGATGATTTCTGTTCCTGCATACCAAGTAATCAACAACATTGTCACAGAACCAAGAAACTCACTCATTGGAGAAGCCAGTTCTCGCCTTCTACTCATCGATATGGCGTGATGTTGCCATTGATTCGTCGTTTTATTAAAACGATTTTTCAGAATTTTATCGGCGTTGAAAATCTTAATGACTTTTGAAGATTTCAAGGTTTCATCAACCAAAGAGAAGAGATTACCTAATTCTTCCTGAGCATTTTTAGCCTGCTTTTTCAAACTTTTTCCAACCCAAGAGATAATCCAACCCATAATTGGGAAGACAACTAATGAGAATAATGTCAATTTTGGAGAAAGAAGAAACAACGCTGTCAAAGACGAAATAATCATAAACGGCGAGTTCACAATATCTACCAAAGAACCCATAATTCCACTTTCTACACCACCGATATCATTAGAAATTCTGGACATCATATCTCCTTTTCTCTGTTCTGTGAAGAAAGAAACAGGTAATTTCAGAAACTTATTGTACATCGCAGTTCTCAAATCTCTTGTAATTCCAACTCTATAATTAACCAACAAATAAGAACCGATGTAACGGAAAATATTCCTTAATAAAAAAGCAAAAGCTGTCAAACAGCAAAGAATCGCAAGAACTTTGATTCCGCCGTGTTCATCGATATTAACCTGAATTGTGTAATAAGCCCAATCTTTCACATAAGCGAAATAATCTGCCAATCTACCATTCCAAATCGGAGCTTTTGTCGTGTCGATTTCATCAGAAGTTCCAAACATTATGCTCAAAATTGGAAGTAATGTTCCTATGGAAAAGATTTGCAAAAGCGAGTAAAGAATGTTGAAAAACATACTTCCCCAAAGGTATTTTTGATGTGGTTTTGCAAAACCTAAAATTCGTTGGTATGGTTTCATTAAGAAAAATTGAAAGGCAAAAATACGGAAAATAAATAGCTTGCAATAGATGAAAGAAAATAGATAAAAGATAAAAGACTCACAATCATTATATTTTATCTATAAAAAGTTCTTTCTATTACTTTTCAAGACGTTAGAAATCGTATTTTACCTTATCGTTATACTTCGGTTGGAAGTTTTTTGTGTTTAATTTTTCAATCGTTTTAGCAAAATTATTAATGATATTAGTCAAATTATCAGCATCTACAATATTAATATCGTCATTCACAGCGTGATAATGAAAAGCCTTATTCATATCAACTGTTGAAATTGAATGGGCTATGATTTTTCTTTTAACAAAATTTACATTATCCGATCTGTAGAATAATTGTTGACCTTGATATGGGTCTGGATAAACTTTCAAGCCGTTAACTGCGTTCGCATTAATCAATTCATCAAAATCAGAAAACTCATCGCCAGTCATAAAAACGGCATTCTTCCCGAACTGAGATTCTGTCGCTAACATTTCGAAATTGAAAAGCGCTTTGATATTATTGAAAACAGGCGTGAGATTTTGATTTTCAGACAACGCTTTTGAACCAATCAATCCAATTTCTTCTGCATTGAAGGCCATAAAAACCATTGAGAAATCTGTCTTTTTATCTTTAAAATAATCAGCCAAACCAATTACTGTGGAAACGCCACTAGCATCGTCATCTGCACCGTTATAAATATTATCACCTTTTTTATTATTAGTTCCAATATGGTCAAAATGTGCTGAAAAAGCCAAACTCTGTTCTGATTTTCCCTTCTTGATTCCACAAACATTATAACCTTTTTGTCCTTTATATTCGAAAGGAATGAGATAAGAATCTCCAAAACAGTAATCCAGATTATTTTTTTTGAATTCCAGAGCGATATATTCTGCAGATTTATCATTTTCAGGTGTTCCGAATTTTCTGCCTTTCATCTCATCAGAAGCTAAAGTTGAAACAATACCGACAACTCTTTCTTTGGAAATATCCTGCGCAAAATACAGAAACGATTGAGCAATTAAAACAATGGAGATTACTTTTTTCATAGTTAGATTGGGTTATTACAGAATAATAAGTACAACAAGCCAACACTTTGTTACTAATCTTCTAAATATAAAGATAATATTGTTACAAATAAAAAAACAGCCTCCAAAAAGGAAGCTGTTCTCACTCAAAAAATCGTCGTAAGTCTATCTCAGTCTGTCTACAGATTTTACAAGCCTTTCATCTTTTCTGATGTAGATGTTTGCCAAAAGCAGACAAATAATAGAAATCAATGAAAAAATTGGCTCAATACCCTTCTCAGGAAACTGCATTCCTCCGGATAAATTGAGTAGCCAAAACGTCAAAAGACCAATCAACAAAGCGTTTATAATGATGCTGATGTTATTCAGCAAAATTTGTCTCTTACGGTTTTTGAAACTGAATAAGCTCAAAAGTCCAATTACAATTAACAAAACTGTTGCAATATTAATGGTAAGATTTCCACCAAAAATATCGAAATCCTGAGCTGTTAGATTCAGGAAAACGGCTCCTAAAACTGCTAAAAATATCCAGACTGTTTGTATTCTTTGTAACATTCTTATTATAAATCCTTTAAGAAAAAGGTTAAAATTGGTTACAAAAATAAAATAATTTTTGCGTAATTCAAAAATTAATGTAGATTTGCATTGTAATCACTCATTTAAAAATGATAACCGCCTGGTTTTCATTCTTATCTTTACAAAAATAAATTTACTTTTTTACGCATAATATGTTTAATATTGAAACGCTAAGATCAAAATCCGATGAGGAATTGATCAAACTTTCTAAAGATTTGGGCGTTAAATTAGCAAAAAAGAGTTCTCCGGAAGAGACCGTTTTTGCAATCCTTGATTATCAGGCTTCTAATCCGAAAGTCATCAAAGATTATCTAAACGCCACTACAGAAAATATGAATAACACAAACGAAGAGCAACCTAAAGAAAAAACACAGGCTGCTGCAAAGAAAAGAGGTAGGAAACCGGTGGAAAAACCTCAGGAGCAAATCGAGACTGTAAATGTAGTTGAAGCTACCGTAACAGAACAAGCACCTGTTGAAGAAAAACCTCAACAGGATGCACCTAAGAAAAAACCTAGAGCCAGAGTCTCTAAACCTAACGCAGAAGACAATACAACGCTTGCTCCGGAAACTACTCCACAAACTGATGAAAAACCAGAGGAAAGAAAGCCTCAACAACAAAATAACAATCATCAGCAAAAGACCAGTAATAACAATAGAGGTCTGCAAAAAACACAAAATCCCAATTCTCAGCAACACAACAATCATAAAGAACAAACCGAAACGCAACACCAAGAAGCTACAGCTCCGAAAAAAGAATTCAACTTTGACGGAATTGTAAGTATAGAAGGTGTTTTGGAAATACTTCCGGATAACTACGGATTTCTTCGTTCTTCGGATTTCAGTTATATTTCTTCTCCGGATGATGTTTATGTTTCTACCAATCAAATCAGAAATTATGGTTTGAAAACGGGAGATACTGTAAAAGGAATCGTGAGATTACCAAAAGAAGGCGAAAAATACTTCTCTCTTCTTAAACCTACAGAAGTTAACGGAAGAGATTTGGCTTTTATCAAAGACCGCGTTGCTTTTGAATATTTGACACCACTTTTCCCTCAGGAAAAATTTAATTTAGCGGGTAAAAATTCTACTTTTTCTACGAGAATTGTGGATCTTTTTGCGCCAATCGGGAAAGGGCAAAGAGCGATGATTGTTGCACAGCCGAAAACCGGTAAAACGATTTTATTAAAAGATATTGCCAACGCTATTTCTGCCAATCATCCGGAAGCTTATATGATGGTTCTTCTAATTGATGAAAGACCAGAGGAAGTTACCGATATGCAAAGAAGTGTGAACGCAGAAGTAGTTGCTTCTACTTTTGACGAAGCGGCAGACAAACACGTAAAAGTAGCAAATTTGGTTTTGTCAAAAGCGCAAAGAATGGTAGAATGTGGGCACGATGTTGTGATTCTTTTGGATTCAATTACGCGTTTAGCTAGAGCTTACAACACGGTAACGCCAGCTTCTGGAAAAATCCTTTCCGGAGGTGTGGATGCGAATGCGCTTCACAGACCAAAACGTTTCTTCGGTGCGGCTAGAAAAATCGAGAATGGAGGTTCTTTAACCATAATTGCAACAGCCTTAATTGATACAGGCTCTAAAATGGACGAGGTTATCTTCGAAGAATTTAAAGGAACTGGAAATATGGAATTGCAATTAGATAGAAAAATTGCTAATAAAAGAATTTACCCGGCTGTAGATTTAGTAGCATCCGGCACAAGACGCGATGATCTTTTACAAGATGAAGCCACTCAGCAACGTATGTGGATTATGAGAAAATATTTGGCAGATATGAATCCTCTGGAAGCTATGGAGTTTGTTCAAAAACAAATGAAAGCCACGAGAAATAATGAAGAGTTCTTGATGTCTATGAACAAATAATAACAATATTTACAAAAAAGCTCGGCTCGCATATGCGAGCCGTAACTTTATTATTACCAAGGCAATAAAATTTATTTTTAAGCTACAAAAACATCCTCTACACCTGTTTTTCTACTCAAAACAGAATGGGCATAGGAGCAATGCGCTTTGATAGACCAGCCGTTTTTCCTTGCAAACTCTACCGATTTTTCTACTAATTTTTTCCCTAATCCCTGACCTTCAAATTTAGGAAAAACCATTACGTAACTTACAATCAGCTTTTTAAATTCCGGAACTATGGTGTAGGTTAATCTGCCGATTTCTTCTTCCTCGTTTCTCATTGAAATAAATCCTCCATTGCCAGATTTTTTGTTTTCGAAAAGTAATTCCATAAGTTTTATTTTCTGATAGATAGCGAAAAACGTTCCAATAATAGCTTGATAAAAAATTATCTTACTGGTGTTCGGAATTCTCCGTAGCCAATAAGTCCGTCAAAGTTTCTTCCAAAAGGCGTATAGTATAAAAAAGCCTGATACAGGTTTTCTGTCTGCCAAAAATTACCGTTTACTTCTCCATAATTGAGTTTTCCATCATTACCTTTTGTAGCAATGATATAACTGTAAAATCCTTGTTTTAAGTAGATTTTTGCAATGTATTTTTGGGCTTTTTCATCATATAGCATTTGGCTTTTTGCATCTGCTTTATAATCATTGAACAGACCTAAGACATAAAATTCTTTATCAGATTTCGGACTGTCCAATGCAAAATAGATCCAAGAATAATCTGCTTCTCTATTTGCATCTCTTTCTGTTCCCAGATCACTTCGGCGGAAATAATAAGCGCCGTTAACATCTGGCTGATATTGGTAGTCCGAAGGAAATGCCCATACAGGATACAGATAAGTATAATTTCTACCTTCAATATTTTCTGTATTGGCAACCATGTCCATAGATTGATTGATGATTTTGTTATCAAAATAATAGAATTCATTGTTCCCGGGGAATGCCAAACTGAGCTGCTGAAACAAAAGTTGATTGCCCATTGTAGAACTAGGACGCAGGTTTTTAAGAGAAATATCCCAATTGTTATTCTGGATCACGTTAAGCGTGAGCGAAGAAAGATTATTGCTGATGGCAGCTCCATTTCCTATCGCCTGGATTTCTAGCCGTTGTTTAAGCGTTGGATTTTTTGCATCTATCAATCTGGTGACGTTGATTCCCAATTCGGCTCCATCTTCATAAATGCAAAATCTTTTTGTAAACAAAGGTTTTTCCGCAGAATCTTTGTAAACTATAATCTCATAATTACCGGAAATTTTTGGCTGAATACGATCGTTAGGGAAATTGAGCTGATAATGTGTGTATTTCTGGTAGGTATTAAAAGAATATTGGAATTGATCTATCAATGCGTTCATACTTCCATTCGCAAATTCGGTAAAAAAAAGACCGTCTTCTTCCCAGTTTCTGTTGTAATGCTTATAAGTGTATCTGTAAATCTGGCTGCTGTTGGAAAGATCGTCAAATCTAAGAATTAATTGTTCTCCTTTAGCAATCACAGGTGTTTCGTCATTGGTTTTTGGATTGAAAATCTGGACACTTCTAATCTCTTGTCCAAAACATAAAAAACTAAAAAAAATGGTAAATATTGGAAATAGCTTCATATCGCTAAGGTAATGTTTTATATTTTTACATCTAAAATTTAAAAGAATGTTGCACGTAAAATCCTTCGCCTTTAATCCGTTTTCCGAAAATACATACATCATTTATAACGATGAAAAGGAGGCTTTTCTTATAGATCCCGGAAATATGCCCGAAGCTGAGACCGAAAATTTGCACAATTTCATCAAAACAAATGAACTTAACATCCAGAATATTCTGTTAACCCACGCTCATATTGACCATATTATTGGCCTGCAATGGGCGTATGATACGTTTAAAGTTCCTGTTTTAATTCATCCGGATGAAGTTGAAATTCTGGAAAGAGCAACTTTTACGGCTAAAAATTATGGTTTTTTCTTTCCTGCTTTTAAAGGAGAAATTCAGCACATAAAAGAAAAAGATCAATTGAGCTTAGGGGCAGATGTTTTAGAAATTTATGATGTTCCAGGGCATTCTCCCGGAAGTGTGGCGTTTTATAATGCAGATCATAAATTTGTGATTTCTGGCGATGCACTTTTTATGATGAGCATTGGCAGAACAGACCTTTACAAAGGGAATTATGAACAATTGATTTCCAGTATTAAAAATAAATTATTGACTTTGCCAGAGGATACAAAAGTCTATAGTGGCCACGGAGAACCAACATCCATAGGATTTGAAAAAGAGCATAATTCTTTTCTTAAATAATTTGAGTTATATTCCGTTTCAAAGGGAATCAAAAAAAGCAAGTTTTAAATTTAAAACTTGCTTTTTTTGAATTGATTTCTGCGTAGAAATTATAAAAATTCAATTGGGAATTTGACCTGAGAATTATCCCAACCCGCGTACAAATCTGCACCCGATTTTGTCTGTACAAAAGTCACAGAAAAATACTCAATTGGAGAAGCTGTTTTCTCAACCGGAACTTTGAATCGCACCACGTCTTTATTTTTATCATAGGCGTAAGCACCCCATTTATCAGTGTCAGAATTTAAAACAATCGTCCATTCTTTATCATTAGGGATAGCAAATAAGCTATAAGTTCCTGCTGGAATTTGTTTTCCGTCAATTTTTACAGGCGTATAAAATTTGATTTCAGAATTTTCATTGGCGCCAAATCTCCAAATATCTCCATATTTTACTAAGTTTCCAAAGACTACTCTGTTCTTCTTCTGAGGTCGAGAATAAACCACTTTCACTTTCGGTGTATCGGATTTGGAAGAAGTCACCTGAAGTGGATAATAAACTGCATCCATTGGACTTACGTCAACTGACATATAATTCAGTTTTGTTGGGTCAATTTTCGCTTGAGAAAATGTGCTAACTCCTACTAATAAAGAAGCGGCGATAATTAGGTTTTTCATTTTATATTTTAATTTTTAATAATTTTTCTATGGCTTTTTCCAAAGTTTCTTGTTCTTTCGCAAAACAAAAACGAATTACTTTTTCATCAGTTTTATCTTTGTAAAATGCAGAAAACGGGATAGTTGCGACTTTATATTCTTTCGTCAGCCAATAGCAAAAATCCTTGTCTTGCTTATCAGAAATTGCGCCAAAATTTGCGGACAAAAAATAAGTTCCTTCACAATCTAATAATTGAAAAGGTGTTTCTTTTAAAGCATTTTTAAGATAATCTCTTTTTGTTTGAAAAAATGTTGAGATTGTTTGGAAGTCATCCACATTCTGCAAATATTTAGAAATTCCAAATTGTGCAGGCGTGTTCACACAAAACACATTGAATTGATGAACTTTCCTAAACTCAGTCATCAAATCCAAAGGCGCACAAACATAACCAATTTTCCAGCCTGTGATGTGTAACAGCTTCCCAAAAGAGCCAACTACAAAAGTTCTTTCTTTCAGTTCAGGATATTTGGCTAATGTCAGATGAGGTTTTTCATCGAAAGTGATGCTTTCATAAACTTCATCACTTAGAATAATGATGTCTGTGTCTTTTACAATCGAAATTAATTCATCAATATCTTTCTGTTTCAGGATTTTTCCGGAAGGATTATTCGGATTGTTAATGATCATCATCTTGGTTTTTTCGGAAACCAGATTTTTAACTTCATTCCAATTAATTTCATAATCTGGATAAAGCATTTTGACGTTTTTTACAATTCCGCCATTCAAGATAATTGCAGGTTCATAACAGTCGTAAGCTGGTTCAAAAATAATAACTTCATCATCTTTTTCCACAAATGCAGCGATTATCGTGAAAATCCCTTGAGTTGCTCCGGCTGTTATGTTAATCTCAGAATCCGGATGATAATCAACTTGATATTGAAGATTAAATTTCCTTGAAATCTCTTCCCGAAGTTCCTTGATTCCAGCTAAAGGTGCGTATTGATTATAACCTTGTTTCGCAAAATCACCGAGATATTTTATTAAGTTCTCATCAGGCTGGTAATCCGGAAATCCTTGAGAAAGATTGACTGCGTTTTCCTGTTGTGCTAATAAGCTCATCTCTGTGAAAATCGTCGTTTTCACATTAGGAAGTTTGGAGTTTGGTAATTTGAATGCCATTCTGATTGTAAAAATAGGTAATAATTACTTTAAAAAATCAAAACCTTTTGAGAATATTTTAAACGCAATGAACGCAAAGTTTCAATATAATTATTGAAAATATTTTAAGGTTCGCAAAGGCACTTCGTTCAGCAATTACTTTTACTTTGCTAAGTTTTACGTCTTTGCGAACCTTAGAGCAATTGGCTATTTATAAAATCTTTGCGAGTTTTGCGCTTAAATCAAAATAATGATTTCGTAAATTTGCAGAAATTAACTTTTTGAAGCGTCTTATCTCCATCGTCGGAACTACAGGAATTGGGAAAACCCGATTGGCAATCGATTTGGCAAAACATCTCGATACAGAAATCATTTCCTGTGACTCGCGCCAATTTTATAAAGAAATGAAGATTGGAACTGCAACACCGACTGATGAAGAATTGGCAGAAGCTAAACATCATTTTGTAGGCAATATCAGCATCAACGATTATTATTCAATTGGATTGTATGAAGAAGAAGCTCTAAAGAAATTGAATGAGATATTTTCTAAAAAAGATGTCGCAATAATGGTTGGCGGAAGCGGGATGTACGAGAAAGCCGTTGTAGAAGGGATGAATGATTTGCCAGTAGCTACTGAAGACAATCAACAAAAACTGATTTCGATCTTTGAAAATGAAGGTGTCGAAGTTTTGCAGAAAATGTTGGAGGAATTAGACCCAGATTATTTTTCGGTCGTAGATAAAGATAATCCGAGAAGATTATTTCGAGCCATTGACATCATTTGGCAAACCGGAAAAACTTACACCGAAAATCTTAGTACACCAAAAGCAAAGCGTGATTTTGAAACCATCAGAGTTGGAATTGATGCAACCAGAGAAGTAATTTATGAAAGAATCAATCTTCGTGTCGATAAAATGATGGAAAATGGGTTGCTGGAAGAGGCTAGAGGTTTAATTGTTGACCGAGATAAAGTTGCTTTGCAAACCGTTGGTTACTCAGAGTTATTCCGATATTTTGATGGAGAATGGGATTTGGATTTCGCAGTTTCGGAAATAAAGAAAAATTCCAGACGATATGCCAAACGCCAAACAACGTG
The DNA here is from genome assembly GCA_002345565.1 of Flavobacteriales bacterium UBA2306. GTDB lineage: Bacteria > Bacteroidota > Bacteroidia > Flavobacteriales > Weeksellaceae > Epilithonimonas. The sequence continues at coordinate 58,771 of DDVS01000004.1, read as the reverse complement.
GAACAGAAAGTTGGGAAACGTAAATTGGGTCAACTATGATAATTCTCTCCAAGAAGCATTATCTTTGCTGAATAAATTAGATTAATCATCACATTAATAAATTATAACGATGTCAAATACACCTTCGAATATGCTGGCTTTAGGAACAAAAGCTCCGGATTTTAAACTTCCTAATCCGTCAAAAAATAACGAATTACAAAGCCTTGAATCTTTGAAAGGAAAGAGAGGAACTTTGGTTGTTTTTATGTGCAATCATTGTCCGTTTGTTCTTCATATTATTGATAAATTGGAAGAATTGTACGAAGATTATAAATCTCAAGGAATTGAATTTATTGCGATTAATTCAAATGATGTGGACAGATATCCTGCAGATTCTCCAGAGTTAATGGTTGATTTTGTAGATGAAAAAAACATCAAATTCCCATATCTGTACGATGAATCTCAAGAAGTAGCAAAGTCTTTTGAAGCAGCTTGTACGCCTGATTTTTATTTCTTTGACGAAAATCTAAGTTTGATTTATCGTGGACAAATGGATGACTCTCGTCCGGGAAATCAGAAAGAAGTTACAGGAGAAGATTTGATAATTGCATTCGAGAATCTTTTGGCAGGCGCTGACCAAGAAGAATTCCAAAGACCGAGTTTAGGTTGCAATATCAAATGGAAATAAAAAAAAACCGGAAAATTGTTTTCCGGTTTTTTTATTAAAGTTTGTCAATGTAATTTTTAAGAAATCGTTTCTGAGATTCAAAAGCAATTTTATTCAAATCAAGCTCTGAAGCTTTTATCCAAATGGTTTCAGAGATTTCAGATTCTTCTAATTTGATTTCAAATTTTTCCTCCACTTCATATAGATAGAACAAATCCAAAGTATTGTAATCAATATTTTTATAAGGATAAATATTCGGTTGGCTTCCAAGATATTTGAATTCTTCAGGATTGATTGTTAATCCCAATTCTTCATTTAACTCCCGGGAACACGTTTCTTCGGAACTTTCTTTCGGGTCTGTAAATCCGCCAGATAAATCCCATTTTCCTTTTCCTGGTTCTTGATTTCTAATGGTAAAAAATAATTCTTCTTTACATTGTATGATTACCGCAACTGCCGCAGCTGTGTTGTGATACAAAACAAAATCACAGTTGATACAACTAAATCTGGTAATATTATTCCATTGCAAGCTTTCCTGGCCACATTTGGGACAGAATCTCAAATTTTCCATGGGTTAAATTTAAGAAAAAACTAGGCTGTATTTCTATTTCTAGGATGGAAATTTAAAATAACATCTCGCAACTCTTCGGTGTTAAGGTGGGTGTAGATCTGGGTTGTGGTGATGCTGCTGTGGCCCAGCATTTCTTGAATGAATCTAAGATCTGCACCATTTTGCAAAAGATGGGTTGCAAAAGAATGTCTAAATGTATGGGGCGAAATACTTTTATTAATGCCGGCTTTCTGAGTTAATTCTTTTATGATAATAAAGACAATTACTCTGCTCATATTAGTTCCGCGACTGTTGAGGAAAAGAATGTCTTCATATTTTTTATTGATTTTATTATTGCATCTTACGTTGTGCAGGTAATCCAAAATATAATTTGCGGTAGATTTTGCTAGAGGAACAAGCCTTGTTTTATCTCCTTTGCCTTCTATAATGACAAAGTTTTCCTTGAAATTAATATTGGATATTTTGAGATCTACCAATTCCGAGACTCTTAGTCCGCAGCCGTAAAGCACTTCTAGAATACACTCGTTTCTTTTGCCAATATCGGTATTTTTATCTACACTGTTGATGATTCTATTGATGTCATCTTCGCTTAAAGTGTCTGGCAGATAGAGTCCTAGTTTCGGACCTTCTAATAATGATGCGGGATTGTCTTCTCTGTAATCTTCTTCGAGTATAAATCTAAAAAAAGCTTTTATAGAAGAAATAATCCGGGCTTGAGATCTTTCGCTGATCTTATTTTTAGAAAGTTGATAGATAAATTCCTGAAGATTTTCGTACGTGATGTTTTGAGGAGAGACCATTTCTAAATCGGAAAGAGCAAAAATTTCCAGTTTTTTAATGTCTCTAATGTAAGCGTCAAGAGTGTTTTGAGAGAAATTTTTTTCAAATTTCAGAAAATTTGAAAAATCATAAATTTTTTCGGACCAGTTCATAATTTGTGTGTGTTTTAGTTGTTTGTTAATGTTTATGTCATAAATTATATAATTCTTTTTCTGTAATATTTAAAATTTCTATACCTGCATTTTTCAAAAAGGACAATCCGCTGTCGTCAGAATATCCTGTCATATACACTATTTTTGCTATGCCAGATTGCAGTATTAACTTGCTGCATTCTTTACAAGGCGACATTGTAATATAAAGTGTAGCGCCTTTACAAGACTGTGTACTACCTGCAATTTTCAAAATTGCATTGGCTTCTGCATGCAGCACAAACCAATTGGTTTTTCCATCTTCATCCTCGCAATTATTCTCAAAACCAGATGGAGTGCCGTTATATCCATCGGAGATAATCATACGGTCTTTTACAATAATGGCACCTACTTTTTTCCTTTTACAATAAGACAAATTGGCCCATTCCATCGCCATTTTAAGATAGGCAATATCAAATTTATTATAATCCATTTTGCAAAATTAATGGAAAACAGGCTTCCTTTTTTCAAGAAATGCAGAAACGCCTTCTTTGAAATCGTCCTCAGAAAACAACTCTCCAAAATAATTAATCTCGCTTATCATTCCATTTTCTTTGTCGCTGGAATTAACAGCTTTAATGGCTTTTGCTATTCCTTGAGGAGAATTTTTAGCAATTTGAGAAGCCAGCTCTATTGCTTTTGGAATTAATTCTTCTTGAGAAAAAACATCATTAACCAGTCCAATAGATTTTGCTCTTTCTGCTGTTATCATTTTTGCAGAGAAAATCATTTCATTTGCCAGCCCTTTTCCTACCAGTTTGGGTAGTCTTTGTGTTCCGCCGTAACCGGGAATCAGTCCTAAAGTTACTTCCGGAAGTCCTAATTTAGCATTCTCGGAAGCAAACCTGATATGGCAAGCTAAAGCTAATTCTAATCCTCCGCCTAAAGCAAAACCATTGATTGCTGCAATTACAGGTTTGTTAAGATTTTCAATCTTGTCAAAAACGTCATGACCTCTTTTGGATAATTTTTTTGCTTCTTCTGCTTGAAAAGATGAAAATTCTTTTATATCTGCGCCGGCAACAAAAGATTTCTCGCCACTTCCTGTAATAATAATTGTGCTAACATTTTTTTCGGTTGACAGAAATCCCAAAACCAGATCCAACTCATTGAAAACGCTTTTATTAAGGGCGTTTAGGCTTTCCGGCCTGTTAATAATAATGGTTGCGATTTTTTCTTCTATGGTTAATTTTATACTTTCGTAATTCATTTGGAATAGAATCTTTTCTATAATGATTTTTGGAAATTTAAAAATAACATTTTTTTTATTATGAGCAAATTTATAATTAAAAAATATCATTTTATGTAGAAAAAAAATAAATTAAAGTTTATATGATTGCGAAAACTCTATTTAAAATTCCCTTTAATTCATTAAAAATTTTCATTGTAGCGGTGTTTTTTTTTATATATGCTTGTGGATCAAGATCTCCATACCAGGGAGGATATAGAACAACCACGGTTTCTTTTTATGCTAACAAGTTCAACGGAAAAAGAACGGCTAGTGGGGAAATTTTCAGTAATTCCAAATTAACAGGTGCGCATCACTCTCTTCCATTTGGTTCCAAAGTGGAGATGATTAATACAGCTAATGAGAAGTCTGTGATTGTAGAAATTAATGACAGAGCAGCTCTAAAGGGGTCCAGAGAATTTGATATCAGTCAAAAAGCGTTTAAAAAAATAGCAAATCTGGAGGATGGTGTAGTGAAAATTAAATATAGAATCTTGAATTAAATCATTTCCTGATAGCCGTAAATATATACTGCGATTCATTACATACTATTTAAAAATGTTTAAATTTGCATTGCTTTAAAAAAATAAACAAATAAAAATCTTAAAAATAAACATCAAGACAATGAGTTACATTTCATTTATCGAAGCAAGACAAATATTAGATTCCAGAGGGAATCCTACAATTGAAGTAGATGTTTTCACAGAGAGTGGAGCAATGGGGCGCGCAGCAGTTCCTTCCGGTGCATCCACAGGAGAGCACGAAGCGGTTGAATTGAGAGACGGCGCACCAGAATTTCTTGGCAAAGGAGTTTTGAAGGCAGTTGAAAATGTTAAAGAAGTTATCGCTCCAGAATTAATTGGACTTCCTGTTTTTGAACAAAATCTAATCGATGCTGTAATGATCGATCTTGATGGAACTTCTAACAAAGGAAAATTAGGTGCAAACGCAATTTTAGGAGTTTCTTTGGCCGTAGCAAAAGCTGCAGCTGCAGAACTAAGAATGCCGCTTTATAAATATGTAGGTGGTGTAAACGCTAATACACTTCCTGTTCCGATGATGAACGTAATCAACGGTGGTTCTCACTCAGATGCGCCAATCGCTTTCCAGGAATTTATGGTAATGCCGGTAAAAGCAGATTCTTTCTCTCATTCTTTGAGAAAAGGAACTGAGATTTTCCATAGCTTAAAATCTATTCTTCACGGTAGAGGTTTGTCAACTGCTGTAGGTGACGAAGGTGGATTTGCGCCAACGTTCACAGGAACTGAGGATGCTTTGGATACATTATTACAAGCTATCGAAAAAGCAGGTTACAAACCAGGTGATGATGTAATGATTGCTTTGGATTGTGCCGCTTCAGAATTTTACAAAGACGGTGTTTACGATTATAGAAAATTCCAGACTCCCGATGCGCCTGTATTTTCAAGCAGTGAGCAGGTTTCTTACTTGGCAGAATTAGCGAACAAATATCCAATTATCTCTATCGAAGATGGTATGCAGGAAAATGACTGGGCAGGTTGGAAAGAATTGACTGATAAAATCGGTGACAGAGTTCAGTTGGTTGGTGACGACTTATTCGTGACTAATGTTGAGAGACTTTCTAGAGGTATCGCAGAAAATACAGCTAACTCAATCCTTGTAAAAGTTAACCAAATTGGTTCTCTTTCCGAAACTATGGCTGCTGTACAAATGGCTCAGCAAAACAAATACACGACCGTAATGTCTCACAGATCTGGTGAAACAGAGGATGCTACAATTGCAGATCTTGCAGTAGCTCAAAACTGTGGACAAATCAAAACTGGTTCTGCTTCTAGATCTGATAGAATGGCGAAGTACAACCAATTGTTGAGAATCGAGGAAGCTCTTGGAGAAACTGCCGTTTTCCCAGGTTTAGACGCTTTCAAAATCAAAAGATAATTTTTGATTAATATTGATATCCAAAGCCTTTGAAAATTTTCAAAGGCTTTTTTGCTGTATTACTTGATTGTCAAATTCTTATTAAAATTGTAATTGTTTTGAAATCAGTCAATTATCATCATAAATAAAATCAATCCCAATTTATGACTTTTGTCAGTTGACAGTTTGGTGCGAAAGTCCTATATTTAGCAGACAAAATTTTTTTTAAAATGTCAGATAATAAAGTTATATTAAATTACGATGGGAAAAGCTTCGAATATCCAATCGTAGATAGTACTATCGGAGACAGAGGAATAGATATTTCCAAATTGAGAGATCAAACAGGATTGATTACTTTGGATCTTGGTTACAAAAATACAGGTGCTACAATTAGTGAAATTACTTACCTAGATGGTGATAAAGGGGAATTATTCTACAGAGGTTATCCTATAGAGCAAATCGCTGAAAAATCAAACTTTACAGAGGTAATGTACCTTTTACTTCACGGAGAATTACCATCAACAGAACAGTTCAGTTCTTTTGAAAACAACATCAAAAAATATAATTTTGTTGCAGACGAGCTTAAAAAGCTAATCGATGTTTTCCCTCGCTCTGCGCATCCTATGGGCGTTTTGTCTTCTTTAACTTCTGCTCTTACAGCGTTCAATCCAAAAGCGGTTGATGTTAAATCTAAAGAAGAATTAGATCTTGCAGCAGAATTAATGATTGCAAAATTCTCTCATCTTTGTGCCTGGACTTACAGAAAAACACAAGGTTTACCAATTAACCACGGAGATAACAGTCTTAACTATGTTGAGAATTTCTATAAAATGGCGTTCAGACTGCCGAATGAGGAATTCCAAATGGATCCAGTTGTAGTTGCTGCTTTGGATAAATTGTTGATTCTTCACGCAGACCACGAGCAAAACTGTTCTACTTCTACTGTAAGAATGGTTGGTTCTGCTCATACAGGTTTGTTTGCCTCTATTTCTGCGGGTGTTTCTGCACTTTGGGGGCCACTTCACGGAGGTGCAAACCAAGCCGTTATCGAAATGTTAGAATTGATTGAAAAAGACGGGGGCGACGTTAATAAATGGGTGGCAAAAGCTAAAGATAAAAATGACAGTTTCAGATTAATGGGCTTTGGACACAGAGTTTACAAAAACTTTGACCCAAGAGCAAAAATCATCAAAAAAGCCGCAGACGATATCTTAGGAAAATTAGGAATCCAAGATAAAGCACTTGACATTGCTATGCAATTGGAAAAAGTAGCTTTGGAAGACGAATACTTCATCGAAAGAAAACTATATCCAAACGTAGATTTCTATTCCGGAATCATCTACAGAGCTTTGGGAATTCCTACAGAAATGTTTACAGTAATGTTTGCATTAGGAAGATTGCCAGGGTGGATTTCTCAATGGAAAGAAATGAGACTGAAAGGCGATCCAATCGGAAGACCAAGACAAATCTATCAAGGTTCTCCAATGCGTGATTATGTAGATATTTCCAAAAGATAAAAAATATTGAAAATCAAGATAAAAATCCTCGAAATTAGTTTTTCGGGGATTTTTTTTGCATCAAATTAAAAATCCAGATGAAATTTTCGCCAGCAAAAGCTCTCTCACAGGTATTATTAACTAAAATAAAATATGAGCGATTACAATCCTTTAATTATATTTGCCTGATTCTGAATTTATAAAATCGCTCGCATTTTTTAGCTCAATTGTCTATGGAAACAGCGATTTCATTTGAACTTTGGAAATGACTGTAAGTAAATATGAAACTGAATATCAAAAACGAAACTGGAAGACTGAAATCTGTAGTGTTGGGGCAGCCAAAATCTAACGGCCCTGTTCCTACTCTGGAAGAAAGTTATGACGCAAAATCTTATCATACCATCGAAAATAATATCTACCCAAAAGAACAAGATATTATCTCTGAAATGACAGAATTCGAAAAGGTTCTGAAAAAATATGATGTTGAGGTTTTTCGACCGAAAATATTAAAAGATTACAATCAAGTTTTTGCAAGAGATGTCGCGTTTGTGATAGAAGATAAAATGATTATTTCCAATATCATTCCCGATAGAGCAGATGAGCAGGAAGCTTACAGGCATATCATCGATAAAGTGTCTTGGCGAAACATCATCAACCTTCCCGAAACGGCTCATATCGAAGGTGGAGACGTGATCGTCTGGAACGGATTTCTTTTCATCGGAACAAGTTATAGTCCTGATTACAGAAATCTGAAAACAGCAAGAACCAACGAATACGCCATCGAAATTCTAAAAGAATATTTCCCAAAGAAAAGAATCATCGACCTTGATTTGAAGAAGAACGATACAAAACCTTACGAAGGAATCCTTCATTTGGATTGTACTTTTAATATTGTGGGGAATGACAAATGTATCATTTACAAAAATGGATTTGTAGATGAGTCAGATTATCAGCTGCTTTTGGATATTTTCGGAGAAGAAAATTGTTTCGAAATTAATGATAAAGAGATGTTCGAAATGAACCCAAATATCTTCTCAATCGCTCCCGATGTTGTGGTTTCCGATAAAACTTTCACAAGATTGAATCATCATTTGCGAGACGAATGGGGGTTCACAGTAGAAGAAATTCCTTATCGAGAAATTTCCAAAATGGGTGGTCTTTTGAGATGCTCTACTTTGCCGTTGGTGAGAGAATAATTATTTCAAAATTTGATTAAAATGCAAACTACAGATACAGTTTTGATGATAGAACCGGTTGCTTTCGGATTCAACGAACAAACGGCGGTTAACAATTATTTTCAGGTTCAACAAGAAGGAAATGTCCAAGGAGAAGCTCTGAAGGAATTCAATGCTTTTGTTGAAAAATTGAGAGTAAAAGGTATTAATGTCATTACCATAAAAGATACACTTGACCCAAAAACTCCAGACTCAATTTTTCCGAATAACTGGGTAAGTTTTCACAGAGACGGAAAAGTGGTTTTATATCCAATGTTTGCGGAAAACAGACGTTTGGAAAGACGAAGTGATATTCTTGACCAAATCAAAGAACAATTCAATATCAGTGAAATCATCGATTATTCTGAAATTGAAAAAGAGAATAAATTCTTGGAAGGAACAGGAAGTATGATTTTCGATCACGATAACAAGATTGCTTACGGTTCGGTTTCTTTGAGATTAGATGAGGATTTGTTCCGAAAATTCTGTAGCGAATTCGGTTTCCGACCGGTGGTTTTTCACTCTTATCAAAACGCTGGTGAAGAAAGATTACCAATTTATCATACCAATGTGATGATGTGTGTTGCGGATCAATTTGTTGTCATTTGTTTGGATTGCATCGATGACATTTTGGAAAGAGAAAAAGTTATTGAAACGATTAAAAACTCAGGAAAAGAATTAATAGAAATCTCCGAAGACCAAATGCAAAATTTCGCAGGAAATATGCTTCAAGTCCAAAATAATTCCGGAGAAAAATTCTTGGTAATGAGTCAAAGTGCTTACAAATCTTTGAAGCCGGAACAAGTTTCAGCGATTGAGAAATACTGTGAAATTATTTATTCAGATTTAGAAGTGATAGAAACAAACGGCGGCGGAAGCGCAAGATGTATGCTGGCTGAGGTTTTCCTTCCGAAAAAATAAAATTTTTAAGAGCTGTAAATATTTACAGCTTTTTTATTAATCCTATTGTAAGGTTTTCAAAAAATTCTGATATTGCTTCCTGATAACCATTTATAATGAAAACTTTAGAAATTTATCAGGAAGGATTGCACGTTTTGTTGACGCTGAAGGTTCAGAATCCGGAATTACTGACAAATTATGACGCATATCTTGATTACGCTAAAAAACTTTTGGCAGAATGTGATACAGAAGTTGTTGGTGAGACTTTTCATATTTTTGATAATGACAGTTTCACTTCGGCAATTATTCTGAAAGAATCACATCTTTGCATCCATACTTGGCCGGAGTTTCAGCAATTGACTTTGGATTTGTTGCTTTGTAATTATTACAATGATAATACCGAAAAAGTTCAGAAAATCACTTCCAAATTACTAACTTATTTCGAGGCAGAAGTCATCAAAGAACACAAAATTCTGAGATGATGAAAACTTACGTGTGCCCGAGTTGTAAAACCGACAATATTCTTACAATTGATATCGAGATTGAACAATATATTTGTAAATCTTGCTCTAATTTAATTAATCCTGAAACCGGAACGATTTTAAAATCGGTTAAAAAACCAACGGAGAATGTAGTTTTGGAAGTTGGCCAAAAAGGCAAAATTGATGGAATTGAATATCAAGTTATAGCAATTGTTGTTCGCAAATATGGAACGTCTGTTTTCTGGAGAGAATATTATCTGAAAGACAAAGACAAAAATGACGCATTCCTGAGTGAAAGCACTGGACATTGGGTTTTTCTGCAACCGAAAGAAATGCCGAAAAAGGAATTCAAATTTCATGCAGAATTCAATGGGAAAAAGTACAGATGGTACGAATCTACTCCCAATAAAATCGATGCAGCAACCGGTTTCTTCGAAGATAAAATCAAATTTTCTTTAGCCAATTATAAAGAATTTGTCAACGGAACAGAAATGGTTTCTATTGAGCAAGTTGGAGCAGAAAAAACTTTCCTTTGGGGAAAACACATTCCGAAGAGTGAAATAAAGCGACAATTCAAACCTAATTATATGCCGAATTATTCCGGAATTGGGATTGTTCAGCCTTATTATATTAATATCAGACAATTAATCAATGTTCTGGCAATTGTTGCATTATTGATGAGTCTTTTGCAACTTTACAACACGGTTTCAAGGACGAATTATGAAGTTTTCAGTGACAAAATCAGATTCGATTCTGTAAGAAACAAAGAATTGATTTCGAAGTCGTTTGATTTGAATGGTGCTTCTGCTCCGCTTAATGTAAAACTCTATTCCAATGTTGATAATTCTTGGGCAAACGTAGAATTGAGTCTCGTGAATGAAAAGACGAATGAGATAGAATACACATCTCAAGACATTGAACAATATCACGGTTACGAAAGCGGTGAAAGTTGGTCAGAAGGTGATAAAAACAAAGAATTTAATTTTTGTGGTGTTGCACCGGGAAAATATCATTTTGCAATCAATGCGCAGAAACAAGGTTTTGAACAACCAAGCGGAGAAACATTTTATTCTCCTGACGGAAGCAAGTCTTTTAATTATGATGACCTTGGATTCGTGGATGTAACAACTCTGGCCACGGGTGAAAAAATGTCTTACAATTTGTCCAATCTTCAAACCAATGATTCTATAATCTATTCGGAGTTAGAAAAAGCAAAAGAATTCAAACTCAAGAATCCAAATTTCTCTGCAACACTTCCTGATACAGATACGCAGAATCCTTCTTTTGAGATTCAAGCTTTTTGGAGACCTGTGAGTTTTTGGAATTACTTCATCATTATAGGAATAATGATTGTTTTGGTTCTTCTGAATTATTGGGGAAAATATCTTTTTGATAAAGAAAAATGGAAAAACAGTAACTATTCTCCTTTTAACGAATATACAAACTGATGGAAAAAGTTTTAAATTATATCAGAAATAATAAACTATTGCTGTCCTTGGGAATATTCTTTCTGGGCTGGTTTTTATATTTGACTTACACCGGAAACCAATTTTGCGATTGTGCAAAAACGGAAAAATACAGAGACGGAGCAACCAGATATCGCTCACACGGAACTTCGGTTTACAGATATTATCACAAATAAATTTTAAAAACATTAATTATGGGAGATTTCAATTATTTACCAATACTTAATTCGATATTATATTCTTTTTTAGGAATTGCAATTTTGTTGATTTGCTATGTTATTATAGAAAAATTGACACCTGAAAAGACTTGGCACGAGATTTCAAAAAATAATAATACTGCATTAGCCATTATTTTAGGTGCTTTTATTATCGGAATTTCTATCATTATCAGTGCCGCAATTCATGGATAAAAAACGAATTTCGTTTGAACTGCTTTTGCTTTTTTCGGTGTTTGTCATCGCAACTTGCGGACTGATTTATGAATTGGTTGCTGGTGCTTTGGCAAGTTATCTTTTGGGAGATTCTGTAAAGCAGTTTTCTTTCATCATCGGTGTTTATCTTTTCTCGATGGGGGTTGGTTCTTATCTGGCAAAATTCATTCATAAAGACTTGCTGAATAAATTCGTTGAAATCGAAATTCTTGTCGGAGTTATCGGCGGAATCAGTTCGGTAGTTTTATTCTTTTTATTCAATACAGTTCATCATTTTGAGCCTGTTTTATATCTATTTGTATTTCTAACAGGATGTTTGGTTGGGTTGGAAATTCCATTATTGATGAATATTCTGAAAGATAAAGTCGCTTTCAAGGATTTGGTTTCCAATGTTTTCGCCTTTGATTATATTGGTGCTTTGTTGGCATCCATTCTTTTTCCTTTGGTTTTGATTCCGAGTTTAGGGATTATCAGAACACCACTTTTTTTTGGTTTGATTAATATTTCCATTGCGATTTTCCTTTCGTTTTATTTGGAAAGAGAATTGAAAAATCCAATTTCATTAAAAATTAAATCTATTTTCGCCTTTCTAAGTTTGTTGGTACTTTTCATTTTTTCAGACAGACTTTTGGCTTTTTCCGAAGAGAAAATGTATGGAGAAAATATTATTTACGCGAACAATTCACCTTATCAACGAATTGTTTTGACTAGGAATAATCAGGATTTCCGACTTTATCTCAATAATAATCTTCAGTTTTCTTCCGCTGACGAATACCGCTATCACGAAGCTTTGGTACATCCTCCGATGTCTATGGCAAAGAATATCTCGAATGTTTTGGTTTTAGGCGGAGGCGATGGTTTTGCAGTTCGAGAAATTTTGAAATATAAAGACGTAAAGCATATCACATTGGTTGATTTGGACGGAGAAATGACCAATTTTTTCCGAGATAATGAAACAATGAAACGTCTGAATCACAACTCATTTTCCAGCCCGAAAGTTGAAATGATTAACAAAGACGCCTACATTTGGGTAAAAGAAAACAAGAAAAGGTATGATGTCATCATCATTGATTTTCCGGATCCTTCTAATTACAGTTTAGGAAAATTATACTCGCTACAGTTTTATAAAGAATTGGAGAAGATTACGACTAATGATACTAAAATTGTGGTCCAAACAACATCGCCTTATTTTGCTCCGAAATCTTTTTGGTGTATTGATAAAACCATTAATCAGATTTTTCCTTTTACCACAGCTTATCATTCTTATGTTCCTAGTTTTGGAGAATGGGGATTTTGTCTTGCATCTTTTCAGCCGATTGATAATAAGGTTGTAAGAAAGCTCCCGAATCTGAAATTCTATGATTATAACTTTAAACAAATGTCTTATTTCAGCAAGGATATGAAAGCAGATAATCTGGAAGTCAACCGTCTTGATAACCAGATTTTGGTAAGATATTTTGATGAAGAATGGGGAAAAGTTCAATAATATAATTCTTTAAAGTGTCACAAGAAGTCAACCAATTCTCCCGAAAATCTTTTCTCAAAACTATCTTTTGGGCAGGATTGATGTTGCCATTTCTACAATACTGCAAACAAAAATCAAAAACATTTTTACTGAAAATCTCAGGAACCAATTATGTTCTAGGACACCAACTTTGGGCTAAAGATTTCCCCAAACCAACCGAAGAAATCAGAACCAAATTCCTGATTGTGGGAAGTGGAATTTCTGGACTTTCGGCTTGTCGATATTTGAAAAATAATAATGAGGATGATTTTCTTTTGGTCGAAATGGAGAATCATTTGGGAGGAAATGCTTCTAATGGAGAAAACCAATTTTCAAAGTTTCCTCTTGGCGCACATTATCTCCCGATTCCAAACAAAGAAGATTTGGAATTGATTGAGTTTTTGTTAGAATCTGAAATCTATCTCGGAGATGATGAAAACGGACTTCCAATTTTGGATGATGAACAACTAACTTTTCCAAAAGAAGAACGTTTGTTTTTCAAAAACGAATGGCAAAATGATTTGGTACCACAGAATGGAATTTCCTCTAAAACTAAAGAAGAACTCAATCGATTTTTCAAGATGATGGATGAATTCCGAATTAAGAAAGATAGTTTCGGTAAATATTGGTTTGACATTCCATTAGATAATTCGAGTCAAGAAAATGAAGCTAGAAGTTTGAATAAAATTACTTTTGAAAATTGGCTTCAATCCAATAATTTTAAATCCGAAGAATTACTTTGGTTGCTGGATTATTCTTGCAAAGATGATTATGGCTTAGGTCTGAAATACGTTTCTGCTTGGGCAGGAATCCATTATTTTGCAGGAAGAAAAAATAATTGGGCAACCAATCGTCAAGACCAAGTTTTTACTTGGCCCGAAGGAAATGCAAGATTAGCAAAACATCTTTTAGGATTTGTTGAGAATAAGCAGTTAAGAAATCATCTTGTTTTTGATGTCAATTTAAGAAAAGAAAATGTTGAGGTTTTAGTCTTTGATAATCAATCAAAAATTTCAAAAAAAATTATTGCTGAAAAAGTGCTTTTTGCGACGCCACAGTTTGTGAATCAACATATTTTTAAGGATAGAAAATTCAAAAACTTCAATTATGTTCCCTGGCTTTTGGCAACTTTGACTCTGAAAAATGAATTTGGTGGCGCAGAAGAATTGGCTTGGGACAATGTGATTTTCGGAACAGAAGGTTTGGGTTACATCAGTGACCAACATCAGAATCTGAATCAAATTGTTGGTGAAAAAGTCATCACTTATTACCGAAGTTTCTCGACTGATAATTGTAAAAATGCAAGGCGAAAATTATACAATTTGAAGAAGGAAGAACTAAAAGATTTAGTTCTCGCTGATTTGAAAGTTGCACATCCAGAAATCGAGGATTTTATTATTGATATTCAGTTTCATAAATTAGGACACGGGATGATTTCGCCTGTTCCCGGTTTTATTTTTGGAGAAGAAAAACAATTAGCCAAACAGAATATTGATAACAAAATTTTCTTTGCTCACACCGATTTGTCAGGAATTTCTATTTTTGAAGAAGCCTTTCATCAAGGCATTAGAGCTGGAAAAGAAATGATGGGAATCTGAAATCCCCATTCGACCTTTAACAAAATAAATATCTTCAAATGAAACAGCCTTGGATACATAACGCGAAAACCGATTGGCGATTCATTTTATCGCCCCCTTTTTTGGTGCTGGCAATTGTGATTTTATTTCAAAATCAGATTCAGAATCTGGAAAATCATTATTCGTTTTACACTTGGCTGATTTTGATTGTTTTTGTGGATGTTGCGCACGTTTATTCAACCTTATTCAAAACTTATTTTATCAAAGAAGAACTCCAGAAAAGAAAGCTTTTGTATTTGGGAATTCCTGCAATTAGTCTGATTTTCGGTTTGATTTTTTATCAATTCGGAAGTTTGTTCTTTTGGTCAGTTTTGGCTTTGGTAGCTGTGTTTCATTTTGTTCGTCAGCAATACGGATTTATGCGATTGTATGCGAGATTTGAAAAGAATGATTTTTCGAAGTTTTGGGACGGAATTGCAATCTATTCCGCAACGATTTTTCCAATGTTGTATTGGATTAAAACGCCAAGAGCTTTCAATTGGTTTGTAGAAAAAGAGTTTAATTGGCTGGATTCTTTCCCGAATTATATTCCTGCAATTACTATAATTTATTTCATAATTCTTGAAATTTGGATTCTGAAAACAATTTATTTTTTCATTACAGATAAAACCTTCAATATTCCTAAAAATACAATTATTATCGGAACTTATTTGTCTTGGTATTTTGGAATTGTTTACTTCAACAACGATTTGGTTTTTACATTGCTGAATGTCATTTCTCACGGAATTCCTTACATCGCTTTGATTTACATCAGAGAAATTGAACAAAAAGAAACGGCATCTTTGAAACAACTTTCTATATTTAAAACAGGTTTCGGAATTTTATTATTTGTATTGATTATTATAGGTTTTGCTTTTTTTGAAGAATTGATGTGGGAAGTTTTGGTCTGGCGGGAGCATTTTTCAATCCAATCGTTAGAATTATCAATATCCTGGCAACAATTCTTGGTTCCGCTTTTGGTTGTTCCGCAGCTTACACATTATCTTTTGGATGGTTTTATTTGGAAGAATCAGAAAAAATAAAAACTCCCGAAGAATTTTCTCGGGAGTCTCATTGAAAAATTTGATTTGAATATATAAATGGATGTTATCTGGTGCGGTTTTTAATAGAATCGGCAGCGGTTTCTATATCTCTAATTTTCTTCACCTTTTTGTTTCCGAAGTTATAAACGATACTCACTTTTACCTGCTGGTTGAACTCGTTGTTTTTGACGTAGTTGTAGGTTCCGTCAGCTTGTTTGGTTTCAATTTCTACGATGTTGGTTTTCAAAAGGTCATCAATTCCTGCACTGAAAGTCCAGTCGTTCCAGATTTTCTTGATGTTTAAATCCAGGCTCATCAGATCTTTTAGAAGCCCCAATTCAATCTGCTGTTTGTCAACAAAGAAATAATTAACCCCTAAAAACCAAGTTTTCTTTTTATCAAGTCTAATGGTATTATTAGCTTGTACGATTAAACTATTTGATTTTGATTTATTGATAAACTCGTTAAACATATCACCAGAAGTTGGGTCTTTTGCCAAATAGCCATCATTTACATTTCTCTGAATTCCAATATTAAAGTTCGTTGTCAAATAGCTGTTGAAGAACGATTTCTGAATTCCCAGCATTGCAGACATCTCTTGTTTATCTCCAAAATTGGTACGGATATATCTTAATTCTTGATATTTTACACCATCTTTTACGACTTCCCTTTGCAACGGAACTTGGGTAATCACATCTTTGAAATAAGAGTGATTCAAGATCAGGAAGTAAGAGTTTTTGAACATATAAGTCAACTCATTCGTATAAACCGAAGATGCTTTTACAAAAGGATTGTTCTGAATATAATTGTTATCTGTGATGATGTGTCTTACCGGATTCAGTTCCCAGAAACTTGGTCTTCTCATTCTGCTGGAGAAAGCGTAGGAGATATTATTTTTATCATTAATAGCATAATTGAAGCTCAAGTAAGGTAAAAGGTTGTTGTAATTTCTTTTGATTCTTGCGTATTCCGGATTTTGAGCATTGTCAGAAGTTCCTAAACTATTGGTGATTTCATAGCGAGTTCCAACTTTTCCGGAGAATTTTTCCGTGAATTTCTTTTCCAAGGTCAGGTAAGCACCATAGATGTTTTCATCATAAACAAAGTGATTAGGGCTTGGAGTAATATTGATATCTTTTATGCTTCCATCAACATTGTAAGTATAATCGAAAGTGTCATTCTGGGTATCGTTATCTGTTTTTGTTTTGTTATAATTTCCTCCAACAGCAACTGTAAAATCATTCTTGAATTTTTTCACGTAATCCACCATTCCAGAAAAATTGTTGATAATCTGTGGCTGATTTTGTTTGATTTCTCTAGAGATTAAACCCACATTTTGGAAAATATCAGAAGCAATGGTTTGGTTGGTACTGCTTTGTTTTCTGTTGTAATTAAGGTAAGATGCATTCAGATTCAGTTTGCTTCCAAGCTCGTCCATTTTCCATTCGTAGTTTAGGTTGACAGAGTTGTTGGCGCTTTTTGCATTTTCTCTTCCTTTGGTTAAACTATAGTTTGTAACGGTATTATTGTCATTGTCCAAAGATTTTGTAATGTTGAATAAATCTGTTCTTGAGTCATAACTTTTATTAAACCAAGTGTTCCAGGTCAATGCAAGGTTTTGATTATCTGATAATTGATAATCTGCATTGATGTAACCTCCAATGTTTTTGTTTGGATCATCAATATTTCCAATGCTGCTTGTAGACGCGTTGTTGCTTCCATTTCTCAAATCATAAGTTTGCGGACGGATGTTATCACTCACATTTAGATTGGCAGAAATTCCCAGTTTATCTTTTCTATAATTGATGGAAGCACTCGCAGAGTTACTGAAAAATTTGTTAGCAGAACTGGACATTCTCATATTTCCATTAGTTCCATCGGTCATTTTTTTCTTTAGAATAATATTGATGATTCCGTCAGAAGATTCTACTTGGTATTCACTTCCTGGAACTGTGATGACTTCAATTTTTTGGATGTTTTCTGCAGGTGTATTTTTCAAAAATTGATTCAAAGAGTCAGCATCCATATTGGTTTTTCTACCATTGATGAAAATTAAAGCATTGTTTTTACCTGCTATTTTTAAAGTTTTATCATCGGTCGTAGAAAGAAGAGGTGTTTGTTTTAAGATATCAAAAGTGGTACTTCCTTTTGCAACCGGAGAATTTGACACATCATAAACGAAACGGTCGCTTTCTTTTTTGAAAACTTGTTTTGTAAGTACAACAGCTTCAATGTTTTTTGTTTTGGTAGAATCTGTTTTTGTTTCTTGGGCAAATATTAATCCTGAGAAAAATAATGATGCAATAAGTATTTGAGCTTTCATAATTTATTTTTATTGTTGAGTAATTTGTTTTTACTAATATTTAACATTGCAAAGATATATATTAAAATTAGTATTATGCAATACAAAGTAGTAAATAAAATTAATTTATTGATTTAATTCATTGATTATCAATTGTAAAAAATTCAACCGTATAAATGTAAGACAATCAAGAATTAACTTTTGTTACATTGAAAATGAAATAAAAATGAAAAAAGCCACTGTAAAAATTACAATGGCTTCATTATCTGAAAGTTCAGATTTCTATGTGTCTATGTGGTTTTTAATAATTTTAAATATCTTTTAAGGCATATTTTATTTTTAAGAAAACTTTTGTGTTTTAAGCATTAAATCAAAACAGCATTTGGGTTTTCAAATTCTTCATTCTTTTCGAAGTGAGAAAGACTCGTTAGGGTAGAAGTGGCAATTTGCTCAAGCGCTTCTTGAGTGAAAAAAGCCTGATGCGCTGTTACCAAAACATTCGGAAAACTCATCAATCTTTGGATGGTATCATCTTCGATAATCGTATGAGAAAGGTCTCGGAAAAATAATTTTTCTTCCTGCTCATAAACATCAATCCCAAGGTAACCGATATGTTTGGATTTCAGTCCGTGGATTACGGCTTTTGTATCAATCAATCCGCCTCGGCTTGTATTAATAATCATTACATTTTGCTTCATTTTTTGGATAGACTCTTCGTTAATCAAATGATGTGTAGAATCCATCAGCGGACAATGTAATGAAACAATATCGGATTCCGAAAGTAATTGTTCCTGAGAAACATATTCGATTCCAAGGTTTTTTAATTCTTGATTTTCTGTAATATCAAAAGCTAAAACTTTGGCTCCAAAACCTTTCGCAATTTTCGCAAATGCAGCACCAATATTTCCAGTTCCAATCACTCCTATTGTTTTCTGATAAAGATTGAATCCCATTAATCCATTCAAAGCAAAATTCTGTTCTCGAACGCGGTTGTAAGCTTTGTGTGTTTTTCTGTTAAGTGTGAGAATCATTGCTATTGCGTGTTCCGCAACCGCTTCTGGAGAATAAGCTGGAACTCTTGAAACTCTCATTCCAAGACGTTTTGCGGTTTCCAAATCCACATTGTTAAAACCTGCACAACGCAATGCAAGATATTTTACGCCTTTGCTTGCGAGTGATTCCAGAACTTCTGCATTCAGTTTGTCGTTTACGAAGGCGCAAACAGCGTCAGAATGGTCTATGAGATTGAGAACGTGCGGACCAAGATGTGTTTCAAAATAATCCAATTCAAAATTGAATTGTTGATTCGCTTTGTCAAAAAATTCCTTGTCGTAAGGCTTAGAAGAGAAAAATGTAATTTTCATATATGGAAATCTATTTTTTTATACTCTAAAGTTACAAAATTTGATTTCAAATAGGACATTTCACTCATTGATATTCATCATTCATTCCGATTTTCTCGGGCTAATTTTTTATCGACCCAAATCGTTGCAAACGGAAAAAATGCCGCACACAACGCAAAAATTGAATCTTCATCATCCCAATTAAAAATCTTTTTCACCGGAAGCAAAAGCAAAAGATAAAGCGTGAAAAATAATCCGTGAATGCTTCCCATCGTACTGATATAAATAATGGCAAAAAGACCTGTTGGCTCAACACGAATCCAAACCATTGCCGTGAAAAGTAAAAACCACGAAACGGCTTCTGCAAGGCAAACTTGTTTAAACCATTTAATGATTTTTTCTTCCGGATATTTTGAGGAATATTTTTCTATAATGTTCATTATTGCAAAGATAGAGGATTAGAGAACAAGGAAAAAAAGACTTGTTGATGATATTTGTCTATTTATAAAATGAAGAACCATCCAAATATTCAAAAACCTCTGGCGGTAGCATTGGTCTCGTGTTTTTTCCTTCTTTAATCATATTTCTGATTTCTGTTGCAGAAAGCTCTATGATTGGCGCATCAATCTGATGGATGTTTTCGTGATTTTTCAATTCTGTCACATTGAGCGGAGTCGAAATGTCTTCTCCTAAAATTCTAGGATAAACAATAATCTGATGATTTTTCAGAAGCAGTTTATAGTTTTTCCATTTGTGAAGACTTTTCAAATTATCTTCTCCCATTATTAATGAAAAAGAATAGTCCGGATGTTTTTCCTGAAGATAAGTCAATGTATCAATCGTATAACTTGGTGTTGGTAAAGAAAACTCAACATTGGAAGCGCGCATTTTTGGATAATTTTTAATCGCTAATTGCACCATATCCAAACGATTGTGATCTTTCAGTAGCGTTTTTTTATCTTTAAAAGGGTTCTGAGGACTCACCACAAACCACAATTCCTGCATATCAGAATGTTCCAAAATATAATTAGCCAAAATCAAATGACCAATATGAATGGGGTTGAATGAACCGAAAAATAATCCGATTTTTTTCATAACAGTTTATTAATCGTGAAATCTCACATCTCTAATATTCAGAAAATGAGAAACATTGCCTTTCCAATGATTTTCCTCTATTGTAAATGCCAAATCAAAAGTCTTAGACTTAAAATCATCCGCAAATTGCCCGAAACGAAATCCTACACACTCGATATTTCTTCCGCTTGTTGGTTGAGAAATATTGAATTTGAGATGAGAACTTTCTTTCCCCATCAATCTTACATAACCATTGACTTTTACATTTTTCAGAACCAAAATGGGTTTCATATTTTGTGGTCCAAAAGGTGCTAATTTTCTATGGAAATTAAAAAATTCTCTGTTAAGATCTTCTGGTTTTACAATGCTGTCCACATAGATTGAAGGCTCTTTCTGATGTTCCTGGATATTATTTTTAACAAATTCTTCAAAACGAATCTTGAATTCCTCAAAATGTTTTTTCTCCATGGAAAGTCCTGCAGCAGCCTGATGTCCACCAAATTTCATAAACAAATCTGAGCAGAATTCCAGCGCTTTGTGAATGTCAAAATCTGCAACAGATCTTGCAGAAGCTACCAATTCCCCATTATTACCTTCTGTAAAAACCAAAGTTGGTTTGTAGTAATTTTCAATGAGACGGGATGCCACAATTCCAATGACGCCTTTGTTCCAGCTTGGATCGTAAACGATGGTCGAAAAACGTTCGGTTTTCTGGAGTTCCTCTACTTGATTCATTGCAGAATGAGTAATGTTAACGTCCATTTCCCGGCGTTCATCATTTAGATTGATGATTTCATCTACTATTTGTTGTGCTTGTTTCAGGTTATCCGAAATCATGAGTTCTACCGCTGCTTTTGCATGGGAAATTCTTCCTGCGGCATTGATTTTTGGGGCAATATCAAAAACGATATTCGAGATCTCGAAATGTGCTAATTTCTCTTCCGGAATTAAAAGCCTTAATCCAAATTTTCTAGTTTTTCTAAGGAATTTGAGTCCTTGTTTTGCCAATACTCTGTTTTCGCCAGTCATTGCAACAATATCAGAAGCAATACTGATGGCCAACAGATCGGTCAATTCAAAAAGTTCGTTTTCCGGAATTTTATAAATGGTATTGAGTCCCTGGCAAAGTTTAAAACCTACACCACATCCGCTTAATTCTTTGTACGGATAACGGCAGTCTTTTCTTTTCGGGTCCAGAACGGCGACTGCATTGGGAAGTTTATCTCCCGGCAAATGGTGATCACAAATGATAAAATCTACGCCCACAGAATTGGCCAAGTCTATTTTATCAACAGATTTGATTCCGCAATCGAGCGCAATAATTAATGAAAAACCATTGTCTTTGGCAAAATAAATTCCTTCATCGGAAATTCCGTAGCCTTCCACATTTCTGTCTGGAATGTAGAAATCGAGATATTTTTTATCGACAATTTTACTTAGATAAAGATACATCAACGCAACAGCAGTAGTTCCGTCAACATCATAATCTCCGTAAACTAAGATTTTTTCTCCGTTTTCAATGGCTGTTGCAATGCGTTCTACCGCTTTTTGCATATCAGCCATCAGGAAAGGATTGTGAATGTCGGCGCCGTTTGGCTTGAAGAATTCGCGTGCTTTTTGATAATTGTCAATTTCACGCATCACTAGGATTTTGGATTCTAAAGTTCCAAATCCTATCGAAGAAATCAGTCCGTCAACAATCTCTTCATCAGGCTCGGTTTTATAAATCCATTTTTGACTCATAGTTACAAAAGTAATGAAAAAAAATGGCTTGGGAAATTAAAACGGTTGCGGAATATAAAGCGTTACAACTTATTTTTTTACCACCTAGGCACCTAGGTTTTCAAAAAAATGAGAAAAAAAGTCGGAAAATCTATTTATCTTTTTTTACAATATCCAAAATCCCAATTTTCTATGTGTCTATTTGGGTTATTTTCAAGTCAAAATCAATCACTTATTTCTTAATGATTTTTTTAGTCTCAATTCCAGAACCAGTTTCTATGGAAAGCAGATAATTTCCTTTTGGAAGATTTGAAATATTAATTCTTGAAAACTCATTATTTTCTGTTTTTACTAATGAACCGGAAGCATTATATAATTTGACTGACTTGATTTTTTCATCAGATTTAATATTAATAAAATCAGAAGTTGGATTCGGGAAAATATTGATTTGAGTTTTACTAATGTCAGAAACCGAAAGTTGATCCATATCCTTAACAATGATATTATCCACGATAAAACCACTGCCATCATTATCAAATTCGAAATTCAAATCATTGGCTCTTACGATTTTTGATCCGAGAGCAGAGGTGTGGACTAATTGATTATCAAGATAGTATTTTACGTTTTTTTCAATAACGTGGTCTATTTCAATTCTTAAATTATACCATTTGTCGGGAACCCAGCTTCCAAGGTCTAAGAAATTGACATCACTGTCCGCATATAATTTACCGCTGTACATAAAGTTAAATCCACCAGCCCAAGAGTAATTCCCATTATTGTTATAGTATAATGACAACATATAATAATCGGAACTGTTGAGTTTCTCCAATTTAACATCTGCAGAAACCGAAAGTCTATCATATTCTGGTATTTTTTTGAAAAGAAAAGACATATTTTCTGTGTAAGCATTTGTGCTTGTGACTTCAACAGAATTATTACCGTCAGATGCTTTTCCTGTTACAACTTTGAAGTTACTGTTTGGAACATTATCAGTTTTTACAGTCCATTCTTTTTGACCGACAACCGTTCCAAGATTGTAACCTTCCGACGTTTCAAAAGAAATTTTTTGTTGGCCAAAACTCGAAACCGAAAATAAAGCAGTTGCTAAAAAAGAGAATAAAGTTTTCTTCATAAATTAAATTAAAAAGGGAAGCGAATTTAGAAAAATATTCTTATTAATTGTCTTAAAATCAATAAAAAACCTTCCGAAAAAAATTCGAAAGGTTATATAAGAAAGTCTATATTCTATTAGTCTATTATCTTTTAATCTATTTAGAGTGATTCATTGCATTAGCATCGATATTAACTCCGAGTCCTTGCGCAACTCTCATTCCCAGTTCAATATTCGCACGGAAAAAGTGGCAGAGCTGACGATTGATAATTTCGTCTCGTTTTGGTCCGTCGATTCCGCTCATATGTCCTACAATATTATTTACTAGTGCTGTTCTATCTTCTTGATTCAGGGCTTTTGTGTAGAATAATCCCGGTTGCGTGTAATGGTCATCATCATTTTGATTTCTGTCATAATTGGCGACGTGACTATTGTCCAAATCATATTCAAAACTTCTATAAGATTCTGTGGGCTCTACATCGCTGAAACTGTTGGGGTAATAGTTTGGTTTGTCTCCATAATCCGAATCGTCTGCCATTGCACCACCTCTTTGGAAGTTGTTGACAGCAAAAGGACATCTGTTTACTTCAAGCTGATGAGAGTTAACGCCCACTCTGTAGCGGTGCGCGTCCGCGTATGAAAATAATCTTCCCTGTAGCATTTTATCTGGAGAAAAACTTATTCCGTCCACTAAATGACTTGGTGCAAAAGCAGCTTGTTCTACGTGAACAAAGTAATTTCTAGGAATTTCATTAAGTTCCATAACGCCCACTTCCTGCAAAGGAAATTCATCTTGAAACCAAACTTTCGTGACGTCGAACGGATTCCAGCGCCATTCTTTGGCTTGCTGCTCTGTCATAGTTTGGATGTATAATTTCCATTTTGGGAAATTTCCACTTTCTATGGCATTTACTAAATCTTCCTGGGCAAAGTCTGGATTTTCTCCTTTCATTTTTGTGGCTTCATCATCAGAGAAATTCTTAATCCCCTGTTGAGTTTTGAAGTGGAATTTTACCCAAGTTCTCTCATTTTTGTCATTAATCATAGAAAAAGTATGAGAACCAAATCCGTGCATATGTCTGTATCCATAAGGCGTTCCTCTGTCAGACATCAGTATTAAAACTTGGTGAAGAGATTCCGGATTAAGCGACCAGAAATCCCACATCATTGTTTTACTTTTTAGATTTGTTTTTGGAACTCTTTTTTGGGTATGGATAAAGTCTGGGAATTTTTTTGCATCCTTAATAAAGAAAACGGGTGTGTTGTTGCCTACCAAATCCCAGTTTCCGTCTTCTGTGTAAAATTTCAAAGCAAAACCTCTTGGGTCTCTTTCAGTATCGGCACTTCCCATTTCTCCGCCTACAGTAGAAAATCTGCCAAACATTTTACAAGCATTACCAACTTTGGAAAACAATTTTGCTCTTGTGTATTGACTAATGTCGTGTGTAACCGTAAAAGTTCCATAAGCGCCAGAACCTTTTGCGTGGACTATTCTCTCAGGAATTCTTTCTCTTACAAAGTGTGCAAGATTCTCCTGAAGTATGAAATCCTGTAATAACACCGGGCCTCTTGGCCCAACGGTTTGTGAATCCTGATGCTCATAATAAGGTGAGCCAACGGCGTTTGTGAGTTTTTTCTTATTTTCCATATGTCAGATTTTATGATTTAATTCATTTGTTGTGAAGCAAAATTCGATAAAAAAACTTATTTATGAAACAAATTAATAGTTATATTTGTAATAGATAAAATTAATTACAAGTCGTGAATATCCAACAACTAGAATACCTAATTGCAGTAGATAAATATAAGCATTTTGGCAAAGCTGCACAAGCCTGTTTTATTACTCAACCTACACTTAGTGCGATGATTCAGAAATTTGAAGACGAACTTGATGTAAAGGTTTTTGATAGAACTACACACCCAATCAGAACTACGGATGCAGGAGCAGAAGTAATCAAAGAAGCTCAAAAAGTCATAGATTCTGTAAATGAATTGAAGAATAAAGCTAATTTTCTAAACAACATTCTTGCAGGTAAATTGAACCTCGGAATTATTCCCACAGTTTCGAGTTATGTTCTTCCAAACGAGATTTTTAGTTTTCTGAAGAAAAATCCGCAGATTGAATTGAATATCAAAGAAATGACGACGGAAAGTATCATAAAGTCTTTGAAATCCGGTGAATTGGACGCAGGAATTATTTCAACACCTTATTCTGCAGCGGACGAGTTTTATCAGGATTTCCTTTTCAATGAGGAATTGATGTTGTATTCTGCTAATCAAGAAGCTGGTGTAAAGAAAGATTGTTTCGTAGTTCCAGAAGATATTGATGTAGACAAAGTTTGGCTTTTGGAAGAAGGAAATTGCCTTAGAACTCAGTTCGAAAATATTTGTCATTTGAAAGAGAACTCTTTGAAGCCTAATAACTTAGGGTTCTTAGCTTCCAATATCAATACATTGATTCAAATGGTTGATAAAGTGGGAGGAATTACTATTCTTCCAGAAATGGGCGTTGAACAATTGTCTTCTGAACAGAAACAAAAAGTTTCCAGATTTATAAAGCCGTTTCCTTTCAGAGAGATTAGTTTAATTTATTATAAACCAACTTATAAGCAAAAAATTATTGATGAATTAATTTCCGAAATCAGAACATCGATGGAGCAAAGGCTTAATTATTACAAAGATTCTGAAAATTATACCAGCATCAAACCTGAATAAATTCATACTGGGTTAATATGGATTGATTTTGATGTTTGAAATTTAGTTTGTAAATTTGCCCTCGATTTTTAAATAAACGGAGGAGAACTTTGAACTGATTGCAACCTCAATAAAAAATGCTAAAACAGATTTTTCTCTTTTAGTTCCTTTTTTTACAATCATCACTTTTTGACTTCAAAATATAAAATACAAAAGGAATAATTTATGTCTTATTTATTTACGTCCGAATCAGTTTCTGAAGGGCATCCGGATAAAATTGCAGATCAGATTTCTGATGCGCTTATTGATCATTTTTTAGCATACGATAAAAACTCAAAAGTAGCTTGCGAGACTTTGGTTACAACGGGTCAGGTTGTTTTGGCTGGTGAGGTTAAGTCCGAGGCTTATCTTGATGTTCAGCATATTGCAAGAAATGTAATCAATAAAATCGGATACACAAAAAGCGAATATATGTTCAATGGCGATTCTTGTGGGGTGATTTCTGCAATTCACGAGCAATCTCCGGATATTAACCAAGGTGTTGACAGAACATTGGACGAAACAGATTTCGAAACCAGAGCCAACGCTCAAGGTGCGGGAGATCAAGGAATGATGTTTGGTTATGCGACCAATGAAACCGAAAATTATATGCCTTTGGCTTTGGATCTTGCACATCAGATTCTAAAAGAATTAGCTGATTTGAGAAGAGAAGGAGATGCCATTCCTTACCTTCGTCCAGATGCAAAATCTCAGGTTACAATCGAGTATTCTGACGATCATAAACCTGTAAGAATTGATAGTATTGTAGTTTCTACACAGCACGATGATTTCGGAAGTGAAGATGCAATGTTGGCTAAAATCAAAAAAGATATTATCGAGATATTAATCCCTAAAGTTAAGGCTAAACAAAAGCCGGAAATTCAGGAGTTGTTTAATGGCGAGATCAAATACCATATCAATCCAACGGGGAAATTTGTTATCGGTGGTCCTCACGGAGATACAGGTTTGACGGGCAGAAAAATCATCGTAGATACTTACGGTGGAAAAGGCGCTCACGGTGGTGGTGCTTTCTCTGGAAAAGATCCAAGTAAAGTGGACAGAAGTGCGGCTTACGCAACAAGACATATTGCTAAAAACTTAGTTGCAGCAGGCGTTGCAGATGAGGTTTTGGTTCAGGTTTCTTATGCCATTGGCGTTGCAGAGCCTTGTGGACTTTATATTAATACATATGGCACTTCGAAAGTTGGAATCAACGATGGAGAATTGGCTAGAAAAGTCCAGCAATTGTTTGATCTTAGACCTTATGCCGTTGAGAAAAACCTTAAGCTGAGAAATCCAATCTATTTAGAAACTGCGGCATACGGCCATATGGGTAAAGATTATTATGTTGCAGATAAGACCTTTAATAAAGGACAGAAAAATGAATTAACTTTGAAAGATTTGGAGTTCTTCACTTGGGAGAAACTGGATCGAGTAGAAGATATCAAAAAAGAATTCGGATTGTAAAATCCCCTTTTTTTAGAAATCTTGAAACTGCTTTGTCTTTGGATGAAGCAGTTTTTTTTGTCTAATTTGATATATTCTAACGATTAAATCAAATTCCGTAAATCTGTTTTGCTATTTTTGTCATAAATATCTTAAATGAAGTCCAAAATATATATTTTAGTTTTATTGTTTGTTTTTTTTGGTGTTGCAAAATCTCAGGTAACGATGCATAAATTCATTAATATGGGTTATGTCTATCAAAATCAGAGTTTTGGAGAAGTTGGAGGAAAGTTACTTTTCCTAGAAAATGATGATGTTCTATTCCGTGTTGGTGCTTCAGCTATGATGGGGTCGGCTAATAATAAGTTTGCAATAATGCCAAAAGTAAATGCAGATTTTTTACTGAATTTTCAAAAAGATGTCGATTTTTATCATGCTCATTATTTTATTCTAGGAGCAGAAGCCACTAACAAATATGTTGCGCCAAAGGCTGGTTTCAGTCTTTTTGGGATTTTGGATTTAACCGGTGGATACGGATTTTCACTAGATAAAAATGGAATTAACGGAAAAGAACTGAAAGGGCTTAATATCAATTTCACAATAAATATCCCTTTAGTTATTATTAATTGATTTAACAAATTCAATATTATTGAATCAAATGAAATAAAAATCAAACTTTAACACTTCATTAACATTTTGTTTTGTTTTTTTTATTACTTTTATACCTCCTAAAAAAACAGCGTATAGAAAAAGACTACTTCTTATAAAAAAAATAATAACGAACCTGGCTGCTCATTAATTATAATGTAATTAAAGACAAGTTGCTGGGCGAAAGATTTAAGAAGTATTATGAAAACGCAAACTGACAGCAAATTAATTTTGCAATACCAAAATGGGGATGAAAAATCACTTTCTATTCTTATAAACAGGCACCAAAAAGATCTCTACAGTTTTATTTATTACAAACTTCTGGATGCAGATCTTGCTAATGACATCTTCCAGGACACTTTTATGAAAATCATTGTAACGCTGAAGGAAGGTCGCTACAAAGAAGAAAATAAATTTATCCTCTGGGCTAAACGGATTGCCCATAACCTTATTATTGATTATTACAGACTGCAATCCAAAAACATTAAGATTTCTGAAACGACTTTTGATAATGAAGAATTCTCAATTTTTGATATGATAAAAGAACCAGATGATAATATAGAAGACAGGCTGGTTGCTAATCAAATCAATGAAGATCTGCTGAAAATGCTTGTTATGCTGCCAGAAAATCAGCAGGAAGTAATTAAGCTGAGATTCTTTGATGGCCTAAGTTTCAAAGAAATCGCAGAACATACCGATACAAGCATCAATACCACCCTGGGAAGAGTGAGGTACGCTCTTATTAACCTTAGAAAGATTATGGAAGAACACAAAATTATTTTAACAAAATAATAATAAAGAATTTTTTTTGGCGTTATTGTTGTAAAAGTAAGCCTATGAAAAAAAATGACACTTTAACAACAAAAGCTTTGATGCCAAAAAAAGAAATTATAGATTTTTTACTGAATTATTCAAAAAATATTGAAGTAGTAAAAACGAAAAACAAAAAAACTATTTTAGTTTCAAAAAACTAATTGAATTTAGATTTTTAAATAATTGATTTTATGACGGAGCTTTCCTACGCGGATCAGAAAATTGACTAATTTTGTGCCTTATGAAATATATAAGGCACATTTTTTTTGATCTGGACAATACACTTTGGGATCATCGCAAAAACGCATATTTAACCATCAAAGAACTCTTCAGAAATCAGAAAATTGCGGAAAATTACCAAATTGATTTTGAGGAATTTCATAATGCCTATCATCTTATTAATGAAAAACTTTGGGAGCAAATCCGTGATGAGGAAATTGACAAAGACTATCTCCGCAAGTACAGATTTTATAATACATTCCTGAAATTTGGAGTTGATGATGAAAAGCTTTCCCTCTATTTTGAACATCATTTCTTGGATGAAATTCTCAATTATAACGAACTAGTGGACGGCACTTTAGATGTGTTAAACTATTTAAAATCTAAAGATTACAAATTGCACATTATTTCTAACGGTTTTCAAGAAGTAACAGAAAGAAAATGTATCTTATCCGGCATCGCTAACTTCTTTGAAACCATTACCAGTGCAGATTCTGTAGGGATCAGAAAACCAAGACCAGAAATTTTTGAACATTCTCTTAATTTAGCAAAAGCCGTAAAAAAGGAAAGTATTTTAATTGGAGATGACTGGATTGCCGATGTTAAAGGGGCGCAAAATTTCGGGATTGATGTTATATTTTTTGATGTTTTGGATGAAAACCCGCAGGAAGACCATCTTAAATTCATCAAACATCTCTCGGAAATCCAAACTTATTTGTAAAACAAAAAAATCCTTTCAGCTTTCCCGAAAGGATTTTTTTTTGTATTAAAAAGTGGATTAAATTCCCAAACTTTCTCTTACTCTTTTAATGGTTTGGGTTGCAATAACTCTGGTTTTTCCAGCCCCTTCCTGTAATTTAGATTCCAATTCCGGTAAGTTGTTCATGTAATAAGCGAAAATTTCTCTTTCTTTCGCAAATCTTACTAGAATCAAATCCAGAAGTTCTTTTTTTGCGTGGCCATAACCGTAATTTCCCGCCAGATATTTAGCTCTTAATGCTTCGGTTTGTTCTGGTGTTGCTATAAGTTGATAGATTGCAAAAACCTTATCGGTATCTGGATTTTTAGGATCTTCCAGCGGAGTAGAGTCTGTTTCAATAGACATTACCTGCTTTTTTAATTCCTTTTCCGGGAGAAAAATATTGATGATATTCCCTCTAGATTTTGACATTTTTTGTCCATCAGTTCCGGGAACATATTTGGTGTTTTCCTGAAGTTCGGATTGGGGTAAAACAAAAACTTCACCCATTTGATTATTAAATCTGGAAGCTACATCGCGCGCGATTTCCAAATGTTGTAATTGGTCTTTTCCTACCGGGACAATTTCTGCATCATACAAAAGAATGTCTGCTGCCATCAAAATCGGGTAAGTGAAAAGTCCGGCGTTAACGTCCTGTAATCTGTCTGCTTTATCTTTGAAAGAGTGGGCCAATGTCAATCTCTGATACGGAAAAAAGCACGATAAATGCCAGGATAATTCGCACGTTTCCGGGATGTCACTTTGTCTGTAGAAGAATGTTTTTTCTGTGTCTAATCCGCAAGCGAGCCATGCAGCAGCAATCTCGTAAGTGTTTTGTTTCAATTCTTTTGCATCCTTAATTTGAGTCAAAGAATGAAGATTGGCTATGAACAAAAAAGATTCATTTTCCGCTTTTTTAGATAATTCGATGGCAGGAATAATAGCACCCAAAAGATTTCCTAAATGTGGTGTTCCAGTGGCTTGTATTCCGGTAAGAATTCTAGACATTTTTTATGATTAAAGATTATTGATAAGCTATTTTAAGTGCTAAAAATCCAATCCGTTTGGAAAGGCTTTTTTTCTGAAAAGATATAGGAATAATGCGCCTAAAGTAATAGAACTGTCGGCAACATTAAAGATGTATTTGAAAAACTCCACTCTGTTGCCACCAAGAATTGGTACCCAATTTGGCCAAACTGTGTCCACCAAAGGAAAGTGCAACATATCCACCACGCAGCCTTTCATTAGATCAGAATAGCCGTGGCCGAATTGCGTTAGTTTGGATACGCCGTCGTAATCTATCCATCTTCCAGAAACCGCATCATAAAAAGTTCCGCTGTCGAAAATAATTCCGTAGAAAATGCCGTCAAAAACGTTTCCTATTGCACCAGCAAAAATCATTGCCATAGGAATGAGGAGATAGTTAGAAGCGCCTTCTTTCAGCCATTTTTTGAAAAGCATAATCATGCCTATTGCCAAAACAATTCTCAAAAGAATCAAAGCGTATTTTCCCCATAAACCACCGAAGTGAAGTCCATAAGCCATTCCCGGATTTTCTACAAATGTCATTCTGAACCAGCTGAGACCAAAAACTTCCACACTTTCTCCTAAGAAAAAATGAGTTTTGACATAAATTTTGGAAAATTGATCCAGTAAAAGAATCAAAAAAGTTATTGCAATTATCTTCTTCATTATTGCCCTTTTGGTTTTTGATTTCGCGTAATTTTTTTATCCTTTCTGTCGTTGATTTTTTGGATGGTCTTTTGGTTATGAGATTGATTTCTGGTATGAAATTTTTCAAATTCGATGCCCATATCTTTCAGTACGCTTTTCAGCGCTGTCAACTCCATAGAGTTTTTTGGATGTACTATGATAGATTCCATTGGTATTCTTGTTTCAAAAATAGTTTTGCAAATGTAACTCAAATTAGTTATTTCTTGGACAATTCATCCAGCCTTTTGCGTTCTTTTTCCGTGAGATCATCCAAACCGTTTGGCCCGATTTTGTCCAGAAGCCGATCTATTTCATTTTGCTTCTCTTTTCGTTTAACATTGTATTCATCATCAATAGAGTAGAATTTTTGCTTCGGTTGAAAGAGATTTTTGACAGATAGCTTATTTCTAAATGCCAATCCGCCAACGAGAATTAAAAGGAGAATAATAATTAGTACCATTTATAATAAGAAAAAGTCCCAATTTCTAATCTTTTAGAATCAGAAACTCGGACTTTATTATTTGATAATTAGTAATTTATCTTTGCATATTCTTAGCCTCTATGCTAAGTGTAGCGTGTGGAACTGCCAGGAGTCTTGGTTTTGGAATCAGTTTACCGGTGACTCTGCAAACCCCGTAGGTTTTATTTTCTATGCGGATAAGTGCATGTTTCAGATCCCGTAAAAATTTCTCCTGTCTGGATGCCAAGATAGCATTTTGCTCTTTGCTCAATGTTTCTGCACCTTCTTCAAATGCTTTGAAGGTTGGCGAAGTGTCATCTGTTCCGTTATTTTGATTGTTTATAAAACTTTCTTTTATAAGACCCAGGTCGTTTTCTGCTTTTGCTATTTTGTCTTGAATTATTTTTTTAAATTCCTGCAAGTCTGCATCGCTATAGCGTAATTTTTCGTCTGCCATTTCCAGCGTATTAATTGTTCAACTTTTATTTATTACGAGAATGATACAAGTTAAAATCAGTTTAATTCTGTTGCAAAACATTGAATTTACAAATTCTTAACAAAAAAGAAATATGTTTTATTTTTTTTCAATTTTCACACAGAATTTTTCTTCATCTATCTCTATTTCATCAAAATCTGAGAGTGAATTTACAAATTCTATTTTATCCGACAATACTTCCGCAGAAATATATGCATCATTGTTAATAAGTTCTTGTCGGAAAGGACTAGATTCTTCTAATTGTATGGAAATTCTGTCTGTTAACTCAAAATCTTTATCTTTTCTAAGGTTTTGAACCCGGTTGATAAATTCTCTTGCGATTCCTTCAGATTTTAATTCATCCGTGAGTGTCAAATCTAATGCCACAGTTGTTTTTCCGTCTGAAGTTACCGTCCAGCCCGGAATATCTTTGGTTGAAATTTCCACATCGTTTAAGGTAATTTCATAACCCTGAATTTCCATTTTTACTTCTTTTTCCAAAGTTGTAATCTGTTCTGCGGAAAGATTATTGATCTCGTTTGCTACAACTTTCATATCTTTTCCAAGTCTTGAGCCTAAAGTCTTGAAGTTAGGTTTTATCTGTTTTACAATTAAATGTGAAGCTTCTTCAGCATTAATTAACTGCAATTCTTTAACATTTACTTCTTGTTTAATTAATTCTGCCACAGCCAAAATCTGCTCTTCAGTTTTAGCGTCTAAGACAGGAATTAACACTTTCTGCAATGGTTGACGAACTTTTACGTTTTCTTTCTTTCTTAATGAGAAAACCATACTTGTAATGTTCTGTGCTAAATGTGTTTTTTCAACCAAATCGGTATCAATTAAACTTTCATCAGCAACCGGGAAGTCTGTTAAGTGTACAGATTCGCAGTTTTCTTTTCCTGTAACTTTGTTCAAATCTTGGTACAATTGGTCCATAAAGAATGGAGCAATGGGCGCCGATAATTTGGCTACGGTTTCTAAACAAGTATATAAAGTTTGGTAAGCAGAGATTTTATCTTCCGAGTAATCTCCCTTCCAGAAACGTCTTCTACACAATCTTACGTACCAGTTCGATAAGTTGTCATTTACAAAAGTATTGATGGCTCTTGCGACTCTTGTCGGTTCGTAATCTTCGTAAAACGCTTTTACTTCTTTTATTAAAAGATTCAATTCAGATAAAATCCATCTGTCTATTTCTGGTCTGTTTTGAACCTCTTTTTCTGAATAATTAAATCCGTCTACGTTCGCATACAACGCAAAGAATGAATATGTATTGTAGAGAGTTCCGAAGAATTTTCTTCTTACTTCATCAATTCCTTCGATGTCAAACTTCAGGTTTTCCCAAGGATTTGCATTAGAAATCATGTACCAACGTGTTGCATCTGGTCCATAAACTGCTAGAGTTTCGAACGGGTCTACAGCGTTTCCAAGACGTTTAGACATTTTCTGCCCGTTTTTGTCTAAAACAAGACCGTTACTCATTACATTTTTATAAGCAACTGAATCAAAAACTGCCGTTCCGATTGCGTGAAGGGTATAAAACCATCCACGAGTTTGGTCTACTCCTTCTGCGATAAAATCTGCAGGGAAAGCTTTATTAGAATCAATTAATTCTTTGTTTTCAAAAGGGTAGTGCAATTGTGCATAAGGCATCGAACCTGAGTCAAACCAAACGTCGATTAAGTCGCTTTCACGCTTCATTGCTTTTCCAGAATCTGAAACCAAAACAACTTTGTCGACTACATTTTTATGTAAATCTACCAAAGCATAATTTTGTTCAGACATATCACCAATCACAAAACCTTTGAATGGATTTTCTTTCATGAATCCAGCTTCAATAGATTTTTCGATTTCGTTGTATAATTCTTCAACAGAACCGATTATTTTTTCTTCTTTTAAATCTTCGGAGCGCCAAATTGGCAAAGGAATTCCCCAATATCTTGAACGGGAAAGATTCCAGTCGTTTACGTTTTCAAGCCAGTTGGCAAAACGTCCTTCTCCTGTAGATTTTGGCTTCCAGTTGATGGTTTCGTTAAGTTCTACCAAACGATTTTTAACTTGTGACATTTTCACAAACCAAGAATCTAACGGATAGTATAAAACGGGTTTGTCGGTTCTCCAGCAATGTGGATAGCTGTGAACATATTTTTCAACTTTGAAGGCTTTGTTTTCCGTTTTGAGCAAAATTGCCAATTCTACATCCCAAGATTTTTCTGGAGCAGTTCCGTCGTCGTAGTATTCGTTTTTGATGTATTTCCCTGAGAATAATTCAGGAACATTTTCTCCTTTAATGAATTTACCTTGTAAATCTACCAAAGGAACCAAGTTGTCGTTTTCATCATTCACCAACATTGGCGGAACGCCTGCATCTTTCGCAACTCTCGCATCATCTGCACCAAAAGTTGGAGCTGTGTGTACGATACCTGTTCCGTCTTCTGTAGTTATAAAATCTCCAGGAATTACTCTGAAAGCTTGCTCAGGATTTTCTGCAGGTAAAAACCAAGGAACTAATTGCTCATAGTGAGTTCCTACTAATTCAGAACCTTTAAATTCTTTTAAAACTTGGTAAGGAATTACTTTTGTTTCTGCAGTGTAATTAGCAAAATCTTCAGTCGTTCCTTCTGCATATTTTTTACCAAATTGTTTTGCTACTAAAGCTTTAGCCAAAACAATATTGATGGGCTCAAAAGTATATTGGTTGAATGTTTTTACTAAAACATAATCGATATTATTCCCTACTGTTAAAGCCGTGTTTGAAGGTAAAGTCCACGGCGTTGTCGTCCAAGCCAAGATGTGAACATCGCCATCAACATCGTTAAACAATTCAGTAGTTTCTTTTTTAGCTTTAAACTGAGCTACAACAGTGGTGTCGGAAACATCACGATACGTTCCAGGCTGGTTCAACTCGTGCGAAGAAAGACCAGTTCCCGCTTTTGGAGAATAGGGTTGAATGGTGTAGCCTTTGTACAACAATTCTTTGCTGTACAATTGCTTTAGCAACCACCACACCGTTTCCATATATGTAGACTTGTACGTGATGTAAGGGTCATCAAGATCAACCCAATAGCCGATTTTTTCGGTAAGGGTATTCCAAACATCTGTATAACGCATTACCGCTTCACGACAAGCTTTGTTGTAATCTTCAATGGATATTTTTTTGCCAATATCTTCTTTCGTAATTCCTAATTCTTTTTCCACGCCAAGTTCTACAGGAAGTCCGTGTGTATCCCAACCCGCTTTACGGAAAACTTGTTTCCCGTTTTGAGTTTGATAACGACAGAAAATATCCTTCAACGCTCTGGCCATTACGTGGTGAATTCCAGGCATGCCGTTTGCTGAAGGCGGACCTTCATAAAAAACAAACTCAGGTTGCCCCTCACGAATCTCAACACTTTTATTGAAAGTTTTATTTTGTTTCCAAAATTCCGCTACATTCTCGGCTACGTCAATAAGGTTGAGGTTTTTGTATTCTTTAAACTGGCTCATTTTCAAGTTCTAAAATCGTGTTCTTGTATTAATTAAGTTTGCGAATTTAGTGAAAAAACTTAAATTTTAAGTACTAGCAAATGGGTTATTTGATGATAAAATCAATAATATATATAAGGTATAGACAATAGAAATTATTTCTAAAATGGTTAGTAATAAAAAAACTCCTACTTTTGCAAAAATTTTTCTAGATGCCAAAAAATTTAGTAATTGTCGAGTCTCCGGCAAAAGCAAAAACAATTCAGAAATATTTAGGGTCAGATTTCGAGGTTAAGTCCAGTTTCGGACACATCCGTGATCTGCCTAAAAAAGGGATGGGAATCGACTTGTCGAACTTCACACCTGATTATGAAGTTTCTGCTGATAAGAAGAAGCTGGTAGCAGAACTTAAAGCTTCTGTGAAAAAAGCCGATTTGGTTTGGCTGGCTTCCGATGAGGACCGGGAGGGAGAAGCAATTGCTTGGCATTTGGCTGAAGAGCTAAAACTAAAACCTGAAAACAGAAAAAGAATCGTTTTCCACGAGATTACGAAAAATGCTATTCTAAAAGCCATTGAAAATCCTAGAGATATTGATCAGAATCTTGTGAATGCTCAACAGGCAAGACGAGTTTTGGATAGAATCGTAGGTTTCGAGATGTCGCCAGTTCTTTGGAAAAAAGTGAAAACAGGTCTTTCTGCAGGACGTGTTCAGTCTGTTGCAGTAAGATTGGTTGTTGAAAGAGAAAAAGAAATCCGTGAGTTTGTTCCGAAACCAAGTTTCAAATTAGAAGGAATTTTTCTTAATAATGCTCAGCAAGAGATTTTAGCAAAACTGAAAAAAGATTTTGATAAAGAATCTGATGCGGAGAACTTCCTTAATCTGGCAAAGACAACAGACTTCAAAGTTCTGAATGTTGAGACCAAACCGGGATCTCGTACGGCATCTGCTCCGTTCACCACTTCAACTTTGCAACAGGAAGCTTCTTCCAGATTGGGTTATGGTGTGACGACAACGATGCGTCTGGCACAAAGACTTTACGAAGAAGGATTTATCACGTATATGAGAACCGACTCCGTGAATCTTTCTCAAGAAGCAATCAACGGAGCGAAAGCTCAGATTATTTCAGAATACGGTGAGAATTATTCTAAGCCAAGAAATTATACGACCAAATCATCTTCCGCTCAGGAAGCGCACGAGGCGATTCGTCCGACAGATTTTTCTGTGAAGTCTATTGGTGATGTTCAGTTGAATAAATTATATCAATTGATTTACAGAAGAACTTTGGCTTCTCAGATGGAAAATGCGAAAATCGAAAAAACAGTTATCGAGATTGGTAATGCAAAATTGCCACAACATTTTGAAGCACAAGGTGAAGTTATTGTTTTTGATGGTTTCTTAAAAGCTTATGGCATCGTGAAAACTGAGGATGACGATGATGAAAACAACGAAAAATTGTTACCAAAAGTTTCAGTTGGTGAAGCTCTTGATTATAAAAAAATAACCGCAACAGAAAAATTCACGAGACCATCTGCAAGATTTACCGAAGCTGGTTTGGTGAAGAAATTGGAAGAGTTAGGGATTGGTCGTCCATCCACTTATGCGCCGACCATCCAAACGATTCAGAATCGTGAATATGTAGATAAAAGAGAGATAGAACCGCAAACCAGAGAAATTGTGAAAATGACATTAGGAAAATCTGGTGTCAAAAAAGAAGTTCTTGAAGAAAAATTCGGCGGTGATAAAAATAAGTTTGTGCCAACCGATATCGGTGAAGTTGTGAATGATTTCTTGATTAATAATTTTGCTGAGATTCTTGACTATGGTTTCACGGCAAGAGTAGAAGAAGGTTTTGACCACATTGCCAACGGCGACCAAAAGTGGAAAGAGATGATGACGGATTTCTACTCCAAATTCCATCCAAGGATTGAAGATGTTGAGGAAAATGCAGACCGTGCGAATGGCGAGAGAATTTTAGGTATAGATCCTAAAACGGGTAAAAACGTTCACGCAAGAATCGGAAGATTTGGACCGATGATTCAAATCGGGGAGCAGGACGATGAGGAGAAACCAACATTTGCATCCTTGATGGCGAATCAGAATATTGCAACCATTACTTTGGAAGAGGCTTTGGAATTGTTCAAACTGCCTTTTGATCTTAAAGAAGTTGACGGTCAGCCAGTTTCTGTGGGTGTTGGTAGATTTGGACCTTATGTAAAATGGGGCGAGACTTACATCAGTATTCCGAAAGGGGAAGATCCGTTGTCTGTTGACCAAACCCGTGCAGAGGAAATCATTAATGAAAAGAAAGTAGCCGATGCGCCAATTGCCAACTACAAAGGCGAACCGATTACTAAAGGAACAGGAAGATTTGGACCTTTTATCAAGTACAAAAGTATCTTCATCAACGTTCCAAAACTTTATGATTTTGATAACCTTTCTCAAAACGACATCAACGAGTTGGTGGAAGCCAAACTGGAGAAAGAGGCCAACCGATACATCCAGCAATGGGAAGCCGAGAAAATCTCTATCGAGAATGCGAGATGGGGACCTATTGTAAAACACGGCAAGAGCATCTACAAAATTCCGAAGAAGAAAGACGATTCTAAATACGAGGCAGACGAGTTGAAAGATGTTTCTCTGGATGAGGTGAAAAAATGGATCACAGCACAAGACCCAAAAGCCTTTGCTGAGAAAAAGAAACCGGTCGCTAAGAAAGCTGCTACTGCTAAAAAGCCTGCTGCGAAGAAAGCACCGGCTAGGAAGAAGTAATCAATATATTTGATAAAAATTAACCCTTTCAAAGTTTCAAACTCTGAAAGGGTTTTTTGTTGAGATTGGTTCCTAATTACAGATTTGTGATGTCCGATAAAAACAAGTAATCACAAAATTATCTCACAGTTTGATGTTTTATTAATATTTTTGGTGCAGAAAACTCAAAAAACACACTCATTGATGAAAAAAAAATTACAATGGGCTAGTCTTAAAAACTTTCCCTGGCTGGTCTTTTTTGTAGCAATCGTAATTTGGATAGCTATTGCCGGCTCTAATTTTTATTATCAGAACAATGGCGGTTACACAGGAACGGGCGTTCTGTTTCCGATTTCTGTTATTTATCCCAATCAGTTTTTGTGGAGCGGATTTGTATTTGCATTTCTGTTTTTGATTTCGGGGATTTTAGCTTTCAAACATGTAGAGAGACTCAATGTTTATCTATTATTTTTAATCTCAATTCTTTTGGTTGTATTAGGAAATCTGAGTCAGGGAGATTTTGATATTTCTTTTCTGCAACCATTTTATCTGAAAGGACGACAGTATTATGCCGATGCCATCAACATTACAGACGGACAAGTTTGGTTAAGAGATTTCTCTAAGAATCTGGAGCATTTTCAAATGCACACCAAAACGCATCCGCCGTTTGTAACGCTTCTTCATTTTTGGATTCTGAATATTTCTAACATCGAGACCTTGGCAATTGTCTTTTTCGCAATTGGATGTTTATCCTTTCCATTATTTTATCAGATTTTGATTTATCTCGGGTTTGAAGAGACAAGAAGAAAGTGGGTGTTGCTTTTGTTTGCAATTGTTCCCTCTGTTAATATTTATCTTTTGGTTTCTATAGATGCATTAGTTCTGACATCAACTTTGATTTTTCTGTTAGGATTGGCGAGGATATTTCATCAAAACAAAATTGATATTGTTTCATTTCTGTTGATTTGTTTTGGATTAATTTTAACCAACTTGATTACGTTTTCGGGATTATTTCTATTTGCATTTTTAGCTTGTTTCAGTTTCTATTTTTTAATCCGAGGGAAATGGAATTTTGTTTGGTTGAGTTTGATGAGCGCTGTTGTGTTTGCTTTGGCTTTTGTAATCATTTATGCAACGACAGGTTATAATCAATTAGAAACATTTCTACTAGCCTCACATTCGGAAAATCCGGATGGTTTTAGATTGTTTCATCAGCCATTTATTTATCTAATGACAAGGTTAGAAGACATTGGAGAGATATTTTTGTTTTTGTCTTTTGGATTCTTAGCGGTTTTATTTTCTAAGAAATCAGGAACCGAAGTTTTTGAAAACCGAAATGGCAATATTCTGTTTTTCTCAGCAATTTCTGCAATTTCCGCAATGCTTTTGACTGGTGCTTACGGAACCGGGGAAACGGCGCGGGCGTGTCTGTTTCTGGTGCCTTATTTTTTGATTTTGTTGAAGGATATTACTTCAGACAATTTTAAAATCATGTTTTACCTGTGTCTTTTGCAGACTTTTGGGATGCAGATGATTGGTAATTTTTATTGGTAAGTTATATAAATACCGTTACTTTTGTAGGAAAGTGGTAACCCTAGTTCATGAATTTTTTACATCCTGTTTTCACCATTGTATTTGTGTTCCTGATTCTTTACAGTTTTGTAGAGGTTAACAGGAGGGATGGCAGAACGCCAAAGATTATTCTGTTTGCCGTAGGTTTTTATATGATTATGATTATAGGCTACCGTAATTTTGTAGGAGCAGATTATCCTGTTTACCGGGGGATGTATGCGGAGTTTTTTCCAACGATAGATTACTCGCAACTTGTAGATAAAATGCTTTTCCGGAAAACCGATCTGGATATAGAATGGATGTATGTATTCCTCAACAAGCTGGTTTATGCCACGGGATCACCGTTCCAGAATTTCACATTGGTAAGTGCCATCATCACGATTTCTCTTAAGCTGGTTAGTTATTATAAAAACTCTGTCTATCCTGTCTTTTCTATCTTGTTATTTATGATTCCGGCCTATTTTATAGCAGATAGTGGGCATATGCGGCAGGCCTTGGGAATGGTATTTTGTTTAATATCATTCAAATTCATTAAAGAAAGACAGGTTTTTTGGTATCTGCTCTGTCTTTATGTGGCTTTTGGTTTTCATAAATCGAGTGTGGTATTTTTACCGGCGTATTGGCTCGCTGTTTTGCCGATGAACTCTGGTAGAATTTTTTATTCCATTGTGGTATGTGTCATTTTATCGCCGTTGCAGATTTATAACTTATTTTCCGGGTTTTTGGATAGTCTCAATGTTCAGGACGTGTCCAATGGGTTTAATGGTTATGTCAATTTCGAGGCAAAATCTTCCAACTTTATGGATGGACTGATGCTGATGTATACCTATCTTCTGATTACCTATGACAAAGTAGCCTGTGAAAAAATTTACTATTATGAGTATATGCGGAATATTATGGTATTTGGCGTGTGCCTTTATTTCATTATGCG
Source organism: Flavobacteriales bacterium UBA2306 (assembly GCA_002345565.1). Classification (GTDB taxonomy): domain Bacteria; phylum Bacteroidota; class Bacteroidia; order Flavobacteriales; family Weeksellaceae; genus Epilithonimonas. The sequence goes on along the minus strand of DDVS01000004.1, from coordinate 17,791 downwards.
GGACAATCCTGTTTTCTCTACCCGTTTAGTAGGCGGCTATATGAGTTTTGCACCATTGGTAATTCCTAATATCATCTACTCTGTTAATAGCAACAATAACCGGAGGCTTTTGCATCTGTTTTTTGTAGCGTTTATGATATTTTACTATTTTGTATTTGTTAAATACCAGGGTGTGGCAGGTAGATTTACGCCCACTACATATCAAAATTTTCTTTGGAGAAACTAATTAATTGATGAAAAAAAACATAATACTTTTAATATTATTTCTGATTCTTGGATGCTTGATTTTTTACAATATCCAAGTCGTGGTTGATTTTGCAGGGCGGTATATCTACCCTTTGGATGATGCTTACATCCACCTTTCTATGGCGAAAAATTTTGCCGAATTTCAAAGCTGGGGAATTACGCAATACGAGTTTTCTTCCACAACATCTTCTCCGCTATTCACATTTTTGTTAGCGGTTTTGATTAAAGTTTTCGGTAATTGGGAGTACATTCCTCTGGTTGCCAATAGCCTGGCCGGAATTGGTTTGATGGTCATTTTCCATCGCTATCTCAAACAATTTTCTACCTCTACATCCATCGTTATATTATCATCTGTTGTTTTGCTAATGCCTTTGCATCTGATGATTATGACCGGAATGGAGCACGTTTTCCATACTTTGGCGATGATTTTGGTTTTGCTCGCATTTCAAAAATATCTTGAAGATAAAGCGCCGAGGAATTTCTCCAATCTCGCTTTGTTTTCAATTATTGCCGTAGGTTTCCGGTATGAAAGTTTGTTTTTCATCTTCTTTATTTGCGTTTACCTTTTCTTTGTTAAAAAAGATTATGTTATCGGTATTGCTCTGGGTTTGTTTTCTATAACGCCGGTTGTTGTTTACGGATTAATTTCAATAGACAAAGGGTCGTTTTTCTTGCCCAATTCTTTACTTCTAAAAGGCAATTTGAATGATGGAGTCCAAGGTTTTTTAATGCGTGCGGCAAGCAATGCCTACCGTGGACTTTCGGTTCTACTGTTGGTTTTAATTTTATTTATTCAGATTTACAGAAATTCCCGAACTCTCAACCTCTCAACCTCTCAAACCCTTCAACTCTCCAAAAATGCGATTCCTTTTGTGGTGGTTTGTGGATTTGCAGTTCATGTATTGCTCGCCAATTTCGGATGGTTAATTCGATATGAATCTTATCTGGTGGTTCTTGTTTTATTTGCCATCATACCTTTTGTGGACGAGGTTTTCCAGAAAAATACAACTAACAGAATTCTAAAATTTGGGATAGTTTTTATTTTGCTGATTCCTCTTTATACCAGATTTGTGAGGATGTTTGATAAACAAGCTCTGGCTTCTAAAAATATTTTTGACCAGCAGATTCAGATGGCAGATTTTCTCAAAACTTACTACAATAATTCCTGGATTATGGCTAATGATATTGGCGCCATTACTTATTTTACCAATATCCATCTTTTAGATACCTATGGACTGGGAAATGCCGAGGTGGCAAAACTTCGGAAAGAAGATCATGCCGGGTTTACAGATAATATCAAGCTTAAAAATTATATAAAAAGTCAAGCTGAACATTATGATCTGGCTATAGTTTATGATTCTTGGATCAAGCTTCCCAATCATTTTGATAAAATAGCTACCTGGACTATAAAAGACAATTATATCTGTGGTGATAATGAGGTCACTTTCTATGCTCTGCAAAAAGAAAACAGACTTAGACTTAGAAATCAATTGATTCAATTTTCTAAGAAAACACCAAAAGATGTGATTGTAAAAATTGAAAAATAAATTTGAATGCAAGTCGCAAGATTAAAAAAAAAAATCAGCCTTTGCGGTAAAAAATAAATTATGGAATTCGAAGACTTTATTATTGCGCCCAAAAAAATCCGAACCGAGAAATGGCAAATCGGAGACAGAATCATCAACGACATCAAAGAAGACAGCATTGTTCTGCTTTTTGTTTCAGATTATAGAGGCGCCGACGGAGATGCAGAAAGTCAAGATTTTACAGGCATCAGAAAAGAGTTTTACAAATTATCTCAACTGGATTTTGAAATCCCGATTGTAGATTTAGGAGACTTAGTTTCCGGAAGAACGCCACAAGATTCGCATTATATTTTGCAGGAAGTTCTCTCGGCTTGTCATTATAAAGGCGCAATTCCTGTGATTGTTGGTGGAAGCAATGATTTTGCTTTTTCATTGTTTTCTGCGCTTAATTTTCATCAGCAAGACATCAATTATACGCAAATCAGTAATGTTGTTTCTCTGAAGCAAGAAGAAGAAATCCACGAATCCAATTTTCTAAGTAAAATATTAGGTTCTAAAAATTTCTCCATCAAAAATTACCATCATCTTGGTTATCAGAAACATTTGAACGAAATGGATTCTGTAAAACTCATCAAAGAAGTTCAGTTTGACATTATCCGATTGGCGGAAATGATGAATTCTACGGAGAAAACTGAGCCTTATTTCCGAAAAGCAGATTTGGTAACAATCAACTGTGATGCAATCGAAACTTTTGCCGAAGCTTTTTCTATGAATCCGCAAGTGAATGGACTCAACAGACGAGAAATTTGCGCTTATATGAAAGAAATCGGTTTGAGTGAAAGATTAAAATCTGTTGGGATTTTCAATTATAATATCTATTCTGATTCTCAGCTCAATCATCAGCTTTTGGCGCAGATGATTTGGTATCTGATAGAAGGGATTAATATTCAAAAATCACATCCAAAAGAGAAATCTTACGAAACGTTTTATGTTTTGATTAATGATTCTCAGTATGCTTTTAAAAGAGAGGTTTTCAGCAATCTTTGGTATTTTGGAGAAGATGAAAATATTGATAACTGCATCCCTTGTTCCCGTTCCGATTTTGATGAAGCTAAAAGAGGTTTTCTAAGTCCGAGATTTACAAGAAATTAATAAAAACCACATAGACATATAGCAAATAATATTTTAAAAAAGTAAAAATAGGCTTATCAAAATCTATTTGTCCTTAAGTTTTTCAAGAAACGATGTGCCTATGTTGTTAAAAATTCAAAATAGTAATGACTCCAATTTATGACATTAAAGTTTCCATCATTGTTCCGGTTTATAATGTTGAGTTATATCTGGAAAAATGTCTGTTGTCATTAGTTAATCAAACTTTACAAGACATCGAAATTCTTGTGGTGAACGACGGAAGCAAAGACCGATCTCAAAAAATCATTGAGAATTTTCAGCAAAAATATCCCAACAAAATTTTTGGTTTCATCAAGGAAAATGGAGGTTTGAGCGATGCCAGAAATTTCGGAATTGATAAAGCAAAAGGTCAATATCTCGGTTTTGTAGACAGTGACGATTATGTTTCCGCAACGATGTTTGAAGAGATGTACAATCTGGCTGAAAAGCACAATGCTGAAATGGCGATTTGTAATCTTCAAAAGGTTGATGAAAATGGAAATGTGACTCAGAAATTGACACAGCTTCCCAACTTTCCTGAGAAAATTATTCTCGAAAATTATCTTTCGGTTTTTTCTGATATTTCTTATTTTGCTTGTAATAAATTATTTAAGAAAGAATTGTTTCAAGATAAAAGATTCAAAAAAGGAATTCATTTCGAAGATATTGAACTGATTCCGCAATTGTTGCTCCAATGTGAGATTTTAGCATTTACGCCCCAATATCATTATCAATATCTGGAAAGGCAGGATTCTATTAGTAAAAGTCATACAAAGAAAGGCCTTGATATTTTGAAAGCTGTAGAAACCGTGAGTGAAAAATTTAAAGAAAGCAGGTTTTCAAATCAGAAAAAAGCATTGAAAGATTTTCAGATTTTAGAAGGTGTTTATACCTTTTTGGCCTATCTGGCTTTTGTGAAAAATAACCGCGATTTTTCTGATATGTGCAGGGAATTGGATCTGTTCCTCAAAAAAAACAGCATAAAAACGTTAGAAATCATACAATATAAGCGCTTTGGAAAGAATTATCTGTTATCTTTGTCTTTGATGAAAAAAATTTATTATGCCCTAAACATTCTGAAGTTGAGGAAGACCGTTAGGTGGCTAATGAACAATAATTAAAAACACAAAATGAATAATTTCCAAACGTATATAGAAAACGCAGGCATCTCCTTTTTTTATTTCAAGTTGATTTTGGGGTTTTTGTTTTCTTTCCTGATTACTTATTTTTCTATTCCTGTCATTATCAAGATTTCCAGAATAAAAAATCTGATGGACGAACCGGGCGAAAGAAGTTCCCATTTGAGAAAAATCCCGAATCTTGGCGGGGTTGCCATCTTTTTTTCTCTCGGGGTCTGTGCGCCCATTTTTGCATACGAATTGTTTGACCGGTACAAGTTTTTGTTTGCATCCTTCATTATTTTGTTTTTTGTAGGCGTAATGGATGATATTATGGTGCTAAGGGCCTATAAAAAACTACTGGCCCAGATTCTGGTTTCTGCCTTAGTGGTTGTAGGTTCTGATGTTAGGATTAGGAGTCTATTTGGTCTTTTTGGGATTGATGAAATCAATTACTTTGTAAGTGTTATCGTGAGTATTCTTACGTTCATTATTTTGATTAATGCTTTTAATCTTATTGATGGAATTGATGGCTTAGCAGGCAGTTATACCATGCTTACAAGCGCACTCTTTGGTATAAGTTTTTACAGATTAGGAGAGGTTAATGCACCGCTGGTAGTTTTATGCGCTATTTTAATTGCAGCTTCTTTTGGGTTTTTAATTTATAACCTGTCTAATAAACGCAGTACAAAAATCTTTATGGGCGACACCGGGTCTATGATTTTAGGATTCTTGTTAGCCTTTACAGGAATATCTTTCATAGAAATTTTTATTGCAAAACGGGATGAGGTATTTTACCATCTACAGTCTGCACCAGTCGTGGCTATCGCTATTCTTATTCTACCGATTATTGATACACTTACCGTAATTATTACCCGTTTGTATCATAAAAAATCTATTTTTTCTGCGGACAAAAACCATATCCATCACAAAATGCTGAATCTGGGACTTACCCATAGAAGATCTACTGCATATATAATTGTTTATTATTTATTTATAATTTTAGCGGCATATTTTTTAAGACATATAGATGTCAATAATTTATTAATAATCATTATATTGTTAGGGTTTTTGGGGGCATATCTTCCTATATTTTTGTTTAGATTTAAACAAAAGAACTAAATAATTATAATTTTGTAAAAAAATAATTGATGAAGAAGTTTTCTTATCTTTTAGTGATAATGATTTTTGTTTTGTTGGGATTAACTTCTTGTATCTCCAAAAAAGATGTGCGTTATCTGCAACCAAGTGAGAGCCTTACAATTAATGAAGAAGGATTGGTGCCCTACAATGTTCCAGAATATAGAGTTACCAAAGGAGATATACTCTCTCTAAATGTTGTTACTACGCCCAAAGGAGATGCTGCACAGTTTTATTCTTCTCTCAATGCAAGTACATCTGCAGGAGGAAATGCGAATGGCGCTATCAATAATGGAGGGATGCAACAAGGAGGAGGAAATCCGAATGGCGGAAATGCTACGTTTTACTTTAATGGATTGAAGGTAGATTCTAACGGAGATGTTAATATTTTTGGAATTGGCTTTGTAAAAGCGGAAGGCAGAACATTAGAAGATATGACAAAAGAAATCCAAGAAAAAGTGAATGAAAATTTTTTACAGGGAAAATCAGAAGTCAGGCTCAATCTAGATGGAATCCGTTACTATATTTTAGGAGATATAGAATCTGTAGGTGTTACAGGAGAAAAAACCGCCTATGTAACCCAGCTCAATATTATGCAGGCTCTCGCAATGAATGGCGGATTAAACCGCACAGTTGACCGTAAAAACATCACCATCCACAGAAAATATCCCGAAGGAATTAAAGTCGCAAAGCTGGATCTTACCAAAGAAGATGCTATGAACTCGCCGTATTATTGGCTGCAGAATGGAGATATTATCTATATCAACACCAATGGAAAAAGCATTAATGGATTTGGAAAAGAACCACTCCAGACTTTAACAACAGGTGTCTCTTTGCTAACAACAGCATTGTCTATCTATCTTTTAATTAAAAACTTGTAATGATCCCAGGTAAAAACGATAATATAACACAAGGCGCCGCAGCAGCAGAAGAGAAAATAGGATCTTTTAATTTGTTTGATCCTGCTCATTTTGTGCAACGTATCATCAGAAATTGGTATTGGTTTGTGATATTAGGTTTTCTGGGCTATTGTATTTCTTATGTGTACAGTAAATATTACGCCCAAAGAATCTATTCCTCTAGTTTGTCTCTTAGTATATCCAGCAATACTGCGAGTTATTTTACACCAAACCAGTCCATTAACTTTATATGGGGACAAGGTGGAAACCAGGATGGAATCTACCTAAAGAAAATATTACTTTCCAGAAGTCATAATGAATATCTGGTGAAGAAGCTTAATCTTATCACCAATTACACCACAAAAGGACTTATCAAAACCACTTATCTGGACCAGGAAGATAGCCCTGTATTTTTGGAAATAGATAAAAACCATCTGCAACAGACCAATTATCCTATCAGCATTATCCCAAAAGGCGGAAATAACTACGAAATTATTTTGCCAGAAGAAGGTCACTCTACCCTTTTGTACAATTATCTTACAGAAGCGTCCGAACCTGTAAGTCCTTACGACAGACCTGCAAACAGAATTCTAAAAGTTAATGAGTGGTATGAAAGTCCCAATCTAAAATTTAAACTCATTACAAATCCTACGCCTAGCAATTTGGGTTTGGATAATATCATGGTAAATCTGATTCCTGTAAACCAGGCAGTTAATAGTATTATTGGTAGTCTTTCCGTAGATTTTGATAAAGAACTATCCTCAATTATGGTGATTAGCAAAACAGGTTTCAATCTCAATAATACGGTTAGTTTCCTCAATAATTCTGTGGATGAACTAATCAAGAAAAGACTGTCTGACCAGAATATTGTGGATCAAAATACAGTAGAATATCTTAATGAGAATCTTTCCCTTATCAGAAAAAAATTAGACTCCAGCGGTGCTATACTCAATAATCTAAAAATCAACAATCGCCTGTTCGATATGGAAAATATCGATGCCAAAACATTAGAAAAACTTACTTCATTAGAAAATCAAAAAGCAGAGCTGCTGGTTAAAATCAATTCCTTGAATGACATCAAAAATTCTGTTAATACCAGTAGTATAGAAAAAATTATTAGCCTTAATGTTGCAGGGATTGAGGATGGCGGGTTTAATGCATCGGTATCAGAACTCAAGCAACTCTATGCTAAAAGAAGAGAGCTGGCTCAGATTTATACCCCAAATTCTGAACCAATGAAAGAAATAAACCGCTTGATAAATGAAGCTAAAAATACGTCGCAGAGCGGATTAAGGAAATATTTTGATGGCTATTACAGCAAATTGGATGATGTTAATTCACAAATTGGAAAAATAGAAAAAGAACTTGTAACGCTACCGGCAAAACAAAGAATTTTCCTAGATGCACAAAGAGCCTATAGCATTATAGAAAATACTTACAATACTTTACTCTCAGAACAGGCCAAATCCCAGATGCGTGTGGCTACCAATCAAAGTAATCTCAATATTATAGATAAAGCCAAAAATCTGGGACAGGGACCTATTGCTCCGGATGTAAAAGCAACTCAAATGCAAATTATGGGTGGGCTTTTGCTTATTCCTATTGTGTTTTTGGTCTTGGGAGAATTACTGGATAACAAAATCAGGAATCTTAAAGAATTACTCAATGCTACAAGAATACCACTCCTAGGCGTTGTAGGGCATAATAGCTATGAGAATAACCTTACGGTTTTAGAAGAACCCAAATCGTCTATATCGGAAGCATTTCGTGCCATAAGGGCTAATCTCCGATTTCTTTTTAATGAAGAACAAAAAAGCAAAGTTATCCTTATTACTTCCTCTATTAGCGGCGAGGGAAAAACTTATGTATCCATCAACCTTGCCTCTGTATTGGGATTGAGTGGGAAAAAAGCGGTTTTGCTGGGAATGGATCTCCGAAAGCCTAAAATTTTTGGCGATTTCAAAATCAATAATAAAAACGGAATTTCCAATTATCTCATAGGGCAGGTAGGCCTGGAAGACATTATCAATAAGACAAGTATTCCAGGGCTGGATGTCATTACCTCCGGACCTATACCGCCCAATCCGTCAGAGTTATTGATGAGTGACAGTAATATGAAATTTATAGACAGCCTCAAGGAAATCTATGAATATATTATTATAGATTCTCCACCTGTAGGGCTGGTTGCAGATTCTTTTGAGCTGATCAAAAAAGTGGATACCACGGTATATGTTGTCCGCCATGAATATACAGAAAAACACATGCTCAAGATGATAACAGAAAAATATTTCAATAAAGAAATTTCTAATCTAGGATTGGTTTATAACGATTTCTCTGTGAAACAAGGCTACGGCTATGGTTACGGTTATGGTTATGGCTATGGCTACGGTTATGGTTATTTCCAGGAAGATAAAAATTATAAAGAACCCAACATCATCAAAATAAGGAACAAGCTGAAAGCAATTTTTAGTAAAAAGTAAAGCCTTAATTAGAAGGCTTTTATTTTTTTAAAGACTATTTTAATCATTTGCCCGTTTCAATAACATTAAATTATGTTTTTTTGTTTTTATTTAACTAAACTTTAAGAAGTTCCCTAATCTAAAAATGTTTTATATTTGCACCAAATTTTTTAACAAGAGCTGTTTCAGCGGATTGATAATGAAGAAAGAGATTACCTATATTTTTATTGCTTTTTTATGCTTTTTGAACCTTGCCAAGGCACAAAGACACGAAATTGGGGTGCAATTGGGTATTAGTAATCTCGTAGGAGATATTGGCAGAACCAATTACATTTTACAAAAGCCTATAGGAAATGTGTCAGATTACGGATTGCCATTCTATGGAGGGATTATGTATAGGATGAACTTTAATCCTTACCAAACTATAAGGCTTAATGTGGGTTATAGCAATATCCAATTCTCGGATGATTATGCCAAAGAAAATTATAGAAGAATGCGCGGATTAAGAGGAACCAATTCCGTTTTTTCGGCAGATCTTCTTTTTGAATATAACTTTCTACCAGTAAATGATGAGCAGCAAAGTCTGTTGAGTCCTTATATTTTTGGTGGTGTATCGGGATTATTAATGAACGCCTCCAAACCAGAATTAACCATCAATTCTGCAACCAACGTCCAGGTTAACTATGTTCAGGGTAATGCGTTCACGATAGCTATTCCATTTGGTGTAGGATTAAAGTATAAATTTAACTATAACTGGGCGCTTTCGGGGGAGTTTACGTTTAGACCAACTTTCTCGGATCAGGTAGATTACAGCTGGCTGGAAGAAGATGATGTAAGCGTGGCAAAAACCTCCATCAGCGAGTCACAAACCCAAGCTGTGGTGCGTAGCTTTATTGATCAGAGAAATGTTGGAAATCCTAATTCCAAAGACTGGATTAACTCTGCCACCATTATATTATCTTATTCTTTCGGGAGACCACCTTGTTATTGTAAATAATGATTATGCAGGACTTAAAAAAACTGATTAATAAAGATAAATTACCCCAGCATGTTGCCGTAATCATGGATGGTAACGGACGATGGGCAAAATCCAGAGGAGAAGAAAGAACCTTTGGACACAAAAATGCAATCAATGCAGTCCGTAATGTTATCAATGCTTGTAATGAGATTAATATCCCGTACCTTACGCTCTATACATTTTCATCAGAAAATTGGAATCGACCAAAGGATGAAGTAGATACATTAATGGCACTTCTTTCGGAAACGCTTTTGCTGGAGGCAGAAGAAATTTTCACAAAAGGCCTTAGAATGCACGTAATAGGAGATATTTCCCAATTGCCAGATTTGGTGAAAGACCAGCTGATGAATGTGGTAGAACTTACAAAGAACAACACCAAAGGCAATCTGATCTTGGCTCTTAGTTATGGATCGCAAAAGGAAATCCTAAAAGCCGTGAAAGAAATCAGCCAGGAAGTAAAGCAAGGAAATATCGGTCTGGATGATATTGATGAAACACTTTTTGAAAGCCACCTGTATACTAAAAATTTCCCCCAGGTAGATCTTATGATAAGAACAAGTGGAGAAGTAAGAATCAGTAATTTTTTGCTTTGGCAAATTGCTTATGCAGAATTGCAGTTTTTAGACGTACTTTGGCCAGATTTTACAAAAGATACCCTATTCCAGTGTATCATAGATTATCAAAATAAAGAAAGAAGGTATGGCAAAACCAGTGAGCAGCTACTTTCATAAAAAAATATTAGAAAAGAGAACTTCATAAGAATGAAATTAAGATTTATACCCATTATTTTATTAACAGCATCGGCGTATTTCCACGCTCAAGTTGTTACACAGGGTACCAATGCAGAAAGCACAGAGCTTGTAGGAAACCAAAACGGAGAATATATCTTGAAAGATATTGTAGTAGATGGTGTAAAAAGATATACACCGGCTCAGATTTTGCGTTTTACAGGCCTTGTGAAAGGAGAGAAGTTAGAAATTCCGGGGCAGCGTGTTAGCAATGCTGTCAAAAAACTTTGGGAAACGCAATCGTTTTCTAAAGTTGAGGTTTATGTTCAAGATGTAGAAGGGCAAAGTGTCATATTGCAGTTTCAGTTGCAGGATCTTAAAGAGCTGGGCGAAATTAAATTTACCGGCAAAGGAATTGGTAAATCTAAAAATGAAAAACTCATTAAAGATAACAATCTAAAGCCCGGAACAAAGATTAATAATAACCTGATTTCTAGTTTGCAGAACAAAATTCCCCAGGAATATGTGGCCAAAGGTTTTGCAGATGCCAAAATTAATATCCAGGAAAAAGCGAATGGTACCGATGCGAATCTCGTAGACTGGACGATAGAAGTTGACAAAGGTAAAAGAGTTAAAATTGATAAAATTACCTTTGATGGTAACGACCAAGTTTCTGACAAAAAACTTAGAAAAAATGGTTTTAAAGATACCAAGCAGAAGAGATTTGTAAAAGGTATCTTCAAACCTTCCAAGTTTGTGCAGGATAAATACGATGAGGACAAGAAAAACCTTATCAACTACTATAATTCATTAGGATTCAGGGATGCAACCATTGTTTCGGATTCTGTTTCCAGAAATGCAAAAGGCTATAATATCAATGTAAAACTTAACGAAGGTAAAAAGTATTATATCGGCGATATTAACTTCATAGGAAATACTACTTTCACCACAGAGTTTTTACAAAAAATATTGGGATATAAAACCGGTGATATTTACGATGCAGTAGGTTTCAATAAAAAAGTGGGAGAAGATGGCGGTAAAGAAGATGACTCCGACCTTAAATCCATTTACATGAACAATGGTTTTCTTTTTTCTACCGTAACACCTATAGAAAAATCTGTAAAAGGAGATTCTATAAATCTGGAAATCAGAATTAATGAAGGGGAAAAAGCTACTTGGAACCGTGTAACTTGGTCTGGTAATACAACCACTCACGATCATGTTATTCTAAGAGCCTTAAGAACAAAACCAGGCGCTTTATTTGCAAAATCCGATATCAAAAGAACGTATTTTGAATTGGCAGGAATGCAGTTTTTTGATCCGCAGCAAATCGGGACAGATGTAAAACCAAATCCGCAGGATAATACCGTAAATATGCATTGGACACTGGTAGAGAAAGGCTCTTCCCAGGTTCAATTGCAGGCCGGTTACGGAGGAGGATCATTCATCGGGACTTTGGGGTTAACATTTAATAACTTCTCTTTAAAAAACTTCCTGAAATTCAAAGACTTTAAACCCGTTCCTCAAGGAGATGGACAAACATTGTCTCTTCAGGCACAGGCAGGACAATACTTTACCAATTATGGCGTTTCTTTTACAGAACCATGGTTATTTGGAACAAGAGCAACTGCTTTAACGGTGGGGCTAAATTATTCTAAAGTGAATTATTCTTATACCACAGGAGATCAGAAAATGAATATCTTTTCCATCAGTACTGGTCTAACCAGAATGCTAAAGTGGCCAGATGATTATTTCTCTTTATATACCGGTATACAGTATCAGAGTTATGACTTCAGTAATTATCCGTTCTATTTTGGAGATCAGTTAGAATATTACGGAAGCACAAAATCCTTCAGTTTTAATGTCGGGTTAAGTAGAAATTCAGCAGGTCTGGATCCTGTATTTCCAACTTATGGTTCCAATATAGAAGCGTCTATTAAATTTACACCGCCATATTCTTGGTTTAGCAATAAAGATTACTCTACCATGAGTACTCTGGATAAATACAAGTGGATGGAGTTTTATAAAATCAAGTTAAAAGCAGATTTTTATAATGAAGTGATAGGAAAATTAGTTCTAAGAACAACCGGCGAAATGGGATTCTTGAATGGCTATAGCAAAGAACTGGGAGCGCCACCTTTTGAAAGATATTATGTGGGTGGTGTAGGTTTGTTTAACGGAAGATTTGACGGTAGAGAATTAGTGCCACTAAGAGGTTATGAAAATGCATCTTCTACTGGATTCACAACTTCTACGACTTATGATATTACCCCTTATGGTGGAGCAACAATATATAATAGATTTGCTGCGGAATTAAGATATCCGATTTCTTTAAATCAAACAGCAAAAATCTTTGCTTTAACATTTGTAGAAGCCGGAAATGCATGGAACAGTTTTGGAACATATAACCCATTCAGGCTTAAAAGATCTGCCGGAGTTGGTATCAGAGTTTCAATGTCGGCATTTGGTTTAATTGGATTTGACTTTGCTTATGGATTTGACAATACACTGGGAAGCACAGAACCATCTGGATGGCAAACGCATTTCTTGATGAACCAGCCATTATAAAAAATAAAATATTATTTTTGAAAGATGAAAAAAATAGCAATATTTGTAACAATCCTTTTTACAGTCACACAAATCTATGCACAAAAGATTGGCGTTGTAGATACCAACTATATCCTGAGTAAGTTGCCACAATACAAAGAGGCAGAAAACAGACTCAATACCCAGGTTACACAATGGCAGTCCGATTTGCAAAGAATGCAGACAGAGTATGAAAGGAAGAAAGAAGCTTTCGAAAATGAAAAAGTATTATTGATAGGAGATCAGCTCAAGTTGAGAGAAAAAGAATTAACAGATATGGAAGCCAATATCCGCAATACTGTTGGTGCAAGATTTGGAACCAATGGAGAGGTTAATCAACTAAGATCCAATCTTACAAAACCTTACCAAGATCAAATCTGGAATGCCATCAAAACCGTATCTACCAAAAATAATTTGGGAATTGTATTAGATAAAACAACCAATAATGTGTTGTTCCTGGACAAAAGATATGACTATACAGACGCTGTACTTAGCTTGCTTGGTAAAACATTGCCAAAAGCAGAAGAAGAGAAAAAAACTAGAACATCTTCTCCTGCCTCTAATAGTTCAAAGACAAGAACAGGCAAAGCGGGCGCTAGATCAAATCTGGAAAGAAAAGCTCCGATGGAAATAAAAAATTCGAATTAACTAAAATATATAAACATAATTTTTTAAAATGAACAAACTAAATGTATTACTAGTAGCAGTTGTAATGGTTTTTGCTACTGGATTTGCAAAGGCACAGAAACTAGCATATGTAGATGTTAACTCTATCTTTACAACAATGCCGGAAATGAAATCTCTTGACCAGCAATTGCAAAACCTGCAAACGGCTAAACAAGGTGAGTTAGAAAAACAAGGTAAATCTCTTCAGGATTTAATGAAAAAATACCAAGACGAGGCTCCTAAGCAAACTCAACAAATCAATGAGCAAAGAAGCCAGGAAGTACAAAAACTTCAGGATAACTTGCAACAGATGTATGCAGCTGCTCAAAAAGATATTGCTGAGAAAAGAGACGCAGGTTTAGATCCAATTGAGAAAAAAATCAATGCTGCTATTTCTAAAGTTGCAAAAGCTGCAGGTTACGAGTATGTATTCGATTCTTCTAGCCCGGCTTTATTATACAAAGCTGGTGTAGATGCAACGCCAGCCGTTAAAAAAGAATTAGGATTGTAAGAAAATCTTAATAAATCATAAAACCGCTCTTTTATGGAGCGGTTTTTTTATTTTTGCAGTATGGAAAAAGAATTTTCTTCTAGCGTCCGGATTCGGTTTGCAGACTGCGACCCTATTGGACATCTCAATAATGTAAAATATCTGGAATATATGCTTAATGCAAGAGAGGATCATGTAGAGCAAAACTATGGTTTTACCTATGAGCAATATACCAGAGAAACAGGATGTACCTGGGTCACCATCCAAAATGAAATTGCCTATCTCAAAGAAGTTAGATATAACTCTACCGTAGAAATTACCAGCAAAACCATTTTTGTAGATGATCTAACGGCCGTTGTAGAACTTTTGATGAAAGATGAAAAAGGCACTGTCCACGCAGTGTTTTGGCTAACAGTTATCTATTTTAATATGAAAACAAGAAAAGCAGAGAAAATGCCAGAAAAAACCTTGGCACAATTTGCGCAATTCTTGGTAGAAATTGAACATAAAACGTTTAAAGAAAGAACCAATTATTTAAGAATCCAAAATAAAACAAAATAAACATGAAAAGAATATTAGTTGTAGGCGGAAATGGACAGTTAGGGCATTGTTTACAAAAATTAGCACCAAAATATCACGATCAATTTGATTTCAATTTTACTGGTTCTGATGTGCTTAACATTACCGATAAAGATCAAATTGAAAAAGCTTTTGAAGAGTATCAGCCAGATTTCGTGATTAATGCTTCTGCTTACACAGCTGTAGATTTGGCAGAGAAAGAAGAAGACAAAGCATTTGCAATTAATGCCACTGGCGTTGCAGATTTGGCAAAAGTTTGTAACAATCATAACGCTATTCTGCTTCACGTTTCCACAGATTATGTATTTGACGGAGATACCAATCTCAACTATTCCGAAGATGATTTTACCAACCCAATTGGTGTTTATGGAGCATCCAAAAGAAAAGGCGAAGAGTTAGCTCTGGAAAATAATCCCGAGACAGTCATCCTTAGAACGTCCTGGTTATATTCAGAATTTAACAAGAACTTTGTCAAAACAATGCTTCATTTATTCAGTATAAAAGATGAATTAGGAATTGTAGCAGACCAATTTGGGCAACCAACCAATGCCAATGATCTCGCAGAAGCTATTATGGACATTATAGAGTCTAAAAATAAAAGCTTCGGTATTTATCATTTCTCCAACTATCCGGAAACCACTTGGTTTGATTTTGCCAATAAAATAAAAGATTTTTCAGAATCTAACGTTTTATTAAAACCAATTACTACAGAAGAATTTCCAACACCGGCAAAACGTCCTAAAAGAAGTACGATGGCCTTAGATAAAATTGAAAAAGATTATCACATTGAACCCAAACATTGGGAAAACAGCTTGCGAGATTGTATAGAAATCTTAAAATTAACCAATGCGTAAATTATTATTTTTACTAAATGCTTTATATTGTCAATTCTTTTATCTACAAACTATTACACTCAATAAGGTAGATAAAATTAATGACAATAAAGACAAGATTTTGTATAAAATATCAGAACCATCCAAGTCAGAATTTCTAGGAGAGATTCTGGTGAATGGTTTTTCCAATGATGATGTCAAAGTCTTTGGCGAAATTTATAAAAAAGCTAAACAGATTGGAGCCAATACCTTTTTTCTAAAGTCTATTGAAAATGTGGACGGCACGTTCCAGAATTTCAATCCGGCTTATTATATCCTGAGTTTATATTACACAAAAACAGCCGATTTGGATAGTGAAGAAAACGTAACATATCTGGTTTCATCTTCAGATAAAAAGCAGAAAATCGCGATCAACGATGATAACTTTGAGATGCTGCCAAGGCACTTTTTAAAAATTAAACTAAAAAACAATGAAACCCTGACAGTATCTACTAGAAAATTGCTGGGCTCATCGGTAAAATTGGCAGGAAAAGAAGGACAGCCATCTTTGTATTTTTCTTTGTCAGATTTCAAAGTTCGTAGTAATGATAGTATTTACGGAGGTATTAATTTTAAATCTGGCGATATTACAGGTTTAGAAAAATCGTTTGGTATGTTTTTGACAACCATCTATACAGAACAAAAAAAAGATTAGTGTTAATAAGTTATCATTTAAAAATCACTAATTATCAAAACAAAATTGATTAATTTTATAAAAAAGAAGATTTCAGAACCGGGGATTTGTAATTCTCAACCCTCAAAATCTCAGTTTTAAATCTATTACTATTGGAAGAATTTTTTGAAAACGAACTTGCAAAAAAGTTCGAAGAAATGATAGAAAATAATGAAGAATTCTATTTCGATACAGAGGAATATGTAGATATCATTATTTATTACTTAGAGTTGGGAGACTTTAGCTATGCAGAACTTGCTGTTAATCATGCGCTTAAAATCCATCCTAATTCCTTAGAAATTAAAACCAAACAGCTAGAGGTTTTCTTAGAACTAGAGCGTTATGGTAAAGCAAAAGAGCTGATGGACGAGTTGCATCAAGCCTCCCTGGAAGATACAGACTTCCTGGTTTGTTGTGCAAAATATTATTCTAATCTGGGAAATCCGAAAAAGTCAATTGACTATTGTCTCAAAGCTTTAAAACTGGAAGAAGAAGAAAATTTTCTCCATAATTTTATCGCAGATGAATATGTGAATCTGGATGATCCCTTCAATGCGTTAAAGCATTATACATCGGCTCTGGAGCACGATCCTTATGACGATTATTCACTGGAGAATGTTATGATTTGTTATCATAAGCTTAACCGTCCACAGGAAGCTTTGGATTTCTTGAATCAATATTTAGACAGATTTCCTTTTTCGGAAACTGCGTGGTATGAATATGGACAATTTTTCTTCAATAAAAAAAATTATGAAGAAGCCATTAAAGGATTTGACTATTTATTAGCCATAAATTCTACAGCAGTAGGCGTGTATGCCAACAAAGCATCTTGTTATGAAGCTATGAACCAATGGGAAAATGCTATAGCAGTTTATGAAGAAATGCTGGATTTGGAATATACCAAGGCTTTTACGTTTTATAAAATTGGCTTGTGTTATAAGGAAGCGCAAAAACCTGTACAGGCGCTTACATCGTTCCAAAAATCATTAAGAGAAGATCCACAATTTTATCTTGCCATGATGGAGCAATCCCAGATCTATGAAGATATGGGCAATCCTAAAGAAGCACTCTATTTTGCACAAGAAGCTGTAGCGCTTAATGAAAATAATCTGGAATATCAAAAACGCTTGGCTTTTCTCTACATTACCTGCGGAGAATATGAAGAAAGTATAAGTTGTCTTAAAAAATTGATAGAAGCAGAGCCTACCAGATTTTACAATTGGTATGCTTATTCCGAAGTTTTGATGCTAATTGGTGAATATGAAGAAGCTGTTACCATTTTGGAAAAAGCACTTAAAATTCATCCACGTGCAGAGTTGTATTACCAATTGAGCAATTGTTATTTCCATTTGAAAAACGAAGCAGAAGGTATTTCAAAATTAGAGAAAGCTCTAGAACTGGATCCTTCGCTAAGTAAAGATATGCAGCTCAAATATCCGTTCATCAAAGAACAGGTCAAAAAAATAAAGGCCAAAAAGAAATAACTAAAAGCTCAGATTCGTCTGAGCTTTTTCATTTTTAGGAGCCGGGAACCTGCTGTCCGCTATTACTCCTCGCTCCCAAGCTTTATCCATCGCCTGCTGTGGGGTAGCCGCTACCATGGTAAGTTTGCACTGGGATA
>DDVS01000002.1 GCA_002345565.1 Flavobacteriales bacterium UBA2306 | reverse complement strand
ATTTAATAATGCACTACGAGTTTTCTATAAATATTTGAACGGTATACTGTATAAAGAGCTTTATAAGACATTTCCACAATTGGAACTTAAAGTTGATGAATATGGAGGCAATGAATTTATGCTTGAATTTAAAGAATATGTACGACAAAATCACATTCGTACTTTATTTGAAGGCTCTGAGTTTTTTGTCAATAAAAGTGATAAAGAATTAGGAGTACAAGTTGCAGATTTTGTTGCCGGAACTTTAGGGTGTATTTTTGACGAACATAAAAATAGTCATTATTCCCAGCAGTTCTTGGAGATTTTATCCGGGAAAATCATTAGTATTAATCATTTTCCAAAAGTTTATAAAATCAATGAATACAGTGAATCAAAGGCTGACGAGTTTTATAGCCAGGCAATAACCGATCTCAGTCTCCGAAGTATTTTCGATTATCTTGATACTGCATCTCCAGAAACTCAACAGATGCAGGATTCAATAAATTTTCTTAAAGTACTGGTTCGGTATCATGAAGCCAATCATTACAAGAATTATACAACAGCCCAGGAATTTATTTAACATCTTAATGTTAATAGGGAATCCAAGCTGAGTAAAGAGCAATTCGTAAACATGTATTTAGCCTCAGAGACAAAGGTATTCTGATTGGTAGCAGTCGTGAAGGATATAAGATACTTGTTAACCATAATGAAATAAAAAAAATATGTTCAACACGGAAATTCGATCGTGTTACCCTTGCTGCGAAGGATAAGTCTATGCAGAGAATCAATATTATTGGCAACAAATAATTCTTTAGATATTTTAGACAATCCTGAATTTGAAATTTTAAAAGATATTATTATGGGTATGAAAAAAGAACGATAAAATACCACTCAGAATATACAATGAAACTAATAACTAAATCACAACATTTAAGAAAAGGATTTAGACTAATCTGTTTTGATATCAAAAGTAATTATTAACCAATTCATTTTGCTATTAGCACGATTGAAGCAATCAAGCCCGGACTTAAACCGAAAAAACCAGGTGGTGAGCCCGACAGAAGAAGGAGAGTTACGCCTCCCAATCAACCTAAACATCAAAAATTAAAACCTCATGAACATGAGAAAGGGGATTAAAATTGGAAAAATTTAAAGTCGAGAAGCAGCCAAAAGGCTGCTTATCTGGTATAAAATTATGTGCAAAACTAACTCCTGTTTTCAAATTTAAATGATGTTGTCAAATCATCATTGAAAACTATAAAGGCATCAAACTTTTTACCGTTTTTGCTTTTCATATTTTTGATGAGTGGTGTTTTTCCTGTTGTTATGAGGGAAGTGATATGGTTGATGCTGAGCTGTATGCCGCATATAACTCGGAATAAGATCCATTGGCATTGCTCATCCGGGCATTTGACGATCTTTTCTTTGATGGTGAGGTTTTGCTGTAAGCATTTGGGGCATTTGAGTTCAGGTATGTTTTCTTGGGGAATGTTGAGCGATAATAGTTCTTGGGTAATTTCTGCTGTGTAGTTTTTAATATCAGTGATGAACTGTTTTGAATCGAGTTCTTTTGTTTCAATTTGATGGAGTGCCTTCTCCCACTCTGCGGTCATCTGGACATTGGCTATTTTTTGGTCTTTGATAAGATCATAAACCTTTTCGCCTTTGTCGGTTGGGATCAGCGTTTTGCTTTTTCTGGTGATGTAATTTCTTGTGATTAAGGTTTCAATGATGGAGGCTCTAGTTGCTGGAGTACCGATACCAATGTTGGCTAAAGCTTTTTGTTGTTCCTTGTCTTCGATCTGCCTGCCTGCGTTTTCCATAGCAGACAAAAGATCTGCTTCGGTGTAGAGTTTGGGAGGTCTGGTCAGTTTTTCCTGTAGTTCTGTGGATGAGATTTTAAGCTCATCGCCTTTTTTGAATTCCGGAAGTTCAATGAGCTGGGGTTCTTGTATCTCATTATTATTGCTATAATTGATATTATTATTTCTATTGCTATCTTGGATTGGATTTTTCTCATCAGATAATAGACCATTGATGACTCGCCATCCTTTGTGGAGTATCTTTGAACCTGTGATACTGAAGTCATAATGATGAACTTTTATTGTGATGTGTGTGTTCTGTTTGGAACAGTGCTCTGATAATGATTCAAGCAGGCGGTAAACGATCATATGGTAAATCGCTTTTTCAATAGCGGTCAAAGCGGATGGTATTTTAGTGGTCGGTAAAAGTCCATGATGGTCTGTGACCTTGAGATCATTGACAATGCGTTTGTTGAAATTGCCGAATTTTAGTGTTGTTATCGCTCGCTTGAATAGGTCGGATTGATTCAGTATTCTTACAAGTTCAGGGATTTCTGACCAAAGGTCTTCAGGAATATATTTGCTTCCGGTTCTCGGGTAGGTGATGAACTTCTTTTCATAAAGACTTTGGGCAGTCTGTAATACTTCATCTGCCGATAATCCCAGCTTTCGGTTGGCTTCTTTCTGTAATTCTGTCAGGTCAAACAGTAATGGAGACTGTTCTTTGATCGTGTTGATGGAGACCTCTTCTACCGTGGCTCTACCCTCACGTTCTATCGCTTTTAAAATCTGCTCTGCCTGTTTTTTATCTTCCCATTGCTGATTGGAAAGACTTCTGAAATTTAAATAATCCTTCCGGTGCTGTAACCGGATCTGCCAGTAATTCTTTTGTTTAAACTCTTTGTTCTCCTGAAATCTTTTGCAAATCAATGCTAATGTTGGGGTCTGAACCCTGCCCAAGGAATAGACATCGTTGTGTGCTGCAATACTTAATGCCTGTGTAGCATTGATGCCCACCAGCCAGTCGGCTTCGCTTCTGGCTTTTGCCGCTTCATAAAGACCATCGAAATCTGAACCGGGTTTAAGATTTTTAAAGCCTTCTTGTATGGCTTTTTCGGTCAGTGAACTGATCCAGAGCCTTTCAAATGGTTTTTTGCATTTTAAATGATCATAGATATAACGGAAGATCAGCTCGCCTTCCCTCCCTGCATCGGTTGCAGCGATAATGCTCGTGCATTGACCGAAGACATTTTTAATGATCTTGAGCTGCTTTAAGGCGGATGGGTCTGCTTGGTAGTTTTTTGAATTGGCTGGTTTTTGCTTTCTTGGAGTAAGGATAAAGGGATTGGGAAAGATCGGCAGAGAGGCTTTGCTAAAGCCTCTGATACCATAATCTTCCGGCATTCCCAATGATAGCAAATGACCTAACGCCCAGGTCACACAGTAGCCGTT
This sequence comes from Flavobacteriales bacterium UBA2306, assembly GCA_002345565.1. Taxonomy (GTDB): domain Bacteria; phylum Bacteroidota; class Bacteroidia; order Flavobacteriales; family Weeksellaceae; genus Epilithonimonas. Next base: position 749,564 of record DDVS01000002.1, on the reverse strand, counting down.
TCCTTCAAAGTAGCCGTCTCTTTTATTGTTGGCGTTGAGAATATGGGCAATTTCTCTTGCCACACTCGGTTTTTCTGCAATGATGGCTTTCATAGGTTTGGATTTGATGGTTGTTATTATGGTTGATTTATTATTGCTAGGTCGAAGATTCTTAATGGAATGGGATCTCCATTACATTTTTCTACCTCTTGATCTGGCAGGTTTTTTCTGCTGCTCCTGTTGCTGCTTGTTGGCAGGCTCCTGCTGTTTGGATTGAAGCGGTTCTTTGACGTTTTTGGTCGCTTCATTGGTTTTACCATCGGTGTTGACTGCCTTCTGTGTTTTATGGGCTTCTGATGGCTGGGCTTTTTCCCTAAGCTTGTTGGGGTTGGTAAATGAAAAGTCGGTCTTGGCGGTATCTTTATTGAAAGTTATGTAGCCCTGGTATTCTTTGCCTTTGCTGTCAACAAGACCACTGACATAGACCGTCTCCCCTGCCTTGAATTTTTTATACTGCTTGTCATCCAGTTCTTTGTCCCTGAAAAATCTTGGGGGTTCGCTGTTTTTGTTTTGATTTTGGTTCTGGTTTTGCGAACTGTGTTCGTTTTGGGACTGGCTATGCTGCTGCTTTTGATTGTTGTCGAATATGAATTCAACATAGCGCTTATCGGCATTGAACTGCACAGTAGCATCGAAGGTAGTGCCTTTGGTAGAGGTCATGCCTTCGAGATAAAGAGGTTTGCCTTCCAAAAGGATTTGTTTCTGATGCTCATCCAACTTGATTCCTTTGATCTCGTCTGGGATTTTCATATACTCTGCCCTGTAAGCCACCAGTTCATTGGTCAGTCGGTCACGGCTGATCACGGATGGAATGATCTCATCGGTCTTGGGATTGACCAGATCAACGACTCTACCCATATTACCGTTTTCCATCAGGTTCTTCTTGTCCTCTTCACTGAACTCGTGGCCCAAGAATTTGAGGTTAAGATTGGGTTCCCTTCGGATGCCGTGAAGCTTAATGCCGATGTCGCCCGTATCCCCTTCCTGTAGGGAAAGCCGGACGTCCATTTTGCTGACTGCAGCGCCGAGGTTAATGGTGATGGGAATTAAGGTATTGGTCTTGTAGCCTCTGAGCAAAGGATCTAGGGCATTCATCTTTTCAAGCTTTTCCTGGGTAAGCCCGAATTTTTCCATGGTTTTCCAGTCGATCTGCTCCGGCTGGAAACGGTATTCCTGGTTGTCTGTGTTGTTTTCCATTGTTTTCTGATTTTTTAATGGGTTGGTATTTTTAGGTAAAATCTCATATTCCTTGAGTTGTTCTCTTTCTTCAGGAGATGCCTGATCGACATACTGCTGAAGGTCTTTGGCGGTATCGACGGCATCATATTCCAAAACTTTGAAGAAGTTGAAATGCGTCGGGTTTTTAAGCTGCCGGTAAAAATTGGAAAAAAAGTTGGAGAACAGATCCCCGTGCTTATCGACCCTTACAAGCTGGTCATTTTCTTTCTTATTTTCCGGAGGTACTGTTTGTAGGTTGCCTTCTTTATCGATTCCCATCACCATCTCTATCGTGTTGTTATGGATGTTCAGGACCAAAAGCGTATCCTTTGCCGGCTTTATTTCATTGATATTACTAGTCTGGTTATCTTCCATCACTTAATATTTTATGATTTCTACGGACGGAAGATACTTGGACAACAACCCGGCATTTTCAATCAGGAATCTTTCCGAATGATTTGGCTGTGTTTGACTTTATGTGATCTTTGAGTTTAGGCTGTTCCTGATGAGCTGGTGGACATCGGACAGCTTATAATACAGCTTGCCGCTAATCGTATAGTATGGCAGCTTTTTGTCAGTCCGGTAACGCTGCAAGGATCTCGAACTGATCTTCAGAAGCTGCAATACATCCTGGTTGTCGAGCAGCTGTTCCCCGTCGATTTCAATATATTTGGATTGTTTTGATATGATGTGTTCCTTTAGAAGGTCGAATCGTTCCATGATCCTCTCCATCCATGCTATAAATTCTGTTCTCTCGATATTCATAACTTTAATTTTAAATGTTAAAATGAAGTGAATAGCTGATCAGCTCTGTTGGTGTAAAGTTGAATATTGGAGTTGAGATAAAACCACTACTTTTTCGTAGTACCGAAAAGATTTTTTGAAATTTTGATCTTAAGCAGTTATTTCAGCGATGATTAAAATATTGTATATTTGAAATAAACGATAACCAATTGCAGAAATGAAAGGTCGGCAGCTATTTATTGTATTTGAAAATTTTAATTACTATTTACTGGATATGTAGACTTCAAAAAAGTTAGTAAGAGAACTGACCGAAGAGGAAGTTGAAAACTTGAGGTTCCAATTTGGAACCTCAAGTTTAAATTATGGTGGCAGACGTTATTTGCCCTATGTTTTTACCAAACAAGGCATTGCAATGGCATCTGCCATACTCCGCTCCGATATTGCTATTAAAATGAGTGTTGAAATAATGGAAGCCTTTGTAGAAATGCGGCGTATGCTTATCAGCAATGCCTCTTTGTATTATCGTTTAGATAATATCGAGTTAAAGCAACTGGAAGCAGACCAAAAATTTGAAGAGCTATTTAAAGCTTTGGAAAGCGACAAGCTCCACAGCGAGAAAGGCATTTTCTACAATGGGCAGGTATTTGATACCTACACCTTTGTTTCCGATATTATCCGAAGTGCCAAAAGCTCTATTATCCTGCTTGATAATTACGTGGATGATACAGTGCTCACTTTGTTGGGTAAGCGTTAGACTAATATAACCGCTACAATCCTTACCAAAAGTATCAGCAATTAGTTAAGGTTCGATTTACAACGCTACAATAGCCAATATCCTCCGGTAACTATTGAGGTTTCCTCCGATGCCCACGACCGATTTTTGATTATTGATAATGCAGAACTCTACCACATAGGTGCATCACTCAAAGACCTGGGCAAAAAATGGTTTGCCTTTTCGAGAATGGATATTGAAGTCGGCAGGATGCTACAAATATTGAACAAGCCATAAAAATGAACCTCCGAATTATCGGAGGTTTTTTATTGTCCCATTACGCCAAATCCTGCCTTTCAAAGCCAAACCCTGCAACATTATCAAAGGCATTTGCTCCTGCTTCTAATTTTAGGATTTAAGTAAAATTCTAAACAAAATATAGTATGGATGTACAGCAAAAAGACCTGTCGTATTTCAGATTACGACTGCAAGAATTACTAAACAACAGCTTCCCCGAAAAGGCACACGACCAAAAATTTATAGACCAACGGTCTTCGTGGGCTGCCAATGCTTATGAGGGTGCTTTCCGTTCAGGAAACGCCGTTGAGCAATGCGACGAAATAGCCAATTACATACTTTTTGAGGGCTTGCACTTCTCCAAGTTCGACACGGTTTTCAAAGTGGTATGCAATGAGTTTGATACCATAATGGCAGACGAGGAACTGCGACCGTTCGCCCTGAAAATGTTCCCTGTCTGTGAGCCTGTTTTCGCAGGATATGAATTAACCGATGATTTCGCCTACGGTTATGAGTTTGATTTACTCTATACCGAACTGACCGGAACCATCTCAATATGGATTGAGGAAAATGGGCTTCAGTAAGCGGTTCCATCTCCAACAGAATATTGATGCCCTGCGAATTGTTTTTAAACTGGAAAAGGAGAAACGGCAAGCCACCGTAGGCGAAAGACTGCTAATGATGCGATACAGCGGATTTGGCGGTCTTAAATTCGTTTTGAACCCGGTAGAAAACGAAATAGACATCAATCATTGGAGAAAAACAGAACACGACCTTTTTCCACTTACGCAGGAACTCCACCAACTACTCAAAGAAAATTCCGAAGACGATAAGCAATACCGCAGGTATGTGGACAGTATGAAAAGTTCCGTACTGACCGCTTTTTATACCCCGCCAAAGGTTATAGATGCCATTTCATCTGCCTTGCGGGATAACGGGCTGCACATTGACAAATTCCTCGAACCCTCGGCAGGTATCGGTTCATTCATCCAATCCTTTTCGGAAAACCAAACAGCCAGTGTTACCGCTTATGAAAAGGACTTGCTTACAGGCAAGATTTTAAAGCAGCTTTACCCCGATAGCAATATCCGTATAAACGGTTTTGAAGAAATCCCCGAAAGGGAACAAAACAGCTATGATGTAATTGCCAGTAATATACCTTTTGGCGATACTTCCGTATTTGACCTTTCTTATTCACGCAGTAGAAACAGCGCAAAGGAACAGGCTGCCCGAAGCATACACAATTACTTTTTTCTGAAAGGTGCTGATATGCTCCGTGAGGGCGGTTTGTTGGCTTACATCACTTCACAGGGCATCCTCAACAGCCCTAAAAACGAACCCATACGCAGGGCGTTAATGCAGGATAATAATTTGGTTTCGGTTGTAAGATTGCCCAACAACCTGTTTACCGAATATGCAGGTACGGAAGTAGGCAGCGACCTGATTATCCTGCAAAAAAATTCGGCAAAAGAAAATCTGACCGACAGGGAAGATCTGTTTTGCCAAAGCAAGCCATCCGAATACAATACGCCGGGAAATGCGCTCTTTCAGGATAGTGCAAGAATTATCCATACCAACCAAAAATTAGACACCGACCCATACGGACAACCCGCTTTAATCTATACGCATAAAGACGGTGTTGAGGGCATTGCCAAAGATTTGAAGCAAATGCTTTCCGAAGATTTTGGAAAGCACCTGAATTTGAACTTATACAAAGGCGAACGCAACGATGAACCTGCTATACAAATTCCGATTGAACCAAAGGTTACACCTCAGGTTATCGACCCTGTAATCATTCAGCAAAAACCGCAACCTGTACCAACTCCGGTAATCCATCAGGAAAGTCCGCAGGAATTAAAGCAATTAAGCATTTTTGACCTGTTTGAAAGTGCGGGCGAACCTGTAATAGTTCTTTCTCCGCCTAAAAGAACTACCCAAACTAAAAGGCAAAGCACTAATAAAAGTAGAGGCACAATAGGTCGTCAGCCCGACCTTTTCAGTAGTGCAAGGCAGCAACCTTATACGCCGATAAAATCTAATGGTGCTGCCAATGGAAGCCACCCAATAAACGGCAAAAAACAGGAAGCTATCGGCGACCTGTTTTCACAAATAATCGGTAATGGCCAGTCTGATAAGACAGCCATTACCAATATCAAGTTTAATGTTATTCCTGACCCTGCTCCGTATAGTGGCGAACTGCAATCGTTCCATCGTAACGATTGCCTTGTGGTGGATAACGGTTGGGTCGGTTATCTGCAAGAGGTAGAAAAGGACGACAAAAAGGCAATCTTTCATCCATTGCAGTTGCCGACCTCACAGAAAGCAAGAGCCGAAGCCTATATAGCCGTTAGAGACAGTTATATCAACCTGTACCAAAAAGAAGCTGAAAAGCAGACCGAACACAAGGAAGAACGGGAAACGCTGAGCCTCCTGTACGATGGCTTTGTCAAAAAATACGGTAATCTCAATGCTGCCGAAAATGCCAAACTGATAAAGACCGACAGCGCGGGTAAAGAAATTCCTTATCTGGAGCGTATCAATGGCGGCGTAATCCACAAAGCGGATATTTTCAGCCGTCCCGTTAGCTTTTCTACCACCACATTAGCAACCGATAATCCCGAAGAGGCTTTAGCCGCCTCGTTGAACAAATACGGAAACGTGGATTTGGATTTTATGTCCGAAATCAGCAGCCTGCCTGCCGATACCCTGAAAGAAGCCCTGCACGGGCGGTTATTCTACAATCTACTACGACAGGAATACGAAATAGCTGAACGTTGGATTGCAGGCAACGTAGTTGAGAAAGCCGATGAAGTAAGAGCCTATCTCGAAAGCAATCCTGATGATACTGAAGCCAAAGAAAGCCTTACCGCTTTAAAGGAAGCCCGACCAAAACGTATTGAATTTGAGGAACTGGATTTTAACCTCGGCGAACGGTGGATACCTACCGGAATTTATGCCCGTTTCGCTTCGCACCTGTTCGATGCGGATGTACTGGTACATTATTCCGAAAGCTCCGACGACTTTTCCGTAAAGTGTCATCAGGGCAATATGCACATTTGGGAAAAATATGCGGTCAAAGCGGAAAGCCGCACGTTTGACGGTATTGCCCTGCTTAAACACGCCCTTGTCAATACCACGCCTGATATTACCAAAAAAGTAATGGTTGGCGACCAAGAGGTTAAAGTACGGGATATGGAAGCCATACAAATGGCGAACACCAAGATTGACGAAATCCGTACCGCCTTTACCGACTGGCTACACGCACAGAACGATGAGTTTAAAAACAGGCTGACCGACCAGTACAACGATACCTTTAATTGTTTCGTTCGCCCAAACTATGACGGAAGCCATCAGGAATTTCCGGGATTAGACCGCAAGGGAGCAGGCATTGAAGACCTGTATTCAAGCCAAAAGGACACCGTTTGGATGATAAAGCTGAACAACGGTGCTATCTGCGACCACGAAGTAGGCGCAGGAAAAACGCTGATAATGTGTACCGCAGCGCAGGAAATGAAGCGTTTGGGATTAGCCCATAAGCCGATGATTATCGGGCTGAAAGCAAATATACCTGCCATTGCCGAAGACTACCGTAAAGCCTATCCACACGCCAAAATCCTTTATCCGGGTATTGATGATTTTACGCCGAAAAAACGCCTGCGGATTTTCGGGGATATTAAAAATAATGATTGGGATTGCGTGATACTTACGCACGACCAGTTCGGAATGATACCGCAATCGCCCGAAATACAAAAGGAAATTCTCGAAATAGAATTGGACAGCGTAGAGCGTAACCTCGATGCACTGCAATCGCGAGGCAAGGAAGTTACCAGAGGTATGCTTGCCGGAGTAATCAAGCGGAAAGAAAATCTTGAAGTAAAGCTGAAAACGCTGCAACACGATATTGAAAACCGTAAGGATGATATTGTGGACTTTAAGATGATGGGCATAGACCATTTGTTTGTGGACGAAAGCCATCAGTTCAAAAACCTGATGTTCAACACCCGTCATACACGGGTTGCCGGACTGGGTAACGTGGACGGCAGCCAAAAGGCATTGAACCTGTTGTTTGCTATCCGTACCATTCAAGAGCGTACCAATGCGGATATGGGCGCAACCTTTCTTTCTGGTACAACCATCAGCAATTCATTAACAGAGCTGTACCTGCTGTTCAAATACCTGCGCCCTCGTGCATTGGAAAAACAGGGCATTCATTCATTTGATGCGTGGGCAGCTATTTACGCAAGGAAAACGACCGATTATGAATTTTCGGTAGCTAACAATATTGTAGCCAAAGAGCGTTTCCGCTACTTTATCAAAGTTCCGGAACTGGCGCAGTTCTATTCTGAAATCACGGATTACAGAACGGCAAAGGATATTGGTATTGACCGCCCCAACAAGAACGAAATTCTTTATAACATACCGCCAACGCCCGACCAAGAAGCCTTTATCCAAAGCCTGATGCAGTTTGCCAAAACGGGCGATGCTACTTTGCTCGGTAGAGAACCATTATCGCAAAGGGAAGAAAAAGCAAAGATGCTCATTGCGACGGACTATGCCCGTAAGATGTCGCTCGATATGCGTATGGTAAGTGGTATATACGACGACCATCCCGACAACAAGGCTTCGCATTGTGCGGTAAATATCGCCAAGTATTACAATCAGTTCAACGCACAGAAAGGAACGCAGTTCGTTTTCTCCGATTTGGGAACCTACAAGCCCGGCGAATGGAATGTGTACTCCGAAATCAAACGCAAGCTCGTGGAAGACCACGGCATACCTGCGCACGAAGTAAGGTTTATTCAGGAAGCGAAAAATGATAAGCAACGTAAGGAACTTATCAACGGAATGAATGAGGGCAAAATCCGTGTTTTATTTGGTTCTACAAGTATGCTCGGAACTGGCGTAAACGCACAGAAAAGAGCTGTTGCCGTTCATCATTTAGATACACCGTGGCGACCGTCTGATCTTGCCCAAAGGGACGGGCGGGCAATCAGAAAAGGCAATGAGATTGCCAAATTCTTTGCCGATAATAAAGTTGCTGTGATTATCTATGCAGTTGAAAAATCGTTGGACAGTTACAAATTCAACCTGCTGTATAATAAGCAGCTTTTCATCGACCAGTTAAAGACTAACAACCTGACCAAAAGAACGATTGACGAGGGAAGTATGGACGAAAAATCGGGAATGAACTTTTCGGAATATGTGGCAATCCTGTCAGGAAATACAGACCTGTTGGATAAAGCCAAACTGGAAAAACAGATTGCCGGACTGGAAAGCGAAAAGCAGGCGTTCAACCGCTCTAAATCCAGTGCCAAATTTAAGGTACAGGATTATATGGAAATGTTGCAAAGCACTCAATCTCGTTTGAACCGGATGAGTACCGACTGGGAAAACTTACAGCAACGCCTGCAAAAGCGTTCGGACGGTACAATCGAAAACCCTGTGCTGTTAGATGGCTTGCCGCCCAATGCAAATCCGAAACAAATAGGCGCAAAACTGAACGAGATTGCGAACAAAGCCCGCACGGCAGGCGACTATCGTGAAATAGGCAACCTCTACGGGTTTCAATTATTGGTTAAAACAGAACTTCCAAAGGATAATTCAACACTCGAAAGGGTCAATAGATTTTTTATAACTGGCGAGGGCAATATCAAGTACACCTACAATAACGGTCTGATGGCAAAAGACCCCGAAACCGCCGCAATGAATTTTTTAAGGGCTTTGGAAAAACTGCCGGGCTTTGTGAAGCAGGAGCAGGAGAAAATCGCTGAAATACAAAAAGACCTGCCGATACTTCAGGAAGTGGTTAACGGTACTTGGGCTAAGGAAAGTCGATTTAGTGAGCTTAAAACGGAACTGGCTGCCGTAGAAAGAAAGATACAGCTATCTATTACGCCGGAAACCAAACAAGATGCTTCGGAGCAGGCAGAAAAGCAGAATGAAGCCCCAAAGGTGCAGGAAAGCATTATACGGACAAAAGGCGTTCATTCACCTCGTGGCGTATTATAATAGTCGTTACTTTACGTCCTTTTCATCCATTTTTTTTATTAGGGCTACAGACAGGCTGTCAAGGAATTTGGTTCAGTTTATCTTACGGGCTTTCAGTTCCATAAACGTGTGGTAAAAATCGCCTAACTCAATATTAAAGGCTTTTTCAAAAGTTTTAGCTATCAATTTTATGTCTGTATTCCCATTGTTAAATACACCGTGGGAGTACAGTGCATATATGAGTTCCGTCAGTGCCGTTTTACTTGCCGTCCATTTCAATGAATTGTCCGAACCCCTTTTCACATTGATGTTATTGAGCCTGTCTTCCAAATAAACTTGTATCAAGTCATTGGCAATAATCTTGGCAACCTTATAATCGTGTGAAGTAGAAAAACGATGGTCTGCTTCGAAATAAAATGTGTCTAACCATAGCCTTATATCGTGCTTGCCACGCACAAAGAATTTTTCGTCAACGAAAGAATTATTGCTGCGGTAATACTTGTAAAAATCAAGGTTGTTTTCAAAGAACCTTTTTAGCTTTTTCAGTTCTTTGGTAAAATATTTCTTGGTACGCTTGTTCCCGTAGGGTCTTCTTGTTTCGATTTTATAGATGGCATTGTAGTAGATGAGCTTTGAAACAATAACAGGTTTCTGATACTTGAAAAAATGGATTTCTTCTTCCATATTCTTAAAGTCATTTTTCAGTACAAAGTCCTTTAAGTCGGCAAGGCTTTGTATGATATGGTGTATAACGGCTTCAATTCTTTTTATGGGGCAGTCGGTTTCAATCTCCAGTTCCTGGATTGCAGTTTCCAATTTAAGATATGTTTCATTGTAAAATTTATCCATTCGCTTCATTTTGATGTAATATATTATTGGTTAATACAGAAAAGCTAACACTGTTCGTATTAGCTTATGATGCAATTACTGCTTAAAAAAATTCAACCTCTACCGTATTGATGATGGAACGATAGATAGATTTTTGTTGCATACTTTAAAGGGTTGTAGTATGATGCAGGTTAGTCTTTGCGAATTACACCTGCATCACCTCCTTTTTTTTACCGATATTTTTTTACGGTTATGCAGTTTACTACCCTTAGTTATTTAATTTTAATAAGTCAATGCCAGCCCCACACCAAAGCCCATATCGCTATCATAGTGGGTACGTATACCTATATTCTTATTAATGATATACCTAAGTTCTCCCATATACTCTAAGTCGGTATTCACCATAAAACCACCTCTTAGTCTTTTTGAAATTGGTATATCTTCACGCATTAACTGCAATCTCATAATTCCATCATGATATACTTCTGCCTGAAAATTGACCAGCATAGGAAACGTATACATAAACCCTAAACTGAACGCCCTGCGGGTGTCTTTCTTGTTGGTTTGTCCAAATATGTTCTTTTCGTGTTCATCTTCTCCCATTTTACGGTAGCGGTAATCAAAACCTACAAAGGGCATGAACCATTGCATCTTTCCAATGTATCTACCTAAATGGGTTTCTACTTCATAACCGTGCATACTATTATAGCCTAAACGCCATTCTGTTCCTAATTGGTAGCGTGCATTCATTAGCATAGCTTCTCCATCATTACCATTGGTTGCAAAATCGTTTTGTGCCATAAAATGAGGCATATTACTTTCTCTTTGCAATTCTTTATAGGCTTTTGCCTTGTCGGGTAGATAGGGGTTATTGTAGTCTCCAACTTCAAAGACCCTGTTCATTCCCGCCATCATGTGATATAATATATGGCAATGAAAGAACCAATCACCTTCCTCATTTGCTAAAAACTCAATGGTATCTATTTCCATAGGCATGATATCCAACACATTTTTAAGCGGCGATTTTTCGCCTTTTCCGTTTATCACCCTGAAATCAAATCCGTGAAGATGCATTGGATGCCGCATCATTGAATTATTATAAATGGTAATCCGTAGAATTTCTCCTTTTTTTACAGGTATTTTGTCAGTTTCCGAAAGTATTTTATTATCCATGCTCCATACATAGCGGTTCATGTTGCCAGTAAGTGTGAATTTCAACTCTTTTACAGGCGCATCATTTGGAAGAGAGGTGTTATAAGGTGATTGCAACATAGCATAATTTAATGTTTTGATGTCTCCCAAGGCATTAGCGTTGTAACGGTTAGCGTCGTTATCCATATCCATACCCTCATGCTTACTGTGGTCTGCTTTTTTTGTTGCATCTCCGGTAATTTCGGGATACATCACTACATTCATGTCCATTTGGTTAAGGCTCATCTTCATGCCCATATCGTCCAAATCGCCATTCATTTTCATCATATCGTTCATCATCTTCATCCCCTCGAAATACTTCAATCGTGGGAGTGGAGAAATAAGCTGTTTGACCCCATCACCTATAAAGTAACTCGCAGATTGTGTCCTGTCTTCGGTTGTTGCTAAGAACTCGTAAGCCAAACCATCTTGAGGGATAGTCACTACAATATCGTAAGTTTCAGAAACGGCAATGATTAACCTGTCCACCTCTACAGGCTCAACATCATTCCCATCATTAGCTACTACTGTAATTTTTCCTCCAGCATACCGTAGCCAGAAATATGAAGACGCCCCTCCATTGGAAACACGCAATCTGACTTTGTCGCCTGCTTTTAGCTTTTTACCATCAATTGTTTTCAAATCGGTGCTATGGCTACCATTTATTAGGATTTTATCATAGTAAACGTCACTGACATCCATCGCCAGCATCCGCTTCCACTCGTTTTTTACCTTTACCCCTAATTTTCCCTCCTTAATAGCTTCAACATATGATTGTGTTGCGCCTTTCTTAATGGCCGCCCAATCATTTGCATTGTGTAGCATACGGTTGATATTATCGGGGTTAAGATTTGTCCACTCACTTAATATAATTGGAACGGTCGGCAAATCGTCAATTCCTTTTCTGAATGTCTTATCATCGCTTCTTTTCTTCATGATAAAACTTCCGTACATGCCAATCTGCTCCTGCAATCCTGAGTGGGAATGGTACCAGTGCGTACCATGCTGGATAATCGGAAAACGGTAGGTGTAGGTTGTGCCCGGTGCGATGGGTTTTTGTGTAAGCCAGGGCACACCGTCTTCTTTATTGGGCAGGAACACACCATGCCAGTGAAGTGATGTGCTTTCTTTCAATTGGTTGTGCACCACTATTTCGGCAGTGTCGCCCTCGGTAAAGGTAAGGGTGGGCATGGGGATTTGCCCGTTTACGGCAATTGCCCTTTTTTGCTTACCTGCATAGTTGACAAGCGTATCTTTTACATACAGCTCGTAATGCACCACTCTCTGTGCAAACAGCGTTTGCGTGCAAAGCAGTATCAGCACTGTTTGCAAAATTCTTATAGGTATTTTATTATATCTGTTCATGATTTGAAAAATTTTATTTAATGCTGTCTTCCATTGTGCTAAACCACGCTATCAAAACCTGCTTATCCTCCGGTGACAATACTGCATTGCGATGAATTAGTGTGTATGATGACAACGGCATTTCCCCGTCCTTAACCTGCCCGGCCATAGCCCTGAACTTGTTTCGCTGCCTGCGGACAGAATAGTCGCCAAATTCGCTAAAGTTGAGTTCCTCTTTCCCCTTTTTTATATGCTCTGCCATGTACCATGCGCCGGGCTGGATACGGCTGTACCACGGATAATGGGTATTGTTGCTATGGCAGTCATAACAGGACTGAACAAGGATAGCCTTTACATTTTGGGGTACGGCGTACACCCTTTCGATATGGGTGGCTGGCACTTCAACCGCCTGGTTCCGTAAGGGCTGAAAGAACTGTATGGCAATCAGGACGACAGCCAGCCCCAATATGATTTTCTTCTTTATGGTCATAATTATTTTATTGTGGCTTCATCTTTTTGTGTCTACTGTTTTTTCACATACTTGGCATAATTCTCCTTGTTTTCAAAATAAGAAACTTCACCGTTATTTCCTGTCACAGCAATCACCGCATTAGCTTTGTCTACCTGCTTATGGGAATAGGGGTCTATCGCCATCCGCACGGTCGCATCTTTTGGAATACGTTCCTTACACATTTCGCAACATCCGTAATAGGTTTTACCATCAAATTTTACTTCAAACTGCTTTTTGCCGATATAGGCATCGTTGACCATGCAGACTTCATCCGATGGAACCAATTCACCTATTTGGGTAGTATGTCCGTTGCTTTCCGGAGTTGCCTGCGAATGCTGCTGTTCCGCTTCATCCTTATTTGACCCCGCCTGACCGCAAGCGGTGAATAGCAGGGTTCATAAGGAAATAAAGCCAATTATTATTTTGTTCATGTCCAAACTTGTTTTTTTAAATTTTATTATTTACTTTCTTCAAACTCTTTTAGCTTGCGCTTCATTAGTTCAATTTCTTCCGCTTGGGTTTTAAGTATATTTTTTTGCAGCTCTATCAGTTCCGGGTCGGTCAGGTGTGCCTTTTCGGACATCAATATGGCTGCTGCGTGATGGGGTATCATACCCTTTGCAAACTGCTTGTCCCCGACATTGATTTGTTCCCTGATACCAAACCATGAAAAGATGCCAACAGCAACCGAGATGATGGCTATCGCCCAATTCATCTTCCTGTTGGGGTACATTACTTTCATTATCGCTAATTCGATAAGCAGCATTGCCGAGGTCATCAGCAGGGTCATGTACAAATTATTGATATTGGGTATCAGGTTCTGCCACCCGTCAATCATGGCGTACATGATAAAATACATCACTGCGAACATTGCGACAGCCATCACCGCAAAGCGTTTGTACATGGCCGAAGCATGTTTTGTATTGTGCGTGCCATGCTCCGAGGAATGACCCGCATGGTGACTGTTTTGCATATTTTCCATAACCCTGAATTTTATTTGCTGTTAATTGTTTTTTCCACCTTACCGCAGGTCAGCATTTTAGAACCATAGTAAGGGTTTTTGATTTCCTTGTTTTCGCTGAACCAAACAGCACCCTTACCGTCATTGAACATCGGGCAATGGTCCTGATACAATGTTTGCGATGTACCGAACAAATCAATCAGGTCTTTCAAATCTTCGCCAAGCGAGGCCAAATGTTCCCGCTGGTGGTGGATGTTGCCGACATTTTCCCCGATATGTTCTGCGTGTTCTTTAGCATCGTCCGCTATGTCCATGTACTTTTTGTGCTTATCGGCAGGAACGGCTTTCATGTCCACTTTATTCAGGGTAGCTAACAGCTTTTTCCCTGAACTGGCGGCAGCTTTGTCATCGTCCGAAACAAGGGCGTTCTTTAAGGACAGATAATCGGTAACTATGGGCGCAATAGAAAAGTTTTTTGCTTCTTCTTTTCCTGTTGCTTTTGCTTCCTGACCGCTCGGAGTTTCACTCACAACGGGCGCAGCTACCGTATCATCCTCTTTTGGTTGGGAAGCTGACTGTTCTTGTGATACAACAGCAGTATCACTTGAAGACTGCTCGTTTTTGTTGGATGCCTGATTGCATGATACTGTTACAAATGCCATGATAACAGCAATGATTGATAATGTTAGATTTTTCATTTTTATTTATTTTTTGATTTTTAAAAAACTTGCGTTAATAGCCACTACAATGGTGCTTACACTCATCAGCACAGCACCCATAGCGGGACTTAAAACAAAATTCGGATAGAGTACGCCTGCCGCAAGCGGTATTGCCACCACGTTGTAGCCAACCGCCCATATCAGGTTCTGTACCATCTTTTTGTAGGTAAGTTTGCCGAAGTCAATCAGTTTGACCACATCCCTCGGGTCGCTGTCTACCAATATGATATCCGCTGTTTCGGCAGCCACGTCCGTACCGGAACCCACGGCAATGCCCACATCTGCCTGTGCCAGTGCAGGTGCATCATTTACACCATCACCAGTCATTGCTACGATTTCGCCTTTTGCCTGAAACTCCTTTACTTTCTCCTGCTTGTTGTGCGGAAGCACATTAGCCAAATACCCGTCCATACCCAATTTTCCGGCTACGGAACCAGCAATCCTGTCGTTGTCCCCGGTCAGCAGAAAGGACTTGATGCCCATTTTTTTGAGTTCCTCAATCGCCTGTGCCGAACCCTCACGGATACTGTCTGCCAAAGTAATGATGCCGATTACCCGGTCATCAATGAGGACAAAGTTGACCGTTTCGGCCTCTTGATTGATTTCGTTTGGAATTTCAGGCAGGGAAAGGTGGTTTTCGGTGAAATAATTCGGGCCGCCAGCTACGACATTTTTCCCGTTCACAACACCTTTAACACCTATGCCCTGCATATAGCTGAAGTTTTCAGACTTCCATAAGGCAAGGCTCTTTTCTTTCAATGTAGCCATAATGCCTTTGGCGATATGGTGTTCCGAATTTTGCTGTACTGCGGCAGCATACTGGATAACCTCATCGGCATTATATTCGTCTGTTAACGGTATAACCTTTTCTACGGCATGGGAACCTTTGGTGAGCGTTCCGGTCTTATCAAAAATGACAGTGGAAAGTTTTCGGGTGGTTTCAAATGCTGTGCGGTTGCGGATGAGCAGACCATTGGTCGCCGATAGCGTTGTGGAAATGGCGACCACCAACGGGATAGCCACGCCCAATGCGTGCGGGCAGGCCGTTACCATTACCGTCACCATTCTTTCAAGCGCAAAGGCAATATCTCCACTGCTTGCATACCAATAGGCAAATGTGCCTATGCCAACGGCAATGGCAATAAAGGTGAGCCATTTGGCAACTTTGTCCGCAAGGTTTTGCGTATTGGACTTAGTAGCTTGTGCCTCCTGCACAAGATTGATAATCCTGTTCAGGTAGCTGTCTTTTCCAACGGCTGTTACCTTAACTTTCAGCGCACCATCACCATTGATAGAGCCTGCGATGACCTTTCCGTCCTTTTCCTTTTTTACGGGAACACTTTCTCCGGTAAGCATACTCTCGTTGATATATGAAAGCCCATCCAGAACCAATCCGTCGGCTGGAATTTTTTCACCCGGTTTTATGATAGCCGTTTCACCGCTTTGCAGGTCTTCTAGCTTTATCTTTACAGCTTCTCCGCCTCGTTCCACGGTAACATCGTTGGGCAGTAACGCTACCAATGACTGTAATGCCCGTGAAGCAGCCATTTGGGAACGCATTTCCAGCCAATGCCCTAACAGCATGATGTCAATTAGGGTTGCCAGTTCCCAAAAGAAATCCATACCCTGCAAGCCAAATACAACGGCTACGGAATAGACATAGGCTACGGATATGGCGATAGCAACAAGTGTCATCATCCCTATGGCTTTGGCTTTCACCTCGCCAATCATTCCCTTTAGGAATGGTAAGCCTCCATAGCAATAAATCACCGTACCCAATGCCAGCAACACATATTTATCGCCATTGAAAGCAAGGGAGAAACCCAACCATTGCTGTATCATGTGTGACAGGAGCAGGATAGGGATTGTAATGACGAGGCTTATCCAAAAACGAGCGAGAAAATCGCCTGTATGATGCCCCTCATGTTTGTTAAAGCTATCTCTGGCTTGGTTATGATGAGAATGCCCGGAATGCCCATGTCCTGATTTTTGTACATGAGAAACTGAGCTACCGCCAACGGGAACCAGTGCCATGCCACAAAGCGGGCATTTGCCTGGTTCGTCTTTTAGCACCTGCGGGTGCATGGGACACGTGTATTTTTTCATAATAAGGGGTTTTAAAAGTTATGTTGCACTTAATTTTTTTGCCATCTCATGGGTCATTTCTTCGGCATAAGCACCATAGGCATCCACAAGTACGCCTTTATTCTTACCATCATTGGACGATATGGCATAAATCACGGCATTGTTATCAGGACTGCTGTCGAGGCTTTCAAACCTATGGGTTTCCGTAACCGTAAAATCCTCCGGTTTTAGTTTCAGGCTCCTTGACGCACAGTACAGGCAGTCCGGCAACAGACTAAAGTCCATACTGTATCCACGCTGTCTTAGGTCTTTAAGCGCCTGCACCATGTCATTGTACTGTACCATAGCTTTCAGACCTGTTATTTAATGGTTTCGACCGTACTGCCGCAGGTAAGCATCTGTGAGCCGTAATATGGGTTTTTAACAGCATTCTCTTTACTTAGCCAATTGGCTCCCTTACCTCCATTGTACATAGGGCAGTGCTGGTAATAAACGGGAGTATCCTGTTTAGACACTTTGGCCAGTGTGTAGATGCTTCCCGAAAGTGCCGCAAAAGCACTTCTTTGTTTTGCAACATCTTTTGATTTTGAAATGCTTTCCGCATTGGCCGTCAAGTCCTGCATCACTTTCATCCAAGCCGTATGTTCCTCTGCCGATAGCTTATTCATATCGACTGCTTTAAGGGATGCAGCCAATTCAGCGGCTTTGGCAGATGCGGTCGCCGCATCGATTTTTATCAAAGCGTCTTTCACTGAAAAGTAGTTGTCAAATACAGCTTTCAGTTGTGATTGGTTTTGGGCTGCATCTTTGTTAGCGGGTGCTGCCATTTGGCTATGGTCGTGATTGCCATGTCCGGCATTCATGTCCATTCCCGCCTCCTTGTTTTTGGCAACCGTCTTTACTGGTCTATCATACTGGCAGCAACCAGCCAGTTTAGCATATACGTCATCCGGCGCACGGAACTTCTCACTGTCATAACCAGCCAAAGCGATACGTTTCAGGATTTCATCCTGATTTGTTTTGTCGCCGTCATACGTGAGCGTAGCCATCTTGGTATCTTTGTTCCAGTCCACACTGGCTACCTTTTTTACGTTACCTGCTTTTTCGATGGTGGCTTTGCACATACCACAATTGCCATAAATTTTTATGGTTTCCGTTTTCGCATTCTTGATTTGTGCAAACACGTTTATTGATGATAGTAATACGGCGATTACCATCACTATTTTTGATAATGATTTCATAATAATATACATTTTCGGAAAAGGGGTATTAGCAAACCCATTTCCCTTGAATTTTAAAATAAATAGTACAAATAGGGGATTTGCAAAAGCCGGAATAGCTTTTGACAAGGCACACCTATGGCTATCAGGCCATAGTTTTAGCTTATTTTAGGAGGTAGCCAAATGAAGAAAAATCCCGAAGAATAGTAGGCTTCCTTGAAACCGAATTTTTGCTTTTTAACTTCAGCAAATGGATTTTTAGCTTTTAATTCGATTGGGATTGGTAAGTATAGGGAGGTCGTTGAAGCACTGCATCTGCAAGAGCTATGTGAACAACCACCATCGCAGTTGCCGCTTTTGCATTTTTTGCAGGATTTGCCCTTACAACCTTTTTTATGTTCTGATTTTTTGGATTTCTCTTTTGAGAAGGACCGCTCGGTCTTTGTTGAATTTTTGGAACAGGCATAGCTCTGACTTGGTATCATAAAGAAAACCAGACAGAAGAGTGTCAAAATGCCTATATGTATTCTATAATTTTTCAACTCAACAAAGTTACAAATAAGATTGGTTTTTTATATTGTTTTTACAATTTTTTTTGCTATATAGGCAAAATTTCTCTATACAAACAAACAATGTTACGACCACAACAAGATATCCTCTTTCTTCAGGATTTGATAAAATGCCTTTTTCGGCAACCCAACCTTCAGAAAATTCGGTCGGAAAAAGGACATTTCAAAAGGTAGTTGGCTTAGGCATTCAAAGGTTCTATTTTGAAGCCTGCCTTTTGTACGGTCGATATTACTTCCTGCTCGGTAATGCCCTCGGACTTCACTGTAAGCACCTTGTCCTTGTTGGCCGTGTCCACTTCCCAATGGCATATGCCCTCTGCCTTGTCCAAGTGCGGTTTTACAGATGCGATACAACCGCCGCAATTGATGTTCGTCTTGAATTGAAATTGTTTATTTTCCATTGTTTACAAATTTTAGAGTTATCTGATAATGCAAATTTCCGTACTATTCAGTTAGTTATTGTTGTGTAATTTCTTGTTTGATTTGTGAGATTTACTGTTTTATTTCTTCCACTTCAACCGCAGGCTGTTACTGACCACGCTCACGCTGCTCAATGCCATTGCCGCACCCGCAATCATCGGGTTGAGCAGGAAGCCGTTAACAGGGTAAAGGATGCCTGCCGCTACCGGAATGCCGATTACGTTGTAGATAAACGCCCAGAACAGGTTTTGCTTGATGGTGGCTACGGTCTGTTTGGACAAGCGTATTGCCTGCGGTATCTTGGTCAGGTCGGACGAAATGATGGTCATCTTGGCTACGTCCATTGCGATGTCGCTGCCTTTGCCCATTGCGATACTTACATCGGCTGTTGCCAATGCAGTGCTGTCGTTGATACCATCGCCCACCATTGCCACTACCTTTCCTTTACTTTGCAGTTCTTTCACAAAGTCGGCTTTATGCTGTGGCAAAACTTCGGCTTTGTAATGCTTGATGCCTGTCTGCTCCGCAATGGCTTTAGCGGTAGCTTCATTATCTCCGGTCAGCATATACAGGTCAATGCCCATTTCCTGCATTTCCCGGATAGCCTGCACCGATGTTTCCTTAATCTTATCGGCGATAGCGATTACAGCAAGAGCCTTTTTGCTGTTTGCAAACCAGATAACGGTTTTAGACTGTTTGCCCCATTCTTTGGCCTGGTCTTGTAATTCTCCGGCAATGGCAATGTTGTTTTCTGCCAATAGCTTTTTGTTGCCTACATAATAGGTTTCGTTGTCATGGTCTGCTTTTGCGCCTTTGCCCGTAATGCTGTCGAACATGGATAAAGAGGTGGTCGCTACATCGCCAAGATGCTTCACTACGGCTTCTGCCAATGGATGCTCGGATTGCTTTTCGATGCTCAAAAGGATTTCTTTTGCAGTGTCCTCATTGTTCAGCCATTTAATGCCCGTTAGCTGTGGTCTTCCCTCGGTGATGGTTCCGGTTTTGTCCAAAACGATGGCATTTACTTTTTTGGCCAGTTCCAAACTTTCGGCATCCTTTATCAAAATGCCATTTTCAGCACCTTTACCAACGCCTACCATAATAGCGGTGGGTGTCGCTAAGCCTAAAGCACAGGGGCAGGCAATGACCAATACCGTAACGGCTGCCAACAGACCTTGAACAACCCCGTTTTCGCCTCCCAAAATCAACCATAGCGTAAATGTCAGGATGGCAATACCTATCACTGTGGGAACAAAGATGCCCGCAATCCTATCGACCAGTTTCTGTACGGGTGCTTTGCTTCCCTGTGCATCCTGCACCCTTTTGATGATGTGGGCAAGCATGGTTTCTTTGCCCACTTTTACCGCCCTGAACCGGAAGCTGCCTTTTTGGTTAATCGTTCCTGCAAATACTTTTTCTTTTTCTTTTTTCAATACAGGTACAGGCTCACCGCTTAACATGCTTTCGTCCACATACGAATTGCCCGATATGACCATGCCGTCTACCGCAATCTTTTCACCGGGCTTTACGAGTATCACATCGCCTGCGCTTACGTCTTCGATAGCGGTCTGCTTTTCCGTTCCGTCCGCCTGTACCACGATGACCGTTTTTGGCTGCAAGCCCATCAGCTTCTTAATGGCTGAAGAGGTGTTGCCTTTGGCTCTTTCTTCCAGCAGTTTTCCCAAGAGGATGAATGCGATAATAACGGCAGCCGCTTCAAAATATACGTGAGCATGCAGTCCCCGTTGATGCCAAAAGTCGGCAAACAGCATATTGAAAACACTGAACAGGTAGGCAATACCTGTACTCAATGCCACCAGCGTATCCATATTGGCGGAACGGTGCTTTGCCTGCTTCCAAGCGTTTACAAAAAAATCCCTGCCCAACCATATTACAACGGGCGTGGAAAAGAGCCACATTATCGGGTCTGCATAGGGCATATCCATAAAGAACATTCCTATGATTACCACGGGCAGGGAAAGGATAATTGCCCAAATGGTCTTGTTTTTCAAGGTTCGGAATTTCTTTTCGTGGATGCCTTCGAGCGTTTCCTGCTGCTTGGTTTCGTCTTCAATCAATAGGTCGTAACCTACTCCCTGAACCGCTTTTTGCAGGGTGGAGGCATCGGTCATATTGGGCAGATATTCCACGGTAAGATTGCCCGTTGCAAAGTTCACGGAAGCATTAACTACTCCCGGTTGGTATTTCACAATGCTTTCGGCACTGCCCGCACAGGATGCACAGGTCATGCCCAATACCGGAAAAGCACTTTTAACCGTAGGAACTCCGTAACCTAAATCTTTAATTGCCTTAACAGCCTCGCCTACGGTTTCATTGCTATCTACTGTAATTACTGCCCTTCGGTTGTTCAGCTCTACTTTATGGGTTTCTACGCCTTTTACCTGTGCCAATCCCTTTTCAACGATTAATGCACAGTGTTCGCTTTCTACATCCTCCAATGGAATGTATATATTTTCTCTGTTTGTCGCCATATTTGCCTGCTTTAATTTACAATACAAAATTGGCTATTATATTTATGGGTACTGTTGTGAAATTTTGGATTTGATTTGTAAGATTTACTTACACTTTATCCAACGGTTTTCTTTTATCCTCTTTAATCTGTTTGAAATGGCTTGGTGTTAGCCCGGTAACTTTTTTAAACTGGTTACTCAAATATGCCACGCTCGAATAATTTAGGCGGTTCGCAATCTCACTTAATAACAACTCATCATACACCAACAATTCTTTGACTTTCTCTACCTTTTGGGCGATAAAGTATTTTTCAATGGTTGTACCCTCTACCTCTGAAAACAGATTGGACAGGTAATTGTAATCGTGATGCAATTTGTCACTCAATACATCGGAAAGGTTGGTTTTTACATCACTATCCTGATGGTGTACCAGGTCAATGATAATGTTCTTTATCTTTTCTATTATCCTGCCTTTTTTATCGTCAATTACTTCAAATCCTAATGGCTCTAAAGTTTTGGACAAATTCTCTTTTTCCAGAGATGTTATTTCTTTGGAAAGAATAACTTCGCCCAGTTTTATATTTTTAGCATCTAATCCCAGTTTTTCCAATTCGTTTTGTACCACCATAATGCAACGGTCGCAAACCATATTTTTAATAAAGATTGTATTCATATTTATTTACTGACTACGTTTAGTATTTAATACATAAGCAATAAACAAATTTACAATTTAAGTTTAATTACTCTGACTTCTTGCCAAGAGGAATAAAGCCTGTGTACATATATACTTACTGTTTTTCATCTTGTTCGTCCATTTTCTTTATCAGTGCTTCACACAGCCTGTCGAGGAATTTCGTTCGGTTTATTTTACGGGCTTTAAGTTCCATAAACGTATGGTAAAAGTCGCCTAACTCAATATTGAAGGCATCTTCAAACGTTTTGGCTATCAATTTTATTTCTGTATTCCCATTGTTAAATGCACCGTGGGAGTACAGTGCATAAATGAGTTCCGTGAGTGCAGTTTTGCTTGCTGTCCATATCAACGAATTATCTGAAACCTTTTTAACGTTGATGTTATTTAACCTGTCTTCCAAATATACCTGTATCAGGTCATTAGCAATTATCTTGGCAACCTTATAATCGTGCGAAGTAGAAAAGCGATGGTCTGCCTCAAAATAAAAAGTGTCTAACCATAGTCTTATCTCGTGCTTGCCACGTACAAAAAATTGTTCGTCAAAGAAAGAATTATTGCTACGGTAATACTTATAAAAATCAAGGTTATTTTCAAAGAACCTTTTTAGCTTTTTCAGTTCTTTGATAAAATATTTCCTGATGCGCTTATTCCCATACGGTCTTCTCGTTTCTATTTTATAAATGGCGTTGTAGTAGATGAGCTTTGAAACAATAACAGGTTTCTGATATTTGAAAAAGCGGATTTCTTCATTAGTATTCTTAAATCCTTTTTTCAAAACGTATTCCTTTAATTCCGAAAGGCATTCGAGAATAAGGTGTATGGCAGCTTTAATACGTTGTAAGGAGCAATCGACTTCAACCTCCAATTCGCTAATTTCTAATTCCAGTTTAGAGAGTGTTTCTTTGTAGAATTTGTCCATTCCTTATCTTAAATCTATTAAAAAAATAATTGAGAAGCCTAAATACTGTAATATTTGAAAAGAATTTACATTTTCAGGCTTCTCTTTTGAAACTTTGGTTTTTGCTTGATAACTTATAATTCCACTTTTAGTGATAGTGATAGATATAATAGTGTCTAATTTTTATGTATATCAAAGCAAAAAGACACAGAGCTAAAAATATCCCAAAAAGTATCATAAAGAGCGAAGGTCTTTTCTTCTTCTTCGACAAATTGACATTTGAGGGTTTAGAAGCTCCGTATCTTTTGTACGGAGGTACTTTTTGATAACTTTTGCCTTTCTTACGCATTGTCTGTTTTATTCATCATTAGGATGACCTAATCTTAAAATTTCATCCGCTGTATCCTTACCGCATTTAATATTGCCAATAATGCAACTCCCACATCTGCGAAAACGGCTTCCCACATTGTAGCTAATCCACCTGCGCCCAGTACTAATACGACACCTTTTACTACAAACGCCAATGTGATGTTTTGCCACACTATTTTCTTGGTTTGTTTACCAATATTGATTGCCATCGGAATTTTACTCGGCTTGTCATCTTGGATTACTACATCGGCAGTTTCAATAGTGGCATCACTTCCTAAACCGCCCATTGCCATACCTACGTCGCTCAAAGCTACTACAGGCGCATCATTCACTCCATCGCCAACAAATGCTACGGTTTCGTTTTTGGTTTTTATTTCTTTTACTTTATTTACTTTGTCTTCTGGCAACAAGTCGCCGAAGGCATTGTTAATTCCCAATTTATCAGCAACAAATTTTACCACGGTGCTTTTATCTCCACTCAACATTGTAGTTTTTACGCCTAATGTTTTTAGTTTGTCAATCGTAATCTGTGCATCTTCTTTGATGCTGTCGGCAATGGTAATGTAGCCTGCAAATTTTCCATCATAAGCAATGGCGATTAGGGTGTAAACAATTGTACTTGGGTCTAAATCATAAACAATATTAAATTTATCCATCAGTTTAAAGTTTCCTACCAATAACTCTTTTCCGTTAACGATAGCTTTTAATCCGTGACCCGCAATTTCTTCGGTATTATCTAACCTTATTGAGTTATCAATTTCGCCTACGTATTGATGAATAGCGGTCGCGACCGGATGAGTACTTTGGCTTTCTAAAGCGTTGACCATTTTCAGGATTTCATCTTTATTAAATTCAGATTTTAATACCACTTCTTGAACCTTGAAAACGCCCTCGGTCATTGTACCCGTTTTGTCCATCACTACGTTTTTAATATCGGCAATGGCATCTAAAAAGTTGCTTCCTTTAAACAAAATTCCATTTTTGGAAGCTGCTCCAATTCCACCAAAATAACCCAAAGGAATACTGATAACCAAAGCACAAGGACAAGAAATAACCAAAAACACCAATGCTCTGTACAACCACTGACTAAATACATAATCGCTCACAAAAAAATAAGGAATTATGGTAATTAGCACTGCCAACAATACAACAATCGGTGTGTATATTTTTGCGAATTTTCGAATGAATAATTCTGTTGGTGCTTTTTGTGCAGTGGCATTTTGTACCAATTCCAAAATTTTAGAAAGTTTGCTATCAGTATAAGCAGTCGTTACTTTTACCTGTGCAACGGTCGTTAAATTTATCATTCCCGCCAATACGGTTTCACCTTTGGTTTTGGTGTCGGGCTTACTTTCTCCTGTTAGTGCTGCTGTATTGAATGAAGCGGTTTCGGATAATAATTCGCCATCTAGTCCTAATTTTTCTCCGGGTTTTAATTGAATTATATTGCCAATACTTGCGGTTTCTGCTTTTATGGTCTTAGCTTGATTATTTTCTAAAATAGTTACTTCATCTGGTCTTTGATCGAGCAACGTTTTAATATTTGTTTTAGCTCTTGTTACTGCCAAAGTCTGGAATACTTCGCCAACGGCATAAAACAACATTACAGCAACACCCTCAGGGTATTCGCCAATGACAAAAGCTCCGATGGTGGCAATACTCATCAATAAAAACTCTGAAAATACATCGCTTTTGCGGATGCTCTCAAATGCTTCTTTAATTACAGGAAATCCAACAGGTAAATAGGCTATTGCATACCAAATAATTCTTACCCAACCTGTAAACCAGGATTGCGGTAGCCAATTATCAAAAGCAATAGCAATCATCAATAGCACGAATGAAATGATTGCAGGCAAGAACATTTGAAGGGTGGACTTATTTTCATCGTGGCTATGGTCGTGTCCATCATCGTCTGAATGTTCGTTGCTGTGGTCGTGGTCTAATTCTTCTTTGAACCTTGTACCGTGAAAATGACCATCGCCTTTGAAGTGGCGCTCTCTTGTTTTTTCTTCAATAACGGGTAAGGCTTTGGCACCTTCCTGCTGCACCAATTTTTCATCGGCTTTTTCATTTATTTTTGCTTCCTGCGGCGAACAGCAAATTTGCTTGCCTTGTGCATCGTATTTATGTTTGTGTTCCATTAGAGTAGTCTTTTAGTTGTTTTTTTATAAATTAAATATTGTTCTCCGTGTTGTTTTTCCAAAAACTCTTCTTCCAGTCTTATCTGAATTTGAATAACGATATAGGTAGTAAGCATCAGGAAAAATGTAAGTGTATTGGGTAGTATAAAAAATATTCCTGCAACACTGATTATCATTCCCAAAAAAATCGGGTTCCGGCTGTAAGAGAATAATCCTTTTGTGATTAATTCGGTTTTGTTATTTTCATCAATACCGACACGCCAACTGTTACTCATTTGATATTGCGCTACTGAAATCCATAGTAATGAAAGGTGTATCAGTATTAATGCAATGATTAAAAACACGTCTTTCATTAAATTAGAAATCGGTACTAAATATTGATACATTTTATCGCTGAACGAATAGATGAATACCGCAACGAAAAGCAATGCTATCAATACTTTCATCACAAAACCGATATAGTCGTGTGCAATATCTGTTTTGCCAAAAGTTATGGGATTGATGCCAGTTTGCTTGTAGGTTCGGTATTATGGTGGCACAAAAGCTACCATAATATACAACACCAAATACACCGGCAAATAAAATTTTAGCCAAATCATTGTTTCTTTTTTTAGTCTTCGTGACCACCAGTATTGCTCAATTTTGCATTTACAAAGAATGCTCCTTTTGTTACAATTTTTGCATTTGCAGGAATTTCGTTTACAAAAGTTACTGCGGTATAACCCATATCAGACACGCCTTTCAGTACTTCTACTTTTTCAAAATTCTTACTGTTTTTATGTTTTTTTTCTTCGCCCTCTTTTTGACTTCCTTCTTCTTCGCCTTCTTCGTGATGCTCTTCTGCTTTTTTATCGGTTTGTACAAAAATGTAATATTTTCCGTCGGCATTTACAATCGCATCATTGGGTACAGCTGGAGTTGTTACATTGCTAAGACTGACAATACCAGTGATATTCATTCCATCAATTAAACCACTTTTATTACCATTTACACGACAATGAACGGCGATGGTTTTGCTCTCGTTTTCAAAGGATGAACCAATGCTGAAAACTGTAGCATCATACTCAGCAGTAGGATTATTGGTTAAAGTAAAATGAATAGTTTGTCCAACTTTTACCTGTGGTAAATCTTTTTCAAACACCTGTAAATCTAAATGCAATGAACTGTTATCTACAATTTCGATAACCGGCGAAGAAACATCTACATAACTTCCAATTTTGGCAAAAACGTTGCTAACCGTACCATTCAGCGGACTGGTTACGACCAAGGCAGATTTTAAATTTCCGTTTGATACAGAACCCGGATTGATGCCCATTAATTGTATCTGCTGTTGTAAGGAAGCTCTTCGGGTTCTTAAACTGCTTAATTCGGCAGTAGCACTTTGCAGGTTTTTCTTTGCACCTGCACTTCCTTCGTTCAGTTCTTTTTGTCTTGCTAATTCTTGTTCCGCAAATGTAATCCTGCTTGCTGTACTCAAATATTCTTCCTGCAATTGGATGAACTGCGGATTGGCAATGGTAGCAATTACCTGACCTTTTCTTACATAATCTCCGATTTGAACTTTCAGTGTTCTTATCACACCGCCATACAAAGAAGTGGCGTTGGCTTTATTGTTATTAGGAACTTTCAGATTTCCGTTTGCTTTGATGGTTGCTGTTAATTCCTTGTGTTCAATGGTGCCTAATTGTATGCCTACCGTTTTTATTTGTTCTTCGGTAAGTGTGGCAATAGTTGGCGTTTCTTCTTCGTGAGGTGCTTCTTCTTTTCCTGCAGTTTTGGTTTCGGCAGATTTATCTTCTGCTTTCTTATCATCTTTACAGGCAGAAAAAGCAAATAGTAAAACAGCTACGGCTGTCATCAACGTGATTTTATTTATATTGAATTTCATTTGTACTTATTGATTGATGAATGAATAAATATTGATTACAGATTGGTTGACCTGCTGAATGCTTTTGAGGTAATTCAACTGAATATCGGTTGCGGTTTGCAAAGCAAAAAGATATTCTACATAACCGATGTCGCCTGTTTTGTAACCCAATTGTGCCGCTGAAACAATTTCTTTAGCATTAGGCAAAGCTTCCTGCTGAAAATAATTGAACTGCTTCATATCCTGCTGGTATTGCAACAAAGCATTTTGTATTTGTGTTGCCAACGATTTCTGTTGCTGTTGTGCATTGGCTTCGGCTGCTTGCTTTCTATAATCCAAAGATTCTATCCTTGCCTTTGTAGCACCGTAATTAATGGGAATAGCAACACCAATATTTACAGAATTAAAACGGTTACCAGAATTGAAATATTTCTCCGCACCATTTACTGTTTGAAAGCCTATCAAAGATTGATTTGTGTAACCTATCGTAAAATCGGGTAAACCTTGCGAACGTTCTACCTTTTTGGTCTTTTCTGCAATAACTGCATCCTGATATAAGGACTGAATTGCAGGATGATTTGCTACTGCATCATTGTCCAGCAAATTACTGATTTGTAAAGGTTGAAAAATTCCATTTTCTACAATGATAAAATCTTCTTTAGCATTCATTAATGTTTTCAGACTGGCAACTGCATTATTTAATAACACTTCATTCTGTTTTAACAATAAATTGATTTCCCCTTTCTTAGCTTCTGCTGTACTTATATCCACTTTTTTAGTATCACCAGTTTTGTATCGAAGCTTTGCAATGCCAATAAAATCACCATATAAGCTGTCCAATTGTTGCAATTGCTTTTGATTGTGTTGCAGGTACAGGATTTGATAATAATACGTTCGTACCTGATTTTTTAATTCTAAAACACTTAGGCTTTTCTGTATTTCTTTACCTTTTATTTCTGCATTAATCAATTGCTTTTTTGCTCCAAATAATGAAGGAAATGGAATTGTTTGTGTGACCTGAAAAGACTGGTCGAATTTTGTACTATTATATTGACCCAATTGTGCGTTAAAATCGAGTTTTGGTAATTCTCCGGCTGTTTTTTTCAAAACTTTACTCGCCTCAATTTCCAAATCAGATGCTTTAATACTTTGATTATTTTGTAGGGCAATATTTATCGCATCATCAACACTTGATAAATGCTGTGTTTGTGCATTTGCTGTAAAACCTACCAAGGATAGTAGCAATACAATGATAGTTGCAATGGGTTTCACTTTGAATTTTCTTTTTAAATTAATTTTTGAATTAAAAATGATGTAGAGTAATGGCAGAACGAACAACGTAAGGAAAGTTGCCGTAAACAAACCACCAATTACTACGGTTGCTAAAGGTTTTTGAACTTCTGCACCTGCGCTGCTGCTCAATGCCATTGGTAAAAATCCTAAACTGGCAACAGTTGCGGTCATCAATACAGGTCGAAGTCTTATTTTTGTCCCTTCGATTACTCGTTTGAAAATATCTTTCATTCCTTCTTTTTCCAATTGGTTGAAAGTGCCTATCAATACAATTCCGTTAAGAACGGCTACACCAAACAAGGCGATAAAACCAATTCCCGCACTGATGCTGAAAGGCATTCCACGAAGCATTAAAGCCAAAACGCCACCAATCGCACTCATCGGAATTGCGGTAAATATTAAACCTGCTTGTTTGAAGGAACGGAACGTAAAATAGAGCAATACAAAAATCAATAACAAAGAAATCGGAACGGCTATCATTAATCTGTTGCTGGCTTCTTTCAGATTTTCAAACTGACCGCCATACGTGAAATAATATCCAGGCGGTAATTTTACCTGAGCATTCAATTTTTGCTGAATTTCTTCTACCACACTTTGCACATCTCTGCCTGCAACGTTGAACCCGATTACAATTCTTCTTTTTCCTGCTTCACGACTTATTTGCGCCGGACCTAATTTATAATCAATCGTAGCAACTTGCGATAACGGAATTTGATTGCCTGTAGAAGTTGGTATCATTAAATTATTTACATCTTCGATACTGCTTCTGTAAACACTATCTAACCGAACAACCAAATCAAATCTTCTTTCATTTTCGAAAACCACACCTGCACTTTTCCCTGCAAAAGCGGTACTTACCACGTTGTTTACGTCTTCTACATTAATTCCATAATTGGCTAAACGAGTTCGGTCGTATTCTACATTAATTTGTGGTAATCCACTCACACGTTCCACCTGCGGAGCTCTAGCGCCTTCTACGGTTTGGATAACTTTGCTTACTTTATCGGCATTCAGCGCCAATGTATCTAAATTTTCGCCAAATATTTTTACCGCCACATCTTGCCTGATGCCTGTCATCAATTCATTGAAACGCATTTGTATTGGTTGGTTTTTTTCAAAAAATACGCCAGGTATTGCTTCTAATTTTTGGTTGATGGCATCGGCTAATTCATCGTAAGTTCTGCCACTTTTCCATTCGCTTTGAGGTTTCAGCAAAATCATCATATCGGTTGCTTCGGGCGGCATTGGGTCGGTTGGTACTTCTGCTGCTCCGGTTTTACCTACAACCATTTTTACTTCATCAAATTGCTTGATAATTCTTGAAGCTTGCATTGATGTTTCGATACTTTGGCTTAATGAACTTCCTTGTGGCAAAATGCAGTGAAAGGCAAAATCGCCTTCCTGCAATTGTGGTATAAATTCGCCACCCATTCTGCCAAATAAAGATAATGTAAAGGCAAATATGGCAACGGTAATTCCCACTAACCAATATTTTATTTTAATGGCTTTTTCTAATAATGGTTGATACATTTTTTGCAACCAATTCATCATTTTATCTGAAATGTTTTCTTTATGCATTGGCTTTTTAGACAAAAACAAAGCACACATCATCGGGATATAAGTGAGGGATAAAATCAATGCGCCAAATATTGCAAAACCTACTGTTTGCGCCATCGGACGGAACATTTTCCCTTCTACACCTACCAACGTTAAAATAGGAATGTAAACAATCAAGATAATGATTTCGCCAAATGCTGCACTGCTACGGATTTTAGAAGCGGATGTAAATACTTCATTATCCATTTCCTGTTGAGTAAGTTTTTGTGTGGATTTTCGTAACCCTAAATGATGCAAAGTAGCTTCCACAATAATTACTGCACCATCTACAATTAAACCAAAATCTATCGCACCCAAACTCATTAAATTGGCACTCACGCCAAACACATTCATTAAGGCTAAAGCAAACAGCATCGCTAAAGGAATAGCAGAAGCTACAATCAATCCTGCTCTGAAATTTCCTAAGAAAATAACCAATACAAAGATGACAATCAATGCGCCTTCTATCAGGTTTTTTTCTACGGTACTCATTGCTCTGCCTACCAAATCGGTACGGTCTAAATAAGGTTCGATGATAATATCGTCGGGTAAAGATTTTTGAATAATGGGTAGTTTTTCTTTGATACGATTGACAACCTCGTTACTGTTTTCGCCTTTCAGCATCATTACCACACCGCCCACTGCATCTACTTCGCCATTGTAAGTCATTGCGCCATATCTTACCGCACTTCCAAATCTTACATCGGCTACATCTTTAATAAAAATGGGAATACTGCCACCGTCATTTTTTACACTGATATTTTTCACATCATCTAAGGAAGTAACCAAGCCAATTCCACGGATGAAATAAGCATTCGGTTTTTTATCAATGTAGGCACCGCCTGTATTTTGATTGTTTTTTTCTAATGCTGTAAAAATATCAGTAACACTTACACCCATTGCTCTAAGGCGGTTTGGGTTCACGGCTACTTCATATTGTTTCAGCTCGCCACCAAAACTGTTGACTTCGGCAATTCCGGGAGTTCCGTATAATTGTCGGGCTACAATCCAATCCTGCATTGTACGCAGTTCTTTGGCATCGTATTTTTTCTCGCTTCCTTTTTTAGGATGGATGATGTATTGATACACTTCGCCCAAACCTGTACTAATGGGAGCGAGTTCCGGTATACCAATTCCTTTCGGGATTTTTTCTTCGGCTTCTTTTAATTTTTCATTGATTAATTGCCGGGCAAAATAAATATCTACATTGTCTTTAAATACAACCGTAATTACCGACAAACCAAACCTCGAAATACTCCGTGTTTCCTCTAAATCTGGAATATTTGCAATACTTTGCTCAATAGGAAAAGTTACTAATTGTTCTACTTCTTGTCCCGCCAATGTGGGACAAACCGTAATTATTTGCACTTGATTATTGGTAATATCGGGTACGGCATCAATGGGTAGTTTTGTGGCGCTCCACACTCCCCAAATGATGAGTAACAAGGTCATTATACCAACGACAAGCTTGTTCTTGATACTGAATTTTATAATATTATCTAACACGTATTTCTGTTTAATATTTTACAAAAAATATACTTGCCACTTGTGGTAAGCAGCCAACAGATTTATCAATGTCTATAGAATGGAAAACGTACTATTTGCCCATTATCACAAAAGCAAAGGCTTTATGAATTTATCTGAAACAAACAGGAAAACTTAAATGGATTGCACATATCATTAGCAAATGAATGACAGGAGCTTCTTCAGTTAAGGCTAAACATCAGCCATCAACAGCATTTGGAAAATCTGTAAAAATTAAACAGTAAATTTGGGTGGGTTCCAGATATTTCCTTGGTAGCGGGAAATTAAATTGTAATCACGGATTGTGAATTTTTTTGTAGAGAAAGCTACTTTAGGTTGCTTGATTTCAAAAGGCTTGAAATTGAATGACCCGATGCTTACACTGCAACAACTGCAATAGCAAAAAGGACTGCAATTGTCGTCGCTATCCTGGTTATGTTCGTGAGCTTGGGCGGTTTCAATTTTAGGAACGGTATCTTCACACTGATTGCTTGCATCGCTGCAAGGCAACGCTGCGAGTACCATCAGGTAAAAAGTCCATATTGTGAGAAACCATTTCATTAGGGTACAAATATAGAAAAATAATTTGTGCAATCGGATTGCAAAGTTTCAGATTGTTTTAATTGCATCTGTCACACCTTCCTTTGAGAACCAAATTGATACCTTCTAATTTAAAATTTTGAGGAAGATTAATGCTCGGTATTTCTGCATCTGTAAGGCAAAAAGTCCGTTTGCATTGTGAGCAATGGAAATGCGTGTGCTGCTCCGAAGGATTACAACTGCAACCGGATTGGCAAAGTGCATATTTTACAACACCTGTTCCATCATCAATGGTATGAATAAGTTTATGCTCTAAAAATGTTTTTAAAGTTCTAAACAAAGTGACATTATCTGCATTTTCAAACAGTTCTGCCAATTCTTTATGACTAATGGCATATTGCTGTTTCAATAATTTTTCTACTACCAACAAACGCATTGCTGTGGGCTTTATATTTCTTTGTTGTAAAACATTTTCTAATTCAGTCATTGTCATTTATTTTCACCAAAACATATCCAATTATTTATTAAATATCCAGAGAAATCTGCATTCTCTCGGACGAGGTTGCTTCCAGTTTGTCAACAGCATTTTTTGTCTTGTTGTATTGGAGGACAAGGAACAGTCCCGTAACTGCAATACACACAACAATCGCCTTGCAATGGTTTTAATCTCGTCTTGCAATTTTCACATTCATAAAAATATTGGCAAGCATCTGTCGGCATTGTTTCCTCTTTTTTGTATCCGCAGTTTGGACAAGTTATTACTGATTGTAATTTAATTTCCATTATGATATAATTTTACTTTTTATTGATTTATAACCTGTCGAATTGATAGCTTTTTCAATTTCTATAATACTTGTTTGTTTGTTGTCAAACTTAACAATGGCATTGCCTTTCTCATAAGAAACCACAACTTCCACAATTCCTTTTAGTTTACTAACTTCCGTTTTAACGTGGTGTTCACAACCTGAACAAGTCATCCCTTTGATTGTAAACTCAACTTTCTGAATTTTGGAAGTTTGGGTAATAATTGCTTTACTTTCGGTCTTTGGAAAAAAGATGTGAGCATAAAGCGGAAATGATAAAAGTAAAGCCGCCATAACGGTAATAATTCCTAAAAATGATTTTGTTTTCATAAAGTTTGATTTTTCAGTTGTTTCACAGTTGCAGTCAATTTTCTTTTGCGGTTTCAATTTTTGATACCAAGCAAAAGCAAGCACTAAAATAGTTAACCCGATAAAATATGGACGAAAAGGTTCGAGCCAAGAGAAAGTTGAAGCAAGTCCACTTGTTCCTGCTATGAGAGCCAAAACAGGTGTAATGCAACATAATGAAGCTGCAATTGCTGTCAAAAGTCCAGTCCCGATTAGTTTGTTGTCCGTTTTCATATTGTTTCTAAAATTTTGTTATCATCGAGTACTTTAAAAAATGGTTCCAGCATTTTTTCATACTCTTTGGTCAATGAATAAAAAATGGTTTGTGCCTCTCTTTCGGTTTCAATAAGCTTTCGGTCTTTGAGTTTTCGCAAGTGCTGAGAAATTGCTGAAATTGTCATACCAAGAATATCGCTTAAATCACAAACACAAAGTCGTTTTTCTTCATAAAGAAGAAACAGAATTTTCAACCTTACATTGTTTCCCGCCAATTCAAGTCCGTTAGACAAATAGTCAAACGAACCGTGGAGTTCTGAAACTCGTTCTTTACAGCGATTAATTTGTTTAATGTCTGCCTTTTGTCTTATGCACGAAGTATTATCCATAGTGCAAATATAGTAAATTTGCTTATTTAAGCAATTACTTAAATATAAAAAATGAAAAACAACTCTATCTGACTGTTTGTTTCTACTCTATATTTTCGTAAAAGGTTAGCAAACTTCCGTGTAAGTCTAATGTTGAAAATTCTCTTGTCCCGTAGTAGGTGACTTCTATTTCGGTTTCTTCATTATGTAGTACCTTTTTTTCCTTTAGCTCTTTATACAGTTCGTCAATGCTTTATACTTCAATTCTACAACTGTGTGTACCTGCCAAAAAACTTTCTGTTCCGCTACTAATCGGTTTGAGAAATAAAAAAATATTTTTCCATTTCCAGTTATTATTACAAGAAGCCCATAAATGCAATTCTATACCATCCCTAATTAATATTGCAAAAGTTGTTTCCTTATGTCGGCAATCAAAACCAAATTGGGCTTTGTAAAACATAACTGCTTTATCAATATTTCGAACAGGAAATACGGGTATAGTCTTTATTAGTCGTATCATAGTCGTGATATTATTTTAATTATTGAACCCTGTTTTTTTTAGCATATTGGTTGAAATCCTATTGCCGTTTCATAACTTCTGTTTCCTGTTTTTAACTGTAATATTTCTTCTTTAACCAAAGACTTGCACGTACTAATAGTATCAATACAGGCACTTCCACAAGTGGGCCGATTACGCCCACAAATGCCTGTGGGGAATGAATACCAAAAACTGCTATCGCTACTGCTATTGCCAATTCAAAGTTGTTTCCTGTGGCTGTAAATGCGATTGAGGCGTTTTTGTCGTAAGGAACTTTTAGGGATTTATTGATAAAGAAGCTGACGAAAAACATTAACACGAAATAGATGATTAACGGTATGGCTACTTTTACCACATCCATTGGTAGTTCTAATATTTTATCGCCTTTCAGACTGAACATTAATACGATTGTAAACAATAAAGCATATAATGTAATGGGCGATATTTTGGGTACAAATTTTCGGTTATACCATTCTATGCCTTTTGATTTGATAAGGAAGTAACGGCTTAGAAAACCTGCTAAGAAAGGAATACCTAAGTATATCAATACGCTTTCTGTAACATCTTTCATTGATACGCTTACATTGAAATTGGCTAATCCTAATTTTGCAGGTAATACGTTGATGAATAGCCAAACTAAAAAACTGTAACTTATTATCTGAAAGATACTGTTTAATGCAACTAACATAGCTGTATATTCTCTGTTTGCCTTAGCTAAATCGCTCCATACAATTACCATTGCGATACATCTTGCCAAACCTATCAGTATCAAGCCTGTCATATAATCGGGTTCATTGCGTAAAAACAAAACAGCTAATCCGAACATCAATACTGTACCGATAACCCAATTGAGCAATAAGGATATGCCAATTACTTTTTTATCCTTAAACGCTTGCGGCAATAATGAATAATCCACTTTTGCCAATGGCGGGTACATCATCAGTATCAGACCTATTGCCAACGGAATATTTGTAGTGCCTACGGATAGGTTATCTGTAATTTTTGAGATACCCGGAAAGAAATGTCCCAATCCTATACCTACTGCCATTGCAAGGAATATCCATAAGGTAAGGTAACGGTCAAGAAATTTTAGTTTTGGTTGCATAGCTTGGCTAATTTGTAAGTTCTTTATATTGGTTTGATGTCAATAAATTTTCTAATTCTGTAATGTCTTTGATTTCAATTTTTATCAGCCAACCATCTTTATAAGGCTTGTCATTGATAAGTGTAGGTGCTTTCAATAGTAGGTCGTTCGTTTCAATGATTTTACCCGATACAGGCATAAATAAATCGCTAACCGTTTTAACCGCTTCAACAGAGCCGAATACTTCATCCTGCTGAAAATTATATCCAACATTCGGTAAGTCTGCATATACAATTTCGCCCAATTCACTTTGTGCAAATGCTGTGATGCCTATTGTACCTGTGTTGTCCTGTACGCTTATCCACGTATGTTCTTTTGAATACTTTAAATCGTTTGGAAATTCCATTTTTATAAGTTTTTAGATTAGTAACCTCTCCTTAAATTTTCTGCATATTCATTTGGTAAAATGCTTTCCTCTACTGCTTTTGCTGCCCTTTCAATATCATAATCAAAGCGTATAAATTCTACACTGATACTGTCTTTATCCAATACTGAACTATCTTCATTGATTGTAAGCATTACATAACCACCTCTTACATCGCTGTCTTTCGGTTTACCTACCGAACCTATATTTATGGCGTGTCTGAAATGATTTTGTCCGTCAATACCAGAATTTAAAATACGGTGGTATGGCTTGTGTGTATGCCCGAAACACATAATGTCTGCATCAGCTTGTTCCATTATCCTAAGCATACTTTTTTCTTCCCTATCCTCAAATAAGTATTCGTTTATTTTTCTTGGACTTCCGTGTACTAATAATAAATTGAGTTTGTCCTCGTTCAACTGAAATTCTACTTTGATGTGTGCCGGAAGTGTACGCAAATAGGCTCTTTCTTCGTCTTTCATAATAGAGTTGGTAAATGAAATAGATATGCTGCCGTTGTCCTTTTCGGGTTCGGTTTTGTACGCACATCCGCAATCGTTACTCATACGCCCAATGCCAAAATCATAATTTCCTGCAATGGTTGGTATTTTCCTTTTACGGATTTCATTTACTACTTCGTTTGCCCAAATGTTATAGCCTACCAAATCGCCTAAGCAATAAATACTGTCTGGGTTTCTTTTTTCTACATCTCCAAAAAATGCTTCTAAGGCAGGTAGATTGGCGTGAATGTCACTGAATAATGCAATTTTCATTTTTATTGATTTTTATATGATAGTTTAGTTTAACAACATCCCGAATTAGGAGTACAGCAAGCATTATCTTTTAATTCTGCCAAGTTTACTTTTTGTTTTTCCGCAGGAATGCCGCAGGCATCACTTGCCAGGCAAGCGGTTTGTTTGTTCTTTAGAACAAAATGATTTCCGTTAAAATCTAAATCATACTTACCAATCGTTTCGCTTTGATATTCTACTTCTATCTCGGCATCTTCAATACCTAATTTTTCTTCAGATAGTTTAATGATGTTTAATAGTTTGGTTGGTTTTAGCCTATGTTCAAAATCATTAGCATTCCACAATTGGAAATTGACAACTTTTTCATTTCTGATGGCTCCGCCGCAATCAATGAAGTGTTTTGTAATAACGCCTACCTCTGTAACGTGAAAATGTTCTGGTACAAATGTTCCGTTCTCTAATTGAAATTCAACATTATCTAATGTTGGTAAGATTTCCTTGATGTTTGATAGTTTCATTGTTTTTTATTTAATTGTTATATTGCTTTATTACGATATATGTGTTTAAAAAAATGCTTAACAACATTTATCAACCCCTACATTATCTACAAAGAACATATTGAGTTCATTTTTTAGCTTTTCCCAAACATTTTCTTCAATACAGTAGCATACACTGGTTCCCTCGATACTTCCTTTGATGATGCCAATGCTTTTCAGTTCTTTTAAATGTTGTGAAATCGTAGCCTGTGCCAATCCTAATTCCTCAACTAAGTCATTACAAATGCAAGCATTCTGTTTGATGATGTATTGCAGGATAGCTATACGGGCAGGATGAGCCAATGCCTTTAAAGAGGTTGCTAAGTTGTTTTGCTGTTCCGTAAATATTTCAGTCTTTGTAACACCCATTCGTACGTAATTATATATCGCAATATTACGATGTTTATTTTTAATAGACAAGAAATTTGAAAAAATTATTCTTGCTGTACCAAATGCTGCAAGTTCGGGTCATTCTTGATGCGCTCCATTTCACTAACAACAATATTCAGAATGTCTGATTTTATCTGCTTGTAATTGTTTTCTATTTCCTGCTTCATCTTATCCTCGCCCTGCTCATTTACAAAAGATAAGATTTGCGGTATTTGCTTATAGGCTTTGCTTTCTGCCGCTACCTTTTCATTGTCCACTACAATTTCGGCGTGAAATATCTTCTGCTCGATACGTTCATCAAAGTTATCTGATACAGAACCAACAAACAAACCTTGTGTAAGTGTTGAGATTTTGGAAGCCGGAATAAGGCTGTCTAACTGTGTCGAAATAGAGGTAGATTTATCATTGCGGTTAATGGTCATAC
Source organism: Flavobacteriales bacterium UBA2306 (assembly GCA_002345565.1). Lineage (GTDB taxonomy): Bacteria > Bacteroidota > Bacteroidia > Flavobacteriales > Weeksellaceae > Epilithonimonas. The sequence continues at coordinate 711,442 of DDVS01000002.1, read as the reverse complement.
TTTGGCGTTTCTGTAATACTTTACCGAAACGTTCCGAAAGGCTTTTTGCTGTTTCGCCAACCACCTGACCACTGAATATATTACCGACAGTATTCTGTATTACCTTGCTTTCCTTGTCGCCGTAATCCCTTGTTAATTGCGAAAAATCCTGAAAGCCCAAACATACCGCTACCTTATTACTTCTCGCCGTTGCGATAAGATTGTCCAGTCCCCTGAAATAAATTGTGGGCAACTCATCTATGATAACGGAACTCTTGAGCTGTCCCTTTTTGTTTATCAGCTTTACAATCCTCGAATTGTATAAACCCAAAGCTGCGGAATAAATATTTTGACGGTCGGGATTGTTACCCACGCACAAAATTTTAGGTTCTTTCGGGTTGTTGATGTCAAGCGTAAAATCATCGCCCGTCATTACCCAGTAAAGTTGTGGGCTAATCATCCTTGATAGCGGAATTTTTGCCGATGCGATTTGTCCTTGTAACTGGTCTTGCGCTCCACCTTGCCACGCATCCATAAAGGGCGACAAATAATTTTCCAAATCCGGGTATGAAGTTAAAATCGTGAATACATCCGAATACTTTTTATTCAGTAATTCAATGGCGTGAGGGAACGTACAATACTTACCATCTTCGTAGATTTTCAGATACCAAATAATCGCAGCCAAAAGAATAATTGGGCTTTCCACGAAAAAATCCCCTTGCTTCTGTATCCACGACCTGTTAAGGTTTAGCATTATAGTATATGCCGCTTCGTAAGCATCAGAAATGTCCGTCATAAAATCGGGATTGAGTGGGTTGCAACGGTGGCTCTTGCGTGGGTCGTCGAAATTTATCACGTAAAATTTCGGCTGAACTTTGTATTTATCCCGATGCTTCAGTAAGTGATTATAGGCAATAGTAGAAAGGTCGTCAAACTTGAAATCGTAGATATACATACTAAAGCCTTTTTCAATCTGCTGCTTGATGTAGTTGTTTACGATGGCATAAGATTTACCGGAACCGGGAGTACCCAACACTATTGATGCCCTGAATGGATTTACAATGTTTATCCAACCGTTGTTCCATTTGCCTTTGTAGTAAAATTTGGTGGGCAGGTTAACGGAATACTCGTTTTCCATCAGTTTGGTTTCCTGCTGAAAGCTCTCATTCTCATTATTAAATACGTCGTCCATCAGGTTGGTACGAAGCAGGCGGCTCATCCATACGCCCGCCATCAGCAAGGCGATATAACCTAATGAGATAGTAAGCATATACAGGAATGTGCCTGTTGCCGGAGATAGCTTTAACAAAGGTGTGTTCAGGAAGAACAGCACAAAGCCAACGCCCAACGCCACGTAAATTTTAGTCCAGGTTATCTTTTCGTTCTTTACGCCCTTTGTCCCTAAACAGCTTAAAGCCAGTAAGACCAAAGCGAATACTTTGGTGTAAAGAGTGTGTGAAAACAAACCCGCCGTTCGGTCGAAATTGCCTAATATCTTGTTGATTACTTCCAACGTCCAACCACGTTCTAAAAAGAAACCGTAGCAGAACCAATAAAGGTGCATCAGCACCAAAAGAATACTGACTGCCTGCATAAAAGCCATTATCTTGGAAAGCCCTCTTAAATCGTCTTCTCCCTGCATTATCTAAAGTTTTAATGTTCGGGCGTGAATTTAAAGGCTCTATGGAGTGGCTCTAAGAATGTGGCAGCCAGTGGCGTTCTGTGGCAGTGTTTGGCTGAATATTACTTCTGACCTCTTTGGCGTTTTCTTTTCTTCTTCATTTTATTGGCAAAGTCCTGTTCTTCGTAATCTTCGCCCTGGGCTTCGGGCAATAAACCTCCCAGTGCTTCAATCAAACCGTCTTCGTGTTTTTCAGTATGTAAGAAGTCGAACAAATGGTGTGGTTCTTCCGCAGGAAGATCCGCATCATTTGATGTGGATAATTTGGGTTGTAAAACGGCAGGTTCTTTAATATTCGGTTTGATGTTATTGTTCCAATAATCATTAAAGGTGTTGGCAGAAAGTTCTGTTGCCAAACGTGAACCGTTCCAAACCGCTTTGGAATTATGGTCTATAAATGTGATGCCATAAATACGCCCTGCATCATTCCGGCGCACCACTACGTTAATACCCTGTTCCATCGATTGCTTTTTAAATGCCTGTTCGTCGCTCGTATTTTTCAAGGCAATAGTAACGGCAGATTTTAGGGTCTGTTTGGTTGGGCTGTCTTTCAAAGCTGTTTTGCATTTCGCAAAATGCAATTCCAAAGCCGGAAGCCCTGCGCTCTTTCCGAACAGCGAAGCCTTGAACGGATGCCCGGCTCTTTCGCCTTTTTCATTTAGCGGAATATATTGAAGGGTTTTATAGTGGTCCCACATGGATCGGTCAGTGATTGTATTTCATAAAAATTTACTCAGTCTTTTACAATACACTTGCTTACAGCAGCTTTATGACTTTTTCAAACTTTACAATCTGCACTACGAAGATAATTATCCTAATAAAGTTTAAATTCCTTTATTTCTTTAAAATCAGAATAATCTATAGTTTTACGATACTTGCCATCGGCGTAGCTTTCTATATGCTTTTCTTCACTTTTTGTAAATTTAACTCCTAGCTCGCCTTCTATTTCTTCAATGGAAACAGTAAGCTTTTTCCCGTACAGTCTGGAATAGGCTGTACCAAAAGATTCGGCAAGAATGTTGCGATCTTCTTCGGGAACTTGTGGAAGCCAAGTCACCATCCATTCTATTCTCTGGTCAGCGTGATCTGTCATTTCAAGAGAGCAATGCCTCCAAAAGCATTTTACATCTGCAGCACGTGCTTCTCTACCGAGCTGGACAAGCCCCTGTAAACATTCAATTATGACATTGAAATGATTTTTTTTAACAGCTGTACAACCTAGAAAACCGAGATCTTCAAGGCACCTGAACAACACATCTGAATTTTTCTTCGAAACTGCTTCTTGCCCAATGATAGTAATATATTTAGCAAAGGATGCCAAATGACGACTAAAGAACATTTTTCTTTCACCTGTTTCAGGATCATGAATTCCCTTTTGCGATAGTTCACGGCATAGAGAACTTATATATATAACAAATTCTTGATTATTATCCAAAGCACTTTTAGCATATTTAACCAGGATGTCTATGAGGTCATCATAGGGTGCTGTGGCTTGCAGTTGTCTTAAAACTTTCTCTTTTACAAAATCTCCAGTTTTATAGATTATGATTGAAAGTAGAGGAATGTTTTTTGCCGTAACAACCTGTGTTAAAATTATTTCAAATGTATCTGTCACCAGTTTATTGATTGCAAATCTGCTCCCACTTTTGTAATCTACAATTTCGTGATCGACACAAAGGTCAGTTAATAAAAAATAATTGTTGATAGCCCGCTCATAGGTTATTTTATCACCATTCTTTAACGCAAGTTCAATAACGTTACAAAGTAATGCAAATGGATCGTTAGCAATAACATTGGTGTTGTATTTTGATGTTACACTATGTAGAGGCGTTTCATTTGGTCATTCAAATTCCAGTTTTTCACTTTTCTCTTTTGCTGCTTTATCTACAGATTTAAATTCATTCAAATAACGGGAAATATTATTCATACCTAAATTCTTTTCCATTAGAAGACGTGGATTACATTCTTCAATTGAGATAATTGGAAGGAGAATAGCTCCGTAGATTAGCAAGGGTATGCAAAATATACCTGCTGCTGGTACATAAGTTTTATTGATGATCAAATTGATCAGTGGAATTATTGCAATAAATACGACTGCATAACAATAGATCAGATGACGGTTTGAAACATATTGTAAAAGTGCTTTGTAGGGTGAGAATTGATATTGCAAGAAGGAAAAACTGATTGAAAAAGTTGCAATACCTATTCCTGTACTTATAAAGGCTATGTTATATACTGCAAGATCCTCTAGGTTGGCAAAATACATAAGTGAAATGCTTAACAAAATAAAAGGAATTGGTGCTGACAACTTTATTTTATAATTTTTCTTCATAAAATGTAGAGATTAAATTTTCTTATAAGCAATTATAAAATAAATTAGTTTAAAAGCACTGTAGATCATTGAAAACTTTAGCACAATTCTGATTAGACCGACTAAGCATCTACTATTCACATTAAATCATAAATCCTATAAGACCTTATTATTTTGATATATAGATATATTTGATTTTCTTTGGATCTGGTTCATAGTTGATAATTCTAACTTAAAATCATCCTGTCCTAATAGAATAACGCTCTTAATTATAAACTGAAATTAAGCAATTTATCTATATCAAAAAGACATTCTAAGACAAAGAACACTTAGAATTGGCATATTTCGATATTGTATAACGTAGCACTATAATTTGATCTGTGGTTTGAGATCATCTCATATAATAAATTAAATATGATGAGTGCTTATGAAAAAGGTTTCTTCACAAAAAAACATTCAGAAAAAAAGATCGGAGGATACAATTATAGATTTTACGCAAAACACCTTGAAAAAAGTATCTTTAGAAAGATCAAAAAAAATTCTGATGGAGTCTGGGTTAAATCCAACAGATGATGAAGTCAGAAGTATAATGGATTTTGCTCATCGGTTGGCAAATCAAATTATTAAAAATTATATTTTAAAATAATTTTACTACATTAGCCTGATAGCCATAATGTTAACACCAAACTTACTACTATGCTGATAGCAGATTTATATATTAGAGTTTCTACAGATGAACAAGCTGATAAAGGTTATTCCCAGAGAGATCAGCATGAAAGATTAGAACGATATTGCAATCAAAACCAGATTACGATCGGTCAGGTGATATTTGAAGACCACTCTGCTAAAAATTTTAATAGACCGGAGTGGACAAAATATATCAATCACATTAAAAAAAGAAGTCTAAAATCAAATTTAGTTTTGTTCACTAAGTGGGATCGCTTTAGCAGAAATGCTGGCGATGCTTATCAAATGATTAAATTACTACTTGGTAACAACATCTCACCCCAAGCGATCGAGCAACCTTTAGATATGTCTATTCCGGAAAATAAGATGATGCTTGCCATCTATTTGGCAGCTCCGGAAGTTGAAAATGACCGCAGAGCCTTAAATACTTTTTATGGGATGAGAAGAGCTCAGAAGGAAGGAAGACTTATGGGAACAGCTTCGTACGGATATGTTAATAAGTGTACGGAAGATGGAAGAAAATATGTTGGTCTAAAAGAGCCGGAAGCTTCGAATATGCTTTGGGCATTTAATGAGATCGCTAAGGGCACTTACTCCATCAATCAAATAAGGCTAAAGATGAATGCTATGGAAGGTGCAAACATTAGCAGTACATCATTCTACAGGGCAATTAAAAATCCTATGTACTGTGGTAAAATATTTATTAAAGCTTACAAAGATGAAGAAGCCTGTCTCGTAGAAGCTACTCATGAAAGTTTGATTTCAGAGGCATTATTTAATAAAGTACAAAAGGTACTAAGTCGCAAAACTTGGGAAGAAAGGCCAAAAGGAAAAATAATTGCACATGACCAATTTCCTCTAAGAGGTTTTTTAAGATGTCCAAGATGCGGAGGTCACATTACCGGTAGCGGATCTAAAGGTAAAAAGAATATTTATTATTATTATCACTGCAATTCCAAATGCGGGTACAGATATAGCTCACATATCGTTAATAATGCATTTACAAGAGAGTTAAAAAAATATGAGTGTAATACCGCGTTTGTTCAACTTCTTAAAGAAATACTTTTGATCAATTTTAAAAATATTCATGAAGGTATCGACGTGAAGAGAAAAGAAATTTCTTCAAAAATTATAAACTTGAATAATCGTCTAAATAGTGCCAGAGAAAAATATTTAGAGGACAAATTGGATTTTGAAGATTATCAGTTGATTAAAAATGAAAGTAAAAAGAAAATTGATGCATTGGAAATGGATCTGCAGGGTCAAAAGCTGACTGGTAAAAGTATGGATATTAAAACAAAACTCGATCAGGTATTAAAAATATTGCCAAATCTCTCTCAACTCTATGCTACAGGAGATTTAGATACTAAAAGAATAATAGTGTGTTCGGTTTTTGCTGAAAAGCTCGAATTTGACGAAACAACTTTTCGAACACCCCAGATCAATACCGCTCTTTCTTCTATCTTATTAATTAACAATCAATTACGAAGTAAAAAAAAAGGAAAAATCACTCCTAAAAGTGATTTTTCCCGTCAAGTGACCTCGGAGGGATTCGAACCCCCAACCGACGGAGCCGAAATCCGTTATTCTATCCAGTTGAACTACGAAGCCATTTTTATAAATGATAAGTGATAATTGATCAAAAAATCATTCATTAATTATATTAGAAAGTAATCTTCACACCTGCTACAACCTGCGCTCCCAAAACTTTGTAGCCCAAGTAATTCTGATATTTGGCACCTAGAAGATTATTTCCGAGTGCGAAAATACTGAAATTTTTGTGAAGTTTATACTCTGCCGAAAGATTAATATCTGCATAACCGCCAACTTTCTCATTCACATTCTCTTGCATGCTGAATGCTGGAAAAGTGGTTACGACAGAATAAGAATTTGATGTTCTATCGGTTACGAAATAAGCTTTGAAACCAAGGTTCAGTTTTTTCTCTAGCATGGTGTATTTTGCGCCAAGATTGAACTGGAATAATGGTTTATAATAAACTTCTTCCAGATTGTCCAGTTTATATTTCATAAAATGCAAACCAGCATCCACAGTTAGATTTTCTATTGGAAATACTTGCAAATCTCCTTTCACTTCCATCAAAGTACCATTGGCATAGATTGAACTGAAAGTATTTGCATAATCGTAACCTTGTCTGTCAGCAGCAATATTAGAATCAAACAGATTATTGTTGTAGAAAAACTGCGCATTATTCACTTTGCTGAAACCTGCATTCACATCATATTTGAAAGTCTGATCCACATCTCCTTTCAAACCGAAATAGAAATGATATTTAGTTTCAGTTGGCTTTAAAGTCAAATCAGAAATCAAAAATGGGTTTTCTTCTAAAAGATTTCCATAAGTATTCAGTTTCAAACCGCCGTCGATTCCTCCATAGAATTTGAATTCATCCGCTGCTGCAACCAAAACTTCAGCTTTAGGAAACCAATAGAACTTATTATTCTTTGATTCGTCAGTTAAATTATTCGAATTTTTAGAATTAAGAAAACTGAAATCTGAACCAATCAACAAGTAAGAATCGCCTTTGTAGAAAGTCACTTTTGGCGACAATGTAAAATTGAATTGATTATTCGTATTCTTATTCAGAATATCAAATTTAGAATTAACCGTTTCCAGATTAATTCCCAAATCACCGTTGGCTGTAATATCATCATAAACAGAAAAACCGTGCTTAGACAAATTCAATTCTGCATTGGCGTAATTTTCACTTGCTCCAAAATGGTCGCTTAGGAAATAAGATTTCACACGAACGTTATTCAGAATATCATTGGAGTAATGGTCGTAATAACCATTCACACTGAATTTGTTGACTTTCTGCTCCAAATCAACATTATTATTTGGCGGTGTTAAAGCATAAATCCCGTAATAATTATAATTATTGAAAGCATAATTGGCATCAATATTAAACTTCCCTTTTTCTGTGTAGATATTAGCATAACTGCCTATCTTTGCTTGATTTTGTTTTGAAGACCAATCGTATTCATTTTTAAGTCCCGAAGTTGACAAATAATGAACATCCTCTCCTACTTCTACATTATCCTGCACTTTTCCGGAAACGTTAGCATCCGCCAGAAACTTTCCATAATTTCCATAACCTAATCGGAAATAATTAGACTGATAATCATTAGAGAATTTTGGAGAGATATCTTCGCCTTGGATTTCGGTTGTTTTGAAGTCCGAAACAGGTGGAACATTCACAATGTCATATTTCAGATTAAGTGAATCTTCCTTTTTCTTATTATCAGGCGGATAGTTTTTTTCCTGAACAACAGATGTTTTCTTCTTTTCGATTTTCTTGACTTCTGGTTCACGTTTTCTATTAAGAATCAATTGCTCTTCTTTGATTTGAGAATACCCAAATATTGAAATTCCTAAAAATATAACGGAAAATATTTTATGCTTTTTATTCATTTTATAAACTTTGTTTTGTCATTCCGTAGGAATCTCTGCGTTATTTAGATTTCTACGAAATGACAAATAATGAGTATATTTTACTTACTTCTTAATCTGTGCTTTTACTTCTTTTGCTTCTGCAACAATATCAGGGAAATCACCGTAATTATTGATGATTTCGTCAACCGTGTAATTTGCTTGGTAATTATCTTTCAGAGCCAAGTAATTTTTCGCCATTACAACCAAAGCTTTTGCGCCCCAATATTCTTCTGACGCATAATTGTTCGCCAATTTGAAAATAGTTTCGTTGGATGATTTGAAGGCTTTTCCCTTGTTTTGATAGAAAGCTTTTGCATAAAGCGCTTCCGCAGCAACTTCTGTATTAGAAGACTTTTCAAGAGCTGTATAAGCGGTTTGCGCATCTTTATCTTTTCCTTGCTGCATAAGACTTCTAGCTTTGATGACTTTCGCCTGTTCCAAAGTTGCTGCCGAATTTTTTGTATTTGAAATTACTGCATTTGCATATTTTTCAGCTTCAGCAAAGTTCTTTTCGTCCGCATAGATTTTCATCAATTCAACTGAAGCAAAGTTTTTAATCGTAACGTTTGTAGAATTGGCGTTTTGTTCCAAGTATTTTTTCGCATCAGCCACTTTATCCTGAGACAAATAAATCTGAGCCAATCTAACTTGCGCTTCCTGCTGATAATCGTTTTGGAAATCAGCTACATTTTGTAATGGTAATAATGCTTTGTCAACTTTTTTCAATTGATAGTAACTTTCTCCCAGTTCGTATTGAGCTTTGAAAAGATTATCACCGCTTGGACTTTGGTCAAGGTATTTTTCGTAGTAAGAAACCGCTTTTGTGTAATCTTTTTTCGAGAAACTGTCTTGCGCCAGATTCAGATTGATTTCACTGATTTCTGTTCCGGAAACATTAACATCAAGACCTTTTGCAAATTGTTCGTAGCCTGCAACATCGCCGTTTTTCACAAAAGCAGGTTTTGCAGCCGCAACAATTTTGTCTGCATAAGCTGTATTTTTATATTGATTAGCTAATTGTCGGAATTCTGCAATCGCATTATCATTCTGATTCAAATCAATTAAATTCTGAGCTCTATAAATCTGAGAATTCGCTATCAAATCTTTGTCAGGACTTGATCGGATAACTTTATCAAAGTAAACATTAGAAGTACTGTAATCATCATTCTGAGCATAAGCAGAGCCAATCTCGTAACTCGCATCGTCCACATATTCGGAATTAGGGTATTTTGAAATCAAAGTTTTCAGTTCAGAAATCTTCGCTACTGTATCGCCTTTGAAACCTAATGCCAATGCTTTTTGGTATAATGTATAATCGCTGGCATTTTCTGTCTTGTTGTAGATATCAAGCGCTTCATTCAACTGATTGTTGGCATAATAAGTATCCGCCAAACGCAGTTCTGCATCCGCTTTGAACTCCTGTTTCGGGAATCTCAAGTATTCCTTAAAATACTCCTGAGCAGAAGCAAAATCCTTAGACTTAAAATAAGCGTAACCTAAATCATAGTCCAATTGTTCTCTTTCAGGAAAACCTTCTGCAGTTTCATTTTCCAATTCTTTGTAAACAGCAATGGCAGACTTGTAATCGGCTCTTTGGTAGTAGGTTTGCCCTAACCAATATTTGGCTTTTTTGTAATAATCTTTGTTTAAATTGAATTTAAGACTTCTCAAAAAGTAGGACTCGGCTTGGTCAAAATTGCCTTTATTAAATTCCTCGGAACCTAAAAGATAGGAAACCTCCTGCTCTATCTTATTGGTCTCATTGGTTTTCTTATCCAATTTTGAAAGGGCATCCAAAGTGGCTTTATAATCTCCTGAATATAGATAAGACTTTACCAAAAGCGACCTCATTTCCTGAGTTTTAGAACTAGGATATTTATCCAAATATCTTTGAATCACTTTTGAAGAATTCTCGAATGGGTTTCCTAATTCGTAACCCAATTTCGCGTATTGCTCCAAAGCCAATTGCTGAACTTTAGCATCATAATTCATCTGAGAAGCGTTACGATAAGCCGAAAGCGCTTCTTGTTTTTGATTGTTTTGCAAATAAGCATTCCCGAGCTGATAATAAGCGTTTTGCGCCAACGGAGAATTGTTGTTAATCAATTGGTTGTAATAACCAACGGCTTCGGCATTTTTCCCGACTTGAGAAGAAACAAATCCCATCTCATAGAGGTCTGTTTCTGACGGTGTTTGTTCTTTATTGAGGAATAATTTCAGATGCGTATAAGCTGACTGATAATCGCCTTTCATAAAGTAACTCTCTCCTACTATCTTGTGGATCTCTGTATCGTAAGCTGTGGTTTTACCGTTATTCAGGATTTCGTTTCCTTCGGATATTGCTAAATCATAATTCTTCTGATTATAATACATCTGCACATAATAAGGTTTCACAAGATGTGCATATTCCTCATTAGCCTTGATTTGGTCGAAATAAACAAAGGCATTTTCATTTTGCTTGTCGGCGTAATAAAGATGACCTAACATATATGAAATTGCAGGTTTGCTGTTTTCGTCTGCATTTTTGAATGATTCTTCTAACGCCTCGATCGCTCCGGCGGAATCTCCAGTCATAAACTTAGCGTAACCCAACTTCATAATATGCTGTGTATTCTCCTCTTTGCTCAGCTGATATTGATTAACGTTCTGCAAAGTTTCCAACGCTTTTTCAAAATCCTTTTTAGCTAAATAATAATCTGCCAACGGACCGTTTGCCTGGGCAAAATAAGCCGACTTTGGATACTCTTTCATAAAAGCATTCAGGCCTTCTTCCGCATATTGCTGCTGTAAAATCACCCCAATCACATTGCTGAAAAATAATGACGCTTCTTTTCTGGAATTGCTAAGACTTTTGTTATAAAAATATTGGTTGGAATACTCGTATTGGGAAGCATTGTAGACTTTGGTATTGTAGAGATTCTCTGCCAAACCAACATGGTAGTCTTCTTTTTGAGTAAAATATTGAGATTGTTGCGCCTCTGCAATCCCATAAAGCGATAATACAGAAGCTATTAATATCTTTTTTGAATTCATTCTTAATTGAATTAAAACTTTTTAGAGGTCTTTCCTTCGTCTGGCTCAGGATAAACTTTATCTCAGACTGACAATTATTTTATCATCTTATGAATTACAAAATAATCGTTGAAGCCAGAGCTGCATCAAAGTTTGTTCCTAATTTCAACGAAAATAGGGAAAAGATATTATTTGCAGGGAATTTAATTGGGGATATATTGTATCTTTTAACGCAATGGACGCCAGTTTTTTTTATCTTATTGAAAATATTTCTAAGGTTCGCAAAGGCGCATAGCTCAGCAAGGGGCGAAAGTTAATTGTTTGTAAGATTCAAAAATATATGCTTAAATCATTAATCGCACTTATTAATTCACATTGTTATTATGATTGTTGAAACCAGAATTGCAAAAAGTTCATTTTGAGGGTCGAATCGATTCGTTAATCTTATTGTTTTGTTAGTTTTAAATAATTATCTGATTATCATTCGTTTGTAAAGAAAGATTGTTGTGCTGTTGTATGTATTAAAGTGTCAGTTGTGAAGGCAGGTTAAAAAAAGGTAAGAGAAAGCTGTTTTAATTATTTTTTATAGCATTACTTTAACTATTGCTCATTTCATATAGCTTGCAGAGAAAACGCGAAACTAAATTAATAATATTCTATATAAAAACGCAACAAATTATCAGTATAAAATACTATTCTTTAAAGAATTTCAAACAAATATAGAAAAATATCGATTATATGGTAAACTTTTGTATACTTGAGTGTTATAGGAAATCTTTTAAAAACCGGCCGTCAAATACAAGCAGATTCTATTTTCTTTAAATATTTTTGACAAATTTTTGAATGCTCAGGATGAACATTATAATCTACGTATCTAGCAGTAAAACTACAATTCATTAAAAATGAATATTCTGTTGCAATTGAAGGTAAACCTACTTGTGCTAACTGACAAGTAGCTTCATGTTTTCCCTTACATTTTAGAGCCTTATAGACATCTTCAATTGAATTACATAAACTACCATTATACGTTCCAGGTAATAATTTATGATGAATAAAGTGTAATGCTGAATAGAATGCTGTAGTATTAGCCCAATCTAAAAACTTTGCTTCTGAATATAATTGTTCGGATAAATCTCGATTATGATTCGCGTGACCTAATTTACTCATTAGAAACCTTTAAGAAGCCATCAATTTTTAGTTCATCCGAATTTAAATTTTCATCTTGAACGAAAAGATATTGAGAATTTATTTGAAATTCTTCTTTAAATTTATTTTGTAGTTCAAAAGAGTATTTAAAAAAAGATTCAATATAATCTTCATTAAATGTATTCTCAATATGAGTAACTACCAAAAATTTAAAAGCAAAAGGATTAACATAAAAATTAACCGTAGAAAAACCTTTTTGTTCAAGCTTTCCAATTAAATCTAATCCATAAAGAAACATTTGAGTTGATGCTCTAGTAAATTTATTCTTTAAATCTTCCAAAGCTTTTTTTCCTCCATTTTCTTCTCCTTTTTGAAAAGCATCAATTACATAATCAACATGAAAATATCCATCAATCAAAACTTCTTTAGATTCCGTTTCAATAGTTTTTAGATAATTTTGTAAGTCTTTTGAGATAACGCTTGACATCATTTTTGTTTTATTTTTGTAAACCTTTTACTAGGCTAATATATAAAATTTTTGCAAAAGTACAAATATTTTTTATTATTACCTAAAAATACTTCCTATAATAGCTAAGTTTTAGTTGCGTGCGTAGCATGAACAATGAAAACCCTGTTGAACCCTTCGGCTTCGCTCAGGACAGGCTGCAGCTTTGGGAGCTTTTTTTAGCATTATAGATTTTACCGTAAAATTTTAAAAAAAAATTGAAGAGACTTGTTGAAAGGTCTCTTTTTTTTTACGTCGTTTTCTTCCGTTATTTTAATTAACTTTCTAGAGTAATTCTAAGCTACCCAAGGAATCGTCTGAACTACTTTCTGCTGAACAAATTGTAGGAATGCAGAACAAATGATACTGATTGTCGATGATTAACATTAACGTTATTTAACATTTTTTGTATTTTTAGATTGATAAGGAAAACTTATTTTTGTTATAAAGAGTTGAAGAACACTCTTAATAACACCAAAAATTTTAAATTATGGAAAAGTTTGCAATATTAGCAAGAGTAGAAGCAAAACTGGGTAAAGAAAATGACGTATTGGAATTCCTAAAGTCAGCTTTGCCGCTTGCGGAAGGTGAGCCAGGAACCGTAAGATGGTATGCATTACAAATTGGCCCTTCTACTTTTGGTATATTCGATACGTTCGAAACTACAGATGCAAGAGATGCTCACTTGAATGGTGAGATTGCAAAGGCTTTAATGGCCAATGCTTCTGAATTACTTGCTAAAGAACCTGTACTTGAAATGGTAGATCTACTAGCAGTAAAGTAAGCAATCGAACACAAATTTTTATTACAGTTAAATGGAGCCAGGCATTTCCCCAGCTCCATTTTGTTATATCATTTTGTGATAGGTTGAACTTTTGCTGTGTATTCAAGATTTATCTTATTTGTTCAAAGAAAATTTCAATTTAGCACAAAAAAAAAGAGACTGAAAACGGTCTCTTTTGTATCCTTAACTATTAGAGTTTTTTAAGTTCTTCTAAAACAGCTTCGCCAACTGCATGAGCAGATTGAGGATTTTGTCCTGTTACCACTCTTTCGTCTACGGTAACGTGAGTTTGCCATAAACCAGATTTTTCAAATTTGGCTCCGCGTTCTATTAATTTAGATTCTAATCTAAATGGAACCACTTCATCTAATTTCACAGCAGCTTCTTCTTCGTTGGTGAAAGCATTGATTTTTTTGCCATCTACCAAATATTTTCCATTGCTGAGTTTAATGTTCACCAATCCGGCAGGACCGTGACAAACCGCACTTACGATTCCATTTTTTTCGTAGATTTTTTGTGCGATTACTGCCAATTCTTCATTATCTGCAAAATCCCACATCGTACCGTGACCTCCAGCATAAAGAATCCCCACATATTCATCAGGATTTACTTCTGAAGGCGTCATAGTGTTCTGAATTTTATTTTGATAATATTCATCTGCCAAAAATCTTTCATTAACCTTATCATCTGGAGTATTTCCATAATATGACGGGTTTCCACCTTTTGGACTCACGAAATCTATTTCGTAACCAGCATCTACTAATACAGCCCAAGGATGCGTAACTTCACCTAAATAATAACCGGTAGATTCACCAGTGTTTCCTAATTTGTCGTGGCTCGTAACCACGAATAATACTTTTTTGCTCATTTTGTTAGATTTTATTGTTTGTGCATTGATCATATTAATCCCTAAAAAAAGAATACAACCCGTTAAGAAAATAATCTTGGATAAAAACTTGTTGTGATTCATTTTACTATTGATTTTTAATGATTTGATAGTGCAAAGGTAAATGCAGCCTCCCACAAACAACAGGACCTACCTCACAACTTTCTTGTGACCTACATCACATTACACCGAAAGCCGACTCAAAGTTTCTCTGGAAACGCCTAGATACGAAGCGATTAAAGTTTTGGGCAATCGTTGTAAAAGTGTAGGATATTGAGAAATAAATTGTTCGTAGCGTTCTTTGGCATTGCTATTCAGCAGAGACAAAATCCTTCTTTGGAGCGCTATATAACCATTATTAGACTTTTTTCTGAAAAAATGTTCTATTTTATGCATATCTGCACAGAGTTTCTCTCGGTTATAGAGAGACAAAGTAAGTACTTCGGTAGATTCTAATGCATCAATGGTAAAAGTAGCTTCCGTTTGATTAAAATACGCTTGATAATCGGTAATCCACCAATCTTCCATTGCAAATTGCATAATATGTTCTTTGCCTTCTTGATTCAGGTAAGAAGCTTTTAACAAACCATTCATCACAAAATAATCATTTTGTACCGCATCTCCTTCTTGAATTAAAATCTGATGCTTTTTAAATTTTTTCAAGGTAAAATGAGACAGAATGTACTCGAACTCCTGGTCAGTTAATGGCGTAATTTTCTCAATTTGACGTCTTAAAATCTCACTCATATTTTTATTATTCTAAATTGCAAACAAAAGAATTGTTCACTCCAAATGTAAACTATTGAAACCAAAAAATCCATCGCTCTTGAAGAATTTTTTAAATATGGTAGATGGAATTCTTATGGATTGGTGGAGAAAACAAAAGCTATAAAATGATATATTGGTCGGACTTTTTTTTGTGTTTGTGGATTGTAAAAATCAATTGACAAAAGAAATCCGAAAAAGCAGTTTATTATTTTAATGAAACAACAAATCAATATCGCAAAAAAGTTTTCAGGATCTGAAGGAACTAATGCCTCATACAACTCTATTTTTGATTCCAGATGCTTTTCCAAAACATAGAGCTGACATTTATCTATTATTTCCGAATATTCATAATTAATAATCCTAAAAGCTGAGATATCATTGATTTTATATTCACAACAATTTAGCAGATTGATAAGTCTTTGATATTTGAGATTCATTGTTTCCTTAATTTTCTGCAAACTTAAAACTGCAAACCGCCAAATTATGTCTGTTTGGTTTTTGGGAATAAAAAAAAGATTCTCTGGTGGGAGAATCATTTACTATTCAATAGTTTGAGTAATTATTTTCAAGAAATTTTGTAATTAAAGGATTCCATTGAGCAGGACTAAAACCTCGAGAAGATGGATGATTAACACCAATTCCGTGACAGAAACCGCCTTCATAATTGAATTTCCAAACTGTTGATTTTTTTCCATATTCTTCATCATTTATAGAATCAACATATTCTCCCCACTCAATATCATTCTTCAACCCCTCCTCCCAAACTCTTTTAGAGAAAACAATAATTTTATGTGGTTTTATCATATTTAGATATTCTTGTATTGCTGGTTCAACAGTTTTAAAATCATCTTCAGTTGGTTTTTGGTCTGAACTACGAAATGCTGATTGAATTGCATTAGCAAATGCTACTTTCGACCATAATTCTAAATGATTATTTGGATAAAAAATTTCACCTATGTTTTTAAAGATTTTAAAATTTGTACTTTCTAAATCTGAAATTATATCTTGTGTCCAATTTGGATATACAGATTCATCTTCATCATTTAAAAAATAATGCGAATCGCCAATAATTAATAATCTTCCTAATTCTGATTTGCCAAAGTTATGGCCTTCCCACGGTTTAAATAAAATGTTATTCATAATGATAGTTTTGCTTTTAATTTGTATAAGCTTTTCACAAATATATAAATTCTTTGAAGCCAATTTTTATTTCTCATTAGGGCAATTTGTTTAGTGTTATCTTGCCTTAATTTTTGATTAATGTAAGAGTCAAAGTAGATTTTAATAATTGGAGGTAGATTATAGAAATTATCTTCATTAATATTTGTAGAATCTTCTTTTAAAAACCCGTTTGAAAGAAAAGGTAATTTTGAAAAATCCAAAGATTCAAAATTTTCATCAATTGTTTCCCAAATTTGAGACATCACAAACTTAAATTCTTCAAAAACAATGGAAACAATTTCTTCCAAAGCTATTTTTGTTTCCGAAAAAAAATAAGAATTCTTCCATTGTTCGACAGAGAAAATAATACAAGCTCTTTCGATTAGCTTATCATCAATTTCTGATTTTAAAACAATTGAGTTTTCATCTTGACAAGAAAACCTTTTATCAGCATTTAGAAAACCAAAATTTTTATAGAATTTCTTGCGCAAATTCGGATGCTTTTCATCATCTATTTCATAATTTAATTTTAGATAAAAAGATTCATTTTCAAATTTTAAAGAATAATTACAGCTTAAGTTTTTAATCATAAAAATTAATTTAAAACCTGTTGGTTCATAATTTTTATAATTTTCATTTTTAACTTCAAAGTCCTCAATAATTCTATTAGCATAGTTTGAAAACTTTAAATTACAGGAAATAGAGTTTAATTCCATCATCTTTTTTCAACAAAACTAAAACAGCAAACCGCCAAAGTATGTCCTTTTAAAAATTAATCAATATTTTATTTCAAACTTATTTCTATTCATAAAATGTTAAAAACCTCAAAATTTTATTACATTTGTTTCTTTCACAAAAATTAACAACTTAGATGAGTTCACTTTTCAGAAGAAAACACTACGCAGAGAATGTAGATTCCGGACAACTTAATAGAGTTCTCGGCACTTGGGACATTGTATTTTTTGGGATTGCAGCGATCATTGGAGCAGGAAGTTTCAGCAGTTTGGGAGAAGCTATTTTCCGTGGCGGACCAGGTGTTATTGTTTTATATCTGATTTGTGGTTTTGCCTGTGCTTTCACTGCACTTTGTTATGCCGAATTTGCAAGCAGAATCCCTACAGCAGGAAGTGCTTACACTTATGCCTACGCCAGTTTCGGGGAATTGATTGCTTGGATTATTGGTTGGGCTCTGATTATGGAATATTCTTTCGGGAATATCTATGTTGCCTTTTCTTGGTCTGATTATTTCACCAGTTTTATGGAAAGAATCGGGGTTCATATTCCTGATTATTTTACCTGTAGTTATACCGAAGCTAAGAAGGCTTTTCTGAATAATTCAACCAACGGAGAACTCATCAACGCTTGGAAATCTGCCCCAATTATTGGTGGATTGAAAATTATCGTTGATATTCCTGCTTTGGTAATTAATGGATTAATCACTTGGCTTTGCTACCAAGGCATCAAGGAAAGTAAAAATTTCAATAATTTTTTTGTATTACTGAAGTTGTTCGTCATTCTTTTGGTGATAGCTGTGGGTGTGGCATATGTCAATACGGGAAATTGGTTTCCGGTGACCGATACGCCTACTTCCGGCTCTTTTATGCCAAATGGATTTGCGGGTGTAATGTCTGCTGTTTCAGGTGTTTTCTTTGCTTATATTGGTTTTGATGCGATTTCTGTTTTATCCGAAGAAACCAAAAATCCTCAAAAAGACCTTCCAAA
This sequence comes from Flavobacteriales bacterium UBA2306, assembly GCA_002345565.1. Lineage (GTDB taxonomy): Bacteria > Bacteroidota > Bacteroidia > Flavobacteriales > Weeksellaceae > Epilithonimonas. The sequence goes on along the minus strand of DDVS01000002.1, from coordinate 693,349 downwards.
AGGTATGTTGATTTCTTTAGGGCTTTGTACTGTTATCTATATTATTTTAACTTTAACATTAACAGGATTGGTAGATTACAGGAAATTTGACGGCATTGGAGATCCGCTGTCATTTGTATTTGACAAAACCAATCTCAACCTTCCTTGGATGGAATTTATCGTGTCATTAATTGCGATTGTTGCGATTACAACCGTTCTTTTGGTTTTCCAAATGGGACAGCCGAGAATCTGGATGGCCATGTCCAGAGATGGGCTTTTACCCAAGAAATTTCAGGAAGTGCACAGTAAAAATAAAGTACCTTCTTTTGCAACCATTGTTACAGGGATTGTAGTAGGTATTCCTATCCTATTCACCGATAAAACTTTCATTCTGGATTTCACAAGTATCGGAACTATCTTTGCATTTGTTTTAGTATGTGGTGGTGTTTTAATGTTGCCTCCAAAAGAAAAAATCAAAGGAAGATTTCATTTGCCTTATATTAATGGTAAGATTATTTTTCCTGCCATTTTTATCGGCGGATTGGTATTTTTCTATTTTTATCAGCCCGATTTTTTTCATCAGTTAAGCAACATTAGTGATCCTGAGGAAGGTGAATTCCGCCTGGCGATTATTATTTTTATTATTGCGAATGTGATTTTATGTGGCTTGGCATTTGTTAAAAATCTTTCATTAATCCCATTGATTGGTTTAAGTTCTTGCCTTTATCTATTGACAGGAATGAGCCACGAGAACTGGTTTTGGTTTGGTCTTTGGTTTGCTATAGGTCTGGTTATATATTTCCTATACGGATATAAGAACAGCAAGCTAAATATGTTAAACAATGGAAACTCAAAAAATCAAAACGTATAAAGAATTTTATCAATTTTATTTATCAGAACATTCTAAACCTCTCACAAGGTTATTTCATTTTATAGGCATTTTACTGGTATTTGTGGTTATATCTTATGTGTTACAATCCGGGAAAGAAAGATTTCTTTGGTACTGTCCTATTTTCGGATTTGGTTTAGGATGGTTAAGCCACGCTATTTTCGAAAAAAAAATACCATTAACTTTCCGATACCCCGTTTGGACTTTGATTGCAGATTTTCAAATGTTTTTTGAACTCATCATTGTAAAACAAAAATTGTACACACCTTTATCTCCTGAAAAGCATTAATGATTCATCAAAATAATGAAGAAATTTTTAAAAACTAATATCTCCCACGAGTCACTAACGCAGCTTTTGATTCAGGCGCCTGTTGCCCTTTCTATGCTGATGGGGGAAGAACTAATTATTCAGGCTGCCAATCCTCAGATTTTAAAATTATGGGGAAAATCTGCCCATGTCATCGGAAAAAAAATCATTGATGCCATCCCGGAATTACAAGGTCAGCCTTTCATAGGTATCCTTCTTAATGTTTTGAAAACAGGCGTTCCTTACAAAGGTTATAAAGAAAAAGCTTATCTCGTAAGAAATGGGAAAACCGAAGAATGTTACTTTGATTTTGTCTATTCTCCCATTTATAATGATGAAGAAACCGAAGTAATTGGTGTAAGCATTGTAGCTACAGAAAGCACCGAACAAGTTCTCTCTGAAATCAAATTGCAGGAAACCGAAGTCAAATTCGAGAACCTCATTAAACAATCCGATTATTCTGTTGCAGTGTATAAAGGAGAAGATTTAATTATTGATATTGCTAATGATAAAATGTTGGAAACCTGGGGTAAAAGTGCTGGTGTTATAGGAAAAAAATTAGAGGAAGCACTTCCGGAACTGGAAGGACAACCGTTTATTGAAATCCTGAAAAATGTTTTAAAGACCGGTAAAACTTACTCCGCTTCCGAAGATAAAGTTATCTTGGAAATCAACGGAAAACTTGAGACATTCTACTATAATTTCTCTTACAAACCCCTTTTCAACAATAAAAATGAAGCTTATGCCATCCTGAATGTGGCGGTGAATGTAACAGATCTTGTTCTGGCAAAACAAAAAGTAGCCGAAAATGAAGCGCGTTTCCGCAATCTTACAGATTCTATTCCCACCATCGTTTGGACCACGGATCAAGACAATAATATCAATTATTATAACAAAAGATGGTATGATTTCACAGGTTTTGAAGGTGTAGATTCCAGAGAAAGTGCAAGCCGCAAAATCCTGCATCCGGATGATGTAGAAAGAGCGATAAATGTATGGACAGAAAGCCAAAAAAACGATACACCTTATGAAATAGAATACCGGTTCATAGATAAATCAAAACCAGATTCTTACAAATGGTTTCTGGGAAGAGCGGTACCTGTGAAAAATGAAGAGGGCATCACCACGCAATGGATTGGCACCTGCACAGATATTGATGAGTTCAAACAATTCCAACAGCAGAAAGATAATTTTCTTGGAATTGCCAGTCACGAGCTCAAAACACCTTTGACAAGCCTTAAACTCTACTCCCAATTTCTAGAAAAAAACCTGAGAAAACAGGATGATCATAAAAATGCCGATGTTGCTCAGAAAATGAATGATCAAATCAACAAATTAACCAACTTGATAAATGATTTGCTTGATGTTACAAAAATCCAAAATGGCAAAATACTTCTCAATACCATCGAGTTTGATTTTGATGACCTTGTGAAAGAAGTGATAGAAGAACAACAGCTAGATACTAAACACATCATAAAAATTGAAAGATCTGAAGTTGGCTTAATCGAAGCAGACCGCAACAGAATTTCCCAGGTTATGGCTAACTTGATCAATAATGCCATTAAATATTCTCCAGATTCCAATGAAATTCTTATTACCACAAAATCCGAAGATGATAAAGCTGTATTTTGTGTTCGGGATTATGGCATCGGGATTCCGGAAGATAAACAAAACAAGGTTTTTGAGCAGTACTACAGAGTGAGCGGTGACAAGGAACACACCTTTCCCGGCTTGGGATTAGGACTTTATATTTCTTCCGAAATTATTAAAAGAAGCGGTGGCAAGATTTTTGTAAATTCAGTGGAAGGAAAAGGGTCTGATTTTTGTTTTGAAATCCCGAAAAATTATAAGCAATAAATTTAATTACTAAAAAATGTCAACTTCAAAAAAAATATATGTTGTGGATGATAGCCCAGCCATTCTAGACTCAGTCAAATTGATGCTCAATATGGAAGGTTATGATGTAGATAATTATGAAAAAGGGTCTGAGATGTTCAACTCTCTTCAGACTTCTTCTACCAAACCCGATGTGATTCTAATGGATATGTGGCTGTCCGGAGAAGATGGACGAGACATCTGCAAAATGATAAAAGCGCATCAGGATTTTAAGAATATTCCGGTTGTGATTATGTCTGCCAGCCGAGGTTTAGGAGATTCTGCAATAGAAAGTGGCGCAATAGATTTTATTCCAAAACCATTTGATTTGGGAGAAATCGTTGAGAAAATTAGATATTACTCTAGTTCTGGCGAATAATTAAAAATAAATAGCAAATTAATTATATAAAAAATCCGTTTTAAAACTTTTTAAAACGGATTTACTTTTTCTTACTAAAAATTTAAAAATCTACTGTTTCAGGATTAAGACCGGAAAAACCTGTTTCTTCCAATGTCTTCAAAGCTTTCATATCACTTTCAGAAATCTTGAATCTTTCAAAATGTAAATTATTGTAGATATTAGTTGGATTTTCAGATTTTGGTAAAACAATCACACCGGACTGCAGACAAAACTGAATACAAAGAATCGCAGAAGAAACACCATAACTGTCAGCAATATTTTTCAAATCCTCATCTTTTAGCAATCTACCCGAACCAATTGGACTCCAAGCTTCTATCGCAATTCCTTTTTCTTTACAAAAATCTACAACTTGCGGCTGCGTGTATCCCGGATGAAATTCAATCTGATTGACGACAGGAATGACTTCTGCAGTTTCTAAAAGCGCTTCGATTTGTGGCAACATAAAATTACTTACTCCAATTGCTTTTACAACGCCGGATTTATAAAGTTCTTCCATCGCTTTCCACGTTTCTGCATTGATTTCTTTCCAGTTATCAAATTGTTTTGCATTCGCAGGCCAATGGATGAGAAGCAAATCCAAATAATTAGTTTTCAGTTTTTTGAGAGATTGCTCCACCGAATATTTTACACCTTCTGCACTTCTATTGCTGTTCCAGACTTTGGTAGTGAGATACAGATCCTTTCTTTCGATTCCGGATTCTTCAATCGCTTCTCCTATTTCCTCCTCGTTTCCGTATATATCTGCTGTATCAATATGTCTATAACCAGCTTCTAAAGCTGCCTTCACAGTTTTTTGAACACCTTCTGTCGTCTGCCAAGTTCCAAAACCGATTTCAGGAATTTCTGTCCCGTTATTGAGAATAACATTTTTCATTTTAAAATAATTTGATTTTTTCGAAAGCCAAAAATTACGCCAATAGAAAGAGATTTTAAAATAATTCAACTGATGGAAGAATCAAAAAATTATGATGAATCTTGTGTTGATATTTCCTAAATTTGGACTATGGAAAAACAGGAATTAGGATTACTTGGGAAGAATATCTCTTACTCATTTTCAAAAAAATACTTCGAGGAAAAATTCAAAAAATTATTTCTAAAAAATCATTCATATAACTTCTTCGATATCTCTGAAATAGAAAATGTTACACCTTTCTTAGAAAACCCGAATCTCATTGGAATGAATGTCACTATTCCTTACAAACAAGCGATTATTCCTTTCCTTGATGGATTGAGTGATGAAGCGCAACAAATCGGCGCCGTCAATTGCGTAAGTTTCCAAAACGGAAAGAAAATCGGCTATAATACAGATGCTTTTGGATTCGAGAAAACTTTGCTTATCAACAAAAAAGACCATCACAAAAAAGCTTTGATTCTTGGCGACGGTGGCGCTGCAAAAGCAGTGAGATATATCTTGGACAAACATAACATCGAACATCAAACGATTTCCAGAAAATCTGAAATCACTTTTGAAAATCTTTCGGAAGACTTGGTAAAAGATTCTTTGCTGATTATCCAGACAACACCTGTTGGAACTTTCCCAAATGTAGATGATTCTGTTCAGTTTCCGTTTGAAGCCATTACCGATAAACATTATGTGATTGATTTGATTTATAATCCTTCTGAAACGGCTTTTCTTAAAAAATCTGCTAAAAAAGGTGCGACAACACTTAATGGCTTTTATATGTTGGAACAGCAAGCTGAAAGAGCTTGGGAGATTTGGAATAGTTCAAATTAATTAAATGGTCAATAAGAAAACTCTTGAAAAATTAAGTGATAAGGAATTAGAACTTTATATTAGTCCCGAAAGCAGATTTGTTTCGGAAGCTAGAATATATGCCTTTGAAATATTAAAATCTAGAGATTACAACTTTTCAAAAGAGCAGATTGAAATAAGAGATTTTCTCATTAACGAAAAGAAATTAATTACTGAAAATACATTCAAAACAAACGTTACTTCAACAATAATTCTGACTCCTTTTATTGTTGTTTTTGGATTATTGAGTTTGCTACTAATTTTCATCTCAATCAATTATCTTTTTATTGATAATAATGGAGGAAATGCAATGGGTGGAGCTTTTGCTTTTATTGGATTAATTGTAATCTTTTTCATTCTTAGTATTGAACAAACAATTCTAAAATTTCAAAAATTTAAAAAGGAAAATGTTTGGCGGATTGAGTCATTAATCATTCTTGGCTTTGTAGCTTATATTTGGATTAATGGATTTTCCATTAGATAATTCTATAAATAATCTTTAATCACTTTCCAGCTCTCCAGTTTCTCTTCAAACTTCACTGTATGAAGCGGACTTGTAGAAGGCAAAACGATAATCGGAATTTTGAAATTTTTGCCTAGAATCTTCAGAAGGTTTTTGTAAGACTTTTGTCCGTTGCAAAAGATGGTTTTGATGTTGGGATAATTTTGGATTAATTCCAGAATGTTATTATCAATTTCCTCTTTGATTTCTGTATCCAGACTGCCTTTTCTTTCACAGCTTTCGATAACATCCCAAAGTGCAACTTTGTTGGTTTTCAGTAATTCTAATCTCGTGTTGTAATCCGTTGAAAATTCTTCATTAAAAAGATAAAACATCAATTTCCAAAACTGATTTTGTGGATGTGCATAATACTGTTGCATTTGCAAAGATTTCACACCTGGAACAGAACCCAGAATCACAATCTCTGAATGTTCATCAACAATTGGCGGAAAAGAATTGATTCTGTTCATTTATTTTAAATTATCCAGAATTTTAAACAATGCATTACTAATACTTCCACCCTGATAATTATTCAGAATGATGGAAAATACATAGTTTTTACCATTTTTAGAGGTCTGATAACCAGCAAAAGATTTACTGTCCTTGATCGTTCCGCTTTTCATTTTGATTCCATTTTGAGTGGGAAAACCTTCGTAAAAAGCATCAAACCAGTTTTGTTTTTTCGCATACAACAATGCCTGAACTTGCGCTTTTGCCGAAACATAATTCTGTGGAGAAAGTCCGCTTCCATCTGCAAAGTTTATCATCATTGGATTAATTCCTTTTGATTTCCAAAAGTCTTTTAAAAAGTCAACACCAGTTTCAAAACTCGGGTTATTTCGTTTTTCTTTTGCCATAGTTTTGATTAATGTTTCACCATAAAGATTGATACTTTTTCTCAAGAACCAATAGACTATTTTGTCTAACGTTGGCGATTTATATTCGAAAATCTGGTTCTGAGTTGGCGCTTTTGAAACCGATTTTCCTGCAATTTTCTCATTATAATAAGTGGTTGTTCTTCCAGAAATGGAGATTCCGTTTTCTTCTAAAAGTTTCTTGATTTCAACGGCTAACTGCATTGGTGGATTGGGTGTTGCTCCGGAAACTGTTGTTACTTTTCCAGCAGGCAAAGTTCCATTAATCATTGCGGTTTCGGAATGTGGCGCAGTGAAAATTAGACTTTTATCAGAGTTTCCTCCGGTTTTCAGTTCATTAATCCAATTCACTTGATTCAAATCGTAAGAAAAACTCTTAAACTGATTTCCATTAATATTAATATCAAACTGATTTTCTCTCCAGTTCACTCCAAAAGTTCCTGCTCCATAATAATTCCCTAAATCATTCCAAGGCCAACCTCCAGGCGTACTTTGAAAATCGAAATAAGAATCGTCGATAATCAGATTACCTGATATTTTCTTGATCCCGGATTTCTTGATGGCCTCTAACAATTGTTGTTTGAAGTTTTCCGGCTTATAATTCTCCCAACGCCAGCTTCCTAAAGTCGGGTCGCCATTGGACGTAATATAAAAATCGCCATCAAGATTGCCATTTGATATTTTCCCGGAATATGAAGCTGTAGTTTTGAATTGATAATTCTTTCCCAAAGTTTCCAAAGCCGCTACAGAAGTAAAAATCTTTTGCGTGCTCGCCGTTGAAAGTCCTTTGTTCCCATTGTATTCATAAACAAGATTTCCATTCTCATCCGAAACATAGAAAGAAAGGTTTGCAGACAAAGCATTGGAAGTTGACAGCATTTCTTTCACAGATTTGTCCAAATTATCTGCTAAAGACTGCGAGAAAATGATTTGTGAAATTAATAAAGGTACAATGAAAAGATTCTTCATTTCTGAATTTTTATCAAAACTAAGAATTTTAAATGATGTTAATAGTAATTAAACTCTGTTAAAACAAACTTCTTCTGACAATAATCGCAACTTTGAAAAAGTTTAATAACTAACTTTACTTCAAAATCAACATTATGCCGAAAAAGAATAGAAAAAAAGAAGAGCTTTACAATGTGATTACACACGGTTTCGGAGCAATTCTGTCCGTTGTGGCTTTGGTTCTGATGATTGTTTATTCTGTCATCAGCGGAAGCGCTATTGCAATTGCCTCATCGTTGGTTTTTGGACTGAGTCTCATTACGCTCTACTCCGCTTCCACCATTTACCACGCTGTTTATAAACTGAAATGGAAAAAAATCTGCCAAAGGATTGACCATCTTAGTATCTATATTTTGATTGCCGGAACATACACACCTATTGCTTTACTTGGGCTGAAAGGCGCTTGGGGCTGGAGTATGTTTGGTATCATCTGGGGAATGGCTTTGATTGGTTTTATATTTAAATTTTCTCCAATGAGAAACAATGAAAAAATCTCACTTTCTCTGTATGCTCTAATGGGTTGGGCCGCAATTATCGCCATTAAGCCAATGATAGAAAATCTTTCCACAGGTGCACTCACTTTTATTATATTAGGAGGATTGTGTTACACTTTCGGAATTTATTTTTATGCTAAGGACAAGAAACCTTTTTACCATCCAATTTGGCATTTGTTTGTTCTAGGTGGAAGCATAATGCACTTTTGTGCGGTTTTCTTTTTTATCTTGCCATAAATTCTAAAAAATATTAAACCATAAAAGTCACAAAAGAAATTCTATAATTATATCTTTTGTGACTTTTTTGGTTTTTAAATTAAATCTTTATCGCAAAGATTTTTTTAAGGTCAAAGTATCCAAAGCATCAATAAATTGATATGTTGATAAAGCTTACGATTATATATTCGCCTTTAATAAAATCAACTTGTTGATTCTTTACCTTCTTAACAGGTTCTTAATTCTTAAAAAAACTTTGCGTAAAATTTATATTAAAATAAAAACTCAATAATCTCGTACCAAATTCCCGTTGTCACAAAACCAACAATAATACTAATTCCGATAATCAGATTAATCAATTTCGTATTAAGTCGGTATTGTTCTGCGATGATGCTTGAAGTGATTACTGTTGGCATTGCCGCCTCGAAGATGCTAATTTTTGCAATATCACCTTTGATTCTAAAAGCCAGTGCCAAAATCAAAACCATTAATGGCATCAAAATCAATTTATAAAGCATTGATGTGGAAATCTGCGGAATCAACTTTCTCCAGCCATTAAACTTTAATTGTAAACCAACAGAGAACAAAGCCAAAGGAGCGACGGTTGAAGCCAATTTATCAAACATAGGTTCGGCAAAATCCAGATTGATAAACTGCGACAAAATTAACGCACTCACACAACCTATAAACGGGGGAAAAGTAACAAGTCTTTTTAATATGAATTTAGGATCAACTTTTCCACTTTTACTTCCACCTTTCAAAGCCGCTACAATACCCATTGTAGAGAGCATCAAAAACATCGTTTGATCGCAAATGATGGCAATACTCAAATATTTTTCACCATAAAAAGCAGTGATTAAAGGAAATCCTATGAAAGATGTATTACTATAACCGCTCGCCAATTCCATCGTACTTCTGGACCTTCCGGAATAGTTTTTCATCCGGCTATAAAACAGCATAAAAACCCAACCGCCAATTGCCGCTAAAACTGTACTCAAAATAGGGAAAAGCATTTCCCAAGACCAATCTACTTTAGGTAGATATTTGAAAGAAACTGCAGGTAAAGCAATGTAAAGAAGCCAAGTATTAATACCCTTGTGCGCGTCTGGATGTATCGATTTTGTAGATTTGAAAATCATTCCTGCAACTACGCAAACTATAATCAACACAAAATTTATCATCCTTTAGAAATTTGATTCTGCAAAGTTAAGAAGCTGAATGTAAAAATTTCGTAAAAAACAAAAACAAATTTTAAAAAATAATCAATCATAATTAAAATCTAAACTTCCAATCCAGCAAACTTTAAAACACAGATTAATTGTGATTTAAACTCAAAAATAATTTTAATAAAATAAAACAATTGGATTCAATTGTTGTTTTGAAATCCTTATTGTAAATTTGTAAAAATCAAAATATAAAATTATGTCTAAAGCCATTTCTCAAGTGCCTTTTGCACAAAATGAACCAGTAAGTTCTTATGCTCCAGGCTCTGAAGAGGTAAAAAGCCTTATTTCTACTTACAAAAAAATGTGGAAAGAAAAAACCGAAATCCCAATGGTAATCGGTGGAAAAGAAGTAAAAACAGACAAAAAAATACAACTAAGTTCGCCTCAGGACCACCAGCACGACTTTGGTTTCTATTACGAAGGTGATATGTCACACGTTGACCAAGCTATCGAATCTGCGCTTGCTGCAAAAGCAAAATGGAATGCATTGGGTTGGGAACATAGAGCTGCGATTTTCTTGAAAGCGTCTGACCTTTTAGCTGGACCTTACAGAGATGTTATCAATGCTGCAACAATGATTGGACAGTCCAAAAATGTTCATCAAGCTGAGATTGATGCGGCTTGTGAGTTCATAGATTTCTTGCGTTTCAATGTAGAATTTATGACAGAACTTTATGCGGAGCAACCCGTTTCTGATGCTGGAATCTGGAACCGTGTGGAGTACAGACCACTTGAAGGTTTCTGTTTTGCAGTTACGCCTTTCAACTTCACAGCAATCTCTGGAAACTTGCCAGCTTGTATGGCTTTGATGGGAAATGTGGTGGTTTGGAAACCGTCTGATAAGCAAGTTTATTCAGCTAAAGTGATTATGGATGTTTTCAAAGAAGCTGGACTTCCTGATGGCGTTATCAATATGATTTTCACAGACGGAAAAGAAACGGCTGAGAAAGTTTTGGCGCATCCAGATTTTGCAGGACTACATTTCACAGGTTCTACAAAGGTTTTCCAAGGAATGTGGAAAATGATTGGAGATAATATCCATAACTACAAATCTTACCCAAGAATTGTTGGAGAAACTGGTGGAAAAGACTTCGTAATGGTTCATCCGTCTGCTAATGTTGAAGCAGTTGCAACTGGTTTGGTAAGAGGTGCTTTCGAATATCAAGGACAGAAATGTTCTGCAGCATCTAGAGCTTATGTTCCAAAATCTCTTTGGAATGAAGTAAAAGCGGTGATGGAAGCTCAAATCAAAACCATAAAAATCGGTTCACCAGAAGATCCTTCAAACTTTGTAAATGCAGTTATCGATAAAAATTCTTTCGAAAAATGTAAAGGTTACATCGACAGAGCTGAAGCTGCAAATGATGCAACAGTTGTTATCGGTGGAAAATATGACGATAAAAAAGGTTGGTTCGTTCATCCAACTGTTATTGAAACTATAAATCCATATTACGAAAGTATTGTTGAGGAAATCTTCGGTCCAATCCTAACGGTTTACGTTTATGAAGACGAAAACTGGAATGAGACTTTGAAATTGGTTGATACTTCCACCCAATATTCTTTGACTGGTTCTATCTTTGCACAAGACAGATATGCGATTGATGAGGCTTACAAAGCTTTGGAAAATGCTTCTGGAAACTTCTATATCAATGACAAACCAACAGGAGCAGTTGTAGGACAACAGCCTTTCGGAGGCTCTAGAGCGTCTGGAACAAACGATAAAGCAGGTTCTAAAATGAACTTGACACGTTGGGTTTCTGTAAGAAGTATTAAAGAAACTTTTGTCTCTCCAAAAGATTACAAATATCCATATTTAGGATAAATACTAAATAAATTAAGTCAAAATGTCATTTTGTAAGAATCTAAATGCTAATTATATTGATTGGCTCGGTTCTTTCAGAATGACATTTTGTATTTTAACAACCCAAATCTCAGACAATGAAAAAAGCGCTTATTATAGTTGATGTTCAAAATGATTTCTGCGAAGGTGGCGCACTGGCCGTTCCAGAAGCTAACAGCATCATTCCTTATATCAATCTTTTGATGGAAGAAAACGAGTATGACCAAATCGTCTTAACTCAAGACTGGCATCCAGCCAACCATAAAAGTTTTGCATCAAACAACGGAAAGAACGTTGGGGAAACAATTTCTCTAAATGGCGTTCCTCAGTTTATGTGGCCAGACCATTGTGTTCAGGGAACCTTTGGAGCAGAGTTTCATAAAGATTTGAATAGAGATCAAGTCACTCACATCATCCAAAAAGGAAAAAATGTTGAAATTGACAGCTACAGCGGTTTTCAAGATAACAATCACTTTATGAAAACCGGATTGGAGGATTTCCTAAAATATCACGATATTCAGCTAGTTGAGATTGTTGGATTGGCTTTGGATTATTGTGTTAAATTCACGGCGATTGATGCTTTCAATGCTGGATTCATTACGTGTTTACATTTTAATGGAACAAAAGCCGTGAATGTAAAACCAGACAGTGCCAGAAACACGATTTATGATTTAGCTGAAAAAGGAATTACTATTTTAGCTTAATATGAAATAAAATTGATATAAAAAGACTGGAATCTCCAGTCTTTTTTATTGATTCCTAAACTTTCGCTTCATCTTAGTTTTATGTCTGGAATAATGGGTTTGTTCCGTGTTTTTATCAGTTGAAATTACACTGATATTTCCATCAACTTCCAGAATTGCCAATTTCACATCAGAAACATTTTCGATGCCGTGTTCGTGAACAGCTTCTTCCAGTTCATCTTCGGAAATGGAGACTTTCTTTAAAATCTCAGGATACACTACCCCATCTTTGACCAAAATATAAGGATGATCTTCTATCAGTTCTTTGATTATTGGGTTTTTAAATATAAATTTCTTCACAACAAAGTTCGCTACAAACAAAACCAACGCAGCGACAATTCCACCTTGTAAACTGCTATTAGAACCAACCATCGCATTTTGGACTGCATTACTTATCAAAAGCAAAAGAATCACATCTCCTGCATTAAGCTGTGACAATTGATTTTTACCAAAAACGCGCACCGCAATAACCATAAAAAAGTAAACGGCAAGTGAGCGAACAACAATATCAAGAATTGGATTCAAATTTGAAATTTTAGAAAATAAAGATAAAATTTAGTTCAATAATTATTATCATCAAGTTCATTATCTTTGATTCAAATATATAAATAACTATGATAAAAAAATTATTACTAGCCTTCAGTTTTTTTGCTGTATCAATGTTGTTTGCACAGAAAAACAATGACCAGCAATCTGTTGCCGAAGCTTCTGAAAAACTCAGATTAGCAATGATTAGCGGAGACAAAGCTGTTTTAGAATCTTTGATTTTGCCGGAATTGACTTATGGACACTCTAGAGGTCATATCGATGATGCTAAGGAATTTGTAGAAAAATTGGTCAGCAAAAAGTCTAATTTCTTGACGATTGAAAATACCAATCAATCCATCCAAATTGTTGATAAAACAGCGATTGTCCGTAATCATTTGTATGCAACAACACACGATTTGGGCAAAGAACCTGGTGAAGTGAGTCTGGATATTTTGTACGTTTGGCAGAAAACTAAGAGTGGTTGGAAGTTGTTGGCTAGACAGGCTGTGAAAGCTGAGAAGAAAAAGTAATTGAGATTAATTTAGATTTAGAAATGAATTCATATCAAGAAATTAAAAATTTAGTTTACAAATTTCAAGAGCTTGGAATAGAACAAACAGAAAATGAAACAATCCTGATTGGCAAAGCTCCTCAAATTGGAACAGAAGCTTGGCTTAATAAAATCTATAAACCTTTATCAGAATCTGATTTAAAAGAATTAGAAAACAACTTAAATACCGAAATTCCTAAACAATACAAAGATTTTCTTAGAAACTTCAGCAATGGCCTAAATATTTTGGTTTCTACTTTTTCGCTTTATGGATTAAGAAAAAATAACTCAAGAGATTTAATTAGCAATCGGCAGCCTTATTCCATTGAAACTCCTAACATTTTCGAAAGACATAAAAATGCAAAAGAGAGTTATTTTTATATTGGTGCATATGATTGGGATGGTTCGCTTTTGTTCATTGACAAAGAAACTGAAAAAATTCATTGTTGTGAAAGATTTTCTGCTATATCAAGATACGAATGGAATTCTTTGGAAGAAATGATAATTTCGGAAATAACAAGAATCTATATCTTATTTGATGACAAAGGAAAAGAAATAGATGAGCATATTCCTACAATTCCTTATAAATAATAAACAAAAAAATCCGCCTCACAGCGGATTTTATTTTTCAGACTGCAAAATGTCTAACTTCTAATATCAGACATCTACAATCTATTTTATTTTCTTCTCTTCAATTCCTTACTAATCAAACCAAGCTCTCTCCCAGTTTGTCCCGCAACAGAAGTATTTTCCTGCGCTCTTCTTGTAAGATATGGAACAACATCTTTTACAGGTCCGTACGGAAGGTATTTTGCCACGTTATAATGTTGGTCGGCTAAATAATAAGTAATGTTATCACTCATCCCGTAAAGCTGTCCAAAATAGATATGCGGATTATTGTGTTCCAGACCTTTGGCTTTCATTTTATCCATTATCAATTCGGACGAAATTTCATTATGAGTTCCAAAAAATGCAGAAACTTTATCCAGATTTTCCATCACAAAATCAATTCCTGAATTGTAATTATCATCTGTCGCTTGTTTGCTGGGCTGAATCGGATTCGGGTAATTCATTGCTTTTGCGCGATCTGCTTCTTTTTCCATATAAGCGCCACGAACAATCTTATAACCAATGAAATAACCTTTTTCTTTGGCTCTTTCCAGATGAGCATTCATATATTCCAAACGCCCCGTTCTGTACATCTGAATCGTGTTCCAAACGATGGCTTTTTCTTTGTTGTATTTCTCCATCATTTCTTCACAAAGCTGGTCAGCTGCATCTTGCATCCAAGTTTCTTCCGCATCCACCATTACTTTTTTATCACTTTCGAAACAAAGTTTGCACACTTCATCAAAACGAGTGACTACTCTATTCCATTCTTCTTTCTGGCTGGTTGTCAACTCTTTTCCTTTTCCAACCGCTTCATAAATATCAATTCTGCCAAAAGCCGTTGGTTTGAAAACGATAAACGGAATTGCCGGATTTCCTACAGAAAAAAGAACAATATCTTTGATTTCCTTACAAACGGCATCAAAAACCTCTTCTTCTTCTTTCCCTTCAATTGAGTAATCGAAGATACTTCCAACACCACGTTTGAACATTTGCGTCACTACTTTCATACTTTCTTCTCGGGTTTCGCCACCGCAAAACTGTTCGAACAAAGTCTGCTTCACAATCCCGTCCACAAACGGAAAATTGTTTCTAACTGTAAAATTGAGAAGAGAAATGCCAATATTGGTCAATGCAGGCTGTTCAATCGCCTTGAACATCCAATAGGCTTTTTTGAGCTGAGCATCCGTTTTATCGGCAAATGCGAGCTTTGTATCATTGAAAATACTCATATCCAGAATTTGGTCTCAAATGTAAATATTATTTCGATTTTTGAATGAATTTTAAAGCTAAATTTTATCAGAATTATTGAACTAATCACTCAAAATATCAATACTTCAACATAACTCGAAATCATCAATGTTAATGATAATATTTACGGATAATTTTTATTAATATTAAAATGAAACCCTTTTGAAGTTAAACTTTAAAAGGGCTATTTATTTTGAACCAAAAAAGTCACAAAAGAAATTATTATTAAATTTATTTCAGCTTTTGTTTAACTTAAAAGACAACAAAACTTTTGTGACTTTGTGGTTAATTTATCAATGCAAGAAATGTCTCATTCCTGTAAACAACATCGGGATTTTATGTTCATTAGCTGCTTCGATAGAATCTCCGTCTCTCATACTTCCACCAGGCTGAATGATTGCCTTGATGTCTTCCTGAGCGCAGAAATCTACCACATCTCTGAAAGGGAAAAATGCATCCGAAGCTAAAACCAATTCGCCATCGAATTTCTCTTTGGCTCTTTCAATCGCCTGTTGCGTTGCCCAGATTCTGTTCACTTGTCCACCACCGATTCCGATTGCCTGAACTCCGTTTGAAACCACGATTGCATTGGATTTCACATATTTTACAACTCTTTGAGAAAACAATAGAGCTTTTCTTTGTTCTTCTGTTGGAGCCGTTTCTGTCATCAATTTGATATCTTCTGAGAATTGGTCATCTGCATTCTGAACCAGCATTCCGCCATCGATTTTTACCCAAACTTGTTTGTCAGTCACTGCGTTTTTGATTTTGATGATTCTAAGGTTTTTCTTTTTTCTGAGAATTTCCAAAGCTTCTTCATCAAAGTCAGTTGCCATTACGATTTCAAGAAAAGTTTTGTTTAATTCCTCTGCTGTTGCTGCATCTACTTTGTAATTCATTCCGATGATTCCACCGAAGATAGAAACCGGGTCACATTCAAAAGTTTTGGTATAAGTTTCCAAAGCTGTAGTTCCAACGGCAACACCACAAGGCGTAGAGTGTTTTACGGCGCAACAAGCCAATTCTTCTTTGAACTCGTTAACCACTTTCCAGCACAAATCCATATCACGAAGATTATTGAAAGACAATTCTTTACCTCCCAAAATCTCAAAATCTTTCATTGCACCATTTTCAAAAGTCGAAGTATAATAAGCTGCGGATTGATGTGGATTTTCACCATATCTAAGATCAGAAACCTTTTTATAAGAGGCGTTTAAGTAAGTTGGATATTCTTCATTCAAAAGCATACTAGAAATTGCTGCGTCATAAGCAGAAGTCAAGTTGAATACTTTTCCGGCAAGTTTTTTTCTGGTTTCAATGTAAGTATCACCGTTTTGCTCCATTTCGATTTTAACGATTTGATAATCATTAACGTCTGTCAAAACCGTAACAGAATTGAAATTCTTAGCTGCAGAACGCAACATAGAAGGACCACCAATATCGATGAATTCTACTTTTTCGTCAAGAGAAATATCCTTGTTCACGTTTTCAAAAAACGGATAAAGATTCACAATTACCATATCAATCAGTCCGATTTCGTAATCCTGAACTGTTTTCATATGTTCCTCGTTGGAACGAACTGCCAACAATCCGCCGTGAACTTTTGGATGCAAAGTTTTCACTCTTCCGTCCAGCATCTCTGGGAAATCGGTTACTTCATCAATCTGAATTGGATTAAGACCAGCGTCTTTCAGATGTTTGAAAGTACCGCCTGTGGAAATCAATTCGTAATTGTTAGCTTCCAAAAATTTGGCAAAATCTACCAAACCGCTTTTATCAGAAACGCTGATAAGTGCTCTCTTTTTACTCATTTTTTCTTTCAAATTTTACTTTTTACAGTTTTATTCAAACTGTGATTTACCGGTTCTTTCACCTCCGGATTTACTTTTTATTTACTTTAGATTTTTCTTTTATTAATTAAAGTTAATTTGAATTAAAATTCATAAATCATTATATTAAAATAATTTACGAATTAAAATACCATTTCATTTTAACTAAATCAATTCTATTTATTAAGAACTAAATCAATGGCTTTTGGGAAAATATCATATTCAATCTGATGTACTTTTTGAGCTAATGTTTCAGCTGTATCATTTTCTTCAACATCAAATTTACCCTGCAGAATAATCTCGCCTTCATCGATTCCCGAAGTCACAAAATGAACTGTTGCTCCGCTTTCTTTTTCCTCAGCTTCAATCACTGCATTGTGAACGTGATGTCCCCACATTCCCTTTCCTCCAAATTTTGGCAACAACGCCGGATGAATATTAATCATCTTACCTTCCCATTTTTTGCAGAACTCAGGTTTCAAAATGGATAGAAAACCAGCCAAGACAATCAAATCTGTATTTTCCGGAATTGCATTTTCTAACTTCTCAGAAAAGTCTTTTCCTCTTTTGATTATTTGAGTCTGGATGTTATGTTTTTCTGCTCTTTCCAATCCGAAACATTCTCTGTCTGCAATCACCAGATTCACTTTTACATTTCGGATTTCGCCGTTGTCGATGCAGTCAATGATTCTTTGAAGATTGGTTCCTGAACCTGAAATTAGGATGACTAAGTTTTTCATATATTAATCTAACAATGTATCAGTTTAACAATTTAACAATATTTAAAATTGGTAAACTATTACATTTCTATATTGGTAAATTAAAATGAAAGATTGATTTTCTCGCTTCCCTCTGTTATTTCGCCTACAACATAAGCATCTTCCAAAAGGTCAAGGATTTTGTCAACGTGATTCTCATCGGTTACCAAAACCATTCCCACACCCATATTGAAAGTCCCGTGCATCTCTTTTCTGTCGATGTTTCCTCGTTTTTCCAGTTCTAACATCACGGTTGGAACTTTGATTTTAGATTCATCTATAGCAGCGCAAAGTCCTTCTGGAATGATTCTCGGAACATTCTCGTACAATCCGCCTCCTGTGATATGTGCAATTCCATATACAGGAACTTCTTCCAGTACTTTGTGAATGTCTTTGTAATATAATCTTGTTGGCACAAGCAAAGTCTCATACAATGGTTTTCCTTCAAATTCTTCTTCAAAATTTGGGAAAATCTTTCTTACCAATGAAAACCCGTTGGAATGAAATCCAGAACTTGGAATCGCAATGATTTTGTTTCCTTTTCTGATTTTGGAACCGTCTATA
Source organism: Flavobacteriales bacterium UBA2306 (assembly GCA_002345565.1). Classification (GTDB taxonomy): domain Bacteria; phylum Bacteroidota; class Bacteroidia; order Flavobacteriales; family Weeksellaceae; genus Epilithonimonas. The sequence continues at coordinate 675,132 of DDVS01000002.1, read as the reverse complement.
ATCTGGTCTTTCTCTACAATTCCTACGCAAAATCCGGCAACATCATAATCGCCCGGCTGATACATCCCTGGCATTTCTGCAGTTTCACCACCAATCAAAGCGCAATTGTTATCCTTGCAAGCATTTACCATTCCAAGAACGATTTCTGCAGCGATGTCTGAATCCAATTTTCCACAAGCTAAATAATCTAAGAAAAACAATGGTTTTGCACCGTGACAAAGGATGTCGTTGGCGCACATTGCGAAACAATCGATACCGATAGAATCGTACTTTTTGGAATCCAAAGCTACTTTTAGCTTGGTTCCAACGCCGTCTGTTCCAGAAACTAAAACAGGATTCTTATATCCAGCAATCTCATAGAACGCACCGAAGCTTCCCAGATTGTTCAGAACATTTTTGTTATGGGTTTCTGCAACGGCAGATTTGATTTTATCAACGGTTTTGTAACCTTCTTCTTTGTCAACGCCGGCTGATTTGTAGGTATTGCTCATTTTTAGATTTTCAGAATTGCGATTCTTTCGATTCCTTCAGGCTTTTGAAAACCTGAAAGAATCTTGGAATTCATTAGATTTATTTCAAACTTTACTTTCAGTTTTATCCCAATAAAAAAGCCGACAATCTTATTAAGATAGTCGGCCGTTATTTTAGCTCACAAGTTCGGAGGCAATTGTATAATTCTTTTTGCAAGAATTAATAGATTGCTGGAAATGAAGTTGTGGGATTTTCATCGGATTAAATTTCATTTTTCTTTGTAGCAAAGTTAAGCATTCTTAACACAACATTCCAAAATGTTAACCAAAAAAGTTCTTAACAGCAGACAATTTCTCCTGAAACTCAGCATTCTTTTCTTCATCCACAATCCCTTTTTCGATATCAAAAGTTTCTTTAAACTTAGGTAAAGAAAAACTCTGTAGAACATTTGCTCCACTAAAAGGAGCTCTAGTCTCGAAATGTGCGATAACATTTTTTCCGCCTCCAGGACCAGGCGCAGTTGCTAATACAAATACTGGTTTTTCGCCGAAATGTTTTCTGTCTTTGATTCTAGAAATCCAATCAAATATATTTTTAAAAGCTGTGGTATAAGTACTGTTATGTTCTGCAAAAGAAATAATCAACAAATCTGAAGCATCTATTTTCTCAGCAAATCTCAAAGCTAAAGTTGGGATTCCGTCGTGCTTTTCTCTGTCCACACTGAAGATTGGCATTTCGTAATCGTTCAAATCAAGAATTTCGACTTCTTCCCCGTTAAATTGTTTTGTTGTGTATTCTACTAATACTTTATTAATAGACTCTCTTGAGTTGCTCCCTGCAAATGCTAATATTTTCATTTTTTACAAAAGTTTAATTGAGCAGCAAATGTATTGACTTTTGAACGATTTATTATTGAGCTATGTTATTTTATAAAAAATTCCACAGACCATTATCTTTTTAAAATTTGGTCTTAAAATTGTAATTTAAAAATCAATTAACATCGCGTTAATATTAAACTTAATTTTAATCCTATGATTTTTGATAAAAACTTTCTTACCGCCAATACTGATAGCTCCTATTTTGTTTATCAAGAAGAGCAGGATAAGCATTTTAACAATCCATATAATGATAATCCTTACATCGTAAGTTCTTTGCAGAAATTAAAGAAAAGCATTACTTGTAAAAAGAAAAAAGCATTTATTAATCATTGTTTGGAAAATTACAATGATGATCTAGTAGAACAACCGCAATTGACCAATGCTTTTCCACCCAATGATTTGCAGACCTCAAAATCTTCTCTTGCAGACTATGCTAAATCTTCTTACAAAAAAGTGCTGAAGGATGTAGAAAATATTCAGAAATTGATTGATCAATTTGGGATTAATGAGGTTACTCTATAGTTTATCTTGATTAATGAGATAAAAAAAAATAAGCTATTGTTGATGAATAGCTTATTTTTTTTGTATTTTAAAGAGTTTGTTTTTGATGCTTACCTTCTTTGATTTCTTCTACTAATTTTGCATTGAAAGCAGGTAAATCTTTTGGAGTCCGGCTTGTTATTAAACCATTATCCACTACCACTTCTTCATCCACCCAAATGGCGCCTGCATTTTTCAAATCCTGGCTTATGGACTCAACGGAAGTTAATCTTCGTCCTTTCACAGCATCTGCATTAATCAGAATTTGTGGTCCATGACAAATGACAGCCACCGGTTTGTGCTGTTGGAAAAAATCCTGAACAAATGCTATTACTTTTTTATCCGTTCTCAATTGATCCGGGTTAATAACCCCACCAGGTAATACTAACGCATCATACTGTGAAGCATCAACATCTTCCAAAAGTTTATCTACAGGATATTCTTTTCCCCAATCTGTCTCTGCCCACGCTTTGATAGAACCACCTTTTGGACTGATGATATGTGTAATCCATCCAAATTGTTCCAAATGATCTTTAGGCGACTTCAATTCACTTTCTTCAAACCCATTGGTTGCGAGTATTGCAATTTGTTTTGACATAATAATATTTTTTTGATGTTATGCTTTTCGTCAAAGAAAATATAATGCCGACAAGCTCTTTCCAAATTATAAAAATTTGTTAAAAGCGTTTTTATTATTATAAATTTGCACATTCTCTAAAGAAAAAAAATGCTTATAGAAGAATTAGTAGGTCAATATGTAATAGACGGCTATAACCAAGAATCTGCTGGAAATTCAGGCTATCATGGAATTCTGGATTTAAAATTGGATGTAGACCGGCGTATTATTGCACAATGGCAAATCGGAGATCATATCCAGAATGGAACAGGTTTTTTTAGAGATGATATTTTAGTTATTAATTTCAATTATAGGGATGATGAGAATAAAATCTACAAAGGCGTTGCGGTTTATCGTTGTTTTAGCAATGGTATTTTAGACGGTTTTTGGTCTGAAAAACATGGTAATCCGCTTTATTTAGGCAGTGAATACGGTATCAAAATAAAAAAGTCTTCTTTACTCAACTGATGATATTTTTAAACACCAATTTCATTCTTCAGAATGATCTTGACTTCCCTCAAATTTTTCCCATTCTTTTTCTTCATCTTTTACCATTTTCCACATTTCTACATCGAAACCATTTTTTTTACGCCACTCCTCTTCCTCTCCTCTTATTACATAATCCTTCCATTGCTTCCACATTCCAATCCATTCTTCATAATGTATTTGCAGATCTGTAAAATCATCAAAATACTGACTTACAGGAGATTCTGCAAAGGGTTTATCTTCCCATTGGTCGCTATTTGGTGTTTTTTCTACATCATGAAGTGTGTCATAAAATTCAAAAATCAAATAACCACCTCGGTTATCTTTTTCTTTTTTGATGGCTTTCAGCTTAAAGAGATTGAGCGCTATACCGCCGTGTTCAAATATCATATGTGTTTTTTTTTAAAGTTATTTCTTCATCTTTACAGATCCATGAGTTATCAACTCGCTCCAGACGGCAATCCAAGTATTATAGCTATCATTCAGAAATCCTATGTCATCATAAAACTGAGAAACAGGCTCATTTTGATAAGAATTTAAAATCAGTTTTCCAGATTCTATATCTTCAGCATTAAGAATAGCATTTTTAAATTCGAAGATTAAATGGCCTCCATCCTCTGTGTATTCTTTCCGAATTGCCTTCAAATCATAAAGACAAAGGCTTAAACCATTATGTTCGTAAACCATTTCATAAAATTCTAAGTGATTATAATAAAAGTTCTTTAACTTTATAAAAATACATTTCTTATCAAATTAAATCAAATATTCATAAATAAATTTATATTTCAATATCAGATATTTCAAATTAAACGCACAATATTGATTATAAATAAAATCCAACATGCTGTTGAAAGTCAATTTTAAAAATGTTTTAATTTATATACCTTTGCAATAACACTCAATTTATATTCAGATTCTTAATGCTGCTAATGGCAAAACTATCAATCCTGTGAAAATCAACACCAAGAAAAAATACCTAAGCTTTCTTAAATTTAAACGTGATTTCCAAAATTATGGACTGGAAAAAGTGCGGAGTTATGAGCTTGTAGTTTACTGGCTAAAAAATCAGCTCAGCAGAACACAGTTTTTGATACTTTCAGGGATTTTGGTAGGATGTACAGCAGGCTTGGCGGGTGTAATTCTCAAAACACTGGTACATAACATTCATTTTTTTATCACCACCAAAGTTCATTTTGAATATCAAATTCTTTTTTACATTATTTTTCCTCTTTTGGGCATCGTTTTGACAACTATGGTGGTGTTAACGGTTTTTAAAGGACAAGATCGTAAAGGTATCGGCGCCATTTTATATGAGATAGCTCAAAATTCCAGTATTGTATCTTCTGTAAAAATGTATTCCCAGATTATACAGAGTGCCATTACCGTAGGATTGGGAGGATCTGCAGGATTAGAAAGCCCTATCGCCGTTACCGGCGCAGCCATTGGTTCTAATTACGCACAAACATATCGGCTGAGCTACAAAGAACGAACGCTTTTACTCGCTGCCGGCGCTACTGCAGGGATTGCCTCTGCATTCAATGCACCTATTGCGGGGATTATGTTTGCTTTTGAAATTTTATTAACAGGTGTTGTTTTTACAGATTTTATTCCGCTTGTCGTAGCAGCTGTATGTGGGAGTTTACTTTCCAGAGTGTTGCTTCAGGAAGATGTTTTGTTTAGGTTTTATACCAGAGAGGCTTTTAATTATATCAATCTGCCTTATTACTTGATTTTAGGAATTGTAACTGGGCTGTATGCAAGGTATTTCTTAATCATTTCGCAAAAAGTGGAGCATTTTATGAAAGGGCTTAACCTGTCTCGTTTAAGAAAAGCGGTTTTGGGTGGCGCTGTACTTTCCTTGCTTTGTGTTCTTTTCCCGCCATTATTTGGAGAAGGTTATGATACTGTAAAAGCCTTTACCAATGGAGATGTACACAGCATCATTCATAATAGTTTTTTCCGGTATTTTGACATCCAGAATTGGACCATCATTCTCTTCCTGATTTTGGTATTACTATTAAAAGCTTTTGCAACATCCTTTACTATTTACAGCGGAGGAAATGGAGGTAATTTTGCGCCTTCCCTTTTTGCGGGCGGAACAGTAGGCTACTTGTTTGCTTTGATTTGCCAGCAAATTGGCTTCCAAGAAGTGCCGGTCACCAACCTGGTATTGGTAGGCATGGCTGGCGCTATGAGTGGCGTAATGTATGCTCCGCTAACCGCCATATTTCTTATTGCCGAGTCCAGCTTCGGTTATGATTTGTTTATACCTTTAATGATAGTCTCTGTCATTTCTTTTCTAATGGCAAAATGGTTTTCCGCTATTTCTCCGGAGCTTAAAACATTGGCAGATCAGGGTAAAATATTTACGGACAAGCATGATAAAAACTTGTTATTTTTACTCAAAACCCATCAGTTTATTGACAAAAATTCCCAGATAATAAGAGAAGACGCTTCCATTTCAGAATTATTTGATCTGGTGAAAAATGGGAACAAAAATACATTTGCCGTTGTGGATGAAAACCGGCGTTTAAAAGGCATTTTAACTTTAGACGACATCCGTCCTTATTTTTTTGGCAATGACAATCAGGATATAAAAATCACAAAACTGATGAAAGCCCCACCAGCTGTTATTTTCCCAGAGAATCAACCAGTAGAGATCCTTCAGATTTTTGACAATACAGAAACCTGGAATTTGCCCGTGGTGGACCATCAGCATTGTTTTATTGGCTTTATCTCAAAATCCTCTATTCTTACCAGCTATAGAAATTTACTGAAAAAATATTCGGACTAAGCGATAAAATTTATTCATAAAAAAATCCTTGTTGTTGCCAACAAGGATTTGTCTTTTAAGCTTTAATCAAATTATTTCTTAGCTTCTTCTACAGAAACTTTTCTGAATTCTTTGAATAATTTGCTTAGTTCCAAAGCAGATTTTCTAGCTCTTGTGCCAGCTGCTTTGTTTCCTTTTTCTGCTTGTTGCTCGGCTTCTTTTGAGAAAGCTTCAAACTCAGCATTAATCGCATTGATTAGTTCTTTCATAAGTCAATAGAGTTTATAATGGACTGCAAATATAGATTCTTTCCGATACTTTCTAAACATTTTTGATTAAAAATAATTTATCTGCCAATTATCACCTTCTATATCGTTCAATTTTCATTAATTTTGTTGCTCTGAAACATTTATTAACCATATTCATTATCCTCACCATTGCAATTCGCCCGGCATGGCCATTGACAAACTATGCCTTTAATTATGGCTATATTGTAAAGAATCTGTGTGAAAAAAGAAATCAAACAGGCAACACATGCAAAGGAAAATGCTATCTGGCTAAGGAAATTTCTAAAACAGAAAAGCAAACACAAAATAATGAAACCCAAAATCATCATTTTGATTTTTTTGTTATAAAAGACAGCGTTGTATTGGAATTTAAAACCTCTGCAACTCCATCTTTCCCTATTCTTTGGGTTTATAAGACAAGCCCTTCCTACGATTATTGCTCGGAGATCTTCCGCCCGCCGTTGGTATAGGTTTTTCTTATCCTTTTTGGCTATTTTTCTCCTTTTTATTAATTAAATCCACAAAAAATGAAACTTCGTTTTTTTACGATGCTTATTGTTGCATCTGTAATGTCCTGCGCTCAGGAAACGCCTAAGGTGAAACATGTAAAAATGAAACCTGCAAAAGATCTCAAAAATGTGAAAGTGAGCAATGCAGAAGACCCTATATGCCATATGAAAACAGCTGAGTTTTTAAAAGATACAGCCGTTTACGAAAATAAAATCTATGGCTTTTGTAGCGACCATTGTAAATCCGAATTCAAGAAAAACCCGGCCAAATATGTCAAAAAATAAAACTCCTAAGAGCAAAAGAAATCAAATCATTTTGCCTTTGGCAGTAATTGCTATTATTTTTCTGGTCATCGGTTTTGGAATCAGCTATTTCAAAAAAAGCTTATTCACTGTGATGAAAGTTCCCAATTTCCAGCTTATAGATCAAAACAATAAAAAAGTCGGTAAGCAGGATATGCTGGGAAAAGTCTATCTGGTAGAGTTTTTCTACAGTCGCTGTCCCACCATTTGTCCTATTATGAATAGGAATATGAAATACATCCAGGATCAGATTAACAGTCCCGCTTTTGGCATCATATCCATAAGCATAGACCCTGAAAATGACACGCCAGAAGTTCTGAAAAACCATGCAAAAATGGTGGGCGCAACCTCTGCAAACTGGCATTTTCTAACAGGAAACCGTGCTTATATTGGCGAATTGGCAGACCAGTTCAGTATTTATGTTGGCGATAAAGATGATGAAGCAGAGAGCCTTAACCACAGCGGAATGATAGCCTTGGTAGATAAAGAAGGTAATATCCGTTGCAGGTTTGATGAAAATAATTCACCGATTCTCTATTACTCCGGATTGAATTATGATGATCCCGAAGGAACAAAAGAAAATCTAGTCGGTTCATATCATCCAGACCGAGAAAAACTGATAGAAGACATTAAAAAGCTTTTAAAATAATTATCTAAATTAAAAGTATTAAATTTCTATAAACAAAATTGCTTATAAAAACCAATGACAATAGGCATTAAATATAAATAAACAACAATAAATATCTACATATGAAAGTATTTAAATTTACAGCAGTCGCTTTATTAATGGCTGCACAATTTGTATCGGCACAGTTTAAACAAACGCCACTTCCTTATGCTTATAACGCTTTGGAAGGCTCTGTTGATGCGCAGACTATGGAAATCCATTACACCAAGCACGCAGCCGGATATGTCAATAACCTGAATAAAGCTATTGCAGGAACGCCATTAGAAAAAGAAAGCCTTGAAAAAATCCTTTCTCACATTTCCAAAGAAAGTACTACAATAAGAAATAACGCAGGCGGACATTACAATCACGAATTGTTCTGGACAATGCTGACTGCGGAAAAAAATACACAACCCTCCGACAAACTTACCAAAGCGATAAATGAAACATTTGAAAGTCTGGACAATTTCAAGAAAGAAATCAGCAAAGCTGGTGCAGACAGATTCGGCTCTGGCTGGGCTTGGCTAGTTGTAACGCCACAGAAAAAATTAGTCATTACATCTACTGCTAATCAAGATAATTCTTTGATGGATATTGCTGAAGTGAAAGGAACCCCAATTTTAGGAATCGATGTCTGGGAACACGCATATTATCTCAAATATCAAAACAAAGGAGCGGATTACCTTTCTGCCATCTGGAACGTTCTCAATTGGAAAGAAGTAAGTAAAAGATACGAAAGTGCTGTAAAATAATTTGACACTTAAAAACCTCATAGGTTTAAAATCTATGAGGTTTTATTAAATGAAATATATCATCAACATATTTCTTGCTTTCTATCTGGTGCTAAAGCCTTTAGTACCAATGTTAGACTATGTGATAAATTATGATTATATCTCAAAAGTAGTTTGTATCAATAAAACTAAACCAGAACTCCATTGCAACGGGAAATGTTACCTTAGCAAAGAACTGGCAAAATCTACTCAGGAAAATACTTCCAAAACCAAAAATCAGACACAAAAAACCATTGATTTTTATATCCCCGTAAAGATTTCCGAGATTCACAATTTTGATAAGGAATTTTTTACAAAAATATTTTTCATTTATAAAAAACACTATTCATTCTTGTTTCTGAAACACATTTTCAGACCTCCCATTATTTAAGTTTTAGCTTTAATCATTATTACGTCTTTGCTAAGTATAGTTACTCAGCAGAAAGACTTATATCTATCATTTAATCAAAAAAATATTTAAAACTTAAATATCAAACAATGAAAATTTATAAATTTTTATCATTACTCTTTATTGCTATTACTTTATTAACGGTTTCCTCGTGTAGAAATAACGATGACGAAGACGTACAAGATACAACCCCGGGAAATCTACAGGTAAAATTTGAAAACGGCTTCAACAATTTGGGCGATATTGTTCTTAATCAAACCACACAAACTTCAAGCAGTGGTCAAAAACATAAATTCAGTACGTTGAAATACATTGTCAGTAATATCACATTAACTGATGAAAATGGTAATGAATTCAAATACAATTACAACAATCCCGACAAAGGCGCTTTCATTATTGACCAGTCAGAAGCAACAGCCGGAATTATTTATATCAACCTGACTGAAATTCCTAAAAACAATTATAAAAAAATCAAATTTGGTTTGGGAATCAGTCCAACAGCATATCTTCTTGGTCAAAACGGGCAAGGTATATTCTGGCAAAAAGCTAAAGATGAAGGAATGGCGTGGTCCTGGGCAGCCGGTTATATTTTCACCAAACTGGAAGGAATGTACGGAACATCTAGCGCAGACACTATGTTTATGAACCATTGTGGAAACATGGGCGATACCGCAGCTAACGGAACTCCGGATTTATACAGAGAAGTAACTTTGGATTTGCCAACAACAGCAAGAGTAAGCAAAGATATTACGCCGTCCATTCACATTTTGGCAGATTTCAATCAATATTTAAGCGGACAAACCGCATTATTATTGAATACAGACAATAATATGGCAATGGGAAGCAGCCCGCATTTGGTAAATGTAAGCAATAACTTGGCGAAGATGTTCAAAGTAGACCACGTGCACAATGATTAAGAATTTCATAAAATCCGAAAGAGAGCCATTTCGCTCTCTTTGGATTTTTCTTCTGATAATGCTGGGGGTTTTAAATTCCTGCAAAGATGTATATGAAGGAGAAGCCTTCGTTCAGGATCAAGCTTATGATTTGACCATTCCTAACGGTTTTCCCGCTCTGGCTTTCGACACAACACTAAATCCGGTAACAATCAACGGAGTCGCTTTGGGGAAAAAATTGTTTTACGAAGGTAAATTATCTCGAAACAATACCATCTCCTGCGGATTCTGCCATATTCAGGAATATGCTTTTACACACCACGGACATACAGTGAGCCACGGAATTGATGATAAATTAGGTATCCGAAATGCACCGCCCATTCAGAATATGGTGTTTCTCAAAAATTATACCTGGGACGGTGTAAGCCATAATCTGGATGAAAGGTCATTGGTCCCTATTACCACCGATTTTGAAATGGACAGTTCTATGCCGGAAGTTGTAGGAAAGCTTAATGCAGATGCCAATTATAAAAAACTATTCAAAGCGGCTTTCGGCGATGAAACGATTACAGGAGAAAGAGTTCTGAAAGCTTTATCAGAGTTTATAGTAACGATGATCTCCGCAGATTCAAAATATGACAAAGTTAAAAAAGGAATTGCTTCTTTTAGCAATGAAGAATCACAAGGTTATCATTTGTTCCAGAATAAATGTGCTAGCTGCCACTCCGGAGAATTATTTACAGATGAAAGCTACAGAAATACAGGGATGTACTATAATGCACAATTGGATGACAGAGGAAGATACAGAGTAACATTGGACTGGAATGACAATATGAAATTTCGTGTTCCAAGCCTTAGAAATGTAGAATATACAGCACCATATATGCACGACGGCAGATTTTATTCTCTGGAAGCGGTTCTCAATTTTTATTCCGACGATGTGGAAAATCAAGCCAATCTAGATCCTCTTTTGAAACAAAACGGACATATCGGAATTCCAATGACATCTCAGGAAAAACAATACATTATCGCTTTTCTGAAAACTTTGAGCGACCAAAATTTTATTACCAACAAACAATTTGCTGAATAATGAAGCAGTTATTTTTTATATTACTTTCAATAATACCCCTATCCGTCTGTGCCATAGAAAAGGACAGTCTGTACATTCCTCAATTTGAGCACAGCTTACAACAACGGTTTTCAAAATATGAAGAATTCTTCTGCGATGCCTGTGGTTGTGCCGCAGGAAATGGCTCATCTGGTTTTGAATCTTTACTGAATCCGCAATTCGTCGGGATCAAATATTTTACACAACATTATAACGCGAAAGAAAATCTATTTACTAATGATTTAACACAGGATCAGTATTTCAATACCATTCAGATTTGGGGAAAAATTCCGGTGACAGAAAAACTCAGCATCTATGGAAGTATTCCGTTTCAGTTTCATGAAAAGAATACATTGCAGGGCAATATTAACATCAGCGGAATTGGGGATGCCAGCGTAATGGGAATTTATGAAATCTTAAAATCCAAAAATACATTCCATCAGCTTAATGGAGGAATTGGTTTAAAAATTCCTCTGGGTAAATTTGACGAAAAAGGAATTACCGGCGTCAATCCTAATTTTCAATTGGGTACAGGAAGCTGGGATTATCAACTGGCATTAAGCTATAAATATCAGAAAAACCTATTTGCTTTGATGCTGAACACAGATTACACCATTAAAACCGAAAATAAAAAGCATTACCAGTTCGGAAATCAATGGAACTATTCTACCACAGGATTTTACCAATTCTGGCGAAATGAAAACAGTATCCTCTCAGGAAAATTAGGATTACAGGGCGAAGTTTATGACTGGAACAAGCAATTCGGAGAAATCATGCCAAGAACTGCGGGAAGTGCATTGTACGGTAAACTGGGCTTTGAGCTTTCCTACAAAAAATGGAGTCTGGGAAGTGAAGTGATGTTACCAACTTACACCCATCTTGCAGGCGGAGATATTGAAGCCAAATCAAGGTTAAGTGTGTTCCTGAATTTTGGATTGTAACAAAAATAAGAAATAAAAAAGCAGAAATTGTGGGATTTCTGCTTTTTATTGATCCGGAATCTATTTATCCTGTTAAAATTTCTTTCCGGCAGCCTGCATAGGATTGACTTTTCCGTTGGAAGCGCCTCTCGCAGCATCTTTTTGTTTTTGTTTGAAAACCTGAAACTTGCTTGGTATTTCTGTAGAATTAGCCGTCCATAGATTATTCTCTGTGTTAATATCGGCAGTTTCTCTCATAGGATCTAGCTGAATGGATTTTAATTTCTTGGAAAAATAATATGTTTGAGAAACCTTTTGTTCGTTGTGTCTCCAGATTTGCACATTGATTTTGTCATTAAGCTTAGAGCCATCTTCAAAAGTAAACTCCAGAATAATGGGCATTACCAATCCTCCTTTATTAGAAAAATCAATTTGATAAGCCGTTATGTTATTCTCTTTTTTGATGTCTTTTTTATCCAATTTCTCCAGACTTCCTGTTGTGACAGAATATTCTTTGGTTACATCTACTTTCTCTTCTCCGCGGTTATATCTGTAATAAAAATCCTGAACGTTTTTATCCGTATCTACATAAAATTTGATGTTTTTGTCTTCTTTATTTCTCTGTTTAGAAATATCTGTAAACTCGTTTTTCAAGGGTTTATCCACAGTATATTTAACGGTTTCGGATTTGGGTTCTACATCAAAATCCGGTGTTGCTATTGTGACTTTTTCTATGGCAATATCTACAGGATCTGTGCTGTAAAACCAGCCTCTCCAAAACCAATCCAGGTCTTCCCCACTGGCGTCTTCCATGGTGCGGAAAAGATCTGCCGGCTCTGGATGGCGAAATGCCCAGCGTTTTGCATAGGTTTTAAAAGCTTTATCAAACAATTCTCTGCCCATAATAGTTTCCCGAAGAATATTGAGTCCTGTTGCCGGTTTTGAATAGGCATTAGGTCCAAATCTGGCGATATTTTCAGAATTAGTCATAATAGGTTCCAGTTCATCTTTTGGCAACTTCATATAATCTACAATAGTCCACGCCGGACCACGTTTTGATGGAAAGTTGTTGTCCCATTTTTCTTCTGTCAGATATTCTACGAAGGTATTGAGCCCTTCATCCATCCAGGACCATTGTCTTTCATCAGAATTGATAATCATCGGGAAAAAGTTGTGCCCTACTTCGTGAATAATAACACCCAACATTCCGTTTTTAATCGCTTCGGAATATGTGCCGTCTTTTTCTGTTCTACCGTAGTTGAAACAGATCATAGGATATTCCATTCCGTTAGCCGCTTCTACAGATTGTGCAACGGGATACGGATATGGAATTGTAAACTCTGAATAGGTTTTGATGGTATGCGCTACAGCTTTTGTAGAGAATTTTCTATACAAACCATAGGCTTCTTTACCATAAAAACTCATCGCCATTACTTTGTTGTTATTTTCCGGAATAGTAACGCCCATAGCATCCCAAACAAACTTCCGGGAAGATGTCCAGGCAAAATCCCGTACATTATTGGCTTCAAAAATCCAGGTTTTTCTGTCTTTTGAATGTTTCTTTTCTGCATTTTTAGCTTCGTCCAATGTTACAATTTCTACAGGCTCGGTAGCATCTTCAGCTTTTCTATATCGGGCAAGCTGCTCTTTGCTAAGAACTTGCTCATAGTTTTTACATTCTCCCGTTCCGCCTACGAGATGATCTGCAGGAACATTGATTTTTACTTTATAATTCCCGAATACCAAGGCAAACTCGCCGCGTCCTGTAAACTGATGATTTTGCCAACCGTGGAAGTCGCTATAGACGCACATTCTGGGGAACCATTGCGCCATCGTAAAAAGATCATTACCATCTTCCGGGAAGTTTTCATAACCACCTCTGCCACCCATTACCATACGGTCGCTTATCTGATAGTTCCAATTGATTTTGAAGATCAATTTCTCTCCCTTTTTTAATAGTTTTGGAAGATCAATCCTCATCATGGTTTTGTTGACGATATATTTCAAAGGATTTCCAGAGGCATCTGTCACTTTTTCCAAGTTTACGCCATAGCCATTATCTACAACTGGCAATTCATTTGGTTTCAATTGATCTGCAATGGCTTTTTTAGGTAAAGTGGAAGAAAAAGCGTAATCTGCGTTTTTTACAGAAGACTGTTCATTCTCATCTAGCTGAAGCCAGATATAATCCAGATCGTCTGGAGAATTATTATAATAGGTAATGGTTTCTGCACCTTTTAGATGGCGTTGATCTTCATCCAAATAAGCTTCTATATCATAATCTGCACGTTGTTGCCAATAAGCAGCGCCTGGCGCACCAGATGCGGTTCTGTAACTATTGGGAGTAGGAAGAATTGTTCCCAGCTGCTCAAATTTGTTCCCGTGGTTACTCCCGGGATTGTTCTGGATATTCTGAGCAGAAATTAACGCAGAGCAGCAGAATAAAAGACTAAAAAAATTCAACTTCATTTCTTCAAAAATTAGGTAATTGCTGTAAATAGTGATTCAAATTTAATAAATTATCAACGAATCTACTGTGTTTTCTGTTAATAAAGAATTACAAATTCTAAAAAGGCAGGCGTTCCAGGGCCATTTTAAGAGCCAAAGCAAAAACCGCGGAAGAGATAAACATAATCCAGTCTCGTCTGTTAATGCGGAAAATATTAAGCAAAATAAAAAGAACAATCAACAGAACCAGAACCACAGCAATCTGCCCCACTTCTAAACCCAGATTAAAACCAAGCAACGGCACCAATAGGCTTTGGTCCTTGGCCATCATGAGCCTGGCGGTGTTGGCAAAACCCATCCCGTGGATGAATCCGAAAATAAGAGCCAGATAATAATTTAGTGTCATCAGCCTTTTGTGATTGTTTTTAAACAGAATATTATCCAGTGCAGTAATAACAATGGTCATGGGAATCAGAAATTCTACCCATTTACCGGGAACGCGAAGAACATCTAAAACGCTGAGGGCCAAAGTTACAGAATGCCCAAGTGTAAATGCTGTTACAAGAATAAGAACTTTCTGCAAATCTTTATGAGAATAGACTGCTATCAAAGCAAGAATAAACAATTGATGATCTAGCGCATCGAGAGAAATAATATGTTCCCAGCCAAGTTTGAGATAGAAAAGAAAGTCCTGCATCTAATGTTTTTTACTTAAAAAAGAATACGAAAATAATGATTATTTTTGAATCCTAAATTTGATTTTGCTGTGAAAACAAACCGCTTTCCATACAATTTCCGGAACATTAAAGGATTATTTTTGTTTTTTATGTCTTTGAACATGATGCTATCCTTCGGGCTTCATCCTTACCACGTTGGTTCTGTAGAGTTTAATTATAATGAAAAGTCAAAAACTTTTGAGATAACGGGACGATTTTTTATGGACGATTTGGAAAATGCGGTGAACAAAAAATATGGGAAAAATCTGCATTTCCAAGATAAAAAATATGACAAAGAAATGCAGGAAATCCTCAAAAACTACTGCGCACAGTATCTGAAATTAAAAGTCAATAATCAGGCTTCCAAAGTAGATTTTATTGGGTATCAGGAAGATAAAGAAAGTGTAGAAATTTATCTGGAATCTCTGCCTGTAGCCAATCCAAAAAAGGTAGAAACTGCCGTCAGTTTTCTATACAATCTGTTTGATGACCAGATGAACATTATCCACATTATTGTAAACAGTGAAAGAAAAAGCGAGAAACTTAACTACCCGGACCGCTATCTTTTTCAGCAGTTTTAACAATATCATAGACTTTTTCTTGTAATCTCTTTGATTGCAGGTGTGGGAACAATATTTTGTAGCGAATGTCTTGGCTACGAATGTTTCATTACAATAGCCGCTAATGCGATTAATCCTGATGTTACTGCTTCTTTTACTATTTACCGATACAGAAACTTTCTCTCTACTGTTTGTGGGTGTTTATGAATGTTTAGTATCCAATTGGTAAAATTACAATGAATTAAATTACTTCTTTCATTCTTATACTTCTACTATACAAATTAAATTTACCATATTTATATTGAATGAGTTTTGAATATCTATCCTCATGAGTAGATATTACAATTTGTTGTTCTGAAAAATTATATTTTAATAATTCTACAAGCGAATGTGAATTAATTTCATCCAAAGTTTGTAATGGATCATCAATTAATAATGTTCCAAATTTAGAATGATTAAATACTTTATTTAACACCAACATCAATGATATGACAGTTGCAGATAGTTGTCCTGAGCTCAATGTATAAGTTACTTCTTGATCTCTGTGTGTCGGTCTTATATAAATTTGAGAAGCTCCTCTTTTCATTTCAAAATCTATCACTAATCCTGAACCTAAACTGTGATTTTGAAGTATTTTCCCTGTATAGATATAAAAAGGAATACTAATTTTTTCAATTATACTTCTTGTATAATTTTTAATTTTTTCATCTAAGGTTTTTCTTATCTCTTCATATTCCGATTGTAAATCATCTAATTTTCCTTTTCTTTTTGCTAAATTATTAATATCAATATTTATAGAATTAAAAAATTGATATTCAATATAATTTCTTTTTTGTCTTATTTCTTCTAATGATAATCTATTCAGTTTTTCTAAGTCATTTGTGAAATAAAGATTAAAATCAGTGATGATTTCATCAAAGTTTAAATTAGTTTCAACTACAGGTTTTTCTTTATCTATTAATCCTGTAATATTTTCTTTTATCAAATTTTTGTTTTCAATATTTCTGAAACTAACTATTGAAGTTATTTGTTTTCTTACCTCATCGTTAAACAATAATAAAAATATTTTGAAACGACTTTTGTAAGAAGCATAACTATCCCTTAAACGTAAGAAAAAATCAAAATCAACTAATTTTAACAATTCTGTTTCTAAAGATTTATTCTCTTCAATAATTATTGTTTTAAAACGCTCTAAATATCTTTTATTCAAATCCTCTTTCTCTTTTTCAAACTTGGAATTATCTTCATTATACTGTTTGAATATTTTTAATTCCGTTTCTTCTATTTGTTGTATCAGTTTCTCATTACTTTGCCAATCATAACCACAAACTGGGCATTCGCTTTCTTTTAAGTCGATAAAATCTTTATAATTTCTATTTAAAATAATTAGCGATTCTCTCTTATCTTTTAAGTCTGATAGTATTTGATTTTGAAGTGATAAACTTTCACGTAATGTTAAAAGTAATTTTGAACTGACTCCAAAAACCTCAACTTCATTTCTTATTTTCTCTTTTTCTGATAAAGACAGAATATTCTCTTCACTTACTAATTGATTATAATCATTGTTATTTATATGTTGAATAATAGTATTGTTCGTTTCTATATTCTTTCTATAATTGATTCTACTATAATACTCTTCTTCTAAAAGTTTAAAATTCTGTACACTCCAATAATAATCAATAAATGAATCAATAAAAACAGTGTCGTTTCTATATCTATTCAGTTTATCCAATAAAATTATTTTTTCAACAATTTCTCTGTTGTTAAAAAGATTTTCAATTTTATTTACTTCATTCAAATGAGAATTATGAAGATTAATATCAGTATTTCCAATATCCTCATTATCCCAAATAAAGTCATTCTGACTATTTTCAATTAACTTTTTATAAAAAATTTCACTAAACTCATTTTTTAATATCTCTGAATTATTTCGTTTTATTTCATTAATTGCAATTTGGATTTGTTCGGCTCTTAATTTTATTTTTGTATGAAAACTTTCAACTTTTTCCAATGATAATCTTTCATTATCAACACCTAAAAGAGATACTAATGCTTTATATCTTTCTTTTGGATCCTTTTTTAAAAAATATGTATTTTCATCCTGTTCAACATAATTCAATACATTAAATAAGTTAGAGATATTTTTATAATTCAAAACTTCTTCTAAATTAATGTCTGAATTAACTTCCTCATCATTAATAAATAGTTGAGAATTAGAATATATCTGACTTATATTATTTCTTTGAGATCTCCCATTAATTGCTGCAGGAAATATCCTTTTTATTTTTATCCGATCTCCATCAGATGATATCAAATCCGCTGAAATTTCTATTTCTTTTTCTCCTATCTTATGTATTGGACTATCTTCATATGTATATCGTCTATCTAAATTTACATTACTAATTTTCCGTGGGGTTTTAGTTAAAAGAATTTCCAGAGCTTCAAAGGAAGTTGTTTTTCCATATCCATTTGGTCCATCAAATACTACTAAATTATCTCCTCCAAAATCAAAATTTACATCAGTAAAATATTTGAAGTTTTTAATGTTTAATTCAGATATTCTATATTTACTCATTAGTTTTAATTAGTTAGATTAAATTGAGTTATAAAGTCTTCAACATTTGAAAAACTATTGAAATCATTTTCGCTTATTACAGATAAAAGTTGTTTTTCTCTATCGGATAATGATTCCTCAATTGTTAATGATAAATTTTCTATTGATTGATTATTTTCGGTCGATTGATAATTTAAAAATGGAATTTTTATAAAGAGACTCATCAAAGTTTTATACCATCTCTCATTAACTTTATCTAATATATTGCTATTATCTATAGCTATTTCATTTAGTGCTTTTACAATCTCAGTTGAATCTTTTAATTTCTGCAATATAATTTCAATATCATTTTTGAAGTAAGGAAGTACATATTTTTTTGCATTTAAACTATTTTCTTCAACTTTATTTAATTCTCTCTGTAAAGCAATATCAAAATCATTATCTTCTCCAAACTCTAATAAAAGAATAAGAGATAGGTTATGATTGATATTTCTCTCTCTAAATATAGAAATATTTTCATTATCTTTTAAATCAACAATTATTGTATTTATTGTATATTCTAAATCAATAATTTCGTTGTTATTTATTTCAATTAATTCATTTTGATTATAAAATAGGAATAAGAAAAAATCATCTTTCTCATCATAATAAGCGAAATCAACATTTGAATTCAGTGAAATTATCTTCAAATCATTTTCTTCAATTATTTTACTAACTATTGTTTTCATCATTTAATTCGTTTATTGATATGTCAATTGTTTTAAAACCAAAATGATGTGAATCATCAATCTGACCTCCTACATCTGTAATTTCTAACAATCTTGATTTTACTTCATCTTTTTCCTTATTTAAACCCTTTGTTATAAAGTAATCTATATCTCTCGTAAAAGGATTCTGATATACCATTTCACAATGTTTTTGAAACGCTTTCTTACCCGCAGTATCATTATCAAATTCTTCATTATGTATTAATAATTGGTATCGACTCACTTTTCCCTCATTTGTATTTATATACTGTAGTTTTTTATATATTGGATTAATCTTAATTTTCTTTATTCCTTTTAAAATAACATTTTTAACAGTTACATTATCAATGAAGCCACCATAGGAACTTCTTAAATCACTATTATCTAATTTTTTATGTGGAGATAAATATGATTTAAGAAGATTTACCATATCAATACTACTGAGATTCTCAAATTCAAATAAACTGTGTTGTATTTTATTATAAACTTCCAACTCGTCTCCATTAGTTAAATCATAATTATCGATTCCATCAGAAATAGAGTTTAAGAATATCTTAGTGATTTCATACCAACAAATCTCTTCTGTAAAAGCAATAGGAGAAGTTTCTATCCATTTCTTTATAGTATTCAATGAAATAGATTCTACCTCTCCTGTTCTATGTCTTTTTTTAATTTTTTCGGAAATATTATTAGAACAAAAATTTCTTTTTATAATAACATCATCATCATTCAAATTAGGAAATAATTCCTTTATTTTATTATTCAATAATGTGGTTATATTTTCTAATGTATAACTCCCTGCTATTATATTAGTATTTAATTTATCGGAATTATTTACCCCATCAAATTTACTTAGATCCACTCCATCTTTTTGAAGATACATAAAGTTATTATCAACATTATTGGGAAATCTCCCCATCATATCATTCCACGCTTTTTTATATCTCGTATAATTATGTTCAGTATAAGCTTTTACTTGGAACGTTTGAAAATTATCAGTAGTTAGAGAAAAATCTTCATCCTCTTCTAATTTTAAACAATAATTATCCGGAATATTTTCGCCTAAAGAAATAATAGTTTCCATAGCCTTACATAAGGCTACTTCCCCTTGAAATATATAACCAGACCAACTTGGTGTAGCATCTGTACTCATTAAATAGTTTATAAAATCAAAAAAATATTCTTAACACAATTATAGTTTAATTACCAAAATAAATATTATGGTTTTCTATAACACTTAATCAATTCAATAAATTTTCTTCTATGTATTCTATAACTTCATAAGTTAATCCCCTAACAACTATATATTCATCGCTACCTTTATTGGCAAAAGGAAGTTCCTCACATCTCTTATAAAAATCTTTTAAATCCTTCTTATGTTTAGAATCTTCTACCAAATTGATTATATTTCTCGATACAGTAGATAATTTATGATGTAAATTACTGCTCATTAAATCATCAGCAGATTTCAGTTCGGAGTAGTAATCTCTTAATTTCATATATTTTATATTCCTACAAATTTAACTAAAAAAGTCCTCTTTAGTAAAGAAGACTTTTCCACAATTATCATAAAATCAATTGATTCTACAATTTTATTTTTTTCTTATGATTACAAACTCATATTTATATTAAAAATTGATTTTTGAAGATGTTCTACACTTACTATGTAATTTTAAAAATAATGATAATGTATCTAATTTGATTTCTCTACTATATCAAAAAAAGTTTTTGTAAAACTATATATATTTTCATCACTATTTATATTTAAAGAAACCTTAGCAATATTTTCATAAACATCAAATGTTCTATAACTTTCTTCAAAAAAAGAAGATTTTGTAGTTTTAATTGGTTTTTCATTTAAAATGTAACCTTTAAGTGCTTCAAAATGAGAAAGAGACTTAACTTTTTCTTTTTCAAAAAAATTTCTTCCCGATGATGAAGATGCATATGGAGATTTATCTATTCTTTCAACAATATATTTATCCTTTTTAGATTTTACAGTAACTGTAATTTTGAAATATGAGGATGAGCTCCCTACCTCAATACTAAAAGGATAGTAAAAAGAAACATTATATTTTCGATTTTTATTTGTCACAACTCCACCTTCACTAAATCGAATACTTTTAAAAATCATAGGTGTTTTTTCTTCGGTATTTTTATTAATCAAATTAATAATATTTCCATTTGAATCGACTTCGAAAAAAAATGACTTTATCGAAGATTTAGCTACGGAATTTAGAATCTGTTGTAACTCATTGTTTATACTTAAACTATCAATAATTTGTAGCTTCGGTCTATTATCTAATTCGTAAATATAAAGTGATTCATTATTTACAATCTTATTTTTAATTTTTTTTTCGTCTTCTAATTTTGATAATTCCCATTCCTTTTCACGATTTTTACTATCAATCAGATTATAATATTTAATTAATTTTTCAACATTTTCACTCTTCATTCCTATACTTAAATATTGTTGTCTATCCAATCCTCGACTTATACTATGAATGTTTTTAAAAAATATATTCTGTAACTTTTCATTGTTACAAATATTATTTACAGCCTGATTCATTCTATAAGGATCGTTAATCCCAATTCTTTTTAATGATATATTCATTAATCCAAAAAAACTATCTGTTCCGTAAAAGTAGTTATACTTCGCATTTATACAAAAGTCGTTTCTGACTTCTTTTGGTAAACTTTGAGATTTCAAAAAACAAAATCCAAAAATAAAGATTCCATAAACAAACATTTTTTTAATTTTCGTTTTCATATTTTAATTATTTAATTTTCAATGTTATAAATCCTTTTTTAACATTCTTTACTGAAAACCATAATCTGTGATATAAAAACAAAAAAAACAGCTTGAGACGTTATCTCTACCTGTCCTTGAGGGAGTCGAAGCCCTGTACAACGAAGTAAAGCAACGCTCAAGCCATAGACTTGAACATTTGCTAAACCTTTTTCCGTTGTACTTAAATATTCGACTTTTCAAGGACAGAAATCAGTTCATTAAATGTTAATGATGTATTTTATTATTTTTTAATCTATAATTTTCGTTTTAATTTGTTAGTGTAAAGATATTATTTCGTTTGATATTTACCAACTATTCTGTTTGATAAATAGAATTCAACACCGTCATCATCGTTAGTATTACTATATTCTTTTCACGTTCAGATTTTAAACTTCTAATAAAATCGGTGTACTTCTTTGGAAACGTTTTACTAAGATCATCATAGTATTGTTGGAAAATATCATCTTCAAAAACAATATCATTAGACGGTTGTTCTGATTCAATTCTTTTATTTTGAGTTTCAGATTTCTCTCTAAGTAATTTGTTCAATCTATTTTCCCAACTTCCAAAACCAGATTTAAATTTCTTATAAGTTTCTTTAACTACTCTTGTAATCTCAAACTCATCAAAATCATCCTCTAAATAATTTTGTAAACTGAATTCTAAAAATTCAGATTCATCAATTCCGTGGTTGGAACAATTCATACTTAGTAATTTCAGATAATTGTTTCTGTTACCAAATTTGTAATGTTGTTTGTTATTCGTGAATCTAATCATTTCTTCCATTTTCAAAGAAAATACATCATTATCATTCACTACTATTTCTTCTTTTACTTTTACTTCAATGGAGAAATCAAAAATTTCTGAATCTTCGTTATAATAAATATCGGGATCGTATGAATAATAACACAAACGTGATACATCACAAGTAGAAGAATCAAATTCTATATTCAAAACGAATTCATAGTATTTAACTAATACTTTGTAAAATTCAGTATGTTTCTTAGAATCCGTATTATTCGTCAATACGAGAATTTTCAACCCATTTCCTGTTGGAGAACGAAATACAAGTTTTGTGTATTTAATTTCTATAATTATACTTAAAATAATCTGTAATGTTTCTTCATCTTTAATACTATCTACATCCAAAATCATTAAACCATAGTATTTCTTTATGTACTTCGCCTCTCTTTTATCTATTGGAAATTCACCACTGAAAGTTACTGAATTAAGTGATTTTTTATATTCTCTGTATAAATCCGATTTACCATTCAATTGATATTCATTCCTCAATTTATCAATAGTATCTTTGTAATCTCCATTACTAACTTTATTTATAAATTCTGTTAGTGTTACAGTACCATATGGATTTAAATACCGTCCCCATTGATTAAAAATTAAATCTTCCATTTTTTAGAAATTTTAAAATTTAACATTGCAGCTACCTGTCGGGATTGTTCTACACTACTTCTTCGTTTTGATAATAGATATTCATCTAAATCTGAAATTTCAAAGTAGATTCTTCCATCTTTGTAAGATGCGATTTCACCTTTACTTGCTTTTCTTCTCAAAGTTATCACACTTATACCCAAATATAGTGCAGCTTCTTTTGAATTGAGTTTTCTCTTTTTTAAGAAATCTAAAGTTTCTTTGTTTGAATTTTCTACCATAATTCTATGTATTAATGTTAATTATGGCGCAATTTTCAAAAACCTCTCTCGGAGGTAAATCGAAAAACCCGAGATACATCTCGGGTCAAATTATATAACAACTATTTATTTAGATTCTACTATCGTTTTTATTTTCACATTTAAAAAATTTTCATCTCTTACTTTTTTTAAACGTTCTATTAATGATTTCTCTACATCTTTTACAATATTACTATCCTTTTTAAAACAAAAACAGTTATTGAATGTAGTTCTAAACTGTTTTTCATTAGTGTAATCTGGTTTTACCAATAATTCAATTAATGTTAAAATTGATAACCATCTACTACTAACTTTCTTCCAAATAATTGGTGTAACATCTTTAAACTTTATTTCTCTGAAAATATTGATGAAATCCCTAGAATCCATTTTCTCAATAAATTCTCCTTTTACTAAATCACTATAAATCTTTTCTAATTCCTTATCTGAATAATCACTCCAATAACTTAGATTACTTTTTAACTTATATCTCGGTAATTCTTCTAAATCTCTTTTTTTAGAATTCAAAAAAGATAAATACTTATAACTTCCATACAACAAACCAATTCCTATTGCGGTAGCAAATATATTTTCAATTTTATCCTTATTTTTTAAGTTGAAGAAACTTACATCTATCGTTAAATCTCCAAAATAATTTGAATAATCGTTTAATTTTCTGTTTAAACCATAGTTTCCAACGGTACTTTTGATGTTTTCTTCTACACGTTCAATTTCTTTGTTGATATTTTCCAAATTAGGAAATTTCCTTTCATAATCCGATTTATAATCTTCATAAGTATAAATAGAAATATCTTCCCTTTTATTTTTTAACTTCTGATATATCCATTTTGAAGTGTATTCTAAATATTTTTCAATTTGATTTCTCTCAGGAAACACATTAATACGAGCTTTCGTTGTTCTACACTCAAATGAAATCAAGTGTTCTATCAAAGGAGATTGTTTATACTTCTCCCAAATTTCTAATTTTTTTTTATAAGTAGTTTTTACTCCGTATAATTCATCATTAATTTTCAATATCGAATCTTTATCCAAACTTTCTTCATCTTCGATTAACAAATCGTAAATGTGTTTAACATTATGAAAATCAATAATAATATCTTCTACTTCTTTAGAATCGTAGGAAGATGGTATCAACATTTGAAAAAGTAAATCTTCATCATCAATCAAATTACCCTTTTCATCATAATAATCCATTGTTATTTATATTTTCTACAAATATAAATCAGGAATTTTAGATACAGCATCTATCTTTTTTTTCAATCACTTTTGTATAGATTTCTGTGGTTTTCAGATGTCGGTGTCCTAACAATTTACTAACCGTATAAATATCTGTGTTCATCGTTAGTTGGAGTGTAGCAAAAGTATGTCGTGAACTGTGATAAGTGATGTGTTTATCAATTCCTGCTTCCTTTACCCATTTGTGTAATTTTTTGTTGTGGTAGGCACTGTACGTTAAATTCTCAAACAACAGTACATCATCATCTTTCTTCTCCCCAAGTAGTTTCACAGCTTGTTCACTTATTGGAAGGTTCTCAACTCCTTTGGTTTTCTGTTGTGTGTACTTTAAAATCCAACCATTTTCAGAATCGTAGTAGAGATTTTTCCACTTCAAAGATTTCACATCAGAAAATCTCAATCCTGTGAGTGAACTAAAGATAAATGATTGTTTTAAAACTGGTACTTCACATTCAGTTTTAATCATTTTTTTTAACTCTTCCAACGTGAGATATTCTCTATTGGTCTCTTTCTCTTTTATCGTTTTAACTCTTAATATCGGAATCTCAGAAATTATTTTATTTCTATACGCTTCTTTCAATGCTGTTCTAACCTTATTGAAATATGATAATGCCGTATTCTGTGATAATCTACCTCCATTATTAGATATTTTTTCTCTCAAAAGATAATCTTTAAAATTCTCCAAAAATGTTTCATCTATTTTTGAAATCTGAATATCAACTCCTTTACAAAAAATAGTGAGATGTTTCAACGTACTAAACCAATTTCCATAAGTCCCCTCTGTTTCATATCTTTTCTCTACCAATTCATTAAAGTAGTTCAGAAATCCAATCTTACCACTCGAACTACTTACAAATCCGTGTTTCCTCGAATTAAATTCCAACACCTTTTGAGCTTTTATAGATTCAGCAAGTTGTAGCGTTTCTTTGTTGTGGTCTTTCTCAATAATTGTTTTCGGTTTATCGTAGATATAAAGTTTCAAAAATTCATAACTCCTTTTTTGAGTTAAACTATCGTGGAACATCAAAAACAAACTATTCATTTTCACACGTCCTTTTTCAATACTTTTTTTACTGAGTTTCCCCTCTCTGGTTTTTAAATAAACTTTCATTTTTCTTAGGTTTTGTTACTAATTGTGATGTAACATTCCCCCTAACTCACTTCGGAGACAACAGTGAACGTGTGGTATTAACCTAATTACATTGTTTTAAAATTTCTATGTTTACTTTCTCTATGTGAAACTAACCACATTCTTACAGCAGTTAAGTAGTGGTAGTCTGCATCAGTTATTCACCTAATTTTTAACAAAAAAAATCCAAACATTTCTGTTCGGATTCTCTTTACTTTATTAAAAACTTCGACTCCCTCAATTGTAAAGTGGTGTAAAGTCCTTCCTTTTATTTTGAAAATACAACTACTGTTTTTAAAAAAGTTCTACATTGTAAATTTTCCTTCATTACAAATTCATTAATTTTAATATTGAAATCGTTCTAACATCATTTTCTGTTTGTCCTATAGTATCATTTGACACTATCATCTTTGTAATATATTGAAAATCAACTACAAAATTTCAAACCTCACAGAAGAAATCTCCTCTTCGGTTTGAAATTTTCTCCTTAATTTTCGTTCCTCTTTTGATTTTTTGGAAATTTGGGTTGATTTACTTTATTTCTTCTCTTAATTTACTACTATTTTTAATTGATTTCCTCCCTACTACTACTACTACAATAAAAATATCCTCTTATATTATATATAATATATATACTTATAAAAATATTCATATTCAATGGTATATAAGTATATAGAGCATCAACAAAAATTTTAACAAAAAGGAAATAAGAAACAACTTCTATTAAGAAAATAACAATCAAAACACCATTAACGATTTTAAAGAAGTTACAACAATTTTAATTCATTTCTCTGTGTAATTCCATTGAAAATTGTTTAAAACCGATTTTTGAATCTATTACATCGGAAATTTTGAATGTTTGAAGAATTATCTCAACTGAAATTATTCAAATCTGATTTCAAAAGGAAATGTTTCTTACCAACACGTGTTGTTTTCAGTTCTCCATACTTAATCAGTTTTCTGATTGTAGATTCAGAAATATTCATCAACAAACAAACTTCTTTAATTGTGAGATATGTTTTCTTCTGAACATCTTCAATAGAAATCACTTTGAGTTGTTTAAGTTTTACCTCTGTTTGAAATTCTTCTTTTGATTTTTGGAATTTCTCCTCCTTAACTTTCTTCTTATAATCTCTTTGATTACACTTATGAGAACAATATTTTGTAGAGAACGTTTTAGCGGTGAATTTCTCTTTACAAAAGATACAAATCTTCTCAATCCTAATGTTACTGCTCATTTGATACTTTCCGATTTTCTATATGTTAATAATCTCTCCCTGTATTTAGCGGTATTTGCGTGTATCTACGATTATTTACCGTTTAAATTTCTCTTAGAGTATCTAAAATTCATTTTTTTAGAGATTAAAAACAACGGAGTATCACATTTAGTAGTATAAAATATGTCAACAAATGTCAGAAAATGTCAATTAACACTTTCTGATTTTCCTTTATTAATGCGGGTTGTATAGTTGTATTATGGTACTTAGAAATCAGCGATTACTTTCCGATACAAAACTTCCCAAAAATATTACCCAAAACTTCATCATTGGTAAATTCTCCGGAGATTTCGCCGAGATACTCCAAAGCATTCCTTAATTCATAAGCCAATAGCTCTGTTGTAATTTGGGAATTCATGGCCTCTTCTACGCTTTTTACCGAATTTAAAGATTTTTGCAAGGCTTCATAATGCCTTTGATTGGTAATCACCACGTTGCTCTCGCCAGATTTCAACTGTTCTACGTAAGAAGACAACTCGTTTTTAAGATCCTGAATATTCTGATTTTCTACAGCGGATATTTTTATAAAATCGAATTCGTGGACAACCTGATCTCTAAAGATCTGTTCTATTTTTTCATATTGAGGTGGTAGCACTTCATCAATTTTTGTCGCACAGATAATCAGTTTCAAATCTTCTCGTAAAAGAGACTTTATCATCTCAATATCTTCCGAAAAATCTTCCGTTGCCGCATCTGCCAGATAAACCAATATTTCTGCATTTTCTACTTTCTCTTTGGCTTTTTTTACGCCAATCGCTTCAATCTCGTCCGATGTTTCGCGTAAACCCGCTGTATCAATCAATCGGAAGGCGTGACCTTTGATATCCAAAATTTCTTCAATCGTATCACGGGTTGTGCCTGCAATATTACTTACAATCGCTCTTTCTTCTTTCAAAAGCGCATTTAAAAGTGTCGATTTTCCGGCATTTGGTTTACCAATAATCGCAACAGCAGTTCCATTTTTAATGGCATTTCCGTATTGGAAACTTGAAATAAGATTTGAGATTTGGGATTCGAGATTTGAGATTAAGTTTTTTAAAGCAGAACGGTCGGCAAATTCAACGTCTTCCTCGGCAAAATCAAGCTCCAGTTCTATTAACGATGTGAAGTTGAGCAAATCATTTCTTAGGAATGAAATCTCATTAGAAATTCCCCCTTTTAATTGATTAAGAGCGACTTTTCTGGAAGCTTCGTTTTCGGATGCAATCAGGTCAGCAATAGATTCGGCTTGGGAAAGATCAATTCTACCATTCATAAAAGCACGCATTGTAAACTCGCCCGCTTTCGCCATTCTTGCTCCGTTTTTAATCAGAACTTCAAGGATTTTTTTCCCAATATAAGGCGAGCCATGGAAAGAAATCTCCACAGAATTTTCCGTCGTGAAAGTCTTCGGCGCATGAAAAACAGAAATCATGACTTCATCAATCGTTTCATTTTCATCTTTGATAAAACCATAATGAACCGTATGAGATTCTACTTTTTCCAGATTTTTACCTTCAAAAACCTTATTAACAATTTCAAAAGACTGATTCCCAGAAACTCTTATAATTCCGATGGCGCCAATTCCGTTGGCCGTTGCTAATGCGCAGATGGTATCCTGATTCATAACCGCAAAGTTACAGCTTTTTAGGCTCTTGAACGAATTTCCATCATTTGTAATAAATTCATCATGATAACATTAAATGAGCTGATGATGGGCTTAAATACCACAAAACTTTTGCGACTTTTGTGGTTTAAATTATTCCCAAATTGTCAAATCATAAGCAGCCTGCCAAAACTGAAACTCGAGTTTGGAAGCGGTGATAAAAGCTTCATTCATTCGGTTTCTTATTTCGGGAGTTGTGTTTTCAGCGGCTTTGTTGCAAATCTCGATGGCAGTTTTCACAGCAACCGCAAAATCTTCTCCGCCGTAAGTTTCTATCCAGCTTTGATAAGGATTTTCTGATGTTTTTTCAAGACTCAGAATGTAATCTCCGACTTCTTTATAAATCCAAAAGCAAGGTAAAGTCGCAGCCAAAGCCACTTCAACAGGTTCAAAAGCGGCTGTACTTCTCAAAAAATGAATGTAATGATGACAGACAGGCTCTAAAATTCCTTTGTCTGAAATCTCAAATTCTTTAAAATAAGATTCGTGCAAAGCATTTTCCACAACGAATGCATTTTCGGCAAATCTAATATAAGCCAAAGCATCTTCAATCTGATGCGCTTTACTTCCTATCAAGGCTAAAGTTCTTCCAAAATGTTCCAGATACAAAGAATCCTGAGCAATGTAGAACTGGAATTTTTCTTTGTCTAAAGTTCCATCTGATAATTCTTTAATAAAAGGCATTTCAATGATGTCGTTATAAATATTCTCTATTAATTTCCAGGCGTTTTCAGACCAATTCATTCTTGATAAGTTTTTGAGGATTAAAAAAGTGATTCAAAGGACCATTTCCTTTTCCGGTTTGGACGTTGCTTCCTTCAAGAATAGCTTCTGAAACATAGTTTTGGGCTAAAGCCACAGCTTCATCTATGGATTTTCCTTGGGCGATAAATGAAGCAATCGCAGATGACAATGTGCAGCCTGAACCGTGGGTATTTTTTGTATTTAATTTTAATGATTCAAAAGTTTGAAAATCATCATTATCACTATCAAATAGAGAGGTAATTTTTTCAGTAGTTTGATGTCCTCCTTTTAGCAGAATATGCTTACAGCCTAATTTTTTGATGTTTTTTCCGGCAATTTTCATATCCTCTAAAGTTTTCACTTCCATATTGGCTAAAATTGAAGCTTCATCCATATTCGGAGTGATGATGTCTGAAATTGGGAAAAGCTTTTCAATAATCGTCTGAATGGTTTCTTCTTCAATTAGCCGATGTCCGCTTGTCGCAACCATTACCGGATCAAAAACAATCGGTACTTTTTTATATTTGGCTAAAGTTTCCACAATGGTTTCAGCCAATTCTGGCGTGTGAACCATTCCTATTTTTATGGCATCAGGAAAAATGTCATCTAAAATTGATTCAATCTGTTCTGAAACCGCCTGAACAGGAATCGGAAATATATTTCGAACGCCCATTGTATTCTGAACAGGCAAAGCCGTTAAAACCGAAGTTGCAAAACATCCCAAAGCTGAAATCGTTTTTATATCAGCCTGAATTCCTGCGCCTCCACTTCCATCAAAACCTGCAATCGTGAGAACTGATGGATATTTGTATTGTCTCATCTGTCAATTTTATTTTTTATTAAGGTCAGATGGAACGCCTATTTTTGTTTTCCATAGTAAAAATGTTTTCCGTTTGGCGTTTCATTTATTGATTTCGTTTTTTAGATTAAAAGCCGCTTTTTGAGGATTTTCAGCACTGCATATTTCTGAAACTACAGCGATGCAATTTGCTCCTGCATCCATCACAGTTCTGGCATTTTTTAAATGGATATTTCCAATGGCAACCAATGGTTTTTCCGTCAGTTTTCTGATTTTCATTAAACCCTCCAATCCCCATACTGTTATGGTATCGGTTTTAGTGTCTGTTCTGAAAACCGGACTGATTCCCAAATAATCCGAAACAATTGTTTCCTGGTTTTCAAGTTGTTCTAAATACTCAATAGAATAACCAATCATTTTATTTTGAAATGAATTTTCCCTCAAAACTGTTGGCTGAGTATCACTATTCCCAACGTGAATTCCGAAAGCATCGACTTCTTTGGCTACGAAAGTATTATCATTAATGATTAAAGGAATTCCATATTTATCGGTAATTTCTTTCAGACGAATTGCTTTTTGCAGAAAATCTTGGTCGGAAGCATTTTTCTCCCGTAATTGGATGATATCTACACCACCTAAAATTGATTGTTCGGCAACTTCAAGAAAGTTTCGTCCTTTACAATCAGCTTCGGAAATGACAAGATATAATTGATAAGGAAATGATTGTACTACACTCATTTTTTAGAAACTTTTACGTTTTCAAAAAACTCCTGTTCAGAAATATTATAAAGCTTATCCAAAATATTCACTTGAAGACTTCCCGGTCCGTTCGAAATCTTTTCAGACAATTCTCCGGCAATTCCTAAAAGCGACATTGCAGCAACGGTAGATTCGGTTTTATTTTCAGCAACTGCTGCAAAAGCTCCAACAATTGCTGAAGCAGAACACCCCAAACCTGTTACTTTGGTCATTAACGGATGTCCGTTTTCAACAAAATAAGTTTCTTTGTCATCAATAATAATATCCGTTGCGCCCGAAATACAGACTACAAATTGATAGTTTTCAACAAGTAATTTTGCTGCATTTATTGCTTCGTTACTTTCCACCGTACTGTCAACTCCTTTTGTAACAGTGTTATTGGCTTTGGCTAAAGCGATAATTTCTGAAGCATTTCCTCTGATAACGGTTGGCTTGAATTGTAAAAGCTTCGCCAAAACCTCATCTCTGAATGAAGTTGCGCCTGCTCCGACTGGGTCTAAAATCCAAGTTTTATTGAGTCTTTGAGCTTCTTCCGCAGCAATCAACATTGATTCGGACCAATATTCATCGAGTGTTCCGATATTGATAACGACAGCATTCGAAATGGCGACCATTTCTTTGATTTCAGATTTTGCGTGAGCCATAATCGGTGAAGCTCCGACTGCCAAAAGCGCATTGGCAGTATTATTCATTACCACGAAATTGGTGATATTATGAACAAGTGGCGATTGATTTTTTACGGATTGAATGTAATTCCAGAGGTTGTTTTCCATTTAATTTTGATTTAAAATAAGCTTTAGGAAAACAAATAGAATAAGAAAGAAAACATCAAAAGATGCATTCCTGCTTTTCCCTACGTCGGTGTGAGCCGTATCAGGTTCAAAGGGACTCTCTCAATTCTTTTCAGAATACCCCTAAAGCGTAGAGCAAATATACATTTTTTATCTCAGAATCAGATTTTTTTTGCAGGCTAGAAGTTGGAAACTATAGGTTAGAAATTTGGGTGAAAATCGGGATCCTTTGACTTCGTCCTATTAACATTTAAGCAAAATATGTAGATATCCGAGCCTGATTATAAGTTATTGAAACTTCATAGACCCATAGAAATTCTAACACACAGTCTTGAAATAGAAAAAAAAATAGAGTGAAAGATTACTATTTTATTTTAATTTTAATTTTACAAAAAATCTACCTGGCTATGTGGTAAAAAATATTTTGTTTTAAATTTAAACAGACTCTAATAAAAAAATCTCGCCGATGAGCGAGATTTTCATTTATTTCTTTAAACATTTCTCCAGAAACTGATCCTGTTCCCAAAGCAAATGCAAAATATTTTCTTTAGCCACATAGCCGTGAGCTTCTTTCGGCAACAGTACCATTCTCACCGGTGCTCCCAGATTTTTCAAAGCCTGGAAATACCTTTCGGTTTGCAAGGTAAAAGTCCCCGGATTGTTGTCTGCATCGCCATGAACTAGCAACATTGGAGTTTTCATTTTATCCGCATTCATAAACGGAGACATCGCATTGTAAATTTCTGGAACGTCCCAGTAATTTCTCTGTTCGCTTTGGAAACCAAAAGGCGTCAACGTTCTGTTATACGCGCCACTTCTGGCAATTCCGCAGGCGTAATCTTTAGAATGGGTTAAAAGATTGGCCGTCATAAATGCACCGTAAGAATGTCCTCCCACAGCTACTTTTGTCCGGTCGATGTAGCCTAACTGATCTACCGCATCAATCGCCGCCTTTCCGTTGGCAACCAATTGTGGGATAAACGTATCATTAGGCTCAGTTTTCCCTTCACCGATAATCGGGAACGCTGCATCATCCAAAACGGCATAACCTTTTGCCGTCCAATAAACAAAAGATCCGTAATACGGGAAGGTAAAATCGTTTGGATTCTGTGTATTTTGTCCTGCCGTGTTTTTATCCTTATATTCTGTAGGATAGGCCCAAATTAACAACGGAAGTTTTTCTTTTTTTGCCTTTCTGTCGTAGTTTGCAGGGAGGTAAAGCGTTCCTGTTAACGTAACGCCGTCGTTTCTTTTGTAAGTAATCACTTCTTTGTAAACATCTTTAATACTTTCAAAAGGATTGGCAAACTGGGTTACGGGTTCCGATTTATTAGATTTAATATTTTTTCTGAAGTAATTCGGATAGGAGCTTGCAGATTGTTGCAGCGTTAAAACGTCCCCTTTTTTAGCATCCAGAATATCGATGATTTCTTCTTTTGCCCCTTTAAGATTGGAGGTGTAAAGTCTTTTCTTTTTTAGAGATTTCATATCCATTTCATCGATAAAAGGATGTTGCCCGTCTTTGGTAAATCCTGCTCCGATAAGATAAGACTTATCGTCTTTCATATCGATGACATACCATCCGTATTGGTTTTTTGTGGTGTTAAAACTTCCCGGATCATTATAGACATCCTGATAATTTCTATCCTCGATTACCTGAAATTTTCCGTTATTGAGATCTACGAGATAAGATTTTGTATTTCTCGTATCATACCAACCTTCGGATACAATGGCGTAATGGCTATTAGTCCAGCTGGTGTCTTCATATCTCTGTTTTGTTTTGAAGAAAGACTTTGGTGCAGCATTAAACGGCGCTTCCCAGGTGAAAATTTCATCTCGGAAATCCACAGTTTTAGACTGGTCTCCTCCATCCAAAGCTTCCGCAAAGACCAAAGTTGCCGGCTGATCTGCTCTCCAGCTCATCTCTCTTTTGCCTGTTCTTACGGATGAAAATCCTTTCGGCATAATTTCATTCAGAGGGATTTCGTTGACTACTTTTACTTCATTTCCTTTGGCATCATAAACCGTTGCAGTTGTAGGAAATCTGCTTAAAGGCACAATATATGAAAACGGTTTTTTAATGGTGGTCGCCATCAAATAATTGCCATCCGGAGAATAACTGAGCGCATAGAAAATATCTTTGTCTTTAAACTTTTTAAGATTCCCCTCTAAATCCACATGGTACAATTCTGACTGTGTGAGGGTTTCAAAATTCTTTTCATCCTGCGGATTCTTCAATAAATCCTGATAGGTTCTGTTTTGCGAAACTTTTCCGTCTGCTGTGGACACAGTGGGACCTGTAGGAAGATCTTTTGAAGCATCCATCAATGGTGGTCTGTTTTCTGGGATTACCTTGATCAGAAAACTTTGAGAGTCTTTCATCCAGACAAAGGGATAATATAAGTTAGCGTTGAGATGATCTTTAGTCAGCTTTTTTGCGGTGGCCGTTTCCAGATCTACTACCCAAAGCTCTACACCTTTATCTGTGGTGTTGGTAAATGCCAATTTCTTTTCGTCCGGCGAGAAATTAGTATTCGCAATTTTGGGATTTTGCGGAAGACCTTTTACTTGAACTTCGGTCTTTTCATTCATTTTACGGACCTTCAGGTTGTTAGAATAGGTTATTGTGCTTGAAATATTCGTCACCGGATTAATTCTTAATCCTCCCAATTTCATTTCCTGCTGGCTGAGGTCATTCAAGGTTTTATAAGTTGGTCTATAAACAAAAACCACCCAGTTTTTTTTAGAATTGGTTAAAACACTTGGCGGCCTGTCGTAATCTGCGAGTTTCAAAATTTCCGCAGACGGTTTTTGGTAGGTCACATTTTCCTGCGCTTCATAAAAATTAAGAAAAGCCAGTAAACAAATGGTCAATTTGATCTTCATAATCGTTTTGATTTTTAACGAAAATAAGGAAAAGTTGGGAATTACAGATTAGGACTTTGCTTATTTTCACCTCTCGCATTACCACAAGAAATTTTCGGTGTTTAGCAGCATTAAGATTTTAGTTCCGGTTTTGAGAATGCCAGAACTGTATTTTTTAAATGTTTGTCCAACAACAGAAATCTGCGCTCGCCATTACGGAATTTTTCACCATCAATCAATCTTCCGTTCAGGATTTTCTGCTTTGGGTAAAGGAAACAGATTAAATTCAAATTCTTAGTAAAAATTTGGTTGTGTTGAACGATTCAAGAAAAAAATCGTGAAGTATATTCATTAGTACAATCACGATAGAATAAGACTCAATCTAAAAGGAAAGAGTCAGGTACTATACCGAACTCTTTCCTATAAAGATATTATTTAATTTTGTCTAAACTTTTGGGTGCAGTCTATTTTTTGTGATGTTTTTTTATTTAAAACTTTGGAATTTCTGATTTTGCTCATTCTTTTTGTTAATTTTTTGTTTGAAATTTGATAGAGAATTTAAGGCGAAAAGCTTTATTAAAACTTTATCTAATCTCGTATTAACAATTAAAAGCCTGATTAACAAACATCATTCAGAATAATTTACAGTGATAGATTTTATAAATCAAAAATTAATATTCAATTCACAAAATCTTTGTAATTTCGCTTCTGTTAATTTAAAACAATTTAAAACTTAAATATTATGGCATTAGTAGGTAAATTATTTCCAAGTGTTGCAATTGATGCAATGAGTGAAATGGGTGATGATCTTAAGATCAATGTGTTTGAAGAAGCGGTTAACAATCAGCAAAAAGTCCTTTTATTCTGGTATCCAAAAGATTTCACATTTGTATGCCCAACAGAATTACACGCTTTTCAGGAAGCTCTAGAGGATTTCAAAAAAAGAAACACCGTTGTAATTGGTGCATCTTGTGACACAAACGAAGTTCATTTCGCTTGGTTAAACACACCAAAAGACAATGGTGGTATTGAAGGTGTAGCTTACCCAATTCTTGCAGATACACACAGACAATTGGCAAACATCCTTGGAATTGTAGATCAAGATCTGGAATATGACGAAGAAGGAAACGAAGTTTTCACAGGTTCGAACGTCACTTACAGAGCAACTTATTTGATTGACGAAACCGGAAAAATCTTCCATGAATCTGTAAACGATATGCCATTGGGTAGAAACGTGAAAGAATATCTTAGATTAATCGATGCTTATGCGCACGTTCAAAAACACGGAGAAGTTTGTCCAGCAAACTGGGAAGAAGGTAAAGAAGCTATGAGTGCCAACAGAAACTCTACTGCTGAATATCTTGCTAAAAACTAATTGATTTTTACAATCAATTATCATTTATAATCAATCATTAATAATTGTAAAATGTACATAGAACTAACAGAAGATAACTTACAACAGATCGTAAGTGAAAATGACAAGGTAGTAGTTCAATATGGCGCAAGCTGGTGTGGAAACTGCAGAATTATGAAACCAAAATTCAAAAAATTAGCTTCAGAAAATGATGCAATTCCTTTCTACTACGTTGATGCAGAAAAATTACCGGAAAGCAGAAAGTTAGCAACTGTTGACAATTTGCCGACGTTTGCAGTATTTCAAGGTGGAACTTTGAAAAATCAGGTTCAGACCAATCAAGCGGAAAGTCTTATTAATTTGTTTTCAGAAATAAAAGATTAATAACTGAAAATTTTAGAGCTTTGCTGAGTTTTACGTCTTTGCGAAACTTAAAATATTTTCAATAAGTTTTAAAAAACTTTGCGGACTTTGCGTTAAAATTTTCAGTAGTAAATTTAAAATTAATTTAGAATAATGAAATTACCAATTATAAGACAGTTTTATCAAAACCAAACGCCAGAAAATCTGGAAGCAACTTTGGAAGTTTTGGAAAGTTTTTCAGAATTCCGAAATGTTTCTGAAGAAGACTTGAACGTTACAGGAGAATTGATTACAAACATTTGCGGCGCTTTAGAAGTTCACGCCAACGTAAATAACGGAATGAGCGAAAAAGATGCTTTGAATTCCTTTGCTCAAAAAGTAATGGGTTCAATAGACAAATAAATAGTTTATTTTTTGTAGAAAAA
Organism: Flavobacteriales bacterium UBA2306; assembly: GCA_002345565.1. GTDB lineage: Bacteria > Bacteroidota > Bacteroidia > Flavobacteriales > Weeksellaceae > Epilithonimonas. Next base: position 638,591 of record DDVS01000002.1, on the reverse strand, counting down.
GGCTTTGGAAAGAGATTTCTAAAGCCTTTTTTATTTTTTTTTACAAAACCACAAAGTTACAAAAGAAGAATCATAAAGAATAAACATTCAAAGAGCAAAAAAGTTTACTTGAATCATTATCCTTATTTTAATTTGTTATAAAATTTTTAGGAAATTAAACTTTTGTGTCTTTTATGGATTAATAATTCAATTTTATAAAGCCTTTTTGTTACTTTTGAATAAATCAAAAAACTATGCAAGATTTTATAGCTGCGCTTCCAAAAGCAGAATTACATTTACATATTGAAGGAAGTTTTGAACCGGAACTGATGTTCGAAATCGCCCAAAGAAACCAAATCGAGATTCCTTATAAAACCATTGATGAAGTTAAAAAAGCTTATCAATTCTCTTGTCTTCAGGATTTTTTGGACATTTATTATGCCGGAGCTGGCGTTTTGATTCACGAGAAAGATTTTTACGATTTGGCAATGGCTTATTATCAAAAATGTTATGAGAACAACGTTATTCATACCGAAATAATGTTTGACCCACAAACGCATACAGAACGTGGAATCGCTTTCGAAACTGTTATCAATGGATTACAAAAAGCAAGATTGGATGCGAAGGAAAAATGGGGAATCAATTCCTTATTTATAATGAGTTATCTAAGACATCTTTCAGAAGAATCCGCTTTTGAAACTTTGAAGCAATCGCTTCCTTATAAAGATTTGATTACTTCTGTCGGTTTGGATTCTTCCGAAATGGGAAATCCTCCAACTAAATTCAAAAATGTATTTGAAGCGTCTGTAAAAGAAGGTTACATTCCTGTTGCGCACGCTGGAGAAGAAGGTCCGGCAGACTATATTTGGGAAGCTATTGATGTTCTTAAAGTTGCAAGAATCGACCACGGAAACAGATGTCTGGAAGATGAAAATCTGGTTCAGGAAATTGTGAAAAGAGATTTAGCCTTAACAGTTTGCCCACTTTCAAATCTGGAATTGAGAAACACCGATGTCATGACCAACCATCCATTGAAAAAGCTTTTAGACAAAGGAATCAAAGCTACAGTTAATTCCGATGATCCGGCTTATTTTGGAGGTTACATGAATGCTAACTTTGAATCAGTTCGGCAAGCTTTGAATCTTTCCCAAGAAGACATAATTACATTAGTCAAAAACTCCTTTAACTACTCTTTTGCGACTGATGAACAGAAGAAATCCTATCTTGAAAAAGTAGATGAAGTGATTGCTGATTTTAGATAATCAATTCTTAAGAATCATCAAACTCCTTTTATGATTTTGAAAACCATAATGTTCATAAAGTTTTTTAGCTTTTTCATTATGGTTTTCGATTTCTAAAAGCACAACTTTAAAGTTATTCTTCAACGAATAATCTTTCACAAATTCCAGAGATTTTTTGCCAAGAGATTTCCCTTGAAATTCAGGTTTTACAAACAATTCATCTAAAAACAAAATCTCGCCGCCAAATTCAAAACTAAAATATTTAGCAAGAATAATATAACCTGCAGTTTGACCTTCACAAACAATTTTGAAACATTGTCCATAATTGTCATTATTAATAAATTTCACAAAATTTTCATTCGTGATTTTTTCATCAAACGGATAAAGGTCAATCGCGTAGAAATCCTTCATCATTTGACACAAGTCTGGAATATCAGAGATATTTGCTTTTAAAATTTGGTGATTCATTTTTTCTTTTTTTCTCTCCAGAGCCAAGGCGCAATCGGGATTTTATCTTGCCAAAGTCCTACTCTATTTTTTCGGGCTTCTGTTTCCAGCATTGCATAATCGGCATCTTTGGAATATTTTTTATAATGCCAAGCCATTCCTTGTTTTAGCATTTGTTGATTCACATTTTGACCTTTATCATTGATTACAATTGCAATCAGTCTTTTGTAACGGTCGTATTTTTCTGCTTTTATCGTAACTGTTTTTCCAAAGCAAAGATTAGACAAAGCCTGTTTGGCATTGTTACCAAAAGGCTGAGTTCCTCTTTTCTCAGGAGAATCGATGTGAGCGAGACGGATTTTGATGGGCGTTTTCTTATAAAGAATTTCCATCGTATCGCCGTCCATTATTCCGATAACTTTTGCAGAAAATGTTTTGTGAGCCAGGTTTTCTTTTAATTGACTTTGTCCGAAACTGAAAATCGAAAATAGAATTAATAATAAAAATCGATTCAAAATATTAAATTTCAAATTTCTTCTTCGCCAATTCTTTTCTTACTCGACTCAAACTTTCCGGCGTGATTCCAAGATATGAAGCAACCATCCATTGTGGCGCTCTGAGCATTAGATTTGGATATTTTTTCAGAAAATCAAGGTAACGTTCTTCTGCAGTTGTACTAATCAGCGCATTCACACGATTTTGAAGATTCTTGATATGATTGAACATCAATCTTTGATTTTTCTCGGCAACTTCCGGATATTCTTTGGAAAGATGTTCAAAAAAACCATCTCGGGTAATAACAATTGTACTTTCTTCAATAGCTTCTATGTAAAATCTAGATTTCTCGTTTAGTAATTGGCTTGTTGTATCAGAAATAATCCAACCCTCCGGCGCAAACTGTATAACGTGTTCTTTCCCTGCTTTATCGATTGAATACATTCTCAGTAATCCTTTTTCAACAAAAAAAGTAGCATCAGAAACTTCTCCTTCTCTGAGTATAACTTCATTTTTTTTGACTTCTCTTACTTCATAAAAAGAAGAACAGAACTCAATACTATTAATAGGAACGCCTAATATTTGCGAAAGATGATTACTAAAGTTTTGATGAACCATAATAAATAAAGGAAAGATCTTTAAAAAATTAAATTAAATTGTTTCTAAATCAATGTTGTGATGAGAAGCATTTTTAACAGCTTTCCCATTTTCCAAAACGATTAATTGCGGACTCTGATGAACCACATCAAACCGAGATTCTATCTCGTTGGAAATTGATCGATTGGCTAACAAATCTAAGAAATAATAAGCATAATCTTTATTCGAAGCCTGCATTTGTTTCTCAAAATTTTTCAATACAGTTTTGCTTATAAAGCAACGTGTTGAATGTTTGAAAATCAAGACTTTTTGTTTTGAAGATTTCTCAACAGCAGAATCTAAATCCTTTTCGGATTCAATCTTTTTCCAAAGACTTTTGGATTGATCCTGCTCTTCTTTTTTACCAAAAAATTGATCTAAAAATCCCATAAAATCGATTTGAGTAAAATTATGATTTTCCTACTGAAGTAGAAAATATTTTTTAATTAATGATGATGAAAAAGATGTCCACCTAGAGCTAATGCGATTCCACAAATAACAAGAATGATTTTTTGATAATCCATTTTGTGATTCTTATTACTTTCGAAAATAATAACGGATGAAATATGGAGAAAAATCCCACCAACAACAGCCAAGAAATAAACTTTCAGATTCTCATCAAAGTATTTTCCAAGTAACATTCCCAAAGGCGATGCTAATGCAAAAACCATAACAATCAACCAGAATTTGGTAGAGAAATTTTTGCTGTGAGCCAAGAAACTTCCCAAAACAAAGGAAATAGGAATGTTATGAAACAAGATTCCCAAAAGATAAGGCGACAAGGTCTCTTTCTCGTGCGACAAAGGAATTCCTTCTATAAAAGCGTGAACAAAAAGTCCAATAATCAATGCGACAGGAATGATCGAATGTTCGTCGGAATGATGATGAAGATGTCCGTGTTCAAAACCTTTTGTCAAACTTTCCAACAACATCTGAATCAAAACACCGAGAATTACAAAAATCCCAATATTATGGTCTTCGGAATGATAAACTTCCGGAAAAACCTCGTTCAAGCAGATCGTTATCAGAAAACCGGCACTTAGAATAAGAAGATTTTTGGCGAATTGTTGTTTGCTCCCAAAATATTTTCCGAGAAAAACACCAATCAGAACACTTAATATCAGTAGAAGTATAATCATTTTAAAACTTGATTCTTATTTCTTTCTAAATAAATTAATACATCTTTGAGAATTCTTTTCATCAAAATCATTCAGTTGATAATCGCCCCAACGCTTGATGAGTTCAAAACCGAATTCTTCTGCAAAGTTCAGAATTTTCTCCGGAGAAGTCAGTTTTACGCGCTCAAAATAATGATGTTTTTTATCATCCGCTTCAAAATCGATTTCCTTCATAATATACTCGCCTTCAATATGTTTTTTGATATTGAAAATGATATTTTCTCTTTCGATAGACATCTGTGGCGTAATCATTTTTCTGACATATTCTGCATTCAAGAAATCGAGAACAAAATAACCATTATTCTTCAAAACATCAGAAACAGAACGGAAAACACTTTTATCTTCTTCTTCCGTTTCGAAATATCCAAAACTTGTAAACAAATTAAAAACCGCATCAACAGGCTCATTCTCAATCTTATTTCTCATATCGTGAACTCGGAACTTCAACGATTCAGACTCAAATTGTTTATCATAATTGATACTTTTTTCTGACAAATCCAGACCAAAAACATCATAACCCAATTTATTAAGATATATCGAGTGTCTGCCTTTTCCGCAAGCCAAATCAATTATTTTGGAGTTTCTTTCTAGTTTCAGAAAATCAGTCAAAAGATTCAAAAAATCTTCTGCTTCTTTGTAATCGTGATTTTTATAGAGAATATGATAATATGGTGTATCAAACCATTCTTCGAACCATTGCATCCTACAAAATTAAGAAAAAAGATGCGAGACGTATAGATTATAGACAATAGATTTTAAAGGATTTTCATTTGTCTTTTATCTATCATCTAATAATCTATTATCTTTGCGCTATGAATACAGATAATCTGCAAATACAAATCAAAACTTTCTTTGGACTAGAACAGGTTTTGGCTGAGGAAGTTAAGAAATTAGGAGGTAAAAAAGTGGAAGCTAAAAACCGTGCGGTAACTTGCGAAGGCGACCTTGGTTTTCTTTACAAACTCAATTATTCTTGCAGAACAGCTCTTAAAATTTTGGTTCCGATACTGGAATTCAAAGCTTTTAATGAGAGTAAATTCTATGACAAATTATTCAAATTTGATTGGGACCAGTTTTTGGAAAAACATCAGTCTTTTGCGATTGATGCGACCGTAAATTCGGAGAGATTCAGTCATTCCCAATTTATGACTTTGAAAATGAAAGATGCGATTGTTGATTATTTTCAAGAAAAACATAATATAAGACCAAGCGTTAATAAAGACAATCCGGATATCAAATTTCATCTTCATATCGACAGAGAATTGGTTACCATTTCTATCGACAGTTCGGGCGATCCGCTTTTCAAACGTGGATACAGAAAAGAGCAAACCGTTGCTCCGATTAACGAAGTTCTCGCAAGCGGAATGTTACAACTCGCAGGTTGGGACGGAAAAGGCAATTTTCTAGACCCAATGTGCGGTTCCGGAACATTATTAATAGAAGCGGCGATGATTGCTATGGATTTGCCTGCTCAGATTTTCCGTAAGAACTTTTCTTTCCAAAACTGGAAAAGTTATGATGAAGAATTGTTCCGAACAATCAAAGAGTACAGAATCAACAGGGTGAGAGAATTCACAGGAAAAATTGTGGGTTATGATATCGATGCAAGAGCGCTGAACGCTGCCAGAACCAATATTGAATCTGCAGAGATGGAAGATATCATCGAAGTGAGAAAACAAAACTTTTTTGATTCTGAAAAAGATTTGTTTCCGTTATTAATGGTTTTTAATCCGCCTTATGATGAAAGGATTTCTATTAATGATGATGATTTCTACAAAAAAATTGGAGATACTTTCAAACAACATTATCCAAATACTTTAGCTTGGCTGATTTCTGCTGACCTGGATGCGCCTAAGAAAATTGGATTGAGACCTTCACGAAAAATCAAGTTATTCAACGGAAAATTGGAAACGAGATTTTTGCAGTACGAGATGTATGATGGGACGAAGAAAGTCCATAAAATCAAGGAATGATTGGAGATATAATAGAATTATTTTTCGAATTTTTCAATCTATTTTCTGGTGGAAATGGAAAAAAGAATAATGATAAAGAAGCAAGAGAACATTTCAAAAATTTGAAGTAAAAACTATTTTCTTTCGGAAAAATCCAGATTTTCGCGTTTTGCAAATTCTACAGCAATTACAACAATTTGGTTTCTTTCTTCGTCTAAAAAATAATGTAGATGATAGGGAAATTGTTTTATAAGATGCATTCTTACATCTTGATAAATCACAGCATTTCCATTTGGCTTTTGTGAAATATACGACTTGGCCTCTCGTATTCTAATTAGAAATTGTTTGGCAAGATTTGCATTGATATCATTATAATATTCTTTCGCTTTCTTGATGTCTACTTTTGCAAAATCAGTAATTACGACTTTATATTTTTTCATAAGCCTTTTTCCATTTCATCCAAAAACTCATCAAAATCTGTCGCTTCATCAGGATTTTTTAAATATTCCGCCTTTCTTTCGTTGATAAGAGTTTTTGTTTCTTCGGAAATTTGAAAATCATCAGAAGGAAGAATAATTACTTCTACCCTTTTTGCCTTAAAGTCTTCTGGAAGTGTGATTTGGAAAGAATTATCTTTCACATCTACAAACTGTCTGATAGCATCCATAATCAATAATTTTCTAAACCGAATTTACAAAATAATAGATTAATCCGGTCTTTATTGTTAAAACTTCTTGTCTTCTTTTCAGAATCAATCCTTTTTCAATACTTTTGAAAATCATTTTCAAATTACTAAATTGAATCCAACAATTTCCATCATCATAGCCATATTCAACAGAAAAGACGAACTGTTCGAGCTTCTTAATTCATTATCTCATCAGACGGATAAAGATTTTGAAGTCATTATTGTCGATGACGGTTCTAAAATTAATCTGCTTCCGACTGTGGAAACTTTTGAAAACCTGTTGGATATTCAGTTTTTTAGAAAAGGTAATTCTGGTCCTGGATTGAGCCGAAATTATGGAGCAAAACGAGCAAAAAATGATTGGCTGGTTTTTGTAGATTCGGACGTGATTGTAGAAACAGATTACATCGAAAATATTAAGAAAAATCTGACAGAAAATCCAGCAGATGCTTTTGGAGGCGCAGATAAAGCACACAAAGGTTTTAATCTGATGCAAAAGGCAATCTCCTACTCTATGACTTCGGTTTTTACAACTGGCGGAATCCGAGGCAATAAAAATGCTGTGACGAAATTCCAACCGAGAAGTTTCAATATGGGAGTCAACAAAGAAACTTTCCTGAAAGTTGGTGGTTTCTCAGAAATGAGAATTGGTGAAGACCCAGATTTGTCGATGACACTTTGGGAAAATGGATTTACAACCAAATTCTATGACAATATCGGTGTTTATCACAAACGAAGAACAGATTTTGGTAAATTCTCAAAACAGGTTTATCAATTTGGTTGTGCGCGACCGATTCTTAATCAAAGACATCCGAAATATGTGAAACCAACTTTTTGGTTTCCGAGCTTATTTTTGCTGGGTTATTTAGTGGGGATGATTCATTATTTCGTTTGGGGAAATGGTTTGTTACTTTTTCTATATGGATTTTATACTTTTTTAGTTTTCTGCCACGCCTTGATTTTGACAAAAAATATCAGCATCGCTTCAATGGCTGTGATTTCAACTTACATTCAAATGTTTTCTTACGGTTACGGTTTTCTGAAGTCTTGGTTCAAGCTCAATATTCTGAAACAAACGCCAAGAGAAGCTTTTCCTAAGCATTTTCATTAATTTTTTGAAACCAAAAAGACACTAATTTTACATAAAGTTCACTAAGATTAAAAAAAATTTATACTCTTTGTGAATCGTTTGTCCTTTGGTTGAGCCAAAAAAAAGCTTCATAACAATAGATTCCCCAAAAGTTTAGACAATATTAAACAATATTATTAAAGGAAATAGCTCGGAGATTCCCTTTCTTTCAACAGATGCTGCCATCAGAGAATCTTCATCTTTATAAAAATTGCTTTTAACAAATTTTTCAATGATTTTTCTTGATGGTTTTTCGCCATTTTTATTTTTCTCCTCGAAAAAATATATTATTTCCAAACATAATAATTGGTCACTCAGGATATTAATTTTTATACAATAAGATTTAATGTTCTTAATTAAAATTTCTTTCAAACAAAACCATCACAATATTTTTAACAGAAAGAAAAAACATTAAATTTGCAACTATTGACCTTTTTTTGAAAATGAACAACGAACAAAATACGACCTCTAACACTGGCAAAATCATCTCAAAACCAAGAATAATTTCGGGCGTTACGCTCATCATATTATCCGTTGTCTTGACACTTTCTTTCGTCTCTTATCTGATGAACTGGAAAGCCGACCAAAGTCAAGCAGGAACAATGGCAGACAAAACCGTACAATCTTCCAATCTATTTGGGAAAATCGGTGATTGGCTGGGAAATCTCTTCATTTTTGAAAGTATTGGTGTAGCAGCGTTTGTTGTGGCATTTTTGTGTTTTGTTTTTGGAACTTTGGTTTTTAAGAAGAATTATTTCAAACCTTGGAAAACTATTTCTCACAGTTTATTTTTCATTTGCTGGACGCCAATTTTCTTCGGCGCAGTCACTAATGGCGAAGGCGTTCTTGGCGGTGTTTATGGTTATCAGATTATGGATTATCTGAAATCGTACATCGGTTCTGTCGGACTTTGGCTGGTACTTTTGGTAAGTTTCGCTTTATATTTTGTTTTGGAATTTAATCTAAGACCAAGTTCCATCAAAAATAAATTGAATGATATTAATGATAATACATTCGGGAAATTGAAAAGTCTGATGCCGGATTCTGAAGAAGAATTTGAAGCTGATGAAGAACTAGAAAAAGAAATTGTTCCTGAAGATATTTCGACTAATTCAAATCCTGTTAAAACTGACAATGATTTTAATAATATCAAAGTCACTCAGGATTTTGAACCAATCAAAACACCAAATCAGACATCTTTCAGAGAAGAAATCAAAGAACCGATTAAGGAATCTGTTCCTGAGCCTATCATATTATCTTCTACTTCTACTCCAACTCCAACTCAAACTCAGCCTCAAAAGCCAACTGTGGAAACTCCAGTTGTAAAAGCTGAGGATGATTTTGCTTTCAATGTAGAAATTAAAAAAGACGAAGATTTCCCTGTTAATGCAGAACAACAAAAATCAGATGACTTAGTTAGCAAACACGGTTTGTATGACCACAAATTGGATTTGGCTAAATTCCAGATGCCTTCTGTAGAATTACTGAAAGATTACGGAAACGAGGAAATCACTATTAATAAAGACGAACTCGAAGAAAATAAAAACCGAATAGTTGGTTTATTAAAAACTTTCAACGTTGGGATTTCTGAAATCAAAGCAACGATTGGTCCAACTGTAACACTTTACGAAATCGTACCAGAAGCCGGAATCCGTGTTGCAGCGATTAAAAAATTACAAGATGATATCGCTTTGAATCTTTCTGCACTTGGAATCAGAATTATTGCACCAATGCCCGGAAAGGGAACCATTGGAATCGAGGTTCCAAGAAAAAATCCAACAATGGTTTCGATGCGTTCTGTTGTAGCTTCTCCGAAATTCCAATCGGTTGATATGGATTTGCCAATCGTTTTTGGAAGAACTATTTCTAATGAAGTTTTCGTAGCTGACTTGGCAAAAATGCCTCACCTTTTAATGGCAGGAGCAACTGGACAAGGTAAATCGGTTGGTATTAATGCAATTCTGACTTCATTAATTTACAAAAAACATCCAAGCGAATTGAAATTCGTAATGGTTGACCCGAAGAAAGTAGAATTATCGCTTTATTCAAAAATTGAAAGACATTATTTAGCAAAATTGCCTGATACAGAAGATGCAATCATCACAGATAATGCTAAAGTAATTAATACATTGAACTCGCTTTGTATCGAGATGGATGACCGTTACGAATTGTTGAAAAATGCATTCTGTAAAAACATCAAAGAATACAATGCGAAGTTTGCTCAAAGAAAACTGAATCCAGAAAACGGACACAGATATTTGCCTTACATCGTTCTAGTTGTGGACGAATTTGCAGATTTGATTATGACTGCAGGAAAAGAAGTGGAACATCCGATTGCGAGATTGGCACAGTTAGCGAGAGCAATTGGAATCCATTTAATCGTTGCAACACAAAGACCTTCTGTTAACGTCATTACAGGTATGATTAAAGCGAATTTCCCTGCGAGGGTTGCTTTCCGTGTGATTTCGGGAGTAGATTCCAAAACGATTTTGGATTCGCCTGGAGCAGAACAATTGGTGGGAAAAGGCGATATGCTTTATTTCAACGGAAATGATTTGACTCGTTTACAATGTGCATTTGTAGATACGCCAGAAGTAGAAAGAATTGCGGAATTTGTTGGAGAACAAAAAGGTTATTCTGACGCTTATCTTCTACCAGAATATTCCGGTGAAGAAAGCAGTTCTACGGTTGGCGCTTTTGACCCGAACGAAAAAGATGCATTGTTTGAAGAAGGTGCAAGAATCGTGGTTTCTACACAACAAGGTTCGACTTCTATGTTACAAAGACAACTGAAATTAGGATATAACAGAGCCGGAAGAATTATGGATCAATTGGAAGCGGCAGGTGTTGTTGGAGGCTTTAATGGAGCGAAAGCTAGAGAAGTTTTGATTTCTGATTTGAATTCTTTGGAGAGATTGTTGGATGAGTTGAAAGGGAGGTAATTTGAAATTTTATATTTTAATATAACCTTAACTATATATGTTAAGGTTTTTTTTTAATTTCAATCTAAAATTTAAATCAATGAAAAAGTTAATACCATTCATAAGCATTTTTGCTTTTTGTTTCGCTCATTCGCAAATAAAAAACAATAAAAATACATCTCCTAAAATTCAGCGAGATAGCGCTAATAAAAAAACAGAGATAATAAAAAAAGATCAATCTGTTTTTTATAAAAACGTAGATTCTGCCAAGGCTTCCAAATACAAAATGCTTAATAAAAAACCGGCTGAACAATATTATGAGCTTCAACAAACAAAACCTCAACAATATAAAATTGAAAAGCCAAAAGATTCTATACAATTAAAGAAGAAATAACAAATGTCCACCCACGAACTCCTCTACAAAGCCATAAAAATCGCTACCAAAGCACACAAAAAACAAACCGACAAATACGATGCACCCTACCTTGGGCACGTTTTCCGAGTGATGAATGCCGGAAAAACCATCGATGAAAAAATTGTGGGGATTCTTCACGATGTTGTGGAGGACAATCCAGATTATCCCATAGAATATCTACGAGAAAAAGGCTTCCCAGAACATATATTGGAAGCTATAGAATGTCTTACAAAAAGAGAAGAAGAACATCTGGATTATGATGCTTTCATAGCAAGAATTGAGAAAAATCCTTTGGCTATTGCAGTCAAGATTAATGACCTTCGGGACAATATGGATTTGGCAAGATGCACTACCCTATTGGAAGAAAAAGATTTGAAACGCTTCAACAAATATCTGAAAGCTTATCTTTATCTTTCTGAAAAGTATTAAAATTTGAAAACCACATAGGCACATAGACTTAATATTTGTCTGGAAAAATTAAAAAAAAGGTCAAATAGAAAATTCATCTATTGACCTTTTTTATAAACTATATGTCTATGTGGTAAATTAATCCACCATCGGAATCACAATATCTTTCTCATCATCCGTAGAATCTAAGGTAAAATTCAAAGCAAAATATAGAAAATGGAAACTGTCATTTCCTTTTGTAGAAAACTCCCTTTGGAACATATATCCAGTTGTTGCAGAAACGGTATTATTGAACTGATATCCAAAACCAGCAAAGGTTCTGTTTCTTTTAAAATTGGGATCTTTTGAGCCAAAGAATAATTCTTCAAATGCGTTCACAAAGAAGGTATTTTCCTGCACTTTATCTTTATTAATGGGCAAAGTTGCACTCAGTCTATATCGGAAACGATTGGCTTCTGTATGTTCTCCAGTTTGGCTAGCATAAAAAAATCTGTGCTCTGCCCTACCTCTGTGATCTAGCTTCAGTCGTCCAAATCTCTGTGTAAAAGTATATTGTAACCAAAGCCTGAATTCCTCCTGAGAAATCTTCATTTTCTCATAAGTTCCATATCTTCCAAGTCCTACAAAAACCTGATTCTTTTTATTCAGATTGTACCCGATTCCACCTTTGGTCTCGTAATAATCAATGACTGTATAATCCCGTCTGGCTCTGGTTTGGAGTTCCACATAAGCCATCCATTTCGGATCTATCTTATACGTAAAAGACATCATATTAAAACCAGAAAGGTGATCTTGCCCCAACGCAAAAACACCTGAAAACAGAAATAAAAAACCAAGTTTTTTCACGATGCAAATGTAATGAAAATCCAATATTTAAAATATAATTTAATACATTAACAGTAAAGAATAAAAAAACCTTTCAACAGAATTGAAAGGTTTTATAAATATTTCGAATAAGTTATTCTATCCTAATAAAAGCGTCAATGGACTTTCTAGGTAAGTTCTCAACGTTTGCAAGAACTGAGCTCCTGTTGCCCCATCGATTACTCGGTGATCACAAGCAAGAGACAATTTCATTGTATTTCCAACTACGATTTGTCCGTTCTTAACGATTGGCTTCTCGATGATTGCTCCTACAGATAAGATTGCAGAATTCGGTTGATTGATAATTGATGTAAACGTCTCAATTCCGAACATTCCAAGATTAGAAACAGAGAAAGTAGAACCTTCCATTTCGTTAGCTTTAAGAGCCTTAGTTTTAGCTCTCCCGGCCATATCTTTTACCGCAGCAGAGATTTCGTTATAGTTCATATAATCTGTATTTTTCAATACAGGAACTACCAATCCGTCTGGAACTGCCACCGCTACACCAACGTTGATGTTACCGTGGTGAACGATTTTATCGCCAGCCCAAGAAGAATTAACTTGTGGATGCTTTCTTAGCGCTACAGCAACAGCTTTGATGACCATATCGTTGAAAGAAACTTTCGTATCTGGAACAGAGTTCATCTCTTTTCTAGCTTCGATTGCTTTATCCATATTGATTTCTACTGTCAAGTAGTAATGTGGCGCAGTGAATTTGCTTTCTGCCAATCTCTTCGCGATGATGTTTCTCATTTGAGAGTTTGGAGTTTCAGAATCTTCACCTGGAGTAAACGCTACGCTTGGCTGAGCAGGAGCCGCTTTTGGAGCAGACGCGGCAGCAGGTTGTGCAGATGGTTGATAATTTTCAACATCTTTTTTCACAATTCTACCGTTCTCTCCAGAACCTTTAATAGAAGCGAAATCAATTCCTTTATCCTGCGCTATTTTTTTAGCTAAAGGAGAAATTGCAACTCTATCACCTGTAGAAGACGCAGCAACAGGAGCTGCTTCTTTATTATCTTCAGTTTTAGTTTCAGCTTTTGCTTCTGTTTTTGGAGCCGCTTTTTTACCACCTCCAGAAACTACTGCAGAAACATCAGTTCCAGCAGGACCAATGATGGCTAAAATCTTATCTACTTCAGCCGCTTCACCTTCACCTACACCTTGGAATAATAGAGTTCCATTAAATTCTGATTCAAAATCCTGAACCGCTTTATCTGTTTCGATTTCTGCAAGGATATCGCCTTCTTTTACAGCATCGCCAACATTTTTGTGCCATTTAGCCACTTTCCCTTCCGTCATTGTATCAGAAAGACGAGGCATTGTGATCACTTCTACTCCATCAGGAATATCAGCAGAAGCCGATTCTTCAGCAACAGGTTTTTCGTTTGTTTCCTCAGCTTTTGGAGCTTCAGGTGTAGAGCTGGCAGCAGAACTTCCGCCTCCAATCAAAGAAGAAATATCTTCTCCTTCTGCTCCAATGATTGCCAAAACAGAATCTACAGGCGCTTGCGCCCCTTCTTCTACTCCGACATATAATAATGTCCCATTCAGTTCCGATTCAAAATCCTGAACGGCCTTATCAGTTTCGATTTCTGCAAGGATGTCGCCTTCTTTCACAGCGTCACCCACTTTTTTGTGCCATTTTGAAACTTTACCTTCCGTCATCGTATCCGATAAGCGGGGCATAGTAATTACTTCTGCCATAATTTATAATATGATTTGAGATTCTAGATTTGAGATTTGAAATTTTATTAAAACAAGATTAATCCAGTTAAAATATCAAATTTCAAACTTCAAATTTCAAATTATTTATTTAGTTTTCTAATTTGTCAATGAAAGGATAATCCGGTTGTGAATAGATAAAGTCATAGACCTGAGAAGCTTCTGGATATGGAGAATTTTCCATAAACTCGACGCACTCTTCTACAAATGCTCTTGATTTTTCGTCAATAGCTTCTAAATCTTGCTCAGTCGCCCAGTTGTTTTCCAAAAGTCTGCTTTTCACAATCTCGATTGGATCTTCCAACTTGTACTGCGCTACTTCTTCTTTCGTTCTGTAAGGCTCGGCATCTGACATAGAGTGACCTCTGTAACGGTAAGTTCTAGCCTCGATGAAAGTAGGCCCGTCTCCTCTTCTTGCTCTTTCGATAGCTTCGTAAGCAGCTTCTGCTACTTTTTCCGGATCCATCGCATCTACAGGAAGACAAGGCATCTCGTACCCTAATCCTAATTTATAAATATCTTCGTGATTGGCAGTTCTCTTAACAGAAGTTCCCATTGCGTAACCGTTGTTCTCACAAACAAAAACTACAGGAAGTTTCCAATTCATTGCCATATTGAAAGTCTCGTGAAGTGAACCTTGACGAACTGCGCCATCACCCATAAAACAGATGTTTACCGCTTGTCTGTCAAAATATTTGTCTGCAAAAGCAATACCTGCTCCCAAAGGAATTTGTCCACCTACAATACCGTGTCCACCATAGAAACGCTTCTCTTTGTCGAAGATGTGCATAGAACCTCCCATTCCTTTGGAAGTTCCTGTTGCTTTTCCACAAAGTTCTGCCATAATTCTTTTTGGATCAACGCCCATTGCCATAGGATGAATGTGACATCTGTAGGCAGTAATCATACTGTCTTTTGTCAAATCCATTGCGTGAGTAAAACCTGCCGGAATGGCTTCCTGACCGTTATAAAGATGTAAAAAACCTCTGATTTTTTGTTTTAAGTATAGAGAACGGCATTTGTCTTCAAACCTTCTCCACATCGTCATATCCTCATACCATTTAAGGTAGACTTCTTTAGAAAATTCTTTCATTGTTTTTTCGAAATATGTAGCAAAAGTAAGAAAAAAAATCTTTTTTTATTATATGCATATTATCATATTTTTTCTCAAAGAGAATTCTTTATTCCTAAATATCTGAATATTGCGCAATCGATTACATTAACACAAATGCAAAATATTTTTTAGGATTCTTCACAAATCTTATTTTTGTAAATTAACCTCACAATTCTAAAGAATGGAAAGTAAAAATATTCTGATTAACATTTCAAAATTTATCTCAAATTTCTTTAATCCATTAATATCTCTGGTTATTTACTTTTTTTATTACAGCTATAAAAATTACACTTGGGAAGAGGCTTCAAAAAAATTCTTACCAATTCTTCTACTGTTAATCATTCCAATAGCTTTATGGATTTACAGAAATGTGAAAAAAGGAAATTATACCAATATGGATGTTTCTAACAGAAAACAAAGACATTCTTTATATCTATTTATTGTTTTAGCAACGGTTGTTTTTCTGGCTGTTGATTTTTACCTTCATAAAGAAATTGACTGGACAGTTTTAATGATTTGCATCTTATTAATACTCATGCAAATCAGTAATTTTTTTATCAAAAGTTCTATGCATACAAGTCTCAATATTTATGTAGCTGCTTTGTTTTTTGCAATCAATCCAACTATAGGATTCTTCTGGTTTTTTTTGGCTGTATTAATAGGGATAACAAGAGTTATTCTAAAAAGGCATACTGTAAAAGAAGTTCTTTCTGGTGGCGGAATAGCAATTTTTGTATCTTTGATTTATCTGATAATGGTAAAAGCCATTATTTTCTAAATAAAACTTATGATTTTGCAAACTTTAACCTCTTCCGAAGAAGATATAATGAAAATCTTTTGGAACAATAATTCGCTATATTTTCGCGAAATTATGAATCTACTTCCCGAACCCAAACCGCATCAAAATACAGTCTCCACATTTCTGAAAATATTGGTAGAAAAAAATTATCTTAAAACCGAAAAAGATGGACGGATATATATCTACACGCCTGCTGTTGAATTTGGAGAATACCGAAAATTTGTACTAAAAAGATTCTTAGAAAATTATTTTAATAACTCTACGGCAGATCTTTTCAATATTTTATTGAATGAGGAATTAATCACAGCAGAAAATTTTGAAAAGTTGTTAGAATCAAGAAATATTAGTGAAACTAAACAACCACAAGAAAAAAATCCGATCCAAGATTTCATTAAAGAAATCACATCCAATAAAACATTGAAAAAGAAAGACAAGAAAAAAAAGAAGATAAAGAAAAAAAAATCTGATTAATCTTATTTATTTTCTCGGTTTCAAAGTTAAATGATCCACATAAACCGCTTGATGGACGCCATTCAATAAAACTTTCAAACCAACGTGGCTGTCTTTTTTCAAACTGATATTGATGACTTTTTTCTCTTTTGTGATTTCTTGAGGTTTAACAAGCGAAACAAAAGATTTTGGTTCAGATGCTTTACCAACTGAGAAAATCTCCAATGAAGTTTCGCCACCGTTATCTGTGATGTCCAGACTTAAAGTATAGTTTCCAGCTTTTACTTTTGGCGTGATGAGATACATATTTTCTTTTGGATTTGTCATCGAATAGAAAATGACTTTTTTCTCACTAGCGTAAAGCATTGCTTTTCCTTTTTGAACTGTCCAGCATTGGTCTATATATTTCCAAGCATCAAAATTTTCTGTGATTGCAGTGACTGTTTTACATTGTGCATTGATTGTCAAAAGTCCTCCTAAAGTCAAGATTCCTCCGAATATTAGTTTTCTAATTTTTAATGATTGATTATGAGGTAAAAATAATGAAAAAAGAGTTTGTAACAAAGTTTATTTTTAATGAATCTAAATAATGTTTTGTTTACTTCAAAAGATTAATCTCAATCAAATTATTGTCTTTTGCCAATCTTTCAAACGCTTCAGTATTCATTTCTTTTATGATTTCGGCAGATGTTCTCCATTTTCCAGTCCAATCGTGTTGGTCAGGGATTTGCCCAACTAAATCTGCTGTAGGATTTTTACGATAATCTTTAAATTTTTTAATGAATTGATTGTAATTTAATTGAATAATGCGGTAATTATTCAAATCAGGATAGACGAATGGTTCTTGATTAGATCTAATGCCTTTCAGTTCCCAAATGTGACTTTTATTGCTGTCATCAATCTTCAAAATCAAACCCGGTAAACCTTTGAATTTGTAAGGTCCATCTTGGATTGGGATATCTTTTGTAAACCAAGCTGTCCATTTTCTACCTCCAAATTCGGTGGTTGCTTTTTGAACATCGTAATTCAGGATTTTAGAAAACTCGGTGGTCAATTTCCAATTGAGTTCTACATCTTGTTTTACTTTGTATTTGTCAGACATTAGCATTATCGTGTGAACCAGCTGATTGGAGTTAGGATATTTTGTAACCCATTCATTGACCAAAGGATTACCAGGAGGCATAGAGTTAATTCCTTTTTGATATGCTGCGTACTGAGTAGAATCAGATGCATATCTTACGGAACTATAATATTCTGACCTGTCTTTTTGGATATTCAAAACCATTATTTCTGTTTTGATATCTGCTTTGTTGGTGGAATCCGGAATGAATCTGTATTCGTAGAGAAATTGTTTGTTTTCTCCGAAAATAAAATTGGAAAGAAAAATTAGAATTAATAAGTAATTGTTTTTCATTGTTAGAAGTTTAGTTAATGGTAAATATAGCTTGTTTAACTACCACTTTCATTCATAAAACTTCACAAACTTTGTTAAATAAAACTTATAGTTTCTCCGTCTTCAGCCTAAAAATTTCTTTACCATTAAAAACAATTACAGCCACAAAAATCAATGCATAAGAAACGATTTGAATTGGGTTCAAAGGTTCATTATAAACTGTGCTTGCTAAGATGAAAGCAATGATTGGATTGATATTCAGAATCATTCCCACTTTGGAAGATGCAATTCCGCTCAAAGCAAATAAATTAAGTAATAACGGAATAATCGTGTACATCACCGCAATGATTTCTACAAAAAAATAGAACTTAAATTCTGTTGGAATTGGTCCGGAATAAGCTGGAAAAAACGGTAATAAAATCAAAGCCGCGATAATCATATGAAAATTGAGCACCAAGAACTTATCAAACTGGTTATTCTTAGTCTGACTCACGAGATAACACGCATAAGTAAAACCAATGATACTGCTGTAAAACATATCGCTCAAACTGGTGTAAGACAAAAGAAGACATCCCAAGAAACTCAGAAAAACAGATAACCATTGCAGTGTTGTGAGTTTATCTTTGAGGATGAAATAAGCCAAAATCGTTGTGATAATCGGGCAAACGAGATAAGCGACCGAAGTGGCTCTCACATTCACGTGATTCATCACATAGATAAAAGAAAACCAATTCGCCGTCAACAGAATACTGCTTACAACATTCAAACTAATCGTTTTTTGTTTGCTTTTTGGGTGAAGCGATTTGAAAATCTCAAGATTATTCTTCAGTTGCTTTCTTTTGAAAAGCAGAGAAATAACAGTCATAATCACAGCACAGCTGAAAACTCTGTAAAACAGAATGTCCAAAGAAGCGTAAGAATGAAGCGGTTTCAAAACCAAACTGAATGTTCCCCAAATGGAGAAAGCGACAATGGCGGAGAGATAGAATTTAAGATGGTTCAAGTCGTTCTTTCATTTAGAATCAATTGCAAAAATAGCTATCTTTTGGAGGAAAATTGTTATAAATTGAGGTTTATAATGTCAATGTTATTATTGCTTCAATTAACGAATATTTTATTATCTGATTTGTGTTGAAAGATAGAGACTTATCCATATCACAAGATAATATAAAAGTAGATTCGTAATTAGCTAAATGACTTCATTTAAAATGCTCTTTTTTCTATTGATGGTTTTTATGCTTTCGAATGTCAAAAGAATTAATGAGCCTAAAACTGTGAGGACAGATATCAAAAATACAATTAGAACAATAGTTTCATAAAAACTCCAATTAAAATTAAATCGATTCAAATAGTAATTTTGAATTCCAAAAATAATAATGAAAAGATATAGAAATAACTGATATTTATAGATTTTTTCCAGTCTCATTTCATTTTGGTTTTATAAATTATCGAATCATATTTTGCATATACTTTAATAGAATCAAAATATTTTTTATGTTCAAATTCTGAACTGAAATCTTTAACATAGTCTTTCACTTTATCCAAATTGATTGGTTTATCATCTTCATCAGTAAGATTTAACTCAAAATTTTCAAGTTTGGATATTTTGTTGTTTTTAATATCGCGGAAATACCAAAGTGTATCGATTACTTCTCCGACATTCATTTCCATATTATATTTTTTATCCAGATCTAATAACAGGTTTGTTGTGTCAGATGAAGGTCTATATTTAGGCATTCTTCTCATTCCCCAAGTAAATGGATTGAGATAAATAATCATTGGAACGAAAATTAGAATGATGAAAATTATTGTTGCTAGTTTTTTCATTGGCTATTATAATATCAAAAATAGATATTATAAAAATACTAAACCAATTTTCAATTTATCCCAATTTTCTTATCAATACAATCAATGAAAATACTGTTGTTCAGAAAGATTTTATTGCCCAACATTCCAGTCATTCCAGAATACTTCATCATAGAAAACTGCGCATTGGAAAATCCTTCAACATAAGTGACTTGTTTTACAGGAATTTGCAGATTTTTGAATATGATATTTTCGTTACAATCAGTCGTGTAAGTTGTCAGGACGTTGTTCCAAGATTGTTCTTTTTCGATGTTGATTTTTGAATTTGGTGTTTTTAGATTTTGCCATTCTTCTTTGTAGGTCAGTAATTCGTAAGCGCTGGTTCCAGAGTCGTATAGGAATTTTCGTTCTTCGCCTTTCAATTTTCCGGAAATAATGATTCTTCTTTTCTTGAATTTGAAATCGAACAATTGATTTTTAAATCCATTCGGGATTTCATTCAGATTAAAAACTACTTGATTGTTTCTTAAATTAATCACAGTTTTTCGGTCTTCCAAAACATCAGAACCAATTGTTCCAATGATTTTAACTGAATCCTTTTCTTCACTTTTTCCATTAGTAAATATTTTAAATCGGTTGGATGAAATTTCAGTTTTCCCCATAAAGAAAGAAGTTTCAGCCTTTTCATTATTGATAGAAATTTCCTTAATGTTTTTAATTGGATTCGAATAAAATACGGTGTAAGGCGAACCTGTGTCAAATTGCAAATAATAAGTTTCCGGATTTCCAGAAAAATGAATCGGAAGAAGCAAAACGTTTTTGTCATTTCCCAACCAAGTGATGGGAATAATTCCACTTTCATTTTTGACAGTTAAATAGTTTTCTTCGGGCGTAAATTTTTGGTCAAAATAAATATATCCGCCAACCAATATCAAAACCAAAAGGGCTAAAAATCCTAAAGCTAATTTCTTAAAAAGTTTCATTGTTCAATTTTTCTGCAAGATTCGGTTTTTAAAACTGAATTTGAGTAAAAAATGACATGACAATTTTACGTCAGTTTTATGACTTGGCTTATAAGAAGTTGTTTTTCAGTTTTATAGAAAGTGTGTTGTTTTGGTTGAGGCTGATTCCGTTTTTGATAACAATACAAAGTTTGATGACGATAAAAGCAATTAATGGAATTAAAAACAATGGAAATTGGATAGAAAACCAATGCTGAATAAACGGACTTAGTATCAACGAAACCGAAACGAAAAATGCCAAAATAATCTGAACACAAATAATACTTTTTCCCAATTCTCGATTGAGAGAATCCTGAGTTTTGTAAGTCAAAATCGCCGGAAAAATAATCCCGCCAAAAGGAATAATTAATCCAGCTAAAGCAGAAAGGTTGATAAGTTTTGCTCTATTTATTTGTACGTTTTCTTCATCCTTCGAAAAAAGATTTTCTGGTTCAATTTCCAAAGTCTTTGCAATGGCTTTCAAAGTAAAACCTTTGAGATTTTGTCCGGACTCAATTCTCTGGATTGTTCTTAACGAAAGTCCGGATTTTTCCGCTAGCTCGGTTTGAGTTAGGTTTTTGGCTTCGCGAAGGGTTTTTACTTTGGTTTGCATTCTATCTGAAAATGAAATAAAGAATTAAACCAATTAAACCAAAAATCAATACGTAAGTCTGAATGATTCTTCCTTCATTCATTGGATTGTTCTCAGTTTTCCTTTTTTCTTTTTCTCGTTTTAAAATTAAATAAAGAATAAAAACTGGAACTAATAAAACCAATGCATATTCATAATCGCTATTTATCATACAATTTTTATTATCCAACCTTATCCAGCGCAATCCTCTTTTTCTCTTTAGAATTCAGAAATTGAGTAGGAGAGAAACCTGTGATTTTTTTGAACTGATTGGAAAGATGCTGAACACTTTTGTAACCTAATTTTTGCGAAATCTCTGTCAGATTAAATTCTTTGTAAAGAAACAGTTCTTTCACTTTTTCAATTTTTTGAAGAATGAAATATTGTTCCAAAGTTACGTTTTCGTTTTGAGAAAAAAGCTTGGAAATAGAACTGTAATCTCTGTGTAATTTCGAACTCAGAAACTCAGACAAAATAAAATCATCACCCAAATCTTCTTCAGCAATTTTGGTGATCATCAAGGTTTTGATTTTCTCGATTTGTTTTTTAGAAAAATCTTCCAAGATTTCAAATCCGGTTGATTTGAGTTTCAAGTTCAACGTTTCGAGTTCTTTATCGGAAATCTGATTCTTCGTTTCAACTTCGCCTAATGAAATTTGATTGACCTCAATTTTCAAATCCTTCAATATCGATTCCACCGCAGAAATGCAGCGGTTGCAAACCATATTTTTGACAGCAATTTTCATCTCACGAATTTAATGGAAATTTTAATCAAAAAAAAGCACCACCATTCGTGATGCTTTCTAAAGATTATTTTTGATTAATTATTTAATAATCAATTTGATGTTGGATTTTTTACCTTCAGATTGTTGTGTGATGATATAAACTCCTGGTTGTAAATTAGTGTTGATTTCGTTTCTTCCTTTGTTGACAATAGAAGAGAAAACTACTTTTCCACTAAGATCCTGAATTACAACATTTCCAGCATTTTCAGTTTCCAGGAAGAAATGGTTTTTGCTAGGGTTAGGATAAACGCTTAGCTTTGATTTAGAAGTATCAGAAACAGCCAATGGCTCTGCACAATTATAAGGTTTGTAAACAATTGTATTAGCAGTTTGACTTCCCAAAACCGCTTCCACCATTGTATCTGTAGAAAGTTCGTCTTCTCTCCAGCAGTTTCCGACAGCGTTTACAATAT
This sequence comes from Flavobacteriales bacterium UBA2306, assembly GCA_002345565.1. Taxonomy (GTDB): domain Bacteria; phylum Bacteroidota; class Bacteroidia; order Flavobacteriales; family Weeksellaceae; genus Epilithonimonas. The sequence goes on along the minus strand of DDVS01000002.1, from coordinate 616,124 downwards.
TTGGCGTATTGTTGTAGAAAGCAGTTGTACCTCCATTGTTTCCATTGTTTTTGAAAATATTGTTTCCGTGATCTTCTTCGGTTCCTAGGTCAATTACTGCATTACTCAAGATAGTAATTCCCCAAAGATTGCCACGGATTTGATTGTCTCTTACAGTAACTTTCTGAGTTCCGGTTAAAGAAATTCCGCTTCCTCCCAGGTTTGGATTGTTTTCTGTGTTATTATTTTCAATGATATTATTTCTAATGATTCCGCTGCTTCCCGCTCCCTGATGTGTAATTCCATAGCGATTATCTCGGATGGTATTCCCTTCAACTCGGAATCTGTTGGTTCCTCCCAACAATCCAGAAACAGAAATTCCGCCAGCCTTCGTAATCGTTCGGTTTCCCGTAATGATATTATTAATTACTCTAGTAGAATCTACACCGGCTGGCCCCATATTGATTTGAGGATAATTACCGTTATCTGTATCGTTACCATAAAAATAATTATTAATGATATCAATAGAAACACTTCCAGACGCTCCAGAATTAATTCCGGCTCTGGAATTTTCCAAAAATTGAGAATTTTTCACCACATGATTTTTACCTTGATACATTGCTAATGCTGCACTGCTTGCAAGGCTACCGCTGGAACCGCTAATAGAATTATTGTTCTTGTAAAGGATACAATTGTCCATCAAAAACGCATTAGCAGTAAGTACACGAACACCACCACCATATTCTATTCTTGTATTTTTCATTTCGGCAACAGCTCCATCTTCAAATCTTATTCCTCTGTATGGCGCAGTAATATCACTTGCTGTGATTGTAAAGTTAGTCGCTGTAGTTTTATATTCTCCATAAACGAAAATCGCCACTCCAGAATTCACTTTAAGAGTTGTATTTTCATCGACAAGGAGCTTGTCTGTAGCGGAAATTGTAAGGTCAGCTGTTAAATTATAATCTGTCCCATTTTTGACTAAAACTGTTGGCGCAACTGCAGATAAACTGGTCAACGTGTAGCTGGTTCCGTTGTTTGGCGTTGTGAATTGGGCATTTAAAAAAGCACTACAAGCCACAAAAAAAAGAGATATTTTTTTCATAAACATAAATTTTCTAAGATCAAATGTATTAATGTATTTTTATTTTTAACATAATATCTTTGTTAAAATTTTATAATGATGTTTTCAGAAATTATTGCAGGAACAATGCGGTGGGGAATTTGGGGTGCCAATCATTCTCCAAAACAAGTACAGGAATTAATACAAGTTTGTCTCGATGAAAATATCACCACTTTTGATCATGCTGATATCTATGGCGGACACACCACCGAAGAATTATTCGGAAAAGCTTGGAAAGAAATGAATATGGACAGAGAAAAAGTTCAATTCATTTCTAAATGTGGCATCGTGATGAATTCTGATAAAAAACCTACTCCTCTCAAATTTTACAATTACAATTCTAATTATATTTTAAATTGTGTTGATGAAAGTTTACAGAACTTAAAAACAGATTATCTGGACATACTGCTTCTGCACCGTCCGTCGCCATTGATGAATCCTGAAGAAATTGCCAATACATTTCAAATCTTGAAAGATAATGGAAAAGTAAAAAACTTCGGAGTAAGTAATTTTTCGGTTTCTCAATTTGAATTATTGAATCAGTATTTCCCATTAATTACGAATCAAATTGAGATTTCTGTTAACGAAATTTCGGCTTTTGACAATGGCATTTTAGACCTGCTAATGATGAAAAATATAAGACCAACAGCCTGGTCTGTAATGGGAAATTACTTTTCTGAATCTTCTATACAAAATAGCAGAATCAAAAAAGTTATCCTCAATCTCTGTGATAAATATGCTGCAGAAGAAAACCAAATGCTATTGGCATTTATTCTAAAACATCCTTCAAAAATTATCCCCGTTATTGGAACATCCAAATCAGAATCGATCATAAAATTAAAAAAAGCACTATTAATTGATTTGGAATTGGAAGATTGGTTTAAGATATTAGAAGCAATTAATGGGAAAGAAGTAAATTAATTAATATTTAACGTGCTGATTTTGAGAATTATTTAATATTAATTATAATTCATTAATAATGTATCGAAATTAATTGTATCTTGCGGTATTATTATATCGGAATCAATTTGTTCATTCGGCTTGTTGTTTTTCTTTTATAATTTCAAAAAACAACTTTAATTTAATTTTTTTAAAATGAACATTTTTGTTTCAAACATCAATTACGCAACCAGAGAAGAACAGTTGCAAGATTTATTCGAAGGATTTGGAGAAGTAGCTTCTCTTAAAATCATTACTGACAGAGAAACCGGGAGATCAAAAGGATTTGGCTTCGTAGAAATGGGTGACGCTGAAGGCAGACAAGCTATTGAAGCGCTTAACCAAAAAGAGTTTAATGGAAAAACATTGAACGTGACAGAAGCAAGACCAAAAGAAGATAAACCAAGACGCTCTTTTGACAACAACCGTGGCGGAGGTTACAGCGGCGGAAACAGAGGTGGCGGTAATTATGGAAACGGTGGCGGAAACAGAGGCGGAAACCGTTGGTAATTAACTACTGATAAAAAAAACTAAAGGCTGTCTTACTTTTCTAAGACAGCCTTTTTTTGTATCAAAAAGGAAAGCTGTTACTTTCCTTTTTATTTTTATTAGTCGTTGCTATTTCTTAAAATCATTAAAATATTATTCACCGGCAATAATATGATGAAGGCTCAACTTAAGACTTTCCAACTGTTCTTTTTTACTATCCAATTTATCATAAGTGTCTTTCAATAAAGGATTATCTCTTGTAGGAGCAGTGAAAAAAGCCAAATTATTCTCCAGTTGCACAATTTCCGATTCCAATTCGGCTACCTGATTTTTTATTTTTCTAGCTTTATCTGTAAGCTGACTTTCAGATAAATTTTCTTCTTTAAGATCAAATTCATTAATCCTGTTTAGCTTCAGTTTTTCTCTCAGAGTTTTGTTGAATTCTGTATTAATAGATAATTTATCTTTTGGAACTTTGCCGATAGCATTCCAGGAATTTTTGATTTGTTCAATTTTTTCAACAGAACCTTCTGCATCTGTTAAAGCCTTTAGCTCATCAAGAAGAATTCTTTTATTTTTATAATTTTCTTTCCAGTTATCGCCAACTGCATTGTTTTTGTCACGGTAATTTTTGAAAAAAGTATTACATGCATCACGGAAATCATCCCAAACTCTGTTGGCCTGGTTTCTTGGGACATGACCAATTTTTTTCCAATCTTCCTGAAGTTTTTTGAAAAGCGGCACAACAGTTTCCCAATCCTCGGAAGACATATTATCCTGGGCAGTTTTAATCAAAGATTGTTTAGCCTGTAGATTGTCTATTTGAGAGCCTTTTAAACTTTTGTAAAAATCATTTTTTGCAGAGTTGAAGTTTCTCAAAGTTTGCTTAAAATCTGTCCAATTCTGGTTAGAGAACTTTTTCGGGACAGGTCCAATTTTCAAAAATTCTGAACGCAAATCTTCCACTTGCTTAATCGCTTGCTGCCAAAATGAGTGGTTCGCAGACTGCGGTGCAGTTAAGGCTTTAAGCTCCTCAATAATTTTACTTTTCTTTTCAAAATTTTCCTGTTGTTCAGACTCAATTACAGCAATTAATTCTGACTTTCTTTCGTGGATTTTGTTGGATATTTCTTTGAATTCTTCCCATGTTTTTTCCCGGAACTCCTCTGCAACAGGTTCTGCTTCTTCTTTCCAGAGTTTATGAAGATATTGAAGCTCGTTCAGCGCTTTTTGAACTACTTTTTCATCCAGCAACTCTTTTGCCCGTTGAATAATATGCTGTCTTTTTTCCAGATTATGAGCAAATTCCTGTTCCAGATATTCTTTATTGAGGTCCAGCATCTCATTAAACATTTTGAGATGATGAAAGTAATTATTATTAAGATTTTTAAACTCCGACTTGGCCACTTGCCCTGCATTTCCCCAGGCTTCTTTGATTTCCCTGATCGCTTTGAAAAGATTAACGCCAGGCTCGGAAGATGTATAGAGATTCTTTAGCCTTTCGATAATCGCTAAACGCTCTTCGAGATTTTGATGATGTTCTGCTTCCTGCTGCTTGTGGAATTTATCTTGTTTTTCTTTGAAAATATTAACCAATGCAGAGAGTTTTGAAGACTGCGGATGGTGAAATTCAAAGTGTTCTTCGGGATTACCTTGCTCTAAATAGTCGTGTTTTTTATCTTCGGTTTCGTCTGATATTTTATGATGCGCGTGTTCTTTAAGCTCTGTAAACTTTTTAGAAAAATGAGCGGCATCATCTTTATTGACAATGTGTTCCATCTCATCCAAAGTTTGTTTTAAAGACAAGTGAGAAAAATTTTCTTCCACAACATCCTGATGATCAGAATCGGTAATAATTTCAGACTTTTCTTCTTTAACCGGTTCATTTATAGCTTGATTTCCAGAGTTATTAATCTCCGGATTCAAATTTTCGTTTTCAGGATTTTCGTTTTCAATATTCATAACAAAAGCGCATTAATTGACGATAACAACTTTTTACAGCACTAAATTAATTGTTTTTTCCAGAAAACACCAAACATCCTACGAAATTTCTAAAAAAATATGCGAATTAACAAATCATGATTAATCTTAATTTCAAATATGGATAATTACTTGACAAAGGCTTTTTGATATTGTATCTTTGCAGCTCGAAAAATTTTAAACGCAGACTTTGTTCTGTATAACAAAAAAATAAAATCCGTAAATTTTATGAAAACATCTGATTTTAATTTTGATTTGCCAGCAGAGCTTTTGGCAGAGCATCCATCAGAAAACCGTGACGAAGCAAGATTAATGGTTCTTAACAGAAAAGATCAAACCATAGAACACAAACTCTTCAAAGATGTAATTGATTACTTTGATGAGAAAGATCTTTTTATTTTTAACAATACCAAAGTTTTTCCAGCCAGATTATTTGGAAACAAAGAAAAAACAGGTGCAAAAATTGAAGTTTTCTTATTAAGAGAATTAGATGCAGAAACGCGTGTTTGGGACGTTTTGGTAGATCCTGCAAGAAAAATCAGAATCGGGAACAAATTATTCTTCACAGAGGACGAATCTTTGGTTGCAGAAGTTATTGACAACACCACTTCCAGAGGAAGAACATTGAGATTTTTATTCGATGGTTCTTATGAAGAATTCCGAGCAAAATTAACAGAACTTGGAGAAACTCCACTTCCAAAATACATCAAAAGAGAGGTTGAACCAGAAGATGCAGAACGTTACCAAACCATCTACGCCAAAGTAGAAGGTGCTGTTGCAGCTCCAACTGCAGGTCTTCATTTCTCAAAACATTTGATGAAAAGAATGGAAATCAAAGGAATCGATTTTGCTGAGATTACACTGCACGTTGGTCTGGGAACTTTTAATCCTATTGAAGTGGAAGATCTTTCTAAGCACAAAATGGAATCCGAAGAAGTGATTATTGATGAGAAAAACGCTGCTATTATCAACGCTGCCGTGGAAGAAAACCGCAGAGTTTGTGCCGTGGGAACAACTTCTATGAGAGCTTTGGAAACTTCTGTATCATCCAATAAAAAAATCGGACCATACAGAGGCTGGACCAATAAATTTATCTATCCTCCGCACGATTTTGGTGTAGCTAACTCTATGATTACCAATTTCCACACGCCTAAATCTACTTTAATTATGATGATTGCAGCTTTTGCAGGCCGTGATTTTGTAATGCACGCTTATGAAGAAGCAATTAAAGAAAAATACAAATTCTATTCTTATGGAGATGCCATGCTAATCCTTTAAAATAGAAATTAATTTATCACTAAAAAGCAACCGAAAACGCTCGGTTGCTTTTTTTTATTCTGCTTTCATCAAAATCAAATCCTGAGTTTTCAATTTGGTTTGCAGCCAGGATTTAAGTTTATCTTCATCAATTTTTTTCGCAGATTTATAAACCAAATAGGTTTTAACGGCGACAGAATCCTTCGTCACAAAATCTTGCATCTTTCCTACAGCAATATCCTGCATATCCGGGAATAAAATTCTGATTTCTGATGCCAATTCAGGATTGTTAATTTGATACTCGCTGAGCTCGGATTTAAGCTCACTAATTTTGAGATCTTTTTCAGAAATATCGGTATTTTTAGAATTGATTTCTTTCAGAATCTCAGATTTGATGTCGGAAGCATCTTGCCTAATGATGAGTTCTGTATTGTCCAAAGCATAATTTTTGAGATCATGATTGAGTCTTTTAATGCTTAAACTATCAAATTTATGGCTAAGAAATGCCAGTTCTATCCTTTTTGGAGTTGCGTTATAATTCAGTTTTTTATAAATCACCGTATAACCCTGGTCGGAAAATTCTGATGATATAAAACGCTCTACATTTTGCGAGAATTTTTTTTGATTTAACAGATTGTAAGCCAGATAAAAACTGGGAATAACCATAATTAGAATCAGGAAAGAAATGCCATATCTTATTTGCTTTTCAAAGGCTTTGTTTTTCCATTCTACAGGATGATACTTCAATATTTTAATAATAAAAAATGTCGCAATACATATAAAAAAACAATTGATGGTATAAAGATAAAAAGCGCCGGCAAAAAAAGTAAAATTAAAAGTAGCCAAACCAAATCCTGCGGTACAAAGTGGCGGCATTAATGCTGTAGCAATAGCAACTCCCGGTATAGGATTGCCCTTCTCTACTCTTGTAATAGAAATAGCACCTACAATACCACCAAAAAAAGCAATCAGAACATCATAAATATTGGGTGCAGTTCTGGCCAAAAGTTCTGATTGAACCTCCTTGAAAGGACTGATATAAAAATAAATTGCCGATACAGACAAACTTACCGCTGTAGCAATAAGAAGATTTTTTCCAGATTTTTTAAGCAATTCAAAATCATAGGTTGCCAACGCAAAACCCGCTCCCACAATCGGTCCCATTAATGGAGAGATAAGCATCGCTCCTATAATTACAGCTGTAGAATTGACATTGAGACCAACAGAAGCAATAAAAATAGCACAGGCCAAAATCCATAAAGACGCTCCTTTGAAGGAAATATTTGCAGTTACATTTTCCAAAACTTTCTTTGGCTCTTCTTCTCCAATATGAAGGTTAAAAATATCTATCAGTTTCATTCAATTAATTTTTATGAAAATAAGAAAAAAATCAAAATCTAGACAGGAAAGCTAAAAGGATTTTTTTTGTAATTTCATCCAATGAAAACACTTCAGCTATTGGCCTTATTATCCATTGGACTTTCTTGTTCCCAAACCCATGACAATTTCCAGACAATTGGCAAACTTCCCAAGCAACTTAAAGAAGCATCTGCCTGCGAAATCTCAAAAGCTTCACCATTGATTTGGACGATTGAGGACAATCATAATCATAATGTTCTTTTCGGGTTTAATGAAAAAGGTGAATTATTGAAGAAAATAACCATTTCTAATGTGGAAAATAACGATTGGGAAGATTTGACTTCTGATGATGAAGGGAATATTTATATCGGAGATTTTGGAAATAATGATAACGAAAGACAGAATCTTGCCATTTATAAAATCAAAGCTTCGGATTTAAATAAAGATGAAGCTCAGGCAGAATCAATTGTTGAATTCTATTATCCAGAACAAACCGAATTTCCTCCAAAGAAAAAAGACCGAATTTTTGACGTAGAATCGTTCTTTATTCATAATAATAAGTTTTATCTTTTTACAAAAAACAGAAGTTCAAAATTCGATGGAACAACCGTTTTATATGAAGTTGAGAATAATTCGTCTCAAAAATTACCTGCTAAAAAAATCGGGAGTTTTGTGACATGCGAGCAATTCAATCATTGCGCTGTGACAAGTGCAGACATCAGTCCAAATAAAGATAAAGTTGCCATCCTAAGCTCCGATAAAGTCTGGATTTTCACCAATTGGAAAGGCGATAATTTCTTCTCCGGAAATTTTGAAAAAATTGAACTAAATCATTTTACACAAAAAGAAGGATTGTGTTTCAAAGATGAAAATACCATTTTAATGACTGACGAAGGAGATAAGAAAATCACTGGAAATCTTTATCAATTGAAGTTGAAATAGGTTGCCATTATTCCAGACTGATAAATCTTCTACCATATTCTGGATTGAAAACTCTTGCCTTAAATTCTTTGTAATGTCTTAATCTACAAGTTAAAGAGCAAGAGAATTTTTGAAATCCGTGAATCTCATACCAACTATACAAGCTATTGTATCTTTCTAATTTAAAATCAAAAGTGAATTTTTCTTTCTTCACATTTGCTAAGTAAGATTTTCCCTTAAATTTAATTTTTAATAACATATAATTATATTTTTAATAAATACAATATTACGATTGAAACTTTAGTTTAGAATTTTTGCTTATTAAACCGTAATAAATTGATTTTCAAATTAACTAAAAAGTTCCACCAATTCCAATCACCAATCTTCCGCCGTCAGAAGAATTGAAATAAGAAGCGTTCAAAGAAATTGCATCGACTGCATTCAACCAAAATCCGCCACCGTAAGAATTGTGCCATTTTTTGGAACTTTCATTCGGATTCCAAACTCTTCCTAAATCAAATCCACCAAAAATACCATAACTGATTGGTAAAAATGAGTTTTTAAATTTGCCAATATCATATTTCAAATCTGTTGTCTGATAAAAAGAATTTTTCCCATAAAAACGATTGAATCGGAAACCTCTCAAATCATTATTTCCGCCTAAAGTTGCCATCTGATAAAATTCGTAATCGTTACTTAGCAGCCATTTTGCTTTTGCATAAGAAGACCAAACCAATCTTTTATTCGTCGTTAAATAATGTAAAAATCCAAGTCCGGTTTCCAGATAAGGCAATTGCTTTTTGCTGTTTTCCAGATTAATTTTCCAACCAGAAGTGAAGTCAAATTTCATCCCTAGTTTTGGATTGGCGTGATTATCATAATTTTCATAAACAAAAGAAAGTTCTGCTCCTCCAAATTGTTTGGTTTGGAAAACATCCGGATTTACAACGCCCGGCAAAGCTATAAAACGATCCTCTGTTTTGTCAATTTTCAAGGTTTCATATCCTATTTTTGCAGAAAAATGCGAGGCGTTTTTCATCCAATTTAGAGATGGAAATACTGCTGTCTCTTTAGCTCTCACATTATTATAATGCTCTTCAGAGGATGATTTTTCTGGATTCACAGTTTCATTTCCTACACCAAAAAAATTGCGGATATAGTGTGAACTTGTTAATCTTGCATCTACCTGATAGAACCAATTTCCCGACAGTTGCGGAAAAACACCTTGATAAGCTATTTCATAACCATTAGTCCCTGTAAAATAATTGGTTTTTAAAATATGCTTACTGGAAAAAGGATTTTGAACAAAATTATTAACCGTAAAAATTTGATTGGCGCCAATCATTATTTCATCATCCGGGTTAAAACCTGCATTAGGCATTAATGAATAAGAACTGTATTTTACACGTTTATAATTATATTGATTAACATCGTAATCGTCGGTTAAGGTTACATTGGCGTTTCCTTTATTTTCAAAGTTATTTTTCTTGCTTTTGTAATCGTAGATTCTCAAATTTTTGGCGTTAGAAACGGTGTATTTATCTTCGTCCAAACCTCCTAACAATCTAACTTTGATGCTCGATTTTGGTTTTCCTTCCACAACAAATTCGTCATCATCAGAAAGTGCATAAATCCAGATTTCTTTGGTTTCTTTTCCTGAATAAACCTTGGAAGATTGCAACTCTTCACCTGATTTTTTCAAACGGTAGATTTTGACTTCGGTTTCGTTGTTTGGCAATCTGGTGACAACAATTTTATCTTTTTTGTCCGTTCCTGTCAGCATCACTTTTCTTTCCAAGAATCTAAAATAATCCGAAGCATATTTTTTCAAATCACCTTTACGAATCAACAATTTCTGAATCAAATCTTCGGAAACCTTATCCTGAGTTTCTTTCGGCAAATTTTCAAATGCTTTTCTGATATCATTTTCAGTTAAATTGTTTTGAATAAAATCAGCAACATCCAACCAATCTTTCTCACTAGAATTCTTTGTAAAAGCCAAATCCAAAGGATAAGGTTCGCGATTGAACCATTTAATATCTCTGATTTTATTATCAAATCCCTGCATATGTCGCAAATCAGGAATTCTCATAACCAAAGACAAAATCAATCCGTCATATTTTGAAAACGCTTGGTCTCTGTCTTTCGGAATCGGGCTGTAAATCACGTCTCCGTTTTCTTTTTTCGCTTCAAATTTCCATTGGTCGTGATGTCTGTCCCAATCGCCAATCAGCATATCGAACAAACGTGCTTTAATCCAAGCTTTTTCATCCATTTTATACTTTTCGTCTTTGGCAAGATTTAGGATGACTTCGTCTGTTCCGATAACTTTATTTGGATTTTCTTCGGTTTCCATTGGTCGGTCTTCAAGATAATATAATTCGTCACCAAAAGTCTCATTGAAGCTTTTCAAAGTCTTTTGTTTCGGAATATAAAAAAGTTCGGGCGTTGTATGACGAATTCCCAATTTATCGGACATTTCACCGATTGCCAAAGGCGTGTAAGGATGTGAAGTTGTGTAAAAATCCAATAGAAATTTATCCGCATAACTTCCGTCAAAATCATCTACAACGTATTGATTTTTGAAAGCAACAGCCTGCAAAAATCTCACACCACTTTTTTTGAGTGCTCTGATGACATATTCGTTTCCGGTTTTGGTTTCCAGACGAAGTGATTTGGTCTGATGTCCACCTCCTGCTCTATCGGTTTTCACACCTCCAAAAAGCGTATCCAAAGCCAGATTTTTCACATTGATTTTCTTAGAATAATAATCTCTGTAATGTTTTCCCCAAAGAAATTCGTAGAATTTACTTTTCTTGGTCATCGATGAATCGTAAATTGAAGTTTTTGTATATTCTGGGAAGTTTTTCGGGTAATCTTTAGAAACTTTTTCTTCAGTTCCAAGAACCGTTTTTCTGAACAACAATTCTGATTTTTCAGGATTAAGGTTATAAAAACTCACTTCTGCATTTCCCGATTTTGAAATTTTCAATTCAGCATAACCATTCTTTCCGAATGAGAAATCATTTTCTTTAACGGCTTTTGCAGATTCGGTTTTGGAGCCTGCTCCGCTGATGATTTCCCTGATATCACCTTGCTCGATGTATTGCAGATTGTGGTCGTGGCCAGAAACTACAACTACATTTTTTCGTCCGCTAATCAATGTTTTAAGTCTATCTGCCAGATTTTTATAATTCTGATTACTGATATCCTGATGCGTGATTCCGCCTGTTGCTCTTGTTAAATTGATTATGGAACCTAAAATCGGAAGCGGAATTTTATTTTCCAAAGGAAAAATCTGCTTTTTCCAAGAGTAATATCCACCGTGAGAACCGTTTGTAACCAAAGGATGATGTGTTGCAACAACGATAGTTTTGTTCTGATTTTTATTCAATTGGTCTTCAAATTCTGTGTAGAAATCTTCGCGGGTTTTGATGTCGCATTTTTCGTTGATATTCGGATTTTTGTTCCAGTCTGCCAAAACCCATTCTGTATCGACTAAAATCAATGTCAGTTTTTTATTGATTTTTCTGGTTTCGATTGGACAGCCGTTTCTTGGCGCAAATGTATTTTTGTCTCCGAATTTTTCTGTCACATAATCTTCTTCACGTTTCAGACCTTTGATGCCGTTGTTGTACCAATCGTGATTCCCCGGAATGAAAATCGTTTTTCCTTTGAATTGATTGGATAATGAGATTTGGATATCCATTTTTTTCTCTGCTAATCCTCTTTCTTTATCTTCTTTTTTTGGCATTCCTGACGGATAGATATTATCGCCAAGAAAAATTAATGTGCTGTTTTCAGAAGCTTTGGACAATGAATCTTTCAGAATATTCATATTATGGAAAGCTTCGTCTTGGTCAAGGTTTCCTGCATCACCAACCAGATAAAATGTATGAATGATGCTGTCTTTTATGGTTGAATTCTTTTCAAAATTTATGGCATTCTTTCCGTAATCAGCTTGCTGAACCGCGCACGAAATCACAGTTAAAGAAATTAGAAAAAAATAATAGATGTTCTTCATTTTTATATGTCGGTGCTTCACACCTTTATTAGATTCTTTTTTTGGTTTTCTACCGATATTTTGGTGCTTAAAACCTCACACTTATTATTAAAAAAAAAAAAAAAAATAAACTTAGTTAGAGCATTCTAAATTTATTTATTAACCACATAGTCCCATAGTTTTTATCCCTTTTAAAGATGAAATAGATTGGCATTTATTTCTATTTCATCTTCTAACAAAACAAATAATTCCTTTTTCTATGTGTCTATGTGGTTTTTAATTTTTAAAAAAGCTTCTAAACAAAGTCAGTTTAATGTTTTTAAATAAATATTGATAAAATTACTGAAACTCTAACAATATTTAACAAAATTAAAAATTTAAAAGCCATTATACTTTCTTAAATTTGTTGTAAATTGACTTTATGGATATTTTGAAAATCTCGGAAGATTATGCGAAAAATTTGCTCAAAGATAAATTATCTTCTGCCTATACTTATCATAATCTTGACCACACAATTCAGGTTGTGGATAAAATAAAAATTCTTGCAAAAGAAGAAAACATCAGTCCTAAAGACACCGAAAATCTGCTTTTAGCAGGCTGGTTTCACGATTTGGGTTATGTAGATAACGCTGATAATCACGAGGAAGAAAGTCGAAAAATTGCTTCTGATTTTTTAAAGCAACATCAGTTTTCTGAAGAAAGAATTGCAAAAATAGGAGAATTGATTTTGGCAACGGACAAGTTTTACAAACCTAAAAATCATTTGGAAGAAGTGATAAAAGATGCGGATTTGTATCATTTGGCTTCGGATGATTATTTCAGAATTTGCGAGAATCTGAGACAGGAAATTAAGGAAGTTCATCATCAGAAATTAAGTAAACAACAATGGTCTGAACTTAATATTGTTTTCTTTTCGAAACATCAGTTTTATACCAAATATGCCAAAGAAAACTGGCAACCCATCAAGGAGAAAAATGTGGATAAGATTCTCTCCAATATTCAAAATCTAAAAGAAGAAAAAAAGAAAAAAGCTTCCGAAAACAGTGACAAAGCGTTACTGAATAAGAAGAAATTGGAAAAGCTGGAATCTCCAGAACGCGGAATAGAAACGATGTTCCGTGTGACACTGAATAATCACACAAAACTAAGTCAAATCGCCGACAGCAAAGCGAATATTTTACTTTCTGTAAACGCAATTATCATTTCAGTAGCTTTATCGACATTGATTCCAAAACTGGATGCACCGAGTAACTCGCACTTGATTGTTCCGACATTCTTGATGATCATTTCGAGTGTTGCTTGTATCATTTTAGCGATAATGTCAACTAGACCAAAAGTTTCCAGCGGAACGTTTACCAGAAAGGAAATCGAAGACAAACAAGTGAATCTCCTGTTCTTCGGAAATTTCTACAAAATGCCAATGGAAGAATATCTCTGGGCAATGAAAGAAATGATGAACGACCGACAATATCTGTACGACACGATGATAAAAGACCTCTACTATCTTGGTGTGGTTCTGAACAGAAAATATACTTTATTAAGGCTAACTTACACAGTTTTCACTATTGGAATTATTGTTTCTGTGGTGGCTTTTGTGGTAGCTTTTAGGAATGTGACGGTTTAATATTTTAAGTAATCAAAACCAATGAAAAATAAAATTGATTACAAACAATTGATTACAGGAATCAAAAAAAGTGAAGAGAATGCAAGTGAATTAATTGAAGATGCAAACATCCTTCTAGAAAATAATAGGTTTGCAAGGTCATTTACATTATTTCAATTGGCAATTGAAGAAATTGGAAAATGTGCTCTAATTACAAGTTATATTATTGAAAATGATAACAGCAAACTAGGCAAATTATTAAAAGAACTTAGTAAACATAAGATTAAAACAGATTACTCTATTAGTTATGATATGATGCTCTACAAATATTTAAATGACAAGGACAAAAAAACTTTGCTTGAAGCATTTTATCATCATTCTACAAACTTAGAACTTGTAGATAACTTTAAAAATTACAGCTTATATACTTCAATAATAAAAACTGAGTTTAAAAAACCTTCAGAAATAATTACAAAAGCGCAAGTAGAAACTCATAAATTCTGGGCTGAAACAAGATTGAAAAATGCTAAATTTTACAATGAAGTTTTAATAGACAATTTTCCAGAAATAATACAAGCAAGAAAAGAAATAGACTACGATGATTTTGTGAAAAAATTCATTGATGAGGAGAAAGAAATTATTTATAAAGTTGCAGGAGATATTAAAATTTAATTTTAAATCCCTTCCACAAAGTCATACTCCACCTTCTCAGCGTCGTAATTCACAGCAACACGCAACGCTCTTAATCCGTTGATTCCTTGTAAATCTTCAACATCCAATTCTTCAATATTAGCTTCCAGAATGTTTTGGTCTTGAAGGATTCTTATCAATTTCAGATAATCCTCACGTTCTCTTTCCTGAGAATAGATAATGCTGATTTTTCCGGATTGTGTGATGCGTTCATCCGAGTTTTTAACCAAAGATTTGTCGATACGTTTTTTAATCATTTCGTAACGCGCATTGTAACTTCCGTCCACATCAAAACGCTTTTCATCCATTCTGAAACGAATACTGATTGGCGTACTGTAAACCAAAATCAGAGACGCAACATCCAAAGGATAAGCTAATCGGTCTTTGTGTTTTGCATATTCAATTTCTGTTTCGCAAAGCACGCGCAATTGCCATAAACGAAGGTTTTTCAGGAAAATCGGGTCGTAAGTCAAATCAGGTTCAATGGATGAGCCGATATACATATTATGTTCTACTCCATCGGTTTTGAAACGCTCGTAATAAAACGGAAATCTATGTTGTTGCTCTTCCTGTCTTTTGTCCAGAATATCAGCCAAACTTTTGTTGATGGAAGACAAACTATCATCAAATTTTTTACGGAAATTGTAAACTAATTCAGTTTTAGAATCCAGTTGTTTGTGATAATCTGTAATGATTTGATTATAATTCGTATTCTGAAGTTTAATCGATTCCAGCAAAGGATGAACTTCGAACAAAATAAAATTCTGAACTTGACTTTCCGTATCAGCTTTCAAATCGTTATTCAGAAGTTTTTGATACTGAATTAATTTTTGATTGATTGCTTCCAAATCATTATCAGAACTCAATTTTTTGAAAACATCAGAAATCATCATCAGATTGATTTCCATATCTTTTTTAATCGCCAGATTTCTGGAAACCGAAGAGTTTCTAATATCAGTCTGACCAAAAAGTGGAGTCAGATTTTGGAAACAGATATTTCTATAAGGTAAATCAAAATCTTCTCTATAAAAACCAATGTGACGTTCCGCTTCCTGACGGAATTTCCAATAAACACTCGGATGTATCGATGTATATTCTCTTTGAATAATCGCTTGAATTCTCGTTTCGATACCGTCATAAAGCCTGTCCATCGTATCTTCCAAATGTGGCATTACGATCTCCATTTTATTAGCAACAATGCTGTTCAGCATTTTTTTTCTGGAGACAAGCTCGATAATTCCGAGAAGTTTTTTGTCTTTGATGATTGGCGCAAAAATCGCACTTTTGATTCCAGATTGGTAAAATTGTTTTGCAAATGTACTATCCGGAAATTCTTGATAAGTTCGTTCAACATCAGAAATACTGAAGAATTTTCTCGTTTCAACAAGTGTATTAAAGTTCTTTTCGCAAAGCAATTCATTCTTACAATCCTGCGGAATTCCACCTGACAGAATAATACTATCTATCACACCATTGATTGGGTTTCTTACAAATTTGTTTTCTTCAAAATCAATCGCTGTAAAGCCTAATTCCAAATCAGGAACCTGAAAAATAGAACGGAAAATCTTGTTCATTTCCGATTTCAGATTCTTATCATCTTCAAGATTGATAAGTTTACTTTTTAGATTCGAAACTGCGATTTCTGTAGTTGCATCAAAGAAATTAATCACTGCAAAACCTTTTAGTTCCCAGCTTTTAGGCGGAAATTTTTCTTTCCAAAGTTCATAATCATCAAAATTATCTAGCAACTCTCCTATTTCTTCTTCGGTCAAATTTTTATACTCTTCCAAAGGATTAATGTCAACAAAATCGACATTATTTAAGAAACGATAATGGTTGACAATCCCTTCTTCATTAGGAATATCAAAAATAAAAGGCATCGACATATTAAGCGGAACCTTATAAAAATCCCTCAGAATAAGGCAACAACTCATCACATAGAAACGATGCGGATCTAGACCTTTAATAAACAAATCAAAGTTTTCTCCTGCATTTTTCAGAATGCTTTGAAAACGTTTCGACGGATTGAAAAAGAAATTATAAAAAGGAAAACCAATCGCTTTGATTTCGTTTCCAGTCAGCATTGGCGGAAAAAGGTCACGTAAAAGTTCCTTCATCAGCGTTTCATTATCTTTGAAAAAATCAAGATTGCTGATGCCGTTTAAAAGTTCGGGAAATTCTTTCGTTTTATCCAAAATCCTTTGATGCGAAAGTGCATACTCCGAGCTCTCAGAAGCTTCTGCTTCCATTTTTCGAATGAGTTTTTCAAAAGAAAATTTAAGTACAAACGGGCTTTCGTAAAAGGCTTGGAATTCCATAAGGGTAAAAATCAATGCAAATGTAAGTAATATCGAATTATTAAAAAAGACGAATGAAAATTCATAATACCTTAATACAATAATAGAAATTAAGACTATTAAAATGTAACAAATTATCAATGTTAAACTTACAAAATAAACCATTTTAATATTTTTTAAGATTTAGCAATTATAACTTTAATCTATTATTATATTCGAAGATTTTAAATTTGCTCTATTAAGCGTATCTTTGCAAAAATTTTCAGAAGACATTGAAAGATATCCGCACACTTTCCCTCGACCAGCTCAAAGATTACTTCAGCACAATTGGTGATAAGCCGTTTCGTGCCAAGCAGGTTTATGATTGGCTTTGGAGCAAGAATCTGCATTCTTTTGATGAGATGACAAATCTTTCTAAAAATCTCCGTGATAATCTTTCACGTGATTTTTTCATCAACCCGATTGCTGTTGACCTATTACAAAAATCTTCTGACGGAACGATAAAAAACGGCGTAAAACTTCACGACGGACTGATGGTAGAATCTGTTCTGATTCCGACTGAATCCAGAAGTACAGCCTGCGTTTCTTCACAAGTTGGATGTTCTCTGAACTGTGAATTCTGTGCAACTGCCAAACTCAAAAGAATGCGAAACTTGGAAGTTGCAGAAATCGTGGACCAAGTGGCGCTGATTGATCGTCAAAGTAAATTATATTTTGACAGACCACTCACAAACATCGTGTTTATGGGAATGGGTGAACCGATGATGAATTACAAAAACGTTGTAGAAGCCATTCATAAAATCACAAAACCAGACGGTTTGGGAATGTCGCCAAGAAGAATTACCGTTTCAACATCGGGAATTCCGAAGATGATAAAAATGCTTGCTGATGAAGAACTGAAAGTAAAATTGGCGCTTTCTCTTCACTCTGCAATTGAGCATAAACGAAACGAAATAATGCCTTTTTCTGAGAAATTTCCATTGACCGATATTATGGATTCTCTACAATATTGGTATCAAAAAACAGGTTCTCCAATTACTTTTGAATATTGTGTTTGGAAAGGAATCAACGACGGAGACGAAGACATCAAAGCTTTAATCAAATATTGCCGACAAGTTCCAAGCAAAGTGAATCTAATCCAATACAATCCGATTGGTGAAGGAAAATTCGACCACAGAAGTATTGAAGCTGAACAAAAATATGTGAGAGAATTGGAAAAAGCCGGAATCACAATCGTTGTTAGAAAAAGTCGTGGTGGCGACATCGACGCGGCGTGTGGACAATTAGCGAATAAAGCAGCGGAGTAATGATTTTATTTTTAACTATATTATACTATTTAAGTGTTTTAATTGGCGTTATTTCTTTACTGCTTATTATTTACGAAGCATTCAAAAAAAGTAGTAGTTTCAAGGGTTTAGCGTTAGCCTTCATATCATTTTCTGGGATGTTCATTTTAGATTATAAAATTTCTCAATCTATAAGATACGAGGTAATTAAAGATATAAAATCAGGAATTTTAGTTTTAGAAAAAAATCAGATTTTGAATGCTAAAGATATAATTGGAATACAATATTCTAGTCAAAAAAAATATTTTAATGATAACAAATTTTTCATAAAAGTGTCAGCAGGTAACGATTCTTTAATCCTTAAAAAAGATCAAAATTCGAAAATATGGTTATTTTATACAAAATATTATTTTTCTAAAATTCATCCAATTGGTTATTTAAAAATAAAATAATTTCAAAAAACTATCTTAAATTTTTGTATTTTTGAATGTAATTCAAATCAAAATGGGAACAATCAAAGTAAAATATGCCAACAAAAAACAACTTTCAACATTGAAGAAAGTTCTTTCTGCATTGGATTTTGAATTCTCAGAAGACGAATTTAAAAACCCAAGTCCAAGTGGTGACAAATGGTTTGAAAATCCAAAAAATTTGGAATTAATTAAAATTGGTGAGCAACAGTTTAGCGAAGGAAAAGGAATTGTTCTTACAGAAGAACTTCAAAAAGAACTTTTTGGATAATGAATTATTTCATTATAATTTCTCCTCTTGCTCAGGAACACATTAAAATCATAAAAAAATCTGGACAAAAAATTCTTCTTAAGAAAATTGAAAACTTAATTGATGAGTTGAAAATTCACCCATTTGAAGGCACAGGCAAACCGGAAGCTTTGAAATATGAAAATATGGGTAAATGGTCTAGAAGAATTGACCAGAAGCATCGTTTAGTCTATGAAGTATTTGAAGATGAGATCTTCGTCGAAGTTATTTCTGCATTGGGACATTATGGTAACAAATAAATTTGAATTTTTTTAACAATACTTTAATTCATTAAATTTTACATTCAAGAAATCAATTCTTATTTTTACGAAATATGAAAAGGATTTTTTACATCTTATTTGTTTTCTTAAGTTTTCAGATTTCTGCTCAGAAAACTCAATCATTAAATCTCAAGAAATATAAGATTGCTATTTTAAGTGATTCTTTACAAGAATCTTCTGGTCTGACAAATCTCGACGGAAGACTCTTTTCCTTTAACGACAGCGGAAACACCAGCGAAATTTTTGAAATAACACCAGGAAGTTTTGATATCAAAAAAACTTTCCAAACTGGACTCAAAAATATTGATTGGGAAGCAATGACGAATGATGGCGAGAATTTTTATTTGGGAGAATTTGGAAATAATTTAGGAACGAGGAAAGATTTGAAAGTTTATCAAATTCCTTTCAGAAATGATTCTTTGATTGTTGATTCGATTAAAACCATTCCCTTTTTTTATCCTGAGCAAACTGATTTTACTCCGAAAAACATCAATAACAATTTCGATGCAGAAGCGATGATTTTCTTGGACAGAAATATCCATCTATTTACAAAAGAATGGATTACAAATACGGTTTCGCATTATGTCATTGATAAAAATCGGAAAGAAAACCAGCCTGCACAAAAACTAGAAAGTTTTAACACAGGTTTTGTTGTAACTGATGCTTCGGTTTTTGAAAACAAATTATATGTTGTTGGTTACACCAAAAATGCATCGGTTTATCTAATGATTTTCGAGAAAGATGATGCTGGAAATCTTTTATTTAATAAGCCTCTAAAAAAATATTCTCTTGGAAGAGCTTACAATGTTGGACAAATCGAAGGAATTACTGCGACTGAGAAAGGAATCTATATTTCGGGAGAACGATTCAGTATTAAAATCAAAAAAGTACCTCAAAGTCTTTATTTTATTCCTTTTGAAGATTTAGAATAATTATATTTGTAGAATAATAGATTGGATGTAAGATATCATCATTTGAATATTAAGCTGTATCTGATGCTTTGATATTTCAGAATTCTTGATATTTTTACAACAGTTTTTCCGGTGAGACGAAAGACAAATCCTCAACATAGCCCCGATGGTAGTGGAAATCCTTTTTTGTAAAAAAAGATTGCAACGGAAAGCGGGTTGAAAAAGTGAATAGAAACCCAATCGTCTTGCTCCAAAAATATAATTTTTAAACGCGAACAGTGGCCAATACAGTAGAACTAATCAAAGCTCCGATTTCTGACGAAATGAAACTTTTTGAACAAAAGTTTTATGAATCGATGAAAAGTAATGTTGCGCTGTTGGATAAGGTTACGCGTTTTATTGTCACGACAAAAGGGAAACAAATGCGCCCGATGTTTGTTTTTCTGTGCGCAAAACTGGTCGGAAATGTGAACGAAAAAACGTTCCGTGGCGCAAGTATGATTGAATTGATTCATACAGCGACTTTGGTTCACGACGATGTTGTGGATGAAAGTTTTAAACGCAGGAATTTCTTTTCCATCAATGCACTTTGGAAGAATAAAATTGCGGTTTTGGTGGGCGATTATCTGCTTTCGAAATCGGTGCTTCTTTCTACAGACAACAAGGATTTTGATTTGTTAGCTGTAATTTCCAGAACCATCAGAGAAATGTCTGAAGGTGAATTGCTTCAATTGGAAAAAGCCAGAAAACTGGATATTACTGAGGATGTTTATTACGAAATTATCCGTCAAAAAACAGCAACTCTGATTGCGGCGTGTTGTGAAGTTGGTGTTCTATCTAACGGTGTAGACGAAGCGACTGCGAAAAAAATGCAGGAATTTGGGACTTATACGGGAATGGCTTTCCAAATAAAAGATGACCTTTTTGATTATCAGACAAGCAATATCATCGGAAAACCTGTTGGAATCGATATCAAGGAACAGAAGATGACTTTGCCTTTGATTTATACTTTGAAGAATGCAAGTCCTGAGAATTACAAAAAATATTTCGCAACGATAAAGCGTTATAACAACGATTCCAAAAAAGTCCGTGAATTGGTAGAATTCGTGAAATCTTCAGGAGGAATGGATTATGCCATCCAGACAATGAAAGATTACCAGCAAAAAGCATTGAACATTCTTGCTGAATTTCCTGATAACGAAGCTAAGGAATCACTGAAACTGATGCTGGATTACGTGATTAGCAGAAAACTGTAAAATTTACATTAAAATAAAAATCAACCCTTTCAGAAATCGAAGATTCGACGTAAGTCAATTTAGAACTTTGAAAGGGTTTTTAGTATAATTTAATTCCTCCGAAAATTTTAATTCCGTAATTTTGAATTATGAACAATTCTCCACTTGCCGAAATTCTACGTCCAAAAACTTTGGATGATGTTTTAGGTCAGGAACATCTCACAGGAAAAAACGGAACCATCAAAAGAATGCTGGATAATGACACCATTAATTCTCTTATTTTTTGGGGTCCTCCAGGAACTGGAAAAACGACTTTGGCTGAAATTATTTCTGAAAAATCAGGAAGAAAATTCTATAAATTATCAGCCGTTTCCGCTGGTGTAAAAGATGTACGAGATATTATTGATGAAGCTAAAAAACAGAATCTTTTCTCTGGAAAAAGTCCGATTTTATTCATTGATGAAATCCACAGATTCAACAAGTCGCAGCAGGATTCTTTGCTTCACGCAGTTGAAAAAGGTTGGATAGTTCTGATTGGCGCGACTACGGAAAACCCAAGTTTTGAAGTTGTTTCGGCTTTGCTTTCACGTTCGCAGGTTTATATCCTAAAAGCTTTGACTTTTGAAAAATTGGAGGAGTTGGCAGACATAAGCGTTTCCAAATACAACGAAATCAATAATACTAAGTTTTACCTCGAAGAAAAAGAAGCATTTATCCAATATTCGGGAGGCGATGCGAGGAAGTTGATTAATTCCATAGAATTGGTTCTGAATCAATTCAAATCTGCTAAGAAAAATAAAATTTCCAACAAAGATGTTTTGTCTGTTCTTCAGGAAAATATGGCTTTGTATGACAAAAACGGAGAGCAGCATTATGACATTATTTCGGCTTTTATCAAGTCAATGCGTGGTTCCGACCCAAATGGCGCTGTTTATTGGTTGGCAAGAATGTTGGTTGGTGGAGAAGACATCAAATTCATTGCAAGAAGAATGATGATTTTAGCAGCCGAAGATATTGGTCTAGCCAATCCAAACGCCCTTGTAATGGCAAACAATTGTTTTCAAGCCATCAATGTTATCGGAAATCCGGAAGCTAGAATTATCCTAAGCGAAACCGCAGTTTATCTTGCTGTATCTCCGAAAAGTAATTCGACTTATAGTGCAATTAATGAAGCAATGGCTTTTGTGAAGAAAACCGGAAATCTTCCTGTTCCACTCCATCTTAGAAATGCGCCAACCAAATTGATGAAAGATTTGGATTACGGAAAAGAATATCAATATGCTCATTCTTATGAAGGTAATTTCGTGGATTTGGAATTTCTCCCGGACGAAATAAAAGGAACGGCATTTTATCATCCGGCAAACAATTCTACCGAGAAAAAAATCAAGGAACAACTCAAAGAAAAATGGGGCAACAAGTACGATTAATAAAGCATTCGTTAAATAATCATAAAATCATTTTTTAATCCAATTAATTCAATTTGCTTTTAATATATTTGCCTTTCACACATAACTATGGAACACTTTGAAAGTTGGAAAGACTTATTGAACCCAGAATTTTACATCAAATTAGGGGGATTTTGGCTTATTTTATTCATTATTTTTGCTGAAACAGGCTTATTTGTTGGTTTCTTTTTGCCAGGTGATAGTTTACTTTTCATTTCCGGGATTTACGCTGTAAAAATCATAGACACTACTTTTGGTTCTACAGGTTCAGATTTCTTGGATACCACCATTCTTGCAACTGCGGTTTCTATTGCAGCAATCATCGGAAACGAGATTGGATACTGGTTTGGTTACAAAAGCGGACCATTGTTGTACGAGAGAAAAGACACATTCCTCTTCAAGAAAAAATACCTTTTCAAAGCGCACGATTTCTTCGAAGATCACGGAACTGTAGCCGTAATTTTGGCAAGATTTCTTCCTATTGTAAGAACATTTGCGCCAATTGTTGCCGGAATTGTGAAAATGGATAAAAAGAAATTCTTCTTATATAATATCATTGGAGCTATTTCTTGGTCATTTTCAATGATTTTTGCAGGTCATTATCTGGATAAATTATTTTTGGATCAATTTGGAATAGATCTCAAAACTAAACTTGAATTGATTGTTCTTGTGATTGTATTGGTAACCACACTTCCAATCATTATCAAGTTTTTCTTTTCTAAAGACAAAGAAAGACCAACAGAGGAATAATTTTTGATAAGAAATATTGAAACAACATATATAAAACCGGAGCTCGTTTCCGGTTTTTTATTTAAATCTAAATATTAAAATGAAAGTATTCCTAAACAAAAGAATTCCACAAATCGGAATCAATTTACTCAAAGAAAATAATCTCGAAATCATAACGCCAAAAACAGACAATCCATCTCACGAAGAATGGCTGGAAAACTGTAAAAAAGCAGACGTTATTCTGAACGTTGGTAAAAACAAATATGATAAAGAATTCTTTGACAATTGTCCCAATGTAAAAGCGATTTCACTCTTCTCAGTAGGATTCGATCAAGTTGATATTGCCGAAGCTACAAAACGAAAAATCCCGGTTGGAAATACGCCGGATGTTCTCAGCAGAGCCACTTCCGATGTCGCCTATTTATTAATGCAAATGGTTTCCAGAAAAGTCAATTATAACATCGAAAAAGTAAAATCCGGAAACTGGAAAGACTTTGACGCATTGGAAGAACTCGGACAGGAATTGTATGGAAAAACTTTGGGGATTTTAGGTTTGGGAAGAATCGGTTTTGAAATGGCTGAGAAATGCAAAGCCGCATTCGGAATGAATATCATTTATCACAACAGAAGCCACAATGAAACTGCTGAAAAAGAATTGGATGCTAAATATGTTTCTTTTGACGAATTAATTCAGAATTCGGACATCATTAGTATTCACGCCAATTATACACCGGAACAAGCCAATCTTTTCAACCAATCGGTTTTTGAGAAAATGAAATCTAATTCGATTTTTATCAACACCGCAAGAGGTGCTTTTCACAACGAAACAGATTTGTATGAAGCTTTGAAATCCGGAAAAATCTGGGGCGCAGGTCTGGATGTAACAAATCCGGAACCGATGAGTCATGAAAATCCCCTACTCCAACTCCCGAATGTCTGTATCTTGCCGCACATTGGTTCTGCAACCATTGAAGCCCGAAACGGAATGGCGAGATTGGCTGCGGAAAACATCATTGCTTTTTCTGAAAATCAACCAATGCCTAATTGCGCAAATCCTGAAGTTTATCAATAATTAATTTCTTAGCTTGGAATCATATTTGTTTATCAACTTTAAACATTAAATAAAATTATTATGACACCAGAAAGCAATATCGACGAACAAAACAGAAAGCTTAAAGAAATGGATTACAATCCTGCCGAAGACATTTTTAACAGAGAAGAACACATCCCTCTGGATGGCGACGGAAATCCCATCAAGGATCCTAGTCAAGTGAATGATGAAATGCCTTTCGGGCTAGATGTACCGGGTGCAGAAGATGATGATAACTTTGAACAAATCAATAATCAACTTCCCGATGAAGAAAATAATTACTATAGCCAAAGTGACAATTTAGATGATCACGAAGAGCAAAATGACGATATCATAGAATAAAACTGAAGCTTACCTCAATGCAGGTAAGCTTTTTTGTTGCTATTTTTCGAAGATACGTGTCGGTTTTTTATTCTCATCAATGGCAACAAGAGTAAAATCACCAGAAACTGCTTTCTCACGGGTCTCTGCATACATTTC
Organism: Flavobacteriales bacterium UBA2306; assembly: GCA_002345565.1. Lineage (GTDB taxonomy): Bacteria > Bacteroidota > Bacteroidia > Flavobacteriales > Weeksellaceae > Epilithonimonas. Next base: position 591,268 of record DDVS01000002.1, on the reverse strand, counting down.
CTCAACAAAAATGTCGATACTGACTTTCACACTGGTGTTTCCAACATATTTCACTTTTCCAATAAGTTCTACTAATGTATCTGCCGGAATTGGTTTTTTGAAATCGATTCTGTCACAGCTTACCGTTACAAAGGATTTCCTCGCAAAACGAGTGGCCGTCATAAAAGCTACTTCATCCATCATTTCCATCACCTTCCCTCCAAACATCGTGTTATGATGATTGGTCGTATTCGGGAAAACAACTTTAAAAACGTGCGTTTCTGAACTTTTAATTTTATCCTCGTAATTCATCTTTCTAATTTTGAAGTGGCAAATATAAGCCTTAATAAAGGATTTCTAATAAATTAGTATTGATTATACATCTTGAAAATTCCTTTCTCATTATAACAATCATTTTTTCAATTTTGAATATCTTTAAAACCAGAATCCAATAATATTTTATGAAAAAAATATTTCTAAGTCTTTTATTTATTATCATAAGCTTAATATCAATTTTTTATCTAAGTATTGTTTGGGCTTTTTCTGTAGGGAATAAAAGACAAGGTCAAAATATAAATTTCAATGATATACTGCTCACATCCATACTTTTATTTCTTTTTATAATTGTAATATATTGTACTTTTCTAATAATCAAAACAATTATTAATTTAGTAAAATCCAAATAAGAAAAATGACTTTCCAAGAACAAATAAAACAAGGTATTCCATCCGAATTACCTCAACCCAAACCATACGAACAAAATATCAACCACGCACCAAAGCGTAAAGAAATCCTGACAGAAGAAGAGAAAAAACTAGCCCTTAAGAATGCTTTACGTTATTTCGCTCCCAAATTCCACGCAGAATTATTGCCGGAGTTTAGGGAAGAATTAGAAAAATACGGCAGAATTTATATGTACCGTTTTCGTCCGGATTATGAGATGAAAGCAAGAGACATTGCAGAATATCCCGGAAAATCTAAACAGGTCAAAGCGATTATGTTGATGATTCAGAACAATCTGGATTATGCCGTGGCGCAACACCCTCACGAACTGATTACTTATGGTGGAAACGGTGCGGTTTTCAGCAACTGGGCGCAGTATCTTCTCACAATGAAATATCTGTCTGAAATGACGGACGAACAAACCTTGACAATGTATTCCGGTCATCCGATGGGATTGTTTCCTTCGCACAAAGATGCACCGAGAGTGGTTGTGACGAATGGAATGATGATACCGAATTATTCTAAACCGGATGATTGGGAAAAATTCAATGCGTTGGGTGTTTCGCAGTACGGACAAATGACGGCAGGAAGTTATATGTACATTGGTCCGCAGGGAATTGTTCACGGTACCACGATTACGGTTTTGAATGCTTTCAGAAAAATCAATAAAGAACCAAAAGGTGGCTTGTTTGTCACATCTGGTTTGGGCGGAATGTCCGGAGCTCAGCCAAAAGCAGGAAATATTGCAGGCTGTGTTACGGTAATTGCAGAGGTGAATCCAAAGATTACTAAAATCCGTCACGACCAGAAATGGGTGAACGAAATCCACGAAAATCTGGAGAACTTGGTAAAAAGAGTGAGAAAAGCTCAGGAAACTCAGGAAACGGTTTCTTTAGCTTACCTTGGGAATATTGTTGAGGTTTGGGAGAAATTTGATGCCGAGAATTTAAAAATCGACATAGGTTCAGACCAGACTTCGCTTCACAATCCTTGGGCGGGCGGTTATTATCCGGTCGGACAAACCTTTGAGGAATCCAATACAATGATGGCAGAAAACCCTGAATTATTCAAAGAAAAAGTTCAGGAAACCTTAAGAAGACACGCTTCCGCCATCAACAAACATACAGCAAAAGGAACCTATTTCTTCGATTACGGAAATGCTTTCTTACTGGAAGCTTCCAGAGCCGGAGCCGATGTTTTTAAAGATGAAAAGGGGAATTTTTGTCCAGCGAATCGCTCAAAATTGGGTGGCGAAACATTCGCCTATCCGAGTTATGTTCAGGATATTATGGGACCGATGTGTTTTGATTATGGTTTTGGGCCGTTCCGTTGGGTTTGTACGAGCGGAAAACCGGAAGATTTACAGAAAACAGACGAAATTGCCTGCCAGATTTTAGAGGAGATGATTAAAAATTCTCCAAGCGAAATCCAACAACAGATGAAAGATAACATCCAGTGGATCAAAGGCGCTCAGGAAAACAATCTGGTCGTTGGTTCGCAGGCGAGAATTTTATACGCTGATGCCGAAGGAAGAATGAAAATCGCTGAAGCCTTCAACAAAGCCATTGCCAACGGAGAAATCGGAGCGGTAGTTTTAGGAAGAGACCATCACGATGTTTCCGGAACAGATTCGCCTTATCGTGAAACTTCCAATATTTATGATGGTTCGAGATTTACGGCAGATATGGCGATTCACAATGTGATTGGCGACAGTTTCCGTGGGGCGACCTGGGTTTCTATTCACAACGGTGGTGGCGTTGGTTGGGGCGAAGTGATCAACGGTGGTTTCGGAATGTTGCTCGATGGAAGCGATGATGCCGACAAACGATTAAAATCAATGCTTTTCTGGGACGTCAATAACGGGATTTCCCGCAGAAGCTGGGCGAGAAATGAAGGTGCTGTTTTCGCTATTAAAAGAGCAATGGAAGCAGAACCAAACCTAAAAGTGACCTTGCCGAATTTTGTGGATGAGAGTTTGTTTTAAATGAAAAAATTTACAACAAAGAACACTTTCAACGCAGTAAAATTATTTAACAATAATGATAAGCTGGTTGGTGAGATTATAAGTCCTTATTTCATTAATGGATTGTCCGAAAAAATAAAACTTAAGGATAAAGTTTTCAAAATAAAAGGAACCGGCTTTTTATGGAGAGATATTAAAATCTATGACCAAGATAATTACTTGATATGCAAGTCAGATATTTCTAAAAGTAGAATTATTTATTTCGGGGATACAATAGAAATTTTTACTTTCAAACATAAAAATTGGCTTAGTAATAAGTTCTTTTTGTATAAAAATGATCAGATTATTTTGGCTTTAGATTATAAAGGATTTTTTCGCTGGAAATTTATCATAGAAGTTGATGAAAATTTTTATAATGATTTAATCATCTTAATTTTTTTTAACTTTTATATGAGAGGGTTTTCGTCATCTGCAGATTAAATCCCATCCAAGCTGGGCCAGAAATGAAGGTGCTGTTTTCGCCATCAAAAGAGCAATGGAAGCTAAACCGAATTTGAAGTGACATTGCCGAATTTTGTGGATGAGAGTTTGTTTTAAATTTAACAAATGAAAAAAATATATTTCTTAATCACATTTTTTATTTTCAATTTCTTTTTCTCTCAAACAAATTATGTTTTGAAACTGAAGTTCAATGAAAAACATTTTCTTTCTAGCTTTATCAGAAACAATACAAAAAATGAATTTGTTCTGAATGCTTTTAGGAAGGCAGACTCTATTACACAAAATTCTTTGAATTATAATTATGTCAACATTTTAGATTCTGTTTTAAAAAATGAATTTAAAATTAGTGAAAAAGAGAAGCTAAATTTGTCAGATTTGGAGAGAAAACAGCGAGATTCATTATCTTTCGAAATGCAAAATGGAAATTTACTCAGCTTATATAAGAAAATAGTTCAAGTAAATTTTGATTCTGAATTTTTAGAAAAAATATTGATTGATAATGAAATTAGAGGTTCTAAAATTACCCAAACCGATTATAATCAATTTACAATTAGCTTCATCAATAAAGAAAATTTAGAAAAAACAAAAACTATTTCCCTTAATCGCCGATTGTCTTTTCACGAAGCAATTGATGAAAGAGAATTAGAAAAAATTCAAAATTGCTTCTTGAAATAAAATGAAAATTTGGTTAAAAACAATTATTTGAAGAAGGAAAACAACCATCTTTTAATCTATAAAGATGTTTCAATTCCCATTTTTGATTATTACCAAAACACTAAATGTTTTGATTCTAGAAATGTTACTTTTTTATTAAACCAAGGAAAAGATTTCGATATTTTTTCAAAATTATTTTTTGTTAAAAAATCTGATAATCTGGAAAATAAGCTTATCAATTCTGTTGAGGGATTTTATTTTGAAGGTCATAAAAATGAAGAAATTTATGAAGACAATCTTTTCTACATTTCTCTGTTTTTGAATGATAATGGTAAAAACATTTTATTGAAATTCACAGAAAAAAATGTCGGCAAAAAAGTATTTATTGGAGACAAAAATGAATTTTTATTGAGTCCCAGTATTTCTGATAAATTAAAGAATGGAAGAATTGTGTTAAAAGGAAATTTATTTGATGTTAATTGGCAAAGAATGTATGAATTAGTTAAATTCGAGGTTTTTAGAAATTCTTTAGAAATTAAATAGTTAAACCTTATAAACCATCATAATTTCCATCATATTTTTATTACATTTGTATCAAATAATGATACCAAAAATCACAAAATTATGATAGCAGAAATCCAAAAATACATCGAGATTCAAAATAACATTGATCAGATTCTAAAAAACTCTCCAGTCAAATTATCCTTTATCATAGAAAAATCGGGAATCAAGAAACCGACATTCTTTAAGAAATTGAAGGAGAAAAGATTCACACCACAGGAACTTCTGATTATTGCCGAACACGTAGAACCAAGAACTTGGAAAAATGAAACCAAAGAAGAAATCTTGGAATCTTTGAAACGTTCAGAAGAAGACTTTAAAAACGGACGAACTCACGACTACAAAGAAGTGATGGAAGCTAGCAGACTACGTTTAGAAAAATACAGAAATGAAAATAAAATTCTCTGACGAATCACTCTCCGATTTAAGAAATATAGAAGAATATCTTCTTGAACATTGGAGTGATAAAATTCTGGACGACTTTCTGACAAAATTGGATGAAATTGTAGAAATTATTTGTGATGGAAAAGTAGTTTTTCAAAAATACGAGGATACAATTTATCACAAAATTTTAATCACGAAGCACAATACACTTATCTATATCATAGAAAACAACACTTTAAAAATCGTCAAAATCCTCCAAAACTTCAAAGATCCAAACGGTAACGAAAAATCATTAAAAAGCTAAAATGCAAAACCTTGGCATCATCGGCTGTGGCTGGCTGGGAACACACATTGCAGAAAGAGTCTTTGACCGATATGGAATCTTCGCAACCACAAGCACAGAATCAAAAATAGAAGACTTAGACTCTAAAGGTTTCCACGTTACTTTGGCGAGTTTTCCGGATGAGATCAATCCTGAAATGAAGGAATGGGAAGTTGCATCTGAACTTGATGCCATCATAGTTACCATTCCGTTTTCCGGGATCAGAGGAATACAGGTTTCGATGAAAGAAAGGCAGCAAAATCTTCTGAAGTTTTTAGGAGATTTCAAAGGGCAGTTATTTTTAACCAGCTCCACGGGAGTTTATCCTCAAATTGATCATGATTTTAAAGAAGAAGATCAGCCCGCCAATGAAGTGGAAAGTGAAAACTTTATTTTAGAGAAATTTCCACAAACCAATATCCTGAGATTAGCCGGACTGATGGGCGATCAGAGACTTTTGAAGAATTACAATATTTCTCAGCTGGATCAGTTAGTGAACCACATTCATTATGCCGATATCTGCTCTGTTGTAGAGAAAATGCTGAACAATCAATCGCAATCCAAAGTTTACAATGTCGTTGCACCCATTCATCCGAACAAAGAAGAGGTCATCAATGCCCAAAAAGGACTTCCCCACTCTGGCGAACGAACTACAAAAGGAAGAACGATTTCTCCTGCAAAATTAATTGAGGAACTGGATTTTGAGTTTCAATATCCAGATCCGAGGTATTTCCACGTTATTTAGAAAACCAAACTTATGACATCAAAACTTTTATTGATATTTACTTTAGCAAGTCTATCTTCTTTTGCGCAGACAAAGGATACGCTGGCAGAGAAAGTGCTGTTGTATCAGCTTCCGATAGGCGGTTGGGGAAAGCAACTGGGCTCGAAGGCCGTAGATTATACCTTGCCAATTACCAAAGAACTACTGACAAAAATCAAAGCCTCGGGAGATGACCACGCAACGATAGATAACAACGCTACATCCAGGGAGATTACCATTCTCATCAATGCTTTTAACGCTACCCAAAACCCGGCTTATCTCAAATCCGCAGAAAAAGGGATTGCCTACCTCCTGAAGATGCAATACGCCAACGGAGGCTATCCGCAGTATTACCCCAACTCGGCTATCTATAGAAAACAAATCACGTATAACGATAATGCGATGATCAATGCACTCGCCATTTTGCATAATGTCGCAGAGGGCAGAAACGGTTTTAATGTGGTCGATTCAAAACTGAAAGAACCCTCTAAAAGCGCCGTTGCAAAAGGTATAGATTGCATCCTGAAAACCCAATATCTGCAAAACGGAGAATTAACCATCTGGGGAGACCAATACAACGAAGTAACTTTGAAACCGGAGAAAGCCAGAGCCTTTGAACCCGCTTCACTTGCCAGTGCAGAATCTGTGAGTATCGTCAAATTCCTGATGATGCAACCCACCACGCCCGCCATTGAGAAGGCTGTAAACGCAGCCGTCCAATGGTTCAAATCCAATAAAATAGAAGGCTACAGCTACGAAGTTGTGAAACAGAACAACAAAGCAGTAAGAACCCTGATGCAGGACCAAAACAGTGTAGTCTGGTCCAGATTCTATGACCTTGAGAGCAACAAACCGATTTTCGGAGACAGAGATGGCAGCATTAAATATGACTACACCCAACTCTCCGAAGAGCGTAGAAACGGGTACAGCTGGTTCGTAGATTCCCCAAAAAAACTCATTGAGAAAGACTATCCTAAATGGTTAGCAAAGAACCAATTGGCTGAATAATCCCACAGGAATTCGTATTTGGAATCATTATTGATTTTATATGAGGAAATCCTTTAATATGAAATCAAACACCATCAAAAAAATAGCAAAATACGGATTGGGCGCTATGCTGATCTCCGCAGGTATAGGCCATTTAACATTTGCCAGAAAGGAATTCCAGGCGCAGGTGCCAGAATGGGTGACTTTGGAGAAAGACGACACCGTTGTGTTCTCCGGAATTGTGGAAATCGCAATGGGGATGGCCATTATTGCGGCACCCAAAAAGTATGAATCTGTGGTAGGGAAATTGGCCGCAGGGCTGTTTACCGCCGTGTTCCCGGGGAATATCGCACAGTATAAAAACCGCAAAGACAGCTTTGGGCTTAATACGGACAGCAAAAGACTGGGCCGGTTGTTTATGCAGCCGCTGCTATTGCTTTGGGCCATTAAATCTACCGATTAAAAGAATTTTAAGTCAGGATGAACTCAGCATTTTAGTTGAGTTTTTTTATGTTCTGATAGCATAAATTAATGATTTTTATAGCCGAGAAATCAATTTTAAACTCTAAATTTATATTTCTAAACTACCAAATTACATACAACTATGAACCCAGCACAGACTACATTTGATCATCTATTTCAAAAAGAAATTCCGGAAGAGTATCAGGTTCCCGTCCTGCACCAGAGAGAGTATTTGCTTAATGGCGAATTGGTTTCTTGGAGCGGAGACGTAACGGAAATCTACTCCCCTATCTGCATCCCTACACAAAACGGATTAGAAAGGAAACTTCTGGGCAGCATCCCTAATATTGGACCGCAGGAAGCCCTGGATGTTCTGGATGCATGTGTAAAAGCCTATGATAATGGTCTTGGCGAATGGCCAACCATGCCCGTGGAAGACAGAATCAAATGCATGCAAAAATTTGTTTATCTTATGATACAGCAGCGAGATTTGGTGATCAAACTTTTGATGTGGGAAATTGGTAAAACATTGCCAGATGCTACTAAAGAATTTGACAGAACGGTAGATTACATCAACCAGACTATTGATGCGCTAAAAGATCTGGATAGGGAATCTTCCCGCTTCCAACAGGCAGAAGGCACCATCGCCCAAATCCGAAGAGCGCCTCTGGGTGTGGTGCTCAGTATGGGGCCGTTCAATTACCCGTTGAATGAAATCTTCACCACTTTAATCCCTGCATTGATTATGGGGAATACGATTTTGTTCAAATTGCCAAAACACGGTGTTCTAGCGCACTACCCTCTGTTGAATTCTTTCAAAGAAGCCTTCCCGAAAGGAACGGTGAACACCTTGTATGGGAAAGGCTCAGAAATTATTACGCCTATTATGGAAAGTGGCAAGGTGAATGTTCTGGCCTTTATAGGTTCTAGTAAAGTAGCCAACGGACTTAAAAAGCTACACCCGAAAGTGAACAGATTGCGCGCTATCCTGAGTCTGGATGCTAAAAATGCTGCAATTGTAACCAAAAACGCCAACTTGGACGTTGCCGTAAATGAATGTATCCTGGGGGCGCTCTCTTTTAACGGTCAACGCTGTACGGCTCTTAAACTAATCTTTGTTCAGAAAGATGTTGCCGGGGAATTTACCAGAAAATTATCGGAGGCTGTTGCTGCACTCAAAGGCGGACTGCCGTGGGAAAAGGATGTTAAAATTACACCATTGCCAGAATTCAATAAACCAGCCTATCTTGCGGAATGCCTGGAAGATGCTTTGTCTAAAGGCGCCCAGATTCTGAATGAAAACGGCGGTTATAACCAGGCTTCGTTCTTTTTTCCGGCTGTGGTATATCCTGTTAATAATGAGATGAAGCTGTATCATGAGGAGCAATTTGGTCCCATCATCCCTGTAGTTCCGTTTGAGACTATTGACGAGCCTATTGATTATCAAGTTAACGCGAATCATGGCATGCAGGTCAGCATTTTTAGTGAAGATGCTATGGAAGTTTCTAAACTAATCGATGCTTTTGTGAACCTGGTGAGCCGTGTCAACATCAATTGCCAGGCACAGAGAGGGCCAGATGTTTTTCCATTTACCGGCAGAAAAGACAGTGCAGAGGGAACTTTGTCTGTGTTTGATGCATTGCGTTCTTTCTCTATAAGATCCTTGGTTGCGGCAAAAGTAACGGACGCTAATAAAGAATTGCTGAATACTATTGTGAGAGATCATGATTCTAACTTCCTGAGTACAGACTATATATTCTAGAGCAGGCTAAGAGATCATCAACCCAGAGAAGACAGCGTGCTGATGACTGAAAAAATTAAATCCGCAATAGAAATTTTGCGGAATTTTTATGCTTAAAGTTTGTCAAAATGAGAGATAAGATTTCAGTATTGTTTTTTTTGCAGTATTTTTGACGTTTAAATTGCCGACTTGAAAAAATTAGACAAGTATATCATCAAGACTTTCTTTGGTCCGTTTCTGTTTATCTTCAGTGTGCTGTTCTTCATTTTCATTGTGAACATTATCTGGACGCAGATGTCTCAGCTTACTGGAAAAGGTTTAACGTATTGGGAAATCACGAAGTTTTTGTTTTACCTGGGCATCAGTGTGGTGAGTATGGTATTGCCGCTAACGATTTTGCTGTCTTCCATTATGACATTTGGGGATTTTGGAGAGCGTTATGAACTGGCCGCGATGAAGGCAGCGGGGATTTCTCTGGTACGCGTTATGATGCCTTTGTTTGTAACGGTTTCTTTTCTGTCCATAGCCTTATTTTTCTTCTCGAATAATATTATCCCGGATTTCCAGCGCAAGGCGAAGAACATGATGTTTAATATCATCTCTTCAAAACCTGCGATTAACTTTACGCCCGGGGTTTTTATAGATCAGATTTCCGGTTATTCCGTCAAGTTTGATAAGATTTATGGTGGTAATAATCAAAAGCTGGAAGGTGTATTTCTGCATAAGAATGCCAGCCCGTATGATGACCAGCAAACGATTATTGCCAAGAATGGGAAATTTGCGCCGGCAGTGGACAGAAACTATCTTAAACTCATTCTCTACAACGGCTATGTTTATGAAGATAATATTACGAACAAGCCTTATGAAGAAAGGAAAAAACAACCCAACCAGTCGGTAAAATTTGATACATTGGTATATCATTTTGACATCAGCGAATTGATTAACAATGCCATTGAGAAGGAAAAAATTACGGATGATTATCGTTTCCAGACCTATGCGGAGGTTAATAAGACTTTGGAGAAAAACAGAAAAGAAAATGCCTCTACGCTAACGAATGTTACGTCGTCTGTGATCTCACAAACCAATAATATGGTGCAGTATATTGACAAAACCAAATCTAGAGAGAAGATAACAGAACCTTTTAAAATAGATACCGTAAAAACTACGAAGAAACTGGATGTTCTATGGAATGCGTACAATAAAATCGAGGGTCTGAAGAGCAATGTCATCGCTACCGAAAGCGCTATTGTGGACACGGTGAAGCTGCATAACAAGATTGTGATGTACCAGCAGAGGATTGTTTCTTATTCCTTTACGTGTATTATTTTCTTTTTAATAGGCGCGAGTCTGGGCTCCATCATCAGAAAGGGAGGTATGGGACTTCCGGTTATTATTGCGATAGTGATCTTCATCATTTTCTATATTATGAATCTTTCGGTAGAAAATCTATCCTGGAAAGGGAAGCTAAACCCTTATCTGGCTGCGTGGATCCCGAATATTGTGTTGTTCCCCTTCAGCGTATGGTTAACCTACAAAGCATTAACGGACTCCCAGTTGTTTGATATAGAGAAGTACAGAGCGTTTTTCAAGCCTATAATAAACCGGTTTTCTAAGCCCAAAGAACACCAGCGTTACCAATAATTTTTACTCATAAACGACAAGAACAAAAAAAAAGAAGAACCAAGATATTGAGTTCTTCTTTTTTGTGGATTTAATTCCTATTCTTGATGACTACATAACCTTCGAGAATCCTGCCATCAGAAATTCTAATCTGATACCAATAGCTGTCGCTAGGGAGTTTATGTCCATTAAGACTTCCGTTCCATTCAAAAACTTCTCCTTTGGTAATGGTATCCAGAACCAGTTTTCCGTTTTTATCTACAATACGGATTTCGGAATTGGGATAATTTTCTATGCCGGAGATTTTCCAGCTGTCGTTAACTCCGTCATTATTCGGAGAAAATATATTGCTTAGCGAGAATATGCTAAAAGACTTTGACCCTAGAGCGCAATTAAGAGATGTTTTAACATACACGGTGTGGTTTCCATTTTCCAGATTCAGGAATTGATTAGACGTCTGCCAGGCTATGTTATCCAAAGAATAAAGATAGTCACCCGCAGCAGACATTACCACCGTAATGTTATTATTGGTTATTAACAGGTTTTGAATGCTGGCTAATTTAGCTTTTTTAACTATAACACTCGCGGAGTTTTGACATCCAAACTGGTTGGTAACCGTAACGGAATAAGTTTTTTCCTGATTAGCAATAATGCTGGAGTTGGTTTCGCCAGAATTCCACTGGTAGGTAAAATTAGGATCAAAACCGGCATCAATATTTACACCCTGGCTATCGCAAAATTCTAATTCTTTTGGAAGATTGACTATTGGTTTAGGATATAGTGTAAGACTGAGCTTCACGAATTGATAACATCCAAGTGCCGAGATGATTTTGACATCATAATTATTAGAACCTACATTTAAATTGGTTTTCCCGGAAATTAACTGTCCGGAAGCATTCCTGAATTCAAAGGTATAATTTTGCGGATTTGTGATTAAATCTTTTTTATAATCCTCTATAGTAATAGTTTTGAAGTTGTTTGTGGTATCGTTACAGAAAGCATCTGTGAAGTCGTTTGCAGACAAATAATTGGTTACCACATTGGCTTTGATGGCTAATTTATTTGTGCTCTCGCAACCGTTTACTATTTGCGACGCAAAATAGGTGACACCGTTTTGGAGAGGTGTACTGTCTGGAATTTGTATTCCAAGATTGTTATACCATTTGATATTAGAGCCTGTAACGGTCATATTTTTAAGTGTAGGGTTAGCAGCGGAACAGAAATCCTGAATGGCATTCCCTGTTGGCGGATTAGGATCTGAAAGCATTACGAGAATCTCTTTCTTGGCACTTTCGCATCCGCTGGCGTTTTGAGTGACATAATATTTTGTATTGTCAGTTAACAGAGCAGAAAGATTAGTTATAATAGCTCCACTTGCATCATACCATTTTGGATTGGTAGCAGTGACTACAATGTCAGATATTTTGGGTTGGTTGATTTTGCAGAAAGTTTGATTTGGATTTGCAACAGGCAAAGGCTGTGATGATATTTCAACTTGTTGAGTTTGCGTTTCTACATTGCCGTTTCCGTCATCATATTTCCAAGTGATAGTATAATTACCGGGAAGCGAATATGATAAAGGATCAGAAGTGGATGCAGTGATTTTACCTTTACAATTATCTGTTGCAGTTGGGATTGTGGAAATTACGGTATTACAATCTCCGGTTATTTTTGAAAGATTTGGATTGTCTGGGATTGGTTTAATAGTATCTCCAATAACGATATTGATTGTAGCTGTAGTATCACAACCACCAGTTCCCGTTACTGCACAAGTATAAGTTCCGGCATCTGCTGGAGTTGCATTGGGTATTATAGGGTTTTGAAGTGTTGAATTAAAGCCATTAGGTCCCGTCCAAAGATAGCTTGCACCTCCATTAGCCCCCAGTTGAATTGATTTGCCCACACAAATAGGAGAGTTCGAAGATAGTTGGGCAAAAGATGAACAGTCTTTGAATTTAGCGATAAAGTAATCATCAGTAGTAGGATAACCTGTCTGTTGAAAAGTGCCAGGAGTTGAAATACCTGAATTAGAACCAGTTGATAAACCATATAAGTATAAATCATCATTGTAATCTTTAATAATCATCCCTAATTGTGAACCTCCGTTTCCTCCATAAAATGTACCCCAAATTTTATTGAAATTAGAATCATATTTTAAAAAATAAGCTTGACAGTATTGTCCTAAAATAGGTTGATAGGCATCAGGTGTTGTAATAGTTGTAAGCCCACCATCATTTGGGCAAGCAAGACCAGAAATAAATATATTCCCAATTGAGTCTATATAGGTGTTACCCAGATTTGTATGAGTAAAAATTTCTTTGGAAGTTTTGACGGTGTTAGAATTAGTATCAACTCTAAAATAGCTGAACGCATTTCGGGAATATTCTCTCGCGCCAAAGAATAAATCACTTCCTATTCGTTTTGCTGTTTCAAAATAATAAGAATTTTTTCCTCCTACATAACTAGATTTCAAGAGAGAACCATTTGTTGCAAAATTTAAATATATGCCATTGTTTCCTCCCGAACCTTCTCCTAAATTTACAGATTGAAAAGCATTTATCATTGGAAAATCCTTTGCCCCTGTTGTGCCTATTATTTCTACACCATTATTCTCCGCATTGAAAATAGAATTTAATGTAGTCCCTCCGCTAATGGCGCTTGCATAAGTAAACCAATTTAGATCCCCATTGTTACTATTAAATTGGCAAACATATCCTGTCCTGAAATTACTTGTTTCTTGAAAAGCACCAGCTGTTCCTAAATCCGGTAATTCAGTATCACCAATAATAAAAACATTATTATTTTTGAATACCAGATCATATATAAGATTGTCTTCACTCCAATAACCTAAAAAAACATATTTGGGTAAATCTTTTCCAATAATTGTTTGATATTCAAAAGTTCCGTTTGCTTTAAGTTTTAATAAAACAATTTTTGGAGAGTAATAGTAATAATTTCCTGGATATGAAGGGTTTGGCGTCTGCATCGTAATACCGACATATACATTATCAATATTATCAAAATCAACTCCACCAGCATCATCAAAATATTTATCTCCATAGTATGTACCCCACAATTTTTGACCATCTTTAGTTATTTTGTTTACAAAAGCATCCCACGTACCCATTGAAACACTTTGATATGATCCATTTGTTGCAATATTATTTTTACTTGATGAAGATCCATATAAGAAAATATTGTTATTACGATCCGGTTTGATATAACAATAATCATCTCCAGAACCACCAAAATAACTTCCCCAGATTCTTGTAGGAGTAGGATCAATTACAATTGTTTTATCAGAAGTATTAATATCAGATTCAAAACCAAAAGTGTGGTTTCCAAGATCTTTAAAATTAACCGTAATATTTTGCTTACTATCATTCTCAATCCAAGAATTAGGAATATTTTCCTGCATTTCTCCAAATCTCAACTTCATAGACAACTTACCGCCTTTCAGTTTGGTTTTTGCACCGTTGAATTTCATTTTGATATCAGAGATTCTTCCACCTGGATGTACAAGAAAATTATATTCGACAGGTTTTGTAGAATCTGCAGGTTTAAAAAAAACTAAATCGATTTTGTTGTAAAGATTTTTATAAATAATTTTTTTATAACGATGGACAAAACTTACACCTTCTTTCTTATGAGGAAGATTGTAGAAATTTTCGTAATCTTTAGACTTTTCTTCAGCAACGATTTCAGGAGTAGATTTTGAATCTAAAAAATCAATATCAACTCTATGGTATTTGAATTTAGAATCGCTTTTTACAAATCTCCTATTCAAAGGCTTTTTTAAGCTTTCATTGTTGGCTTTTCTTTCTTGGGCTTTTCTCTCTACTTCATAAACATCATAAGAAAAACCATTTTCTCTAATCTGAACATTTAGACCAGCGGAATTGAGAAGGTATTTTACATCAGAGTTTGGATTTCCTTTCTGGTCAACAATTTGACCTTTGTTTTCGTAAAAAGAATAATCTTGTTTTTTTTTCTGAGCGGTGAAACTTATGAAAATTAAGACTAAAACTAAAGAATAAATTTTCTTCATTATGGTTAAAAATTTCACCCAAAGATAAGATTTATTTTAACAATATTTTAAGATTTCCACCATTCAGAAAAATTTTGAGAATCATTATTCAAATCCAATTTTTCACCAATCAAAGGTGTGTATATTTTGAAATTTTTGCCTTTAGAATTTTCAAAAACTTTCTGCAAAGGTTCATTCCAAGGATGTTGAGCCAAAGCAAATTTTCCAGAGTGTACAGGCAAGACATTTTTTACATTAAGTTCTTCTGCAACTTTCACAAATTCGTCCGGCAAAGTGTGAATGTATCGCCATTTCTCATTGTATTGCCCGTTTTCCAAAACAGCCCAATCGAAAGGTCCAAATTTTTCTCCGATTTCTTTAAAATGAAAATCATAACCACTATCTCCGCCAACAAATATTTTTTTAGATGGAGTTTCCAAAACATAAGAAGACCAAAGCGTTGTATTACGTTTGAATAATCTTCCGGAAAAATGTCTTGCTGGAGTAGAAGTTATTTTGAAACCTTTAGCTATTTCAGCATCTTCATACCAATCGAGTTCTATGATTTGATCTTCATCAAAATTCCATCGTTCAAAATGAGAACCAACGCCTAAACCACAAATGACTTTATCAATTTTTGATTGTAAACTTTTAATAGTTTTATAATCAAGATGGTCGTAATGATCGTGGGAAATAATCAGGAAATCAATCTCGGGAAAGTCTTCAGCAGAATAGATATCTGTTCCTGCAAAAGCTTTAGTCGTTCCAGGAATCGGCGACGCATTTCCACTAAAAACCGGGTCAACCAAAAATCGCTTTCCATCCAACTGAAAATAATAGGAAGAATGTCCCATCCAAACCAAGAAATTATCTGAGATTGGTTGTTCTTTCAGATTGAGTTTTTTTGTGGGTAGAAGAAAATTTGGTTTTTTGTTTTCGGTTTTATCGGTTAAAAACTCCCAAAGAACTTTTCTCATCGTGAAACCTTCTGCCAAAGATGGCGTAAAACTCAGGTTTTGGAAAACGCCTTCTTTGTAATTGGGCGATTGTTTCATTCTTACAAGACGTTTTCCTTTGGCTTTTCCTCCAAAAACAGGAAGATTGTAAATATAAGTTGCCAAAGCTAAAAGCAGGATGAGAAAAGTAATCAACATAATTTATTCAGTCGTTTTTTTTTACTAATAATAACCATTCGTTATCAAGGATTTTGTAGCCTTGCTCATAAACGAAAAAGTACTGCGAGCCGTTTTTGTACGTTACGATTTGTGTGATATATTCAAAATCGAAACCGGCACTTAGTAATTTAAGACGATTGATTTTTGTTTTTCCTTCAAAATTATGTTCAGAAAGAATGCGGTAATTTTTGCGAAGCTTGTTGTTGACGTTCCGCATATAGTTTGTTGAAGTTTTGTTTTGCTTGTTGTTAAAGGCGTTTCGGCAAGCATCGGAACAGAATTTCTTATCGGAACGTCCTATGATTTTGTCGCCACATTCCGGGCAGGTTAGAGTTTCCATCATTAAGTTTTATTTTTTCCTAAAGTTAATTAAAATATATTCATTTACAAACGATTACAAACGGATATAAATACTTTTTAACCGAATCGAGTTTCTGTTTTGTTGAAAATTTGCATCAAGGAAATCGGGAAACACGACAATACGACCCGATTTCAATTGTCTAATTTTTAAATATTATAATTATGTCGTTAAGAAACAAAGTGACACTTATTGGTCACACAGGCAAAGAAGTAGAAATTTTTAATTTCGAAAACGGAAACAAGAAAGCAACCGTTACATTGGCAACCAATGATTACTACATCAATGCCAATGGCGAAAAAGTGGAAGAAACGCAATGGCACAATTTGGTCGCATATGGTAAAACTGCAGAGATTATGGAAAAGTACGTTCCTAAAGGAAAAGAAATCGCGATCGAAGGAAAGTTGACTTACCGATCTTATGATGATAAAGACGGAACAAAACGATTTGTCACAGAGATTAGAATTGAAGAATTAATTCTTCTTGGTTCAAAATAATTTTTAATAAATCTTGGCAAGCTTCAAAAGTTTGTCAAGGTTTTTCATTCTAAATATTACTATGAAAATTAAAGTTTTGAAAATAAGAATCTTAGACGAATTCCAGAATGATGATGAAACTCTCGTGAATAATTTTCTATCCAGATATGATGTAGTTAATATGAACTCAAAATTGGTTCAAGATGAGATTAATTATTGGTCAGTTTTGATCTATTATCAAGAAAAATCCAAACAGTCAGGTTCTAGCAAGATGAATATAAGCTCGGAAGAAGAACTTTCTGAAGATGAGAAAATCATTTACAATAAACTGAAAAATTGGAGATATGAAAAGTCCAAAGAACTTCATCAGCCTCCTTATGTTATTTTTCATAATACACACTTGATGTCGATTGCAAAATTTAAACCATACAATCTGCAAGACCTCGAACAAATCAATGGCTTGGGAGAATCCAAAATCAAAAGATATGGAATTGAAATAATAGAAGTTTTGGAAAATGCTTAGAATTGAAATTTTAAGATAAAATAACATTTGCTGACATTGACATTCTAAGTTTATCTCTTACATTTGTTAAATGCTAAACGATCAGAAAATTGAAAAATTCCGGCAAATTGTAGAGAATAAATTTCAAATCTACAATTCACTCTTTATGAGTTTGCCTTATGATAAAATGACTAATATCGGGATGTTGCTTCCTTTTCTCTATGAAGAGAGTAAAGACGGCTATCAGCAAGGTAAATCACCCGAAGAGATTGTGGAAGAATTTTTCCAAAAACATACAGAATTGAAGACTGAAGAGCAAAAAACAGAATTGCTTTTCAAAATCATTCAGTATATCGAGAGACAAGTGGTTTTGTTTGACAGCATAGAAGATGCGGCCTTCCAGCAATTGCATTCAGAAAGTGATTCCGGAACAGTGCTCAATATGTATGAAAGAGGCAATCAAGAGCATCACCTTTCTGCCATTCGTAAGAAAATGGACGATTTTGCGATCAAAATTGTTTTCACGGCGCATCCTACCCAGTTTTATCCCAATTCTGTTCAGAGAATTATTCATGATCTCCGAGATGCCATTATCAATGATTCTGTAACGCAGATTGATATGTTGCTTCAACAATTGGGAAAAACACCTTTCGTTAACAAAGAAAGACCAACACCTCTAGACGAGGCGATGAGCATTATCTATTATCTGAGATATGTTTATTACCAAAGCATTGGTGAACTTTATAAAAAGATCAAAAATACTTTTGGAAATTCTGGTTTTACGCCCAATCCGGATATTATTCAGTTAGGTTTTTGGCCTGGTGGCGATAGAGACGGTAATCCTTTTGTAACCGCCGATATTACAATGAAGGTAGCAGAAGAACTGAGAATATCTATCCTGAAAGATTATTACGGGCATCTCAAAAACGTAAGACGCAGGCTAAGTTTCCGGGGAGTTTCCGACATTCTGAGAGACCTCAGCAAACATATTTACGATGCTATTTTCCAGCAAGACATCAAAATCTCTGCGGAGGAAATTATTTCGGAAATAGATAAAGCCGAGAAAATTTTGGTTGAAGAACATAATGGGCTTTTCCGTGAAGTTTTGGATGATTACAGGGATCGTGTAAGAATTTTCGGGACGCATTTTGCAACTTTGGACATCCGCCAAGACAGTAGAATCCATCAAAGCGTAATGGATCATATTTTTGTTAAAATCTCCGGGGAAAATGCCGATTCCAAAACACCGGATGAGAAAATTCAATATCTATTAAACACCAATATTGTTCTGAATCCTGATGATTTTGAAGATGACATTACAAGAGAAACTCTAAAGAGTATTATTAACATCAGAATTATTCAGAAAAACAATGGCGAAAGAGGTATGCACCGCTACATCATTTCTAATTCTGATGAGGTAAAAGACGTAATGAATGTCTTTGTTATGATGAAACTTTGCGGATACAAAGAAGATGAAATGAATATAGACATTGTTCCTCTTTTTGAAACCATGGAAGGCCTGGACAAGTCCGAAGAAGTGATGAGAAAACTGTATTCTGATGCTGTTTATCAAAAGCATTTAGCTAAAAGAAATAATAAACAATATATTATGCTAGGCTTTTCAGACGGTACAAAAGATGGTGGTTATCTTAAAGCGAACTGGCAGATTTATACATCAAAAGAAAATCTTTCAAAAGTTTCGGAAGAAAATAATATTAAAGTTATATTTTTTGACGGGAGAGGCGGACCTCCAGCTAGAGGTGGCGGAAAAACCCACGATTTTTATGCTTCCCAAGGAAAAACCATCGCAAATAATCAAATCGAATTAACGATACAAGGGCAAACTATCACCAGTGTATTTGGGAATAAAGACCAGGCAAAATTTAATTTTGAACAACTCTTAACGGCCGGTATAGAGAATGATGTGTTTAAAAGTGATAAAAAAGATTTGAATGAGAAAGAAAGAAGCCTTATCTCACAATTGGCAGAGATTAGTTATAAAAAATATTCTGATCTAAAAGCCAATCCAATGTTCGTTCCTTATCTACAAGAAATGAGCACGCTGGAATATTATGGAAGAACCAATATCGGAAGCAGACCCAGCAAACGTGGCGCCGGTTCTGAACTTAAGTTTGAAGACCTGAGAGCTATCCCGTTTGTAGGATCTTGGTCTTTGTTGAAGCAGAATGTTCCTGGATTTTTTGGGTTTGGATCTGCGCTGAAAGCTTTAAAAGATGATGGAAAATTTGAAGAAGTTAAAAAACTCTATAAAGGTTCTGATTTCTTCAAAACATTAGTTCTCAATTCTATGATGAGTATGAATAAAACCTATTTTCCATTGACCTATTATATGAGGAATGATGAGAAATTTGGTGAATTCTGGAATATACTTTTTGCTGAATTTGAACTTTCCAAAGAAATGATGCTAGAGCTTACCGGTTATAAAATTCTTATGCAGGAAGAGCCTATCAACAGAAAGTCTATAAGAATAAGAGAAAAAATAGTATTGCCTTTACTCAGTATTCAGCAATATTCGTTAATGAAAATTCAAAAAAACGAGGGCGACCGCGAGGCTTATGAAAAACTTGTAATGCGTTCTCTATTTGGGAATATTAATGCAAGCCGAAATTCTGCGTAAGTAGTTATCAACTATATCTATCAAATCCGAAAAATAGCTATTTTTCGGATTTTTTATTTTTAAATTCAGAATTTTAAAATGTGCATTTGAATAATCGAACAGTTCATGAAACTACCAATAATTATTATTATGGAGGTACTTTTTATGAAAAAAGTTCTGATGGTTGTATGAAGTAGCGGAAGACAAACAAGAATAATCTGTTTATTGTAAAATAAAATAGGCTGTCTCAAAAAATTGATACAGCCTATTTTTTTTTTTTGTTTTTTTGTCCTTAGTTGAACATATCTTTAACTTTTTCAAAGAATGTCTTTTCTTTTCCGGTTGGCTCAGCATTCATATCGCCGTTTTCCATTTGGTTTTTAAAGAACTCTTTTTGATCTTTCGTTAGCTTTTGAGGAGTCCAAACGTTAATATGAACAAACATATCACCTTTTCCGCCGTAGCCTTCAATGTTTGGAAGCCCTTTTCCTGCTAATCTTAAAATTTTACCGGATTGGGTACCTTCATCCACTTTTATTTTCACTTTTCCACCCACTACGTTGATTTCTTTAGTAGTCCCCAATGCGGCTTCTGCAAAAGAAATATACAATTCCTGATGAAGGTTATCACCTTCCCTTTTGATGGTTTTATCCACTTCTTCTTCTACTACCACAAGCAAGTCTCCAGGAACACCGCCTAGTGGAGCATCATTACCTTTTCCTCTTACGTTCAGTTGGATACCATCTCTTGCACCTGCAGGGATGTTGATTGTAATTTCTTCCTCTTCTTTAATAAGTCCTTGCGCATTAGCTCCGGCAGGAATTTTGTCTGCTACTTTACCCACACCTTGACAGGTTCCGCAAGTGGTTTGTGTTTGCATTTGTCCGAACATGGTATTCATAATTTTTACCTGGACACCACTACCCTGACAAGTAGGACAAGTTTTAGAAGTTACGCCGGCTGCAAGCTTCATTTTTTTAACTTTAACGGTTTTCTGAGTTCCGCTAATCATCTCTTCAAGATTTAGCTTGATTCTAATTCTTAAATTAGAACCGCGGGCTTGTTGCTGTCTATGACCGCCGCCAAAACCTCCCCCGAAAATATCTCCAAACTGGCTGAAGATGTCTTCCATATTCATTCCGCCGCCAAAGCCGCCAAAGCCTCCTCCGCCAGCTGCACCGCCCAAACCGGCATGTCCAAACTGGTCATATCTTGCTTTTTTGTTATCATCGCTCAGCACTTCATAAGCTTCTGCTGCTTCTTTGAATTTTTCTTCTGCTTCTTTATCACCTGGATTTTTGTCCGGGTGATATTTAATAGCCATTTTTCGGTAGGCTTTCTTGATTTCTTCTCCGCTTGCAGATTTGGATATTTCTAAAACTTCGTAATAGTCTCGCTTCGTCATAATTGATGGTTGATGATGGATTATTGATAATTGATATTAGACTGAAAAATCATTTATCAATTATTTCTTATCATTATAAATATTAGTTTCCGGTTACAACTTTAGTGAATCTGATAACTTTATCGTGTAGCTGGTAACCCGTTTCTATTACATCTACAATTTTACCTTTAAGTTCTGGTGTAGGAGAAGGAATCTGCGTAATAGCCTCGTGGAAATCTACATTAAAAACATCTCCAGGATTCACTTCAATTGGTTTGAGACCTTTCTCTACCAATTTGTTTTTAAATTTTTGGTAGATTAATTCGACTCCTTTCAAATCATCTTCGTTACCATTTTTGGCTATTTCTTTTAAAGCTCTTTCAAAGTCGTCCAAAACGCCAAGCATAGAGGTCATCAAATCTTTTGAAGCGTACAGATAGAACTCGTTTTTTTCCTTCAAAGTTCTTTTTTTGTAATTTTCAAATTCTGCATAAAGACGGATATATCTGTCTTTTTCTTCTGCCAAAAGTTCCTCTGCAGATGGTTGTTGTGACACATTTTCCTGATTTTCTACATCTGTAGTTTCGGGCTGTTGAATTTCAGAATTAATGTTTTCTTCGTGTATATCTTTGTTTTCGTCCATTATTAATAAATTTATAGGGACTATTTTTCAATTCTTTTGCCAATTATAGGATTTTGACAATTAGGCAGAATTTTATGCTTAAGGAAAAGATTATTTCATTTTTTCCATGACGGAATTTCTGAACTCAATGTCATCCAAAATCCATTGCAGAGGTCTATCTACAGGAGCTAAAATATTTTCAGAATCTGGGAGAACTTCATAATTAGGAATGACACCCCGGTTATTGTTATCAAATTCTATATTGGGCTGAATTAGGAATAGCCCTATTGGCAAAGTCAACCTAGAATTCGGAAGTTGGATGGTATTATTAACACCAGAAACAGTTCCGTCATTAGCGCCGCCTGTTTCTTCCCCCACTATAACTGCTCTTTTTTCATATTTAAGTTTGGCAGAAATAATTGCAGATGCCGAAAAACTAGCACCGTTGACCAAAACATAGACCTTCCCTGGGAAAGAATTGCTTTTGGGCTTTGTAGGTTTGGAAACAAACTCGCGGAAGTAATATTTGTTATTTTTTTTTGACGATAAAAAGTAGTTTCCCGCTAAAAAAAACGGATAACCAGGCGCCATAAGAATGGATGAAAAAAGAGTTTCTCCATGGAAGTAATTTTGGTACATGCCAGATGTTCTGGAAGTCATTTCCGGGAATTTTATCAATGTAAATTCCTGATCTGTGAGGTAAGAATACAATGAATTAATCTCTGACAGTGAACCTCCTAGATTATCTCTAATATCGAGAATCAGATATTTGGATCCTGATTTTTTAATCTTGTCAAAACTTTCTTTATAAAACTTCTTGGCATAACTGGAAGAGAAAGATTTGATTTTTATATAAGCAACAGAGCTATCATTTTTCAGGAATTTAAAGCTTCTGTTATAAGAATTGGACACGGCATCATAATCCTGTACTTTTTGGTGAAGCGTTAATTTTTGTGGAATAGAATCTTGGTCTTTATCCGTTTTATTTTGCCTTTTAATCCAGACATTATTGATTTTGTTATCCAATTTGGTTTGTAATTTGGCACTATCTAAATAGCCATTTTCTAAAGTGAAAAAATTAAAAAAAGTTAACGTGATAAAATATTTTTGGAATGTTTTGTTATCTCCGTCCGAGCTGTATAGAGTATTATAACGGTTTATGAGATCGCTGATTTTTTGTTCATTAATACTTATAATTTCTGTTCCAGGTTTTATATTTTCAAAATTTTGTTTGTTTTCTATTACATACATCTTATCTCCCAAAATTTTGTAATCCATCATCCCGAAAAGCGGCTTCTTGGTTTTCAGAATTTTTTCTTCTTTTTTTGTAAAATATCTAGGTAATGGTCTTAATCTTAAATGTCCCTCGTTGACACTTGCTACAATTGGGGCCAATTTAAAATAAAACTCATTAGGAGAAAGTGGCTCTACAAGAGTATTTTTAAGACTATCAAATTTGTAATCCAATTTCTCTTTACTGATATACCAATATAAATTGGGGTGAAACCTCTTAAGTTTAGCATAGGTAAAATCTACATCTTCTCTCAATTTATTCACACTAATTTTATGTTCTAAAAAAAGATTCTTATCTCTGGCAGACTTGCAAGAAAACAGTAATACAATAATAAAAAGTGGGATAATACGTTGCATCTTGATATAAAAGTAATCTTTTTATTCTTTGCTTAGTGCAACAACTTTAACGAATTCTAACATTCTTTGGTTTTGAATTTGTAATTGTGTGGTATATTAATCAAAAAAAAATTATGAAAAACATATTCTTATCCGCATCCCTGTTTTTATTTTCTCAGTTTGCAATGGCTCAAACCAAGGATTTATCCGCTTTTACTTCTTTAAAAGTATATGATAAAATTCCTGTAGAATTGGTGGCCTCATCTTCTTACAAGGCAGAAGTTAATGGAAGCAAATCTAATGATCTGGAATTTGTAAATTCTGGTAACGAGTTAAAAGTGAGAATGAAAACTTTACAGCTTTTACAGGGAGACGATGTAAAAGTGGTTCTTTATTATAAGGATATTAATAAAATCCAAGCCAGTCAAGGTGCCGTAATCCATTCCACCGATACTGTAAAATCATCAAAATTGCAATTAACATCTAATGAAGGTTCTCAGATCAATTTAAATATTGATGCCGATGTGGTGGAAGGGAAGGTGAATACCGGTGGCGTTTTAAAACTTTCCGGGAATGCAGATTCTCAATCTGTGGTGGTAAATACTGGTGGTCAATACGATGGTCAAAATTTAAAAACATCTATCGCAAGTATTACCACCAATGCCGGCGGAACAGCATCTGTGAATGCTACAAAATCTGTAGATGCTACCACAAGAGCCGGCGGAGTTATAGATGTCTTTGGCAATCCGAAAAGTAAAAATGACTCTAAAGTGGTTGGAGGAAAAATCACTTATCATTAATAAAAAAAACAACTCCAGATGGTTAATCTGGAGTTGTTTTTATTTTCTGTCAGAAGATTGTCTGATATAAAGTTTTGGGGAAAGAACTAATTTTTTCTCAATACTGATTCCAGAAGAATGATCTTTAATTCTTTCAAGAAAAACATTTCCGGATATTTTGCCCATCAGAACCGGCGTTTGATCTACCGAACTAATAGACAATTCCATAAACTGAGTAAATGGTTCATTACTAAAACCAATAATTCCCATTTCTTCTGGCACTTTAATGTTAAGATTTTTTAATTCTTTACACGCCCCAAGAGCCGTAAAATCACTGGCAGAGAAAATAGCATCTGGCTTTACTTTGCGTTTCCAAAGATTTTTCACTGCACTTATGCCCTCTTCTATAGAACTACCAGTGTTGATAATATTTTCTTCGATTACAGGTAAATCATAATCCTTCAATGCATTGATGTAACCATTGAGACGGTTCTGATAAATCTCCAGATTTTGATCGCCAGAGAAATGACATATATTTTTATAGCCTTTATTAATCAAATGTTCTGTGGCAAGATAAGCTCCTTTATGGTCATCTATAGTTACAGTGCTAATACCTGGAATATCTTTTTTTCTATCGAAAAATATAATGGGAGTATTAGTTGTGTTAAGGATTTTCTTAATATATTCCATATCCGACGCATTTCTGGATATGGAAATAAAAATACCATCTACCTGGGTATGTAAAAGTGTGGTAAGCTGTTTTTTTTCTACCGCAGCATCATCATGACTTTGACAGATAATAACCCGATAACCGTGCGGAGACAATTCTTCTTCCAAACCTCGAATGACAGATGAAAAGAAATTGGTATTGATATAAGGCACAATTACGCCTACGGTTTTTGTCTCACCACTTTTCAGCGCTTTCGCCAGATTGTTTTGTTTATAATTCATTTCCTTTGCAGCTGCCATTACCAATTCTTTGGTTTCCTGGCTAATTCTGGGATGATTGTTTAGCGCTCTGGAGACAGTCGCCACACTCACATTCAGTTTTTTGGAAATGTCATATATCGTTGTATTTTTCTTTGTCATTATTCTTTCATGAATATTGGAATGTAAATATATATAATTCTACCTTCTCTCTAGGGTTTTCAACACCTAATATCAAAACATTAGCAGTAAAAAAAAATAAAAAAGCCGTTTCACCGAAATGAAGCCGGCCTTTTTTATTAAATATGAATATGATTCTTAGTTTTTAATTAATTTTCCAGAGATAGAGCCTGTAGCGGTTTTTAAAGTATAGAAATAAACACCCGTCTTTAATTCCGTAGTTGAAATAGCCCATTCTTTTCGTCCAGAATTTTCATTGTTTTTTTTGATATTTTTTACAATTCTTCCGTTAACATCATAGATTGTAACTGTTACATCAGAGTTTGTTTTCAACTCATAAGCAATGGTAAACTGTTCAGAAAAAGGATTAGGATAAACCAAAGTTTTGTTTCCTTTGATATCATTCATAGCTAAAGTTCCAAAATCAATATCAATTGAAGCTTCTGGCATCCAATCGAATAAGAAAGTGGGGTCTGTATCTTTTTTGAAAACATTGGCAACCGTGTAAACCTGAGAATCTGTCTGGGATAACACTACTCCACCATTTCCTCTAAGCGCAAGTCTATCTGGCGTTGCACCATCACCAGTATTGCCATATTCTACAAAAGTTGTGGCGGAAACTGCATTAATAGGCGTTGTCCAACCAATTGCAGCAAGCATTGATGGTGTGTTGCATCTAATAAATGCAGATTTTGGAGAATTTTGCCAAGCACGTCCAAAGTAGAATGTTGTAATAGCTGTTCCGTTAAAATCTAATGTCCCTGCTGCAGGAACAGTTAAATTACAATCTAGAAATACCATTCCGAATTTAGTATTTGCACTTGTTGAAGGCGCTGTTACTACACTATTATTTCGGTTAATATAAGTGGTACATTGATCAAAAACTACCGTTTGTTGTCCAAATATAAAGTCCACATTGCCTTCTATATAACAGTTTTTAAAATAAGCTCTTCCAATACTATTTCCTAAATATGTATCTTGAAAACCTGTAATTCTACAATCATAAAATGCTTGTCTATCGCCTTGAGTTTTCAAGGCAACAGCCTGTGTATTGGCATTAATCTGTGTATTTGCGGTGGAGTTTACAAAAGTATTAGCCACTGTAATTTTTGCTGCCGTGAAATCGTTTCCGAGAATAGCCATAGTTTGTGAACCAGAAGTTCCATAAGCCGTGTTGGTATCTGGATTAATAGTTCCCGCAGAAATATTATTGGTTATAATGGTAGTTGCTGCATCATCGCCAATTAAGAAAACATTGGTTTTGGTAGAAGCTAACCTAGGTCTTTCTGTATAGGTTCCTGGTTTTACGTGAATAATCCATCTTCCTGTATAATTATCCGGAACCGCATCAAAAGCCGCTTGAATGGTTGTATAATCTGCTGAACCGTCTTTATTAATGGTTTTAATGATATCCGGAGCTGTAGCCTGGGTTGTTACTGTAGCTGTAGATCCATAAGATGTACCCGCAGAGTTGGTAGCAAAAGTTCTTACATAATACAGTGTAGATTCTGTAACGCCATACACATAAGAAGAGAAACTTCCGGTTCCCGTTCCTGTAGAAACTTTTGTTGCATTCTCAATAGTTGGATTGGCAGTAGTAGAATAAACAATACCTCTGTCGGTTACATTAGCACCTCCCCAAGCGGTTACATTTCCAGAAACTACAAATGATTTATTTGTAACCTGAGATTGTGCTGTCGTAGAAACTGTTGGCGCTACAATATTCGCTAAAGTTGTAAAACTAACTTCGTTACCATAAGACGTTCCTGCAGCATTGGTTGCATAAGCTTTTGCGTAATAAGTGCTACCAGGAGTAAGTCCAGATAAATTACTTGTAAAACTTCCAGATGTTGCGTTTTCATTTGTTTTAGAATCTGCAATAGTTGGATTGCCTGTGGTATTATACACCACGCCACTTTCTGTAATAGTACCACCGCCATTGCTGGAAATATTACCTCCCGTTACAGCTGTTGTGGTAGAAATCGAGGAAGCCGCTGTGGTAGAAACCGTAGCCGGATTGGCAACAGAACCTTCCATTGTTCCAGAGATTTTTATGTTTCTAAGCGCAAATTGTTTGCCTGTTGTAGCCGATTTTACATAAGGATAAAATCTTAGATAAAAATTTTGACTTCCCGAGATAACGATAGGCGTTGAAAATGTATAACTCCAACTTTCAGCATTATATCTTGCCACTACTTTTTCTGTTTGAATAACATTAGAGGAAGAAAAATCCGAATTAAGGCTGTATAAAACCTGATAATACATTGAGCTAGTTCCTCCTGCACCTATTAAAGCAGAAACATTTGTAATTGTAAATGTTCCACTATTTGTAGCATTGACAGCCACCTGAACATACTTGTTTTCATCTATGGAAGTGGATCCTGTCCAGCTGTTAGAAGTTCCTGAATATTGGTAAAAATCGATATTAGAATCTGCTGTTGAGTTAAACGGATCTGTAAAATCTACTTTTGCTGCCGTTTCATATTTAAAAGTCCCACTTGGATAGCTTAATGTAGAATTTAGATTTCCCTCTGTATTTTTTGTGTCAATATCCGTTATTAAAGGCCAAGTTACAGAAGCAGGTGTGGCATCAAACAAAGAAGTTTTATTTAAGTTGTTCTGCTCATCACGTTTTGTCGTGTTATTTTCGATGATTTGCTTTTCTGTTTTAAGCAGATCTTGTGACTCCTGCTGCTTTGAATCCGAAAAAAAAGCAATGCCCTTTCCGATTCCGAAAAACATAACCGCACTGCAAAGTGCAACTGGTAGAATTAGATTTTTTTTCATTAGTAATTAATTGATTAGTGGTTCGTTAAATAATCTTTATCTTAATATTATTTAATAATTATTTTTTGTACGAATGTTCCATCATTTGATTTAACCTGAAAAAGCTTTACGCCTTTGCCAAGATTTTTCAAAGGAATAGCATTGATAACGTTATTACCTTTTGATAAAGTTCCTTTATAAACTGTCCCTTCTGATTTTCCCGAAAAATCGACCACATTAATTGTTACAGAATTATTATTTTCATTAGAAAAAACTTTGAAAGAAATATTTTCTGAAGCAGGGTTTGGGAAAAAAGATGCCGCCGAAATACTTTTTTTAACAACCTCATTATTCGCTAAAAAAACACAATCTGTTGGCTGTAGCAAAACTGCTCCAGAACCGGATATCACTGTTTGCTTAACATCTAAAGCAGGAATAGCAGTATAGGTATATGGTGGCGTAAAAGCTGTCCCAGAACCAGTAGCTGTTCCGGATGTTCCAGAGAATACATTATTAACAGATTGAGCAGCAGTAAATGTACCCGTTTCTAGCCTGATAGGGTTTTTAACACCGTCAAAATAATTATTTTCTATCAGCAAATCTGCTTTGTAACCTGCATAAATACAATAGTTGCTTATAGAACTGTTATAATAATTATTAAGCAAATGTACTTTACCATATCTTACTCTAGGCATTCTCTCTCTGGTTCCATTGCCCCACCAGCAGTATTGCATCGTAATTCTCAGTTTACCGGCATCTTGGGTGGCATCATCTCCAGATCCGAAAAGGTTAGAAAATCTGTGATCATTGCTCCCACCAGATCCACCTGCAATTGGCGCTTTAAGATATTCAAATTTTGTCCAGGTAACCGAGATTAAATCCGATGCGTTTTTAATATCCAAATTACCATCCAGAGCATCTTGGAAAGTACAGTGATCTACCCAGACATTGGTACAGTTATCAATCGTAAGATTATCATTACCATCTACATCATAAGCACCTGGACCTTCAAAAGTGATATTTTTAATGATAATATTAGAGCTGTTTTTTAGATAAAAAATCCCCGACCCACCAGCTGTAAGATCTGTAGAAATAAGTCTTGCACCGGCAAGTCCCATAATCGATTTCCCTATCTGTGCATTAATTGTCAATTTTCCGGCACTGGGAAATGTAATTTGGCCAGAAATATAAATCACCTTTGCAGATGTGCTGTTAACAGCCGTTTTAAGATCTGCATACGTTGTAACCACTGTAGGAGTTGCAGAACCGCCACCGGTTACGCCTCCGTTCTGAGATGCCCAACCTGTTAATGCACATTGCGCATTAATAAATGTAATGCTGCATAAGTTAAGAATAACTAATAAAAGTATTTTTTTCATATAATCATCATCATTAATTGAATAATCAAAATTGAATTCAAGCATCTGATTTTTCAATTGTTTAAACTTTATAAAATTTTAAAATAGGGTAAAAAAAAGTTTGATGAATTATTTCATCAAACTTTAATTAATGAAAAATTTAATGTTATGAAATATCGATTAAATTCCTCTTATTGTTCAATATTATTTGATTAAAACTTTGGTAGACTTTTGTCCTGCTTCAGAATTAACATTTACGAAATATACACCTTTAGCATTAATTTCGAAGTTTGTATCAACAGAAGTATTTAATGATTTAACTAAAGATCCGTTAGCAGAAAAAACACTTACCTGAGTATGTTTTGACTCCAAATTGGATACATACACTTTGTTACCGCTAGAGAAGATATTAGCTTTAGATTCTTTTTTAACATCGCTAACTCCTAAAACCGTTGTTCCAACGTTTGTTGCACTAATCTTATACAAATTGAGTGATGTATCTCCATAGATATAAATATCAGTTGCAGGACCTACATAATCATAAGTGTAGATGATTCCATCGCTAGAGTTAGAATAAGTTTTTGAAGCTAGGATAGCCGTCCCTGTTCCGATATACAATGTACGATCTCCAGAACCTCCGTTTTTGTACCAAACAGAGATAGAAGAGTTACCATTGGTTTTGAAGTAAATATAACGCTGTGTTGGCGTTGTATTAACGCCTGTTGAAGTAAAACCGCCTCCATTGAGCTTGAAACGTTTTGTTGCAGAATAAGAATCTGAGAAAGTAGCTGTATTAGCTTCAACAATCGCAAAGTTTGTAACAGTTGCAGGGCCAGGTACCAAAGCCAGATTATTCTTAACAACAGCTGTTGGTTCACCGGTTGCATTAGTAGCCCAAGAAGAGAAATCCCAAGTAGTTTGAGCTTTAAAATTATTAACTGTAGCAACTACAGAAAAAGCTAAAAGAAGTAATGATTTTTTCATGATAAAGTAATTTATTAATTGTTTGTTTAAGTTTTTATGCAATCGATTACACTATTTTGTGTAACTTTTCTATGGTTCTAATATAAAATTATTATTTAATCCCAAGATAATTTTTTTTAATTTTATGTTAATTATTTTTTAACAAACAACAAAAATCTTTATTCATCGATATTTAGACGATATAAAAAATTAAAAAAAGAGAAACAAATCAAATAAAATCATATCATTTTTGATCATTTTTTTGCGCAATCGGTTGTACAAATTTTACTAAAATCTGATGCTATTTCCTAAAATTTATATTTTTTCAAAAAAACATAATATTGAAATAAAAAAAAACTCAATAATGATTCATTAAGAATCTTTTAGAAAACTGCACTTCAATTTGTTAAACAAAAAAAACCTGACGAATAATAACAATCATCAGGCTTTCTTAAAAAAATAACACGAAAAATTACTCTACTTACATCGTTTATTTTATAAGTACTTTAACAGATTTTTCACCATTTTCAGACTTCATATTTACAATATATAATCCTTTAGTATTAATATCAAAGTCTGTATCAACAGATGTTTTCAAAGATTTCACAAGAGATCCGTTGGTACTGTAAACATTAATCTCTGTGTTTTTAGACTCCAGATCTTTTATATAAACTTTGTTACCAGAAGAGAAAGCAATGGCTTTTGTCAAGGATTTTACATCATTGACACCAAGAACTTGTGGCAATGCCGTTTGTCCTACATTTGTAGCTTCTATTTTATAAATTCCAATATTTTCTGTTCCACCAAAATAAATATTACCTGCCGGTCCAGTATAATTTATTACAAACGAGCCTAATTGTGAATCAGTTCCAGTGGAAGCTGTAATAGACTTTGATCCAATTACATTTGTTCCATCAGTAACATAAAGCGTACGCGTCCCGCTTGAACTTCCGTGTCTAAAATAAATTTTAATGTTGCTCGCGCCTTCAACCTTAAAATAGAAATAGCGTCTTGTAAAGTTTGCAAAATTACTAGGATTACTGTTTGCATAGCTATTCCCTCCGGTTTTCAGTCTATAACTTCCAGAAAATGCTGGTAATTCTACACCATTATCAGGAAAATCCACATCACTTTTATCAACAACACCAAAACCAGAGCCTCCTCCGGGAATAAATGCAATATTATTAACAAGTGTGTTCTCAGAATACGCTGTCGAAGAAATTGCAGACCAACTCCATACTTGACTTGTTTGTGCATTATAACTCACAGCAGAAACCCCTGCTATCATTAAAGAAAATAAAAGTTTTTTCATGATAAATTAATTGTTTAATTATTATTTTTAAAACATTATGCAATCGATTACACTATTTTTCATAACAAACCGATGGTTCTAATA
This sequence comes from Flavobacteriales bacterium UBA2306, assembly GCA_002345565.1. Lineage (GTDB taxonomy): Bacteria > Bacteroidota > Bacteroidia > Flavobacteriales > Weeksellaceae > Epilithonimonas. The sequence goes on along the minus strand of DDVS01000002.1, from coordinate 559,449 downwards.
TAAAATTATTTATTCTCCACGCAATATTTTTTTGAAATAAATTTAATATTAGATTTAAATTCAATTAATATTCTATTTAAAAAAGCTTGAAAACAAAGAGTTTATCCGTTAAATAATTGTTTAAATATATTTTTTTAACCTTCGCCTCATATTCTCAAACAACTAATGCTTTCATCAAAGAAAGCACGTAATCGATTGCATAAAAATTCCCAAAATTTATACTTATAAGTCAAATTTAGGGAATTTGTAAAAATAATAGTAGTGCAACAATGTTTTTACGGAATCCAATTATCAGATTTTTTGAAAATCTTTTCAATCGTATAATTCGTCAATTCTTTTTTGGAAAGCTGATGAGACCACTCTACTCTTTTGTCGGGATTTGAACCGTTTCCTTTACTTCCAAACTCTGCATAGAAAGCCGTTTTCTCTTTTTCCGGAAACATTTTGTCTCCTTTCCACGGATTCCAAGCTTCTGGTAAAATATGGCTTTCCATAGTTGTATTGATGAAAACGGTCTTCGCAAATGGTCGCCAAGGTCGTCCGAGATAAACTTTTGTAATATCTTCTTTTGCAGTCAAATGACAATCGATAAAAACAAAACCAAATGGAGTGTCTTTACCTGTTGCAGCAGCTGTGATATAAGAATTCGCTAAACTTTTGATTTCACAATTTTTGAAAACCACAGTCGCCTGACCGAAAATAAAATCCGTAGTTCCTTCTATATAACAGTTTTCATAATATTGTCGGCTATGGTCTGTTGCCGCATAAAGCGTATCCTGACAACCTAAAATTTTGGAATTCTTCATCACAAATCGGTCACCTTCCACGTGAAGCGCAACCGCTTGTCCTTGATTACACGACGAATTTTTAATCGTCAAATTCGAAATTTTAATTTGATCTCCGGCAACTAAAAACGTGTAAGAATTGAATGTATTGAGTTTTTCATTGGTCAAAGGATTCAATTTTCCGGAGAAATCATCATTAGTAATGATTGTATTTTCTTTGTCTTCGCCTTCAATTGTAATCCAATGTTTTGATGAAGGAATCACAACTTTTTCATTGTAAATTCCAGATTTAATTTTAATCAAAGCTTCAGCAGGACCTAAATCCCGAATCGAATTAATCGCACTCTGAATCGAAGGGAAATCTCCGGAACCATCTTTAGCAACCGTAATCGTGATATAAGGTGATTGTGCAAAAGATAAAATCACGAACAAAAAAATTAGAAAAGAAAATAACTTTTTCATTAGATTAATTTTTCAAAACTTTATCCAGAAAATCAACAGTATATTTGAAAGTCTCATCAAACCAAGGCTGAACCAACCAAAACGAATGGGGAGAATCTTTGATTTCGTGAAATTCTGTCGGGATATTATAACTTTTTAATAACTTCATCATATCATCTCTTCCTGCGTGAAATCTCGGTTGAGAACTATTAATGAATAATGTTGGAGGCGTATTTTTTCCAACATATTCCAAAGGTGAAGCTTCTTTCCAGATTTGGAAATTCTGTTTTTTTGTGAAACCAAACCAATAATCGCTGTAACTTCCTTCTTCTGATTCGGGATGAATGAAAGATACGATTCCATCAATATTCACAATCGCCTGAACTTTATTTTTAACACCAACCAAAGTTGCCAATTGTGCTCCGGCAGAGTTTCCACCAACAGCAATTTTCTTTTTATTAACCGCAAATTCTTTGTGATGTTTCTTCAAGAATTTTAAAGCGTCTTCGATATCTTCAACTCCTGCAGGATATTTTGCAACATCACTCAAACTATAATTAATTGCCATTGCCACATAACCTTTTGAAGCCAATTCCTGAGCGAGAAATCTTTCGTTTTCTTTACTTCCAGAAATCCAACCACCACCGTGAACCAAAATAATCGCAGGAAATTTTTGAACCGAATTTTCAGGATAATAAATATCTGCTAAAAGTGATTTTCCGTTTCGGGATTTATATTCAACGTCTTTTTTGAGTTTGATATTTTTCGGAAATTCCAGATCAATAGGCTGAATGAAAGGATATTTCTTTTTCAGTTTTTCGTAAGTTCCTTCAATGGTGTAAGGTTGTGCTTTTGGCCTTTCGATTTCCTGAGAATAAATCTTCGAAATCGAAATCAATACAATAGAAAAACGGATGAAAATCTTCCGCAGATGACTATTGTGATTCAAGTTAACTTTGGTAGGTTTCATCCGTTTTAAGAAAAAATATAAGAAAAATTATTTTACAACATTCTTCGGAACATCTTTGGAGATAGACACTTTATCGCCTGTAATTCCTTTTGGTAATTTAATCGCTTTGGTCTTGCTTCCTATTACTTTAATCAAAGGCGTTTTAGAAGATTCCAAAGTCAAACCGGAGATGTCAACATTCTTACTGTTATAGATTGTTGCACCGGTTCCGTCGGTATATTTTATTTTAACATTTTTAAGTGTAATTCCGTCTGCATCTACGATTGTCAAGGCTTTTTTGGTATCGAAATTAGAATCTTCAACAATAATATTTTTAAGATTCATTTCAGATAAACCGTTTAATGACAAAGCTTCGTAAGAATTAGAAGCTGTGATATTTTTGAAGAATACATTTCTGAAAACAGGCGTTTCCTCCGTCACAGGAATATCCTTTACTACTCTTTTTTCGTCATCTGCATTTTGGTCTTCTTCTATGATTGGCGAATTACCTTCGTAGAACATATTGAAACCAATAACCTGAGCCGGAATCCCCGTCATATCCACATTGCTAATCCAAATATTCTCAACAACGCCACCTCTTCCTCTAGTCGTTTTGAAACGAAGTCCTATATCTGTTCCGATAAAAGTACAATCCGAAGCGTGAAGATTTTTCACACCACCGGACATTTCGCTTCCAATAACGATTCCGCCGTGCGCGTGGTAAACCGTGTTATTCTTGATAATGACATTTTCTGTCGGAATTCCTCTGTCGCGACCGTCTTTGTCTTTTCCGGATTTGATACAAATTGCGTCATCTCCAACGTCAAATGTATTATTATAAATCAAAACATTCTTACAAGATTCCAAATCCAAACCGTCTCCATTTTGAGAATACCAAGGATTTCTAACGGTTAGATTCCTCAAAATCAAATTGCTTGACATCAATGGATGAAGATTCCAAGCCGGAGAATTCTGGAAAGTTGGACCGTCCAAAAGAACTCTGTCGCAACTTACCAAACTTACCATAACCGGACGAAGAAAGTCTTTGATGGGTTCTAATTGCTCTCTTGTCGTTAATTTTTCTGGAACATTGAAATTCCCAGTACTAGTAAATCCTTTTTTAGAACTTTCGCTCGGAAACCATATTTTTTTATCATCGGACAAAACACCACCTTTTGACAACAACTCTTTCCATTGTCCGTCGGTCATTTTTCCCTTTTTCACATATCTCCAAGCGTCGCCGTTCCCATCAATCACTCCTTTTCCTGTAATTGCAATATTGGTTGCTCCTTTTGCTGAAATCGGAGATTGACAACGTGTTGTGTTCAAACCTTCGAAACTTACATCAACCAAGGGGTAATCTGCAAAATCTCTGCTGAACATCACCAAAGCTCCGTCTTCCAGATGCAAATTGATATTGCTTTTCAGAACAATTGGTCCCGTTAACCAAATTCCTCTTGGAACGACGACTGTTCCGCCACCTTTCTGAGAAGTTTCGTCAATCGCTTTTCTAAAAGCTTCTGTATTTTTCACTATTCCGCCCGAAATAGCACCGTAACTTTTTATATTAACAGAAGTTGCGGGAAAAGACGTTTCTGCCACTGTTGGCATTTTGAATTCTACATTTTTGTAAATATCAGAAATGCTCTGTCCAAAAGCGTTTCCTGAAACTAATGTTGCTAAGCTTAAAGCTAAAATTTTAATCGTTTTCTTCATTATTATCTTTTTAAACTCTCACAGATTTGGCTGATTTTAAAATTTGCTAAATCGACAAAATCTGCGAGATAAATTTTTGTATTTAAAAATTATTTCTTGCTTACTATTTTTTTGAATTCATTGTAAACCAACTGAGCGACTGCTTTTGCACCTTCTGGTTGGAAATGTGTGTCATCTTTTTGTCCATTCGGATAAGCTGTGAATTTGCCTTCAGGAAGATTCATAAAGTAAGTTGTAGTCACGAAATTTTTTCCTTTTTGTGTGAAGAATTCTCTGGAAAGCTTATTCAAATCAATCACATCCACTTTTTGCTCCTGTCCGACTTCTATCATCGCTTTCGCATAATCGACGTGACTGTCGCCTAAAACACCATCTTTCCAAGGATAATTTCTTGAAACCGGCGTTACCAAAATCGGCGTTGCTCCTTTCTCACGAACCTGCTGAATGTACAATCGTAAATATTCTTTGTAACCAGGAACATCCACATAGCGGTCAACTTTTTTTTCAGACTCGTCGTTGTGACCAAACTGAATCAAAACCCAATCTTTCGGTTTTAGATTTTCAAAAATATAACGCCATCTTCCTTCTTGGAAAAAAGTTCTTGTACTTCTTCCACCTTTGGCTTTATCAACAACCAAAACATTTTTTGCTAATGGCGATTTGAAAGTTTTGAGACTGTCAGCCACAAAAAATTCCTGAAAAACACCGCCCCAACCTTGCTGTGGATAACGTTTTTCCTGATAATTACTTTCCAAAGTATAATCTGTCAAGGTAGAATCTCCTGCTAGAAAAATATTGGTTGTATTCTTGTCTGTTGCAGGTTTTACAATTCTCTCTTTTTGATTATCCTGTTCTGTCTGAGCAAAAGTCATCACAGAAGCCGTGATAAAAAATGCTGTTGAGATGTTTTTGAAGGATATTTTCATTTTTAATATTTAAATTTTATTATCTAGTTTTAACAACATAGACACATAGTTTTACTGTAGATTTGAGATAAAATAGACTTACCATTATTTTTTTTGATTTTATCTTTTTCCTAATATATTTTGCATTTTTTCTATGTGTCTATGTGGTTGAAAATTCTCATCTAATTCAATTTTTTGTAATTCTGAAAAAGTCAAAATCGGCATAACCACCTCTTGAAACTTTGGAATCGCTTACAGAATAAATTCCGACTTTTGCGCCAATCCATTTTCCCGGTTTTGCCTGAAATGTTTCACCAATATTCTCAAACTTTTTACCGTTTTCACTGTAACTGAAAGTACAAATTCCGTTAGGTTCGTTGACATTGACTTTCAGATAAACTTCGTTTGATTTTAATTTGATTTCGTTCAGAATTTTTTCTTCGCCGCCTTTATCTGCTTTTTGAGCTTTTCTGAGTTGAAGATAAAATCCATCAGGTTTATTTGTAATCACTAATGACTGATAATCCATTCCCATTACAAGAAGTCCTGCAGTTTTTCCTTCTTTTACATCTTCAGGAAATAATTTGACTTTGGTTGTTGTTACAAAATTTGGAGCAGGGAATTTCTGGGTTAGAAGATTCGGAACATTCCAAAGATTTTTTTCGCCATCCGGAATTTTGATTGAGAATAATCTCAAATAATCTTTTCCAGGAATTTTTGCCGACCAAACGATATTTTCATTCGCGCTCCACTGCCATTGCAACCCGATTTTAATATCATTGAATTCGTCCGATTCTGCAGGTGTTTCTATTGGATATGATTTACCGACATTTGGTTTTTTGAAGGTTAGAACAGGTTCTCCGATTCCATTTTTATTATTATCAATTCCGATGACTGGCCAGTCTTTTTCCCATTTCATTGGTTGAAGATGAACGATTCTTCCGCCTGCATCCACATCCTGAAAATGATAAAACCAATCTTCGCCATTCTGTGTGTCAACCCAAGCGCCTTGATGTGGCCCATTGATTTTGGTTGAACCTTTTTCTAAAACTATTTTTTCTTCATAAGGTCCATAGATATTTTTTGAACGCAAAGCTAATTGCCAACCTGTAGCAACACCTCCAGCCGGAGCAAAAATGTAATAATAACCATTTCGTTTATACATTTTCGGACCTTCAACCGTTGGATGCGCATCGTGTCCATCGAAAACGTGAATTCCTTTATCAAGAACTTTTGTTCCTTCCGGATTCATTTTATTAATTGTCAACAGACTTTTGACGCCTGCTCTGCTTCCTGCCCAACCGTGAACCAAATAAGCCTGACCGTCTTCATCCCAAAACGGGCAAGAATCGATGAGACCTTTTCCTTCCATTATCAAAACAGGTTCTTCCCATTTACCAAAAGGATCTTTGGTTTTCACCATATAAATTCCGAAATCGGGGTCGCCCCAATAGATGTAATATTCGCCATTATGAAAACGGATACTTGGTGCCCAAACGCCGTCGCCTCGTCTTGGGTGATTAAAATGTTCTTTTGGAATTAAATCCGTGATTGCATAATTCACCAATTTCCAATTAATCATATCTTTCGAATGAAGAATCGGTAAACCTGGCATTTCGTTGAAGCTGGAAGCCGTCATAAAATAATCATCACCAACACGAATCGCATCCGGATCAGAATAATCCGAATATAAAACAGGATTTTTATAAGTTCCATTCCCCAAATCCGAAACCCAGACTTCTGAAACATAAGGTTTCGTTTTCTGCGCGTCTAATTGATTGATTGCTATTGCAAACAATGAAAGGATGATATGTTTTTTATTGATTTTCAAAATTTTTATTTTAATAATTATTTTTTGAACACAAAGTCTGCAAGATTTTTTTGAACTTAGAGCCTATTTAAAAATTAAGCAAAACCACATATTCAAATAGAAAACCTCAAGATTAAGTTCAAAAAAAGAAAAAATAGAAGTACAATATTTACTATTTTTTTCTCTTTTTTTTACAAAAACTATGTGTCTATTTGGTTATAAAATCATTTCTGATAGAAATTTAAACAAGCTCTTATTAAAAATAATTTATGATAAACAAAGGCACTTCGACAAGTTCAGCATAAACTTCAAACTTATTGAAGAAATCCAAACAATTAAAATATTCTGATTTATTTCTCTAATTCTAAACTTGCGAGAATGAATGGACCTGTTCCTTTTGGGTCATTGGAACGGATTTCTTCATTCACATAATAATCATAAGTTCCGCTTCTGTAGGGCGTTCCACCTAAACCTGCAACCGCACAGTTTTGATTCAGATTTACAGTTCCGTCTTTTTCAACCGTGATGAGATTTTTGATAATTCCATCGTAGCCTTTTTTAGCAATGGTTTTGTAAGAATTGGGCAAATAACCTTTTCTCGCGGCTTTTGCAAATGTGTAAACAAACATCGATGACGCTGAAGCTTCAAGATAATTTCCTTTTTCTCCGCCTTTGTCTAAAACCTGATACCAAAGTCCGGTTTTCGCATCCTGAACTTTTACCAAAGCTTCGGAATAAGATTTAAGATAATCAATCAATTTTGCTCTACCGGGATGATTTTCCGGTAAAAAATCCAAAACATCTACGATTGCCATTCCGTACCAGCCCATTGCTCTTCCCCAGAAATTGGGAGAAAGTCCTGTTTTTTTGTCTGCCCATTGTTGCTGTTTGCTCTCGTCCCAACCGTGATATAACAATCCTGTTTTAGAATCTACCATATGTTTTTGGATGACATCAAACTGATTTACAATATCGTTGTAAGCTTTATCCGCTTCTGTTCCTGTCGAAAATAATTTTGTATAATGGACGTAGAAAGGTTCTCCCATATATAAACCGTCCAGCCACATCTGGTTTGGATAAATTTGTTTGTGCCAGAATCCACCTTCGGAAGTTCTGGGTTGATTATCAATTTGAGATCTTAATAATTGTAAAGCTTTAAGATATTTTTCCTGCTTATCAACTGAATACAGATAAATTAAAACATTCCCGGAATTCAACATATCAAGATTATATTTTTTGATGTCATAAGTCTTGATTGTTCCGTCCTCGTTTACCAACTCGTCCGCATAAGCTTTAATATAATCGTAGTATTGTTGTTTTCCTGTTTTTTTATAAACTTGTTCAGCTGCCTTTAGAACTAAGCCGTTTGGATAGCTCCATTTTGGTGTTTTGAAAAAATCCAGCATCCAGGCTTCCGGAAAACGTTTCATTTCGGACTGCATCATTCTTTCTGACCACGGTAATTGGGTAGAAATATTGGTTTTTGATGTAGCAACTTCTGCTGAATTTGCCACGGATTTGTTCTGCTGAGCACAAGAAAAAAAGAGTCCTGCAACCAAGGCTACCGACAGGAGGGAATTCATTTTATGATTAATCAACTTCATAATTTTATGATTAAATTGGATTTGCGATTTCAAAAAAAGTTTATACTTAATTGGTTTTTAAATCCCATTGGTCTTTTCCGGAAAGGATTTTTCTAATGGTATATTCCTTACTTTGCTCTTTCGTTAACTGATGAGACCAGGAAACTCGATTTTCAGGATTTGCTCCAGCACCTTTGGTATTATACTCTGCGTAGAAAGTTGTTTTTTCGGCATCAGTTTTATTCCAATTGTGCCAACCTTCTTTTTTAATTATGTTATCGATTGCACAGTTTAAGAAAACTGTTTTGGCAAAAGGTCTCCACGGTCTTCCCAAATAAACTGATTCTGGTTTAGCTTCTCCAATAATTTTACAATTAATAAAAACAAAACCGAATTTTTTGTTCTCTGGCGTGGAAGCTGCTGTGAGATAAGTTGCACTTTCTTTAGCAAAGATTGTACAATCCTCGAAGACAGCAGTTGCAGCACCGAATATAAAATCTGTAGTACCTTCTACGTAACAGTTTTTAAAATAATGTCTGATTTCTCTTTTAGGTGTGGGAACATCCTGCTCTCCTTTTAAATAAAGTGTATCTTGAAATCCTAAGAATCTACAATTCCTGAAAACGGCTTTGTCTCCTGTTATTAAAACTGCAACAGCTTGCCCAACTCGCCCGGCATCATTCTGAAATGTGATGTTTTTTGCTGAGAAATTATCTGAAAAAATGAAAATGGTAGAAGAACCTGTTGTTCCCATTTCCTTTCCTTCCTGATTTTTCTTTGAGGCGAAATCATTATTGACGATAATCGTTTCTGCAAGACTTTCGCCTTCAAAAGAAATTGATCCTTTGCTAGCAGGAATTATGATTTTTTCTCTGTAAATTCCTTTTTTGATGATAATTTTTGTGGAAAAATGAGTATCGCCAGCAGCACTTATAGCTTCCTGAATAGTTTTAAAATCGCTTTTTCCTTCTTTTGAGACAATATAAATTTTTTCAGAATTAATATGATTAACGCTGAAAGAATTAATAGAAATCCAAACTAGAATTAAAGAAAAAAAGAATAATAAATTTTTAGCTTTTGACCTCTTCATTTTTTTTGATATTTTTTTTAAAGAATCACAATTATCGGAATCTTTTTTAAATATACAAGTCTCCATCCCATTCGAGATGAAAACTTGTATTAAATTAATAGGATATAATGTTATCTAAAAAATTATATAAAACTATATTATTGGTTGATTAGTTTTTGATAATTTTTTTAGTAATTGTACCATTCTCAGTAGTGATACTGATGATATAATTACCGGTTTTTAAACTTCTCAAATCAATCGTGTCTGCATTTACAGCAACATTATTTTTCAATACAGCTCCTGCAAAGTTGTACACTTTAATGTTCAGGATTTTTTGACCCGCAGTATTGATGTGCAGATAATCTGAAACCGGATTTGGATAAAGGGTCATTTGCGCTTTATTGATATCGCTTGCAGCCAGGGCATAAGTGGTTTTGATATAATAAAGATTAGTAGTATCTCCTTTTGTAATGCTGTGTGCACCTGCAGCCAAGTTGTTTACTGTGACAATACCATTGGTAGCAGTATAGCTGGTTCCGTCAACCTTTACACTTTTTACAAAATCTGCATCAAAAACCAAAGTCAATGTTGAAACATCTGTTGTGGTATAATTGATGGTTGTCGCAGATTCCATTTTGAAACGTTTTGTTAATGTCAAACCGTCATAAGTCTGGGAGCCGTCTGTAGAATTCATATTTCCAGAAATCGCATAGAACGTACTTACTTTTCCGGAAGCGGTAAAGTTATGAATCATTCCTTCTGCAGAACCCGGATTTCCTGTAGTTCCGACAGTAATAGTTCCATTAATGGATGCAGCAGTACCAGAATTACCTACGGTTGTTACGGTGTATGCAGTTGTTTGAGTTGGCGTACCAGTAATGGTTACTGTTTTGGCATTAGCATCTTTAACGAAAGTCAATCCGTTAGCAACACCGTTTAGAGTAACATCTGTTGCCTCTCCGCCCCAAGTAAATACAATAGAAGCAATAGCAGAACCAGAAGCTACCGTTTGGTCTTTGTTTGAAGATGTATTAACCAAAGTTTGTGAACTACCTTCTGCCTGGATGAAGACCATCGTTGTTCCATAGTTCGTAAGAGCAGATTTTAGCGCATTAATCACTGCATAAGACGTATCATCTGTAGCATTGTTGAAAGACCATTTTAAATCGCCACCTTCTACGCGACCTGCGTACGATTTAACTTTATCTCTGGCTGTTAAAGGCTCATCAGGAGTAAAATTTTTAACATATAAAGATGCATCTGTATCAAAGTTGTTGTAAACATTAGCACCCACTTTTGATTTAACATTATTAGGAACTGTTTCTCCTCTTGATGTTGCAAGATAGGCATCAAAATCTGTCAATGAACTGATTTTTCCTTCTATATTATATAAAGGATTTGGGTCTGCGTACGCTACAAAACGCATAGAATTGGTTGCGATATCAGCGTCCAAAATATTATTGAAAGCTTTAATCATTCCACCGTTTTCTCCAGAAAATGTTCCTTGATTTGCAGGGTCATTCATTTGTTTTGAAGGGTTCCATACATCGGTTCCTTGTAAAGAAATCATCATTGGATTTTTAGCATTACGGAAATAATTTCCTTCTAAGAATAGAGATGATCCAAGTGTAGAACCAGATCCGTATTTTGCAATTCCGTCAAAATAGTTGTTATAAACGTGTGCGGAATAAAAACGAACTCTTGGATGTCTGGAGTCTGAATGATCAAACCAATTGTGATGATAGGTAACATATAGCCCAGTTGTAGTATCTTCACTAAGACCTAATAAGCTGGCTTTTCCATTATCCCAGAAATGGTTATAGGAATAAGTCGCATAAGTTGTTCCTTTGTTATCCAAAGCACCATCTCCTTTGATCTGGTCTGCATCTGACCCGGCATTACCATAGAATAGATCATTGTTATGAATCCACACGTATGAGTTATTCTGCTGCATCCCGATATTATCTCCTTCTCCACTGTCACAATTCATGAAACCAATGTTATTAACTTCAACATTGGTACTGTTTTTCAGTCGGATTCCCCAACCATTTGCAACGGTATCATTTCCTACACCTTCTACGGTAATATAACTGGAAGCATTGTTATCATTTTCTATAACAATATCACCATTTTCCATATCCGTTAAGTCTGTAATATTTCCAATTAAACGGAAGATATATGGTCTTGTATCATAGCCTTTTTTAATCCCTGCCAAAATATTTTGAAACCCCACATAATTGGTTGTTCCGCCATTGGTTTTTGTTATAACATTAAAAGAAACAGAATTTTTGGATTTCTGGGTAATGTATAGGATAATTGCATTGTCTTTAGGCGTGCCATCTGCTTTATAAGCTCCTGGTACTCTACCTCCGTTAAATGCAAAACCGTTTCTATCCTGCGCAAGAACGGTTAATGAACTGGTTGTAGAACCTTCACCTTCTACACCTAAAATAACAGGTTTAACAGTAATGGTATAGTTACCTGCTTTTAATCCAAGAACATCTGCTCTAAAATAAGTTCCATAACTACGTATCAGGTAATCGTCTAATTGTTTATTAACCACACCCTCTCCGGAGTAGTAAACATTGTATCTGGCAGCATTGACTACTGGGGACCACTTTACAAAAGCGGTTTCTGTCCAGCCTTTAGCCTCCTGGAAGCTAACGGACTGTCCTGATATTTGCAAAAAAGCAAATAAAAAGAATACATAAAGTAAATTCAGTTTATTCATATAAAATTGTTTGAATGAGTTTCTACTAAAATTGTAAAAAAGTATGGATTATTATTATTTAGTGTCCAACAACGACCCCTTCTCATTAACTAATTTTAAATAATAATGGTTTGGATTTTTTTAAAATAGAGATAATAATTTCCTTAGAGTCAGCTCTACCAGAGTATAAAAACCCTGATAGAGTGATTCTTCAAAAAAAATTAAAAATATAATAAGTTAAAAAATTCTAGGTCAGAATTTTTATGTTTCTAGTAACCGTAATCCTGAGTAAGATTATAGTTAGACTGGATAATGTCTTGGTAAATCGGCAATAATTCTTTTCTGTTAGCTTCAAAATACTGAGCATAACCTTTTGCCGGATCACTAATGTATGTTGCCGTCATTGCAGCTCTCCAGTTTAGTTTTGTATAACCTGCTGGTGTAGTTGCAGTAGAGGGTGTATAATATATATCTGCTCTGTCAACGCCTGCAGGTACATAAATATCAATCGCTTGAAGCGCTGCTTGTGCTGTTTTAGTTTTATCGTAAGGCGACACTTTGTAATAAAGGTATGAAGGTACATTTGCATATTGTCCTACACCATTTAACAGATCTGTCAATTTTTGCTTTGTTTCTGCAATTTTTGTTGCCAAAAGATTCCAACGGATCAAGTCATATTTTCTAAGGCCTTCTCCTCCGAATTCCAACAATCTTTCGTGAACGATGTAATTAAAGAATCCTGTTTTATCTGTTGGGATAGTTCCTGCTTGTCCAAGGTTGCCTGCATAAGCACGGTTTCTAACTAATTGTACTGCATTGATAGCATCCTGAGAAGGAGAACCATTAAGTTCATTATCAGCCTCTGCAAACATTAGAAGAATATCAGAATAACGCAACAATGGCCAATCGATTGCAAGGTTTTGTGCAGTTCCTGTAACGCTGGTCCATGATTTTCTGAATTTTCCATCTGTACAAAGTACGCCAGTCGCCAAAATCGCCTGATTGGCATCATTGATCTGCATAGAAGCTACGGTAAGGTCTCTTCTTACATCATATTTTCCAAATTCATAGAAATAGGTTGCAATAGCATTGATACCGCCACTACTTTTCCAGTTAGAATTGTCACTATGTCTCATCCCGTTGTAATAACCAATTTTACTGTCAGTTGCTGCGTTACCTCCGTAGGCACCTACTGCAAAAATTACTTCGTGAGCCGGATCTTCCGTATTCTCATGCAATGGACGGAATGCGGCTTCAAAACTTGCATTTAAACCGTGCTGTCCAGAACTCATGATGTCTTTACATTCGTCATAAGCAATTTTGTAATAAACTTCGGCATTAGAACCTTTTGCCATCACTCTAGGATTTCTTCTAAGAGAATATCCGGCTCTTGCTAAAGCAATTCTTGCTCTAAGGCCTTTTACAGCAGCTTTAGTAAATCTTGAATTGGAAGTTGCGGCGTCCGATCTCCAAGGAATAAGATTTGCTGCCGTTGCAAGATCTGCAATAATTTTCTCATAAATAACGTCTCTATCAGTTTTAGGTAAATACACCGACTCCAAATCAGAAGAAGGAACCATTTGCATAGGAACATCGCCCCAGTTTTTGATTAAATCATAATAAAACATGGCTCTTAGTGCTAATGCTTCGCCAAGATAGCGATCCATTAATTTTTTATCTGCTGCAGAACCTGTTTGATAAACTGGCGAAAGAGGAATATTTTTAATGACAAGATTGGCTCTTTCTATTCCGGAATATAATTTTAAAAATGGTTTGTTAAGATCCGGATTGGAAGTACAAGCACCATATGTACTGATGCCTCTTCTGTCATTACAGTTATAATCTCCTGATGTTTTGAAATCGTCTGCCGTTTGTGGATAATAAAGATTAAGTCTTTGTCCATAGCCGTCATCACCAATAATTTGGTTATAAACTCCAATCAGGGCGTTGAAAGAGTCTGCAACGCTATCAAATTGTTGAGCCTCGTTAGAGTTAGAAATATTTTCTGCATCTAGAAAGTCACTACAAGAAGTCACTGTTGTGAAGCTTAATGTACAACTTAATACTGCAATTAGAAATTTATGTTTTTTCATTTTTTTTTAGAATTAAAAAGTTACATCAATACCTGTTAAGAAAAATCTGCTTCTTGGGAAAGCGGCATAATCTACACCTGGTGTAAGGGTGCTTTTTCTTGTACTCACTTCCGGGTCGTATCCAGAATAGCCTGTGATTGTAAACAAGTTATTTGCTGTTGCGTACAATCTAAAGTTAGTGATTCCTAACACTTTTAGAGAATCTTTTGGTAAACTGTAACCAATGGTTACGTTGTTAAGTCTCAGGAAAGATCCATCTTCAATTGCATACGAATGTAAGAAATAGTTACCTCCTGTTGGTGTCCACATTGTAGTATTGGCATTAAGTGCTGCCAATGCTGTAGGGTCTGTAACTTTTTCACCTGCGTCGTTAAACCATCTCCAACGATTCGCCATGTCACCTAACATGTTTTGATCGTAATATTGATATTTGGTAGTAAATTCGATTTTGTTAGCATTATAGACTTTATTTCCTACAGAGAAGTTGAAGAATAAGCTCATGTCAAAGTTTTTGTAACGGAAAGTCTGGTTGAAACCTCCGTAAAACTTAGGTTGTGCATTACCAAGATCTGTCTGGTCTTGTACATCAATCACACCATCACCGTTAAGATCTGCTAGTTTCAAATCTCCAGGCTGTGGCGCCTTGTTACCCAAAGCTACAGAGCTGGAGCTTGGGATACCGCTTTTCAGTTTGTAGGTATTGTTAGCAGAATTAAAATCAAAATCGCTCAATTCATATCTACCTTCTGTTACATATCCATAATAAGTTCCTACAGGTGCGCCAATCTGAACTTTGAAATCGTACAAATTATTAACCCATCCGGATGGAACTAGGTAATAGTCTGTTCCGGATTGTGTTAAAGAACCTAAACTTTTGATTACATTTTTGTTGGATGCGATGTTAAAATCTGTTTTCCAATTGAAGTTCTCGTTACTGATAATGATAGCTCCCATACTGAATTCTACCCCTTTGTTCTGAGTTTTTCCAGAGTTTTGGTATTGATATTCATAACCCGATGTTTGAGGAATTTTTGCCAATAACAATAAATCTTTGGTATTGGTAATGTAACCATCTAAAGCACCATAGACACGTTTGTTAAACAATGTAAAATCAATCCCCGCATTTTGAGAAACTGTAGCTTCCCATTTGATATTTGGATTGGCCATAATATTACCTGGCGCAGAACCTGTAATAATACCTGTTCCTCCAGTATAGCCGTAGGTGCTGGAAGGTACGTAGAACGTATCATACAAGAAAGGTGTAATTCTGTCATTTCCAGATTGTCCATAACCTAATCGCAATTTAAGGTCATTGACTACTTTAGAATCTTTCAAGAAATTTTCTTCTCCAATTTTCCAAGCTAATGAAGCGGATGGGAAATTGGCCCATCTGTTATTTGGTCCAAAAGAATTGGAACCATCTCGTCTGATGGAGAATGTTGCGATGTATTTATTGTTATAAATATAGTTGGCTCTTGCAAAGAATGATGCTAATCTGCTTACAGATGTAGAGGTAGAAGGTGCATCCTGAATCATTCCAGATGGTGGCATCGCCAATTGAATGTTTGCAAACGCTTGTTTTGGCGTTAAAGATGTTGGCAAATATCTGACAGTCATATCCAGCTTTTCGCCATCCGTCTTTACAATTTCCTGACCTAATAATACATCTAATTTACTATTACCAAATTTTTTCTTATAAGTTAAAGTATTGGTATTTGTAATTCTTTTACTAATGCTATTAGTCAACTGAATTACAGACATATCAGAATTGATTCTTGACAAATACGTCTGTGGTCCAGAAAATTGTTGAATTTCCTGATCATTATTTACATAACCAATGGTACTCTTGAAAGTTAAATCCTTAAAAATATTATAAGTAATAACTCCATTCAAAAATAAGTTATTGGTATTGTTGTACTTAATCTCATTATTAGCAAGAATAATCGGGTTGATTAAGTTGGTAGTTGCATAATCATCTGTTGCAAACTCGTCAGATCCTCCTCCAGCACTGATTCCGTTCTCAAAAGGTCTGTAACGGATCACGTTTCTAAGTCTGTTGGTGGTTTGAGACCCTGTAGAAGAAGTTCCTGCTCCTAGAACAGATGTTTCGCTATATCTTGCTGTTAAACCTACTTTTAATTTTTTACTAATATCAAAATCATATTTGAAATTAGCCATATTTCTTTTGTATCCGGAGTTAAGCATAATCCCGTCTTCTTCTACGTGGTTCAAAGACAATGTAAAAGCAGAGTTGGTATTACCTCCAGAGATATTTAAATTGTGCGTATAGTTAAAAGCATCTTTACCAAAAACTTCATCTTGCCAGTTTCTGGTTTGGATCGTTTTATATTGATCTATCTGAGAATATTCGCCATACAATTTCACAAACTTTTCCATCAAATCCTGATAGCCGTCTTTGTTATACAACTCATACTGATATTGTACAAAATCATACGGGCTCATTACATCAAGAGTTTTTGCAATAGACCTCACCCCAGTGTATCCATTATAATTCACTGTAGTTTTCACGTTTTTCTTACCACTTTTTGTCGTAATCAAAACTACTCCATTAGCTCCTCTGGCACCATAGATAGAGGTTGAAGATGCGTCCTTAAGCACTTCAATAGATTCAATCTCTTTTGGAGAAATTAAAGATAACGCATTATCCATCTGTACACCATCTACGATATACAAAGGCGCATTATCTTGAGTGATAGAAGTACCTCCTCTTACTTTGATTTCCGGATCAGATCCCGGAGAACCCTCTCCAAAAGTCACTTGCACACCCGCCATTCTACCTTGGATAGCTTCTGCAGCACTATTCACCGGCATATCTGCAAGCTGTTCTCCTTTTACAGAAGCAATAGAATTGGTAACATCTTTTTTGGAAACTGTTGTATATCCAACCAACACCACTTCATCAATCGTTTTCTCTTTGTTTGAATCAAATTTAACCAAAGAAATATTAATTACCGGATTTCCATTAACGGCCACTTCTTCTTCTTCAAAACCTTTTGAACGAACAAGTAATGTTGCATTTTTTGGAACATTTAATACATATTTACCAGACTTGTCCGTAACAGTAGAAAATTTGGACTTTTTCACAGAAACTTCCACGTTAGACAAAGGTTTTTTCTGGTCAGAAGTAACTGTTCCGGAAACCTTAATTAATTCTTGAGCTAATCCAAATGCTGGAAGTAAAAATACAGACGCAATTGTCGTTTTTACAAAAGCACTTTGAATACCTAGTTTTAAACCACTCATAGATATTTGTAAGTTTTTATAATTAGTAATTTATTCTTTACTTAATAAAAGTGTTAAATCCTCACTAAAAAATGCAATCGATTGCACTTATTTTTTTAATGTTTTCTTAACTCGACTAAACTAAGATTATTTTTCAATCGGCAAATACAAAATGTATTTTTTGTATTAATATTAATTTAACAAACAGAAAAAAACCAAATCAAAACATAATATAAAACGCTGATTTACTTAAAATTAAAATAAAATTAAAAAATAAACCACAGAACGAAATTAACACAATTTTAACATTTATAAAGAATCAATTTCACATCAAAAAACCAATTTAAAGACAAAAACCGTTAACCAAAAATTAACTTAAGAATCCATTTTTATCAAAATTTGATTTTTTTTATTCCAAAATTGAATTTCTATAAAGAACAAATTAGATTTAATAATATAAAAAAAAATAAAAATTTAAACATTTGATTTTCAATGATTTAAATTAATATCAATAAATTGACAACTATAAATTACTTCGTGAGTAACAAAATTCAATAATTGCACAAATTCTAACATTCAAAAGCAAATTATTGCACAAAATTTTAGTAAATAAAATATATTAATCTATCGAAAAACAAACACAAACAATTGATTATTAACAATTTAAAAAATATTTTAAATTTTTCTTTCTTGGTTAATATTTATATATATATTTACAGAGATTATTTTTTGTATCAAAAAGAGCATTTTTCAATGCAATCGATTACACAAAATTAATTTTCAGTTAACATATATAGATATAATGATCCAATCAGAATTCAGATACGCTCATCATCCAAATGATGCCAAAAATTACACTACAGAAAAACTTAGAGAAGAATTTCTAATCAACGATTTATTTCAAGAAGGACAAATCAAATTAGTCTATACAATGTATGATAGATTAATTGTTGGTGGAGCAATGCCTACTGACAAAGCTTTAAAACTTGAAACAATTGATGAATTAAAAGCCGAAAACTTTCTAGACAGAAGAGAAATCGGAATCATCAACGTTGGAGGAAAAGGGAAAGTAACAGTTGACGGAACTGTTTACGAACTTAATAATAAGGAAGCCTTATATATAGGAAAAGGAAATAAAGATGTAACTTTTGAAAATGTTGAGGGTGAACAGGCTTACTTTTATATCAATTCTGCACCGGCTCATCATTCTTATCCAACCAAAAAGGTTACAAAGAACGAGGCGGAAATCGTAGATCTAGGAGATTCCAAATATGCTAATAGAAGAACAATCAATAAACTATTAGTAAACAGTGTTTTGGAAACTTGTCAATTACAAATGGGAATGACCGAATTGCACGAAGGAAGCGTTTGGAACACAATGCCTTCTCACACGCATACCAGAAGAATGGAAGCTTACTTCTACTTCGATTTGGAAGAAGGTCAGACGGTTTCTCATTTTATGGGACAACCTCAGGAAACGAGACACATTTTCCTTAAAAATAGAGATGCCGTGATTTCTCCGGAATGGTCTATCCACTCTGGTGTTGGGACTTCAAACTATACCTTCATCTGGGGAATGGCAGGAGAAAATATGGATTACGGAGATATGGATGCTGTAAAAACTGACGAATTAAAGTAAAAAATGAAAAATTTATTTGACTTAACTGGAAAAGTAGCATTAGTAACTGGTGGAACACACGGTCTAGGCTTGGCAATGGCAGAAGGTTTGGCTTCAGCAGGTGCAGAATTGGTCGTAACCAGCACTACTCCATCCAAATTGGAAGAAGCTATTGCTTATTACCAGTCAAAAGGATACAAAGCAACAGGCTATATTTTTGATGTGACCGATGAGAAAATCGCTGCGGAAAAAGTGGCAGAAATCGAAGCTAATCACAAACAAATCGATATTCTTATTAATAATGCAGGAATCATCAAAAGAATTCCAGCTCTGGAAATGGAAGTGTCCGATTTCCGAAAAGTAATCGATGTGGATTTAACGGGGCCTTTCATTATGTCCCAGTTGGTCGCAAAAAGTATGATAGCCAGAAAATCTGGTAAAATCATCAACATCTGTTCTATGATGAGCGAATTGGGTCGTGACAATGTTGTGGCTTACGCTTCTGCAAAAGGCGGATTGAAAATGCTGACAAAAAACTTAGCAACAGAATGGGCAAAACATAACATCCAAGTGAACGGAATCGGTCCTGGATATTTTGCAACTTCTCAGACAGAACCAATCAGAGTGGACGGAAATCCATTCAACGAGTTCATTATCAGCAGAACACCGGAAGGACGTTGGGGAAATCCCGAAGATTTAGCTGGAACTGCAATATTTTTAGCTTCCGAAGCAAGTCAGTTCATCAATGGACAAATCATCTACGTTGATGGGGGAATTTTAGCAACCATCGGAAAACCTTCAAACGAATAACAAAGTCTTTCATCTATCAGTCTATTATCTATTAGTCTTATGAGTACAAAACCATTTATCACAGATACATTTCTATTAAAGAACAAATTCGCTGAGGAGTTGTATTTCAGATTTGCTGAGAACCAACCAATCATCGATTATCACAACCATTTGCCTCCGAAAGAGATTGCAGAAAATCGCCAGTTTGAGAACATTACTCAGGTTTGGATTGGTGGCGACCATTACAAATGGAGAGCGATGAGAACGATGGGCGTGAATGAAAAATTCATCACCGGAGATGCTTCTGACAAAGAAAAATTCGCAGCTTGGGCAAAAACAGTTCCTAATACTCTGAGAAATCCTTTGTTTCATTGGACACATTTGGAATTAGCTAGATATTTTGACGTTTATGATTTATTGAACGAAAAAAATGCTGACGAAGTTTATGAAAATGTTTCAGCTCAGCTTCAAACGCCGGAGAAATCGGTTCACGGATTGTTGAAAATGAGAAATGTGGAAACAGTTTGTACCACAGAAGACCCAATTGACACTTTAGAATATCATCAAACAATCAAACAAAATAATATCGGAATCACGGTAAGCACAGCTTTCCGTCCGGACAAAGCGATTTTGATTAATAATGAGGATTATAATTCTTACATTGATAAGTTAGGTGAATCTGCAGGAATCGAAATCCAATCTTATAAGGATGTACAGGATGCGCTAATCAAAAGGATTGAATACTTTCACGCCAACGGATGCAGATTGTGTGACCACGGATTGAATAACATTTCTTTTGAAACGTTCACAGATTCAGAAATCAACTCAATTTTTGAAACGAAGAGAAAAGGAGAAACCTTAACGCCACATCAGATTGAGCAGTTCAAAACAGCGATTTTATTGTTCTTGGGCGAGACTTACCATTCATTTGGGTGGGTTCAGCAATATCATTTGGGTGCATTGAGAAACAATAATGCAAGAATGTTGAAAGTTCTTGGACCAGACACAGGTTGGGATTCCATCGGCGATTTCAATCAGGCTGCGAACCTTTCAAGATTCCTTAACACATTGGATTCTAAAGATAAATTGACTAAAACAATCATCTACAATCTGAATCCAGCCGATAACGAAATTATGGCAACAATGATTGGAAATTTCAACGACGGTTCAGTAAAAGGAAAAGTACAATTTGGTTCCGGATGGTGGTTTCTGGACCAAAAAGACGGAATGGAAAAACAGATGAATGCGCTTTCCAATATGGGACTCATCAGCACATTTGTTGGGATGCTGACCGATTCCAGAAGTTTCCTTTCTTTCCCGAGACACGAGTATTTCAGACGCGTATTGTGCAACCTTTTAGGAAATGAAATCGAGTCTGGCGAACTTCCTGAGGATTTGGATTTGGTAGGAAAAGTTGTCGCAGATATTTGCTATTTTAACGCTAAAGAATATTTCAACTTCTAAACAACCAACCCGAAGGCTTAAATATCAGTAGCCGTAGGTGAAACCTATGGACAATAGGGCAAAAACCTATGGAATTATAAATAAAATGCAAACAAAACAAACATCCAAAATATATTACAAATCCGATTCAACAGAATGGGAAAAAATTGATGACTATATCGACCGCCAAATTGTCGGCTATGACGAATCTGTAATGATGGTGAATGTACGTTTCAAAAAAGGTGGAATTGGATACAAACACAAACATCCTCACATTCAGGTGACTTATGTTGCGGATGGGAAATTTGAAGTTAATATCGGAGAAGATATTTCGATTTTGAAAAAAGGCGATTCGTTCTTCGTTCCTTCCAATGTTCTTCACGGCGTCGAATGTCTGGAAGACGGAATTTTGGTAGATGTTTTCAGTCCGTTTAGAGAAGATTTTATAAAGTAATTAGTTTCTCTCTGTGAACATTGTTAAGTTTTACGCCTTTGTGAACTTAAAAACATAGAATTAAATAAAAAATCTTTGCGCTCTTTGCGTTCAGAAAAAAATAAAAATCAAGAATCTCGATTCTTAAATCCTGATTCTAAAACAAAAAGATAGATTAATGAGCAAAGTTGTAACCTTTGGCGAAGTATTGATGAGATTGTCTCCGTCCGACAGCAAAATGCTGAGACAAAGCCGTGAAATGGAATTCTTCTTCGGAGGAACAGAAATGAATGTCGGCGCGTCTTTAGCAATTATGGGATGCGAAACGAGACACATCACCAATGTTTCCGATTGTTTCATCGGAGAATCTGCCATTGCAACAATGAACAGTTACGGAATTGATACACAATTCGTCAACAGAACAGAACATCCGATTGGATTATACTTTTTAGAAGTTGGTTCTGCGATGCGTGCGAGCAGGATTTCCTATAATAGATTAAATGGTTCTTTTGCCAACATCAAACCGGAACAAGTGGATTGGGAAAAAGCTTTGGAAGGTGCTGAATATTTCCACTGGACAGGAATTTCTCCGGGAATTTCAGAAGGTGCTTACGAGACTTTGAAGCAAGGCTTACAATTAGGTTATTCAAAAGGAATCGAAATTACTGCTGACCCTGCTTATCGTTCCAATCTTTGGAAATATGGAAAAGAAGGATTCACAGTTCTTAAAGAACTCATCTCCTACTCTACGATTTTCATCGGCGGTGTAAACGAAATCAATGAAATCTTAGGAACTTCTTTCGGTTATGATAAAGACAGTTTTATCGAAGCTTCTGAAACATTAATGAAAGAAATTCCTTCTATCAAAAAAGTATTTGATAAAACAAGAATTGGAGTCACGGCAAGTAATCAGGCAACTCAGGGAAGAGCTTTGGTTAACGGACAATATTTCGAAACCGAAAGTCTTGAAGTAAACCCAGTTGTTGACAGAATCGGGACAGGAGATGCTTTTGCAGCAGGATTGATTTACGGTTTAATTAACTTCGATGACGAGAAAGCTTTGAAGTTTGCCAACGCAGCCTGCGCCATCAAACATACGATTTTGGGCGATGTGAATCTGAGCAGCGCTAACGATATTCTGGAAGTAATGAACGGCAATTCAGGAGGAAGAATTAAAAGATAATTTAGAAGAAAATGGTTATAGATACATTAGAAAATGCTTCTCAATATTTTTTGCTAAATCCATTATTTGAAAAAGCTTTCGACTATTTAAAAGACAAGAATTTAGATCCTTTAGAAGTTGGAGTTACAGAGATTGAAGAAGGTCTTAAAATGATTGTTTTTGATGAAATGGCCAAAACAAAAGAAGAAAGTCTTTCCAAATTCGAATGTCATAATCAAAATATTGATATTCAAATCTGCTTGAAAGGAATAGAAAATATTGGTTGGAAATCAAGGCAAAAATGCACAAACCCAATCGGAGAATACAATGCAGAAAAAGATGTTCTTTTCTACAATGATAATCCGGATATGTTTTTCCAATTAAACGAAAATCAGTTTGCTATTTTTTACCCCAATGATGTCCACGCACCAATGATTGGAAATGACTTCATTAGAAAAATAGTTTTTAAAGTAAAAATTTAAAAAAATGACAAAGATTCAATTAGTTACGAACACCATTATCAAACAAGGACTTTTGCCTTTGTATTATAATGCTGATGAAACAGTAACCTTAGAAATACTGAAATCGCTTTACAGAGCAGGAATACGAGCGGTAGAATATACAAGCCGAGGAGAATCTGCACTAAGCAATTTTACAAAAATGGTAGAAATCCGAAATGCTGAAATGCCAGATATGCTTCTTGGAATCGGAACAATCAAGAATCAAAAGCAAGCGGAAGATTATTACAGAGTTGGCGCTGACTTTTTCATCAGTCCTGGATTTATTTCAGAGGTTGCAGAATTCCTGATTCCGAAAGATGTGCTTTACAGCCCAGGTTGTATGACGCCAACAGAAATCATAGAAGCTGAAAATTCAGGTGTGACTTTTGTGAAATTATTCCCTGGAAATGCACTTGGAACAGGATTTATGAGCGCCATCAAAGATGTATTTCCAAACTTAAAATTTATGCCAACCGGCGGTGTTGACACAACCAAAGAAAACATCGAAAGTTGGTTCAAAGCTGGTGTTTCAGCAGTTGGAATGGGAAGCAAATTGGTCAGCAAAGAATTAATGGCTTCCAAAGATTACGCAACCATCGAAAACGAAACTAAAAAAGTTTTAGAAATTATAAAATCAATCCATTAAGAGGTATCTCAAATCTCAAATTTTTTAAATATATGAGTTCAGCAACATCCTTAAAACCGAGTCATTTCCGATGGACCATTTGTGGTTTGTTGTTTTTTGCAACCACCATCAATTATCTTGACAGGCAAGTTTTGTCTTTAACTTGGAAAGATTTTATCTCTCCGGAGTTTCATTGGGATAATAATGATTACGGAAACATCACGGCTCTATTCTCTATATTCTATGCAGCAAGTATGATTTTTGCAGGTAAATTTGTAGATTGGATGGACACTAAGAAAGGCTTTCTTTGGGCCATTGGAATTTGGTCTATTGGAGCCGTTCTACACGCATTTTGTGGTATTGCAACTTCCGGAGTGCTTACAGGACACTGGTTTGTAGGCTTTGAAGGGGCGAAAGAACATATAGAAACTGTACAAGACATTTCAAAAGTCATCAATGTTAGTGTGGCGTTATTCATTTTTGCAAGATTGGTTTTAGCAATTGGTGAAGCTGGTAATTTCCCAGCTGCCATCAAAACAACTGCAGAATATTTCCCTAAAAAAGACCGTGCTTTTGCAACCAGCATCTTTAATGCAGGAGCTACTGTAGGAGCTTTGGCAGCGCCTATTACCATTCCTTTCATTGCTAAATCTATGGGTTGGGAAATGGCATTCATCATCATTGGTGCTTTAGGGTTTATCTGGATGGGATTCTGGGTATTTTACTACAAAAAACCACACCAACATAAAAAAGTTAACGAGCACGAGCTGGCTTATATAAAGCAAGATATGGATGATCTTCCTGAAACAGCAGACCAGCCAACAAAAAAAATGAGTTTGAAGCAGGCTTTTAGCTACAAACAAACCTGGGCTTTTGCGTTTGGAAAATTTATGACAGATGGTGTTTGGTGGTTTTATTTATTCTGGACTCCGGCTTATCTCAGCTCCGTTTATGGGATGGACAGTACAGAAAGTGCATTTCCTCTTTTCATTTTATATATAATTACTTTAGTTTCTATCGTAGGCGGTTGGCTACCAACTTTCTTTGTTGACAAAAAAGGAATGAACCCTTATGACGGAAGAATGAAAGCGATGTTGATTTTCGCATTTTTCCCTCTCTTAGCATTATTAGCACAGCCGGGTGGTAAAATTTCTTATTGGATCCCTGTGATTATTATAGGAATCGCAGGTGCGGCTCATCAAGCTTGGTCTGCTAATATTTTCTCTACAGTGGGCGATATGTTTCCTAAAAAAGCAATCGCAACGATTACCGGAATTGGAGGTCTTGCCGGTGGAATTGGTTCTACGCTAATCAATAAAGGATCTGGGCTTTTATTTGACTTTTCCCATAAAACATGGACTACAGTGGACGGAGTTCCGTTGTTGGAAAAATTCCCTCAATATACCAATGAGCGCCTTCCGGACGGATTATTTGAACAATTAAAAGCTTCTGGAGCGGTAGTTTCAGATGGTATCGATAAAGGATATATGATTATTTTCTCAATCTGTGCAGTCGCTTATCTGATTGCGTGGTTCGTAATGAAATCATTGGTTCCGAAATATAAAATTATAAAAGAATAAAACAATGGAATATCAAACTAAACAAAAACTTAACCGTGAAAACTCAGGTCAAACTGAGAAACTTCCAATCAAATTTTTACAATTCGGGGAAGGTAATTTCCTTCGTGCATTTGTAGATTATCTTATTGACAAGATGAACAAAGAAGCTGGCTTCAATGCCGGTGTAGCTGTTGTACAACCAACTGTTGGTGGTCTTGTTGATATGTTGGAAGAGCAAGACAACCTTTACACACTTTTCGTAAGAGGTGTAAAAAAAGGACAAATCATGGATGACCAAAGAGTGATTTCTGCAATCCAGCGTTCATTCAGTCCTTATGAACATTATGCTGAATATCTTGAGCTAGCTAAAGGAGAAGATTTACAGTTCATTTTATCTAATACGACAGAGGCAGGAATTGCTTTTGATGAATCTGAAAGTTCTTTAGATTCAGGTCCTCATAAGAATTTCCCTGCGAAAGTAACGGCTTTTCTTTACGAGAGATTCAAACATTTTAAAGGAGATTCAGAGAAAGGTCTTCACATTATTCCTTGCGAATTGATTGAAAACAATGCCTTGACATTAAAAGAATATATCCTGAAATATGCCCAGCTTTGGAATCTAGGTTCAGAATTTTCTAATTGGATAGAAAACAGCAACTATTTCCACAATACTTTGGTGGACAGAATCGTTCCGGGTTATCCAAGAGAAGAAAAAGACGAGTATGAAGCTAAATTGGATTATGATGATAATCTAATGGTGGTTTGTGAAGCTTTCTTACTTTGGGTTATAGAAGGTGATGAGAAATTAAAAGCCTTGATTCCGTTTGATAAAATTGATGAACAAGTTTTGGTTGTAGATGACATCACGCCTTACAGAACCAGAAAAGTTAGAATCCTGAACGGTGCACACACAGCGATGTTGGCTTTTTCAATCCTTGACGGAAAAGAAACTGTGAAAGAAGCCATTGACGCAGACTTTGCAGGAAAATGGATTTCAGAAACGGTTTATAACGAAATCATCCCTACTCTGGATTTATCAACAGAAGAATTGACGGCTTTTTCGGATGAAGTGTTTGACAGATTCAGAAATCCGTTTTTGAAGCATCAGCTTTCCAGCATTGCATTGAACTCGGTTTCGAAGTTCAAAGTGAGAGTGTTGCCAAGCTTCTTAAAATATGTTGAAATTAAGAATGAATTGCCAACCAATCTGACTTTTGCATTAGCAGCGTTGATTAGATTTTATCAAGGTGAATTCGACGGAAAACAACTTCCTGTGAGCGATGATGCACCGGTTTTGGAGAGATTCAAAGAAATCTGGTCAACCAACGACCTTGGAGAAGTGGCGAAAAATGCCTTATCAGAAGTGAGTTTCTGGGATACAGATTTGACTCAAATCAATGGATTAACTGAATCTATTATTAAAGCTTTGCGTGCAATCGATTCCAATGGAATTGAGGAAGGGTATAAAAGTTTCATTCAATAATTAATTAGAGTCTAATTAATTACTAAATAAAATCAATAGCTTCGGGCTTTAGCCCGATGATAAAATGAATTAAATAATTGGCTTTAGCCAAAACCTACTTTAAATTTCGACTAAAGTCAATTCAATATTTCTATTTTTAGACGGGCTAAAGCCCGCCCCTATTGATATATTTAATAAACGGGATTTTAGCTCTAAATTAAACGTTGAATCACAAAGCAGCCCGACTTGAGCGGAAATCCTTTTTTGCTTGTTCTCAATTTCTATTTAGACTGAAATCGTCTGCAAAAAAGATTGGAAGCCCTTCGACAAGCTCAGGATAAACTACAGGCGGACTAAGCTGCCCAAACCTAACAATGTGGTTCGACAAAGTCAAACTATTATAAAGAATAAAGTTATAATCTGAAAATTATGAATAAAGTATTAAAAGTAAATCCGAAAGACAACATTATTGTTGCGCTGACAGATTTGCCTGCCGGAGAAATCGTGCATCTTGACGGTGCAGATTACACGGTTCTGAAAGATACGAAAGCAAAACATAAATTCGCGGCGGAAGATTTTGTGGTTGGCGACCATATCATTATGTATGGCGTAATCGTTGGAAAAGCGAATCATCCTATCCAAAAAGGCGAAGTTATTACGACTGAAAACGTAAAACACGAGAGTGAAGAGGTTTTCAAAAAGACTGGAGATTTGGGTTGGACGCCGCCAAATGTGGATAAATGGAAGGATAAAACCTTCAATGGTTACCATCGTTCTGACGGACAAGTGGGGACGAAAAATGTCTGGTTATTTTTCCCATTGGTATTTTGTGAAAACAAGAATATCGAGAAACTGAAAGACATTTTCGAAAATGAATTGTTACCGAAGAAAGAAGTTTCTTATAAGAATTTCTTACGCTCTTTGATTGAAGAAAAAAGCGTGGAAGAAGTTGCAGATAAGTCCAGAAATGAAAATCTTCTGGATAATATCGAAGTGAAATTCATCAATCATCAAGGTGGTTGTGGCGGAATTAGACAGGATTCGGAACTATTGGCAAAATTACTTGCAGGTTATGTAAATAACCCGAATGTGGCTGGTGCAACAGTTTTGAGCCTTGGTTGTCAAAATCTTCAGGTCGAGATTTTTCAAAATGCTTTGAAGGAAATTAATCCGAATAGCGATAAAGAAATTTTAATTTTTGAACAGCAGAAAATCGGGACGACGGATAAGATGTTCCAAATGGTTATCAAAGATTCTTTTGAAGCGATAAAAAGAGCCAACAAAATTGAACGCAAGCCTGCTCCAATTTCTAAACTTAGCATTGGTTTAGAATGTGGTGGTTCTGATGGTTTTTCGGGTATTTCGGCCAATCCAGCTTTGGGCGTTGTGTCAGATATTTTTGCAGCCTTGGGTGGAAAAACAATTTTGGCAGAATTTCCGGAATTGTGTGGTGTTGAACAAGAATTGATGAACCGATGCGTGGATGAGGAAAAAGCAGATAAATTCTTATCATTAATGAAAGCTTTTGAAAAATCTGTTGTGGATGCAGGTTCAGGATTTGATATGAATCCGTCTCCTGGAAATATCAAAGACGGTTTGATTACAGACGCAATGAAATCTGCAGGTGCTTCTAAAAAAGGTGGAACTGCACCAATTGTAGATGTTTTGGATTACGGTGAATATATTTCGAAACCAGGTTTGAATCTCTTGAACACGCCGGGTAACGACGCAGAGTGTACAACAGGATTGGTTGGAGCTGGAGCAACAGTCGTTTTGTTTACGACAGGTTTAGGAAATCCGATGGGAAATCCAATCGCTCCGGTTGTGAAAATCTCTTCGAATACTGCTTTGATTAATAGAATGACAGACATCATCGATGTTAATGCAGGAACTGTTATT
Source organism: Flavobacteriales bacterium UBA2306 (assembly GCA_002345565.1). Taxonomy (GTDB): domain Bacteria; phylum Bacteroidota; class Bacteroidia; order Flavobacteriales; family Weeksellaceae; genus Epilithonimonas. The sequence continues at coordinate 530,655 of DDVS01000002.1, read as the reverse complement.
ACAGGGGAAAAAAGTATCCAGGAAGTGGGCGAAGAAATCGTAGATTATATTATAGAGTTGGCAAGCGGAAACGTAGAAACGAAAGCAGACCAACTGAAACAGGATGTGTTTATTCCTTGGAAACGAGGAGTGTCATTATAAATTTTTTGAATTTTAAGGTTTTTATTTTTAAAGGGCATTTCTTCTTTTTGAAGAGTGCTCTTTTTTATTCCTCCAGCTTCTTAATAGCTGTCAGCATATCTATTCCTTTTCCTAAAATCGGTTTGAAGATGTCGCCCTTTTCTTTGAGACGGTCTAATGAATTATGAATATTGAAGTCGGTCGGCTTAAGTCCTTTTTTGACCTCGTCCCATTCCAACGGCATAGAGACCGGTGCACCATTTTTCGGTCTGAGACTGTAAACACTCGCCAGAGTCTGTCCTCTCCTATTTTGAAGGTAATCAAGATAAATTTTATTCTTATCTCTTTTTTGCAGGCTTCTTTCCAAAGTAGTTAAATCTGGTAATTTTTTCTGAACCATCTGCATCAATAAATGTCCAAAATCTTTAACTTGATCATATGAGTATTTCGCATTCATTGGAATGTAAACGTGGATTCCTGAACTGCCCGAAGTTTTAGGATAACCATTAATTCCCGCAAGATCCAGAACTTCTTTTACTGCCTGAGCTGTTTCTATTACATCCTCAAAAGAATTTTTTTCTGACGGATCAAGATCAAGAACAAGATAATCCGGATTATCTGCTTTTTTAATTTTGCTGGTCCAGATATTCAGTTCTATACAGCCGAGATTATTAAGATAGGCCAAAGTTTCTTTATCGTTGCAAATAATATAATTGATATACTTATCGGAACTTTCTGAGAAAACTTTTTGTGTCTCTATCCATTCCGGTGTATCTTCCGCTGCATCTTTTTGAAAGAAACTCAACCCTTTGATGCCGTTAGGATAACGGTTCATAGACTGTGGTCTGTCTTTAAGATGTGGCAGAATATACTTTGAAATACTTTGGTAGAAATCAATTACGTCACCTTTCGTAACGTCGTCTTCCGGAAAGTAGATTTTATTTTGATTGGTTAGTTTCAATTCCTGCTTTCCAATTTTCTTTAATACATCATCTTTTCCCGTTCTTTTTTTAGGTTCAATCTTTTTCATACTCTCGTTTTTAGATGAATTTTCAGAATTGAATTTTATATCTTTAGAATCGATGTCATCCCGAAGCCTCAAAAAAATAGGATGTCTGTAAATATTGTCTTTTGTGAGTTCAGTAAATTTTATTTCAGCAACCAATTTTGGTTTCACCCAAGTGGCTTTGGTATTTGTTTTTGGTGTGATTTTAAACACTGAATTTTTCGTTATTAAAGGCTGCATTTTATCGTAGATGTCAGAAAGAGATTTTTCATTAAAACCACCTCCGGTATGACCGCAGAAAACCATTTCACCATTGAGGTATTTCCCTAAAATCAATGCGCCAAATTTTTTCCTTGAGCCTTTTGGTTCAGTAAATCCGCAGATGACCGCTTCATCACTCTTATGGATTTTTATTTTCAGCCATTCGGAGCTTCGGAGATTTTCTTTATAAAGGCTGTCTGTTTTTTTTGCTACAATTCCCTCCAGTCTCATATCTTTCGCTGCTTGAAAAAAATCTCTGCCTTTTTCTAGAATATGATCACTGTATTTGATAATCTCATTTTCTATCAAGGCGTCTTTTAACAATTCCTTTCTTTGAAGATAAGATAAATTTTCTGTCGAATGACCATTCAGCCATAACAGATCGAAAACCTGAAAAGTCAATGCAAGATTCGGATGATTACCAATCCTTTGAAGCCATTGAAAATTAGGCTTTCCTTTATCGTCATAAGCAACAATCTCACCATCAAGAATCATTGGATGTTCCTGTAAATTAAGTGAATGTGTTATTTTTTTGAATTTCTGAGAAAAATCGATACCGTTTCGGGAATATAATCGGAGTTCATCTTTGCTCATATCTGCAATGGCACGATAACCATCCCATTTGATTTCAAATGCCCAATCTTTGTCATCAAATGCTTTATCAGAGACTTTGCAAAGCATTGGCTTGATAAATTCTGACAATTTTTTTTCACCGGATAGCGCAAGTGCATAGTTTTTATAATGCTTCAGACTTTCGGTGGAAGTATTTTTTTTTTACCTTCTTTCTCTTCGAGATAAGCGGTTACTTTAGATGTTTTTAAAGTATGTTCTTCGGCATCGTAATCTTCATCAACAGCAAATTGATCTTTATGCTTGATAAGCAGCCAGGCATTTTCGTCTTTAGAATTTTTGATTTTAACCAATGCGAATTCTCCCTTGAGTTTTTTACCGTGAAGAATGAATTTCAAGGATTGTTTATGAAGTTCCGCTCTCATAACCAGATCGTCAGTCTTACCCTTTACTTTTTCGATGGGCTCATAAGTTCCCTCATCCCAGATCTCGACTTCACCGGCGCCATAATTTCCTTTTGGAATAGAGCCTTCAAATGTTCTATAAGAATATGGATGATCTTCAACCATCATTGCCAATCGTTTGTCAGTAGGATTCAATGACGGACCTTTTGGAACTGCCCAGCTTTTTAGAACACCTTCCATCTCAAGACGAAAATCATAGTGAAGTCTTGATGCAGCGTGCCTTTGAATAACAAATTTCAGTTTCTTCCCACTCGCTTTTTCTTTACCTTCCGGCTCAGAGGTTTCTTTGAAATTTCGTTTTTTATTATAATCCTCGAGTGCCATAGCTGAAATAATTGATTGATGATAAATGATAATTGATTTCTTAGAATGCTATTGATTCTTTTACCTTTTTTCTTGAATCTTTCTTAACCTACTTTCTTTTTACCTTTTTCCAAACTGGCTTTCAACATTGCCATCAGGTCTGTTGCTTTACCTTCGGGTTCTTTGACGGCAGCTGGTTTTATTTTTTTACCTTTTGCTTTTTGTTTGATTATTTTCAAAAGGTCTGCGTTGTAAGTATCTTTATATTTTGTAGGCTCAAAAGTCATTGCCAAAGATTTAATCAACTGTTCTGCCATTTTTAATTCAGCAGGTTTTGGAGCACTTCCTGCAGGAATTTTGAGGTCTTCGTAACTTCTCATCTCTTCAGGATAACGCATTCTATTGACCATTAATATCTTACCTTCATACGGACGAATCAAACAAAGAATTTCCCTTTCTCTCAGTATGAAAGAACCAATGCCTGCCATTTTAGTTTTAGTTAAAGCCTTTAATAATAATTTATAAGCGCCTTCTCCATTCTTTTGTGGTTCTAAAAAATAGGGTGTTTCAAAGAGTGCAGGATCAATTTCAGCTTCTTTTACAAATTGAGAGATACTTAAAACTTTAGATTTCTCAGGACTTGCAGCTTCAAAATCTTCATCATTCAAGACGATGTATTTATCTTCGATTTTATAACCTTTTACGATATTTTCCCAAACTACTTCTTTTCCTGTTTTTTCGTTGACACGCTTGAATCTGATGTTACTTAAATCCTTGCTGTCAAGCATATCCAGATCAAGAGTGCTTGAATCCGTTGCCGAATATAATTTGATAGGAATATTGACCAGTCCAAATCCTATTGCGCCGTTCCAAATTGCTCGCATAATGATGATTTTAAATTAAATAAGAAATTAATTAACCCATCTTCAATTGTGCAATAAATATTCCATCATTGTTCCTTATTTGGAAAATTCTTATGACCAAGTATTTTGCTTACACTTTCACTAGGAACAGCATTGGATAGTGTAATCGTAGTTGCGAATGTGTGTCTTGAGATATGGAAATGTCAATTCTTTTGTTATCCACAAACATTAGCAATCTCTTTGAGGTAAGAGTTCATTTTCTGATTACTTAGAACAGGAAAAAGTACATTTAGATTTACACATTCCGGATGATCTTCATATTTTAAAATAATCTCTTGAACTAATGGCGGTAACGGAACTCTGATTGCAGTCTGCCTATTGGTCGGGTTTTCCAGAGATTTCAGTGACCTATTTTGATATTTTCACAATAGGTCGCTAAATACGTCATTTTTTAATATGGCCTTTTTTGATTTTCTTTGTTACTAGCGTAAAACAAAAAACGCTATAAACATTGATGTTTACAGCGTCTTAGCTTATTTTGGTTTCTAACCTGGCGGAGAGTGAGGGATTCGAACCCCCGGACCTGTTACAGTCAACAGTTTTCAAGACTGCCGCAATCGACCACTCTGCCAACTCTCCTTACTTCTTACGATCTCTCGTTTTTCAGTGGTGCAAATATAGAAAGCTTTTATATTCTGCGCAAATTATTTTTGATAAAAAGTTTTAAAGCTTTAATTATCAAAAGGAAAAATTAATTTTTCATAAGCTGAAAGCCTGCAAACACCATAATTATTCCGACAATTAAACTTAAAAAGGCATATAAAACCAAAACTCCATATTGACCATTTTCATAAAGCGAAAAATTTTCGGCGGAAAATGTAGAAAATGTGGTATAGCCTCCGCATAAACCCGTGATAAGTAAATATTTCAGTGAATGATCAAATTTCAAAAAATAAGCAGAGAAAATTCCTATTAGAAAACATCCGGAAATATTCACTAAAAAAGTACCCATCGGAAACGCATGAATATTTAAAAGTTTTTGAGTATAATTAGAAATTAAATACCTCAAAATACTGCCCAATCCGCCACCAAAAAATATATAAATTAAACTTCTCATTTGGCTAAGTTATGAATATTGTTTAACTTTTGCATAACTATCAATTTTTAGTGTTATATTTGGCAAAGTTTAGGATTCGTGAAGCTGCTGATTTTAGCTTGTTTAAGTTTGTTGCCATTCGCTTCACTTAAGTTGTTTTGGTTGTAGAAATGGCGTACAACATTTTTATTTAGTTTAATAGTATGAATGCATTAGCATTGGATTATTCAGTGGTTTCATATCAAGATTTTTTGGACCGTTTCAAAAATTCATTATCATCACTTTTTCAAAAAGAAAATATAGATAAGTTAAGCCTTTCCAGAGGTTTACCTCCCAATATTTGGAAAGAAATTTTGAATCTAAAACCGCTTTCCGTTGCCATTCCAAAAGAGTTTGGAGGTAGAGGAGTAAAGGTTAAAGAATGTCTCGGTATTTTATCGGCTGCTTCATATGAATCTTTACCATTATCTTTAACTTTTGGGATCAACATTGCTTTATTTCTAGAGCCATTGGCAAAATACGGTAATGATCTTATCAAAGGTGATATATTTAAACATTTCCTAGATTATGGAGCCATGGGCGGATTGATGATTACAGAGCCGGAATATGGGAGTGATGCCCTTAATATGAGAACCCAAAATGAATTAAAAGATCAGACTTATCATATTAAGGGAACTAAACATTGGCAAGGTCTTACCGGTCTGGCTAATTATTGGTTAATCACTTCTAGAAACGCCAATGCGGAAGGAAATCTTGCAAGAGATGTAGATTTTTTTATCGCAGATACTCATCAACCAGAACAAAACATTGAGGTTAAAGAATATTATGACAATGCAGGACTTTACATGATTCCATATGGTCTTAATAAAATTGACATCAAAGTACCCGAAAAAAATAAATTAATCCCGGAATCTACAGGGCTCAAATTAATGCTGGATTTGCTCCACAGAAGCAGACTGCAATTTCCAGGCATGGGAATGGGATTTCTTAAAAGAATGATGAATGAAGCCATGACACAATGCAAAGAAAGAATTGTAGGCGCTTCCAATTTGTTTACTTTAGATCAGGTACAATACCAGTTAGCTAAACTGCAATCATTCTTCGCGCTTTCTTCTGCAATGTGCGCCAAAAGTACACTTATCAGCGGGATAGATAAAGACGTTTCTGCCAGTGGCATCCACGCTAATAGTATGAAAGCTTTTGTTACAGATATGATGCAGGAAGCATCACAGATTCTGGTACAGGTTTCCGGAGCCAAAGGCTACAGAATAAGCCATATCGGCGGAAGAGGCATTATGGACAGCCGCCCTTTTCAGATTTTTGAAGGCTCAAACGAGATGCTTTATACTCAAATCTCTGAGGGAATTTTGAAAGATATGAAGAAAAAGAAAACAGAAAATCTTGCTGATTATCTGGCTATTAATGATCTCACAAAAGATGCCGCAACATTATACCAAAAAGAATTAAATTTTAATATTAGTGGACCACTATCTCAAAGAAAAATGATAGATCTTGGGAAAATAATTTCGAGAATAGTCACTGTTAATGATTTAATCGAACTTAATAATGCAGGCTTTGATCAGGAATTAACAGATAATTCTGTAGAAATTATCAGACAAGAAATCGTAACATTAATTGCTTCTATGAATCATCACAAAAACATCAACGCAATTTGTGATATCGATCAAACCAAAAGCGACTGGATGAATTTTTTCTAAATTCCATATATTTCAGAATCCGTAAAAACATAGAATCTTCCTTTTTTAGGAAGATTTTTTGTATCTAAACCTGTAAACTCACTGAAAGCAGGAAGTAACAACTGATTCTCAGAAACAACAAAACAAGGTAGTTTGATATTTTTCACTGATGAATTGATAACAAATCCCGGATGAATATGACCTGTAATCTGAAATTTTTCATTCTTTTTCTGAAAATCGTGAACGAAAATAAAACCATTAATTTCGAGAAATTCATCTCTGAAATTCAGACAAAGTTTGGCTTCTAATTTTTTAGAAATTCTGTCGTGGTTACCTTCTATCAAATGAAATTCAAGATTGGGGAATTGGTTTTTCCATTCGCAGAATTTATCGACACCCGAATTATCTCCTGCATGAAGCAAATCTCCTACAACGATGAATTTTTCTGGCTTAAAATATTCGATGAGAACAGATAATCGTTGCAGATCATTATCAAAAATCTGATCGGAAAGTGCAATTCCATTTTTACGGAAATGAGCCGTTTTTCCGATGTGCAAATCGGATAAAATCAAAGCTTTTTCCTTTTTCCAAAACAACGCTCGTTGGTTGGTTAAAGTGAAAACTTCGTCTTTAATATTGATGTTTTTTGTTACTATTTTCATTTTAATTGTGATATTGTAAATAGCAAATTATTGAATTTCTTATAGCAGATTGTTATTTAACCTGTTTATTATCAAGTGTTTAAGTTTTTTAAATAAGCAAAAAATTGTAAAACGAATTTAAGACTTAATATTGTATTTGTATTTTAAATTTGATATTATGAAATTAAAAATCGAAAATAATGGAAAGGTTTATTTAGTAAATGTTGAAAAACGAGGAAAATACTATGTTTTTATACTTCGTAGAAAGAATAGTTTAATTCATCATTGTGAAGAATATTCTTTTTATAAGTTTTCTTGTTCAATTATTTGTAGATTAAAACATTATAAAAATTTTAAGAAAGAGATTTTTAATCCAGAGTACTCCCGAATTTTTTTTGATTCTACTTCATAGAAATTACTTGATTTTATTTCAATTTCTTCGCCTGCTGAATCAACTTCTGAATTCTCGCATCCAAATCCTCACTCGTTAAAGTCTGCCTCAAACTGTCAACTTTTATCGGGAAACTCAAAGGTGTAAAGGCATTGGCAAACTTGAGAATAATTTTCGATTTTTCAATTCTTTTAAACGCTTCTACCAATCGCTGTTCCTGCAACTGCATATTGAAAACCTCCGTATAAGCCTGTCGCACGAGGAAATGATTCGGATCGTGGTCTTCCAGAACTTTAAAAATTAAACCTGCCGAACTTTGCAGAGATTTGTTGGAACGTTGTTGTCCCGGAAAATTCTGCACTACCATTCCAGAAATTACTGCAATATCACGGAATTTTCTACTCGCCATTTCTGCCGCATTGATGCTGGAAATCACATCGGTCATTAGATTTTCTCTCGTTAAGATTTTATCTAAATTTTCTTCATTTAAAGGAATTTCTTTATCGCTGAACAATTCAAAACCATAATCATTCATTGCCATCGAAAAAGAAATAGGAGCTAATTTTGAAATTCTGAAAGCTATTAAAGCAGCCATCACTTCGTGAACCAAACGCCCTTCAAACGGATATATAAATAAATGATATCCTTCACGGTTTTTAATTATTTCCACTAAAAATTCATCATCTTTCGGGATATGCGACCGCTCTTCCTGATTCATCAAAAGCGGATGTAGAAATTTCAGTTCTTTCTCTGAAGCTTTCGGATTTAACGCAATCGACAGTTTTTCACGCAAAAACTGACCAAGATTGGAACTCAACGGCAATCTTCCGCCCAAATAACTCGGAGCCTGCGCTATTCCTTTTGAAGCCCGAACAAAAACTGTCATATCTTTAATCATCGCTACTTCCAGAACTCTTCCAGCCAAAATAAATTTCTCTTCTTTTTTTAATCTTGAGATAAAATATTCCTCGACCATTCCGATATATCCACCGGAAATAAATTTCACTTTCAGCATCGCATCGCTCACAATCGCACCCATATTCATTCGGTGAAGCATCGCAATTCTTCGGGAAGTCACTTTGTGTAAACCGTCTTCCATTACCACGACTTTATGGTATTCTTCATAGCTTTTCAGTGCGCTTCCTCCAATCGTCAGAAATTCAATAATTGATTTCCATTCCGCATCCGTAATTTCCTGAAAAGTATAGACTTGCTTGATTCTTTCATATGTTTCTTCGGGATAAAATCCATCGCCAATCGCCAAAGTCATCAGAAACTGAACCAAAACATCAAAACATAAAACCTGTGGATCACGAGGTTCAATGACATTCTGCTTTACGGCTTGTTTTAAGGCAGAAACTTCTATCAACTCTAGGGAATGTGTCGGAACACAATAGATTTTTGAAGTTTCAAAAGGAGAGTGACCACTTCGTCCTGCGCGCTGAAGAAATCTCGCAACACCTTTCGCAGAACCAATTTGAATCACCGTATCAACAGGTTTAAAATCGATTCCCAAATCTAAAGATGATGTTGAAACAACCGCTTTCAGTTTTCCCGAACTTAGATTTTCTTCAATCCAGTTTCGCAATTCTGAATCTATCGAACTGTGATGAATAGCAATTTGTCCCGCAAAATCAGGATAAACATTCAGTAAAAGCTGATACCACATTTCACTCTGGCTTCTCGTATTGGTAAAAACAATCGTGGATTTTGATTGTAAAATAATCGGAACCACTTTATCTGCCAATTTCTGTCCGAGATGTCCTGCCCAAGGTAATATCTCAACTTCATCAGGAAAAACGGGGAGAATCTCAATTTTTTTATGTTCTTTGGCGGTAACTTTCGTCTTTTTAATTTGATATGGAATTAAAACTTCCATCGCTTCATCGAGATTTCCGATGGTTGCTGTGATTCCCCAAATTTTAAGTTTCGGAACATATTTTCTGAGTTGAGAAATTCCCAATTCTACCAAAACACCACGTTTTGAACCTAACAATTCGTGCCATTCATCCACAACAATTGTCTGCAGATTTTTGAAAAAACGCTGATGATTTTTCTGACCCAATAATAACTGTAAACTTTCGGGAGTTGCGACCAAAATTTCAGGCATATTTTTGACCTGCTGTTGCCGAACTTTCGGATCTGTGTCACCATTTCTCACACCGACAGCCCAATCCAGTCCAATCTCGTCAATCGCTTCCTGCATTGCTTTGGCGATATCTTTCGAAAGCGAACGAAGTGGCGTGATCCAAATCATTTTCAGTCCGACTTTGTAATTTTCAGGATGATTTAGAAAATCTGATATTAAAGCTAAAAAAACAGAAAATGTTTTCCCAAAACCGGTTGGGGCAACCACTATTCCGCTGTAACCGCTCCCAAATTTCTGCCAAGTTTGAATCTGAAATTTAAAAGGCGAAATCGATTTTTCCATCATCCAGTTTTGAATGATTTTAAAGCCGTTGGTATTTTCGAAGTTGCTCAAATCCTTATAATTATTTTATTTAAACGCAAAGAGCGCAAAGATTTTTTGATGTTTTACCTGCATATTTTTCGTTAGCAAAGGTGTTTGACTTCGTCGAATCTTCGATTTCACTCAGCCAAGATTTTATGCTGTCATTCGCTGAACGAAGTGCCTTTGCGAACGGAAATGTTTTCAATATTGTAAAAATAAAACTTTGCGCTCTTTGCGTTTTAGTTCACTGTATCAATTTCTTAATCTCTTCCAAATCATCAATCTCATCCACTTTTTTATCTTTTCGCCAGCGTAAAATTCTTGGGAAACGCAAAGCTACACCGCTTTTGTGACGGTTGCTGAAACCAATTCCTTCGAAAGCAATTTCAAAAACAAGTTCAGGTTTTACAGTTCGGACGGGACCAAATTTTTCAATTGCATTTTTGTTGACAAACTTGCTGACTTCCATTATTTCTTTGTCCGTTAAACCGGAATAGGCTTTGGCAATTGTGACTAATTTATCTTCATTTTTCACGGCAAAAGTGTAATCGGTGTAGTAGGCGCTTCTTCTTCCGCTTCCTTTCTGAGCGTAGATTAGAACGGCATCAATCGTGAGCGGATCGATTTTCCATTTCCACCAATCGCCTTTTTTTCGACCGGAATGGTAGTGCGAATTTTTCTGTTTCAGCATCAAACCTTCACTGTTGATTTCTCTGGAATTTTCTCTGATTGTATTTAAATCTTCCCAGCTTTCAAATTCAATAAGCTCGGAAAGTTTGATGTTTTCGGGGTTTTCATTTAATAATAATTCCTCCAACATTGCCCGTCTTGAAGCAATTGGTTTTTCACGCAAATCATTTCCTTCCAATTCCAGTAAATCATAAGCAAAAACCTGAATCGGTATTTCTGAAAGCATTTTCTTGGTTAAAGTTTTTCTGTTGAGGCGTTTTTGTAATTCATTAAAATTTAAAACCTGATTATCTTTTACCGCCAAAATTTCTCCATCCAAAACAAAATTTCCTTTCATTTGCTGAACGACTTCTTTGATTTCAGGAAACTGTTCCGTAATCAGTTCTTCACCTCTCGACCAAATAAAAACTTCGTCATTTCTGCGAATAATTTGTCCACGAATTCCGTCCCATTTATATTCGATTTGCCATTCATCGGGTTTTCCCAAATCTTCCAAATCTTTTTCCAGAGGATAAGCCAGACAAAACGGATATGGTTTTGAGTTATCGGGATTGATATTTTCTGCCGAAATTAATTCTTTGAAAGACGTATTTTCGGGTTGCCATTTTCCCATCAAACTATGTGTTAAAGCACTCGATTCTTGATTGGAAAATTTCGTTAAAGCATTAATTAAAGTTTTATCTGAGACTCCAATTCTGAAACTTCCGCCTAATAATTTATTGAAAATTAAACGTTCCGTGTAATCCAAACCGTTCCACGAATTCAAAACAAAATCTTTTTTTTCTGCGTCTGATTTTTCTTTTAAACCGATGATTTCATTCATCCATTCAGACAAAGATTTATCGATTTTTTCAGTGGGTGGCGGAAGAACGAGTGACAAAGTTTCACCCAAATCTCCGACTGAAGAATAGCTTTCTTGAAACAACCAAAAAGGCAATTGTGTAATTTCCAACGCCCATTCTTTCATATAATTGGTGTTTACATTTCGCTTCGGTCTTTTGCCCGTAAACAGGGCGATGAACCACACTTTATCTTCATCTGGCGCACGTTCCAAATAATCGATGATGGCATCGATTTTTGCGTTGGTTTTGTTGGTGCTTTCGAGAGCGTTGATGAGTTCTGCGAAATGTTTCATTTTTTGTTTTATTCTAAAAGATGTTTTTTTTAAATCATCATTTCTTTTATTAGGGCAGCTTTTCCGTCTTCCACTCCCGCTTTTTTGCTCGTCGTACCTCCTCACAAAAAGAGCTCAGTTCAAGCCGGGTTGCGAGAGATTCGCCTTTTTAATATTCTGTTATTAACAGGTCGCTCCTACGGAGCTCCGCTTTGTTATTGTTTTTTTAATTCTATTAACAGGACGTTCCTACGGAACTTTTCAAAAGTCATCAAAATCTTAATCTTTTATAATTTCCTTTTCTTTTTCCTCTTCGTCATCGTCGCCATACAATGTTTCAACAATATCAGACTTAATCCCGATTTCGTTTAAATATTTTGAAAAAACTTCGGTTTGTCCGTGAGTAACGTGTACAATTTCCGCTTCCGTTGCTTTTATGGCTTGTAAAAGACCTTTCCAATCGGCGTGATCGCTCATTGGAAAACCTGCATCTGCACTTCGCCATCGTCTTGCACCACGAACCTGCATCCAGCCTGAACAAATTGCTGTTGCTGGATTTGGTATTTTTTTAATGACATTTGAATCCAATAAAGCAGGTGGAACAATGACAATTCCATCTTGTAAATGTTTTACAGATTCCCTAAAATCAGGAATTTCATAATCGGGAAGTGTGATTCCGACGTTTTCAAAAGCTTCATTCAGTTTTCCAATTGAGTAGTGAACGTGGATTTTTCCCAAGCCTTCAACTGCTTTCATAATTCGTTGAGCTTTGCCCAAAGAATATCCGATGAATACAGAAGTTTTGTGGTTTTCTTTATTTCTTAAAACCCAGTTTTGAAGTCTTTTGTTTAAATCATCCACTTCAAGCCAGTTATAAATCGGAAGTCCGAAAGTGCTTTCCGTAACAAATTCATTGCATTTTACCAATTCAAAAGGCGTACTCAACCCATCATCCTGAACTTTATAATCTCCCGAAACGACACTCACATAACCTTTATATTCCAAACGAATCTGAGCTGAACCAATAATGTGACCTGCAGGATGAAGCGAAACTTTTACACCATTGATATTGATGATTTCGCCATATTCCACACTTTGACATTCGATGTCCTCACTGATTCTTTTGTGTAAAATCGGTTTTGTGAAATGATGACAAAGGTATTTTTTCATTCCCCAACGGGCGTGATCGGCGTGACCGTGCGTAATCACCGCTAAATCAACCGGTCGCCACGGATCGATGTAAAATTTTCCCTGCGGACAATAAATGCCTTTGTTTGTGAATGTGATGAGTTTCACGAATAATAAAATTGATGTTTTTGAGACTATTCAAAAAACTGACCAATTTATTTTAAACGAAAATCTCCAGCAAAATGTTGCCAGAGATTTTATATGATTTAAATTTTTATTTAAACTGTTGCGGTTCCTTCAACGCCGTCAGAATTATCAGTTTCGGTACCAGTGATTGCGGCTGCAGCAAAACTTAAAAGACTGACTAATTTTCCTGCTTTTGTGTCCCAATAATATGTTTCCTTTGGTTCCACTCGGATGATGGAAACATTGGGGTCATCTTTTCCGTCAAACCAAGCGTTTGCCATCGGCGACCATTTGTCTTCAATCGTGTTCTTGTCTGTATAAATAAAAGCCTCGCCAAAAATAGAAAGATATTCTGAGTCGCTGTTATTCATAAAATAAAGCTGGACTCTATTATCATCTTTGATTTCAAAATTTTTGTTACTCATTTCACTGCTGATGAACCACAGGTTTCCGCTTTCATCGGTTTCTTGGATTGCCATTGGTCTTGAGTTAACAGGTAAACGATCCAATTCTGTACAAAACATACAAATTTTTGCTTTTTCTGACAGTTCTTTGATTTTTTTTACTGCTTCTTGATTGTTAAGATTTTGTGTTGACATAATATTTTGATTTTTGATTTAATAATTATCCATTAACAATTTCCCCGCCATTTGGATGAAGAACTTGACCGGAAATGTAAATTGAATCGTCTGACGCCAGAAAAAGAAAGCTTGGAGCCACTTCATTTGGCATTCCGGCACGTTTCATTGGAGAGTCGCTTCCGAATTTTGAATTTTTTTTCGGTTTGAATGAAGATGAAATCAAAGGTGTCCATATGGGGCCGGGAGCTACAGCATTCACCCGAATTCCTTTTTCGACAAGATTGGCCGAAAGACTTCTGGTAAAAGAAATGATAGCACCTTTCGTAGCAGAATAATCAATGAGTTTCGGACTACCTCTGTAGGCTGTTACAGACGATGTGTTGATAATACTCGCACCTTTTTTCAAGTAAGGCATTGCATATTTTGTAATCCAGAAATAAGAGAAAAAGTTATTTTGAAAAGTTTTTGATAACTGCTCTGTCGATATATCTTCTATGGATTCAGCTTCCCAATGTAATCCGGCATTATTGACAATAATATCGATTTTTTTATGGTTCTTTATGGCTGTTTCGATAACCTTTTTACAGTGATTTTCTTTTCCCAGATCTCCTTTGATTAAAGTGCATTTCCGAGAATAGCTTTCGACTTCTTTCTGCGTCTGTTTGGCATCTTTCGTCTCGCTGAGATAAGCAATTACAATATCAGCGCCTTCTTTGGCGAACAGTAAAGCTGTCGCCTTTCCAATTCCACTGTCACCGCCTGTGATCAAAGCCACTTTGTTTTTCAATTTTCCTTCTTTCGGATATTTAATAGGATCTGTCTCAGGAATGGGATTCATATTCTTTTCCAATCCGGGGCGCTGTTGTTTTTGTTGAGGTCTTATCTTTTTTTTAGTTTGTTTTTCCATTTTACTTTTTCGTAACAGGTACAAATAATGTGCTAACAAAAAATGATCTTTAAATTCTTAAGCAAGATTTTTAAAGTCTTCATGCATTTTGGCTTCAGTGATATATTGATGAACAAAAGACAATGCATGGAGATCATTGTTTTATAAGTCTTATATTTAAGCTACAGACATCAGACATAGATAACAGATTATTCAAAAGATAGTGAAAATAAATGCTTTTACTGAGAGAGAATGATTCCACAGAAAATATTACTACTCTACTCAAAATACTAACACAAAAAAATCTCTTTTTATCTCTGCTTTTATTTGTAAAGGTCTATAAAAAAAGACTAAATAAACAATTAACGAAAGAATTTACAAGAGGATATTCTATTTCAAATCTAGAATGTTTCAGAAAATTTTATTTAGCATTTCAAAAACAAAATTCCCCAATCAATAGACTGGGGAATTTAGATAATTTAGAAAATGAATTACCGCCTCGTAATTTAACACTTAGGCTATCGTGGACTCATTAAAACTTCAAATCTCCATTAACTTCTCTTACAGCTTTTGCGGCTTCCGCAAATTTTGCTTTTTCTTCCTCAGTTAAAGAAATTTCCACAATTTTTTCAACACCATTTTTCCCGATGATTGCAGGAACACCAAGACAGATATCGCTTTCACCATATTCTCCATGAAGCATTAGAGAGCAAGGAATCATTTTTTTCTGATCACACGCAATGGCTTGTGCAATTACAGAAACAGCTGCTCCCGGCGCATACCAGGCAGAAGTTCCCAATAACTTGGTTAGTGTAGCACCACCCACTTTAGTTTCTTCTATAACGTAAGCTTTTTGCTCATCAGTCAAGAATTCAGAAACAGGAACACCGTTTCTTGTAGCTTTGCTGAATAAAGGTAACATTCCGGTATCTGAGTGCGCAGCGATTACCATTCCATCAACATCAGAGATTGGACTTTCCAATGCTTCAGCCAATCTGTATTTGAATCTTGCAGAATCCAAAGCACCTCCCATTCCGATGATTCTTTCTTTTGGAAGACCAGAAGTTTTATGAACTAAATACGCCATCGTATCCATTGGGTTAGAAACGACAATGATAATGACGTCTGGGGAATTTTTAACAAGATTTGTAGTAACTTCTTTTACGATTCCAGCATTGATACCAATCAGTTCTTCTCTGGTCATCCCTGGTTTTCTAGGAATCCCAGAAGTAATGACAGCAATGTGAGAACCCGCAGTTTTGGTATAATCACGTGTTGTCCCTGTAATCTTTGTATCAAATCCATTGAGAGAAGCTGTTTGCATCAAGTCCATTGCTTTGCCTTCTGCAAAACCTTCTTTGATATCTACTAAAACCACTTCTGAAGCAAAATTTTTAATTGCAATATACTCTGCGCAAGAAGCACCAACTGCTCCAGCTCCTACTACAGTTATTTTCATAATAATATTTTTGTTTTAATGTCTTCGTAAATATAATAAATTTGCCAAAGTCGGAAAAAAAAAATGATTCAAATTTTTATCATATTCGCCAATATCTATGCAATATTATCACAAGATATAATTTATAACTATATTACTAAATTATGCGGTATAATGTGATTAATATTTGTTAAATTTGCTTAGAAAAAAATTAAAAATATGTCAGAAAACAACATCAAATCTATTGCTGTTCTAACTTCTGGAGGAGATTCTCCGGGGATGAATGCAGCACTTAGAGCCGTTGTAAGAACAGCAAATCACTTTCAAATAGAGTGTTATGGAATCCGCGAAGGATATAACGGACTTATTGCCGGTGATGTGATCAAAATGGGAGCTCGTTCCGTTAAAAATATTATCAACCAGGGCGGAACTATTCTGAAATCTGCCAGATCCAAAGAATTTATGACCTATGAAGGCAGAAAGAAAGCCTTTGAACAATGCGAAAAGCTGGGTATAGATGCTATTGTTTGCATTGGTGGAGATGGTAGTTTTACCGGCGCAAAGGTTTTTAATGAAGAATTTGGAATTAAAGTAATTGGCGTTCCAGGAACTATTGATAATGATATTTTTGGTACAGACAAAACTATTGGTTACGATACTGCGCTTAACACCGCCATGGATGCCATAGATAAAATCCGGGATACGGCAACTTCGCACAATCGTGTCTTTTTTGTAGAAGTAATGGGTAGAGATGCCGGCTTTATTGCTCTTAACAGTGGGATTGCAACAGGGGCGCTGGACATCTTGATTCCGGAAAGAAAAGATAGTCTGGATGATCTTTTTGATACATTCACAACAGCTGAAAAAGTAGGAAAATCTTCCAGCATTGTAGTCGTTGCAGAAGGGGAAGAATTAGGAAATATCTATGACCTTGCAAAAGCGACAAAAGAAAAGTTCCCGACTTACGATATTAGAGTAACCATTCTGGGACATATCCAAAGAGGAGGTTCACCAAGCTGTGCAGACCGTGTATTGGCCAGCCATTTAGGCTATGGGGCTGTTATTGGTCTTAGGGAAGGTAAAAACAAAGTAATGGTAGGTATGCAGTCAAACAAAATTACCTACACACCTATTGAAGAAGCTATCAAGAAACATAACGAAATCGATAAAGATCTGCTCCAGATTGCAGAAATCCTGGCAATGTAGTATCTTTAACAAAATAAATATCAAAACAAAACCTTAATTTTTTATTATGTCAACAATTAAAGTAGGAATCAACGGATTCGGGAGAATTGGACGTTTAGTGTTCAGAGCAATGACTGAAAGATCTAACATCGAAGTTGTAGGGATCAATGACCTTATCGATGCTGAATACATGGCTTATATGCTAAAATACGATTCAGTTCACGGACCGTTCAAAGGAGAAGTATCAGTACAAGGAAACAACCTTGTGGTAAACGGAAAAACAATCCGTGTAACGGCTGAGAAAGATCCTAACAACCTAAAATGGAATGAGATTGGTGCAGAATATATCGTAGAATCTACAGGATTATTCTTATCAAAAGATTCTGCTCAGGCTCACATCAACGCTGGAGCTAAGAAAGTAATCCTTTCTGCGCCTTCAAAAGATGATACACCAATGTTCGTAATGGGTGTAAACCATAAAGATTTGACTGACGATATCAAAATCTTCTCAAACGCATCTTGTACGACTAACTGTCTTGCACCTTTGGCAAAAGTAATCCACGATAACTTTGGTATCGCTGAAGGTCTTATGACAACTGTACACGCCACTACTGCTACTCAGAAAACTGTAGACGGTCCTTCAATGAAAGACTGGAGAGGCGGAAGATCTGCTCTTAACAACATCATCCCTTCTTCTACAGGTGCTGCAAAAGCGGTAGGAAAAGTAATTCCTTCTCTTAACGGGAAATTAACCGGGATGTCTTTCAGAGTTCCAACTGCCGACGTTTCTGTAGTGGATTTGACTGTGAAATTAGACAAACCAACTTCTTACGAAGAAATCTGTGCTGCTATCAAAGCTGCATCTGAAGGTGAATTGAAAGGAATTCTTGGTTACACAGAAGATGCTGTTGTTTCTCAGGATTTCGTAAGCGATGCAAGAACTTCTATCTTCGACAAAGAAGCTGGAATTATGTTGAACCCAACCTTCGTTAAATTAGTATCTTGGTACGATAATGAGTGGGGCTATTCTAACAAATTAGCAGATATGCTTGTTCATTCCGCATCTTTATAATTAAAATTTATAAGCCATAAAAAAAACCTCAGACTTTTTATTTCTGAGGTTTTTTGTTATTTTGTAACAAACTTTTTACAGCGCTTAACCCTATTAGACTGCTGCGGATTTATCACAACCAACATAAAAATCAATTCTGCTCAATAATTTAGCTGTTGTATAATTATAATTTAAGAAAATCAAAAGTTAGGATAATTATATCATCAGATTAAAAAAAATATCTTTCATTTAACCATTTGTTGATCCGTTTATTCTAAATCAATTAAAACTTAAAAATATAAAAGACTAAACCCGTCTCATTCTCAAAAAAAACAGCTATAATTTAGTTTTTTATAATACTAATAAACATATATCATTAACATTTTGAAAACAATTGGATTTAAAAAAATCTCTTATTTTTATCGATGAAAAAAATTAGGCATTCAGAATTAAAATCATTATTTTTGAGACTAATTTATTTGATACAATGAGTACAAACGACGATAAGAAAAAAGCACTGCAACTGGTGCTGGAAAAACTAGATAAAACCTACGGAAAAGGAACTGTAATGACATTAGGAGAAGACTCTGTAGATACTTCTATAGAAGTCATTTCTTCCGGTTCTCTAGGCTTGGATCTTGCTTTAGGTGTTGGTGGATACCCAAGAGGAAGAATCATAGAAATCTATGGCCCCGAATCTTCCGGTAAAACCACACTAACGCTCCATGCTATTGCAGAAGCTCAAAAAGCAGGAGGCATTGCAGCTTTTATTGATGCAGAACACGCTTTTGACAGAAATTATGCCGCCAAATTAGGAATTGATCTTGAAAACCTAATCATCTCACAGCCAGATAACGGAGAACAAGCGTTGGAAATTGCAGACAATTTAATCCGCTCAGGCGCTATTGATATTGTTGTGATTGACTCCGTTGCAGCTTTGACGCCAAAAGCAGAGATAGAAGGCGAAATGGGTGATTCTAAAATGGGTCTCCACGCAAGATTGATGTCGCAGGCGTTAAGAAAATTAACAGCTACCATCAACAGAACAAAATGTACCGTAATTTTCATCAATCAGCTTCGTGAAAAAATTGGCGTGATGTTCGGAAATCCAGAAACTACAACAGGAGGAAATGCCCTTAAATTTTATGCTTCTGTAAGAATTGACATCAGAAAAGCAAGTGCGCCTATCAAAAATGGTGACGAGGCTATTGGAAGCCGCGTGAAAGTTAAAATCGTGAAAAATAAAGTAGCACCACCTTTTAAAATGGCAGAATTTGACATTATGTATGGTGAAGGTGTTTCAAAAGTTGGAGAAATCCTGGATACAGCTGTAGACCTGGGCGTGGTAAAGAAAAGCGGATCGTGGTTCAGCTATGAAGATACTAAACTAGGCCAAGGACGAGATGCTGTAAAAGATGTTTTAAGAGATAATCCTGAACTTTCTGAGGAAATTGAAGGAAAAATCAAGGAAAGCATCAGCAATAAATAAAATAATTAAAGCCGGTAATTTTTATCGGCTTTTATTTATACCAAAATCCTCAAACTTTTCGGTAACACTTTGATATGAATCGGAGATTTGATTTTCTTGAATTCTCCGTCGATGTGCCAGGTTTTTGTATTGACTTTGAACTCCATTTCTGAAACAGGAAGATAAGTGACATAATCATCATCTTTCAACCGTTTTGTAAACATCCTGAAAGCAAAGAACGGAGAATACTTCAAAGGAAATTTCTTAACCAAAACAAGATCTACCAAACCATCGCTTTTACTCGCCATCGGTGCAATGTATGCGTTGTTCCCGAATTGGCGTGTGTTAGCGATATTTAGCATTAGATATTTGCCATTGTATTGCTTGTAGTTTTCTTCTAGAAATTTGATTTTAATTGGCTTGTATTTGAAAAAAGTCTGGATAGAAACTTTGATATAGTTTTTAAAACCTCGATTGGTTTTTTCAAATTCCTTCACTACTTTTCCATCAAATCCAGTTCCTGAAACATTAATCGAAAAATGTTCGTTGACCATGAACGTATCAATTTCTCTGCATTTTTTAGCTTCAATTTTTTTTAAAAGTCGGGAAATATTTTTGTTGAAATTAGTTTCATTAGAAAAGCCATTGCCGGAACCTGCCGGGAAAACTGCGAGAATTTTGTTAGTATTTATGAGTTTTTGAGCCACCGCAGAAATAGTTCCATCTCCTCCAACAGCCACGAAAACGTCAACATCATTCCAAACTCTTCGGATAAACTCATCGGTATCTTCCAAAGATTGCGAAATCAAATAAAGCGGATTGTCAACTTTTTTGTGAAGCTCGTCCACAAAAGGCTGATAGTTTTTCTTCGCCGAAAAAGGGTTAATGATAAAGGCTGATTTCATTTTGTCAAAAATAAAAATACTCTGAGAATTTCAGAGTATTATTTGAATTAATTTTATTTGTTGGGCTTCGATAGCCTCAGCCAAAAAATACAAACGATTCAGTATTCTAGTTGTCAATCCTTAATATTCTCGAAGGATTTTTATAGATTTAAATTCTTTTATTATCAGCTTTCCAGTTTTTGATATTCTGTTTTATTTTGGAAGAAGACAAATCATTCTCGATGGTTTTGTTGATTAATTCAATCAAATCTTCGTCTTCGGAAAACCGCAATGCAAAAATCTGAGCGTCGGAAAATTGATAAGACAAATTTTCTAATCGTTTTCCTGTCAAGGCAAAATATCGAAACTTGAATTCATTAATAATCAATCGGTCTTGCAATCCTAACGCATAATGTTGGCGAAGCATAAATGATAATACAATTATTGAAATAATAACTGCGGAAACCACCAACCAAATCAAACTTACACCTCTATCATCAACCGCATTATCCCAAAATTCAAAAAGTGACAACACTAATAAAATCAACATTATCGGATAGAAAATAAAATGATGAAGCGGATAATACTTCCTGTGATTTTTTAAATTTTGACTCATCTTACTTGATATTATATTGTTTGATAAACCCCGGTTTCAATTGGTCTTTGATATCTTTAAAATTTAAAGTAATATAAACAACACCGGCTGCATAAGCCGTAATCTCGTATTGATTATAGACAAACGTAATTTTATCTTTATCAAAATAGAAATTGTTATTGGGTGAGATTTTATCTTCCAAAAGCATTTCTTTTTGTTCCGGTTCATCAAAATGAGCTTTCAATATTTTATCCCAATTAGCATCAGCAGGATTTTTAAGAATGTCATTTTGAGAAATCACTTTATTATTTTTTAAATCAAAAGTTTTGTAATTTTCAAAATAATAACCGTGCGCACCACCGGAATATCCACTTCCAAAATAGCGTAAAGTAAGAATATCATCCTTATGAGAAACCTCCTTCATTGCAGAAGACTCGTCCCAAGTCTGCTTGAATTCCGGAGACCATTCTTCTGAACTTTTTTTGGTATCTGCAAAGCTTTTCTGCATTTGTTTCATCAAAGCAGCTTTTAGAGAAGTAGCGTCGTAAGAAGTTCCGTCGAACTTGAATTCTTTATAAATACTGTCAAGAATCACTTTGTTTTGGATTGATGGGAAAACAAGCAATTGTCTGTCAAATTCTGCTGTCAGATTTTTATTAATTACCAAAGAATCCTGAACTCTAACTGAATCAATCACGAATTCGTTCTTTGTAACAAGACTGTCTGATTTTGAAACTTCTGTAGTTACTTTATTGTCTTTTTTAGAACAAGAAGCCACTAAAATGCCTAAAGACAAAATAACAAATAAATTTTTCATAGTTTTTATTTTAATTGATAATGTTCTGATTGATAACAAAAAACCTTCCAAAATTGGAAGGTTTGATTTTTATAATTTTATTTTGAATCAATTAAACATCAATTCTTGCGTAAACCGCATTTCTTTCAATGAATTCTCTTCTTGGCGGAACCTCATCTCCCATCAGCATAGAGAAAGTAGAATCTGCTTCTACTGCATTGTCGATTGCTACTTGTTTCAAGATTCTGTGTTCAGGATTTAGAGTGGTTTCCCAAAGCTGTTCAGGATTCATCTCTCCAAGACCTTTGTAACGCTGAACCTCCACTCCTTTTCCGTCTGGTGACATCTCCAGAGTAAACTCTTCACGCTCTTTCTCGTTGTACGCGTAAACTTTTTTATTCCCTTTTTTCAATAAATATAAAGGCGGTTGAGCGATATAAATGTATCCGTTCTCAATCAACTCTTTCATATATCTGAAGAAGAACGTCAGAATCAAAGTTGAGATGTGAGAACCATCGATATCAGCATCGGTCATAATCACAATCTTGTGATAACGAAGTTTTGTCATATTCAACGCTTTAGAATCTTCTTCTGTTCCTACAGAAACGCCAAGTGCTGTATAGATATTCTTGATTTCTTCATTATCATAAACCTTGTGAAGCATAGATTTCTCAACATTCAAAATCTTACCTCTCAATGGAAGAATCGCTTGGAAATGACGGTCACGACCCTGTTTTGCTGTTCCACCTGCGGAATCTCCCTCAACAAGGAAAATTTCAGATTCAGCTGGGTCTTTGGAAGAGCAATCAGATAATTTCCCTGGCAGACCAGAGCCTCCCATTGGAGATTTTCTCTGAACCATTTCACGCGCTTTTTTCGCAGCTTGTCTGGCTTTCGCAGCTAAAACCACTTTTTGTACGATTTGCTTCGCTTCTAACGGATTTTCTTCCAAGAAATTAGTCAACATTTCTCCAACGATTTTATCAACCGCTCCGGAAACTTCTGAGTTTCCTAATTTCGTTTTAGTCTGACCTTCGAACTGAGGTTCCATTACTTTTACGGAAACAACCGCCGTCAAACCTTCACGGAAATCGTCTCCGGTAACTTCAACCTTTTCTTTTGCAGGAAGTCCTAATTCATCAGCATATTTCTTAAGAGTTCTTGTCAAAGCTCTTCTGAAACCTGCCAAGTGTGTTCCTCCTTCGTGGGTATTGATGTTATTAACATAAGAATGCAGATTCTCATTGAAAGACGTGTTGTAACGCATTGCAACTTCTACCGGGATATCATCACGCTCACCTTCCATAAAGATAACATTCTCCATAATAGACTCACGGTTTCCATCGATATACTCAACGAATTCCTTTAAACCACCTTCTGAATGGAAAGTTTCCGATTTGAAAGAGCCATCTTCCAATTTCTCTCTCTCATCTGTCAAAGTAATCGTGATTCCTTTATTAAGGTAAGACAATTCTCTAAGACGGTTTGCCAATGTATCGTAATTGTAAACTAATTCAGTAAAAATAGAATCATCCGGTTGGAAAAACTGCTTCGTTCCTCTGTAATCGCTGTTTCCGATTTCTTCAACACCTGTTTGCGCTTTCCCTCTTGAATAAACTTGTTGATAGATATTTCCGTCTCTGTAAACAGTTGTAATCATCTCGTTGGAAAGTGCGTTAACACACGAAACCCCAACGCCGTGAAGACCTCCGGAAACTTTGTAAGAATCTTTATCAAACTTACCTCCGGCTCCAATCTTGGTCATTACAACCTCAAGCGCAGATTTTTGTTCTTTCTCGTGAAAATCGACAGGAATACCACGCCCGTTATCCATAACTTCTATGGCGTTTCCTTCTTTTATCGCAACAGTAATCGTATCACAATATCCTGCTAAAGCTTCATCGATAGAGTTATCCACTACTTCATAAACCAAATGGTGGAGACCTCTGACTCCCACATCACCAATGTACATCGAAGGACGCATACGAACGTGCTCCATTCCTTCCAATGCCTGAATACTACTTGCTGTATATTGTTTTTGACTCATATTTTTAGATGTTAGCTACTTACTTTAAGCATATAGCTTTTATAGATTAATTTTCATTAAAAATGCTTACAAATATCGTTAAAAAAAACGAGATATGAAAGCCTTAAAATCAGTCAAAAATGATAAGTTTTTAACAGGGATGCTTGGGAATTTTGAATAAAAAAAATCGAACTGTAAAAGCTCGATTTTATAAAATTTAAATATTGATAAAAGTTTTAATTTTTCAAAAACTCATCCACTTTTTTTGCACAATCCCGGCCTTCCGCAATCGCCCAAACAACCAAACTTTGTCCTTTTCTCGCATCGCCACAAGAGAAATATTTAGTTTGATTGGTTCGGAATTCTTTATTATTTCCAATAAGATTTCCTTTTGGATCAAGATTAATATCCAGAGCTTCTACCAAACCTTTTTGCTCCACGTGCGTATAACCCAAAGCAATAAAAGCATAATCACATTCGATGACAAATTCCGAGTTTGGTTTTTCTGTGTAGAGATTCCATTTTCCGTCGGCATCTTTTGTCCATTCGGCTTCCACAAGACGAACGCCTGTAAGATTTCCATTTTCATCTTTCACAAATTCTTTGGAATTGACAGACCATCTTCTCTCGCAACCTTCTTCGTGTGAAGACGTCACCTGCAAGGTCATCGGCATTGTCGGCCAAGGCATTGTTTCGTCACGTTTTGTAGGTTGCATCGGTTTATAATAAATCTGATAAACGACTTCCGCACCTTGACGATTCGAAGTTCCGATACAATCTGAACCCGTATCTCCACCTCCAATTACAACTACCTTTTTCCCTTTAACATTGAGTTCTTCTTCATTAAAGTCAATTCCGCTAACTTTTTTATTATTCTGAACCAAAAAATCCATTGCATAATGAACACCTTTCGCATCACGATTCGGAAGCATCAAATCTCGCGGAACCGTACTTCCTAAAGCCAAAACAACCGCATCAAAATTCCTGTTCAATTCTTCCACGGAATAATTAACACCAACATTGACATTAGTTTTAAACTCAACACCTTCCTGTTCCATCCATTGAACACGACGTTCAACAATATTTTTATCTAATTTAAAATCTGGAATACCAAATCTCAACAAACCACCAATTTCAGAATCTCTTTCGAAAACTGTCACCTGATGACCAGCCTGATTCAACTGATAAGCCGAAGCCAAACCAGCAGGACCGGAACCAATAATCGCCACTTTTTTATCCGTTCTGAATTGAGGAACTTTTGGTTTTGCAAATCCCTGTTCAAAAGCAATTTCGATAATATTTTTTTCAATTTCCTCAATCGCAACGGGCAGATTATTAATCCCTAAAACACAAGCTCCTTCGCAAGGTGCAGGACAAATCCGACCTGTAAATTCAGGGAAATTATTAGTTGAAGTTAAAATATGATAAGCCTTTTCCCATTGCTTTTTATAAACTGCATCATTGAATTCCGGAATCACATTGCCCAGTGGACAACCGCTCTGACAAAACGGAACTCCACAATCCATACATCTTGCAGACTGCTCTTTCAAGAGCTTTTCAGAAGTGGGTTCATAAAATTCTTTATAATTCTTCAACCTTTCCGAAACCGGAAATTTTGCAGGCAAACTTCTGTCATATATCAAAAAACCATCTGTCTTTCCCATTATTTCATTGCATTTATTTGATTCTCCATTACTTTTTTATATTCACGAGGATAGACTTTTACAAAGTGCTTCAAATTATTTTCAAAATCGCTTAAAAGATATTCCGCCAAATAACTTCCCGTGATTTCAAAATGTTCTTTGATTAAATCCATAACCAACTCCACATCTTTCTCGGTCAAGTTCTCTAAATCTGCCATATCGGGATTAAAATTCTTCTCCAAATCTTTTCCAACATCCCAAACATAAGCAATTCCACCACTCATTCCAGCTCCGAAATTCCGTCCAACTCCACCCAGAATCACAACCGTTCCACCTGTCATATATTCGCAACCGTGGTCACCAATTCCTTCCACAACAGCAGTCGCTCCGGAATTACGAACGCAGAATCTTTCGCCCGCCATTCCATTAATGAAAACCTTTCCGGAAGTTGCTCCGTACAAAGCCACATTTCCGATAATGCTATTTTCATTAGCTTTAATCACCGCTTCTTCA
The DNA here is from genome assembly GCA_002345565.1 of Flavobacteriales bacterium UBA2306. Lineage (GTDB taxonomy): Bacteria > Bacteroidota > Bacteroidia > Flavobacteriales > Weeksellaceae > Epilithonimonas. The sequence continues at coordinate 504,607 of DDVS01000002.1, read as the reverse complement.
TCCGGAAATACAGCGAGTTTTGCACCCGACAAACCTTTTCCGAAGTAATCATTCGCATCACCTTCCAGAATCATTGTCATTCCTTGGTTACAAAACGCTCCAAAACTTTGCCCAGCCGTTCCTTTAAAATTAAATTTCAAAGAATCCTCTTTCATTCCATCTGAATGATAGATTTTCGTTAGTTCGTGTGACAGAATTGTTCCAACTGTCCTGTCCGTATTTTTAATCGAGAAAGAAGCTTCTACTTTTCCATTATTTTCTAAAGCCGATTTTGAAGCTTCCAGCATTTTCCAAGACAGAGATTCATCCAAACCGCTATCTTGTTCTTCCGCTTTTACAATTGGCAAATCGGTTTCCATTTTGAAAAGAAGTCCGCTCAAATCGATGTTTTGATGTTTCCAGAATTTGATTTCTTTTTTCTTTTCCAGACATTGTGATTGCCCAACCATTTCATCAACCCTTCTAAAACCAAGACTTGCCATTATTTCGCGAACTTCCATCGCTAAAAAGGTAAAATAACTTACCAAATGTTCCGGTTTTCCTGTGAATTTTTTACGCAACTCTTCATTCTGAGTCGCAATCCCAACAGGGCAAGTATTAAGATGACATTTTCTCATCAAGATACAACCTTCCACAATCAAAGCAGAAGTTGCAATCCCCCATTCTTCCGCCCCAAGCAACGTTGCCATTACCAAATCACGTCCGGTTTTCATTTGTCCATCAACCTGAACCATCACTCTTTGTCTTAATTTATTTTTGATTAAAGTCTGATGCGTTTCCGCCAATCCCAATTCCCAAGGCAAACCTGTATGACGAACCGAACTCAAAGGCGAAGCTCCCGTTCCGCCATCATAACCGGAGATCAGAATATGGTCAGCTTTTGCTTTTGCAACACCAGAAGCAATCGTACCAACACCGGCTTTCGAAACAAGCTTAACTGAAATCCTTGCGTGGCGATTGGCATTTTTCAAGTCAAAAATCAACTGCGCCAAATCTTCTATAGAATAAATATCGTGATGTGGCGGCGGAGAAATCAAACCAACTCCCGGCGTAGAATGTCGCGTTTTTCCAATCCAAGAATCCACTTTTTCACCAGACAATTGTCCGCCTTCTCCCGGTTTCGCACCTTGCGCCATTTTGATTTGAAGCTCTTCCGCTTCTGCCAAATATCTCGCCGTTACTCCAAATCTCCCCGAAGCAACCTGCTTGATTGACGAACGTAAACTATCGCCGTTTTCATTAATGATATACCTACTTTCATCCTCTCCACCTTCACCCGTATTACTTTTTGCACCAATTCTATTCATTGCAATCGCCAAAGTTGTATGCGCTTCCCAAGAAATCGAACCAAAAGACATTGCTCCGGTTGCAAAACGTTTCAGAATATTTTCAATGGGTTCAACTTCTGATAAAGGAATGGATTGACGGTCATTTTTAAACTCCAACAAACCTCTTAACAACGATGCATTTTCGGTTTGCCGATTGACTGCACGGGAATATTTTTTGAATGTTTCGTAATTATCATTCCAAGTTGCCTGTTGCAAAAGATGAATGGATTGAGGATTAAATTGATGATATTCGCTGTCTTTTCTCCATTGATAAATTCCTCCGGTATCTAAAATTCCAAACGCTGAATCTTTTTCAAAAGCCTGATGATGTTTCGCTAAAGCCTCTTTCGCAATTTCATCAAAACCAATTCCGTTGATTCTGGAAATCGCGCCCGTAAAACAAGTATTGACCAAAGGTTTATTAAGACCAATAATCTCAAAAATCTGCGCACCGTGATAAGATTGTAAAGTCGAAATTCCCATCTTTGAAAAAATCTTTAACAAACCATCACCAACTGCTTTTTTATAATTGTATTTAAGTTGTTCCAAATCTGCATCCTGCTTGAACTCGCCATCATAAAACATTTGCCTGATACTCGCCAAAGCCAAATAAGGATTAATTGCAGTCGCTCCAAAACCTAGCAGACTTGCGAAATGATGAACCTCCCAGACATCGCCAGCCTCAATTACCAACCCAACTCTTCTGCGAACCCCTTTTCTGATCAAATGATGATGAACAGCCGAACAAGCCAACAAAGAAGGAATCGATGCGTGTTGAGAATCCAAAGACCTGTCGGACAAAATAATCACCTCAAAACCATCTTCTACCGCATCCATCGCATAACGACAAATTCTATCCAAAGCTTTCTTCAAGCTTCCTTCTTTTTCATCTGCTTTGAAATAAGTATAAATTGTTTTCGATTGAAATTTCCCTGTATCAACACTTCTTAATTTTTCTAATTGTTCATTATTAAGAATCGGATGTTCAAGTTTTATAGAATGGGCAAAGTTTTTATCATCTTCCAAAAGATTTCCGTTTCCGCCGATAATTGTTGTCAATGACATTACCAATTTTTCACGAATCGGGTCGATTGGAGGATTCGTAACCTGTGCAAATAATTGCTTAAAATAAGAACTAAAATGCTGTGGCTTTTCACTCAAAACTGCCAACGGCGCATCAAATCCCATCGAGCCAATCGGTTCTTTGCCGTGAACCGCCATTTCTTTAATAATTTTATCCAAATCTTCTCTGGAATAACCAAAAGCTTTTTGATATTTAAAAATATCTTCGGATTGTAATTTATTAAATCTGATTTTCGGACTTGGCAATTCCTTCAGATTGATATTCATTTTATCCAGCCAATCACGATAAGGTTGTGATGTACAAATTTCTTTTTTTAGTTCGTCATCGCTCACGATAACACCTTTTTTCATATCAACCAAGAACATTTTCCCAGGCTGGAGACGACCTCTTTTGATGACATTTTTCGGATTAACAGGTAAAGCTCCCGATTCAGAAGCCATAATCACCAAATCGTCCGAAGTCACGCAATATCTCGAAGGTCGAAGTCCGTTTCTGTCCAAAGTCGCCCCAATCATTTCGCCATCTGTAAAAGAAATAGAAGCAGGCCCATCCCAAGGTTCCATCATACAAGCGTGGAATTCATAGAAATCTTTTTTGTAATCCTCCATTTGTTTATTGCCATCCCAAGCTTCGGGAATCAACATCATCATCGTATGAGGCAATGAGCGGCCGGAATGGTAAAGCAATTCTACCATATTATCGAGATAGGAAGAATCGGATTGATTCGGTTTTGTCAACGGCAAAATCATATCCATTTCCTGAGGTGTGAAATTCGGATTGGAAAAGGTTTTTTCGGAAGACTTCAGCCAATTAAGATTTCCACCAATTGTATTGATTTCGCCATTATGCGCCAGAAATCGAAACGGTTGCGCCAAACTCCAAGTCGGAGATGTATTGGTTGCAAAACGGGAATGAATCATCCCAAACGCAGAACGTGTTTTAGGATTCGTCAAATCTTTGAAGTAATTACGAATCTGAACAGAACGCAATTGTCCCTTATAAATCAACTTCTTACAAGAAAACGAAGCCACATAAAAACCAATCGGGTCATTGCTCGTTACGCTTGTAATCTGATGCGAAATATAATTGCGGAAAACGAACAATTTTCGTTCAAAATCTTTATCCGTTTCCACATCAAAAGGACGTTCCACAAAAAGCATTTCCATTACTGGTTCAACACTTTTTGCCAAATCTCCCAAGTCTATGTTATTGACTGGAACGGGACGATAACCTAAAATTTTAAGTCCAAGTTTATCCGCAGACTGCTCAATAATCTCTTTACATTCTTCTCGGATGAAATTATTTTGAGGAAAGAACAACATTCCCACACCATAATGATCTGGTTCAGGTAAATCAAAACCGAAATTAAGCGCTTCATCATACAACAACTCGTGCGGAATCTGAATCTGCAAACCCGCACCGTCACCCGTATTACTTTCGTAACCGGTTGCGCCGCGATGTTCCATATTTTCGAGCATCGTAATAGCGTCGCTGACGATTTTGAAACTTTTGATTCCTTTTATATTAGCCACAAAACCGACTCCGCAGGAGTCGAATTCTGTTTCGGGTAAATAAAGTCCTTGATTTTTGGGAATGGATTTTTGGGAAATTTTGCTTGCTCTTTTCATCTACATCAATTTTGGATACTAACAAACTTAATGAAAAAAGAGTCAAAAATGATTTTAAATTACCGAATCAGCAATTATAAAAACCATAAATAAGATTTAAAACAAATAAAACATCTTTTATTTGTCGATAATTTACATTAATTTAATATTGAATAATTATTTATTAAAATTAAATTAATATTACAAACACATAAAATATTAACAATCAGACTATTAGTTAAAATCAATATTTCAATTAGGCTCGAAAAAGATTGAAATCGAATCTAATTTTTCTAAAAACCCAGCAAAGTATAAAATTTAGCAGATAAAATAAAAACACCCCTAAAAACTTTAGGGGTCAATATTTTAAAACACAATTTCAAGTGAAACTAGATTATATTTTCATATAATAATCAACTTGAAACCATTTTTAATTATTTAGAAAGTAAAATCGAAAGACAAAATTCAATTTTAATAATTCCGTAACAAAAAGTAAAATTACTTAAACAATTAATAAATTATATTTTATTTTGAATAATTTTTGATAACAATTTTAAGAAAACCTTAAATCAATTTCATTAATAAAACCTCATCAATTTTCTCCACTTTCACCAAATTATTTTTAGTTAAAGTTTTAGAAGCTTTGTCCCATTTTTTACCAGAAAGCTGAGAACGTGTTTTTACTTCATTCAATTCTAAAGCATCTTCTTGAGAATTAAGGATTTCAAGAATCACCTTTTCATCTTCTCCTAATTCAACCGTTGGCATTTTTTTCTCAGGTCTCATTTGCGGGAAGAATAGAACCTCCTGGATGCTCGGATTATTCGTTAAGAACATAATCAAACGGTCCATTCCGATTCCAAGACCAGAGGTTGGCGGCATTCCGTATTCTAAAGCTCTAAGGAAGTCTTCGTCAATAAATTGTCCAGCTTCGTCGTCACCTTTTTCAGATAACAATAACTGATGCTCAAAACGTTGTCTTTGGTCGATTGGGTCATTCAACTCCGAATAAGCATTCGCAATTTCTTTCCCGCAAACCATCAATTCGAAACGCTCCGTCAAACCTTCCTGACTTCTGTGTTTCTTCGTCAAAGGCGACATCTCCACAGGATAATCTGTAATGAAAGTCGGCTGAATGAAATTTCCTTCACACTTTTCTCCGAAAATCTCATCAATCAATTTTCCTTTACCCATCGTTTCATCAACTTCAATTCCGATAGATTTTGCGAAGTCAAATAATTCGTGCTCCGTTTTTCCAGTGATGTCAAATCCTGTATATTTCAAAATCGCTTCTGTCATAGAAACCCTTGGATAAGGTGCTTTCCAGTTGATTGTATATTCTCCGAAAACAGATTCTGAAGTTCCGTTAACCGAAGTCGCACAGAATTCCAACAATTTCTCTGTGAAATCCATCATCCAGTTGTAATCTTTGTAAGCCACATAGATTTCCATCGCCGTGAATTCAGGATTGTGCGTTCTGTCCATTCCTTCATTTCTGAAGTTTTTGGAGAATTCATAAACACCGTCAAATCCACCAACAATCAATCTTTTCAAATATAATTCGTTTGCAATTCTAAGATATAAAGGAATATCCAAAGCGTTGTGATGCGTGATAAATGGTCTCGCTGCCGCTCCACCAGGAATCGATTGCAAGATTGGCGTCTCAACTTCGAAATATCCAGCATCATTGAAGAACGTTCTCATCGCATTGAACAATTTTGTTCTTTTCACGAAGATTTCTTTCACGTGAGGATTCACGACCAAATCTGCATAACGTTGCCTGTAACGCAATTCCGCATCTGTGAATCCATCAAAAACGTTTCCTTCAGCATCTACTTTTGGAAGTGGAAGCGGACGAAGAGATTTGGTCAACAAAGTGAAGTTTTTCACCATTACCGTCATCTCTCCAACCTGAGTTTTGAACAATTCACCTTCGATTCCGATGATGTCACCGATATCCAAAAGGTGCTTGTAAACCTCGTTGTATAAAGTCTTGTCTTCACCAGTACAAATCTCGTCACGGTTAAAATAAACCTGAATTCTACCTTCAGAATCTTGCAATTCTGCAAAACTTGCCTTCCCTTGAATTCTTCTGGACATCAATCTTCCAGCAATCACCACCTTCTTACCTTCTTCGAAATCCTGTTTTATAGATTTGGTGGAATCGGTGATTTTGTATTCAGCGGCTGGGAATGCATCGATTCCCAAATCGGTCAATTTCTGTAGTTTCTCGCGACGGATAATTTCCTGTTCTGATAATGACATTTTAATTCAATTTTTTCGAATTGCAAAAATAGTGATTTTTATAGGTTTATGGAAGTTAAATTTTAATCAACCAAAAATCGGAGTCAAACGGTGTAAAAGCTCTTTTATTAGATTTAATTTAAACGCAAAGAGCGCAAGGTTTTTTTTGAAATTATTGAAGATATTTTAAGGTTCGCAAAGGCGCTTTGTTCAGCTAAGGTTTTAGCTTTCTCGCTGATTAAGCTGATTTTGAAAATTTATTTTAACCATAGGAGCCTAAATAACAGAGATTCCTACGGAATGACAAAATGTTGTTTTTAGGATCAATGTTGTATTGATAACGAATCTGCAGCCCGACTTGAGTGGAGCTCTTTTTCTTTTTTCTCAAAAAAGAAAAAAGCGGGAACGGAAGGCGGATTAAGCTGCCCAAATAATTATCATTCTAAAACCAATCTTTCCTTCTTTCTTTTGGCACAAACGTCCAAGCTAAAATCCTGCTGATTTTCTGACCTTGCGTCATATCAATAATTTTGAATTCGGGTACTTTGAGGTTTTTAAGAAGCGTTGTCAACTGATGCAGATTGTCTTTTTTGGAAACCAAACTCGTGAACCAAAGAACCTGAGACGAGAATTGCACACTTTCATTAATCATTTTTTTGATGAACGCCATTTCGCCACCTTCGCACCACAATTCGGATTGTTGTCCGCTGAAATTGAGATTTATTTTCTGAGTTTTTGATTTTCTGAGATTGTTATTCTTTCGCCGATTTCCTTGTAAAGCGGATTCTTCGGAATCGTGGAAAGGCGGATTACACATCGTAAATGTGAACTTATTTTCTTTTGAAATTATATTTTTAAAAATTAAATCTGTTTCAGGTTGAAATTTCAGTTGGATATTTTCTTTTAACTCAGGATTGCTTTCTAAAATCTTCTGAGCATTCTCCAAAGAACCTTGATTGATATCCGTACCCAACATTTCCCAGCCATTAGAATGATTGGCAATCAATGGATAAACGAGATTAGCTCCCGTTCCGACATCCAAACCTTTCACCGAATTCCCTGTTGGGATTTTTCCATTGTCGCCAGCCAATAAGTCCGCCAAATAATGAACATAATCTGCTCTACCAGGAATCGGTGGACAAAGGTTACCTTCCGGAATATCCCAATCTTTGACATTGTAATATTTCAGAAGCAAGGCTTTATTCAATAATCTAACTGCTTTCGGAATACTGAAATTAATCGTCAAAGTATCGTAATCATTTTTGAAAACGTAATGTTTGAGTTCTGGAACTGAGACAATCAATTCTTCAAAATCATAAGAATTGCGATGGAGATTTCTTGGATGAAGACTGGATTTTTCAGACATTATTTTTCTTTCAAAGAGAGAATATATTGCGCCATAAACTTGGCATTTTCTTTACTGAATCCGTGAGGTGGCATTGGAACATCACCCCAAACTCCAGAGCTTCCTTTAAGAATTTTATCTGCTAGCATCTCTACATTTTCTGGTGTATTTTCATATTTAGCAGCAACCTCTTTATAAGAGGGACCAATCATTTTTTCATCTAATTTATGACAACCGAGACAGTCCGAACCCTCAATTAAAGATTGTCCTTCTACAATTGGATCTGTTACAACTTTTGGAGCTGGTTCTGGTTCAGAAGTCGTTAAATCTTTATTACCAGAATTTTCATTTTTGGAACAAGAAAATATTACAGTCAAAACAACTGTTAGAAATACTCTTTTCATATTGATTATTATATTACAAATTTATTAAATAAGGAATTAAGACTGATTTTAAATTAGTCAAAATAGGAATTCTTATCTTTGCAGAATGGTAAAAATTGGCAACATAGAACTTCCTGACTTTCCGCTTTTGTTGGCGCCAATGGAAGATGTAAGTGACCCACCGTTCAGAAAATTATGCAAAATGCACGGCGCAGACTTAATGTATTCGGAGTTTATTTCTTCGGAAGGACTGATTCGTGATGCGATTAAGAGTAGAAAAAAGCTTGATATTTTCGATTATGAAAGACCTGTGGGAATCCAGATTTTTGGTGGAGATGAAGAAGCAATGGCTATGTCAGCAAGAATTGTGGAGACTGTGGAGCCAGATTTGGTTGATATCAATTTTGGTTGTCCAGTGAAAAAAGTGGTTTGTAAAGGAGCTGGAGCTGGTGTTTTGAAAGATATTGATTTGATGGTGAGATTAACGAAAGCTGTCGTGAGCTCTACACATTTGCCAGTAACTGTAAAAACAAGATTAGGTTGGGATAATGATTCTATTAATATTGATGAAGTTGCTGAAAGGTTGCAGGATGTTGGAATCAAAGCCTTAACCATCCACGCAAGAACACGTGCTCAAATGTACAAAGGCGAAGCAGATTGGGAACACATCTCAAGAATCAAAAACAATCCGAATATCGAAATTCCGATTTTTGGGAACGGCGATGTTGATTCTCCCGAAAAAGCGTTAGAATATAAAAACAAATATAACTGTGATGGAATAATGATTGGTCGTGGTGCTATTGGTTATCCGTGGATTTTCAACGAAATCAAACATTTTTTTGAGACTGGAGAAATTCTTCCTGAGCCAACTATTGCAGAAAGATTAGAAGCTGTGAAAAACCACGCACTTTGGTCTGTAGAATGGAAAGGCGAACGTCCCGGAATTGTGGAAATGCGTCAACATTACAGCAATTATTTCCGTGGAATTCCGCATTTTAAAGAATTCAAGACTAAGTTTCTTCAAGCTTTAACGCTTGAACAAATTGATGAAATTATAGAAGAAACGAAGCATTTTTATCAGGAAAATGTGATTTAATCAAAAATACTAAACAAAGAATCAACCCTTTCAGAGTTTCGAACTCTGAAAGGGTTCTGTTTTATGTTAAAAGTCAAATCTTTTGACAAAAGTTGATTGACTGACAAATCCCATAGCCCCGATGTTAGCGACATCCTTTTTTGTTAATGCGATTACCAAAAAGTTCAACAGATTGCTTCACATTGTTCGCAATAACAAAAAAGATATAGCGGATAGCGGGATTAAGCTCCTAATAATGGTTTTATGATATACTTTTATTTAATTTTGTAACGTTTCATTTCATAAGTGGAACTAATTATAAAGAAAAATTAAAAATGAATAAATTATTACTTCTCGCCATATTAATATCGGGAGTTTCACAAGCTCAGTTTTTTGAGGAAGCAAAACCTACAAAAATAGATACTTTAAAGGGTTCTAATACAGAATTCAGGAATTTTTGGGACGTCAAGAAATATGACATTGTTCTGGAGCCGAACTTTGAAGCGAAAAGTATCAAAGGAAGTAATAAAATCAGTTTAACGATTGAGAAAGATATTTTGAATCCTGTTTTTCAAATCGACCTTCAGCAACCGATGAAAGCTGACAAAGTCACAGCGAATTTCCCCATCGTTGATAAAAAAACAGACGGCGATTTTATTTTTATTTCTGCAAAAAAGAAATTCAAAAAAGGAGAAAAATACACGATTAACATTGATTATTCCGGAAATCCTGTGATTGCAAAACACGCCCCTTGGGATGGTGGTTGGGTTTTCACCAAGGATCAAAACGGAAATCCATGGATGACAGCCGCAGATGAAGGAGTTGGCGCAAGCATTTGGCTGCCTGTAAAAGATATTTGGAGTGATGAACCAGATAACGGAATGACTTTCAAAATCATCACACCAAAAGATTTGGTTGGCGTTGGGAACGGAAAATTAATCAAACAAGACAATCTTGGCGATAAAAAATCCTGGCTTTGGGAAGTTAAAAATCCGATTAACGATTATTCCATCATTCCATCTATTGGGAAATATGTGAATTTTAAAGATACTTTTGACGGCGAAAAAGGAAAATTGGATCTGGACTATTGGGTTTTGGATTATAATCTTGACAAAGCTAAAAAACAATTTGAGCAAGTAAAACCAATGATGAAGGCCTTCGAATATTGGTTTGGACCATACCCTTTTTATGAGGATTCTTATAAATTGGTGGAATCTCCGCATCTTGGGATGGAACACCAAAGTAACGTTGCTTACGGGAACAAATATCAGAATGGTTATCTCGGAAGAGACCTCTCGGAAACAGGAATTGGTCTGAAGTGGGACTACATCATCATCCACGAAACGGGACACGAATGGTTTGCGAACAACATCACAGCAAAAGACCAGGCAGATATGTGGATTCACGAGGCTTTTACAGACTATTCCGAGACGCTTTATATTGAAAATCTTTTTGGAAAAGAAGAAGCTAATTTATATGTCCAAGGATTACGGAAAAAAATCCAGAATGACAAGCCCATTATCGGACAATACGGCATCAGAAACGAAGGTAGTGGCGATATGTATTTCAAAGGTGCTAATATGCTGCACACCATTAGACAAATTATTAACAGTGATGATAATTTTCGTGAAATCCTGAGAGGTCTTAACAAAGATTTTTATCATCAAACAGTCACAACAGAGCAAATAGAAAATTATTTTTCGAAAAAATCAGGAATAGATTTATCTAGTATTTTCAATCAATATCTTAGAACTACAAAAATCCCGACTTTGGAATTTAAACAAGTTGGCGATATTCTTACGTTCCGATGGATCAATACAGTCCCTAATCTTAAACTCCCTATCCGGTTGACAGAAGGTTTATTAATAACCCCAACCGAAGAGTGGAAAACCATAAATCTGAAATCGTCTGACGATATAAAAGTAGATCCCAATTATTATATTTTTACGAAGAAAATAAACCCATAAAAACTAAAAACCTCCGAAATTTTCGGAGGTTTTATGATTTATATATTATACTTTATCAACTATAAATTACTCCCACTCAATCGTTGCTGGTGGTTTTGAACTGATGTCATACGCTACTCTATTGATTCCTCTCACTTCATTAATGATTCTACTAGAAACTGTATCCAAAAACTCGTAAGGCAATCTACTCCAAGTCGCCGTCATAAAATCAATCGTGTTAGCAGAACGAACAACCGCAGTGTATTCATACGTTCTTTCGTCTCCCATCACACCTACCGATTTAACAGGAAGAAGAACTACGAATGCCTGAGAAACTTTCTCATACAAATCGTTTTTATATAATTCCTCGATGAAGATATCGTCTGCTTCCTGAAGGATTCTCACTTTTTCTGCATCTACTTCGCCCAAAACTCGGATTCCTAATCCAGGTCCAGGAAACGGATGTCTATAAACCAACTCGTGCGGAATTCCCAATTCCTCTCCTACTTTTCTAACCTCATCTTTGAACAATTCTCTCAAAGGCTCCAACAATTCGAATTCCATTTCTTCAGGAAGTCCGCCTACATTGTGATGAGATTTGATAACTGCTGAAGGTCCTTTCACAGATTGAGATTCGATGACATCTGGATAGATTGTTCCTTGAGCAAGGAATTTTGCTCCTTCGATTGAATGAGATTCTTCATCGAAAACGTGAACGAACTCGTTACCGATAATTTTACGTTTTTCTTCCGGATCGCCGATTCCTGCTAATTTGGAAAGAAATCTTTCGGAAGCATCTACCATTTTGATATTCATATCGAAGTGCTTTCCGTAATTTTCCATTACTTTTTTGCCTTCGTCTTTTCTCAAAAGTCCGGTATCTACAAAAATACAATTCAGTTGGTCACCAATTGCTTTGTGAATCAAAACTGCTGCAACAGAAGAATCTACTCCACCAGAAAGTCCAAGAATCACTTTTTGAGTTCCCACTTTTTCTTTGATTTCAGCAACTGTTTTCTCGATATAATTTGTCAGTTTCCAGTTTTTGTCTGACTTACAAATTCCGAATACGAAGTTCTCCAACATTTTTCCTCCTTCTTCGGAATGAGAAACTTCCGGATGAAATTGTACAGCATAAATCTTTTTCTCAGGATTGGAAATTGAAGCGATAACACCAGATTTTGCATTCAATTCAAAACCTTCTGGCAATTCCGCAACCTCATCAAAATGGCTCATCCAAACGATTGAATTCTGATAAACACCTTTCAATAATTCGTTTTCTTTAACGATTTCCAAATGTGCTTTTCCGTATTCGCCTTTTTCACCTTTTGCGACTTTTCCGCCCAAAAGATGTGCAGTCAATTGCATTCCGTAGCAGATTCCTAAAACCGGAATTCCTTGCTCATATAGTTCTTTTTCTACGAGGTGCGCATTTTCTGCGTTCACAGAACTTGGTCCTCCTGAAAGGATGATTCCTTTTGGTTTTTTCTCCAGAATTTCTGATAATGGCGTGTTGAATGGTACTATTTCCGAATAGACTTCCATTTCACGGATCCTTCTCCCGATGAGTTGGTTGTACTGTGAACCGAAGTCTAAAATGATAATTCCGTTTTGCATTTTTTTATAAATGATAATTAATGATTGATAAATGATATTAATTCTACGAATTGCAAGCTAGCCCCGATTGACTCCTATGTGTTTATTTGAATCGTCGAAACTCGCAATGACAAAAAAGATATAGTGGAAAGCGGGATTAAGCTCCTAAAAAAAAGAGACATTGGTTGCCCAACATCTCTCGTTCTTTTAAAATTTCGCAATATCGTCTCGGAAAAATCCGTAGTCAAAGTCCACAATATTAGCGTCTTCGTAAACTTTCTTGCGAGCTTCTTCGAATGTGTCTCCAAGTGCTACAAGATTCAGAACTCGACCGCCTGTGGAAACTACTTTTCCTCCTCGGTAATCTGCACCTGCATAAAGCAATGTGCTGTTCTTAACTTTTTCTGCTCCTGTTATCTCGTAGCCAGTCTCGTGATTCTGAGGATAACCTCCAGAACAAACCACCAAACAAACTGCTTTTTGATTTTTGAATTTCAGTTCCAATTCTTTTCCTTGAAGACAATCCTCGATAACATCTACCAAATTGTTCTCCAAAAGAGGTAAAAGAACCTGAGTTTCTGGGTCGCCTAATCTCATATTGTATTCCAATAGATAAGCGCCTTTTTCAGTCACCATTAATCCGAAGAAAATAAACCCTTTGAAACTAAGACCTTCTGTTTTAAGACCTTGAACTGTTGGATTCATAATATTATTAACGAAATCTTGGAAATGCTCGTCTTTGAATTCTGGACTTGGCGCCGCAGAACCAATTCCGCCAGTGTTTGGACCTTTGTCACCGTTTCCTACTTTTTTATAATCTTTTGCAGGAACGAAAGGGAAAATCTTATCTCCGTTGGAAACTCCAATAATTGAAGCTTCGAAACCTTCTAAAAACTCTTCAATAATCACCTGAATCCCAGCATCACCGAAAATTCTTTTAATCATAAAATCGTGAATCGTTCCTTCTGCTTCTTCCAAATCTTCTGCAATCACAACACCTTTTCCACCAGCTAAACCGCTTGCTTTGATAACAATTGGGAATGTTTGGTTTTGAAGATATTCTTTAGCATCGGCGTAAGAATCAAAGGTTACAGACTCCGCTGTTTTGATTCCGTAAGTTTTCATAAACTTCTTAGAAAATGCTTTACTTCCTTCTAATGAAGCCGCTTTTTTTGCAGGACCAAAAACCTTGAGGTCAACTTTTTTGAACTCATCTACGATTCCTTCTACAAGAGGTTTTTCTGGACCTACAATCGTCAAATCTACTTTGTTCTTGATTGCAAAATCTCTAAGTACGATGATATCCGTCTCGTTGATATTTTCTCCTAGTTTTTCGGTAGTGGCGTTGCCAGGAGCAAAAAACATCTTTGTAATTCTGCTGTCTTCACTTAGCTTAAGCGCCAGAGCCGAAGCACGCCCACCATTTCCTACAATAAGTAATCTCATTATGTTTTCAGTTTAACTTTTTAAAATGCCAAATTTAAGATTTTTTGAGGACAAATGTTATACTGTTAGAATGGTATTTTTCTTAAAAATTTATTAAAATATTTGAAAATCTATAAACTACACAAAACAATAAACCGTAAATTTCGAATTCCTATTCTAGTTATTTTGTATGGCAGGTTTAGGTTATTTTGACAATTCCATAGGGACTTCCATGAGCAAAACTTCCGCATCATCTTCCGCTTGCAAAAGAAAACGTTCTGTATCCCAAATTCCTAAACCATCTCGTTCATCCAGAATTTGGTCACCAATTTTTGCTTTTCCTTTGATGACAAAGACATAGACTCCGTTTCCTTCTTTTTTGATTTTATATTCCTTAGAGAAACCTTTATCAAATCTTGCTAAATTGAACCAAGCATCCTGATGAATCCAAACGCCTGCATCATCTTGATTTGGTGAAAGAATCTGCTGAAAATCATTTTTGACTGAGTTTTCCTCAATGTTGATTTGGTCATATCTTGGCGTCACATCTGTTTTGTTTGGGATAATCCAGATTTGTAAGAATTTCACAGGTTGTTCCGTTGCATTTTCTTCACTGTGCATAATTCCAGTTCCCGCAGACATTACTTGAATGTCTCCTTTTTTGATGATTCCAGAATTCCCCATATTATCGCCGTGTCTCAATTCGCCTTCCAAAGGAATCGAAATAATTTCCATATCGCGGTGCGGATGTCTCCCGAATCCCATTCCACCTTCTACATAATCGTCATTCAAAACTCTCAAAACTCCGAAATGGTTTCTTTCCGGATTGTGATAATTGGCAAAGCTAAAACTATGATGACTTCTCAACCAACCATGGTTAGCGTAACCTCTGCTTTCTGCGCTGTGATATACTGTTTTCATTTTAAATTGATTTTAATTGTAAGGCTTTTTGTGGATACAAATTTCCTGCTTTGAAAACATCTACACATTGATGTACGATAAGAACGAAAAACTCTGCCAATGGACAGAGTTTATATTTTTCTTGAGTTATTAACGCAAAAGCGCCAAGATTTAACTTAGCTAAAACTGTTCTTAAACAAGCATACTCAAAACATCCGGATTATCATTCAAATAAGATTCAAAATAACCGAGGTTTTGCATTCTCTGTTTCAAACCATTGAAATCAGAAATATTAGAAAGCTCAATTCCGACGATTGCTAAAGCAGTTTCCCGTGAGTTTTTCTTGGTATATTCGAAGTGGGTGATGTCGTCATTTTCTCCTAAAACATTCAGCACAAAATCTTTTAAAGAACCAGGACGTTGCGGAAATTTGACCATAAAATAATGTTTCAAACCATTGTAAAGTAAAGCTCTTTCTTTGATTTCCTCCATTCTTGTAATATCGTTGTTGCTTCCACTGACAATACAAACTACATTTTTGCCTTTAATCTGATTTCGATATTGTTCCAAAGCTGAAATAGATAAAGCCCCAGCTGGTTCCAAAACAATTGCATCTTTGTTGTATAATTGAAGAATCGTGTCACAAATTTTCCCTTCATCCACAGGAATACAATCTGCAAGTGAATTTTTACAAATCTCAAAAGTCAAATCTCCTACCCTTTTCACTGCTGCGCCATCCACAAAACCGTCAACTTCTGAAAGTTCCGTATTAAGATTATTATCGATGGAAGTTTTCATAGAAGGCGCACCTTTTGGTTCAACTCCAATCAATTGCGTTTCTTTGGACAATTCTTTAAAAACAGTTGAAATCCCCGAAGCCAAACCACCACCGCCAATCGGAATGAAAACAAAATCAATATTTTCTTTTGTTTGTTCTAAAATTTCCAATGCCAAAGTTGCCTGTCCTTCTATAATCTGAACATCATCAAAAGGATGAATAAAAGCCGCTCCCGAAGTTTTTGCAAATTCCAAGGCTGCATTTTTTGAAGCATCAAAAGTATCTCCGACCAATTTGATTTCGGCAAAATTTCCACCAAACATTTCGACCTGTTCCAGTTTTTGCTTCGGCGTGGTCACAGGCATAAAAATCGTTCCTTTGATTTGGAGTTGTTTACAGGAAAAAGCCACACCTTGCGCGTGATTTCCTGCACTTGCACAGACTATTCCGTCCGAAGTTTTGCCTTCATTAAAAAGACTTTTGATTTTATTGTATGCGCCTCGTAATTTGTAAGACCTTACAGGTTGTAAATCTTCTCTTTTGAGGAAAATATTCGCTCCAAATTTTTCTGATAATCTCGCATTGTATTGCAAAGGCGTGTAATTCACAACGTTTTCTATACTTTTTCGGGCTTCTTTTACCGCTTCCAAAGTTGGAAATATAAGCGTTTCATTCATCTTCATTTATAATTTTTATTTTTTAAAACCACAAAAGTCACAAAAGATATTATATTTCTTAAAGTTTAAATAGTTGAAAATAAGAAGCTCACAAAATGTTCATCATTTTCGACATTCTTTTTGTGAACTTTAAACACATCTTTTTAAAGCTTAAAAAAACTTTTGTGCCTTTTGACTTCGTCGAATCTACGATTTGTGGTCAAATCATTTCTTTAATTCTTGTTGTTCCGTTTTCCAGAACGAGTTTGTGGCTAAGTTTTTTTGGTAATTGAGATTCAAAATGTCCGACATAAATCAACGATTGTCCCTGACTCGCCAAATCATCAATAACTTGATTGAAATATTGCGTCTGTTCGTTATCCATTCCCTGACAAGGCTCGTCGAGAATCAGGAGTTTTGGTTTTTTAATCAATGTTCTGGCGAGTAAAGCCAGGCGCTGTTTTCCAAGTGGTAAAGTGTTTAATTTCCTGTTTTTATCTTCTTTCAAATCGAAAAAATAAAGAATCTGTTCCAGCTGTTGCTGCTGGTCAAAACTGAGTTTCTGATACAAACTCATCGAATCAAAAAAACCGGAAGCAATAGTTTGTCCGACATTCGCATTCATATCAAAATACCAATGCAGTTCGGGCGAAATCATCCCGATTTTTTCTTTGATGTCCCAAATACTTTCGCCACTTCCCCGCTTTTGTCCGAAAAGATAAATTTCATTGGCATAAGCTTGCGGATGGTCGCCATTCAACAAACTTAACAAGGTTGATTTCCCGGAGCCGTTGTGACCCTGCAACAGCCATTGCTCCCCGGAATTCACTTCCCAATCGATGTTCTTCAGAACTTGTTTTTCGCCGTAAGAAATATTGATATTTTCTAGTTTGATGAGACTTTCCTGTTCGTTTTTCTGATTATTCTGAAGAAAAAAAGGAAGCGGTTTTGGTATTCTTTCTTCACCCTTAGAAAAATCTTTTGGAGAATTTCTGTGAACTAATTTTCCGTTTTCTATTTCAACAAAATACTGAATACTTTCAGGAAACTCATCATCATTATTAATTAAAATCAAGGTGACATTTTCTACAATTAAATCATCAAATGCCTGATTCAAAAACTTCCTCGATTTCACATCCAAACCTGTGTAAGGTTGGTCGATAATCAAAACTTGAGGCTTTAACCAAAGTGCTTTCAACAATTGTAATTTCTTGTGTTCGCCACTTGACAATTCTATTAATTGCTGATTTTTAAAATTTTCAAATCCGAAAGGTTCTAAAAACGACTCCAATATTTTAAAATCAAGATTTTCCTCTTTCCCAAAATGATTGAGTTCCGCAAAAACAGTGAGCGTATCATTTTTAGCAAATTGATTATATCTCTGTTGATAATAAAAATTGCGGTCGCCTTCCAGATTACTGAACTGAAACCAATTGGAAACGTACAATACTTTCTCCGGTAATTCTGAATTTTCATTAAAATTAACTTCAACTTTTCCTTCAAAATTCTTGACTTCTCCCGAAATGATTTTGGCTAAAGTTGTTTTTCCGCTTCCACTTAATCCGCCTAACATCCAACATTCTCCGGAAGATATTTCCCAATCTAAGTTTTCCAATACAGCATTACTACCGTATTGAAAACTTAAATTTTGGATTTCTATAATCGACTTTATCATTTTTGTAAATCAATTACTAGATATTAACATAATGTTCCACAACAGGAAAAGGCTTATAATAATGATGTAACAATTTTTTCCATTCCAAATACTTTTCAGAAGTTCTAAAACCAATTGTATGGGCTTCTAATGTTTCCCATTCAACTAATAAAATATACTTATTCTCTTCCTCCAAACACTTTTTCAAAGAATGCTTGATATAACCTTTTATAGTAGAAATGTATTGTTCTGCAATTTTAAAATCCTTCTCAAAAGAACCTTCCTTTCCTGCGATAACATTTAGAATTGCAACTTCTAAAATCATTATTAAACTGTTTTGATAGATTTCATCGCAGTCATTGCAGAGCGCAGTTTTCTGCCGACAACTTCTACCGGATGATTTCTCAAAACATCGTTCACGTGAACCAATTGCGCGTTGTCTACAGAAGCATCTTTACCTTCGTTAAAATCTTTTCCTACCAAATCTGTATCCACGGATTTCATAAAATCTGCCAACAACGGTTTGCAAGCTTGGTCGAAAAGGTAACAGCCGTATTCTGCCGTGTCGGAAATCACACGATTCATCTCGAACAGTTTTTTTCTTGCGATGGTGTTCGCAATTAAAGGCGTTTCGTGAAGAGATTCATAATAAGCGGATTCCGGTTTGATTCCAGCTTCAACCATTGTTTCGAAAGCCAACTCAACACCTGCTCTGATGAATGCTGACATCAAAAGATAGTTGTCAAAATATTCCTGTTCATCGATTTTCACATCGCCTGCAGGTGTTTTTTCGAATGCGGTTTCACCTGTTTCTGCTCTCCATTTCAATAAGTTTGCATCGCCATTTGCCCAATCTTCCATCATTGTTTTGGAGAATTCTCCCGAGATAATATCATCCTGATGTTTTTGGAAAAGCGGACGCATAATATCTTTCAATTCTTCTGACAATTCGAAAGCTTTGAGTTTTGCAGGATTGGAAAGTCTGTCCAACATTCCGCTCACACCGCCGTGTTTCAAAGCTTCTGTGATGACCTCAACGCCGTATTGCACCAATTTGGAAGCATATCCAGGATCAATTCCTTTTTCTACCATTTTATCGAATGAAAGAATAGAACCCGTTTGTAAAAGTCCGCACAAAATAGTTTGCTCTCCCATCAAATCGGACTTCACTTCTGCCACGAAAGAGGATTTCAAAACACCGGCTTTGTGACCGCCTGTTCCTACACAATATGCTTTTGCTTCTGCCCATCCTTTTCCTTGAGGGTCATTTTCAGGATGAACGGCAATCAACGTCGGAACACCGAAACCTCGCAGATATTCGGCACGAACTTCGGAACCTGGGCATTTTGGAGCGACCATAATCACCGTCAAATCTTTACGAATCTGCATCCCTTCTTCCACGATATTGAACCCGTGTGAATAGGACAAAGTCGCACCCTGTTTCATCAAAGGCTGAACCGAAGTGATTACCGAAGTGTGTTGCTTGTCAGGCGTTAAATTGATGACCAAATCCGCAGTGGGAATCAGTTCTTCGTAAGTTCCGACCTTGAAATTATTTTCGGTTGCGTTTTTCCACGAATCTCTCTTTTGGTCGATAGCTTCCTGACGCAATGCGTAAGAAACGTCCAGTCCGCTGTCTCTGAGATTCAGACCTTGATTCAGCCCCTGAGCGCCACAGCCAACCACTACGATTTTCTTTCCTTTCAATGCAGAAACGCCATCAGAAAACTCTGAACTGTCCATAAATTCCGCCTGTCCTAACTGATGCAACTGGTCTCTTAGTGATAAGGTATTGAAATAATTTGCCATATTTTTAAGTAAAAAAGTAAAAAGTATGAAGTAAAAAGATTACCGTAACTACTTTTTAGGATTAATATTTTTTTGATTTTTAAATTCTGTTTTGAATATTTATTGAAAATTAAACACAAAGCGCACAAAGTTTTTTTAACAATTGAATGTTTTTAAGTTCACAAATCGAAGATTCATCGATTTCTTTGAATTCAATAAAAACTTTGAGATAAAGGCGCTTAAGCTCAAGAAAGTTTAATTGTTTATTTACATTGTGAAAACATCGTCTCTTTTATCGAGATATTCGTTTTCAATAAGTTCGGGAGATGGTTCTCTTTTTTCAAACTCGAGGACTTTTTCGTGGATTCCTGCGCTGTTTTTGATGATAGCGATTCTTGCTCCACGCACGAATTCGATGAGTCCGTATTTGTTGAGCTCTTCAGTTAACCGGTCGATTTCTTCCCGATGTCCTGCCGTTTCAAAAACGATGTAATCCTGACGAATCACAACTGTAGATGCGCCATACTGCCGAAGCAATCGTTCTACATAGACCTTTTCTGTCACCACATTTGCAGGGACTTTGTAAAGTGCCTGTTCCTGCCAGACAATCTCATCATCTGTATTGAAATAAGCTTTCAGAATGTCGATTTGTTTTTCCAGCTGACGGCAGAGTTTTCTTACGACTTCTTCGGTTTCATTAATGAGAATTGTGAATCTGTGAATGCCTTCCACCTCGGAAGGAGATGTATTCAAACTCTCGATATTGATTTTTCTTCGTGAAAAAATCCCTGAAATTCTGCCGATTAATCCAACAGAATTTTCGGTGTATAATGTGATGGTAAATTCTTGTTTTTCCATTGTTTTGTTTTTCAAAGTTCCCGTTATTGGAATGATATTAAACCCTTCGGGTTTCGTGGGATGTTGATCTTATATTCCATAGGTTGCACCTACGGCTATTCATATTAAACCCTTCGGGTTTTGATAGGATTTTCATCCTATCCTTTATTAAGTCGTCCTTTCGGGACTTTGTTGAAAATTTATTTTAAACGAATTTCTGAAACCGAAGTTCCTTGGGCTACCATTGGGAAAACGTTATTTTCTTTTCCAACCATTACTTCCAAAAGATATGCGCCATCGTGATTCAGCATTCTTTCCAAAGCTGTTTTTAGGTCTTTTCTTTCTGATATTTTTTGTCCATCGATGTAATAACCTTTTGCAACGGCTACGAAATCCGGGCTCGTGATATTTACAAAAGAGTAACGCCTGTCGTGGAAAAGCTGTTGCCATTGTCTTACCATTCCGAGGAATTCATTGTTTAGAATCAGGATTTTGACCTTCGCTCCGAACTGCATAATGGTTCCTAATTCCTGCAATGTCATCTGGAATCCTCCATCTCCAATGATTGCAACCACTGTTTTTTCCGGTGCGCCATACCAAGCTCCGATTGCGGCCGGCAAACCAAATCCCATTGTTCCCAATCCGCCTGATGTAACGCTGGATTTAGAATTATTGAATTGAGCATATCGACACGCCACCATCTGATGCTGACCAACATCGGTTGTGATTATTGCATCGCCATTTGTAAGCTCATTAAGAACTTTGATGACTTCTCCCATTGTCATTACATCGGTTGTGGGATTCAGTTCTTCTGTAATTACTTCTTTGATTTCTTCCTTTTCCAACTCACGGAATTTTTCCAACCAAGCTGAATGGTCGTTTTCTTTGAGAAGCGCTGTCAGCATCGGAAGTGTCTTTTTACAATTTCCCCAAACCGGAACGGTGGTCTTCACATTTTTATCAATTTCGGCCGGGTCAATATCAAGATGAATGATTTTTGCCTGTTTTGCATACTTATCCAAACGACCTGTAACCCTGTCATCGAAACGCATTCCGACCGCAATCAGAACATCGCATTCGTTGGTCATTACATTGGGTGCATAATTACCGTGCATTCCCAGCATTCCAACGTGTAGTCTGTGGTTAGTTGGAAGCGCACTCAACCCCATTACAGTTGCTGCCGCAGGAAGATTGATTTTTTCAATAAATGCTTTGAATTCTTCTTCGGCTTTTCCCAAAATCACCCCTTGTCCAAACAGAACAAATGGCTTTTTTGCCTGATTAATGAGTTCTGCAGCCTGTTCGATATATTCATTTCTGATTTCCGGCTCCGGGCGGTAACTTCTGATATGATTGCATTTTTTATATCCTAAATATTCGAATAATTGCAACTGGGCATTTTTGGTAATATCAATCAAAACCGGACCGGGACGACCCGTACTTGCGATATGAAAAGCTTTCGCAATCGCTTCCGGAATTTCGGTTGCATCGGTTACCTGATAATTCCATTTTGTAACCGGCGTTGTGATATTGATGACATCAGTTTCCTGAAAAGCATCCGTTCCCAAAAGTGAGGCAAAAACCTGACCTGTAATACAGACAATCGGATTGCTGTCTATCATTGCATCCGCTAAACCTGTCACCAGATTGGTTGCTCCCGGACCACTGGTTGCAAATACAACCCCCGTTTTTCCGGAAGTTCTTGCAAATCCCTGTGCAGCGTGAATGGCACCTTGCTCGTGACGAACCAAAATATGTTTCAGTTTTTCGGAATAGTCGTACAAAGCATCATAAATCGGCATAATTGCGCCACCGGGATAACCGAAAATCGTATCAACGTTTTCTTGTAATAGCGCTTCCAAAACAGCTTTTGAACCGGATATTTCTACCGCTTTCTGCTGTTCTGCATCTTTATTTTCCATTATTTCAAGCGTACTCATATTATTTTCAATTTTACTTTTAATTATAAATCGGTTACACAACCTTTTGAGGCGTCTGCCACAGATTTGGCATATTTGTAAAGCACACCACTTTTCACTTTGTATTCGGGTTGTTGGAACTCGGCTTTTCTTTTGGTGATTTCTTCTTCTGACAATAGTGCGTTGATGGTATTTTTCTCCGCATCTAATTCAATCACGTCGCCGTCTTTAATTAATCCAATCAATCCTCCGGAAAAAGCTTCAGGCGTGATATGCCCAACGACGAAACCGTGTGTTCCTCCGGAAAATCTTCCATCGGTAATCAATGCCACATTTTTACCTAAACCAGACCCCATCAAAGCGGAAGTTGGCTTTAACATTTCCGGCATTCCTGGTGCGCCTTTCGGTCCTTCATTTTTGATCACAACTACATTTCCTTCCTGAATTTTTTTATCTTCGATACCTTTGATGAATTCTTTTTCGCCATCAAAAACGATTGCTGTTCCTTTAAAGTAAGCACCTTCTTTTCCTGTAATCTTCGCAACAGAACCTTTTTCAGCAAGGTTTCCGTACATAATTCTAATGTGACCGGTTTCTTTGATTGGATTTTTGATATCGTGAATGATATTTTGCTGTCTGTCGATAATTGAAGTGACGTGTTCCAAGTTTTCTGCAATGGTTTTTCCGGTTACCGTTAAACAATCGCCGTGAAGCAAGCCTAAATCCAATAGATATTTCATCACCGCCGGAACTCCACCCACTTTATGAAGGTCTTCCATCAAGTATTTCCCACTTGGCTTAAGGTCGGCTAAAAATGGAGTTTCATCACTGATTTTTTGGAAATCATCCAAAGTTAAATCGTATCCGATGGATTTTGCAATGGCGATAAAATGGAGAACTGCATTGGTGCTTCCACCTAAAATCATAATCAGCCTTAAAGCATTTTCGAAAGCTTTTGGCGTCATAATATCAGATGGTTTGATATCTTTTTCGAGAAGAATTTTAACGTAATGTCCGGCAAACTGACATTCTTCTTTTTTCTCTTTACTAAGTGCGGGATATGATGAAGAATAAGGCAAACTCATTCCCAAAGCTTCGATTGCAGAAGCCATTGTATTGGCAGTGTACATTCCACCACACGCACCTGCGCTTGGACAGGAATTTTGAATCACACCTTGAAAATCTTCTTCGGAAATTTTACCTGCGATTTTGTTTCCTAACGCTTCGAAAGCAGAAACGATATTCAAATCTTCGCCTTTGTAATGGCCTGGTGCAATACTTCCTCCATAAACCATTATCGAAGGTCGGTCAAGACGCGCCATCGCCATCAGAGAACCCGGCATATTTTTGTCACAACCCGGAACTGTAATTAATCCATCGTAATATTGACCAGCACAAACCGCTTCGATGGAATCTGCAATGATGTCGCGACTTACGAGAGAATAACGCATTCCGTCGGTTCCGTTAGTCATTCCGTCACTGATTCCGATGGTGTGGAACATTAATCCAACAAGATTTTGTTCTTTAACGCCTTTCTTTACAATCTCGGCAAGACCATTCAAGTGCATATTACAAGTATTTCCGTCGTAGCCCATACTTGCGATTCCAATTTGTGCTTTGTCGAAATCTTCTTTTTGGAAACCAATTCCGTAAAACATCGCCTGAGTTGCAGGTTGAGTCGGGTCTTTGGTTAGTGTTTTGGAATATTTGTTCAATTCTATGTTACACATATTGCAAGTCTGATTTTAAATATGAGTAATCTTCTTCTAATACTAAATGACGATAAGCTGTCTGAATTTTTGCTGATAAACTGTCTTCCCAATTCAGTTTGAAGGGAATATTATCCAAAGAATCTAATGCTACAATTTCAGCTGCTGTTCCGCAGAAAAATCCTGCGTCTGCGCCTTGCATTTCTTCCGGTTTGAAGAATTTTTCTTCGTAAGGAACTCCAAGATTATCACATATTTCAAAAACTGTCGCTCTGGTAATTCCGGGAAGTATGCTTCCTTTTGCAGGAGTGAAAAGTTTTCCACCTTTTTCGAAGAAGATATTGGCACCTGAACTTTCTGCTACATTTCCATCGGCATCCAGAACCAAAGCTTCATCAAAACCTCTGTCTTTAGCTTCCTGACAAGCTAAAATTGAGTTTACATAATGACCGCTCACTTTTGCTTCTACTTTGAACGCTTTTGGATTTGGACGTTCAAATGACGACGTCATAATTCTCATTTTGTTGGCCATATAACCGTTATCCCAATTCCAAACTTCTATAACGAGATAGCTTTTTTGACCTTTAGACAAAGCCATATTTGGAGAACAAATGACCAATGGACGAATGTATGCGTTACTTAGATTATTTTGTTCCAAAAGCTTGTAGGTTGTTTCCACCATTTCTTCGGTAGAATAATCAAAAGGCATCATCATTGTTTCGGCAGATTTCCTCAATCGGTCGTAATGTTCCTCTGCTTTGAAAATCTTAGTTCCATTGGCTGTTTTGTAAGATTTAATTCCTTCGAAAACAGCATAACCGTAGTGTAACGATTGACCGTACAAGTCGGTCTTGGCTTCTTTTGCTTTCACATATTCCCCATCAAAGAAGAGAACACTGTCGTCTTTGTAATACATTTTGTATCGGTTTTATATTTTATTAAATGTTTTGTTTTTTAAATAAAAAAACCATTCTCGTGATGAGAATGGTCTGTATTATTTCAATTTCAAAAATTATCACAAGCCATCACTCACCACCGGAATCCGATAATGACAAGAATGACAATAATAATTATTGAGTTATGCATCTGTTTGTTTTGAACGGTACAAATGTATAAACTAATTTCAATAAACCTTGATTTTTTCACAAAAAATTCTTTTCAACACCATCGAAAATTTACAAAAATTTGATTTTTATACGATATTCATTAAAACAAAAAACAGTCATAAAGTATTGATTATCAATTTGTGGAAGCGTGATAAATTACGATGTCTAAAATTTGAGTTTGATAATGAGATTTTAGAATTAAAATTCAAAATTATAGAGCCTGTTAATGAAAGAATATGGTTTTACAATGCGAGAATATAAAAGTCTATGCTGACTCTCATTCCGTAGGTTTTACCTATGGCTATTAATATTGAATCCTTCGGATTCTTTTAAAAACAAAAAATCCACCAAAATTGGTGGATTTTGAATATATCTTTTGTAATAATTTTGGTCTTATAATTAATCAATTGTTTTCTTATCCTTAATAATAAAAACACTGAATGCGCCTAAAACAAGCAATGCTCCTGCGATTCCCAACATTGCAATAGAACTTTCCATCGCGATATTTTTAAATATAATACCTCCTAAAACTGCTGCAACAATCTGAGGCAAACAAATTGTGCCATTGAATAATCCTAGATAGGCTCCCATATTATTTCCCTTCAAAGCGTTGGTCAATAATGTAAATGGCAAAGCTAGAATCGCTGCCCAAGCACATCCAATCAATAAATATGGAACGAAAAGCAGATATTGGTCGTGAATAAACATTGTTGAGATAAAACCAATTGCACCTAAAATTAAACTAACAAAATAAGCCATTTTGTAAGATTTGAATTGAGGAATCACCAAAGCCCAAATCACAGAACCAATGGCCTGAATTGCAAACACAACACCAACCCAGTTGCCTGCTTCCTGATACGCAGCGGATTTGACATCGGTAGTGTTCCAAACTGTTTCGGCAATCCCTGCATTGGTATAAGTCCACATATACATAAACGCTGCCCAGCTGAAAAACTGAACTAAACCTACCGACCAAAATGCTGATGGCGCTTTTGCCAATAACTGGAAAACATTGGTTGATTTTTTGGTTTCAGGAGCGTCTTCTATTCCGTGGAATTCGGCATATTCTTTCGGAGGCATTTCTTTGACTTTGAAAATCGTGTACAAAACACAACCAATCAAAATCGCGGCTCCTACATAGAAAGAGTAAATCACAGAATCCGGCACTACACCCGAATCTGCGACATTTGAAATCCCAATCCAAGTAAAAATAATCGGGAAAAGATAACCTACTAAACTTCCTGCATTACAAAGGAAACTTTGGATAGAGTAAGCTTTTCCTTTCTGCTTCTCGTTCACCATATCTCCCACCATCATTTTGAATGGCTGCATTGCCATATTGATGGATGTGTCCAAAAGCATCAAAGCAATCAATCCAAAAATCATTGCTGCAGAAACTGCTAGTTTGAAGCTTCCTGCATTGGGAAGTAAACACATTACAATCACGGAAATGATAGAACCAATCAACAAATAAGGAACTCTACGTCCCAATTTCGTCCAAGTTTTATCACTCATTACGCCAACAATCGGCTGGACAACCATTCCCATCAAAGGTGGTAAAATCCAGAAGTAACTGAGGTTATGCGGATCTGCACCCAAAGTTGCAAAAATCCTACTGATATTGGCACTTTGCAAAGAATAAGCAATCTGAACTCCGAAAAATCCAAAACTGATATTCCATAGTTGAGAGAAAGGTAAATCTCTTTTATTTAAATTCATTTATTTAGTTGTTTTTTAATTTCTGGATGAGAGCATCCTCGATTGGTGTTTTGATTTTAGTGACTTCATCTATCACTTCATTTGGGATGGTTGCGGAAAGAACGTATTGTTTGATTTTCCATTTTCCACCAATTTTCTGAAGAACACCCGAACCTCTGCAGATTTTCATCTGCGTATCAAGAACCTCATCGAACCAAGCATAATTTCCGTCTTTGCTGAAATAGATATTTCGTTTTAATGATTTGAAATTCCAAGTTGTTTTTTTGTCAAAATAAGGTTTTGCCCAATCTTTGAACTCTTGTTTTTGCCACACTTCTGTTGCATCTGTTCCGATGTATTGAGACTCTTCGGCAAAACAAGCGAAGTATTTTTCGAAGTCTGCATTGGCAGCCAACGTATTGAGGTCATCCAACAATTTGTTAATATTCTTTTTCTGAACATTTTCGTAAAAGCCTTTCTTCTGAGCAGAAAGTGGAATCGAAAAGATTAAAAACGATAGTAAGATAATGGAAATTATTTTTTTCATTTTAATTTTATTTAAGTTCTAAAATTAATGAAGATTTTGCAGGAACAGACAAATTAGTTTTCAAATCAAAATCTTTGTCAGAAATGATATCTTTTCCTTTTGTGAAATCTTTCAAACCTTCAGAAAAACGTTTCAAATCCAGATTCTGAGTTTCTTTGTTGTTATTAATTACGACCATTACTCTTTTGCTATCTGTATAACGGAAATAAACATAAACATTGTTGTTCGGGATGTAATGCAATGTTTTTCCAAAATGAACTGCTTCGTTTGTTTTTCTCCAGTTCAACAATTTTTTGGTATAATCGAAATACTCGTTTTGAGAAGCTATTCTTCCAGATTTTGTGAAAGCATTATTTGCATCTCCAGCCCAGCCGCCTGGGAAATCTTTACGAATCTCACCGTCGCCGCCGTTGTTTTTGTCTCCAGCCATTCCGATTTCAGAACCGTAATACAATTGCGGAATTCCACGAACTGTCAGAATCAAACTCATTGCTAATTTGTAATCTTCTATCTTCGGATAGATTTGATTGAATCTATTCGTGTCGTGATTCTCAGCAAACACCAAGATATTATTGATATCAGGATAAAGGAAATCATTAGCAAAATTATCATAAACCCTCTGCATCCCAGAATCCCAACCAGAATCTTCACGGAAAACCTGACCAAGAGCATCGTGAAGCGTAAAATCCATCACAGACGGAAGATAAGAATTGTAACCTTCTATCGCTGCAATTTTGGAATCCTTCTGCCAATAAGACATCTGCGCTTGGTCGTGCATCCAGACTTCTCCAACGATATTGAATTTTGGATATTCGTCAGTGATTTTTTTTGTCCAATCTGCAATGCCTTTTTTGTCATTGTAAGAATAAGTATCTACACGGAAACCGTCCAGACCAGCATATTCTATCCACCAAATCGCATTCTGCGCCATATAAGTCACAACCATTGGATTGCTCTGGTTCATATCCGGCATTGTCGTATCAAACCAGCCATCCATACAAGCCGCTTCATCCACTTTGGCTGCATTGGTATCAAACTGCGTTGTCATTCTGTAATTACTTCTCTGGAAACCATTTTCCTGTCCTTCCCAATAATGAATCCAATCTTTCGAAGGTAAATCTTTGATAATCCAGCTTTTTGAACCCCAATGATTGGTCACATAATCCATCACGAGTTTCATTTTTCTTTTATGAAGTTCGTCCGCCAAGTTTTTATAATCATCGTTGGTTCCGTAACGCGGGTCGATTTTGTAGTAATCACTTTGTGCGTAACCGTGGTAAGAAAAACCAGGTTCATTGTCCTCCAACAAAGGCGTGTTCCAAAGTGTTGTAATTCCTAATTCCTGAAGATAATCCAGATTTTTCACAATTCCAGCAATGTCTCCACCGTGACGTCCTCCGGTTTTGCTTCTGTCTGCTTTTTCCGCTGTGTCTGGCGTGCTATCATTTTTTGGATTTCCGTTTGCAAATCTATCAGGCATTATCAGATACATCACATCAGAAGACGTGTAAGAATCTCTGTTTGCCGAGTTTTGCTGTCTCTGTTTGAATTCGTAATCGATGGTTTTAACGGTTTTGTTTCCGTTTTTGAAATTCAGTTTTGCTTTTTGTGGCTGAACGCCGTTTGTGTCGATGGTTACAAAAAGGTAGTTTGGATTTTCTACTTTTTTGACTTCTTTGATTTTGATTCCGTTTGAGAACTCTGGTTGAAGATTTTGGATATCTTTTCCATAAACTAATAATTGTAGTTCAGGATTTTTCATTCCGCTCCACCAAAATACAGGTTCTACTTTCTGAACCTGAGAATAGAAAATAGAAGAAAATACGATGGAAGAAATCGTGAATATTTTTTTCATAAGGTTAATTTTTAAGGTCTATTTAAAATTAAGATTTATATTTTATTGTTGATGATTTTTTTGAACACAAAGTTCACCAAGATTTCTTGACCAATTTTGCGTCTTAAGGTTCACAAAGGCGTAAAACTTACAAGAGGTAAACGTTGAGAAATTAAATTATTAAATTTTGAATCGTGAAATTGTTAAACTGCTAGATTGTTAAATTGTTACATTAAATTTCGGTTCTTTTGGCGATTTTGTTGGCTAGCCAACTTACGTAGAATAATTGAAAACTATGGTAAATCATTACAGGCAACAGAAACAACACTTTCTGGTCATCCGGAATTCCTAAAACCAAAAGGAATAAACTCCCGTGAACTAAGGATTTCTTTGAACCACAGAAAGTTGTTGTGATGACATCTTTCTTTTTAAAATTCAGTTTTTCAGCTATGAATTTTAGGATAAAATAGGTTGCAAAAAACAAAAAGACAACACTAAATGCCAATACAACAAACACAAATGAAGGTACAGCTACAAAAATATTCTCGATAAAAGCGGTTGAGAAACTTTCGTAAACGATGAGCAAAATAATCAATCGGTCAAATTCTGAAATGATATTGGCATATTTTGTCACCCATTTTTTGAAGATTGGATTGAGGATAATTCCTAAAATAATTGGTAATAAAACTTTCAATAAAAGTTGCTGAATGATTTCGGATTGATTGCCGGATTCTCCATTAGCTGTGAGGAAAAAACTCATCAAAAGCGGCGTCATTACAATCCCGATAATCCCTGAAATTGAGGCATTAAAAATCGCTGAAGTGACATTTCCTTTTGCGATGAAAACCATTACAACGGACGATGAAACTGTGGAAGGCAGACTCGCCAAAAAGAAAACCGAAAGCCAAATATTGTAATACGATGTATCTTTCAACAAAGGATAAAACATCAATACCAACAAAGGAAAAATAACAAATGTTCCCGACTGAATCAGCAAATGCAGTTTCCAGTTGGAGACATCTTTTATAACTTCTTTGAGATTGAGTTTCAATCCATACAACAGAAAAATTCCCGCAATTCCCCAATCTATAAATCCCGCCAGATTAAAATACTGATTGTAAGACTCGCGGAAAGGAATAACTTTGGCCAAGATGACCATAGAAATTAGTAAAAAGAGAAATGTGTTTTGTTTGTTGAAAATCTTGGAAATCCAATTCATTCTTTAGAATTTTGGAGAAATATTGAAGAAAAACTTTGTCAAAGCCTCAAATTTGGCTACGCCGAATCTTCGATTTGACAAAGTTTTATTAATGTAGAAACCCATAGCCCCGATAGTAGTGGCATCCTTTTTCTTTTTTGCAAAAAAAAGAAAAAGATATAGCGGATAGCGGGATTAAGCTCCTAAAAAAATTATTTAACAGGCTTCACAGAAATAGCATAACCACCACTTCTTACCAAATGAACTGGCAATTTTGTTTTGTTAGTAATGGTCTTTTTGTAAATATGATAACTCTGTGGATTGTTGATGTAATCTGCATCTTTCCCGTCTTCGTAGATGGTCGCTTCATATTTTCTGCCTTTGTCCAAGAAAGAAAAATCTACTGTGAAATCTCTTGGATTTTCATCGGTAATTCCACCAACAAACCAGTTATCTGTCCCTTTAGCTTTTCTCGCGGTGTGGATGTAATCTCCAGGTTCTGCCGAAAGGATTTTTGTATCATCCCAATCTGCAGCAACATCTTTGATAAACTGGAAAGCATCCATATGTTTTGCGTAATTTTCCGGCAAATCCGCAGCCATCTGAAGTGGCTGATACATTACAACATAAAGGGCCAATTGCTTGGTCAAAGTTGTCTTTACAAAACGATTATCGCCTGGAAAATAGTAATCTAATTTGGTTTGGAAAATACCTGGTGTGTAATCCATCGGTCCACCCATCCATCTTGTAAAAGGTAAAATAGTCTGATGATCAGGATTGTTTCCTGCAAAAGCCTCGAACTCTGTTCCTCTTGCTGCTTCTGCTGCAATCCAGTTTGGATAAGTTCTGCTTTCTCCACTTGGACGGACAGACTCGTGAGAGTTTACCATAATCTTATATTCAGCGGCTTTTTCTATGATTCTTCTGTAATGGTTAATCATCCATTGGCTGTAATGATGCTCACCTCTTGGGATAATATTTCCAACATATCCCGTTTTAACTGCGTCATAACCATATTTATTCATTTCTTGGAATGCCTTATCAGCCCATCTTTCGTAATTGGTTGCTGAACCGGAAGTCTCGTGGTGCATAATCAATTTGATTCCTTTGGAATGGGCGTAGTCATTCAACATTTTGATATCGAAATCGGGATAAGGCGTAACGAAATCAAAAACAAATTCCTTTGAGTGCCCAAACCAATCTTCCCAACCGATATTCCAGCCTTCAATCAAAAGACCTTGGAAACCATTAGCCGAAGCAAAATCTATGTATTCTTTAACTTTTGTATTGTTAGCAGCGTGTTTTCCGTTGGGCGTTAATTTAGAAAAATCAGTTTTTCCGATATGAACATTATTAGCTGTAGAATAAGACCAATTGGATTTTCCGATAATCATTTCCCACCAAACACCCATATATTTTGTTGGATGAATCCAAGATGTGTCTTTATATTTTGTAGGTTCGTTTAGATTAAATAACATTTTGGAATCCAAAACTTCTTCTGCTTTTGGCGAAACAATAATCGTTCTCCAAGGTGTAACAGAAGGCGTCTGCATATATCCTTTTGCACCCTGAGCATCAGGAGTCAAGTGCGTTTTGAATTTGAAATTTGAAGCGTCCAATTCCAAATTAGCAGCAGGATAATCTATCACTGCAGCTTCTGCGATGTTGACATAAAGAGGACTTGAACCTTCTTTTTTCATCATCAATGGCATCTGAACACCATTTTTCACCAAATTCTGAGAAGCATTTCCTTCATAAGATGTTGGCCATTTTGCAGGAATCTCGGATAATTTGGAAGTCTGAGTAACGTACTCTTCTGTATCATAATCTGCTGCTAACCACCAAGCTTTCATGTCTGTCGGAAGGTCAATTTCTGAATCTTCTTCTTTGATGATGAAATAGTTAAGATTTTTCTGTTGAGGAAACTCATATCTAAATCCTAAACCATCATTGAACAATCTGAATTTTACAACAATGCTTCTGTCATTATCTTTTTGATTAAGAGTAACCGCTAATTCATTATAATTGTTGATATAATTTTTCTTTTCTCCAAGAACTGGCTGCCAAGTTTCGTTTTTTAAATCTCTTTTTTCAGCCGTTTTTTGGAATCCATAATTAAGATTTTTACCTTCATTATTTTTATTTTCGATTTCGGAAGCGAACTGAATGTCGCCGTCTTTTAGTAATCTTAATCCTAATTTGGAATCTTCTACTACAACAGCGCCGTTGTATTTCAGATTATAAAAAGGAACTCCGTTTTTCAGCTGGAAATTCATCTCGAATTTTCCGTCCGGAGATTTTAGAGATTGAGCAGAGAATTGATTAAACATCAAAGTGAGCAAGACTGCTCCAATGGTGAATTTTTTCATTTTTTATAAATTTTTAAGGTCTAATGACAGTTTTGATTTTCTAAAAAAGAATTAAACAACGTCATTTTTTATAAGGTTTATATTGGTTTACAAGATAAAAAAAGTCTGGTTAAGTAACAATAAAAAAATAACCGATTATAGCAATCGGTTATTTAATTTGATATGATCTATTATTGTTTGATTAAGGAATAAGCTCCAGAGTAATCATTAAAATAAATATTGTATGTTCCAGCTTTTACGGGGATATTTGAACCTCCGGAAGTAGCTGTACCAAAATCTTCATCACCACTACCCCAGTTAACATCCCAAGAGTCGTTAGCACGGAATTTCAATTCGCCTGCTGTAAGCGTTACATTGGTAATATACCAAACATGAGGGTCAAAAGCAGACTTAGTCATCGCTGTACTAGAATTCCAGGAATTAGGCGTAGCGTCTCCGATAATACCTACTGTAGGAAAAGCGCTACCAGGTGTGGAAACAGGAACCAAAGTATAGGTTAATGTTGCAACATCTGCTGTAAATTTATAATAACCCGCTGTGGCAACGTTAATATTACCAGATCCGCCGTCTGTGCTTAATGTTCCTGCTGCGGAACCTGCGCCATATTGGCTATTCCAGCTACCCTTTTCTTTTATCAGTTTGAAACCACCTGTTTTGAAATATCCTGTGTAACTGTATGCTGAGTTAACAGAATGATCTCCCAATAGTGGATACATATTCTCATTGGTAGTTGAATTATTCCACTCAGCGGCTGTTGCATCACCTACCAGATAAAGATTTACAAACTCTAATTTATAAGGCGTCAATTTAATGCCGGACAATTCTGATTTTAGCTCTATGCTTGGTGTAGAGAAACTTGTTTTTGCTGTAATTCTAAGATCAAAATCTGCTTGTGTGCCTACAACTCCACCAGCATTGATGGCAGCTGTGTTAAGATCTTCGGTACTAACCGCCAACGATTTTGCAATATTATTTGGATTTGGACTTGGGATTGTAACTTCTCCCAGAGACAAAAATGTGGAACTGCCTTTTTTAGCAATTTCTACTTTATAGCTTACTGCAGCGCCGTAGTTTGCATAATCACTCCAAGTTACTGTGGTTGCAACAGCTGCCTGGTTAGATGAATTAAGAAGTATTACACTTCCTCCTGCCGGTGCAGTTATTATAGGACCAGCAACAGGATATGCAGTAACAGTAAAATTAATACTATTAGATAATTCTGAACCTTTTTCTACTCTTAGATAAACTGTCTGCGGAGTAAAAGGAGAAAATCCTGCTTTTAATAATTTTGTATTAAAATCACCGATGGTTGTTGTAAAAGTATTAGCTGTAGAAGTTCCCAACTCTGTTTTTGTTGCAAAATCTTCTGTTGCCGATAATACTACTGAATAGTTTCCACTTCCTACAGATTCCCAAGATAAAGTAAATGGGTTGGACTTCATTGTTTCATAAAGCACTGTAGATCCGGAAATGGGATTGTAAAGTTTAAAACTAGCTTCTTGCGAAGTCCAGTCTCTGTCTGCATCGTCTGTACAAGATACTACCACAAAAGCAATAACTAATGATGCTAAAAATAATTTTATAATATTTTTCATTTTCTTAATAATTAATTATTGTTTAATAACCGTGTAAGTACCCGCTTTAACATTAATGGTAATTTTATAAGTAGATCCATCGCCTGGAAATTTGATATTACCATTATCTCCTTTCGGTCCTAGAAAACCGGTATTACCATCTCCGGAGATATTACCCCAATCCAGAGCACCAAAAGATTGCTGACCTAGAAACTTGAACTCTGCATCTGCAGGCAGTGTCGTTGTATACTCAAAGATTCCTACGCCGGTTTTTGTCATAAAGATGGCATTTTCTGCAGACCATCCATTGCCCGCTACATTGCCCACCAGATAAATTTGTGGAATATCAAATCCCGGAACCGGAGAAGCTGTAGCGTCTAGAGATTTTGTATTTTTATCTGCATTAATAATGATTTTATAAATACCTGTTTCTCCTGTAAACTTCATGTTCTCATGATCAGCAAAAACAATATTAGAAGAGGTAGATTTGAAGTATTTACTAGCTTCATCTGTACCACTTTCATCTATACTATAGTTTAGCGGACTCCAATCTTTTTGCCCTAAGAATCTAAAATTCTGATCTTTTTCCAGATAAGTATAAATCATAGACTTATTATCCACTTTATATAAAACTTGAGCAGAAGTTGCTGTCCACCCTACATAAGAGGCTGCACCTACCAGGTAGAAATCCGGGTACACCAATTTGTAAGGTGTAATCATTAAAGAAGTAACGTTGGAAACAGATTCCAGACTACCGTTACCCAGATAAGATTTAATTCTAAGATACATTTTGGCTTGTACATCTGGAACCAGACCTATTCCCTGGGCTGCTGTATTCATCTGGCTTACTGTGTAAGTCACTGTTTTATTAGACTCTGTAATTTTGCTAATTTCTGTGGGCGTGGTAAATTTTTCATCGGCAGAAACTTCTACAGTATAATTCACAGAAACCGGAACAGAATAGCCCGCAGCAGACCAGCTAACGGTCAATGCAGGATTGTCCGGAAAATTCTGATCCAGAAACAATGTTTTAGCAGACAAGTCCATTACAATAGGATTGGCTGTGTTATCAACAGTGACTATTTCTCGGTCGTCACAAGATACCAGCGCTATGATTGCTAAGAATGCAATGCTTATTTTATTTAAAATATTTGTCTTCATTTTTGGAAATAAATTAGTATCCAGGATTCTGGACAAGATTAGGATTAGCAATAATATCTTTTGCAGGAATCGGATAAAGATTTCTGTAATCTGCCACGGCAGCACCATCTTTTACATTTCCTTTCCAAGGCCATAAATAAGAAGCCGTTGTAAATTTACCGTAACGGATAAGGTCTGTCCTTCTGGTCATTTCCCAGCCTAGTTCTCTTGCTCTTTCATCAAGAATAAAATCTAAGTTAATGGAAGATAGAGTTGAAGTATATCCTGCTCTTGTTCTTATATCATTAACATATTTAAGCGCAGTTGACATATTTCCATTTCCGCCTCTTAATGTTGCTTCGGCATACATCAGATAAATATCTGCAAGTCTGAAGATAGGAATATCTGCATCACAAAAATTCTTTCCAATGTCTGTACCTGCTGCACCAGTGCTTGTTAAATTTTTATATTTAACATAGGCATAACCGTCATTAAAATTAGTCAAATCGTTAATTTCAAGAGATTGACCATCGGTATAGAAATTCCCTCTTTGATCGCTAGAATTGTTGAATAATCCGACGAAGGATTTGGTTGTGCGCAGACCGCCCCATCCACCATTGATACCGAACATGGATTCTGCGGGCATTGTTCCACCCACAGCAGCGTGTACCAAATAGGTAGTTCCGCCGGATGTTTGAATGTGTACCCCATCAAATGTAATTGGGAAAATCACTTCCGGGTTATTTTTATCATTATCTGCTAAGAATAAATCACTGTATTTTGATTTAAGAGAATATCCAGACTGGATTACTTTATTACAATATGTAATGACATCATTGTAATGATCTGTTCCATTGTAAACTTTAGAATTGAGATATAATCTAGCCAATAATGACCAAGCTGCAGCCTGATCTGCTCTTCCGTATTCATTGGATTTTGGTGCTTTCAAATCTCCTGCAACAGCCAATAGTTCTGATTCAACAAAAGTAAATAATTCTGCTCTTGTAATTCTTTTTGGAGGGGTTACAGAACCAGGTAAATAAGATTCATCCACAAATGGTACGTTTCCAAATAAGTCTAGTGCATAATAATAAGACAATGCTCTTAGAAATCTAGCTTCTGCCCTCATGTATTTGGCCTGAATAAGATTATCACCTGTAATATTATTAGAAGCTAACTTTTCGTCTGTCATATTTCTCAGGAATTCATTAGATGTTGCAATCTGGGTGAAAATTCTGTAATATGCTCCTCCAATAAATTCATTGGAAGAATCCCAAGTCATTTTGTGCATGGTATGCAAGTTACCATCATTCCAAGCAATAACAGCTTCGTCTGTTGGTAATTCCTGCATTGTAAATATCATTCTGGTGTATTGAGAAAAGTTTCCGTCTATACCATTAATATCTGTATTACCTCCATTAGCTTCTTGTCCACCGTTGGCAAATCCACCGTAAACTTTTGCCAAAGCATTAGGATAATTATTAAAATCGCTGAAAAGACTGGATGATGTCATTCCAATTCTTGGTTCTTGCTCTAAGTCACTAACACAAGATGTGGTAACAGAAACAAGTCCTAAAACTGCTGCTAATGCTAATATTTTAAATTTTTTATGTATCATTTTTCTTTTATTAAAAATTAAAATTAAAACCTAGAGAGTAAACTCTTGGCATTTGATAATAACCATTGTCAATACCTCCAAAAACTTCTGGATCTACACCGGTATATTTTGTAATGACAAAAACATTTTGTGCCATTCCATAAACTCTAAGGCTACTGCCTGGTGCAAAAATATCTTTAAAACTATAGCCTACATTAAGATTATCTAATCTAAAAAATGAAGCGTTTTCTATAAAAATATCAGAGAATAATTGTGGGGTAGAAAATCTGTATTCCGCAGTGGTATAATAAACATTTTGCAGGTAATTATTGGTAGCAGCAGA
This sequence comes from Flavobacteriales bacterium UBA2306, assembly GCA_002345565.1. Classification (GTDB taxonomy): domain Bacteria; phylum Bacteroidota; class Bacteroidia; order Flavobacteriales; family Weeksellaceae; genus Epilithonimonas. The sequence continues at coordinate 466,927 of DDVS01000002.1, read as the reverse complement.
TGCAAGAGAACTGTTGGAGGCGGCATTATTATAAACATAATTTCCAATAACGGCTCTTGCGCTTAGGCTAGCATCCCAATTTTTGTAAGTGAATTTGGTATTAAAACCTAAAGTTACATCTGGCTGATTGGATTTGTAGTAATACATATCGTCGGAATTAATAATTCCATCGCCGTTTCTATCAACATATACGCCATCCAAAGGTTTTCCATTAGCGCCATAAACTTGCTGATATACACGGAAAGAGTAAGGATTATATCCTACTGCATGAGCCTGAATTGTGTTTCCTACACCTCCGGATATACCTCCCGTTGCTATAAAATAAGAATCATCTGCACCTTGTACAAGATTAGTAATCTCAGATTTATAATGGGTGGCATTAAATGATATTTCCCAAGTTGTATTTTCTTTTTTAATTGGAACCACTGTAATAGAACCTTCAATACCATTGGTAGTCATATCTCCGGCATTTAGGATATTATGATTACTCAAATCTCCTGCTGCAATGGGTGCATCTACCAACAGATTTTTAGCTTTCTTTTGGTAAATATCGATGGATCCGAAAACTCTGTTTTTTGCAAATCCATAATCAATTCCTAAGTTTTGAGTTGTGGTTGTTTCCCAAGTTAATAATGGATTATAAATATCTGGTCTCAGCATATAATAATATTGCGTACCAAATTGATATTCTGCACCTTGCACACTAGGAGAATAGTTTGCAAAAGAAGTATAATAATTATCTCCTAACTCTTGATTCCCGGTTTTCCCCCATCCTGCTCTTAGTTTAAGGGTGCTGACACCAGAATCTTTCAAAAAGTTTTCTTCATTGATTTTCCAAGCTAAGGAAATTCCCGGGAAGTTCCCCCATAAGTTATCTCTCGTCCCGTTATAAAATCTGGAAGATCCGTCTCTTCTGATAGATGCAGACAAGATATATTTATTGGCAATTGTAAAAATACCTCTACCATAGAAAGAAAGCAAAACCAACTTTTTGTCCACTTGATTTACCGGGCTTGCAGTTTGACCATTCCCCTGAAGTGTTACAATATAAGGAGCCTGTGTCTGAAAATCCTGATAAGAGTAACCCGCAGTAATATCTACATTGGTGTCTATTGCCGTGATATTTTTGGTATAATTAAAATAAGTTTCCAACAATTTGTTTTTCTTCTCAATTGTATAATCTCTATTAGATCCTAGAATTGCAAATCCAGATTTATATGTTGGATCTATGCTTGTAAAACCTTCTCCTTTCGCATAATCATAACCTGCATTCACATTAAAATGAAGCTCTGGAAGAAAGTGAAATTTATAATCTAACTGGATATTCCCTAAGCCTCTCCATACAGACGACATATCTCTTACCGCCTCTAGCTGTCCCAGTGGGTTTGCATTGGAGTTTACATTTAGACCATTATTCAGTAGCCATTCATAGTAGCCTCCATAATTTGAGTTTCCAGAATAAATATTCTGTGTAGGATCAAAATAAGTAGCACTTCCAATTACGCCACCCGCAGGAAAACGATTTTCTGTAAATGTTCCTTTTCCATTGATATTAACCGTTAAGTGGTTGTCAAAGAATTTTGGATTTAAATTTAACCCTACGGAAGTTCTTTTAAAAGTATTTGTTTTTACAATACCATTTTGGTCATTGTACCCTAGAGATAATCTGTATGGCAGTCCTTTGATTCCGCCGGATAAAGCCAGGTTATTATCTGTTCCCCAAGCTTCTTGATAAATTTGGTTTTGCCAGTTTGTGTTAGCTGTACCCAGATAAGCTTTATAGGTATCATTCGCAAAGCTATTAACAAAATCACGGTATTGATCTCCCTCCAAGACAGGTACATTATCCATTTTTGTAGAAACAGACATCATCGTAGAAAAGTTAACTTTTAGCTTTCCAGCAGATCCTTGTTTCGTAGTAATTAGAATAACCCCGTTAGAAGCTCTGTTACCATAGATTGCCGTTGCAGATGCATCTTTTAAAATATCAAAACTCTGGATGTCATTAGGATTGATTAATGATAATGGATCTGATGCTCCACTAATGCCACTAAAATCCTGTGGAACTCCGTCAATTACAATTAAAGGTGCTTGTGAGCCATTCAGCGATCCAATTCCCCTAATCCTGATAGAAGCTCCAGCGCCTGGCGCTCCACTGTTATTCACAATTGTAACACCAGGCGTTTTACCTTGGATTAATTGTGCAGGAGAGTTGGCACCGGAATTAAAATCCTTGGCTGTTACAGAAGTGATAGAACCTGTTACATCGGTCTTCTTCTGCTTACCATAACCTATGAGCACCACTTGTTCGATCTCGGTTTCTTTTTTCACCGAATCATTTTGTTGTGCATGTAACATTGATCCGAGCAATAGAAATGCTGGAGCAATTTTTAGTACATTATAGTTTTTCACAAAAAATAAATTTTTAAGGTTTATATATTATTTTCAATTTCTGTAGATATCATCAATATCTTCTTTTGCAATTTATAAAATTTTCGACATTCTGTTAAAATAATTTTAAATTTTAAGATTAACCAGCTAAAACTTAATATTAAAACACCAGTAAAAACATGTAAAATATTAGTAATCAGACATATTATAACTTATCCCCTTTTTTACCCGATGTTAAATTTTAACATATTTTTAAACAAATGTTTAGCAAAATTTTATTCTAAATTAACCAAAATTAAACCTATATTAATAAATATGAACACAACATTAACAAAAATAGAGCATTTAAAATTATTAAAATCAGAACACTTTTCATCAAACACAATTAAATTCGTAATGGTGATTTTTAAAATGAAAAATCGTAATTTTGCATCTCAAATTTTCAATTAAAAATGTCAAACAAAAAAATGATTACCGCCGCTTTGCCTTACGCCAACGGGCCGGTTCATATAGGGCATTTGGCGGGTGTTTACATTCCGGCGGATGTCTACGCAAGATTCCAGAGAAGAACGGGAAAAGATGTCGCTTTTATTTGCGGTTCGGATGAACACGGGATTCCGATTACCATCAGAGCAAAAAAAGAAGGCGTAACACCGCAGGATATTGTGGACAAATACCACGGGATTATCAAACAATCTTTCTCCGATTTAGGAATCTCTTTTGACGAATACTCCAGAACGACATCCAAAAAGCATTACGATGTAAGTCAGGATTTTTTCAAGACACTATATAATAAAGGAAAATTCACCGAAGAAGTTTCTGAACAATATTTTGACGAGCAAGCCAACGAATTCTTGGCTGACCGATACATCGTGGGTACTTGCCCTAATTGTGGTAACGAAAATGCTTATGGTGACCAATGTGAGAAATGTGGTTCTACCCTTTCTCCATCGGAGTTGATTAATCCAAAATCGATGTTGAGCGGCAATGTTCCTGTTCTTAAAGAAACCAAAAACTGGTATCTTCCTTTGAATGAATACGAAGATTTCTTGAACGAATGGATTATAGAAGGTCACAAAGACGACTGGAAAACCAATGTTTACGGACAAGTAAAATCCTGGTTGAATGACGGACTGAAACCTCGTGCAATGACCAGAGATTTGAATTGGGGCGTTCCTGTTCCACTTCCAAATGCAGAAGGAAAAGTGCTTTATGTATGGTTTGATGCGCCAATCGGTTACATCTCTTTTACTCAGGAATGGGCTGAGAAAAACGGAAAAGACTGGAAAGATTATTGGCAAAACGAAAATTCTGATTTGATACATTTCATAGGAAAGGATAATATCGTTTTTCATTGTATCATTTTCCCAAGTATGATGAAGGCTCACGGCGATTATATTATGCCGAAAAATGTTCCTGCTTTCGAATTCCTTAATCTTGAAAATGAAAAAATCTCAACTTCAAGAAACTGGGCGGTTTGGGCACACGAATATGTTGAGGATTTCCCGGGTCAGCAGGATGTGTTGAGATATGCATTGCTTTCATCTGCTCCGGAAACTAAAGATAACAACTTCACTTGGAAAGATTTCCAAACCAAAAACAATTCTGAGTTGGTTGGGATTTTTGGAAATTTCATCAACAGAGTTGCGGTTTTGAGTCACAAATATTACAACGGAGTTGTCCCTGAAGGAAATAACAATGCCGAGGAATTAAACGAAATCAAAAAAGCAGCAAAAGAAATCGGAACTTTCTTGGATAACTTCGAGTTCCGAAATGCTTTGTCAGCGTTGATGAATTTAGCAAGATTCGGAAATCAGTTTCTTCAGACAGAAGAGCCTTGGAAAACAATCAAAGACCAACCTGAAAAAGCGGCGAATTCTCTATTCATTGGAGCGCAGATTGCTGTGGCTTTAGGTCAGTTGTCAGAACCATTTATGCCTTTCAGTTCAGAAAAATTATTGAATATGTTCAATGTTCAGAAATCTGACTGGAACGATGTTGAAACCAAAAACATCTTGATTGAAAGCGGACATCAAATCAATGAAGCTTCTCTTCTTTTCTCGAAAATCGAAGATGATGTGATTGAGGCTCAAATCCAAAAATTAGAAAACACCAAACAAAATAACAAGAAAACCAATCCTAACGCCAATCCTATGAAAGACGAAATTCAATTTGATGATTTTTCTAAAATCGACCTTAGAATTGCTACCATCCTTGAAGCTGAAAAAGTAGAGAAAGCAGACAAATTATTGAAGTTCAAAGTGGATACAGGTGTGGACATCAGAACGGTTGTTTCCGGTGTTGCAGAAAGCTTTTCTCCAGAAGAATTGATTGGAAAGCAAGTAATGATTTTATTAAATCTTGCGCCAAGAAAAATCCGTGGAATAGAATCTCAAGGAATGTTTTTATTGACAACAAAACCTGACGGAAAATTATCTTTCGTAACGCCTGATGAAACGGTGGAAAACGGAATCGAGATTGGGTAATTTTTAATTTCAAATATACAAATGGGCATTTTTTAGTGCCCATTTTTCTTACATAATGGTTAATAGAAACGTCTTAAAAAAGCTCTCCAATAACGAGCTCGAAAAATATCTGAAAGAAGACAACCGCTTTGTTCCCGAAGCAGTCCAAATTGCTTTTGAAATACTAGAAAAAAGAGGAAAACATTTTTCTGATGAAGACAAACTTCGTATTCAAGAAATCATTACAAAGAAAAAAGAGGCTGAAGAGCTAAAAAAGATCGATGAACAAGAATTGCAAAAAGATTACATTACAGAAGACATCAATGCTATTCGTTTACATTCCAGAGGATTAATTGTCTTTTTCAGTTTTTTCTTTGGCTTTATCTCTGGAGCAATTTTACTCGGTTTGAATTGTTTCAAATTAAAAAAATACAAAGACGGATTTGGTATTATTTTTCTTGGATTGATATATACTGTCGTTCAATATTTTGGAATTTCACTGATGTACAAGATGAAAACAGATAAAGAGTTCACCAGTTATCGAAAGAGTCCAGAGTTATTATTCACTATTTTAGGCTCTCTTATTATTTATTTTATTTGGATAGAAACCATCAAAAAACTTCCCTATCGTTCAGAATCTTTATTAATACCAATTATTCTGGGACTCATAATGTCTGGGATAATTTATGTTAATTACAATGGATATTTACCTTCTTATTTCTTGGTCAGTTTTGCTAAATAAGAATCTTCATCCTGCAGAATTTTTTCAATTTTAAAACCATTATTTTCGGCAGCATTTTTCAAAGTATTGAAATCGAGATATAACCATTTTATCGGCTCTTCAGACTCGCCTTTATAATGAACAATATAATCTAGTTCGCCATAATAACCATCTGCGGGAATGTAAAAACCACCATCTTCGTCCTCATCAAACATATAGAGAATATCGGTGCTGTCAATCAAGATTTGGCCTTTTGAACTCAATAAAGAATGAAGTTTTTTGAGATAAATATCGATAACATTCAGGCTTTGAAAAATCCCAGTTCCGTTCATTAATAAAAGAATCGTATCAAAACTGCCTTCTGAAAAATGCAGCATATTTTCAGCAACAGCTTTTTTAATTCCTCTAAGTTTACAAACTTCAATCGATTTTGGCGAAATATCCAATGCTGTAACCTCTAGTTTTTTTTCATTCTGAAGATAAAGAGAATGCGAACCCGCTCCTGCTCCAATATCCAAAACTTTTCCGATGGCTAGTTTCAAAGCTTTTTGTTCGATTTTATTCATCTCATCAAAATCTCGAAAAAGATAATCCACTGGAAGTTCATCCAGTTCAGAAATCGAAGTTTCGGTTTGCAAATCTTCAGGATTATCGTTGTGATAATAATCCCAGATTGCGCGTCCCATTAAGTCTTTCATAACAGTAATTGTGGATGCAAAGATAAAATTTAAAAATTTTTATTAATAATATGAATTAATAAAATCCTTCGACTTAGTTTTTATTGAGCGAAGTCGAAATGCTCAAGATGACATTTAACACTAAATGCTTCACTTACCATTGTCAGGCTGAGCGGAGTCGAAGCTCTATTTAAAAAATATTAATCCCAATTTTCTGTTTAATTTAATAATCATTACCATTACTTTTTTCTATTTCCTTACGGTTCAGATTTTGCTAATAATGCCTAAATTGTATCTCAAATTTGAAATCAATCTATGACAGATAAAAATAAAAACTTCCAGACGGGATTCACTTTCAGTAAGCATATTCCGGAAGAGGTTTCACATTTTGACAGAGTATTTGGCATTTTCAAAGACTTGCTCATTCATACTTCGGGAGATTTGGATGAAGCTTTTGATTGGTTGGATATGTTGGATAAAGAATACGACATTTTCAATGAAGAATATAGTTTAGATGACTTCATCGAAGACCTTAAAAAACGAGGCTACATCAAGGAAGAAATTAAACCGGAAGATGGCAATACAGGTTCTGGAAGTGGTAAAAACATTTTGACAGCCAAATTGGAAGCCGCTTTGCGAGATTATGCATTGGACCAAATCTTTGGAAAGTTGAGAAAAAGCGGCGTTGAAAATCACAGAACCAACAAAAGCGGTGTCGGCGACGAAAAGGATGGCGAAACCCGAAATTTCCAATTTGGTGATGACCTTGCAACAGTTAATCTAACCGAAAGCATCAAGAATGCCCAAATCAACAATGGAATTTCGGATTTGAGGTTAACAGAAAATGACCTCATTGTAGAAGAAACCAAACACAAAGCGCAGATGAGCACGGTTTTGATGATTGACATCAGCCACTCAATGATATTGTATGGTGAAGACCGAATCACGCCTGCCAAAAAAGTAGCGATGGCTTTAGTGGAACTCATCAAAAGAAAATATCCAAAAGATTCCATTGATATTATTGTTTTTGGGAACGATGCGTGGCCAATTCAGATTAAAGATTTGCCATATCTACAAGTTGGACCTTATCATACCAACACGGTTGCTGGATTGGAATTGGCAATGGACATCCTCCGAAGAAAAAGAAACACCAACAAGCAAATCTTTATGATTACGGACGGAAAACCAAGCTGTCTAAAACTGCCAACCGGCGAATATTATATGAACAGCGTGGGTCTGGATGAAAAAATCGTCTCCGAATGTCTCAACAGAGCAGCACAAGCCAGAAAACTGAAAATCCCAATCACGACTTTTATGATTGCACAAGATCCTTATTTGAGACAATTTGTAAAAGCCTTCACTACTCAAAACAAAGGAAAAGCTTTCTTAACCGGACTCTCAGGTTTGGGACAAATGATATTTGAAGATTACGAGAAAAATAGAATTAAAAGGATTTAAAATAAAGCGGGAAGCTGGATGTCAGAGGTTGGAAGACTTCCAGCATCCATCTTCCAGCATCATACAAATTAATATTAAAAATGAAAAACGATACAACATTCAAAGAATTAAAAAAATCGGGATATACAGATAAAACCATCAATCAGGAAATCCAAGCGAACTTAATTGCAAAAATCAAAGCTAAAGAACCAGTTTTCGAAGGACTTTGGGGCTACGAAGACACTGTGATTCCACAATTAAAAAAAGCAATCTTGGCAGGACATCACATCAATCTTTTAGGATTACGCGGACAGGCAAAAACCAGAATTGCCAGAAGTATGGTCAATCTTTTGGACGAATATATGCCGATTGTGAAAGGTTCGGAAATCAATGATAGTGCTTTCAATCCGATATCGAAATTTGCAAGAGATTTGATTGCGGAGTTGGGAGATGAAACACCAATTTCTTGGGTTCATCGTTCAGAAAGATTCTTTGAAAAACTGGCGACTCCAGACGTGAATGTTGCCGATTTGATTGGAGATATTGACCCTATCAAAGCAGCAACTTTGAAATTACCATATTCAGACAAGCGTGTTTTACATTATGGAATGATTCCAAGAGCGAACCGTTCGATTTTTGTGTTGAATGAATTGCCGGATCTTCAAGCGAGAATTCAGGTTTCCTTGTTTAATATTTTGCAGGAAGGCGATGTCCAGATCCGAGGTTTCCAATTGAGAATGCCTTTGGATATTCAGTTTGTATTTACAGCGAATCCTGAAGATTATACGAACAGAGGAAGTATTGTAACGCCTTTGAAAGACAGAATAGGCTCTCAGATTTTCACACATTATCCAAAAACCATTGCATTAGCAAGACAAATAACGGAACAAGAAGCTTTGATTTCCGAAGATGATAAAGCGAAAATCCAAGTTCCGGACTTGGCAAGAAATCTTTTGGAAGAAGTCGCTTTTGCCGCCAGAGAAAGTGAATATGTAGATGTGAAAAGTGGTGTGAGTGCAAGATTAACCATCAGCGCGATGGAAAACCTAATTGCAGCTGCTAAATTGAGACTATTGGAATCTGATTCGGATAAGACGCAAGTTCGTTTATTGGATTTTATGTCAATTATTCCATCCATTACTGGTAAGATTGAATTGGTTTATGAGGGTGAACAGGAAGGCGCAGATTTCGTAGCCAAAATATTAATTGACGACGCTGTGATGACACAATTCGAAAGCCTTTTCCCAAGAGTTCCAAAACTGGAAAAAGAAGGCTTGAAAACACCTTACACCGATATCATCCAATGGTTTAACAACAATCATCTGGAACTGAATTATTCTGATACAGACAAAGAATTCTACAAAAAATTGGACAGCATAAAACCTCTTACCACTTTGATTGAAGAAAATGTTCCTGAATTGGATGACAACGATAAAAACTTCTGCAAAGAATTAGTTCTATGGGCTTTGACCATCAGTAAAAAATTGGATAAGTCGGAGAATGCTTCTAATTTCAACTTTGAATCGGCTGGAATTGGACAGTTTTTTAGAAAATAATTTGGTCAATTTTTAACTAACTAAAAAAAACCTCAGAAATTTTTCTGAGGTTTTTTTATGATTTCAGTTAAAATAATTTTAAAATTGTCCACCTCCAAGCGCTCGGTAAAACTCGGTTACTGCCTGAAGTTGTTGTAATTTGTCATTAATAGCAGATAATTTTGCAGCTAGCAAAGATTGTTCTGAAGTTAAAACATTTACATAATTTGTATTAGAAGAGTAAGTCAATAATTCTTTGTTGAACTCCACTGCTTTTTCTAAAGATTGAATCTGAAGTAGTCTTGTTGACTCTTTTTCTTTAGCTTTTTCATATGACAACAAAGCATTAGAAACCTCGGAACCAGCCGTCAACAAAGTCTTTTCAAATGTATAATAAGCCTGCATTTTACGGGCTTCCATTATTTTAACTTGCGCTTTTCTGCTTCCCATCTGGAAGATATTCTGCGTTAATGTTCCTCCAACGGTATAAAATAAAGAATTAGTGAAAAAATTCTCTAAAGTTTTGGAAGACAATCCCAAAGTTCCGGTGATGCTCAATGTTGGATAAACCTGGGCCATCGCCATATTTTTGTTTTCAAATGCCTGACGGAAAGTGAGTTCTGCCGCTTGGACATCCGGACGATTTTTCAACAATGCAACCGGAACGCCAGTTTTCAAATCGGTATAAATAACTTGCGAATCAATAGAATTTCGCTCGATAGATTGCGGATTATCATTCATCAAAATACTTAAAGAATTCTCCGTCTGCTGGATCTGCAATTCCAAATCCGGAACCGACAATTGCGCCGAATAAAGATTGGCTTTACTCTGCTCCACATCTGCACCCGTAAGATAAGCCGCATCCATCAATGCTTGCACAGTTTCGACATCTTTTTTGCGAAGTTCAATTGTCTGTTTTGTAATTTCTAATTGTTTATCCAAAGAAATCAACTGATAATACAAAGTTGCCGCTTGTGCTACCATTTGAGTCTGAACGGCTCTTTTCGCAGCATCAGTCTGTAGAAAACCTGCATAGGCAGATCTTTTCAAAGATTTGATTCTTCCCCAGATATCCACTTCCCAGCCTGTAGAAATTCCCAATTGATAATTCATCAAATCGGGCATTACAAAAGTATTGGCTTGCGCCGCTGCACTGTTTTTAGTTTCTTTGATAGAAGCTATCCCGTCCAGACTTGGAAGATTCTGTAATTTTGATTGTTTGAAAACGGCATCCGCTTCCTGGATTTTTGCAATGGCAACTTTGAGATCCAGATTATTCTGAATGGTTTTATTGATGATATTCTGTAGTTTTTCATCCGTAAAAATCTGATTCCAGGCTACATTAGCGGTAGAAACAGTGTCGTTACTTGTTTTCTGACGGAACAGATTATCCTGCCTGCTTTGTTCTATTTCCGGGCCTTTGTAAGTATCCGTTACTTTACAAGAGTAAAAGAAACCAGCGATACCAGCCAATAGAAGTAAATTTATGATTTTAATTTTCATCTGTAAGATTTAATTTTTTTTAAAGGTCAGATGGAACGCTTTGCGTTTCATTTCTCTTTAACTTTTATTGGTTATTCGCTAAGTTCTCCTTCGTATTTTTCAAGGTCTTTTTTACCACTCACTTTTTCCTGCAAATACATAAATACTGCAAATAAAATTGGGATAAAGAACACTCCGAAAATCGTTCCGAATAACATCCCTCCAATTGCTCCGATTCCAATCGATTGATTACCTACAGCTCCTGCTCCTGTTGAAATTGCCAACGGAACCAAACCAAAGATAAATGCAAAAGATGTCATCAAAATTGGACGAAGTCTTTGTTTTGCACCACTAATTGCAGCATGTCCAATTGTATAACCTTTTTTCCTTGCGTCCAAAGCAAATTCTACAATCAAAATTGCATTCTTCGCCAAGAGACCAATCAACATAATGAGTGAAATCTGCGTATAAATATTGTTAGAACCTCCAATCCAAGCACTGAACATCATTGCTCCTGCCAAACCAACAGGAAGTGATAACATTACCGCAAATGGTAATAAATAACTCTCATATTGTGCTGCCAAAAGGAAATAAACAAATACACAACAAAGTGCAAAAATAAGAGCTGTCTGACTTCCTGCGCTTACTTCCTCTCTCGTTAAACCAGAATATTCGAAACCGTAACCTTGCGGAAGTGTTTGAGAAGCAACCTCCTGAACCGCATTCAGAGCATCTCCGGAAGAGAATCCAGGATTTGGTGTTCCGTTTATAGAAATTGCTGTAAATAGATTGAAACGTCCAATTGCCTGAGGTCCATAAACTCTTCTTGCTGTAATGAATCTGCTTAAAGGTGCCATTTCTCCATTCGCGTTTCGAACCTGAATCATATTAAAACTTTCCACGTTCTCTCTAGCTTCATAAGGAGCTTGATAAATTACACGATATTGTTTCCCAAACAAGTTGATGTTGGATGAATATACTCCACCATAATAACCTTGCATCGTACTCAAGATATCTGAGACTGAGAAACCAGCCGCTTTTGCAGCAGGAATATCAATATCAATCATATATTGAGGATAATTTGGATTGAAAGAAGTAAACGTCCTCTGAATCTCCGGACGCTGATTCATCTTATCGATAAAATCATTTGTCACTTTATTAAGGTCACTGATATTTCCACCTTTCTGATCCTGAATTTGTAATTCGAAACCAGCAGCATTACCAAATCCCTGCAAAGTTGGTCTTCCGAAGAATGTCATTTTTGCATCTTTGATTCCCGCCGTTTCTTTGTACATTTTTGCAACGAATGACTGCAAATCTTCTCCTTTTTTGGTTCGGTCTTTCCAATCTTTCAGTTTTACAATCAACATCCCGTTATTAGAACCGGTTCCACTAATCATTCCTCGTCCGGAAACTTTGAAAATATGAAGTACTTCCGGTTGTTTCTTTACAATCTCTTCAACTTTGGCAAGAACTTCTTTTGTTCTATTCTCGTTGGAACCAATCGGAAGCGAAATATCCATAAAAATACCCCCCATATCTTCACTTGGAACGAAGGATTTAGGCGTTGTATTCATCAACCAAACAAAAAGCCCTGTAAATGCCAAAAGTCCAACAAAAGCCATCCATTTTTTTCTTAATAAGAATAAAACACCTCGGGAATATCTTTTGGTAAAAGCATCAAAAATAATATTGAAATTAGTAAAGAACCTTTGTATAAAATTCTTTTTCGCTTCTTCGTGAGAGTGAGACTTCAAGAAAATAGCACATAATGCAGGACTCAGAGTCAATGCGTTAACAGCAGATAGTACAATTGAAATTGCTAATGTCAATCCAAATTGTTTATAGAAAACCCCTGCAGAGCCTGTAATAAAACTCACAGGAATGAAAACCGCTGCCATCACCAACGTAATACTGATAATCGCTCCACTAATTTCATCCATCGCATTAATAGAAGCTCTTAGAGGAGATTTTTCACCTTGTTCTAATTTACTATGAACTGCTTCCACTACTACAATGGCATCATCCACCACAATACCAACGGCCAGAATCAATGCAAAAAGCGTTAACAAGTTAATTGTAAACCCGAAAATACTCAGGAAAAAGAACGTACCAACAATCGCAACCGGAACCGAAATTGCCGGAATCATTGTAGAACGCCAATCCTGTAAGAATAAGAAAACAACAATAAATACTAATATAAAAGCTTCAAATAGTGTATGAATTACTTTCTCAATAGACGCATCCAAGAAGTCATTTGCGTTAACAAGAGTCACATATTTTACACCTTTTGGAAAAGAAGCCTGCGCCTTATCCAAAACAGCAATCGATTGATTAATTACATCCTGCGCATTGGAACCTGCGGTTTGCGCAACAGCCATACCAATAGATGGGTGTCCGTCTGTATTACTACTACTTGTATAATCTTGCGCTCCAAGTTCTACTTTTGCGACATCTTTCAATCTTAGGATTTGACCGGTTGTGGTAGCTTTGATTACGATATTATCAAACTCAGGAATCTCGGTCAATCTTCCTTTATATTTTAATGTATAACGGAAAGCCTGATTACTTTCATCGCCTAAACTTCCCGGCGCTGCTTCGATATTCTGCTCTGCTAAAACAGTTCTGATATCAGAAGGAATCAATCCGTAAGAAGCCATTTTATTTGGATCCAACCAAATTCTCATTGAGTAATTTTTGGTTCCGAAAACCATTACATCTCCGACCCCAGTCACCCTTTTAACTTGCGGAATGATATTAATATTCGCATAGTTTTGAAGGAAAGTCATATCAAATTCCGGATTCTCACTATAAAGCGAGAAAATCAAAACATTGGAACTTTGTCTTTTCGTTGTAGTAACACCGGCTTGAGTAACTTCGGCTGGTAACAATGGCGTTGCTCTGGAAACCCTGTTCTGAACGTTTACCGCTGCAATATCCGGGTCAACTCCTTGTTTGAAATAAACTGTTACCGAACCCGTTCCGTCATTGGTTGCCGTAGATGTCATATAAGTCATCCCTTCAACCCCATTGATTTGTTCTTCTAATGGGACTATAACGCTTTTAAGAATTACATCGGCATTAGCACCTTGATAACTTGCACTTACAACTACTGTTGGTGGCGCAATGTCAGGATATTGTGAAACCGGCAACGAAACAATTCCCAAAACACCGAGGATTACGATGATAATGGAAATAACCGTAGATAAAACCGGCCTTTCTATAAATTTTTTAAACATATATTATTTGAGATAATAGAGAAAAGATGAAAGAAAAAGATTACAACGAGAATCCGGTCCTCCCATCTTTCAAATTAAATACTAATGCTATTTTTTGTTGATAACGTTTTGTAATGTCGTTTCTTTCGGAACAACTTCGGTATCATCTTTAAGAAGACCAGTTCCTTCTACAACAACTTTATCGCCTTGTTTAAGACCAGAAGTCACGGCATAAGTCAATCCATCCGGAAGATCTTCAACTTTGATTTCGGTAGATTTTACTTTATTATTAGTTCCAATAATATACGTGAAAACTTTACCTTGCAGCTCATAAGTTGCAGATTGTGGAATGATGATGACATTTTCTAGATTATTGGGTAGCTGAACGGTGGCGCTATACCCACTTCTCAAAAGTCCTTTTGGATTGGGGAAAGTTGCTCTTACAGAGAAAGAGCCTGTATTGGGGTCAACCAAACCACTGATGGATTCTATTTTTCCTTTTTCGTTGTATTTGCTTCCGTCAGATAAAATCAAATCTACCAAAGGTGAGTTGTTGATTTTTTCCTGAATTGTAGCTCCGGTTGCGTGCTTGAAAAAGTCTAGCTGTTGTTTTTCATTAATTGAAAAATAAGCGAACACTTTTGAAACATTCGAAACTGTTGTCAAAGGTTGTGCAGTTGCGCTGCTGATGTAACTACCAGCTTTGTAAGGAAGTGTACCAACTATTCCACTTACAGGACTGAATAATTTGGTATAACCTTGATTAACTTGAGCGTTTGTCAACTGAGCTTGTGTCTCAGCCAAAGCTGCTTTTGCAGATTTAAGCGCTAATTCTGCAGCCTGTAATTCGTAAGCAGAAATAATTTTTTTATCAACCAAAGGTTTGGTTTTTGTCACTTGCATTTGCGCTGTAGCAACTTGCGCTTTTGCACTATTTACAGTCGCTTGCGCTGCCAAAACAGATTGCTCATACTGTGGGTTTCTGATAAGGAACAACAATTGTCCCTGCTTCACTTGGCTACCTTCATCTACATAAATTCTCTCAACAAATCCGTCAATTTTCGGACGAATTTCTACATTTTGTATGCCTTCTAATCTTGCAGGATATTGTGTAAGATTTTCAGCAGGACCACTTTTCGCAACGATATATTGATATGGTTGTGGTGGCAATTCTTTTTTGTCATCTTTATTTTCAGACTTCGAACAAGATGTCAAAAAACCTAAAACAACAAAAAAGCTAATCGCGATATTCCTCATAAATACTAATTTTTTAGATGTGTTTTCAAACAAACGTTCAAATTTATTGATTATATATAACTTATACGTTATGTAATTAATAATAAAATCTATCAAATATAATCAACAAAAACTATTATTACTGATGTTCAATAAGTTAAAAAACAATTTTAAAGAATATTTAACATAATCCAATCAAACAAACGTTTGAATGGGTTCACAAAAAAACCTTAAAAATCGAGTTTAATTTAAAATTAATTTATTGAAAGTACAAAAGTAAATAAGTCCAGAAACTTTTCAATTACCAGAATGAAGAAATATATTACCAATTTTACTTAATTGATTAAATAGGATTTGCTATTTCCTTACAACAGGAAGAATCTCATTCTTATTAAGACCAAATCTTTTGATATCAGCTTCTGAGAATTTTTGAGAATAGAAATTGATTTCGGTTTCAAAGCCAACACTTTTCAGACGGTCAAAATAATCCATCCCGTACCAGCGAACGTGGTCATACTGTCCAAAATGTTTTTGACGTTCCTTCGGGTCTGTAATTGTGAAATCTTCGTAAGTTTTTTCCAAGGAATTTTTCATCGGAACTTGGACAATTCCCCAACCTCCACTTTTCATTACTCTGTAAAGTTCGGACATTGCTTTTCTGTCGTCAATAATATGCTCCAAAACGTGATTGCAGATAATCACATCATAAGTATTATCTTCAAAAGGTAAATCAAGAATATCAGCTTTTACATCCACAATCGGAGAAAACAAATCGGCAGAAGTATAATCGAGATTCTTCATTTTCTTGAATTTTCTAAGAAATTCTTGCTCAGGCGCAATATGAAGAACCTTTAAATTTGTGGTAAAGAAATTAGTTTCATTCTGAAGATAAAGCCACATTTGCCGATGTCTTTCCAAAGATAAAGTTCCCGGAGACAACGCATTTGCTCGTTGTTTTCCGTAACCGTAAGGCAAAAATTTGCGATAAGACCTTCCGTCGATTGGATCTGTGAAATTATTTCCTTTGAAAAACAACACAATTATCGGACGCAAAAATACGCTTAAGTTAATAAGCATTGGTCTCGGAATTTTATTGAGCAGAAATTTGGCTAGTTTGTTCATTGATTAAAAATCAACTTGGAAAGCTTTTTCTTCGTCAGATTTAATTCCTAAAGCTTCATAAATATAATCGTAAGTAGAAAGCAAAACTGGTTTACCATTGTAAACACAAACATCGTGTTCAAAATGCGCAGACGGTTGATTATCAAGCGTTGTAACGGTCCAACCATCATTATGAAATTTCACCTTCTCAGTACCAAGGTTAATCATTGGCTCGATTGCAAGGCAAATTCCGTCTTTTAGGACTTTTCCACTTCCTGGCTTTCCATAGTTTGGAACTTGTGGATCTTCGTGCATTTGTCTTCCAACACCGTGTCCAACCAATTCACGGACAACACCGTAACCTTCTTTTTCGCAATGCTTTTGGATAGCATTGGAAATATCTCCAATACGTTTTCCTCTAATACATTGTTCAATTCCTTTATACAATGATTCTTTTGTAACTCTCAATAGTTTTTTGACCTCATCAGAAACTTCGCCCACTTCAAAAGTATAAGCGTGATCACCAACAAATCCGTTCCAGAAAACACCACAATCTACAGATAAGATTGTACCTTCTTTTATCGGTTCAGCATTCGGAATTCCGTGAACGACTTGGTCATTTGGTGAAATACAAAGTGAAGCTGGAAAACCACCATAACCAAGGAATGCAGGCTCTGCGCCGTGGTCTTTTATAAAATCGTAAGCCAATTTATCAAGATGAAGTGTTGTAACTCCCGGTTTGATTTCTTTAGCTAACATTCCCAAAGTCTGGGAAACCAGTCTTGCACTTTGCTTCATCAATCGAAGCTCATCTATATTTTTGAGTTGAATCATTTTTATTGAGATATTGAGATAATAGACGGATAGATTATAAACCTCCAAATCTATTATCTATCAGTTTATCATCTATAAGTCTTGAACTTTACCAAAAAAGCCCTCTTTTCTTTTCTTTTTTCATTTTGGAGTACGCATGAACTTCGCCTCCTGCCACTTGGAATTCTATTCTCTCGTTGATGATTTGATAGATTTCTCCCCAACCTGGGAAACCACCAAGATTTCTATCATCGATGAATAGGTCTGCATCAATTTTTCTGGATTGTGTTTCGGAATCGAAAACTTCTCCTTCAAAACTGGAATTAACAGCGTAAAACTCCAATCCGTTTTTTCTACAGAATTCTACCGCTTCTTCCAAAGATTTCCCATGGCGATAAGTCCAAAGAATCAATCTGTAACCCTCTCCTTGTAGTTTTTTCAAAGTTTCAAAAGCAAATGTTTTGGCTTTTCCAATTCCCGGATACGCATCATCTACAATTGTTCCGTCAAAATCAATCGCTAATTTTTTATTACTTTTTATCATCTGGTTATGGCTAAATAGTTAGTAAAAACGGTTGCAAATATACGAAATAATAGATTGTAACATTTTTTATGAAAATAAAAAGTCGGTAAAAAACCGACTTTCCTATTTTAATTTTATGTTTGAGCTTTTAGTTGGCAAGAACATTTCCTGTCATTTCTTCAGGAATATCTACACCCATCACTTTCAGGATTGTTGGAGCAACATCGCCCAATTTTCCTGGAGTCAAATTCCAAGTATGGTCTTTGTCCATCACGATGAACGGAACCAAATTCGTAGAGTGTTGCGTGTTTGGAGAACCATCTGGATTTATCATTACATCAGAGTTTCCGTGGTCTGCCAAGATGAAAACAGCATATCCGTGTTCGTAAGCTGCCTCCGCCACTTTTTGAATGCAAGCATCCACAACTTCCGCCGCTTTTACCGCCGCTGAGAAGACACCTGTGTGACCAACCATATCCGTGTTTGCAAAGTTAAGAACTACAAAATCCGCTGATTCTTTTTCCAGTTCCGGAACGATTGCGTTGGTAATATCATAAGCAGACATTTCCGGTTTCAAATCGTACGTCGGAACATCTTTCGGGCTTGGACAAAGAAGTCGTCTTTCACCATTAAATTCAGCTTCGCGACCACCTGAGAAAAAGAATGTCACGTGCGGATATTTCTCTGTTTCAGCAATTCTGATTTGAGATTTTCCGGCACCTTCCAAAACTTCTCCCATTGTTTTCTGAAGAACATTCTCATCAAAAACAACTTTTACATTCTGGAATGTTTTATCATAATTGGTTAAAGTCACATAATACAAATCCAACTTTTTCATTCCATACTCTGGAAAATCCTGCTGAGAAAGCACTTCTGTAATCTCACGACCCCTGTCTGTACGGAAGTTGAAAGAAATCACAACATCATGGTCTTCTATTTTTGCAATTGGGAAATGGTTTTGAACATTCACGATTGGAAGGATAAACTCATCCGTAACATCCTCGTTATAAGAATCCTGAATTGCCTGAACGAAATCTTTTGACTCCTTTCCTACTCCATTTACCATTACATCATAAGCCAGCTTCACACGCTCCCAACGCTTGTCTCTGTCCATCGCATAATAACGACCAATCACAGAAGCCAATTTTCCGGTTGTGGATTTCATATGATTCAACAAATCCTCGATGAAACCTTTTCCGGATTTTGGGTCGCAATCACGTCCGTCTGTGAAAGCGTGAACAAAAACATTTTCTGTAAATCCGAATTCGTGCGCCGCTGTCAATAATCCTTTCAAATGATTGATATGAGAATGCACGCCACCATTGGAAACCAATCCAATGAAATGTACTTTTTTGTTATTTGCTTTGGCATATTCGAAAGCTTGCTGAATCACGGGTTCTTTTCCAAGACTTCCGTTTTCCACAGCCATATTTAGTTTTACAAGGTTTTGGTAAACGACTCTACCCGCACCAAGATTCATATGTCCTACTTCCGAGTTCCCCATTTGTCCAGCCGGCAAACCAACCGCCAAACCGCTTGCTTCAAGTGTTGTATTAGGAAAGTTTTTAAGTGCCGAATCTATGAAAGGCGTATTAGCCTGAGCAATAGCTGAAACTTTGTCATTAAGACCGATTCCCCAGCCATCTAATATTGCAAGAATTGCTTTTTTTGACATTTTTAATTTTGTTTTGTTACTACAAATTTACGAAATGGAATGGTGATTGGGGAATTTTGGTGGGTGTTTTTTATAACTAATATTAATTTTAATTATTAAAATTTTGTTGAAAAACAATATTAATTATCAAATATTTTTAATATTATTTTTATGACTTTGCTCTCGTTTTACTTTAATTTCACTTTGTCTTTTTTTATTTTCTACTTCATTATTAATTTCCAAATTAATCTGCTTTAATATTTTATTCATATCATCTATTTCTAAATAATCAATTTGTATTTTTAGACCATATTCATAACTTACAAATTCATTAGATTTAGCTGTCATTACATCGCTACCAAATAACTTTTCATCTTTTGAGTTTCTACTTTTTCCAACAACATTATTGGTATTTACGTCTGGCATTGAATAACCTAAAAGAACATATTTGTCTGAATCTTTATATAGTGTATAATTATTTAACGTAAAATCAAATTTAGCAAAATCAATATTTTCAGGTAATTGAATATTAGCTTTTTTATATTTTTTATTAAATACTTTTTGAATTTGATTTTTTTCTAATTCATAATTGGAATTTGACTCTTGTGATACATTTTCATTTGGAGTTGTTATAACAGTAACAAAATCATTAAATTCTAATCTGATTGATTTTGAGGTTTTTGACACATTGAATACATACAATTTATTATTATCATTAATAGTAAAATCATTTCCTTCTAAAATACCATCTTTATTTAATTTTTTGATTTGGAGATCATATTCTTTATCGGTCATATTAGGACTTAAACCTAAAAACACTGGGCTATAATTACCTTTATTAATATTTGTTATAGAATCTTTATCAATATTATTAATAAACTGTTCATTTTTTGAACAATATATAAGGAATAAAATTGGACAAAACTTAATTATATTCTTTAGTAATCTCATCTAATTGTGATTTTAATAAATTCAAAGATATCAAATTTCTTAATTTACCTTTAACTTCTACTGTAATAAATTTTAATACAATTCCTCCATCACATCTTTCTCAGAAAAATAATTATAACTACTTTTAAACCCTCATTTAAAGATACAAAATGGACTTAAGAGACCAACTAAAAAACCTGTTTCCCGAACACGAAGAACAGGATTTTCAAATGCCCGATGAAGCAAAAGAAAACTTCAAACAGAAAGAACCTTTGGTCTGCAAATTCGAGAAGAAAGGCAGAAACGGGAAACCTGTAACTCTAATCGAAGGCTGGGAAGGCGACGATGAAGGTTTAAAAGAAATCTCGAAAAAAATCAAAACCAAATTAGGAATCGGTGGTTCGGAAAAAGATGGCGTTATCATCATCCAAGGCGACAACCGCGACAAAATAATGACCATCCTAAAAGATATGGGTTACAAAACCAAACGTGTCGGAGGTTGATTATAAATGATAATTAATAATTGATGAATGATTTGTGTGCTGTGAGTTAACCGCAAAAGTCACAAAAGATAATACTCGAATAAAGTTGTTCAAAATGGAACAAAATAACCAGCTATCAAACCAATTTCTTTTTGATACTCTTTGAAAAAATTAAATTAATAAAACCTTTTGTGCTTGTAGATAAAGAATTTTGTTAACTTTAGAACCTTTTTATTTTCAAAATATTCGAATAAAATAAATTATAAATATGATCAATAAATTAGCAGATTCCGAATTGGTTCTTAATGACGACGGAAGTGTGTACCACCTGAATCTTCTTCCGGAAGATATTGCAGACAAAGTTCTTCTTGTAGGCGACCCAGACAGAGTTCCAAAAGTTTCTAAATTCTTTGATACCATCGAAATCAAGAAGAATAAAAGAGAATTCTACACCCACACGGGAACTTTGCGTGGCGAAAGAATCACGGTAATGTCAACAGGAATCGGGACAGAGAACATCGACATCGTGATGAACGAATTGGATGCTTTGGTTAACATCGATTTGAAAGCTAAAGAATTCAAAAAAGAGCACAAATCGCTGGAACTTTTCCGTATGGGAACTTGCGGAAGTGTGAATCCTGATATCGAAGTTAATAATATGCTGGTTACAGAAAATGTAGTTGGTCTGGACGGATTGATGCATTTTTATCAGGATTATAACTTTGAGAATGAATTCAGTAAGAATTTCTTAGAAAAATTCCCTTACCAGAGAATCAAGCCAATGTTGTATTTCTCAGATTGGGCAGAAGATATCGCTGGTTATTATGCTGATGCAAAATATAGAGGAAACACGGCGACTTTCCCTGGATTCTACGCGCCTCAAGGTCGTCAGTTGAGATTGAAAGCTTTGGATGATAAATTCCTTGAAACTTTGAATGACCTAGGAGTATCCAACTTCGAAATGGAAACTTCGGCAATCTATGGTTTATCCAAATTATTAGGACACAAAGCAATCACTGTGAACTGTGTTATCGCTAACAGAAGACGTGGTGAATTTGCAAGCGACCATCACGCATCAGAAAAAATGATGATTGAGTGGGTTCTTGATAGAATTATTAAGTAGAAGTGAGATTTTAGCATCTAGATAATAAAAAAAGTAATATTCAGAAATGAGTGTTGCTTTTTTTGTTTTTAAAAAGTTTTATAGTTTAATTAACGTTCCTTATGATTTCTCGGCATTGAAATTGAATAATGGATGAGTATCAAATCAAATTTTTCAATATTAATCACTAAAAACAAAATATTATGAGTACGCACGACGAAAAATACAATGACGCAGAAAGAGCTGTAAACAGAACAGAAAATTCTTTGGAAAGTGCAGCGGATAACGCTAAAAACAAAGTAAATGAGTATGCAGACAGAGCTCGCTCATACATCGATGAGCAGAAAAGAAAAAATGAGGAGCCAACGAGAGATGGTTTCTTCGAAAATCTGAAATCTAATATTTCCGACGCTTGGGAAGACACAAAAGACTTCGCAGATAAAGCATGGGAAACAACAAAAGACACAGCTTCTGATGCTTGGGAAAAAACCAAGGACAGCGCAGAAGATGTGAAAGCAGAATTCAGAAAAGCAACGAATTAGTTTTTAAGTTAGTAATAGTTTTCAAGAAAAGGAGTAGACAATGATTTGTCTTCTCCTTTTTAATTATATTTACCAATTATTAATAATGAAGATGAAGAACTTACTATTTTCGGTTTTATTTTTAGGACTTTTTGCAAATTCTCAAACATTCAATCAAGATTATGCGAATGTCGCGAATCAGGTTTCTCAGACTAATATCAATACTTATTTACAGGAATTTGAAGGTTTAGGCGTGAAAACCACAGGCTCAACAGCCAACAACAATGCTTATAATTGGTTAAGAAACAAATACCTTTCCTTCGGATATTCGGAAGCTGAACTCACAAAAGATGATTTTATTTATAATAACAAAACCACATCCAACATTATTATCACAAAAACAGGAACCAAATATCCAGATACTTTCGTCATTGTTTGCGGACATTACGACACCATTACCGGAACTGGAACCAATGATAACGGAAGTGGCGTTTCCGTAATCTTGGAAGTAGCCCGACTTCTAAAAAATGTCCCTACAGAATATTCTGTCAAATTCATTAATTTTTCCGGTGAAGAACAAGGTTTGTTGGGTTCCGCTCATTATGTTAGCAATGTTGTCAATGCAACTTCTCCAAAAATGAATATCAAATTAGTTCTTAATATTGATGAAGTAGGTGGTGTTAAAGGCAAAACAAACGATACTGTAACTTGTGAAAGAGATACATCTTCCCCTGCGTCCAACAATACAGCGTCCAATACTTTTACGCAACAATTAATGAATTCCATCACCTTGTATTCTCCTTTGAAAACGAATTTGAGTTATGCTTATTCCTCAGATTATATGCCGTTTCAGTCCAATGGAGAAATCATTACCGGTCTATTTGAGTATAATGAAACATCTTATGCGCATACTATTAATGATACCTATTCTAATCTGGATCCTGTTTACATTTATAATATCGCAAAAGGAACAACAGGAGCAGTTCAGCATTTTGCAATTGCAAGTCAAATGTTAAGTGTTGATGATGCAAAAAAGGCAATATCAAGTTTCAAAGTTTCTCCTAATCCTGCAAAAGATTATATACAGTTAGAATTTTTAAATAATAAAACCCAAAAATTCAGTTTTACAATTACGACATTAGAAGGAAAACTGATTTATAAGACAGAAAATCAAACCAGAATTAATACATCATTCCTCCGGAAAGGAATCTATCTCGGAACTTTCAAAGTAGAAGACCAGACTATTACTAAAAAAATAATTATTCAATAATATAAGAATTAATAAATTGGTGTAAAATTTGTTAAGCAAAAAGCACATAAAAAACGTATATTTGTTTCTATGCAGAAAATCCTAATTGTAGAAGACGAGAAAGCCATATCGGGCGTATTACACAGTATTTTATCAGACGAACTTCCAGATTACCAATTCGAAATTGCCGAAGATGGACTAGAAGGTTTTAAATTCATTGAAAAAGAAGACTTTGCTCTGGTAATTTCTGATATTAAAATGCCTAAATTATCTGGCACAGAATTACTTTCACAATCCTTAAATCTAAAACCTGATACCACATTTGTGATGATTTCTGGTCACGCAGATATAGAAACAGCTGTTAAATGTCTAAGAGAAGGCGCTTATGATTTCATCTCAAAACCAATAGATATTAACCGTCTTATTACAAGTGTTAAAAATGCACTAGACAAAGGGAATTTACAAAAAGCTAATTTCAGCCTTAAAAAAGAAAACTCCCAACTTAAGAAAAAAGTTAATAAAAAATACCAGATGATTGGTGATTCTTCTGCGCTTAAAAGAATTCAGGAAATCATTGATAAAGTAGCACCATCAGACGCAAGAGTAATGATTACAGGTCCTAATGGTGCCGGTAAAGAATTGGTAGCGCACGCCATTCATTCCCAAAGTGAGCGTTCCAGAGGGCCAATGGTAGAAGTTAACTGCGCAGCGATTCCGTCAGAACTAATCGAAAGTGAATTATTTGGTCATGTAAAAGGATCTTTTACAGGCGCTATCAAAGATAAATCGGGAAAATTTGAACAAGCTAATGGCGGAACTATTTTCCTGGATGAAATTGGTGATATGAGTCTAGTTGCTCAGGCTAAAGTTCTGCGAGCATTGCAGGAAAGCAAAGTTTCTCCTGTTGGAAGTGATAAAGAAATCAAAGTAGACGTCCGCGTTATCGCTGCAACCAACAAAAATCTTACTAAAGAAATTGAACAAGGAAAATTCCGAGAAGATTTATTCCACAGACTTTCTGTTATAGAAATCAACGTTCCTTCTCTTAATGACAGGAAGGAGGATATTCCTTTGTTGGTGGAATATTTTACCCAGGTGATAGCCAATGATAACGGTACCGCACCAAAAAAATTCAGCGATGAATCCATTAGTGCTTTACAACAATTTGACTGGACTGGTAACATCCGGGAACTAAGAAACGTGGTAGAAAGATTAATTATTTTAGGGGCAGATCCTGTAACTTCAGATGATGTTGCCAATTTTGTAAGAAAATAATCCTAATTTAAGTATTATATTTGACCGCAGTTCTTACTGCGGTTTTTTTTGTAATCGAATGAAATTTTTAAATAAACAATATACACAGGAAGGACTGAAACTAGCACTTCCTGTAATGCTGACACAAGTTGGACAAGTATCTGTAAACCTGTTCGATAATATTATCGTTGGAAAACTTCTGGGAGCGCAGGCTTTAGCTTCGGTTTCGCTTGGTAACGCCTTATTTTTCTCAATTTTCGTATTGGCTTTAGGATTTTCTTTTGCGATTCCGCCTTTGGTTTCTGAAGCTAATTCTCAAGGAAAACACGACACCATCAATTCGGTTTTCAGACACGGATTTGTGATTAATTTAGGAATCGGGATTTTGCTGATGATAATTTTGTTATCTGCACTTCCATTGATTTATCATCTTGACCAGCCGAAAGAAATTATTCCAAATACGATTAGTTTCTTGAGCATAATGGCATTTACAATGATTCCGTTTATGATGTTCCAGACTTTGAGAGAAGTTTCGGAAGGATTATCGTTTACCATTGGTGTAACGAAAGCCACGATTATTGCTAACGTTATTAATATTGCATTGAATTATGTTTTCATCAAAGGGCTTTTTGGATTGCCTCCAATGGGCGTTCAAGGTTCAGCTTTAGCAACTTTGATTGCCAGAATCTTTATGGTCGTTTTCTTATATTTCGTATTGGTAAAAGAACCAAAAACGAGACGATACATCAAAGAATTTTCATTGAAGATTTCAGAATTCAGCAAAGAGATGTTTTCTAAAATGATAAAATTAGGATTCCCAACTGCAATGCAAATGTTCTTTGAAGTTACTGCTTTTGCGGCAGCGGCTTTTATCTGTGGATTAATCAGTTCTACTGACATTGCTTCTCATCAGATTGCGTTGTCTATGGCTTCATTTACCTTCAATCTTTGTATTGGTTTCAGTGTGGCTTCCACGGTGATGATTGGAAACAAAATGGGTGTTGGAGATTATGAGGGTCTGAGAAAAATCGGAATTAATAATTTCAAACTGACGTTGATTTATATGGGATTTTGTGGATTGATGTTCATTCTTTTCAGAAATGTTCTTCCTCATTTTTTCACGAAAGAAAGTGATGTTTTGGTTATCAATTTAGCTTCTAAACTAATGATTATTGCAGCGCTTTTCCAGTTATCAGACGGAGTTCAAGTAACGGCTTTGGGTTGTTTGAGAGGAATTCAGGATGTGAAAATCCCTAGTATTATTACTTTTGTTGCGTATTGGGTTTTCACAATTCCTGTTGGATTTTTCCTTTGTGTGACAATGAAAATGGGTGCATTTGGGATGTGGATTGCGCTGGGAATTGGATTGACGATTTCTGCGGTTCTTTTGGTGATTAGGTTTTTGAGGTTGAGCAAGAGGAAAGCTTTGGCTAATTAATTATACTCAAACGCTAATACAACCACATAGGCACAATAGGAAAATCATTAAAAGATTAAAATAGAATTCTATTTAAATTTAAAAGAATTTTAAAAAAACTATGTGTCTATGTGGTTAATAAATTATTTCAAAACCTATTTTAAATTTTTAAATTTGCAACTCAATATTTTATAATGACGATTAAACAACATATACAATCTAAAATATCGGAAATCGTTTCCAAATTATACGGCATCGAGAATGTGACGCTGGAAGTCCAGAAGAACAAAACCGAGTTTGAAGGCGATTTCACCATCGTGATTTTTCCGCTGGTAAAACTGGCGAAAAAAAGTCCTGATGTTCTTGGAAATGAATTGGGTGAAGAAATCAAAAATCAAATTGATTTCATAGAAAACTTCGGAATCGTGAAAGGTTTCCTGAACTTAAAAGTTAAAGATTCCGCGTTCTTACAAGAGTTTTCTGAAACGGAAAAGAACTTCGATTCTACACCTTCCAAAAACGAAACGGTAATGGTGGAATATTCTTCGCCAAACACCAACAAACCGCTCCATTTGGGACACATCAGAAACAATCTTCTCGGTTTTTCTGTGGCTGAAATCCTGAAAGCGGACGGTTACAATGTTATCAAAACTCAAATCATCAACGACCGTGGAATCCACATCTGCAAATCGATGTTGGCTTGGGAAAAATTCGGAAACAGGGAAACTCCTGAATCTACAGGTTTGAAAGGCGATAAATTGGTCGGAAACTATTATGTGGAATTCGATAAATTATATAAATCCGAAATCAAAGCTCAAGTTGCTGACGGAATCGACGAAGAGACAGCGAAAAAACAAGCGCCTTCTATCATCGAAGCTCAGGAAATGCTTTTGAAATGGGAACAAAATGATGCTGACGTTCGCAGGCTTTGGGAAATGATGAATTCTTGGGTTTATGCAGGATTTAATCAGACTTATGCGAGATTGGGCGTTAATTTTGACCAAGTTCAATACGAGAGTAACACTTATCTTTTGGGAAAAGATTTGATACAGCAAGGTTTGGAAAATGGCGTTCTTTACAAAAAAGAAGACGGTTCTGTTTGGTGTGACCTGACGGATGAAGGTCTTGACCAAAAACTCTTGTTGCGTTCTGACGGAACTTCGGTTTATATGACGCAGGATTTGGGAACTGCTGTTGAGCGTTTCAAGGACAATAATATTCAACGATTGATTTACACTGTTGGAAACGAACAGGATTATCACTTCCAAGTTTTGTTCAAAATCTTGAAAAAACTGGGTTACCAATGGGCAGACCAACTTTATCATTTGTCTTACGGAATGGTTGAATTGCCAGAAGGAAAAATGAAATCCCGTGAAGGAACCGTAGTTGATGCAGATGACCTTGTTCAGGAAATGTATTTGACTGCGAAAGAAAAATCTCAGGAATTGGGCAAGTTGGAACATCTTTCTGACGAAGACAAAGAGAAATCTTACGAAACAGTTGGATTGGGCGCTTTGAAATATTTCATCCTAAAAGTTGACCCGAAAAAGAAAATGCTTTTCAATCCTGCAGAAAGTATCGATTTTAATGGAAATACAGGGCCGTTTATTCAATATACTTATGCGAGAATTCAGTCGCTTTTGGATAAGGCGAATTATTCCGCGAAAGGACTTTCTGAGGCTTATCTTCCAAATGTTGGCGAGAAAGATTTGATAATGCTTCTTTCGGAATTCAAAGATGTAATTGCAAAAGCTTCGGAATCTTTGAGTCCAGCTCTAGTTGCGAATTATGTTTATGAATTGGTGAAAGCTTACAACTCTTTCTATCAGAACAATCCAATCCTAAATCAAGATGATGAGAATGCAAAACAATTCCGTCTTAAGATTTCCGAATTGGCTGGAAAAACGATTAAGAAAGGGCTTTCTCTTCTTGGAATTAATGTAGTGAATAGAATGTAAATCATTCGAAATATTAATTTAAACTCTGCTGAAAGGCGGAGTTTTTTGTTTCTAAGATTCTTCAAAAATATTCAAAGTTTAATATTTTTTTGGAAAGTGCATAATATTTGTTTTTAAGAGCATAAAGAAAATATTATGAATCCTACACAAGAACAATATTTACTAAAAGGGAAAACAGTTGTAATTACAGGAGCGTCTAGTGGCGCAGGAAGGGCAGCAGCAGAGGCTTTTGCCTTAGAAGGTTGTAACATCATCCTGGCTGCACGCGGACAAGAAGGATTGGACAACGTTTTAAATTTGTGTCGAGATCTTGGCGCTATTGCATTGGCTGTCCCAACAGATGTTTCAAAACCAGAAGATGTAAAAAATTTAGCTACTCAGGCATTACAATTTAATGGAAGAATAGATATTTGGGTAAATAATGCTGGAATTATGGCTACAGGAAAATTTGAAGATATGCCGGTAGAAGCCGTAGATCAAATCATCAAAACCAACCTGCTTGGCTATTTGCACGGCGCCCATACGGTTTTACCCATTTTTAAAAAACAAAATGATGGAATCCTAATCAACAATATTTCCATTGGAGGATGGGTTCCTACCCCATTTGGGACGGCTTATTCCGCTTCAAAATATGGTCTGAGAGGAATGGTAGAAACTTTACAGGGCGAATATGCAGAATTCCCCAATATTCATATTTGTGCACTTTATCCTGGAATGTTGAAATCTACAGGCAATTCGCACTCGGCAAAATATTCCGGTCTGGATTTTAAAGTTCCACCCATGGCTTTGGATCCAAGAAAGTTAGCTTCGCAAATGGTGGAATTAGCAAAACATCCAAAGAATAGCATTTTACCAGATGTAAGCTCTTTTGCTATGAAGTATTTCTATAAAATATTCCCGGCAACGTTTAGTTTTTTGAGCTCAACAGTAGTTAAGTTAATGATGAATCCCGAAAAAAATCAGGAAACCAATGGTAATATTTTTGTTCCTTCATCAGATCCGCACAGAATTTACGGCGAAACGGCACTATCTTCTCTCAGCAAACACAAAAATAAAATATTGCTAAGTACACTTCTTTCCAGCGCTGCAATATTGCTATTATTTTCCAGCAAATCAAAGAAGTAAAATAGATTTAAAAATAAAAAAAAATATTGGATATTATCAGGTCAGGTATATAAAACAGAAAAACCTCCTAAAATAGGAGGTTTTTTGTAGACCCACAGGGATTCGAACCCCGACAGGCGGTACC
This sequence comes from Flavobacteriales bacterium UBA2306, assembly GCA_002345565.1. Lineage (GTDB taxonomy): Bacteria > Bacteroidota > Bacteroidia > Flavobacteriales > Weeksellaceae > Epilithonimonas. The sequence continues at coordinate 437,512 of DDVS01000002.1, read as the reverse complement.
AAAAACCGAAGTGCTACCGTTACACCATGGGTCTGTCGTTTATTGTGGTGCAAATGTACAGCTTTTTTTTTTATTTCCAAATTTTCTTCGAAAAAAAATGCATAATTTTATAAAATAATTTTTCACACATCCCAATGTTAATCGACCTTTCCAAAGCATCACCAATCAACCAAACTTCATCTAACGAATTTGAAACCAAAGTTTTAGACTTCATAAAAGAGTGGTTTTCGGAGTCAAAAACAGTGAAAATTCAGAGTTCTGGTTCTACCGGAATTCCGAAAACTTTTTTCATAGAAAAATCAAAAATGTTGAACTCGGCAGAGATGACTTGTGATTTTTTAGGTTTGAAAGAAGGAAATTTGGCTCTACTTTGTCTTCCGATTGAATATATCTCTGGAAAAATGATGGTCGTAAGAAGTATTTCGAGAAAATTAAAACTGAAAATCGCTCCAACTTCTCTTAATCCTTTAGAAAATATCAACGAAGAAATTGATTTCTGTGCCATGACACCTTTGCAGGTTGAAAATTCTTTGGACAAAATTCATTGGATTAAAAATTTGATTATTGGAGGCGCATCAGTTTCCGAAGCTTTAAAACAAAAAATTCAAGAATCATTAACTAAAAAAGAAAAAGCATTCGAGAGCCTCAGCCTGACAAATAATTCTCAAACCAAAATATTCGAGACTTATGGAATGAGCGAAACCCTTTCTCATATTGCATTAAAACAAATTTTCCCCAATCCAGAAGATTGGTTTACCGTTTTTAAAGGCGTTGATATTTCTTTGGATGAAAGAGGTTGCCTGAAAATATTTGCTCGAAAACTGAATTCAGAAGTTTTACAAACGAATGATTTGGTTGAAATCAATGATAAAAAACAATTCCGGTTTCTGGGAAGAATCGATAATGTAATTAATTCAGGAGGCGCCAAGATTTTTCCTGAAGAATTAGAAAAATTGGTAAAAAAAGAAATCCCGAATGAAGTTGTTTTTCTCGGAATCGAAGATGAAACACTCGGACAAAAATTGATTTTAATAATCGAAGGTCAAGAATCAGATTCTATCAACCAAAAACTATCAGCCATCAACTATGAAAAGTCATTTCATAAACCAAAAGAGATTATTTTTGTAAAGCAAATACCAAGAACGCCTAACGGAAAAGTGAGTCGTCTTGAATTAAAAAAATTAATCAAAAACTAAAATGAAAGACTTCTCTACCGAAATATCCTACAAAACTTCCCGAGCCTCCGGCGCTGGCGGACAAAACGTAAACAAGGTAGAAACGGCTGTTACAGCAATTTGGAACGTGATGGAAAGTCAGTTTTTTTCTTTTGATGAGAAACTCCGAATCTCGGAAAAACTTAAAAACAGAATCAATTCTGAAGGTCTTCTGCAAATGACTTCTTCTGAAAGCAGAACGCAACTCCAAAATAAAAAAATCGTTACGGAAAAGATTTTAGAATTGGTTGAAAAATCACTTTTTGTTCCAAAGAAACGACTCGCTACAAAACCTTCGAAAGGTCAAATCCAAAAACGCATCGATAACAAAAAGAAATTGTCCGAGAAAAAGGAAAACCGAAAATTCAGATCTTAATCAATCTTCAAATAAATTTCAAAAAAATCTTTTTATTTTCCACAAAACTTGTATTTTTACCTCCCTGCATTTTAAAAAATGGAAAAAGAGATAAAAATCAACTTTGAAGTCATCCCGAGTTACAATGAACTCAACGATATAGAAAAAACACTATTTGATAAAGCTAAAACCATTCGAGAACAAGCCTATGCGCCATACTCCCATTTCTTTGTTGGATGTGCTCTGCTTTTGGAAAATGGCGAAATAATCACAGGAAGCAATCAGGAAAATGCTGCTTATCCTTCAGGGTTATGTGCTGAGAGAACGACGATTTTTTGGACTTCTGCCAATTATCCCGATGTAAAAATCAAAAAAATATTTGTCATTGGCGGACCAGAAGATGCTTTAAGTTCTGTTCCAATTCCACCTTGCGGAGGTTGCAGACAGTCAATTTTGGAATACGAAGCTAAGCAAAAAGAACAAATCGAAATCTATTTTGCCGCACCAAACGGAGAAATTATCAAAACAAAATCCGTAAGAGATTTGTTGCCTTTTTCCTTTGACGGAAGCTTTTTATAATTTTTAGGAGCAAGACGATTGGTCTATTTTTAGAAATTTTCCAACCTGCTGTCCACTATATCTTTTTTGTTTTTACAACGTTTTTCATTCTAATTGACGACGAATCCAAAAAAAACAAAAAAGGATGCCGTTCCCATCAGGGCTATGTTGACGTTTTGTAATCTCTAAGCTTTTTCTAAATTTCAAAAACCTTACTCTCTTCGTTGATACGTCTAACAACGTTTTCTGTCCTTTCTTTATGAGTGTCAGTAATGAAAATTTGCCCAAAGCTTTCTTTATTGACTAATTCAATCAATTGGGAAACTCTTGTATCATCAAGCTTATCAAAAATATCATCTAGAAGGAGAATGGGAGATTTTCCTGTTAATTCTTTGATTCGGTTGATTTGAGCTAGTTTCAATGAAATTAAAAATGATTTTTGCTGACCTTGAGAACCAATTTTTTTGATAGAATTCCCATCCATTTCGAACAATAAATCGTCTTTGTGAGTTCCTTTTGAAGTATAAGTCAAAGCTCTGTCTTTATCAATTGAATTGGATAAAAGTTCCTTAAAAAATCTGTCAGGCTGAGCGGAGTCGAAGCCATCCAAAAGATGAGATTCGTAAATCACATTCACGATTTCTTTTCCGCCTGAAATGATTTCATAAAAATGCTGAACAATTGGATTTAGTTTTTCTACAAATTCTTTTCTTTTTTCAAAAATTCGTGTTCCAAAGTTCGAAATCGGGTCATCATAAATCTCCAAAGAATCTTTATCAAAAGTTCTGTTCTTAGCAAAATATTTCAACAAAGCATTTCTCTGCTGAATGGTTTTCTGATACTGAATCAAATCAAAAAGATAAGAAGAATCGGTCTGGGAAATCATCGCGTCCAAAAACTTTCTTCGACTTTCTCCGGAATCCGAAATCAAATTGGAATCATACGGCGAAATCATCACACTTGGTAGATAACCAATATGATCAGCTAATCTGTCGTAAGATTTATCGTTTTTTTTAATGACTTTTTTGGCTTCTTTAGGCTGAAGAATTTTGATAATATCTTCTTTTTCTCCATTCTGAATTTCGGATTCAATCACAAAAAAATCTTCCGACTTCTGACTGCCATCATCTGACTTTTGACTTTTTATATTAGTGAGGTCAGAATTTCCAAGGAAGCTTTTACCAACAGACAAATAATGAAGTGCATCAAGAATATTGGTTTTCCCTACTCCATTATTGCCCACAAAACAGTTGATTTGAGGTGAAAAATCAAAAGATTGTTCCGAGTGATTTTTGAAATTGATGAGCGAAAGTTTATTGATAATCATCTACTTGAAGTTCTTTACTAATTTTAATAAGTCAGCGGGGTCTTTTCTTGTATCCCAAATAAAAAGAATTTCAATAGATTCATCTTCTATTTTATAGAGAATATAATAATCTTTAATGAGTTTTCCACGATAAACATTCCCCGAAATAGAAATACCCGAATGAGGAAAATCTGCAATTTGCTGAGCGGAATTTTCAAACAAAATATTCAGCTTTTGTGAATAGCGTTTAGATTTATTTCTCAGTATCCAATATTGCAAAATCTCTTTTCGGATTTCCCTCGCAACAGGCGACCAAATTAATCTTTTAGCCATTCTTCAAAATATGCATTTACTTCTTCATTGGTAAAAGTCTGCCCATTCTTAATTTGCTCTTCGCTAATGTTTAGAATTTCTAAAATATCAGCAGGCAATTTTATTTCCTCTTCTTTAAAATAGGCTTCAACTTCTTCTTCAGTCATTGGTTTTTCAGATTCGTAGATAGATGGAGATTCTGCGACGATATTGGGAGATTTTGATTCAAAATTCTTGAGGAAAGCGGATAACAAATAATAATTATCGGATTCACAGATTTTCTGAATCAATTTTATTTTAATATCATTAATGTTTTCCATCATTCAAAAATTTTCAGTAAAGATAAAACTAAATAACAACAAAATCAATTTCCAAAATTCACAAAATGTGGAATATCTGTAGCAAAATTATTGAGTGGAAGCACATTGTTGCGGTTGCTGTTAAAATCAAAGACAGAATTATTATCAAAAGGAACTCGCGGATAATAAGTAAAGGAAATCTGAATCCTGTTGAAAACCAAATAAGGATTGTTAATCAAAACTCCTATACCAATTTTTGTATTAGCATTGGTTTTCAGTAAGTTTTCATTAGGCATTGCCAACCAGCCCACTGCAGTTGTTAAATAAGGACTAAAGTGGAAATTTTTCCAAGTTTTGTTAACAAAAAGTTGTAACTGATATCTCAGAACCAACTTCTTTGTGCCGATATAATCTGCATTATAAACAGGAAAATCTTCTGCTGCGGAAAGATTAATCCTATCTCTGTAAGAATAATTATGTTGAGGATTTCCAAGTGCTAAAGTCGGTGAAAAGAAATGTCTGGCTTTTGCAAATTTCCAATCCATCAGATTTGTGAAGTAGGTCCCGTCCAATCGGAAAGATTCGCGGTTTTCTCTTTCTTCATTAAAAAACCGACCAAACTGAGCTTTGAGATTGAAATATCCAATCTTTGTAAAATCACCATAGGATGCAGAAACCCCAGCATAAGGCATCATTTCCTTGCTTCTGGTAAGAAATCCGGAGGTTATGCTGAGAGAATTTCCATAAGCGATATCTTCTGGCAAATTATATTGAAAAATATTTTTCTCAACAGAAAACTTTCTTTGAATAAAGCCTGCTGACATCAAAAAACTACTATAGGAACTAAAAAAACGGTATTGATCTATAATGGGGCGATCTTTATACTGATAATTCTGGAAACGTCCTATTAGTGCTATATTGCTGGATATTTTTTCATCCGGATTTGCTGAAACAGGAAATTGATATCCACCCCAAAAATCTTGATTATAAACTTTAATCTGCACCGTAGGGAGTTCTGAATTTCTTTCTAAAGGCATAGCCACATTGCGCATAAAATATTCAAATGTCAACCCGCCGGCCCAGCGTGTAAGAGGAGAGAAAAAATCTCTTCTAGCACTAAAGTTGATTCTTTCGTTTTTTGCAAAATCACGTTCTCCTAAAATCTGAGCGTCTATGTAAGTTCCGAAAAGATTATAGCCTGTGTAACTGCCTGTAAAATAATTTTGTTTTTCTTTAGAATCGTTTCTATATAGAAAATCGATTTCATGGCCTAGGCCCAGGAAGTTTTCCTCCGTCATTCCAAGTCCAATTTTACTTCCGGAATACCGTAATCTGGGCTTCAAACTCCAGGAGTCTAATAATTTAATCACAACATCTATAGAGTCTTTGGTGGAAGTACTATCCGATATACTGATATTGACTCTATTTACAAAGGGCATACTTCTCAAAAGACGTTCGGATTCGTAAAGTTTTTGGGCATTATACTCTTCGCCTTTCTCAAATAATAAGTAATTTTTAACAGTAGAAGCACGAGTATTAGAATGCAGGTGATTGGTAAACCAATCGTACCATTTAGATTTTTCCTTTTTCTCTTTGGTATTATACCCAAAAGGGTCAATAGTCTCTATTTTTATATGGCGGATATATTTACCATCATAAGAAACTTGCGCCTGTTTCTCGGTTCTTGTTTTAACAGATGTTGAATCTGCTTCTCTGCGAAAAATAAAACGATGAATGAACTTTGTAAATTTCCGTTTGTCAGAAAATTCTTCAATTTTATAGTACATAGAGTCTTTTTTCTCTTGCGCATCAGCAAAAGAAAAACCCAGTATAAAAACAATCAAAACGAGAATCGATTTTTTCATTAATCAAAATAATTTTAATGAAAACCTGCTAAATCAATTTATAAGCCAATATACCCAAAACCATAACAAAGGTAAACCACTACAACTCTCTACCCAAAAAGAAAAATATGATTCTTGATTGCTATTTTCAGAAAAATAAATCAATACAAATGTGACAAGTATAGTCACGAAAAAATAAATTCCGAATGCTAAATCAAGGTAAAAAATACTCAATAAACCAGAAATAAAAATCAGTAAATAAGCCAGAAATTTGGTTTTCTGAATGCCAATCAAAATCGGAAAAGTGACAACATCATCACTATTCATATCCCTGATGTCAAAAGGTAAAACCAGAGCCGAAATAAATAACCAAGAAATCAAAAAAATCGCCCAATTAAATTCAGGAAGAATCAGCCAAGAATTAATCAAAGCCCAAGTCAATCCGACATAAAAAACCTTTAACAAAGGTATTTTTCTAATGAATTTCTCCAAGAAGAAAGAATTGTAAAGCAAACCAAGAATGACAATAATTCCCCATTTCAGAAGTCTGTATTCGTTATGATTTTTAAGAATCAGAATAACGCTGATAATTCCGCAAATACAATTGAAAATCAGTATGTTGAAAAATTTCTTTTTGTCGTGCTGATATTTTGTATAAAGATAACCGCTGAAATAAGTAATGAAAATCAACAGCAAAGTCGGCCATCGGAATATTTTTTGCTCCAGCATAAAAAAACCAGCCAGAAAAGTTCCCATTAATGAAACATAAATCTGACTGTCAATGAGATATTTTTTTGCTAAATTTAAAATCGACATTTTACTTTAACAAATGTCGGAAAAATTGTTCTAAATAAATAAAATCTTCAAAACGTTAAAACCATAAAGGCACATAGAAAAAAAATAAATTATTTGTCTTGAAAAGATAAAATAGAAATAAATGACTAACTATTTAATCTTAAAAATTTGAAAAAACGATGTGTCTATGTGGTTAATAAGTTTTAATAGACTTTACATTTCAAAAAAATTAGTTCTCTTTCCAACCTTACGATAAAATAATGCATCTTTATAGAGTGATTCTTTCACTCATTCAAAAAAATAAAAGTCACATATGAAATTCTTAAAATCCATATTAATATTCTTATTGATATTTGCTACTATGAATTTTTCCGCACAAAACTATTACGACCAGCAATGGAAAAAAATCGAAGACAATTATAAAAAAGGAACTTACAAATCCAATCTTCCGATTATTCTGGAAATACAAAATCAAGCTTTGAAAGACAACAACGCGATTCAAATTATCAAATCTTTGAAAGCTGAATTCAGTATTACAAAAGAGACTTATGATGATACGAAGAATGACGAAAATTCTAAATTCTTTGCGAAACTTCAAAGCACGGAAACTAAATTAAAGGGCGATGAAAAACAATTATTTCATCTTCTGACTTTGGAATTCATCAAAGATTATTATCAAAATAATTCTTGGAAAATCAATCAAAAAACCAATATTGACACTTCGACTTCGCTCAGTGCAGAGCAATATTTAGAGCAAATCGAAGCTTGGAGCAAGTTGGATTTCAAAAATTATTTATCGAAGAGTTATTCAGAATTAGAAAAAGAAAATGCTGCTTTGAAGAAAATCCAAATGCAGAAATACGAGGAAATCTTTGACGAATCCGATAATCTTGAATATTTCCCAACGCTTTCCGATTGGTATAATTACAATTATATTGAGTTCTTAAGAAATCAAAATCTTTTCACTCCCAATGAATTGAAAGTAAATTCGACAAAAATCAATGATATTTATAATTCGGAAATTGGTTCACTTTCTGGGAATTCTCAATTGTATTTTAAACATCAAAAAATAAATTATAATTGTGAACTCAATAATTGCAAAGATAGATTTGCTCAACTTGAAAAATTGGTTGAAGACGAATCTGTAAAAGGCGATTACAAAGTCTTAATTGTTGATGATATGATTGAGATTCTTCAGCAAAAACAAGATTACAAATTGGCTTTGACTTGGATAAATGATGCCAAAGCAATGTTTCCAAAATCTAAGTTTCTAAGTAATATCACAAACAAAGAAAATCAGATTAAAAACCCTCAGCTGAATCTATTTTATGAGAATGAAACTCAATCCAACAAACCGATTCACATTGTTGCAGAAGGAAAAAATGTTCAGCAATTTTCTTTGAATACTTATGAAGTCAAAGATGATACGCAAGGTTTTCTGAATCACGTTTTTGATTCTTACAAAACACCTTTTGCGAAAGTAAAAAAATCGTTGATAAGAAAAGACCAATTCACGCTTCCTGAATCTTTGGATTTCAAAACACATAAAACGTCTTTGGAACTGAAAGCGCTTCCAGCAGGGATTTATTTAGCTGAATATGTTGTGGAAAATTCGGTTCAAAAAAGTTTTTATTTCATCGTTTCTGATTCGAAAATTATTTTTTCTAAAAAAGATGATTCTAATCCAAAAGCTAATATTCTAAAACTCGTAAACAACGAAAACGGAAAAGCTTTTACCAATGAAAGTCTTGAAATTATTGAGTATGTAAGAGGAAAACAAATCGTAAAACATTCTGTAAAAACCGATGCTTCTGGAAATTTCCAAATTCCAAATTCTGAGAATAAAGAATATTACAGAAATTTTCTAGTGAAAAATGGAAGTAATTATTCACTGATAAATGTTTATGGTTACGATAGTGATTATGGTAATCGAAACAAATCTGAAAATCAAGAATCTGCACAAATTTTCCTCGACAGAAAAATATACCGACCTGGGCAAATCGTTTATTTCAAAGTTATTGCAACAGGAATTAATGGCGAAACTCAAAAAGTAAAAACTCTAGAAAAAGTTCCTTTGAATATTACTTTGAACGACGCCAACGGCGAAAAATTACAAACTCTGAAATTGACAACTAATGAGTTTGGTTCTGTTAACGGCAGTTTTACACTTCCTAAAAATAAATTGAACGGAAATTTCAATATTGAAGTTGATAATGACGATGATAATTCTGGTTATCATATTTCAGGCTATACGGATTTCAATGTTGAAGAATACAAACGTCCGAAATTTGAAGTGACTTTTGAGCCAATAAAAGACGAATACAAATACGGTCAAACCATTGAACTTAAAGGAAAAGCAATGATGTTTTCAGGCGTTCCTTTGAGCAATTCAACAGTCAATTACGAAATCAAAAAACAGAATATCCGTTGGAGATATTTTTGGTGGTATCCTCGTGGAAACGATAACGAAAATTCAATTCTTGGTGATGTAAAAACCAACGAGAAAGGAGAATTCACAATCAAAATTGAGTTGAAAAAAGATGAAACTCTAGAAGGAATTCAGATTGATAATTATGCAGTCAATGCTTCTGTGACGGACATCAATGGAGAAACACAATCTGCCAATACGAATGTAAAAGTGGCTTCGGTTTCTCATTACATTACGGCGAACGAAATTGGAAATACCTTTTCCGATGAAGCTATAAAACTAAATGTTGACACCAAAAATTACAATGACCAAATTCTGAAAAAATCTTACAACATAAAACTGGAAAAACTGGAAGAACCAAAACAGATTTTCAGAGAGAATTTTGCGTCTGTTGTTCAGGATTTACCAAGACTCTCTAAGGAAGAATTTGTACAGAAATTCCCTCACGACAGATTTGATAAAAATGATGATGTGAAAAATTGGAAAGTTGAAAAAGTCCTTTTAGAAAAGCTTCGAGAGCTTCAGCCTGACAATTCTAAATTAGAACTAGGAAAATTGGAAGCTGGTACTTACAAACTTCAGCTTTATAATATCGAAGGAAAAGACACGATAAAAACTGAGCAATTCTTTAAAGTTTGGGATAAAAAATCGTTGGGACAAAATCAAAATCCATTCTTGGAAGTAATTAAACCAACACAAGATTTCAAACGAGGAGAAAAAGCAAAAGTGTTTGTTTATTCGGCGATTCCAGATGCTTTGGTCAATATTTTTATTCAAAATGGAAAAGGCGAGACTGTGACTGAAACCAAATCTTTCAAAAATGGAATTTTGGAATATGAAACGATGATTCCGAAAGATGAAAGTATCTCGAGAATTAATTTGCAGTTCCAATTGGTTGCTTTTAATGATGTGAAAACGGAATCTGTTGATTTGAAAATCGCAGACAGCAAAGATGATTTGAAAATTGAAACCGTTACTTTCCGAGACAAATTACAGCCTGGACAAAAAGAAAAATGGACGATAAAAATTTCTGGTGCTGATAAAGAAAAAATCAATGCAGAAGTTTTAGCGAATATGTATGATAAATCGCTTGACCAATTTGCGTCTAATTCTTGGAATTGGCAGAAGTTCTATGCTCCATTTTATCAAAGTTCTTATGAATTAAGAAATGGACTTGAACAACAATATTATAATAAAAGATTTGAATTCTTAAAGAATTATAATATTAATTCACCACAGTTTAATTGGTTTGACGGAGGCATTTATGGTACAGGAAATAATATCAGAATTAGAGGAATAGCTTCTAATAAGGTTGCAGCGCCAATGTCAGTTAACGAAGCACTTTCTGGAAAAGTTGCCGGAATTCAAATTGCTGATTCTGCAAAAACGCAAGAAATAGAAGAAGTTGTTACTGAAAAGAAAAGCTTGAATTATGCTGTAAAAAAAGTAGAAAATTTTGGAAACTTAGACAAAATCCCAGTTCGTCAAAACCTTAACGAAACTGCGTTTTTCTACCCAAATCTTCTCACAGACAAAGATGGAAATGTTTCATTTGAATTCACTTCTCCGGAAGCTTTGACACAATGGAAAGTGATGTTTTTGGCTCATACCAAAGATGCGAGAACAGCAATTTTAGAAAAATCTGTAGTAACACAAAAAGAGTTTTCTATTACACCTAATTATCCAAGATTCTTACGAGAAGGCGATGAATTGAATCTTCAAACTAAAATCTCAAGTTTAATCAATCAAAAGTTGACAGGATTTGCACAACTTCAGATTTTGGATGCATTTACAAATGAAGATATCACTGAAAAATTTGGAATCACTCAATTGACTGCAGTTTCTGGATATAATAAGGAACAATCTTTTTCATTGGCTGAAAATGGAAATACATCGGCAACTTGGAAATTGAAAGTTCCAAATAATGTTTCTTCGATTATTATTAAAATCGTTGCAAAAGCAGGCAATTTCTCTGACGGTGAGCAAAAAGCAATCGCAGTTCTTCCAAATAGAATGTTGGTGACAGATGCACTTCCGATTTTTGTAAAAGAAGGACAGACGAAAATTTTCACTTTGGAAAATTTGAAAAATTCTGATTCTAAAACGTTGACGAATGTTTCCAACACTTTGGAACTGACAACCAATCCGATTTGGAAAATTATGTTTGCATTGCCAAGTTTGAAAGATGACACAAACAATTCTGCGGATGTTGTTTTCAACAAATGGTTTGCAGATGTTTTGTCTTCGGAAATTTTCAAAGCGAATCCAAAAATGAAAACTGTTTTTGATGAATATCAATCCAAAGGTCTATTCAACTCGAATCTTGAAAAAAATCAGGAACTGAAACAATTGTTATTAGATGAAACGCCTTGGGTTTTAGAATCGAAAAATGAAACAGAACAAATGCAGAAATTAGCAAGATTATTCGATGCAAACACAATGCGAAATTCAATTCAAAATGATTGGTCAGAGTTGGTAAAACTTCAAAATCCTGACGGTGGATTCAGTTGGTATCAAGGTTATCCAAGTTCTTATTACACTTCGCTTTATATTTTGAAAAATCTTGGTAGAGTCAATGAATGGCTTAAAGGAAATATTTCTGATTATCAAAGTACCGAACAAAAAGAATTGGTCAAAAAATTGGTTTCTTATGTTGATAATGAAGTGAATAAATATTGGAAAACAGATAAAGACAATGTTTGGAATAATTTTATTCTCGATTATTTGGACACGAGACATTATTGGGAAAAAGAATATGCTTTGAAAGCAAAAGGTGCAAGTCTAAAAGCTTCGGTTATTTCAAAAGCGAAAAAAGCAGAAATCAAAGATTTTACTTTCTTTGGATTGCATCGTTCGGCTTTATTATTCAATAATTATGGATTGAAAGATGTTTCGAAAAAACTGATGACTTACTTGAAAGAAACTTCGACACAATCAGAAACTCAAGGTGTTTATTGGAAACAAAATCTCAACGATTGGGGCTGGTATTCTTCTAAAACTGTAAATCACGCAGGAGCCATTGAAGCATTCCAAAAATTAACACCGACGGATGAAAATTTTATTGAAGAAATGAAAATCTGGCTGATTACTCAAAAAGAAGTGAATTCTTGGGGAAATTCCAGAGGAACAGCGGAAGTGATTTTTACGATTTTGAATTCAGGGAAATCTTGGACTTCTGCAGAAACCAAAGGTTCGGCGATTGAAATGAGCCAATCCGATAAAGCTGAAATCACTTGGGGCGGAAAACCACTGAATCCGCAAACGCAAGCGACAGGTTATGTTAAACAATCGATTAATTCTGATAACTTGGATAAAAATCTTTCAACCGTTACTATTAAAAAAGAAAGTGCAGGAATTGTTCAAGGTGGTTTGTTCTGGCAATATTATGAAGACCTTGATAAAATAAAATCTTCGGAAAGTTATATTTCGATTTCTAAAGAGTTATATAAGAAAGTGAAGACTGAAAATGGTGAACAACTCATTAAAATCGGTGAAAATTCGTCAATCAAAGTTGGAGATAAAATTACTGTAAGAATGATTCTGAATACCGACAGAAATATGGAATTCATTCACCTGAAAGATATGCGAGCTGCAGGTTTTGAACCTTTTGATGTGATTTCTGGTTATCAATGGAAGAATAATCTGGGATATTATCAATCCACAAAAGATGCCTCCACCAATTTCTATATCGAATATATGCCGAAAGGAAAATATGTTTTCGAATATGATTATGTTGCCAATGCAAGTGGAAAATTCTCTAACGGAATCACCACTTTGCAGAATTACTATGCGCCACAGATGAATGCGCATACAAAAGGGGAAACTATCACAATTAAAGACTAAAACATTCATTTTGCTACAGAATACATTGCCAAAATAGATTTTCTTTAATATTTTTATAATTATCAGTAGCTTTGTAAAGCATAAAAACAAGATTTATGAAAAAGTGGTTTACTCGGCCCTTACTAAAACTATAGATCCTAATTCTTTTCAATCTGGAGTTAACGACGTTATAGAAACCATAAAAAAAAACCTTGAAGAAAAAGACTGATAAAAAAATAATACGAAAATATATATTTAGAAAAATGAATAAAAAATTACTTATTACATCGGGAATTATGCTGTCTGGGCTAATGTTCTCTCAGAAAAATTTTTGGACCCAAATTCAAAATACCAATACGCTGGGTAAAGCGCCTTTAAAGGAAGTCAAAGTAATGCCAACGGATTACAAACTTTACAGCTTAAATGTTCAAGGGTTAAAATCTGAACTTTCGAAAACACCCAGCAGAGAATCTAATGATGAAAGTCTGGTTTTAAAATTCCCGACAGCCACCGGAAAACTAGTTGATTATATAGTGAAAGAGGCTTCTGTAATGGAACCTGCGCTGCAAGCTAAATTCGCTGACATCCGCTCTTACGTTGGTTATGAAAAGGGAAATTCCAGCAATACCATCAGATTTTCCACTACTCCATATGAAGGTGTTAACATTATGTACTTTGATGGTTGGGATGTAAGTTACATGGATGCTTATACCAATGACTTGTCTTCTTACATGGTGTATAAAAGAAGCGCACTGCCAGCAAATCCAGAAACATTTAACTGTGATTTCGAAAAAGTTAATTTCTCCCAAGGTCAAGATTATGGCAATGATATTGTTATGAAAGATATGCTTGTAAAAGATGGACAATTCAGAACTTATCGTTTGGCATTGGCTTGTACTATAGAATATGCAGCATATCATATCAATAGAGCCGGGCTTTCTGCCGGAACTACAGAGCAGAAAAAAGCAGCTATTATGACAGAAATGGCAGTAGCTATGACAAGAGTTAATGGTGTTTATGAAAAAACTATTTCCTCCACAATGTTATTAGTAGCAAATAATGACCAACTGATATTCATAGATTCTGATAATTATACAAATAACAGCGGAAGTGCTATGTTAAGCGAAAATCAAACGGTTTGTAACGCTGTTATTGGTACAGAAAATTATGATATAGGTCACGTATTCAGCACTGGTGGTGGTGGTGTAGCATATCTTAGATCGGTTTGTACCACTAATACAAAAGCTGGAGGTGTAACAGGTCTTACTGCTCCTGTGAATGATGCATTCTATATTGATTATGTAGCTCATGAAATAGGTCACCAGTTTGGTGGAAATCATACTTTCCGTGCTAATACAGGATCTTGCAGCGGGAATGCGAATACCACAACTGCAATGGAGCCAGGAAGTGGAAGCACCATTATGGCTTATGCCGGTATTTGTGGAACAGCGAATAATGTTCAAGCTCATAGTGATCCATATTTTCACTCTGCGAGCGTTAATGAAATGTACAGTTGGGTGAGCAGAGCGGCAGATTGTTCTTCAAAAGTATCAAATGGTAACTCTGTACCCACAGCAGATGCAGGAGCAGATTATACCATTCCATTTGGGACTGCGTTTGTCTTAACAGGAGCCGGAACAGATCCGGATGGTGATGCGCTTACTTATCTTTGGGAGCAAACAGATTACACAAGTAATACACAACCACCAGTTGCAACAGCTACAGGAGGTCCTGTTTTCAGATCTTACACTCCAACCACATCTAACCAAAGATATGTTCCTTTATTTTCTTCTGTGTTAAATAATATTCTCACTCCAAAATGGGAAGTTATTCCAAGTGTGGCTAGAACTCTTAACTTTTCATTGCTAGTAAATGATAATAAAGTAACAGGAAACCAAGCTGCCAGAGATGTAATGAGAGTTACGGTTGCAGCTACAGGACCATTTAAAGTAACTTCTCATACTTCAAACATAGAATATAACGGCGGGGAAGCAACAACTGTTACTTGGGATGTTGCAGGCACAGATGCATCTCCTATCAACACATCTACTGTACAAATATTACTTTCAAAAGATGCAGGAGCTACATTTACTTTGCTTGCAGAAGTACCAAACACGGGATCTGCATCAGTAACTTTGCCTAATCAAACTGTAGCAAGTGCTAGATTGATGATTAAAGCTGTTAATAATATTTATTATGCTGTTAACTCTTCTGCATTCAAAATCAAAGAAGTTCTAGCTGTAAACGAGGCTGCTTTGGAAAAAGGCTTTGCTATCTATCCAAATCCTGCAAAAGGAGAGGTAAATATTTCATTAAATAAATCTGTAAAAGGCGCAACGTATCAGATTGTTGATCTATCTGGAAAGTTAATTTCTAATGGTATTATGACTAATGAAAAAACAAAAATCAATATCTCTCACTTGAAAACAGGAACTTACAGGATTAGGATATCAAATAACGGTGAAACTATGAGTAAAAATTTAATTGTAAGATAAATACATAATAACATATAAATCTAAAAACACCATCGGGTCAAGATGGTGTTTTTATATAAGAACCCCAAAAGAACTAAACATAATATATTACTATTTCCATTTTAATATTAAATTTATATTAAATTTTAATCATAAGTAAATATTTGATAATTTTAATATGTAGCTTTATAATGTTAGACTTAAAAATAATATATTATGAAAAAACTTTTATTTTCTTCAATCTTGCTTTCAGGATTATTATCTTCCCAGACTTATAGCAACACCACATCTGTGGCAATTCCTGATAATAGCACTTCCGGCGTGACATCTACAATTAATGTCCCTATTACCACGAATATTACTGATCCTTCAAAAATTACATTCAATTTCGGATTGGTTCATACATGGGCAGGAGATCTTACAATTGCTTTGGTTCCTCCCGGCGGAACAGAAACAGGAGCAATAGCTCTTCTCAAAAGAATGATAAATTCCGGATCTACATCAACAGCCGGTAGTAGCGCTAATTTTGTTGCCGCTAATGTAATTGGCTTTAATTCTGCCGCCAGCGGAAAATTGATTGGTCTTTCTACATGGTCATCATCCACGCAGATCCCTGCAGGTGTTTTTTTGCCGACAGCAGGCGGAACCAATACTACTCCTACCGATTATTCTGAAGCTAATTTAATAACTTTATTAAATGGAAAAGCTGTAAACGGCGATTGGAAAATCAAGGTTTTTGACAGCGCCACAGGAGACACAGGTTCTGTTAATAACTGGCAAATTGTTTTTGATTCCGGATCTTTAGGAGTGGGTAATACACAGATAGTTGCCACGCCTTATTTAACATTACTACAAAACCCGGTAAAAGATGCGGTCGAACTAAAAATCTCTCAGTCAAAAAATCTTTCAGTAGCCATCTACAGTACAGACGGAAAGCTTCTTTACGATCAGAATCTTGGCAAGATTTACTCGGAAAGACTATCTATTCCTGCTCAGAAATGGGAAGCAGGGACTTATATTCTAGTTCCTGTAGTGGATGGTAAAAAACAATTGCCAATCAAGATTATCAAAAATTAATAAGTAAATATAAATACCACAAAAGACCGAAGGATTTCGGTCTTTTTTTGTTATTAGAGTATTGTAAATTCTTTAAAACCCATATTGCAAACCAATCTGGAAGCCATTGTTCCGGAGTTGTTTGTCACTGTTGTTCCAGCTGGTGGAGCCGTTCTTTTTTATATCTGTAAATCCGGCAACATACCTTAGTCCAATCGCCATATTGTTGAATCGGAATCCTGCACCCAAACCGGCAGATAAATCAAAACTATTGTAGTTGGAATTATTTCTATATTTAATGATAGTAACCACATCTTCTTTTTTATAACGATCACTATTTCCTATCAAAAAAGAAAACTGAGGACCTGCTTCCAAATAAAGATTGGGAATAGGTTCAAATTGAAACATAATTGGCATAGAAATATAATCCAGGCCTAATGTATGAGATGTATTAGAATTGTCATACTTTACGCCCATATTATTAAATAGCAATTCTGGCTGAATACTGAAAACACTATTCACTGGCGTATGCATATAAAATCCGGCAAAATATCCAATTTTAGAATTAGCATCTTCCCAACTTTTTTCTTTACTTATTGTAGAGATATTAGCACCTCCTTTAACTCCAAATGATTGTGCACATATAATCTGTACAAATCCCAATCCTAAAATCCCTAAGCTTTTCTTCATATATAATTGTTTATGAAAAACAAAAATATAGAATATGAAACAAAAAAGACCGATTTACTCGGTCTTTTGTAACTTTTAAGTTGATGTAATTTTTAGAATTTATAATAAACTCCGGCTTGGAATGTATTATTTCTGTTTTTGTTACCATCATTCTGAAGAGATGTATTACCATTTGTATTACTATCTTTCTTATTGATGTCTGTGAAACCTGCTACATATCTAGCATTGATACCAAAATTTGGTGTGATATCATAACCAAGTCCTAAAGCAGCTCCCATATTAAATCCTGAGTAAGAATCTTTCAAATCTTCTGATGTAGAAGTTGATGTGTTCGTAGTAGAACCATTTACTACTGTTGTGTTGATGTCTTTAGCTTTTGCACTGGTTAGGAATCCGAATTCAGGACCTGCTTCTAAATAAAAAGCCGGCGTAGCTCTGAACTGAAACATAACGGGAATTGTAATATAATCCAAATTCAGTTTTGCACTAGAAGTTGCTTCATAAGTATTACCTAGTACAGTTGTGGAATATTTATTAGTCACTTTTGAACCTAGCTGACTATACATTACCTCTGGCTGAATGCTGAACTGTTCCGAAACAGGAAGATTCATAAATACACCTCCTGAAAATCCTGCTTTTGATTTTGCATCATCATAACCATCTTTTGAAATAGATGATACGTTAACCCCTGCTTTTAAACCGAATGTTGGACTAGTTTGTGCAAATGCAAATGTTCCTACTACTAAACCTAGTCCTAAAAATAACTTTTTCATAATTTCAAATTTTAAATTTTGTTTTACGATTGGGATAGTTCCAAAATCTTTGCCAAAATTTAAAACTATCAAAGAAAAAAAAATTAAAATTTAAGAAGTGAAAACATTAAATATATGATTTTCAATAATATATAAATAGTATTCAAAGAATAGCAAGTTTAATTTTTATTTAAATTTTTATAGAAATCCAGAGTCAAAATAATCTGTTCTACTCCTAATTTTTGGTCAAAACTACAACTTCCTACTCCATCAATCAATGAAAAATTGATATTTCCATCTTGATTTTTCTTATCATTAAACATTAAATCTATAATGGCTCCATTATTAAATTTTGAAATATCGACATAAGGAAATAATCTTTGAATCTTAGAAATAATAGTAGATGAAACCTCAACATCTATCAAGCCTGCAAGTAGAGCCAAATGCGTTTCACAAATCATTCCGAGAGCCACCGCTTCACCGTGAGGGATTAATTCTCCTTTTTTCATAAAAAGACTTTCCACCGCGTGCCCAATCGTATGTCCGAAGTTGAGAATCTTACGCACGTTCTCTTCCTTAAAATCTTTGGTTACAACCTCATTTTTGATTTCCATACTTCGATTAATGAAAGGCGCAACATCTTCTGGCGTAATCTTAACTAATGAACTCAGGTCATTCCAATGATTGGCATCTGCAATCAATCCGTGTTTTAGCATCTCTGCAAAACCACTTCTCAATTCTTCAAATTTCAAAGTTTCTAGGAATTTTGGATAAAAGAAAATCCCTTCGGGCAAAGCAAAAGTTCCAATGATATTTTTAAGATACTGATGATCAATTCCCGTTTTTCCACCAATTGAGGCGTCACACATCGACAGCAAAGTTGTAGGAACATTAATGAATTTGAAACCTCTCTTATAAGTGGAAGCGACAAATCCACCCAAATCCGTCACAACACCTCCACCAAGATTAATTAGAAGTGATTTTCTGTCAGCTTCCATTTCGGAGAAGATTTCCCAAAGTTGGGTGGCTGTTCCGATATTTTTATTTTCTTCACCGGCTTCAATCTCGATAACTTCGAAAGGCGCATCGGTTTCCAAATTCGGGAGTAAAATCGGCAAACAGTGATCGTGTGTATTTTCATCCACCAGAATAAAAATTTTACTCGGGTTGAGTCCTCTAATATATTCATTAAGACTTGTGAAATCTTTATCCAGTTCTTTTATCATAACCAAAATTTTAACAAAAGTAAGAACAAAAAAGAGATTAGATGTTAGATATTAGACATTAGATTTCAGATATTCTGTTATAATTATCTTTAAAAACAAAAAAGAGAGACAAAAGCCTCTCTTTCTAAATATATTGTTTTAAAATCTTACATATGAATCGCACGCTTCCCAGTCGCATCCAAAGCAGCTTCTTTCACAGCTTCTGCATAAGTTGGGTGCGCGTGAGAACTTCTAGCGATATCTTCTGCACTTGCACGGAACTCCATTGCGATAACGCCTTCCGCTACTAAATCTGCAGCTCTTGCTCCAATCATATGGAAACCTAGAACTTCGTCAGTTTTCTCATCAGCGATGATTTTCACAAATCCGTCTGTGTCGCCACTTGCACGGCTTCTTCCTAAAGCTCTCATTGGGAAATTCCCAACTTTGTAAGCAACACCTTCAGCTTTCAATTGCTCTTCTGTTTTACCAACTCCAGCAACTTCTGGCCAAGTGTAAACAACACCAGGAATTAAATTATAATTGATATGAGGTTTCTGTCCAGCCAGAATCTCAGCAACCAAAGTTCCTTCTTCTTCCGCTTTGTGAGCTAACATTGCTCCTGCAACAACGTCTCCAATTGCATAGATATTAGAAACATTAGTCTGAAGATGGTCATTAGTTTTAACTCTTCCTCTTTCGTCTAGTTCTACACCAGCTTTTTCCAATCCAAGTCCATCTGTGTAAGGTCTTCTTCCAACAGAAACAAGAACATAATCACTCTCGTAAGTTACTTCCTCGCCTTTCTTATTTTTAGCTGTTACTTTTACAGAATCTCCATTTCTCTCCACTGCAGAAACCGCTGTAGAAAGTTCGAATTTCATTCCTTGTTTTCTAAGAACTTTCTGTAATTCTTTAGACAAAGAACCGTCCATTCCTGGAATGATTTTGTCCATAAACTCTACAACAGTTACCTGAGAACCCAATCTCAAATAAACAGAACCAAGTTCTAATCCGATAACTCCACCTCCAATAACAACAAGATGTTTAGGTACTTCTTTCAAATTAAGAGCTTCTGTTGAAGTGATTACTCTTTCTTTATCCAATGTAATGAATGGTAAGCTTGAAGGTTTTGAACCTGTTGCTATGATTGTATATTTTGATTCGATGTTTTCTGATGAACCGTCGTTTTTCGTCACTTTGATTTGAGTTGCAGATTCGAAGCTTCCAACACCTTCAAAAACAGTGATTTTGTTTTTGTCCATTAGGAAATTGATTCCTTTTGTTGTCTGCTCCACTACTCCATTTTTACGCTCAATCATTTTTGCCAAATCTACTTTCGGCTCGTTGATGATGATTCCGTAATCAGCAAACTCGTGTTTTGCTTTTTCGAAATGTTCAGAACTGTCAAGCAAAGCTTTGGAAGGGATACAACCTACGTTAAGGCAGGTTCCGCCCAAAGTAGGATATTTCTCAATAATTGCTGTTTTGAAACCCAATTGTGCAGCTCTGATTGCTGCTACATATCCGCCAGGACCAGAACCGATAACGGTTACATCAAATTGACTCATATTTTTGTGATTATTATTCGAAATAAAATTTCCTCAAATTTACGAATTTTAGACCAATTCTTAAACTGATTTTATAACATAATTAATCTCTATTTTTGCATCAGATTTTCTTAAATTCAATTATAATGTTAATCAAACAAAATTATCAAGATATACTTTCTCAGCTTCCTCAAATTGTAAAATTGGTTGCAGTTTCCAAAAATCATCCTTCAGACAAAATCAAAGAAGTTTATGATTTGGGACAAAAGGTTTTTGGAGAGAACAAAGTTCAGGAATTGTTGGAAAAACAACCCGTTCTTCCCAATGACATAGAATGGCATCTCATAGGTCATCTCCAAACTAACAAAGTGAAATACATTGCAGGTTTTGTTGCAATGATAGAAAGCATTGACAGTGAAAAACTTTTGAAAGAAGTTGATAAAGAAGCTTTAAAAAACAATAGAAAAATCAATGTTTTGCTTCAAGTGAAAATCGCTAAAGAAGACACTAAATTCGGATTAACAACAGACGAGGCTAAAGATATTTTCAACCAATATCTTGAAGGTAATTTTCCAAATATTGAAATAAAAGGTTTAATGGGAATGGCAAGTTTTGTAGACGATGAAACCCAAATCCGTGAAGAATTTTCTATCCTAAAAAACCTTTTTGATGAATTATCTCAACTAAAACCATTAGAAACTTTATCAATGGGAATGAGCGGAGATTTTCCGATTGCAATAAAATCCGGTTCTAATTCTGTAAGAGTTGGCTCTGCTATTTTTGGAGAAAGGAATTATTAGTTGTTGGTTGTCAGTTGATAGTTGAAGGTTTTGTCCCTGAGGCTCTCGAAGCCTTTCTCAAAATAAATTTCCATTAAACCAAACTCTGATAAACCTTCATCATTTCATCAGCAATCGTTTCATCATTAAATTTCTGAACAAACTGCAAACCTTTTTCAGCTCTGCGTTTTCTCTCAGATTCGTTATTCCAAAGGAAAAGAATTTTGGCTCGTATATCTTCCGCACTTTCAGTATTGACATAGACAGAATCTGGACCGCCGGCTTCTGGCAAACAACTTGTATTGCTTGTAATTACAACCGTTTCTGAAAACAACGCTTCGATGACAGGAATCCCAAAACCTTCGAAAAAACTTGGATAGATGAAAATTTCAGCAAGTTTGTAAATCCCAGCCAATTCTTCCATAGAAACGCCAGAAAGAAATTGAACTTCTACTTTTCCATTCTTGATTTCTTTCTCGATTAGTTTGAAATATTTTGGCTTTTTTGCTCCAACTACAACCAATGGAATTTTGGAAGCTTTCAAAGCTTTTATAATATTCAATAAGTTTTTTCTTGGTTCAATCGTTCCGACATTCAGAAGAAATTTATCGGGAAGATTGAATTTTTCTTTGATTTGAGTAAGAATTTCCTGCGATTGTTTTACTTTGAAACTGGCGTGACAACCTTGATAAACTACTTCGATTTTACTTTCCGGAGCTTTCAGATAATGGATAATATCTTTTTTAGTTTGTTCCGAAATCGCAATGATTTTATCCGCAGATTGGGCTGCTTTTTTGAATTTCCAAAAGTGGATTTTCCGGTCAATCCACGTGTAATATTCTGGATATCGTTCGAAAATCAAATCGTGGATGGTAACGACTTTTTTAATCGGTTTTTTGTTCCATCGCAAAGGTAATTCACCTGATAAACCGTGGAAAATGTCCGCATCGTTATTTTGTGCATCGATTCCAGTTTTCAGCTGTCGGGAAAGTGTGCCTTTTGTTGTCTGGACGAAAGTCACATTGGGCAATTTTAATATTGCTTCGCCTCGTTCAGATTTTTTTTTATTGAATAATAAATATTGATTATCCGGAAAATACGTTGATAAAACCCGAACCAAATCGCGGGAATAATTTCCTAAACCAGACCAGCTGGAAAAAATACGTTTGGCGTCGTAAGCAATCTTCATTAATTTTTATTTTTTTTAGTCCAATTTTCCAAAAAATCTCTGGTTGTAGAAAACTGATAATTATTTTTTTTTGCCCATTTAATAAAATCATCAAAACGACTTTCCATCGATTCTGCTGTATTTTTAAAAGTAAATGCCGGCAGTTTATATTTTGGATTCGAAATGTCTGCAAATTCCCAAGGATGAAAGTAAATATTCAAAAATCCTGTTGAACTTAATGATAATTTGGACAAAAATTTATAAATCCAAAGTGGAAAGTTATGAAAACTTAACCAAAACAAAGGAACTCTAAACATCGTAGAAACCGAAGCCGGAAATTGCAACACTTTCTTCTGCCAAAATGGTTTTCGACTAACTTTGAAATTATTATATCTTCCGGGTAAATAAGTTGGATTGATAGACGAATTATAAAAATATCCTGCATCAGAAACTGCATCTTCCGAAACAGGACTCATTCTCGGCATTCTTAGCCCAATCACTTTTGTATCGAATAATCTTTCTAATTCCTGTTTTGATTCCGCCAAATGTTTCTCCTCAAACTCCGAATGAAACCAAGTGTGAGAAGCCAATTCGTGATCTTCGGAAAGTAATTGTTGAACCAAATCCTTGTTATTCTCAGCAAAAACTACCGTTGAAAAAAAAGTCGCTTTGATTTGATTTTTTTTCAGGATTCTAAGAATATTTTGCAACCCTTTTCTTGAAACCGCCAATTGTTCTTCCAAAGGAATCTCGCCATTATATTCCAAAGGCATATCAAATTCTTCGATATCGAAACTTAGTAAAATCATTTAATAATTGATATTTGCAAATGTATTATTTTTTTAACAGAAGAATTTTAGAAAATATTTACATTTGTATAAATAGCAACTTCTATGAAAAGATTAATTTTTTGCTTAATGATTATATATCCTACTTTTGTTATATCTCAAACTTTATTTAAAGATAAAAAAGTAAATACGAAACCTTTAAGTAAAGAATATCTTCTTAGCAGAAAAGTATCTTATGGGAAATTTACATCTGATGAATATTTAATCATAAAAAAAGAATTAGAAAAAGAATTAAACATTAAAATTCAGGAAGGAAAATCAATTTTTATAAATTATCAACAATCAGCTGCTAATTGTAGCCTATTAAAAGATAAAAATTTAGAAACTTATTATTATAATATGATTAAAATTTCTAATGATATTAGTAAAAAAAATAATGCATTAGATTTTTTTATTTATAAAAAAGATTTATTTCCTAATCTGAAAATTTATGTAGAAAAAAATAAGATTTTCATTCAAGATTCTGGTTTTTTTTCAGAAAATATATTTAAAGATCAAGAAAATTGCGATGCATTCTTTATTTTAAAACCAAATGGTAAATTCATATTAAACTACGGGACAGATAGTTACCACAACGCATCTGATTTTTTTGAAAATAAATAAATTTGATTAAAAATTTTTCGAGCGAATAATATAATTGGGTCTTTCTTTGACTTGTTTGAAAATTTTACCCAAATAAATTCCGACTATTCCCAAGATAATCAATTGTAAACCACCAAAAAAAACGATGGTCATAATGAGCGATGCCCAACCTGAGATTTCTGTTCCCGAGACAAAAGATTCAATCACATAAATCGCATAACCAATTACTGAAAAAGCCGAAAATATAAATCCCAAAAACGCCGCAAGGTACAATGGTTTCACACTAAAAGCGGTGATTCCTGTAAAAGCAAACTTCATCATTTTTTTAAGATTATAGCTGCTTTCGCCGGCATTTCTGGCACCTGCAAGAAACTGGACTGTGGTTTGTTTGTAGCCCATCCAGCTCGTTAATCCTCTGAGAAACAAATCGTCTTCGTTAAAATTTCTGAAAGATTGGATAACATTAGCATCCATCAATCGGAAATCGGAACCGCCGCCTTTTTTCAAATCGACATCAGAAATTTTGGATAGAAACTGGTAAAAAATCTCTGATGTTTTTTTCTTGAAATAGGAAATTTCTTCCGGATATTTTCTGTTAGTCAACACCACATCAAAACCATTTTCCCATTTTTCTATAAGTTCTGGAATCAGTTCTGGCGGATGTTGCAAATCGGCATCCATCGAGATCACAGCGTTGCCGTTTGCAAAATCTATTCCTGCTTTTACGGCGGGTTGATGACCAAAATTGCGGGAGAATTCTATGAATTTGACATTATCAAATTCCTGACTTAATTGTTCCAAAATCGACTGAGAATTGTCCCGACTTCCATCGTTCACGAAAATTAGCTCGAAGGTGTAATTTTGGAGCTTTGAAAAGACGGTTTTGATTCTTTGATGAATCAGCGCAATATTGCCTTCTTCGTTATGAACGGGAATTATGATGGAAATCTTTTTCATCAGTTCAAATGATTTAATCTAATTGATAATCTTTCTCAAAATCCTTTGTCAGCAATTCATACATCACCCGGAGCCAAATCATTATACACGGAATTGCTTTCGTAGAATATTTAATAAAAATACCTTCTTTAATTGATTTTGGAAATAAATCCGAAAATGCAAAACAAGTGAAAATCATCACAAAAATCAATAATCCAATGTCTATTTTAGTCAATTTCTTTTGCATCAAAAACCAAATCATAACGCCGGCAACTGCAATTATGTAAGTCGGACTTTCTGAACCTGAGCTGAAAAGCACGACAAACAATAGCGTTGAGGCTAAAATCATCAATTGAAAACTAAGATTTTTATATTGTTTAATTCTAAGATAAGGCGTCATAAATATTATAAATCCTGGAATTAAAAATATGAGATTCGAAATATTTGCATTACCTAAAATCCTTCTTACAACGCCCATTAATGAATAATCCTGCCGTGTACCCAACGCTTGATTTTCCAGATTTTTTCCAGATAAAGAAACATACCAATCTATATAAGACTGAACACCAAAATTCGGACTGGAAATCAGCATTGGTAAAACAAAAAACAGGATTGCTATGATGATGAAACTCAGTATAAACTTAAATTTATTTTTAATAAAGAAGAAAGCTGATAAACCAACAATCCCATAAACTTTAACAAAGGTTCCAATGAGAATTGAAAATGCAGATTGAGCTTCTTTTCTTTCATAAATGTAAATCGCCGACAGCATCAACAATCCAGTCAAAATAATATTAAATTGAAAATAGGTCGATGCAGTGATGAATTCCTGCAAACAAAGCCAGGCGAAAAATGATTTTTTTCTGTCAGAAAATGGAAGTTTGTAAATGGCGTAAAGAAAAACCAAAGTAATCGCAACGTTCCATAGAACTGCACCAAAACCATCTGGCAACATTGCAAAAGGCGCAATCAAAAGACTAAAAAATACGCCGTAATGATTGCTGTCAAAAAACAAATCGGGATATTGCAGAAAAATATTTTTCTCCTGCAACGTGTTGTAAAAAACCCCTTTGAAAATCAAGTAGTTGTTGTAACCGCCTGTTCCTCTTTTGTACTTGCTGTATGCTGTAACGGCGGAGACTATAATGTAGATTACAAAAATAATTCTGTAATCTGAAATCAATTTTAAGAATTTTTGTTTCACAAAATGGTCATTAGTATTAGAGAACTGCCCATCAAATTTGACAGGCAGTTTTTATTTTTTCTAAATCCTAAACCGCAACATTATTTTCTCTCAACGCATCATTCAAGGATGTTTTCTTGTCTGTCGATTCCTTTCTTTTTCCGATAATCAAAGCACAAGGAACTTGATATTCTCCAGAAGGGAATTTCTTAGTGTAACTTCCTGGAATCACTACGGAACGTTCCGGAACATAACCTTTCATTTCTACAGGTTCATCACCGGTTACGTCAATAATTTTAGTGGACATTGTCAAGCAGACATTCGCTCCAAGAACAGCTTCTTTCCCAACACGAACACCTTCCACAACGATACAACGAGAACCAATGAACGCATCATCCTCGATGATTACAGGCGCCGCTTGCAATGGTTCCAAAACTCCTCCAATTCCTACACCTCCACTCAAGTGAACGTTTTTACCAATCTGAGCACAGCTTCCTACAGTGGCCCAAGTATCAACCATAGTTCCGGAATCTACATAAGCTCCAATATTAACATAAGAAGGCATCATAATTACACCGCTAGCTACAAAACTTCCGTGTCTTGCAATGGCGTGAGGAACAACTCTTACGCCTTTCTCTGCATAATTTTTCTTCAAAGGAATTTTATCGTGGAATTCGAAAGGACCAACTTCTATGGTTTCCATTGTCTGGATTGGGAAATACATTACCACACCTTTCTTTACCCACTCATTGATTTGCCATCCGTTTTCCGTTGGCTCAGCTGTTCTCAGTTCTCCTGCATCCAGCTTCGCAACTACTTCTCTTACGGCATTTTGATATTCTTCTTCCTTCAAAAGTTCGCGGTTATCCCAAGCTTTTTCAATTTTTTCCTGTAAAGACATTTCTTAGTTATAATTGATTAATAATTGATTTTAATAAAATAAAAAAGTCCAATAAAAAATTATTGAACTTCATCATTATATCCTTTGGCAAAAATAATAAATTATAGAACACTTCTCGCAAAAAGAAATGCTTTATTCCAATAAGCATCATTTAAAGAAGAAATGATTACGCCCTTGGATGTAGAAGAATGTACAAATGTAACCTCTCCATTGAGAATTTCATTAACAATCCCTACGTGAGTTACTGCAGAGCCACCTGCTGTGGCAAAAAAGAGAAGATCACCAGGTTTTACTCTGGAAACATCAACAGAAATCCCCTCTTTACCTTGATCTGCGGAACGTCTTGGCATTTTAATATTATTTTCATCAAAAACTTTGCAGACCAAACCAGAACAGTCAAAGCCTGCTTTTGTATTGCCTGCATATTTATAAGGTGTTCCCAGATAATGTTCCGCATCATTAATAACAGAAGCTCGGGTTCCTGAAACATTTCCTGAATAATTGGAATTCAGTTTTTTGAGATTGGCAGATTTATAAGTTGTTGTTTTTTTGTAAGAATATTTTTTTGCGGATTTAGAAGTTGCACAAGAGACCATCAATATCGAGAATAATATGAGTAGTACAGATTTTTTCATTTAATTCAATTTAAAAAATAGTTTTTCCTCAATTAGCATTCATTTTTCCGATAACTTAACAAAAATAGGATACTTATCTAAATTAAACAAGAGTTTGAAGCGAAATCAATCATCTAATTCATAAAAAAATTAAGAGGGCAACTAATGCCCCCTTTAATCAATAATCGTATTCTATGAACTCGAATATTTGGGATGATGAATGCAAATATTTTGCCATAAAACAAAATAATCTTCTGAAATTCAGAAGATTATTCAAGTGGAGAATACGGGGATCGAACCCGTCACCTTTAGACTGCCAGTCTAACGCTCTAGCCAGATGAGCTAATTCCCCGTCTTTGCAGTGCAATGATAAGAATTTTTTATCAAAGAAGAAAAAAATCGGACTCAAAAGAATTTGAACCCGATTTCTGTAAAACGTAAAATTTAAAAATATGAAATCAATTTTGGGTTGATTTTAGATATTCATCAATAATATCGAAAGCTTTTTTTTCATCAGCCAGATCCACTTTCACAAAAGTATTGGTTGCAGTGGGTGTGGATAGGAAACTTAGATAAGAATTTTCTACATCACATTTTATTCCTGCCTCTTCTAATCTTCCTTTTATAAGCTGAATCTCTTGCGGGCTGCTGCTTTCAAAAACAGCCACTCTTGTTGTTGCATCCATAATTTTTAGATTTTTGAATGTTAATAAAGCATAGCAATTTACGAAAAAAATATGGAAATCTAAAATTCTTTACATTAAATTATTAAAAATCAAATTTATTTTATCCAAAACCATTTGAATTTCGGTTTTTGTTACATTAAGATGCGGCCGAAATCGCAGTGATTTTTCGCCACAGTTGAGGATAATGATTTCTTCATTAAACAATTTATTTCTCAACCAATCGCGAGAAGAATTATCTTTTAAATCGAAAGCACACATCAAGCCTTTTCCTCTAGCCGCCGAAATATGGTCCGGATATTTTTGTTCCAATTGTTTCAATCCTTCTAATAGAAACTCTCCTACTATTCTGGAATTCTCTACCAGATTTTCATTTTCAATAATTTCTAAAACCAATTGAAAACGCAGCATATCGATAAAATTCCCACCAAAAGTAGAATTAATTCTAGAGCTTTCTTTGAAAACGTGATGTTCAACTTCGTCCAGTTTTTCTTTATTGGCAAGGATTCCACAAACCTGGGCTTTCTTACCAAAAGTAATTACATCAGGAATAATATCAAGATGTTGGAAAGCCCACATTTTCCCTGTCATTCCGATTCCTGTTTGAACTTCATCAAGTATTAAAAGAATTTCGTTTTCGTCGCAGATTTTTCTTAATTCGGTAAAGAATTCGTTTCGGAAATGATTGTCGCCACCTTCTGCCTGGATTGGTTCGATAATTACACAAGCCACTTCATCAGGATTTGCCAAAATCGCTTCCTGAATATGCAATAATGCTAATTGTTCGTGCTTGACGGTTTCTTCCAGATTATCTTCTGTAATTGGGAAATTCAGCTTTGGATTGTTAATTCTTGGCCAATCGAATTTTGGGAAATATTGATGTTTTCTTGGATCGGAAGTGTTAGTCAATGATAATGTATAACCACTTCGTCCGTGAAAAGATTGTTTGAAATGGATAACCATTCCCGCTTCTTTATCAATATCTTTTTGCCAGTTTTTTCTGGTTTTCCAATCAAAAGCGGTTTTCAAAGCGTTCTCAACTGCCAAAGCGCCACCTTCTACAAAAAAGCAATACGGTAATTCTTTCGGAATTGCAACTCTGGAAAAAACCTCCATAAAATCGGCATACTCCTGAAGATAAACATCACTAAGCGTTGGTTTGTAAATCGCCATTTTTCCCAGCCAATCGGCTTTTTCCAAAATGTAAGGATGATTATATCCAACAGAAGCGGATGCAAACATAGAGAACATATCGAGATATTCTTTGCCTGTTAATCGGTCTGCGATGTAGGAACCGTGGGATTTTTCGTAATCCATCACAAAATCGAAACCATCTGCAAGGATGTGTTTTCCGAGTGTTTCTTTTACTTTATTTTCAATCATTGTATTATTCATAGTTTTTTAAATTTTAAAATTGTGCGAAAAATTACTCCTGATAAAATGTATAATCGTTTGTAAAGACAATGGTGAAATTTTCCAGTGTTGACTGGTGAATCATTTTTACAGGCAAATTATATTTATCTAATTCATACTTCTCAGTATCTTCTTCATTATTATCATAATTTTTATTGTATAATGAAATCAAAACTTTCCCTTTGAATACTTTCTTTTGCAAATAGTTATATTCCTTTCCTTCATCTTCAATTATTTTCTCGGAAGAGCCATTCGTTTCCTTAATAATGTTAGAAATCTTTTTATTATTATCATATATCGTCTTAATAGAAACATTATTTTGATACGAAAGAAAATAAGAATTCGAATAATCTATAGTTTCGTCTTCATAAAGAATTTTTGAGATTAATTTATCATTTTCAAATTTGTACAGGTAAAAATTTGACGGCTTTTTCTTCCTTTCATAAAAATAATTTTTCACTTGATTTTTTTCAGAATCATATTCATAAACTTCCTTGCTGAAATCTTTTTTTTGTTGAATTTTTCCAACATTTTTATCTTCATCAAAATCCGTAAAAGTTTTAATGTTTTCAATATATCTCCAAGGATTATCATTGATTCCTGAAGCCTCAATATGTGTTTTCAATACAAGCTTCAAGTTTCCTACAAAATCGTATTCATATAAATTTTTATCCGCTCCTGTATTAGAATGCAAAATTATTGTTTGAATCATTCTATTATTAGCATCATACGTATTTCTCTCAATAATTGTCAAATATTTTCCATTCCAGTTATCACTCACATATTGTCTATAATATTTAAATATCAAATTTCCAGATTTGTCGTATTCCAAAATATTCAAAATTTCATCATCCTTTTTTTGAACTATTCGTTTAAGATTTTGAGGAAAAGTTTCAGAAGTAAAGTTGATATTAAACGGAAGATTATACGTATTTGAAGTCATCATCACATCCTCGTATTCAGGCATATTAAATTTTTTCTGACAAGAAAAAAATGTAAAACAGAAAACTAATATGAAAGAAATTTTATTCATCTACGTAAAAATTTGTGTAAATCAAAATTATAAATCGAATTTAATTCCCTGTGCTAAAGGTAAGCTGGTGGTATAATTGATGGTGTTAGTCTGTCTTCTCATATAATATTTCCAAACATCGGAACCAGATTCTCTTCCGCCTCCTGTTTCTTTTTCACCTCCGAAAGCACCTCCGATTTCTGCGCCTGAAGTTCCGATATTCACATTTGCGATTCCACAATCTGAACCTCCGTTTGACAAGAATAATTCTGCTTCTCTTAGGTTTTGAGTCATAATCGCAGAGCTCAAACCTTGCGGAACATCATTCTGTAAAGCGATTGCTTCGTCCAGAGTTTTATATTTTATCAAATAAAGAATTGGTGCAAATGTCTCGTGTTGAACGATTTCGTAACTATTTTCAACCTCAGCGATACAAGGTTTCACGTAACAACCGGAAATATAATTTTCGCCTTCCAAAACGCCACCTTCAACGATGAATTTTCCACCTTCAGATTTACATTTTTCGATGGAATCTTGATATTGTTTAACAGCAGATTGGTCAATCAACGGACCAACGTGATTGGTTTCATCCAAAGGATTTCCGATTTTAAGTTGTCCGTAAGCTTTCACCAAACGATTTTTAACTTCATCATAAACAGATTCGTGGATAATCAATCTTCTTGTAGAAGTACATCTTTGTCCAGCAGTTCCAACAGCTCCGAAAACCGCACCGATAATTGACATATTAAGATCGGCATTTTCTGTAATGATAATCGCGTTATTTCCACCCAATTCCAGAATTGATTTTCCGAAACGCTCTGCTACATTTTTCCCTACAATTCTTCCAACTCTGGTAGAACCTGTGAAAGAAACTAATGCAATTTTTTTATCATTAACTAATTTATCTCCAATCTCGTGGTCAGCAATTACTAAGTTCGAAATTCCTTCCGGCAAATCATTTTCTCTGGCAACTTCTGCAAAAATATTTTGGCAAGCAATCGCACAAAGCGGAGTTTTTTCTGATGGTTTCCAAATCACAACATTTCCACAAATCCAAGCTAATGCAGCGTTCCAGCTCCAGACTGCAACCGGAAAATTGAAAGCGGAAATCACACCAACAATCCCCAGCGGATGATATTGCTCGTACATCCTGTGTCCCGGCCTTTCGGAATGCATTGTGTAACCGTGAAGCTGACGAGATAATCCGACTGCAAAATCGCAGATATCAATCATTTCCTGAACTTCACCAAGACCTTCCTGCAAAGATTTCCCCATTTCATAAGAAACGAGTTTACCCAAATCATCCTTATATTCTCTCAATTTATTTCCGAATTGCCGAACTAAATCGCCTCGTTTTGGTGCCGGAATTTGTCTGAATTCTTTGTACGCATTTTGCGCTTTGGCTACAACTTTTTCGTAATCTTTGGCATTAGAAGTTTTAACTGAGGCTATCTTTTTACCATCTACTGGCGAAATACTCTCTATTTTTTTTCCAGTAGAAAAAAATTTATTCCCTGTAGATGTTCCATTGTTTTCTGATGAAATTCCTAATTTTTTGAGATTTTTTGATATAGAAATTGTCTCTGATTTTTTTGCCATAATATTTTTATTACTCGTTTCTAAAGATAAAAATATATTTTGACCAACAAAGAAAAAACTAACAAACGTTAGTAAAATTATTATTTTGAATAAATCTAAACTGCAATTATTTTCGTAATTTTGAAAAAAATAAAAAAGTAATGGAAAATGAAAACCTAACCGAAGAAACTAAAATCCCTAAATGGAAACTTTGGGTTAAGCGTTTTGGAATTGGTGGTATTATTTTTTTTACGGTCAAAGGAATTATAACCTCTACATTAATCTATTTTCTTGGAAAAAACTTCTGGATTATCATCAAAGATTATGTAGCACAATGGTTTTAAATCATTATTAAATAAAAAAATCCTTTATAATAAAGGATTTTTGACATTTTATCGGTAACCAAAATTTTTGAGGTCTCTGTCATTTTTCCGCCAATCTTTTTTGACTTTCACAAAAAGATTGAGATGAAGTTTTTTGTTAAAGAATTTTTCTAAATCTATTCTGGCTTCTGTACCAACTTTTTTGATAGCTTCGCCTTTGTGACCAATAATAATTCCTTTCTGGGTTTCACGCTCTACATATATAATGGAATCGATGAAAATAATACCTTCTTTTTCCTTGAACATCTCCGTTACCACTTCTACAGAATAAGGAATTTCTTTCTCATAATTCAATAGAATTTTTTCTCTGATGGCTTCATTTACAAAGAAACGTTCTGGCTTATCTGTGTACATATCTTTGTCATAATACGCCGGATTTTCTGGTAACATTTCTTTCAATTTTGGAAGAATAACGTCCAGATTAAAATTATTGAGAGCCGAAATAGGAAGAATCTCTGCCTTTGGGATTCTCTCGTGCCAGTCAGTTGCTATTTTTTCAAGATCCTGTTGATTGGTTTGATCGATTTTATTGAGTAAGAGCAATACCGGAACAGGAATTTTATTCAGTTTTTCAATCAAAAATTCTGATTGTTCACTTTTATCCGTTACATCTACGATGAACAAAAATACATCGGCATCTTGCAAAGAATCCTTCACAAAATCCATCATTTTTTCCTGCAAACCATACTTTGGATCCAGAACTCCGGGTGTATCAGAAAACACAATTTGAAGGTCTTCTTCATTATAAATTCCAAAAATTCTATGTCTTGTGGTCTGAGCTTTTTGCGTAACAATTGCCAGCTTCTCGCCCATCAATTGATTGAGAAGTGTAGATTTTCCGGCATTTGGTTTTCCTACGATATTTACGAATCCTGCTTTGTGCATTATTTTGAATGAAATTGAAATGAACGGCAAAGGTAAGGAAATTTTGAGCGCAGAGTTCAAAACTTATAGCATTAAATATATCAATGTTTTACAAAATATTTTAACTTTATAAACAAAAAAAAACTTGCGCTTATGAAAAAATTTTACATATTATTATTCAGCTTTTTATGGCTATTTGGATTTTCCCAAAATCCTGATTTACTAAATACAGACTGGAAAATTACCAAGTTTGTGGGAGAATTGTCCCCAACAGAACAATTACCTCCGTCTATGCCTTATCAGCAGGTTACAAAGTTTGAAACAAGTCCGAATCGTCTTAATTTATCCTTTTTTAATATGCTTTCGGCGGATGTAAGTTTTAACGGACAAAATAGCTTTACAGTAAGCAATAAGACTTGTACTTTAGCAGACTATTTGAGCGATAATGGCCAAGTTAACCAGTTTTTTGGGGTGCTCTGTTCTTTTTTCGCAATTAATGGTAACTATTTTTACAACATAGAAAATAATGGAAATGAAAAGACATTGATAATTAGTAATGCTATTTTTCAGTCAATTTATTTTAAATCTGCAATCCTTTCCGTAAAAAATAATTCGTTAAAAAAGTCTAACGTTTTTCCAAATCCAGTTTCTGATTTCTTGAAAATCGAAAATCTGAAGCCTAACTCCAATATGGAAATCGTGGACAGCTCCGGAAATTTAGTAAAATCAATTTCGGGCAACAGTTCGGACAAAATCGAAATCAATGTCAGAAATCTCACTCCAGGAATTTATTATTTGAAAATTAACGGAGAATCTGTTCAGAAGATTATCAAAAAATAATGATGCATCCATAGTAAAAAAATCGGTTCAACTTTGAGCCAATTTTTTTATTTTAAAGTTTTACCTTTGAGACTTAATTATCATCAATTATGTTCACAGCCAAAGAAATTTCAGAAATCAACAGCCTTCTCGTTCCGGAAAACAATATCGTTATTGTAACGCATCACAATCCAGACGGCGACGCCATTGGTTCTTCTCTTGGTCTCAAACATTATTTGAAAACCAAAGGCATTAACGCCAAAGTTATCACACCAAATGATTTTCCAAAATTCCTAAAATGGATGCCGGAAGCCAAGCAAATAATCATTGGAGAATATAAAAGAAAAATGACCGGCGAAGCTATTTACAATGCGGATGTTATTTTTTGTTTAGATTTTAATTCCCCAACCAGAATCGGGATTCTTGGCGATTGGGTTACGAAGTCTAAAGCCAAAAAAGTTTTGATTGACCATCATCAGATGCCGGAACAATTTGATTATGTCTATTCTGACACGACAGTTCCTGCGACTTGCCAAATGGTTTATCATTTTATCCAGGCCAATAATGATGAAAATCTTGTGAATCTAAATGTTGCACAATGTCTTTATACAGGAATAATGACAGATACAGGCGGATTCCGATTCCGTTCTACAAGTGCAACAACCCATAGAATTGTTGCTGATTTGATTGAAAAAGGCGCTGACCCAGCAATAATCACGTCAAACACTTGGGATACAAACACAATTTCACGATTACATTTGCTTTCATTAGTTCTTAGCAGAATTGAGTTGACGAAAGAAGGAAAAGTTGCCATTCTCTGGCTGAAACGGTCTGAACTAAAAGAATATGGTTTTGACAAAGGTGATACGGAAGGTTTCGTAAATTATGGACTCAGCGTTCTTGGAACCAAAATGGCAGTTTTCTTTATGGAAGACCTTTACGAGGATTTCATCAAAATTTCTTTCCGTTCCAAAGATTCTGTGGATACGAATCAGTTTGCAAGAAAATACTTCAACGGAGGCGGACATATCAATGCTTCTGGCGGAAAGTATTTCAAATCGATAGAGGAAACTATTGAGGATTTTAAAGAGAAGATTGAAGTGGAAGATTTTTAACAAGAAACCAATACAAAAGGTAAAAGAATCAAGATTTGATTGCTACAAATTCAATTCACATACTGAATGTTGATTGACAGACAAAATCACTAGTCCCGATAATAGCGGCATCCTTTTTTGTTATTGCGATTGACAAAAAGCTTAACAGATTGCTTCACCTCGTTCGCAATGACAAAAAAGATATAGCGGATAGCGGGAAATAGCTCCTAAAAATTTATCTCAACAAAACGAAAATCAGCGCAATAATGGCTGGTAACGCTTGAACAAAAAAGATTTTTTTAGCAGCAGTAAGTGCGCCGTAAATGCCCGCAACAATAACACATCCAAGGAAAAATACGGCAATATTTCTTGACCAATTCTCGTCACAAATAAACAAACTCCAAATCAGTCCGGCTGATAAAAATCCATTGTAAAGTCCTTGATTAGCAGCCAAACTTTTGGTGGGTTTGAAAAGTTCTGACGGAATTGTTTTAAACGTTTTTTTTCCAAGCGTATCCCAAGCGAACATTTCCATATAAAGGATGTAAAGATGCTCCAGAGCGACGATTGCAATTAGGATTTTTGAGATAATTTCCATTTTAAAAAACAAGTTTTTTAGGTAAATGATGCAGTAATTCTGTATTAATAATCGAGGCACAAATCTCGGGTTTTTCCCAATGTCCGTTGTGACCGCAATCTAGAACATAAGACTTGATATTGGTTTTGTCGGGAAGATTTTTAATGGTTTTTTCGGAATTGACAGCGGAATCGTGTTTACCTGATAAAACAAGTATTTTTCCTTCAAAGTTTTCTAAAACCGATTTTCTATCAATACGTTCTATCATTCCTTTTTGCGACGCTAAAACACCTTCAACGGAAGATGTGTAAGCGGTTTCCTTTGCAAGTTTGATTTTCGATTCTAAAATATCGTGTTCATTTGGGTTGAAAAGATTGGGAACGCCCGCGTTGACAAATGCTCTGAGATTTTCTTTGATGATTCTCAGTCCTTTTCTTCTGGTTTCTTTCTTCACTTCGTCATCAGCAAAATAAGTGGAGAAAAACAAAGTAAATGATTTCAAAAGCTCAGGATATTTTTCCGCAAACGCCAAAGAAATATAACCTCCCATAGAGTGTCCCAACAAGTGAAATTCTGTCAAGCCCAATTCATCCGTAACTTTTTTGACTTCTTCAGCCATTATTTCAGAAGTTTGTATTTCAGCCACAACTTCTGACTTTCCAAAACCTGGCAAATCAATTTTTATCAGCTTGAACTTCTCTGACAGAAACGGAATCATATCATCCCAAATCGACAGATTTTCCATAAAGCCGTGTAACAAAACAAGATTTTCTGAGCTGTTTCCCTGTACTTTATAATTAAGCATAATTTACATTTTGATAATTATTTTATCTGCAAAACCTGCGTTATTGACAGATTCATAAAGGCGGAAGGTTTTTGCATTATCTTTTGTAGAGAAATTTCTTTTACCTTTTCTTACATCCAATTTTCCATTATCGTAATCGGAAATACTCTGCGTAATGATTCCATCAAATTTAAGATTTTTGGGAGAAGTCATTCTAGCAGTTCCTTCGATTTTCACAAAATTACTTCCTGCTTTATTTTCGCCAGAGACTTTATATTCGTCCTGACCGATTTTTGTAAAGCTAATTTTCCCATTTCCAGAAATCATATCGTGAGTTAGGCTGTGTGTTCCCGACAAATCTTTGAAAGCTCGACTCGCCAAAATACTATCGTTAATTTTAGTTCTCGCAATATTGATTGAATCGATGATTTTTGTGCTGTCAACTTTTGGAGAATTAGTTTCTTCAGTTTTTTTACAAGAGAAGACGGAAAGCAAAATAGCAATCGGCAATAGATTTTTCATTGGTTTAATTTTCCTCTAAAATAAATAAAAAAAGAGCTTCTGAAAAGAAACTCTTAAAATTGTTGAAACTTTATCAAAGATTTAACTTTGACAAAATATGTTTTAAAATCAATTGCTATTCTTAAAATAATCAATTCCACATTTCAGGAACTTTTTGAAATCCTCTTTTGACATATATCCTGAAACTGGCGAATTAATAACTTTTTGGTCCGGCGTCACCAATACATAATGAGGTTGAGAATTGTTGTTAAAGTTCACTTGTTGAAACAAACTCCATTTGTCGCCGATAGTTTTTACTTTCTTCATTTGTCCTTCGCCCATATCGATTTTGATTTGTTCGCTTTCCGGCAATTCTTCCTTATCATCCACATAAACCGAAGCGATGATTAAATCATTCTGAAGAATCGGTAAAACATCATCCTGACTCCAAACAAACTCCTCCATTTTTCGGCAATTTTCGCAACCGTAACCTGTAAAATCTATCAGAACTGGCTTATTTTCTTTCTTCGCAACCTCAATCGCTTCGAAATAATTATGATAAGGCTTCAATCCAAGAATTCCGTCTTCTTCTTTATGGAAATAACTAACATTTAATGGAGGCAAAATCCCGCTTAGCATTTGTAATTTCGGTTTTTCTGAAGGAATCAATCCTTGAATCAAATATCCAATAAATACAATTCCGAAAACTCCCAAGATTCTTCTTGTTAAACTAATTTTCGGTTTTTTATCATCGTGTGGAAATCTGATTTTCCCGAATAAATAAACCACCAATCCAATTGCAATGATAATCCAAAGCACGATGAACAATTCTCTTTTCAATAAGAATGTTTTGGAAACCAAATCTGCTTTTGAAAGGAATTTTAAAGCCAAAGCCAACTCGATAAATCCAAGAACAACTTTTACCGTGTTCATCCAACCACCAGATTTTGGCAAACTTTGTAAAGCTTGCGGAAACAATGCCAACAACCCAAAAACCAATGCCCAAGCCAAGCCAAAACCAGCTAAGGCAAATGTCAATAATGTTGGAACATTAGTCGCTCCAGCCACAACTCCACCTAATAAACTTCCCAAAATAGGACCTGTACAAGAGAACGAAACGATGACCAAAGTCAAAGCCATAAAGAAAATCCCAATCAATCCGCCAGCTTCTTCAGCTTTGGAAGATTTGTTGGCGATTGAACTTGGCAAAGTGATTTCGTAATACCCGAAAAAGCTTAATGCAAAGAATAAAAATATCGCGAAGAAAAATAAGTTAAGCCAAATATTCGTCGAAATCTGATTGAAAATATTACCCGAAATCCCATCAATAATATGAAACGGAATACTCAATAAAACAAAAATCAACATAATGAAAAATCCGTAAATAAACGCATCTCTTTTACCTTTTGCTTTGTCTTTGTTTCCTTTTGTAAAGAATGAAACCGTCAACGGAATCATTGGAAATACGCAAGGCGTAAGCAATGCAATTAATCCTCCCAAGAATCCTAATCCAAGAACCAACCAATTGTCATCATTCGGTTTTTCCTGAACAGTGCCACAGTTGGTCAACGGATTTTTGAAGTCCAGAGAATTAACTTTCAAACCGTCTTGTTTTGCAACTGCTGGAGTTTCAATATTTGTTGGTTTTAAAACCGTTCCAACTTGTCCAGCTGGAGCAACTTCGTAAACCGTATCTTTTGTTCTCTCAACTTTTTCTTCTTGTGCGACTGCTGTTTTACTTCCTTCAATTTGCTTTTCAAATTCCAGAGTATTTGGGGCCAGACAAACGCGGTCGTTACAAGTCTGATACATTATTTCAGCTGTAATTGTCGCTGGTTTGGAAGCATCTTTCGGTTTGAATTTCTGCTTGAAAGCCACTTTATTAGAATAATAAACAATCTGCGCTCCGAAAGCTTCCGAAAACTCATCGTGTTTTTTTCCAATCTCCTGAACTTTTCCGATCAGTTGGATTCCTTGTTTTGAAATGATTTTAAATTCAGTTGGAATTCCGGAATCTAGCGGTAAATCTTGTGAATAAATATGCCATTTATCTTCAATCGTTCCTGTCAAAACAGCTTCATATTCGTCTTTTCCAATAGGATTAACATCGAATTTGAACTTAACCGGATTTTTTATCTGCGCATTGAAAATGGTTATTATAAATAGAAAAAGTGTTGACAACACTAGTTTTGAATCTTTCATTTTATTTAGTTTTAACCACAT
Source organism: Flavobacteriales bacterium UBA2306 (assembly GCA_002345565.1). Lineage (GTDB taxonomy): Bacteria > Bacteroidota > Bacteroidia > Flavobacteriales > Weeksellaceae > Epilithonimonas. The sequence continues at coordinate 397,910 of DDVS01000002.1, read as the reverse complement.
AGGCACAATAGATTTTCTTTTTAAAATATTATAAATAAAGGTAAAATAGATACCTCGGAATACTATGTGTATATGTGGTTCAGTTTAATTTAATTGTTCGTAATATTTATTCACAAAAGTCTGTTGTCCTTCTTTAAAAATATTGGTTACATTGAAATTTACCAAAATTCCTTTTGGAACTTTCAAAAGATTCATATAATTAAGAATCTGAGCTTTATGAATATCGTGAAATTCTTTAACTGATTTAATTTCGATAACAATTGAATCTTCTACAATGAAGTCACATTGGAAACCACAGTTTAAATCAATGTCTTTATATTTCACAGGAATAATAAATTCAGATTTATAATTTATATTTTGAATCCGAAATTCTTCTTTTAATGCTTTATGATAAACAATCTCTAACAAACCAGGACCTAAAGTTTTATGAACTTCGATATAAGCTCCCAAAATTTTATAAGTCAATTCTGTTATTTGTTTTTGAGTCATTCTATTTAATCTTAATTTTCAACCACATAGACACATAGAAAGAAATTAAGCTATGTGCCTATGTGGTTAACTCTAACTTCCAAATAATCTGATGATTTATCTGATGAAAATCTTCCGTCTTGGCGAAAAGGTAACACACCTAAGATTTGTTCATCAGCATCACAAAGAAGCCAGATTTTTTGCTTGGCTAAAATAGACAATTTTTCATCCTTAAAAAACTTCGAAATTTTCTTTTTACCAATCATTCCAATAGGAAAAAACAAATCGCCTTCTTGTTTCTTTCTCAATTTCAGAGGCAATTGAACTTTTTGCTTATCGATTTTCCAAAAACAATTGCCAAATTCTTGGATTTCTTTTTTAATATTTTTAGGAATAATGATTTGATTTTCTTTAATTTCTAAAAATATTTCGTCTTTATTCTTTCCTCTTTGTTCTTTTTTCTTTTCAAAAATCAACTCGTTTCTATTGATGATTAATTGAAATTCAGAATTAAAAAATGAGCTTCCTGTTTGTGCAGTCAGAACTTTTTGCATTTCGTTCTCATCTGTAAAACCAAATCTTTTCAAAATCTCATATCGAATCAACTCAGATTCTTCAGAGAATTTTTCTTTATTAATAACGACTTGATTTCCCGAAGAATTTATCTTTAGAATTTCAATTTTATCGTCAACATATTGATTAATAAAATCTTTAGATTGATTAATATAATTGATGCTTTTTGAAAAATTAGATAGAAAATCCAAATTGATTTTTTCTAATTCCGGAACAATGTGGTGTCGGATTTTATTCCTTAAATAGTCTGTTTTTTGATTGGATTTATCTTCACGAAATTCGATTTGATTCTGTTTTGCAAAATCATAAATTTCGTCCTTAGAAAAATCAAGAAGCGGACGAATAATTCCATTTTCATTGGCAGGAATTCCACTCAACCCTTGTATTCCGGAAGCTTTAGAAAGATTAATGATAAACGTTTCCAATTGGTCATTCAGATGATGCGCCGTGACTAAAAAATCAAGATTTTCTTTTTCCTGAATTTCTCTAAAAAAACGATATCGTAATTCTCTTGCCCAATTTTGAATAGAATTTTTCGGTTGATTATCATTTTCCGAAACTTCATATAAATGGAAAGGAATTTTATGTTTTTCGCAAAAGTCAGAAACGACTTTCTGGTCTAAGTTAGAATCCTCATTACGAAGATGATAGTTGATGTGCGCTATATGAAAATTTAAACCCGAAACCTGAAAAAAATCAGCCAAAACCATCGAGTCAACACCTCCACTTACAGCCAAAAGGTATGTTTTTTGTTGTGATTGGCTGAGCAATTGCTCTAGAACGTTTTGAAATTTTAATATACTTAACACAATTTTATAACGAAATACTAAGTTATATCAGCAAAGATACAGTTATTAATTCTTACTTTTGAAACCATAAAAAAACTAATAATTATGAAGTCGCTTGTGCGATTCCAAATTATCAATTAAAAACAAATAAATATTTACTATGAGATTATTTAAAATTTTGACAATTACTGCAATGGGACTTTCTCTTGCATCTTGTGTCAGCCAAAAAAAATTCGATGCACTTAATCTGAATTACAAACAATGTATCGAAGATGCAGGTGAAAGAATGCGTCAAATCCAAGACTTAAAAGGAGAAAACTCTTCTCTTAAAGGTCAGAATGACTTGCTAGTTGGACAAAACAATGCGCTTAAATCTAGTTTGGACGCTTGTTTATCTAATGCAGGAAAAGGTTCTGCAAATATTGATAAGTTGGTTGGAGAAATCAATGCATCAAATGCTTACATCAAGCAATTGATTTCTGGAAAAAGCAAAAACGATAGTTTGAATTTGGCTTTATCTAATAAACTAAAACGTTCTCTTGACAACGTTGCAGACCAAGATGTAGATGTGAAAGTATTGAAAGGTGTGGTATTGATTTCGTTATCAGACAAAATGCTTTATCAAGTTGGAAAATATGACATTCAGCCAGCGGCTGCCGATGTTTTAGCGAAAGTTGCAAAAGTAATCAACGATTATGATACTTACAGCGTTTTGATCGAAGGTAACACAGACAACTCGCCGTTGAACAGCAACAATTCTCCAAGAGACAATTGGGAACTTTCTGCTTTGAGAGCGACTTCCGTTGCAAAAGTATTGCAGAATCAGTTTGGCGTAAACCCTAACAGAATTACAGCTGGTGGTAGAGGAGAATACAATCCTAAGACTACAAACGCTTCAGTTTCTGGAAGAGGTGAAAACCGTAGAACGGAAATCATCATTATGCCAAAATTGGATGAGTTTATGAAATTGATGGATATCGCTCCGGTTAAGAAATAATTTCGCAAATTGCTTTTGGCGAATAGCTTAAACCTTCAAGGATTTTGAATCCTTGAAGGTTTTTTTATCAAATTCTTCTAGAAACTGTAAATTTGACTAAAACTAATAATGCTAAAATATTTTAAGCCTTACTACTCACTTTATATTCTAAATTATTTTTTATCTTTTATTATAAGTGCACTTTGGCTATTAGATTACGAAGATAGCTTAACGTCCACAGAAAAATTTGGTTTATATTCTATGGATTGGGATGTTAAAATCGCTTTTATTATTCTAAATATTGTCAAATTTCCATTTGGATTTCTTCTAAACGACTTTAATTATGGTTTTCTAATTGGCTATATATTATTTTAGATTCCTTACTTATTGCGTATATTTTAAAATTAATTTTTAGAAATTACAATGATAAATTATTTACTATTTCAAAAATTTTTAATTTATTATTTTTGTCTATTAACTTATCTATAATTATTTACTACACTGTTTTAATTCATTGGATAAATTAAAAAACACTTATTACCAAACATTCATCATCTATTAAAAAATGAGCTACTTCGAAGAAATAGACAAAGAAATGGATCGCTATCTGGAAGAAACAGCATCCGAAGAACCAGCGATTCTAAAAAAATTAAGAAAAGAAACTTACCAAAAGACCACACAGCCACATATGATTTCGGGCTATCTGCAAGGTCGTTTGTTAAGTATTCTGTCGCATATCATCCAACCAAAAAATGCTTTGGAAATCGGAACATTTACAGGCTACGCCGCTTTGAGTATGGCAGAAGGTTTACCGAAAGACGGTAAAATCTATACAATTGACAAGAATGAGGATTTAGCTTACATTCCTAAAAAATATTTTGCAGAAAGTGATTACAAAGAGCAAATCGAATTTATTTTAGGGGACGCGAAAGAAGAAATCAAGAAACTGGATAAAATTTGGGATTTGATTTTCATTGATGCAGATAAAGAAAGCTATTTGGAATATCTGAAACTCATTAAACCAAATCTCCGTTCAGGAAGTATTATTTTGATTGATAACGTTCTGTGGTATGGGAAAGTACTTGAAAACAATCCAAAAGATAAACAGACCGAGCAAATCAAATTGGTTAACAAAATCATCGCAGAAGATCCGGATTTCGAAAATCTAATCTTACCTTTGCGAGACGGATTACACTTGATTAGAAAGAAATAATTCGTATTTTTAAATTCATAATTGATTGAAATGACAAAAGGCATTTGTAATGTTTCCATTGCTCCAATGAGAGCCGAAGGTTCTGACAAAAGCGAAATTGTATCGCAGCTTCTTTACGGAGAATCTGCGGATATTCTGGAAGTTAAAGATAATTGGACGAAAATAAAAACCCATTACGACAACTACGAAGCTTGGATGGACACGAAACAAATCTCTCCTGTTTCAGACGAATTTTTGTCATCAAGAAAAGTCAATCTTGTGAAAGAACCTTTCCAATCTGCAATGTTGGAAAATGGCAGAACATTGGTTTCTATTGGTTCAGAAGTTTCTTTTGATCCTATTTCTCCAACGCGTGGCGCAGACCTCAGCGAAAGTATTGTGAATTGTGCTAAAGAATTTCTGAATGTTCCTTATTTATGGGGCGGAAAAAGCTTTTTTGGAATCGACTGTAGTGGTTTTACGCAAATCATTTATAAAATTCACGGTATTAAAATCCCAAGAGATACTTATCAACAAGCTGAAATTGGTGATGCTTTAACTTTTATCGAAGAAGCGAAACCTGGCGATTTGGCATTTTTTGAAAACTCAGAAGGGAGAATCCATCACGTTGGGATTATTTTGGCTGATCAAAAAATTATTCACGCACACGGAAAAGTGAGAATTGATAGTCTGGATTCATCAGGAATATTCAATAAAGATCAAAATAAGCATACGCATAAATTGAGATTCATTAGATCTTATTTCTAACCGAGATGTCGGTGTTTCGCACCTCTCTTTCTTAAATTTGTATGTTTTTTCTACCAACATTTTGGTGCTTCGCACCTTTAATAAACAAAACAAGCTTCCAGAACCGGAAGCTTGTTTTCTATAATAAATCAAAAATATTTTAAATCAGATTTCTCTTCCTGGCTTCATCCGCCATTTTTCTATGTGTGATGATATTGGTGATCAAAATGGGAAAAAACGTCAATGGCAGGACAGAAAACACACCAAATCCTCTGGTAATCGTTATGTACAGACAACTCGCCAAAAGCAAAACAAAAATCACTGAGAAAGACAGCAAAACCGATTTAGTCAATTTCACATTTTTCAATAATTCTTCATCCGTGAGTTCTGAAGGTGGTTTAATGCTTTTTGATTTCATCGTTTAGAGTTTAAAATTAAGTGTTACATTGAAGAAACGCCCTGTTAATCTTACCGGAACAGGATAATAACCAGAAGCAGGCGAATTAACATCTGTAATCCATTGATTAGCTATGGTATTATTGATATTAAAGGCGTTGAAAATCTGGACACCCAAAGTCAGTTCTTTAAAGTTTCTCCAGAAATCTCCACTGGCTTTATTATCTTTCTGATCGATAAAAATCTTGGTCAAACCAATATCCACTCTTTTGTAAGCTGGCAAAGTTTTCTGATATCTATAAGCCGCTAAATAATCCGGCAATCCGTTTGAATCAAACAAAACTGGTGTTCCAGAAGGCAATCCACTAGCATAAGTCAAAGTCAAATTAACTCTCATACTTGGGAACTTTGGCATATAATCCTGATAGAACATAGAGAATCGGAAACGCTGATCTGTAGGTCTTGGGATGTAACCTTTCCCATCTATATTTTCATAAACTCTCGCATAACTCGCAGAGATATAAGAATCGATTCCAGGAACAAATTGCCCGTATAATCTCGCGTCTAATCCGTAAGCATAACCTTCGGCATTATTTTTACCAGAATATCTCACTCTCACATTATCCATATAATATGGAATCAGATTTTCCATCTTTTTGTAGTAAGCTTCGGTGATTAATTTGAAATTCCTTTCTTTAATCTGGAATTCATAATCGTTCGCCAAGATAATCTGATAAGATTTTTGAGCCTTGATATCAGAATTGAAAGCTCCTGTCAAATCCTTAATCTCTTTATAAAATGGCGCTTGATAATAAACACCTCCAGCTAATCGAAACAACATATCCATATCCCAATCTGGCTTAATCGCAAATTGCGCTCTTGGACTAAACAAAGTCTCTTTGTTAAAATTCCAGTTCTGGATTCTAGCACCTCCATTGATGAAGATTCTGTTACTTCCCCAATAGAATTTTTTGGAGAATTGTGCATAAGCAGAAACTCTGGTTGTATTAATATCGTTTTGTCCAGCAATGTAATATTTAAGATTAAGTGCAGAGGTATCTAGATTTCCGGGAATTACAAAATCTCTTGGATTGCTGTAACCAATTGAATCTACGAACTGCCACTCATTGGTAAAATCTTTGATGGTTTCTCTTTCGTACTTCACTCCTACTTCGATATCTGTATTAACATCTGGAGAGAATTTGGTTCTGAATTGTGAACCTGCAACTCTTACTAACAAGTCATTTCTAGCGTGATCTATCTGCCCACCAGCATCATAACCAGCAACAGGATTTCCCTCCTCATCAAAAGCTTCTAGAATATAGCCCGAAGCCAAAGAATAATATTCTCTTTCTCTGTTCTGATAAGCAAAATTATCTAGGGAAAAATGCAACTTTTTACTTGGTTTGAAGTTGACACTCACGGTTCCCATCATATTTTTGTACTGGTCATCTTCTTGTCCGTTGTAGAAAACCGTCAGTTTCAAAGGTCTCAAAACACTTCCAAAATCCACTTCTTTTTCTTTCGGAATCATCTCGTAATCGTTCTTAGCAAAATAACCTAAGAAAGACAAAGACCATTTATCATTAAACTGATAATTAAGATAAGATTGCAAATCAAAATATCTTGGATTGAAATCTGTATCTTCATTCAAAGTATTAAGAACAAGATTGGTATTTCTGTAACGTCCAGAAATCAACCCTGTGAATTTTTTATCCTTTGATGCAAAACCAGTAGTCAATCTTCCGCCAATTAAACTCGCTTCTCCGGAAACTTCGAATTTCTCGGGCTGTCTGTAATAGATGTTCAATGCGGATGACATTTTATCGCCATATCTTGGTTCGAATCCACCAGCCGAAAAGTTGATGGTAGAAACCATATCTGGATTCACGATACTCATCCCTTCCTGCAAAGAGTTTCTGATGAGGAAAGGACGATACAGTTCGATATCATTAATATAAATTAAATTCTCATCATAGCTTCCACCTCTTACCATATATTGTGAACTCAACTCAGCATTGGAGTTTACAGAAGGTAAAGTTTTTAGCAAACCTTCTACTCCACCTGCCAAGGAAGCCACTTCTCTTGCTTCTTTTGCAGAAATCTCTACCGAAGTAATATCATTGGTTTTGAATTTTGCTTTCTTTTGAAAAACAACCTCCTGAATCTCTGTAGCATTAACTGCGGGTAAAAAGAGAACATTGACTGTTTGAGATTTGGGAGATGTTTTGATAGTTTTAGAAAAACCTTTGAAGTTTTCTTTTTGAACCTCTAAAGTTTGTTCAGAATCCGAAAGTGGAACACGCACAAATCCATTTTTATCGGTCTGATAGGTTTGATTATTATAAGTTACCTGAGCCTCAGAAACTGGTTTCCCGTCTTCTTCGTTCAGTACTCTTAGATTAATTTGAGAAAAAGCCAATACTGGCAAAAAGAAAAGAATTAAGAGAATATAATTTTTCAATGTTGTAGTTTTTTATCTGAATTTATTTTTAATGCAATCTTGAATGAACAAAAATAGCAATTAATACAAAGAACGAAAGAATATTTGTAAATCTTATACGAAAAACTGAATTTAATAAAAAAGTCCGGCAAAACCGGACTTTCAATTCTTATAATATAGCTTCTCTGATTCTCGTTAGCTTTCCAAGTAAGCCATCCAAAAGATCCAATTTCAACATATTTGCACCATCAGATTTTGCTACTGAAGGGTCTGGATGTGTCTCGATGAATAATCCATCTGCGCCTACTGCAATTCCTGCTTTTGCAATCGTTTCAATCAATTCTGGTCTTCCGCCTGTAACACCAGAGTTCTGATTCGGTTGTTGTAGAGAGTGTGTAACATCCAAAATCACCGGAGAATATTCTCTCATCGTCGGAATCCCACGGAAATCTACTACCAAATCGCTGTAGCCAAAAGTATTACCTCTTTCGATAATCGCTGTTTTATCATTTCCAGAATCTTTCACTTTCTGAACAGCAAACTTCATTGCTTCTGGAGAAAGAAACTGTCCTTTTTTAAGTGTTACAGCTTTTCCTGTTTCTGCCGCTGCAATCAACAAATCGGTTTGTCTAACCAAGAAAGCTGGGATTTGCAACACATCCACATATTCTGCCGCCATAGCCGCGTGAGGAATCTCGTGGATATCTGTAGTCGTAGGAACATTGAAAGTCTCCCCTACTTTTCTAAGGATTTTCAACGCTTTCTCATCGCCAATTCCTGTGAAAGAATCTACTCGGCTTCTGTTCGCTTTTTTGAAACTTCCTTTGAAGATATAAGGAATATTGTATTTATCGGAAAGCTTCACGATATGTTCTGCGATTTGCAAAGCCATTGTTTCATCTTCGATAGCGCAAGGTCCAGCAATTAGGAAAAAATTCTTGGAATCTTTGTGATGAATGTTATCAAGATATTGTATCATTTATTTTTGATTTTATAATTATGAATTTTAGATTTTAAATGTTCTAAAATCAGGATACAAATATACGGAATTAATGCAGGAAAATCTTTTCCAATTCAAACTATCAAAAGGTTTGAGATTATCTATTTCTCAAATTTATTGATGATTTTCTCAAACGTATTAGCATTCCTGCTCGTCATTTTATCTTTGAGACTTTTTTTACCCAAAACCTTACCGAAAGTTGAATTGAGGGTTTGTCCTTTCGGAACTTGCCAATAGAATATCCCATTAATAATTTTCCCTTGCTCACCTTCTTCTTTGGTAGATTTTTCAAATTCCTCGAATAAGGTTTCTTCTACTTTTTCACTGCCGATGAAGATGTAATTATGAAAATTTTCGATAGGAGGAAATGGATCATTTTTGAAGATATCTTTAATCTCTTCTTCCTCTTTAATAAACAAAAAAGCTTCGTAATCAAAATGCTGTGACATTGTTTTTTCTAATATTGTCTTCAGTTCTGTTGAGTTTTTATCAGACTGAAATAAAATATTTCCACTTGCCAACACCGATGAAACATTCTGAACACCTGCTTCCGAAAAGACTTTGCAAACGTCAGCCATTTTCATATTAGTTCCTTTGACATTGACACCGCGGAGGAAAGCACAAAAATTTTTCATAGATGTTAGATGTTAGATGTTAGATGTTAGATGTTAGATGTTAGATGTTAGATGTTAGATGTTAGCAAAATTACATTATAAACTTAGACCAGATGATATTAATTAAAACAAAAACCCTTTCAAAGTTTGAAACTCTGAAAGGGTTGATATTATTTTTGAAGAAAAGTTTTTATTGAGTTACTTTCATCAATTTCTTTGTAATCTCATCCATCTTTTCACCTTCGTAAGTCGTGTCATAGTCCTTCATAATATCGAAAAGATAAGAGTAGAACGATGTTACTTTCTGTACATCATCAGCTTTTTTGTAGGCTTTTTCTTTACCCATCTCCTGCAAATCCTTGATAAATGTATTGAATCTTTTATCAATTACATTCAGAGAGTTGACAAGATATTGGTAGCCTTTTTCTTTCTGTCCAATTTTATTATAAGCATCGGAAACGGCACCAACAACTAGAGAATATTCCATTGGTTTAGTTTTCATCTGTCTTGCAGCATAAACCTGAAATTGGGGTGACAATCTGGTGTAATAATCATATTCCTCGAAGATGCCTTTCTTAAGATCTTCTGCGAGTTTCAATCCTTTTTGCTCTTGTCCTGCAACGATGTAAGCATAAACAATAGAGCTCAAAGATCTTGGATCATTATATTTTGAAACCGGAATTTCTCTGCTTGCTAAATCAAGAACTTCAATCGCTTTTTGCTTTTCACCTTTCAGAACCAAAGCTTCTGCCGCTCTACTTGCAGACGATCTGTAGCCCGCTATATTCTGCGTACAAGTCTCATCAAAATGAGTTTTAAGGTCTTTGAAATTACCCCATTTGTAATTTTTCACAACGTTATAGAGCTCATCCGCATTTACCATTCCAAGCTCACCACTCACAGCTTCTTCTGTTTTCACAGGAACCAATCTGTAACTGAATCCATCAAATTTCAGATAATTGGATAGGAAGAATAGATTGCTTGGATCGTAGATTCCTCCGCTTGAGAAGTTGATTGGGCGTTTCCAATCGAAGTTCGCGAGGATGTCCATCATCAACATATTATTTTTGAACATACTGGTTCCTTTATAATTGATGATGATTTGTTTTTCCGCTTTTTGAGCTTCGGCTGGTGTAATAATTCCCGCTTTCACGGCATTATTAACATTAACTGGAAGTACGAATTTGGAAACCGGAAGGAAGTTGAATTTCTGATAACGTTCTTCCCCGAAAATCATTTTAACCACCTCATCTTTTTCAGGTGATTTCATTTTCAGGAAATTAACCGCATCTTTCAACGTCATAGAATCCTGAGTCATATATTTTCTAAATGCTGCAAATTCTGTATCTGGAGCGCCCTGGTCTTTTAAATTGGCAAAGATATTACTCCAATCCTCTTTTGACATCAGATAAACCTGGTCATTAGAACCTTCTCTGTAATCCTCATGTGTCAAAGTGGACGGAACAGGCATAGAGTTGTAAGTTCTTCTCTTTACCTGATCGATATTCCAAGGTGTAGAAAGTAGTGTAAAATTCACCACTTTTACATCCGGACGAAACTCCTCAGTCTCCTGAATGGCCCAAACCGGATAGGTATCATTGTCTCCGTAAACAAACATAATGTCGTTTTTCGGAAGCGATTTTAAACTGGAATACGCATAATCGTAAGCTGTATAACGCCCACTTCTATCGTGAACATTATAGTTCTGGAAGCCCATCATCAAAGGAATTCCCATTAATATAACTCCAATTGCAATCTGAGCAGATTTCTGTTTCACTTTTTTCTGCAAGAACCAATAAATCGCTGCAACGCCCAATCCTATCCAAATGGCAAAGGCGTAGAACGAACCTACCATCGCATAATCTCTTTCTCTTGGTTCAAATGGTTTAACACCTGTATAAAATACAATTCCGACACTCGTTAATATAAACAATGATAGAATCGCATAGAAACGTCCAAAATCTTTATTAAGCTGGAAGAAGAATCCTAACAATCCCAAAATCAAAGGGAGCATAAAGAACTTCACCGTACTTGTGTTCTGGAATTTGGCTGGCATCTCGCCTTGGTCGCCCCACATATTATTATCAATAAAAGGAATACCTGTAATGAAGTTCCCGTTTGTGTTTTCCATATGACCTTCTAAATCATTCTGACGACCAGAGAAATTCCAAAGCAGATATCTACCGAAGTAGAAGTAATTCTGGAACGTAATGAAATAATCTAAGTTTTGTGCTAATGTCGGTTTCTGAACATTGATCAATCCAAATTGTTTTGCTTTCAGATAATCATCCATTTTGATAGTTCCGTTCTCGTATTTTTGACGAAGCTCATCAAAGAATTGTTTGGCTTCCGGACTTTCGGAGATTTGTTCATTTCCATAATTGAAAGTAAAATTCGGCGCTCCATACATCGAAATGTAATTTGGCATGACCGATTTATCCTCACTAAACATTCTTGGAAAAAATCCCACATGCTCTTTGCTATAAACATAATTGAACTTCTCTCCTACCAATCTGTATCGGCCAGTTTGTGGGTCTCTTTCGTAAGTATCACCAGTTTTTACCGTTTTATAGCTTCCGTCTTCATTTTTCTCGATTCCGTTCGGATCTAGAAAAGCCGTATAGTTTTGACCGTAGAAAGTCGGCCAATCACCATATTGTTCACGGTTGTAATAATCCAACATTCCCAAAGCATTGTCCGGGTCATTAAGGTTCATTGGAGGATTAGCATTTGCTCTGATGGGGATTACCAACCAGCAAGAGAAACCAATCATCATAAAAACAACGGATAATGCAATAGTTTGGTAAAGCGATTTCCCAGTTTTTCTGGTATAAGAAACCAAAAGATAACAAAGAACCGACAAAATAACGAACGCAAAAATAGTTCCGGAGTGGAAAGGCAATCCAAGTCCGTTAACAAAGAAAACTTCTGACTTACCGAACAAGGTCATAATCATCGGGAAAATCCCTTTGAAAACAATTCCTAAAATCACCAATGTAATGACATTCGCCCAAAGAAAAGATTTCCAGGTGAAGGTGTAATTTCTTGTATAATAGATCAAACAAACGGCAGGCAAAGCCAACATACACATCATATGCACCCCTACAGAAAGTCCAATCACGAAAAAGAGAAGAATAATCCATCTTTCGTTATCGTTTTCTTTATAATCGTTTTCCCATTTTGTGATTAACCACACAATTAATGCAATGAAAAGACTCGCCATAGAGTAAACTTCCCCTTCCACTGCAGAAAACCAAAATGTGTCAGAAAACGTAAAACACAAAGCACCGACTGCCCCGGCGAACAAAACGCCAATCTCTTCGGTAACTGAGATATTTTCAAATTCTTTATTCAATAATCTTCTTACAAGATGCGTAATGGTCCAGAATAAAAACAGAATGGTAAATGCACTAAACAATGCAGACATCGCATTAATCGCCAACGAATAATGTTGTCCGTTACCAAACGCAAATAACGCTACAACCGCTCCCACCAGCTGAAACAACGCTGCTCCCGGTGCGTGAGTCACTTCTAGTTTAACCGCGGAAGAAATGTATTCTCCACAATCCCAAAAACTGAAATTAGGTTCTATCGTTGATAAATAAGTAAAAAATGCGATTACAAAAATGACCCATCCAAGAATGGTGTTCCACTGTTTAAAAGTCCAATTCTTCATACTAGAAAATGAAATATCGGCGAAATTAATGTTTTTGATTCAGTTATTTTAAGTTTTTAACAAAAATTAAATTTTGAATTGATTTTTGGAAAACCTCAGAAAAACAATTGGTTTTTTAATAAAAATCTTGATTAAAATCAGATTGAGGATGTAAAAATAAAAACATTGCAATTTTTTTTTTATTTTTGCAGACAGTTTTTGAGAGAAAAAATGATATAAAATGACGAATGTACACGATAATATTCTTGGTTTAATTGGTAACTCACCGTTAGTCAAATTAAATCAAGTTACCAAGGACATTCCTGCGACAGTATACGCTAAGTTGGAATCTTATAATCCGGGGCATTCTACAAAAGACAGAATCGCTCTTCACATTATAGAAAATGCAGAAAGACAGGGAATCCTAAAATCAGATTCTGTAATCGTAGAAACCACTTCCGGAAATACAGGCTTTTCAATAGCAATGGTTTGTATCGTAAAAGGTTACAAATGTATTCTTGCAGTTAGCGATAAAACGAAGGCCGAAAAAATTGCCTATTTAAAAGCACTCGGAGCAACAGTTTATGTTTGCCCGGCTTCTGTTCCTGCAGATGATCCCAGGTCTTATTACGAAGTAGCTAAAAGAATTGCTGCAGAAACCCCAAACTCGGTTTACATCAATCAATATTTTAACGAATTGAATATTGATGCCCATTACCAGACTACAGGCCCTGAAATATGGAAACAAACCGAAGGTAAAATCACGCATCTTTTTGCTTGCACAGGAACTGGAGGAACACTTTCCGGCTCTGCAAAATATTTGAAAGAACAAAACCCTGACATCAAAGTTATTGGAGTAGATGCAGATGGCTCTATTCTGAAAACTTATCACGAAACAGGAAAAATTAATAAAACAGAAATCCACCCTTATCAGATTGAAGGTCTTGGAAAAAACCTAATTCCGGGCGCTCTTTTGTTTGATACGATTGATGAATATGTAAGAGTTAATGACGAAATGTCAGCATACAGAACCCGTGAAATTGCTTTGAAAGAAGCGATTATGGGCGGTTACACAACTGGTGCGGTAACTCAAGCTTTAATACAGTATGCTAATTCACACGAGTTTAAAGCAGATGACTTGATTGTTTTGATTTTCCCCGACCACGGTTCTCGTTATATTACCAAAGTTTACAGCGATAAATGGATGGAGGAACAAGGCTTTATCAACAACTGTTTCCACAATTATGATGAAGTTTTCAAAACAGAAATCATCAAATAAAATTGAATCACAATATTTATAACCTTTTGTAAATACAAAAGGTTTTTTCAATCAATATAAAATATCAGTTAGAAAAAATGGACATTTTTGAAAGAATAAAACAAAATCCAGGTCCTCTAGGACAATTTGCAGATTATGGCGAAGGATACTATATTTTCCCAAGATTAGAAGGACCAATTGGCCCAAGAATGAAATTCCAGGGGAAAGATGTTATCTTTTGGAGCGCTAATGATTATTTGGGAATGTGTAATCATCCTGAAGTTTTAGAAGCTGACGCCAAAGCCGCTGCAGAATTTGGAATGTTTTATCCAATGGGAGCTAGAGCAATGTCCGGAGAAACTGAACAGCATTTGCAATTGGAAAGAGAATTGGCAGAATTTGTTCAAAAAGAATCCGCTTATCTTTTGAATTTCGGTTACCAAGGAATGGTTTCTTGTATCGATGCTTTGGTTTCAAGAAATGACGTGATTGTTTACGACGTAGATTCTCACGCTTGTATCGTGGACGGTGTTAGATTACACGCCGGAAAACGTTTCACTTACAGACACAACGATATTGCAAGTTTTGAAAAGAACTTAATCAGAGCTCAAAAAGTAACTGAAGAAACAGGAGGCGGAATCTTGGTAATTACCGAAGGAGTTTTCGGAATGAGAGGACAACAAGGTAAATTGAAAGAAATCTGCGCTCTTAAAGACAAATATAAATTCAGAATCTTGGTGGACGATGCGCACGGATTCGGGACATTGGGAGAAACTGGCGCAGGAGCTGGAGAAGAGCAAGGTTGTCAAGATCAGATTGACGTTTATTTCTCTACTTTTGCTAAGTCTATGGCAGGTTTCGGAGCGTTCTTGGCTGGAGATAAAGAAATTATCCGTTATTTGAAATTCAACTTAAGATCTCAGATTTTTGCTAAATCTTTGACAATGCCAATGGTAATCGGAGGTTTGAAGAGATTAGAACTTTTGAGAACAAGACCTGAAATCAAAGCTAAACTTTGGGAAAACGTTGAAAAACTACAAGGCGGATTGAAAAAAATCGGTTATAATCTTGGAGATACCAATACTTGTGTAACGCCGGTTTTCATCCAAGGAACGCCTGTAGAAGCAACTTTATTAGTTAAAGAATTAAGAGAAGATTACGGGATTTTCACATCTGTTGTGGTTTATCCGGTAATTCCAAAAGGAATGATTTTATTAAGATTAATTCCAACCGCATCTCATACCGATGCTGAAATCAACGAAACACTTTCTGCTTTCGAATCGATTTACAACAAGTTAGCAAACGGTTATTACAAAGAAGCTGAAGCTAAATTATTGAAAGAACAAAACTTAGAATTCAAACCAATTTAATCAGGTCTAATTCTTAGAAATATAAAACGCCTTAACAAAAATTGTTTAGGCGTTTTTATTTTATCAAATAACTTTTCTAATTAATCTTCTTCAAATCCAAATCCTCAAAATCAAAACTAAAATCTGTCACATCAGAGATGGGTTTCATTTTCGCAGAAGTCGCTTTTCCGTTTTCATCAAAATTTAGAGTAAAAAACGCATCAGCATCATAACTTCTGTCATCCCATTTTGCAACAAAAGAATTAGCTGAATATGGGATCAAATCACCTTTTAGTCTTGGAGAAGATTTAGAGATAATTCTATAACCTTTGCCTTGTTTAGAAACCTCAACAATCCCGAACCAATCATCTTTGTACCAGCCGATAAATTGGTCATCTTTCAAATCAGATTTGAATTTTGAAGCCTTATCATAAACCTCTTTCTTTTGTTTTGCAAAAGTCTCTTCATTTTTTTTATTTCTGTCGCCATAAAGTTTTAACCAATCGCGATTTTCAACTCCGAGATAAGCATCTTTCACAGAGTTTGTGATTGTAGAGAATGCTGCACCAGACTGTTGATTCGTCAAAACCACAATTCCAAGTTTCAAATCCGGAATCAACGTAAAATGCGTTACAGTCCCAATCAAACCTCCGGAATGCTGAACTTGCAAATGACCTTTCACATCACTCAAAAACCAACCTAATCCATAGCCATAAAAATGCGTATCATAAGGAGACGTTATCCCAACTTTATCCGGAATCTGAAGACTCCAAAGTTCGTGAGCATTTTTCTCAGAAACCAAACGTTTTCCGTCTTTGGTTACAAAGCCATTCAGAAGAAAGTTTGCCCAAGTCGTCATATCTTGGATGTTACTCATAATTCCACCTGCAGCGTTAGCCGTTTCGTTCCAATCGTGAGGAACAGCAATCGCTTTTCCGTCAACCGGAGCGTGTGCATCGATAATATTTTGTGAATTTTTTGCTCTGTTATAAGACCCAAAACTCGCTGTCATTCCAACAGGTTTCATAATTCTCTGCTCGATAAAATCCGCCCATTGCAAACCGGATACTCTGTGAATCACTTCTCCAGCCACAATGAACATTATATTATTATAATCCAAAGTTGTGCGAAAAGGATTTTCTGGTTTAAGATATCTCACATTATGAACTATATCATTCACCGTCAGATTTCCACCTTCTGGAAAAAACATCAAATCACCTTGACCCAATCCTAATCCAGCTCTATGTGTTACCAAATCTTTTATCGTCACATTCTGAGAAACATAAGGATCAGCCATTTGAAATTCTGGGATATATTTTGTCACTTTATCATCCCAATTTATTTTACCTTCATCTGCTAAAATCGCTAAAGCCGTACAAGTGAAACCTTTACTATTAGAAGCAATTCCAACCAAAGTATTATCATCCATCGGCTGATTATTTTTAAGTGAACGAACGCCAAAACCTTTAGCATAGATTAGTTTTCCGTCTTTTACAACACCAACAGACATCCCGGGAACATCAAATGTTTTAAGTGAATTCTGAATAAGTTCGTCGAGTTTTTTTTCTTCAATCTGAGCCTTGGAAACAGTGAACGAAAAAAGGACAAAAAGCAAAGATATATTTCTTTTCATTTTTAAATTAGAATTTAGGCTAAGATAGGAATTTGTAAATTTTAATTGCGAATGATTATGGGTTAATTATCTTTACATTTCAAATTTAATAACAAAATACAATGTCATATTGCGAAGCTATAGAAACAATGCAGGCTGAAGAAAGAAAAGCATTGCACAAAAACTACCACGATAATCATTACGGTTTCCCTATTCATAATGATGATGAATTGTTTGGAAGGCTGCTTATGGAAATCAATCAAGCTGGATTGAGCTGGGAAACGATTCTGAAAAAGGAAGAATCTTTCCGAAAAGCTTACAGTAATTTTAGTATTGAAAAAATTGCTGGTTATACTGAAAAAGACCGCGAAAGATTATTATCAGACCCGGGAATTATCCGAAACAAACTAAAAGTAAACGCCGCAATTGAAAATGCAAAAACCATTTTGGAACTGAAAAAAGAATTTGGTTCTTTCGAAAATTGGCTGGAACATCATCATCCAAAAACAAAAGACGAATGGGTGAAACTATTCAAGAAAACATTCAGATTCACAGGTGGAGAGATTGTCGGCGAGTTTCTGATGAGCATTGGTTTTTTGAAAGGTGCCCATTCTGACAGTTGTGAAATCAATGAAAAGATTTTTGCTACGAATCCGAAATGGAGAGAAGTTAAATAATGTTAGACACTTCGACCCCGCTCAGTGTGACATCTAATGAATATTATTAAAACATTGTCAGTCTGAGCGGAGTCGAAGACTTTATTATTAGTTGATTTTTTCTGTCTGAAAAATTCGCCTTAAATTTGTAGAAATCTAAAGAAAGTCAATGGAAAGTAAAAAAGAATTCTTCCTCGAGTGTTACAAACTCGGGATAATCAAGTTTGGGCGTTTCACACTGAAAAGCGGGATCGAAAGTCCGTTTTATGTTGATTTGCGACCACTCGCTTCTGACCCTAAAATCCTGAAAAAACTAGCCAATTATCTTTTGGAAATGCTTCCTTTGGATAATTTTGATATCATCTGTGGCGTTCCTTATGCGGCACTTCCGATGGCAACTGCAATGTCATTGGAAAGTTACCTTCCGTTGATTATCAAAAGAAAAGAAGCAAAATCTTACGGAACAAAAAAATTAATTGAAGGCATCTACGAAAAAGGACAAAACTGTCTTTTGGTAGAAGACGTCATCACGTCCGGAAAATCTTTGGTTGAAACAATTGATGAAGTTGAAAACGAAGGCATCAAAGTTTCGGACATTGTTGTAGTTCTAGACAGACAACAAGGCGGAAAAGAAAAACTAGAAGCGAAAGGTTACAAAGTTCATTCGCTTTTCAACATTTCTGAAGTTGTGGAAATTCTGAGAGAAGTAAATTATATCGATGACGAAGAAGTAACTAGAATCAGAGATTTTGTGAACGGAAATCAAGTGGTTTTCGAAGAGAAAAAACGTCTGTCTTACCAGCAGAAATTGGAAGTTGCTGAACATTCTTTCGCTAAAAAAATTCTTGAAATTGCTATTGAGAAAAAATCAAACCTGATTGCTTCGGCAGATTTTATTACCACAAAAGAATTATTGGATTTCGCTGATTTTGTTGGACCTCACATCGTAGCATTGAAAACTCACATTGATATTCTGAATGATTTCGATGCTGATGAAACGATTCTTCCGTTGAAAGATTTGGCAATGAAACATAACTTCCTTTTGATGGAAGACCGAAAATTTGCGGATATTGGAAACACTCAGGAATTGCAATTTTCTTACGGAACTTATAAAATTTCAAACTGGGCAGATTTGGTAACCTCTCACGTGATTGGCGGGAGCAAAAGTTTGGATTGCTTTATGAATGTTGGTGTGGTGGCGATTTTGGGAATGTCTTCTCAAGGCACTTTGACAGATTCTCATTACCGTGAAGAAGCAATGAAAGTCATAGAAAATCATCCAAGCATTATTGGTTGTGTAGCTCAAAATGCAGTTTCTGACCAGCTTTTGTTGTTCACTCCTGGTGTTAATTTGGGAACAAGTGGTGACGACAAAGGCCAACAATACAATTCTCCGGAACACGTGATTAAGAATTACGGAACAGACTTTATCATCGTTGGACGCGGAATCTATAAATCAGACGAACCGGAATTGGAAGCTCTTCGTTATAAAACCGAAGGCTGGAAAGCGTATCAAAGTACATTGTAAATTGTACAAAGTATAAAGTATTTTGGAAACCCTTTCAGAGTTTTGAACTCAGAAAGGGTTTTTCATTTTATCAGTCCGAAGTTTTCAACAATATTCAACATTGTCAGTCTGAGGCTCTCGAAGACCAATAAATATTTCAAAAATCGTCAGATTTTTTCCTTTTTTATAAAACATATCTTATTAATTTAGTGAAAAATTAGTAGTTTTAATTACTGATTAATTTTGATGAAGCAATTTTTTTTGTGTTTGGTTTTATTGTTGACGAATTTCTGGGCAAAGGCTCAGCAAGACAGCATTATGCTGAAAGTCAAATTGAATGACGACAAAAAATTAATTTCTGTTGAACAGACTTTAATTTATCATAATCCACATCAGAAATCCATCAATCAAATTAAACTTTTGAATTGGGTTGCGGCTTATCAAAAAAGAAGAACACCTTTATTAAAACGTAAACTTGAAGACCGCAAAAAAGACCTTTACTTTGCTAAAGACAGCCAATTGGGAAAATTGGAAAGTCTCCAGTATTCTTACGGAAACACATCTTCGGAAATCCTTAATAAAACTCAGGAAAACATCTTTATTCCACTTTCCGAACCTTTGGAATCCGGAAAAAGCATCAGACTTAATTTAAAATATCAGATTTTGCTTCCTGACTCCCATTTTACTGGTTACGGCGTGGATGCGGACAAGATTGTTTTAAAATATTTTTTCCTGGTTCCGGAAACTTATGAGATCGAAAATCAGAGTAATTCATTTTATCGAGACACAGAAGAAACAGCCAACGCAGGTTCTTTTTGGAAAGTGGATTTTAAAGCGCCTAAAAATTGGAAAATCTATTCTAACCTTCATCAAACTTCTGATTTCCAGTTTGAAGGTGTCTCCATCAATGATCCGGAATTTCAGTTAGCCAGAGAAATTTACCCAGAATTTGCACTCAATATTGATGGACAACAAATTAATGTTCAATTAGCTTATCAGATTACCGAATATCAAAGACAGACTTTAGGTTTTCTCTTGCCAACGCATCTCAAATTTATCAAAGAAAGAATCGGAAATCTTCCAAATAAGCTTTTTATCACTCAGAAATTCCTGAATAAAGAAGAGTTTATTGGAATTGATGATATTAAATTCTGGAAATTCAAATACCAATTATTTACAGATTATGAAAAGACAGATCTGGATTATTTTAGCGTGGTTTCTAAAAAGATTATGGACGATTATTTCATCACCAATAAAACGAATGACCATTGGCTGAAAAATGGTTTGAAGTCTTATCTCGAAATCCAATATCTTAAAAATTTCTATCCGAATCATCAACTTCTGGGCAACCTTCCGGATAATGCCAATTTGTTTGGAATCAAACCCTTGAAGTTGTTTTATGCTTCAAAATTAAAATTAACAGAACGCTATGGACTGGCTTATCATTATATTTACACCCAGAATCTGGATCAGAAAATAGAAACGCCTTTTCACTTGTTGAGTAATTTTAATACTACGGCTATCAGTCAATTTGAAATGGGTAATCTTTTGAATTATATCTCGGAATACCAAGGTGCTGGCGCTTTTGATTTTTTTCTTAAGCATTATTTAACTTCAAATTATCAAGCCAGGACAAGCGGTAAAGTATTTCTTGAAAATCTGGAACAATACAGCCAGAACAAATCCGGGTTTCTCCATCCAATGATGCAGGAAAAGCACAGAATTAATTTTAACCTGAAAAACATCAAAGTACAACAGCAAAATTACCTTGTTAATATCAAGAAGAATCAAAAGTCTGGCATTCCGCTGAAAATAGAATCCGAGAATAAAGCAGAAGAAAAAAAACTCTATTGGAAAGATGCTGATTCCTTGAAGAAAGATTCTGTTTTAATCCCAAAAGAAGAGGTCTACAAAATGGTTTTGAATGATAATTATGCGTTCCCGGAGACTAATTTTCGGGATAATTACATCTACACAAAAGGCCTTTTTGCCAATACAAAAAAGATCAAATTTAAACTGGTGAAAGATGTGCAAAACCCAGAATATAATGAGATTTTTCTAACGCCAAGGTTAACTTTTAATGCGTATGACCAAATTCTATTGGGCTTAAATTTTAAAAACCAAGGGATTTTTGATCAAAAGTTGGACTACTCCTTCACGCCTTATTATAGTACCGGAACTGGAAAACTGACAGGTTCCGGAGCTTTGGGTTACTCCATTATGCCTCCGGAAAGTTTTTTCAGAAGTTGGAATTTTGCCGTATCCGGTTCCTATTTTCATTATAACACCAATTTGGCTTATAAACGTTTTGGAGCTTCTACATCGCTCAATTTTACCAAAAACCCGAGAAGTGCTATTGGAAGAAGTCTCTATTTTTCTTACAATTATTATGACCGGGAATTAACGCCGGAGATGATACAGAATAATATGTATTCCAAATACAACCTGTGGAATATAGGCTATTCTTATTCCGACAACCGCCTGATCCACGAAAAATATATCTCTACTAATCTGCAATGGATGGAGGATTTCCAGAAAATTTCGGCGGAAGCTTTTTACCGCTGGGAATATGCGAAGGATAAGAAGATCAGTTTCCGATGGTTTGCGGGATATTTCATTAATAATGAGACTAAAAATGCGTTGTTTAATTATGGATTGTCTCGTGTTTCCAATTATTCTTTTTCGTATGGACTATTGGGGCAAAGTGCTACGTCTGGCATCTTGGCGCAACAGTTTATCTTGGCAGAAGGCGGTTTCAAATCGATGTTTAATACGTCTGTCAATCAATTTATCACCAGTATTAATGTAGATTCTCATCTTTGGAAATGGTTCAATCTTTATGCAGATGCAGGAATTTACAAGAATAAAAACAAGGCGACGCATGCGATTTGGGATTCTGGCGTAAAAGTAAAGGTGATTCCTGACTTTCTGGAGGTTTATTTCCCCATTGCTTCCAGCTTAGGATTTGAGCCTGGCTTCAAAGATTATGGTTACAGGATAAGATACACTCTTGTTCTCAATCTTGGCGCTTTGGTTAATAATTTAAGACGCGGGGTTTATTAGAACAAAAAAAGACTTCCAAAAAATGGAAGTCTTCTCTATTTTAATTAAAACTAAAAATTAGTTTTTAACAATTTTCTGAGAAACAGCTTCTCCGTTTACAGAACCTGTAACGATGTAAACACCTTTAGCCAAAGAAGAAACGTTAAGCGTAGAACCTTCTGTTACTTTAGCAGTTTTTACGACCTGACCAGCAGCGTTGATGATTTGGATATCTGCATTTTTAGCAAAAGAAATAGACTCTCCAACTACAGTGTTTTTAACTAAGCTGAATTTATCTTTTGAAAAATCTGTAACAGCTAAAGGACCAGCACTTAAAGTAAAGTCATCAAAAGAAGCTGTTCCACCTGTATAAACTCTAACTGCAACATCTAAATTAGTTACACCTGTTCCTGCAGGCATTGTAGCTGTATATTGAGTCCAAGTAGCAGCTGAAGGTAAATAACCATTATTAGTTCTAAATGTGTCAGTAGTTGCATCTGCAGTTGTATAAACCGCTGCTCCGGCAGTATCTTTATAAATAGCCCACAATCTTGAATCTGTATCATCACCAGCGGATTTATACCAGAAAGAAATTGTGTAAGAAGTACCTGCTACAATATTAGTAACATTTTGGTAAAAACCTGTTGTGGCAGTAGCTGCAGAATAACCAACAGCGTAAGTTCCACCGTGAGCTCCTGAATTTTGTAAAGCAGGCTCAGTGTAAGAAGCCGTTGTTCCTTTTGCCCAAGGTGTTAAAGCACCAGTTTCAAAACCAGGGTTAGTTAACAAGTTTTGAGCTGACACTAAAGACACAGCAGCGATGCTTAAAATTGTAAAGATTTTTTTCATTTTATTAAAGTTTAAAAAATTATTTTTTTTGTTTTGATAAGGGATGCTAAGATAATAAAAAAATGTATTTCTCAAAATTTTGTTTGTTTTTTAACACTTATGCAATGCTAAGTTCACATTTTATCCAGGATGGAAGATTATAACCCTCGATAATTAACACTTTTACATCCATAAAAAGTTTCCCTTTTTTTGTACCACAAAGGTAAACATCTAAGAATAAATAAATGTTAAGCATGTTTTAAATCATAAAAAAGCCAGTGTTAAAAAACACTGGCTCCTTTTTTTGTTCCAAATTCACAAAATGTTATTTTTTGATGATTTTCTGAGAAACCGTTTGTCCGTTAACAATACCTGTTACCACATAAGTTCCTTTTGCAAGAGAAGAAACGTCTAATCTACCGTTTTCTGCAACCTCAGCTGCTTTTACAACTTGACCAGCTGTATTGTAAACATATACTTTTGCAGCAGCTCCAAAGATTAGCTCGTTTGAAACGATGGTGTTTTTAACCAATGTAGCTTTTCCTTTTGTAGCATCTACAACTGCCATAGTAGCTTTTTCAGAAATAACAATATCGTCTAATCTCATACCACTTCCTGTAGCAGGTGCCGTGAATCTTAATACAAGACTAGATGATTTAGGAAGAATTCCATCAAATGTTTTTAGATTCCAGCTATTTGCTGTTGCATTCACAGGAACCGTAATTGCTGTGAAATTTGTACCGTCAGTAGAATATTCTACGGTAATAGCTGCAGTAGCAGTAGTTGTTAACCATCCAAAGCTAAATCCTACAGTACTTAATGCAGAAGTGTTGATTCCACTGATAGTAAATGTTCTTCCTCCAGCTGCTGCAAAGAATACATTATTTCCTCCACTTGCTCCATTGTAAGTTGTACTTGGCGTTGTAGTTCTAATATCTGCTGTTCCTGCAAAAGTCCAAGTCCCACTATTCTGATAGTTTGTATATGTTGCTACTGATGGATTACCGGTAGCTCCTGTTCCAATATTTTCACTTTGTGCATTCACTGTTGCTGTCATAGCTACTACAGCTAATAAAGAATAAAATTTTTTCATAATATAAAAGTTTAAAATTGTTTTGTTTCTTCTGAGGCAAATATAAAATTTTAATGTTAACTATAATTTTAAAGCACTGTTTTACGTTTTAAATAATTGTTAATTCGCTGTAAAGCCTATTATAATTACATTTGCCTATCATAACTAAAGGGTGTCGAAGATAAATAAAATTTTTCTAATATTCTGTACTTTTTCTGCGCTAATTTCGGTTAATGCACAGATTTTCAGTTGGAAAAACCCAAATATCCCGCAAGATTCCCTTAAAAAAGACAGCGTCCTAATTTCTAAAATCAATCAAGATTTTTTCACCAAAGACACACTTGACTTTATCAAAAAACAGAATCGAGTGATTTATGATGAAGAAGTGCTTGTTAAAAATGACAGAAAAAAAATCCTAGGTGATCTCAATTCCAAAGGCTCCATTATCAGAGGAATTACTTTTGGGAATAACCAAGGCTCGTCTGTGCAGAGTTCTATGGATATGCAGATTTCGGGTAAGTTAAGTCCCGATGTTTCGATTTTGGCTTCTATTTCGGACCACAATCTTCCGGTGCAGGCAGATGGTTACACACAGACATTGCAGGAATTTGATAAGATTTATCTTCAACTGAATATTAAAAATCACAGCATCATACGCGCCGGACATCTCGATTTAAATGATGAAACCACTTATTTCGGACGTTATCAAAGACGAAGTATGGGATTGCAATTCCTTACCAATTGGGAAAAGAATGGTAACAAAACTTCCGTAGATGTTTCGGGAGGTGTTGCCCGAAGTGAGTTTTTCAGGATGCGTTTTCAAGGTATTGAAGGTAATCAGGGGCCTTATCGATTGACGGGAAAGAACGGCGAACTATTAATCACAATTATTTCTGGTTCAGAACAGGTTTATATTGATGGAATATTGATGAAACGTGGTGAAAATCAGGATTACATCATTAATTATAATACAGGAGAAATTACCTTCACGAGTTTCAGACCCATTTATTCTCAGAACTTCATCAACGTATCTTATAATTACACCAACCGAAATTACACCAGATTCTTAATTACAGGAAACATCAAACATCAACGTGAGAAGTTCAAAGCAGGATTCAGTTGGTTTATGGAGAATGACAATAAAAATGCACCACTTTCTCTCAACCTTAGCGAAGAAGACCAACAAACTTTGGTGAATGCAGGAAATAATCCGAACGCGATGTTTTCGCCATCGGGTGTGGAAACCGAATACGACGTCAATAAAATTCTGTACAAAAAGATATTCGACACAGATTCTTTTCATTACGAGTTTTCTACCGACCAAACTCAGGTTTTGTATCAGGTTTCATTTACTTATTTCGGTAGCGGAAAAGGGGATTATCAGTTACAACAATCTACCAACAATGGTCGTGTTTTCCAATATGTAGGAAGTGGTTTGGGAGATTATATGGCAGTTAGAAAATTGCCTGCTCCGGAAAAATCACAAGTTTATTCTGCTAACTTCGAGTATGCTTTGAACGAAGGCGTCATCGGAACAGATGTCTCATTGAGCAATTATGACATCAATATATTTTCGTCCAAAGACAATGACAAAAACATTGGTTATGCAGCAAGGATCTACGCCAACAAAACGTTCCGAAAAAATACTTGGACAGGAACGCCAATGTTGGAATATCAGGTCATCCAAAAAAACTTTCATGTTTTGGACAGAATCAACAATGTTGATTTCTGGAGAGATTTCAATTTAACCAATGAGTTCAGCCAGATTACTCAAAATAGATTTATTTTTTCTTTTTTGAATGACTTTAATAAAAAATCTTCAGTTAACTATAAAATCAATTATCTCGAAGAAACCGACACTTATAAAGGAATTAAAAATGATTTGGATGTAGCTTGGAGAATCGGAAAATTCACAAATCTTGGCATCATTTCTTACTTAGATACAAAATCCACAGATCTTAACACCACTTTCATCAGAGGCGCAGTTTCTTCCGAATTGGCTGGCAAAAAAGGTAGTTGGATGTTAGGTGGCTCTATGGAACATAACGAGAAAAAGTATAATGCGACCCAATTATTGGATGTGACGAGTTTCAGCTGGAAAGAGATTTTCATTCAGAAAAAGATTGCGGATTCTACAAGAACTAAATTATTGACGAAGGTATATTTCCGAGGAAATGATTCTGTTCAGGATAATCGTCTTCAAAAAATGAACAATATTTTGGGAATCCAGGCAGAAAGTCAAATCATTAAATCGGAGAAAACTCAATTATCAACATTAATTCATTATAGAAAGTTTTTTTATGAGAATCAGATTTTAGCGAATAATCAGAATCAGGATTTTGTAGTAGGAAACATCTTGTACAATCAACAATTATTCAAAAACGGAATGCGGCTGCAGCTTTTCTACGAATTAGGAAATGGTCAGGAAGCGCAAAGAGAATTCCAATACATCAAAGTAACCGACGGACAAGGCGTTTATAAATGGATAGATTATAACAATGACGGTGTTCAGCAATTAGACGAGTTCGAAGTGGCAGAATATGCAGATTTGGCGCAGTACATTAGAGTTTATACGAATAGCGTGAATTATTTGGCTTCTAACAAAAATAAACTTCAGATGGCTTTGTTTGTAAATCCAGCTGTTATCATTAGTTCTGAAAATGCATTTTTGAAACGTTGGAATTTCAATTTATCTTTACTTTCGCAGAATTCTTATATGAAAGGTAGCAAGGTTTTGGTTTGGAATCCTTTCGAAAAGCAAGCCGACCAATTGCTGAGAACTCAGAATGTTTTAGCTTCTGCTTTATTCAATTCTAATGATAAATCTGGCTGGAATGGTAGTTACCGATACACAGACAATGACAATCTGGTTAATGCTAATTTCAGTAATGAAGCGCATTCTCAGAAATCTCATTTTATGAACCTAGGTTATTCTTTTACAAAAGCTTTCCGTGCAGATTGGGAAAATACGTTGCAGAATGTAACCAATAGCTCACAAGTTTACAACACACGAAATTACCTTCTCCAAAACTGGGAAACAAAGCCAAAAGCCACTTATAAATTAACCGAAACTTTACAAACCGAACTTTTCGGGGCGCTTCGTCAAAAGAAAAGAACCGATGGTGAAGAACTTTTGAAAACCTATGAAATCTCCGGAACACTACAATGGGAAAAAGCAAAAACTTCTATTAGAGCTAATTTTTCATTCATCAATAACGATTTTACAGGCAATAGCTACAGCATCGTCGGAAATCAAATGTTAGAAGGTCTGAAAGCCGGAAAAAATCAAGTTTGGACTTTATACATCCAGCAAGCGATTAATTCCTTCATTCAGCTGAATGTTAATTACGAAGGTAGAAATTCCGGTGACAGAACTATTCATATTGGAAGTATGCAAATCCGGGCAAGCTTTTAAAAAATGACTAGTTCAAACATTCATTAATAAGTCATAAATTTTAATTCATAACTAGACTTCGTTTCTGCTCCACTCACTCCAACTTCCAACATAAAGATTTGGGATAGCAAATCCGGCGTAATCTAAAGCCAAAAGAGAATGACAAGCCGTTACACCACTTCCGCAATGAAAGGTGATTTTGCTTTTGTCATATTGCTCAAACAATTCAGAATATAAATTTCTAAGTGTTTCTGGAGATTTAAATAATCCATTTTCATCCAGATTATCAGAAAA
The DNA here is from genome assembly GCA_002345565.1 of Flavobacteriales bacterium UBA2306. Lineage (GTDB taxonomy): Bacteria > Bacteroidota > Bacteroidia > Flavobacteriales > Weeksellaceae > Epilithonimonas. The sequence continues at coordinate 370,046 of DDVS01000002.1, read as the reverse complement.
AGGAAAATTCCTAGCATTTGGGATATGACCGGCAACCAAATCAATTGGTTCTGTAATTCCTTGATAGCGCTGAGACTCTCTCACATCTATAATCACTGCTTCTGAATCTTGAGAAGCCTTTTTCACATCATCCATCCAAATCAGCGGCAATTGCCAATCTTTGTAATCAGAAATGTATTCAGTTTCAGGATAAGAATTTTTAACGGTCGCCAAAGGATAGTTTTGATTTTCTACAAATTGCAAACCGCCATTCAAAACCTGGACATTGTTGTGACCAACTGATTTCAGCATCCACCAGAATCTCGCCGCTGCATTCGCACCGTTTTTGTCATCATAAATCACAACATGAGAATCTTTATCAATTCCTAATTCTCCTAAAGTCTTGATAAAATCTTCAAACGTTGGAAGCGGATGACGACCTCCATTTTTTGGATTATCAATTTTGGCTAAATCGGAATTCAAATCAACATAAACAGCATTTTGGAGATGTTTTTTATCGAATTCAGCTTTCGAATCTGCACCGGTTCTAACATCAAAAAGTCTAAGATTGGGATTTTTGGACAGTTGCAAAAATTCATTAATTTGTATAATTGGTGATTGTTTATTCATTTTACGAAATTATTAAAAAAATATTGGAATTCTTTTTGATTCTCAATCCTTAAATTAATTAGATTTGCCAATCAAAAAAGTAAAAATGGAAATTCATAAAGAAAAAATCCTAATCACAGGTGCTCTTGGGCAAATAGGAACGGAACTAACTGCCAAATTATCAGAAATTTACGGTAAGGAAAACGTTATTGCTTCCGGCCTGGACAAATGGAAAGAAGATATCACCGAAGCTGGTTATTATGAGAGACTTGATGTTACTAATTTTCAAGCTGTTACAGAAGTTATCAAAGAACATAATATTACAACAGTATATCATTTAGCTTCACTTTTATCAGGAACATCAGAAAAACAACCCCTTTTTGCGTGGAAACTGAACCTTGATCCGTTAATTCATCTTTGTGAATTAGCAAAAGAGGGAATTTTGAAGAAGATTTTCTGGCCAAGTTCAATCGCCGTTTTTGGAAAAGGAATTCCGAAAGAAAATGTGGGACAAGAAGTTGTTCTTAATCCAACCACTGTTTACGGAATTTCAAAAATGGCAGGCGAAAAATGGTGCGAATATTACTTCGAAAAGTATGGTGTTGACATCAGAAGTATCCGTTATCCCGGTCTAATTTCTTGGAAAGCACCAGCAGGTGGAGGAACCACAGATTACGCTGTTGAGATATTTTATGAAGCTGTAGAAAATGGAAAATACACAAGCTTCATCAGCGAAAACACAGCGATGCCAATGCTGTATATGGACGACGCAATTGATGCCACAATCAAGCTAATGACCGCGCCAAAAGAAGAGGTGAAAATCCGTTACTCATACAACCTTGGTGGAATGAGTTTTACACCAAAACAATTGGCTGCAGAGATCCAAAAAACCATTCCGGATTTTGAGATAAAATATGAGCCGGATTTCCGCCAGTCGATTGCAGATTCTTGGCCAGCAAGTATAGATGATTCTGCGGCAAAGCAAGATTGGGGATTGGATTACAAGTTTGATATTTCATCTATGTCAATAGACATGATAAATAATCTTAAGAAGAAACTCAATAAAGAGTAAAACCTCAACTATCCGTTTTAATTAAATCAATTTTAACATTTGATTATTAATTCATTAAAAAATTTATCTCAATTATAATTTAAGTGGTTTTATTAACTTTCAACATATCACTATCGGAAAACCAGACTTTGAAAACTAAAAATATTTCGGAATCTGAATTGATGTCTTCTATTAGAGAAAAAGTTAATTCTACCCTACTCTTGTTGGAACTTCACGAATTTCAGGCGACATTTTTCATTGACGTAACGTTTGTTGAGGAATTAAAAAAGACCATCAAAAATATATCTTTTGCGGGTCATGAAATTGCACTTTTTAACAATAATTCTGATCCTCAAACCATAGAAAAAGTAAAGCAAAATTTAGAAGATTTTTTAGAAAAACCAATAAGAGGATTTAGACAAAAATACCATCAGATTTCTTATTCGGAAATCAAGAAATTAGACTTTAATTACATCTCCAATATCGAGGAATCAAGAATCAATTTTCTATGGCGAAAGTTGACCGCTAAAACGGAAATTCATATTGAAAATGATTTAACCATTGTACCGGAAAGTCAGTCGCCTTATTCTCAACTTCCCTTCAATGATTATGTCCTTCAAGTGACCCCGATGAAGTATTATGAAAATATGCTTTTGGAAAGTTTGAAGAACAATGAATACGTGATGATCTATGCCAACATATGGCAATTATATGAATCCGAAGACCTGCCAATTGAAATTCCTTTTTATAAAAAAATCAACATTGGTAGAAAATTCGAAGACCGACTTGAAAAGCTATTTCAGTTCATTGATGAAAACGAAATAGCAGTTTCCAGAATGAAAGATTATTTGTTTTAATGGATTTCACAAAATAATAAAAGCTTAGAAAATCTAAGCTTTTTTTATTATTTCAATAATGAGTTTAACTCAACTCAAAAACAGTTATTTCTGGCAATACACCTACTCTACCCGGATAGCCAATCACCCCAAAACCACGGTTGACGTAAAGATACTTATCTCCATTTTGGTATAAATCTGCCCATTTTGGATATTTGTACTTCACAGGCGACCATTTGAAGTTTTTCAAGTCAATCCCAAACTGCATTCCGTGGGTATGTCCGGAAAGTGTTAATTGTATGTCTTTCGGATGATTCTTTACGACAGCATCGAAATGTGAAGGATCGTGAGACATCAGAATTTTACAAGCTTCTGTTGGGACATTTTGACTTGCTTTATCCAAATCACCAAATTGTGGAAATGGTGCAATTCCCCAGTTTTCAACACCAAGAATGTATAATTTCTCACCATTTCTTTCAATGATTCTATGCTCATTTCTGAGCATTTCGAAGCCAGCTCTTCGCTCGTTTTCTATAAGCTTCGGAATGTTATTTTTTTGCTCATCGATATTTTTCCAAACGCCATATTCGCCATAATCGTGGTTTCCTAAAACCGCCAATTTCCCGTCTTTTCCTTTAATCTGAGAAAACAAATCAATGAATGCAACAAACTCATCCGCATAATTGTTCACCATATCTCCGGTAAACAAAACCAAATCTGCATTTTGTTCATTAATCAAATCAATTGCGTGTTGCAGATGTTTAGGATTTTGGAAACTTCCGCTATGGACGTCAGAAATCTGAACAATTTTATAGCCTTTGAAACTTTTCGGCAAGTTTTTCAGCTTTAACCTCACAACTCTCGCTCTATGACGGTATTTTCCGAAGATAATTCCATCAAGAACAATTCCAGCTAAAATAGCGCCTGAACCAAGCCCAACCAAGCTTATAAACTTCCTTCTCGAAGGATAATTGTGATTTTCTGTCGCCACATAATTGTAACCGAAATTCAGGAGCCTCATTAAATCCTCAATCAAAAGAAAAACAGCAACCAAAATTTTTGGTAACACAAAAATCAAAATCATAGAAAACACGATTTGAAGTTTGAGATATTTGTGCGAAGCTTTATCAAAAGTAAGAATCGAATAAAACAAAAACGCATAAATCAGAATCGTTGGAATCCAATAGATAAATCTGCCGTTCTGATTGGTATAAACTGTTTTAAAAGCCTGATAAACGTAAGTTTCCAGCAGTAAAAAAACTCCCAGAAGAAATAAAATGGTCTTTTGCATATTGTAATAATATAAAAAAATAAAAGGAATAAAAATTTATTCCTTTTAGTATTATGACGTTTAAAATTTATTTTTACTTTAAATGATTTATATTTTCCCTTCCGGAAACTTATAAACCACACAATTAATGTTCATCCCAGCACCTACCGATGTAAACAAGATATGAGAACCAGGCGTGAATTGCTGACCCTCCATTTTTCCTTTTCTGATTAAATCAAACAAAGTAGGAACTGTTGCAACAGAAGAATTCCCAAATTCCTGAATCGTCATCGGAGAAATCGCGTGATCGTAATCTTTCTGTCCGTATAACTTGAACAATCTTCCAATCATTGCGTAATCCATCTTCGCATTTGCCTGATGAATCAGGATTTTTCCAATATCAGAAATATCAAGACCAGCTTTATCAATTGTTGCTTTTATAGCATCAGGAACGTTTTTAAGGGCATATTCGTAGATTTTACGACCTCTCATTCGGATGAAAAGTTGAGATTGGTCATGTTCAAGATTCAATGAAGGACCATTTTCCAAATAACATAATTCCTCACCATTATCGCAAAGTGTATTATCTGCTAAAACGCCAACTGTGGTATCTTCAGTCGCCGTTACAACAACCGCTCCGGCGCCATCTGCAAAAATCATTTTGTTTCTATCGTAAGGGTCAGTCACTCTGCTTAGAGTTTCTCCACCAACAACCAAAACTGTTTTTGCTTTTCCTGCTTTTATCATTGTATCAGCTAAAATCAAAGACTCAACCCAGCCCGGACATCCGAAAATCATATCATAATTGATACAATCTCTTCTTTTGATTCCTAATTTTCCTTTTAATCTTGCAGAAAGAGACGGCATAAAATTCGGGATTCCGTTGACATCAACTTCACCAAAATTGGTCGCGAAAATGATGTAATCAATCTCTTCTTTATCAATACCCGCATCTTCGATAGCCTCTAAAGAAGCTCTGTGAGCCAAATCTGAGTTAAAATCTTCCGGATTAGCATATCTCCTTCTTTCTATCTCTGTAATCTCAACAAATTTGCTGATAATCTCCTCAGTTGGTTTTTCAATCAGTTGATTATTATCATCATAGAATATTGCATCTTTGAAATGAGAACCGTCTATTATGTTTTCCGGAACATAACTTCCAGAACCAATGATTAATGTATTAGGCATTGATATTAAAAAATTTTAAATGCAAAATTACACAAAAATTAATTCCTAGAATTTTATTTTTTTAAGATTTTATTTAAGCTAATGCCATTTTTAATCTAAGTCTTATTTATTAAAAGCTAAAAAACGTTCATTATTCTTACAATTTTATATCAATAATGAATATTAAGAATTTGAAATTTTAATACGGAATTTTTACTTTTGACGAATGTTTGAATTCCAAACCATAGAAAAACCGATTGAAGATACCTTAATAAAAGAAAAAGGAAGTAAGTTCATTGGTTTCGCCTATCCAGTCAATTCTGAAGCCGAAATCAAGGATAGATTAAATCATCTCTACGAAATCCACCCCAAAGCAACACATCATTGTTATGCGTACAGACTTGGAATCAATGGAGAAAATTACAGAGCCAATGATGACGGAGAACCTTCCGGAAGTGCTGGTTTGCCAATTTACAATCAGCTTCTTGCGCATCAGATAACCAATGTTTTGGTCGTAGTCATCCGATATTATGGAGGAACAAAACTAGGCGTTGGCGGATTGGTGAAAATTTATAAAGAATCCGCGAAATTCACTTTGGAAGAAGCAGAAATCATTACTAAAGAATTAGAATCCGAAATTGAAATCAGATTCAAGTTTTCTCATCAAAATCAGATTTTCACGCTTCTAAATAAATATGATGCAAAAATTCTAGATTTTGATGCGCAGGAAATTTGTATCATTAGAGCCAACATCAAAACCGCTAAAAAAGAAAACATCTCAAACGAATTGTCTGAGATGCTGTTGGAATTTAAATTCTTATAATTTTGCTTTTAATCTCGCCTTCCCATCAACATCGATGCGAAGTACAGTAATTGCGCTAGAGATCCCAAAGCTGCAACAACGTAAGTTCTTGCCGCCCATTTAAGCGAATCTTCCGCTCCTTCATATTCTTCTGAAGTAACAGTTCCGGTAGATTTCAGCCATTGCAAAGCGCGATTACTTGCATCATATTCTACCGGTAAAGTAATGAATGCAAATAAAGTTGTGATTGCAAAAAGCACGACACCAATTGCAAGAATTGTTTTATTACCACTCATTGCCATAACAACAATACCGCCCATCAAAACAAACTGAAGAAGGTTTGAACTGATATTAACAATCGGAACCATTTTTGACCTCAATTGCAACATAGAATAACCAACAGCGTGCTGAACAGCGTGTCCACATTCATGAGCCGCAACCGCTGCTGCTGCAGCATTCCTCTGCATATAAACAGCTTCGGAAAGATTAACGGTTTTATTTTCAGGATTATAATGGTCTGTCAATTGTCCCGGAACCGAAACCACTTGAACATCCATAATCCCATTCTCTCTCAACATTTTTTCTGCCACTTCTTTTCCAGACATTCCGTTTTTGAGGTGGACTTTAGAATAATATTCGAATTTGGATTTCAATCTGGAAGAAACTATCCAGCTTATAAGCATTGAAACTCCAATAATTAAGTAATAACCAGTCATTATTTTGAAAATTTACATTAAATTAAATTATGCAATTTTATAGAAAAATTATGCCAAAGCATTGCTTTTTTCGGCTTAAAAACTATATTTGCCCTATTGATTAGCAAGAATATGGAAAATGTCATTATAAAGCAAATTGTTTCAGAAAACGACCTGACAAACTTCATCAAATTTCCAATGGATTTATACAAAAACAACCCAAATTTTGTCCCGCCATTGATTAATGAAGAAAAAAACATTTGGAACAAAGATGAAAACCCAGCTTTGTTATATTCTGTTGCAAAACAATTCCTAGCTTATAAGAATAACAAAATCGTTGGTAGAATTGCCGTGATGATTAATAATAAGGAAGCTCAGGAATTAGGCATTAAAAAAGTGAGATTTGGGTGGATTGATTTTATTGATGACGAGGAAGTTTCAAAAGCTCTTATTAATGAAGCTATCAAATACGCCAAGGAAAATCAAATCAATAAAATCGAAGGTCCAATGGGCTTCACCAATCTTGACAAGGCCGGAATGCTGATAATGGGATTTGACAGACTAGCAACAATGATTGGAATTTACAATTTTGAGTATTACCCAAAACATTTGGAGAAATTAGGTTTAGTAAAAGAAAAAGAATGGGTAGAATTTGAATTGCAATTCCCTGACGTTTTACCAGAAAAAATAGAGAAATTCAGTGCTTTGATTGCTCAGAAATACAAATTGAAAACTTTAAAATTCAATAGTAAAAAAGAGATTCTTCCTTATGTTGAACCAATGTTCAAACTCTTGGATGAAACTTACAAAACACTCTCTACATATACACCAATCACAGACGAGCAAATCAAAACTTATAAAGAAAAGTATTTTAGTTTCATCGATAAAGATTACATCACTTGTGTTGCAGACGAAAATAACGATTTAGTTGCATTCGCGATTACAATGCCTTCTTATTCCAAAGCTTTGCAGAAAGCAAAAGGTAAACTTTTCCCATTCGGTTGGTGGCATTTTTTACAAGCCGGAAAGAAAAACGACAGAGCCAATTTTTATCTTATCGGAATTCATCCAGAGTATCAGAGACGTGGCGTAACTTCTATGATTTTCAAGGCAATTCAAATGAATTTGAAAAGTAAAGGAATCAAATTCTTGGAAACCAATCCGGAATTGGAAGAAAACAAAAATGTTCAGGTTCTTTGGCAGGATTACCATCCGGTTCATCACAAAAGCAGAAGAACTTATTCATTGGAGCTTTAATTGTTAAACAATTGTTTAACAAAAATAAATTCATAATCCAGAATTTAATCTAAAAAAGCAAAACAAATTGAAAAAGCAACTATACATCTATGCCGTTCTAATTATCTTGTTTGTCGCCTACAATTTCTACAAACCAATTAAAGATGCAAGAACAGACACCATCATCAACATACTGTTTGCCAGTATATTATTTTTATACATTGCTTACATCGCTTATCTTGTTCTAAAGCGAATAGGGAAAAAAGGCCAATAAAATCTTATTTATAATTATTCTAAATTTTCAAAAAGAGACTTTTGTTTCTTATTACAGAGGCCGATAATTTAATCTATTAAATCTTTATTTAGTATTTTTGCATAGATTAAATTTAGATCTTATGAATTTACCGGAAAATTATATTCCAATATTAATCCAGGCAGCCGTTGGTCTTGGATTTGTGGCGGTTTCTTTGCTTGGCGCACATTATTTGGGTCCAAAACAAAAGAAAGGAAATTCTGTAAAAAACCAAAGCTGGGAATGCGGTGTAGCCGTTGAAGGAAACGCAAGAACACCTTTTTCAATCAAATACTTTTTAACTGCTGTACTTTTTGTACTCTTCGATATAGAAATCGTATTTTTTTATCCTTATGCTGTTAACTTCAGAGAATTTGGAATGGAAGGCTTTTTAGCGGTTCTTACATTCGTAGCTATTTTCTTTGTGGCGTTTTTCTATGTTTGGAAACGTGGTGCATTGGATTGGGATAAGTAAAATCAATGATTAATTATTAATGATAAATGATTATTTTTTTTCAGAAAATCATTTATCACTAATCATTTATAATTTATAATTAAAGAAAAATGTCAGATAAAAAACCAGTAATAATAACAGATGCGCCGGCTCCTGAAGGATATGAAGGAGAAGGATTTTTCGCAACTAAACTGAGCAGTGTAATCGGGATGGCAAGAAAGTTTTCACTTTGGCCTTTACCTTTTGCAACTTCTTGTTGTGGTATCGAATTTATGGCGACATTGAATCCAACTTATGATGCTTCAAGATTTGGAATGGAAAGAAACTCTTTCTCTCCAAGACAAGCAGATATGTTGATGGTTTGCGGAACTATTTCTAAGAAATTAGGACCAGTTTTGAAAGAAGTTTACACCCAGATGGCTGAGCCAAAATGGGTAGTTGCTGTTGGAGCTTGTGCATCCAGCGGTGGTATTTTTGATACTTATTCAGTTTTGCAGGGGATTGACAAAATCATTCCTGTTGACGTTTACGTTCCAGGCTGTCCGCCAAGACCTGAGCAAATCATTGAAGGTGTAATGCAAGTTCAAGCTTTGGCAGAAAGTGAGAGTATCAGAAGAAGAGATACACCAGAATATCAGAAATTATTAGATTCTTATAATATCAGTTACTAAGGAAATGACGAACGAATTTGTATTAGAAGCAATCACCAGAGAATTTCCTGAGTCTGTAATTTCAAGTTCAGAACCTTATGGAATGTTGACCATTGAAATCAAAAAAGATGATATTAAGAAAGTGATTCATTATTTGAAAGATTCTACTTTGGAATTTAATTTCCTGACTGATATCTGTGGAATTCATTATCCTGAAACTCCTGAGAAAGAAATTGGCGTTGTTTATCATTTGCATAATTTGATGACGAATTTCAGATTGCGCCTTAAAATCTTTATGACAAGAGAAAACATTGAGGTTGATTCTCTTGTAGAATTGTATGCTGGAGCAAACTGGATGGAAAGAGAAACTTATGATTTCTATGGAATTAAATTCAAAGGACATCCTGATTTGAGACCAATCCTTAATATGGAAGACCTTGGATATCATCCAATGCTGAAGGAATATCGTTTGGAAGACGGAACAAGAACTGACAAGAACGATAGTATGTTCGGAAGATAGGACAAATTTGAAATTGATTATTTGAAATTTGAAATAATTCAAATCTCAAACTTCAAATCTCAAACCTCAAATAAATTATTATGAAAGATAACTCATTATCTAATATACTTAACCAATACGACAGTAAGGAACAAATCGACGGACAATTGTACACGTTGAACCTTGGTCCTACTCACCCTGCGACTCACGGTATTTTCCAAAACGTTCTTACGATGGATGGGGAAAGAATCCTACACGCAGAGCAGACTGTTGGTTATATCCATAGAGCATTTGAAAAGATTTCTGAAAGAAGAAACTTTGCTCAAATCACGACGCTTACAGACCGTATGAACTATTGTTCTGCGCCTATCAATAATTTGGGTTGGCATATGACAGTAGAAAAACTAATTGACATCACCGTTCCAAAACGTGTTGATTATATGCGTGTTATTTTGATGGAATTGGCAAGAATCGGTGACCATTTGATTTGTAATGGTGTAACAGGAATGGACTCCGGAGCAATTACAGGTCTTACCTATATGTTCATCGAAAGAGAGCGTATCTATGATATGTATGAAGAAATCTGTGGCGCAAGAATGACAACCAATATGGGAAGAATCGGAGGATTTGAAAGAGATTTCACACCAAGATTTCACGAGTTATTAAAAGATTTCTTAAAAACTTTTCCAGAAAGATTCCAAGAGTTCTGTAACCTTTTGGAAAGAAACAGAATCTTTATGGACAGAACGATTGGCGCAGGAGCAATTTCAGCAGAGAGAGCTTTGAGCTATGGTTTCACAGGTCCAAATCTACGTGCAGCGGGTGTTGATTATGATGTAAGAGTTGCGCAGCCTTATTCTTCTTATGAAGATTTTGATTTCATTATTCCTGTAGGAACTGCTGGAGATACTTACGACCGTTTTATGGTTCGTCAGCAGGAGATTTGGGAATCATTGAAAATCATTAACCAAGCTTACGACAATCTGCCAGAAGGTCCTTTCCACGCAGATGTTCCAGAATTTTATCTTCCGGAAAAAGCAGACGTTTATCAAAAAATGGAAGCTTTGATTTACCATTTCAAAATTGTAATGGGAGAAACAGATGTTCCTAAAGGCGAAGTTTACCACGCTGTTGAGGGTGGAAATGGAGAATTAGGGTTCTATCTTGTAAGTGATGGTGGAAGAACTCCTTACAGACTGCACTTCAGAAGACCTTGCTTCATATATTATCAAGCGTATCCGGAAATGATTCAGGGTTCTGTAATCTCTGATGCGATTGTAACGATGTGTAGTATGAATATTATTGCGGGAGAATTAGACGCATAAAAATGTAAAAAGTACAATGTAGGATGTACAATGTACTTTTAAATATATAGTTAAATAAATACTTTGTACTTTGTACAATGTACATTTTACAACAAAATAAAATGAGCGAAACAATTGCTTTTAAACCTGAAAGCTTAGCACAGGTTCATAAAATTATCGCAAGATATCCGGAAGGAAGACAAAAGTCTGCTCTTATTCCTGTTTTGCATTTGGCACAAAAAGAATTTGATGGTTGGCTGGCTGTTCCGGTAATGGATTATGTTGCAGAATTATTGAGTATCACGCCTATTGAAGTATATGAAGTTGCAACTTTTTATACGATGTTCAATATGAAGCCGGTTGGGAAATATGTTTTGGAAGTTTGCAGAACTGGTCCTTGTATGCTGAACGGAAGTGATAACATTCTTGATCATATCCGAAAGAAATTAAATATCAAAGACGGAGGAACTTCTGAAGACGGATTATTCACTTTGAAACCTGCTGAATGTCTTGGAGCGTGTGGATATGCGCCAATGATGCAGTTGGGGAAATTCTTTCACGAAAATTTAACAATAGAAAAAGTAGACGAGATTCTTGACCTTTGCAGACAAGGAGCCATCGCTTTAGATTAATATTAAAGAAATGGGTAAAAAACTTTTACTTAAAAATGCACATATAGAGGGAATTCGTTATTTCGAAACTTACCGTAAACACGGAGGTTATGAAGCTGCGGAAAAAGCTCTTAAAATGAAACCTGAAGAAATCTTGGAAGAAGTTAAAACTTCCGGACTTCGTGGTCGTGGTGGCGCAGGTTTCCCTACTGGAATGAAGTGGAGTTTCCTTGCAAAGCCAGAAGGCGTTCCAAGACACTTGGTGGTTAATGCTGATGAATCTGAACCAGGGACTTTCAAAGACAGATATCTAATGGAGTTTCTACCTCATCTTTTGATTGAAGGAATGTTGATTTCATCTTACACTTTAGGTTCCAATACATCCTATATATATATCAGAGGAGAATATTCTTGGATTCCGGATATTTTGGAAGAAGCCATCGAGGAAGCAAAAGCCGCAGGATTTCTTGGAAAAAATATCTTAGGAACAGGTTTCGATTTGGAAATTTATGTTCAAAGAGGTGGCGGCGCTTACATCTGTGGAGAAGAAACTGCATTGCTTGAATCTCTTGAAGGGCGACGAGGAAATCCAAGATTGAAACCACCTTTCCCTGCTGTTAAAGGACTTTGGGAAAGACCAACGGTTGTGAACAATGTTGAATCTATCGCGGCGGTTGTTCCAATTATCGAAATTGGTGGTGCTGAATACGCTAAAATTGGAGTTGGTCGTTCTACTGGAACTAAATTAATTTCTGCTTGTGGTAACATCAATAAACCTGGCGTTTACGAAATCGATATGACCATTACGGTTGAGGAATTTATTTATTCTGATGAATATTGCGGTGGAATCCCGAATGGTAAAAAGCTGAAAGCTTGTATTCCTGGAGGAAGTTCTGTTCCAATTGTTCCAGCAAACTTATTACTGAAAACCATCAATGGCGAACCAAGATATATGAATTATGAATCTTTGGCTGACGGTGGTTTTGCTACAGGAACGATGATGGGTTCAGGAGGATTTATAGTTTTGGATGAAGACCAATGCGTTGTTAATCATACAATGACTTTAGCAAGGTTCTACAATCACGAGAGTTGTGGACAATGTACACCTTGCCGCGAAGGAACGGGTTGGATGTATAAAATCTTGAAAAAAATAGAAAAAGGAGAAGGTAAAATGGAAGACATCGATTTGCTTTGGGACATCCAGAGAAAAATCGAAGGGAATACTATTTGTCCTTTGGGAGACGCAGCAGCTTGGCCGGTTGCAGCAGCCATTAGACACTTCAGAGATGAGTTCGAATGGCACGTTAACAATCCTGAGTTGAGCCAGACTCAAAATTACGGAATAGCAAATTATGCAGACCCTATTCCTGTTGTAAGTAGTAATTAAAAATAATAAAGTCTATATAGATTTTTATAGACGTTTTTTCGAGTAGAAAAAATAATGAAGAAGTTCTTTGAATTAGTTTTTGTATTTTTTGTAGGAACAACAATGTTGTTTGGACAAAATCAAGACACAGTTGATAATTCCGGATATAACCAATCTAAGCTTTCCAAGGGAACAATGTTCGTCTATTGGGGTTGGAACAGAGCCGGATTTAGTAAGTCTGATATCAGATTTAAAGGAAATGGTTATGACTTTACTTTACAGAATGTAACAGCAAAAGACAGACCTTCTGAATTGAGTATGGCTTACATCGATCCAACCAGACTTTCAATTCCGCAATTTAATTTTAGATTGGCTTATTTTATTAAGGATAATTTGGCTCTTGTAATCGCACAAGACCATATGAAATATGTAATGGACCAGAATCAGACGGTAAATATTGATGGGCATATTTCAGACCCAACTTATGCGGGAATGGTTAAAAATGGTCAGGTTAATTTGTTAGATGAACAATTTTTGACATTTGAACATACCGATGGGCTTAATTATATCAATCTAGGTTTGGAAAAATACAAAAACGTATTATCTAAAAAAGATTTTAATATGTTTTGGGCTTACGGAGGCGGTATTGGTGCTCTAATGCCTAAAAGTAATGTTAAGCTTTTTGGAAACGAGAGAAGTGACAGATACCATTTAGCAGGATTCGGATTGGATGCAAGAACTAGTATTAATGCTGTTTTCTGGAATCATTGGATGGCAAGAGTAGAAGGAAAATTCGGTTATATTAATATGCCGGATATCAAAACAACCCTTAATAATAAACCTGATAAAGCGAGTCAGGACTTCGTATTCTACCAAATCAATTTTGGAATCGGATATGTATTTAATAGAAAAATAAAAAGTTAAGATATTGTAAAATATATCTTAGAAAATAATAAGAATTGACATAAGATTTGGAACAAAGATTTTCATCTAAAATCTAAAATCTAAAATCTAAAATCTTGAAATATGAGCGAAGAAGTCAAAAAATTTAAAGTAACCATAGACGGACAAACTACCGAAGTTTTGCCTGGCACTTCTATCTTGGAAGCCGCAAGACAAATCGGTGGAAAATCTGTTCCTCCTGCAATGTGCTACTACAGCAAATTGGAAACCAGTGGTGGTAGATGTAGAACTTGTCTTGTAGAGGTTTCTAAAGGTTCTGAAGCAGACCCAAGACCAATGCCAAAATTGGTTGCTAGCTGTAGAACTGGTGTTATGGACGGAATGGAAGTGAAAAACTTGACTTCTGAAAAAGCACAGGAAGGTAGAAAAGCGGTGACCGAATTTCTTTTGGTAAATCACCCGTTGGATTGTCCTATTTGCGATCAGGCCGGAGAATGTCATCTTCAGGATCTTGGATATGAACACGGCGTAGAAAATACCAGAACTGAGTTCGAAAGAAATACTTACGATGCAGACGACATCGGTCCGAACATCAAATTGAATATGAACCGTTGCATCCTTTGCGCAAGATGCGTATTGGCTGCCAATCAGTTAACTGAAAAAAGAGAACACGGAATTCTGTACAGAGGAGATCACGCAGAGATTTCAACAATGTTAAACAAAGCTTTAGACAATGATTACATTGGAAATGTGATTGATGTTTGTCCGGTTGGAGCTTTAACAGACAGAACTGCAAGATTTGCAAGCAGAGTTTGGTTTACTAAACCTTACAATGCCACTTGTACTTGTACAAAATGTAGCGGAAAAGCAGTACTTTGGATGAAAGGAGATGAAGTAGTAAGAGTAACGGCAAGAAAAGATCAATACGGAGAAGTTGAAGATTGGATTTGCGACGAGTGTCGTTTCCACAAAAAAGATACTTCTCTTTGGAACATCGAAGGACCAAGACACATCGACAGACATTCTGTAATTTCTCTTAACCATTACGAGAAAAAAACAGATAGCTACAATGTTTTGGAAAATGCGGAAGCAAAAGAAATTGGTTTCATTGATGAAATCGAAATTAAAAAGAACGAAAACTAAATCAATTGGTTTTTTTAAACCTTTTTTATAATGGAATTAATCACTTTTAAAATTATACTTGTTCTTGCCTTGTTTTTGTTGGCTCTTACAATTGCTGCCTATTCCACTTGGGCAGAAAGAAAAGTAGCCGCAGTAATGCAGGACAGAATTGGACCTAGCAAAGCGGGACCATTTGGCTTGTTACAACCACTGGCTGATGGTGGAAAATTTTTCTTCAAAGAAGACTTCACACCTGCCAATGCAGAACGATTTCTTTTCATCTTAGGACCATCTTTGGTAATGTTCATTTCCCTGATTACCGGAGCTGTGATTCCTTGGGGGAAAACATTGAACATTGGCGGAACATCTTTTGATCTTCAGGTTGCAAACATTGATGTTGGTGTTCTTTACATCATCGGTATGGCTTCTATCGGCGTTTACGGAATTATGATCGGAGGTTGGGCTTCAAATAATAAATACTCATTAATTGGTGCCATCCGAGCTTCTTCTCAGATGATTTCTTACGAATTGGCGATGGGTTTAGCCTTGCTTTCTATCATTATGATGACCGGAAGTTTAGATCTTAAAGTTATTTCTGCAACTCAGGCTACAGGAAAGCTTTGGGGATTGATAGCGTTGGATGGAATGAATTGGAATATCTTTTACCAGCCTTTAGCGTTTTTGATTTTTATCATTGCTGCTTTGGCAGAAACCAACCGTCACCCTTTTGACTTACCTGAATGTGAATCCGAATTGGTAACAGGTTATTCTACAGAATACTCTTCTATGAAACTAGGATTGTATATGTTTGGAGAATATGTGAATATGTTTATCTCTAATGCCTTTATGGTAGCACTTTTCTTCGGAGGTTACAACTTCCCTGGAATAGAATGGGTTACTCAGAATTGGGGAGAAAACGCTGCAGGAATCTTAAGCATTGTTGCATTTTTATCAAAAACCATCATTGGAATCTTGATCTTTATGTGGATCAGATGGACACTTCCGAGATTCAGATATGACCAATTGATGCACCTTGGATGGAAAACTTTGATTCCATTAGCATTAGTAAACTTGATGATAACAGGTGCTGTAATTTTAGCATTCGGAAATTAATATTGAATAAAATTAAGATAGAGACAAGATTAGTCTAAAATCTAATGTCTAACATCTAACATCTATAATTAAATGAAACTTACTAACAGATCAAAAGTTGTTTCGAACAAGGAAATGACCCTTGCAGAAAAAATCTACCTCCCGGCGATTTTCAAAGGGATGGGGATTACGCTGAAGCACGCTGTCAGAAATATTGTAAAAGGACCACCAATCTATCCTTATCCGGAAGTGGACAAACCCAGAGCAAAAATCTGGAGAGGCCAGCACGTTCTGAAAAGAGATGAGGAAGGAAGAGAAAGATGTACCGCTTGCGGACTTTGTGCTGTTGCCTGTCCTGCAGAAGCGATTACAATGACGGCTGCTGAAAGAACAAAAGAAGAGAAACACCTTTACAGAGAAGAAAAATATGCCGAGATCTATGAGATAAATATGCTAAGATGTATCTTCTGCGGAATGTGTGAAGAAGCTTGTCCTAAATCTGCTATTTATCTTACAGACAGATTGGTAGATGTAGAACAGAACAGAAACTCTTTTGTGTACGGAAAAGATAAGTTAGTTGAAAAAATAAACGAAAGGATTGATATCACATCCAGACAGTCCGAAAAACAAAAAAATGCAGTAAAGTAATGGATCAGATTTTATTTTTCTTTGTAGCATTTTTAGCCATTGCAAGTGCCGTTTATTTTGTCTTTGCAAGAAATCCTCTATATGCTATCCTTTCCCTGATTGTGACGATGTTTTCAATCGCTGGAATGTATATTCTTTTGAATGCTCAGTTTTTGGGTATTGTTCAGATTATTGTATATGCCGGAGCAATTATGGTTCTTTTCCTTTATATATTAATGATGCTTAATCTTAATAAAGAGGATGAAAGTAAGAAAGCGAATCTTCCAAAGTTCATTGGAGTTTTTTCAGCTAGCATTCTTTTCATCGGGATGTTGGGAGCTTATAAAGGTCTTTCCGGAAAAACTACTGTTGCAGATAATATTGACCACTCGGTTGGTTTGACCAAAAATCTGGGGAGATTATTGTTTAACGAATATGTATTGCCATTCGAATTGGCTTCTATCCTTATTTTAGCAGGGATTGTAGGAGCAGTTCTAATTGGTAAAAAAGATTTATAGAATATGAATACATTTATAGAACAAGTTCCTCTGGAATATTTCATTATTCTAAGTACAATTCTTTTTTGTCTTGGAGTATTAGGAGTTTTGATCCGCAAAAACGCTATTGTGATTTTGGGATGTGTAGAATTGATGCTTAATTCCGTAAATCTTTTATTGGCTGCTTTTTCTGCTTACAAAGGTGATGGTAACGGTCAGCTTTTGGTTTTCTTCATAATGGTGGTTGCGGCAGCGGAAGTAGCTGTCGGATTGGCAATTATTGCAATGATGTACAGAAATACCAGATCTGTAGACGTAAGTATTTTTAATAAATTAAGAGGATAATAAAAGGAATGGAAAATTTAGTTTACGCGATTGTACTTTTACCTTTAGTTGGATTTCTTATCAATGGACTTTTTGGGAAGAAGCTTCCGAAGATAGTGGTTGGAAGTCTGGCAACATTGGTAGTTTTCGCTTCGTTTGTTATCACAACAAGTTTATTTTTAGGATTTAACAAAGAAAGTGCGCCTGTTATTGTAAAAGCTTTCGAATGGTTTAGAATTAATGGGATTCAGGTTAATTTTGGTTTCCAAGTTGACCAATTATCATTGATGATGGTAATGATTATTACAGGAATCGGATCATTGATTCATCTCTACTCTATCGGTTATATGAGCCACGATAAAGGTTTCTATAAGTTTTTCACTTACTTGAATCTCTTCATCTTCTCGATGTTGCTTTTGGTTTTAGGAAGCAATTATCTGATTCTTTTCATCGGTTGGGAAGGTGTAGGACTTTGTTCTTATCTATTGATTGGTTTCTGGTACACTAACGAGGAATACGGAAAAGCTGCGAGAAAGGCTTTCATTATGAACCGTATTGGTGACCTTGGTTTGTTGATTGGTATTTTCGCAATCGCAGCCAATGTTAATGCTATCGATTATCTTTCTGTCGCTCAAAATGCTTCAAGCTTTGAATTAGACGGAACAACAATTATATTCATCACAGCGAGTTTGTTCATTGGAGCAACCGGTAAATCTGCTCAGGTTCCTTTATACACTTGGTTGCCTGATGCGATGGCTGGACCAACTCCTGTTTCTGCATTGATTCACGCTGCAACGATGGTTACGGCCGGTATCTATTTAGTAGTAAGAAGTAATTTCTTATTCATTTTAGCTCCAACTGTTCAAGACGGGATTTTATTAATCGGATTGTTGACTGCAGCTTTAGCAGGTTTCTACGCCCTTCGTCAAAACGATATCAAAAAAGTATTGGCATATTCTACTGTTTCTCAGCTTGGATTTATGTTCATTGCTTTAGGATTAGGTGCTTATACAACAGCAATGTTTCACGTAATGACGCACGCTTTCTTCAAAGCTTTGTTATTCTTAGGAGCTGGTTCTGTCATCCACGCAATGAGCAACGAACAGGATATGCGTTTTATGGGTGGACTGAAAAAATATATTCCTATTACTCATATTACTTTCTTGATTGGAACATTAGCAATCTCTGGTTTTCCTTTACTTTCAGGGATGATTTCTAAGGATGAGATTTTGGTTGCAGCTTATGCTAAAAACCCGATTTACTGGGTAATGTTATTCGTACTATCAGCTATTACTGCGACTTATATGTTCAGATTGTATTATTTGACTTTCCACGGACAGTTCAGAGGTACAGAAGAACAGAAACATCACTTGCACGAGAGTCCTGTGAATATGACTTTACCATTGATTGTTTTGGCTGTTCTTTCAGTGGTTGGAGGTTTTATCAATCTTCCTCACTTCATCGGACACGGTCATTATGCTAAATTAATGGAATGGTTGAAACCGGTCTTAACAGAAGAGAGTTTCAAACAAATGGAAAATACGCTTTCCGGAGTTGATTTCAATACAGAGATGATTATTCTAGGCGCAACGATATTGATGTTCTTCACAGTTTGGTTTTTCGTTAAGAATACTTACGTTAAGAAACAGAAAAAAGCACTTCCGGAACAACAATATTCCGGTTGGGAAAAATTGTCTGCTAAGAAATTATTCATTGATGAGATTTATAATGCTTGCATCGTAAGACCAATTGAAGAGGCTGGAAAAGCAGCTGCAATGTTTGATAAAGCTGTTCTTGACCCGATTGTGAATTTCATCGGATTAGGAGCGCAAGACTCTGGACGAGCGGCAAAACGTCTTCAGAACGGAAACGTGGAAAACTATGTGTTGATAATGTCATTAGCCATAGGAATTGTACTGATTGTTAACTTTTTATTGAAATAATAATGTCCTGTTTACTATTAACATTATTACTTTTACCTCTCGTAGGTTCGGGTTTACTATTTTTCTGGAAGAATCCTTCTAGTAAATATATCGCATTGGCTTTTGCTCTTGCAGAGATGTTCATCGCATTCTATATCTTAGGAAATTTCGATTTCCACCCGACTGTAGATGCGCCATTGCAATACGAAATCACTTATCCGTGGTCGAACTACATCAAGAGTAGTATCAATTTCGGAATTGACGGAATGAGTATGCTAATGGTTCTATTAACCAACATCTTAGTTCCATTGATTATCCTTTCTTCTTACAATGAGAGCAAAGGTTATCCTAATTCTTTCTACGCATTGATATTATTGATGCAATTCGGATTGTTAGGTGTTTTCACTTCGTTGGACGGATTGTTGTTCTACATCTTCTGGGAAGTAACATTGATTCCAATCTGGTTAATCACCGGAATCTGGGGACAAGAAGACAAGCGAATCAAATTCACGACAAAATTCTTTGTTTATACATTCGTAGGGTCGTTGTTTATGTTGATTGGTTTAATCTACGTTTACAATCACGCTGCATCATTTGCACTGACAGATCTTTACAATGCAGACCTTAATATTAATGAACAAACGGTAATCTTCTGGTTTATTTTCTTTGCTTTCGCAGTTAAATTACCAGTATTTCCTTTCCATACTTGGCAGCCTGATACTTATACTTATTCTCCGACTCAAGGGTCTATGTTGTTATCAGGAATTATGTTGAAGATGGCAGTTTACGGAGTAATGAGATATTTGCTTCCTATCACGCCATTAGCAATCGGAGGAATTTCCGGAGAAATCGTGATTATCCTTTCTGTAATCGGAATTATTTACGGTGCTTTAATCGCTTTGATTTCTACAGATACTAAACGATTGATTGCTTACTCTTCTCTATCTCACGTTGGATTAATTGTAGCCGGTATTTTTGCTTCTGCAGTTGTTACTATGAGAGTTGGATTAGATTTCGAAGGTGCTCAAGGTGCAATGATTCAAAGTTTTGCTCACGGTATCAACGTTGTTGGATT
Organism: Flavobacteriales bacterium UBA2306; assembly: GCA_002345565.1. Classification (GTDB taxonomy): domain Bacteria; phylum Bacteroidota; class Bacteroidia; order Flavobacteriales; family Weeksellaceae; genus Epilithonimonas. The sequence goes on along the minus strand of DDVS01000002.1, from coordinate 349,663 downwards.
GTTTTATTGTGCAGATATTCTTTACAAAAGATTCAAGACAAGAGATATTCGTCAAATGGGAGGTTTGGCAAAAGTCGCTCCTAAATTTGCAATCTTGTTTATGATTATCTTGTTGGGAGCAACAGGAGTTCCATTAACCAACGGATTCATCGGAGAATTTATCTTACTAAAATCAGTTTTCACTTACAATGTATTAATGGCTGTTTTAGCTGGTTTGACATTGATTCTTTGTGCCGCTTATATGTTGAGATTCTACGGAAAAGCAATGTTTGGAAAAGGAGACGATGCAATTTTGGCAACAGCAAAAGATATCAGCAGTGTTGAGTTTACAGTTTTAGCAAGTTTAGCAGTTTTTGTAATTGTTCTGGGTGTTTATCCACAACCGGTTATCGAAATGGTGACAAGCTCTGTGAGATTCATTTATGCATCAATGCTTAATTAATTGAAGAATTAATAGATTAAAAATTTAGAAATTAGAAAGAGACTATGAAAATTGAGAATATCAAATTTCTAATCTCAAATCTCAAACATATATTATGAGTGTTTTAATAGTTTTATTCCTTACAGCAATTCTGGTATTATTCTCAGGAGTTTTTGAGAAAGGAAAATATGCGAGATATATCGGAATCTTAGGATTAATCGTTGGTCTGGGAATCAGTTTTCTTCCGGAATGTGAGTTTTTCGCTCAGTACAAATCAATGTATGACTACAGCTACAATGCAGCTTTGTTCACAAAAGTATCGATTGTTGTCACTACTCTATTATTCTTTTTGGGAGGATTTGCATTCAGCAATCACAGAAGTCATCAGTCAGAATTATATGCATTGATGTTGTTTGCTCTTTGTGGCGGAATCGTATTGTTCGGGTTCCAAAACTTGGTAACATTATTCATCGGGATAGAGATTTTATCAATTCCTTTGTATGTAATGGCAGGAGCTAATAAAACCGACCTTCGTTCTACGGAAGCATCTATGAAATACTTCTTGATGGGAGCATTCGCAACAGGATTTCTTTTGTTTGGAGTAGCTTTGGTTTACGGAAGTGCAGGAAGTTTTGACCTTTATGCGATTCACGATTTTGCTTACAACAATCCAAAGAACTTAATGCTGATTATGGGAGCAATCTTGATGCTATCTGCATTGGCTTTCAAAGTATCATTAGCACCTTTCCATATGTGGAGTCCGGATGTTTATCAAGGAGCACCTTCTTTGATTACAGCATTTATGGCTTCGGTTGTTAAGATTTCAGGTTTCTTTGCTTTGTTCAAATTAATGACGATTGCTTTCGGTGGAATTGCCGGAGATTGGATTAATATTTTAGGCGTTTTCATCATCCTAACTTTGCTTTTGGCAAACGTAATGGGATTGGTACAAACCAATGCAAAAAGAATGTTGGCCTACTCTTCTGTTTCTCACGCAGGTTATATTTCATTGATATTTTTCGGAATCAATAACTTCTCGACTTATATTTTAGGTTATTATTTATTCGCCTATTCATTAGCAACAGTTGGAGTTTTCATCAGCTTAATCTGGGTTGAGAAAATTAAAAAAGAAACTTCTATTCCAGCCTTCAACGGACTTGGAAAAAAAGAACCAATCTTGGCCGTTGTTTCTACAATCTCTATGCTTTCAATGGCTGGGATTCCTTTGACAGCAGGTTTCATCGGAAAATTAGGAATCTTCAATCAAGCCATTGGCGGACATTATGAGTTCTTAGTTCTGATTGCAGTTCTAGCTTCAGCATTGAGTATCGCTTATTATCTAAGATTGATTATTGCGATGTTCTTCTACAAAGAACACACATTCACAGCAGCAGAAACTTCTACAATTACTTACAAGATTGTTTCTGTAGTAATTATTGTAGCGTTAGTTGCGATGGGAATTGTTCCAGATTTGTTTGCTAAACTATTCGGATTGTAACAATTCAACTAAAAAAATATAAAGCCTGATTCATTTGAGTCAGGTTTTTTTATGAATTATTTGGGCGCCTTTATCCGTCTTCCGCTCCCAATCTTTTCACTTCACTTCGTTGCGTAAAAAGGATTTCCGCTCAAGCCGGGGCGCAGATTCCAGCACAAAACAAACATTCACTATAATAATAAACTTTTGTTTAATTTTTCACTGTTAATTCTATCAAAAAACTTAATTTTATTCAAAATTATTTATCAATGAAGAGATTATTAATGTATTTCTGTTTTGTAACAGTTAGTTTAGGTTTTGCACAAACCAATTCTGTTGAAGAAAACTACACAAAAAAGGAAGTTTACATCCCGATGCGAGACGGAACTAAACTATTCACCATCATTTATACCCCAAATGATATTTCAAAAAGCAATAAGTATCCGTTCATTATGAACAGAACTTGTTACAGCATCGCGCCTTACGGAGAAACTAATTTCAGAAAGAAACTGAGCCCCAACAAATTCATTGAAGATGAAAAATACATCTTCGTTTTCCAAGATGTTCGTGGCAGATATATGAGCGAAGGCACTTTCACGAATATGACGCCGCAAGTGGACCACAAAACTAAAAAAGATGTAGATGAAAGCACCGATACTTATGACACTGTTGATTGGTTGGTGAAAAATGTTCAGAACAACAACGGAAAAGTTGGTCAATACGGAACTTCTTATCCAGGCTTTTATACAGCTGTAGGAACTTTAGCAAATCACCCAGCTTTAGTAGCTTCTTCTCCACAAGCTCCAATTTCAGATTTTTGGTTTGACGATTTCCATCACAACGGCGCTTTCTTAATGGGTTACTTCAAGACCTTCCCTGTATTTGGTGTTCAAAAAACTAAAGCTGAAAAAGAATCTTGGTTCGCAGATAAAATGATAAAACCAACTTCCGATGACGGTTACCTTTTCTATAAAAATATGGGAACATTGAAAGATGGCGTGGACAAATATTACAAAGACAACTTCTTTATGCAGGAAGTGGTTGAACATCCCAGCTACGATGATTTCTGGAAAAAAAGAGATTTGATTCCTCATCTTAAAAACATCAATCACGCCGTAATGACTGTTGGTGGTTGGTTTGATGCAGAAGACTTACGCGGTCCTTTAGAAATTTATAAAACGATTGAAAAGACAAGTCCAAAAGCTAAAAACACGATTGTTATGGGACCTTTCTCCCACGGTGGTTGGAATTATGATAGTGGAAAACATTTCCATAATGATATCTATTTTGGAGACAGCATTGCGACGTTTTATCAGAAAAATATAGAGCAGCCTTTCTTCCATCATTACTTGAAAGAAGATTCTAAAACGGCAGCAAAACTTCCTGAAGCTTATATGTTTGACACAGGAAAAAAACAATGGGAACAGTTTGAAACTTGGCCTCCAAAGCAAAGTCAAAAAGTAACTTTTTATCTTGACAATTCTGGAACATTAGCTAAGAATATTCTAAACCAAGTTGCTTTTTCAGAATATACTTCTGACCCAAACAAACCGGTTCTAAGCAGCGAGAATTATAAGGATATGAATGGTTTCACGCCGAGAAATTATATGAGCGAAGACCAGCGTTTTGCTAGTTACAGACCAGATGTTCTTACATTTACAACGGATGCATTAGACAATGATTTGACATTAGCCGGAGAAATCTTGGCAAAATTGAAAATAGCTTCTACTTCTACAGATGCGGATTTTGTTGTCAAATTAATTGATGTTTATCCTGCTGATGAAAAAGCCAATAAAGATAAACCGGGTGTTGTTTACGCCAATTATCATCAAATGGTAAGAAGCGAAATAATGCCGGCAAGATTCCGTAATAGTTTTGAAAAACCGGAAGCTCTTGTTCCTAATCAAGAAACCAACGTCAATGTTAAATTACAAGATGTTTTACATACTTTCAAAAAAGGACATAAAATCCAGATTCAGGTACAGAGTACTTGGTTTCCTTTGATGGCAATCAATCCCCAAAAGTTTCTTGAAAACAATTACAAAGCAACAAAAGAAGATTATACAAAAGCGAATATCAAAGTTTTCAACAGTAGTTCAATTGAAGTTGAAGTTCTTAAATAAAACGAAAGCACAAACCTAGGTTTGTGCTTTTTAATTATAATGACTTAATCACTTCTGAGGCTATCTCGTAAGATTTTAGTTTCTTATCAAAATCATAGATATTTCCAGAAACGATAATCTCATTGGGTTTGAAATCTTTGACAAACTTTCCTAATTTTTCTTTCAAAGTTTCTTGATCTCCAACAAAAGTTTTAGCTGCCATTCTATTGAGATGAACAGCAACATCATCAGAAATATTAGCCAAATCTGTCTCATCTGGAGGTAAAAGAGGTTGTCTCTGATCTGTCAAAATATTCACAAAAGCTTGAAAATGAGAAGTTGATAAATAATGAGCTTCGTCAACAGTTTCACCTGCGATAATATTAATACAAATCATCACATAAGGCTCATCCAAAAACTCAGATGGCTGGAAATGCTCTCTGTAGATTTCTAAAGCAACTTCTAATTGAGAAGGTGCAAAGTGTGCTGCAAAAGCATAAGGCAAACCCATTTTAGCTGCCAGAAAAGCTGAATCTGTAGAACTTCCTAAAATATAGATTGGAACATCCGCCCCTTCACCAGGAATTGCTCTCACTTTAGCATCAACATTTTCATTAGACATATATTTTTGAAGTTCTCTGATATGAAATTCAAAATTATAGTTAGGATTGAAATTGTTGCCACGCAAAGCTGTTGCTGTCAACATATCTGTTCCAGGCGCTCTTCCCAAACCAAGGTCTATTCTTCCTGGAAATAGTCCATCCAAAGTTCCAAACTGTTCCGCTACTGACAAAGTGGAATGATTAGGAAGCATAATTCCCCCAGAACCAACTCTCAAAGTTTCGGTTTGACCAGCAACATGAGCAATCAAAATAGATGTTGCTGCACTGGCCACATTAGGAAAATTATGATGTTCTGAAAACCAATATCTGGTAAAACCTAATTTTTCAGCTAACTGAGCAGACTTTACAGATTTTTGAAATGTTTTATTGATATCATCTCCTTTGACAATAGTTGCCAAATCAAGAATCGAATATTTTAAAGCCATAGATTCAATTTTATTTATGATTCTATTGGCACAAAAAACAAACCATAAAAAATTAAAAAGAAATTTTGTCAGACAAAAAATAGAATAAAAATGATTGACTAAATCGATGATTTTTTGCTGTTGATTTCGAAATAATTTTTAAAGATTAATTCTTCTTTCTTTCCCTTCAGTTCAAACTTTTTGATGAGAAGATTACGAGCCATATTTCTCAAAAAATAATCTTTGTCACATAGTTTCCAATAAGAATCCTGATGAATCACTTTTGGCTCGCGAATTTTATAAAAAGTAGTTTCCCAATTATCTTCATCGTGATAAAACTCTATAATGCCACAATGTTTTGGAATATCTTGATGATCAATCATTCCCATTGGCAAAAGAAAACTGAAGGAATTGCAGATATAATCGCCACAACCAATCTTATCGTGTTTTAGAAATTTTTCTCCGGATTTTTGATTGGTATATTTCTTTTTAAAATCGTTTTTGAAATCGGATTTAGACAACTTAATTTCAATCTCGTGACTGAAACCTTCGTTATTAATTAACAAAATATCCGCTTCCCAATCTGAATGAAAAAAATTGGTCAAAACAATTTCCTTATCAAAATCACAATTGAGATTAATGAAATTATGAACCAACTCTTCAATTTTTAACATCTGTCAAATCATTAATAATTACGAACCGTGACGTGATAGCAACTTTGTTGTTTTTCTTTGATATAAAAGATTCTGCCTAAGTTTTTATACTCCTCTAGCAATTTCCCCAATTCCTTTTCTAGTTTTGGATTGACTTTCAGTTTATGATCAAAACGAACATACGAAATATCAAAAGCAGCTCCATAATTATGCGAACTGATTCCCAAAGATGCATTGGAATTGACTTTTCTTAATCTGCATTGATCTTCCAAAGTTCGAGTAACCGAAGAAACTACAAAAAAACTCTTGGTATTAGTCGCAAATTGATTCGCCATTCTTTCCAGAGTCGTTCTCGCTTTTTTCACGAGATATGGACGGCTATACTCTAAAGCTTGCAATCTGTAACCTCTAGATTTTTTCTTGACTTTTACGAATTTTCCTTTGGCTATATATTTATCAACGGTTTTTGTATTTTCAAGAAGATTAACTCCGAAATTTTGCGACGCTAAAAGATGTGGCTTGTATAATTCGGTGGGTTCTACCTTCAGAACCGTTTTCAAATCATAACATTTTTGAGATTTGAAAACAGAAAAGCAAAACAGAAAAAACAAAAATAAAAATCTCATCAAACTGATTTTAGAAATTAGACTTTAGATTCAAAATTGTGTTTTTAATTAATTCTAAAATTAATATTAAAAATCTAAGAGCTTGTTTAAATTTGTATCAGAAATAATTTTATAACCACATAGACACATAGTTTTTGCAAAAATAAGAGAAAAAATAGTAAATATTACACTTCTATTTTTTCTTTTTTGCAATTAATCTTGAGGTTTTCTATGTGACTATGTGGTTTTAGTTATTTTTAAATAGGCTCTAAGAAACCAAAAGACTGCAACCGCGGATATCAGAATGGTCAATTCTTCCTAAAACCTGAAAAGCCCCATTTTCTAGTCGGCCCAAATCCTGAGTGGCAATAAATGAACAAGAATGCTTATTGGCTAAATCTATTATATTAATTGCGCCTGTTCTTCCATCTTCAATATAAGAAAAAGGATCTTCTGTATTTCTGACTAGGATTCTCATCCAACTCGGACTCTTATAGATATTTTCTCCTAAAGAATAAGCTTGAGAAAGCAATTCTGTCATCGAATATTCTGAATAAATCTTCTCTGTTTTAAAACCTTCTTGGAATAATTTCAGCAATTCATCTTTTGTCATTTCCTCTTTTCTTCCTTTCATCCCGCCTGTTTCGATAATAGTTAGAGAGTCAGAGAATTGGAGCGTTAGAGAGTTTGAATTACAGAAATCCAAGAAATCGAGCAATGCGAAAGAAACTCCGAAAAGAATGACTTTTTTATCAGTTAAAGTTTGAAGTAAATCAAATAATTCCTGATGATTGTAAAGGAAATAGCCATTCTGTGGTTTATCAGATTTCTTAATCAAATAATCAATCATATAAATCAGAGACGAATGCGGATTCTCGGAATAATTGGGAAGTAAACCTAAAAAAATATAATCTTCCGGCTTTCCAATAAACTGTTCAAAACTTTTATAAATGCTTTCTTCGTACAACGCAAAATCGGCAATATAATGTTTAGAGCGATTCATTTGCGTCGTTCCTGAACTTTGAAAATAATTCTCAGCCTGCGAATTTTTATCTAAAACCAAATGATTTTTAAACATCTCAATTGGCAAAAAGGGAATTTCAGAAGCTTGTTTTATGGTTGATGGATTGATGTTGAGATAATCTACAAACTTTCTGTAAACTTCAACATTTTCATATTGATACATAAAAGTTTCCAAACAAGCCGTCTGGAATTCTTCTTCTGTTTTTATTTCAAAAATATTCTGCTTCATTTTCCAACTTAATTTTATCCTTCAAATTTATTCAATTCAAACTTTTTTCCATCAAAAACACCGTAAGTGAAATAGATAATCCAATCGCCTAGATTGACATATTTGGAATAATCATTCAAATCCAAAACCATTGGCAAATGACGATGTCCAAACACAAAATAATTGATTTTTTCTGTCTTCAGTTTCTCTTTGGAATAGAGAATAAGAAATTCTTTGTCCTCTCCTAAAAAAGCTTTGTCTTCGTCTCCCGAAATCAATTTGTTTTTCTGAGACATATAATTTGCAATCCTGATTGCAATATCTGGATGCAACCATCTGAAAGCCCATTGCGCCAGAGGATTGGTAAAGACTTTTTTCATTCTTTTATAACCTTTGTCGCCTGGCCCAAGTCCGTCTCCGTGTGCTAAAAGAAACTTTTTGTCATTGATCTCGTAATATTTTTTTTCAAAGTAAACAGGAATTCCTAATTCTTCCTCGAAATAGTTTTTCATCCACAAATCGTGATTCCCTACGAAAAAATAAATCTCAATTCCGGAATCTTTCAGTTCAGCAATTTTTCCTAAAACTCGGATATAACCTTTTGGAACAACATATTTCCACTCGTGCCAAAAGTCGAAAAGGTCGCCCATCAAAAAAAGAACTTGCGCATCTTTTTTGATGATATCCAACCAACGGATAAACTTCTCTTCCCTGATTCTGCTTTGTTTCAAATCAGGAACTCCGAAATGCTGATCGGAAGCGAAATATATTTTTTTATGTGGTACGAGATTAATCTTCATAAATTTATATTGAACTAATTATGAATTAATCAAAATTGTTACGTTCATCATTTTGATCTCTTTTGCTGTAAATCCACAATCCTGCGCCCAAGCCCACTACTGCGGCAAAGGCTGTAAGCAAAGCTCGTGATAATTTATCTGGCGTATCGCTTCCTAAATAATTCATTAAAAAAATAATGATAAAGGTAATAATACCGAAAACAATGTATTTTGGGTTTTTGAAATTCATGGGATTAAAGTTTATAAGAAATCATAATTCCGCCTTTGTAGGGGAGAAATTCGCCGCTTCTGTTGGTATCTCTTCCCATAGAATCGCCCTCTGTATCATATCTTTCTCCACTGATTTTGTCATAACCTTTATAAAAGCTCTGCATAGATCCGGCTCCCAGAAAAACATCGATATTCCATCTGTCATTACAAATAAACTGATAGCCTACTAATGCTCCGAAAACAAACGAATAGCCTTTCTGGTAGAGATTTGATTGAATATAAGGTGTGGCTTCTCCATTTTTATGGGCGTAATAATTATCATTCCAATAATTAAATTTTTGAACATTAAAATTTGCTACAGAAAAATCCAATCCTAAATAGAATTTTTTGAATGCTTGATCAAAGTAATATCGGCCGTTAAACCCCAACATATAAATCTGGGCATGCTTACCTGCAAAAGATTTCCAAGGAGAGATAAAAAGATCTGCCTGTCCAGTAATATTTTCAGAAAAACCTTTTTCAATTCCCAAATTAACAATGCCTATCGGTAAAAAAAGCGCATTGCCTTTGAGATAAGTTTCATTTTTTTGAGCAAAAGAAAAATTGGTTATTAAAACAAAAATCCAGATTATTAGTTTATCCATAGTTATTTTTGATTCAAAATTGCATTTATTTTAGAGGCATCTCTGTTCTCTTCTTTTGCAAAGTTTGCTGCCATACCAGCGAACATTTTCGCTTCCTCCTTTTTTCCTAATTGATTGTATAAAACAGCCAAAGTACTGGTAGAATCATAGTTTTCTGAAGACATCACCACTTTTTCTGCCCAGCGTGTTGCGGCCTGAAGCGATTTGACATCTTTTGATTTTTCGCTGATTGTATTTGCTGCGGCTAATAACTCGTTGTTATTAAACTCTTCCGGGTTTTTGTAATATTCCAAAGCTGTCTTTTCATATTCCGGGAAATTGTCATGAGCTGCGTAATAGTTTAATTTATAAATATTGAGGCTTTTTACAAGCTCTTCTTTCGGAAAAAGCCCTTCTCCTTCTTTCAGAATTTTTGCATCATCTATGGTTTTCGTATTGTCATCCGTTGCTGCATCTACCAATTTCATCAGTTTAAGATAATTATCAAATTGTGTATAATTTTTTTCTGATAAAACTTGTGTAATAGCAGTTTTATTTTTCACAAAAACCTGATAATTGGCATCGTCCACAGATTGCGTAAAATTGAGAAGCGCATTGATTTCTTCCGGAGAAAAAGCCGTGTCTTTTTTATTGAGAAAATATTTTTCAGACGCTTGTTTAGCCAAGATTGGGTCTTGTGTTGCATACAGACTGATAAAATTCAATAAACCGGCCTGGTCCAGTTTACCATTTTTAAACTCCTCTTTCAGATTGGTATTAACCAGTTTTGGATTATTATTTTTCTGCCCTAGCTCTAAAAACTCTTCGGATTTAATATAGCCTAATTCTTTGCCTACTACTTCGCCTTCTGCATTAAGGAATAGCAATGTAGGATAACTTCTGATGATATATTTTGCAGCCAACTCTCTGCCCTCGCCTTTTTCCATATCAATTCTGGCATTGATAAAATTTTTATTATAAAATTCGGCTACTTTTTTATCTGTAAAAACATTTTTTTCCATCAATTTGCATGGACCACACCAGGAGGCATAAGCATCCAAAAAAATCAGTTTCTTTTCTGCTTTGGCTTTGGCAAGAATAGCGGCAAAATTAGAATTTTCAAACATAATTCCTTCTTGGGAAAACCCCATTTGGAATGCGAATATTAAAAAGAAAAATGATATTTTATTCATTGATACAGATCATCATATTATCTTGCGAAGATAATTATAATCTAAGAATTAGCCGAGTTTGAAATCCTAAAGTTTTAATTTTTTAACTTTGCAAATCTTTAGTTTTTGAATTTTTGCAAAAATCATTAATAATCAAATAAAAATATGAGGAAATTATCCTTGCTTTTCACAAAGGACGGTTTGCAGTGGCAGATTTCTAAATCCAAAAAAGTTTTGGAAGAAAAAATCATTCTCAAAGATGAAGAAAGCCCAGAGAATCTCATTCCGGAAACGTTGGAAACCCTTTTGAAATCGGAACCATTTTCGGAGATTTCCGTTATCTCTGCTATTAATCATTTTTCTATAGTGGAAGAAGGTTTTTCTCAGCACGATTTGGGTTTTGACCTCATTTCCTATAATTCTGGTATTCAAAAAGATTCGGAAGAACTGATGCTTTCTGTTAATAAGAAATTCGGAATTCAATTTTACTATAGTTTTCCTAAAGATTTTTATCAGAAAATAAAACAATTGGAAATCCCAGCACATTTCAATTTTTCTGGCGAAAAGTTTCTGAATTCTCTACACGTGAAAAACAGAAAAGAAATCCACGTTAATCTTTATCATCAACAGGCAGAATTTTTTGCGATTGAGAATAAGAAAGTCATTCTTTATAACAATCTGGATGCTGCTTCGGAGGTAGATTTCCTTTATTTTATCATGTTTACATTGAGTAAAATTGACTTCGGAATTTCTGAAACTTACTTTTATATTTATGGTGAAACGACTGAAAACGAAACCTTTATTTCGGAAATGCAGAAATTTGTCCCGAACCTGAAAATCGTTTTTGACAACTTACACAAGAAGAATTTTGTGCTGGCTTAATTTTTCAACCACAAAAGGCACAAAAGAAAAATTATAAAATAAAAATTGAAAAGTTCACAAAAACTAAACTTCGTTTTTTGAACTTTCGAAAAACTTAAAATTCAGTAAAAGCTATTGTAACTTTAGAGGTTCAATTAGCTTTTAGAATTAATCATCTATCAAACAATATTTATGTTCAGAATCATATCCGGAAAATGGAAAGCCAAGAAAATTGCAGCACCAAAAAATTTCGATGTAAGACCAACCACCGATTTTGCAAAAGAAGCTTTATTTAGCATTATCGATAACAAATATGACCTTGAATTTTGCTCGGTTCTAGACTTGTTTGCAGGAATTGGTTCGATAACGTTGGAATTTGCTTCGCGCGATTGCAAAGACATAACTTCGGTAGAACTGAATCCAAAACACGCCGGATTCATCAATTCCACAGCCAACGAATTGGATATGGGGCTGCAAGTCAATGTCCAAAGAGCCGATGTTTTTGAATGGCTGAAAAAGAAAAGAAATCACGACAAAAAGTACGAAATTATTTTTGCTGATGCGCCTTTCGAAACAGAAGAAAGCAAATACAACGAAATGATCGATATGGTTCTGAATAACGAATTGTTAAAACCAAACGGTGTTTTCATTCTGGAACATCAGAGCAGATTAAAATTCGCGCATCCGAAGCTGAAAGACACCAGAAAATATGGAAATGTAAGTTTTTCTTTCTTCCAAAGTGAACCGATTTCTGAATAAATCCAATTCGAATTGAAGTCAATCAAACCAATATTTTTAATCATCATAAGCTTTTTCACAGTACTTAATTGTAGAAAAGAAAGTAATTATGAAATTGAAAATAAAGTGTTTGATGATATTTTCACAAGTATAGTTGACTCAACTTTGATTGACAGAAGAACTTATCTTGGTTTCGAATATTCAAAACAACAAATAGATTCAATTAAAAAAGATTCACTGAATAGAATTTTAGCTTTTATTCCAAAATTAGTAGGTATTGACGGTGACGATTTAAAGAAAATCCCAAAAGATTATGAATCAATCAGCGATTCTGTTTGGACTTTCACTCCAGAAAAATACAATAACAACAAATATATTTTCAAGAAAATATCTGAACTACCATTTGACAATTCTTATGATAATTGGGCAAATAAATATTCTAAATTTTCTGGCGTTCTAAGTTTTTCTCAAATCTATTTTGATAAAGAAATGAAAAAGGGAGTTTTAAATGTTATATACAACTGTAATGCTCGTTGCTCTGTTGGATATTTAGTTTACATCCAAAAAGAAAACAATAAATGGAAAGTAAAAAAAGTTGATAAAACTTGGATTTCTTGATTATTAAAATAATTATTCAAAATATAAATTTATGTATTGTAAGAATTTCCACATCAGATTATTAATGATTTCCATTCTGTTTTTCAGTTTGAAAATTTCTGCGCAGAATTCTTACGTCAATCAACATAAACCATTTGCAACAGAGCTTTCTCATGAGTTTGGCATTCCGATTTCGGTAATACTTTCTATTGCTTATATGGAAACTGGCGGCGGAACAAGCCCGGCTTGTAAAGTCCTGAACAACCATTTTGGAATGACAGGAAAAAACGACATCAACAATTCCAGATTCAAAAGTTTTGCAGATTCCAAGGCGTCTTATCGTGCGTTTTGTGAATGGGTTTCCAAAAGAAAATTCTATGAAAAACTAAAAAATTCTCAAAATCATAACGAATGGTTTGTCGCCATTGCTTCCTCAGGATATTCTACAAAACCAGCAGAATGGAAACATAAACTGAATGTCGTGATGAAGAAAATCGGCTTGTAATATTTTGATGAAATTAAAGAACTTTCAGTTCCAAATCAATTGATTTTCCGAAGAATTTTTTAGAGATTTTTTCGAAATTTTTGGTAATATCTGACAAAAAGAATTCATAAGTTGATTGATGATTTTCTTCATTCAAAAGATGATGTTTGTCCAAAATCATTTTCAATTGATTAGCAACGATATTCGGCGAATCGATAACACGAACGCGATTTCCGTAATATTGCTTGATTTCGTCAATCAACAACGGATAATGCGTACAACCGAGAATCAAGGTTTCGATATTCTTTAATTTACTATTACTCAAATAATTATAAATAATCGAATGGGTAATCGGGTGATTTTTGAAACCTTCTTCAATTGCAGGAACCAAAAGCGGTGTTGCCAATTCATCCACTTTGATGAACTTATTATGCTTCCGGATTGATTTTTTATAAAGTCCGGAATTAACGGTTGCTTTGGTTGCAATCACGCCGATATTATTGTGGATTTCGTAAGATACTTTTTCTGCAACCGGATTAATTACATCAATCACAGGGACTCTTTCCGCAACCAATTCCTGAACTTCCTGCAAGGCATTAGCTGTCGCAGAATTGCAGGCAATTACAATCGCTTTACAGTTTTTCTCCAGAAGAAAATTGGTAATCTTTGTTGAATAACCGACGATAGCTTCACGGGATTTTTCACCGTAAGGAAGATGTTTTGTATCACCAAAATAAATCAAATCTTCATTGGGCAACAATCTTTTGATTTCTTTCGCAACCGTTAATCCACCAACGCCGGAATCAAAAATCCCGATTGGCTGATTGGCTGAAAGATGCGAGTAGTCGGCTTTTTTCTTTTTCAAGAGATAATCTTTTATCTGTTATTTTGAACGCAAAGTCCGCAAAGTTTTTTTTTGACGAATGCAATATTTTTTAAGTTCGCAAAGGCGTAAAACTCAGCAAAGATTTAGCTTTACAAAAATAGTGAATTTTTTATTCTGAAAAACATTTCGACAAGCTCAATGTGACAACTTTGATAGTAATTGTGCATTGTCTGACTGAGCTTTTAGAAGTCTTTAAACTATAAATAAATCACTCGCAATTCCATCCGCCAAAAACCAATGTTTTTCAGGAATTTTGAGATAATTATTTTCTATTTCCAAAATTCCAGATTCTATTTTTGACTTGATTTCTTGATTGAGATAATCGGTTATTTCTGAAGAAAAGTTGTGATTGATTTTATTCAAATCAACGCCCCAAATTGTTCTGAGTCCAATCATCATCATCTCGTTGAATCTGTCTTTTTCAGAAAGGATTTCCGTTTCCTGTGGAAGAATATTTTGATTTAGATTCTTGATATAAATTGGATTATTAGCAATATTCCAACTTCTTTCTAAACTCCCATTATAAGAATGTGCAGAAGGTCCAATTCCTAAATACGGTTCAGATTTCCAATATGCAGAATTATGTTTGGAATGAAATCCCGGCTTTCCAAAATTTGAAATCTCATAATGGTCAAATCCATTATCTTTCAAAAAATCTTTCATATAATAGAATTCCTGATTCTGTTCTGCTTCTTCGGGAGAACTGACTTTTCCATTCTCAATCCATTTTTCTAAAGCAGTCTTGGGTTCAACAGTTAGTGCATAAGACGAAACGTGAGGAACTTGTAACTCGATTATTTTATTGAGATTTTCTTTCCAGATTTCGAAATTTGAAGTGGGTGAACCATAAATCAAATCGATGCTGATATTCTCTAATCCAAAATCTTGCGCTCTTTTAATAGAACTTTCAGCTTCGGAAGCATTGTGTGCGCGATTCATTAATTTCAAATCTTCATCAAAAAAACTCTGTGTTCCAATTGATAAACGATTGATTTCTGTCCCGGATAATTCTTTGAGAAAATTTTTATTCAAATCATCTGGATTAGATTCCAAAGTGATTTCAATATTATTATCAAAACTGAAATATTTTTGAATTTCATCAATCAAAGATTTGATTTCATCTACACTTAGCACAGAAGGTGTTCCTCCGCCGAAATAAAGTGATTTTAGCGTTCTATTTTCTAGTTCGTTATGTCTAAGTTGGATTTCTTTTTTGATCGCAGATAGCATCTCATTTTTCAATCCAAAAGAAGTCGAAAAATGAAAATTACAATAACTGCATTTCTGTTTACAGAAAGGAATGTGAAGGTAAATCATCAAAAAAAGCCCTGAAAAAAATCAGAGCTCAAAGTTATTCAAATTAATATTAAGTTATCTATAACGGAAACCTCTGGTATTGATAAAATTATCAATATTGAAACCAATTGATAACATAAAACTGTTACCAAAATTTTCTGTCAATTCGGAAACGCCAAAATTATACACTGCTCCGAAGGTGAAATTTGCTACTTTACCTTTGATTACGGGAGAAAGTCCCAGATTCTGGCTTCCTACTGAAGTTTTGGCACTTCGAAAACTAATTCCGCCAGAGAGGTTGTTGTTTTCTCCAAAAAGGGTAGCCATAAGGTTATAATCTACAATCCTAGTAGAATTGGTATTAAGATTCATCATTAATGAAGGCGTTATAAAAATGCCGTCTGTAAAATGCCAATCATAGCCTGCGTTAAAATAAAATTTTGTTGGAGAAGGCTCTATTCCGTTAACAATAGGAAGATCGTTACTGATGGGAATATCCATTACAGAAACGCCTGCAAAAAAGTGTCTGAATTTTACCCCAGCTCCCAGGTTGGCGTATGCTATAAAAATATCATTGGTATTCTCTCCCAAAACCTGATCGCCTTGTTGGGCTGCATTGATTTGGGTATAATCGATATTCATATTATACAAATTGGTGCCAATTCCAAATGAGAACTGATCTTGCCGATCTTCTTCATCTGAAAGTGGAATAAAATAGGAAGCGCCTAACATTAATCCGTTAGAGGAAATAGGACCATTCTGATCCCGAAAAACAGAAATACCTGCGCCTACTCTGTCAAATACATTCGCATGGATTCCGAGAGACTGTACATTGGGGGATTCGCTCAGCTGCGAAAACTGTTTTTGGTAGTTAAGATTAATAACTACATCATCTGTTTTGCCAAGTAATGCGGGATTGAATAAAAAATCTCCGTCCAGAAGATATTGCTGATAAAAAGGCAAAGTCTCCTGAGATTTGATCTCCACAAAAAGACCTGTAACAATCAGTAAAAATATTTTATAGAATATATAATTTTTCTTCACAATGCAAATATATAAAACTCTAATTATTATCCAGATACTTTCTCCAACGTTCTGCAGCATCTTGCATATCTTTTGGCATTGGACTTTCAAAATACATTTCTTTTTTTGTAACAGGATGTATAAATCCTAATGTATGAGCATGCAAGGCATGTCTTGGCAAAATTTCAAAAACATTTTGTACAAACTGTTTATACTTTGGCAAATTTATACCTCTCATAATAATATTTCCTTCATATCTTTCATCATTAAATAAAGTATGTCCGATGTGTTTCATATGAGCTCTAATCTGGTGCGTTCTGCCGGTTTCTAATTTACATTCTACCCAAGTCATATAACGGAAACGTTCCAAAACCTTGTAATGGGTAACTGCATGTTTGCCATGAGTACCATCAACGTAGGTGTACATTTGCATTCTATTTTTTGGATGTCTGCCGATATGCCCTGTAATTGTTCCTTCATCATCTTGCACGTTGCCCCATACAAAAGCCCAATAAAGGCGTCTTGTTTTTCTATCAAAAAACTGTTTTGCGAGATGGCTTAGTGCATATTCATTCTTTGCAATAACTAGCAGTCCAGAAGTATCTTTATCAATTCTATGAACCAGTCCTACTCTATCAAGATCAGAATTATAATTAGGATCTTTTGAAAAATGAAAAGCCAGAGCATTTACCAGAGTCCCGTCCCAATTTCCAAATCCAGGGTGCACCACCATACCAGGATCTTTGTCTACGACAACAAGATCATCATCTTCATAAACGATATTTATCGGAATATCTTGCGGAATAATGACATTTTCTCTTGGAGGATGCGCTAATAGTACGCTAATTTCATCTCCTGGTTTTACCCTATAATTTTGTTTTACAGGATTACCGTTAACTGTTACGTTACCAGCTCTGCATGTTTGTGAGATTTTATTTCTGGAAGAATTTTGACGATGGATAAGTAAAAACTTGTCAATACGCAGCGGCTCCTGCTTTTTATCTACAACAATATTAAGATGTTCATATAATCCACTGTTCTCGTCATCAGCAGATATATCATTATGAATCAATTCGTCTTCTAAAAAATCTTCGTTTTCGTCCAGCATAGATTTGAGTTTAAAAAAGCTTCAACGTTATGTTGAAGCACTTTTTAATATTTATTCAACCACCACTTTTTTAGGTTTGGGCTTGTCTGCCGGTTTTGCAGTGGAAGGTGTTGTAGCTGTTTGTTTTTGAGTTTGAGTAGCATTATTGGATGATAGATTTCCGGTAGCTTTCGGTTTCTCAACAGCAGTATTTGCATTAGCTGGTGGTGGCGTCACCACTTTTGGCAATTGGGCTTTCGGCTCCGGAACTTCATTGTACTGAATAGGAGGCAGGGTTGTATCAATTTTTGGACGATACATCTCATCCAACTGTTTTATTTTATTTTGCATCTCTGCCGGCGTTTTCTTACTGGCCCATAGATCAATCTGCATGCCTTGATCCCGCAATGCACCAAATTCCGGATCCTGATAATAAACAATATCAGAATCATCTTTACCGCCATCTTCATGCTCTACAAGTCCTACTTCAAATAATGCTTGCGCAATAATTTTTTTAGCTTCTTGAACCGTTCTTCCTACTACATTCGGGATAGTAACATTTCTCAGCGGACCAGATCCAATAACCAAATCTACGGCAGAAAATCTCGGTACCTGAGTTCCTGGCTTTACACTTACGCCGTTATATAAAATTCTAAGAACAGCATCTCTCTGGATACTTGGTTCATAAAGTGTATCTCCTACCTTTAATCCCACGAGATTTAATTGATTAAAAGCTAAACCTTTATATCTGTCAATAATATCTGGTATTGCGACCTTTGCCCACGTTCTTGGATTAACTTTTAAAGTGATAACTCTCCCATTTTTAACATTAGCACCCGGATTAGGATTAACAGCTAAAACCTGAAAAGGCTTATATTTAGGATCGTATTTAAAACTGTCTACCTCGTATTCCAGACCAGAATCGTCCAAAATCTTAATCGCTTCATGAACGGTCATATTCATTACATTAGGTACGGGAACTTCTTCTCCATGACTGGTATGAAATTCTAGCCAACGGAATGTGAGCCAAACCAAACCGGCAAATATTGCCACTGCCAAAACGATATTGAGTAATACTTTCCAATGGAAAAGTGACTTGAACATAGTATAATTCTTTTTCGGAAATAGTAACGCAAATATAGATAATTAAATTGTATTACTCATTTCTCTGCATCGCAAAAAAAGAAAATCGGTCAATTGGTATAAAAACCTTATTTTTGTGCTTTGAAATAAATATGGAGTCTATACAAATTCACGACAAGAGTTTTGTCCCTTATCTTAAACACGATGAAATTCAGGAAATTATAAAAGAATTAGCCCTTAAAGTTTACGAAGATTACAAAGATGAAACACCCATTTTTGTAGGCGTTCTTAATGGTGTCATTATGTTTTTCTCGGATTTTTTAAAATATTACCCTGGGAAATGTGAGATTGCATTTTTGCAGGTAAGTTCTTATTCCGGAACGCAATCTACAGGTATTGTTTACAAAAAAATGGATCTTACTAAAGACGTTGTGGACCGTCATATTATATTGATGGAAGACATTGTAGATACTGGTAACACCTTAGAAAACCTTTTTGAATATTTCAAAAATACACAACGCCCAAAATCTTTGAAAGTCGCTTCTTTGCTACTGAAACCGGACGTTTTCCAAAAAGACTTTACCATTGATTATGTTGCCAAAGAAATCCCGAACAAATTTGTATTGGGCTATGGATTAGATTATGACGAGTTGGGAAGAAATCTACCGGATTTGTATCAATTAGAAGAAGGCAGAATCAATCATTAATTATCAATAGAAATAAATCATCAATAAATTAAAGAAGTCATGATTAACATTGTTCTCTTTGGTCCTCCAGGAAGTGGAAAAGGAACCCAAGCGCAACATCTTATCGAGAAATTTAACTTGAAACAAATCTCGACCGGCGATCTTTTTCGTTACAATATGAAAAATGATACCGAACTTGGAAAACTCGCAAAATCTTATATTGATAAAGGAGAATTAGTTCCAGATCAGGTAACGATTGACATGTTAATCGACGAGGTAAAAAAACCGACAGATGCTGCAGGATTTATCTTTGACGGATTTCCTAGAACTGCTGCTCAGACAGAAGCGCTTGAAACCATTGTAAAAGAACAACTCCATTCAGAAATCAGTGTTTGTTTATCTTTAGTTGTTGAAGACGAAGCCCTTGTAGAAAGACTTTTAAAAAGAGGAGAAACCAGCGGAAGAACAGATGATTCTAATGAAGATATCATTAGAACCAGAATCAAAGAATATTATGCAAAAACTGCGGAAGTAGCAGAATTGTATAAAAAACAAGGCAAATATACAGAGATTAACGGTGTGGGAAGCATTGATGAAATCTCAGAAAAATTATTTGCTGAAGTAGAAAAAATAAAATAATTTTTAATTTGAAATTTGAGGTTTGGAAATCGATCTCAAATTTCAAATTTTTTCAAATTTCAAATTAAAGAAATGTCCAATTTTGTAGATTACGTAAAAATTCATTGTCAATCCGGTCACGGAGGTGCTGGTTCTGCCCATCTTCGCAGAGAAAAATACATCCCAAAAGGTGGCCCCGATGGTGGAGATGGCGGTCGTGGCGGCCACATTATAATGAAAGGTAATGCTCACGAATGGACACTTCTACCGCTACGTTACACACGTCACGTTAAAGCAGAGCGTGGACAAAACGGTGGTAAAAATCAGTTAACCGGAGCTTATGGCGCAGATGTTTACATCCATGTTCCTGTGGGTACTATTGCCAGAAATGAAGAAGGCGAAATCCTTGGCGAAATCCTGGAAGACGGGCAAGAGATCATCATTATGCAAGGCGGAAAAGGCGGTCTTGGAAACGAGCATTTTAAATCCTCTACCAACCAAACTCCCAGATACGCACAACCCGGAATGGAAGGTGAAGAAGGCTACGTTATTTTTGAATTGAAGCTTCTTGCAGACGTTGGATTAGTTGGTTTCCCCAATGCAGGAAAATCCACTTTACTTTCCTCCGTTTCTGCTGCAAAGCCTAAGATTGCAGATTACGCTTTTACAACCTTAACACCCAATCTAGGCATCGTAGAATGGCGAAATTACAAATCCTTCGTTATGGCAGACATTCCAGGAATTATAGAAGGCGCTGCAGAAGGTAAAGGTCTAGGACACAGATTCCTGAGACATATCGAAAGAAACTCGATTTTGTTATTCCTGATTCCGGCAGATTCTGAAGATCATTTTCAGGAATTTAAAATCTTGGAAAATGAATTGAAGGAATATAACCCCGAATTGGTGGATAAAGATTTCATCTTATCGGTTTCCAAATCAGACCTTTTAGATGACGAGCTGAAAGCAGAAATTGCCGCAGAATTTCCCGAAAACAGACAACCATTATTCTTCTCTGGTGTTACTGGCGAAGGTCTTCAGGAATTGAAAGATGCCATTTGGAAAAAACTCCACGGGTAATTTTCGGAACAATTCTTGAAAACTTAAGTCAAAAATTTGCTATGAAATATCTATTCAGTCTTTTTATTGTTTTAGGATTAATGTCTTGCGCCACGTCTCAAAATTCAAAATATTCCAAAATTGAATATGAAGTTGGACCTTGTTTCGGATTTTGCCCGATTTATAAAATAACCATCAATCCAGACAGAACAGCAATTCTGGAAGCCGAACATTTTAATTTCTCGGAAGGTGGTGACAGAAGTGATTTCGAAAAACCAAGAGAAGGCACCTTCAAATCTACCATCGGTAAAGAAAATTTTGATAAACTAATTGCTCTTACAGATGCTGCTAATGTAAAATCTTTAGCAGACAAGTACGAGGATAAAAGAATTATGGATGCGTCCAGAACTATTCTTACCATTGGGTTTTTTGATGGCAGCCAAAAGGAAATCAAAATGTCTGCGGGCGAGAAACCTGCGGCTTTAAAATCACTTTACACCTATATCTCTGAACTGAAACAAAATCAAAAGTGGGAAAAAGTAAAATAAAAACTTTATTTTAAATAACTTACCTTTGCAAAACATAAATTCCTTCTGAATTGAAGGAATTTTTTTATTTTAATTAAAAATATTTCAATTGAACTTTGAACAATTAGGTTTAATAAAACCAATATTAGACGCCCTTAAAAGCGAAGGTTACGAGAATCCCACTCCGATACAGGAAAAAGCCATCCCTTCTATTCTTCAGAAAAAAGATCTTTTGGGAAGCGCCCAAACCGGAACCGGAAAAACGGCTGCTTTTGCCATTCCTATTTTGCAAAACCTTTCCGAGAAAGAACAATATAGAAATCAGATCAAAGCATTGATTCTGACACCAACGAGAGAATTAGCCATCCAAATAGAAGAAAATTTCAAAGCATACAGTAAAAATCTCAAACTGAGATCTCTTGTTATTTTCGGGGGCGTAAAACAACATGCACAAGAGCAACAACTGAAAAAAGGCGTTGATATTCTTATCGCCACGCCAGGAAGATTACTGGATTTTATTTCACAAGGCGTTATCAAGCTTCATCATCTGGAAATCTTCGTTTTGGACGAGGCAGACAGAATGCTGGATATGGGATTTGTACACGATGTGAAAAGAGTTTTGAAACTGCTTCCTGCAAAAAGACAAAACCTATTCTTCTCTGCTACAATGCCGAAAGAAATTGCAAAACTGGCGTCAGAAATCCTTGTAAATCCTGTAAAAGTAGAAGTTGCGCCGGTTTCTTCTACCGCAGATACCATCCAGCAAAGTATTTATTTTGTAGAAAAAGATCATAAAAATAATTTACTGATTCATCTTTTGCAAGATGCAAAACTAGATCAGGTACTGGTGTTTTCCAGAACCAAACACGGCGCCGATAAAATCGCCAGAGTTCTGCAAAAACATCAGATTTCCGCAGAAGCTATTCACGGAAATAAATCTCAAAATGCGAGACAAAATGCGCTCAACAATTTTAAATCGAAAAAAACGAGAGTTCTGGTGGCGACAGACATCGCAGCAAGAGGAATTGATATTGATGAATTGAAATATGTGGTTAATTACGAACTTTCCGACGTTTCCGAAACCTATGTTCACCGAATCGGGAGAACGGGAAGAGCCGGTTCCGAAGGTACTTCTTTCTCATTTGTGGACGGTTTGGATTTAGCCAATTTGAGAAATACGGAAAAACTGATTGGGAAGAAAATCCCGGTTGTGAAAGATCATCCTTATCATACAGATGACTTGGTGGAGCAAAAAAGAGACAGCAACAACAAACCTTTTACACCAAGACCAAAACCACAGCAAAAAAGTGAAATTGGATTCAAAAAACCGAAGAATAAAGGGTTTTTCAGGAAGAAATAAAAAGAAAACCGGAAGTCATTTTCCGGTTTTTGTATGTTTAGTTATTGATTTAATCTAAATAATTGCAGAGCATTTTCTGTGGTAATTCTATCGATTTCTGAGAAATCTTTTCCATAAATATCGACCAATTTTCCTGCAACCAATTCTACATAAGCACTTTCATTTCTTTTTCCGCGGAAAGGAACCGGTGCTAGATAAGGCGAATCTGTTTCCAAAACGATTTTATTTAGCGGAATTTCATTTAGGAATTGATCTATTTTTCCATTTTTAAACGTTACAACTCCACCAATTCCGAGAATAAATTGAAGGTCTATTGCGTGATTTGCCTGCTCCAGATTTCCACTGAAACAATGGAAAATCCCACGTAATTTCGGATGTTTTTTTCTTTCCAAAACTTCAAATGTTTCATCGAAGCTCTCTCTTGTATGGATCACGATAGGTAAATCTTTTTCAATTGCCCAATCAATTTGCTGTTCAAACGCTTTTACCTGAATATCAAGCGTGGATTTATCCCAATACAAATCAATCCCGGTTTCTCCAATGGCTACAAAATCTCTTTGAGCCAGATAGTTTTCTACAATCTTCAATTCCTTTTCCCAAGATTCCGGTTGAACAGAACAAGGGTGCAAACCCATCATCGAGAAGATTTGCTTAGGATATTCAGCTTCCAAAAGTAACATTTTCTGATGCGTATGCGAATCGATAGCGGGCAGAAAAAACTTTTCTACACCTTTATCCAAAGCCCGCTGAATCATCTCGTCGCAGTCTTCATCGAATTGATCTGAATATAAATGAGTATGAGTATCTATCATATGAGTTGATAGTTGATTGTTGTCGGTTGTTGCTTTTTGCTTGTTGATAGAACTCTATCAGCTAATTACCATCAACTATCAACCAAATATTTTATGTTTAACTTTTTTTTGCTGTTCAAGAATCCTTTGATTGATTTTATCTAAAAATTCCTGATATTTTCGATTCTTTTCATCATTGGTTTTATGACTCAAAGCTGTGATGATTTTGTTATTTTCATTAATGAAAACCTTGGTTTCATCAGAAAAATAAGCGTTTCCAAACTTCTCCCAAATGTACTGAACCGCCTGAGAATTTGGATGAATGAGATCTTCTTTGTAAAAACGATAATCTCGAAGATCATCCATCAGAATCTCATAAACAGGAAGATAATGACAATTTTCCTTTCCCGAAATCGATTCATGAATCGCAGTTATTAATTTTGATTTGCTGAGTTGATTTTCAATAATTCCGTCTTTTGTATGGCGAACCGGAGAAACTGTAAACAATATCTGCACCTCATTTTTACAAATGTCTTTTAGAATATCAATAGTTTTATTGATTGAGTCTGTTAGCTCTTGATGCGATAAAAATCTTTTTTCAAAGAACTTTTGCGGAATTTTATGACAATTGGAAACTAATTTTTTCTTCGGAAGAAATTCATAAATATAAGATGTTCCGAATGTAATAATTACAAAACTTGTGTTCTGCAAAAACTGATTGGCTTCTTCTATATTCTGGTTGATTTTTTCCAGCGTTTTGTGTGCAAATCTGGAATCAAAAGACGAATGATGATCTAGACTAATGTAGTTTTCATTGGCCAAAATCAAATCGTTTTCCTGATATTCTTTAGCGTCATAAATCTGCTGAATAGCGTTATGAATAGAATAAGGATTAAAAATGATCCCGAAAGGATTGTTCAAAGATTGGATTTGACCTGCGGCGAATTTTTCGTGCATTTCTGTCGCAAAACAAGAGCCTATGGAAAATATACCATCTTGTACTCCTATTTTCTTTTCGCTTGCAAGGATTTCTACTTCTGTACGGAATTTCATTATTTTAAAATGTAACAATTTATCAGTGTATCTGTTTACCAATATCTTAAATCATTGCTAGATTGGTAAATTGATACATTGTTATATTATGATTCTCTTCTAAGGAGGTAATTTGCCAGCTCTCGGAAAGGTAATTTTTTCTCGTCTGGAAGATTGATTTTATCAAGGTAAGATTGTCCAATTTCATTATGTTTTTGGATCAATCTAAGCACTTTATCATCCACTTTTGTTCTTCGGAAAATCTTTTCTACGCCATAAACTTTATCAATGTTATCTGTTTTTTTAGAATACCAATAATTAAGTTCCTGCAACTCCTGGTCATTGGCATGTTCTAGTGCAAGAAGATAGAGGATGGTTTTTTTATTTTCATAAATGTCTCCGGCGTGTTTTTTACCAAATTGTTCCTGATTTCCGAAGACATCCAGGTAATCATCCATAATCTGGAAAGCGATGCCAATATGTTTACCGAAATTATAAATGGCTTGTGCATCATCTTCACTAGCACCTGCAATTAAAGCACCGATTTGGAAGGAAGCAGCACTCAAGACACCTGTTTTGCTGGTAATCATATCAATATATTCTTCATAAGAGACTTGCTTCTGCGTTTCAAAATTAACATCATTTTGTTGGCCTTCACAAAGAATAGCGCCTGTTTCAGAGAATATTTTGATACATTTTTTGAATAATTCCGGCTCCAGATCTTCAAAGAACTGATAGGCTTTTATCAACAAAGCATCTCCGGAAAGTATTCCAATATTAATCCCATGAAGGGTATGGATGGTAGGTTTATTTCTGCGGATGGGTGCTTCATCCATAATATCATCATGGATTAATGAAAAATTATGAAAAAACTCAATGGCTAAAGCAGGTTTAATGGCTTTTTGTGTATCCCCGTCAAATAAATCTGTTCCCATTAAAACCATTATCGGGCGAAGTCTTTTCCCGCCGTGCGAGATTATGTAATTCATTGGCTCATAAAGTTCTGAAGGTTTTTCTGTAAATGTGTACTTTTCTATAGCTTCAGCAACGATCTTTTGATAGTGATCTAAAAATTCCATTTGAGATTTTATTTACCACAAAAATACAATTTTAAGTCTTTTTACTTGCTATCAAAACAAGATTAAAATAAAAAAACTTCCCTATTTTCTGGGAAGTTTTTTATATAAGATTGATAAAATTATTTAAATAAGAATAACCAGAAGATAAGTAATTCCTGCCACAATTGCACTAATAGGAATGGTAAGTACCCAAGCCCAAAGGAGACTTACGGTAACGCCCCATCTTACAGCGGATACTCTTTTTGTTAATCCTACTCCAATAATAGAGCCTGTAATGGTGTGTGTTGTAGAAACAGGAATTCCCAAATGATCTGTGATAAATAAAGTCACAGCACCCGCAGTTTCTGCGCTAACACCTTCCAAAGGCGTCACTTTTGTAATTCTGGTTCCCATAGTTTTGATGATTTTCCAACCGCCACTCATTGTTCCAAGACCAATAGCCAGGAAGGATACAAACGGAACCCAAAGATAATGTTGCGCAAAATAGCCAAATCTCTCTGCTTCAGGGATATTAAGATACTGCGGATCTTGAATCATATTAACGTGGAAATAGATCATTGCGGCTCCAATAATCCCCATTACTTTCTGGGCATCATTGGTTCCGTGCCCCAAACTGAATAATGCAGATGAAACCAATTGTAATTTCTTGAAAGCTCTCTCTGCTTTATGAGGATTAGATCTTTTGCAAATATTGACAATAATCAAAGTGATGATGATAGACACAAACATCCCTATAAAAGGTGCCATAAAGATGAAAAGAAAAATCGGAATCACAACTTTATATTTCACCACATTCTGAGAAAATAATTGCTGGAAAGATTGGCTTACATTTTCTATAAAAGAATAATCCGGATGAGCTTGCGATATAAGGTGATAGTCTGTAACCAATGCATGCATCAAAGCTGCGCCTATAAATCCGCCTATCAAAGTATGAGAAGAAGAAGATGGAATCCCAAACCACCAGGTAAAAAGATTCCAGGCGATAGCTGCTATCAAGCCGGAGAAAATAACTTCTAGGGTGATAAAGTTTTCATCCACGGTTTTGGCAATTGTATTACCAATTTTGAATTCCCCCACCACATAAGCCGCGATAAAAAAAGCAGCAAAGTTCCAAAGTGCTGCCCAAAGAACGGCCTGAAAAGGCGTCAAAACTTTTGTGGAAACAATGGTTGCGATAGAGTTAGCCGCATCGTGAAAACCATTGATAAAATCGAATATTAACGCCAATGCGATAATAATTATGAGTAGAATTGGAAACTCCATTCGTTTTTTAATTTTTATTGATCGCTTATGCGTATTTGATCACAATGCTTTCCATTGTATTGGCAACATCTTCTGCCTTATCTGTCACAACTTCCAGGTAATCCAAAATAGATTTTTGTTTGATGATAAGAATCGCATCATTAGTTTCAAACAATTTCACAATAGCCTGGCTTAGCACATCATCTGCTATATTTTCATAGGAATTGATCTTGATACAAGACTCTCTAACTTCTTCAGGATTTTTAAAATCTTTCAAGTTTTCCAGAGCTTTTTTAATTTCCAGACAAGATTTGTAGATCAATAATGAAAACTCAGAGTAAACCTTATTGTCCGGGCTTTTGTATAAATAGATATATTTAGCAGAAGCATAAATATAATCTGCAATATCATCTAAACCAGATGCCAGATAGTTGATATCTTCTCTATCAAATGGCGTGATAAAGTTCTCTCCCAATTGTACAAATATCTCGTGCGTAAGATCATCCAATTTATGTTCATAATCACTCATTTGATTCAATAGAGTTTCATCATTGATGTCAAATTCTAATAAACCATCATGAAAAGTTTTGGACATCTCTACCAGATTGTCTGCTACACGAAGAAACAAATCAAAAAAGATCTTGTCTTTTGGTTGAAATGCTCTGAAAATATTACCTATTCCCATTTTTTCTTAATTTAAGTCCTGCAAATATGATAAAAAACAAAAGGCAAAGAAAATTTTTATATTAAATTATTATTAAACTTAAAAAACACAAAAACCTGTTGATTAACAGGTTTTTACATTTATTTATAAAGTTTATTTAAGAAGAAAAGTTGACTAATTAGCAACTTCTGCTCTCATTTCCTTTCCCCGAAATTTCATCTCAGTCAATCCATTCAGAACTTCATTCTTGAAAGATTTTTCGATTTCGAAAAAACTGAACTTATCCAAGATTTCAATATCCCCAATATCTGCTCTTTTTTTGGATTTTGCAGTCGCTTTGTTGATAATATCCAGCATATCCACTTTCTTCAGTTGGTCTCTTTTTCCAAGGTTGAAGAAGAATCTTACCATATCTTCATTTTTTCTTCTTGGTTTTCCACCTCTGTCATTTCTATCGCCACGCTCTCTTCTTTCTCTCGGTTCGCCATTTCTTTCACGCTCTCTTCCTCTTTCTCTTCTGCTTCCTCTATCATCCCCTCTACTATTTAGTTCTTGTTTTTGAAGATCATTTCTATCCTTATAATAAGTAGCAAGATCTTTCAATTGGAATTGTAGTAACTGATGAACCAATTCTTCTTTTGTGAAATTGGAAAGGTCTGGAATCAAAGAATCATCAAACTCGAAGAAATCTTCGTGCTCTGTCAATAATTTTTCGAAAACGCCAGCAACTTGAGCTTTGATAATATCTTTTCCTGATGGAACTTGCTTCTCAGTCATTTCGATTTTAGTCTCAGACTTGATTTGCTTCAATTTCCTGCTTTCTTCAGGCTTAATGAAAGCCATAGAAATTCCGTCCTTACCTGCTCTACCAGTTCTTCCACTTCTGTGAACGAAAACTTCTGGATCATCTGGTAAAGAGAAATGGATCACGTGAGTCAAAGAATCAACATCCAAACCTCTAGCCGCAACATCTGTTGCAACCAGAATATCGATATTTTTAAGTCTAAATTTCTTCATTACAGTGTCTCTCTGCGCTTGAGAAAGATCACCGTGAAGTGCATCTGCGGCATAACCGTTCTGCATCAAGAAGTCTGCAACTTCCTGCGTTTCCATTCTTGTTCTACAAAAGATAATTGAATATTGATTTGGATTTGAATCAATCAATCTCTTAAGAGCATCTTTTTTCTGTCTGTAACCAACCACATAGTATTCGTGCTTGATATTTTTCTTAACTGCATTAATCGATCCAACAGAAATTCTGTGAGGATTGGTCAAATAATTTTTAGAAATACGCTCTACTTCTTTGTTCATTGTTGCAGAGAACAAAAAAGTTTGCTTAGTTTCAGGCGTTTCGCTAAGGATTGTTTCCAAATCGTCTTTGAAACCCATAGATAACATTTCGTCTGCTTCATCTAAAACCACCCATTGTACATCAGAAAAGTCAAGTGCTTTTCTTCCGATCATATCGATCACACGACCCGGAGTTCCCACAATAATTTGCGGTTTGTCTCTCAAAGATCGGATTTGATCCATAATGCTACTACCACCATAAACTGCAGTAGTTTTGATGTTTTTAAGGTATTTCGTATAATTTTTGATGTCTTTGGTAATCTGAAGGCAAAGTTCACGAGTAGGGCAAAGCACCAATAATTGGATTTTACGACTGTTGTCGTCTATCATATCCAAAATCGGAAGCGAAAATGCTGCTGTTTTGCCTGTTCCTGTTGCCGCAAGTGCGATGAGATCGCGAGTATCTGTAGAGATAAAAGGAATAGTCTGTTTTTGGATTTCTGTCGGCTCTACGAAGCCGAGATCGCCAATCGCCTGAAGAACTTCAGCGCTAAGATTGGATTCCGTAAATAAATTCATTTAAAAGATCGTCTAATTTGTTGCAAAGATACGAATTTTATTTTTGATAATCTTAAGACTACTTTTTTAACGATTCTTTATTACGGAAAATTAATATTGGAAAGATAAGTATTAGAAGCTAGATATTAGAAAATTAGAATCGAAGTAACATATTAAAAGAATCGGCTTATTTTAAAAAGCTTCGATTATTTTTTGTAGGTCTTCGGAAATTATAGACAGACCATTCTTCATACTCATTTACTGTTAACATTCGGCAACATTCACTGCGACAGCCAGTCCGCCCTCAGAAGTTTCTTTATATTTTGAATTCATATCCAAAGCAGTTTCCCACATCGATTTGATAACACTATCTAAAGAAACTTTTGCTTTTGTAGGATCACCGTCCAAAGCAAGAGAAGCCGCAGTAATAGCTTTCATTGCTCCCATAGAATTTCGTTCGATGCAGGGGATTTGAACCAATCCACCAATTGGATCACACGTTAATCCGAGATGATGCTCCATTGCAATTTCTGCTGCCATTAGAACTTGTCCCGGTGTTCCTCCAGAAATCTCCGTTAATCCAGCTGCTGCCATTGCTGATGAAACCCCAACTTCTGCCTGACAACCTCCCATTGCTGCAGAGATAGTTGCATTCTTTTTAAAAATAGTTCCGATTTCTCCAGCAACTAATAAGAATCTAATGATATCCTCTTCTGAATTGAATTCAGTAAAAGTCTGGGCATACATCAAAACTGCTGGTATTACACCACTTGCTCCGTTGGTTGGCGCTGTAATTATTCTTCCGAAAGATGCATTTTCTTCATTCACAGCGAGAGCAAAACAAGAAACCCATTTGGTAACAGAACTGAAAGTTTTTTGCTCGCTCTTTACCATTTCAAACCACTCATTTTTATTTTTATAAATCTGCGTTCCAAGGAGTTTTTCATTCATTTCCGAAGCTCGTCTTGTAACGTTCAAACCGCCCGGAAGAATTCCTTTTTTGTTGATGCTTTTATAAACGCAGTCTTTTATATTATCCCAAATATCAAGTGCTTTTTGTCGAGTTTCTTCGTGGGTTCTCCAAGATTCTTCGTTAAGGAAAACCAAATCTGAGATTTTATCGAGTTTAAGTTTATCGATGTACTTAAGAATATCGCTGCCCTTATGGCAAGGATAAAGTGTGCGAATACAACGATCTTCCATCGAATTATCTTCTTGGGTTGCAACAAATCCGCCTCCAACGGAATAATAATCCTGACTTAATTCTTCACCATTTTGGAAAACAACTTTGAAAATCATTCCGTTTGGATGAAAGTCGAGGGATTTTTCTTTATTAAGAATCAAATGATGACCGTAAATAAAAGGCAACCAGATTTCTCCACCAAGATTGATTTTTTGTTCTGATTTTATTTTATCAATTTTCTCATCAATCTTATTGGTATCAATGGTTCGGAAGTTTTCTCCGCTTAGACCGAGCATTCCTGCAATATCAGTTCCGTGTCCAACACCTGTTTTCGCCAACGATCCAAAGAATTCTACGAAGACTTCTTTCACATCTTGTAAAGAATGATTTCGTTTGACCAAATCCAGAAACATCTGTGCTGCATTCCAAGGTCCCATTGTGTGGGAAGATGATGGTCCAATTCCGATTTTTATGATGTCAAAAACACTGATAGATTCCATTAAATTGTAAAAAATTATCGATTGTAAATGTAATTGATTTTTGAAATCGGCGCAACATTATGTTAAGTATAGTTTTTTACCGCAAAGCGCTCAAAGATTTTTTGAAATTATTGAAAATATTTTGAGGTTCGCAAAGGCGCTTTGCTCAAAAAAGGTTTTGAGTTTCTCGCTGATTAAGCTGATTTTGCAGATTTTTAACAATATTGAGTTTTTAAGTTAACTTTCTATTTTACGCTGAATCTGCAGCCCGACTTGAACGGAAATCCTTTTTTGCGTAGTCTTCGAGTTCTATTTAATATGAAAACGTGACAAAAAAGATTGACTTCGTCGAACCACTTCGTTAGGTTTGGGAGTGGAAGGCGGATTAAGCTGCCCAAATTAAAAATTACACAAAAATGGTTTTTAAAATCTCGGAAACTTGTTTGGCTTTGGTTAATGGAAAAAGATGGGTTGCATTTTTTATTACAAAATCTGGTTGTGAATTCTTTATCGGAAAAACTATGTCCTTATCTGCCAAAATCTGAATGACATCCGGAATCTTATCAAATTTCCATTTCGCAACTTTGTCCATTGACCATTTTAGATAATATGGGTCTTTTACTCGGAAGTATTCTAAAAGATTGGCGTTTTTGGAATCAAATATTTTTTTCAGAAACATATATAAAACCGAACTGCTATTTCCAAAAAAAGGTTTGGGAATGTACTTTATAGCATTAGTTTTTTCACCAAGCTTGATAAATTTTGATTTCTCTGCATCACAACGAATACTTCCCAAAATCACAATTTTTTTTGCAGGTTTCAGTTTCTGAATCTCCTGAACCAAAATCCCTCCAAAAGAATAACCCAAAAGATAAAAATCTTCGGAATCATCTATCGATTCTGACATTCTGTATACATAATCAGAAAATTCTTCGTTAAGATTTGGGATAAGCCACGGAATGTGAATGACTTCAATTTCTGGATTGAAAGTGAGTTTTTCTAAAACTTTTTCATCTGCACCGAGACCGCTTATAATATATAGTTTCATTACTCCAAATTTAACAACAAAAAAAAGAGCAGAAAAAATTCTGCCCTTGAAAATATATATTTTGTGAAAAATTATTTTACGCTGATTTTAACTTTCAAATCAACATCGTCCTTTACCAAAACGTCTTGCATTGTAGATTTGTAAGCTACATCAAATTTTTGTCTGTCGAAAGAAAATTTATCAGATTCCAAAGTCACAACGCCGTTTGAAGAAGTGATTTTTGCAGGGAAAGAAACTGGGTTAGTTTTACCTTTTACAGTCAAGTTTCCGTTTACTACAAAGTTGTAATCTTTGTTAGAGTTTTTCTTTACAGAAGTAATTTTGTAAGTCGCCGTTGGGAATTTTTCCACTTCGAAGAAATCACCGTTTTTCAAGTGACCGTTCAATTTTCCTTGGTATTCTCCAGAAAGGTCTGTTGCGTTGATAGAAGTCATATCCAACACGAAATCTCCACCTACAACTGCTCCATTTTTAAGAACTAAGTTTCCAGATTTCACATTCACAGTTCCATCGTGAGAAGATGCTTCTGTTTTTGCAATTTTATAACCCCACCAGTGTACGTCGGAACTTGTTAATTTTTTAGTTTGTCCGAAAGCTAATCCGCTTACCAATACAGCTAGTAATAATACTTTTTTCATTTCTTGAATAATTTTAATAGCGCAAATCTACTTAGAATGATTCAAAATAAAAATTGATGTATGATAAGTTTTTAAAAAAAATTAACGCCCTCATAAAAATGAAGGCGATAATATGTGTCATAGTTTGATTAATATTTTTAGATTTTCTTAGAAAACCAAAAAGTTCTGATTATTTACCAAGAGGAATGTTATAAGCAACACCTACACCGATTGCTCCTGCATTGTATTTTTGATCTCCAATTTGTCCTTTGTCTCCTGTAAATGTTTTGTTATACTGAGCAAAGAAGTTCCAATCGCGGTTGTGGTAACCAATCTCTGGTCTAATGTAGAAACCACCATCTGGTCTATCCACATTTACATTACTTGCTACCTTGTCATCTCCAACGATGAAACCGTAACCTAAATCAGCACCAAAATAAAACCCTGTTTGTTTTGGATATACTCTGAAAAGTGCAGCAACAGGAATAACTCCAAAATCATTGTTCTCGACATTTACGCCGTTAATGGATCTATTCTTTCCGAAATATTGATTGTAACCTGTCGCAATACCTAAACCGAAACCTGGTGTAATCAGATTTTGATAAGATAAATCTACTCCCAAATTTGCGGCAGTATTACCACCTGTTGAAATACCTGTGTTAAGACCAACTTTTAACATATTGGTCATATCAGAACTCTGTGCAGACATTAATCCTCCTGCCAAAATTCCCACTCCTAGTATTAAATGCTTTAAAGATTTCATATTTTTAAATTTTAAATTTTACAAGGGACATAATTGTAAATTCCGTGCCAAAATGGTTTTTTGTTTGACAAATCTAACAAAACAAGAAACAAACAACTAATAATCAACATCTTAAAACATTGCAAGAAATCAAATTGATGGTAGACAATTATTTTCATATTCCGAAATAGACGTAAAAAGGCTAGTTCTGTAGAAATAATTCTATATAGTTTTCGTCAATAATAGATTTTGATATAAACTTTATTTTATATTGTGCACAATATAATTTTCCGCCATACATTTGTATCATCAATTATTAAGTTAATAAAAATGAAAACATTGTATAGCATTGGCGCAACAGCCAAAGGAGGAAGAAACGGAAAGGTTAAAAGTGACAACGGAGTTCTGGATTTAGAAGTTAGAATGCCAAAAGGTTTAGGTGGCGCAAATGACGATTATGCTAATCCAGAAATGCTTTTTGCTGCAGGTTATTCAGCTTGTTTTGACAGCGCTTTGAACCTTATTATCAAACAAAGTAAAATCGAAACTGGTGAAACAACCGTAACGGCAAAAGTTGGAATTGGTCAAATCGAAAATGGAGGATTTGGTTTGGAAGCTGAATTACACGCCAACATCCCGGGAGTTTCTTTGGAACAAGCTCAGGAATTGATTGAAAAGGCTCATCAAATATGTCCTTACTCTAATGCTACAAGAGGAAATATCGAAGTTAAATTAACCGTTTCTAACAACTAAAAATATAAAATGTCATTAATAGAAAATCTAAAATGGAGACACGCCGTAAAAGCATATAATCCATCAGAAAAAGTAAGTCAGGAAAATATCGATAAAATTGTTGAAGCGGCAAGATTAGCGCCTACTTCATCAGGTCTTCAGCCTTTCAAAATATTGGTGGTTGAGAATCAGGATTTGAAAGATCAATTATCAGAAGGTGCTCTTAATCCAGAATGTATGAGAGAAGCTTCTCACATTATCATCTTCGCGGCTTGGGATAGATATACAGCAGAAAGAATTGATAAAGTCTATGACTTCACAACGGATGAGAGAGAATTGCCAAGAGGCCGTTTCGGAAGTTATACTGATAAGTTAAAATCGATCTATCTTGAAGAGGAAGCAGAAAAAAACTTTGCGCATACCGCGCGTCAAACTTACATCGCACTAGGTTCAGCACTGGCACAAGCAGCAGAACTTAAGGTAGATTCTACACCAGTAGAAGGTTTTGATAATGCAGTTATCGACAAGGTTTTGGAATTAGAAAAACACGGATTGAAAAGTGTTTCCCTAATGTATGTAGGTGTTTCTGACCCATCACGTGACTGGATTGCACCGATGAAAAAAGTGAGAGTTCCGAAAGAGGAATTCGTTTTAGAATATAAATAATTAGAGATATGGAAGACTTATTAAAATTGGACAAGCAGCTGTGCTTTTCCGTCTATGTTTTGCATCGTGAGATTATGCAGGCGTATCGTCCGATTTTAAACGAGATTGGTCTTACCTATCCACAATATATCACGATGATGGCGCTTTGGGAAAAGGACGATTTGACCGTCAATCAGTTGGGAGAAATACTGCAATTGGACAACGGTACTTTGACGCCCTTGCTCAAAAGGCTGGAAAGCAAATCTTATCTGACACGCACCCGAAGCAAAGATGACGAACGTGTTGTCAAAATCCAACTGACAGAAAAAGGTTATCAATTGAAGGAAAAAGCCAGTTGCATACCAATGCAGATTTTGGAATCGCTTCAACTGAGTGTGGATGATATGCATCAATTGAAATCATTATCCGATAAAGTCGTCAACAAAATCAATCGATAAAAAAAGAGCTATTTGGAAAATCCGGATAGCTCTTTTTGTTTTTTCACCACAAAAGTCACAAAAGTAAATTTTACTTTAAAGAGCAAATAAGTTAAATGCTCATAATTAATACTTTTTTAAAACTTTTGAATTACTTTAATCATTAAGAATCTTTTGTGACTTTTGTGGTTTTTCTATTTCATATTTTAAATTGAATTGACTTAATATTCAAACAAAACACTTCCCCAAGTGAAACCACTTCCGAAAGCTGAAAGACAAACCAAATCGCCACGTTTCATTCTACCTTCCAAGATGGCTTCACTTAAAGCAATAGGAATAGAAGCGGCGGTGGTATTACCATATTTTTGAATATTCACGAATACTTTTTCGTCTGGCAAATGCAATAATTGCTGAACATATTGTGCAATTCTAATATTCGCTTGGTGTGGAATTAATAAATCTAAATCCTCAATCTTTTTCCCTGCTTTTTCCAAAGCTTCCAGAATAGTTTCCGGGAAACGGGTAACGGCATGTTTGAAGACAAAATTACCATTCATCACAGGATAAATATCTTCCGGAGCAATCGAATCCGGGTTATTTAAAAGGACATCGCTCCAGCCCAGCTTGGTTCCTGGGAATTTTACGGCTAATTCTTCTGCATATTTCCCTTCGGAGTGCATATTCACGGATAAGATTCCTTTTACGTTTTCATCTTCACTTGCTGATAAAACCACTGCTCCTGCTCCATCTCCGAAGATAACAGAAACGCCACGTCCCCTATCACTCATATCCAAACCAAATGAATGAATCTCCGCGCCTACAACCAAAACATTTTTATAAAGTCTAGACTTGATAAATGCATCTGCAACACTCATTGCATAGACAAAACCAGAACATTGATTTCTTACATCCAAAGCTCCAATTGTGTCGCAACCCAACATTTCTTGCAAAAGAACGCCAGAACCTGGGAAGAAATAATCCGGTGATAATGTGGCGAAAACGATATAATCAATGTCTTTTGCTGTGAGATTCGCATTTTTAAGAGCGATTTCTGAAGCTTTGAAACCGTAAAAAGATGTGGTTTCTTCAGAATCTACTCGGTTGGCACGATGTCTTCTTTCTTTGATTCCTGTTCTTTCCGTAATCCATTCATCATTGGTAGTCATCAACTTAGAAAGATCATCGTTTGTTACTATGTTTTCTGGAACGTAATGACCTACGCCAGCTATAATACTTTTAATCATTTTTAAGAATTTGATAAAAATTTTGGCAAAAATAATTATTTTATTTAATACATAAGTTCTATATTCAGTTATTTTTATCAGCCCTATTTTTTAAAGCTTTTGATTTAAAATTTTTGAGATGATATTAAGATTTTAATTAGATTTGTTAAATGCCGATTGAACAAAAGTTTAAAACCGAAAATTGGGAATGGATAGATGTAGAATCTCCCACAGAGGAAGATTTGAAATTTCTTCACAAACGCTACCATATCAATAAACTACTTTTAGAAGATACGATAGACCCTAACCACTTGCCGAAGTATGAAGAAGTAGATGAAGTAAAGTTTTTCCTTACCAGAGAATCCAAGGATCTGGATCGCAGAACTTTTAACAGCATTAGCGACATCAGTAGTAAGCTTGGTATTTTTCTGATTCCGGGGATTATTATCACCACGCACAGAGCCAAAAGCGAGAGCATTAACCACGTTCTGGCTGAATTAATGGCTAACAGGCAGGTCCACATTACAAGAGATCAACTGGTTTTAAAACTTGCATTGCGCATTATAAAAACCTTTGATGATGAAAGCCAATACCTTTTAGAAATCATGGATCAGGTAGAGAATGAAATATTTTTGAAACACTCTAATCACACCAACCAAATTAAACGTCTTTATAAACTTAAAAGAAAATCCGGCCTCAACACAAGGATTCTGAATATTTCGAGCGAATGGATTTCCAATTTCCGAAAGCTAGAGCTGCAAGAGGTAGAAGTTATGGATTTATTGGACAAACAAAATGGCGTGATTGCAGATTTTGACCACATCAATGCGCAAACCGTCAATCTTATCTCTATGTTTTTGGCTCTTTCCGATCAAAAAGCTAATCAGGTAATGAAACTTCTTGCCATCTATTCTGTTTATTTTTTACCGATTACTTTTATCGCCGGGATTTACGGGATGAATTTTGACCACATGCCAGAATTGCATCACAAAAACGGTTACTTTTACACTTTAGGTCTTATGGGTGCTATCGTAATAGTCACTTTTATCTATATGAGACGTAAAAGATGGTGATAAAAAACAAGCCTCTTTTCCTTTTTTACAATGTAGAAAATCTGTATCCCATAGATCATTCTGCTATGCGTTTGTACAATTGGGACCTTTATAAATACCAACTCAAAATACGCAAAATAAAACGGGTTTTTGAATGGATAAAAGAAGATTATAATCAATTACCAGGCTTAATTGGTATGGCAGAAATTGGCGCATCATCGGTATTATCCGATTTGGCAAGCAACGACTCTGTCTTGGCAGGCTATCAATGGATTTATCAGGATTCCCAAGATTCTGGAGGTCTTAGTGTAGCCTTACTTTTTAATCCCATTCATTTTAAGATCATAGAATCAGATTTTTTAAATTTCCCTATGGATGATGATATCTCACCAACGCGGGATATTCTTTATGCTAAATTAGAGTATCAGGCACAGAAGTTAAATATATTCGTTATTCATCTTCCTTCGCAGCGCAACCAGGATGAAAAAAGGAAACTCCGACATTATATCCTTCAAAATCTGAAAGAAAAAATTGATGATCTTTATTACCAGAATGAAGCGATTTTAATAATGGGCGATTTTAATGAAAATCCAAATCACGATATGGTAAAAGCTTTAGCTGAGGATCAGAATTTTACTTCTATTTTATCCAATCCGTTTGAATCTATTTTTAAAAATGGCGATTTTTCTACTTATCATAAAAAAACAGGTTTAGGATTTGACCAAATACTGTTTACGGAAGCGTTATTATTAGAAAAATTCAATTTAAAACTTAATATTGCAAGCATTTACAAACCTCCTAAGTTAAGAAATCCGGACAGAAAAAATTATCATTTCCCGTTTCGCTCATACGCCGGTTCTCGTTACATAGGCGGTTACAGCGACCATTTTCCGGTAATTTTACAATTTTCATGGGGAAAATAAGCTACAAAAAAACCACCTACAAACTTGTAAGTGGTTTAAGTGGTTTCTCCAGGGATATATGTTTTTCATCTTATGGCCTTACAATAACGGCTTTCAGAACATTGATTTTGTTAGGTAACCGAATATTCCACCTTATGAAATAGGATAATTTACTTCTCCAATTGCTTTGTAAAAATAGCACATAAATTTTAAATTACAGAAATTGTTTTGTGATAACTACCTTCTTCTTATGTCTTTATTTATAACAAAGGTATTATCTGCTATTGCTTGAACCTTTGGATTGTATGATTGACTTTGTCTTACATTAGAATCAATATAATTTGCTTTTGATAAGTAAAACAGTACTTTATTCTCATCAGCTCTATCCTTAATGAGGTCTTTATTTTCACTCAATTTCAATTGCTCCAATTTTCCTTTTTATACTGAACTATTAATAATTGTCTAGCTTCTGGAAGTTCTTCCAGCTTTTTATCCAACTCAGCTATTTTCTCTTCAGTAATTTTGGTTTGCCTATCGATACCCATAACATCCACACCTTTTGCCGCAAGCCCCGCTTTTGATATTTATAAAAAGAATATGGGAGGATAGTATCGTCGGAAAAACGTAGTATCTGCTATAGATCCAGGGAGAATTGATCTCGAAACGTTTGTTTTTTTTGTTGAAAAGTACCGTATCATATAATTTTCGTCTGTTTCGATAGTTAAGGATCTGGTCTTTTGTAAATCAACAGTTTATCAAAAAAAACATCAAAAGAATATTTTGAACTATTATCTAGCCTTTCAAAAGCCATCGGGATCAAAACCGGCAAATTGTTCTCCATAAATGCCCGTTAGAACAATGGCACCCTATAACTGTTAAAAAGTTCCACCCTATTGAACAAATCAAAGCGACAAATTATACAACTTGTCGCTTTCCTGATTAAAATTTAAAACTTATGAAGTTTATTTTTTTATAACTAATTTTTTATTAAAAGTAAGACTAATGCTTTCGCCTTTTACAATGTAAACACCATTTGAAAGTGTAAAAGTGTTGATGGCATCATTGTTCGCAATATCTATCATCTGTCTAGAAATTTCATTACCTACTAAATCAAATATTGTAACCGAAATCCTTTTAGCATC
Organism: Flavobacteriales bacterium UBA2306; assembly: GCA_002345565.1. Taxonomy (GTDB): domain Bacteria; phylum Bacteroidota; class Bacteroidia; order Flavobacteriales; family Weeksellaceae; genus Epilithonimonas. The sequence goes on along the minus strand of DDVS01000002.1, from coordinate 310,182 downwards.
ATTATTTTTTGTTAAAATATGAACTTCATTTTTACCAGGATTTGGATAAAGAACAACTTCGCATTTATTAGAAACTTCTGAGGTTGACAGTTCTGCACATTCTTCAGGCACAGAAAAATCTTCTATTTGGTCATTCAATGCAGTCGTGGTATCACCTCTTGTAGCGCCTGGGCTAGCATTTACACCAAGCCCTCTTTTTGCGAATGTTTTCCAAATCATACATTTATTGTTACCATTATTAATATTCTGGTCAGCAGCTATTATAGCATCCCTTCCTTTTATAAAGTTTGGAAAACAACCTTGTAATTTAAATGACTCGTAAACAAGTTTTACCACTTTTGCACTACCCGATTCAGGATTTGCTACAATATCATTAGAAAAGCCATATTTTTCAGCGAACTTCCAATGCAGATCCCAAAGCATTGTCGCCCATACAAAACCTATGGAATGTACATCTGGAGTAGAACTGTTGAAATACATCCCGTTCGTGCTACCATATGTATAATTATTGATAGAAAAATCAGGAGAATATTTTGCAGGTCTGATTCCTGCTTCATTTTGAGATTGATTATTGACAAAAGTCCCTATTCCTCTTGTATAATTATCATTTGCTTCCGGCTTGTTCGTTACCATCATAGAAAAAAAGTCAGACCAACCTTCACCCATTTGTTCATTGGCAGAAGCATAATTGAGACAAGTAGATCCATTGCCTGTACTTCTTGTAGAAATACCGTGTGTATATTCGTGCGCTATAACCCCATTGTCCAGGCTGCCATCAATATAAAACGAATTGTACAGGAGATTTACATTCACATTATTTTGGGATTCGATTTGAGATTTGATCAGAGTTCCTTCTGTATTGTCCACCAAAACTCCAGGAATTGTAACTGTGGTATCTGTTCCAGACATATTTCCAATCGTCTGGCTTGAATCTGCATTATAAATAATTACAGCAAGCGCACCACTATTCTGAGCATTTTTGAACTTCACATCAAAATTACAATTACCTCTTTGTATGAGAGCTATTCTTCCATTAAGATCTGTATTGCCTAATGCTGTGCAGGCATCTAAAGGCGATGCAATTTTGACATCGGCTGTTATTGGTGTTGTGGTAGGAAAAGCCCCTCCGAAGTCCAAATTATATCCTGCTGAAGGTTTTCTTGGCGTCATTTCTGCCGGAGCATTATACCCTAATAGATAACCATATTTCCAGAGGTACATTTGCATTCTTGGAGCAAATCCATCCGGAGGAGTTGAAAAATTGGCATTATTGTAAGCACTGCCATCTCTGGACTCTGCAAGAACTGGATCTTCGTCCGTATAAGCTTCTCCTTTTCCAAAATTGGTTGCCTGAAAATTTCGACCAGCCTCATCAAAACCGAATTTGTAAAAAATATCATGCATCATATTATTTACATAAAACAGATTAGTAACAGAGGCCTTGGAATCTGTTGTATTGTCATTAAGTGTATAACTACTGAGGGGAAAATCAAAAAGGTGACCTGTCCCTCCATCAGCCGAACCTTGATCAGTATTGGTTCCTGCTAAATCCAAATATGCATAGGCATTGTTACCTCTTGTAATATTGTATTCGGTATCACCATCTTTTTGCCATCCGTTCGGGGAAGCATCTGACCAAGGATTTGTAATAAATTGTCTATCACCAAATGTTGGAGCTTCTATAGGTAATGGAAAAACTCTATAACTGGCATCATTGACCAATAAATTATTCTCTTTAAACAACAATCTATTGATTCCATTATTTTTTTGCGGTCCAATAAAAGGAGTTGGCTGCGCTTCAAAGGTATACGGGTGATCATTGAAAGTACAAGATGTCGTTAGGTTACTTTTTTCTAATATTTTTCCATTTACAGCATCTACGATCACATTCCAATAATTATTGGTTCCTTTTCCATAAAAATTAACTGCATACGCCAACTTAAGAGTGTTATTTAATTCTGGATAATACACAAGTTGGGATAAAACAGTATAGCTCTTTTTTCCTGTGAAGATGTAATCTTTGCTTTCTCCTTTTATTTCTGAGTTTTTCAGGATTTCTGAGAAGTTTTCCTTAATATCATAACTAGCATTATTTCCTACGGATGCATTTTTGCCTGTATCTATATCAAGAAAAGCATCAGATAGATAAGATACCTGATTATTTTTCACTAAAGTGGAAGAGATTGCGCCATATACTGGAATACCTTTGTAAGTTTGCTGTATGTTCACGACGTCCCCTCCCAGAGATTTGTCTCTGTGAGAATCTGTAATATTGAAATCTTTTACTGTTTTTTTGACATTAGATGCCAGATAATTTTCTATAATACCTTTATTCTGTTGCGAATAACTAAGCGAAAATAAAAACAATGAAGCAGAAACGCTTAATTTTAAAATATTTTTTTGATAAATCATTAGATTAATTTTTAATAACTTTTGTTAGTGTTATGACACTGTTAGCTTTGTTTTTTGTTTGGATAAAATATACCCCTGAATTATATTTTGATAAATCGATTGTTTTGGTATTGCTTAGGTCCAGAATTTTTTGCCCTACAGCGTTATAAACTTCCACTTCTGACATTTCATCTGTCATATAAATAATATCTTTGGTCGGGTTAGGATACAACAGACTATATTTTTTTGTAATATCCTGTGTTGCCATCAGTGTACAATCTGTGGAATACGATGCTGTAGAATCTATTTGCCAAAGACTTTGAGAAGAACTATAAGTTGGATCGTCCACTTGTACACATTTAAGATTTTCACTATGGATTGCAAAAAAACCTAAAACATTCTTATTATATCCATTTTTAAAATTAATATTTTGCATAGAATGATTTTCAACCGCATTGATATATATGAGATTACTGTTTTTCGATGCATCGATGCTCGTAAGCGGCATATAACTTGCGTAGAAATACTGTAATAGATCCAATTTAGAAATATCAATACTCGTAATAGGATTAGAATCCAAAACCAGAGACCTTAGGACAAAATTTTTAGAAAAATCAACAGATGTTAAAAGATTACCCGAGGCAAAGAAAGAATCTAGTAAAGGGTTTTTGCTCAAGTCAATTGATGATATCTGGTTTGATCCGATTTGCAAATAAGTAAGGCGTGTATTGTTGGTAACATCTAAAGCTGTAAGTTGATTGGATCCAACATTCAATTCTGCCAATTTGGGACTATTGCTCACATCAAGAGTTGCAAGTTTATTATCCGTATATAAAAGCTTGTAAGTTTTGTACAAGCAGAGACATCAATACTTTCAATTTTATTGAACATCAAACTAAGAAACTGGATTTCAGTATTATTCTGCCCAATATTGAAGTGTTTCAAATAATCATTATAAGTAACCTCAACATAATTGAGTTTTGTATTATTTGTAACATCTAGATTAGTCAGACATGTCTTGCCTAATGCATCTTAAGGGAATCGTTTCTCGACAAAAACAGGGTCCCAAGATTGTGCATCTAGCAAATATTTTAAACGGAGATCCAGTATGAGTGAACATTCCAAAAAAGCTTCTGTTTTCATTGAAAATGAACAACGTACAAGTTGGCATGATGAGTCTTTGTGGTTTGTTCGTAAAAAACGTGATGCTATTGCTTTCAAAACCACGCAATGGGAATCACTCCGTAATGCAGCTTCTCAAATAAAAGATAATGTACTCAGCAATCTTGATATTTATCTACTAGAATTTGAGACTAATGCAAAAAAAAATGGGGTGACTGTTCATTGGGCAGAAGATGCGATAGAGCATAACCAAATTATCCATCAAATTCTAAATAATCACAAAGCCAAAAAAATCGTTAAGAGCAAATCTATGCTGACGGAAGAGTGTGGCTTAAATCATTATTTGGATGAGCACGGCATTGAAGTAATCGATACGGACCTGGGAGAACGTATTATCCAGCTTAGAAACGAACCGCCAAGCCATATCGTATTGCCGGCAATTCATATCAAAAAAGAAGAAGTTGGTGAACTTTTCCACGAAAAATGGGGAACAGAAAAAGGCAATGCAGATCCTACCTGCCTTACGCACTCTGCAAGAAGGGAGCTAAGAAAAAATTTTGATGAAGCCGAGGTTGCAATCACAGGCGTTAATTTTGCCATTGCAGAAACTGGCGGCGTTGTAGTGTGTACCAACGAGGGTAACTCTGACCTGGGCTGCCATACCGCGACTGTACAAATCCATTGTATGGGAATTGAAAAAATAATTCCAAAAACAGAACATCTTGGGGTTTTCACAAGATTGCTAGCCCGAAGTGCTACCGGACAACCCACAACGATCTACACATCGCATTATCATAAACCAAGACCAGGAACAGAAATGCACATTATTTTACTTGATAATGGTAGAAGCCAGCAACTTGGCAGAGAAAAATTTAGAAATAGCTTAAAATGCATCCGTTGTGGTGCTTGCCTGAATACTTGTCCTATCTATCGTAGAAGTGGTGGTCACAGTTATCATGCTACTATCCCTGGACCAATTGGGTCAATTCTTTCACCAAACATTGACCTAAAGAAATATAGTGATCTACCTTTTGCCTCCACACTGTGTGGATCTTGTAGTGATGTATGTCCAGTAAAAATTAATATCCATGAGCAACTATACCATTGGCGCCAGGAGATTTATTCAAGAGGAAATTTACCAAAAAGCAAATCTATTCCTTTAAAAATAACGAAATCTATTTTGGAGAATCCAAAAATCTATAATGTAGCAGGAAATTTTGCAAGAAAAGTACTTAAAATACTCCCCGAACCTATTGTAAATACATCAGCTAACATATGGAGCATAGGAAGAGATTTGCCAAAACCTCCAGAAGAAAGTTTTAAAGAGTGGTACAAAAAAAATAAGGATGAGTAAAGATAGAATTCTTGCAAGGATAAAGTTAAATAAACCCGTCCGTAAAGAACTGCCAGATTTGCGTCAATTTTTAGATGTCAAAAATACTCAAGAGAATTTAGAGGAATTTTTGGCTATGAGTTCTGCTAATGGTAGTACTGTACACTCCATAATTGGGCAAAATCCTACCGATTTTTTTTCTGTATTTTTTTCCGAAATACCTAAAAATTTACATAAGCAATATTTTGTCACAGAATCAAAATTAGGAGTTGCAGAAAATGGATGTCTTTGGTTGGAAGAAGCAAAACTGCCTAATAGAAAAGATCCATTTTTAGCGTTAACCACAGTTTTTTTAATCCATCATCTGAACATTGTCCCCAATATGTTGTATGCATATCAAAAATTAGATTTTGATGAGAAAGGATACGATGTTTTCATTGCTGGACCATCAAAAACAGCTGATATAGAGCAATCCTTAGTCTTGGGAGCCCAAGGAGCTATGGAAAATATTGTCGTAGTTTATTAGAATATCATTTTTTCATAAAAATGGAAAATTAGTTTGAAGAATAAAAATATCGTCCTATTTCATGCAAAATCATATGACAAATTCAGCATTTTCAACCAAAAAAAAGCATCGACAAGTGAATAGTTTTCAGGATCTAATTTTGATAGATTTTCAAAAGCTAGAAAAAAAGCTTTAGCTTCTTCTTTCTTAGAAAATGAATCCAATAAATACGTTTTGGTAAACTCCTGTTACTGTTGTTTGGAGTACATCTGTCTCTGCTGTTCTTCGATCTGCACATTTATTTATTGTTGCGTGTCCTTTATATGTGCATCGTTCTGCCGCTGAATAAAGATATCAGTAGGGCCTGTTGGTATTTGGTATTTTCGCAATATTTTAATCTTGATATTGATAACAGCTTTCGGATTTTCAAAAGCTTTTTCAGTTCTAGTACTGTAAGGAGTTGGCAGGTCAGGAATTTGTGAAAATCCTATTAAATTTATACATATGCAAACTCAGGAAAACTGAATTTTACGCATTGCATTTAAAATTTGCGTTTTTTTTGACGTATAATTTTAATAAAATTCCGAAAAAAAGAAAAAATCTCAGGAGTTTTCACCCATTTTTCTTCCCTTGTTTTTACGGATATTTACATTTGTTTCAGTTTTTGTGGTTATTGAATCTTCGCAAGCCCTTTAGTGTGTTTTACAGCCGAATTATTACCACATTTTCCCTCGGTCCTTAAAAAGAAATCAAAGTCATTCAAAAAAGACGGTTGTATTTTTGATAAACTGATGTCAGACTTTTTGTGAAACTTCCATAAAAACAATTTCAAATGAGAAAAGCAGGTTTTAAAATTTTTTAATGTCGCCTGTGCATATTCTTTTCCCACAAGTTTCCGCATGCGCCCATTATGGTCTTGAAAAACAGGTATAAGATAACGATCTTTTTCTTTATTACCTGATAAAAGGTTTTTAACATCCGTTGCATCAAAATGCTCTCTTGATAAGATTAAGCTGTTCTCTATTTCTAAGACTTTAGAATATAAAATATCAAGGTACTTATTGATTGAATGAGCTTCTTCAGAAGTACCCTTTAATCTGCTTAATTCAATATTCCACTTAATTATATCAACAGCTTTACCAGTTGAAAATTCGGAACGTTTCCCGTTTATTGTGATTCTAAAATAAATCGGTACACGGGAATTGGATTTGGCTTTTGATCTTTTGATCTTTTGGCATAAAATATACCGATACTTTAATATTCATAGAAAATGACTTTAGAGGTTAAAATTAGTTTACAGTTCCCAATTAATAAAGACCTTCAATTATTGAACATCTTTATTTATAGGACGTTTGAAGAAATTCGGTTACCTATAAAAGTTAAAATATCGAGGTCAAAGGTCCCCTACAATTTGAGAGAAAATAGTTTATTTTGATATGCCATAAAAACAAGAAACCCTTTAAATAGTGCAATTTAAAGGGTTTTGTAAGAAATTATATTATCTCTTAGTGGTTTCTCCAGGGATCGAACCAGGGACACACGGATTTTCAGTCCGTTGCTCTACCAACTGAGCTAAGAAACCTCATGTTTTTTTAAAAACCTTAAGGTAACGGTTTTATTTGTGGTTTCTCCAGGGATCGAACCAGGGACACACGGATTTTCAGTCCGTTGCTCTACCAACTGAGCTAAGAAACCAACACTCATTGTTTTTTTGAGTGGTGCAAAAGTATGTTCTTTATTCTTATAATGCAAATTATATTGGAATTATTTGTAGTCAAGAAATAAATATTATTGATTGTCAGGAGTTTTTTTTTCTGTTTGAGATTTAAAAAAATCGCTTAGTTCTTCCAAAACCGGCTTTATGGTATCTTCCGGAAGATCGCTAATCCTGATATACATCAAACCATCAATAGCATCATTGAAATTAGGATCGACATTAAAAGCAATCATTTTTGCATTTTGTTTGATGTATTTTTTAATCAAAACAGGCAATCTCAATTCTGGTTCCAGATCGTCAATAATTTTATCCAGTTTATTAAGATCTGCATCTATATCTTCAAAAAACAGAGCTTTGTCCCGTTCTTTCATCACCACTTTAAATTCATTCTTCGGGTGGATGTATTGTGCAACGGCAGAGTCATAATAATGAGAGCGCATAAACTCTATCATCAAGGATTTTGAAAACTCAGAGAATTTGTTGCTAATGCTTACCCCACCCATTAGGAATTTATGTTCCGGATTCCTTAAACAAACGTGCACAATGCCTCTCCAGAGCAAAAATAACGGAAATGGTTTCTGCTGATATTCTACAGAAATGTATGCTCTTCCCATTTCTATCACTTTCCTAAAGAAAGGCTGCAACTCTGGATCATATTCAAAAAGTGAGCTTGTGTAGAAACCATTGATGCCGTATTTCTTCATTACTTCTGCGCCAAGAGCCATTCTGTATGCGCCAACCAATTTTTTTTCATTATTGTCCCAGAGGAAAAGGTGGTGATAGTGTTTATCATATTCATCCAGGTCAAAAGGCAGATTGGTCCCTTCTCCAATGGCGCGGAATGTGAGCTCTCTCTGTCTGCCAATTTCTCTCATTATAGAAGGAATTTCGGCGGACATGGTAAAGAAAACATCATAATCTCCATGGGAAAAAAGTTTTTTATTGTCCGTCTGCTTCAGCATATTGATTTCATTGATAATATCGTCAACAGGCGTTTCATCAATGATATTCTGTACAATGTTATTCTGTTTCTGCAGTGGAAGTTTGAGAGCCATATTAGGCAACTTCAGTTTTTCTGCTATGCTTTTTCTTTTCTCATAATAAGACTTGAGCATATAAACTTTATTATAAAGGTAAGCTCCCAATTCTTCTATGGTTTCTTCCTCTTCCAATTGTTTTACAGAGATGGGTTTTCCAATTCTGATGCGGACAGGCTTATCTCTTTTCTTCATCATTTCTGCTGGCAACATCATAGTTTGCAAATCCGGATGGATTTTCCCGACATTGTAGAAAAATTTACTGTTGGCAGCATGAAAATACATCGGGATTACAGGAACTTTTGCCTTTTTAATAAGTTTAAGCGCTGTTTTCTCCCAGGGTTTATCCAAAATTTCGTTGTACTCATTATTTTTATTAGAAACTTCCCCCGCAGGAAAAATCCCTACACAGCCGCCTTGCTGAAGGTGTTTCAAGGTTTCTCTAATCCCGTTAGAACTGCTGTAAATATCTTTTCTGGCTTCAAAAGGATTTACGGGAATCACGTAGGGCGCCATAGGCTCTATCTTGGAAAGTAGAAAATTGCCCATTACTTTAAAATCCGGGCGTATTCTCAGTAAAATTTTACACATAAGAATCCCATCCAATGCGCCAAGCGGATGATTGGAAACTATTACAAAAGGGCCACTTTTTGGGATTTTAGCCAGGTCTTCCTCAAAAACGATATAGCTAAGATCTTGTTCTTTTACAAAGGCATCAAAAAATTGATTTCCTTGAGTATGCTTCAGTTTATCGTAGAGATTATTAACATCGTTAATCTTAGCAAGATTCATAACGAGAGAGGCAATTGGTTTTTTTAAAAAACCAGTTTTATCTAACCCGGATGCTTTGATTAAGTCTTCTTTGGATATTAAGCTCATAGTTTTTTTTATAAAGTTACCATCTGGAATGTTTTCTTAGAAATCTGTTCCAACAATACTTTTTTATCTTTATAAAATTGGTCTAATGTGTCAAGATTAACATTTCTTACCGTAAACAGAGACACATTTTTCGTTAATTGTGTAATGAAACTTTGTTGTAATTCTTCATTAAAGTCATTCGCATTTCCAAATTTGTCTTCCAGACATAAGGCTAATGAGATGGCGGAGTTTTGCACTAAAGAAACTTTGATTTTGTACTTGGCCAATAGTCCAAAAATCAAACTCATATGATCTTCTGCAATAAAAGAGAAATCTCTGGTTTCTACATTAAGAAGCGTTTGATTTTCTTTAAGAATATAGCTTTCCAACAATTCATTTTCTTCGGAATTACCCACTTTTGTACCAGGTTTTTTAGGTTCTACAAAAGATTTTACAAAAAACGGAATATTCTTTTGTTTAAGAGGTTGAAGTGTTTTTGGGTGAATGACAGATGCACCATAATAAGCCATTTCAATCGCTTCTTCGTAAGAAATATTAGACAGTAATTCTACGTTTTCAAATTTTCTTGGGTCACCAGTCATTACACCTGGAACGTCTTTCCAAATCGTCATTTCATCTGCATTGAGACAATATGCAAATATGGCAGCGGTATAATCGGAGCCTTCTCTTCCCAGAGTTACCGTAAAGTTATTATCGTCAGATCCTATGAAACCTTGCGTCACATAACAATTAATTTTGTCTAGTTTGGAGATATTATGTTCCGTTTCCTGCCATTTTACGCCTCCTTCTCTGTAAGTGCTATCGGTTTTGATATAATCTCTGGCGTCTAACCAATGGTTGAAGAACTGGATGTCATTAAGATATTCGCTTAATATTTTGGAAGAAATCATTTCTCCACAGCTTACTACCTGGTCATAAACAAAATTGTAATTCGGGGATTTATTTCTTCTTAAAAAAGAATCTATGTCATCAAAAAACAAAGAAATCTCTCCAAAAACAGCGTGATTGTCTTCAAAAAGCCCTTTGGCAATCTCGATATGGTTTTGTTTAATGGTTTCTATCTCGTCTTGGTAATTTTGTTTTTTAAAATAATATTCTACCACTTTTTCCAGGGCATTGGTTGTTTTGCCCATTGCAGAGACTACAAGCAGGCATTTTTCAAAACCTTGGGTTTCTAGAACCATAGCAACATTTTTCACACCTTCAGCATCTTTTACAGACGCTCCACCAAATTTGTAAACTTTCATTATATATAGTTGTTGTTTTTGATAAAATTATATGGTTTAATTGGTTAAGATAATTTGAAATTATCCGGTTTCAAAATTATTAATTATGCTTGAGATATGAAAATGACATTATTCTTATATGATATTATTATTATTTTCAACAATATTAACAAAGAAGGTTTTTACAAGGTAAATAGGCAAGAATCTGTTTCATTTAATAAAAAAAAAATTTAGTTTTGTAAAAAAACAAATTGACCCAATGTCGCATCAAGGCTTACAAACTTTAGGAGAGTTCATCATTGAAAAACAGGATGATTTTAAATATTCTACCGGAGAACTTTCCCGTCTTATCAGTTCCATCAGAATTGCTACAAAAATAGTCAACAGAGAGGTTAACAAAGCCGGTATCGCAGACATCATCGGCAAAGTAGGCACAGAAAACATCCAGGGTGAAGAGCAACAGAAATTAGACCTCCTGGCTAATGAAATTTTTATCGCAGCGCTTTCTCAAAGAGAAGTTGTCTGCGGAATTGCATCTGAAGAAAGTGATGATTTCATAGAAATTAAATGCACAGAAAATGCACACTTAAGTAAATATGTGGTGCTGATTGATCCTTTGGATGGATCTTCCAACATTGATGTAAATGTCTCTGTAGGAACTATTTTTTCTATCTACAGAAGAGTTTCCGATCCGGGAAGCCCAGTGGAACTTAGAGATTTCTTACAAAAAGGTGTTAACCAGGTGGCGGCCGGATATGTAGTGTACGGATCCTCTACTATGATTGTTTATACAACCGGAAATGGCGTCAATGGATTTACGCTAGATCCATCAATCGGGACCTATTATCTTTCTCATAAGGATATTAAATTCCCAACTTCTGGAAAAATTTATTCTATTAATGAAGGAAATTATGCCAAGTTCCCTCAGGGTGTGAAAGATTATATCAAATATTGCCAAGAAGAAGAAGCTGACAGACCTTATACCTCCAGATATATCGGATCTCTGGTTTCAGATTTCCACAGAAATATGCTGAAAGGAGGTATTTATATTTATCCTCAAACGTCACAATCTCCTAAAGGAAAATTAAGATTACTCTACGAGGCTAATCCTATGGCCTTTTTAACAGAACAAGCTGGTGGAAAATGTAGCGATGGTTTCAAAAGAATTATGGAAATTGAGCCTACGGAACTCCATCAGCGTGTGCCATTTTTCTGTGGCAGTGCAGCGATGGTAACCAAAGCTGAGGAGTTTATGGCAAAAGCTGTGGTTAAAAATTAGTATTGACATCAAAGACTTAATCATAAAGACCGGTTTCCCCGGTCTTTTCTTATTTTTGTGAAATGAAAACGGCAAAATTTTACCCTTACACGCTCAATTTTAAACGTCCTAGCGGAACCTCCAGAGGCGTTCTCAACACCAAAGAAACTTATTTTATAGAAGTTTTTGAAGATGACAAAAAAGGAATTGGTGAGTGCGCATTGTTCCGAGGACTGAGTTTTGATGACGATGATGATTATGAAGCAGCTTTGGAATGGGCTTGTCGTAATATCAATTTGGCTTTGGAAGAACTAAAAGAAGAATTAATTAACCATCCTTCTATCATTTTTGGTATCGAACAAGCTTTGCTCAATCTTGAACATCAAGGAGAACTCTATTTCCCAAGCGATTTTACAGAAGGAAAAGATTCTATCAAAATTAATGGATTAATCTGGATGGGAGATGCAGACTATATGCACTCTCAGATTGAGGAAAAGTTAGACTTAGGATTTTCCTGCATCAAACTGAAAATTGGCGTTGATTGGAATTCCGAAAAAGAAGTCATCAAATCTTTAAGACAAAAATTCTCGAAAGAAAAAATCGAGCTTCGTGTAGATGCAAACGGCGCATTTTCTCCAAAGCAAGCCAAAGTTGTTTTGCAGGAATTAGCAGAATTAGACATCCACTCTATCGAACAACCCATACAAGCCGGCAATTGGGAAGCTATGGCTGAACTTTGCAGAACCACTCCTACTCCAATTGCTTTGGACGAGGAACTAATCGGTGTTCTGAATTTTGAATCTAAGAAAACATTAATAAAAGAAATCAAGCCGCAATATATTATTCTGAAACCAGCTTTGGTTGGCGGATTTTCGGGCTCGGACGAATGGATACAATTGGCAGAACAAAATAATATCAGCTGGTGGATAACTTCTGCTTTGGAAAGCAACATCGGCCTCAATGCTATTGCGCAGTACACTTACACCAAAAACAATCCGATGCCACAAGGATTAGGAACCGGCGGCCTCTTTACTAATAATTTTGAAACAAACCTGCATCTTGAAGGTGAAAGACTTTGGTTTGATAATCGTAACTTCTAAAAGTGTCACTTCTAAGTAGTTTTATGTAAGAATTATAAAATTCAAAAACATCAAGCACGTCTGGAGTATTGAAAAACGACACATTTTAAAATTAAAAATCTGCCAAAATTTCACATCATTATCTAAAGTCTGCCAAATTTTAACATCTTATTTCCAGCTTCTCGCCTCTGGTTCTATTGGCACAATCTTGGAGAAGTCTGTGGCAGAATAACATTTAAAAATTTATAATAATATGTCAGTAAATTTTAAACCATTAGCAGACAGAGTTTTGATAGAACCAACTCCAGCTGAAACTAAAACAGCATCAGGAATCATTATTCCGGACACCGCAAAGGAAAAACCACAAGAAGGTACCGTAGTAGCAGTAGGTCCCGGTAAAAAAGATGAACCTACAACTGTAAAAGTGGGTGACAAAGTTCTTTATGGAAAATACTCGGGAACTGAACTAAAATTTGAAGGCAAAGATTATTTAATTGTAAAAGAAGGAGACCTTTTAGGAATAATTGGGTAAAATTTGTAAAAAGTAAAATGTAAAAAGTATTAAGGACTTTTTATCAATCAAAATTAAAAAATCATTGTACATATTACATTGTACATCAATACAAAATCAAAATTATGGCAAAAGAAATAAAATTCGATATTGAATCAAGAGACGCTCTTAAAAGAGGTGTTGATGCATTGGCTAATGCAGTAAAAGTAACTTTAGGACCAAAAGGTAGAAACGTAGTAATCGAAAAATCTTTCGGTGCTCCTCACGTAACTAAAGACGGTGTTTCTGTAGCAAAAGAAATCGAACTTGAAGACAGAGTTGAAAATATGGGTGCTCAAATGGTGAAAGAAGTGGCTTCTAAAACCAATGACATCGCTGGAGACGGTACGACTACTGCAACTGTTTTAGCACAGGCTATCGTAAGAGAAGGTCTTAAAAATGTAGCTGCTGGTGCTAACCCAATGGATCTTAAAAGAGGTATTGACAAAGCTGTTTCTGCAGTAGTTGAAAACCTTAAATCTCAATCTCAAACTGTTGGTGATTCTACAGAAAAAGTGAAGCAAGTTGCTTCTGTTTCTGCAAATAATGACGAAACTATCGGTTCATTAATCGCTGAAGCTTTTGGAAAAGTTGGAAAAGAAGGTGTAATCACTGTAGAAGAAGCAAAAGGTATTGATACAACTGTAGATGTTGTAGAAGGTATGCAGTTTGACAGAGGTTACCAATCGCCTTATTTCGTAACCAATCCAGAGAAGATGGTTGCTGAATTAGACAATCCTTATATTCTTTTGGTTGAGAAAAAAATCTCTTCTATGAAAGAATTATTACCAGTTCTTGAGCCAGTTGCACAAGGTGGAAAATCTTTACTAATTATCTCTGAAGAAGTTGAAGGTGAAGCTTTAGCAACTTTGGTTGTCAACAAATTGAGAGGCTCTCTTAAAATTGCTGCTGTAAAAGCGCCAGGTTTCGGAGATAGAAGAAAAGCAATGTTGGAAGACATCGCAATCTTGACAGGCGGAACTGTAATCTCTGAAGAAAGAGGTTTCACAATGGAAAATGTAACGATCGAAATGTTGGGAACTGCTGAAAAAGTTTCTATTGATAAAGACAATACAACTATCGTAAACGGTGGTGGTGACGAAGCTCAAATCAAAGGAAGAGTTTCTCAAATCAAAGCTCAGATGGAAACGACGACTTCTGACTATGACAGAGAAAAACTTCAGGAGAGATTGGCTAAACTAGCTGGCGGCGTTGCTGTACTTTACGTAGGTGCTGCTTCAGAAGTTGAAATGAAAGAGAAAAAAGACAGAGTGGACGATGCACTTCACGCTACAAGAGCTGCAGTTGAAGAAGGAATCGTAGCCGGAGGCGGTGTTGCTTTGGTAAGAGCAGTTGCAGCCCTTAACTTCCAAGGTGATAATGCTGACGAAACTACTGGTATCAAAATCGTAAAAAGAGCGATCGAAGAGCCATTGAGACAAATCGTTGCTAATGCAGGCGGTGAAGGTTCTGTAATCGTTGCTAAAGTGGCGGAAGGAACTGCAGATTTTGGTTACAATGCTAAAACTGACGAATTTGTAAATATGCTAGAAGCTGGAATCATTGATCCAACTAAAGTAACAAGAGTTGCTTTAGAAAACGCGGCTTCTGTTTCAGGAATGCTTTTAACAACTGAATGTGTAATCACTGAAGTTAAAAAAGACGAGCCTGCAATGCCAATGGGTGGCGGAATGCCAGGAATGATGTAACAATCAGTTACTGAAATAATATAAATTAAACCGTTCAGATTTTCTGAGCGGTTTTTTGTTTTATTTATATTCTAGATTAAATTCAGAATGTAAATTTCTGTTGCTGAGATTTATAAACCATCATCAGAAATAGCAGATCTAAATCATTAATTTTCAACTGTTGGTGTGGCTATAATCTTTTCTATAATTATAACCATAAAGCAAAAAAACCCTCAACGAGTGAGGGTTTTGTAAATTATATCTCTAAGAAAATATTAAGCTAACTCAACATCTGTTGAAGATTTGCCTGTTACTTTATCTTCTTTTTTCTTACCTCTAAGGAAGTCATAAGCCGTAGCCGATGCAATGAAAATAGATGAATAAGTTCCAAATCCAATACCTAATAATAAGCAGAACATAAACCCTCTCAAATTATCGCCACCAAAGATGAAAATCGCAAGTATTACCAAAATGGTAGTGAAAGATGTGTTGAAAGTTCTACCAATGGTGCTGGAAATAGAATCATCAAATAATCCAGCCAAGGTCAATGCTTTTTTCTCACGCAAGTATTCTCTAATTCTATCGAAGATGATTACCGTATCGTTAATTGAGTAACCAATTACCGTTAAAATGGCTGCGATAAAATCTTGGTTGATCTCCATATTAAATGGCATTACTTTATAGAACAATGAGTAAACCCCTAAAACTACTACAGTATCGTGGAATAGGCCAGCAACTGAGCCTAGAGAGAACTGCCATTTGTCAAATCTTACCAGGATGTAAATAAAGATTCCCACTAAAGAAACTACAACCGCCAAAATACCGTGCGTGGTAATATCATCTGCCACTGTAGGTCCTACTTTGGTTGAAGAAACAATTCCAGCGTGTCCTTTATCTGCTGCTTTGAAATCTGCCAGACTCATACCTGCCGGTAAATCTTGTTTAAGACCTTCGTAGATTTTTTGCTCTACAGTTTGATCCGCTGCGAGAGACTCATCATCAATCAAATAATCTGTTGTGATCTTCAACTGAGAAGAGTTACCAAACGTTTTAACTTCTACTGATTCGTTTTTACCATCAGCGGTTTTCATTAGTTTAGCAATATTCGCTTCAATTTTTTCAGCGTCAACAGGTTTTTCGAATCTCACTACAAAGTTACGTCCACCTGTGAAATCAATTCCATATTTGAATCCGTTAACTGCAATTGAACCAATAGAAATAACCATCAAAATAGCAGAAAAAATGTAAGACCATTTTCTTTTCCCAATGAAATCTAACCAAGTATTTCTAAATAGGTTTTTAGTAGGCGCAGTCCAAACTGAAAGAGATTTTCCTTTTTCCAGTCTGCTGAAGATCATTACTCTTGACAACAATACCGAAGTAAACAATGTCATTACCAATCCAATCATCAACGTTACCGCAAAACCTTTGATAGGACCTGTTCCGAATACATAAAGAATCAATGCAGTGATGAAAGTCGTTGCGTGACCATCGATAATCGCAGAAATAGCGTGTTTGAAACCATCTTTGTAAGCTTCCATAATTCCCTTTCCAAGGAACAATTCTTCTTTGGTTCTTTCGTAGATGATTACGTTCGCATCCACCGCCATTGCCATAGACAATACGATACCAGCAATACCAGGAAGTGTCAAGGTAGCATCCACAGAATCCATAATCCCGAAGATGTAGAATAAGTTGATTGTCATTGCAATAACTGCATAAACCCCTGCTCCACCATAATAGAAAATGATGTAAACAATGATAATTGCAAATGCAATAAGGAAAGACATAATACCATCATTGATAGATTCTGCACCTAGAGATGGACCTACAACGTCTGCCTGTACAATTTTTGCACCTGCAGGCAATTTACCAGCTCCAAGAACATCTACAAGATCTTTAGCCTCTTCTTGAGTAAAATTTCCAGAAATCTGAGTTCTTCCGTCAGGAATCACACTATTTACAGACGGCGCCGTGTACACTCTGTTATCCAAAGTTACAGCAACCACTTTCCCATTATTTTTCTCGGTCATTGCTTTCCAGTCACGAGCACCTTGAGAATCCATCTGCATATCTACCACAATACGACCTAATTGGTCATAGTTGATGTTTGCAGATTCTACAGCGCCATCAACTGGTGCTTTCTGAGTAATATTTCCTCTGATTGCATATAATACAAGACTGTTAGAGGTATTATTCTCAGGCTTGTAGCCCCACATAAATTGGGTATATTTTAAGTTAATAGGTCTTGCTTTGATAGCAGCATCACTATTAAGTAATTTGTTTACAACAGCTGTATCAGATAATTTTACATTCGCAACAGCATTTCCTGGCGTAGAATTCAATTGAATCAAGTTCATCAAATTGGTAGTTTTTGCAACACCGATAGAATCTCCTTTAGTTTTAACCAATTGGTCCAGCTGAGAAAAATAAGGAACAACTTCCTGCATCAACTGTACTTCCCAAAACTGAAGTTTAGCAGAAGTCGCCAACATCTTTTTAACTCTGTCGATATCTTTGATACCAGGCATTTCCACCAAGATTCTTCCAGTTCCAGGAACTCTTTGAACGTTTGGCTGTGTAACACCCATTTTGTCGATACGTGTTCTAAGAACTTCATAAGCCGTTCCTACAGACGCTTCAATTTTTTTTCTTACAATATTTTTAACCTGCTCATCTGGTGTATTGAATTTGATCTCAGAAAGATTCGTATTTCCGAAAATTTCAGGATCCGCAAGTTTCAGGTTCGTACCCTTTTCTTTGTTAACCGCTTCAAACTGTGTGAAGAAATCCTCGATGTATTGCTTACTTGAGTTTTTCTGTGCTTTGTCTGTTCTGTTAAGTGCTTCTACTAAAGTAGCATTTGTAGAGTAATTACTAAGATCATTGACCAAGTCTCTCTGGTTGATCTCCAATAGTACGTTGATACCACCTTTAAGATCCAATCCGAGTTTCATTTCTTTCTGTTTAGCAGACGCATAATCCAGCTTTGTAAAACCTAGATTAAGCGTGTCTTTAGAAAGTCTTGCAATCTCAGCTTGATATTTCACTGGATTTTCTCCCGCAATTGCTTTTGCTTCTTTTTCTATTTTATTAGCATAGAAAGAAGGCAGAAGCTCATTAAGGCAAATTAATCCAAGAACGATGGCAACTAATGTAACGAGTCCTTTTCCTTGCATTTTCTTACGATATATATAAATTAAGTCGGCAAATATAATGATTTATAGCGGAAATAAGAATTTGAAAATGAGAAAAGTGTATTATAGTTTTTATATTAATTCCCGATGTCGCGGATTTGCAATCCGTGACTGTTGTTTTATATTATAAATAGTTACTTTTCTCTATATTAGTATTTTAGAAAAATACAAAATGTCAAGAAAATACAAAGCCACAGAAATAGAAAAAGCCTATTTTATAACAATTACCACAGTGGGATGGGTTGACATTTTCACAAGACTCAAACAAAAATATGTCATTATAAATGCATTGAAACATTGTCAGGAAAATAAAGGTCTTAACATCGGATAGTGCATTGGATATTGAAGTGGTGTTTATGGGATGATACAGTCACGGATTGCAAATCCGCGACATCGGATATATGCATTTTTTTTTGTATCTAAATTTATTTTTTTCTCATAAAATTTGATTAATCTTGACTTTATGAAACAAATTGACAGTGTAGGAGATTAAAGTATTAATAGTCATAATTTCAATATTTTCTGATATAATAGACGGCTTTTCGTTTTGTCTAATAATCTTAACTTTGGTTCAAATTTTGAATTTGAAAAAATTATGAGAACTAAATATTTTATAGCTGCAGGCGTTGCAGCAGTTTCAGGCGCAGTAGTTACTAATTCTTGTATGGCAGTAGCAACATCTAGTATTGGTTTAACCATTATAAAAAATATTCTATTGGGAGGTATTTCTAAAGGTATGGCTACTTTAAAAGACAAAGAAGCTTTTATGAATAGTACATTGATAGATCAGGCTATACCATCTCAACTGAAAAGCATTAATAATACGTTACAATCTTTGGGTATGAGTAGTATTGTGCAAAAAGAAAAACAATACATCGCAGATGCTGCGTATTTTACGGCCAATATATCCGAACCAATATTAAACAACGCCGTAAATAGTTTGACGGCAGATGATGTTACAAAAATTGCACAAGGAGGTTCTGGTATGGCTACTCAAATTTTGAAAGAAAAGACACAATCCCAACTTATTGCAGCTATTACACCGAAGGTAGATGCAAAACTAAATGAATTTGGTCTTGTAAATACGCTTAACAATGCTTTGAAAGGCTCATCTATACTAGGAAGCCTATTTGGAAACCAAAGTCAGAATCTTGCAAGCAATGGCATTAGCCAACTGGCGTCTGAGCAGATTGTAAATGGTTTATTCAATGTCATTGGGAATTACGAAGAGCAAAATGCCAACAAGATAAATCAGGCTTTTGGAACTCAAATTATAAAATAACAACAATCCATCATTTGAATTGGTAACAAAAATTAAGTTTGATTTTCATTCAAATTAGTTACAAACATTTTCATAAAAAAAGCCTTCCAGAACTTGTATCTGAAAGGCTTTTGTAATATTAATTTGAATTAAATTTTATTTTGTCCAATTGATTCTCGTTGTTTTAACATCGTGAGAATTAGTTCCAATCATCACATCGAAATCGCCGGCTTCCCAATCAAATTTCAATTGACTGTTATAGAATTTCAAATCTTCCGGAGAGATTTTGAAAGTAACTTTTTTACTTTCTCCAGCTTTTAGATAAACTTTTTGGAAACCTTTCAGTTCTTTAACCGGTCTTGTAATACTTCCAACCAAATCTCTGATATAAAGTTGAACCACTTCTGCTCCATCATATTTACCGTTATTCGTTAAAGTAACTGTAGCTTCGATGGATGTATCGCCAGCAGGTTTTGCATTGCTCACAGAAATATCAGAATAATTAAACTGAGAATAGCTCAATCCATACCCAAACGGATAAAGCGGCGAGTTACACTCATCTAAATAATTAGAACGGAATTTCTCAAAAGTACATTTATCTGTATTTTCTGTGCTTAATGGGCGACCTGTATTTTTAGCATTATAATAGATTGGAACCT
Source organism: Flavobacteriales bacterium UBA2306 (assembly GCA_002345565.1). Taxonomy (GTDB): domain Bacteria; phylum Bacteroidota; class Bacteroidia; order Flavobacteriales; family Weeksellaceae; genus Epilithonimonas. The sequence continues at coordinate 290,280 of DDVS01000002.1, read as the reverse complement.
GACCTACACTTCTTGGGAAAGTCATTGGTAGTTTTGCAGAAGGATTCACTTTTCCGAAAAGAACGTCGGAAATAGCATATCCGGCCATACTTCCTGGAAACCAAACATTCAGGATTCCGTCAGCTAATTCAGATTCTTCTGTTAGAACTAATGGACGACCAGCGAATAGAACTACTATAATCGGTTTTCCTGTTTTCTTAAGCTCTCTCAACAATTCTTTTTGAGTTTCCGGAATGCCGATATCTGTTCTGGAACTAGATTCCCCACTCATCTCGGCACTTTCACCGATGGCTAAAAGAATGACATCTGCTTTACTTGCGATTTCAACGGCTTCTTTTCTGATCTGGTCAGCTGGACGACTGTCTCTATTTGCTGTTTTACCAAACATTGTCGCCTTTTCTTCCATTGCAGCAGATTCGTAAACGTTGCTACCTTTGGCGTAAACAAAATTTACATCTTTACCAACGGTTTCTTTAAGACCTCTTAATAACGAAATCGAATTAGCGTGTTTTGCTCCAACGCTCCAGGTTCCAGGCATATTCACAGCATTATCAGCCAACGGACCAATGACAGCAACAGTTCCTGATTTTTTAAGCGGAAGAACCTGTTTGTCATTTTTCATCAAAACCATAGAATTAGCAGAAATAGTTCTTGCCGCTTCCAAATGTTTCGGACTGAAAACTTCTTTTTGAGCTCTCTTAGAATCTGTATATTTATAAGGATCATCAAAAAGTCCAAGGTCATATTTTGCTTCCAAGATTCTTCTTGTTGCTTCAGTAATTGTTTTTTCAGAAACTTTTCCTTCAGATACAGATTTTTTCAAAGTTTTAAGGAAACCTTCTCCAACCATATCCATATCAACACCTGCGTTCATTGCCAAAGCCGAAACTTGCTGCAAATCTCCCATTCCGTGGTCAACCATTTCATTGATTCCTGTATAATCTGTTACCACAAAACCTTTGAATTTCCATTGGTCTCTAAGAACATCTGTCATCAGCCATTTGTTTCCTGTTGCTGGAACGCCATCAACCTCATTAAAAGAAGCCATCACGGAACCAACTCCAGCATCAATTGCCGCTTTGTAAGGTGGAAAATAATTATTGAACATCGATACGTGACTCATATCAACCGTGTTATAATCTCGTCCACCTTCTGGAGCTCCGTAAAGCGCGAAGTGTTTAAGACAAGCCAACATGGTGTTATTTTTTGAAAGATCAGTTCCCTGATAACCAAAGACCATTGCTTTTGCAATCTCACTTCCTAAGTATGGGTCTTCACCGGAACCTTCGGAAACCCTACCCCATCTTGGTTCTCTGGAAATATCGGTCATTGGAGAAAAAGTCCAGTTGATTCCGTCTGCTGTAGATTCCTGAGCTGCAATCTGAGCTGACCTTTGAATCAAATTAATATCCCAAGAAGAAGCCAGACCTAATGGAATTGGAAAAGAAGTCTCGTAACCGTGAATCACATCCATTCCGAAAATCATTGGGATTTTCAAACGGCTTTTTTCTACTGCTACTTTCTGAACATCACGGATTTTATCCACACCTTTGATGTTAAATAATCCACCAACAAGTCCTTGTTCAATCTTTTTACCGATATCGGAACTTTGAGCCGTACCAGTTGTAAAATCTCCAGAAGAAGGTAAATTCAACTGACCGATTTTCTCGTCCAAAGTCATTTTGGAAATAAGATTGTCTATGAAAGCTTTTTTCTTAGACTGATATTTTTCAGTTTGATAAGACTGAACTGGTTTAGTAACAAGTTCCTGCGCAAGAAAGTATGGCGAAAGAGCCAATGCAGCAAGGATTACAAACTTTTTCATATGTAGTATTTATTTTTTAATTGTCATATGGAATCGCCTCTCAGTTATACTTGATTGCTTTTCAAAATTTCTAAAGGCAATTTCATTATATATTATTTTAATTTTATTACTGATTTTTTTTGAATGATAGCATCCATTCATACAACTTAGGGTCAGAATATGTAGAATCCCAAGAGTTATGATTGTCGTTTGGGAAAATTGTGAGTTCTGCTTTTGGATTTATCGGATGAAGTTTTTGATAAAAATTGAAAGCATTCTCTGGCAGAACAACATCGTCCATTCCTCCGTGGAAGATTTTGAGATTCATATCCTTGTAGTTTTGGATATTCGCATACATTACTCTGTCTGTTGGTGCACAAACTGATACAACAGAAGCAAACATCTCAGGATGTTCACCAGCTAATTTCAAAGTTCCCCAGCCTCCCATTGATAAGCCTGTGAGATAGATTCTGTCTTTATCTATTTTATATTTTTCCGAGATTTCTTTGATGAGGAAATAAACCGCATCTGTATCCCACCAAGTATTTGCAGGACATTGAGGTGCTAAAATAGCCACAGGTTCTTTGATTAAATCTTTGTGTTGAAGAACGCCGTTTAGTTTTACTTTTTCTAAATCATTTCCTCTTTCACCAGAACCGTGAAGAAAAACAATCAAAGGCAATTTTGTTTTTGGATTTTGTGGAATATCCAGAAGGTAAGATAACTTTTTCTGAATTTTAACTTCTTTATTGAACTCGGATTTGATTTCCTGCGCGTTGGAAAATGTTGAAAATCCTAAAAGTAAAAGTGGAAGATATTTTAATTTTAAGGTCATAATAAGTAGATAAAAGAAAATAGAATAAAGATAAAAAACTTACAATCAATCTGTTTTTTTTATTGAAAACAAATACATTAATCAATTTTTATCATTACCCGTTTTGTTACACATATTTTGTGATTAAAGATACAAAATGTTAATTTGTATGCCTAAGTTTATAATTATGCTGAATCCCATAGCCCCGATAGGAACGGCATCCTTTTTTGTTATTGCGCTGATTAGTTCCTAAAGATTGCTTCACGTTGTTCGCAATGATAAAAAAGATATAGTGGATAGCGGGATTAAGCTCCTAAAAAATATTTATTAAATCAAAATGAGACAATAAATATCCTGCCCTAAAGATAATAATTTTTGCTAATCTATCTTGTGCTTTTCTGATTTGAATCCGATTTTTTTCAAACCGGCTCTGATGTCAGGTGCATTCATAAACAAATCCCACAACAATCCCGAACGATAGTTCTCTATCATTGGTGCAATTGTACCTTGGTCAATCGCCAAATATCGAGGTGTAAACCAGTCGTTGAAATTGATGGAAGTTGCGTCGTAAGGTCCGGCTTGCCCAATAAAATTGGGTTTCTCTTCATATAAAAATCTAAGGAAAGCCATAGATTCTTTCGGCGTATAAGGCATCGAACTAAGCGCAGCTGTTGGAGTAATCACACCGTGATCATTCTGCGGAAAGTGAGCGTCATAACCAACTCCTCCATCTTTGTTACGAGAATAACCTGCGGTTAAACCCCAATAATTTTTGCCGTAGCCTTTCCATCCTTTGGGATTTTCAACACAATATTTATAATCGATAAGAACCTGATTTCTATTTAAATCAAAATAATTCTTGATATATTGGTCTGATAAATTTCTGGGATCCAGACCTAAGTAAGAGTACTGCGTCCAAAATAATGGACCACCATATTCTTCGGCACCATTATGTTTTACATACATTGGAAGTCCGTATTTTTCTTTGTCCGAAAGATAGGTTCCGTTGCGCGTCCAACCTTTCTTATAAGTATCATAATCTATAGAATAATTTGGAGAAGCAGCTGCCATTACATAGGTGATAAGACACTCGTTATAGCCTTCCAAAGGGAAGTTCATTTCCCAACCGTAAGTCGGTGACCAATGCCAATAAAGCACTTTTTGACCGCCTTTTGTGTACCAGTTCCATTCTACACCTTTCCAAAGTTTGTCCATCTTTGCAGCCAAAGCTTTTTCTTCCTGATTCCCGTTTTTGAAATATTCGCGAACACAGATCATTCCCTGAACCAAGAAAGCAGTTTCCACCAAATCTCCGCCGTTGTCTTTTTTTCCAAACGGAACAACTTTACCCGTTTCGCCATTGATCCAATGCGGCCAAGCACCGTGAAAACGGTCTGCTTTTTCCAGAAAATCTGCAATATGCGTCAATCTTTTAACCGCTTCCTGGCGAGGAATAAATTTTCTATCGACACCAACCAAAATTGTCATCAGCCCAAAGCCAGAACCTCCAGTTGTAACGACGTGTTTGTCATTGTCCGGGTAGATATTGTCCTCATGATAACGTTCTCTTCCCAGGAATGAATTTGGTTCTGCAAAGTCCCAGAAATATTTCAAAGATTGTTGCTGGACTTTGTCCATTAGTTGATTATCGGTAAGTTCTGATTTTGGTTTTTCAGACGTTTTATTTTCAGTCGATGGTTTGCTTTTGCAAGATGTGAGTAGTGCTAAGGAAACGATTGAGAGTGATAATATCTTTTTCATTAAATTAATTTTAAAATGAATTTAAAATCCATAAGTTGTTGAATGGAAACCAAGCTTTACAAGTCCTTGTCTTACATCCGGTGCATTCATAAACAACTTCCACAAGAATTGAGATTGGTAATTTTCAACCATTGGAGCAATCGTTCCTTGGTCAATTGCCAAATATCTCGGCGTAACCCAATTATATTGAATAGAATAAGCATCATACGGTCCAGCTACACCAACATATTTAGAATAATTTTCATTGTAAAGAAATCTCAAAAAATCCATACTTTCTGTAGGTGTATATGGCATATTGGAAATAGCTGCTGTTGGAGAAATAATTCCTAAATCATTGTTGGGTTGATGTGCGGAATATCCTGTCGTTCCATCAGTATTTCTGGAATAACTTGCAGTGAGTCCCCAACTTTTGGAGTTATAGCCTTGCCAACCTTTTGGGTTACTTACGCAATATTGGAACATCACTTTTGCATGATTAGTTGTAGCATCTCCATAATTAACATAATCATCTGACAAACCTCTTGGGTCTAATCCTAAGAATGAATAATGTGACCAAAACATAGGTCCAACGGTTCCTGTAGCTCCATTATGATTTACAACTAATGGGATTCCGAATTGAGAACCGGAAGTTTTTATACTTCCGTTTCTTGCCCAACCGTTTTGATAAACTGCCTTATTAATTGAATATGTTGGAGAAGCTGCCGCTAAAACATAAGTAATTAATGTTTCATCAAATCCTTGTAATTTCATATTCATCTGGAAATCATAGTTTGGAGACCAATGCCAATAGAGTGCATTTTCTCCTTTTGTGTACCAGTTCCATTCGATTCCTTTCCATAAGTCATCCGCTTTTTGTGCTAAAGCCAACTCTGCAGAATTAGTAGAGTTTTTGAAATATTCTCTCACACAGATTAAACCTTGAGCAAGAAAAGCTGTTTCTACAAGATCTCCACCATTATCTTTTGTAAGAGCAGGATCTCCAAAAGGAATAACATTACCAGATGTTCCATTCATCCAATGTGGCCAAGCCCCGTGAAAACGATTAGCTGTCTGTAAAAAATCAAGAGCGGTTGTTAATCTCGAAACTGCATCAGCTTGAGAAACATAACCATTTTTGATTCCTACTAAAATTGTCATCAGACCGAATCCGGATCCTCCTGTTGTCACGGTATTAGCATCATCACTCGGATTATCTGTATGATATCTTTCTCTGGCAAGTCTAGAATTAGACTGTGCAAAATCCCAGAAATATTTTAGGGCATCTTTTTTTACCATTTCTGTGATTTGGGAATCAGAGAAATTATTTTCTGGTGTGTTTGGATTATTCGGATTACTTGGTATTTCTATATTCGTAGAAGAATCTACGGTATCTCTATTAGAACAACTGCCACACAATAATAGTGTGGCAGCTGTTAAAATTGTATTTGATATTGATTTAAATTGCATCGATAATTTTTACCAATTAGGATTTTGTCCAATAGTAGGCGTTTGAATAATCTGATTATTTGGAATTGGAAACAATTCATGCTTACCAACCACAAATACTTTTCCATTAGCAGTCATTGCTGCTTGACCTTGCCCTGTACGAACAATATCAAACCAACGATCGTGTTCAAATGCTAACTCCAATCTTCTCTCTTGCCATATTTGTTCTTTTGTTGGGCTAGAAATAGGAGCCAAATTAACTCTACTACGTACCAAATTCAAAGGAGTTGCTGCATCTGCTCCAATATGAGTTGCCGCTTCTGCACGGATTAATAGAACTTCACTATAACGTAGAATTCTGATATTTTTATCCCCTTCTCCATCTCCTAAATTAGCACTTGAGTATGCTTTTTCATTGTACATAGGATTTTCAACCGTGTTAGGTACTACTCTACCATCATATAACGTTTCTCCTCTGAAAATGATGGTAGCATCTCTACGAATGTTATCACCTGCTGCATTAAATGCATTTAATAAGTTTTGTGATGGCACGTTGAATCCCCATCCCCATCCTCCGGTGCCACGTGCACCTTGAGTTTGAGAATATTGTTGTACACCATGCGCAACAGATTCGCCTCTTGCCTGAACTTCAAATAAAGACTCTATACCATTCTCTCCATCTAATCTCCATATTTTAGCATAATCAGATTCAAGACCATATTGTCCTGAAGTCATCACGTTACCTGCCATATCATAAGCCAGTTGCCACTTTTCCTCATATAAATAAACTTTGGCTAAAAGACCTTGAGCAGCACCTTTTGTTGCACGTCCTAAGTCAGCAGAAGCATATTCGCTTTTATTTGGTAATACTTGAATAGCATCCAATAAGTCTTTTTCTATGTAAGCATAAACTTCTGCTTTTGGCCTACGTGTAATCCAAGAACCCGAGTCAACAAGATCTTGAATAGGCACATCACCGAACATCCTTACCAACCAGAAATAATGTAGAGCACGTAAAAACTTAGCTTCACCGATTAATCTATTTTTATAATTTTGATCTTTTAAACCGTAATTTTCTGTGTATTGGATTGCCAAATTTGCTCTACCAATAGTTTTATAAAAACGAGTCCACATGGCGTCAATAGAGCCAGTGGCTGCAGTATGTTCGAGATTATCTAGAATTAATTTATCGGATCCACCATCTGTTGGGGAGCTTCCTTTATCAGCATTATCGGATATAATCTCTGTAACACCCAACCAAGAAAAAGCATAATCCCATTCGGTTAATTCTCCATAAACTCCATTAACCATCATAACAGGATCGTATGTTGTTTGCGCATCTGCAGCGTCAACATTTTCTCTAGAATCAACATCTAAAAAATCACTTGTACAAGAAACATTAGCTAATAATGCTCCTGCCATCAAATATTTTACTATACTATTTTTCATTTTAATCAATTATTTAAAATTCAACATTAACACCTAAAATGAAACTTCTCAAATTAGGATAAGCAGATAATTCTATCCCAGTTGTACCATATGGATTACCATCAGAATTTAATTCTGGTGTATAGCCTTCGTATTTTGTAAAGATAAATGGATTTTGTGCTGTAAGATAAACTCTAAGATTACGAAGTCCTTGTATTGCATCTTTAAAGTTATATCCTAATGTAATATTGTTGATTCTGAAATAATCTCCATCTTCAAGATAATAGTTAGAAGCTTCTACATCTCTATTGGCACCAGGGTTTGAGTTAGTTGACCCTTCTCCTGTCCATCTGTTATTGAACATATATTGAGATATATTTTCACCACCAAGACGAGTACTGTTTAAGCCATTATAGATTTTGTTACCACCAGCGCCATAACCATCCACACTGAAATCTACATTTTTATACGTAAATCCTAAATGAAGACTATAGTTATAAGTTGGGATATAACTTCCAAAAAACACTTTATCTCTATCATCTATTACGCCATCTCCATTCTGATCTTTGTACTTTAAGAAACCAGGTTTTGCACCGGAAAGGTGAGTATTACTATCAATTTCTGCTTGGTTTTGCCAAACTCCATCCACTTCATACATCCACCAAGAGCCCAAAGCTTGACCAACTTCTAATCTTTTTGTAATTCTACCATTACCCAAAGATCCTCCTGTCATTCCTCCATAAGCAGGTTTTATCTCTGTAACCTCGTTATCATTACTATTAAAAGTTGCACCTATTTCATAAGAAAAATCACCTGATTCTGAGAAGTCTTTCCATCTCAATGCAGCTTCCCAACCTTTGTTCATTACAACAGCACCGTGATCATAGAAAGTATCTGAATATGGGCTAGTTCTTACTGGTGTTACCTGTAAAATTGTATTCGTATTTTTCTTTTGATAATAATCGAATGAACCTGTTAATCGGCTATTCAATAATTCGAAATCAGTTCCTACACTCCATTCTTTTGTAATTTCCCATCCTAATGGTAATGCTGGAGAGCCAAAATAAGCTCCAAAAATCAAGTCTTGTCCAGGACCAAAAACATAGTTATAATTCTGACTTCCAGGACCACTAATGATTGAAGAAACGTTTACTACGCCAATATTATCATTACCTAATGTTCCCCAACCTCCACGAAGTTTTAAGAAATTAATCACAGAGTTACCTTTTAAGAAATCCTCATTAGAGATATTCCAACCAGCACTTACGGATGGGAAAGTATCCCAATACATTTCTTGTTCTTTGAATCGGCTGGTACCATCTCTTCTGATAATTCCAGAAATATAGTATCTTTTATCATAATCATATTGAAGTCTTCCAAAATAAGAAGCATAGCGCACTGGCGTATAATAAGATTGAGTGACTTCTTTTTGAGGTGTAGAAGACCCTTTATCTAAACTCCAATATTGTGATTTAGTCGGAACATTATAAGCGATACCGTACATAGTTCCTCCTACACCTACTTCTTCTGCGGACATCCCTGCAACAGCAGTTAAACTATTTTTACCAAACTTTTTGTCATAGGTAAAATAATTTTCCCATTGCCAACGGAAAGTATCAATTTTTTGTAAAGAGAATGAGTTATCCGCATAAGTTGTACTTGTAGGATTAGCTAATTGTAATGCATCAAATTGCGCTTCTGTCCTAGAAGGATCTGCCGCTAACCATAATTCTTTTTTAGGAACATAAGTCTCTTTGTTATACCAATACTTGGTTGTACCAGCTCTAGATGTAAAAACAAGACCTTTCGTAACATCTATATCAGCTTGTAAAAAAGCTTGCAAAGTATTGGTTCTTGCTGTTTCGTTTGTGTAATAGACTGATGAAATAGGGTTCCCGTGAGAATTCAAAGTAGATCCGGGATAAGTAACCATTCCTGTTGTTTCATTCCAAAAAGGCATTCCCCATTTACCGTTTTCATATTTGACTGGGACAACTGGTGCTTGTCTGTGAGCCGTATCAAAAGCTCCTAAAGGTTTAATATTTTCTTTTGTATTAGAAAAACTTACATTCTGAGTAATACGTACCCTATTATCAAATAATTTGTAGGTATTGTTATTTCTAATAGTGGTTCTTTTGTAGTTTTGTCCACTCAAGATTCCATCTTCAGTAAAATGATCAGCACCTAAAAAATAATTGACATTTTCGCTACCGCCGCTCAATGTTACGTTGTTATCCTGTACAATTCCTGTACGTGTCAACTCATCGAGCCAATTGATATTATACTGCTGATTAGGAGATAAAAATGTTGTTTTACCATTAGCTTTTCTTTCTTCGTTAAAATACTGAACATACTGACTAGCATCAGCCATTTTCACTTCATGAAGAATAGATTTGAATCCATAATAAGAATCATAAGTAACTTTTGTTTTCCCTTTTTTCCCAGTTTTTGTAGTTACAATTACAACCCCATTTGCTGCTCTAACCCCATAGATTGCAGTAGATGCAGCATCTTTCAATACATCAATAGATTCAATATCTCTTGGGTTAATATTTGTGATATTAGGCACAATCATACCGTCAACCACATACAAAGGATCACGTCCTCCCAAAGCAGTTCCCAAACCTCTAACGATTACACTAGGTGTAGCACCAGGCTGATCTGTATTAACAATAGTTACCCCAGACAATTTCCCTTGCAAAGATTGCATAGCAGTTGTAGCTGGTTGTTTAGTAATTTCTTCTGATTTAACAGATGAAATAGCAGATGTTAAATCTCCTCTTTTCTGCTTTCCATATCCAATCACAACTACCTCCTCAATTTTGTTTTCTTTAGCAGTAGTATCCTGTGTGGATTGTGCATGCAAATCGCCACCAAAATACAAAGCAGCAATCAACAATGGTAATTTCACATAATTTTTTCTCATAATATTCTTATGTATTATTTTCTTATTTCGAATATAAATATTTTTCTTAACATTTTGTTAAAATAGACAAAATAATAAATAACTAACACATTATCAGGCACAAAAATTAATAAAATACCGTAATTATTCCCATTTTTAAGAAAAATAAATCCCCAAAATTTGGCTCAATATTTGTCATTTTAATAATCTATAGATTTTAATTACTCAAAATGAGCCAATATATTGCATCATTTTAAGACAATATAACTCAATCCATTTAATTTAAATCCCTAATATGATTATGAACACGAACCGACTTTCAGAAACCATGCAAAATGCACTGATTAAACAAATGACCAAAGAATCCCATGCTTCACAAATATTTCTATCTTATGGTTGCTGGGCAGATATCCAGGGTTATGGCGGAATTGCTAACTTTCTCTACAGACATTCACAAGAAGAAAGAAATCACATGATCAAGTTTATGCGTTATATCTTGGACAGAGGTGGTGAAGCAAAAGTAGAAGCTATTCCTGCACCACCAGAAAATCCTCAAAACTTAACAGATTGCTTTAATAAAGTTTTCCAACACGAGGTAGAAAACACCACCTCTATTTATAACATTGTAGATATGGCCTTACAGGAAAAAGATTGGGCTACGTGGAATTTCTTGCAATGGTTTGTAAAAGAACAGACAGAAGAAGAAAAACTAGCTCTGGAATTAATCGATAAATTAAAAATAGCAGGCGGTGACAAGGCTTCTGATGAATCTCTCTTTACATTAGATAAATCTCTAGAAGCTGCACCAGATGATGTTTCTTTACCACAGGAAGCTACAGCAGAAAATCCTTCTTAAGAAAAATAATATCACTAACTTTGATCTCCGTTTCGGCGGAGATTTTTTTAACCAAATACCCAGATAATGTCAAATATAATTGAAAGCAACCATGCCAATCCAGAAGAGTTTTATCAATCTTTAAAAGAAAAATTAGAAGAGCAACATAATTTCCCGGAAGAATATCTTTTTAAATTTATCATCCCCAATGATTCTGAAAAGATTACCGAAATCATTAAAGTTTTTGATAACTTAAAATACACGCTTTCTAACAGAGAAAGTGCCAATGGTAAATATACTTCTGTCTCGCTCAAATGTTTTGTTCTAGACGCAGACCATGTCATTAAAATCTATAAAAAAGTAGCCGCAATAGAAGGTGTAATGATGCTGTAATTATAATTGATAAATGATTGAGTAATAGCTGATCATTTGCTAATCAATTCTGTAAATGGCTTAAATCTTGTAAACTAATTTCAAATTTCCAGCAATGAAAAAAGCATTTTTTAGATTTCTGAATAAGATTAACAAACGTATTCTACCGAAATACAGCAAAAAAGATTTTACAAAACTCAGCAAACTCCAAAAAGCTATTTTTGGCTACAGATATATCGTTTTGATTAATTCTTTGGATTAATTATCAATTATTTAAAAACACAAAAGCGTTCAAAAAAATTTTTTTTGAACGCTTTTTTATTATATATAAACTCAATTAAGAATTTTCTAAAACATAAGAGAACATCAATGGTGCACAGATGGTTGCATCACTTTCAACAATATATTTTGGTGTTGTGATATCCAATTTACCCCAAGTGATTTTCTCATTCGGAACAGCTCCGGAATAGGAACCGTAAGATGTTGTAGAATCAGAAATCTGGCAGAAATAAGACCAGAACGGGATATCGTGCATTTCCATATCCTGATACAACATTGGAACTACACAGATTGGGAAATCTCCCGCAATTCCTCCACCAATCTGGAAGAATCCAACGCCTTTTCCACCTGAGTTTTTAGTGTACCAATCAGCTAAATAAGCCATATACTCGATTCCAGATTTCATGGTAGAGAATTTCAAATCTCCTTTGATACAATAGGAAGCGAAAATATTACCCATTGTAGAATCTTCCCATCCCGGAACCACAATTGGAAGGTTTTTCTCAGCCGCCGCAATCATCCAAGAATTTTCTCTTGGGATTTCGTAATAATGCTCAAGAACACCAGAAAGAATCATTTTGTACATATATTCGTGCGGGAAATATCTTTCTCCTTTATCATCAGCATCTTTCCAAAGTTCGTAGATATGTTTTTGTAATCTTCTGAAAGCTTCCTCTTCCGGAATACAAGTATCAGTAACTCTATTCAATCCTCTTTCCAAAAGCGCCCACTCTTCCTGTGGTGTAAGGTCTCTGTAATGCGGAACTCTTTCGTAGTGGGAGTGTGCCACAAGATTCATAAGGTCTTCTTCAAGGTTTGCTCCGGTACAAGAGATAAAATCCACTTTATCTTGCCGAATCATCTCAGCAAAGATTTTCCCCAATTCAGCCGTTGACATAGCTCCAGCTAATGTTACCATCATTTTGCCGCCATCTTTCAGGTGTGCAACATAACCTTTGGACGCATCTACCAACGCAGCAGCATTGAAGTGCAAATAATACTTTTCTATAAATTCCGAAATCGGCTTACTCATTTTTATAAAGTTTTGGCAAAGATAAGAAATAAAAAAAGAGAGTCCTATGACCCTCTTCTAGATAAAATATCAAAATAGATTATTTTTTGATGAATTTCTGAGTTTGTACTTCGCTACCTGTGTTGATTTTGATAAAGTAAACTCCTTTTTCTAAATTTTTAACATCAACTTTATTACCTGCAAGATTAGCTTTTACTTTTTTACCTGCTGCATCAAAAACTTCTACGCTTTTAACATTTTTGGAATAGCTGATATTAAGAACATCTACTGCTGGGTTTGGATAAACCGTAGCAATCTCGCTTCCAACTTTACCTTTAATCTCTACAGCTCCTAAAAACTCATCAGTAGTTGCTTTAGCCTCTATAATATAATTATCAAAACCTGCTGTTGTAGAAGCGGTATTACCTGTTGCATATGCTGTAAACACATCATGTTCAACCGGATCAAATCCTCCAGATGTTGTATACCCCGTTACACCAAGTAGTTTTGGGGTCTCATTTCCAATTTTAAGATAAGTATCTCCAGTATTATAATCATAAGCATACTGAACAGTTACCCAAGTATTGGCAGGATACGTTACTGTAGAAACACCTGTAATATTATAAAAACCAGAAGTTGTTCCATTCAAATACATCATAGCATTTATTTGTTTTGTACCAGAGTTGTATGTAGCTCCAACAATCCCGCTTGAGGCACTAGCTAAATAAGACCCGGAACGATTGGTTCCTGTGGCTGTACCAGTGTAGATTTCAATTTTACCATATACAATATCATTACCAGAAGTTCTGTTAATCCAAGCATCAGTCAAAGCAGTACCGTCCATCCAGGTATATCTAGATGATGCAGCTGCTGCTGTGCTTCCGTTGGTAATCTGTAAAGAATTTCCGTGAGCAGCATCAATAGCAACAATTTTATAATCTCCTGCAGAGCCATTATAACTATAAATACCACCTTGCCCAGCTGTTAATCCATCCGTTGTGCCTCCTACATTTCCCACAGTTAAACTATTGTAATCATAAGTTTCTAAAACTTGAGCATTAGAAAGTGTCGCACCCAATACAAGTGCAGATAATAAAAGTTTTTTCATAATAAAATTATTTGATAACATTAAACAATGAAACAAATTAAGGATATTTTTTTCTAATAAGCAACATTTTTAACTTTATAATAATAATTTTATTAAATAACAATATATCCAACAGATGTTTTATTTTTGCAAATTGAAATTTAAACATACTCAACAATGATATCGGCACAAGGATTAGGATTACATCACGCAGGAAATTATCTTTTCCGAGACGTTAATTTTACCATCAAAAAAGACGACAAAATCGGCTTGGTTGGTAAAAATGGAGCAGGAAAATCCACGCTTCTTAAAATCCTTTCCGGAGAAATCAATTTCTATGAAGGAAATGTTGTTCCAGAAGGAAATATCACAATTGGTTTCCTAAAACAAGACCTTGATTTTGTAAAAGGAAGAACGGTTTGGGACGAAACAATGCAAGCTTACGAGCAAATCAACGCGATGAAAAACGAGCTTGAGGAGGTCAATCATCAAATGGCAACCAGAACCGATTACGAAAGTGATGCTTATTCTGATTTAATTGTCAGAATGACAGAACTGAACGACCTTTTGATGAACCACGATGCCTACAATTTAGAAGGCGATGTGGAGAAAGTCTTGTTTGGTTTAGGTTTCAAAGCGGATGATTTTCAAAAGATAACCGACGAATTTTCCGGAGGTTGGAGAATGAGAATCGAGCTGGCAAAACTGCTTCTTCAAAAAAACGATTTGATGCTTCTGGATGAGCCGACCAACCACTTGGATATGGAATCTATCATTTGGCTGGAAAATTTCTTGAAAGATTATCCTGGATCCATCGTTTTGGTAAGTCACGATAAACAGTTTATGACATCAATTTGTAACAGAACTTTTGATGTTAACAATAAAAAAATTGAGGATTACAAAGCCAACTATTCCAAATATCTGGAACTGAGAAAAGAACGTCGCGAAAAACTAGCTCAAGCAAAGAAAAATCAAGATGCGGAAATCAAACAGATGGAAGACAACATCAACAAGTTCCGTGCAAGTGCGACTAAAGCTTCTTTTGCACAATCACTAATCAAAAAATTGGAGAAAATCGAGAGAATCGAAATCGATAATGAAGATGTATCCAAATTCAATATTCGTTTTCAACCGTCTGTGACACCTGGAAAAGTAATTTTCGAAGCTAAAAACTTAGGTAAAGCTTACGGAAACAAACAGATTTTCGACAACGTAGATTTCATTGTGGAAAGAGGTGCTAGAATTTCGCTTTTAGGACAAAACGGACAAGGAAAAACCACTTTAGCGAAAATTCTTGCTGGTGATATCAAAGATTATTCAGGAGAATGGAATCTTGGTCATAACGTGAGCATCGGTTATTTTGCACAAAATCAGGAAGAAGTTTTGACACCTGATAAAACCGTTCTTCAGGAAGCGGAAGATTCTGCAACAGAGGAAACCAGACCACGAGTTCGTGACCTTTTAGGTTCTTTCTTGTTTCAGGGTGAAGATGTGACTAAGAAAACCAAAGTTCTTTCCGGAGGGGAAAGAAACCGTCTGGCGCTTTGTAAATTATTGCTTCGTCCGTTCAACACATTGATCATGGATGAGCCTACGAACCACTTGGATATTCAGTCTAAAGAAATTATCAAATTGGCGCTTCAGAAATATGAAGGAACTTTAATTGTGATTTCTCACGACCGTGAATTCTTGCAAGGTTTATCTGATAAAATCTTCGAATTCCGTGATGGAAAAATGAAAGAATTCCTTGGAAATATTGATGAATACTTAGAATACAGACAAAAAGAAAGTATCCGGGAAATCTCTGCAGAACGATCAAAACTTCATAAAGAAGAAATTGAAGCTCCAAAAGCTAAGATTCAAGAATCAAAACCAACAACTGAGAATCAATCAAATACAATTGTAAGTAAGGAACATAAGAATATTCAGAATAAGCTAAAAAAAGTTGAGGAAAAAATCTCTGAACTGGAATTGAAAATCGAAGAATTTGAAGCTTCTTTTGCTAAAGAAAATCCTTCTGAACCAGTTTTGGAAACTTATAATAAAACCAAAGAAGAACTGGATTTGACGTTGCAAGAGTGGGAATATCTTGGAAGTCAATTGGAAAATTAAATACCATAAAGCAAGACCATTTCTGGTTTTGCTTTTTTTTAGGCTTAGCGATAAAAAATCCCAGTTAAAAATAAGCTGGGATTTCAAGGTAATAAATCGAAAAATAAAAAAAATTGTTTATTGAAAAGGTGTTATTGAGTTTCTAAAAAAAGAATGAGCGCATCCTGACTCAACGCTTCAAATTCCAATTCTTCCAGATCCCAAATTATTATGGCATCACGGTTTTCCATCAGCCTGTTTTGAAATTCAAAGGCGCCATTAATCACAAAAGCAAACATCTTGTTGCAATGGTTTTTCAGAACATACCGCCCAGATTCTCTTCCGTTGAATAACCCAATAAATCCCGGAAAACTAAATCCTATATCCAGAAAATTGAGCTTATTTCTGATCTGAAAATCCAGATGATTAACTCTGTAAACATTTTCGGAAACGGGCTGGTCTATGATTAGCACTAAAATATCGGATTTCCAATCTTCCAATACATTATTAACCGTGATTTGTTGCGCTTCTTTGGTTTCTAAAACAAAGAGTTCTCCCGTTTGTATAACTTTATGAAAACCATTGATTTTAACTTTTCCAAAAAGAGGCATTAGCATCAACTTTTGATTGGGTTTCAGATTAACAAGGCTTTGAGAGTTTTCATAAATCACAAACTCCAAAACTTCATATAAACGACTGGTAATTAAGCTACTTCTTTCCGCTTCATCTTTATATACCTCTGCCACAGCATCACCAGACGAAACATCCCAAAGCCTGTAATCTGATTTTAATATTTTTGAAGGACTTTGAACCAAAATATTTTATTTATTGAATTAAAATTTAATTTAATGTCTTCGAGAGCCTCAGACTGATAAGTTTTTCAAATTAAGTTTGTCTTTCCAATCTTATCAAAACATTTAAAAAACTTCCGGGATTCTTT
Organism: Flavobacteriales bacterium UBA2306; assembly: GCA_002345565.1. Lineage (GTDB taxonomy): Bacteria > Bacteroidota > Bacteroidia > Flavobacteriales > Weeksellaceae > Epilithonimonas. The sequence continues at coordinate 273,527 of DDVS01000002.1, read as the reverse complement.
TCAACAACCTATGAAAACATGAAAACAATTGAACCCCGGAAAAAATAAAAATTATGAAGTATTTTTAAGACATTAGATTTCAGACTCCTTTTTTATCTTGAATCTTGAATCTTGAATCTTTCTTATTATGCTTTCACCTTTATCGTATGAGACAGAACAAAACCTGCACTCACAGAACCAGTGATAACACTCATCTCATTGGATGTTCCATCGCTGAAGACATTGTCATTCGAATTGTATGTATAACCGCTCATTCCTCTGTAACCACTGCTCGCATTAACCAATTCCACAGCCGTTCCAGAACCTTCCGGAAAAGCGATCTGTGTAATGAGTAAAGTAGTACCCACCGTATTGTAAACATGAACGTGGATATGCGTTGCTCTTCCATCATACCAACCCGGGAAAATAGAAGTGTAACTCACTTTTCCGTTGGCGTCCGTCGTTTGTCTGCCTCTTAGGAAATGGTAACTCGTATAATTAGTTGTTTGCATCTGCGTTCCGCCATACTCGGAATAGTTGCCGTCTTTGTCACAATGCCAGATATCGACAATCACGCCCTGCAAAGCCGAACAGTTATTGTTTACATTTTGAAGTATAATATTGATTTCAAAAGGAACACCCGTTCTATCGCCGATGATGTTGCTCTGCACAAGAGACGATGGGGATTTGGTGGGGAAAGGACCTTCCGTTTCCGAATTGGTTACTGCACACTCTGTGGACACAGAATTATCAATCGTTGCATTTTCTTCAGCATCATTGTCATCATCATTCCTACAATTCAGAACAAATGGTGCGGCAGCCATTGTAACGCCTGCCAGACCTAGACTTTTAAGGAAGTCTTTCCTGCTCACCATCCTCATCTTTTAAACTTTTTTATTTTGATGAGTCAAAGATATTAGAGATAAAAAAAGAATATAAATTTTTGAGGAAAACAGCAAAAAAGTGTCGATTTATCAGCGAAATCTTAAAAGAATCTTAATAATATCCAATGATTTTTTTCAAATCATCCTTATAAGTTTCTCCAACTGGAATGATAAAATCATCGAGATGAATATTCTTGTTGACAATACCTTTTATAGATTTAATAGGAAGAATATAAGACCGGTGAACACGCACAAAGTCCTTCTCCGGAAGCTTTTCCATAATGTTCTTCATAGAAGACCTTGCCGTAATCTTGGAAGAACTTTTCAAATGAATCTGGACATAATCATCAAGACCTTCAATCAGTTTGATATCTTCGAATTCTATCTTATGAAGTTTGTAATCTGCACGAATCAGAAGAAACTGGTTCTGTGTCTCCGAAGTTGGTTTAATCTTAACCTTTTCAACCGCTTTCTGGAATCTGTCAAAGGAAAAAGGTTTAAGGAGATAATCGACAGCGTTCACATCAAAAGCATCAACGGCATATTCTGAATAAGCCGTCGTGAAAATCACTTTTGTGTCCTGAGAAAGGCTTTTATAGAAGTCTAGTCCATTTTTACTCGGCATCTGAATATCCAAGAAAATCAAATCTACGGGAAACTTTCTGAGATATTTTTCAGCATCACTTTGTTTATTAAAAATTTTCTCAAGACTCAAGGTTTCTATTCTCGAGGCAAAAGTTTCGATAATTTTCAGGGCAAGAATTTCGTCATCAATGGCAATGGCTTTTATCATAAGCTAAGAACTGAGGTCAAGATTTAGTTCCACAAAATACGATTTTTTATTTTCTTGGATGTTCAAAGAATATTTCCCTGCATATAATTTATCCAAACGTTCTGTAGTATTCTTCATTCCGACTTTTGTAGATTCGTCCGCGGCAGAATAATTAACGATGTTATTAAAGACTTTGAAGTTCAGTTTCTCGCCGTCAAGATTGACATTAATAGATATTTTCGAAGATTCCTCAGCATTATAACCATATTTGAAAGCATTTTCAATAAAGTTCATAAGAATCATCGGAACGATTTTGACACCTTCTGTATTTCCACTTTCTTCATAAGAAAAATCAAGACTACTGTCTGTTCTTATGAGTTGTAACGCAATATAATCCTTAATGTAAAACAACTCTTTGGAAAGTAAAACAAAATCGTTTTCGCTCTCTTCCACGATATAACGCATTACATTTGACAATTTCAAAATCCCTTCCGAAGCATCATCCGACTTCATCAAAATCAAAGAATAAATCGAATTGAGCGTATTGAAAAGAAAATGTGGCTGAAGCTGATAACGGAGATTGAGCAAGTCTGCTTTGGCTTTGGCGCGTTCTATTTCTTTTTTCTTGATGGATTGATAAAGGAAAAATGAACTCAGAAAAGAAAACAAAAACGGTAAAAGTCCGGAGATATATTTTCTGGAAAAAGAGTCTTCTCTATCCATCATTTTCGGAGGAGGGAAACCTTTTCCGTGAGGTCGCATTTTGGGAGGTCGTGTAAAATTTTCTTTTTCAAACTTCTTGCTTTCTTCAGGAGAAATATTTTCAAATGGCGGCGGCGGAATATCCTCGAATGTTTGAGCATTCTTATCATTCGACATCTCATTTTGGAAAAAATCAAAACGTGGGTCACTCCCGTGATTATCCGGAAAAACAAAAAACGGAAGTGTGCAAATCCAGACATAGGAAACGAAGACACAAACCCAATACAACAAAAGCCTTCTCTTATCATACAATTTCGGGAGAAATACAGCCAAATTGAGGTAGAAAAAAACAATAAGCAAAACATATCTAGAAAAGTCCCTTTGGAATGGCGTAGAGTTAATCATTCTCAGATTACTATCCAATTCCGGCGACGACAAAACCGGAATCAGCAACAGAAGCAGAATCAGAATAATGTGATAGTAGATGTTTTTGTTTTTCACAGAATTATTATAAAAATATTGAAAACGAAATTAAGTAAATTTTATTTCAATAAGTATTACAAAAAAACGCTTCCACATTTGGAAACGTTTTTTTTAATTTTATTTAAGTCTTATTTGATGAAACCTCTGCTTCTGAGAAGTGGCTTGATATCAGCTTTATGACCCGTAAATTCTTCAAAAGCTTTGTTCAAATCTACACTGTTACCAACTGACAAAATATACTTTCTGAATCTGTCGCCATTCTCTCTCTTGATTCCGCCATTCGCTTTTAGCCATTCCCAAGCATCAGAATCTAAAGTTTCCGACCAAAGATAAGCGTAATAACCTGCTGAATATCCACCGCCCCAAATGTGCGCAAAATAAGGTGTATGATATCTTGGTGGAACTTGAGGAACTAATAATCCGTATTTAGACAAAGCCTGTTTTTCAAAATCCAAAACAGGAATCAATTGACTGTCAGAAGTTACTGTATGCCAATTCATATCCAAAGTCGCCGCTGCAACCAATTCGGTCGTTGAATAACCTTGATTGAAGTTTGCCGCTTTTTTGATTTTATCAATCAAAGTTTGTGGCATCGGCTGCTTAGTCTGGTAATGTAATGCATAATTTTTCAGAATCTCTGGCTCCAATGCAAAATGCTCATTGATTTGAGATGGGAATTCCACAAAGTCTCTCGGCGTGGCTGTTCCTGAAATCGAAACATATTTTTGGTTAGCAAATAAACCGTGCAAAGTATGACCGAACTCGTGGAACATTGTTTCTACATCATCATAAGAAACCAAAGATGGTTTTCCTGAAGCCGGTTTTTGAAAATTATACACATTCACAATTACCGGTTTTTGACCTAACAAATGAGATTGAGGAACAAAATTGTTCATCCACGCACCTCCGCTTTTGTTGCTTCTTGTATAGAAATCAAGATAGTATAATGCTAAGGATTTTCCGTCTCTATCGAAAACTTCGTAAGCGACAACATCCGGATGATAAACTGGAAGGTCTTTTCTTTCTTTGAACGTGATTCCGTAGAATTGCTCAGCTGCGTAGAACACACCTTTTTCCAAAACTGTTGTCACTTCGAAATAAGGTTTGATTTCGTTTTCATCAAGGTCGTATTTTGCTTTTCTAACTTGCTCTGAATAGAAATTCCAATCCCAAGGTTCTACTTGGAATCCGCCTTTTTGAGAATCAATCAACTCTTGGATTTCTTTTGCTTCACGGTTAGCCGTTTCTACTGCAGGTTTTGCTAATTGTGCTAAAAGTCCCATTGCAGCTTCCGGCGTTTTTGCCATTTGGTCCTGCAGACTCCATTCAGCGAAGTTTTTCTTCCCGAATAACTGCGCTTTTTGTAATCTTAGTTTTGCTAATTTCTCAACTGTTTCGCGGGTATCATTTTCGTCTCCTTTTTCAGCTCTTGTCCAAGAAGCCTTGAAGAGTTTTTCTCTCGTTGCTCTGTTTTTAAGATTCTGTAAAAGCGGTTGTTGCGTTGTATTCTGCAATACCAAAAGATATTTTCCTTTTTGTCCGGCTTGTTCCGCATCGGTTGCAGCTGCAGCAATTTCGTCTGCAGAAAGACCATCCAATTCTTTGACATCAGAAATCAGAACCGCTCCTTTTTTTCTTGCTTCCAGCAACTTGTTACTAAACTGTGTTCCTAGAGTTGCCAATTGCTGATTGATTTCCTTCAGCTTTTCTTTGTTTTCAGCAGAAAGATTCGCCCCGGCTAGTTCGAAATTGGTAATATAAAACTCGGTTAATCTTTTGCTTTCCGCATCTAACTTATCTGTTTTAACAGCTTTCAGTCTTTTGTAAAGCTTGTCATTCAAATTAATTTTATCTGAATGAGAAGCAAAGATTGGTGCGTATTCTTCTTCTAATTTCTGAAGATTATCATTGGTATTGGAACTTGTCAAATTATAAAAAAGAATCGTTGCTCTACCTAATGTTTCGCCACTGTTTTCTAAAGCTAAAACGGTGTTCTCAAACGTAGGAGCCGCTTTATCATTAACAATTTTATCGATGTTGGCTAATTGTTCTTTCAAACCAAACTCGAAAGCCGGTTTGAAGTGTTCGTCTTTTATTTTATCAAATTCCGGAGCTTGATATTGCAGCGGACTTTTTTTAAGAAATGGATTGTCTTTCATAGCTTTTTCTGTGGCAACAGAAGCTTTTTTCTGCTGCGCATTGATCATCAAATTTCCTGCGTTAAATGCAATGAATGTTACTAATAAAGTAGTTCTTATTTTCTTCATAGAATAGAAATTATTTCGGGGAATAAATGTAATGAAAACTAGGAAAATATACGTTCTTTATTTCCAGAATTTTGAAACGCTTCGAGAGCCTCAGAGTGACAAGGTGGTGACTCTTCGAGAACCTCAGAGTGACAAACTAAGAAAACTTAAGCAAGAATTATTTGTCATCGTCGTCTTCCCCACTCCAATGGTTTTCTTCGAAAGAAATACTGTCCAGTGCCAATAATTCTGCTTCGCGCTCCAGAGATTCGCGGAGGGTGAAAGTAATCATCTCTTTGTCTTTTTCCTTGGCTAAACGTCTGGTCATCGCTTTATCAATCAACATAAAACGTTTTCCCATTCGGCGGGCAGTATATTTCCGCATTCCGCTTTCATGTAGGATATCTACTGCCATATCCACAGCTGTGCCAAGAGTTTCTCGGTAGATGTTGTTGACGTTTTTGTTGAGGAAATCGTAAGCATCTAAACGGTTCTTTGCTCTTACAAAAATCTTGACATCGGGGTAGTTTTCTTTGACATAATCTACGAGAAACTTATTCTTCTCTGGGTCATCCAAACAAAGCACTAAAAGTTCTGCATCTTCTATCCCTGCAGACCTCAACAGAGCTGGTTTGGTTGCATCTCCGTAATAAACATTGAAGCCGTTTGACCTCAGCAATGCTACTCTATCCGGATCATTATCCAAAACCGTTGAACGAATCCCGTTGGCTTTCAAAAGACGTCCCACGGTACTTCCAAAGAATCCGAAACCTACAATAAGAACTTTACGCTGTTTTATGATTCCCAGTTCTATGTTTTCTTCAGTTTTCTGCTTAATGAATCGTTGATCGAGAACTTTCTCCTTGAAAATCAAAAGTAATGGCGAAATACACATTGTAATGGCCACAATAGCCATCAGCTCTGAGTTTGCCTGATAATCTATCAAATATAAACTTGCTGCAAAATTAACCAAAACAAAAGCAAACTCGCCGACCTGGGAGAGGGCAAAAGCTAAGAAGAAACTCTGCTCGTTGTTCATCCTATAATATTTTCCAATTACAAAGAGCACAATTGCCTTGATGGCTAAAACAATAAAGGCTGCGGAAAAGATAAAGAAAGGCTTCGAAGCTATGATGTCAAAGTTAATGGTGGCGCCCACGCTTACAAAAAAGACTGCTAAAAGAAGCCCTTTGAAAGGGTCTATATCACTTTCCAGCTCGTGCCGAAACTCGCTATTGGCCAACATTACACCAGCTATGAACGCCCCCAGAGCGGGACTAAGGCCTACAGAAATCATCAGTTCTGAGACGCCAATCACCAGGAATAATGAGGCGGCTGTGAGCAACTCATTAAGGCCAGATTTAGACACAAACCTGAGGAATGGGATGAATAGATAACGCCCCAAAAGAATGAGCACCAGAACCCCTAATATCACGGTGAAGGGCTGGAGCCAATCCGGGAGGTACTGGAGCAGAATTTTCTCGTGGTCTGCTTGTTCCAGGGCTCTTTTGGACTTGGATAAAAAAGGTAATAAAGCCAAAATAGGAATGACTGCAATATCCTGAAACAGCAAGATAGAGAAGGAAGATTCTCCACTGACTGTCCGGAAAAGATTTTTCTCCTTAAGGGTCTGAAGCACAATGGCTGTAGAAGACATGGCAAAACAAAGGGAAATGATGATCGCTTTTTTGAGTCCGAAGCCTGCTATGTAGAATACTATGAATATCCCAATAATACTGAGCAGCATCTGGCTGAGCCCCAGCCCCAGGATTCTTTTTCTGATTTGCCATAGCTTATGAGGCTCCAACTCTAGCCCTACTAAAAAAAGCATCATAACTACTCCTAATTCTGAAGCATGCATAATGTCCTCTACTTCTCTACCTGTGAGTTGTAAACAAAAAGGGCCAATCAAAATGCCACCAAGGATGTAACCTATTACCGAACTAAGACCCAGTTTTTTCCCTAACGGAACCATAATAATGGCCGCACCAAGGAAGATCAGGATTGTCATTGCAATGGAGCCTTGCATCTATTTTATTTTTAAGGTTTCTGCCAATTCTTGGGAAAGCAGATCAAGATCTGTCTGGTTAAGATTGTCGGCATTGTAAATGATGTGTATTTTTTTGAGATTGATATTGTTGACATGCAAAGACACCTTGAGCCCAGAAAGCAGTTCTTCTACTCCTGTTCTGTATTTTCCTTCTTGTGTATAGTTACTTTCTCGTCCGCCAACGCTAGTGATTATGAGTGCATCTTTTCCGGAAAGAATATTGATACCGCTCTCCGAAATCCACCGCATATCAAACACCTCATCTATCCACAGCTTGAGCAAAGGAGGTAGACCAAACCAAATGAGAGGAAAATGAAAAATAAGTCTATCATACTCAATGATTCTTTTTCGCTCGCGGAATGGCTGGATATGAAAATCCGGATAGTCCTGATACAAATCCCGGAAGGTAATATTCTCCATAGCCTGGTAGCATTCCAATAATCTAATATTGGTAGTAGAATGTTCAAAATAAGGATGGGCAAAAAGGACCAGTGTTTTTTCCAATGGAGCTATGGTTTTTTGTAAAGTTAGCTTTTTTTTATGAAAATAGGCGCAAATTAACTTAACCACTCACTTAAACTCAAACTTTCTTGACAACCTCACAACACACAATAGAGAACGAATTGAAAACAAAGAAATTTATTTGCAACCAAACGATTTAGCAATCACTTGTCATTAAAAGACGCCTGGCTTGACTATTTCATAACCCAACAAATTTTCATTCGAGAACTTAAAAGTAGAGACAAGCTTACAATCAACGGAAATGAATGTTTGGACACTAAAGGAAAATCTGTATTGAAATTCTCAAAACAGTTTATTGGAAAGATTGAAAATATGAAAGCCAAAAACTATGAATTTAAAAGTGCAGAGCATCTAGCAATTCTTCCAATCCTCCAACCACCATTAAGATCTTTAGAAAAGAGTCCAGCGAAATCATTCCTTTTTGCTCAAACTTCCTAAGGGTGGAAAGTGCAACACCTGAACGTTCAGCAAGACCTTCCTGAGTAAGCTCCATCAGAAGTCTACGGTCACGAACGTGAGAGCAACCATCTTTTGCGTCTTAGACAATGATATAAGTAACATAACTGTATTATTTAAACATATTTATTAGTAATAATTATCATTATTGTATTACAAATATAAAAATATAAACGATCCAATCAGTTATGGTAAGATATATTATCTTTTCTTTTCATTTCGATTTGTATATCAGTTTCATTTTGATAGTTCATTCCTGAAGTCAAACTTTTTTCAACAAAATCTGTTGTGAATATAGATCTGAACAAATATTTATTTTCATCTGCTCGCTCTTGGATAAAATTAATTGCTTTATAAGTTTTCATTTGTTCATCTTTATCCTGCTTATGTTGCAGAATCAGCTGTATTTTGGTTCTGAAAGTTGTTCTAATCTTTTATCTAGTTCAACAATTTTCGCTTCTGTATCCTGTGTCTTTCTTTCGATTTCATTCACATTAACACTTTTAATTTCCAAATCTTCTATAGCTTGAGAAACCAATTGGCAACCCGCCGGGAATCTATGACCGTATTTTTGACTTTAGCACCGCAAGACAGAAACATTGTTTTTTGTTCCGAGTATGGATATTCTGGATGGATTTTAATTATAACTCCATTAGATCGTAATATTAAATATAGAACAATTTACGAATCAATAGAAAATTTGGTAAAGTTAGACGAAGTCAAATAGCGCTAACTAAAAACAGTTAACGCTATTCCATTCTATTCCGATTTTTCATAAAAACTCAGAAGTCTATCAAACCCTTTCTTTGATTAATCCTTCAATTTCTTCATTTCTGAGTTTAGGATTAGCTCCGCTATAACTAGCTACCAAAGCTCCGACTGCACTCGCAAAATCAAGAGCGGTGTCTGGATTTTTATTGGATAACAACTTAGCGATCAGACTCGCCAGAAAAGAATCACCGGCACCAACGGTGTCAGCTACTTTTATTGGATAACCACCGTGTTGATAGATTTTACCTTCCCATAATAGTAATGAGCCGTGCTTTCCCAAAGTGACACAGACAGAACCTGTATTTGTTTTTTCAGAAATGAAACGGATATTTTCTTCAAGATTGTCAGATTTAAAACCTAATTCAGAAGCTGACTCTAGGATTTCTTCATCATTGAATTTAATAAAATCTGCTTTGTTCATCAATTGTTCCAGAAGTTCAATATTATAAAAAGGCTTTCTCAGATTCACATCAAAAACCTTGAACATTTCAGAATTGGAATCCAGAAGGCTGAAAAGTGTATTTCTTGAGACATCATTCCTGCAAATCAAACTTCCGAAGAAAAAAACATCAGCATTTTTAACGATATTCCGTACATTATCATTCAATTCAATAAAATCCCAGGCGGACGGAAATTTGATTTCATAGGTTGCGGAACCACGCTCGTTCAATGTTACCTGGACAATTCCCGTATCATAATGCTGGGTTGTCATAATTCCGCTGTTATCAAGCTGATTTTCCCTCACATAGTCACAAATTACCTTTCCATCCTCATCATTACCAACCGCACTTATCATCGCCACCGGAAATCCAAATGAAGCGGTTCTCAAAGCCAGATTGAGCGGTGCACCACCGATTTTCTTTTCTTCTCCAAATACATCGAAGAGCACTTCTCCATAACTAACTGCATTTATTTTTTTGTTAAGGAACATTAATTAAGGATTTTTAACATTAATATTACTGAATGAACTGTCTGCAGTACCAAAAATACTCCATTTTTTGTTAACAACATCATACACACGATTGCTGAACGCCAACTTGTCATTCACATAGACCACACAAATATCATTGCTGATGAAAACTGTTACATTATAGTTGGTTCCCGAGATTCCGGACAAAGGAAAAGCATTAGCAAAATCTTCACTTCCGCCATTCATTACATAACTCGCCATTCTGTTGGAAGAAGGTTCGAATGAAATTTTAAAACCATTTTTCCCGTCATTATCCTGCGCCAGAATCAATCCTGATTTTCCGTTAGCAGAAGCGTTCAACGTAAAGCTGATCTGATTGGCCTTCTGGACTTTCCCGAACATTACCTGGGAATTCGCGGAAAGGTTAAAGCTATTCCCGCTCTGAGAAGCATTCCCCGTGATTTTATCCACAGAAAGCGAAGCAGTTTGCCCGAAGACAGATGATAAGGCTGAAATAGATTTTACCGCTAATGTTCCATCCGAATTCTGAACGAGTTTGTGTGTGACGAGATTTCCTGCCCAATCTTTTCCGCCTGTGTTGCTTTCAGGGACTTTTCTGGCTGTCCAACCCACCAGGTAACGGTTAGCATTGTCCGAAACGGTTTTTGCAGCATAGAGATAAGAGCCGTCCAACCGGTCATTCGCAGGTGTAGTCCACGGTCCGTTTGGTGAACTAGCCATTCTGTAATGTGTTCCGATGTTGTTGCTCCAGTTTTCAGAGAAAACAAGATACCAGTAATTGCCCATTTTGAAAAGGTCGGGACATTCTAGCATAATGTAATTTTCCGAAGAAGTTGTCGTGTAAATCGGATTTTCAACCGCCCAATTTCCGCTGGCAGGATTGGTTGTGGTAAATTTAAGAACAACCGCTTTTTTACCCGAAGTCTGTGCAGAAACTAACATCCAGTATTTCCCATCTTCCGCATTATACAAAACTTGTGGATCACGAAATTCATAATCATAATAGCCAGCCGGAGCAGTGATTTTAAAATTTTTCACTTTCGTCCAGTTTTTCATATCCGTACTTGTCGCCAAAAGCACACTTTCCCTTGGATTACCCGCTAAAAACGAAGCAATTGCATTGTGCCCGGTGTAATAGTAATAATACGTATTTCCGACTTTCACCAAACTCCCCGTTCCTACACCAAAATCTGGTTCGGAAGCCGTTCCATAGGGAATTTGTCTCCCTTGATAAGTAAAATCCTTGAAATCGGTCGTCTCGAAGCTGTGAATGTCGTGAAACCCTTCGCCTGCAGGTTTAGTTTTAGCATCGTGTAGAAAGAAAAGATAAAATTTTCCATTTTCGTAATATGGCATTACGTCGCCTACATAACCAGCTGTGTAATAAGGATTACTTTCACCCATCCATTGGTTGGGCGGTTGCGGAAAGATATTGGTCTGTCTGAAAATCTCATCCTGACTCAATTCCGTAATCGAATCCTGGCTTTGGCAGGAAAAAATCGCCAAACCTAATATTGCCGTTAAGTATATTGTTTTGATTGTCATTGATTCTGATTTTAATTCGTTACAAGATAATTAAGGCTGTTCTCCGTGATTTTTTTGATGTTATCCAAAAATCCGTTCGGCTGGCTTGGGGTTCCGTTCGCTGTTTCATTATACCAGTCGTAAGCGCCCATTGAGATGGTGATACACTTTTTATTGGTGGTTCCTCCCGGAAATTCAGCCACTGCAACACGGCCATCCAGAGTGTTATCCCAGGCTTCACTTGCAAGATTATTTCCTCCTGTCTGTGTTCTCCATCCGGCTCCGTTCACATAGCCACCCCAATCCGGCAAGAACCACCACGCGGTATGATTCAGTCTAAATGTTCCTTTCTGAAGAAAATTGGCTTTCCCGGATTCGTAGGTCTGAAGCCCGTCAAAAACAGGATGCGCTTCGTTACCTTTGAAGGAAATTCCCCAATCGTTGTTTGCATCCACAAATCCATTCGGTAAGAAATCCCCGAAAACATTATTCGGGCCTTTTCCCGAAGGCACAATTCCCAAAGCATCTACATATTGAGCTGCGAATCCCGTTAATAGAATATTTCCGCCCGCATTAAGATAAGTTTTGATTTTGGAAGTCACATTTGCATTCAGCGCATCGTTCGGTAAAGCGGTTGCAGAATCAAAATGCCACCACAACACATCTATTCCAGTTAAATTGGCTGTGCCGTTAGAAATATCATTCATCGAAACATAAACTGCTCCGGAATATTTTCCGAACAGCCAGTCGGAAGCAGCGATTTCATCAGGATTGGTCAATCCCGTTCTGGTGGAAGCTGTTCCAAGAAATGCTACTGTTGGACCAGAAACCGGAGTGGTTACTTTTGCCGTGTAGATTTCAGTAAGATTCGCATTGGAAACCGTAAACTGAACAGGACTGCTGAAATTAATCGTAGTTCCTGATGCAGGATTGATGTTAACGCCAGTTGCCATTTCGATGACCGGTTGCAAGGCTGTAAGATCTGTTCCTTCCGGCATAGTTAGCAAAATACTTTTGTTGGAATGGTTGATGGTTGCCGATAATCCATTGATTTTAAAACTGATAATCGGAGCCTGAGCCTGAACTATTACCTGATAATCTTTATAGATATTTCCATTCTTCACTCTGTATTTTATAGGTTGTGAAAAATTCTGCACCGTTCCTGAAGCCGGAGAAATCACCGCACCTTGCGGAATTTCTATCATTGGCATTACGGCATTCACAGCGGTTCCATACGGCAGCGTAACCGTGATTTTATCATTTTGATTATCAATTTCTCCTGCAATTCCGTTCACTTTAAAGGAAGACACATTCACGGAAACATCGGTCACCAACCCTTCTTCCATCTCACTTTCGCAAGACACAATCAATATTGCAGAAATCAGCAACATCAGCGTTGTTTGAAATTTATTTAAAATTGTTTTCATATTGTCGAGTTTTAATAACCATTATTCTGTTTATAAACACCTTGGCTAAAGTTGATTTGAGCTAATGGAATCGGGCAATATTCTTCGATACCGTGGTCAAATCCTGCCTGAGAATAGTAAGACCTTTTCGTTTTTTCTGCAGAATAATAGCTGTTCATCGTTGTTGTCGCTACTCCCCATCTCACAAGGTCGAAGAAACGGCTTCCTTCCATCGCAAATTCCATTCTGCGTTCCCACCGCAATGCTTTTCTCGCAAAATCCTGATTCCACGTGCAGTTGACGCCCGGCTGATATTGGCTGATAAGATTGTTCGATGTATAACTTCCAGTCAAAACTGTACTGTTCGCCGCACGTTGTCTCACCTGATTGATGAGTGGCAACGCTTCATTGATTTGTCCAAGCTCGATTAACGCTTCGGCTTTCATCAACAACACATCGGAATAGCGGATGATAATCCTGTTTTTAGAGTTGCCGTAAAATGGGTCAATATTCACGGTACAGCCACATCCGACAGGTACATTTTCCTTTAATGAAGCATAATAACCGTAAGTTCCCGGACTTCTGTTCCAACTTTCCTGATAGATTTTATTTTCCTCATATTTCCACGGCAATCCAGGCAAAGCAACGGTGTGGTACAATCTTGGGTCAACTTTATAATTATTAAGCTGATTATAATTCAAATCCGTGTCATTATAATTGTCGAACATTGGTAATCCTTGAGGTGTTGTCTTGAAAGCATTCACCAAGTTTTGACTCGGCTTATGGAAATCGCAGCATCCCAAACCTTGTGGTAAAGAAAGTACATCTCCATAATTTAATCTTCCGAAAAGTGTTCCGTCATTATCAGAATACTGGATAGAGAAAACAGCTTCTGGACCGTTTTCGTGTGTTCCTGGGAGAAAATTATAACCAAAATCGGATTCCAAAGTATAATTTCCAATCACCTGATTTGCAGCATCAATAGATTTCTGAAGCGTTGCCGGATTAATTTGAGTCACCGTATAATTATCGTCCTGCTCATAAGCCTGATACAATCTAACTTTTGCCAAATAGGCAAACGCCGCACTTTTCTTCGGTCTTCCAACTTCAGATTGTGTTGATGGGAGATTCGCCGCGGCATATTCAAAATCGGAAGCGATAGCCTCCCACAATTGCTGGTCGGTTTTCGCTCGGTTGGAGATTGTAGGATAATCGTCAATTGGTGTATTTTCATCTACGTAAGGCACATATTTGAAAAGGGTTTTCAACAAAAAGTAAAAATGACCTCTCACGAATTTCATTTCAGCGATTCTTTTCTGTTTGTTAGGATATTGCGCATCGGTTAACTGATTAAGTGCTGCAATCGCCTTGTTGCAACGCCCAATTCCGACATAATTCAGATACCAGAGACGATCCAATTCGCCAAAATCTGAACGGACATTATTGGAGATTTCAAAAAAGTGAAACGCCTGAATATCATTCGTTCCGCTTCCGCCTTTGTAAGCATCGTCTGAGCGTACATTGCCGTAAGGCCAAAGGCTGAAAGGCGTGTCGTAATGATCATTTCCCAAAGATGCATAAGCTGCTACAACAAAACCATCAACGTTTTGAGGAGTTACTACATCGGTTTCGGAAAGTACACCTCTTGGTTCATTATCCAAAAAATCGTTGCAGGAAACTGTTCCCAAAAGAAAAGCGCAGGCAACCGTTAGAACTATATATTTTTTCATTGTTATAATTTTTAAAATTTAAAGGGATAAATTAACTCCAAAATTGAAGGTCAAAGGAAGCGGATAACCAAAGGCGGGTGTTTCCGGGTCGATGCCTGTGAAACTTTTGGATTTGAGGGTCAGAAGATTCTGTGCGCTTATATAAATTCTGAAATTGGTGATTTTATACTGTTCCAATACATTTTTCGGAATAGTGTAACCCAACTGTAAAACTCGCAATTTCAGATAACTTCCATTCTCCACGTAATAAGATGAAAATCTGGATTCTGCATTACTGTCTACTGTCGTAAGAGCCGGAATATCAGAGTTTGGATTCTGTGGCGACCACGCATCCAGCAATCTCGTTCCCTTGTTGGAACCCACATCATCTACGCTCCAAAAATCGGTTTGATATTTTTTGGAATTGATGACATCCACATCGCTGATTCCTTGCCAGAATGTTGATAAATCGAAATTTTTATAGGAGAAATTAAGATTGATCCCGTACATAAATCCCGGATTCGGATTGCCTATCCACGTTCTATCTTTGTCGTCGATGATTCCATCATTATTTAAATCGGCATAACGGATTCTTCCCAAACCTTTGCCCGGCTGTGTGGCAGAATTATCAACTTCGGACTGTGTTCTGAAAAGTCCATCGGCTACATAACCATACATTGAGTTGATAGGTCTTCCGAGGATATTATCTGTTGTACCATTTCCACCATAATTGTTGATAACCGATTGTGGTAACTCGGTAATTGCATTTCGGTTCATAGAGAAATTCCCTGAAATCTCGTAGCCAAATCCACCCGCAGTTTTATCGGCATAACCCAAAGCCACTTCAATACCTTTGTTTTCCATTGAAGCACCATTTATCCAGCGCTCTCCGCCTTCTCCAATCACGCCTAAATATGGTGGCAACACGAGAATATCTTTGGTATCTTTTTTATAAATATCGACACTTCCCGTCAGCTTCTGATTGAAAAATCCGAAATCTAGACCGAGATTCGTTTGCGTGGTGGTTTCCCATCTCAAATCGTCATTTTTAGTCTGCGTTGCGATGAATCCTGAAGGCAGTAAACCGCTTCCAACACCGGAGATATCATAAGCCGTTCCGTAAGACGTAGCCCAGGTTGGATTTCCGCCTGCATAATTGGCAATATAAAGGGAATACACCGCAGAGTTGCTGATTTCCTGATTTCCCGTTTGTCCCCAGCCCGCTCTCAACCTTAAATCTGAGAAAAACGGAATAACTTTCTCCGCAAAATCTTCTTTGTTAATTCTCCACCCCGCAGAAAATGCAGGGAACGTTCCGAAACGGTTGTTTTTTCCAAATCTTGATGAACCGTCATAACGCACTGTTGCAGAAAATAAATATCGATTGTCATAATCATAAGAAAACTTCCCGAAATATGATAATAAGCTGAAATAAGTAGAACCACCGCCATTGAAAGCATCGCCTGTTCCGGCATCAGGATACATATAATCTGGCGTTTCTATCAGAAATCCTTCTTTTCTAAGCCAGGTATTGTTGTAGGTATCTTTGTACATTTCCATTCCGCCCAATAGATCGAAATGGTGATTTCCAGCTTTGGCTGTGTACTGAGCTGTGTTGGTCCAAGTCCATTTTTCAGTATCGGACTGGTCTATGTTTACAGCATTTTTGTCATTTTTAAGATAACCAGAAACATAGCTTCTTTGCAATATTCTTTTATAATAGTTGGAAAAATCGACCCCGAAACTTGATTTTAAAGTCAGGTTTTTCACCGGTTGCAATTCTGCATAAACATTTCCGAAAAATCGTTGGTAGCGGTAACCGTTGTCTTTGTTGTATTCCAAGAGACGCACAGGATTCTGACGGTCGTTCATACCGCCAACCGGACCTCCCCACCCTATGCCGTCAACTGTATGAACAGGAATAATCGGCAGGGCTCTCAAAGCAGGGTCCAGAACGCCCGGATCCATCAGTTCGTTGGTTTTATTGTAGGTGAAATTTTCCCCGATTTTTAATTTACCATCGAAAAAATTATAGGAAGTATTCACACGCGCAGACAATCTTTTGAAATTGGTCAGTTTCACTATGCCGTCATTATTATAATAACCCATCGAGAAATAATAGGAGCCTTTGTCGGATGAACTTGAGGCCGCAAGATCTAAAGAGTTGGCAACGCCGGTTTGGGAAACCTCATCATACCAATTGGTATTGGCAGATTTTATGGTTTTCGCTGCATCCAGATATTCGGGAACGTAGCTGTTGTACAAAGTGGGAACACCATTCTGAACGCCCCAATCGAAATTGTAGCTCAGGTTATTATTGTTTGGATTAAGACCGTCATTGATATTCGCCTGCCATAGCACTTGCCCAAATTGTTTCGCATTTAGAACTGATGTTTTTTTTGCATATTGAGAAAAAGCAGTATAATAATTGAGGTCAATTCTTGTTTTGCCTTTTTTTCCTTTTTTGGTGGTAATGATGATCACACCATTCGCCGCTCTTGAACCATAAATACTTGCCGATGAGGCGTCTTTCAAAACCTGCATCGTTTCTATGTCACCCGGATTAAGCTCGTGCATTCCTGCTTTTGTGGGAACGCCGTCTATCACATAAAGTGGATCAGTATTATTCAGTGTTCCTACACCACGAATCAACACTTTGGTACTTCCACCAGACGGTGAACCGTCTCCAGAGATGTTCACACCTGCTACTCTTCCCTGCAAAGATTTGATGGGATTCGGTTCAGCTTGTTTGTTCAGGTCTTTCATATCGACAATAGACACAGCGCCTGTGATGTCGGCTTTTTTCTGCTTGGTGTAACCTGTAACTATTACCTCGTCAATGTTTTTTACTTTTTCCGCAGCCAGAACGATGTTAAGCACCGTTTTTTCATCTAAAACGACTTCCTGTGTGGAATAATCGGGATAGCTGAAAACAAGTGTATTTCCTTTCTGCAAATCATTGATTTGAAATGCACCATTACTGTCGGTGGTTGTCATAGTTCCTGTTTCGGAAACAGTAACCGTAACCCCGCTCAAAGGTTTTTGAGTTGGTGAAAGCACTTTACCCTTCACAATTTCCTGGGCAAAAATGTAGGAAAACGGAAGAAGACAAAGAGCGATTGCCATTTTATATTTCTTCATATGATATAGTTTTTATTTGGTGTTAATCTGATAAGCATTGAATTCTAGAGAAGCTCCATTCGTATTTGTATTTAAGGTCAGTTCTGAGAAATTTTCGTTCGGAAAGAAGATTTCCGTCAGAACTTTTTCGCCATCGTTGAAGAAGATTTCTATGGAAGTTTTGTCGATGACCAATTTCATTTTGGTGTTCACATAAATTTCGTTCAAAGGAGCTTTGGTAATTGGCGTTGCATAATTTTTCCCGAAACTTGTTTTACCAGATTTTGAACGGTCTATAAACAGTTCTTTTGTTTTGTTATCAATCCCGAAAAGAACTTCTTCTCCCAAAGTATTTTTCAAAGTGAAAGTGTATTTCCCATCCTTCATCATTTTTAAATCTAAGTCTATAACGGCTTTACTGAGATCAATTTCCGATTGACCAACCAATTGATTTTCTGCATTTATTTCGATTTTTTTCCGGATTGATTTTCCCTGATATTTTTTCAGCTGCGTAACCGGCAAATTTTTGAGAATGTAGCCATCTTTTGTCTTCTTGAGCGAAACTTCTCTTGCAACAGTAGTACTGCTTCGCCAAAGCTCGGTCGGCACTTCCTGCGCATATTCCCAATTGCTCATCCAACCAATGATGATTCTTTTATCTTGAGGAACATTATCAAATGAAACGCTGGCATAATTGTCTTTGCCCCAATCCAGCCACACAGCTTTTTCTCGCTGAAGCTGTTGCGTAAAATGCTGATCTATTTTAAAGGTTTTTCCATCAAAATCTCCAACAAAATACTGTCCTGCAGAACCATTATTGGGTCCACCCGGATTGATATTCACAATTAGCACCCATTTTTCTTCTTTCGAATCTTCTATTTTTAAAGGAAATAAATCTGGACACTCCCAAACACCACCGTGACCCCCCAACTCTTTCCCGAATTCGGATTGAAAAGTCCAGTCTTTGAGGTTTTTTGAGGTATAAAAATGCGCTCTGTCCTGCGCTGCCAAAGCCATCACCCATTGTTTTCTCTTGGTATCCCAAATGACTTTCGGATCACGGAAATCACGGATTCCAGGGTTTTTTAATACTGGGTTTGAGCTGTATTTTGTCCAGGTTTTGCTGTTGTCTAGAGAATAAGCGATTCCCTGAGATTCTACATCAATTTTGCCGTCTTTTTCACGGTTTGGATTGTGATAGGTATAAATGGCAACCACAGGATTATTTTTAGAATCTCCAAAACCGGATGTATTATTTTTGTCCACCACCGCACTTCCTGAGAAGATATATCCCAAATCATCCGGATAAAGCGCAATCGGCTGTTCTTCCCACTTGACAAGGTCTTTGCTTGTGGCGTGTCCCCAATGCATCGGTCCCCATTTGTTTCCATCGGGATAATGCTGGAAGAACAGGTGATAAACACCGTCTTTGTAATAGAGTCCGTTCGGATCGTTCATCCATCCTTTTTTGGGGCTGAAATGGAAATTGGCGCGGTAAAGTTGCTCTTCATTCTTCGAATTTGACTGAGCGTTGAGATTCGAAAAAAAGACAGAAGCGACAATTAAACTTGATATTATTTTTTTCATTGAATTATTTTTTCTCGAAGATTTTTGAAGGGTTTATTCTTTTGTAAGTGTTTTGCTTAATTTTTCCAGAGATACACCTTTTGTCTCTGGCATCATAAAAATCACAAATAACAGCTGGAATACCATTGCGATTGTAAATACCAGAAATACCGTTCCGGCGCCAATCGTAGAAAATAAAGTCGGGATAAGGGATGGAATGATCGCTGCCAAAACCCAGTGCGTAGAGCTTCCGAATGCCTGTCCTGATGCGCGGAGATGGTTCGGAAAAATCTCGGAGATAAAAACCCAGATCACCGTTCCCTGTCCGATGGCGTGAGAAGCGATAAACAAGAATAAAAATACAGGAATCGCCAAACCCGACCAATGGAAATAAAATGCCATAGAAACTAATCCCAACGAAATGATATAGCCAATAGAACCAATATACATCAAAGTTCTTCTGCCGACTTTGTCGATGAGATTAACACCAACCAACGTAAAAACCATATTTACAATTCCGATTCCGATACTGCTGAGCAATGCGGTTTTCTCGCCCAAGCCTGCCTCGCCAAAAATTCTTGGGGCGTAATATAAGAATGCATTGATTCCCGACATCTGGTTGAAAAATGCGACAAGGAAAGCGAGCATCAGTGGAAAACGATATTTTTTCATAAAGATATTTTCCTTTGGAGCTTCGGCGTGATCGTCTTCCATCTGAGAAATGAGTAGGTCAGAATCCTGATCTGGATTTACGATTTTAACTACATTTTTGGCTTCATTTATTCTGCCTTTGGAAACGAGCCATCTCGGGCTTTCCGGAATTATAACTACACATAAGGTGTAGATACTTGCCGGAATTGCCTGAACACCAAGCATCCATCTCCAATCGTTATCTCCGATTCCGCTGAGTAGATAATTGGACAAAAAGGCAACCAAAATCCCCAGCACAATATTGAACTGATACAAGGAAACCAATCTTCCGCGATCTTTTGCAGGAGCGATTTCGGAAATATAAGCCGGCGCTGCAATGGTAGATGCTCCAACGCCCAAACCTCCCATAAATCTGAAAAATGCGAAAATATAAGGATCATTGGAAAGCGCTGTTCCGATTGCTGAAAGTGCATATAAAATACCGATTGCCAAAAGTGTTTTTTTCCGCCCGAATGTATTGGTTGGGATTCCGCCAAAGATGGCGCCAATAACGGTTCCCCACAGTGCCATTCCCATTACAACTGCACCGTGGAATGCGTCTGAAGTCTGCCAAAGCGCCTGTAGTTTTTTATCGGCTCCGGAAATCACCACTACATCAAACCCGAAAAGAAATCCTGCCAAAGCCGCAGTGACAGACCACATCAAAATTTTATTCATATATAGATATTTATTAATTTTTATTGATTAAATGAAATCGCTTCTTCTTCATTGATGTTTGTGTTTACAAACCATAGCGATTTCACTTATTGAAAAATATTACTTTGTTCGTGGCTAATATATCCCGGGACAGGAATGCGAAGGTCTAATTACGTAACAAAATATTTCGTCAAGGTTAATTATTTGTTAACTAATTTTAATTAATTGAAAATCAGGAGTTTAAAATTAATATAATGTTAAAATATGATAATGATGCTTTAAAAATGTAACATCATTGTATAAAAATGTTACGTGGATTATGAGGATTTTCAGAAGTATGAACGAATGTTAGTGTGGGAAGATTGACCGAAATTTGAGGTCGGGTTTTTGGAAACTACGGCTTTGGCTTTTATAAGATGAATACTTCGAGCAGGCAATGCATCATTGTTCACCCAAACAACGACGTCTTATCAGTACTGACAACGATATTTCGTTCGCTCGGATATTGATACTCTATTCGGGAAAGAAAAGATATACAAGGATTAATTACTCCTCACCAATGCTCTTTCTAAACACATTCGGAGAAACCCCAAACTTGTTTTTGAAAACTGTGGAGAAATAATTCGGGGAAGAAAAGCCGGTTTTATAAGCAATTTCGGAAATCGTAAGTTCTGGATTTTGCAGCATCGATTTTGCCTGTTCCAGACGGATGTTGTTGATGTAGTCGCTTACGTTAACATCAAACATTGCCTTTATCTTCCTGTAAAGCTGGATTCTTGAAATATTCAGTAAATCTGCAAGATTTTCCACCGAAAAATCCGGATTGTCGATATTGGTTTTGATGATCTGATTCAATTTGTTTACGAACGTCTGCTCCATACTTCCGAAGGATTTGCTGTCCACAATTCTTCCGATGTTGTTGGTGTAATAATAACGTAGCTTTTCGCGGTTGTAAAGCAATGAACGCAGCGACTGTGTCAGAATCGGATAGCTGAATGGTTTGGTAAGGTAAAGATCAACCCCGGATTTCAGTCCCTGAAGATAAGATTCCTTATTGTCCAAAGCTGTGAGAAGAATGATCGGGATATGGGATGTTCTGAGGTCATTTTTCAGAATTTCGCAAATTTCAAATCCGTTTTTTTCAGGAAGATTCACATCGCAGACAATAATGTCGGGAATCTCGCTTAGCGCTTTATCAATCGTATCCGTACCATCGGAAACCATCACATCAAATTCCGTCTGAAGCTTATTGCTGAGGAAAAATGACAACTCCGAATTATCCTCCACCAAAAGCAAAGAATACCGATCACCCAGATTTTCCTGATTCTGTATAAAACTACCTTCTTCCACCGCGTCAAAAACATCTTCTTTTGCCAACGTTTCCGCATCCATAACACTCGGTTCTTTTATCATCTGATCTTCATTGAAATGCTTGTTTCCTTTGTAAAGACTGATGATAAATTCCGTTCCCTGAAAAGAATTGACTTCAATTTTTCCAAGGTGAAGTTCCACAAACTGACGGCTCAAATGCAATCCAATTCCCGAACTATTTTTCCGGTTGTTAGAACCTTTAAAATAGGGTTCGAAAACATTGCTGATCTCTTTTTCCGGGATTCCTATACCGTTGTCTTTGAAGCTGATAACCGCCTGATTTCCTTTTTCCTGAATTGTAATTTCAATTTTTCCATTGTCCGGCGTGAACTTAAAAGCATTAGACAAGAGGTTGAAATACACTTTATCCATCAAGTTTCTGTCGATATAAAGCTCAAGATTTTTGTTGGCAGAATGAATTTCAAACTTAATATTTCTTTTTTTGGCCTCATTTTCAAAGTCTCTGAATATACCATAAGTAAAATCATAGATATTGGTTTTGGAAACCCGAAGATTAAACGTTTTATTTTCTATTTTCCTGAAATCCAAAAGATTATCTACCAAACGAAGTAAGCGGTTAGAATTTTTATTAATCAGCTCCAATTCGTAAGACGGCTTTGTCCCTCTACTTTTAAATGTTTCTTTTAGTGATTCTAAAGAACTCAGAATAAGTGTTATCGGCGTTTTAAATTCGTGTGATAAACCTGTAAAAAAGTTCACTCTCGCTTCGTTACTTTGCTTGAGTTCATCGGCAATCATCTCAATCTGATTCCTCTGAATGGTGATTCTTTCGTTGGTTAAAGTGAGTTGTTTATTTTTAATTTTAATGGCATAAATCAGGTAAATCGCATAAGCAACGAGGCAAAACATCAATATTAACAAAACAACCGACCAGCGGAACAATTCTTTTTGGGAAGCATACAGTTCGGTCTGCTTTTTCACAGCATTCACTTGATTTTCTATCACACCTTGTTGCTCGATTATTTTATCAAACTGATTTCGCATAATCTCGGCATTCAGCCTGTCAATGATGGTCGTGCTGAGTTTGATTCGTTTGGGAACGGACTGTCTGTTGTAGATTTTGACAGCCGATTCTATGGCTTCTGCTCCGCCTGTTGGATAAAGCAAAGTAGCATTCAGTTTCCCATCCAGAACCATCTGTATTCCGCCATCTTTGGTATTCAGTCCATCAACACCAATGAATTTGATTTGATTTTCTACGCCAGCATTTCTCGCCACCTGCCAAGCCTGGGAAGCCAATTCATCATTAAACGCAAAAACGTATAAGCTTTGATTTCCCAGCGAATCCAATGTTTTTCTGAAAGCCTCTGTCGGAAGACCTTTGAAGGTTTTTATTAGTTCTGTGTTGGAATTATTTTTTATAGTTTGCTGAAAACCCAGACTTCTTTCAATCGTTGGAGAAGAATTATCATCGCCTTTTATTTCAATAACTTTTTTCAGATTCTTGGAATCAGAAATAATATATTGCCCTGCTTGTTTGCCAATTTCTATATTATCTGCACCGATGTATGTGTTATATTTTAAGGAGTTTATTTTCCTATCAACTAAAATTACCGGAATTTTTTGCTCATAAGCTTTCTCCACAAGAGGAATGAGCGAGTTAGGTTCAATCGGCGAAATAATGATAACATCTACTTGGCTGTCAATCATTTTCTGAATATCCTGAATCTGTTTTTTGGCAGAACCTTCCGCTTTGCTAATGCTCAATTGCACCTCAGAATGCAGAGATGCCTGAATTTCCATTGCATGGTTCATAGCCTGCCGCCAAGGATGATTGCCCAAACCCTGCGAAAATCCGATATTGATTTTGTCTGATTTTCCGGAATCATTCTTACAAGCTGAAAGAATCATCAACAATATAAATAATGTTGGGGAAATCTTTGAAAAACCAAGAGCGATAAAAATTTTCTTTGTAGACATATTAACACAATATTAATAAAGATGTTTTACACGTACAATTTTTGGTAAAAGTATTTTATGTTTATTGATTATTAAGCCATTAATCTAATAAAATCAAAAGGTTACAATTTTATAAGTGTTGTAACATTGTTGTAAAAAATAAACCGAAAGCATCATCATCCCAACTATCAAAAACTTAGGTAAATAAAGGTTCTGTAGCGAAAATCAATTGATTAAAACAAAATCAAATCATTTTGAACAAAAAGTGAAATGTGCAATCCTGCTTTGCCGATACATTTGGAACAACACGAATAAATAATATTAACCTTAAGTAAAAAAATTATGAGAAAACTTTATCTAAGTTTGTTTGCAGGACTAATGTTTGTGAATGTAAACGCACAAATGAAAAAAATAGCTTTCATTGGACAAGCTGATGTTTATAACACCAATATCCCGACAGCCAACGACGGATTAACCTATGATGATGACAGAGCGGCGGCAGTCTGGTTTATGGAAACTTTTCTTCCGGCACATTCCGCGAATATCTCCGGGAATTATTTTTCTTTTCAGGATGTGGCAGAAGGTGCGGACATCAGCGGTTATGACGTTATCTGGATACAAAGCGATGGTGCTACCTATACCGAAAGACTTAACGAATGGCCTAGAGGAACAGTTGAAGGAAATGGTGATAAACACTGCTTGCTAAGAGAAGCAGGATTCCAATGGAACGGACAATGCGGACAGCTGGAAGATGATTTTATGTGGAAAATTAAGCAGTTTTATAAGTCCGGAAAAAAACTGCTTCTTGGAAATTTCGCAGGAAAAGGCCTGGAAGTTTTTGGTGTTTTTGATGGACTTAATAATCCCTGGGAATACAGGCCTAATCAATCTTTCGGTGACACGGCGGCAAATCCTGCAAACACTGCCGGAGCCTGGGGAACCAACTGGAGCGGGACTACAACATCTATCCTTCTTACAGGAATCACAACCAGCTCGGTAAGTTGCACCAATACTTCGCAAAGCATCGAATTCCTTGGAGCAGGAACAGAAAAGAAAAACAGAGCGCTTCAATACAATCTGAACTGGGGAAGAATCTTTGATGATGCAGGCGGCGCAGGCTCTACCTTAGCACAAAGACGGCAAATATTCCAAAATACTCTGAATGCAGAAATCCTTTTGGAAAACTGTGACGGAACGGAAATTCAGGCAGCGAGATTCAACCCTAGAAACTCTAGTGACGGAACAATTATCTGGTATGGTTCCGGAGTCTATGACTGGTATGCGCCAGGAGGGAATAATCAGAACGTCAAAAAACTGACAGAGAATACCTTGCTCTATCTTGCCGGTGGAGAGTCTATGCTTTCTGCGCAGAATTTCAGTGGAAAATTCAGCATAAGCATTTATCCTAATCCTGTTTCAAATATTCTGACCATCAAGTCAAAAGGAAATGTGAACAGCGAAATCTATGATATGAACGGTAGAAAAGTTTTAACATCCAACTCTAAAAACATTGATGTGAAACAATTGTCAGCCGGAGTTTATTCTATTAAGATTAGTGATGAAAAAATTTATCAGATACTTAAGTTTATCAAGAAATAACTATTTCTTCATGCACTAAATTAGTGTCCAGTGCAAGTTAAGTATAAATCCATAATTTTAACTTATGAAACGAGAGCGAAAAATCTAAGACCCTGCTTTTAAAACCAAAGCAGTTCAGCCAAGCAAAGAACGAACTAATGTATCAGAACTCGCAATCGGCATCTTCTCCAAGAGCGGTCGATGAAACATAAATTCATAAAAAATAATGAATCTATTTTTCCCGACTGAAAAGATGTGCCAAGTTTTAAAACTAAGCTCCAGCAGTTATTACAAATGGAAAAACAGGCCGCGTAGCAAGAAATTGCTTTTGAAAGAAAAAACAAAAAAGCAAATCAATATGTTGGACAGGACTTTTATAGCAGAAAAACCTGTCCAAGCTTGGGTTTCTGATATTACCTATATTCAAACCAACGAAGGATTTTTGTACTTAACAACAGTGATTGATTTGTATGATAGAAAAATTATTGGATGGAGTTTAAGCAAAGGAATGAGCACTGAAGAGACAAGTCTTTCTGCCTGGAAAATGGCTGTCAAAAATAGAAAGATAGGGAAAAGTCTAATTTTTCATAGCGACCAAGGCGTTCAATATGCAAGCAGAAATTTGCAAATACTCTGGAATTCTATGAAGTTACAAGAAGTATGAGCCGCAGAGGAAATTGTTGGGATAATGCAGTGGCGGAGAGCTTTTTCAAATCTTTGAAAACAGAACTCATTTATGGAAACAAGCTCATCACAAAAGAAAAAATGGAGTTGGAAATTTTTGAATAAATTGAAATCTGGTACAACAAAAAAAGACGACACAGCGCCTTGAGTTATTAAACTATTGAAGAGTTTAATAATCAAAACAAAATCTATCAAAATGTAGCTTAATTTATACTGGAGATTTTGTTTGCATATCCAATTTGCTTTAAAATAACAAATCCGGATAAGAAGATTATCCGGATTATTATTTTGTACTGATTTGTAACTTTACCAACCGCCAGAAGCGCCGCCGCCACCAAAGCTTCCGCCGCCACCGAAACCGCCAAAGCCACCACCACTACTTCCGCCGCCAAAGCTGCCGCCACCGAAGCTTCCCGGAAATGGGAAGAATCCGCCGCGATATCTTCGGTTTCCTCTTCTGGAGAGTGTATAGTCATCATCATCGTAGTTGCCACCGCCCCTATTATTTTTGTTGATGATGCTGAGTAAAATAATCATAATAATCACAACGATGAAAATAGTTCCGATATTGATACCATTGTCTTTCTTTTGCTTTTTTACAATCGGTTTAAACTTACCTTGTACCGCTTCCATAATGGCAGAAGTTCCACGGTCTATCCCATTATACCATTCTCCTTTTTTGAAAGCCGGCGTTACGAGATAATCCAAAATCTGTCCTGCTACCGAAGCTGTTAAATATTGTTCAACTGCGCGACCTTGTTGGATGGACATTGTATGGTCTTCAGTGGCAATGAGGAAGACGACGCCATTATCTACGTCTTTCTG
The DNA here is from genome assembly GCA_002345565.1 of Flavobacteriales bacterium UBA2306. Taxonomy (GTDB): domain Bacteria; phylum Bacteroidota; class Bacteroidia; order Flavobacteriales; family Weeksellaceae; genus Epilithonimonas. Next base: position 246,681 of record DDVS01000002.1, on the reverse strand, counting down.
TCCGATTCCCCATTTTTCGCCATACATCGTTGCGAGATAATTGACATCTTCGCCGTTTGTGGTTGGAAGAATTATCACTTCTATTTCTGTAGAAGTAGAATCTGAAAACTTGATGAGTTTTTGATTCAGTGCGTCTTTTTCACTTTCCGACAGCAGATTGGCTTTATCATAAACAGGATAAAGAACAGCAGGTTTTTCCGGCACTAATTGCGCTTTCGCCAATAAGCCCAATGCCAACAATAATACAAAGACCAATTTTGTAAAAAATGCGAAACGGGATTCTGAAACCTCACCTTCTCGCAGCCCGACCTGAGTGGAGCTCATCCCAAAATAGTTTTGGAAATAGCCTTGGCTTTTGGGATAGCGGGAACGGAGGGCGGAATAGCTGCCCAGATCTTTGTCCGGATGTTTGTATAGTTTATGAAAAGCTGATATCATTGGATAATTCATTGATATTTTCCCCATCTACAGGGAAATATTTTTTCAGTTCGAGCCCTGTTTTCAGAATCGCTTCCTTCAGACCTTCACAATAATTTTCTTGCGCAAATTGAGAGGTGATTTCATCGTGAAGAGTGTCCCAGAACTGCTGCTTTACTTTTTTGTGAATACCTTCGTCGCCAATAATTGTCAGATAATGCTGTTCAAAATTGACATAAAACAAAACAGCATTTCTTTCTTTGGTGTTATGCATATCCAGCGAACGAAAAATGGCAAACGCTTTTCTGGCAAAATCATCTTCAGCCGTGGAATCGATGTGCACACGAATCTCGCCGGAAGAGTGGTCTTCAGCTATTTTGATGGCTTCCACGAGGGAAGCCATCTCTGTATCTGTAAGGAAATGATTCATTATTCTGAAAATACACTTGGTGCTTTTTCTGCGCCAGCGTCAGATTTGAAAGTTGGTTTCACTTTGAACTTCGGAAAAAAAGCAGCAACAATATTGCCCGGGAATTGCTCTACCAGGTTATTGAATTTTTCTACAGAATCGTTATAATAAACGGTTTCTGAACGGATGCTGTTTTCAATAGCTGTGTATTCTCTCTGGAAGTTGATATACTGCTGGTCCGCTTTGAGATCCGGATATTTTTCTACCACCATAAGCAATCTTCCTAAAGCGCCACTTAATTGGCTTTGAGCAGCCTGAAATTTTGCCATATCAGCTTCTGTCATATTCGTAGGATCTACATTCACAGAAGTTGCTTTTGCTCTAGCTTCTACCACCTGAGTCAGGGTTTCCTGCTCATATTTGGCGTAAGACTTTACGGTTCTTTCCAAATTAGGAATCAGGTTTGCTCTTTTTTGATAAACCGTCTCTACATTCGCCCATTTTTTAAGGACTTCGTTGTTCGCTACTACCATAGAATTATATCTTCCGGAAACGGAAAATCCAATGATTGCAATGATGACAGCAATGACAACTAATACAATACAACCTTTACCTTTCATAGTTTGATGTGTTTTAAAATTTTTACTTAAACCAAATATACAAATTAAATGCTAGAGCCGTATTTATTTTTAATTTAATGAGAAAAATGAGCTTCTCTTGGTCAAGCTTAGGATAAACTCCACTTCAGCCTGACATATTTTATGACTTTCTAGAGCCTCAGCCTGACATGTTTTATCAACTCGACAATATTGTGGGGCTTCGACAAGCTCAGCCTGACATATTTTATGAGCTTCTAGAGCCTCAGCCTGACAAGTTTCAAGGAAGATCAAAGCAAAAATTATTTTTCAAAAAGCTTGGCTTCTTCCCAAAGTTCATCCATTTCCACAAGGTTAAGGTCTGCAAGGCTCAAATTTTTAGACAATGCCAACTGTTCCATTTTCTGAAATCTGACGATAAATTTCGCATTGGTTTTTTCCAAAGCTGTGTCAGCATTCAGTCCGGAAATTCTGGCATAATTAATCAAAGAAAAGAAAACATCGCCCAGTTCAGTTTCTTTTTTATCTTTTTCAGTTTCCTGATGAAATTCCTGCAACTCTTCTCTCACTTTCGCCCAAGCGTCGTCTGCAGAATCAAACTCGAAACCGATTCCTTTTACTTTATCTTGGATTCTGTAAGCTTTGATAATTGGAGGCAAACCTTTTGGAACACCAGATAGAATGGATTTATTTCCTTCTTTCAGTTTCAGTTTTTCCCAATTTTGTTTTACCGCTTCTTCATCTTCTGCAACCGTATCTCCATAAATATGCGGATGACGGAAAATCAGTTTTTCGTTCAAAGAATTGATGACATCAGCCATATCAAAACTCTCTTTTTCTGAACCTATTTTTGCATAGAAAACCAAATGCAGCAAGACATCACCCAACTCTTTTTTGATTTCCTGCAAGTCCTCATTCAAAAGCGCATCAGACAATTCGTAAGTTTCTTCCAAAGTCAGATGACGAAGCGTTTCAAAGGTCTGCTTTTGGTCCCACGGACATTTTTCCCGAAGGTCATCCATTATATCGAGAAGCCTTCCGAAAGCTTCCATTTTTTCTTGTCGAGAATTCATTAGTGGTAAATTATGATTGATTTAAAATTAATTTAAAAACTTCGAGAGCCTCAGCCTGACATCTTCGAAAATTATGAGTTTATAGTAGAATTGTCACTCTAAACAGCGTCGAAGTATTTTTATTTCCAATAATTTTAATGTGATTTATTCTGAAGCATCGGAACGAATTTGTAAACACCGAATTCTTCTTTCTCAAATTGTGTTTCTGAGATTTTTGTAAATCTATAAAGAATCTGTTCATCCGTTTTCCCGAGTGGAATTACCATTTTGCCACCAACTTTTAATTGTTTCAGAAGTTCGGTTGGAAGAATCTCCGCACCACACGTTACGAGAACTTTATCAAAAGGGGCAAATGTTGGCAAGCCAGCAAATCCGTCTCCGAAGCTTTGAAATTTTGGTCTCAAATTCAATTCACGAAGGATCTTAGTAGAAAAATTGTACAAATCCTTTTGACGTTCAACCGTGTAAACCAAAGCTTTCATTTGAATCAAAACGGCTGTCTGATAACCACAACCAGTTCCAATTTCCAAGACTTTTTCGCCTTCGTTAAGTTCCAAAAGTTCGGTTTGTTCGGCAACTGTTGAAGGATGAGAAATGGTTTGTTTAGCAGCAATCGGAAAGGCGCGATCTTCATAAGCATAATCTTCGAAAACACTTTCTATGAAAAGGTGCCTGGGAACTTCGTTCATTGCACCCAGAACAAAAGAATCAGTAATCCCAATTTTCTGATGAAGATAATCGATTAGTTGTTTTCTTTTGCCCTTGTGAACGTAAGTATCTCTCATTATTCTAATTAGTAGTTTTTCAAATCCAGACTGCAATTTCGGAAGGAAAAAATTAAAATCCAAACAAGAATTGCTTTTAAATTTATAAAAAATTGATTTTTTGTCTTCAAACAAAAAATACTTTCCATCGACAAGCTTAGGATAAACTACGCCTCAATCTTTTAAATTTACATTGAAAGGTTTTTTAACCACATCGTCACATAGTTTTGTATAGATTTAAAATGAAATAGGCGTTTCAGCCTGACAAAATGGAAAATTAACTTACAAAGTTTAGTAAAAACTTTAAGCTTTAGATTTTGCATTCATCAAAATTATCACGACTTTGCATCTCTTAATTTATATTTGGGATTATGAGACAAATAAAAACGGCTTTATTAGCTTATGGTGGTTCGGGGAAATTGTTCCACGCACCATTTCTTGAAGTTAACAATGGATTTGAATTAATAGGCGCCTACGAACGAAGCAAAAAAAATATACAAAACGACTATCCAAATGTTAAAAGTTTTGATTCTTTAAAAGAAGTTTTGGAAAGTGATGCAGAATTAATCGTGGTTAATACGCCAATCGATACGCATTTCGAATTCACAAAGAAAGTTTTGGAAGCTGGAAAACACGCTTTGGTAGAAAAGGCTTTCACTACAACTTCGCAGGAAGCAGAACAATTACATCAACTCGCTAAAGAAAAAAATCTAAAACTCTGCGTTTATCAAAACCGACGATACGACAGCGATTTCCGAACCGTGAAGAAAGTTTTAGAAGAAGATTATCTTGGCGAAATTGTAGAAGCAGAAATCCGATTTGAAAGATATAATCCAGAGTTGAGCCCAAAAGCTTGGAAAGAAAACGGAAATCCAGGGGCAAGTATTTTGATGGATCTGGGTTCCCACTTGATAGACCAGGCTTTGACTTTATTCGGAAATCCGGAAAAAGTTTTTGCCGACATCAGAAAAACCAGAGACAACACCTTGATTGATGATTACTTTGATATTCTTCTTTATTATCCTAATAAACGTGTAAGATTGAAAGCAAGTTTCCTTGTTAAAGAAATGACGCCTTCTTATGTTTTTCATGGCAAAAAAGGAAGTTTCCTGAAACACAGAGCGGACATCCAAGAAGATGAATTGAAAATGGGAAAAGTTCCGAATCGTGACAGTTGGGGAACCGAACCTGAGGACAAAACCGGGCTTTTGGTTTACAATGACAGAGTTGTCAAATTCCCAACCTTCCAAGGGAATTATCTTGATTTCTACGATGACCTGTACAATGCGATTGTAAATGATAAAAAAGTTCCAGTGACAGCAAAACAAGCTTTCCATACGATGAAAGTAATTGAAGCAGCGAAGGAAAGTTCTGAGACTGGGAAAGTTGTTGATTTATAAATAAGACTTCGACTCCGCTCAATCTGACACTTTTAAACCTTTCAATATAATTTGTCATTCTGTAGGAAACTAAAATTCACTGTCTAGATTCCTTCGGGTTGACAATGTTGTGTTGACTGGCAAAAGTTGATTGGATGGCGAATCTGCAGCCCGACTTGAGCGGAAATCCTTTGTACGCAACGTAGTGGAGTGAAAAGATTGGGAGCGGAAGGCGGTAATAGCTGCCCAAACAAATATTATTAAATGACAAGACTCAGAAACACCAAAAATTCTGAGTCTTTTTTTATTTGGATTTGTGATAATTCTTAAATTTACCTCCTGAAGAAAAATAAGCTATGATAAAAGCAGGACTTGTAGGCGCTGGACATTTGGGGAAAATCCATTTGAGATTATTGAATCAATCTGAGAAATATGAACTCGTTGGTTTCCACGATAAAGATGCAGAAAACGGACGAAAACTAGCAGCAGAATTTGGTTATAAATATTTTGAGAATTTCGACGATTTGTTAAATGAAATCGATATGCTGGATATTGTTACACCAACTGTTTATCACTACGATTATGCAATGAAAGCGATTGAAAAAGGCATTCATTTTTTCATCGAAAAACCTGTGACACAAACTCTGGAGCAAGCGGAAGAAATTCTTTACAAATGCAGAGAATTCGGAATCAAAGCACAGGTTGGTCACGTGGAAAGATATAATCCGGCTTTCATTGGAGCGAAAGATTATATTCAGAATCCGATGTTTATCGAGATTCACAGATTGGCGGAATTCAATCCTAGAGGAACGGATGTTTCTGTAGTTTTGGATTTGATGATTCACGATTTGGATATTTTGTTGAGTTTGGTAAAGTCAAAAGTAAAAGAAATCCACGCGAGCGGTGTTTCTGTTGTGAGTAAAACACCAGATATTTGTAATGCGAGGATTGAGTTTGAAAATGGTTGTGTGGCTAACTTAACGACTTCCAGAATATCGATGAAAGCAATGCGTAAATCAAGATTTTTTCAGCAAGACGCTTATGTTTCTGTAGATTTCTTGGAGAAAAAAGCAGAAGTTATCCGTATGAAACCGGCGCCGGAAAACCCATCTGACTTTGATATGATTATCGAAAATGCAGAAGGTGAGAAAAACCAGATTCTTTTCGAATATCCGAACATTCAGCCGAATAATGCAATTCTTGACGAATTGGAAAGTTTCGCTAATGCAATTGAATATGATGTTCCTGTTCAGGTTTCTTTGGAAGACGGAACTGAGGCTTTGAAAGTGGCGCTGGAGATTGTGAGGTTGATTCAGAAATAATCGAGTGAAAAATTAAACACAAATGAATCTCCAATCTCTAGAATCCGAGCTCAAAAAACGTCTTGATTTCCCTTACACTTGGGGAAGAAAGCAATCGGATGAATGGGATAGAAAAACGAAGTTCATTTATCAGATTCAGGATTTTGAAAATCTGGAAAATCAATGTAAAGATTTTGATAATGAACTTAGAAATTATGCTTTCAATCGTTGGCTGAATTTCTGGTCGGCAAAAGCGGTTGAATCTATTTTTGTTTCAAATTCTTTAGTTAAAAAAGAAGACAATCCATTTTCTAAAACAGTGGATTTTTATATTTCGGAGATTCCGTTTGACCATAAAAGCAGCGTTTTTCCGAGGCAATTTGGGAAGAGTTTTGATTATTCATTGAATCATAAAAAGGAATTGATTGAATGGCTTTACAACAATCAAAGTCAGCAAGGACGGAAACACCTTGAAAACCGATTGTTTATTATCTTCTTTGATGAAAAAAATGGAGAACATTGGAAACTGAAAACCGAATTGACACTAATCCAAGATAAAATTGAAGATTATTTGGGTAATTTTTCCAAGGATAATTTAGTTTCTTTAAATTTGGATTCGAGGGAGATTTTTTCTGATGTTATTTGGATTAAAGTCTAGTTTTAACGCAAAGTCCGCAAAGTTTTTTTTACGATTATTGAAAATATTTTTAAGGCTCGCAAAGTCGTAAAACTCATCAAAGTCTCTTAGTTTGCAAAGATTTTTACAGAATTTATATTATTAATGAATTACATCGGTTCCAAAAACAAACTTTCGGATTTTATCAAACAAAGCGTTTATCAAGTTGTTGGTAAAGATTTATCCAACAAAACTTTTTGCGACCTCTTCGCCGGAACAGGAATTGTAGGACGAAATTTCAAAGCAGAAACCAAAAAAGTCATCAGCAACGATTTCGAATTTTATAGCTATGTTCTCAATAGAAATTATATTGGAAATCATCAAACAGTTGAATTTGAAAATTTAATAGAAGAATTGAACTCGATTGAGGGGAAATCTGGTTTTGTCTCAGAAGAATATTCGGAAAATGGGAAATCGGAAAGGCTTTATTTCTCGGAAGACAATGGTAAAAAAATTGATGCCATCCGACAAGAGATAGAAAAATGGAGATCTTCAAAAAAAATCAATGAAGATCAATATTATTTTCTGCTTTGTTCACTTTTGGAAGCCGCTGATAAAATTGCCAACACAGCTTCGGTTTACGGTGCGTTTTTGAAACAAATTAAAAAATCGGCGCAGAAAAAACTGGAATTGATTCCTTGTCATTTTGAAATCACGGAAAACCAACACGAGGTTTATAATGAAGACGCCAACGAATTAATCAAGAAAATCGAAGGCGATATTCTCTATCTCGATCCGCCTTATAATGCTCGTCAATATGGCGCCAATTATCATCTTCTGAACACGATTGCAAAATACGATCAGTTCTCACCGAAAGGAAAAACGGGATTGAGGAATTATCAAAAATCAAAATATTGTAGCAAACCGGAAGTTCTGAGAACATTTGAAAACCTCATCGAAAATGCTCAATTTCAGCATATTTTTCTAAGCTACAATAATGAAGGACTGATGTCTGAAAGCGATATCAAAAATACACTTTCCAAATTCGGGAAATATGATATATTTACAACCGAGTATCAGCGTTTCCGTGCGGATAAGGAAGAAAACAGAAATCACAAAGCTTCGGGAACGACAGAGTATCTATATTATCTTGAGAAATTACATTAATGAAATTTATATTTTCTTTTTTGTTGACCTTAGTTTCATTGACAATTTTCTGTCAAAAAGATAATTATGAAGTTGCTAAAAAAGAATTTGAGAATTTTATTTTCAGCTCGGATTCAATCAAAATTCAGAATATTAAGAATGAGAAATTTGAAAAAATAATTGACATTCAAGAATATCATCATTCTGTTACAAGATTACTTGATTTTGGTTTAACAGAAAGTGTTTACGAATTAAGATTCTCTTACCCTTTTGACATACATTATGTGAAAGGAAGAAATGTCTTTATATTTTTGTTCTATCTTGACGGAAAAGAAGTGGGAAAAATCGTAGACTACGCTCAATATAAAGATGAAGAAAAACAAATTTCCGGCAAATTTGATTCTGAGATTAATAATTACATTTTAAAACATAATCATTTTTATAAAACTAATTATTCTCAAAAAAATTTTATTGATGATATTATAACAAAAAGTGTTTACGGAGATTACTGTGGTTATTCTGGAAGTAAAAACGAGGAAATGTTTGACCTAGACTTGGAAAAACTAAATAATGTCGAAAGCTATGTAAATTGGATGAAGTCATTTAATCCTGAAAAACAAATGTGGGGTTATGATCAAATTCAGTATCTTTTAGGCAAAGAATTAATTGAGTTAGAAACCTATGAACAGAAGATTTTCGATCATATTAAAAACAGAAATGCAATCATAGAAACTTGCTCTGGTTGTGAATTTGGTATTTTTAAAAGGGTTTTCAAAAATAAAGACAACTAACTCACAACTTTGAATTTAAATTTTAAACTTTGAATTAATATATGAAAAACATTGTTGTAATAGGCGCCGGAACTATGGGAAATGGGATTGCCCATACTTTTGCTCAAAGTGGATTTGCAGTAAGTTTGGTAGATGTCAATCAAAACAGTTTGGACAAAGCCATCCAAACCATCACTACCAATCTTGATAGAATCATCGCTAAAGGAAACTTGACCGAGGAAGAAAAAGCAAAAACCCTCGCAAACATTACAACATTTACAGATTTAAAAGAGGTAGCTCCAAATGCAGATTTGATAGTAGAAGCTGCGACGGAAAATCTGGATTTGAAACTGAAAATATTTACTCAGATTGATGAGTTGGCGCCGGAAAACTGTATTCTAGCCACTAATACATCATCTATCTCAATTACTCAAATTGCTGCTGCAACCAAGCGTCCGGAAAAAGTCATCGGAATGCACTTTATGAATCCGGTTCCGATTATGAAATTGGTAGAAATCATCAAAGGCTACTCCACTTCCAAAGAAACATTTGATGAGATTTTTGAATTGAGCAAAACTTTAGGAAAAGTTCCAACCGAAGTGAATGATTATCCTGGATTTGTAGCCAACAGAATTCTGATGCCGATGATCAACGAAGCTATCGAAACACTTTACAACGGTGTAGCTGGTGTCGAGGAAATTGATACGGTGATGAAACTCGGAATGGCGCATCCAATGGGACCTTTGCAATTGGCCGATTTTATAGGTCTTGATGTTTGCCTTGCTATTTTGAACGTAATGTACGATGGTTTCAAAAATCCGAAATATGCTCCGAATCCACTTCTTGTGAATATGGTAATGGCAGGCAAAAAAGGTGTAAAATCTGGTGAAGGTTTCTACGATTATTCCGAAAGTAAAAAGGCAGAGAAAGTGTCTAAAATGTTCGTGAAATAATCAATCTCCGGATTACAAAAATTAGTAATTTCGAATTACGATTAATAACTTTGTCAGAATTGGATTAGATTCTGACTTTTTTTATTCTATAAACTATGATTTCTATAAAACTCAATTCCAGATATGAGAAAATCCTGCAGACATTATTAATCATTCTAAGTTACATGATGATTATTGCAAGGTTTCTCTTGAATGAAAAAGGACGCGTTAATCCAGATTCTATCCGCTATATGCGACAGTCTAAGATTTTTCCGATCATTGATAATACTACGGCCCCGCTTGGTTATCCATTATTCATTAAATTTTTCACGTATTTTGGTCTGGATGAATTCTGGAGCAGCAAATTTATTGGAATTCTGGCCTACACAGCACTATTGATTTTCGCTTATCGAAAACGGTTTTATTTCAAAGAACTTCTGGTTACATCGGCACTCTTCAGCTTTGTCAGTATTTTTTCTTTTACGATGAGCGAAGCGATGACTTTACCACTCGTATTTATCTTTTTTTACGTAGCACAACAAATTATAGAGAACAAAATAAGCCAATCTAAAGGGATTTTTTTATTAACAATTCTACTCATTTCACTCCTCAACATCCGTTACAGTGCTTTGTTTTTTTGCGTTGGAAGTATTGTTTTCGGTATGATGAAAATTGGTAAACATTACTGGAAATCCTTTGCCATTTCAGGCGTTTTAGGAATCGGATTTTATGGAATTTATAAACTATTGTTTATTGATTATTTTAATGAAAATTATGTTGACAGTTTTTTGGAAATCGGACTAAAATCTACGCCAGAATTACTTACCGAACTCTTCCAGGGACTTGCAACGACCTTTAATCCATTCATTCATATTGCAGATCCTAATGGTGGCGCTATCAACTACGGGATTTATGGTATTGGAGTTTTAACTATGTTGGCAATGGTCTTTGTTTTTATCAAAACTCAACTTTCGGAATCAGAAAAACTATTTCTGGTGATTTCATTAGTCGCAATTGTGCTCTCGTATTTTGTTCAATATGTTTATTCTGTTAATGCGATAGATTACAGATTGCTGGCGCCTTTTGTTTTGGGAATATGGCTGGTATTTTTCAAAAAGCTGTTTAATCTTTTTGGTGATTTAACGTTGGGTATTGGCTTTTTAAGTCTTTTGACCGGTTTTGCTTTTACCTGGCTGTCTAGAGGCGATTATCTGCAAAACAGAAAATCCGTAACGCAATTTCTGAAATCAGAAAACATGCTGAACAAGCAACTAAAGTTCTATATGAAAGATGAAATGGATAATGATGGACAAACGGCAGAGCTCATCAGCACGGTAAATCCACATATTTATATTAGTTTCAAAGCTCAGGATACATTAAGAAAAGAAGTTTTAACGAGATATAGGGTCGAAAAAAAAATCAATATTAAAAAAAATAATTATCAATAATTTTTTTCGGGAAATTTTTTATCTTTGAACAATAGAGCGACAATCGTAAAAACGCTCTGATTTGATTTTAAAATTTTATATTATGAAGTCGCCAAAGCGATAACATATGACTTTAGAAAACAATAAATATTCACATATGAAATTACCAAAGTTTTTATTAGCCGACAATTCTGATTTTCCAGAAGATCTATTTGTAGTACATACACAGTATCCTCGTTTTATTCTTAATGTAGAAGAAGAAGATGTAGAGTGGTTGGATGATCTGGAAGGAGACGATGAAGAAACCGTAGCCAACGAGGCTACAAAAGTAGTGGAAGAAGCCTTCAAATGGTGTGATGAAGAGCTTGCAAAATACGAAGACGAAGAAGACGAAGAATAAATAAAAAAGGAACTCTGACTGGAGTTCCTTTTTTTATGCTTTATTATTGCTTGTTAAACTTAAGCAACAAGAGATTGTCTTTATAAAGTTCCAATGTAGATTCGGTTACTACATACTTATTAACTTCCTTCAATACGCTGAGATAACTTGTTTCCGAAGTCATATTTTTGCATAACTTTCTTGTAGAGCCTATATTTTTTGCGATAAAATTACCCGCAGAGGTATCGATAGTGATGTCAGAAAAATAATTATTGCAGCCGGCGTTGCCAGAGATTTTATTTTGTTCTATTACTAAAGTGGGCTTGTTTGCTAAATCATCTGCCAAAACCCATTGTGTGCCTGTAATAGAGGCTTGGGTTTTTCCTAATTTGGAAGAATTCCCCAATCTGCTGGTACAAGAAACGATGGTTAGTGCTACGATGGATGTTACAAAAAACTTTTTCATTGTTTTTAAAATTTACTTTCCAAAGATAAGATTTTATTCCTTAACAACTTGATCTGTTATAAAAACCGTCCCATCTTAAAACCTTATAAACACCTCAATTATTAACAAATTAATAATGAACAGATTAGCATTATTAATATTTAATCCCGTACTTTTGCAGCCGAAAAAATTGGACAATGAAGAAAATTGCAGAATACAGAAAATTGCTGGAAGTAGATCATAAAGTAACGCTAAAAGAACTGAAAAATATCTACAGAAATGTGATGAAAGATACGCATCCTGATAAATTTAATAATAACGAAGATGCGAAGCTTGAAGCCGAGGAAAAAAGCAAATCTGTAATAGAAGCTTACCACTTTTTGGTGAGCATAAACCCGGAAACTCAGGAGAGATACAAAGAAGAATATACGGAAACGATTACAAAGTCCAATATTCAGGATTTTTATCTGGAGAAATCGATTTTGACTGTTCAGCACTTGAATGGACAAATGTTCGAATACATCGGTGTTCCAAGAAATACTTATATCAAAATGGTAAATTCTGATTCGCCAAGTCGTTTTGCAAGAAGACACATCTATGGCAATTTTGTCTATAGAAAGTCTGGCGAAGCAATGGCGGATTAATTTTTCTAGTTTAAAATATATTGAGACTCTTAGGTTTTTCTGAGAGTCTTTTTATTTATATCCTTCAAAGCCTGTTTAAATTTGTTTCGAAAACCACAAAAGTCACAAAGTTTTAATTTCACTTAAGTTTATCAAAGTTCAAATAAGGATAATGGCTTCAAATGTTAGTTTTTTTGCTCTTTGAAAGATTTTCTTTTTTTTCTTTTGTGACTTTGTGGTTAAATATTTTTCATAATTTTTAAACAAGCTCTAAATTAAAAACAAAAAAACCGCATCAATAAAATTGATACGGTTTAAAGGTTAAATTAAATTGAGATTAATCTACGTGTTTAGGCGTAAATCCGTCTTCACTTAGTTCTCTGTGTTCATAATCAGCTTTCATTTCAGCATCATAATCTACAGTTTCGTGTTTACCCATTCTTCTCAAAATTGAATCAAATAAAGAGTAAACTACTGGTACAATAATCAAAGTCAGGAATAATGATGATGTCAAACCACCAATAATTACCCAAGCCAATCCGTTGTTCATCTCCGCTCCTGCTCCTTTTGCAATCGCAATTGGAATCATACCGAAAATCATCGCAATAGTTGTCATCAAAATCGGACGAAGACGTGCGTGGTTGGCCTGAATCAAAGCGTCGTGCGTATTAGCTCCGGCTGCTTTTCTCATATTCGCAAAATCAACAATCATAATCGCGTTCTTTGCAACCAAACCAATCAACATAATCATACCGAGCATTGTAAAGATATTCAATGAGTTTCCTGTGATTGCCAGAATTACCATTACTCCAATCAATGCCAACGGAATCGAGAACAATACCACAAACGGATAAACAAACGAGTCATACAAGGAAACCATTACCAGATAAACCAAAATAATAGCTGCGGCCAATGCAATTCCCAAAGTACCGAAACCTTCCGTCTGGTTTTCCATATCTCCACTCCAGATGTAAGTTACACCTGCAGGTTTAGTCTTTTCATTATTCATAAACTGGTCTGCCCATTCATTGGCAACATCACCCACAGGACGACCGACCACTTTAGATTTTACTTTTACAGACGGAGCTTTATCTCTACGTTCTAGCAAACTTGGTCCGGATCCCATTTTTACATCAGCAAACTGGCTTAGTCTTACTTGTTGACCTTGTGGATTAGTGAACATCAGATTTCTTACGTCATCAATTGACTGTCTGTTAGCATCTCCAAAACGGATATTGATGTCATATTCATACTCTCCCGCTCTGAATTTTCCGTCTGTATTTCCACTAAATGCAGTTTGCATCGTTTGTCCTACACTAGAAAGATTTAAGCCTAAAGAAGCCATTTTATCTCTGTCGATATTCACCTGAACTTCCGGACTTCCTGAGTCAGTTGACAATTCTGCATCTACAGAACCAGGCACTTTTTTAAGTAATTCTAGGATTCTATTCGCTTCTTTATTTGCAGTTTCGTTGTCTTGAGCTGTTACAACCATTTCGATTGGTGCATTATCTGCTCCCATCAATCCTATTGGTGCTGTTTTGAACTCAACTCCGGTGAATTTTTCTTCCAGATTTCTTTTGATTTTTGCAGATTTGATATCGGTACTTTCGTTACGTTCAGATTTATCCACTAAAATTACCTGAATCTCGGATTGATATAAAGTTGCCTGCGCACCACCAAAACCTGTAGACTGCTGACCAACTGTTGTAATCATATCCACTACATCCTTATCATTTCTAAGGTATTTTTCAACTGCCAATGTTACCTGGTTGGTTTTTTCTACAGAAGCATCTTTCGGTAATTCCATCTGAACAAGAAACTGTCCTCTGTCCATTTTCGGGAAGAATTCACCTCCGATAAATCCAAATGCTACCAACATAAAGGAAGAAATCAATATAAGGAATGTTACGATAACAGTCATTACTCTTCTTAATGTCGATTTCAAACACCATTCTAAGATTCCACTAATCCAGTGTGTAAATTTCTCCAATTGTTTTTCGAACCAAAGGATAAATTTCTCAAATGGATTTTTCCCGGTCAAATGTACCAACTTACCAAATCTTGATGATAACCAAGGAATAATCGTAAATGAAGCCAATAATGATAACATCGTCGCAATAACGACGGTAACACAGAACTGCGCCAAGATATCAGACACTAATCCTGAACTCATCGCAATCGGTAAGAATACCACCACGATTACCAAAGTAATTGCAGTTACAGTAAATCCAATCTCCGAAGCTCCGTCGTATGCTGCACGGATTCTGCTTTTCCCCATCTCCATATGGCGGTAAACGTTTTCCAAAACCACAATCGCATCATCCACAAGAATACCTACAACGAGAGAAAGTCCTAATAAACTCATCAAGTTCAAGGTATATCCCATTAAGTACATTCCAATCACTGTTGCAATCAACGAAACTGGGATAGAAACCATCACGATGAATGCGTTTCTGATGTTATGAAGGAACAATAACATTACCACAGCCACCAAAATAATCGCTAAGAATAAATCGAAAATTACGTGGTCTGCCGCTTCCAAAGTAAAGTCTGTTGTATCATCTACGATATTGACTTTAACACCTTGAGTTTTATAATTGTCCTGAACCTGAGCAATCGTCTTCTGAACCAATTCCGAAACCGAAACTGCGTTGGCATCAGATTGCTTTTTGATTTGCATCAAGATTGTAGACTTCTGATTGTATCTTGCTACTTTTTCAACATCTTTCTGAGTATCAAAAACAGTTGCAATATCAGACAAACGAACCTGAGCCCCGTTTTTGTTGGAAACCACAAGGTTATTCATTTCCTGGACGTCTCTATATTTCCCAGAAAGTCTGATGGTAGAACGAGAAGTTCTGGTTTTCAAAGCTCCCGTTGGGAAATCTAAGTTCGAAGAAAGAATCGCTTGTTGTACATCTGCAATCGCAAGACCATAACCCTGCATCTTCTTTTCGTCTAAACTTACTTGAATTTCTCTCTCCTGCCCTCCAACAAGGTCAACCTGAGCAACACCGTTGACACGGGAAAAGATAGGTTCAATTTTTTTATCTAAAAGGTCATAAAGATCTTTGTTATTCAGTTTATCACTGGAGATACTCAATGTCATAATCGGTAGATCATCCAATGAGAATTTCTGAAGTGAAGGCGGATCTGCATCATCCGGAAGATCTGCTAAAATAGCATTTACCTTTCTTTGTGCATCATTCAACGCGTAGTTTACATCAGCACCTGTATTCAACTGAACCATAATTACCGATAAACTCTCGTAAGATGAAGATTCTACTTTCTTCACGTTTTCCAAAGAACCAACCGCATCTTCGATTTTTCTGGTTACCGAAGTTTCCACCTCGCTTGGCGAAGCACCTGGATAAACCGTAGAAATCGTCACCATATTGGTTTCAAACTTCGGAATCAATTCGTACCCCATCATAGAGTAACTCAACAAACCACCCAATGTCAGAATCGTAAATAATACGATAACGAGCGATGGTCTTTTAATGGATATTTCTGCTAACTTCATCTTCTCTTACTTTACGATATTGATTTTTGAACCGTTATCTAGGTTGATTTGTCCACTGGTAATTACTTGCTCACCACCGTTAAGTCCGCTTAGGATTTGAACTTTATCACCGTAAACTTTTCCAGTTTGAACTTTAATTAATTTTGCAGTTCCGTTGCTCACAACAAATAATTGTCCTGAACTTACTCCATTTACGAAAGCTTCCGCAGGAACAGTCAGCATATTTTGAGTTTCAGCACCGTGATTGGTTTTGAAAACTGCTGTTGCGTACATACCAGCTTTCAAGTTTCCTTTGTTTGGAACTTCGATTTCTACTGGGAAATTCAAAGAAGCATCACTTTTTGGTGCAATGAAAGTAATTCTACCAGCAAAAGAATCTTCTGGTAAAACATTCACATTAATCTTAACTTCTTGACCTAACTGAATTCTTCCAACTTGACTCTCATCAACCAAAACAGACAATTTCAAAGTATTGATATTAACAATCTCGAACAAAGCTGTTCCCGGCGCAACAACCATTCCTGGCTCCACCATTTTTTTGTTGATTGTTCCACTGATGCCTGCTCTTACGCTGGTATCATTTACTCTTACGCCTTGTGCTCTCACTGCAGCCTGAGCATTTTTCAGTTGTAATCTTGAATTATCAAGCTGTTGTTTTGTAACACCACCTGTTTTATATGCGTTTTCATAACGCTGGTTATCTGCAATAGCATTCTGCAAATTGTTCTGAGCCTGGGTAACATCTACTTCTATCGCATCTCTTTTGATGGTTGCAAGAACCTGACCTGCTCCTACTCTAGAACCTTCTTTTACCAAAACATTTACGATACGTCCGGAAATCTCAGAAGATTGCTGTGTCTCTTGTTTTGGGATAAATGTTCCGTTGGCTGAATAATCTGTATCGATATTTTCACGAGAAGCGGTAATCACGTTAACATTAATTTTGTCAACTTGTTTTGCAACTTCTTTTACTTCGGTTTCCTGCTTCTTTTTGTTATCGGAAATTTTCCAAGCTGCCAAACCAATTAGAACAGCTGCTACGATGATATATATTAAAGTTTTTTTCATTTGATATAATTTATTTTTTGTCAATTGAGATATTATGGATTTTGTAAAGTATTAAGTTCACCTTTCGCTTTTATCAACTTGATTTCAGCTTGTTTGTAATCTAATAATGCTGTTGTATAATTCTGTTTGGCATCTGTAAGTGCATTTTCAGAATCAAGAACTTCTGTTAAAGTTGCCAATCCATATTGATAATTAGCTTGTGTATCTTTTTGTACTTTTTCAGCCAAAGACACATTATTCTTCATACTTTCTATATTGATAATAGAATTTTCCATATTAGCAATCGAATTTTTGTAATCTAAACTCAAGCTCAACTGCGTACTTTGAATATCCTGTTCAAGATCTAAAATATCAATTTCTGCCTGCTGAATCTTTGATTTGGTAGCGCCACCAGTAAAAATCGGAATATTGATATTCAAACCAACCGCTGAATAGTCACTCCAAAGAACGCCATTATTCAATCCATTTGTTAAAGGAAATTTCTTACCCATTCCTGCCCATCCATAGTTTGCAGTCAATCCAACCGTTGGATAGAGATAAGCTTCTGTAGCTTTTAGATTATACTGAAGAAGTTCTTTGTTTTTATTAAGAACTTTAATTTCTGTTCGATCATCCAAATTCACATTACCAGCAATCAATTCTGGTCTTGGCTCGATAGATTTTTCTTCCAACTCGATAGGTTTATCAATAGGAATACCCATATAAAACTTCAAAGAATTTTTAGAGAGTTCAACAGCATTCACCAATTGCTGTCTGCTTGCACTGATATTAGTTAATTGTACATTGGTTCTATCCAGATCAATTCCTTTTGCCAAACCATTATCTACTAAGCTTTTGATAACATTTCTAACTTTTTCTGTGTTAGCATAACTTACATTCAAAGTTTTAAGATTCTCTTCCTGAACAAAAACCTGATAATAAGCAGTTGCTACATTTTCAATAATCTGCTCATTGGAAAGTTGTGCATTGAGAACATAAAACTCTCTTGTAGATTTTGCAGCTTTAAGACCGGTAAAAACTCTTTGATCAAAAATAGCTTGGTTCAATGTTACCACAGCCTGAGACGCCCAAGGTTGACCCAATTGTGCTTTAATTCTTTCACCTCCAAATTCCAAAAGTGATTCTTGGATGATTGGATTATATGTCAAGCCTGCAGTAGCACTTATCTGTGGTAAAGCACCAGCTCTAGCTTCGGCAATTTTATATTCAGCTTTTTTAACTTGTAAATCAGCTTTTTTGGCTTCAGCTTTATTTTGCAAAGCTTGTTTGATTGCTTCTTGCAAAGAAATCTGTTGCTGTGCAAATGCAGAAGAAGAGCCGAAAATCATAAATGCTGCAGCTATCCCAAACTTGAGGCGATTTGCAGTTTTAAGTTTTCTATTCATAATTTATTACTTCGTTTATTTTTAATTTTTCTTTTATAACTCTTTACTCCTAAAGGACGATTCATTTTTTAAAATACTTTAGGATTTTTTTTTAATTTTTAAAAAGCATATTGAGAATAATATCTTTTCTATCCGCAATCAATCTGTCAAATTCTTTATCATCAATCATCATATTTTCCATAAAAAGAGGCCTTACAGCACTCGGAAAAACAAGCAGAGAAATCATATTGAAAATAAACTGAATTGGTTCCATCTTCTCAATATTCCCTTTATCCATTTCAACTTGGATATTTTTAAGAATCTGCTCTTTATGTTTTTCATCAATATCTTTTCTGTGAAAACAGCCATTATTGATTTGAGAAACAATATAAGTTTCGAGGTAAGGATATTGAAGACTCGTTTGTAAGCTATTCTCAATAAAATGAGTAATCTTTTCTTTAAATGGCAAATCAGATTCCTGAATAATATCCGATTTTTCTTTTTCTACTCTCTGAGCTTCATCAAAAACAATCTGAATAAGATTATCTCTAGATCGAAAATAATAATTGATTAATGTTCTATTGACACCTGCCTCGTCTGCAATCTCCTGCGTTGTAGCGCCAAATCTCCCTTGAACAAAGAAAAGATTCTTAGTCGTTTCTTTGATAAGCTCTTGTGTTTGGTCTTTTTTTGCTTGATTTGACATTTTTGTTAAACAATTTTGTGCAAATTTATTTCAAATTTATTTTTTGACAAAATTGTTAAACAAAAAAATTAAACAATTTTGGAAAATTAATACAAAATTAACATTCTAATTTGCTATGTTAGCTTCGCATAAGACAAGAATTCGGCACACAACAAGCAAAGAAGTCAGAATTAACAAGGTTATTTAAGACTGTTTTATTTTTACTAAATTTGCAGTCTTATTTCAGTAAACTTTATGGAATTAATACACCGCAATCTCTTGATTGGGATCCACGATGCGCTTCAGGAAACTTTTTTCCAAGAAAAAAAATACGCAGACAAAGTCATAGAACGTCTTCTTAAAGCCCATAAAAAATGGGGAAGTCAAGATAGACAGACTGTTTCAGAGATTTTTTACAACATCATCCGTTGGAAAAAACGTTTGGAATATTATATGGGAGAAGGCGTAAAACCGAATAATGTTTATAAATTAATTCTGGCATATCTTCTCTGGAGCAAAAGTCATTATAAAAAATTTGAAGAATTTGACGGCATCAAAATCGCAGATATTCTTACCAAATTAAAAAAAGGTACTGTGCCTACAAAAGCTATAGAATATTCCATCCCAGAATGGCTGGCAGAAACTCTTGAAAAAGAATTAGGAAGAAATTGGGAAAGAGAAATGCTGGCACTTAACGAGCAAGCTCCCACTGTATTACGCACCAACACGCTTAAAACAACTCCAAAAGAATTAATTGCGGATTTAAAAGATGAAAATGTAGAATCTTTCACAATTAAAAACTATCCCGATGCTGTACAACTGGAAGAAAAGAAAAATGTATTCTTAACATCGGCTTTTAAAGACGGATTATTTGAAGTTCAGGATGCAAGTTCTCAGAAAATCGGAGAATTATTGGATGTAAAAGAAGGCATGCGCGTTGTAGATGCCTGCGCCGGAGCGGGTGGAAAAACCCTGCATCTGGCCGCTTTAATGAAAAACAAAGGTCAAATTATAGCTCTCGATATTTTTGAATGGAAACTAGCTGAACTTAAAAGAAGAGCCAAAAGAGCGGGCGCACACAATATAGAAACCAGACTGATCTCCGATAACAAAGTCATCAAAAGATTACACGAAAAAGCCGACAGATTACTAATAGATGCCCCTTGTTCCGGCCTAGGCGTTCTGAAGAGAAACCCAGATTCCAAATGGAAAATTGACCAGGAATTTATTGATAGAATCAAGGGCGAGCAACAGCAGATTTTACAGGATTATTCCAAAATCCTGAAAAAAGGAGGACAAATGATCTACGCAACCTGCTCTATTCTACCGTCTGAAAACAACGAACAGGTGGCTATATTTTTAAAAGAAAACCCAGATTTTTCTCTGATTAAAGATCAAAAAATTATGCCTAGTGAAGGTTACGATGGATTTTATATGGCGCTTATTAAAAGAAACGGGTAATAAAAAATCCCTGAGACAAATTGATATCGTCAGGGATTTAAAAACACAAATGATGAAAGCACAATAATAAGAATCATTTTTCTTAAAAAACTTATCATTTGGTAATAAATTTAAAATTCAACTAAGTTTTATCATACTTTAGAATCATTCTAAAATCAGATTTAATCTCTAAATTTGCCTTTTCAAAAATTAAATTCAAATGTTTGAAACAGATATTATTATAATAGGCGCAGGTCCAACAGGACTTTTCGCTGTTTTCGAAGCCGGATTATTAAAACTGAGATGTCACTTGATAGACGCACTTCCTCAACCTGGCGGACAATTAACAGAGCTTTACCCTAAGAAACCCATCTTTGATATTCCCGGATTTCCAAGCGTAGATGCGGGCGTTTTAGTTGATAACCTGATGGAACAAATCAAACAATTTGAACCTCAGTTTTCACTCGCTCAAAAAGCAGTGAGTTATGAAAAAACAGAAGAAGGCGATTTCATTGTAACAACGAGCAGAGGCGTAAAAGTTAAAGGTAAAGCCATTGCTATTGCAGGTGGATTAGGGAGTTTTGACCCTAGAAAACCGGAGCTTGAGAACATCGATATATTTGAAGAAAACGGTGTAGAATATTTCGTGAGAGAACCAGAAATGTTCCGAGACAAGAAAATCGTAATTGCCGGCGGTGGAGATTCTGCACTGGACTGGTCTGTTTTCTTGGCCGATGTTGCTTCTGAAGTGACTTTAATCCACAGAAGAAATGAGTTCCGTGGTGCACTAGATTCTGTAGAAAAAGTAACTGAACTGAAACACCAGGGAAAAATTAACCTGATTACTCCGGCTGAAGTGACTGGATTAATTGGGGATGATAAACTATCTGCAATAGAAATTGAAAAAGAGGGTGAAAAATCAATTCTGGAAACAGATTACCTGATTCCATTATTCGGATTGACGCCTAAATTGAGTCCACTTTCAGATTGGGGACTGGAGATTGAAAAAAACGCCATCAAGGTAAACAATGCACTGGACTATCAAACCAACGTTGACGGCATCTACGCAATTGGTGACATCAATACATACCCAGGAAAATTAAAATTAATACTTTGCGGTTTCCACGAAGCTACTTTAATGGTGCAAAGCGTTTACAACAGACTAAATCCTGGTAAAAAATTCGTTTTAAAATACACAACAGTAAGCGGTGTTGACGGTTTTGACGGAACCAGAAAAGAAGCTGAAAAAGCGGTTATAAAATCGATTGATTAGAACATTTCTGATGGATTAAATAAATTAAAAGGGGATTATGAAAATCCTCTTTTTTTATAGCTATTTTTAAAATCTAAGGTCTAAAACCTCTTATCTAAAATCTACTTCTTATCTTTGCAGTATGACAGACGTTAATATTACAATCATAGACAGAAAAGGCGTTTCCCATACAATTCCTGCACCTACAGATATGGCAATGAGTATAATGGAAGTGGTACGCGCTTATGAGTTGGCACCAGAAGGTACTATTGGAATTTGCGGAGGGATGGCCATGTGCGCCTCTTGTCAATGTTATGTGTTAAGTGAAAACGTTCCGCTGCCAGAAATGCTTCCGGATGAAGATGCCATGCTTGCAGAAGCATTTAATATGAAGCCTAATAGCAGATTAGGATGTCAAATCCCTGTAACTCCAGAATTGGAAGGTCTTGTGATAGAATTAGCTCCGGAATATTAGAAGTTATATAATTAAATAAGAGAGAGAGAGAGAGAAAAAGCTGTTGTTTTTTTTCTCTCTCATTTAATAGACCTTTTATTGGAATCATTTTTGAATTGATTTTTAAATAAATATAATTATGAAAAAATCGTTTCTAAAAATAGCCATTCCGTTATCTTTGGGCGCTTTAGCCTTAATAATTTTCAATTCTTGCTCTACAGGAATTCCAGAAAAAGCCAATGCCATACAAAACTTTAATCCTCAAAAATATCTGGGTCAATGGTATGAAATCGCCCGTTTTGATTATCGTTTTGAGAAAAATCTAAATCAAGTAACAGCTACCTATTCCCAAAATCCGGATGGAACCATAAAGGTCAATAATAAAGGGTTTGATTACGTTAAACAAGAATGGAAACAAAGCATTGGTGAAGCCCGATTTGTAAACTCTGACAATGAAGCTAGATTAAAAGTTTCTTTCTTCAAACCATTCTGGTCCGGGTACAACGTCATTGATTTAGTGGATTACCAATATGCCCTGGTTGCGGGGAAAAATCTGGATTATCTGTGGATTCTTTCCAGAGAGAAAAAAATACCAAATCATATCAAATCTAGATTTTTGGACAAAGCAAAATCTGTGGGATATGACACTTCCAAACTAATCTGGGTAGAACAATAGTTATTATTTTATCTTTTCTTACTATTTTTTTTCTTAACTTAGAATCATAAAACCTATTGGCATTATGGCATTTATAGACTATTATAAAACACTCGGCATAGAGAAGAATGCGTCTGCTGATGACATCAAAAAAGCTTACAGAAAACTAGCTCGGAAACATCATCCAGATATGAATCCGAACGATAAAGAAGCAGAGAAAAAATTCAAAGAAATCAATGAGGCAAATGAAGTCCTGAGTAATCCAGAAAATCGCGCAAAGTATGATAAATATGGCGAACATTGGAAACAGGGCGAAGAGTATGAACGTGCACAGCAACAACAGAGACAACAACAGCAATATTCTGGAAACTTTGGCAGTGGATTTTCAGGAGCAGATTTTGGAGAAGGCGAAGATTTTTCAGATTTCTTCCAATCGATGTTTGGTGGTGCTGGCGGAGGTTTTGGAAGAAATTCGAGAGGAAGTGCAAACGGAAAATTCAAAGGTCAGGATGTATATGCCGAACTGAACTTAAGCCTATATGATGCTGCAAAAACCCACCAGCAAACCTTTGATATTAATGGCAAAAAAGTAAGGATTACAATCCCTGCAGGTATTTATGACGGTCAACAAATCAAACTGAAAGGTCACGGAAATCCAGGTATAAACGGCGGCCCTAATGGAGATCTTTACATTACATTTAATATCGCAGAAGATCAAAATTTTAAAAGAGTGGGCGATGATCTTAAAACATCCGTAGATATTGATCTTTATACTGCTGTGCTTGGCGGGGATGTAAATGTAAAAACCTTGGAAAACACTGTTAAATTAAAAGTAAAACCGGAAACCCAAAACGGCACCACAGTAAGGCTCAAAGGAAAAGGTTTCCCTATTTACAAAAAAGAAGGACAATATGGTGATTTGTACGTAACTTATAACATCCTTATCCCGAAAAACCTTACCGAAAAACAAAAAGATCTATTTCAGCAACTCAAAAATTCTTAGTAATGCAAGAAAGAATCTCAATAGAAGAAATAATCCGGATATATAAAATTGACAACAGCTTTCTGGATCAATTAATTGACTCAGAGCTATTGCATCCGGAAACAGAAAATAGTGTGAAATATATTATTTATGAAGAATTATCGCATTTAGAGCGATTTGCCAATTGGCATTATGATCTAGATATTAATCTCCCGGGTATAGAAATTATTTCAAAACTCTTGAAACAATTAACAGATCTACAGACAGAAAACCGCAGATTATGTAGCCACACAACTCATTCTACAAAATGGGAAGAAGCAGAATTTTAACCAATTTTCTTTTGTAAATTTGTAAAATGGAATTATACGATGTTCTTATAATTGGTGGCGGTCCAATTGGTCTAGCATGTGCTTTGGAAGCTAAAAAAAATAACTTGAAATATATTATCATCGAAAAGGGAACGGTGGTAAACAGCCTTTACAATTATCCGTTGTATATGACGTTTTTCTCGACAGCTGACCGATTGGAAATCGACGAAATTCCATTCATTACAACCAAACCAAAACCCGGACGGCAAGATGCTTTGGAATATTATCAGGGAATCGCCAGACAAAAGGAGCTCAATGTAAAAACTTACGAAAAGGTTATTAATATTCAAAAATCCACTTTTTTCCAAGTTGAAACCAGCAAGCAGATTTATTCTGCTAAAAATGTAGTGATTGCAACAGGTTTTTATGACATTCCAAATCTGATGAATATCAAAGGTGAAGAATTACCAAAAGTAAAACATTATTATACAGAACCTTATCCTTACGCTTTCCAGAATGTTGTGGTGATTGGCTCCAGCAATTCTTCAGTAGATGCCGCTTTAGAAATCTATCGAAAAGGCGGAAATGTAACAATGATTATCCGAAACAACGAAATCTCAAAAAGTGTAAAATATTGGGTAAAGCCAGACATTGAAAACCGAATAAAAGAAGGAAGCATCAAAGCTTTTTTCGGAGCAGAACTTCTGGAAATCAAAGAAAACACTGTCATTTTCAAAACTGAAAAAGGAGAAATTCAGGAAATAGACAATGATTTTGTCCTCGCAATGACAGGTTATCTTCCCGATTTCGAATTCCTGAAAAATATTGGAATCGATTTAAAAGGCGAATGTCAAAACCCGCATTACAACCCCGAAACCATGGAAACTAACATAGATGGAATTTATCTAGCCGGTGTTGTATGTGGCGGAAAAGATACACATCTGTGGTTTATAGAAAATTCCAGAATTCATGCCAAGCAAATTATTAAAGACATCAGTAATAAAAATTCATAATTAATAGATTATAATTTATCATTCATCGTTGATTATTTATCAATTCTCAGTAGCTATTGGTATTCTTTTTGTAACTTCTTGTCACAGAAAGAAAAACTATGAAGTTCAAATTAAAACACTCCTCTCCTTTATTCATCGTTCTTTTGCTAACAATTATCCAATGTAAAAAAGACGATTCTCTTCCTTCCTCAGATAAAAACAACAATTCAATTACAGATATTTTATCTCCCGATAAAGAAAAAGCGGAAGAAGAAGACATCAAAAAAACAGATGAAGAAAAACCCGATGTTCCGGATGTCGTCATTCCCAGAAAAGACTTTGGATTTTACCCTTGGGTTTACAAAAACACCGACTCGGTTTCACAAAAAAATAAAAAAGAATTTACAGGAAAAGCGCTTTATACGATTCTTGCGCTCAATCGACTTGACAGAGCCAACATTGGAAGAGCAGACACATTAGTTGTCCCCGCAAAAATAGAAGATAACTTCCTGATATATTCACCGTTTCCAGGCCATCTCACAAGTCTTGAAAATGTAAAAAAATTCGTTTTCTTTTCTTATCCTATTCAGGCTTTTGGCGTTTATGAATATGGAAACCTCATCAAATGGGGACCAACAAGCATGGGAAAAAAATCAACGCCTACAAAAAAAGGATTAATGTTTGCCAATTGGAAAAAAGAAGTTGCCATATCAACTGTGAGCGACGAATGGAAACTACGCTGGAATGTCAACGTTGCCAATTTTGATGGCATTGGCTGGCATCAATACGCAATGCCAGGTTATCCGGCTTCCCACTCCTGCCTCAGAATGTTGGAGGAAGACGCCAAATGGATGTACACTTGGGTAGATACCTGGATTCTTAACAAAGGCGGAGCTACTACAAGAGCTAAAGGAACGCCGCTCATTGTTTACGGTGATTATCCTTGGGGAAAAAGACGACCTTGGAAAAAACTGCTGGATTCTCCCGAAGCCAACAATATGACCGAAGACGAAATGAACAAAATCATAGAACCTCAACTGGCAGAAATTATGAAAGAACAAGACAACCGCGATCTTGTAATTCAACAAATCGAACAGGAGAAAAAAGCCAAAGCAGATTCTTTAGCGAATGTTAAAAACTAACTTTCAGCCAATCTGAATTAATTTTTTTAGGAGCTTAATCCCGCTATCCACTATATCTTTTTTGTTTTCAGAACGTTTCTCGATTAAAAGAAAATGAGTAGAAGAAAACAAAAAAGGATGCCGTTCCTATCGGGGCTATGGGATTGTTCTTCCAAACAAGCTTTATCAATAAAATACAAGAAACCCTTTCAAATTTGAACTTGAAAGGGTTTTTATTTAAGAAAATTTCAGATAAAAATCTAAAATTCAATTGATTGAATCTTTGGAACTTAATTCTTAATCAATTCTTTGCGTAATTATTTTTCTAAATATTTCCAACCACAGTTTTTATCTGCGTAAATTCTTTAATCGCCAACAAAGACAATTCAACGCCGTACCCGGAAGATTTTGCTCCACCGAAAGGAAGTCTCGCATCAGAACTTGTAGATTTGTTAATAGAAACAGTTCCCGATTCAAGATTTTCAATGAAAAACTGAGCGCGTTTTTTATCTTTCGTCCAAACTGCATTTCCTAACCCAAAAGGGATATCATTCGCTAATTTCAGGATTTCTTCATCATCTTTTCCAACCATCAGAATTGCCAATGGTCCAAATAATTCTTCCTGCAAAATTGGATTACCTTCTTGTACTCTGATAATTCCGGGACGAAATTCATTTTCAGAGATACGTTCTAAAGCAAGAACCACTTCGGCTCCATTTTTCAAAGCTTTTTTATATTGATTTTCCAATTCGTCTGCTAAATCTGGTCTTGCCATTTTTCCCAATTTAGTTTCTTTTTTAAAAGGGTCAGCCGGCTGGTAAGAATTGTATTCTTCTATAAATTTTGGAAGAAATTTTTCCTCAATATCCTGATGAATAATAAAACGTTTCGCTGCATTACAAACCTGTCCTGTATTTTGAAGTTTTCCGGCAGGTCCGTCAATCGCTGCTTTTCCATAATCAGAATCTTCTAAAACGATAAAAGCATCACTTCCTCCTAATTCCAAAACGGATTTTTTAATGTTTTTCCCGGCCAAAGCAGCAACAGTTGCACCGGCTTTTTCACTTCCTGTTAAACTTACACCTCTTACTAAAGGATTTTCAAGAATCTCTTGGATTTCGTTGTGTCCGATTTTTAGATTTTGGAAGATATATTTTGGAAAACCGGCTTCTGCAAAAGCTTTTTCAATTTCATCACCACTTCCGAAACAGATGGAGGCGTGTTTCAGCAAAATAACGTTTCCTGCAAGAATTGCCGGAACTGCAAATCTCAAAACTTGCCAAAACGGGAAATTCCAAGGCATTACACCCAAAATAATTCCCATCGCATCGTAATGAACTTCGCTGACATTGAATTCTGTTTTAATTTTTGTAGGTTTCAATACATTTTCTGCATTGGCATAAAAACGAATCATTCCTGCACTTTTTTCTATCTCAGCAATCGATTGAGAAATCGGCTTGTGCATTTCTGTAGTTATGGTTTTGGCGTAAGCTTCTTTGTTTTTATCCACAACATCTGCCAGTTTCAAAAGTAGCTTTTGTCTTTCTTCAAAAGGTGTTTTTCTCCAATCCTGAAATGTTTGGTGCGCTGAATTAATATGTTTTGATAAATCCATTTTCTTTGATTTTATTGAAAATTAGTTTGCATTAATTGTACCAATTTATGCGGGTCTAAATGTACAAAGTTGAAAATAAACCCAAGATTTATTTTTATATTTTTTACAAATTTCTACTGTAAATTTTATAAATAATGAAATATAATTTTTTGAAAGTATTTTAAAAACAGAGAATTGCTCGCGCCCCGACTTATCTCTGATTTTTTATTTATTTTCATTTAAATCGACGAACCGCTTCGCTAGGTTTGAGCGGAAATCCTTTTTACGCAACGCAGTGGAGTGAAAAGATTGGGAGCGGAGGGCGGATAAAGGCGCCCAAAATATGACATTAATTCTTCTTGTTACTTCGGAAAAGTAAAACAGCGTTGAGAAAAATAAGCAGTAAATCCAAGGTTACCCAAATACTGAGTTTGATGTTATCGTACTTGAGTTCTTCGATTTTTTCGGTCGCTATTGCAGAAAGTTTGAGACTGTTGTTTATATAATTTTTGACCTCTATGATTTTATCTTCATTTTTATTTGGAACGGCGACTTGTGAGAAATAAACTAGCTTGTTACCAATATAACCCACCACCCAAAATTCGTCAGATTTCTGCATATTGAGATATTCTATTCGGAAATACTCTGGCCGGATTTGACCTACATGCTTCGAGAGGTAAATAGTTTCATTTTCTGCTTCTACAATTCTGATCACATAAAAATCAATGGGCTGTGGCAAATAGTTAATCACCTGCACTGCCAAAGAGTTTTCCAAAAACTGAGACACACTTCTCTCCACAAACCAAAACGTGAAATAAGCCGCCGCAGAAATGGTAATAATCGTGCGAACGGCTTTGTTCCACAGAATCCATTTTCCTGACCGAAAACCGGACAGAAAGAGAGCAATGATGAGAAAAATGAGAATTAGAATGATTATCATTGAAACAAAGATAATAGTTTCTTCTCAATTAGAACGCTACATTCCACTCTTTGTAGAATTCATCGAGGAATTGAAGCATCAATTGGTGTCTGTGTTCCGCAATTTCCTTTGCGGTTTTTGTATTGAGTAAATCTTTGAGAAGCAACAATTTTTCATAGAAATGATTAATCGTAGTTCCATTGGATTTTTTGTATTCTTCCTTTGTTTGATTCAGTTTTGGTTTGATGTCAGGATGATACATCAAGTTGTTTTTGTAACCTCCAAAATTGAAAGTTCTGGCAATTCCAATCGCACCAATGGCGTCTAATCTATCAGCATCCTGAACGATTTTCAGTTCCAAAGGCAAATTTGAGGGCGCATCATTTCTATTTTTGAAAGACATATTTTCGATGATGAAAATGACTTTTTGAATGGTTTCCGAATCAACATTTTGTTCTGTAAGAAAGTCATTGACAATTTTTGAAGCCAAAGTTTCATCGCCATTATGGAATTTTGGGTCAGCAATGTCGTGTAGTAAAGCAGATAATTCGATAATTAATTTATCGCCTCCTTCTTTTTCTTGAATTTTAAGACTCAACTTCCAAACACGCTCGATATGAAACCAATCGTGGCCGGATTCTGTTCCTTCTAATTTTTGCTTTACTAATTCTATTGTTTTGTTAATCAATTCCATACTTTTTTGAACGCAAAGAGTGCTAAGATTTTTTATAATTATTAAAATATCAAAACCACAAAAGGTACAAAAGTAGATTTCAAACCAGTCATTTTTAAAGAACAAAAAAGTTAAAAACTCGTTAATATTGTTTTTCTAAATTATGAATAACTTATATAAACATAAAACTTTTGTAGCTTTTGTGGTTTTCTTTAAGAAGCTGTTTAAAAATAATTAAAACCACATAGTCAAATAGAAAACCTCAAAATTAATTGCAAACAAGAAAAAATAGAAGTAAAATATTTAATATTTTTTCACTTTTTTTACAAAAACTATGTGTCTATGTGGTTATAAAATCATTTCTGATACAAATTTAAACAGGCTCTAAATATTTTTTCAAATTAAGTTTAAACATCTGACTTCTGACCTCCAACTTCCAATCTTTCCAAAATAATATTCCAGAGCTTTCTATTATAGCTTCTGAAAAAATTAATATGTCCTATTTCGTTCTTTTCTGACTCGGACGTTTTTAGTAATCTGTAAGTCGGTCTCAGATTTGGATAAGTGTCTTGTAAAAGCGATTTCACTCCTTTTTCGGTTAACCAAGCATCATCTTCCGCTCTTACTACAAAAACTTTCTGAGTCAGGTTTTTAGAAAAACCCTCTGACTTTTCCAGAAGTTTATTTGTTGATTTTCTATTGAGAATCAAAGTTCTCCAATCAAATGCGCTTCCCGAAGGTAAACTTTCGCCCAAACCAAACCAATCTGCAGGAAAATAGCCTAATAATTTGGTCGACAAAGGCTGTGCAATTCCGAAGCCAAGATAAGCTTCAATCTTTGTTTTGAATTTTAAATTTCCTACAAAAGCATTCTGAGTTCCAACAAATATAAATTCCTCAAAAATCTCAGAATCCTCATTCATTCCTAAAATCAAAGCACCGACTGAATGTCCCAAACAAAATTTCTGATAATCCGAAAAATTGGTTTTAATATAATTAGTTACAGCTTTGTAATCCTTAGTTCCCCAAATCCTCATCGAGGCTTCGAAACCTTTCATTTTATCAGGTTTTGAAAGTCCAATTCCACGATAATCGTAAGTCATCACCGTAAAACCCTGCTCAGAAAAAAACTGCGCAAATGAGAAATAAATCTGCTGTTTGACACCTGTTGCAGAGTTTATCAATAAAATTTTACTGTTAGGATTTTGAGGTTCAAAAATATGAACAGCTAAACTGTAATTATCCTCGGTTGTTATATTAATACTTTGCATTAAAATGATTTTAATGGAATCATTCTATAAAAGTAAAAAAATCAATCCGTTGAAATTGATATTTCGATATGCTGGAAATATTAATTCTGAAAATCCTTGAGATAAGGCAAACCTTTCTGAGAACCTCTATAATCCGCCGCTTTAAGCGCCACTTCATTTCCAAATTTCACACAATCCTCAATAGAATTCCCGTGAAGCAATGCAATGGAAAAACCTGAGGTGAAAGCATCTCCCAATCCCATATTATGAGCTTGGGAAGTTGGGTCTTTTCGAAAATACTTCATCTCGGAACCGTCAAAATAACTGGTACTGTTGGCGCCATCTCTTACAAATAATTTATTCGGAAGGTGTTTGATAATTTCGTCGTGATTGCCGTCTCCGAAAATGATTTCCAGATCTGTGCTTTTTGCTACAATAAAACTGGCGTAATCTATAATTTCGTCTGATAATCGACTTGCAGGTGCTGCATAAATCCCGATTTTCTTCCCCAGACTTTTTGCTTTTTTGAAAAGATATTCAACCGTTTTTATAGGAATCTCCAACTGCGTCAAAATCAAATCTGCTGTTAAAAGATATTTTTCGGCGTTATCAATATCTTTTGGCGAAAGATGATAGTTAGCTGCCGGAAACACTGTTATAGCATTGCCCTGTTGGGAAGCCGTAACATAAGCCGTTCCTGTAGCAATATTATTGTCCATCAAAACCTGGTCAATATTCACACCTTCTTCCTGAAGATTTTTAATAATCTTTTGACCAGAAGAATCTAATCCTACCCGACTAATCAACGATGAACTTGCGCCTAAACGTGAGGTTGCAATGGCCTGATTTGCACCCTTGCCTCCAAGAAAACTTTTGAGACTTTTGGCGAGTAGCGTTTTATTAGCTGTAGGAATTTGGGACGTTTCAAGAACCCAATCAATAGAAGAGCTTCCAACCACTACGATTTGAGGTTTTTTCTGACTTAATTTCATCCTGGAAGTATTGTTATTTAGCATTAAAATCTAATCATTAAGTCCGTTATATGTTTTAACAATTTTCAATTAATCTGCGCTAAATGTAACAATTTAATCCATTCCGATTTCTATAAACTCAGAAATTAATTTAACTACCTGATTATCTTTAGAATAACCAATATAAGAAGCATAAAAACCTTCGCCATATCCTGTTTCGAAAGCGACAATATTTTCCTTTTTATTGTCGTAAGGTTTCAGAACTGCAAATTGGTCAATGGCGCCTTTTTCATCAAAAAAATGAGAATGAAAAAACTCTTCGTAGATTCCCATAAAATCAGCACCTTTTTTATGGAAAAGTTCTTGCTCCAGATTATTCAAAGCATCTTGAGCATCTTTATCCATAAAACTTCCCATCCCAGATTCTACGGGATAACCGAAGATTTCTCCTTCTTTTAAATCGTTCGGATTTTGGTCGTCGCATAAAGCCAAAGTCCAGTTTTCAGCCAATTGATTTTTATCGAAAACAATTTCTGCATAAGCCACACAATTGGATTCTCTTTCTTTATGAACAAAAACCGGAAAATCTCCTTTCGGAAATTCTTGGTTGAAGGCAGATTTGTCAGGTGTAATCAAAGCGTCACTAGCTACAATTTTCCCTGATGATATATGAATTTTCCCGACTTCGTAGGTTTCCACCAATGGATTTTCTACGAAGTCGCGGGAAAACAATTTTTTAATATTTTCTATGTGGGTCATTTTATAAAATCGGAAGTCAAAAATTAATGTCCGAAGTTTTTTTAAATTTATAAAAAGAAGTCTATTCTACCTCAACGATTATTGTGTTCCTGACAACAACATCAGCGCCTTTTCTATATTCAAAAACAATAGAATCTTTTCCAATTTTAAAGGCTTTAAAACTCCATATTTCTGAGCAATTTTGATTTTGTTGAATTTTTTCTAAAAATCTGATATTGTTAAATGCTTTTTCATTTTTAATACTCCAACTATCCATTAACAGAACAATTTAAAACTTTGGTAAAGTCTTCATTCAATTTAACTTTCAAATAAGAATTATATTTAGGATAATTATTCCATCCTCGGTAATCATAACCTTTGCAAGAATGTAAAAAACTACATACTATAAAACTTATAATGGAGAGTGATATTCTATTTTTCATTATAAGTTTTATAAGGTTATTCTAATTTTTACAAATTAGGTATTAATAAAAATTACAAACTTTTCAGTTTTTCTTCAAGAAGCGCAATTTTATCCTGTGCATCTTTTTGTTTTTTACGCTCCACTTCTACAATCTCTGGTTTTGCGTTAGCTACAAATTTTTCGTTTGATAATTTTTTATCTACGGAAATCAAGAAGCCTTTTAAGTATTCTAATTCTTCTTCGGTTTTTGCTTTTTCTTCGGCCAAATCTAAGTTTTCACTCAAAGGAATTGAAACTTCTGTTGCTCCAACCAAGAATGTAAAACTTGGTTTATCTGTTTTTGTCCCAAAATGAATTTCAGAAACATTCGCCAATTTTCTTACAACTGCTTCATTCGGAAATTCTGTAGCATTAGTAAAAATCTCAACCGCTTCTCTTGGCGAAATTCCTTTTGTCTGACGATAATTTCTTACACCTGAAATCAATTCTTCTGAAGTTTCGAAATGTTTGATAACATCTTCACTGAAAGAATCTGCTTTTTTCTGCTGAGCGATTACCAAAGCTTCATTCGTACTTCTTTCGGAAATTGCCTGCCATAATTCCTCCGTCAAGAAAGGCATAAATGGATGTAATAATTTCATTAATTCTTCAAAGAACTCAATTGTTTTATTGTAAACATCTTTAGAAATTCCTTCTCCGAAATTTGGTTTAATCGCTTCTAAATACCAACCACAGAAATCATCCCAAATCAATTTATAAATCAAATGCAAAGCATCAGAAATCCTGAATTTTTCGAATTGGTCATTAATCTCAACAATCGTTTTATTCAATTTGTTTTCAAACCATTCGATGGATTGTTTGTCAGAATCGTTCAAAGGTTTTTCTTCGTGATTCCACATATTGATTAATCGGAAAGCATTCCAGATTTTAGTCGCAAAGTTTCTTCCCTGCAACATCAAATCTTCATCAAACAACAAATCGTTTCCAGCAGGTGCACTCAACAAACTTCCTACACGAACACCATCGGCACCGTATTTTTCAATCAAATCTATCGGATCAGGAGAATTTCCTAATTGCTTAGACATTTTTCTTCTTTGCTTATCTCTTACAATTCCTGTGAAATAAACATTTTTGAAAGGTACTTTCCCTCTAAATTCCAATCCAGCCATAATCATTCTGGCAACCCAGAAGAAGATAATATCCGGACCAGTTACCAAATCTGAAGTTGGATAATAGTAATTAATGTCTTCATTTTCCGGATTATTTACGCCATCAAAAACAGACATTGGCCACAACCAAGATGAGAACCAAGTATCAAGAGCGTCTTGGTCTTGTTTTAGGTCAGAAGCTTGAAGTTGGAAGTTAGAAGTTTTTTCTTGTGCTAATTTCACCGCATCTTCAATATTCTCAGCAACTACAAAATCATCTTCGCCTTCTCCATAATAATAAGCAGGAATCTGCTGACCCCACCAAAGCTGACGAGAAATATTCCAATCACGGATGTTTTCCATCCAGTGTTTGTAAGTATTTTTGAATTTTTCCGGATAGAATTTCACTTCATCATCCATTACCACATCCAAAGCTGGTTTTGCAATTTCTGACATTTTCAAAAACCATTGTACAGAAACTTTTGGCTCGATAACCGCACCTGTTCTTTCGGAAGTTCCTACTTTATTAACATAATCTTCTGCCTTCAACAAAAGATTATTTTCTTCTAATTCTTTTGCGATTTGTTTTCTTACATCAAATCTGTTTTTTCCTGCGTAATGTAATCCGTGCTCATTTAGATTTCCGTCGTCATCAAGAGAATCAATAATTGGAAGTTGATGTTTTTGTCCGATTTCGTAGTCATTAACATCGTGAGCAGGTGTAATTTTTAAAGCTCCAGTTCCAAACTCGATATCAACATAATCGTCCTCAATAATTGGAATAATTCTGTTGACAATAGGAACAATTACGTTTTTACCTTTCAAATGTGCGTATCTCTCATCATTAGGATTGATGCAAACCGCAGTATCACCAAAAATAGTTTCCGGACGTGTTGTAGCAACTGAAAGGAATTCTTCAGTTCCCTCTATTTTATATTTAAGGAAATATAATTTTCCATTTTGTTCTTTAAAGATGACTTCTTCGTCGGAAATATTAGTTTTCGCTTCAGGATCCCAGTTTACGATTCTCGAACCTTTGTAGATAAGACCTTTATTGTACAAATCAACGAAAGATTTAATCACCTGCTGAGACATTTTATCTTCCAAAGTAAATCTTGTTCTATCCCAATCGCAAGAGCAACCTAGTTTTTTCAATTGTTCTAGAATGGTTCCACCGTATTTATCAGTCCAATCCCAAGCGTGTTTTAAAAATTCTTCACGAGTGATGTCGGATTTGTTGATACCTTCGGATTTCAACTTAGCAACCACTTTCGCTTCTGTTGCAATAGAGGCGTGATCTGTTCCCGGAACCCAACAAGCATTGAAGCCCTGCATTCTTGCTCTTCTGACCAATACATCCTGAATCGTATTGTTCAACATATGTCCCATATGAAGAATTCCCGTCACGTTAGGTGGCGGAATTACAATTGTGTAAGGAGGTCTGTTATCTGGTGTTGAATGGAAATAGTTGTTTTCCAACCAGAAGTCATACCATTTTTGTTCAGTTTCCTGTGGATTATATTTGTCTGCAATCTGCATTTTGAAGTTGTTTTTTATCTTAATAATTTGCAAAAATAAGATAATGTAAAAAAAACTAAGCTATATAATTAAATTATTTATAACTTTGATATTTAAATTTAACTAATTAAATAAGAAAGACATGAAAAAGATTCTTGCAGGATTATTTATGATCGGAGTTTTTGCATATACATCAGCTCAGACTATTTCATTTGATAAAACAACTTTTGATTACGGGAATGTAAAGTCCGGATCTGATGGACACAGATTTTTCACGGTAAAAAATACCGGAGATAAGCCATTAATCATTAGTGAGGTGAAACCATCTTGCGGATGTACAACACCAGAATGGAGCAAAGATCCCATTTTACCTGGAAAAACAGCTCAGATTAAAGTAGGCTATAATACAGGAATTAAAGGTGCTTTCAACAAATTAATTGAAGTTTATTCTAATGACCCTCAAAACAGCAGATCTGTTCTTTACATCAAAGGAACAGTAGAAGATGTAGCGGGTGTAAACCAAGAGGCAAAATTATCTGTAGAGCCGGTTGCTGCTACAGCTAAAGTGATGCCTGCAAGTGCATCTAAAAGAGCTCTTAAAAAAGCTGATGTAAAAAAAGTAGAAGCTGCTAAATAATAATAGTGTTTACCACCAATTTTCTAAACCGTTTTTTTTATAGAAACGGTTTTTTTATTTTTACCTTGAAAATCAATTTTTATGAACTACAATTTTTCAGATGATTTTTTGATTAAAGACCATTCAAAATTTAAACTAGATCAACATCAAACTAATTATAAAGGAGAATTAACCAAAGAGGACGGAAAGCAACTTTTAGATGATGAAAAGAACAATTTAAGATTGCTCCAGGAAAAACTATATGCCGATGGCAGCCAGTCTTTGCTCATTATTCTACAAGCTATGGACGCTGCCGGGAAAGACAGCCTGATAGAACACGTATTTGGAGGTGTCAACCCTCAAGGCTGTGAAGTAACCAGTTTCAAAACACCCAGCCATAAGGAGTACGCCCATGATTTTCTGTGGAGACAATATATAGCGCTCCCGGAAAAAGGAAAGATAGGAATTTTTAACAGATCGCATTATGAAAGTGTTTTGGTCTGCAAAGTGCATCCGCAATATAACTTGAGCGAGAAAGTATGGACAGATGTAAAACAATTTGATGAAAAATTCTGGAAAAACAGATATGAAAGTATCAGAAATTTTGAAAAACATCTAACGAATAACGGCACCATAATTATCAAAATCTTTTTAAACGTTTCCAAAGAAGAGCAAAAACAACGCTTTCTGGACAGAATTAATGAAGATGATAAAAACTGGAAATTCTCCACCGGCGACGTTACCGAACGTGGATTTTGGGAGGATTATATGCAAGCTTATGAAGATGCCATCAATGAAACATCTACAGATTATGCGCCTTGGTTTGTGATTCCTGCGGATCAGAAATGGTTTTCCAGAGTGGCTGCAATCCAAATCATCATCGATAAGTTAGAAGAAATGAATCTAAAATTCCCGGAACTTTCGGAACAGGAAAAAACAGCTTTAGAAGAGTCTAAATTGAAATTGGAAAGTGAGTAAAAAAAAATCTTTCGGTAAACTAAGCCGAAAGATTTTTTTATTTTTTTTTAATAATTCAAAAGCCTCGCAACTTCTGGGGCAGCATAGGTAAAAATCATATCTGCACCGGCACGCTTGAAACTGGTCAAACTTTCTATTAAGACTTTATCATTATCCAACCAACCGTTTTGAGCAGCAGCTTTCAGCATCGCATATTCTCCGCTTACCTGGTAAACTGCAATAGGTTGAGTAATTAGTTCACGAACTTTGGAAACAATATCCAGATATGGCATTCCGGGTTTTATCATGATAATATCGGCGCCTTCTTCTACATCTCTCAGCACCTCATCCAAAGCTTCTCTGGAATTATGAAAATCCATTTGATAAGTTTTCTTATCTGCAGGAATCTCCTGTGCATCAACAGGCGCACTGTCCAGAGCACTTCTGAAGGGGCCATAAAAAGCGCTGGCATATTTTGCGGCATAAGACAAAATTCCTACTTCTGTAAATCCATTTTCTTCCAGTCCTTGTCGCATTGCAAGCACTCTGCCATCCATCATATCACTAGGAGCTAAAATATCTGCACCAGCTTCTGCAAGAGAAATTCCCATTTTCACTAAAGCTTCTATAGTAGAATCATTATCTATTTTTCCGTTTTTGATAATGCCATCGTGTCCATAAATAGAATATGGGTCTAGTGCCACATCTGGCATTATAATAACCTCTGGCACAGCATCTTTAATTGCTTTAATAGTCTGTTGCATTAATCCATCAGGATTCCAGGATTCTTTTCCTGTGTTATCTTTTAAATGATCAGACACTTTCATGTAAAGATTAACAGCTTTGATTCCTAAATCATAATTTTCTTTAACAGTTTGCACCGTTAAATCTAAACTTTGCCTAAAAACACCGGGCATAGAAGAAATGGCTTCTTTTTTGTTACCTCCTTCCATAACAAACATAGGTAATACCAGATCGTTTGTTGTAAGGCTAGTTTCACGAACAAGGCTTCTTATGGACTCATTGGTTCTTAGTCTTCTGTTTCTTGAAATCATAATTTTAAAATTATTTTGATGCAAATTTAGCTATACTTTTACGGATAGACTATTGCATATTAATTTTATTTAAAATATATTTGTTGTAATTGTTTAGGTACATCTTAAAGCGAATGAAAAAATTTCTATTCTTTATTATATTTACGATTGTTTCAGTTGGATTTTCAGGAGAAATGAAGGCTCAATCTACTCGTATAACAGGCCAAAAGACGGACGATGGGGTTTTGGTAGCATTTCCTAATCCTACGAAGGATGTATTAATCGTGAAATCAAAAAATGATAATTCTAAGATTAAAATGATTACCTTCTTCTCTATTTTAGGCTCTCAGGTTGCAGAATATGCTATTAATAATAACAATGCAGAATTAAGGATTGACAAACTGCGCCCTGGGAAATATCTGATGAAATATACAATGGATGATAATACCCAAAAAATTACTCAAATCATAAAACAATAAATTCTTTTAAAAAATACAATGCCGGTTAATCCGGCATTTTTTATTTTATCTAATGATTCTTAATTTTGTGCATTAAGAAACTAAACTATGAAGAAATTAATCCATTTGATTTTTATTATTTCCTTTCAAATTCTTTATTGTCAAATAACAAATTCTCTGTATAATAAAATCCAACTGAATATCTCTTTGCACGGAGGAATAGACTTTCCTTCGTATGATAATCAAACAAAATATATAGATTATAAACCCAATTTTAATCTGGGAACTTCTGTAGATTATTATTTTAATTGGATAGGTTTGGGAATTGATTTAGACTATCTCAAAAATTCACCAAAGAATACCTATCCCACAGAATCTATTTATAATGGAACTCAGGCACTTTCAAATATCAGCCTCACAGAACAAGAGATTGAAAGACATTTTCTGGGAATTGGTCCTAATTTTCGGTGGGGAATAACAGATAATTTAGGAATTAATTTCAAACTGAGAGGCGGATTTTCCAATATCAAAGGCGGAGAAACCTATTTGAAGAATACGCTCCAAAACCTGAATTATCATTACGGATATGACGAAAAAAATCTATTCTCAGCAAAAGGACAAATAGAGCTCAATTATTTTTTTTCAGATTATATCGGGATGAATATTGGTGCTTATTATTTACATCATTTTAATGCTAACGAACAAGTTAAAAATGGTTCTGTTGCCGGTTATATTCCTTTTACGGAAAATAATAATCAATATAATATAAACTTGTCCAACTCTAATATACGACTTACAAGCCAGGCCCATGAGATCCATTCTATAGGCTTATTTGCCGGGTTAACATTTAGAATTCCAACAGGAAATTCGGGTCCTAATTATGGATTATCAGTTATTGCAAGAGATAAACAGACCGGTTTGGCATTGCCAGATACTTATATAGAGCTCTATAAAAAAGGCAAACGTTTTTATATCTCAAAAACCAATTCTCAGGGTGTTGCATTTTTTAAAAACATAGAGCCTGAAAATTATGAAATCCGGGGGCATCTTTATTCTATTGATTTAATGTCTAGTAAAGTAGATAAAGATGAGTTTGTAAAAAATTCCACTATTAAAAAAGAAATTGTGACAGATCCGGAGGTATTTTTGGTCAAAGGACAAGTCAACATCTGTAACTCAAAAAATCCTTTGACAGATGTTATTGTTGTAGTTAAAAATAATGATACAGAAATCTATCATGAAGTCAAATCTGATGCTGAAGGACAATTCTATTTCAAAGCTGATAAAAATACAAGCTATACGGTCTATGGAAAAAAAGGAAATTACTTTTCACAAACAGAAACCGTAACTTTTAAAAAAGTTGATAGAACGAATACGTTTTTCCTAAATCTCCAAGTTTGTATGGAAGAAACAGCCTGCGGAAAAGCGATTAATTTAAAAAACATTCATTATGATCTGGATCAATATTTTATCCGGGAAGACGCCAAAGCAGAGCTCAATAAATTGGTTCAGTTTATGAAAGATAATCCAAAAATTACTGTGGAATTGGCTTCTCATACAGACTCTAGAGCTTCTGATGATTATAACCAGACATTATCCCAAAACAGAGCCAATGCTGCTGTAGATTATCTTGTATCAAAAGGAATCGGTAAAAAAAGATTAAAACCCAGAGGTTATGGCGAAACGCAACTATTAAACAATTGCAGCAATGGTATCGATTGTAATGAAGTACAACACCAAATCAACAGAAGAACAGAAATGAAGGTTATTTGTCCTTAATATAAAACCATTTTTTGTAAATTAGAAACCCTAAAAGGGTCCCCGCCGTATTAAGTATAATATCATCTATATCGGCAAATCCTCTTTGGAAATAATATTGTGAAAACTCAACCATATTGATGGTAATAAAAAAAACAAGAAACAGCCACAGGAATTGATTTAATTTTGGATAAAGAATCCCTAAAAAACCATAAGGAATAAACAAAATAATATTACCTAAAACATTTTCAAAACTTTCCATTTTATCATACTTAATTACTTGGAAAAGATACATGTTGATGGTATCAAAAGGTTTGGTTTTTATATCAAAAGGTATATTAGGAAAATCTCGGAAGGATGCAAAAAAAAGAAGATATAATATACAGACTGTGTAAATATTAATCAAAATAGGATAATTCCTATTAACAAAACGCCTCATTAAAAATCAATTATAACGTAAAAATATTCAAAAAAAATGAAAACAAACAAAATAAAAGCTTTTGGAACACAAGCTGCCGAAAATGATTTGGAATTATTAACCATTGAAAGAAGAGAAGTCCAGCCAAAAGACGTCGAAATCGATATTTATTACTGTGGTGTATGCCATTCAGACCTTCATACGGCAAGAAATGACTGGGGCGGAACGGTTTATCCGGCAGTTCCGGGTCACG
The DNA here is from genome assembly GCA_002345565.1 of Flavobacteriales bacterium UBA2306. Taxonomy (GTDB): domain Bacteria; phylum Bacteroidota; class Bacteroidia; order Flavobacteriales; family Weeksellaceae; genus Epilithonimonas. The sequence continues at coordinate 205,828 of DDVS01000002.1, read as the reverse complement.
AGATTGTGGGAAAAGTTATTAGTATTGGTTCAGACGTTACAAAATTTAAAGTCGGAGATCTGGTTGCTGTGGGTTGTATGGTAGATTCTTGCAGAACGTGCCACAGTTGCGAGCAGGATCTGGAACAATTCTGCGAAAACGGATTTACAGGAACTTACAACGGAAAAGATAAATATTTCGATCATACCAGAACATTTGGAGGTTACTCGGAATCTGTCATCGTTGACGAGCATTTTGTCTTGAGCCTTCCGGATAACCTGGATATGGCTGCTGCTGCGCCACTTTTGTGTGCAGGAATCACGACTTGGTCGCCTCTTAAACATTGGAATGTGACAGAAAACTCTAAAGTTGCTGTTGTAGGCCTTGGTGGATTGGGTCATATGGCTATCAAATTGGCAAAAGGTTTGGGTGCAGAAGTTTCGCTATTTTCCAGAACACCCGGCAAAACACAAGATGCCAAAGATCTGGGAGCAGATCATGTGATTATTTCTACAGACGAAAGTTCTATGAAATCTGTGTTTAACAAATTTGATTTGATTATCGATACCGTTCCTTATGAGCACGACATCAATCCTTATATGCAGACTTTGACCGTCAACGGAACATTGGTTTTGGTAGGATTTATCGGTGATTTTGAGAATGATTCTGTGAGTACAAAACCGATGATTTACAAAAGACGTTCGGTTGCAGGATCATTGATTGGTGGCATCAAAGAAACACAAGAAATGCTGGACTTTTGTGGCGAAAAGAATATTGTATCGGACATAGAAATTATCAATATCCAAGACATTAATCACGCTTATGAAAGAATGCTGAAAAGCGATGTGAAATACCGATTTGTGATTGATATGAAGAGTCTGAAAAATTAATTTCAATTCAATTAAATATAAAAGAGAGGATATCTGCTGATGTCCTCTCTTTTTTGTTAAAACTATTTTACCTTTTTAGCGTTGATTTCAAAACTTTCAATTTCCCATCAATCTTCTCATCGATTTTCAATCCTAGAATGTCAGCAACCAAAGGATAAACATTGATATTTTCAAACTCGTCAATCATCAGATTATTTTTGAATTCTGATCCCCAAGCATAAAATGTTGATTTCATTTCGGGGACAATTCTTGGATTATAGCCGTGTTTTCCGACAGAAGTTTTTTTACCATTTTCCAAGAATATTTTTGGAGCTTTTGGAATCAGCAAAATTTGTCCTATTCTGTTATACTTATCATCTCTTGTAGCGAAATGAAGATATTTTGGAAGTTTTTTGTCGAGATAAACTTCGTAATCATTGGTTTTACCAGCTTTCAATTCCTTGTAAACAGAGTTAACCTCATCAGGATTTTTAACATAAACTCTGAGCAAAGTTTGAGAATTATAATAATCGAATCTATTTTTATCGAATAAAACTGAGGGAATTTCAAGAGGGTTTCCGCCGTCAACTTGTATCATTCCGTGGTCTGAAACAAAAATGAAATTGACATTCCTCAAACCTAAATCATCTACTTTTTGAACTAATTCGCCGATAGCATTATCAATCAAATGAACAGCCGCTTCAGTTTCTTTCGCTTCTGGACCGTAATGATGTCCGGCACCATCCGCTTCAGGAAAATATAGAGAGATAAAATGCGGACGTATCTCTTCAGGAAGCTTCAACCAATTAATAACTTTATTGACTTTTTCTGAAGGCGAAAATTTTTCGTGATAAGGATAATAGTATGTCGGTCTAATGCCGCCTGCATCACTTGCAGAACCAACCCACTGCAAAGAAGCAGAAAGTACATTTTGTTTTTCCGCCAAGCTCCAAAGCGGAATTCCGCCGTACCAACTTCCATCTTCCGCATTATCTTTTTTGCTCATCGCATAAGATTCTTTTCTTGCATAATCATAGAAAAAGTTGTCTATCAAACCGTGATGAGAAGGATATAATCCGGTAATCAAACTCCAATGATTGGGGAAGGTAATACTAGGATAACTGGGAATCATTGCTTTTGCCTGAACGCCTTGATTTGAATATTTCAGAAGATTCTCCGCATTATATTTCTTAGCATAATCATATCGGAAACCATCCGCAGAAATCATTATCACGTAAGGTTTCTGCAATGCTTCAGCATTATTGAATCGATTCGGAATTACAACTTGAGTCGTATCATTAATTCCTTTTTGAGCGAATACCATTAATGATAAAACTAGCAGGCAAAATGAGAATATCTTCTTCATTATAAAAAATTTTGACAAAGGTAGTTTCTGAGTTTTATTAATGAAAGAATGTTCAGTTAATAAAATATTAAGCCTGGAAATTAAAAATCCCGACTCTTTTCAGAATCGGGATTTATTTATGTTAAGAAAAGTATCTTAAGCGTTAACGTTGTTACCTCCTAATACGAAAGGTTCAACTTCTTTGATCTCACCAAATTGCTGCTCATAGTTAGCAATATTTTGTTGAAGTGCAGCCAAAACTCTCTTAGCATGAAGAGGAGCTACAATTACTCTGCTTCTTACTTTTGCTTGTTGTACACCTGGCATCAATTGGATGAAATCCAATACGAATTCTGAAGGTGAATGGTTTACTAAAGCTAAGTTCACATAAACTCCTGCTGCTACAACTTCATTAAGTTCGATATTGATGTTGTTTGGATCTTGGTTTTGATTATTGTCCATTTGTTTTTGTTTAATTATTTTAAATTATAGACTGCAAGATAATAGATTATAGACTAATAGACAACAGAAATTATTATTAAAATATAAAATCTATTATCTATCAGTCTATTATCTAAAAGTCTTTACTAGTTAATATCTTCAAATTCTTTTCTAGAACCCACGATAACGTTTTGATAATCCTTAAGACCTGTACCTGCAGGAATTCTGTGTCCTACAATTACATTTTCTTTAAGACCATTCAGGAAGTCGATTTTTCCGGAAACCGCAGCTTCATTAAGAACCTTAGTTGTTTCCTGGAAAGATGCAGCAGACATGAATGATTTGGTCTGTAATGCTGCTCTTGTAATACCTTGTAATACAGGAGTTGCAGTTGCAGGAAGCGCTTCTCTCACTTCTACCAATGCCTGGTCTTCTCTCTTAAGCTTGGAGTTCTCATCTCTCAATTCTCTTGCAGTAATCATTTGTCCTGCTTTGAATTCTTTAGAATCTCCCGGCTCTACAACCACTTTAAGTCCGAAAACTCTGTTGTTTTCTTCCAAGAAGTCATATTTGTGTTCAAGAGCACCTTCTAGGAACTGAGTATCTCCTCCATCCACAATCGATACTTTGGTCATCATTTGACGAACAATAATCTCGAAGTGTTTGTCATCAATCTTCACCCCTTGTAAACGGTAAACCTCCTGGATCTCATTTACTAGATATTCCTGAACCGCAGTTGGACCTTTGATTCTCAAGATATCGTCCGGTGTGATAGAACCGTCAGACAATGGATCACCAGCATAAACGAAGTCGTTTTCCTGTACCAGGATCTGGTTTGATAATTTCACAAGATATTTCTTGATCTCCCCGGTTTTAGCCTCAACGATCAATTCACGGTTACCTCTCTTGATTTTACCGTAAGAAACAACTCCATCAATCTCGGTTACTACCGCTGGGTTAGAAGGGTTTCTAGCTTCGAATAATTCGGTAACTCTTGGAAGACCTCCGGTGATATCCCCTGCTTTTGCAGATTTTCTTGGGATCTTGATCAGGACTTTACCAGCCTTGATTTTCTCACCATCGTTTACCATCAAGTGAGCTCCTACCGGTAAGTTGTAAGCTTTTTGCTCAACACCTTTAGAATCTACCACTTTCAAAGTAGGTACGGCTTTCTTATTTCTGGATTCAGAGATTACTTTCTCTTCGAAACCTGTTTGTTCGTCGATCTCCAATTGGAAGGAAACACCCTGGATGATATCTTCATATTCAACCTTACCGGAAGTTTCTGCAATGATAACCGCGTTATATGGATCCCATCTTGCGATAAGATCACCTTTTTTCACTTTATCCCCTGGCGATACAGACAACACAGATCCATAAGGAACGTTAGCCACCATGATTGGTGTTCTGGCTTCGTTATCAGCAACTAATCTAAATTCTGTTGAACGAGAAACAACGATATCCGCTGAGTTTCCTTCTTCATCTTCGGACTTAATTGTTCTAACCTCATCCATCTCAACAATACCATCACGTTTTGCAACAATACTTGGATTTTCTGAGATGTTACCTGCAGTACCCCCTTGGTGGAAAGTTCTCAATGTTAACTGAGTTCCCGGCTCCCCAATAGATTGTGCAGCGATTACACCAACAGCTTCTCCCATATGGATTCCTTTACCTGTTGCAAGGTTACGTCCGTAACATTTAGCACAGATACCTTTTTTAGCTTCACAAGTTAGTGGAGAACGAACTTCAACAGCCTCGATTCCTGCTTCCTCGATTTGCTTAGCCACCGCTTCCACAATCAATTCATCAGCGTTAGCCAATAATTCATCTGTTTCTGGGTGGTAAATATTGTGAAGAGATACTCTACCAAGAATTCTGTCAGAGATTTTTTCTACAATATCATCGTTTTTCTTAAGTGCAGTAACTTCTGTACCTCTCAAAGTTCCACAATCGTCCTCAGTAATGATAACGTCTTGTGCAACGTCTACCAATCTTCTGGTTAAGTAACCAGCATCGGCAGTCTTAAGAGCGGTATCCGCAAGACCTTTACGAGCACCGTGGGTAGAGATAAAGTATTCTAAGATGGACAAACCTTCTTTAAAGTTTGCAACAATCGGGTTTTCGATAATCTCTGCGCCTACAGAACCTGCTTTTTGTGGTTTTGCCATCAAACCTCTCATACCGGATAACTGACGAATCTGTTCCTTAGAACCCCTCGCACCAGAATCAAGCATCATAAATACAGAGTTAAATCCGCCTTGGTCAGACTTCATTCTGCTCATAATCATTTCGGTGAGACCAGCGTTGGTATTAGTCCAAACGTCGATTACCTGATTATAACGTTCTGTATCTGTGATAAGACCCATGTTATAGTTAGCCTTAATTTCATCTACATTCTCAACAGCCTGAGCAATCATTGCTTTTTTCTCTGCAGGGATTACGATATCGCCAAGAGAGAAAGAAAGTCCTCCTTTGAATGCATTAGAATAACCTAGGTCCTTCATATCATCCAAGAATTTAACTGTAGTCGGGAAGTCTGTATCTGCAAGGATTTGACCGATAACATTTCTTAGAGACTTTTTAGTCAATAATTCATCAATATAACCTACTTCCTTTGGTACAATTTGGTTGAACAGGATTCTACCAACTGTTGTAGCAAATAATTTAGTCGTAATAACACCATTTTCTTTGATTGGAAGACGGCATCTTACTTTTGCATTAAGAGATACTTTTCCTTCTGCATAAGCAATTTCTACTTCTTCCGGAGAATAGAATGCAAGACCTTCTCCTTTTATTTTTACTTCTTCCGTAGAATGTGCTTCTTTGGTCATAAAATATAGACCCAAAACCATGTCCTGAGAAGGTACCGTAATTGGAGAACCGTTGGCCGGGTTCAAGATATTCTGAGAACCTAACATCAATAGTTGAGCTTCCAAAATTGCTTCTGGTCCTAATGGTAAGTGAACCGCCATCTGGTCACCATCGAAATCGGCGTTGAAAGCCGTAGTTACCAATGGGTGAAGCTGAATCGCTTTACCTTCAATCATTTTAGGCTGGAATGCCTGGATACCCAATCTGTGAAGCGTAGGTGCTCTGTTCAAAAGAACCGGGTGACCTTTCATCACATTTTCCAGAATATCATAAACTACAGGCTCTTTTCTATCAATGATTCTTTTAGCTGATTTTACGGTTTTTACAATTCCTCTCTCGATTAGTTTTCTAATGATAAACGGTTTGTAAAGTTCTGCAGCCATATCTTTAGGAAGACCACACTCGTGCAATTGTAAGCTAGGACCTACAACAATAACCGAACGCGCTGAGTAATCTACCCTTTTTCCTAATAAGTTTTGACGGAAACGACCTTGTTTACCTTTCAATGAATCTGAAAGGGATTTCAATGGTCTGTTGGATTCCGACTTAACAGCAGAAGATTTTCTTGTATTATCGAATAATGAATCTACAGATTCCTGAAGCATACGCTTCTCGTTTCTTAAGATTACTTCCGGAGCTTTGATCTCCAATAGTCTCTTCAAACGGTTATTTCTGATGATAACTCTTCTGTAAAGGTCATTAAGGTCAGAAGTTGCGAAACGTCCTCCATCCAATGGAACCAATGGTCTCAATTCTGGCGGTGTTACAGGAAGAACTCTCATAATCATCCATTCTGGACGGTTAATCATTCTTGTATTAGCACCTCTTAATGCTTCTACAACGTTTAGTCTCTTCAAGGCTTCTGTTCTTCTTTGTTTAGAAGATTCATTGTGTGCTTTGTGTCTCAAGTCGAAAGACAAAGCGTCAAGATCAATTCTCTTCAACAATTCTTCAACAGCTTCTGCTCCCATTTTCGCAACGAATTTGTTAGGATCAGAATCATCAAGATACTGGTTTTCAATAGGAAGTGTTTCCAAAACATCCAGATATTCTTCTTCTGTAAGGAATTCTTTATCCTCAAAATCAGAACCGTCTGCTTTTTTGGCAATCCCTTGTTGAATTACGACATATCTTTCATAGTAGATAATCATATCCAATTTCTTGGAAGGAATACCTAGTAGATAACCAATTTTGTTTGGCAAAGAACGGAAATACCAGATGTGAGCTACAGGAACTACCAAATTGATGTGTCCAATTCTCTCTCTACGTACTTTTTTCTCCGTAACTTCTACACCACAACGGTCGCAAACAATCCCTTTGTAACGGATTCTTTTGTATTTTCCACAAGCACATTCATAGTCTTTTACTGGACCAAAAATCTTTTCGCAGAACAATCCGTCTCTTTCCGGTTTGTGGGTACGATAGTTAATCGTTTCTGGTTTTAGAATTTCCCCTCTCGATTCCTGAAGAATAGACTCTGGTGAAGCTAAACCAATAGTGATTTTATTAAATCGACTTGTTTTATTTTTATTTGACATTTTTTTTAAATTTGAGATTTGACATTTGAAATTTGAGATTATAAATCCCTACTTTTTTCTAATTTTTGTTTGAAACCTGCGTACAGAATTTCAAATTTCAAATAAATAATTTCAAATGGAATTTATTCCTCAAGTCTTACATCAAGTCCAAGACCTTGTAACTCGTGAAGTAATACGTTGAAAGATTCCGGAATACCAGGTTCTGGCATTGCTTCTCCTTTCGCAATGGCTTCGTAAGTTTTTGCTCTACCAATCACGTCATCTGACTTAACAGTCAAGATTTCTCTCAAGATATTTGATGCTCCAAATGCTTCAAGAGCCCAAACCTCCATCTCTCCAAATCTCTGACCTCCAAATTGCGCTTTACCTCCTAATGGCTGTTGCGTAATCAATGAGTATGGACCAATAGAACGTGCGTGCATCTTATCATCTACCATGTGTCCTAACTTCAACATATAGATCACACCAACAGTGGCTGGCTGAGTAAATCTCTCACCAGTACCTCCGTCATAAAGGTGGGTATTACCAAATTTTGGAAGAGCGGCTTGTTCTGTATATTCAGAAATTTGATCTAAGCTAGCTCCATCAAAAATTGGGGTAGCGAATTTCAATCCTAATTGTTTACCAGCCCATCCAAGAACAGTTTCGTAAATCTGACCGATGTTCATACGAGAAGGTACCCCTAGTGGATTCAATACGATATCTACTGGTGTTCCATCTTCCAGGAATGGCATATCTTCTTCACGAACGATTCTTGAAACGATACCTTTGTTACCGTGACGACCCGCCATTTTATCCCCAACATTCAGTTTACGTTTCTTCGCGATGTAAACTTTTGCTAGTTTGATAATCCCTGCAGGAAGTTCATCTCCGATAGACAATGCAAATTTCTCACGGTTTTTAACTCCCGAAAGATCATTGTACTTGATTTTATAATTGTGAATCAATTGTTTAATCAATTCGTTTTTGTCTGCATCTACAGTCCAATCGGAACCACTGATGTTAACATAATCTTCAACAGACTGAAGCAATTTCAAAGTGAATTTAGTTCCTTTTGCAATAACTTCTTCATCAAGATCATTCTTAACTCCTTGAGATGTTTTACCAGAAACCAAAGTATTCAACTTGTCAATCAAAGTATTTCTTAAATCGTCAAACTTATTTTTGTAAGTATTTTCGATTTCTTCTAATTTGATTTTCTCTTCGCTTCTTTTCTTTTTGTCTTTGATGTTTCTGGAGAACAATTTTTTGTTGATAACAACACCTCTAAGAGAAGAATCTGCTTTCAACGAAGCATCTTTTACATCACCAGCTTTGTCACCAAAGATTGCTCTAAGCAATTTTTCTTCCGGTGTTGGATCAGACTCACCTTTTGGTGTGATTTTTCCGATAAGGATATCACCAGGCTTCACTTCTGCTCCGATACGGATCATACCGTTCTCGTCAAGATCTTTAGTTGCTTCTTCGGAAACGTTCGGAATATCTGCTGTCAATTCTTCCATACCTAATTTGGTATCACGAACTTCAAGAGAATACTCGTCCACGTGGATCGATGTAAACCAGTCTTCACGAACTACTTTCTCGTTGATTACAATTGCATCCTCGAAGTTGTACCCTTTCCAAGGCATGAACGCAACTACTAAGTTTCTACCAAGAGCCAATTCTCCGTTTTCGGTTGCGTAACCGTCACAAAGCACTTGTCCTTTTTCCACAGTATCTCCAACTCTTACGTTTGGTCTCAAAGTAATCGTTGTACTCTGGTTAGTTTTTCTGAACTTTGTTAATTTATAAGTTTTAGTGGCAGAATCGAAGTTTACTAAGTCGTCTTCTTCGCTTCTTTCATATTTAATTGTAATTCTTTCTGCATCTACATACTCTACAACACCGTTTCCTTCTGCATTAATCAATACTCTGGAGTCTCTTGCTACTTGTTTTTCTAAACCAGTACCAACGATTGGCGCCTGAGGTTTCAATAATGGAACCGCCTGACGCATCATGTTAGATCCCATCAATGCACGGTTCGCATCATCGTGTTCAAGGAAAGGAATCAAGGAAGCAGAAATACCAGAAATCTGGTTTGGTGCAACGTCTATCAAATCAACTTGTTGCGGTTCTACAACCGGGTAATCTCCGTCTAGACGAGCAATAATTCTGTCTGTTTCGAAGTTACCATCATCACTCAAAGCAACGTTTGCCTGGGCAATGACTTTCGCTTCTTCGTCTTCTGCATTAAGATAGATTGGTTTAGCTTCCAGATCAACTTTTCCGTTTTCTACTTTTCTATATGGTGTCTCAATGAAACCTAGGTTATTGATTTTTGCAAACATCCCTAGAGAAGAGATCAAACCGATGTTTGGTCCTTCCGGCGTTTCAATTGGACAGATACGTCCGTAGTGGGTATGGTGAACGTCACGAACCTCGAAACCTGCTCTTTCTCTGGATAAACCACCAGGCCCTAGTGCAGACAATCTTCTCTTGTGAGTGATTTCTGATAATGGATTGGTCTGGTCCATAAACTGAGACAACTGGTTAGTCCCAAAGAATGAGTTGATTACTGACGTCAATGTTTTAGCATTAACCAAATCTAGTGGTGTAAAGATTTCATTATCTCTAACGTTCATTCTTTCTTTGATTGTTCTCGCAATTCTGGAAAGACCTACACCAAACTGTCCTGATAATTGCTCTCCAACAGTCTTGATTCTTCTGTTAGAAAGGTGGTCAATATCATCAACTTCTGCTTTAGAGTTAACTAGTTCAATCAAATGTTTTACGATAGAGATGATGTCTTCTTTCGTTAAAACCTGATTTTCTTCAGAAATATTTAGCCCTAGTTTTTTGTTCAATCTGTAACGACCAACTTCACCTAATGAATATCTCTGCTCGGAGAAGAATAATTTTTCAATAATTCCTCTTGCAGTTTCCTCATCCGGCGCATCTGCATTTCTCAACTGACGATAGATGTACTCTACCGCTTCTTTTTCTGAGTTGGTAGGGTCTTTCTGTAATGTATTCTGAATGATAGAGAATTCGTTAGAGTTTTCCTTGTGAATCAAGATAGATTTAACGCCAGAATCCAAGATAATATCTAAGTGTTCTTTTTCAAGAATGGTTTCTCTATCGAGGATAATCTCATTTCTTTCAATAGAAACTACTTCCCCTGTATCTTCATCTACGAAATCCTCGAACCAGGTGTTCAATACTCTCGCAGCTAATGTTCTTCCTTCAACTTTTTTAAGGGCTGCTTTAGATACTTTTACCTCTTCTGCCAGGTCAAAAATCTGAAGAATTTCTTTATCAGACTCGTAACCGATTGCTCTTAATAATGTTGTTAATGGTAATTTTTTCTTACGGTCAATATACGCATACATTACGTTATTGATATCTGTCGTAAATTCCATCCAAGATCCTTTGAAAGGGATAATTCTTGAATAGTATAATTTGGTTCCGTTAGCATGGTAAGTCTGTCCGAAGAATACACCTGGAGACCTATGCAACTGAGTTACAATTACACGCTCTGCTCCATTGATAATGAATGAACCAGAAGGCGTCATATAAGGAACCGGACCTAAATATACATCTTGAACCACGGTTTGGAAATCCTCGTGTTCAGGGTCTGTACAGTACAATTTAAGTCTAGCTTTTAGAGGAACTGAATAAGTCAATCCTCTTTCCACACACTCGTCAATAGAGTAACGTGGAGAATCTACAAGATAATCCAAAAACTCCAATACGAACTGGTTTCTGGAATCTGTAATTGGGAAATTCTCCTGAAAAGTCTGATAAAGAGATTCTTTCAAACGTTCTTCAGGAAGCGTGTCTAACTGGAAAAATTCCTTGAAAGACTGGATTTGGATATCCAAAAAGTCCGGTGTCTCGATTCTACCTTTCGCAGTGGAAAAGTTGATTCTTTCTGTACCTTTAACCTTTGGAGTGGCCTGTGTTTTACTCATAAAATTATAAGAAAAAGGGTTAAAAAATATTTTGATTTAAAAAATATCAGAAAATGAAGAAAAAGATTTGAGATTTGAAATTCAGGTTTGGAAAATATAGATTTTTGGCGCTATCACAAATTCTCCACAAGTTCTAAATTCCTAAATATCAATTCTTTGATTCTTACTCAAATTCTAACTGCAACGCCGGTATATCTTTTCACGGTGTAGTGCAAAATATTTTTTTTTCTCTTGACAGCCAAGGTTTATAAACAGCAAAGCCCTTTCATTAAAACAATGAAAGAGTTCAATAAAATGACAGTATATAAATTTTTAGCGCCAAAAGAACTGCAAATTTATAAATTATTTCTAGTATAAACAAATAAAAAACTACCACTTTTGTGATAGTTTCTGTCTTATACTATTTCTGAACTCAAACCTCTGTCAAGTAATGCCTGATTCATTGGTTTAAGTTTTTCTAACGCACCTGTTTTAACGGTACATTTTCCTTTGTAATGGACCAGAATCGTGCATTGTTCCGCTTGTTCCAAAGTATGTTCACAAATCTCAATCAAACATTTTATCACAAAATCGAATGTGTTGACATCGTCATTATGAAGCACCAATTTATATACTTCATCCTCTTCTTCCAAAACCAATACTTCTTCCTCGTACTGGCGTTTTGGCTGGTCATAAGACTTGTTATTATAGATTTTCATTAAGCTTCTGTAATTTCGTCTGTAATATCTTCAATTAAAGATTTGTTGTAGAACAATTCTACCAATTCCACACTTTTATTCTGCATTTTAAGAATCTTAAAATGATAAGCGTCATAATCGAATTCTTGATTTTCTTCTGGAATATCTTGCAATTCATTCAAGATAAAACCTGCTAACGTGTTATATTCTCCTTCTTCAGAAAGTGGAATTTTTCTTGGCAATTGCTCGTTGATTTCGTCCAAAGGTTGTGTAGCCTTTACCCAAAAAGTATTCTCTCCCACTTTGTCAACGATTTTTTCTTCTTCATCTTCCTCATCTTGGATTTCACCAACCAACTCTTCCAAAATATCTTCCAGCGTAATAATCCCTTCGGTTCCACCAAATTCATCAATGACAATCGCCATATGTTGTTTCTTGAACTGGAATACTTTCAACAAATCAGAAATCTTCTTACTTCCAACAACGAAGAACGCTTCTCTCATCAGACCTTTAAGGTCATCGTGAGTCAGTTCTCCTTTGCTTTTGATGTATTCTCTGATGATTTCTTTGGTATAGAAAATACCTACAATATTATCAATAGAACCTTCATAAACAGGAATACGAGAATAGCCGCTGTCCATTATTTGAGAAATAATTTCTTCCGTGCTATCTTCGATGTCGATAGAAGAGATATTTTGTCTCGGAATCATAATTTGCTTTGCATTGTGGTCTGTAAAATCAAATGCATTTTTTATGATTTCGTAATTTTCTTCTTCAATTTCTCCGCTATCAGCAGATTGTTTTACCAATAATTGAAGTTCTTCCGTAGAGTGAATATCGTGTTCCGAAGCTGGATGAATTTTAATCAATCTTAAAAATCCGTTAGATAATGAATTCATTAACCAAATGAACGGACGGAAAACGTTGTAAAATAAATGCAACGGATATGCAATGAAAAGCGTTGTAGCTTCAGACTTTCTTATAGCAATCGACTTTGGAACCAATTCTCCAAAAACAATGTGCATCACAGTAATCAACAAGAAACTACAAACTACAGAGATTGTTGTTACTGTTGTTTGAGCTAATTCTATATTCAATGAATGGAAAATAGATTCTATAATATGATGTAAAGCGCTTTCTCCAACCCAACCTAACGCCAGCGATGCCAAGGTTATTCCTAATTGAGTTGCTGACAAGTAAGCATCAAGATTTTTGATAATATTTTCGGCTTGTTTAGCCATTGTGTTTCCCTCGGCAGCTTTTAGCTGGATTTGGGAGTATCGTACTTTGACGATTGAGAATTCGGCGGCTACGAAAAAGCCATTCAGAAGAACTAAAAATAATGCAATGAGAAGTTTGACTAAACTATCGGGGTCCATTTAATGTGTTTATATACAATATCTGCAAAGATAGATATTTTTTTTAATTTGAATTTGTAATGTGTATTAAGTCTGAGAAAATGACTGAAACGCTGAATACTCGCAGCCCGACTTATCTCCTACTTATATATTTTTTCATTTGAATCGATGAATCTTGCTCCTCTATTTGAGAGTAAATCCTTTTTACGCAACATAGTGGAGTGAAAAGATTGACTTTGTCGAACCACCACGTTAGGTTTGGGAGCGGAAGGCGGAGTAAGCTGTCCGAAATAATAAAAAGCACTGAGAAAAAATCCCCAATGCTTTTTATAACTAACTACTAACTTTAACTTATCTTTATTAACTGTTCTTAAGAGCCTCTGCTCCAGAAACAATTTCTAATATTTCATTGGTAATGGCAGCCTGTCTTGCTTTGTTGTAGAAGATTCTTAGTTCGTTTCTAAGCGCTTCTGCATTATCGGTTGCCTTGTGCATTGCTGTCATCCTTGCACCGTGTTCTGATGCTACGGAATCTAACACTGCTTTGAAAATTTGAGTTTTGATAGATTTAGGAATCAATGTTTCCAAAATCTCTTGTCTTCCAGGTTCGAAGATGTAATCTACGTTAACCTCGGAAGTGGTTTTTTCCGCTGAAACAGCAATTGGCAAAACCTGCTCAGTAACTACTTCCTGCGTCGCAGCATTGATAAATCTGTTGTAAACAACATAAACTTTATCAAATTTTCCTGCTTTGAAATCCGCCATTACTTTGCCCGTCATATTTGAAACGTGGTCGAAAGAAAGATTGTCAAACAGAGAACTGTGGTTTTCGTAAACCGTTCTGTTTTTTCTCAACGCATCAAAAGCTTTTTTACCGATGGTTAAAACTTCAACTTCTACGTTTTCGTTAGCTGCGAACTGAGTGTTCAATTCTTTGATAACCGAAGAGTTGAAAGCTCCAGCCAAACCTCTGTTGGAAGTTACGGTAATGAAAAGGACTTTTTTCACTTCTCTTTCTACTGCGAACTCAGAGATGTTTTCTGCATCAGATGCTGCACTTACATTCTCTATAATCTCCTGAAGTTTTTCAGAATAAGGTCTCAGCATTACGATTGCGTCCTGTGCTTTTTTTAGTTTCGCTGCGGAAACCATTTTCATAGCACTTGTAATCTGCATCGTAGAAGATATAGATGAAATTCTGCCTCGTATTTCTTTTAAGTTTGCCATATATATTTAGTTGTTGGTTGTCGGTTGTTGGTTGTTAGTTTTAGAAAATTCTGTCAACTATCAACCAAAAACCATCAACTAATTTTATTAATTATATTTCGCTGCAAGGTCAGTTGCAACTTGTTTCAAAGTACCTGTGATTGAGTCATCAATCTTACCAGCTTTAAGCGCTGACATTACTTCTGGATGTTTGTTCTTCAAGAAGTCAACATATTCCACTTGGAATTCTTTAACTTTTCTGATTGGAACATTTCTCAATAAGTTCTCAGTTCCTGCATAGATCATAGCAACTTGATTTTCTACTGGAAGTGGAGAGTTAACTGGCTGCTTAAGAAGCTCCACGTTTCTCTCACCTTTTGAGATTACTGCAAGAGTTGCAGCATCTAAATCAGAACCGAATTTAGCAAACGCTTCCAATTCTTTATATTGAGCTTGGTCTAGTTTCAAAGTACCAGACACTTTTTTCATTGATTTGATTTGAGCATTACCTCCTACTCTCGATACAGAGATACCCACGTTAATCGCAGGACGAACCCCAGAGTTGAATAAATCTGACTCTAAGAAAATCTGTCCGTCTGTAATAGAGATTACGTTTGTTGGGATATATGCAGAAACGTCACCGGCCTGAGTTTCGATAATTGGAAGTGCAGTTAAAGAACCGCCTCCTTTTACGATAGGTTTAAGAGACTCTGGAAGGTCGTTCATCTGAGCAGCAATCGTATCATCAGCGATAACTTTCGCAGCTCTTTCCAACAATCTTGAGTGTAGGTAGAAAACGTCCCCTGGATAAGCCTCACGTCCTGGTGGTCTTCTCAATAGAAGAGAAAGCTCACGGTAAGCAACCGCTTGTTTTGACAAATCATCATAAACAATCAAAGCTGGTCTACCAGTGTCTCTGAAGTATTCTCCGATAGATGCACCTGCCATTGCAGAATAAACCTGCATTGGAACTGGGTCAGAAGCGTTAGCAGCTACAACAACTGTATAAGCCAAAGCGCCTTTATCTTCTAATGTTTTAACGATTTGAGCTACAGTCGAAGCTTTTTGTCCGATTGCAACATATATACAATATACTGGCCGTCCAGCATCATAAAATTCTTTTTGGTTGATAATGGTATCAATAGCCACAACTGTTTTACCAGTTTGTCTATCACCAATAATCAACTCTCTTTGTCCTCTTCCTACAGGAATCATTGAGTCAATCGCAACGATACCAGTTTGTAATGGTTCAGTTACCGGCTGACGGAAGATAACACCTGGAGCTTTTCTCTCCAGTGGCATCTCATAAAGGTCACCACCGATTGGTCCTTTACCATCGATTGGGTTTCCTAATGTATCTACAACTCTACCAAGCATTCCTTCACCAACTTTGATAGAAGAGATTCTTTGAGTTCTTTTTACAGTATCACCTTCTTTTACCAATTTGGATTCACCCAAAAGTGCAACCCCAACATTATCTTCTTCAAGGTTAAGAACGATACCTTCTACTCCAGCCTCGAATTTTACCAATTCTCCGTACTGTACGTTCTCCAAACCGTAAACACGAGCAATACCGTCACCTATCGTAAGAACAGTACCAACTTCTTCTACGTTAGATTGGGTATCGAAATTTGCTAATTGCTGCTTCAGTATCGCTGATACTTCTGCCGGATTTATTTCTGCCATTATATGGTTGTTTTTCTTAATTAAGTTGAAATTCTTTTTTGATATTGCTTAGCTTAGTTCTTACTGAAGCATCAATCTGCTGGTCACCGATTCTCAGGATATAACCTCCAAGAATCTCTGGCTTGATAATCGTTTCCAAATCATAGTTAGAAACATTCACCATTTTGGAATCAGCGATGATTTTATTGATATTATCTTGTGATAAAGCAGTTGCAGAAACCAAGGTAATACGTTGAGTACCTTTGATATCTTCTACTTTATTGATGAATTCTTGAGCAATATTCTTAAGCTGCGCTTCTCTTCCCTGCTTGATAACAAGTCTGATCAAGTTTTGAGCAACTGGAGAAAAATCTTTGAATATTTCTAAAGCAATTGCTTCTTTCTTTCTTGAATCAATGATTGGCGTGTTCACAAACTGATTCAGTTCTTTTGAAGAAGACATTATTTTCACAATATCCTTCATCTCACTGAAAACAGCTTCTGTGTTACCAGATTCCTGAGTGAAATCCAATAAACCTTGTGCGTATCTTTTAGCTACTTTAGATGTTAACATCCTGATTAGTTAAGGTTAGATTTGTTAAGAATATTTTCTACCAAAGCGTTTTGAGCACCATCGTTGTTCAATTTCTCTTTTAGGATACTTTCAGCGATGTTCACAGACAAGGTTCCGATTTGAGTTTTGATATCTGCCATTGCAGCATTTTTCTCAGTTTGGATAGACTGTCTTGCAGCTTCAATCATTTTTTCTCCTTCTACTTTAGCAGAATCTTTAGCTTGATTTACGATTTTGTCTTTCATATCTCTAGCTTCTTTCAAAATACCATCTCTTTCTGCTCTAGCTTCGCGAAGAATTCTTTCGTTATCTTCTTTCAACTGAGCCATCTCTTGTTTAGCTAATTTAGCCTGATTAAGAGCATCGATGATAGAAGTTTCTCTCTCGTCGATAGATTTAAGAATTGGTTTCCAAGCAAATTTTCCTAATACGAAAAGTAAGATTAAGAAAATAACAGACTGGATGATAAATAATCCTGATGAAAACTGATGAAGTAATTCCATTATATAGTGAGATTAATTTTTTATAAATTTTTAAATTAAACATTGTTGCAACCAACCGTTACAACAATGTTTATGATTTTGTTTGGCTTATGATGCGAATAACGCAGCGAAAGCAACACCTTCAACTAGTGCAGCAGCAATAAGCATAGCAGTTTGGATTTTTCCAGATTGTTCTGGTTGTCTAGCGATTGCTTCAAGAGCAGCAGCACCAATTTTTCCAAGACCGATACCTACACCTAGTACAATAAGACCTGCACCAATAATTCTAGGGATTTCCATAATATATAATTTAAAAAATTGTTTTTATACTTTTAATTAATGAGCGTGTTCGTGCTCGTGTTCTTCAACAGCCATACCGATAAACAAAGCAGAAAGCATTGTAAAGATATAAGCCTGCAAGAACGCTACTAATACTTCTAATAAATAAATTACGAATGTCAAGAACGGGAAAGCAACTCCAGCAATCCAATTTTCGAAAATGTAAATTGAACCAATCAAAGTCATTACAACGATGTGACCTGCTGTCATATTTGCAAAAAGTCGAATCATCAAAGCGAAAGGCTTAGTCAAAGTTCCCAACAATTCGATTGGCATCATAATAAACTTCATTGGAACAGGAACTCCCGGCATCCAGAAGATATGTTTCCAATAATCTTTTGAACCTGAGAAAGTCGTAATCAAATAAGTCATAATTGCCAAGAAGAATGTAATAGCAATATTACCTGTTACGTTAATCCCGAAAGGCATTAAACCTAAAACATTTAGGAATAAGATGAAGAAAAATACAGTTAATAAATAACCCATAAATCTCTTATACTTATGTCCGATGTTTGGAATCGCGATATCATCTCTTACGAAAATAATGATTGGTTCTAGGAATTTCGCAGCTCCAGTTGGAACAAGCGATTTTTTATAAGACCTAGCCATTCCTCCGAATAATACAATCATCAAAAGCGCCACTAAGAAAATAACCAAAACACTTTTTGTAATTGATAAATCCAAAACTCTTTTTTCAGTTGGGTGATGGTCTTTATCTAATGTTAAAGTTCCTTTAGAATCTGTTCTGTAGATTTTTTCGTGATGAAGTGTGTAGAATTTACCTTTGCTTTCCACCGGAGAACCGTGGATAAACTCGTGTCCATCTACTCCTTTTGTATTACTCATAAAGAAATGGAATCCTTCATCATAAATAATTACCGGTAAAGGAAAACCAATGTGATGACCGTCTTTAACCATCAAGGCAACATCGTGAGCATCTAAAATATGATGATCTACGAATTCCTTAACTTCCTTAGTCCTCTCTTCTTTTCCAGAAAGTTCCGGAGTTTCAGTTACAGCTTTACCGTGTTGATTTTCAACATTTTCGTGCTGAGCAAAAGCGCTTGCAAACATTAATAAACTGTAAAATAAAATTGCCGTTTTCTTTAGCATCGGTAGATTTTTTTTTCGTTTTGCAAAAATAGACTATTTTTTCTCTTTTGAAGAATATTTTTACTGTTTTTTGTCATAATTAATTAAACGAATCGCATAGTATGTAAGCAACGCTGTTAGAACAAAATATGGAACAATAAAATGAAACGTGTAATTAGGAATTTCCTCGAAATGAAGCTTATTTTTAATGAGATACATCATTCCAAATTTTACAAGAATAAGACCTATTACAGCTAGACCAAGGAATTGCGGAACGATTCTGTTGATGAGAATAATCAAGGTTATCATCATCAAAAAAATGATACTTAAAAAAAGATAAAACTTGATAATCGTCACTTCATCCAGATGAAAAACGATTTTCCAAAGTATAAAATGTATAATAAATGTGAGAAAAAATATCACACTGATAATTAAATTACTTTTGTTTTGCATTGTCCTGTTCTTCTTTATTTAAAATTTCGAGTCTCTTCAAAGTTGTGTATAATGAAAGGCAAAGTCCGCTGAGACCAATCACCAAAACCAAAACATTGGAACCGGTTTCAAAATACAAATCCAACTGATGTCCGCCCCAAAAAGAAATCCCAATAATAAAAAGCATCTGAAAAACAACAGACGAATACTTTCCATATTTTCTAAGGGAATCTGAGGCGTTATTTTTTTTGTCGTCCAATTTTTGATTTTTGCAAAAGTAAACATTCTAAACAACTTGAATGATTTACAATTTTGTGGGGATTTTAAACGCAAAGCACGCAATGATTTTTTTGACAATATTGAAAACATTTTAAGATTCGCTAAGGCGCTACGCTCAGCTAAGTTTTCACTTAGAATGACAATCACTATGTTATATAAAAATTTTTTTACGTTGAATCTGCAGCCCAGCCTGAGTGGAGCTCTTTTTCTTTTTTTTTCAAAAATGTAAAAAGCGGGAACGAAGGACGGATTAAGCTACCCAAATAATATAAATGATAAAAGATCAATGATAAAAGATGATTGATAATTAATAAATGATTGGGGAATAAAAATTCAAATCGACTCATTTTCAAATTATCTGATTAACAAATCATCTAATTTTCTTATTTTTGCAACCTTAAATATCTTATTAAAGTTATGTTCAACAGTTTACAAGACAAGCTAGATAAAGCGCTTCATAATATTTCCGGACGTGGAAAAATCACGGAAATCAACGTTGCAGAAACGGTAAAGGAAATCCGAAGAGCATTGGTGGATGCCGATGTAAATTATAAAGTAGCCAAAGACCTTACTAAAAGAGTTCAGGATAAAGCGATTGGTGAAAACGTTTTGACGTCTCTTACTCCGGGACAATTGATGACGAAAATTGTTCACGACGAATTGGTAGATTTGATGGGAGGTTCTCAAGAAGGAATCAACCTTTCCGGAAAGCCAACTGTTATTTTAATTGCCGGTCTTCAAGGTTCTGGTAAAACAACTTTCTCAGGAAAATTAGCCAACTATCTGAAACAAAAAAGAAGCAAAAAACCACTTTTGGTAGCTTGTGACGTTTACAGACCTGCGGCGATTGACCAGTTGAAAGTTCTGGGAACTCAAATCAATATTCCTGTTTACACGGAAGAAGAAAATAAAAATCCTGTTGCGATTGCTGAGAATGCGATTAATTACGCCAAATCAAATGGATTCGACACCATCATCGTGGATACTGCTGGTCGTTTGGCGATTGATGAGCAAATGATGAACGAAATCAAGTCTGTTCATCAAACAATTAAGCCGACTGAGACGCTTTTCGTAGTAGATTCGATGACGGGACAAGATGCTGTGAATACTGCAAAAGCCTTCAATGACACTTTGAATTTCGACGGAGTTGTTCTTACGAAATTAGATGGTGATACAAGAGGTGGAGCTGCATTGACAATCCGTTCGGTTGTAGAGAAACCTATCAAATTTATCTCTACCGGAGAAAAAATGGAAGCGCTTGACCTTTTCTATCCGGAAAGGATGGCGGACAGAATTCTTGGAATGGGAGACGTTGTTTCCTTAGTAGAAAGAGCTCAGGAACAATTTGATGAAGAGGAAGCTAAAAAACTACACAAGAAGATTGCTAAGAATGAATTTGGTTTCGATGACTTCCTGAAGCAAATCAACCAAATCAAGAAAATGGGTAATATGAAGGATTTGATGGGAATGATTCCTGGTGTTGGAAAAGCTATTAAAGATGTTGATATCAATGATGATGCTTTCAAACACATCGAAGCGATTATCCACTCTATGACTCCTGACGAAAGAAGAAAACCTTCTATCATCAATGTTTCCAGAAAACAAAGAATTGCGAAAGGTGCAGGAAGAAAACTAGAAGAGGTGAATGCCTTGATGAAACAATTTGACCAAATGGGGAAAATGATGAAAATGATGCAAGGCCCTCAAGGTAAACAAATGATGCAAATGATGAGCAAAATGCCGAATATGCCTGGAATGGGTGGCGGATTGTTTGGGAAGTAAACAAAATATTTTATTATAAAAAATACCTCAGAATTTTCTGAGGTATTTTTATTTTTATCTAGTCTAGCTAGCTTTCAAAATAAAAAAACCGCATTGATGCGGTTTTTTTTATTTTTAATTTTTATCCCAAATCAATTTGGTATTCATTTGATCTCCTCCAATGCTGGTTGAAGCAGATTCCCAATTTGCTTTGTTCAAAGTCTGAACTTGCGTAGGATAATAAAATCTTGTTGGTAAATCTGTTAATCCAGAAATTAGAGAGTTAAATGTATATGTAGTTGCTCCATTTACTGCTGTATTATAAGTACCAGTCTGACCCGGAAGTAGCAAGAAATTTGGATATCCTGTTCTTCTATAATCTGACCAAGCTTCATATGGCTGACCAAACAATGCAATATACTTTTGAGTCAAAACAGTCTCTTTAGAAGCAGGTGCTAATCCAGCCATATATGTAGTAATCTGAGCAGCAGGAACTCCCCATCTTTCCATTGATGCTTCAACACCATTTTCATAATGAGTTTGATCCCACCCATTAACTTCACTTAACAAGAACTCAACTTCAGCATATTCCATATATACTTCTGTGTATGCTTTCTTCACAATATTTTTACTGAATAAAGAAGATCTTCCAATCGCAGATTGGTTTGCAGCAATACCATTAGTAGGTACACCATAAGGCATCCCTGCATAATCAGCAGGATCTGTTGATTCTGTATACGTCCCATTCTTAACTTGTGACTGAGTTACACCAAGAGGTGCTGCCCACTGGAACAATCTTGGATCTGTTTTCGCAAAAGGCCCTTTGTTTCCTTTCAATAACTCTACAAAAGTTTTATTGATTGCAAAATCATTTCTTGTTAAATTAGCAGTCCACATTGGAGATGGGTTACCATCAGTATCTTCGTATGTAAGACCTACTGTATCATCATTAGATTGCATTACACCACTAGCTATTGATTCTTGAATAGCCGTTTCAGCTCCAGGAACGACACCTTTTAATCTAACTGCTAATCTAAGCCTAAGAGAATTCACAAATCTTTTAAGCTTTAAACCATCTCCAAATAATACATCTCCATTAGTAAAAACCACATCATTAGTTTTAATCATGTCAGAAGCTTGTTTAAGCTCTTTTAAAATATCTGCATAAACTTTTGCTTGAGAAGCAAATTTTGGAGTAATATTATTTTGATCTAAGGCTTGAAAATCTGGATCCTTAGTACCATAAGAATAATAAGGAATATCTCCAAAAGAATCTGCTAGAGTAATGAAAATATTAGCAAGCATCGCTCTTGATGCTGCGATCTGATTAACATTGGGTCCATAAGTAGACTGTTGTGTCGCAGTTTTTGGATCTGTGTTAAGTTCTATAATCTTTTTATAATCCATAGCATAAGCATATAAATTAGTCCACATAGAATTAGCAACCGTTAATCTGTATTGATATTTATCTTCTTCTGTATAATTCCTTTGAGCTGAATACTGTACCCAAGGAAGAGTCATTCTACCTGAAGTAAAACCATCTCTTGTATTATCCATA
Organism: Flavobacteriales bacterium UBA2306; assembly: GCA_002345565.1. Taxonomy (GTDB): domain Bacteria; phylum Bacteroidota; class Bacteroidia; order Flavobacteriales; family Weeksellaceae; genus Epilithonimonas. Next base: position 183,409 of record DDVS01000002.1, on the reverse strand, counting down.
AATGCCTTATTCGCATAATTGAACAAACCAAATGAAGTTGGATTATCCGTAGAATTTGGATTAGTATTGATATCATCAAAATCCCCTGTACAACTTGTCGCTGAAACACCTAATACAGTAGCGAACAAAATGTATTTCCCTATTTTTATTGATTTATTAATCATTTTAATTGTCTTTGTAGTTTAAAAGTTAGAATTTAAAATTAACATTTACCCCATATGTTCTAGTAGAAGGCAATGATCCCCCCTCTAAACCTTGAATATTCCCAGAACCATAAGATGTGTTTTCGGGATCCATTCCTTTCCAATCTAGCCCCCAAGCAAATAAATTTCGACCAAATGCCGATATTCTAAGACCTGATAATCCTGTGTTTGTAAGCCAGTTTTTCGGTAAATCAAATGCCAAAGTAACATCTCTTAGTTTTATATAACTTGCATCAAATACGTTTTGTGCATCTACTGTATTATAATAAGTACTTCCCCAAGTTTCTGCGTCTAAGACCTTAGTATTAATTGTACCGTTTGCTAAAACACCAGGCAATACAACACCTGCGTCTCTATTACCATCCAAAGCTGTTTCTTCTAACATTCCAGAATACATTCCCCACATGTGTGTAGTAGAAAAATATTTTCCTCCTTTTTGAATATCAAAAAGAAATGATAAACTTACCGATTTATATTTAAGCGTATTTCTGATACCCATATTATAATCCGGTAAAACAGAACCTAAACTTTTTATTTCGCTTGGCACATACGCTCCATTTGCCCCAACTATTCTATTACCATTAGCATCATAAGTATAATCAGTACCGTAAATTTGACCATATGCCATTCCTTTTACAGCCATTAATTGAGCTCTAAATGGCGCTACAGTATATTGATATGTATCAGCTCCATCTACAAGTTCTTCTACAATATTCTTGTTCTTGGCAAAATTCCAATTAATATCCCAACTGAAGTTATCATTTCTAATCGGTTTAACATATACTGAAGCTTCTATACCTTTATTTGTCATAAGACCTGCATTTACATAATTGAAGGAATATCCCGTTGCAGCATCTACTTGTAATGGAATAATTAAATCTTTGGATTTAGAATCGTAATAAGTTATGTCAAAACCTACTCTATTTTTCAACATGTCAACTTGTATACCATATTCCGCAGTACTTTTTAACTCTGGTTTTAAATTTTCGTTATTTAGAGTATTTGGTAAATCATATTGCGGATTTCCATAAAATGGGGAGTTAATATTAATATAAGTTCTTAATCTATAAGGTCCAGTATCATTACCTACATTAGCCCATCCTAGACGTAATTTTGCAAAGTTTAACCAACTTGCATTTAATAATTTTGAAAAGACGAAACTACCTGTGACTGAAGGATAAAAAATTGGATCATTAACAGTAGAAAACCAGTCATTTCTTCCTGTTCCTTCAACAAATAAGATATCTTTATATCCTAAAGACACATAACCAAAAACGCTATTTACCCTTCTTTGAGAATAAGAATTTTCTGTTTTAGAATCCGACCAACCATTATTTAAATTATAGAGATCTGGGATAATCAATCCTCCAACTGTATAAGAATGAATAATGTCATTTTGAGCCTGTCTTCTATTTAATCCTACAAAAGAGTTCAAACTAAAATCTCCAAAGTTTTTATCATAATGTAGCCTACCTTCATAGTTATATTCAGACTGATTTTTTTGATAAAGATCATACCCAGAAGTAGCAACAGAACCAATAGCTGTTCTGCTTTGGTTACGCTGACTATAAACATCACCATATACTTTAAATACTGTATATAAGTTTTTAGAAAAATGATATGTCAAGCCAACATTTCCGAAAAACCTTTGTCTTCTATCATCATTTGTATTGTTATAAATAGTCCAATATGGGTTATCATGGTAAGCAGGTGTAGAATCATCCCAAGAGTTTCTATTCCAAGATCTCTGAGTACCATCAGGACGCAAATAATATTCTCTTAGGAGTGAATAATCTAATTGCCTTTGCCCCCATTGGAAGAATTTTTCTCCAAAAGAGTTGTCACCATATCCTACTTCTGGTCTATTAAATGCAGAAGTTTGAACATAATTTACTACTGATTCAATTTCTAATTTTTCAGATAACTTAGTATTTAAATTTACCGATAAATTGTTTTTATCTATTTTGGATGTAGGAACAATGCCCTGAATATTGGTATTGGTATAAGATACTCTAACATTTGTGTCTCCAAAAGATTTAGAAAAAGCAACATTATTAGTTAATGTAGTACCTTTATTAAAAAAATCTTCAACACCACTATTAGGAGCAACCCAAGGAACTTCTTTTAAATATTGATTGGGTAAATATTCTTTATCAAAAGCATACCAAGGCAAATACATTAAATTAGCATCATACTTTGGCCCCCAACTCTCATCATATGCATAAAATGGAACATTATACTCCTTACCTTCAATAGTAACTTTTTCCATATCACCACTACCACCTCCATACATATTTTGAAGTTTAGGATAAATTGAAATTTCTTCAAATGCGATTCCTGTATTGACATCAATAGTAGTCCTTCCTTTTTTGGCAGACTTTGTCGTATATATAATAACTCCATTTGCAGCTCTAGATCCATACAAAGCAGCAGCAGGACCTCCTTTAAGAACAGTTACACTTTCAATATCGTCAGGATTAATATCGAATGAAGCATCACCATAATCCACTCCCCCTGCTCCTCTTTGAGTATCTGTAGAGTTAATATTACTATTATCTAAAGGAACTCCATCAACAATGATCAATGGCCTATTTTCTCCAGTTACAGACGATATACCTCTCATTGTAATTCTAGTTGACCCACCCATGGTTGAAGGTGCAGTAACTTGCACACCTGCTACATTTCCAGATAATGCACTAACTGCGTTATTCTGACCTGCATCAGAAATAACTTCACCACTTATCTCCTGTGTAGCATACCCCAAAGATTTTTTTTCTCTTTTGATACCCAAGGCTGTAACTACTACACCTTCAATATCTCGTGTATTAGCTGTATCTTTTACCGTTTGCGCAGAAACTACTGCAAAAGACGACGAAAGAACTACTGCCAACACACTCGTTGTTAATTTTTTCATATCAAATCAAATTTTTTCAATAAACAAAAATGCAAAACATTATTAATATACACAACATTAATTCTTAAAAATTTGTTAATTTTTTTTCTAATATCTCACCAATAAATAACTTTGTTTAATAATTATTTATTATGTTACTAATACAAAATTTTTCTGAAGCCTTTATTGAAGCTGGTTGCGATGAAGTAGGAAGAGGTTGCTTATCCGGTCCTGTTGTAGCCGCTGCTGTAATTGTCAATAAAAATTTTAAGCAAAATTTAGTTAACGATTCTAAAACGTTAAATCCTAAAATCAGACAAAACCTAGATCTCTATATCCGGGAAAATGCAGTAGATTTTGCTATTGCAGAACTTTCTCCTGCTTTTATAGACCAACATAATATTTTACAAGCCAGCATACACGCAATGCATCTTGCGCTAGATCAGTTAAAGACCAGACCAGAGCTCATTTTAGTGGATGGCAACAGGTTTCATCCCTATAATTTTACACCCCATCACTGCATCATAAAAGGCGATAGTAAATACCTCTCAATTGCAGCAGCTTCTATCTTAGCGAAAAACCATCGTGATAACCTTATGGTAAAACTCCATGATGAGTTTCCAGAATATGGTTGGAATACCAATTTCGGATATTGTACAAAAACACATCAGCGCGCTCTTAAAAAATTTGGACCAACTATCCATCACCGCCAATCTTTCCGTTTGGATTATGATGTAGAAATATAATCCTTCCGAAGTTCCTCCGCAGATACTCCGTACATACCCCGTACATACTCCGTATAATCCCGTAGAAAATAAAATCAAAATCAGCAGAATTTTAGAAATGTAATTACATTGATAAAACCATTTACATTTTCTAATAACAACTTAAATAAAAAAAACAGCATCCTACAATTTTCACTTTATTAGTTATATTTGTTTTATGCAAAACTCTTACACCGCCATCAACGCCTCTGCAGGTTCCGGGAAAACCTATACACTCGTTCACAGATTGCTGATGATTTGCCTTCGGTATCAAAATCAGTCAGATGCTATTAAGACCATTCTAGCGTTGACTTTTACTAACAAAGCGGCTAATGAGATGAAAGAAAGAATTCTCTTTTATCTTGGCGAATTTATCAAAGATGAATACTCAGAAAATCAAGACCTTAAAAACATCCAAAACGCATTGAAAAACCAGGGTTATCAATTAACTTTGGAAGATTTACATCACCGTTCGCAGAAAGTTCTGGACTATATTTTACACCACTACTCCACTCTAAATATTGGAACGATTGACAAATTCAATTCCAGATTGGTAAAAAGTTTCGCATACGAATTGGGATTGGCGCAGAATTTCAATCTGGAAATCCAGGCAGAACCTTATCTCATAGAAGCGGTAGACAAAATGCTGGACGAGATTGGCGAAGAACAAACAGTTTCCGACGCATTTATGGATTTCATTAATTATAATTTGGATAATAATGAACGAGTTAATCTTAACCAAACACTCTACAATTCTGCTAAGAAATTTGTGAGTGATGTCCACTATCAACCTTTGCAAGACAACAAAGATTTTGAATGGCAAGCTTATGAAAACAAAAAAAACGAACTGAGAAAAGAAATCTATGAGCTTAAAAAACATTCTTTAGAATTAGCACAAAATGCACTTTTGGAAATCCAAAGTCAGAATTTGGAAATTGGAGATTTTTCTGGCGGACAAAACGGAATTGGTGGATTTTTCGTCAGTTTTTTAAAAGATGAAATCCCCACTCTACAAGCTAATCCAGAGAAAGAAGAAAGCAAAATCACAACTTACAGAAAAGGAACAGGAAGCTCAAAAGAAGCCAAGAAAAAGGAATCGGAAGTTTTTTCAATTTTGGAAAACTTGATTGAAAAACGTCAAAAAATAATCGAAAACTATATCAATTCTCAGAAAAAGGAAAAAGTTCTGCAAGCGATTCTTCCTTTGAAAGTGAATGCGGATATCCAGAAAAAACTGTTGGAAATCGAGGAAGAAAATGACTTGGTTCTACTTTCGAAGTTCAATATTTTGATTAATGAAAATCTTAGAAATGAACCTTCAGCCTTTATCTACGAAAAAGTAGGAACACAGTTTCAACATTACTTTTTTGACGAGTTTCAGGATACTTCAGCAATGCAATGGCAAAACTTTCTACCACTTCGAGATAACAGCATCACTTCCGACAACACCAGTTTTACGATTGTTGGCGACCCGAAACAGAGCATCTACCGATTTCGTGGAGGAGAAAGTGAATTGATGCTAGACATCATTAATAAAAAAGAAATCACACCGAAGTTTGCGACTCTGGAAAACCTGGAATTTAATTGGCGAAGTGCTAAAAACATTGTTGATTTTAATAATCGACTGTATGATTTTATGTCGCAGGATTTGAATGAAGAGCATCAGAAAATCTTTGGAGAAAATGCAGTTCAAGGCGCAAAATCCAAATTGGAAGGTCGGGTGAAAATTCATCTTTTAGAAAATTCTACCAAAGATATTTTTTATGAAGAAACGGTGGCAAAAATGCAGAACGACATCCAAGAAAGTCTAGATAATGGTTTTGATTTTTCTGACATTACGATTCTTTGTCGAGGAAATACGGATATTTTCTATTACTCTCAATTATTGGGAAATCTGAAAGTTAATTATAAAGGAAAAGAAACTTACATCAAAACGATTTCTGAGAAAGGTTTGACGCTCGATTTAGCATTTACTCTAAAAGCTTTGATTGAGTTTTTGAAATGGAATCTCGTTCCGAAAAACCGTCAGTTTTTGGTAAAAATGATGTATTTGTTAAACGTTTCCGGAAGAATTAAAATGACAGATTTCACTTCAGAAATCAGAGAAATCCTGAGCCTTGAATCGAAAACTGAAATCGAGGATTTTATTAATTCAAAATATAATGTAAAGCTTGTTCAGAAAGACATTCCTCAACTGAATCTTTATAATTTTATCGAGTATTATGTTCTCGAGTTTTCTGTCGAGAATAAAGAAACCGATTTTCTTCTGAACTTTTTGGAAATGCTTCATAATTACACTCAAAACGCAGGTGCGACTTTGAAGGAATTTTTGAAATTCTGGGAAGATGAAGCTTCAAAAATCAGTATTCAGGCGAGTGAAAATGTGGATGCGATTCAGATTATGACGATTCATAAGGCGAAAGGTCTGGAGTTCCCGATCGTTTTTTTTCCTATGAGAAATAATTCTAAAGCTGTTAAAGACAAACAATTTTCCGAATGGTTTGATGTTGATAAAAATGGGGAATTGAAAAAAGTATATATCGAACAGTTTTCGGAAAATCTGGGAACTTATGATGAAGACTTAAAAAAATTCAATCAAGATAATTCTTATAAAAATAAAATTGACCGTTTTTGCATCCAATATGTAGCGACAACGCGACCTGTGGAACAGCTTTTTTTCTATCTGGAAAAACCGACTAAAACGACTAATTACTTAGAATTATTTGAATTTGTCACCCAATTTCAGCCCACTGAAAATGGTGAACAATTGGACTCTTTTGATGTATTCGGAACCTCAGCAGAATCATTAAAAAAGCAAAAGAAAAATGAGAAGAAAGAATATCTGTCAGAGAATATCCAGTCGATTTCCCAATCGATTGAAAAGGCTTCTAAGATAGAAATTGCTACAACATCCAAAAGTTATCAGAATCGTGTAGAACACGTAAGAATGGGGATTTTCACTCACGAGATTTTATCGAAAATCAATACCAGAAAAGATGTGATTAAAGTTCTTAATTCTTATGTCTTGGAAGGAACGATTACGAGTGAAGAAAAACACGCCATCCTTGAAAGGATAGAATCTGTCCTTAATAATGAAAATTATTCCGCTTATTTTGAAGCCAATCTGAAAATCATCAATGAACGAGAAATGTTTGCAATGGAAAACGAAACATCCAAAACTTATCGCCCAGACCGATTGATAGAAATCAAAGACGGAATGATTATCGTGGATTTCAAAACCGGAGAAGAGAAAGAAAAGGACCAAAAGCAAGTTGAACTTTATAAAGAGAAGTTGGAGCAGTTTGGGAAAAAGGTGATTAAAACGGATGTGATTTATATTTAAAAAAAATCCCGAGAGATTTCTCGGGATTCTTATTTTATTTTTTAACAACCGTTACAACCTGACCTTCAAGCTTTGTGATATTATCGAATATCTGCTTGAACGCCGGATAATATTCTTTGGGATATACTGGATCTTCAACAGTTGTTGTAGTTTCCACAGTCAGTTTATTTCCCTCTTGGGTTACTTTATAAACATATTGGATGGCACTGTCCTCTGTTCGGAATTTTTTGGACTTCGGAACATTTTCAAAAGCATAGCCATCTGGTAAAGTGATAGTTACTTTTTTGACTCTGTCATAACCTGTCATCAGTTCTATAGGAGAACGTCTCTCTTCGGCCTGATCAAACTCATGAGACTTTCTATAGAGAAATAACAATGGATTAAAAACCAATTTTCCTCCAATTCCGTCGGCAAAAGAATCAACAGAGTCAAAAGCGAAACTGGTTTCAAAATCACCTTTTTCAGTAGCTCCAGATTTTAAATTAGCATAAGGAAACTTGTAATGTTCTTTATAACCTTCCTTTTGATAAGCTTCTTTATCCTTATCATAAGATTCGCTATTCATCATTGCGTAAAGCATTGTATCTCTATCGGAAAAATCGCCAGTGAAAGTACCATCCGGATTCAGTTTTGCATCTACGGTAAGATAGGTTACACTTTTTTCAGGGCAAACGACATCAATTGGTTTAGCCTCATCTTTTGTCATTACATATCCATAATAGTTGAGCGCAGCCGGACGGATGATATTAGGCGTTGTCATCTTGGATGTGGCATCGTATAGTGTAGGTTTCCCATCAAAATCAACAATCGCTAAAACATAATTCAACATAGAAATACTCGGCGAATAAGCCGTTAATAAACCTCTACCAATTGTTGAAAGTAAAACTGGTTCAGCATTCAGATTGGCACTTCTCATTAATAATATTAACATCAGATTGATCTCTGCAGAGTTTCCGCTATTAGTAGCCATCAACTGTTTGATCCCTTTATCTGTAAAAGCACTGTATTCGCCATTCCATTTGTATTTATTTTGAGTAAATTTCAAAACAGCAGCAGCTCTATCTTTATCATTCTTAATCGATTTTATCTCTTCCGGAAGCAAATCTTTTACCAGATTATTTCTTTTAAGCTCATCTCCAAAATTTTCGTCATCATACAATTGTTTTCTAATATCAGACCAAGAGATCCCATAAGATTTGAAACCACCAGAGATCCCAGTACTATATGCCCCATTGCTCGTAATAGGAAAGTCTGTAGAGTTGAGTTCGGCTCTGATAGAAGTTCTGTAATTATCAATATTATTGACATACTTCTCGTTTCTGTAGGCTGCAAGATCGTTATATGCAAATCTGTAAGTTCTGCAATCAGTTCCATATAATACACGTTCACTCACATCTCTGTTTTTGGGCATCAGCCTTCCTTTATAATTGATATTATATCCAAAATGTTTTGGCGCATCAAAAACATATTCAAAATAACGGATTGGAACCTCATCCTCAACCATCACTCGCGGGATAACATACAAAAATGGAGAAAGTACTGAGTATTTGTATTCTACAACAGAACCATCTTTCACATTTTCAAAAGCAAACTTGGTTACAGAGTAATTCTTATTTTCTTTGGATCGATATTTAGAATTTTTATCAACGGTTGTTGTTGCAATTTTCCCATTTTCCAGGTTGTAAGTATTAACTTTTAATGATGTTATTTTTTCTTCGTTATGATTTTTTCCGAGGTAAGTATATATCTCTTCCTCCAAGAATTTTTTGGCGTCATCTTTCTTATAGATTTTAACTCTGCTAATGACATCAAGATGCAGGTCTCCATCGTTAATATAATAATGATAAGATTTGTAAATAACTTCGGCAGCTTCAGAAGGATTCTTTGCGTAAGAAGTTAACTTCAGGTCTTCTATATCTAGTTTTGGAGGATCAAGAAATTTTTGTGAAAAAACTAGATTAGAAGTCAGTAATGCGATGATTAATAAATATGTTCTCATAGTTTTGTTATCAATATTTTGGTGTTGTCAATTTTATTAGTTTGTTTTCTAAAGTTGATGTAAGCTGATATTTTATCCGAAGAAAAAATACCTTTCTTCAACATAAATTTTCTTTTGACTAATAATTTTTTGTCTTTTGGAATAAACTCGAGAGAGTAATTGCCAAACTCCGAATCAATTTTTACAGGAGCCATCATTTCTGAAAATTTATAATTTTCCGGAATACTGTATTCGATTTCGTAATCGTCTGTAAAACCGAAAGGAATCTCCACCGGAAATTTTCTCTCCGAATCTTCCAAATAGAAATCGGATTCTAAAAAAGGAATTGCCCGAAAGTACATATCGCTACCCAAAGATTTGGAGTAATTCTCTGCCTTGAAATTAAAATCAAAATCGATATTGGCTTTATCTTTATCATTATTAAGATTTTCCAAAGCCAGATTCTTGATCTGAAGATTGTCATAACGATGTTTCATCGCATCTTTTGCTTCTACTGGCGTCATATAAAGCAACGGCATCATCACATCATAAGCATTTCCTTGATAAGAAAACTTAGACAAAACATCCAACGTATTATTGTCGGAAAGATGCGCTTTTACACGGATAATTTCTTTGTTTTTTTCGGATGCGGTCTTCGGTGTTTCGTAGATTTCAACTGTATTATCTTTAACCATCATTACATTCCTGTCAAGCGTTCTGTAACCCAGATGATCAAAAGCAATTTTCTGAGATGTATTTTCGAGCCAAATATTTCCTTTCTCTGTTGGGACACAAAGAATCACGTGATTACCGTCCATTTTAGGGAAATCTTTGTCAAAGGTTTTGGAAGTTTCATCCATATATATGATTGAGTAATACGAAGGGATCCCGGCCGCTTTTAGCAAGACTCTCATATAATTGGTCAGCGCTTTACAATCGCCGTAACCTTTTTTTCTCACATTATCAGCAGACATCGGTTGCCAACCACCAATTCCTATGGCAACGTTAACATATCGCGTTTTGCTCTGCATATATCGATAAATTGTCTTTACCTTTTCTTCAGTAGAACCTTGTAGATTAAGAGCATTAATCTCCTGCTGAATTTCCGGAGTTATTTGTGAAACGGGTTCCAGAAGTGTATTGTACCATTTCCCAAACTCTTCCCATGATGTAAAGTTTCCTTTTTTACCTTCCAGGTTGAATTGGTCCAATGCAAATTCGCATCTTGGCATTACTACAGACATACTTGGCGCATACTTTTCTTCTTTTACAACCGGGACATTTTTGTAAGCAACTCTCAAGTTGTTATCATCGCCGCTAAGGTCTATTTTCGCAAAAGAATTTTCAGTAATTTTTTTTCTGAGTTTGATTCCCGATTTATTCAGGATTTCTATTTCTTGGTTTTCTATAGAAACATTGTAATCATAAAAAGGAGTCAAAGTTGGCAAAAAAATAGTATTGCTCGTATCCGTCGTGTATTGTATATCCAAAGTATAAGGATAGATTGTGTTGGAAATTTTCAGATACAACGCTCGATCATCTGTATATAAAGCAGAATCATTGGATTGCCCAATATCATTAAGGTCACTTTTCGAATAGGTTTTGATTGGTTTCCCGGACTCGCTATAAACCTTTATCTTGATATCAGAAATTTTTCTGGACTTGTCATAAGGTATATAGACATAAGAATACTTTTCTCCCGCACTATTCATTATGGAAATCACAGTTTTTTCTTTGATTTCCATATCATTCTGAGAATTGATAACATATTGCAAACTACTGCTTCTTATAACAGCATTAGCATCTTTCTTCAACTCCTCTGGGATCTCTGATATTGCATAGTTTTGCGAAAATATCTTAATTGATATTAACACAAATACAGTTATTAGTTTTTTCATTGATTATCAGGAATTAATTCTCAGCAGCAGGATCAAAAACCCTTTGTGCCAATTCTTGGTCAAATAGATATAAAGCAGATGGATTATCAGAAACCATTTTGATTTTTGTCACATACTGAGATGCACTAGCTTCCTCTTCCACTTGCTCATTAATAAACCATTGTAGAAATGATGTTGTTGCGAAATCACTTTCATCATTAGCATTTTTAACGATATTGAAAATACTTTTCGTAACGATCTTTTCGTGTTCCAAAGCCTTTTCAAAAATATCGATTGCGCTTTCGAATTCGTGTGGTGGTTTTGGAATTTCGCCAATCACGATTTCTCCACCAACGTCATTCAAATAATCAAACATTTTATCTGCGTGCATCAATTCCTCTTTGCTCTGAACTCGGAAGTAATTGGCAATCCCATCAAGATCTTTGCTGGAAAACCAAGCAGACATCGATAGATAATATTGTGCGGCATATTGCTCTTTTGTTATTTGCTCATTAATAAGTTTAGCAATTTTATCAGTAACCATAACTTTATTTATTATTTTATGAAATTTTAACTTTAATTTTCAAATATAAAAAAAAGAGCCGTTAAAATATAACGACTCTTTCTGAAATTAATCACTAACTAAAAACTTATTTAACAACTGCTGAATTAGCACTTTTTCTATCTTGGAATTTCTCCTTTCTTTCAGCCATTTTTTTAGCTTTCAACTCTTGGAATTTTTTGTATTGCTCCGGTGTTAAGATTTTCTGCATTTCTGCTTCATTTTCTTTCATCTTTTGAGCTCTATCCATTTTCTTTGTTGCCATTTCAGCTTTTCTTTCAGCGGCTTTGGATTCGTGTAAAGCTTTTAATTGAGCCACTTGAGCATCCGTAAGATTTAATTCTTGTTTCATTTGCTGTAAACGTTCCGCTTTTTTTTGAGAATGGTCTGTTTTTGCTGTCGTTTGTGCAAATCCGAAAACTCCTAGTCCAAGAAATGCTGCGCTTAAAATTAATTTTTTCATTTTTGATTGATTTTAATATTTATAAATTTTATCTGTTTGTTGGATTTACTATAATTTATAATGTTAAGTTGTTGATATTATAAATTTTTGTTAAATACTTTTATCTGGAAGTGAGTCTCATTCCGGAACCTCTGTTTCCGCTTTCAGATTTCGGAGTAGAATTTCTTTGGTTAGAGCGTTCATTACTTCTGTTCTCGATTTTTCTTTCAGAGTTTTGATTTTGTCTGATTCCGCCTTGATTTCTAATATTGGGAGAAGATTGATTTCTAACATTATCAGAATTATTTCCTCTTCTTATTCCTCCAAAATTATTATCTCTTGTTCCACCAGAATTTCTGATTCCTCCATTTTCATTAGTTCTAATTCCTGAGTTTTGCTGATTTCTGGTTCCATTATTTTCAGAACCTCGGATTCCTCCCCAATTATTTCCGTTAGAACCACTTCTTGGATTATCATTTCGGATTCCGTTATTTCTGGTTGGATTTATCATCCCTTGATTTCTGACATTTTCTCTAAATCCTTCTCGGAAATTCCCTCGGTTTACTTTGTAGATATTAATATTCACATTTCTGTAAATCGGTCTTACCGGATAACGTCTCGCATAGAAGTTCACGCAACGGTTTCTGTAATACACAAACGGACTTGCTCCACGGAAATAAACATTTTGATAAACTACAAAGATTCTTGGACCAAGGATATTTTGAAGCGCATAAAATCTGTCATAATACCATCTGTTCGGGTTCCATCTGTAATAAGAGTTCCAAGCATCATAAGAAGCAAAACGATTATTAAGAATCATAATCTGATTGATTTGGAATGGACTCAATCTGTATTGTACAAAAAACTGATTCCAATTTACAGAGAAAACCGCATTTCGGTAGTCGTTATAATATCCTTGATAATATTGGTCCGGATAATAATCCGTTGGATAGTTGTAATAATAATCGTCCGGATAATCGTAGGAATCAACATAATATTCGTATCCGTTATAATCGGTTGGATAAGTATCATAGTAATCTTGTGCAGAAACTAATCCTCCAAAAATAATAGCAAGTGTTAAAATTATCTTTTTCATTTGTTTTTATTTATTTTGTTAATTGTCAAATGGAACATTTTCAATGTTTCATTTCTTTTATTTTAAAAATTAAATTCGAAAATCCATTTTTTCCTTGAAATGAAACTTTCTATCTTTTGGATATTGACGAATAATAAAAGTTAAACGAAAATTTAGATTTAGAATCAAAATTCAATTCAAATATCAAATTTACACCTGATAATCAGTCTAATAATTTTCAACAAAAAAGCCTTTCAAAAATTTGAAAGGCTTTAAAATTTATTTTTTGGGATTAAAATCGGTCACTGTTTTCAATCCAACTTGCAATTTTCTGATTGAATTGGTCTTTGGTTTTCAAATCTTCCAATTTCAGGTGCATTCTGTATCTCCAATAATGTGGGAAAACTGCAGGATTGTTGATTCTCTCTTCATCCATATTCGGATTCATCAATTCTTGGTCGGTTGCCAAAAATTCCTGAATCGGGAAAATCGCCAACATTGCATCCGTGTAAAGATGCTGTTTCATTATCATTTCTGACAATTCCGGAGACAGATCCCAAGGCGCTGTTCCATATTGACCTAATTGATGATTAAAATATTTTTGAGTCAAATTTCTGTCCTCGTGCCACCATTGTCTCAATGTAGAACTATCGTGAGAAGAAGCTGTAACAACATTCAGATAACTTGCATTTTTCGGGTCGTACCAAGCGATATTTTCAGAAGGCATTCTTTGAACTTTCAAAGCGGTAATTGCCAACTTATCCATCACAACCGGAACTGAATCCGGAACCAATCCTAAATCCTCGCCACAAATCAACATCGTTGTAGAATTCAGTAAAGCCGGTAATTTCTCCATCGCTTTCTGGTACCAAAGTCCATCCTGACGCTTGAAGAAATAATCATTATAAACATCATTCAATTTTGCTTTTTCCCAATCCGGAAGGTATTTGTAAGAAGTCGTTTTAGCAATATTAAATCTTGGATGATAAACAACGCCGTTTTCTGTTTCTTCAGTTAAGAATAGAACATTTCCGGCTAAAGAAATCAATTTTTCTTCTGCCCAATCCCAAGATTCTTTCTTGAAATAATCAGTCAATTTTCTCTGAGTATCAAATTCCGGTTTGAAAGTAATGGTTCCATTATGAGTATCAAAAAAATGATTTTGAACTTTGTCTTTCACATCTCCGAAGTTCTCCCAAAGAATCGGGTCATTCACAAATGGTTTCACATAACGGTCAAAGCTAAATGGAATCTGTCTGTCAGCAAATTCTTTTTCGGTCACTGGAAGCGCAGGATAAAAATACCCCAATAACCCTTGAGTTGAAGAAATCGGCATTCTCCAGATTCTAAAAAATCCAAGAATATGGTCGATTCTCATTGCATCAAAATACTGCTCCAGAACTTTGAAACGTTTTTTCCACCATTGATAACCGTCGGCTTTCATCACTTCCCAATTATAAGTCGGGAATTCCCAGTTTTGTCCCAAATCTGAGAATTGGTCTGGTGGTGCACCAGCTTGAAAATCCATTCCGAATAATTCCGGTTCTGTCCAAGCTTCTACAGAATGTCTGTAAATCCCAATCGGCAAATCTCCTTTTACGGAAATCCCCAATTTATGGAGATATTCTACAGCGTCTTGAAGTTGCAAATGCAATTGATACTGTACCCAAGCGTGAAGCATCAATTGAGAATACTCTTTATGACTTGGTGAATAAAGTGTTGCTACTTTTCCAGCAATATATTTTTTATGAGTTTTCCATTCGTTAAAATTTGGCGTTTTGTATTTGTCTCTCAAAACACAAAATGCAGAATAAGGCATCAGCCATTCCTCATTATCTTTAATGAACTTTTTAAAGTTTTTATCTTTAAGAATCGCTTCTTGATTTCCCTCGAAAACAGCTGTTGCATATTTCCATTTTCCGGAAATCATCTGCTCGTAGTCAATCAAACTCAAAGCATTCAATTCTGCTTTTTTTGCCTGATAATCTTTAACCAGATCTTTCGGCAAAGCATATTCTAATTTCTCGATCGAAAGATATTGCGGATGAAGTGCATAAACTGAAATCGCGGCGTAAGGATAAGAATCCGTCCAGGTGTAATTTGCAGTCGTGTCGTTAATCGGCAAAATCTGAATCACAGACAATTTGGTTTCATTAGCCCAATCTCCCAATTTTTTGATATCAGGAAATTCTCCAACACCGAAACCGTCATCAGTTCTCAAAGAAAAAACAGGAACCGCAACGCCCGCAGAATGCCAAAGCGTATGATTATCAAATTTGAAATAATGGTCAGCTTTCACATAAAGAATATCCTTATTTTGATTTCCAAAAACCCAACGATTTTCGCTCGGTTCTATGTAAAAAACTTTGCCTGTATTTTTATCTTTAATCGCGTATTTGTAAAGAATTGTCTGATGAGAATTGATTTCAACACCGGTTTCCCAAACGCCGTAATCTGTTTCGCTCAGTTCAATTGCTTTTTCATAATCCCAATTTCCCAAAGCATCCACATTTCCAACCAAAACCAATTGCCAATTTGGATGATAAAGTGGCGCTTCAATTCGGAAAAGATGTGTATGCTTCTTAACAACCGGTTGTTTTGCAGGCTGAAAACCCTGCAAACGATTGTGAAGAATTTTGTTGGTGAGATAATTTTCAGGAAAATTCTTGAGATTCCATTGGTCAAAGATTACAAATTCTTTAAAACTGTTCGGAAGATTGAGCTGATGAAAAGGAATTTCTTCCTCCAAAACTTCCCCATCTTCGTTCACGACAAGATATTTGTAGAGAATTGATTTTGAAAAATAATCAATTTCTGTGGTCCAGTTGTTATTTTCGGAATAGCTCAAATCGTATTCACGATGTTCGTTTTTGTCGTCAAATAGGCGCAAAACGAGTCGCTGGCCAACTTTTGTTCCGAAGTTAACACTAAAGTATAGTTTCATTATTAAGGTCTATTAATATTGACGCAATTTAATGATTTATTGAATTATAAATAATATTCCTGTAAAAAAATCATTTTTCACCAATTCTTTCCAGATATGCACCAATATGATTATCCAAAGAAACTGTAAGTCCACCAATATTTTTAGCTTTCATATACATCAGAACTTTTTCGTCTTGTAATGCAAACATCAGAAAATCATTGAATTTTTCGGGCGATATTCCTGCTTCAACAAAATATTCCAAATCTACATTATTCTGAATCCAAGCCAAGCCTTCTTGTAAATCTTCATATTTGTAAAGACTTCTTAATCTCCTAGAATCACCCGATGCCCACTTGTAAAGATTATCAACATTAAGCTGGGCAAATAATAAAGGCAACAGAACATCTTTTGTTCCAACTGGTTTTTCACGTGGCTTTTCCGGTGCTTTTGGGAGTCCAATATCCGTTCTGAGTTTTTCTTCCTGAGATTCCGCAAGTCTTTTGTTGACAATCTTAACTTCTTCTATTTCCTGTGGCAATTGTTGAAGGATGACTTTTAGCAAATCATTATTGGTCTTTATTCTTTCGCCTTTATATTTTTCTTTAGCAAATCGTAGTTCATCACCCATTTTTCCAGCGATTGAAAAATTTCCAAAATTATCTGTGTAAACTTTTTGATTGGAAGACATATTCACAATCAACACTTTTGAGATAGGATGATCTTCCTCCGAAACTACAACTCCGGAAATCGTCTGAGAGCAGACAAAGAAAGAAATACAGAGACAATAAAAGAGTAAAAATCGTTTCAAAAGCGGTTAGTTTTATTCAAAAATAAGTTACAATGTTAAAATAAAAATACGGTTTAACTTTCGTTAACCGTATTTGTAATTATTTAAGATTTAATTTAATTATATCAATTGATAAGTTGTCCCTTCACGACCGTCTTTCAGCTCGATTCCTTTTTCTAGAAGCTGATCACGGATCTGGTCAGACAATTCCCAATTCTTAGATTTTCTGGCTTGATTTCTCAAGTCAATTAAAACTTGAAGAGTTTGATCAAGCCTATCATTATTAGATTCCTCAATCGTTTGTAATCCCAGAACATCAAAAACAATTGCATTTAGGAATTGTTTCAAATCTGCATAATCTTCTGTAGAGATACTTTCCTTACCTAACTTTGAAGCCGAAATAAACTTCACAGCTTCGAATAAATGAGAAATCAAAATCGGACTATTGAAATCATCATTCAAAGCTTCCAGAACCTTTTCTTTCCAATTTTTATAATCAAAAGATGACGTTTCTACACCTTCAACTTGGACTTGTGTATTAAGGATTTTAACTGCCTCCATCAATCGATTGAAACCTTTTTCGCTCGCCAACATTGCATCATTAGAAATATCAAGAACACTTCTGTAATGTGCCTGTAAAAAGCAAAATCTCAACACACTTGGGTGAAAAGCTTTCTCAAAGAAATCATTATTTCCAGTAATCAATTCCATTGGAAGAATATAATTACCTGTTGATTTACTCATTCTTTGCCCGTTCATTGTCAACATATTGGCGTGCATCCAATACTTCACAGGTTCTAAGCCATTGCAAGCTTTTCCTTGCGCAATTTCACATTCGTGATGTGGGAATTTCAAATCCATTCCACCACCGTGAATATCGAATTGATCTCCCAAATATTTTGTACTCATTGCAGTACATTCGAGATGCCAGCCTGGGAAACCTTCTCCCCAAGGCGACGGCCATTTCATAATATGTTCTGGCGACGCTTTTTTCCAAAGTGCAAAATCTTGTGGATTTTTTTTCTCGCCTTGTCCATCCAAATCTCTTGTATTAGCGAATAATTCCTCGATATTTCTTCTGGAAAGTTCTCCATAATTAAGTCCTCTCGCATTGTATTCCAAAACATCGAAATAAACAGAACCATTACTCTCGTAAGCGAAACCTTTTTCTACCAAAAGTTTCGTGAGTTCCAATTGTTCGATGATGTGACCGGTTGCAGTTGGTTCTATTGTTGGCGGAAGTAAATTGAATTTCTTCAAAACATCATGAAAATCGACCGTATATTTTTGTACGATTTCCATAGGTTCCAGCTTTTCTAATCTGGATTGCTTGATGAATCGGTCATTATTGATATCGCCATCGTCCGTAAGATGTCCTGCATCAGTAATATTCCTAACATATCTTACTTTATATCCTAGAAACTGAAGACTTCTGTAAATAAAATCGAAAGATAAAAAAGTTCTCACATTCCCCAAATGCACATTGCTGTAAACTGTTGGTCCACAAACGTACATCCCGATATTATCTTCTAATATTGGTTTGAAAACTTCTTTTTCGCCGGAAAGCGAGTTGTATATTTTTAGTTGCATTGTTTTAATTAATGATTAATTATAATTGATAAATGATTTAAAATTTAAACATAAAAAATCAACAACAAATAATTGTCGTAATGAAGATTTTGTGAGATTGTTTTTTAAATTTTATCATTATCAATCTAATTTCATATGAGTTCCTACATAATGTAAGAATTCTCTTCTTGTTGTAGGATTTTTACGGAAGATACCGCTCAGTTCTGCCGTTATTGTAGAACTTGCCGTATCTTTTATTCCTCTACAATTCACACAAAGATGTTTTGCATCAATAATACAAGCAACATTTTCTGTTCCTAAAGCTTCTTTCATAGCTTCAACAATTTGCATTGTCAAACGTTCTTGAACCTGCGGACGTTTTGCATAATAATCAACAATTCTATTGATTTTTGACAACCCAATCACTTCACCATTAGAAATATAAGCGACGTGTGCCTTTCCGATGATTGGTAAGAAATGATGTTCGCAAAAAGAGTAAACCGTGATATCCTTTTCCACAAGCATTTGGCGATACTTATATTGATTTTTAAAAGTAGAAACACCTGGTTTGTTTTCAGGAAGAAGACCTCCGAAAATTTCATTCACATACATCTTTGCAACACGCTTTGGAGAATCTTTCAAAGAATCGTCTGTCATATCCAAACCAAGAGTATGCATAATCTCTGCAAAAAGACCTTCGATTTTCTTAACTTTTTCTTCTGGTTCTAGTTCAAAAGCATCTGCTCTCAAAGGTGTGTGGTCTTTGCCTGTGAACAAATCATCGTCATTATCAGGAAAATGTTCCATAATATCATTATATAATAAGTCGCAAAAATAAACAAAATTTTGCTCCCTATCCAGAGTAAATATAAAGATTTGATTATAAAAAAGATAGAATTAGAACAAGTTTAAAAAACTAAAAAAAAATTGATTTGATTTGAAATTTTATATATTTGCACCAAATTAACAATAATTAAAAATAAATATTATGTCAGACATTGCATCAAGAGTAAAAGCTATCATCGCTGATAAGCTTGACGTTGAAGAAACAGAAGTAACTCCAGAAGCTAGCTTCACTAATGATTTAGGAGCTGATTCTTTGGACACTGTAGAATTGATTATGGAATTCGAAAAAGAATTTAACATTCAGATTCCTGATGATCAAGCAGAAAAAATTACAACTGTAGGTCACGCTATTGCTTACATCGAAGAAGTTGTAAATAAATAATATCTTATACTAGACAAAAAAATTTATGGAATTAAAAAGAGTTGTTGTAACCGGATTCGGCGCTATTACACCGATCGGAAATAATGCTAAAGAATACTGGGAAAACCTTATAAAGGGCGAGAGCGGAGCAGCTCCTATTACTCTTTTTGATTCCACTAATTTTAAAACTAAGTTTGCGAGCGAAGTTAAAAATTATGACCCTCTTAATTATTTCGATAAAAAAGAGGCGAAAAAAATGGATAGAAATTCTCAGTTTGGGCAAATTGCTGCCAGAGAAGCTATCGCTCACAGCAGACTTGTAGAAGATAATGTGGACAAGAATCGCGTTGGTGTAGTATGGGGATCAGGAATTGGCGGACTAGAAACGTTTGAAACAGAAGTTCTTGGTTTTGCTGAATCTAATGGTATCCCAAGATTCAACCCATTCTTTATCCCAAAAATGATTGCGGACATTACGCCAGGAAATATTTCTATCGAATATGGTTTCCACGGTCCTAATTATACCACAGTTTCTGCTTGTGCTTCATCTGCCAATGCTTTAATAGATGCAAAAATGCTTATCAACCTAGGCAAAGCTGATGTTATAGTTTGTGGAGGATCAGAAGCGGCTGTTACAGCCAGCGGAATGGGAGGATTCAATGCAATGCATGCTCTTTCTACAAGAAATGATGATCCAAAAACCGCTTCCAGACCTTTTGACAAAGACCGTGACGGTTTTGTACTAGGAGAAGGTGCTGGCTGCATCATCTTGGAGGAATACGAACACGCTAAAAAACGTGGTGCAACAATCTATGCAGAATTAGCCGGAGGTGGAATGAGTGCAGATGCTCATCATATGACCGCCCCGCATCCTGAAGGTCTTGGCGCTTATCTGGTAATGAAAAATTGTTTGGAAGACGCTGGTGTAACTGCTGATGAAGTAGATCATATCAATATGCATGGTACATCTACTCCACTAGGAGACATCGCAGAATCTAATGCTATTGCAAAATTATTCGGGGAGCATGCTTATGATATTCAGATTAATTCTACAAAATCAATGACTGGTCACCTTCTGGGTGCAGCAGGCGTTATAGAGGCTATTGCAGCATTACACACTATTATACACGGAATTGTTCCGCCAACCATCAACCATTTTACTGACGATGAAAACATTGACAGCAGATTGAATTTTACTTTCAACACAGCGGTTGAAAAAGATGTTCAAATCGCGATGAGTAATACATTTGGCTTTGGAGGACATAATGCGTGTGTGCTTTTCAAAAAAATATAATACGATGTTTTTATGGAATTGAAAAATTATTTTTTCAAATTTCTCCCTAAAAACAGAACGCAAAAACTTTCGAAAAAAGATATTCTTTTTCGCAAAAAAATTTCTGAAATTGTAGGCTATAATATTCACAATCTGGAAATTTATAAAGAGGCTTTTTCTTTAAAATCCTCTTCAAAAAGTACGAATAAAAAAAATTACGAACGTCTAGAGTTTTTAGGGGATTCTGTTTTAGGAACCATTATTTCTTGCCATCTTTTTCAGACTTATCCGAATGAAAACGAGGGATTTCTTACGCAGATGAAATCCAAAATCGTTAACCGGAAAAACCTCAATAAACTGGGTGATGATCTGAAACTGAGCAGTCTTTTGCAAGCGGATACCAGCCAGACAATGCTGAGCGAGAATATTTCCGGAAATCTTTTGGAAGCCCTAATTGGCGCCATATATCTGGATATAGATTACGAGTTTTGTAAAAAAATTGTTCTGGATAAGATTCTTACACCATCCACTATAAATAAGCTGGAGAATAAGATTATTAGCTACAAAGGTCTTTTACTGGAATGGAGCCAAAAGAAGAAAGTCCCTATTAAATATGAGACTTGCGAAGAGCATCAGCCTAATAAAATCACGGTATTCCGCTGCTATGTTTGGCTTCATAACGAGAAAATTGCCAATGCAGTAGAATCTTCTAAGAAAAAAGCAGAAGAGAAGGCAGCTCAGAGAGCTTTCTATGTTCTTAGCAAAAAAGAAAATATTATTGAAAATCAGAAAACAATATCTTAAACTAGAGGAAGATCAAACAGAGATCAACATTGGATTGATAAGACTTTCAAAATCAATCCCAGAGCATGAATTGTTTTTTTTCATTAATGAAATTAATCCTTTTCAATTCAAAAGAACAGAGGATATAAAGATAGAGGGAGAGTATTATGACCATTATTTTTCTAGATATCGAGCTTACGATAGGCTTACAAAAAATTGCTACAACTTTATTTCCAACAAATCGATTCATTCAATAGAGAAAAAATTGGACAATCAGCTTTTTTCTGAAGAATCGAATGTTAAATATTTACTAAATCTTCACAGTGATGCAGATTACATCTTGACAAATTCTGATCTATTTGCAGATTTTTCATTAATTTTGCTACCGGAAAATTTTGTATTTAAAATCCAGGAGTATCCTTTGAGTTCAGAAGAGGAACTCTATCAATTAATTCAATATTATGAATAAAAACCTAAAAAAAACAAAAATCATCGCAACCCTTGGTCCAGCATCTTCTAATAAAGAAACCATGCTGCAAATGATCCAAGCCGGTGTAGATGTATTCAGAATAAACTTTTCTCACGCAGACTATGAATTGGTTTTGAGAAATGTTAACATCATTAGAGAAATCAATAAAGAATATGGGTACTCCGTCTCTATTTTAGGAGATTTGCAAGGACCAAAACTAAGAGTAGGTGTTGTAAAAGAAGGATCATTCCTTAACCCTGGTGATGTTCTTACATTTACGAATGAAAAAATGGAAGGAGATGCTACAAAAGTCTATATGACTTATGAAAAATTTCCTCAGGATGTAAAAGTTGGAGAGAGAATTCTAATTGATGATGGTAAATTGGTTTTAGAGGTTATTGAAACTAATAATGTTGATACTGTAAAAGCAAAAACGATTCAAGGTGGACCTTTGAGTTCGAAAAAAGGGGTTAATTTACCTAATACCAATGTTTCTTTACCTGCGCTTACAGAGAAAGATATTGAGGATGCTAACTTTATGCTGGATAACGAGTTTGACTGGATTGCTTTGTCATTTGTGCGTCATGCACAGGACATTATCGATCTTAAGGAATTAATGGCAAAACATCCTACTCATAAAACCAAAACTCCAATTATTGCCAAAATAGAGAAACCAGAAGGTGTAAAAAATATTGACCAGATTTTGATGGAATGTGATTGTCTAATGGTTGCAAGAGGAGATCTAGGTGTAGAAGTTCCTATGGAGCAGGTTCCGGTAATTCAGAAGAATTTAGTTAATAAAGCTAGACTTTATGCTAAACCCGTGATCATTGCAACTCAAATGATGGAAACCATGATTAGTAGCCTTACCCCAACCAGAGCGGAGGTTAATGATGTTGCCAACTCTGTTTTGGACGGTGCAGATGCGGTAATGCTTTCTGGAGAAACATCGGTAGGAAAATATCCTGTAGATGTGGTGAGCAATATGGCGAAGATTGTTAAAAATATAGAGAAAACAGCACTTTACTCCAGATTAAACCACGTGATTGAAGAAAAAATCAATTGTGTTGACGAAAGATTTGTTACAGATAAAATTTGCCGTTCTGCGGTAGATATTGCAAAATCAACGGGTGCAGAAGCCATTATAACCTTAACAGCTTCTGGTTATACAGCGTTCCAAATCTCTGCGCATAGGCCTTCTTCTCACATCATTGTCTATAGCAACAATAAACGTGTTATTACAATGCTTAACCTATTATGGGGAGTGAGAGCTTTTTACTATGATATGCAAAAATCTACAGATGAAACAGTAATCCAGGTTAATATGCTTACTCATAATTATGGCTTTGTAGAACAAGGTGATTATGTAGTCAACCTGAATGCAATGCCGGTTCATAATGGTGGAAAAACCAATACCCTGAGATTATCTACAATATAAAAATTACTATAAAAAAAGCAGTCTAAAAGATTGCTTTTTTTCTTTGTTTTTATCTGGTTTATGGTCAAAAAACAGTTGGTAAAATTCTTTATATTGGCTACTGAGACTTATAATATAGAAAGTTTATTGAAACAAAAATTCAATAAACTTTTTTTTGTGGCAGAAACTAAAAAATCGCCTGTAATTTGATTTTATAAATCTTTTACAGGCGATGAGTAGTTAGTTTTTTTAAATTAAGAATTTATTTCTTAATAGCTTTGAAAGATTTAACACTTCCATCTTCCATTTTAAGGTTTACAATGTATAGACCAGCTTTTAAGCTAGAAAGATCATGCTCTTTTGTTGGCGCAATAGTTTTTACGCTTCTTCCTGTCATATCATTAATAGATATGGTTGCAACTCCACTAAGGTCAGAGATCCTAAGAACATCCGAGAATGGATTTGGATAGATCGCAATATTAGATTTTTTGGAATCATTAATCACCGCTAATGAAGAGAAATCTACCTCATCTGCACCAATATCTGTTAAAGTTCCTCTTGCATCGCCATCAATATCAGTGGTAATATCAGTTAATCTCGCAGCGATATTATCTAATGACTTATTAGCATTTACAACTTGCAAGTGCAAATCTGTAGCGCTAGTAAAAGTTGGAGTAACATTAATCGAGTTAGCATTTTTACCAAAACCTGTAACTACATCTGCTAATGTTGTTCTTGCAAAACCAATATATCCTAAATCTGTACCTGTTGTCGCGTAGTCATTATAATTCAAGTCAGTAAATATAGTATTAGGAGCTAAAGAGTATATGGCATACCTTTCCCCGGTAGTTTTGGAATTGTTGAAGATATTATTTCTAACATCTAAAGCATTATCTACTACAGAAGTACTATTGACAAAAAATCCTGCTGAAATACCTGTTTCATTAGTGCCTACAGTGGATAAATTGACCGTATTATTATAAATTTTCACTCCAGGACTATTAGTATTATAAAATATCCCACTACTGTAACCAGGAGCGGTAGCAGAGTTATAGGTTGAAGTTATATTGGAAATAAAATTATTATAAATATAGATATTTGCATCTCCTGTTCTAGAACTAGTTAAACCAATCCCATTAGAATATCCACTGGTGGCAGAACTTGTTGCAGTATTTAAATTATGGATTCCTGTTATCTTGTTATTAAATATTTTTTGATAACCAGCAGTACTACTGATGCTAATTCCACCAGACTCTCCAGTATGGCCGCCTGCATTTATGTTTGAAATGGTATTATTGTATATTTCACTGTATTTTGTATTATAGCTAAATGTATTCTGGATATAAATTCCCGCAAAAATGCTGTATGGAGAATTGGGAGCAGATATACCCGTGATGTTGTTATCATGCACTTTCGCATTACTGGTATAATTTAACCAAATAGGAGCCAACGTAATAGGGCTAGTGGCGCTAGTGGTCACTACAGGATTCGTTATATTAATACTATTGAAGCTAATTTCCGAAGCACCACTAACACCTAATGTCTTCACTCCAAAACTAGCAATATTATTTGTAAAGTTGTTTTGTGTTATGAAAAGCCCATCACCATTATTGGACTCTGTGGAAGCACTATAGACCCCATTTACATAAAGGGCACCCAAAGCATTTTTAACTTCATTATTTTGAAAGGTAATGTTGTTGAAATAACCTGCAGTATTACCAGAACCATTTGCCAAAACTACAGCATAATAAGTACCACCAGGAACCCCATTAGAGACTAAATGCCCATCAATAATAGTATTTTTAATGGCTGAATTACTCACAGGTGCTGTACTACTTGCAGACCCAATATTAATAACAGGTGCTGTAGTATAAAAATTCTGAATTGTTAAATCCCTGGTTGTTCCATTTTCTGTAATAGCACCATCAATAGTTACATTAGAACCTAGAATATTAATGATTGAACTATTTAAATTACCCGCAATAGTCACATTAGTTTTTGGCTTAATAAGTACATTAGTATAAGATGTAGTACCGGTACCATTGGCATTGAGTATTGCAGTTGCGGTTTCAGATGTACTGGCAGTAATAATAATATTGATAATACCCTGATGCACCCCCGCATTAATAGCATCAAATGCACTTTTTAAATTACCATAGGAAGTAGTAGTTTGATTCCCCGCTGTAGAAGTAACATCTACCTGAGCATAAGACAAATAACTGGAAGCGAGAAAAAAAAGTAGTGAAATTTTTTTCATAGTTTAATGATTGTTGTTAATTAAAATTAAAAAGAAAATATTGAGAAAGGACTCATTCTACGGTGAAAAAAAATGTGAACTTTTCAGTTAACCATTTTTTTTGGTTTACAAGCATTCAAATACTATACCCGTTTTGTATTATAAACCATGCAGATTTTTAATTTATTGACATTTTTATTTTTAAATCATAACTTTAAAATCACTAAAGCATCTAATTTAGCAAAAAAACCGTTTTTAAATCAATACTTACAAATGTCATTTTTAGTACGGCAGAAGATTTTATTTGATATTTTTCAATACATCCAAAATTTTAGTAATTAAAATTTAAACCCATTATTGCAAGTGTTTTACATCTACCTCAATAGACAGATTTTCGAGCTAAGTCACAAAATTTATAATTCTAATTCATAATCTATAAAAGCAATGACAAAAAGAATATAAAACAAAAGTGAAGTTTAAAATCAAAATGATTTATTAAAATGATTGGTAGAATTTTTAAATAACCAAGAAGTCAGTTATTATCCAAAACAAAAAGGAAAGATTTTTTTCATAGTATGCTGTAATGCTTTTAAATAAAAAAAAGAGTTCACTATTACAAGTGAACTCTTAATGTTATCTTAAACTTCGAAAAAAAATTATTTCTTAATAGCTTTGAAAGATTTAACACTTCCATCTTCCATTTTAAGGTTTACAATGTATAGACCAGCTTTTAAGTTAGAAAGATTAAGTTCTGCGGATGGTACAAGAGTTTTAACTTCTCTTCCGCTCATATCATTTACAGAGATGGATCTCACACCTTTTACATCAGAGATTTTAAGTGTATCTACGAATGGATTTGGATAAACAGAAATGTCAGATTTGTTAATATCAGAAACTGCTAATGTGCCCATACAAATAACACTTCTTGTGTGTGATGTTGAAGAATCTGTAGCTCCAGAACATGTGGAATTTGTGTGGCTGTAGAACCTTAATACTCCTGTTGTAGTTGCAGTATAAGTTACTGAGTTTGTACCAGAAGCTAATCCAACAGGAGTTGTATCATTGGTTGCAATTGTGATATAGTATCCAGTTTTAAGTAGTATATCAAATTTATAGGTTCTTCCGGCTACAACATTAACTGTTGAATATTCACCTGCATAAGCAATTGTTCTAGTAACAGCAGTTGTTCCATTACAAGTAGACGGTGTTAGATTACCATAAACTGAATTAGGGGCAGTTGTACAATATGAAGCAGCGGCAGTAGTGAAACTGAATTCATTACATCCCGTAGCGCTTCCGATATCATTTTTAGGTACTACTCTCCAGTAATAAGTTGTAGATACGGCTGTTGGTGCAGTAGTGGATGTTCCGGCAACAGTTGCAAGTAAGGTTGTAGGGTTTGGACTTGTTCCAAAATATACATCGTAACTAGTTACAGTACCTCCTGTAGTTGGTGCTGTCCAAGATAGTGTAGTAGTGCCCGGAGGAACCACTGTATTGTTGTTTGTTGGAGATGTTAATGTAGCGCAATTTGGAGCAGTTGTTGCAGGCGCAGTATTTGTTACTTTAAAATCATCTATATTTAGTGCAAATTGGTCATCAGAAGTACATCGGATTGCAATATAAATTTGTTGTCCTTTATATGATGATAAATCATAAGTGTATTCATGATATGTAACATCTGCTGGTGTAACTACAACAGGAGAGATTGCAGTGAAATTTGCTATATCAGTTCCTGTAGTTGATACAAAGACCTGAAATTTCTCCAAACCATAAGAAGAGTTAGCTGATTTTGCCCAAAAGCTAACTGCTGAAGTTCCTGTTGCAACCATGGTGATTTTAGGTGAAATCAACCAGTCGTCATTCCAAGGGGAAGAAGTTGCATTGAAGCAAACAAGATTTTTGTCACCTGTTCTTGCGGAGAATCCAACCCCAGATGCAGGAACAGTAGCTGAAGCATTAAAAACCTGATAAGATTTTGCAACTCCTGAGTTTGGGAAAACTACAGCAGCTCCACCAGAGGTAATACCATATGTTGGTTTAAGGTCAACGTCTTTTAAAGTCCAGCTACCAATATCAGCAATAGCAAAATCTGTATAGCTTTCAAAGCTGTCTTCAAAAACTACGGTTGTCTGTGCTGTAGCACAAAGTCCAAGTGCTAAAAAGCACGATAGTAAAATTTTCTTCATAATTATTTAATTTATATTAATTAAACAAATATAATAAATATTTCTTATTGAAAAATACATTTTAATGATTATTATTAAATATTTTTTGAAACTTTACACATTATTGTGTAATTGTTTTTTTTGTGATTGAAAAAAAATCTACTTTATAAATTAAAGTAGATTTTTTTTATTGTATTAGTGGTTTTTTGAAGTTTTTTTTGCTAAAAATATTTAATTACTGTTTAATTATGTTAATTCAAAAAAACTTCATAATTATTAATCTGATGAATCACTTCTAGTAGATTTTCATTAATATTAATCTTATGTTGCATAGAAACCACTTCCAAAACAGATTCGTCTTCCGGATTCTTGATAAAGAAATTAAGCTTTTGCTCTCCTTGATTCTGAATGATGTTTTCTCGGAAGAAGTCGATATCGGTTTTTCTTAACGAATCTAGCGGAACAACAACAGACAAACTTTTAGCAAATCTTTCAAACGCTTCTTTCAATTCCAAAACTTCATTCACATTCACGAAAACACGTCCATCTTTTCCTTGCGAATATTTGATTTTCATTATGACAAATCTTTGAACTTCTAATTTATCTTTCAATCGCATATAATCTCTATCTCCTAATCGGAAAGAATAAGAACCTGTGTAGTCTTCTAACATTACAAAAGCCACTTTTTCCCCACTTCGGAAACCATCAGCTACACGATATTCTGTGATTAACCCAGCAACTGTATATTCTTTTGTATTATCTTTTTCATTCATTTTGTCTTTCCAGCTTTTCTTCTCTTCAAAAAGTTCGGCTGTTTTTGGAGGGAAAGCCAAATCTTTGAAAGCTTCTACTTCATCAAGATTCAGGAAGTTGAAATTACCTTTTGGTTCCGCCTTTTTCGTAGATTCTTCGATGATTTCTTCCTCAAGCCCAGAGTCATCAGAAGCTACAATATCTGGAACTTCCTCATCAGGAGCACTGTCTTTTTCTAAAATTGGAGCAACTTCTTCCAAAACAATTTCTTCCTTCTTTTCTTCCAAAACTGCTTTTTTAGACAAAACACCTTGCATAAATTGGAACTGATATTTGAACTCGTCCAAAGGATGCGCAGAAAGATAGAAACCAATAATTTCTTTTTCTTGATTAAGTTTATGCATATTGGGCCATTCCGCACAAGGCGCTAATTTTGGCTGCTCAATCTGAACTTCCTCGGCAAAATCAGCAAAAAGTGAATTATCCATCTCATTTTTACTGTCTTGGAAACTTTGTCCATATCTGGAAAGTCTTTCGATGTTAGTTCTTCCGGCTTGGTCAATGTCAAAATATTGTCCTCTGTGATAAGAATCCAATTCGTCAAAAGCGCCAGCAATTACTAAACTTTCCGCCACTCTTTTATTAACCTGTGAAGACGGAACTCTCTCAAAAAAGTCATAAATATTTTTGAATTTTCCGTTTTGTCTTATCAATGTAATCGCTTCGCTTGGACCTTCGCCAATTCCTTTGATTGCGCCTAATCCAAAACGAATTTGACCTTTTTCGTTTACGGAGAATTTATATTGAGATTCATTCACATCAGGTCCCAAAACATCTACGCCAATTGCTTTGCAATCCTCCATAAACATCGTGATAGAAGCCGTATTGTTGATGTTGTTACTCATTACACTCGCCATATATTCAGCGGGATAATTAGCTTTCAAATAGGCTGTTTGGTAAGCGATCCAGGCATAACAAGTGGAGTGGGATTTGTTGAAAGCGTATTCTGCAAAGGCTTTCCAGTCATTCCAGATTTTCTCCAATCGTTCTTCATTCAGGTTATTTTTTCTTCCACCTTCTATGAATTTTGGATACATTTTATTCAATACATCAATCTGCTTTTTACCCATCGCTTTTCTCAACGTATCGGCTTCACCTTTTGTAAAATTGGCGAGTTTCTGAGACAGGAGCATTACCTGTTCCTGATAAACTGTAATTCCGTAGGTTTCTTCCAAATATTCTTCAAGTTCCGGTAAATCGTAAATAATTTCTTCGGTTCCGTGTTTTCTGTTGATGAAATTCGGAATATACTTTATCGGACCTGGACGATACAAAGCGTTCATTGCAATCAAATCGGCGAAAACTGTTGGTTTCAGTTCGCGCATATATTTTTGCATTCCCGGACTTTCATATTGGAAAATTCCGATGGTTCGCCCGTCTTTAAATAATTGATAAGTCTTTGCATCATCTAGAGGGATTTCATCTGGGTCAATGTCAATTCCGTGACGTTCTTTAACTAATTTTACTGCATCTTTTATGATGGTTAAAGTTCTTAATCCTAAGAAATCCATTTTCAAAAGACCTGCATCTTCTGCCACCGAGTTGTCGAATTGAGAAACCAAAATCTCTGCATCTTTTGCCGCAATCGTAATAGGAACCAGATTGCTCACTGGCTCTGGCGTAATGATTACACCACAAGCGTGGATTCCGGTGTTTCTGATACAGCCTTCCATCTTTTTGGCGCTATCCAAAACGGAAAATCTGGAGTCATTTTGGTCGCTCAAAATAGCCTTCATTTCGTCAACCAATTGCTGATCTTCTGGTTTAAGCTTGTCATATTTTGAAAGTGCTTTGGCAATATTCATCCCCGGACTTGGTGGAATTAATTTCGCAATCATATTCGTTTCCGGAATCGAAACATCCAGAACTCGACCAGCATCTTTAATCGCCGATTTACCTCCTAAAACCGAGTAAGTGATAATCTGTGCCACTTGTTCTTGACCATATTTTTCAACTACCCATTTGATAATTTTATCACGACCTTCATCGTCAAAATCAATATCAATATCGGGCATCGAAACCCTTTCTGGATTAAGGAATCTCTCGAAAAGTAAGTCGTATTTAATAGGGTCAACATTGGTGATTCCGATACAATAAGCAACCGCAGAACCTGCAGCTGAACCACGACCAGGACCAACCCAAACACCCATATTTCGAGCCTCGTTACAGAAATCCTGAACAATCAAGAAATATCCTGGATAACCAGTATTGGCGATAACTTCCAACTCGAAATCCAATCTTTCTTTGATGGCAGGTGTGATTCCTGTGTCTTTATATCTTCTGTTGGCGCCTTCAAAAGTTAAATGCGTTAAGTAAGCCATTTCGCCTCGTTTTCCGCCATCAATGTCATCTTCTGGATTGACGAATTCTGCTGGAATGTCAAACTTAGGAAGCAATACATCACGCTTCAAAGTGTAAGGTTTGAACTTGGCTAGAAATTCATCATAAGCCTCAAAAGCGTCTGGATAAGCGAGAAAAGCGGCTTTCAGCTCTTCTGAATTTTTGATGTAATATTCATCCGTTGTTAAGCCTTTTCTTTTTCCAAAACCTTTTCCAATTGGAGTTGACAATTTCTCTCCATCTTTGATACAGCTTAAAATATCCTGAATATTAGCATCGCTTTTATTAGTGTAAAAAGTCTCGTTCTGTGCTAATATTTTCACGTTGTATTTATCCGCAAATTGAAGTAAAACCTCATTCAAGTGTTCTTCTTCGGGAAGTTTATGATTCTGAATCTGAACATAAAAATCATCGCCGAATTCCTCTTTCCACCATTGGAATAATTCTTCCCCTTTTTGTTCTCCAATATTCAAAATTGTACTCGGGATATCACCGTTGATTCCGGAAGTTAATGCAATCAAGCCTTCTTTATATTGAGCAATCAATTCTCGGCTGATTCTCGGAACTCCAAAGTAAAATCCTTTCTGGAAACCAATACTTGATAACTTGACTAAGTTTTTATAACCATTGAAATCTTTTGCCAACAAAACAACTTGTGTTCTTCTATCAGGGTCATCTTTGGTAAATTGTTTTTGCTCGTATCTATCAGAAATATAAAATTCTGAACCAACAATCGGAATCAATTGGCTGGAATCTGGTTCTTCTTCATTAAATTCTTCGCCTTTTTCTTCAGCCTCAGCTTTTTTGGCTAAATATTCTTTATGCTTCTTTGAAACTGCTGAATTAGCACCTTCAACCGCTGTAACAAATTTGAAAGCGCCCATCATATTGCCAATATCAACAATGCCGACAGCAGAAAAATTATCGTCTTGTGCCTTTTTGATAAGGTCATTAATGCTCGTTGTTGCAGTCAGAGTTGAAAATACAGTGTGATTATCAAAATGGAAATATTTACCCAAATCAATCTCATCAATGTTCGTAATATCAACTTGTTTCTTTTTGTTGTTGAAACTTGCGACTTGTCTTCTGATAACAATTCCGAAAGGTTTTATCGGATTTGGATTGAGAGCTTGAAATTCCTTTAACTGAGCGTCGCTGATTTTCAAAACCTCAGTTGGAATCACGCCAATTCTCATCATTTCGAAGAAAACCTGCGCAGTCGCGTTCACATCGGCCGCCGCATTGTGCGCTTCATCGAATTTGTGTCCGTATAATTTTTCGTAAAGTTCTTCTAGTTTCGGAGATTTGTATCTTCCGCCGCGTCCACCTTCCATTTTACAATAATCTGTTCCCAGAATCATTGTATCAGCTTTTGGTTTTTCCTGAAGATTGTCTTTGATGTTTTTTCGGTAAAATTCTGCACCAACAATGTTGTAATCAAATTCTACATTGTGTCCAGAAACCACTCTTACATTTTCCAAAGCCTTAGAAAACTCTTCTAAAATCTCTTGTAAATCTCGACCTTCTTCATTCGCAATTTTAGTCGTGATTCCGTGGATTCTCGCTGCGTTAAAAGGGATGTCGTAACCTTCTGGTTTGATGATGTAATCTTGATTTTCGATTAAGTTTCCATTATCATCGTGGATCTGCCAAGCAATCTGAACCATTCTTGGCCAGTTGTCTGAATCTGAAAGTGGAGCGTTGAAATTTTTGGGTAAACCAGTGGTTTCGGTATCGAAAACTAAATACATCTACATAGAAATTTGTGTAAAGTTACAGTTTTGCTTGACAAAAAAAAAGTCTGTTTTTATGAAATGATTGATTATTAACAGAGAATGAAAGTTAAAAAATAATCAACAAATTGATTAATGATTATCTTTGCAAAAATATTTTAATGAAAAATTATTTATTAGCTTTAAGTGTTATATTTTCTGTGTTTTCAATTCGTGCGCAGGATATTAAATTACAAAATGAATTAGCTCAGCAACGTTTAAAAAACGAATCGAAGTTGGATCTTTATTTTTCTAAAAGCTCCAGATTTTCTTCTAAACAACAAGATAGTCTCAAAAAAAACCTGGCTGGTTTTGCAGGTGCTATTCCATTATTCTATTTACCAGAAGAAACCAGCGCCAATGCAACTGCTAATATAGATGAATTACAGTCCGGAACAGTTTCCGGAGCTTCTGCAGTAACAGGAGCCGGTATTAAAATTACTATTTTTGACGCTGGCAGAATTCAAGATACACACGAGCAATTTACCACAGGCAGAGCAGTTAATAAAGAAGCTTCTACACAGGCAAAACATTACCACGGAACTAATGTCAACAGCATATTGATAGGTAATGGGCTTGCTACTGGAAATTTCACCCAAAGTAGCGTTTCTTATCCCAAAGCCAACGCAAAAGGAATTTTACCTCTGGCTACCACAGACAATTATATGTATGCTGCAACCACCATTGACGGGACAATCCAGAATAATTATCAAAAATTAGCAAGTCTCCCGAATCTTAATATTTCTAATCATTCCTATGGAGTTAATGTTGGCTGGCAACTTTCCGCCAATGCTTATTATTGGATAGGAAATTACGAACTTAATCATCAAGACACCTACTCAGGAGCTTATTATGAAAACGATTATAATTTTGATAAAATCGTTTATGCACAACCACAGCAGATTATTGTGAAATCAACAGGAAACTATTATGGTATTGGTCCAGGAGTTAATTCTACAAAATATAAATACAGTGCCGCTACCAACAGCTGGATTCCTTTTGCGGCAGATGATGAAATCCCACCGGCCAACTGTAGTCTGGGCTATAACTGTATAGGATATGGATCTCTTGCAAAAAATATTATTACAGTAGGTGCAGTTAATCAATTAACCACTACCAATCATAAATACACTCAATCTACAGACGTGGTAAAAGGCAGTTTTAGCAGTGCCGGACCCAGAAAAGACGGCGCTATAAAACCAGACCTCACCGCTGTTGGGGTTGATATGATTATGGCTAACTATATCAGTACTAGCCCTAATTCTACTAATCTTTATGTACTGAACTACGGAACTTCTTATGCAGCGCCAATGGTGAGTGGAATTGCAGGTGCTTTAACACAAGTTCAGAGGAATATTGGCGGAAATAATAATTTTATTTTTCAGGCAGATGAAATGAAGGCATTATTGACACACACCGCTAACGAAGCCGGAAGACCAGGACCAGACGTTTGGTACGGATGGGGATTGGCAGATGCAAAAAAAGCAGCGCAACTTTTGGTTAACAGATTAACAGAAAATGCTTATCTAGAAAAAAATACGCTGAACTCCGGAATCGCTTTTACAAAAGAAATCAAAGCAACAGGTGCCGAAGCATTGAAAATCAGTATTTCTTGGGTAGATCCGGCCATTGCCTATTTTACACAAGATATTGATCTGCAACAAAACCACAGCTCCAGACTGGTGAATGACCTTGACCTTAGAGTGGTAGAAGTTGGTACAGGAACCGTTTACTATCCTTGGAAACTGGACATTAACGACCCCAATGCCGACGCTACAACAGGCGATAATACTGTTGATAATGTAGAACAAATCCTTATCAACAATCCTATTGCAGATGGCATTTACAGAATAGAAGTAAGCAATAAAAATACACTGGTAAACCAAGAAGGCAATTCTTCAACGCAGGATTTTGCTCTGGTTGCAACTGGGACTAAGAAAATAACTTTGTCCAACCAAAATTTAATTAAAAATGAAGTTAAAATATATCCTACCAAGACAAAAAATCTTATTTATATTAATTCTGCTGAGGATATAGAGAGAATCACTGTTTTTGATATGACCGGGAAGATGGTATATGAAACCCAGAAGACATCGCCATCTCAAACTATAGATTTTTATTCGTTCCCGCATTCAGTTTATATCGTAACTGTTAAAACCAAATCTGGACTTATCTCCCAAAAAATATTTAAAGAATAATAAAGTCTTATTTTTGAATATTATAGCAATCAAAAATCCGCCAAAAAACTGGCGGATTTTTCATTAAATTACAGAGTTACCATATTTTGATTCTCTGTTCTGGTTTTTTATAAAGCTTGTCTCCTGGTTTTATATCAAAAGCTTTATAGAAGGCCTCTGTGTTTACAAGTGGACCAAAACTTCTATAAAATCCCGGCGAATGAGGATCAGTCTTCACCTGGTTGCTCATATATTTATCTGTTGAAAGAGTTCTCCAGACAGTTGCCCAGCTAAGAAAAAAACGTTGATCCTGAGTATATCCATCGATCTTGCCAGGATTACCTTTATCTTTAAGATACATCTGCAAAGCGTCATAAGCGATATTAACCCCGCCCAGGTCAGCAATATTCTCACCATTAGTAAAGGTTCCATTAACGTGAATGTCTTTTACCGGCTCATAAGTATCATATTGCGAAGCTAGACTTTTAGTCGCTTTTTCAAAATTGGCTTTATCCTCTGCCGTCCACCAATCTTTAAGATTACCATCGCCATCAAACTGAGCTCCACTATCGTCAAAACCGTGTGTCATTTCGTGTCCAATCACAGCACCAATTCCTCCGAAGTTAACTGCTGCATCTGCATCTGGATTAAAGAAAGGCGGTTGCAGGATAGCCGCAGGGAAGACAATTTCATTATTCACGGGATTATAGTAAGCATTGACAGTTTGCGGAGACATCCCCCACTCAGATTTGTCCACGGGTTTTCCAATTTTATCTAATTCCTTATTATAGCTCCAAGCTTCTACATTCTTAAGATTAGCATAGAGTGTTCCACCTTCTTTCTCTGATTTAAGAGATAGCTTAGAATAGTCTTTCCACTTGTCAGGGTATGCTACTTTTACAGTGAATTTATTTAGCTTTTCCAATGCCTTTTGCTTTGTAGCAGCAGACATCCAGCTCAAGTTATTGATATGAGCGCCAAAGCTATTTTTTAAATACTCAATATAGGTTAACATTTGAGCTTTAGCAGCTGGAGTAAAATATTTATCAACATAGACTTTACCAAAAGCCTCTCCTAGTACGCCGTTAACCAGAGACAGTGCTCTTTTATTCATAGCACGTTGTTCTTGTTGGCCTTGTAAATATTTGCTATAAAATTCAAATTTAAGATTGTCTAAATTTTGGTTGAGATAGCCGGCACTA
The DNA here is from genome assembly GCA_002345565.1 of Flavobacteriales bacterium UBA2306. Classification (GTDB taxonomy): domain Bacteria; phylum Bacteroidota; class Bacteroidia; order Flavobacteriales; family Weeksellaceae; genus Epilithonimonas. The sequence goes on along the minus strand of DDVS01000002.1, from coordinate 147,133 downwards.
CCAGATACAAGATGAAATTTAAGATAATCTTTAATCAAAGGAATATTACTTTCCGTCAAAAATGTATCTAGATTTTTATAATAATTAAGCTCTCCAATGATGACTTTATCCGTTTTAACCCCGGCATCTGACAAATATTTTGGCAAGTCAACATTTTTTACAAGAGTCTTGAGCTCTGGTAAAGTTTTAGGATTGTATTGAAGGTTGGCATCACGGCTTTGCTCATTGGTAAGTAATGTTTTAGCCATTTTCTTTTCAAAGTCAACAATTTGGGCAGCAACAGCATCTGGGTTTTTATAACCAATTTCTGTTAAAATTTTGGCTACATACTTTTTATATTCAGCAATCGTTTCCGTATTTTTTGGAGATTCTTTTTGATAGTAATCTCTACCCAGTCCAAATGCGGCATCTCCGAGATAGACTGCGTTCATTTTAGAGTTTTTCAGGTCTCCATCTACACCCCAGGCATAGAAAGCGTTTTCTCCATTTCTGGTGGCATCTGTAAGATATTTTTGAAGATCCGACAGATTTTTAATAGCATCAATTTTAGCGAGATCCGTTTTTATAGGATTTAGTCCATCTGCATTACGCTTGTTCATATCCATATATGTTTCGTAAAGCGCCTGGATTTTTTGTCCTTCGGAGCCAGATTCAAATTTTTCTTTAAGGATGTTGTCTAATAGACCGAGAGAGTTAATATCTGTGGTTTCTCTCAGTTGATTAAAAGATCCCCAGCTTGGTTTATCAGCGGGTATTTTGGCTGTTTTCATCCAAGTACCGTTAACATAATTATAGAAATCATCTTGTGGGCGAACAGATGTATCCATCAAATCCAGTTGTAAAGCTGGTGTTTTGGATTGTGCGTATGTGAGGTTGATCATAGAGGATAGCATCAAACCTGATAATAATATTTTTTTCATTGTAGCAGTAATAATTTTGTGATAAGTAGTTGCAAATCTTCTTTTGTTACAATAAGGAATTATGATTTTACAAATGGAAATATTTACATAGAACCAAAAAAATCCCAACCTTTACAGATTGGGATTTAAATATTGGATTAGGATGAAATTATTTCAATTCTACTTCAGCACCAGCTTCTTCTAGTTGTTTTTTAAGAGCTTCAGCTTCGTCTTTAGGAACACCTTGCTTGATTGGAGCAGGAGCACCATCTACGATGTCTTTAGCTTCTTTAAGACCAGCACCAGTTAAATCTTTTACCAATTTAACAACAGCCAATTTAGAAGCACCAGCAGATTTAAGAATTACATCGAATTCTGTTTTTTCTTCTGCAGCTTCACCTGCACCACCTGCAGCAACTACTACAGCAGCAGCAGCTGGCTCAATTCCGTACTCATCCTTAAGGATAGTAGCTAATTCGTTAACGTCTTTTACAGTTAGGTTTACTAGCGTTTCAGCTAAATTTTTTAAATCTGACATTGTTGTAATGTTTTTGTTGATTATTTATTTAATTTTTTGAGTGTAATTATTCAGCAGCTGGAGTTTCTCCTTCTACAGCTGGAGTTTCCGGAGTTTCAGTAGCTGGAGCTTCTTCTACTGCAGGTGCAGCTTCTTCCGCTTTAGCTTCTACTGTCTCGGGTTTGTTTTGAAGAGCAGAAACAACTCTTTGGATTGGAGACTGAAGTAATCCGATGATTTCACCGATCATTTCTTCTCTAGACTTGATGTTAGCCAAGGTTTCTAGATTATTGTCACCAACATAGAAAGTTTCCTGAACAAAAGCAGACTTAAGAGCTGGCTTTTCTTCTTTCTTTCTAAAATCTTTGATTAATTTTGCTGGAGCATTAGCTGTTTCAGCAATCATTACTGCTGAGTTACCTTTGAAGGTATCAAACATCTCAGAGAAGTCAACACCATCAATTTGCTCCATTGCTTTTTGCAAAAGTGTATTTTTCACCACTTTTACTTTGATATTATTTTTGAAAGCTTGTCTTCTGAAATCAGATGATTTAGCAGCGTTCAAACCTTCTAGATCTGCTACGTAAACTACTTTTGCACCCTCAAGCAAATCTTTGATCTCTTGTATTGCTACAACTTTTTGGTCTTTTGTCATTGTCTTTAGGATTTAAAATTAGTTAACAGATTTAGTATCGATAGCAATTCCAGGACTCATTGTAGAAGACAAATAAATAGACTTCACGTAAGTTCCCTTTGCAGCAGTTGGCTTCAATTTAATCAATGTAGAAATTAATTCCTGAGCATTTTCTTTAATTTTAGCCGCATCAAAAGATACTTTACCAATACCTGCGTGGATGATACCGTATTTATCAACTTTGAAATCGATTTTACCAGCTTTTACTTCAGTAACTGCTTTACCAATTTCCATAGTTACAGTACCAGATTTAGGGTTTGGCATAAGACCTCTTGGTCCTAATACTCTACCTAATGGTCCTAATTTACCCATTACAGCTGGCATCGTAACGATAACGTCAACATCTGTCCAACCTTCTTTGATTTTTTGTAAATATTCATCAAGACCTACATAATCAGCACCTGCTTCTTTAGCTTCTGCTTCTTTATCTGGAGTTACTAATGCTAAAACTTTAACATCTTTACCTGTCCCGTGAGGAAGAGATACAACACCTCTTACCATTTGGTTTGCTTTTCTTGGATCTACACCCAATCTAACAGCGATGTCAACAGATGCATCAAATTTCGCGAAATTTACTTCTTTTACAAGAGCAGAACCTTCTTCAAGGTTGTAGATTTTATTCTTTTCTACTTTGCTCAACGCTTCTTTTTGTTTCTTTGTCAATTTTGCCATTTCTTCAATTATTAAGCGTTAGCTGGTTTAGTTCCTGTTACTCTCAATCCCATAGATCTAGCAGTACCTGCAACCATAGAAAGAGCAGAATCCATTGTAAAGCAGTTAAGGTCTGCCATTTTATCTTCTGCGATTTTCTTTACCTGATCCCAAGATACAGATCCTACTTTGTTTCTGTTTGGTTCTCCAGAACCTCCTTTTATTTTTGCAGCATCCATTAACTGGATTGCAGCAGGAGGAGTTTTGATTACGAATTCAAAAGATTTGTCTTCGTACACAGTAATCACTACTGGCAAAACTTGCCCAGGTTTGTCCTGAGTTCTTCCGTTAAATTGCTTACAAAACTCCATGATGTTCACCCCTGCAGAACCCAAAGCTGGACCTACTGGTGGAGACGGGTTAGCAGCGCCACCCTTCACCTGAAGTTTTACCATTTTAAAGACTTTTTTAGCCATTTTTAAATTTTTAAATTTGAATAATTAATGAGTTTGGAAGCATTTATTATTCAGTAGGTTACTCATTCTCACATTAGGAAACCTACTTTTCGGTTTGCAAAAATATAAAATATTTTTGAAATAGCAATGGAAATTATTAATTTTTAGAATATTATGAGCCTTTTTAAATTTGTTTCGAAAACCACACAAGTCACAAAAGTCACAAAAGTTTTAATTTCCTTAAATTTATTAAAAGTTCAAATAAGGATAATGGATTCATAAGTTAGCTTTTTGCTCTTTGAAAGATTTTCATTTTTTTGATTTTTATTTTTTGACTTTTTTTATATTTTTTAAGAACTATAAAAATAAAAAAACCACTCGCAATTGAGTGGTTTAGAATATTGTATTAAAGTGCTTTAAACAACTTTTTCTACTTGCATAAAGCTGAGTTCCATTGGTGTTTTTCTACCGAAGATTAAAACAGAAACTTCAATTTTCTTTTTATCTTCAAGAATTTTTTCAATCGTTCCATTGAAGCCATTGAAAGGTCCATCTATTACTTTAACATTTTCTCCAACTACGAATGGGATTTCAACATCTGTGGCAAACTCTGACAATTCATCCATTCTTCCCAGCATTCTGTTGACCTCAGATTTTCTCATTGGTACTGGATCTCCTCCTTTTGTAAGACTTAGGAAAGAGATAACTCCGGGGATATTTTTAATCGTATGAGGAACTTCTCCAATAAGATTAGCTTCAATCATCAAATATCCTGGATAATATGGTCTTTCTTTAGGAACTTTTTTACCGTTACGGATTTGAATCACTTTCTCCATAGGAATAACTACTTGAGTAACATATTGTTCGTATCCAAGACGTTTCATTTCGTTCTCAATATAGTTTTTCACTTTATTTTCCTGTCCGCTAATCGCTTTCAGAACATACCATTTTAATTCGCTCATAAGGAGAAAGTAATTTTGTATTAATTAAATAGATTAATAAAAGTTGCAATAAAATTCTTGATAGTTACACTAAACAAAGAATCTACTCCAAACGTAAATAAAGCAAGTATAACAGTAGTTACAGCTACAACGATAGTTGAAGATTGTAACTCAGACCATTTTGGCCATTCTACTTTATCTTTAAATTCTGTATAAGAACCTTTTAAAAAATCAATTAATGAGCTCATATTTTATATTTGCACGGGCACAAGGATTCGAACCCTGATCAACGGTTTTGGAGACCGGTATCCTACCATTGGACGATGCCCGTAGATTAAAAAAGCTCCCGAGAGTTTCCTTTCGGAAGCTTTATTATTGTAAGACGATTAGTCTAAAATTTCAGTTACCTGACCTGAACCAACTGTTCTACCACCTTCTCTGATCGCGAATCTAAGACCCTCGTTAAGAGCGATTGGTTGTAACAATTCTACAGTAATTTCTAAGTTATCACCAGGCATTACCATTTCTACACCTTCTGGTAAGAAGATTTCACCTGTAACGTCTGTAGTTCTTACGTAGAACTGAGGACGGTATTTGTTGTGGAATGGAGTGTGACGTCCACCTTCTTCTTTAGAAAGGATATATACAGATGCTTTGAATTTTTTGTGTGGCTTCACAGAATCTTTCTTAGCGATAACCATACCTCTCTTGATGTCAGTTTTTTCAATACCTCTCAACAATAGACCTACGTTATCACCAGCTTCACCTCTATCTAGGATTTTTCTGAACATCTCAACCCCTGTAATTGTAGAAGTTAATTTTTCTTCACCCATACCTACGATATCAACTGGATCTCCAGTGTTGATAACACCAGCCTCGATTCTACCAGTTGCTACAGTACCTCTACCTGTAATAGAGAATACGTCTTCGATTGGCATCAAGAAAGGCTTGTCAGTATCTCTTACAGGCTCGTCAATCCACTCATCAACAGCATCCATCAAAGCTTCTACGCTTTTGAACCACTTATCTTCTGTGTTAGCTGGAGAAGCAGTAGCTGCAGTAAGAGCACCAAGAGCAGAACCTTGAATTACTGGAGAGTTATCACCATCAAAGTCATAAGTTGCCAATAAATCTCTCAATTCCATTTCAACAAGCTCTAACAATTCTGGATCATCCACCATGTCAACTTTGTTCATGAAAACAACGATTTTAGGTACGTTTACCTGACGGCAAAGTAGGATATGTTCTCTAGTTTGAGGCATTGGACCATCTGTTGCAGCACATACTACGATAGCACCATCCATCTGAGCAGCACCAGTTACCATGTTTTTAACATAATCGGCGTGACCTGGACAGTCAACGTGAGCATAATGTCTCTTTACAGTTTCGTATTCAATGTGAGCAGTATTAATAGTAATACCTCTTTCTTTTTCTTCAGGAGCAGAGTCAATTGCAGAGAAATCTTTTTTCTCAGCAAGACCTTTGCTTGCCAATACAGCAGAAATAGCAGCTGTAAGTGTAGTTTTACCATGGTCAACGTGACCAATAGTACCAATGTTCAAGTGCGGTTTGTTACGATTAAACGTTTCCTTTGCCATGATTTAAATATTTATTTTTATTAACTATTGTTTTTTCGGTTTGCAAATATAGCGAATTTTTGAATATTAAAAATTATTTTATTGAAATTTTAATTTTTTGATATTCAATTGAAAATTAAAATTTTTCACTCTCATATCAACAAACCTCTTTAATGCTTTTTGGCGATACAAATCTACACATTATCCTCGACAAAAAAAAAACCAATAAAAAATCCCGAACTATCGGGATTGTGAGCCAACTACGGGACTTGAACCCGTGACCTCTTCCTTACCAAGGAAGCACTCTACCGCTGAGCTAAGTCGGCGTAAAAAAAAATCACATTCCGTAAGGTTTGTGATTTTGAGCGGAAGACGGGGGTCGAACCCGCGACATTCAGCTTGGAAGGCTGACGCTCTACCAACTGAGCTACTTCCGCATTTTTGTTTACAAAAACAATTGTTGGTAAACGGTTTGCAAATTTAAAAATTATTTTCTAATTCGCAAATTTTAATCAAAAAAAAGTGGGGAGAGCAGGATTCGAACCTACGTAGCCGAAGCAGCTGAGTTACAGTCAGCCCCATTTGACCGCTCTGGTATCTCCCCAGTATTTTTTTTAATGAGCCTCCAGAGGGATTCGAACCCACGACCCCGAGATTACAAATCACGTGCTCTGGCCAACTGAGCTATGGAGGCAAATAGATTTCAAAAGAACTATCTTTCTGCGCTGCGGTTACTTCCGTTTTGCGAGTGCAAATATGAGACACTTTTTTGAAACCTACAAATATTTTTACAAAAAAATTTAAATTATTTTTTTAAGCTAATTCTTTTTTCTTGATTAACAGTTTCTTAGCTGTATCAACAGATTCATCTAAACTTTCTTCGAAACTTGCACATGTCTTCTTAACAACAATATCATCCCCTGGAACCTTAACTACCAGCTCGGTAGTTTTATTAGTTTTTTCTGATGTATTTTCTACTTTGAGATAAACTGCACACTCTACAATTTTATCATAAAAAGTGTCTAGTTTGCTCAATTTTTTTTCGATTCTCTCTTTTAGTGGATCATGGGGTGTAACACCTGCGGTGTGAATTGTAATCTTCATAACGTATGATTTTAATGGTTAAAAAAAAAAAAAAAAAAAAATGTAAAAATCATTTCATAATATCTTTTTATCTGGTTTTATTTCTCGTGGATGTGCTTTGCTAAAAACTTTTTTTAGCTGTTCTATATTTGCATTAGTATAAACTTGTGTACTTGAAAGACTGGCGTGGCCCATTATTTTCTGAACTTTTGAAATTTCCGCACCTGCATTCAAAACATGGGTTGCGAAAGTATGCCGTAAAATATGAGGGCTTCTTTTCTTCTTAGAAGTTACTATACTAAAGTACTTATTAACGATTAAATAAACAAACTTTTCCCCCAGTTTTTTTCCATTTTTATTAACGAAAAAATATTGACGATTTTTTTCATTAGGGCATCTTAAGTCCAGATAAGTTTGATAATCTTTCAAAAGATCATCCGAAACAGGAATTATCCTTGCCTTGTTTCCTTTACCTATAACCAGAATTTCTTTCTTGGAAAAATCAACGTTTTCTAGTTTCAGATTGCAAAGTTCTGCTTTACGAATACCGGTTTGGTAAAGAGTTTCTATGATTAATTTATCGAGAAGCGTCATATTACCTTTCTCTTCAATTTCCATTTTCATGGTTTCCATCTCTTCTTTTGAAAATGGGATTCTTTTTTCTGCATAAAACTTTAGAGAATCTATGGTTTCCATAGGAGAAACCTTAATCTCGCCTAGCTGAAGCATAAATAAATAAAAACTACGTAGTGATGATAATTTGCGATTAATGGTTCTTTTGCCAAGTCCAGAATTACTCAGCTCCACTATAAAATTTTTAATGACTCTTTTATGAAGCTTTACAATACTTTCCGAAGCTTCTGTTTTCAAGACAAAGGCCGAGAAATCCAGTAAATCCTTTTTGTAATTAGTCACAGTATGGTGTGAGTACCTTTTTTCTACTTCTATATATTCTAAAAACCGTTCTATCATAGGGCTATAAATACAAAATCACTTCCAAATATAGAAATTTGGAAGTGACTTTTATTATGTTTTGCTAAAAAAGAACCTTAAGCTTGTTCTTCTTTGCTCAAGTTTCTTTGTTTGTGAGCTGCTTTAAGTTTAGCTTGTCTCAAAGTTACAGAAGGTTTAATAAACTGTTGTCTAGATCTAAGTTCTCTTACAACTCTAGTTTTATCAAATTTTCTTTTGTACTTTTTTAAAGCTCTGTCGATAGACTCTCCGTCTTTTACTGGAATTATTAACATATTTTACATCTCATTTTGAGTTGCAAAAATAAGAATAATTTATTAACCTGCAAATTTTTACGGTTTAATTTAAAAAAAATAATTTACAATTTGCTTTTTGTGTAAATTTTAACACAAATTCCACAAAGATTTTTTCTATATTACTGAAAAAAATTTAAGGTTCGAAAGATGTTTCCGCTCAGCAAATGCAAAATCCCCTATCCCCGATCGTAGTATAAATCCTTTTTTGCACAACCAAAACATTCTGCTTAACAGAAATCGTCTTGCAAAAAAGATTGCAATGGAAAGCGGGAAATAGCTCCCAATAAAAAACTCCCGAATCCGGGAGTCTTATGTTATGCTTTAACGTACATTGCTTTTTTGATTTCTTCTTTCACTTTTTCCAACTTAGGGAACCATTCTGCGAACAAGGCTGCAGAATAAGGTGCAGAAGCATCGGGCGTTGTGATTCTCTTAATTGGTGCATCCAGATAATCGAATGCTTTTTGCTGAACCATATAAGTAATCTCGGAAGCTACAGAAGCAAATGGCCAAGCTTCTTCCAAAATCACTAATCTGTTAGTTTTCTTAACTGATTCAAGCACTGTGTCGTAATCTAAAGGACGAACTGTTCTAAGGTCAATTACCTCTACAGAAATTCCTTCTTTTTCCAAATCAGCAGCAGCTTGCAGAGCCAGTTTCATAATTTTACCGAAAGAAACCAGAGTTACATCTTTACCTTCTTTCTTGATATCTGCCTTTCCGATTGGGATGTAATATTCTTCTTCAGGAATTTCCATTTTGTCTCCATACATCTGCTCAGATTCCATAAAAATTACCGGATCGTTATCTTGAATCGCAGTTTTCAGAAGTCCTTTTGCATCATAAGGATTGGAAGGAACTACAACTTTAAGACCTGGACAGTTAGCGTACCAGCTTTCGAAAGCTTGGGAGTGCGTTGCGCCTAATTGACCTGCAGAAGCTGTTGGTCCACGGAAAACGATTGGGCAATTCCACTGTCCTCCACTCATCTGATAGATTTTTGCTGCGTTGTTGATAATTTGATCAATGGCAACCATCGAGAAGTTGAACGTCATAAATTCTACGATTGGTCGGTTACCATTCATAGCTGCTCCCACTGAGATTCCAACGAAACCAAGCTCCGCAATAGGTGCATCGATGATTCTTTTTGCCCCGAATTCATCCAGCATTCCTTTGGACGCTTTGTAAGCTCCGTTATATTCCGCAACCTCTTCTCCTACAAGAAAAATGGATTCATCTTTGCGCATTTCCTCGCTCATTGCCTGAGCAATTACTTCACGAAATGTATATTCCTTCATTGTTATGATTATTATCTGTATTTAAAATTTCGAACTACAAAAGTATTAATTTTTTTATTATTTGCATAACAAAAAAAGCTCCCAAATAGGAGCCTGCAATTTATCATAATTTTCAGTTAGTCAACTTTGTGCCAAGTTTGCGTTTTAACTGCAATTCCTAGAATGATTGCTTTAACTTTCAACTCATTTCCTTCTCTTACGATCTCTGTTTTGTAAGATTTTCCGTCTTTAGGATTTGTGATCGTTCCGCCAGAGAACTCGTTGCCATCTTTTGAAAGTCCGCGGATGATTTCCAGACCAATCAATGGTTTATTTTTGCGGTCGTCTTTACATTTTACGCAGTTGGCGTTTTCTGGTTTGATTAACAATTGAACGATTTTACCAACATATTTACCTTTCGAATCTTTAGAAATTTGTACTATGGATTTTGGTTTTCCAGTTTCGTCGTCAATAGTTTTCCATTTCCCTTCAATTTGAGCAAAGGATAAAACGCCGATAAATGATAAGGCCAATGCTAAGAATAACTTTTTCATAAGTTGATATTTATTTTTTTTGATACTGTATTTTTGTTAATGTTAAATTAACATTGATAAAAGTAATAATAAATTTTAAACAGACAACTATTTTTGTTATACAAAGCATATATAAAAGCTAAAACCAGTGATTTTCATTTTAAACAGTAAGAAATATTGAATTTCGAAAGCGCAAATTTTTATAGAGCGTACAAAAATCACCAGTTTCCTTCTTCCAACAAATTTCTTATTTTTGTGATATGAATTTCATCAAGAATAACCTCGCCAATGCTTTTACTTTAGGGAATCTTTTCTCCGGATGCGTTGGTATCATTCATCTTTTTTCAGGCGATTATAAGACAACCGCGATTTGTATTATTATTTCTTTGGTTCTTGATTTTTTTGACGGTTTTATTGCTAGAGCGATGAATTCCAGCAGTAATCTTGGTGGACAGCTGGATTCTTTGGCAGATATGGTAAGTTTTGGATTTTTGCCCGGCGTTGCAATGATGAAAATGCTGGAACCTTATGGCAACCAATTTTTCGGAATCGAACTACCTTTTGAAATCAAATACTTTGGATTTTTGATTACGCTTTTTTCTTCTCTTAGATTAGCGATTTTCAATTTGGATGATGACCAGAAATATTATTTTAAAGGTTTGAATACACCAAGTAATACGATTTTGATTTTTGGATTATTTTACGCTTATAAAGAATCTGGAAATTTCAGTTTTCTTTTTGAAAATGAAATTTATTTATTGATTTTTACTGTCATTTCATCTTGGCTTCTAATTTCTCCAATCAAAATGATTGCAATGAAATTCAAATCAAAACGATTAAAAGACAATTATCCAAAACTGGCTTTACTGATTGGTGGAATTTTGATTTTATTAATTTTTAAAACAACCGGAATTCCGTTAGTGATTATCTATTACATTTTAATCTCATTAATATTCCAAAAACAACTTAAATAATTATAAATTATGATTGATTAATTATAAATGTAAAAATCACTCATAACTGTTAATTAACAACTCCAATTATAAGAAATGAATTTAAAACTCCATAAACCACTTTGCGTTTTCGATTTGGAAACGACTGGAACCAACATCGGAAAAGATAGAATCGTAGAAATTTGTATTCTAAAAGTCAATCCGGATGCTTCCAGAGAAAGTAAAACTTGGCGCGTGAATCCAGAAATGCCAATTCCAAAAGAATCTTCCGCCATCCACGGAATCTATGACGAAGATGTTGCAGAAGCACCAACTTTCCGAGATATTGCGCCAAAAGTAATGGCGATGATTAAGGATTCGGATTTGGGAGGTTTCAATTCTAACAGATTTGACATTCCTGTTTTGGCTGAGGAGATGTTGAGAGCAGATGTCGACTTTGACCTTAGCAAACATCGTTTTGTGGATGCTCAAACAATTTTCTTCAAAAAAGAACCTAGAAATCTTGGAGCTGCTTATCAATTCTATTGTGGAAAAACTTTGGAAAATGCCCATTCTGCAGAAGCTGATGTAATGGCAACCTTCGAAGTTTTGGATGCTCAAGTTGGAAAATACGATGACGTCCCCAATGAAATTGCTGAATTAAGTGATTTTTCTTCTCAAAACAGATTTGCTGATTTGGCCGGAATGATTCATTTTAATGAAAAAGAACAAGAGATTTTTGCTTTCGGAAAATATAAAGGTCAGGTTGTGAAAGAAGTTTTCCAAAAAGATTTGGGTTATTATGGATGGCTGCAGAGTGCAGACTTTCCACTTTATACAAAGAAGATTTTTACAAAGATTCAGTTGAAATCTAGATTCTAATTTCATAAATATTTAAATTATTGCTAATGAAAATAATCTGCATAGGAAGAAATTATAGCGAACACGCAAAAGAACTAGGAAACGAAATTCCTGAAGATCCAGTAATCTTTATGAAACCCGACACCGCGGTTTTGAAAAAAGGTTCTGATTTTTATATTCCGGAATTCTCTGATGATGTTCATTACGAATTGGAGGTGGTCTTGAAAATCTCAAAAGGCGGAAAATACATTCAGAAAGAAAATGCTGAAAAACATTATGACGAAATCGGTCTTGGCATTGATTTTACAGCAAGAGATTTACAATCTAAACTAAAGAATAAAGGTTTGCCTTGGGAATTAGCAAAAGGATTTGATGGGTCAGCTGTAATTTCGGATTTTGTATCAAAAGAGAATTATGATTTACAAAATCTCAATTTTTCTATGACAAAAAATAACGAACAAGTTCAAAACGGAAATACAAAAGATATGATTTTCAGTTTTGATGACATTATTGCTTTTGCTTCACAATATTTTACTTTGAGAGTGGGTGATTTGATTTTCACAGGAACGCCAAAAGGTGTTGGAAAAGTTTCTGAAAATGACCTTTTGGAAGCTTCTTTGGAAGATAAAAAACTATTCACTCTTAAGATTCAATAATATCGAAAAGATTTTTATCATCATAAAAAACACAATAGTGGCGGAGTTTTTGCTATTTTAATATAACAAAACTCTTCAAATTTTGAGATTATGAAATCGCTAAAATTTGGAAATATGTCAATAAATTACTAGCGACTGTATTAATAAAATCATAAACCAATAGATATGAAAAAAATTATTTTACCTGTAGATTTTTCTGATAGCTCAGATCATTTAGTAGATTATACTGTAACTTTTGCAAAGCAGATTAATGCTGATATTATGCTGATTCATGTTGCATCCACAGATATTGGATTTGTGATTGGAGATATGGGATTCCAGTATTTTCCGGAAGTTGAAGAAAATGAAATCAAATATGAGCTCAAAGAGCTTAACCGACTGGAGCAACGGGTTATCGCTCAAGGCGTAAACTGTCAACATATTTTAAAACAAGGTATTGCCGGCGATACCATTCTAGAATTTGCTACTGAAAACCACGCAGATTATATTGTTGTAGGCTCTCATGGCAGAAGTGGCGTTTATGACGTTTTTATCGGAAGTTTAACAAAGGAAATTACACGAAAATCAAAAATCCCTGTATTGGTAGTTCCTTGTCATGATGAATGATATCATAATTATCTAATTAAATAAAAATAACCCGTCTCGTTCAACACAAGACGGGTTTTTTATAAATATAATCAATTTATTTAACCTTCGTTTTTATAGATCTTTGGATCATAGTAAGGATGTTTACCTTCTGTAGGAGAAAAATAATCCTTATCTTTTTGTGCGCCTAGTGTTACCACCAAAATATAGCACCAATAGCAGAAAAACCCTGTTGCAACCAAAAATAATATCCAGTTAAGAACATTACCTGTAAGGTCGAAAAAACCAAAAGACCATTTGAAAGCTGCGCTTAATGCTAACCAGAAAGATGTCATATTTTTCTTTTTTTAAATTAACTTTGCACAAATTTATAAAAAATGTTTCGATTACTTTCAAAAGAAAGCAATATTTTTTCGGTTCCAATTTATATCGGCTTTTTATTCTTGATTTTTCTATCTTTTAATATATTGGATTTCAGAAATATAGATTATTTTTCAACGATAATTACTTTCCTAGGCATTAGCCTTGGCTATTTTTTATTTAATAAAATTGCCCTTAATCAATTTTCTCATCTTCCGCTGTTTCTTTACACCATTTTTGTGATTTCCTTTTATGATGGCACTATAGATCTTGGATTGGCATTTACATTTTTAATGAGTTCCATTTTATTACTGATACTTACCAGCCAAAATGATTATCTCAGAAAAAGTTCTTTCACGCTGGTAGGTTCTATTCTGGCTTTCAATTATTTAATCTTTCCCGCAAGCTGGCCAATGGGCGTTTTTGTTATTTTTCATATTATAGGAACTTCCGGGAGAATTGGGCTCAATATTTTCAGATTAATATTTGGAGTTATTTTGATTGTTCTGAGTTATTTTGGCTTAATGTATCTTATTCATTACACTACCTGGGACAAAACTTATTTGCCTTTTTATGGTAAATTCGAGGCACTAGATTCCTACACTCCTTTATACATTTTAATTCCTATAGCATTGATGTTGCTGTACTCCGTATCAGATCATTTCAAACATTATAATGAGAAAAGCCCTACAAGCCGATACAAATATACTTTTGTTCTCGTCTTTTCTATGGCGCAATTAATTACCATTATCTTTTACATGGGAACTAGCTATGAATATTTACTGCTGCTTGCTTTGCCGGCAAGTATTATTATAAGCAGAATGCTACGCTTTTTTCCAAAATACTGGATGCAGGAAACAGGTCTTTGGATAATTTTTTTTACACTTATCATTTTTAAAATTGCTAATTTTGTAATCTTTTAAATTTAATGACGAATGATTCAGATCGATGATAAATTAATTTCCGAGGACATCTTTGCCCAGAGTTTTTTCTGTAATCTTAGCAAATGTAAAGGTGTTTGCTGCGTAGATGGCGATACCGGCGCACCTCTTGACAAAGATGAATTACCCATTCTTGATGAAATTTTCCCTAAAATAAAATCCTATTTAAGACCGGAAGGCGTTAAAGCTATCGAAGACCAGGGCACTTGGATTATTGATGATTATGATGGCGGTTATGTTACCACTTTAGTCAACAACAGTGAGTGTGCTTATGTTATCTTTGATGAAAAAGGAACTACAAAATGCGGTATAGAAAAAGCCTATGAAGACGGTGCCGTAGATTGGAAAAAACCTATTTCTTGTCACCTTTATCCCATTAGAGTAACAGAATACAAAACTTTTTCTGCACTCAACTACCACGAGTGGGATATTTGCAAAGATGCTTGCACACTTGGCTCCGAACTACAGGTCAGAATTTTCCAATTTTTGAAAGAACCATTGATTCGAAAATATGGCGAAGATTTTTATCATACACTGTGCGATGCTGCCGCAGAATGGGAAAAAGAATATAACTCTTAAAAACAAAAAAAAAGAATCCAAATCTGGATTCTTTTTTCTTTATAATATAATTGAAAAATTATTCAATTTTGAAGACATCATCAGAAACTGGCTGGTTAACTTTGATCTCAGAATTTTTAATTGTAATCTGTTGGCCCGCTGCATCAATAGACATTTCTTCTACGAATTTAACACCGTCAACATCAGCATATTTATTAATGGTCATCGTTCCTTTTTCATTTTCGGACTTTGAAAGCAACCCGGTTTTCACATCAAAATAAGATTTGGTATCATCCGAAGAAAGTACATAAAAATCTTTGCCTTCTACTTGTTTCTTCTCCACTGTTTTGATTTTTGCAGCGTCCAAACCAAGAGCATCCATAATTTTTGCTGTTTTCAGTTTTTCAATTTGGTCTGCAGGAAAATCAATTTTCTGCCCCATTTGGTTGGCATAACCTTTCTCACCATTGAAAACCTGAACCATCTCCTGCCCCATCATCGTCTGAGTTGACTTGAACTTGTTATCTTTTTTCACCGTTGTACCTTCCATATCCATCCCCATTACGCTGATTGTATTTTTCATAGAAAGGGTTTTTATAGATTCCAGTTTTGCTTTTCCACCAAGTGCAGTTACATAGTTATCGATAATCTGCTTAGCAGTTGGGACATTTTGAGCCATCACATTTGCAGCAAACAAAAGAGAAAGCGCAAATGATACAATAAGTTTTTTCATTTTAATTTTTTATTTTCTATTAACGAATATAGTGAATTTATAAAAACATCACTTTTCAGTTAGTTCACTTATAAATGTTTTTGTTACAAAAAATAAAAACAACTTCAGAGGTTGAAGTTGTTTTATATTGATTCAAAAGATATTAGTCTTTCTTTTTGATATCGTTTTTTACATCTTTGTAAGTTTCACTCACAGCGTTTGCTCCCTTTTTGGCTGTTTTACCAGTCCACTTTGCGACCTTTTTCACACCTTTCTTCGTAGCTTTTGCTCCTTTTGTCGCTGTTTTGCCGGTCCATTTCGCACCATCTTTCACACCTTCAGCGGTTGCATCTGCACCTTTTTCTACTGTTTTCCCAGTCCATTTTGCAGCATCTTTTACGCCTTCTCCAGTTGCTTTGGCTCCTTTTTTCACAGCAGTTCCTACAGTTTTAGCATCATCTTTCACTTCTTCTTTAACAGTTTGAGCATTCATTGCAACTGCCACAAATAGAACTGCAGATAATGATAATAATCTCTTTTTCATCGTTTTTTCTATTTTAAATTAATGTTACAATATTAGCATAAAGTAAGCCAAAAAAAATTCACTTTTATTTTAATTTTTAAAAATAAATTTTTCTAATTCTTTTCGATACAGAAAAATAATATTTTTGCAAAACTTATGGCAAAGATTAATCTAGCTTCCAAAAGAAAAATTCATCAGAAAAGAAGAAAAACATTCATCAAGAAACGTTGGATTTTATTGATTATACTTTGTATTTCTCTTTTAGGAACAGGTTTTTATCTAAGGCAGAAAATCAATTATTACTTCGCTTACTATCTAGGAAAACATTTTGAGCATAAAAAACTCTCAAATACAGAAACCGAAGCTATAAGAATTGAAAAAATAATCGGACTCTATTCTAATCAGACTTTTGGTTTTGACATTTCTCATTATCAAAGAAAAGAAGATATTCAATGGGATAGTTTGAGCATCGGAAACAGAACAATTCCTTTGAAATTTGTAGTTCTGAGAGCCAGTATGGGAAACCGAAAACTGGATAAAAACTTCGACCATTTTTGGGAAACCGCCAAACAACATCACTTGATTCGTGGTGCTTATCATTTTTATCGTCCCGATGAAGATCCGGTGATGCAGGCTAATTCTTTTCTTTCTGTTGCGAAATTAGAATCGGGCGACCTTCCGCCAATTCTCGACATCGAAAAAAATCCGAGAAAAAAATCAAAAGAACAATTGGTTTCTGACCTCAAAGTCTGGATTAAAATAATGGAAGATACTTACGGCGAAAAACCGATTATCTACACTTATTATCATTATTACAAAGATTACTTGAAAGGCGAGTTCGATGATTATCCGCTTTGGTTGGCGAATTATAATGATGTTCCAACACCTTCTCCAGACGATGAATGGCAATTTTGGCAATTCTCAGAAAACGGAATTGTTTACGGCATCAATTCAAAAGTAGATTTGGATATTTATAACGGGAATCTTTGGTCTTTGAAAATGATGACGATCGATTAATTTACTTTTTCACCTTCACATCGATATTGATTGCTGGTGCCGCTATTCCGATTTTCTCCCAATTTCCATAAAATGAACGGTAGTAACCAGACCTGAACATTGCACCACTCAAAGCCACTTTACCGCTGGACTGACCGATAAACTGAATCCCAACAAAGAATTTTCCTTCAAGCCAAATATTTTCTTTGCTTACATCTATAGAAAAAGTCCAGTCTTGTAAATTGTCTTTGCTGATGGTTGCGATAATATCATTTTCCAAAATCAGATTATTCGGTTTTCCATCTTTTTCATCGTAAACCGTGTAACGAACTTTGATTGGCGTTGTAGATTCGAATCTGGAAAAATTCATATTAATTTTATTGATTTTCAATCTCTTTTTTGAATTAAATTCCACCGCTGTTTCTTCCACTACAGAATTTCCCTTTTCCATATTCGGTGTGAACATCATAGATTTTGACTTGCTGTTGATGCCTAGATTTTTCTCCTTATAATTTTGAGGTGTAATGACAACTTCCTGAATATTGGTCACCTTTTCGTATAAATAGATATTGTGAGGATTATGTTTTACAAAATCTTCCACAGAGCTTCGGAATTGTTTGTAACCGGCAACTGCAACAATCAGTTCTTTATCTTTCGAAATAGCATCCAGCTTAATTTGAAATTCCCCATTTTCATCTGCCTGAACACCAAAATTATTATTCACGATTCCGATTTTGGCATAAGGAATTGGGTGGTTATCGTCTTTTGAAATTACAGTTCCCGAAATAGTTTGTGCGTGAAAAGATAAGATTGCGAATAACGCAAGGATAAAGTTGATTTTTTTCATTAAAATTAATTTAGCACAAACTTCTGAATTTTATTTTTCTCAATTTCTCAAAAAAAGGTTAAATCCACTAATTTTTTAGTTAAATTTTTCTGAATATTAATGAATAGTAACAGAATTTTCGGTTTTCAATTTCGTATTTTCGCAGATCATTAATATTTCATCATTTATCATTTATAAAAATGAATTACGTTTCTGCAGAAAATCTTAGCAAATCTTACGGCCTTAAAGTTTTATTCAAAAACATCACTTTCCACGTGAACGAAGGCGACAAAATTGCCATCGTAGCCAAAAACGGAAGTGGAAAATCGACACTCTTGAAAATCCTGATGGGCAAAGAAATTGCTGATGGTGGAGATGTGGTTATTAACAAAGATATTCAAGTCGTTTTGTTTGACCAAGAGATTGATTTTGATCCAAAATTGTCTGTAGATGAATTTATGATGACTTTGGATTCTGCTCCGATTTTGGCTTTGAAAAAGTACCATCACGCTTTAACTTCAGAAAATCCGGATGATATGGAAACGGCTTTGGCAGAAATGGAAATTCACAAAGCTTGGGATTTGGAAAATGAAATGGAACAAATTCTTTCTCAGCTTAAAATCACCGATTTGAAAGCAAAGATGGGAACACTCTCCGGAGGACAAATTAAAAGGATTGCATTGGCAAAACTTTTGACTGAAACCAGAGCGGAACATCGTCACACGCTTCTAATAATGGATGAGCCGACCAACCACCTTGATGTAGAAATGGTAGAATGGTTGGAAAATTATTTGAGTAAAGCTAAAATCACTTTACTTCTGGTGACGCACGACCGTTATTTTCTGGATGCCGTTTGTGACAAAATCTGGGAAATGGAAGACGGCAATCTCTATCTTCACAACGGAAGTTATGCGACGTATCTTGAGAATAAAATGATTCGTGAGGATAATCTGAATTCGACGATTGATAAAGCGCAAAACCTCTACAGAAAGGAATTAGAATGGATGCGACGTCAACCAAAAGCAAGAACTACGAAATCTAAATCCAGACAAGACGATTTCTACGAAACTGAAAAAATAGCGAAAACCGACACGAGGAAACAAGCTCTGGAATTGGATTTCGAAATGAAAAGATTGGGAAATAAGATTCTTGAACTTAAGGATATCAACAAAAGTTTTGGAGAAAAAGTTCTGTTTAAAGATTTTTCTTATCAATTTCAAAGAGGTGAAAAAGTGGGGATTGTCGGAAAAAATGGTGCCGGAAAATCGACTTTACTAAATATCATTCAAGGTTTTGAACCTAAAGATTCCGGAGAAATTGAAACCGGAGAAACAATTAAATTCGGATATTTTGCTCAAAAAGGACTTCAATATAAAGAAGACGAAAGAGTCATTGATTTCATCAAAGAAATCGGAGAAAATTTTCCTTTAGCCAATGGAAAAACAATCTCAGCTTCTCAGTTTTTGAGATTATTTCTGTTTGACGACCAAACGCAATATTCTCCTATTTCGAAGCTTTCCGGTGGAGAAAAACGTCGATTACACTTGATGTACATTCTTTATCAGAATCCGAATTTTCTGATTTTTGATGAGCCTACGAACGATTTGGATTTGCCAACTTTGACGGTTTTGGAAAACTTTCTTCAGAACTTCCAAGGTAGTTTGATTATTGTTTCGCACGACCGTTATTTTATGGACAGAATTGTGGACCACGTTTTAGCATTTGAAGGTGAGGGAAAAATCAAAGAATTTGTCGGAAACTTTTCGGAATATCGAGAACATTTGAAATCAGAGGATAAAAATTCAAAACCTGAAACTCCGAAAGTTGAAAAGGTTGAAAATCCAAAAAAAGTAGAGACTCCAAGTATTACCGCAACTCAACCAACGAAAAAGAAATTATCTTTTAAAGAGCAACGTGAGCTAGAAACTATCGAAAAAGAAATGCCAAAATTGGAAGAAAAAAGAGCTGAAATTCTGGAGCAACTCAACAACGAATCTGATTACGATAAAATCTCAAAATTATCTTCGGAACTTGAAACAATATCAGAAAAACTTGAAGAATTTGAAATGCGTTGGCTGGAGCTTCAGGAATAATTGATAAATATCATAACATTATAAAACATTGATTTTCATATAATTAAATCAATAAAACTTCATTATTTAGAATTATTTAAAATAATACTGTGTTGGTAAAGATACATTTTATACTTTTGCCCAGTTTTTAAATATTCTAAATAAACAATGAAGAAGTCCATCATTTCTGCAAGTCTGGTTTTGCTTTCTATCTCTGTCTATTCTCAAAAAGGTGGGCAAAAAGATAATGACACAATCAAAATTCAGGAAATTGAAGACGTAGCGTTGCATAAAACGGGCAATCCTAACAAGGCTAAAACACCAACTTCCAAATCAAATCTTACAGCAATGGAAAATCCTCAACCGGTTTCCATCGTGACTCACGAGATTATCGAACAACAGCAAATCCGCCAATTGTCGGAAGTTATTCAAAACGTTAGTGGATTGTATGTAACTTCTGCGAGAGGAAATTCCCAAGCCAGTTTTGGAGGTAGAGGTTTTACTTTCGGATCAGAGAATCTATATAAAAACGGTGCAAGAATCAACAGCGGTGTAAATCCCGAAGTTTCCGGATTGGAACGCGTAGAAGTTGCAAAAGGCGCCAATGCCCTGTTATATGGTAATGTAGCCGCTGGTGGGATTATCAATATGATTACAAAAAAACCAATTTTCAAATCTGGCGGAACACTTGGTTTCTCGGCAGGAAGTTGGGATTCTTACAAACCTACTGTGGATATCTACGGACCATTGACAGAGAAGATTGCTTTTCGCGTGAACGGCACTTATGAAAAAGCGAATAGCTTTCGTGATGTGGTAAATTCTGAAAAGTACTATTTCAATCCATCTTTTGCTTTTAACATCGGTTCTAAAACTCAGATTATTGTTGAAGCAGATTATCTTCAGAATAATTTCACACCAGATTTCGGACTAGGAACATTTGAAAATCCAGACAAAAGTTATTTCCTGAATACAACTTCGCCCATCAGCACCTTTTTTGGTACAGATTGGCAATATCAAAATGTGAAACAAGCTTCTACCGACATCATCGTGAATCATCAGTTTAATGAAAACTGGACCTTGAATGCTGTAGTTACTTATCAGAATTATACCAAAGATTATTTTTCAACTGAGCGTACAGCTTGGACTCAAAATAATAACCGATACAGATGGAGAAGAAATCTTAACAGAACTTATAACGAACAAAATTACACCAGCGCACAGATTAATGTGAATGGAGAATTCTATACTGGCAAAATCAATCATAAAATTTTGATGGGTGCAGATGCCGATTATTTGAAATCTGATGCCTACACTTATTTTGATCCTAACAGAAACAATGCTGTTTACGGAACGTCTTATTATTATGGTACCAATGGTGATGCATCTGGCTACGTTTATCTGGATGATCCATTTTCTTGGAATGGTGGAACGATACCAACTGTCAACAAATATGAAAAAATAAGAATCCCAACCAGAAGAATAGGAATCTATGCCCAAGATTTTGTAAGCCTTACGAAAGAGTTGAAAGTCATTGCTGGTTTGAGATATTCTTATTTGGAGAATATGACCACGTTGGTATCAAACTTTATGAATAACTCCAAAGTTGATAAAGATAATTCTGCAACAGCAGACCGTGCTTTCTCTCCAAAAGCAGGATTGATTTATATGCCTAATGAAAATTTATCCGTTTTTGCTACATATACCAATTCATTTTCTCCGAACACAGGTCGTGATGTGAACACAGATACAGGTTTGAAGCCAAGTATCATTGACCAGTTTGAAGTTGGAATCAAGAAAAATATTTGGAACAATGCTGTGGCATTTAATGTATCAGCTTATCAGATTCTAAATAAAAATTTCTATCAGCAAGCTCAATTTAAATTAGATGGAACTCCAAACAGTGACACAAATGTTAAGGAATTCGCAGGTAAACTACTAAGCAGGGGTGTTGAAGCTGATATCACAGGAAATCCAACGAAAAACATCTCCATCATCGCCGGATTTGCCTACAATCACGCGGTTTATAAAGATACACCAGAGATTTTTGGCTATGTCGAAAAACAAAGAGTGGTGAGAACGCCGGCTACAACGGTGAACGGTTCCGTGTTCTATACATTCGACAAATGGGTGAAAGGTCTTAAACTTGGTGGGACTTACTATTTCATCGGAGACAGACTCGCAGGCTGGAACGATACCAAAACCGGAGCAAACAGCTTGGAAGCAAGAAACGGCATTTCCAGAATTTTTAAACTGAAAGATTACAACATCTTTGATCTATCTGTTGGATATGAATATAAAAAATTCTTGATTCAAGGTAAAATTGGGAATCTTTTTGACACTCATAATTATGTGGTACACGAGAATTATTCAGTGAATCCGATTATGCCAAGAAACTATTATGTGACTTTGACGTATAAACTTTAATAAAATATCAAATCAAATTTCTAAAAATAAAAGTGGAGTCATACATTTGTCTCCACTTTTTCAAATTAAAAAACAAATATAAAAATGGATAAGATTAAGAATACAAAAACGTTTATGAGAATCACACACCGATATCTGGGGTATTTCTTGGCTGGAATAATGGCTGTTTATGCCATCAGTGGTGTTTTATTGGTTTACAGAGATACAGATTTTTTGAAAAAAGAAAAAAGCTATGAGAAGAAATTCGAGGCTAATCTGGATGAGAAAAAACTAGGGAAGGAAATAAAAATTAAAGGTTTTGAGGTTGAAAAAACAGAAGGCGATGTAATGTTTTTCAAACAAGGAACTTATAATATAAAAACTGGTGAAGCAAAATATTCTAAAAAAGAATTACCGTTCGTTTTAGACAAAATGACGAAACTACACAAGTCCCAATCCAAAGACACATTATCTCCTCTGAATACTTTCTTCGGAATTTGTCTTTTATTCTTTGTAATTTCAAGTTTTTGGATGTTCCCACCGAAGTCAAAAATTTTCAAAAGAGGAATGGTTTTTACCGCTATTGGGATTGTGGTTGCTTTGTTATTGACATTTATCTAAGATGAAATTCAATTCTTTAAGACCAATTCTTTGGACAGACCAATTTGAAGAAACGATAGAATTCTATACAGACATTCTCGGTTTTGAACTTGGAGAAAAGAATGAAGATTGGGGCTGGGCTTCCGTTTCTCGAGATAATGTTGAACTAATGTTTGCCAAACCCAACCAACACACAGTTTTCATCAAACCTAATTTTACAGGAAGTTTTTACATCAATGTTCAGAATGTTGATGAAATATGGGAAAGCTTAAAATCTGTCGCCAAAATTTGTTACGAATTAGAAACCTTTGAATGGGGAATGCGTGAGTTTGCTATTTATGACAACAATGGTTTTATCTTGCAGTTTGGGCAGGAAATTTAGATTAAATGGAATGTCTTCAAAAGAACATTCAAGCTCCAGATAATTACCATCAGTCCAACTCCGATGAACATTGCTTTCAAAGGTAATTTTCCGGCTAATTTCGCTGCAATCGGCGCTGCAAGAACACCTCCTAAAATCAAGGCTGCTATTAATTGCCAATGACTAATTCCGATAACTGAAAAGAATGTCAATGCGCTGGCGAATGTCACGAAAAACTCAGTTAAACTAACAGTTCCGATGATATAACGCGGTGTTTTTCCTTTTGAAATTAAAGTTGAAGTAACTAAAGGTCCCCAACCACCTCCACCAAAAGAATCCAAAAATCCTCCTGCTCCGGCTAACCAACCTACTCTTTTCGTCTTTTTGCGTTTTTTATTTTTCTTGAATGCGTTGAAGAGAATTCTGATTCCAAGAATGAATGTATAAGTTGCCAAAATAGGTTTGATAATTCCTGCATATTTTTCTCCAAAATATGATAATAGCAAAGCTCCTAGAACAGCTCCAATCACACCTGGAATCAAGATATTTTTAAATAATTTCTTATTAATATTCCCGAATTTGTAATGACTGAAACCAGAAGCGCCACTCGAAAACATCTCCGCCGTGTGAATACTACTACTGATTGCAGGTAACGGAATCCCAATATACAAAAGCGCCGCAGTACAAGTCACGCCGTAACCCATTCCCAAAGCACCGTCTATTAATTGAGCTAAAAATCCAACTAAGAATAACCAGAAAAATCGTTCGTCAGTATTATGATTCAGATATTGATATGCGACTTCTAAATCATTGAATCCAACGTAAAATGATAGAATATTTCCTATTAATAAAATTACAAAAGCAAAGAAAAAAATACTTGCAATTCTTCGCCATTTCTTTTCACCATTAATAAAGAAAAGATTTTTTCTGTCTTGATTATCATTATTTCCTCGAAAGAAAAAATCATTATCAGAAGGAAGACTAGGCGCAAAATATAGATTCTTTCTTTCTTTAATTTTATTAATCATCAACTGATCTTGAGCCTTATCTTCTGTCGCAACAATGAACAGATCTGAAATTTCCAAATAAGAATCATCAAACTCTTCATTGATAATTTTAACCGACGTATTTTCCAGTAACAGGTTTTTGATATCATCAGAAAGTCTCTTTGCGAGAACACTGATATTAGCATCCGGAATATTCTGCATAATATCATTAAGCTGTTCCGAAGCTAATTTTCCACCGCCGACAATCAAGATTTTGTTAGTCGATGCGTTGATGAAAACCGGAAGTGAAATTTTGGATGTCAAAGCCTGTCTTATTTAAAATTACTGAATCAATCCTGCGCCAACTGTCACAAAACTTGTCTCATCAATAAAGATTATTCCGCCATTGGAAGCCAAATCTTTGTAAGAATCGTAAGCCAGTGGTTTTGCTGTTTTGAGTTTTAATTTTACGATTTCGTTGAGTGAAACTTGCTCCACTTCTTGTTTTTCCAAAGTATTAACATCCAATTTATATTCGATGTCTTTTACGATTCCTTTGACTTGAGTTGTGTTATTTTGAATCAAATATTTTGAACCGGATTTCAAAGGTTTGTCACCCATCCAACAAACCAGAACTTCTAATTCCTGCTCGATTTTTGGAAGGTCATCAGATTTTACAATCAAATCGCCACGGCTGATATCGACATCATTTTCCAAATGCAAAACCACACTTTGAGGAGCAAATGCTTCTTCAACTTGTTTTTGATTAGCTTCGATTGCAGAAATTTTGCTTTCAGTTCCGGAAGGTAAAATCGTCACCGAATCTCCAACTCTGTAAATTCCGCTGGTGATTTTTCCTGCATAACCACGATAATCGTGAAGTTCTTCTGTCTGAGGACGAATCACATATTGAACGGGAAATCTTGCTTTATCTAGATTGATTGTATTTTCCAGCTCGACAGTTTCCAAATAATCGAGTAAAGTTTTTCCTTCGTACCAATTCAAGTTTTCGGATTGGTCAACAATATTATCACCGTTCAAAGCGGAGATTGGGATATAAACGACATTATTCAAAGACAGCTGTTCTGCCATTTTGGAATAGTCTTCTTTGATATTATTGAAAATCTCTTCCGAATAACCAACCAAATCCAACTTGTTAATCGCAACCACAACATTTGGAATGTTAAGTAAAGATGCAATGATAGAATGTCTTTTGGTCTGTTCTATGATTCCGTTTCTGGCATCAATCAGAATAATGATTAAAGCGGCGTTGCTGGCTCCAGTAATCATATTTCGGGTATAT
This sequence comes from Flavobacteriales bacterium UBA2306, assembly GCA_002345565.1. Classification (GTDB taxonomy): domain Bacteria; phylum Bacteroidota; class Bacteroidia; order Flavobacteriales; family Weeksellaceae; genus Epilithonimonas. The sequence continues at coordinate 121,563 of DDVS01000002.1, read as the reverse complement.
TGAACGTGACCCGGCGCATCTGCGATGATGAATTTACGTTTTGGTGTTGAGAAATATTTGTAAGCAACGTCAATTGTAATTCCTTGTTCACGCTCGGCTCTCAAACCGTCTGTCAGTAATGCCAAATCGATAGTTCCGTCATTTTTGAATTTGCTGGCGCGTTCAACTGCTTCCAATTGGTCTATCAGAATGTTTTTGCTATCGTATAATAATCTGCCTATCAGTGTACTTTTTCCGTCATCTACACTTCCTGCAGTTATAAATCTTAATATGTCCATTATTGTAATGGTTAATTGTTAATGTTGAATGGTTATCATCTAACCATAGAATTGCTCAATAGCCCTGATGGTAGCGGCATCCTTTTGCTTTTTTTTCATATATGAAAAAGCAAAAGATATAGCGGACAGCAGGTTCTCGGCTCCTAAAAATATCCGGCTTTCTTTCTGTCTTCCATTGCGGCTTCCGAAGTTCTGTCGTCTATTCTAGTTTCGCCTCGTTCGCTGGTTTTTGTGGTAATAATTTCTGCAATCACTTGCTCGAGATTATCAGCCTCGGATAAAACTGCGGCGGTGCAAGTCATATCGCCAACCGTTCTGTAGCGTACTTTTTCTGTGGTTACAATGTCGCCTTCTTCCAGATTTACAAACTCGTTCATTGCGATGAATTGATTATCGAGATTCAGAACTTCTCTCTCGTGAGAAAAATAAATTGAAGGTAATTGAATGTTTTCTTTCAGAATATAATTCCAAACGTCTAACTCTGTCCAGTTACTGATAGGAAATGCTCTCACCTGTTCTCCTTTATGGATTTTTCCGTTGTAAGTATTCCAAAGTTCAGGACGCTGAAGTTTCGGGTCCCATTGGCCAAAATCATCACGAACGGAGAAAATTCTTTCTTTAGCTCTGGCTTTTTCCTCATCTCGTCTTCCGCCACCGATACAGCAATCGAATTCGAATTCTTCTACTGTGTCCAATAATGTGAAAGTCTGTAAAGCATTTCTGCTTGGCAATTTTCCTTTTGGTTCGGTCAGGCCTTTTTCTTTGATGGTATCTTCAACTTTTCTTACAATTAGTTTCTCACCAATTTGTTCAGCCAATTGATCACGAAATTCCAGAACTTCGGGAAAATTATGACCTGTATCGATATGAACTAGCGGAAACGGGAATTTCCCAGGACGAAAAGCTTTCAGTGCCAGATGTACCAACGTAATACTGTCTTTTCCGCCACTGAAAAGCAAAGCCGGTCGCTCAAACTGACCCGCAACTTCCCTGAAAATATGTATGGCTTCGGATTCTAACTGCTCCAGATAATCCAAATGATATTTTGACATTTTTTTATTTTTTAAACGCAAAGTGCGCAAAGTTTTTTTTATCTAATTGAAAATATTTTAAGGTTCGCAAAGGCGTTTCACTCAGCAAGATTATCTATTCGAAAATATTTAACAATTGGATTATATTTATTTTTCTAACTATTTGATTTGTTATTTGTGAACGTGAAGTCCACATTCTTTTTTGCTGGCATCTTCCCACCACCAGCGACCGGCACGAAAGTCTTCGCCCGGCTGAATCGCGCGCGTACAAGGTGCGCAACCAATGCTGACGAAACCTTTGTCGTGCAAAATATTATAAGGAATATTATTTTTTTTGATGTAATCTCTAACTTGTTCTGTTGTCCAGAAAAGTATTGGATGGTATTTAATGATTTGATTGGACTCGTCCCATTCGAATTGAGAAAGATTTTCTCTTGCCACGGAATGTTCTGCTCTGAGTCCTGTAATCCAAATTTTGTTGCCTTTCAAAGCTCTTTTCAACGGATGAACTTTTCTAATATCGCAACACGTTTTTCTGTTCTCCACCGATCTGTAAAAAGAATCAGGTCCATTTTCCTGAATAAAAGGTTCTAATTCTTCGGGATTTGGATAGTAAGCTTTAATTGGAAGTTTATACTTGGATTTGGTTAAATTCCAAGTGTTGTAAGTGTCTTCGAACAGACGACCTGTGTCCAACGTGAAAACTTTGATTCCTGAATTTTTCACATAATCCGTAATCACTTGGTCTTCGAAACTAAAGCTTGTGGAAAAGCAAACTTCGTCGGGAAAAGTATTCGTCAGAATCTCCAGAACTTCTTCTATCGATTTTGATTCAATGTTTTCATCAATCAGTTTTTGGTAAGTTTCTTTTAGTTCGTTGTTCATCATTAGATATTATCCGAATTGCAAATTTAACAATTCATTGAAATCTGACCAAATTAGTATAATTTAAATTTTGTTAATTAAATCAGTAAAATCTTTTCACATCAATTTCAGAATCGAGTTCAATATCGTTTTCTAAGTAATCAAACAAAACTTTGGAAAAATAACTTCCGTTGTAAACACCTCTCGCTCCTAATCCATTAAAAATATAAAAATTTTGATGGTCTTGATGTCTTCCTAAAATTGGTCTTCTGTCTGCAACCGTAGCTCGAAAAGCAAAGTTGATGTCTTTGATTTCAAAATCGTTTTTATATAATTCGCTAAGTCCATTTTCTAATTCTTCAAAAGATGCTTTGTTGATATCATCTGAGTTATCAAAACGGTCATAAGTTCCACCGTAATAATATTCATCATTTTGAAGATTGAACAAGAAATGTTTCTTCTTGATAATGTAAGGTTCCGGTTTATCTTTAAGTTTAAGTTTTAAGCAATGTCCTTTATTGGGTTTGATTGGAATTTCTTTAAAATAAGGATTTTGATTGCTCGCGACACCTTCGCAGAAAACGAGGTTTTTAAATGAAAGATATTTGTAAGAATTATTTTCAGTATTAATCAAATCATAGTCAAACTTTTCTCTGATTAAATAATTGTTCTCTTCTAAATAATTAAGCATATCTTGAAAAAATTCAGTTACATTTAATCTTGAAGAATGATTGACTTTTCCAGCTTCGAAAGGATTTTCTACGCTATCAAGTTTGATAAAATCATTATTAAGAAAAGTTTGTAAGTTTTCTTTTTCAGAATTTCTCTTCCATTGAACTTTCTCGGAATCGTTATGAAAAATTCGAACTACGTTTTCATCAATCAGATATTTTTTTGACTGATATTTTTCGATTTCATTAAAGATAACTTCAAGATAATCGATTTGTTCCTGCGACTTCCAGAACGTTGTAAATCTTTTCAGAATAACCGGATTACAAACACCGGCAGAAATTTGAGAAGCAGAAATATTGCCGTCATAGAAAATCTTAAAAGACTTATTTTCCTTGATTAATTGATGTGCAAAAAAGAGTCCTGCATAACCTGCTCCGATGATGATATAATCTACCTGTTCCATAAAAATAAAAAACCTAAGTAAAGATACTTAGGTTTTTTTATTTGGACTATGAGAAATATTAGTAATTCCACATATCATTTTCCATTTGAAGAATTTGAGCTTTGATTCTATCGCTTTCTTCCAGCTGTCCCTCTGCATCATCCGGGATATATTCATCGATGATTCCGCTTCCGCCTCTTCCCATTCCGTTATCTGTTTTATAGATTACAGATGAGAATCTCCTTGCATTTAGTACATCATCAAAAGTGATATCTGAAGTTGAATTCTTTGCATTGAAGATATAATTACTAGATAAAACCTGTCTTGCATCCGGATAATAGATCCAAAAAAGATCAACTAAATCTGCACTAGTGCTTAAAGTAGAAGGATCTACAGGCGCTCCAGACTCTTGCATTTGTCTCATTTGCTCTGCTCTATAAATTGCAGCATTAGGATCTTCTCCCATAGCAGCAATTCCTAGCAATCTGTATCTTAGTTGGGTATCTCTTTTATCGATGTACCACATTCCCATCAACTTAAGCGCCTTAACTTTTTCAGTTGTTGTTTCCGCAGTACCGACGTTAGCTTCTATATCACTTTTTTTGATTTTATACCAAAATCCATCCAGACTAATTAAAACAGTACCTGGCTCTATTGCAGGAGCTTTAGAAGTTTTCTTTACAGTTTTTTTCTTTTTACCTTTTCCAGTAGTAACAGTTTCTTCTGTAGCAGCAGGTTGAGCCTCGCCACCATTATAAACTAAAACATCTTGTAATCTTGTAGAATATTTAGCAAATAAACTGTTGACTTGCTTATCATTACCACCTTTAAGAGAGGTAAAATATTTAGCCAATCTTTGAGCTTCACTTTCTTCTATTTTATTAGCATTAAGTGTTTCTGTAAAATAGCTATCGACCATAGGTACAGATGTTTTATTGGCAATTGCTTCCGGTGTTAATCTGGAAGTAAAATTGTCATCATCATAAACCTCTTTTATTTTACCAGAATTTACACCTTCTAAAAGAATTTGGTAAAGTGATTTGTTTTGAGAAACAAGACCATCAGAGTTATGATAGAAAGGCTGATTGATTTTATCATTCATATCAATTATTTCCCATACCACCATACTTCTTAAGATGTCTTTATCTTCAATAAAACCATACTTTAAAGGCATAATACTATCTTTTTTAATTTCTCTTTGTTCACGGTAAGATTGAGGCGAATCGGAGTTTAAAATGCTGTTTTGAGCAAAGCTAGTAATTGAAGCAAAACAAAATAAATTACAAATAATTTTTTTCATAATATTGAATATAAAATCAATCAGATTTATTATAATTTTAGAGAATAGGATGGTTGTTATAAAACACTTATCACTACTCCACTTATATTAGGCAAAACTACACCACTTAAACCTTGAGCAGTTGCCTGAACATCAAATATTGCTACGTTATCTCCAGATCTAAGACCTTTTGTAAGAGATTCTACAGGAGCTAAAGAGCTTCCATTGATAGACATTGTAGCCTTTCCTGGAACTTTAACTTTGAAACTAACCACATTGAAACTTACCGGGAAGTCAAAGTCTTTAAGTGTAGCAGTTAAAGTTTGTTTAGAGATCATATTAGCAGGCATAATATCATAATTTTTACCTCTAACTTCTGCTCTAGGTGGCGGAATATTTTTAACTCTGAAATCAAAACCTTGAGAAATAACTTTTCCACTTGGAGATTTTCCAGAAATCGTTAACTTAACGGTGTTACCTCCGCCCGGTGTAACCATCCATTTACCTTTGCTTCCACTAACAGATGCACCTGCTGCAGAAAGATTAGTTGTTGCAAGATCTGCTCCTAGAATAGACCCGGAAATAGGGTTAGCCAGTCCTCTGTACAACACGTTCATTTTATCAGCTGATAATAATGCACCACTTTGTTCTTTAAGAGCTTCTTGACCAGAAACTACTGTCAATGCATGAGAATAAGGAAGTGTATGAACTTTTCCATTCTTATCTGTGAAAGATATATTTCCTTGGAATTTTTGTTCCCCTGTAGCTCCAGTATTTGGAGTAATAATACCTTGACCATTCACTACTTTAGCACCAGTAATTGCTAATCCCGGAACAGAACTCGCGAAGGTACCTATAGCTACTTTAATTTGAGCTGGGTCTCCTTTCATAACTGAACTAGGACCAGAAACTAAAGCTTCGTATTGGTCAAATTTAATATCAGCATCTACCTTTTCTTGAAGCATGGTTGCTACAGCATCTGCCTGCAAGTTTCTAGCTTCAGATTCAATTAATTCTAAATTAGATAGAGCAGCAATTAAAGGTTGGTTATAAAACTTATATTGAAACCAGTTTTTACCACTTTTTGCTCTTTTATCTTCTTTTTGGAACTCAGCCCATAGATTTTTTTTAGCTCTATCCGCAACATCTTTTAATTGTGAATTGCTAGAAAAAGTAGAAACAATATAATTTCTTAAATCATCTACTTTATTTTTAAGATCAGCAGCTTGAGAAGAAGTATTTTTCTCATCACCATCTTTAAAGAACAATGTAGTAGCAGGCTCTGTATTATTAAGCGCTGTAAAACTTTCTTCTACTGGTAATTCTGGGTTATACTCAGCTTGCTTGCTCATTCCGGCTTTATAGTTTTCTATTAAGTTAACCAAAGCATCTGTTTTACCTGACAATGTTTCATATTGTCCTAATAAAGGACCATAAGTTTCAGCAGATGTTGCAGCCTTAGCTTTTAAAGTTGTATAGAAAATTTTATTTTTAGCCTCAACGATAGTTTCTCTGGTATTAGTCAAAGAATCGTTCGTATCTTTATATGATCTGATGATTTCCTGGTCAATCTGCATTGCAAGCATCGCAATGAAAACCAGGTACATCAGGTTGATCATCTTTTGACGTGGTGTCTGTTTACCTCCTGCCATTTTAATAAATAAATTTAAATGTTAAACAATAATTAAAATGATAGTGATTAAGACCTCATTGCGCTAAGCATACCACCATAAACTCTGTTAAGATTATTAAGATTAGAAGTTAAACCTTGTAATTCTTCATTGAATTTTTCTGATTGAACAACAGATTTTTGAATATCTTCAACGTATTTTTTGCTGAATTCTGATTGTTTTTGTCCTTGTTCTAGTTGTAAAGCATATAGAGCATTCATGCTTTCTAAATGAGAAGCAGCAAGATTCATTTGCTCATTATATTTATGAGTAGATGCAGAAACATCCACCGTTTGGTTAATCTGATCTACGGAAGCAGAAAATTTATCAATACCGCCTCTTAATCTTTCGAAAAGACTAACGTCTAATTTAGCATCGGCTAACATTTTGTCTAATTTGTCTGAAAGAGAAACTTCTAATTCTTTGTTTTCTACTTTAGCGACAACTTTCTTAGGTTGTCTTTCAGCAGATTCGTCCAATAATTCCGGGTAAACATTTTCCCAAGCATAGTGCTCTTCTTTAGCAGGCGGATCGAAAGCGAAGAATAAGAAGATTAACGCTTCTGTAATAAGACCTGCAGCAAGCGCTACGTTACCAGTAATAGGACCAACGTGCCAGTGCGTCATTTTGAATAAAGCTCCTAAGATTACGATAGCCGCACCAAACGAATACACAAAATTTGTGATTGATTCTTTAGTTTTAAACATGTTTTTAATTTTTAGTTAGTAATAGTTAGTTAAAATGTATTATTATTTTGTATTTCTTCTAAATTTTCCTGCTCCTGCCGGGATATCCTGTACGGTTCTGAAACCAATGTAACTTCTAGCAGAATCTTTTCTTTCCCAATCTCTATACCCTGTCATCAAAAGGTATCCAACATCTTTCCACGATCCACCTCTTACTGTTTTCTTAACTTCTCTGTAAGCTTGGTTTGATAAATAAGGATTTAGAGTAGAAGAAAATTCGTAAGTTGAGTTGCTGTATGGTGATTCTGTCCACTCAGAAACATTTCCAGCCATATCATACAATCCAAATCCATTTTTCTGGAATTTTTTTACAGGCGCTGTATAGGTATAATTACCTTTAACTTCATCTTCTATATAAGATCCTCTTTTTGGTTTGAAATTAGCCAGATAACAACCTCTGTCATCCTGCAAATATGGACCGCCCCAAGGGTATGTTGCATTTTCAAGACCTCCTTTTGCAGCATATTCCCATTCTGATTCTGTTGGTAAACGGAATCTCATGGCTTTTTGTTTTTTGTTTTTCAAACTGCTGTTAAAGTCAGTTTTAATTTTTGTTCTGAAGTCACAGAAAGCTCTTGCCTGATCCCATGTTACTCCTACTACAGGATATTCTTTATAAGCGTTATGCCAGAAATACTGGTCAAATAAAGGCTCATTATATGCGTAATTAAAATCTTTAACCCAGACTGTGGTATCTGGATAAACTGCTATACTTTCTTTTTTAAGATATTTTGTCCCTCTGTCTTTATCTTTTACAGCACTTGCGACATCTTCCCACTGGTAAGAATATTTGATTTTTGACCAATCAATAATTCTTTCATTATTAATTCTTTTGTCTGCCGGTAAGTACATCGATTCTAGCACTTCTGCATACTTCTCATCTGGATAGGCAGATGTATTATATTGCAATGGTACTTTCCAATCTAGTTTTTTAGATTCATCATAGCCGTCTCTTCCGCCCTGAGATTCCATAAACTTTTGGTAAGGAGAAGCTTCCTCGCCAGTTTTCTTTCCTGCATAGGCATAATCACCAATTGTAGAACCATCTCCACCTTCGCCCCCTTCTCCGGCGGCTTCTGCTAGTAATCCTCTTGCGATAGAATCTCTTACTGCATTGATAAATATTCTATACTCTGCATTAGTAATTTCTGTCTCGTCCATAAAAAAGGAAGATACGGTAACTGTTTTGGGTAAAGCTTTTTCTGGAGTGCTTGCAAAATCCTGATCTGACATTCCCATGACGAAAGATCCGCCAGGAATCGGAACCATTCCATATGGTCTTTCTGCAATAAAAGATTTTGCTGACCCTCTTGGCACCAATTCTCCTTTTAGACCAGGCTTTCCAGAACTTCCCTTGCTCCCTTTTGAACAAGAAATAACAACTGAAGCTGATAACAATATAAGTAATATCCTTTTCATCCTATTTAAAGAAATTAAGCGGTAAATATATAATTTTTTTTATGAATAATTATTAACTAATAAAGAAAACGTAAATTATTAAAGAATATTTCACAAACGGAAATTATTCTACAGTAACAGATTTTGCCAAATTTCTAGGCTGATCTACGTTTGCACCCCTTTCTACTGCAATGTAATAAGCTAAAAGCTGCAATGGAATGGAAGCTAAAATAGGAGAGAAACATTCAGAAGTTTCTGGAATTTCTATGATATAATCTGCCATACCGGAAACTTGAACGTCGCCCTTATTAACGATTGCGATTACTTTTCCTTTTCTAGCTTTTATTTCCTGAACATTGCTCACTATCTTGTCATAATGTCCAATTTTAGGTGCAATAATAACAATAGGCATATTTTCATCAATTAAAGCAATAGGACCATGTTTCATTTCCGCCGCAGGGTAACCTTCTGCATGGATGTATGAAATCTCTTTTAATTTAAGTGCGCCTTCTAGTGCTGCAGGGAAGTTATATCCTCTTCCTAAGTAAAGGAAATTAGTGGCATCAACAAATTTTTTGGCAATTTCTTTCACCGTTTCATCAACAGATTGTAGTACGTCTTCAACCTTTTTAGGTATAGCATCCAATTCTGTGATTAATCTCATAAAATCTGCTTTACCAAGATTACCATTATGATTTCCTAATTTAATAGCTATTAATGAAAGGATGGTTAACTGTGCAGTAAAAGCTTTTGTGGAAGCGACACCGATTTCTGGGCCTGCATGCGTGTAGGATCCAGCGTCTGTATAACGGGAAATAGAAGAATCTACTACATTACAAATTCCATACACAAAAGCTCCTTTTTCTTTAGCTAACTTAATTGCGGCCATAGTATCTGCAGTTTCTCCGGATTGGGAGATAGCAATAACCACATCTTTAGAATTGATAATTGGATTTCTGTATCGGAATTCTGATGCATATTCTACTTCTACAGGAACTCTTGCAAATTCTTCAATAAGATATTCTCCAATAAGACCTGCATGCCAAGATGTACCACAGGCAATAATAATAATTCGTTCTGCATTGGTTAATCTTTCCAGATGATCCCAGATTCCGGCCATTTTTATGATGCCTTCATCTACCAATAGTCTACCTCTCATCGTATCTAAAATAGATTTGGGCTGTTCAAAGATTTCTTTTAGCATAAAATGCTCATATCCTCCTTTTTCTATCTGTTCTAGATTAAGTCTTAATTCCTGGATAGCCGGTTCAATCTTAGCATTTTCTTTAATTGTTCTAATATCAATACCGTTTTGCAGAGAAATAGTTGCCATATGTCCTTCTTCAAGGTACACAGCTTCTTTTGTAAATTCGACAAAAGGCGAAGCATCTGAGGCTACAAAATATTCATCTTCTCCAATTCCAACAGCAAGTGGCGATCCTAATCTTGCCACAATAATCTCCCCCGGGAAATCCTCATGCATCACAGCTACAGCATATGCTCCATACACTTCGTTGAGTGCATATCTTACAGCAGTTGGGAAATCCAAAGATGGTTCTTTATCAAAAAAATATTGAATAAGATTGACCAAAACTTCGGTATCGGTTTCTGACTTAAACTCGTAGTCTTTATTGATCAACATTGTTTTAATGGTATCATAGTTCTCTATAATTCCATTATGAACAATGGCTATTTTACCATTATTGGAAAGGTGTGGATGAGAGTTTTTATCACTAGGAACACCGTGTGTTGCCCATCTGGTATGTCCCATTCCTAGTTTTGCCGTATTTTTCAGATTTTTTGATATGGCTACAAGATCATCAACTTTACCTTTAGTTTTTTGGACTTCCAGATCTCCGTTTTCTGCTTCTAAAATAATCCCGGCACTATCATACCCCCTATACTCCAGACGACGTAAACCATTGATTACTATATCATAAGCATCACGAAAACCTGTATATCCTACAATTCCACACATACCTTGTTTGTTTTATTTTTTTGTAAATATTATTCTAAGTTGGGCTGCTTTAGGATTTGAACTAGAGAGTTCCTGGCCAATTCTATTAACATCAGACCCTTTTAATACAATTCTGAAAGGATTGTAAGGTCTATCATTATAAGTCTGTCCTAATAAAGCACCGGTAGAAGCATCAGATAAATAAGTTCCTACATTGATTACAAAATCATTATACTTAGAATTATTTTCTATCATATCTTTTAAAGAAGCGGTAATTCCTATATCATAATAGGCATCTTTTGTAGAAAGATTAGCTGTTTTGATTAAGCTGTATCCCGCAGAAGACAATGCCGTCATATCTTGGAGAAATCTTGTGGAATCTCTTTCCTTGACTAGCAAACTGTAAGGTTTTTTAAAAGAGTTATTCCAGCTTTCATCATCATTATACAAACGTATTTTAGCAGAGACTATTCCAATTTTCTCATTTTTATACATTTGCTTTAATTGCTCTATAGTACTTTCCGGGATTTTTATTCCGATACTGCTACCTCCCATTGCTTGCAAATAGAGTTTATCTGCTGGGTTTACCTGTAGGTTATCTTTATTTAAGTCTTCTACTTTTACAGCACTTTGCATAGCATTGGAATAAGGTGTGCCTGCTCTGTTATAAATGGTTTGCGTCATGTGAACATTGGAAGACCCCAAATCTAATGTTGCTTCTTGTTTTGTTCTGGTAACAACGCCATCTGTAGTCACATCATTTTTATAGTAAATAGTAATTCCGGCATCATTAGGAGCCATAGAAAACAGATAGCCATCATTTTGTTCTACAGAAATACTGATTCCTCTAAAATATCTGATAAAAGAAGCTGCATCCTTTAATACCTGATTCCCTTTTTTTGCTATAATTTTATTCTGGAAAAATGCACTATCCAATTTCATTCGGAAAGAGACTTCTCTTTTTAACAATTCCGACGCATCAGAATCTTTTGTAATAACTACTGAATTAACATTTCCATTGAAAGACTTCGTTCCTAAAACTTTGTTTGTATTTAATGCAAATGCTTTATTGGTTAAAATAGAATCTGATGTACCTCCTAAAAAGTCCAATACTTCATGAACTTTAATAGTAAGAGGTGTTTTATCTGCACCTATTTTATATTTTCCATACTTTGTTACCGGATAAGTCGTGACCACTTTTTTTGCGGCAACATTTCCATCCGGATAAGTATAATCTTCTGTAGTGGTAGTGGTTAAAGAATCTGCAGAAGTTTCATATCTTGGTTTAAGTGTTAAAACAACAGAATCTATAACTGGGTTTGTACCAAAATCTGGGTCATATTCGTTTAATCTTACCTGCGTAATGTATGATACTTTTTGCGCTCCGAAAACTGGCTCGCTAAGAGCTCCAATTCTTACACTGTCATATTGAGAAGTGATAACCTTTTGAACATCATGATTATCCACATTATAAGCTATTAATCCATAGGCTTTATCATAACCATCAGACCCTTCTACAAACTGTGAACCTAAATTATCTAAATCTGCTTCACAAGACGTAAGCGTTAAAATCCCCATTAGTAACAATGGAAATACCTTAATCCAAGTTTTTATCTTTGTCATTCTCTGTAACCTCATGTAATTAATAAACTTTTGAAATAGAATCTGCATTTAGATAGTCCGATTTTTCGGCCTCTGCTTTTCCATATGCTTCTTCTAGTTTTTCCTCTAAAAACTCATTTCCTTTAACAATAACATCCACATAATCCATACTATCATTAACAAATGTGAGGAAACTAGGATTATCTAACGACTGAAGTTCAGAAATATTATCAAAAGACAAAATTTCTTTTGTATTGGAATTAAGCGCAACATCCTCTTCATTATATACAGACAACACTATTTTAGAATCTTTAAAATAAGTATCGTCCTTGTAATAAGTTTTTAGATAAATCGGGATCAATGAAGCCATCCAACCGTTAAGATGGATAACATCCGGCACCCAATTGAGTTTTTTAATGGTTTCTATAACCCCTCTGGCAAAGAAAATAGCTCTTTCATTATTATCTTCAAAAGGTTGACCTTCTTCATCAAAATAATACTGCTTTCTTTTGAAGTATTCTTCATTATCAATAAAATACACTTGTAATCTTTCACCTGGCAAAGAGGCGACTTTGATAATCAAAGGTTGATCCAGATCATTAATGATAATATTCATCCCAGAGAGCCTGATTACTTCATGCAACTGGAATTTTCTCTCACTAATTTGACCAAATCTAGGCATAAAAACCCTCACATCGTTACCTTCGCTATGCATTTTAAGTGCCATTTTATGTACCAAACTTCCCATGTTTGTATCTTCTTGGTAAGGGTACATCTCTGTAGTAACGTATAAAATTTTTTGATTAGCCATAAAAATTTGCTTTAAACGAAGTATAAAATCTTCATTTTGCAAAATTACAAAAAATTAAATCAAAACATTTATTTTCCTTAAGATTAATACATCTCATAATAAAAATACTAACTATCAAACAGTTAATTTCAACAAAATAGGGGTATTAATGAAAAAAATGAAATAAAATAAAGTTTTCTTCTCCCTTTCCCCTAAAATAATTTGCCAAAACCCTGCTAAAATATCAAAAACAATTTAACTTTGACTTTTTAAACATTAGCGTATGCAAGTTTTTTACGATAAAATCTCGTTTTCCCTGTACATCAACTCTATTAAAAACACAAAACAAACCATCGGCTTTGCTCCTACAATGGGTGCTTTACATGCGGGACACATCTCGCTTTATAAAGAAGCACGAAAAGATAATGACATTGTCATTTCTTCCATTTTTGTAAACCCTACGCAGTTCAACAATCTGGAAGATCTGGAAAAATATCCCAGAACTATTGAAGAAGACCTTAAAAAATTAGAAGCATCTAATTTGGTTGACGCTGTCTATGTCCCGAAAGTAGAAGACATATATCCCAATGGTATGCAAAGCAAGCATTACAATTTTGGCGGAATTGAAAATGAAATGGAAGGCGCCGCAAGACCAGGCCATTTTGACGGTGTCGGAACTGTAGTAGAAGAACTCTTCCTACAGGTAAAACCAAATAATGCTTATTTTGGAGAGAAGGATTTTCAACAGCTTAAAATCATTAAAAAATTAGTAGAAATCCTGAATCTTAATATTAAAATCCACGGTGTTAAAATTTTTAGAGAAGATACAGGCTTAGCGATGAGCTCCAGAAACATGAGACTTTCTGAGGATGAAAAACAAGCCTCTACGCTCATTTATAAAACTTTGCATCAAGTTAATGACTGGACAAAAAACCTAAGTGTTTCTAAAATAAAGGAAAAGGTTGAAAATATCTTCAACCAAGGAGAAATGGTTTTGGAATATTTTATGATTGCGGATGAAGAAACTTTAAAAGAAGTTGATTTTTTATCAGAAAACAAAAATTACAGAGCTTTTATAGTCGTAAATGTTGGCAAGGTACGCCTTATCGACAATATGCGTCTAGAATAAAAAAAGAGAACTTCTTTTCAGAAGTTCTCTACACCAAATCACAAAATATTAATATGAAAAAAATTTACTTGCGTAAATTGTGACCTGGCTGGGATTCGAACNNACCAGCTGAGCTACCAGGTCGGTCTTTGATGAATAATAATTAATGAAAGATAAATGATTAAAATTATATATCAATTATTGACCATCTTTTATCGATTATTTTTGCAGTGCCTGCGACTGGACTCGAACCAGCACATCCTTAGGAAACCACCCCCTCAAGATGGCGTGTCTACCAATTTCACCACGCAGGCAAAAAAAAACCGTATCTCTACGGATTTTTTGCTAGTGACCTGGCTGGGATTCGAACNNACCAGCTGAGCTACCAGGTCGGCCACTTCTTAAACTTAGCAACGTATGTTGTTCCGTTTAGAGTGGTGCAAAGATAGGGCTTTTTTTAAAATCTCAAAATTTTTTTCGAACTTTGTTTAAAATAAAATTATGATAATTTCTCTGTTAGGCTATATGGGAAGCGGTAAATCTCACGTTTCCAAAAACTTAAGTCACAAATTAAATTTTCCGTTAATTGACCTGGATCATCAAATTTCTCAAGAACTCCAGCTATCTATTCCAGAAATTTTTGAAAAAAAAGGAGAATTATACTTCAGAAAACAAGAAAAAAGAATTCTGGAAGATATTCTTGATTCTGAAAACAATCTCATCCTGAGTCTTGGCGGAGGAACTCCTGTTTACTACAATAACATGGCTATTATTAATGAGAGATCAAAAAGTTTTTTCCTTAGAGCTTCTATTAATACTCTTGCGCAAAGATTAATTTTAAACAAACCATCCAGACCTATTATTGCAAAATTTAACGATGAGGATATCCCAGAGTTTATTGCCAAGCACCTTTTTGAAAGAAACCCGTTTTATGCAAAAGCTCATCACATTATAGATACTGATTCTAAAACCGCTGATGAAATCTCTCAAGAAATCATGAAAAAAATTGAAATTTAATCCTCCTCATCATTTTTAAAGAAAACATCCCAGTCATCTCCATCCACTTCGATAGAAGAATTGTCATCTACCACATAATCGTCCATATCGCGTCTATCCTTTTTGGTTGGCCTTCCCAGACCTTTTTGACGGTAATAATCCTGGGATTGTTTTCTGGCCTTCAGAATTTCATATTGCTCTTTATCTGTCATATCCACCACATATAGAGCGACTAACTTGGCTCCTACTCTGCTTTTGGGAATATCCAAAACTTTAATTTTGTAGTCAATCTGGTTTTTTCTGATTCGGATGACATCTCCAATTTTTACTTCTTTGGAAGATTTTACGGGGTGCTCACCAATAGCGACTCTGTTTTTTTTAATTTCCTCTGTTGCTATTGTTCTGGTTTTATAAAACCTTACACTCCACAAAAATTTATCTATTCTCATAATTTTTTATACTTTTGTCACGTTAAAAATTAATTGCAATTTAACATTAAATAAAAAAATGAAGAAAATACTTTTAGGAATTGCTCTTTCTGTGCTTGCATTACAAAGTTGTAAGAAAGATAATGACGAGGATGAAGTTGTAGTAATACCTATAGAAGATCAAAATGCTTATGATGATGCCGCTGCTGTTAAATTTATGGAATCTAACTATTTCAATGCAAAAGGTGTGATTACAGCGTTTGACGATGATGATACTACAGATGACAATTATCCTAAATTATCTTCTTACCCGCACGAGAAACTAGCATCTGGCGTTATTTATATCAAAAGAACAGACTCACAGCCCAACCCGGGTAAAGATATTGCTTCAACAGATGTATTAAGTCTTTTCCAGATTACTAATAGCTATGTTGCTGCGAAAACAGATGATAATATTTCATTCGGAAGCCAGATAACATTTACTAATAATGCAACAGGAAGTGGTGTCCCTACTTTTGACCCGGCGTACTATTATGTTAAATCATCTGTTCTTAAAAAATACAATGATACCTATGGCACTTCTTACACCAGATCTTTTTATGAGATAGAAGGATTACAAGAAGGATTAAAATATTTTAAATCCTTTGATAATCTGGACGGTGCTACAGATTACAACATGCAGGGTGTTATCATTGTCCCATCCAGAGCTGCGTATGGTAGAGACACTAATTATTTTGGATATACAGACAGAAGTTTTGTATTCAATTTCCAGCTTTATAACAGCAAAACCAGAAATATGACTACAGAAGATTAATTATATTTTGAAAAAAAAAAAACCGCAAATTTGAAGTTTGCGGTTTTTTTGTGTTTAAATTTTAGCAAGAAAATCTTCGAATTGGTTTTCTTTTACAGAAACACAACCTTCTTCCAGGATTTTATCCAAAATAATATCTTCTATTTGATTAACAGATTTTTCATCAAATGGTTTTGAAACCCGCACATAGTTTTCTGTAAAACCATACATCATTCCGTTTTTATTTTCATGCTCCCACAGAACCGGAAGTTTTTTTCCTAATTGAGTTCTGTAGAATTCCATTTTCTTTTTCTCGGAAAGGATTCTCAGCATTTTGTTTCTTTTCTTTCTTTCAGAGATTGGAACTGTGCCCTCCATTTCTGCAGCTTCAGTATTTTCTCTTTCAGAATAAGTGAAAACGTGAAGATAGCTGATTGGTAAATCATTCAGGAAATTATAAGTTTCCATAAACAATTCTTCTGTCTCTCCAGGAAATCCAACAATCACATCCACACCAATTGCTGCGTCTGGCATTACTTCTCGGATTTTGTTAACTCTATTGTAATATAATTTGGTTAAATAACGGCGTTTCATTTTTTTCAATAATTCATCACTTCCAGATTGAAGCGGAATATGAAAATGCGGCACAAAACTTCTGCTTTTAGAAACCAATTCAATGCTTTCATCTTTTAGAAGATTGGGTTCGATGGAAGAAATTCTAATTCTTTCAATACCTTCGACTTTATCTAATTCAGAAATTAAATCCAGAAAAGTGTGCTCGTGTTTTTTATTCCCAAATTCACCTTTTCCGTAATCACCGATATTAACACCTGTTAAAACAATTTCTTTAATATCTCTTCCAGCAATTTCTTTGGCATTCGCAACCACATTATCGATGGTATCAGAACGAGAAATCCCTCGTGCTAATGGAATCGTGCAATAAGTACATTTGTAATCGCAACCGTCCTGAACTTTCAAAAAAGCTCTGGTTCTGTCACCAATAGAATATGAACCAACAAAGAAATCAGCTTCATCAATCTCACAAGAATGAATCTGAGCATAACTTTCTGACTTCTCCAAATCATCAAGATAACTCAAAATATTGAATTTTTCCTTTGCTCCTAAAACCAAATCTACACCTTCAATCCCAGAAATTTCTTCTGGTTTCAACTGTGCATAACAACCAATAATGGCGACCAAACCTTCCGGATTTGCCTTTGTTGCTCGCTTGACGTGAAGTTTACATTCCTTATCTGCGTTTTCTGTCACAGAACAGGTATTGATGATATAAACTTTTGCAGGTTCATCAAAATTTACTTTCTGATAACCAGCATCTGTTAAAGTTCGTGCAATAGTAGAAGTTTCTGCAAAGTTGAGTTTGCAACCAAGTGTATGAAAAGCAACGGTTTTCGGTTGTGAATTGACTTTTGACATAAGTTTGCAAAGTTATTAATAAAAATTAAAACCTTCCAAATGAATACTTTTGCTGAATCTAGAATTACTCCACCAAAAAAAATCCGGCTGTAAAAACCGGATTCTATTATTTATTGCGACAATTAATCTTTTGATTTTGGAACCTCAACTGCCAATTCATAAACTTTTGTATGTTTCAGATATTTTGAACGTTCTCTGGATGTTACACTTTCCACTTCTCCTTTGTATAAAACAATTACAGCATCTTCTTTAATTTGCCAATCTGCATCGGAGAAATATTTTTCATCTGGGCTTTTATCTGTAATTTCTGTTTGTCTCTCTTTCAGTTTATCTGCAATTTCTTGAAACCCTTCATCTGCAGAATGTATGATTCTATAATCTATTCCGGCATCGGCTTTGAAATATTTATTTTCATTAATAAGATTCGCAGAATTATCTTCAACCGGGTTATCATTTCCATCCAGAAAACCGACTTCTATCAATTTTCCATTTCTTTCTGTTGCAAATTGTCTGGCTTCTGCTACAGATTTAAAACCTGTATATAGGTTTGCGTAATCAAACTCGTATTTATTTAGTCTTTCGACGATGTTTTCTGTTTCCATAATTTTATTATTTTATAATAAGCCTCCTACAATTACTTTGCCAAGATGAATGACTAATCATTGAAAACTACATATAACCAACTAACAATCAAACAAATAAAAACCACACTAGATAACGCTATTTATTAATATTTTTTTAAATATGGTTAAACTTCGTTAAAAGTGTAACACTAAGTTTTTAGTTCACACTAATTTAGTATTAAATTTGTTAAACAAAAATCTCAGAATAAAGAAAATGAATATCAAGATGAAGAATACATTAAAAAAACTAATGCCTTTTGCATTGACCGGAGTTATCTCTGGTGCGACGGTTTTCGGAGCTAGTCAATACTTTAGCCACGAAAATAATGGAGAAGATTTCTCATACTTTACAACCACTTCTAAAAAATCCTCTTTTGTAGGAATGAATTCCGCAACAGGAGACGATTTTGTAAAAGCTTCAAAAACTACAGTTCCTGCGGTTGTAACCATCAAAAATTATCAAGATCGTGCATCTTCTCAAAGAATGCCTGAAAACGATATGTTTGATTTCTTCTTTGGTCCAAACAGCAATCCTTTTGGTGGTGGCCAACAAAGACAACAACAGCAGACACCTAAAAATATGCCTTCCGGATTAGGTTCAGGAGTTATTATTTCGCCAGATGGTTACATTATTTCCAATAATCACGTTGTAGCTGGTGCTAATAAATTGGAAGTTGTCTTAAGCAACAAAAAATCTTACATCGCAACTCTAATTGGAACCGACCCAAATACAGACATCTCACTTCTTAAAATTGAAGAAAAAGGTTTGCCTTACCTCAACTTTGCTAACTCTGATATGGTAGAAGTTGGACAATGGGTTTTGGCTGTAGGAAATCCGCTTGGACTTAACTCTACTGTAACTGCGGGAATCGTTTCTGCAAAAGGAAGAAGTATTGATATCCTTAGCCAGCAATCCAGAACACCCATTGAAAGCTTTATCCAAACGGATGCGGCAATCAACCCTGGAAACAGTGGTGGTGCTTTGGTAAATGTAAACGGAGATTTAATCGGAATCAATACTGCTATTCAGTCTAAAACCGGATATTATGAAGGTTACGGATTTGCAGTTCCATCCAACTTAGCAAGGAAAATCGTTGAGGATATCAAGAAATTTGGTTTGGTACAAAGAGGTTTCCTTGGAATTGGAAGTTTAGATTTATCTAATGATATGCAGGTTGCGGCCTACAATCAGAAAAATAAGGCTAATCTAAAAGTTGGCGACGGTGTTTATGTAACAGAAACAACATCAAAAAGTGGTGCTGAAGATGCCGGAATTAGACCCGGTGATATTGTAACCAAAATCGATAATACAGATATCAGCAGTTTTGCGGATCTATCTTTCGCTATCGGAAGCAGAAGACCTGGCGATAAAGTCTCTGTAACTTATACTAGAAACGGAAAACCATATACCGTAACTGTTACTTTGAAAGACCAAAAAGGCGGAACATCATCCAGAAGCAAAGATGATTTGACTGTGACGGAAAAAATCGGTTCTGAGTTTGAGCCTCTAAGTGAAAGAGTAAAAACAGATTATGGATTGGAAAGTGGTGTTTTAGCAAAAAATGTAATTGAAGGCGGCGAAATGGACAAAATTGGTGTGGTTGATAATTACATCGTGATGGAAATCAATGGAAAACCTGTTAACTCTCAGAAAGATGTTGAAAAAATCCTGAATAATTTCAAAGGAAATGTACAAGTAAAATATGTGGATGCTTACGGTAGAATCACGACAAGAGGTTTTAAATTGCAATAAAATTAAATGTTAGATATTAGACTCTAGATTTTAGACTAATTCTAAAATTATAAATTTTGAAAGCCATTCTTTACGGATGGCTTTCTTTTTTTATCAAAGTAAACAATACCTTTGCAAACTGAATCAAACTATGAAACTTTTTAACTCTTACATCAACACTTTCAAAGGACTTTCAAGAGAAGCTTGGATGTTGTCTATTGTGATGCTCATCAACCGTTCCGGTTCTATGGTATTGCCGTTTTTGGGCGTTTATATGACAGACCATTTGAAGTTTTCTTTAGAAAATGCAGGAATTGTTTTAAGTTTTTACGGAATTGGTTCGGTTCTCGGTTCTTGGTTAGGTGGCTATTTGACAGATAAATTTGGGGAATATTATATTCAAAGTTGGAGTTTGTTTCTCAGTGCGCCGATATTTCTCATCATTCCATTTTTTCAAAGTGTGGAGATGATGGCTGTTTTGATTTTTCTTCAAAGTACAATAAGTGATACTTTCCGACCAGCGAATTCTGTTGCCATTACAAAATATGCAAGACCGGAAAATCTGACCAAAGCTTTTTCTCTTAACCGAATGGCTGTCAATCTTGGATTCTCTATTGGTCCGGCTTTGGGTGGCGTTTTATCTGGGATCTCTTATAATTTTCTATTCGTTTTCAATTTCACAGGTGCTTTGATTGCCGGAATCATTTATGTCATCTTTTTCAGAAAAAGAAACAAAATCTTCCGCGAGAAAAAGAAATTAGAAACTTTTGAAGTTGTAAAGAAAACAGGAAAATCGCCTTATAAAGATTATCCTTTTCTAGTTTTCAGCTTTTTATGTACCATTTTTGCAATCTGCTTTTTTCAGTTTTTCAACACAATTCCTTTATTTTATAAAGACGTTGCGAAATTGAGCCAAAGTACAATTGGTTTTATTTTAGGTTACAGCGGATTTATCATTGTATTACTAGAAATGCCTTTGGTAAGTATTGCAGAAAGAACGTTGAAGGTTCCTCAGATTTTATTTTTAGGAGCTGTACTGGCTGGATTATCGTACCTGATGTTGATATTTGGAAGTAATATTTCTTGGCTGATTTTATCAATGACGATTCTTTGTATTGCGGAGATTTGGGCGCTACCATTTATGTCAACTGTGACGGCACTTAGGTCAGAAAATGGAAACAAAGGAGCCTATATGGGAGTTAACGGCATTGCGTTTTCCTTTTCATTCATTATTACACCGTTTCTGGGAACTTATGTTGTGAGTCGATTTGGATTCGATAGTTTGTGGCTTGGGTCTTTTGCTGTCCTCACAATCACCTCATTTTTGCTTTTTGTTGTCGTAAAAAAAATGATAAAATAAAAGCCTTCTCAATTACGAAAAAGCTCTTACTTTATTTTAGCAAAATCCGTTATTTATTTTTAACAAACTCTACATAAACCGCAACATCCACATCTTTTGCAACACCAGCTCCTGTTGGATCGTAGCTTACGTTGTAGTCTAGTCTATTAATTTTAAAAGTCGTTTGGAAACCAAGTTTTTCATTCCCTTGTTGATCTTTGGTTTGTCCTCCGTAAACAGCAGTTACAGTTACCGGTTTTGTTACATCTTTTATTGTAAGTTTACCCGTCAGTTGATAAGTATTCCCTTTTAATTTTTTGATAGATGTACTTTCAAATTTCATCGTAGGAAATTTTTCTACATCAAAGAAATCTGCACTTTTCAAATGGTTATCACGCATCTCAACACCAGTATTTACAGAAGCTGTGTTAACTGCAAAATCGAATTTAGCATTGGTCAAATCCTCAGCTTTTGTCACTACATTTCCTTCAAACTTATCGAAACGTCCTTGTACAAAACTGATTCCCATATGTTTGATGTTAAAATTAAATGAAGAGTGCATTGGATCTATACTCCAAGTGGTTTGCGAAAATCCTAAAATACTGATAGTTGCAAACAAAAATGATAAGAATAATTTTTTCATAATGATTTTTTTAATTATTGATAGTACAAAGGTATAATCATAAAAGTTTTTAATTAATTGATGTAAGTTAATAAAAGCTTTGTTCATAAAAAAAACTATTTTTGTTCAATTCAAATTTGAACAATGAATCCGGGAACTATTCTACTTTTATTCGTTTTTGCCTATTTTATCGGGCTTTTGGTCATCTCTTATTTTACAAGCCGCAACTCAGACAACCAGTCTTTTTTTATTGGGAATAAGAAAAGCAAATGGTGGCTGGTAGCGTTTGGGATGATTGGAACATCACTTTCGGGCGTAACTTTTATCTCGGTTCCGGGAACAGTTGGAAAATTTTTAGGAGGCGAAAATCCTTTTGGTGGTTTCGAATATTATATGATGGTAATTGGGTTTTTCATTGGTTACTTCATCGTTGCTGGCATTTTGCTTCCGCTTTATTATAAAATGAATTTGACCTCGATTTATACTTATCTGGGAAAACGTTTCAATGTGGAGGCGCATAAAATTGGTTCTGTATTTTTCATTATTTCGAGAGCGATTGGTGCGACGGCGAGGTTATATCTGGTTGTGAATATTCTTCAGATTTTCTTGCTAGAAAGTCTTGGCGTTCCGTTTTGGGTAACGGCTTTCGTGTTGCTTTTGATGATTCTGCTTTACACGTTTGAAGGTGGTGTTAAGACGATTGTGATTACTGATACGTTGCAAACATCGTTTATGATTATCAGCTTGATTGCCTGCATTGTTTATATTTTATCAAATCTTAATCTGTCTTTTGGAGAAGCGTTCTCTATCCTTGAACAGAAGCAATACACGCATTTTATCAATACGGATGTGAATTCTAAAACATTTTTCCTGAAAACGATTCTAGGCGGGATGTTCATTACAATTGCGATGACGGGTCTTGACCAAGAAATGATGCAGAAAAATATCTCGGTGGACAATCTGAAAAACTCGAAAAAGAATATGCTGACTTTTGCCGGAACTTTGCTTTTCGTAAATCTGGCGTTCTTGTTTTTGGGTGGTTTGCTTTATCTTTTTGCAATGCAACACGGCGCAGATTATGGACAAATCTCGACGATGGTTGACGGAAAAGAAGTGATTACGAATACTTTCGGATTCAAGGATTCTGCGGGTCAAATAAAAAATATAATGGGCGACGACCTGTTCCCTGCTCTGTCGCTTCAAGGTCATTTCCCGATGGCGCTTTCTGTGATTTTCATCATCGGTTTGATTTCGGCCTTATTTCCTTCTGCTGATGGGGCTTTAACGGCGGTCACGAGTTCTTATTGTGTAGATTTACTAAACCTGAACGAAGACCAGCAAAAAACCGAGAAACAAAAGAAGCACCTGAGAATGAAAGTTCATTTGACTTTCACAGTGATTTTTTTCGTATTGATAATGGTTTTCAAAGCTATTAATGACAAATCGATTGTTTATCTGATTATGGAAATCGCAGGTTATACTTACGGTCCGTTGTTGGGATTATTTGCTTTCGGAATTTTGACAAAATATCAAATCACGAAGAAATATACAATCTTAGCAGTGACGATTTTGGCACCTGTTGTAACATATTTGATTAATTATTTGGTAACTAATAATACAGATTACAGAATTGGTGTGGAACTGATTATCCTGAATGGATTTTTGACTTTTGTTGGGTTGTGGCTGGTGAAGGCTGGTAAGGTTGAGCAAGAAATTTTAGATTAATTCTTACATAAAACTAATGATTACTTCTGCAGATTTTAAGAAACATATCTCAAAAACTATTTCTCAAAGCTTAAAAGAACTAGGATTTAAAGGAAATGGATTTAGTTATAGAAAAGAATCTGAAAATTTCATTTTTATAATTGGAATTCAAGCAAGTCAGTATGGCGGAAAATGTTGCGTAGAATTAGGAATTCATCCAAAAGAAATAACAGATTGGTATGGTCGAGAAATCATTTTCAAGACCTTGAAATATTATGAATGTCAATTTAGAAAAAGATTAGAAAAAA
Organism: Flavobacteriales bacterium UBA2306; assembly: GCA_002345565.1. GTDB lineage: Bacteria > Bacteroidota > Bacteroidia > Flavobacteriales > Weeksellaceae > Epilithonimonas. The sequence goes on along the minus strand of DDVS01000002.1, from coordinate 97,747 downwards.
TTCAAATTAAAAAATGGTGGAATTTTTCAAAAAAAATTGAAGATAATCAATGGTGGGATTATAGTGATTCTGAGGAAAAAAATATAAAAACTGCAGAAAATATAGTTTTAAGTATTGAAAATCATTTTATTCCAATAATTCAAGTCTTTACTGGTGAGAACTATATTTTTGATAATTTAGATGATTCAGATTTATCTAATCCGAGGAAAAAGTTGGCGGGACTGAATATAGAATCTGAAATTGGGTTCATTTGGACTCTATCTAAAGTTTATGAAAAAAGAAATTTAGATAAAGCTTTTGAGTACGCAAAACTTGGACTTTCAAAATTAAAATCAAATGACTCATCTTCTTTAAAGGAGGACTTTGATAATATTATTTTTAGATACTCGGAAAACAATTCTATATGAAAACCCACACAACCAATTACACCAACACATTGATAGAAATTGCAGAAGATTCTCCGGTTTTGGCATCGGTAATTCCGGTTGTGAAAAATGATAAAAAGACGATTGCCAATCATCAATACGATAAACTTTCCAAACATCCTCTGAAATATACTTCCGACGAATTGCTATTCGAAATTTTTGCGGAACGAAATGATATTTCGTCTTCAGAATTGGAACAAGAGAAACAAAATTATTTTTCAAAAGGTCAGCCTTGTTTGCAGACTTCGCCTTTGGCCAAGAAAAATGGATTCGGGATTTTTCATAATCAGGATTCGAAAATTAAGCTGGTTCCTGTGGAGTCGGAGGAATATCAGGAATTGTTGAAAGACGATTCTGTCAAAAAAGTTAAGGCGATGAGGTCTAAGAAGTGATTGTTTGGATGGCTTCGAGAGCCTCAGCCTGACAATTGTTAGATTTTAACTTACAAAGAGTTTATCAACTGTGCATCCAAGCTTTGAGCTAGATTTTTACTCTTCACTTTATAAGAACCCAGCGTTTTATTTTTCTTATTTTTGAAATAATGTGAAAGATGACTTTCATCCGTAAATCCAAATTCATAAGCAATCTGCTTGATTGTATTTTGTCCGGATTCTATTCGTTTTTCTATGAGAGCTAAACGATAATTGTTTATATAAGTTCGATAAGACATTTCGAAATTCCGTTTAAAATAAGCACTAAAATAAGTCGGTGAAATATTAAAATGCAACGCAATCATCTTGATTCTAATCATTTCCGGACGATAAATATTCTGATGAATGTACGAAATCAAATCTTCCTGACTAGGAACGCCGTCATCAATTCTGACATTCAGTTTGGCAGACGCTTCACGAATCAATCCAAATAACGACAAGACTTGGAAAAACATAATCGGAGAAGTTGTCACATCACAAATTTTATCATAATCCACAATATTTTCAACTGTTTTTCTGAGAATCGTTTTGCAAGGTTCATCGAAACAAAGTTTGATTTCCTTCAACATTGGATTTCGCATAATATCAATTGGTGAAGCCGTCATCAAAGTGTCTGGCGCAAGATGTTTGTTGCTCTCAAAAAAACTATCATTGAATTTGATAAAAGCAAATTTTGTCAGCTTCTTAATATCAAAATAATGTTCATCATCAGGAGAAATCAGCAACAAATCTCCGGCTTTGTAAGGAATAATCAGCTTGTTCAAATGGTGATTTCCACAACCTTTGAAGATGTAAACCAACTCATAATAAGTATGGCTGTGTTTTGGAAATGGATATTCTTCAACTTCGAAACAATCGATTTCTAACGGATTAAATTGCTTTCTCTTCATAATGTAAATTTACAATAATATATCAAAATACTACATCTGTTTTTACATATCAAAAAACGAAATTTGTAAAAGCCTCGGTAATGTTTTGGAATCATTTTAGATTCAGAATCAAAATCTTATCGGAATCACTTCACCCACGAAAAATCTTGATATGAATATCTTCAAAAAAATCTCAGGAATTCTTTTGACTTCAATTCTTATGTTTTCCTGCAATCAGAAAGACAAAAAAATATCTGATAGCCAAATTTTGCTTCTGGAAAATGTCCGATTAATCCACGGAAACGGCGGAACTCCAATCGAGAACGCAAAAATCCTGATTAAAGATGGAAAAATCGCTCAAATTGGAAATGATATTTCAGAGAAAGACGCGCAGATTGTAGATTTAAAAGGAAAAACAATTATTCCAGCTTTGATTTCTGCGCATTCTCACGTTGGAACTTTGAAAGGAACAACGACTGTTCCGGAAAATTACACCGAAGAAAACATTCTTTCCCAGCTTAAAAAATATCAGGATTACGGTGTTTTAAATGTAATGTCGATGGGAACCGACCGTCCTTTTCTGTTTGAAAGCGGTTTAAGAGAAAAATCTGCCAATGGAGAAATTAATGGTGCAAGAATTCATTCGGCAGGTTATGGCTTTGGTGCTCCAAATGGTGCTCCACCACTTGATTTTGCGATGGATAAAGTTTTTCGCCCGACTTCCGTTTCGCAAATTCCGGCAGAAATGGATAGTCTTGCAAAAACAAAACCTGAACTGGTAAAAATCTGGGTAGATGATTTTAATGGTAAAATGAAAGAAAAAATGAAACCCGAGATTTACAAAGCCATTATTGATGAAGCTCATAAGCGAAATCTGAGAGTTGTGGCGCACGTTTATTATCTGTCGGATTTGAAAAAATTGGTTAAAGTCGGCATTGATGTCATTGGTCAAAGCGTAAGAAGTGAAGTGATTGATGATACAACTCTAGCTCAAATGAAAACGAAAAATATCGTTTACATTCCAACTCTTTCTCTTGACGAATATGCTTATGTCTATGCTAAAAAACCAGAATGGATTAATGACGAATTTTTCAAAAAATCTCTTGAACCAAGCGTTTACGAAATGATAACTTCTGAAAAATATCAGAACGATTTAAAAAACGCTCCTAATTTCAAATTAAATATGAAAGCTTTTGAAATTGCTAAACAAAACTTAAAAAAGGTTTTTGATTCAGGAATTCTTGTTGCAATGGGAACCGATAGTGGTGCGATGCCTTTGAGAGCGCAAGGTTTTTCAGAACACTTGGAATTACAGCTGATGACAGAATCTGGATTGACTCCGCTTCAGGCTATAACTGTTGCTACAAAAAACTCAGCAAAAGCTTTAAAAATTGATAAAGATTTCGGAACGATTGAAGTGGGAAAAACAGCGGATTTGATTGTTCTTGACGGAAATCCTGCCACTAATATTAAAGATACAAGAAAAATATTTTCAGTTTATAAAGCTGGAAAAGAAGTCAGCAAGGGTCTTTTGAACTAATAAAACGTTAAAAATGAAAAAGTTTGTTTTAAATTGTTGTTTTACTTTATCTGCAGTTTTCTCGAATGCACAAACGAATTATGAAGTCGTGACGAGAATCTCGACACCCAATCCAGATCCTTCAGGAATTGCAGTGAGTTCTCAAAACCGTGTATTTTTAGGGTTTCCTCGTCACGCCGATAATCATAAAGAATTGGCTCTGGCAGAATTAGTCAATGATAAACTGATTCCTTTTCCAAATAAAGAATATGTCTATCCAAGTGCAAAACCTTATAAAGACTGGTTAGTCTCGCCACACGGAATTTACATTGATAAAAATGATGTGCTTTGGGTTTTGGACGACGGAAAACGTTCCGGAATAAAAGAAATACCAGAAGGTGCTGCAAAAGTTGTTGCCATTGATATCAATACAAAAAAAATAGTGCACTCTGTAATAATTCCGAAACCTGTTTTGTCAGATGATGCTCATTACAATGACCTTCGTGTTGACCTTTCTCACGGAAAATTAGGAACTATCTATATCGCGAATTCTGGCTTCGGACAACATTATTCCTTAGTCGTTTTGGATGTGGCAACAGGAAAAGCGAAAGAAGTTTTGGTCAATCATCAGTCAACTTCTCCGGAAGCTGGTTTTATGGGATTTTTGGAAGGACAGCCAAAAGTATATGATTTCAAAAATCAGACTTTTCCCAATGGCGGAGCAGACGGAATCGCTATCAGTCCAGATGAGAGAACATTGTACTGGACAACAATTACCGGAAGAAAATTTTATAGCATTCCGACAGAGATATTAAGCAACTTCGATGTAACAGAACAACAAATTGAAAATGCAGTTAAATTCGAAGGAGAACATCCTGCCTGCGATGGTTTGGCAGAAAATGTAAACGGAGCTATTTTCTTCGGAGCATTTGAACAGCAATCTATTGTTCAGAGAAATCCCAATGGAGATTTCAAACTGCTTTCTCACGACAAAGACAATTTTGTATGGCCAGATGGTTTGGCTTACAGGAACGGTTATGTCTATGTAACACTCGGACAATGGAACAGATTAGCAGGCTTTAATAACGGAAAAGATTTAAGAAAACCACCTTATTTGTTCGTAAAAATTAAAACTCAACAACAATAACATTTATACAAAAAATGGAATATAGAAAATTAGGATACGGCAATTTAGAAGTTTCAGTAATTACTTTCGGAGCTTGGGCTGCCGGCGGCTGGATGTGGGGAAGCACAGACAGAAATGATGCAATTGAAGCTATAAAAGCGTCTTATGACGTCGGCGTGACATCGATCGACACTGCACCAATCTACGGACAGGGAACCAGCGAAGAAATTGTTGGCGAAGCTATTAAAGGAATTTCCCGAGATAAAGTCCAAATCTTAACCAAATTCGGAATGCGCTGGGATTTGGCAAAAGGCGATTTTGCAATGCACAGCAAGAATAACGACGGACAAGATATTGATGTTTACAAATATGCTGGAAAAGACAGCATCATCTACGAATGTGAACAAAGTTTGAAGCGTCTGGGAACAGATTACATCGATTTGTACCAAATCCATTGGCCAGATTCTACAACGCCGATTGATGAAACTTTCGAAGCGGTTTCCAGATTGATTGAACAAGGAAAAGTTCGTTTTGCAGGTGTTTGTAATTATAATGCACAGCAAATGGCAGAAGCTGAGAAAACCTTGAATTTGGTTTCCAATCAGATTCCGTTCAGTATGGTGAATCGTGGAATTGAGAAAGAAACTGTTCCTTATTGCATCGAAAATAACAAATCGATTCTCGCTTACAGTCCTTTGGAAAGAGGTTTGTTGACAGGAAAAATTCATAATGGTTATCAATTTCAGGAAGGTGACCATCGTGCGAGTCACAAACATTTTCAGCCTGAATTTATTGAGAAAACAAATGCGCTTTTAGATAAAATCAAACCGATAGCAGAGAAACACAACGCAACTTTAGGACAGTTGGTTTTACGTTGGACAATCGAGAGAGCAGGAATTACGATTGCTTTAGCTGGCGCTCGAAATGCAGAACAAGCGGTACAGAATGCAAAGGCCATTGAAATCAATATTTCAAAAGAAGAAATCGAAAGTATTAATGAATTAGTCAATGCTTTTTAAATGATGGAAAAAAGAAACAATTCTTATCAATTAGATTTGAAAGAAATAAAACTGAAAGACGGTTCTGAAGGCACAAAAAATTTAAGTTTTGAGTTTGATAATCACGATGATTTGTTCAGTATTTTCGAAATGATAAAATCAAAGAAAATCTTCAAAGAAGACAATACAGCACAGGAGTTTGCTTTGGGTTTGAAGCTCTTTACAGAAGTAATGTTGAAGAACAAACAACATCCTTTATTCGAAGAACTGAGACCAACCATCTTGGAATTTATGAAGAAATTGAAAAGTCAGTAATTATGAAAGACTTCAAAACGACTTACTTCTTCGTGAGATTGCCAATCGCCATTTCCTTGTTAGGTCACGGATTGGTAAGAATTCCGAAGTTTGAAATGTTCAGCAATTGGATGGTAACATCAATGGCAAAATCTGCAATTCCGAGTTTTCTGATTGTTCCTTTCAGTTACATTTTACCGATTGTAGAATTCTTAATTGGATTGTTTTTATTAATTGGATTTCAAACCAAATACACAATTTATTCAGGATTAGTTTTGATGAGTCTATTGATATTAGGAAGCGCTTCTATCGAGAATTGGAGTGCGATTGAAGCGCAGTTATTGCATTCAGCTTATTTGGTTGGATTGCTTTGGTTTTATGAGAAGTATAAACCCCTTTCGAATCATTAATTTTCTAAAATCAAATTATGAAATTTATAAAAATAATAGCATTTTTAATTTTATCCATTAATTATTTATCAGCTCAAAACCGTCCTGTTTTGGACATTATGCTAACGAATTATGAATATCCTTATCCTGTTCATTTTCTTGATTTCAAAAGTCAGAATCAGGATTTGAAAATGGCTTATATGGACATCAAACCCGAAAAAGCAAATGGAAAAACAGTTGTTCTGCTTCACGGAAAAAACTTCAATGGAGCCTATTGGAAAACAACGATTCAGGCTTTGACAAAAGAAGGATTCCGATTGATTGTTCCTGACCAGATTGGATTCGGAAAGTCATCAAAACCTACAGAATATCAATTCAGTTTTCAGCAATTGGCTCAAAATACGAAAGCAATTTTGGATGAATTGAAACTCGATAAAATTTATCTTTTGGGGCATTCGATGGGTGGAATGTTGGCGACAAGATTTACACTGATGTATCCTGAAAAGGTTGAAAAATTATTTCTTGAAAATCCAATTGGACTGGAAGATTGGAAACTAGTTGCGCCTTATGCATCTATCGATAAGAATTATCAAACCGAACTAAAAGCCGATTATGAATCCACCAAAAAATATCAAAACGGATTCTATTACGACAACAAATGGAAACCAGAATATGACGAATGGGTTTATCTTTTAACAGGCTGGACAAAGGCTCCAGATTATCCAAAAGTGGCTTTGGTAAACGCTAAAACTTCGGATATGATTTTCACACAACCAGTTGTTTATGAATTCCAAAATCTGAATGTTCCAACATTATTAATCATCGGAACAAGAGACAGAACAGCCATCGGAAAAGCGAACGTAAAAGATCCGAAAATAGCTGAAACGATGGGACGATATGACTTATTGGGAAAAGCTACTCAACAAAAAATAAAAGGTTCAAAATTGGTAGAAATCGAGAATGTAGGACATCTTCCGCACATCGAGGTTTTTGACCAATTCATCAAACCAGTTAAAGAATTTTTAAAACCTTAAAATATTAAAAAAAATGAAAAAAGTAACAATTAAAAATACAGATTTAGAAATTGCTCCAATCAATTTTGGAGGTAATGTTTTTGGATGGACTTTGGATGAGAAAGAATCATTCAATATTTTGAATAAATTCACAGAAGGTGGATTCAACTTCATCGATACAGCCGACACTTATTCTTGGTGGGTCAATGGAAAAGGCGTACAATCCGAAGAAATCATCGGTAAATGGATGAAGGAAAGAAAAAATCGCCAGGATATTGTGCTCGCAACAAAAGTAGGTTCTGAAACCAAAGAACACGGTTTTGATATCAGTAAAAAACATATTCTGAAATCTGTTGACGAATCTTTGAAACGCCTTGGAACAGACCACATCGATTTGTATTACACCCATTTTGATGATAACAAAACTCCTGTGGAGGAAACTTTATCAGCTTATGACGAAATTGTAAAAGCAGGAAAAGTGAGATATATTGCAGCATCCAATGTTTCCCCAGAAAGATTAATTGAATCTTTTGAAGTCGCTGAGAAAAATAATTTTCCAAAATATGTAGCACTTCAGCCACATTATAATTTGGTAGAAAGAGAAAAATTTGAGACGGAATATGCGCCTTTAGTAGAAAAATTTGGATTAAGTGCATTCCCTTATTGGTCTTTGGCAGCAGGTTTCCTAACAGGAAAATACAGAACAGAAGCTGATTTTGAAACAACAGCAAGAGGTGGCGGAATCAAGAAATATTTTGATGATAAAGGTAAAGCAGTTTTAGCAGCGTTGGATAAAGTTTCCGAAAAGCACCAGTCTCAACCCGCAACCGTTGCTTTGGCTTGGCTGTTAGCAAATCCATTAATCACTGCGCCAATCGTAAGTGCGACTAGCGAAAGACAATTGCAAACGATTTTCGATGCTCCGAAGTTAGAATTAGATTCGGAGGATTTGGAAATTCTTAATCAAGCTTCAAAATAATCAATGATAGAAGAACAATCGAAACTGAGTAAAGTTCAGGTTCTCGGAATGGCTGTCGTAGCAGGAATTTGTGTTTCAAATATCTATTACGCACAGCCAATTCTGCATCAGATTGCAGAAACTTTCAACGTGTCCGAAAGCAAAATGGGAATTATGGTCGGTTTGGGACAAGTGGGTTACGGAGCAGGATTGCTGACCTTGGTTCCATTAGGAGATAAAGTCAATCGTAAAAAATTAATCCTGATTTTATTAGCCATTTTATTCTGCATTTTGGCAGGAATCGGAATGGTTTCCAATTACAATTTCATTTTTTTATTCAGTTTACTGCTTGGTTTGACTGCTGTTGCAGCACAAGTTATTTTACCAATGGCAGCTGAATTATCTGGTAACGAAAAAGGAAAAAATGTTGGAATTATTTTCACAGGAATTCTTGTCGGAATTTTGATGGCAAGAGTTTTCAGCGGTTATATTTCTGAATGGAGCAATTGGAAAATGGTGTATTACATCTCGGCTGGATTTACGATTTTTTCGTTGGCATTTGTTTATTTTAAATTACCGAGTGTCAAACCAACGTTTAAAGACTCGTATTTTAAATTAATTTCATCCTCATTTTATCAGCTAAAACGATTTCCACAACTGAGATTATTAGCATTAATGGGAGGAATTGCTTTCTCCATATTTTGCTCATTTTGGACAACTTTGACATTTCTTTTGGTAGAAAAACCTTACAATTATAGTTCTGATACCATCGGACTTTTCGGAATGCTGGGAATTGCGGGCGCTTTGGTTGCACCAATGATTGGAAAAGCTTCTGACAAAGGCGGTTCCGGGAAAACGCAGTTGATTGCAAGCATTATTTTATTGGTAGGTTCGGTTGTTGTTTTTCTGTTCCCCAATTATTTAATATCAATTATTTTAGCTGTGATTTTTATTGATGTTGGTGTTCAATCGATTCAGGTGACTAATGTTGCGTTGATATACAGGTTAGACCAAAAAGCGAACAGCCGAATCAACACGATTTATATGACTTCATATTTTGCTGGCGGTGCGATTGGAACTTTTATTGGTTTGAAATGTTGGGAAACCGGTGGATGGCATTATGTTGGAATTCAACTCGTTGCTTTTAGTTTAATTGTATTTTTGATGAATCTATTTAAAACAATAAAATCAAATTAATAAAAAGAAAATATGAACCGTTCAATCACATTATTAACATTATTTTTAGGATTAAATCTAACAATAGCTCAAAATTTAAAACCCATTTCTTACAAAGACGGTGAACAAAAACTAAATGGATTAGTAACGTCCAATGCTGGCAAAAAACTTCCGGGCGTTTTGATTTTACCCGCTTGGAAAGGAATCGATAATGAAGCAAAAAACGCAGCAACCGAATTACAAAAACAAGGTTACATCGCATTTGTTGCTGACATCTATGGCGAAGGAAATATCCCTGCTGACAATGCCGCAGCGGCAAAAATCGCAGGACGCTATAAACAGGATTACAAAGCTTACCAGCAAAGGATTTCTGTAGCTTTAGAAGAATTAAAAAAACAAGGCGCTAATCCTGAAAAAATAGCGGTTATTGGTTATTGTTTCGGTGGAACGGGTGCTTTGGAAACTGCTAGAGCAGGATTTCCAGTTGCTGGAGTAGTTTCCATTCACGGTGGATTAGCAAAAGGAATCGACAGATTGAATGTTCCTATTAAAACCAAAGTTTTGGTTGAGAATCCTGCCGATGACGAAAGTGTAAAACCTGCAGATATGACGAATTTGATTGCGGAACTGAAAACCGGAAAAACTGATTTTCAAATCATTACTTACGCCAATTCCAAACATACGTTTACCAATCCAGAATCTCCAGATTATAACGAAGTAATGGCAAAACGTGCGTGGAACCATACGTTGATGTTTTTGAAAGAAATTATGAAATAGAAATTATTTAAAATTCAGATAATAGAAAGACAGCCTTTTGAGCTGTCTTTTTTATTTTTTAATCAATAAAGAAACGATATCTTGAATGACTTTCTGCGAGACAAAATTCATAAAATCCAGTCTTTCCAGATGTGGCAAAAATAACTTAGAAGTTACTTCTACATTTCCGATTCTAATTGTATAAAAAACCGTTCCGACATCTTTTCCATCTTCGCCTTTTCCAGGACCGGCAACGCCCGTTGTAGAAACCGAAATATCTGTTTTAAACAAATCCTGACAGCCAATTGCCATTTCCGAAGCAACTTGTTCACTCACAACTGTGAATTCTTCGATTGTTTTTGGATTGACATTCAAAAGGTCAATTTTCTTTTGAGTCGCATAAGTCACAACACTTCCCAAGAAATAATTGGCACTTCCCGAAACAGAAGTTATCAAATGAGCCAACTCTCCACCTGTACAACTTTCCGAAACCGAAATTGTCAATTTTCTGTCAGTCAATAATTCACCAAGAATTTTCTCAATTTTATCTTCCTGCGTCGCGATGATGTTTTCTCCAATCAGAGGAAATAATTTTGTGATTTCATTTTCTAGTTCTGTATTCACTAGTTCTTGAGAACTTCCGGAAGCTGTCAGTCTTAATTTGACTCTTGTCCCCACCGGCAAATATGACAAACTGATATGTTTGGGTAAAGCCAATTCCCATTCTTCAATGGTTTCAGACAAGATACTTTCCGGAATATCAACGACTGAAACAATTCTTGTTACAATGTGGTCTAGCGATAATTTCTCCTTCAGAAAAGGAATAATTTGATCTTTTACTAAAGGTTTTACTTCGTAAGGAACACCTGGTAAACTGAAACAATAAGTTCCATTCTTCTCCATAATCATACAAGGTGCGGTTCCAAAATAATTGAGTAAAATCTTAGCCTTAGACAAAACCATCGCTTGGTCTTTGTTATGTTCCAGAATCCAAAGTCGATTTCTTTTTTCAAGATAAACTCGTAGATGGTCATAGATTTCGTCAGAAAAAATCATTTCATCTTCAAAGAATTCAGCATAAGCTTTTTTGGTAATATCATCTTTTGTTGGACCCAATCCACCGGTTGTAAAAACCACATCAGACATTTCAAAAGCTCTTCCTAAGGTGGCAACAATCGCACTTTCCTCATCAGGAATTGTAAAAATTGAAAGCACTTTTATTCCTATTTCTTTGAGCTGAGTGGCAATAAAATTGGAATTGGTATCAACGGTATTTCCCGAAAGGATTTCGTCACCGATAGTAATCAGAACTGCTGTTTTCATAGAGACAAATTTCGGGAATTATTTCTGAAAAACTTTGTCAAAGTTCGAAACTTTGACAAAGTTGCAACATATAAATATTGACAAAGAATTAATTATCTTTGATTAAAACTTAGGAATGAAATCATCTTTTTGGAACAACTACAGCAACATTATTCTGCTTCTCATCGGGATTTTCATCGGAAGTCTGGTTGGGATTTTCGCACCTGATTTTGTAACTTATCTGAAACCGATTGGAGATATTTTCCTGAATCTGTTGTTTGTAACAGTAATTCCATTGGTATTTTTTGCGATTGTTTCCGCAATTTCTGGTATTGAGCAACAAAATCAATTGGGCAAAATCATCGGAACAATGGTTTTGACTTTCTTGAGTTTCATTTTGATTTCGGCCACGTTTTGCATCATAATGGTTTACTTTTTCCCAACCGAAACTCCGAAAAACATCAGCGAAACTATTTCAGAAAATCTCCAGAATAATGCTAATATCAACGACCAGATTGTAGGATTTTTCACTGTCAGCGAGTTCTATCATTTGTTCTCGAGACAAAATATGCTAGCATTGTTGGTCTTTTCATTTTTAGTCGGAATTTCCATTAGGAAATCAGGAGAAAAAGGAAAACTGTTCCAAAACTTCATCCTATCTGGAAACGAAGTGATGAAACAGCTTTTGTTATTGATAATGAAAGTTGCACCAATTGGATTGGGTGCTTATTTTGCCTACCAAGTTGGAACAATCGGACCTCAGCTTTTCGGATTTTATGCCAAACCTTTGGGATTGTATTATATCGCTGGAACTATTTATTTCATCGTATTTTTCAGTCTTTATGCTTTCATTTGGAAATCTGGAAAAGGTGTAAAAGCTTTTTGGAAAGAAAGTCTTTTGCCAACTGCAACAGCTATCAGTACTTGTAGTAGCTTAGCAACAATGCCTGTGGCTATTGAATCTGCAAAAAGAATGGGCGTTCCTGCTTCTATCGCCAATGTTGTAATTCCAATTGGAATTACGATTCACAAAAACGGCTCGTCTATTTCATCGATTATCAAGATTTATGTTGCATTTCAGTTACTTGGTTGGAATTTCTTTGAACCAATGAATCTGATAATGGCTTTGGGAATCACAGTTTTTGTAAGCGCAGTCGCCGGAGGAATCCCCAATGGCGGTTATATCGGAGAAATGTTGATGATTTCGGTTTACAAAATTCCACCAGATGTTGTTCCCGCAGTCATCATTATCGGAACTTTGGTTGACCCTTTGGCGACGGTTCTCAATTCCGTCGGGAATATTTTAGCAAGTATCATTGTCTCGAAATTTGTGAAAACCGAAGCTGTTTAATTTTTTTTAGGAGCAATTTCCTATTTACTCGCTTCGCTTAACAGGTTCAAGATTCTCCAACTCTTCCGGCGTGAACAATCGATAATGAACTTTGAAGGTTTTACCCAAAGGCGTTTCCAAAGAAAAACCACCAGGTCCCCAACCATCCAAAACATCCAACTTGAAGTGGGAATATTTCCAATATTCGAACAAGTCGCGGTCTATCCAGAACTCGTGACCGTTGATGGTTCCAATCATTGCATCATTCATTCTTGGGAAATAGCCACCTTTTTCGAAACATTGTGGTTGAGTTCCTTCACAACATCCACCAGCTTGATAAAACATCAGTTCACCGTGTTTTTTTTCCAGTTCCCAAATGACTTCCAAAGCTTTTTCGCTTACGGAAAGTCTTGAGATTTTATCTTTGGTTTCCATATTTTTCTATTTTTAATTGATAATTTAAACACAAAGGCACAAGGATTAATTTATTCAAACTTGTTTTAAGGCACTAAAAAAATCAAAGATTTTTCAATGTTAACGAAGTTAAAAACTTTGTGCCTTAAAACACCACCATTATAATGAAAGCTTCGTGCCTTTGTGTTTAAGTTCCCATTTATAATCAAGTCATTAAGTTAACAAAAACCCGACAAACAAAATCTGCCGGGCTTAAAAACTCAAAATAACAATAATTTAATTTTGTCCAGCTATATCCAAAACGATACGCCCGTCGATTTGACCGGCTTTCATCTTATCAAATACTTCGTTGATGTCTTCCAGTTTTGCAGAAGTCACTGTTGCTTTTACCAGACCTTCGTTTGCAAAATCAAGTGCTTCCTGTAAATCTTTTCTGGTTCCAACAATAGAACCTCTTACGGTAATTCTTTTAAGAACAGTTTCGAAAATTGGTAATTCAAAAGAACCAGGCGGAAGTCCATTCAGTGCAATCGTGCCTTTTCTTCTCAAAACGTCTATCCCCTGTTTGAAAGCAATTGGAGAAACAGCGGTAATCAATGCACCGTGCATTCCTCCAACTTCTTTGTGAAGATAGGTTCCAGGGTCGGTTTCTTTGGCATTTACAACTAAATCCGCACCTAGTTTTTTAGCCAATTCCAATTTGTCATCCGCAACATCTATCGCCGCAACGTGCATTCCCATTGCTTTTGCATATTGAACTGCAACGTGCCCTAATCCACCGATTCCTGAAATGGCAACCCATTCGCCTGGTTTTGTTTCGGTTTCTTTCAGACCTTTATAAACTGTAACTCCGGCGCAAAGAATCGGAGCGATTTCAAGGAAGTTCACATTGTCTTTCAAATGTCCTACATATCTGGAATCTGCAATTACATATTCTGCAAAACCTCCATCTACACTGTAACCTCCGTTTTGCTGAGCTTCACATAATGTTTCCCATCCCGTGATACAATAATCGCAACATCCACAAGCCGAATACAACCAAGGCACTCCAACTGCATCGCCTTCTTTTACCTGAGCTTCGGGTCCGCAAGCTACCACAATTCCTACACCTTCGTGTCCGGGAATCAATGGCATTTTTGGTTTTGCAGGCCAGTCTCCATCTACAGCGTGTAAGTCTGTATGACAAACGCCACAGGCAATTACTTTTACTAATACTTCATAACGTCCGGGTTCTCTTACCGGAACTTCCATAATTTTCAATGGCTGTCCGTAACCTTGTACAACGGCCGCTTTCATTGTTTTTGGAATCATAATTTACTTTTTAAATGGTTAATTACTGTTGTTTTTATTGTTATTTTGATGTTCCAAATTTTAATGTATTATTTTTTATTATCTCTCGCTGATTAGGCAAATCAGGCAGATTTTATAACATATTTATCAACTAAATCCGTAAAATCAGCGAGAGAAATAAACTTAAATCTATTAGAAGAATCCTAGTTTGTTTTTGTTGTAGGATATCAGCATATTTTTGGTTTGACGGTAGTGGTCTAGCATCATTTTGTGATTTTCTCTACCAACTCCGGACTGCTTGTAACCTCCGAAAGGCGCTCCTGCAGGGTAAGCGTGATACTGATTCACCCAAACTCTACCAGCCTGCACGTGGCGAGGAATCTGATACAACTGATGCGCATCTCTCGTCCAAACACCAGCTCCAAGACCATAAATTGTGTCGTTTGCAATTTCTAAAGCTTCTGCCTCATCTTTGAAAGTCGTGAACGCCACCACAGGTCCGAAAATCTCCTCTTGGAAAATTCTCATTTTGTTGTTTCCTTTAAAAATGGTTGGCTTGATGTAATAACCGTCTTCCAAGCCTTCGATGTGGTTAGCTTCTCCTCCGGTTAGCACTTCTGCGCCTTCTTCCTTACCGAGTTTCAAATAACCTTCGATTTTGTCTTTTTGGATTTTAGAAGCCTGTGCTCCCATCATTACAGTTTTGTCTAAAGGATTTCCAACCTTAATGGCTTCAGTTCTTTCAATTACTTTTGCGATGAAAGCATCCGCAATATCTTCCTGAACTAACAATCTTGAAGGACAAGTACAGATTTCACCTTGATTCAATGCGAAAAGAACAGCGCCTTCGATTGCTTTATCCAAGAATTCGTCGTCTGCATCCATCACCGAATTGAAGAAAATGTTAGGCGATTTTCCACCTAATTCCAACGTTACAGGAATGATGTTTTCTGTTGCATACTGCATTACCAAACGACCTGTTGCTGTAGAACCTGTGAAAGCAGCTTTGTTCACTTTTGGGTTGGTTACCAAAGCTCTTCCTAATTCTGCTCCGAAACCGTTTACGACATTTATAACACCTGCAGGAAGCAAATCTCCTATCAATTCCATCAAAACCATAATAGAAATTGGTGTACTTTCTGCCGGTTTCAGAACGACGCAGTTACCTGCAGCCAAAGCTGGAGCAAGTTTCCAAACTGCCATCAGGATTGGAAAATTCCAAGGTATGATTTGCGCAATAACTCCAAGTGGTTCGTGAACAATTAATGAAATTGTATCTTTATCCAACTCGTTATGCGAACCTTCCTCAGCTCTAATTACCGATGCAAAATATCTGAAATGGTCAATCGCCAAAGGAATATCTGCCGCTAAAGTTTCTCTTACCGCTTTTCCATTATCAATGGTTTCTACAGTTGCAATATATTCTAAGTTTTGCTCCATTCTATCGGCAATTTTATTTAGAATAATGCTACGTTCTGTTGGAGAAGTATCTTTCCAAGTTTTGAAAGCTTCTGTTGCTGCATTAACTGCTGCTTCCAAATCTTCTTTGTTGGAATGTGCAGCCTGTGTGAAAACTTTTCCGTTAATAGGAGAAACTACATCGAAATATTGTCCGCCAGCCGATGGTACAAATTTTCCACCAATGTAATTATCATATTTAGCTTTGAATTCTGGCCAAGATAAAGTAGTCGAGTTTTGTTTTTCTAGTGTTGTGCTCATAATAATATTCTTTTTTATTAATAATCAGTTAACATTTGATTAATGCTAAGATAATCCGATAACAAATGAATAGAATAGCATAATTGTCCAAAAAAATAGTAAAATCATCCTTTTAAGATTCTTTATAATTTCATTAAGAAAAATGCTTGGCTATATATCTAAAATTATTATATTTGAGAAACAAGATGTTATAAAAATCTTGAGTAATGAATCCAAATCATTTTCAACTTAACAAACCTAATCTGACACAGGAAAATAAACTGAACACATTGGTGGAAAATCAGACCAAGTTCAGTTTAAATAATTGTGAATTCAGTATCTATGAGACGCATAAGAGTGCTTATAATGTGAAATTGCATTTTGAACATTTGGCGTTTACAGGAATGTTGAGAGGAAAGAAATGGATGAAACTTCAAGATAAGAGTAATTACTTCGAATATCTGCCTGGAGAAAGTGTTTTGGTTGCGCCTGGCGAGACAATGGTAATTGATTTTCCTGATGCCGATAAAGATGCTTCGCAATGCATTTCATTGACTTTGAATCCAGAATTTGTGCAGGAATCGCTTGACCTTTTGAACTTCAATGCGAAAAAAGTGGACGATTCTTCACAATGGAATATTTCTTTGGAGGAATTTTATCTCCTAAATAGTAAAGCTTTGGCTTCTGCAACCAACAATATTATGAGAATTGCAATGGACGATAATTCTTATAAAGATGTGATTGCTGATTTTGCTTTGAAAGAGCTTTTGATAAGATTGATGCAAACTCAGGCGAGAAATCTAGTTGAAAAAAATACGTTGAAAAATAAGTCCAGAATTGGGTTTGTTGCAGATTATATCAAGAAAAATCTTCATCAGAAATTATCGATTGATGCGATTGCAAAAATGGCTTATGTCAGCAAATCGAATTTCTTCAAAATGTTCAAAGAAGAATTGGGAATTTCACCAAATGAGTTTATCATTCAAGAGAGAATCAAAAGAGCGAAAGAAATGTTGATTCATAATAATTCGGTGAGTGAAGTGGCTTTCAGTACAGGATTTTCGGATACAAATTATTTTATCCGAGTTTTCAAACAAATGGAAGGTGTAACGCCGAAAATTTTTCAGAACAAAAAATTAATTTGAGTTAAATAGTTAGTTATAGATATTTTCAAAATAAGACGAGCAAGTAATTATCTGGTCGTCTTTGATTTTATATTGAACCACATAGGCACATAAGATTTAATGAAAATTTAGTTTTATGTAAAAGAATAAATAGTCAATAGTCTGTATTTTCTATTTATTCCTTTAATTGTAGAACTATGCGCCTATGTGGTTAATCAATTTTTACTTCTGATAAGAATAATATCTTGCGCCTTTCAGAACAGGATTTTCTTTCTCAATTCTTGTCAATCCGAATCCTTTATAATTAGGATTTACAGAAGAATCCAATTGTTTACGGTGCAACTTTTCATAAGTTTCGAAATCAATTGCTAATCTGTTTTTTAAGTTTTTGAAAACGTTCCACTTTTCTACAACAGATTTCCATTCTGGAGAGATTTTTCCTACGAATACTTTAGACTTAGAACCACTTCCGTAAGCTAGGAAACCAATTTCTTTTTCGGTCAAATCTTCATTTTCGTTAAACGAAGTTTGTAGTGCAGACAACAGCGCCATAAAAATAGAAGCCGTGTACATATTTCCAATTTCGGAAGAAGCGCGTTGAGATTTCTCAATTTTTTCATTAATGAAATTGATATAATCTTCAGATTTTGCGATTGCTTTCTGCTTCTCAGCATCAGAAAAATCTAGATTATTTTCTAAACTATAAATCTCAGTAAATACTCTTTTCCCGTGAAATGCATAAGGCAAATGGAAAATCAAATATCTCCAATCTTCGTAAGGTCTAACTGTAAAAGTCTGCTCTTTGTAATGCTGATAAGCTTCACGAATTCTGTCTTGATAACAAATATTAGAATATTGTCCGTCGAAAACCGGTTCGTCTGTAAACACTTCGATTTTATCAGGATAATTTTCTGGTGCAGAATTAAATTCAGATTTTGAATGATGACGTCTCGGCTTGAAGAAATCGAAAACGCTTTCTGTTGCAACGCCCCAATTATTATCAATTTCAATCAATTTTGGATTAGCCGAAACCAATAAAGCTACCGCTCCTCCACCTTGCGTGTATTCTCCGGAAGAAGCCAACTCGTATTTTGCATAATCGCTAGCAATTACAACTGCTTTTTTAGTAGGATTTGCTCTTACAAAATCCAATGAATTATGAAGCGCATCCACTGCTCCAACGCAGGCAAAAGTCATATCAACAACATCACAGTTTTTAAAACTTCTTTCCCCGAATTCTTCACTTAGGAATTCTTCAACCATTTGAACGGCATAAGTTGCTGTTGGTTTTGCTGCGTCTAAAGCACTTTCGGTTCCAAGGTAAACTCTGGAAATTTCTTTCGGATTGATGTTATAATCTTGAATTAATTTTAGCAAAGCTTCGGCTGCAAAAGTCGCTGCATCCTCGTGAACATCAGGCAAAGCCATTTTGTGTAAGCCTAAACCTTTTTCCAATTTTGCTGGTTCTATTCCTCTTTTTTCAGCAAGGTCTTTGATTTCTAAATATAAAGAAGGCACATAAAAACTGGCCGCATCAACTCCGAATTTCGTCATTTTAAAAATTTTAAGACACGAATTTAGGGCTTTTTTGGCGGATTTTGGGTGTGAGTTGGGGAGAAAATTTTGGAATTTTTGTAATTAACAGTAGTAATTTATTTAGTTTTAATCTTCTCAAAATCGTATAACTTAATATAATCTATCTTATGTCCCCAAATCTCATTAAGAGAAGCACTTGGAAAAGCTCCTGAAATACTTGTATTTTCAAATTTATCCGAATAATAATATTTGATATCAGCTTTAAAAGTAATTGGAACACTAAGATTATTTCTAAGGTTCAACAAAGTTTTCCAATCCTTATCATCTTTACCTTCATTATAAAAAGCGCCCATGAAAAACAACTCAATCGTATTAGCTTTAGGTTCTTTTGAAAATAACTTTTCTCTTTTTTCCATAGAGTAATAACCTTCGAAAGGTTCAATACTTAAAACTCTGTAAGCATATTTATCATTTCCTAAATCTTTTAATTCAATAACTATTTTTGTTCCTAGTTCAAAAGTAAACTCTCCATATTCGGTTGGAAATTTTGTAGGAATAGTAATTTTTTCTTGGGAAAATATTTTCACTGAAAGAAAAATCAGCGTAATCAGTAGAAACAGTCTTTTAATCATCATCTATTTTTTTGATTGTTAAATTAATAAAATTTCAAAGTTCAACAAAACAAAAAAAACCTCGCTGTTAAAAAACAAACGAGGTTCTCTTCATATCAAAACAAAATCAAATTTCTAATTTAAATAAGGCTTTCATCGTGCTGTGACAAATCCAGACCTATACTCTCCGAATCTTCCGCAACTCTCAATGGAATTATCATATCCGTCAATTTGTATAAAATCAACGCACCTAAAAACGTAAATACGGAAACCAAAACCAAAGCCATCATATGATGCGCAAACACTTCAAATCCACCGTGAAGAAGACTTGCATTCTCGCCTTGAGCTAGAATTGCTGTCAAAATCATTCCCATAATTCCACCAACACCGTGACAAGCAAAAACATCCAAAGTATCATCTACTTTTTTCAGTCGTTTCCAATTACACATTAGATTTGAAACAATTGCAGAAATAAACCCGATGAAAATAGCGTGAGGAATCGTTACAAAACCTGCAGCAGGCGTAATTGCAACCAATCCGACAACAGCACCAATACAAGCGCCTAAAGCAGAAACTTTGCGACCATTGACTCTATCAAAGAAAATCCAAGATAGCATTGCTGTTCCTGATGCAATAGTCGTTGTTCCAAAAGCCATCGCAGCCGTTGCATTAGCTGACAAAGCTGAACCAGCATTGAAACCAAACCAGCCAAACCAAAGCATTCCTGTTCCCAATATTACAAACGGAATATTAGAAGGTTCGTGATGTGGATTCTTTCTTTTTCCAATCATCATTGCTCCGGCCAAAGCAGCGAATCCTGCACTCATATGAACCACAGTTCCACCCGCAAAATCCTTCACTCCGAAATATTTATTCAACAATCCGTCCGGATGCCAAACCATATGACAAAGCGGTGTGTAAATAATTAAATGAAACAAAACCATAAATAATAAGTAAGAAATAAACCTTACTCGTTCCGCAAATGAACCTGTTATCAAAGCCGGTGTAATGACCGCAAATTTCATTTGAAACAACGCAAACAAAACAAACGGAATAGTAGAAGCCATTTGACTGTGAGGCAAAACTCCAACATTGTTAAAAAATAAATAGGATGTCGGATTTCCTATCAATCCGTAATGTTCACCATTAATTGTAATCCCAATCGAATCTCCAAATGACAAACTGAATCCTACAACAACCCAAACAATGCTAATCACACCCAATGCAATGAAACTCTGCAACATTGTTGAAATCATATTCTTTTTTCCGACCATTCCGCCGTAAAAAAAGGAAAGTCCAGGTGTCATCAATAAAACCAAACCAGAAGATGCGAGAATCCAAGCGACATCTGAACCTACAATACTATCTTCTCCAAGAAAAGTTCCGGGTTTTGGTAAAGAAGTCTGTTCCGGCCAGAAAAGTGCAACAATTGAAACGATACTAATTATCACGAATGATATTATCCAGCGTTTTTCAATTTTCATATGTAGATATTTATTTTTTTATGGTCATATGGAATCGTTTATTTTGTTTGTCCATTTTTAGAAATTAAAAACAAAACGATTTCATATTTTAAAATTTTAACCCTGCAAATATAAAGGGTTAATTTGAATTAATTATAAAAATTAAAACACAAACCCCTAATTTTTTACTATTAAAAATAAAATTTAGAATATTGAACAATTGTAAAATTTAAAAAATCAATAAGGCATTAGTTTTGATATGTCAATAAAAAAATAAATTATGAGACCAGATATTCCAAAACCAGACAGCGAAACCAACAAAGGTCCAATGATAGCTATCATTGTTATTGTTGCTTTGTTTCTAATAGGATATTTTGTTTATATGATGTTTATCCCACAACAAGTGGAACAGATGAACCAAACGGACAAAGTACAGCCTACTGAACAAACAATAAATGACTCCATCTAGGAGTCATTTATATTTATCAATCGAACATTATTTTCTTAATGAATATGTTTCTCAGCGTGATAAGAACTTCTTACCAAAGGCGAACTTTCCACGTGACGGAATCCTAAGCTTCTTGCAAAATCTCCGAATTCATCAAACTCTTCTGGCGTAATGAAGCTTTTCACAGGAAGATGTTTTTTAGTTGGCTGAAGATATTGCCCAAGCGTAATCACATCTACATTGGCATTTCTGATATCCTCAATTGTTTGGAAAACCTCATCTTTAGTTTCTCCTAAACCAAGCATTACTCCAGTTTTTGTACGGTTTTGTCCTGCTTCTTTTAGATATCTAAGAACATCTAAACTACGTTCGTACTTTGCTTGGATTCTCACTTCCCTTGTCAAACGTTTTACGGTTTCCATATTATGGGAAATCACTTCCGGAGCTACTTCTACCAATCTGTCAAGATGTTTTGTCATACCTTGGAAATCCGGAATCAAAGTTTCCATTGTTGTTCCCGGAGAAATTCTACGAACCGCATTCACTGTTTCGCCCCAAAGAATCGAACCCATATCTTTCAAATCATCTCTATCCACCGAAGTCAAAACAGCGTGTTTGATTTTCATTAATTTGATAGAACGCGCTACTTTTTCCGGCTCGTCCCAATTCACATCCATTGGTTTTCCGGTTTTCACACCGCAGAAACCACAACTTCTGGTACAGATATTTCCCAGAATCATAAAGGTTGCCGTTCCTTCTCCCCAACATTCGCCCATATTTGGACAGCTTCCACTTTGGCAAATTGTGTTCAGTTTATATTTATCAACCAAATTTCTAAGGTCTCGGTAATTCTTACCAGTTGGCAATTTTACACGAATCCATTTGGGTTTTTGAGTCAATGTTTCTTCCATTCTGATTTTATAAAATTAAAAATCCGTTTCGTCTTCTTTTAATAATTCGGCCAAGATTTTCTTAGCTCTCATTATTCTTACTTTTGTGTTGGCTACGGAAAGATTGAGTTCTTGCGCTATTTCTTTGATGCTTTTTTCCTCAAAAAATCTCAATCTGATGATGTCTTGATTTTTAGCATCCATTGTTTCTATGATTTTGATAATCTTTTGCTGATCTTCTTCAGAAATCAATAATTCTTCTGGTGATCTTGCAAATTCGTTCTTTACATTTTCCAATCCGTCGCTTGCATCTTCGTTTTCTCGGCTTTTTCTTCTCCAGAAATCGATGATTGTATTTTGAGCAATTGTCAAAATCCAAGTCTTGAATTGAAAATTAGGGTCAAATAAATCCAGTTTGTTAAGAACTTTTGAAAACACCGAAACCGTAATCTCATCTGCATCATTTTCATCCTTCACTCTGTTCATCACAAAAGAAAAAACATCAACCCAAAACAGGTTAATCAATTGTGTTTGAGCTTTTTGATTCTTATCTCTAGCCTTGATGATGAGAGTGAGTAACTGGTCTTCTTTCATTTTCAATGAACAAAGATAGATATATATTATTAAAAACTATTAATATCAAGAGATTGAGAAATTCTATTATTAATACAAATTCTTTGTAGAAGAAATAAACGCAATGCTCGCAAAGATTTTTTGAAATTATTGAAAACATTTTAAGTTTCGCAAAGGCGTAAAACTCATCAAAGAAAAACAATGTTCATTAGGTTTTATATAGAATTTAATTTTCTTATTTTATCTTTTTAGAAATGATATTACAATGTTTTTCTATGTGTCTATGTGGCAAAATAATTCTGAATTTTAGATTCGATTTAAATAACAAATATCAAGGCTGAATTATTTTAAAAGAAGTATTTTTACTGGCTTGATTCTGGAATATAAAAATCACAATAAACAATTAAATATCAGACAAATAAATAATGAAATTTTATAAATATCAAGGTACAGGAAATGATTTTGTAATGATCGACAACCGTTTAGGAGAATGGGATGACTTATCTATCGAGAACATACAAAAGCTTTGTGACCGCAGATTTGGGATTGGTGCAGACGGATTAATTAAAATCAATTCGGCAGAAGGTGTTGATTTTGAAGTGGATTATTACAATTCCGACGGTTCCAAAAGTTTCTGCGGAAACGGCGCACGTTGTTCTGTTGCATTTGCTCATTTCTTAGATATTATCGAAGATAAAACCACTTTCACGGCTATTGACGGAATCCACGAAGCAGAAATCAAAAATGGAATCATTAAGCTAAAAATGGGCGATGTAAAATCCATTGATACAGACGGAAATGATTTTGTTTTGAATACAGGTTCACCACATTATGTTAAGTACGTTGAAATGTTAAATAATTATAATGTTTACAAAACTGGTAACGAAATCCGAAATTCTGAAACTTATAAGAAAGAAGGAATCAATGTGAACTTTGTTGAGAAATTATCTGACAATGAACTTTTTGTAAGAACATACGAGCGCGGCGTTGAAGACGAAACTTACAGTTGCGGAACCGGAGTTACGGCTGTGGCTTTAACTTTTATGAAAAATAATAATCAAACGTTTGTTGGAGTCAAAGTTATGGGCGGACAACTAAAGGTTTATGCTGAAAAATATGGAGAAGGATTCAAAAACATTTGGTTAGAAGGTCCTGCTGTTCAGGTTTTTAAAGGAGATATTAATCTAGATAAAGCCTGATATTTTAAAGTTATGAAAAAAACAATTCTTATCATTTTTGTTGTTATAATTGCAATCCTTGGTTTCTTTGGATTGAGATTTTATAATAAATATCTTGGAAATAATGTGGAGAAAGAAGGATTTGTTCTGATTCCGCATCATTCGAGCTACAAACAGATTTTGGATTCTATTTCACCTTTCATTAAAAATAAAGACAACTTTACAAGTATTGCTGACGATAAAAATCTGAAAGAAAATTTCAAAGCCGGACGATACGAAATCAAATCCGGAATGAACAACCGAGAAATCACCAATATGATTATCGCCGGAAATCAGACTCCGAATTCTTTCAGAATTAAAGACTTTGATGATGTTTATCAAATGATTGGAAGAGTTTCTAAAAAAACAGAAACAGACTCTGCGAAATTTGTTAAAAAATTAGACGAAATAGCCATTAATAAAGGTTACAAAAATGCTGAAGACCTCAAGAAATATTTCTTCAACAATACTTATGATTTTTTCTGGACTGTAACGCCGAAAGAATTCTTTGATAAATTCGAAAATGATTACAAGGATTTTTGGACTGCTGACAGAATAGAGAAGGAAAAAAAATCAGGATTAACAAGAGACCAGATTTACGCATTAGCTTCAATTGTTTATAAGGAATCTGGCGGAAAACCTGACGAACAAAGAACAATCGCAGGATTATATCTCAATCGCTATAAAAAAGGAATGAAGTTGCAAAGCGACCCAACTGTAATCTACGCAGTTAACAAAGCAAGTAATTTCACTCAACAAATCAAAAGAGTTTATTACAAACATCTGAAAGAACCTTCTCCATATAATACTTATGCGAACAAAGGAATCCCGCCGGGACCGATTTGTATTGTTGATAAAAACTCTCTGGATGCGGTTTTGGAAGCGGAAAATAATAATTACATTTTTATGTGCGCCGACCCTGCGAGATTCGGTTATCATAAATTCACAGATAATGATGCTGAACACGCCAAGAATGCAAAAGCCTATCAGGACTGGCTGAACAGCAAACAAATAAAATAATAAAAAGCAAAAAGCGAAAAATAAACTAGAATGGAACGAACGGAAATTGTAAGTGTATTTCAGAAAAGAATCTTTGGATTGGCATTAACTATCGGAGCCGCAAGCTTCGTAATGGCTCAGCAAAAAGTGACTATTTCTGGAACCGTAAAAGATGCAAATGGAGGTGTAGGATATGCATCGATAACTTTCAAAAATCAACAAAATTCTCAATTGAGTGATGCAGCATTAGCAGACGTTAATGGAAATTACAAGGTAGATCTTGCACCTGGAAATTATGAAGTTAGCATAGAAGCTATTGACTACAAAAAATTTACTCAGACTATCAAAATAGAAAAAGCAGGTTCTATTGCACCTTTTACAATAGTGTCTGAAGGAAAAGCAAACCTAAATAATACAACTGACATCCAAGGTGTGGTAATTACTGCTACTTCTACAAAGCCTTATAAAGTCGAGTTAGATAAAAAAACGTATGACCCTTCACAAGATTTGGTAAGCAAAGGTGGAAGTTTACAAGATGTTTTGTCTAATGTCCCTTCTGTAGAAGTTGATACAGACGGAACTGTTTCTATGAGAGGAAACAGTAATGTTAAATTTCTGATCAATGGAAAACCATCTGCTTTGTTAGGTATTTCAGACGGGGCTAATGCTTTGCAGACTATACCGGCAGACCAAATAGAAAGAATAGAAGTGATTACGAATCCTTCTTCAAAATTTGAAGCCAGTGGAACTGCTGGTATTTTGAATATCATCCTGAAGAAAAGTAAAAAAGTAGGTTTTAATGGTAGCGTTATTGGAACGCTTGGTTATCAACCAAGAACCAATCTGAATGCCAATCTAAGCTGGAGAAAAGACAAATGGACATGGTTCGTCAATGGCGGTGGAGGTTACACAGAATCTACAAGAACCAATAGAAACAGTAATCTCAATTACGACAGAAATCAACAGTATCAATTACTAAGATCTGACCAAGAGACCAAGAATAAGAATTATGGTAAAAACTATAATGCAACAGCAGGTTTTGTATTCGATATTAATGATAGAAACTCCATCAATCTTTCCGGGACATTAAGAACTTTTGAAGAAGAATCTGCTGGAAGAATCAGTTACAATTACCTATACAATAATCCGGCATTTCCTAATCCTTATACTTTCAGAAAAAGTGATGGCACAATGAATAATCTAGCCCTTCAAACAGATATGGGTTGGGATCACAAATTTGATGATAATGGACAGAATCTTTCGGTTTCATTAAGTCTTCAACGAAATAAAAGTGATAACTATACAGATATTTCTCAAGAATCAAATTTCATCATAACAAGAGATGCTGCTGGAAATATTACTAATATTTTACCTCAAATGAGTTATGAGCTTAGTAATAATGCACAATATTCGCTTACAAAAACTTTAATTGGTAAAATAGATTATGAACTTCCTATTGGTGAAAATTCCAAATTAGAGGCAGGGTATAGAATTGACAGAAATGATAATTTTTATGATAACACCGCAAACGAAGCATTAGGATTAAACATCCCGTATGCTCCGCTGGGGAAATTCACGAACGTTACAAATTATGATGAATTATTTAATGCGTTTTATCTTCAGTTTAGAAGCAAGATTGGTAAATTTGGTTATCAATTAGGGCTTAGGGATGAAATTTCTAATGTAAAAGTAAACTACAGAAATCTTGAAGGCAGCAAACCTATTGATGAAAATAAAAACTACAACAATCTGTTCCCCAGTGTATTCCTAAGTTATGACCTGGGCAAAGACAATCAGTTTTTAATTAATTATTCCCGAAGAATAGACAGACCACGTTCTTGGTTCCTGATTCCTTATTTTTCTATTACAGACAATCAAAATCTATTCTTAGGAAATGTTAATCTTAATCCGTCTTATGTAGATTCTTACGAAGTAGGCTACAGTATTTCCAAAAAGAAATTTACTTTAAACCCTACTCTGTTTTACAAAAAGACAAGCGATGATGACAAAATCGTAGCCTATCAGGAAGATGAAAGAACCAATGTTTATTATACAACCCCAGTGAATCTTGGAACTAATGAACAATATGGTTTGGACTTTAACGGGACTGCAGATATATTCCCTTGGCTAAAAGTAATGGGAAATGTAAGCCTATTTGGATACAACACCAAGGGAACTTATACTTATCAAACAATTGATACACAAGGAAATGAAGGCGTTACAAGAATTCAGCCTTATGATGGAAATGGCTTCTCTACACGAGCAAGACTAAATACCACTTTCAAAGTGGATAAATCATTTAGTTTCCAATTACAGGGTTTCTACAGAGGTCCACAAAAAACAACCAGCGAAGATAGAAAAGCAATGTATGCGCTCAATTTTGGAGCATCCAAAACCATCTGGAATGGAGACGGAATTATATCTTTTAACTTGCAAGATATATTCAATACACGATCTATGAGAAGAACGACTTATCTGGCAACAGGAGTCAGAGAATCTTATATGCAGTGGCAACCTAGACAATTTGCAATTTCTTTGACCTACAAATTCAAACAAGGAGAAAAAGTAGAACAGCCGAGAAAGAAAAAAGACATCAACGCTAATGATAGTGGAGATGATCAGCAAGGA
Source organism: Flavobacteriales bacterium UBA2306 (assembly GCA_002345565.1). Taxonomy (GTDB): domain Bacteria; phylum Bacteroidota; class Bacteroidia; order Flavobacteriales; family Weeksellaceae; genus Epilithonimonas. The sequence continues at coordinate 70,270 of DDVS01000002.1, read as the reverse complement.
CCAATGTAATTTTCAAAAAATATACAATAAAATACTGCAAAAATTTGCAGTATTTTTTTTGAATACTATTCAAATAATAGTTTACTTTTAGCAAAAAAATAAAATGAAACTAATAATCAATTTTTTGGCTATTTCTTTTTGTAGCCTTTTACTAATGTCTTGTGGTAATACAATGGCTACTTTATCCAATGGAAAACAAATCGACAAACGGCTAGCTGGAGAATGGGCTGGATCAGAAAAAGATGAGCAACTGGAAGGAATGACAAAAGAATGGGTAATGACAAGAAATAATGATGGAACTTTTGTCCTAGATTTTACATTCCACAAAGATGGAGAAAGCCAAAAAAGTATGGAAACCGGAAATTGGTGGATTCAAGATGGCAAATTTTTCGAAGCTCATACCGAATCTGGAATGACAGACACTTATACTTATCAAGTCATCGACAAAAATCACATCAAATTCAAATCTGAGAGTATGAGCATGGAAATGAACAATAATTCTTATGAATTTATTGATACAAGAAAAGATTCTGCAAATAAAGGCAAATCTGTAAAAGACGGTTCATCTTTTGAAAAAGCTATCAAAGTAAAAAGTGTGCCCGACGAATATCAATATGTTAAAGAAAATTGCACCGACTGTACAATGCAAAGCCAGTCTTTATCAGAAAACAAAGGAAAAATGTATGACATTTTTTCTCTGAAAAAAGCAGATGGTACAGAAGTGAAATATTACTTTGATATTACTTCTTTTTATGGAAAAATGTTCTAAATTAAAAAATCCGTCTCGCTATGCAAGACGGATTCTTTCTAACAATTATAATTTAAAGGTCTATTTCTTTTTGTCTTTCAGTTCTTCTTTGTCTTTGTCGGAAGGGTTCCAAACTTTAACCTCAGCATTTTTATCAATCCCGGAAACAATCTGAACATTAATGCCATCACTTGCACCCAGCTTCACATAAGTTTTCTTGAAACTTCCATTAGGCTGTTTTACTTCTACAAAGGATTTATTATTTCCCTTTTCATATTGAATCAGTGACTCATCCAAAAGTAATGCATTTTTCTGAGAACTCAATAATATTTCTCCATTCGCACTAAATCCTGCTCTGATGTATTCTCCGGTTTTATTGAAGACATCGCCTTCTACCGCGAATTTTATCGTTCCGCTTTCCTCAGTTCCTTTTGGCGCAATCAAGGTTAATTTTCCAGGAAAAGATTTGTTTTGTAAAGCTCCAATTACGACGTTCATTTCCATGCCTTGTTTCAATTTTCCAGCCTGGGCTTCATCAATATCGCCTTTAAAAATCAAGGAATTAAGGTCTGCGATAGAACAAATGGTTGTTCCAGCGTTGAAAGAGTTAGCCTCAATCACTTGACTTCCGACTTTCACGGGAATTTCTAACACTGTTCCTGCCGCTTTTGCGCGGATTTGCGTAGTTGCCATACTTTGCAATTCTGGTGTAGCACCTGTTCTAACGATTTGCAATTGCTTTTGAGCGGCATTCAGTTGTTGGTTAGCCAATTTCTGTTGTTGCAACGTGGTCTGCAATTGCTGCTGAGCGGTAATATATTCTTGCTTAGAAATCACGCCTTGCTTGTAGAGCTTCTCTTGCATAGCAAATTGCTTCTGTTGATTTTCCACATTGATTTTTGCATTAGCAAGCTGTATTTGCGTATTATTGATTTGCATTGTAGCATTGTTAACATCTGTCACATTCGGTACAATTCTGATAACAGCCAGCAATTGTCCCGCTGCTACTTTATCGCCTTCTTCCACATTAATGCTTTGGATAATTCCAGAGATATTGGGTTTAATTTCAATTTCTTCGCGAGGTTCAATTTTTCCGGTGGCCATCACTTTGTCATCCAGATTCTGGATGCTTGGTTTTCTTGTGAGAAACACTTCATTTTCCTTAGAATTAGACTTGATGAGATAGCCAATTCCACCTACTACAGCCAGTACGAAAATCAATCCTAAAAATATAGAAATTGCTTTTTTAAATGTAAATTTCTTTTTTTCCATTATGTAGAAATATAGTTTTATTTTAATTGTTTATTCTGTTCTCAAAGCTTCTATGGGTTTGATTTTCACCGCTCGTTGTGCAGGAATCAAGCCGATGATTAATCCCAGAAAAATCATAATTCCCATGGCTGTAAACACATTGCTGTAATCGACCGTAGGATTATAAAAGGGGAAAGAATCGTTGTTCATGGTTGCGATATTAAGAATCATTAGCAAAAATATACCAGATAAAAAACCTAATAATCCGGATGATAAAGTAATCACCACGCTTTCCAGAAGAATCTGATTTCTTACCTCTGCCGGTTTTGCACCCAAAGCTCTTCTGATTCCTATTTCTTTGGTTCTTTCTTTAACTGTAATTAATAAAATATTAGAAATAGCAATAACGCCGGCCAAGATGGTTAATGTACCCACAATAATCGTGAGGAGTTGCATTCCAGATAGAAACCCCGTCAATTTTTTAAATTCTTTCCCAAGGTTAAAGCTTCCAAAAGCATTAGTATCATCTGGGGACACATGATTCAGGATCTTAAGTTCTGTTTTTACCTTATCTTCCACGATGGAAACATCCGCATTAGGCTTACTCACTATGGCGTAAAACCCTACTTTATCGCCTTCGTTATACAACCCGGAATAGGTGGAAAACGGGATATATGCAGATCTGTCATTTTCCATACCGCCACCTTTTCCTACCCGGAAAACGCCGACAACGGTGAAGAAAATCCCTTTCAGATTGACGGATTTGCCTATCGGATTTTCATTTTTTTTGGCATCGAACAAGTTTTTATATACCTCTTCTCCTATAACGATGATATTTTTTTTAGCATTAATATCTGCATCGTTAATATATCTGCCAAACAATAATTTTTTCTTAGAAATCTGATTTCCGACGGGAAAATCGCCTGTGATCATGTAGGTGTTTTTCTTTCCGTTTCTGGAAATCTGGTCGCCGGGAGTTCCAAAATTCCCTCTAACACTTTGTGGAGAAATATAATCGATTTCTGCCACTTTTTTCTGTAAATAATTAATGTCTTTTAGATGAAGAGTCATTGTTCTACCTTTAGGAAATCCCTCATAGGGAATATTCGTTTTCTGCGCCCATAGAAAAATGGAATTGGTTGCAAACCCGGAAAAGAGTTTATTAAAACCGTTTTCCATACCTTTTGCCGCACCCAAAAGGCTTACGTATAAAAACATACCCCATCCTACCCCTATCATTGTAAGAAAAGTCCTGAGCTTATTATTCCGCAGGGAGTAATAGATCTCTTGCCAAGTATCTCTTTTGAAAAGTATATTCACGACTTCTGATTATAATGATTAATGATAATTGATGAATGATTTTATGATTTTCCTAATATTTTCGATTTCAAAATCTATGGTGCTTTCGCTTATTATTCCGCTCTTAAAGCTTCAATCGGTTTTATTTTGGACGCCCTGTAGGCCGGGACAAATCCAGCAATAGTTCCTGAAAGTACCAGACAAAAAAATGCAACAGCTATAAGTCCCCAGCCTACAGAAGGTTCTGTAATAAAATAAGCTTCCAGATTGTTCCCTATCAGTTTAAGCGCTAAAACTCCCAGTCCAACTCCTATAAATCCGGAAACGACTGTAATTACAATACTTTCTTGTAAAATCAAAGCTACAATGCCGGCTGGTTTTGCGCCAATGGCTTTTCTGACACCAATTTCCTTGGTTCTTTCTTTCACTATATAAACCATAATATTACTAATGCCGATAATCCCCGCCAATAAAGTTCCAAGTCCGATAAATCCTACAACTGCGGTAATCACAAACAAAAATGCAAAAGAATCCTTAGTATTGACGGCATTGTTATTAACAAAAATCCCTTGTTGATCATCCGGAGAAATCTGATGTCTTTTTCTAATACTTTTTTCAATTTCTTTACCATATTCTATCGCCTGATCCGGACTTAGATTTTGATTATAAGACAACATAATGGTACTGATGGTATCAGAACTTTTCTTCATCTGCTGCAATGTGGAAAGCGGAACAGAAATATGACGCTCGTCCCAGTCTCCACCCGGATCTTGAAAAACGCCAACCACTTTAAACATGGTACCATTGATTTCTAAATCTTTTCCAATAGGGTTTCCGTCTCTTATGAGATCCCGCCAAACCATTCTGCCGATGGAAGCCACATTTTGCTTATGCTCATTATCCATTTGATTGATGTATCGTCCATCTATCATTGTTCTGTTTTCGAGGAATTTTTCGTCGCCTAAAACCCCATTGATTTGGTAATTTCCGCTTTCTTTTCCATATTTAACAGTCAGATTAGTGGTATATCTTGGTGAGCCATACTCCATTCTTTCGCCGCTTTGTTTTGCAACGGCCTCAAAATCGTCATTATTAAAAGAAATTACCCTGTCTGACTGCAATCCTGCATAAGGAAGTGTTGTTTTGCCTCCAAAAACCATAATAAGATTGGTAGCATCCCGCATAAAAGCTTTGGAAAAAGAATTGTTGAGTCCGTTTCCAATTCCAAACAATACAATAAAAATAAAAAGACCGAGCGCCACCGTAAAACCAGAAAGCACCGTCCGCAATACATTACTGCGAATAGAACTCAATATCTCTTGCCAGCGGTCTAAATCAAACATATTTTAGTTATTAGTAATGGTTAATAGTTGTTAGTTTTTTGTGTGATTAAGCTTCTCTTTTGCTCAGTCTGGCTGAAAACATTTTCTAGTTTGCCCGGCTGAGGCTCTATAAGCCTTTTGATTTATAATATGATTTGTTGGATAAATTCATCGCTTTCTATTCTACCGTCTTTCAAAACAACATTTCTTTTGGTTTGTGCTGCAACATCGGGCTCGTGCGTTACCACAACAATTGTTTTCCCTTCATTATTAATTTCCTGAAGCAATTTCATAATATCGTGCGTTGTTTTGGAATCCAAAGCGCCGGTTGGTTCATCTGCAAGGATTAATTTGGGATCCGTTATCAATGCTCTTGCAATGGCAATTCTTTGTTTTTGCCCTCCGGAAAGTTCACTTGGAAGATGTTCTGCCCATTGTCTCAATCCTACTTTTTCCAGATATTCTTCTGCTTTTTTGGTTCTTTCTTTTCTAGACACATTCTGATAATATAAAGGAAGAGCAACATTTTCCAGCGCTGTTTTATAATTAATCAAATTAAAAGACTGAAAAATAAATCCAAGAAAGCGACTTCTATATTCCGCAGCTTTAACCTCTGTAAGATGTTTGATAGGAAATCCGTCCAATTCATAAACCCCTGAATCTGCTTCATCCAAAATGCCAATAATATTAAGCAAGGTTGATTTCCCGGAACCGGAACTTCCCATAATAGAAACAAACTCGCCTTGTTCAATATTAAGATTGATACCCTTCAACACGTGGAGTTTGCTTTTCCCTATATCATAAGACTTGTTAACATCTTCTATTTTGAGAATTGGATGAGACATTGTTTATTTTTTAGAATAAGTAAAACCAAAAACTGAATTGTTACATTCTATTCAAAATTTTTCTTTCTTGTAACATTTTGATACTTCTGTTGTCTTATAGAGTATAATTTTTCTTTTATGCTAAAAAAAGTTTTTTGTATTTCGCTTTTGTCTGTTGGAATGTTGGGATTTTCTCAGAAGAAATGGACAATTCAGGAATGTGTGGATTATGCCATTAAAAACAATTTGCAAATCCAGGCACAGGCTTATAACAAAGATGTACAGACAAAAAATCTGGAAATGGCAAAAAAAGAATATCTGCCTTCGGTTTCCGGAACTATATCTAACAATGCTAATTTTGGACAAACTTTGGTGGGTACAACAAGCATCAGAAATGACAGCTATTATAATGGTGCCAATGTGGGCGCAAGTATTTTAGTTTACAATAACGGGAGGTTAGAAAAAAACATCAGGAAAACAGGTTTTGATGTAGAAGCCAGTTTACAGGACATTGAAACGATTAAAAATAATATAGCATTGCAAATTGCACAACAATACCTCAACGTAATGCTGAACAGAGAAATCAAAAAAATCTCTGAAAGTGCGATGGATAACGCACAAAAACTATACGACCGGGCGAAAATCACAACTGAAGTTGGAACCACAGCGCAGACCGTTTTAGCAGAGGCCACAGCATCTTTGGCAAGAGAAAAACAAAATGTAAAAACGGCTCAAATCAATGTGGATAAAGCTCTGTTTGCAATGGCCCAGCTTCTCCAGTTACCGGATTACAGAACTTTTGACATTGTTGATATTCCGGTTCCTGACGCTTTAGAACCTCAGAAAGAATCTGTAGAAGATGTGATTAATATTGCCTACACTTCTCAGCCAGTTGTAAAAGCGGCGGAAAACAGAATAAAAGCGGCGGAAGCACAAACCGAAGTTGTAAAAACCAACTTTTGGCCCACTATTTCTGCAACGGCCGGAATCGGAAGTTTTTATAATAATCTACTCAATAAAAACACTATTGGATATTCACAAGACGAGGCCGGAAATCCCGTAGCAATCACTGAACGAAATTTCACACAACAATACAGCGATAATTTTGGACAACAATTGAGTTTATCGGCTAATATTCCGATTTTTAATAAAGGAATTACAAAACTCCAAGTCGAGCAGACAAAAATCAATGAAATTATTGCAAAGAATAATTTAGAACAACAGAAATTTCAATTGAAACAAGATATTCAACAAGCACAATTTAACGCAGATTCTAATTATGAAGTTTATTTGGCCGCCATAGAAGCCGAAAAAAGCACCAAACTAGCATTAGATTTTGCCGAAAAAACTTATGAAGCTGGGCGTTCTACAATCTACGATATCAATATTGCCAGAAATAATTATGCGAACTCACAAGGTTCTGTCGCCCAGGCAAAATATAATTATCTATTTAGTATCAAGGTTCTAGATTTCTACGCTGGAAGGGGAATTAATCTCTAATAATTTTATTTAAAAATTTATCAATTAAAGTCGTAAAGTTTTTCTTTGTGACTTTTTTTATGTTGAATAAGATTAAGAAATTCTTCAAATTTTCCTATCTTTGAGATATGCCTATTTTCGGAAAAGATTTACTCAGAGACATCAAAGCAGCTGAATTGTTGGGAGAGAATGCACACAAAATTTATTCTCCGCCCTATCGTCCTGTCTTCAGTTATGAAGATATTTTAACTAAGAATCCGAAGTTTGCAGCGGTTAACATTCTACTCTATCTTAAGAATAATGAATGGCATTTTCCATTGATTGTAAGAAGCATCAACGAAAATGACAGACACAGTGGACAAATCTCGTTACCCGGCGGAAAAAGAGAAAAACAAGACCTAGATTTTTCTTACACTGCCAAACGAGAAACTTCCGAAGAATTAGGAATTGATGAACATTATGTGAGAATCATTCGCGAGATGTCTCCCATTTATATTCCGCCGAGTAATTTCTATGTCCATTCATTTATTTCTTACACTAAAAAGAACCCTGAATTCTTTCTACAAGAATCAGAAGCTGTGGAATTAATAGAATTTCCAATATCATCTCTACTCAATTTGCCAGACCAGCCCAAAATCATGGTTTTACCTTCTACAAAAGGTTTTGAAGTACCCGTAATTGATTTCAATGGCTATATCATTTGGGGCGCTACATCAATGATTCTGAGCGAGTTTAGTAACTTGCTAAAAAATGTTTAATTTTGCAAGAATTTCTAAACTTAGAAATATAAACAATCAATGGCCAAAAAAAATATTTTTACCGACTCCTTTGGGAATATATATATCCTAAAAAGGATGATTATTTTTATTCTGGGAATTGTTTCTTACAGAAGATTCAATGGTTTTAATAAGCTGAAAATATCAGGAACCGAAAACCTTACGGATTTGCCAGACAGCAATGTACTTTTCGTGTCAAACCATCAGACTTATTTTGCAGATGTTGCAGCAATGTATCACGCATTCTGTGCTGTTAATAATGGCTATCACAACACGATAAAAAATCCTGTTTATCTTCTGAATCCAAAAGTAGATTTCTATTACGTAGCTGCGGAAGAAACAATGAATAAAGGAATTCTGGCGAGAATTTTTAAAATCGCAGGCGCTGTTACCGTAAAAAGAACCTGGAGAGCAGAAGGTCAAAACGTTAACCGAATGGTTGATATGAGCGAGGTGGAGAACATTATGAAAGCTCTTGATAATGGTTGGGTCATCACTTTTCCACAAGGAACAACTTCGGCTTTTGCGCAAGGCAGAAAAGGAACGGCGAAATTGATCAAGAACCAAAGACCAATAGTTATCCCAATCAAAATTAACGGTTTCCGTAGAGCTTTTGATAAAAAAGGACTGAAAATCAAAGTAACTGGCGTGAAACCTACAATGGAGTTTCAGCAAGCTTTGGAAATTGATTATGACAACGAATCTGCAACACAAATCCTGGACAAAATAATGCACGCCATTGGACAAACTCCGGAGCATAACCTACTTCACGATTACGATGTAAAACAGAAAGAGATAAAATCTCAATCTCAATCATAAAAAAACGGCTACTAAAAATGTAGCCGTTTTTGTTTTATATCTAAAAAAGATTAAGCTTCGATACTTGGAACTTGTACGTTCTCATTCGCATCTTTCTCATAATCGATTCCGTCAATTTCGAATCCAAATAAGTTGAAGAACTCTTTTCTGTAACCTTCGATATCACTGATTTCAGAAAGATTTTCAGTTGTGATTTGATTCCATAACTTACCAACTTCTGCCTGAACATCATCAGCCATTTCCCAGTCATCCACACGGATTCTTCCTGCGTCATCCAAAGCAACTTCTCCGCTCTCAGTATATAATCTGTCTGCGAAAAGTCTCTGCATTTGCTCGATTGTTCCTTCGTGAGTTCCTTTCGCTTTCATCACTTTATAAAGTAGAGAAATATATAATGGAACAACAGGAATTGCAGAACTAGACTGTGTTACCAAAGCTTTGTTCACAGAAACATAAGAAACGCCATTAAGGTCTTTCAATAAGTCATTCAAAACAGTAACAGTTGCTTCAAGGTCATTTTTCGCCTGTCCGATTGTTCCGTTTCTGTAGATTGGGAAAGTCAATTCTGGACCAATGTAAGAATAAGCCACAGTCCTAACACCTTCTGCTAAAACGCCGGCTGCTTTCAATTCTTCTATCCAGAATTTCCAATCTTCACCACCCATTACAGCAATTGTGTTGGCAATATCTTCGTCATTTTCAACCGGGTTAATTGTAATATCAGAAACTACACCTGTATGAAAATCAACTGTTTTATTAGTAAATGGCTGGCCAATCGGTTTAAGGACTGACGCATAAGCTACACCGGTTTTTGGGTGTGTTCTTCTTGGGGAAGCCAAACTATAAACTACTAGATCTACCTGACCAAGGTCTTTCTTAATCAACTCGATTGTTTCTTTTTTAACTTCGTCAGAAAATGCATCGCCATTGATACTTTTTGCATAAAGTCCGGCTTCGTGCGCTTCTTTTTCAAAAGCTGCAGAATTGTACCAACCTGCAGTTCCCATTTTTCCGTCAGAAGCTGGTTTTTCGAAGAAAACTCCGATTGTTGCAGCGTCTGAACCGAATGCGGCAGCAATTCTGGAAGACAAACCAAAACCTGTAGAAGCACCTATTACTAATACTTTTTTAGGTCCATTTTTGATTTCGCCTTTCGACTTAACATATTCTATCTGATTTTTAACTGCCTGAAGCGCTCCGTCCGGATGAGCTGTCAAACAAATAAATCCTCTTGTTCTAGGTTGAATAATCATTGTTGAAATTATTTTTAGCATTGCAAATTAAAGAAATTTGAATCAAATATTAAGAATTTTGTTTAAAAAAGCCTATTCTGATTTTTGGTTTTCTCAGCATTGACAACACTTTACGAGAGTCATTATTTTTATTTTGCGCAATCGATTGCACATTTCGTTATTTTGTTTAATTTTACCTGCATTCGGAATTGTAATAAGTATGTTTCTAAAATGTATTTCTGTAAAATTCTGATTTTTTTATTAAGCAACAATTTAATTTAACCAATAGATTTAGAATCAATCAAAAGAACTCATATCAATAACAATGAAAAAACTTTTAATAGGTATCGCATTTTCTGTGACAGCAATAGTTTTTGCTCAGAAAAATGACATTAATTACTACATCCAGAAAGCACCCTTCAAATTTGGGGAAATGGTTTTGCCAACAATCCCTCAAAAGGATTATAACTTCAAGGATTTCGGAGGTGTTGGCGACGGAAAGACCTTGAACACAAAAGCATTTGAAAAAGCGATTTCCACGATTGCTCAAAACGGCGGCGGAAGACTGATTGTTCCAGCAGGAACTTGGTTAACGGGACCAATCGAATTGAAAAGTAAAATCGATTTTCATGTAGAGGAAGGTGCGGTTGTGCAATTCAGTTCAGATATTAAACAATTTCCTTTGAGAGAAACTTCTGCAGGAAAATTTGAAGTGACAGCGCCAATCTGGGGAAATAATTTGAAAGATGTTTCTTTTACAGGAAAAGGAATTTTTGACGGTGCGGGCGAAGCTTGGAGACCTGTGAAGAAATTCAAAACAACTCCTGCTCAATGGCAAGAATTGGTTGCAAAATCTGGAAGTGTTTTGAGTGACGACGGGAAAATCTGGTGGCCAAGTGCAGCTGCAAAAAATGGCGAAGAATTAGCAAAAGTGATTATGAAAACACCAGGCGCAACAATAGATATGTATGAGCAATTGCATCATTTCTTAAGGCCGATGATGTTTACTTTATCAAAAGTGACGAATCTTTTGATTGACGGGCCAACTTTCCGAAACTCTCCGAAATTTGTTATCAATCCGAAACAAATCACCAATCTTGTCATCAGAAATACAACGGTTTACAATCCAAAATGGGCTCAAAACGGAGACGGAATTGACATTAGTGCTTCGAAAAACGTGATTATTTACAATACAAAAGTGAACGCAGGCGACGACGGAATCTGTATGAAATCCAGCGGAACGCCGAAAAATGGCGAAGCTAATTTACAAAACGTCATCATCGCAGAATGTACTGTGAATGAAGGTCACGGCGGTTTTGTAATCGGAAGCAATACAGACGGTGGAATGAAAAATATCTACGTTACGAACTGTACTTTTGATGGAACAGATATCGGAATCCGTGTGAAAAGCAACTCGGGAAGAGGTGGCGATGTGAGTCAAATTTTCATCGACAATATCGAAATGAAAAACATTATTAAGGAAGCGGTTTTATTTGATACGTTCTATGCGGATGCGCCAGTTGGCAGCACAAAAGAAAGTGAAGCTGCGCAACATACCGGTGAAAAAGTGCCATATTTTCACGATTTTTACGTGAGTAATGTGAATTGTTCTTCGTCTGAAACGGCTTTCAGTTTCAGCGGACTTCCTGAAAAACTGATTGAAAATCTTTTCTTTAAAAACGTGAATATCACCAGTAAAAAAGGAATTGTTGGCAAGAATGCACAGAATATCGTTTTTGAAAATGTGAAAATCAATCAATCTACAGATTATAAAATTGACAGCAATCTGAAAAAAGCGATTATTGTGAAGTAAACTGAATTAAAATTTATTAGGAAACCCTTTCAGAAATCCAAGATTTGGCGTCGCCAATTGGAATATCTGAAAGGGTTTTTATTTCTGGAAATTACAATTTTTCTTTACAATAATTAACACTTTATTGTATTAAAAATAAAAACCCTTCAAATCAAGATTTGAAGGGTTTTGTAATCAATTGCATTTCTGCTTGCGATCCGGACGGGACTCGAACCCGCGACCTCCGCCGTGACAGGGCGGCATTCTAACCAGCTGAACTACCGGATCAATTTTTTTAAAGTTAAAATTGTAAAAACTTTGCGATCCGGACGGGACTCGAACCCGCGACCTCCGCCGTGACAGGGCGGCATTCTAACCAGCTGAACTACCGGATCTTTTGCCATAACTCAAGATTAACACCCTTTGTTATTGTGGTTGCAAAAATACAACAATAATTGACAACTGCAAATTTTTACATAAAAAAAACGCCTTCCCGTAAGGAAAGCGTTCATTTTCAATTATATTATTTTCTTACAAGTAAGAATTTAATTTCTCAGCTATCACTTCTTTAGGTGCTACACCAACAATTTTATCTACCACTTCGCCATTTTTGAAAATTAGAACGGTTGGTATATTTCTGATTCCGTAGTCTACAGAAACTTGCTGATTGTTATCTACATCAACTTTACCTACTAATGCTTTGCCTTCAAAATCTGCTGCAACCTCTTCGATGATTGGTCCTAACATTCTGCAAGGTCCGCACCACGTTGCCCAAAAATCTACCAATACTGGTTTATCTGAATTTAATACTGTTTCTTGAAACGATTGATCTGTAATTTCTACTGCCATGATTTCTTATTCTTAATTGTTTTTATTAAACAAATTTACAACTTTTATATTGTAATTATTCTGTTGATTATCTATGTAAACTATCAGCTTTTTCTATAACAAATTGTTTCCCTATCTCTTCCAAAGCATTCACAAATGCATCAATATCAGACTTTTTCGTCAAATGGCTGAATGAAACTCGAACTGGTGTACAATTGTCTAAATCATCTTCCGATAAGACGGACATCAAAACCATAGAAGGCTTCGAAGCTCCGGAACTACAAGCGCTTCCTTGAGAAATAGCAATCCCTTTCATATCCAACTGCAATCCGATTAATGGATTTTTATACGGCAACAAAACATTAAGAACAGTGTACAAACTGCTGTCGTCTGCACTTCTTCCGTTAAATTTAATTCCTGATATTTTTTCTTTCAATTGCTGAATTGCGTAATGCTTGATATCAAGAATATGATTTTTATAGTCTTCCAATTTTGCCTGAGAAATTTCCCAAGCTTTTCCTAAACCTGCAATTCCGGTAACATTTTCTGTTCCAGCTCTTAAGCTTCTTTCTTGCGGCCCACCTGTAATAATTCCTTTCAAACCAGATGATTTTCTTACAAAAGCAAATCCGGCGCCTTTTGGTCCGTGAAATTTGTGCGCGCTACAAGATGCAAAATCTAATGGGATTTTAGAAAAATCTAAATCTAAATGCGCCATTGTCTGAACTGTATCAGAATGGAAAAGTGCATTATTTTCTTTGCAAAGATGTGCTACTTTCTCAATATCAAGGATATTCCCGATTTCGTTGTTAGCGTGCATCAATGTTACAAGCGTTTTTTTGTCTGATGATTTTAGAGCTTCTTCCAATTTATTCAAATCGAAATCTCCGTTGGAATCTGGTCTTAGATAAACCAATTCCACACCTTTCAATTTTTTCATTTCAAGGCAGGTTTCGGCTACACATTTGTGTTCCAGAGCCGAAGTGATGATTCTTTCTACACCGAGATAATTCACAGCAGATTTGATAATCATATTATTGGATTCGGTTCCACAAGATGTGAAAACGATTTCTCCCGGTGTCACTTTCAAAGAATCTGCAATCTTTCGCCTAACTTCTTCCAAAATGGTCTTGGCTTCCTGTCCCAAACTGTGTGTAGAGGACGGATTGCCATAATTGAATTTTAAAACATTCACCATACAGTCTATCACCTCATCGTCTAGAGGCGTAGTTGCTGCGTTATCCAGATAAATTCTTTCCATTTTTAAATTAGATTTGAAGCCGAAAATTTTTCGAAAAATTAAGCTACAAAATTAGTGAAAAAATCGATAATGAGCCTCATTTGCAAATTTGAACATTGCTTTATCTCCGGAAGTATCTCCAAATGCTATTGTTTTATCGAATTTCTTATCGCCAATTTCGAGTTTAATTCGCTTAACTTTTTCTTCTTTATTACAGTTTTTTCCAACAAATTTCCCTGTAAAAATATCATCTTTGAACTCCGCTTGCGTAGAAAGCAATTTCATATTAAGTTTCTCAGCAAATGGTTTCACCCAAATATCCAGAGAAGCTGAAACAATATAGGATTCTGTATGAGTTCTATCAATATTATTAATGAAATCCAAAGCGTTTTCTCTGAACAGACTTGGATAGTTTTCCTCAAAGAATTGTTGTGCTTTTTTTTCGATTTGATGTCTTGATTTGCCTTTCAGAATGGATGCAATCAAACTTTTCTTGACAGATTCTGCGTCTGCCAACTTTAATTTTAATAAAACAAAAAGTGGAACGTGTTTCAAGAACTGAACCGAATATTTTGCAGGGTCATAAAACTTCAAAAACAAAAACATCGTGTCTTTGTAAGTTAAAGTTCCGTCGAAGTCGAATAGATATAATTTTTTCATCAATAATATTTTTAAAGAAACAATTTATGTAAATTATTAAAAAATTAAAGCATTATATAATCCACCAATTAAAATTAACATCATTACTAAAAACATTATCATCGGAATATTTTGAATAACTAATTCAATATTTGAAATTTTCTCTACTTGAAATTTACTTTCTCCTCTTTTAATTTTTTCAGTCAATTTCATAATCTCTTTAAAATCATAATCATTTAAAGAATAAGTTTTAATCTTTTCTCCATTCTTTAAATTGATTAATGTTTCAAAAATTGTATGAATTTTAGAGCCTTTATCAAACAAACTATTTGAATAAGTAACTGGTTTTGAAGTTTGAATAAATCCTTTAATATCCTCAATTAAAATCTTTTTTGAAAAAGGTAAAAACTGATAAGAAATAATTAAATGTTTATTAGTGAGCTTGACAATCTGGGTTTTCAGAAAATAGTATAAACTTCCTAAAGAAAAAATAAGGAAAACAAAATCTATAACATACATTGCAATTCTTGCATTCTTATCAATGTTATTATTTAATCCTTTAGTTGTAAGCCAAATCATAAGGTTAAAAAACACAAATCCTAAAAAGAAAATGAAAAGATTTAGCGAAAGCGAAAAGGATTTATATAATATTTTTTCTTTCAAAATTTAAAACTAAAGTTTCAGTTTCTTAAAAATAAATTCAGGAATATTTCTGATTATCATCATAATGATTGCCCAAATTGGTAAAACGTAAGCAACATCTTTTTTATTTTTGTAAGCTTTATAAATTCCTGCTGCTGCTTTTTTAGGCGTTGCAGTTAGAGCAGGATTGAGAGGTAAACCTTCAGTCATTTTGGTATCCATAAAACCAGGTTTCACAGTCAAAACCTGAACTTTTTTATCGAATAAATAATTCCTCAGTCCACTCAAATAAGCTGTTAATCCTGCTTTTGCACTTCCGTAAATAAAATTACTCTGTCTTCCTCTTTCGCCAGCAACCGATGACAAAACAATCATCGTTCCTTGTCTTTTAGATTCCATTTTTTTAGCAAAAAAATTAAGTACAGGAACTAACTTTGCATAATTAACATCAATAATCTGAGCTGTATTTTCGTCGTCATAAAGACCTTCTTCAGTTCCTAAACCTAGATAACCTGAAGCACAAAACAATAAATCGGAGTTGATGTTTTCCAAAGTTTTATAGTCAATCTCTTTCCTCAAATCCAAAGTAATAATTTCAGAATGCTGAAGAAATTTCACATTGATATGACCTGCAAATTTCTCTGTCGTTTCCGGATTGGAACTTAATAAATAAATGACGGAGAATTTCTCTCCTTTCGCCAAACATTCTTCTACAAATGCCTGTGCAACTTCGGAATTGGAACCAAGAACTATCATATTGGTATTAGGTTTTAGAGTTTTAGGGTTGGAGAATATTAGAGTCTTTAATTAAAATCTAAATCCTATCAACCATTATTAATAATTCTTTTATGCTGTAAAGAAACGAATTTGGATGAATCAACATTCTGAAGATAATTAGTCAGAGAAGACTTGCTCATACTGTCTTTTGTCAAGTAAATTCTGCCTCCAAAATTCTCAACGATTGCATCCAATTGACCAACCAGTTTTTTCAATCCTTTATTGACTTTAAAATCAAGAGCCAATGTGTAACCCTCTTTTGGAAAAGAATTGTAAGCCAACGGATTATCTTTACCAAATAATTTCAAAACTGCTAAGAAAGAACCGTTTCCGCTTTTTGCAATAGCTTCCAAGATTTGTTTCATACCTTCTTTTCCGTTTTCTTTTGGGATGACCATTTGGTACTGGATAAATCCTCTTTTACCGTAGATTTTATTCCAATCTTTCACAAAATCCAAAGGATAGAAAAACGTTTCGTAATCTATGAAATTATTAACCTGTTTTTTGGTTTGCTTGTTATAATAAAGAAAATTAAAAATCTTAATAGAAAAAGTGTTCAAAACAAATCCTGGAAAATAAAAAGGCACTTTAGGATTAAACTTCTCCTTCAGTTTCAATGCATTTTTTTGGAGATTGTTTGGCAATTCTGCTTTCAACGCGTGTTCACCTCTCATCAAAATCGAACGTCCTAGATTTTTTCCTTTTTGGAAACAATCAATCCAAGCCACGTTATATGTCCAATCTTCGCTTTTATCAAATAATTGGAAAATCTCATCCAGATTTTCTGCTTTGATGCTTTCTTGTCTGATGTAAGCCGATTCTATATTTTTCAGTTTGAATTTGGCTGAAAGAATAATTCCCGTTAAACCCATTCCGCCAATTGTAGCCCAAAATTTATCCGCGTTTTCTTCGCGATTACAAATAATGATTTCTGAGTTTTCATTCAATAATTTGAACTCTGTTACATACTCAGAAAAGCAACCTTCTGCGTGATGATTTTTCCCGTGAACATCGGAAGCAATGGCACCTCCAACAGATACAAACTTGGTTCCTGGCGTAACATACAGAAAATAACCTTGCGGCACAGCCACCTCCAAAACTTCTGATAGAAGAACGCCAGATTCACATTCGATAATGCCATTAATTCTATCGAAAGAGATGAATTTATTGAGTCTTTTTGTGGAAAAAATATGTTCTCCAAGAGATGCATCGCCATAACAACGTCCGTTTCCTCTGGCAATCACTTCATTATTTTCTTTGACAAATTGTTTGATTTTAGAAACAGAATCATCCGATTTCATTTCTTTTTCCACTACAGGAAAATTTCCCCAATTGGTGATTTTTTTAATAAAATTCTGTTTCATCCCCATTACTTTTTAAAATAGATTTGAAGGAGAAAAACAATGACCCATAGTATAATGGTAACTTGTATGTAACGATCTTTGTAAACAATTTTTGTAGGAGATTCGGTTCTGTTATATACCAATGTTTGTTGCAAATATCTCATAAAAGCAAACACTACAAATATCACAGTGTAGAATACTCTTGGATGAAATTTTGCCTGGACTTCTGCCGATAATGTAAACATAAGATAGCAAATAATTGCTAATGTACAGCTCATAGACAATGCTACATCTGCAAATTGAACATTATAACCATCAAGAGCTTTTCTTGTTTTACCAGAAACTTGTGCATTAATCAATTCTCCTCTTCTTTTTCCAATTGCTAACACCAGCGCTAAAACAAAAGTTAGTAACACAGCCCAGTTTGTCACAATGATTCCTGTAACATAACCCCCTGCTAAAACTCTTAACACAAAACCTATAGCAATGATAAAAATATCAACAATAGCTACTTGTTTGAGTTTAAAAGTATAGAATAGATTCATTACAAAATAAAATGCAATGATGACGCCTAATTTCCAAAAATTGGTATTAAAGAGATAATTACCTATAAAAACTGAAGATATTGATAAAAGAATTAGGAAAATGAATAAAATTTTTGCATTGGTTTTAGAGACAGCTCCGCTTGCCAGAGGACGATTTTTTTTCTCGGGATGTTTTCTGTCCGATTCAATATCAAAATAATCATTAATAATGTAGATTGAACTTGCTGTAAATGAAAAAACCAAAAACGCAAATATGCTTTCAAAAAACAAGTGTGGATTTGTGATTTTACCTGAGAAAAAAAGGGGTGCAAAAACAAACAAATTCTTTACCCACTGTTCTATTCTTATTAATTTTAAAAAATTTTTCATCCAGTGTTTAATATCTTTACAAAAGTAGCATTAAAATAAAAAAACCGCAAATTGCGGTTTTGAATTTTTATAGTTTGTTAAGAAAATTTAGTTTCCTTGTTTAGCGTCTTCTATCATTTTCTCATTAGCTGTAATCGCAAACTCTACGCGTCTGTTTTGAGCTCTTCCTGCATCTGTATCGTTGGATGCTACAGGGTTTGCTTCTCCCATTCCTTGTGTGAAAAGTCTGGATGAAGAAACACCATTTGACGTAAAATACGCCTTAACAGCATCTGCTCTTTTACCGGATAATGTAAGATTATAAGAATCACTTCCCACGCTATCTGTATAACCGTAGATATTAATATTGGTATCAGGATTGTTTTTCAAAACTGTAATTAATTTATCTAGGTTTGCTTTTGCGGTTGATGTTAATGTAGAAGAGTTGAAGTCAAAGTTGACTGTATTTTCATTTAAAGTTACTTTAATTCCCTCACCTACTCTTTCAACTTCTGCCCCTGGTAAAGTTTCCTGAATTTCTTTAGCTTGTTTATCCATTTTATTACCGATAACACCGCCTGCAACACCGCCAACAACACCGCCAAGAACTGCGCCAAGAGGAGCATTACCTCCTTTTCCTATGTTATTTCCTAAAATACCTCCTATTACAGCACCAGCTGCAGTACCGATAGCAGCACCCTTCTGAGTATTGTTTGCATTTTGAACAGACTCACAACTTGTTACTAATAAAGAGGCAGATATAAAAAAAGCAGCTGCATTTAATTTATTGAATTTCATATGATGAATTTTATGATTATTTAGATCTTCTTACGAAGTTATAACGAACATCCAGTGGTTTTCCATCAGCAGTCACAGACTGGACAAGCGTAAATGCGTTTTCACTTGGATTTTCCAACATTAATTTGTACCCTGCTAATACTTTTTTAGCTTTTTCGCCTTCTCCAACTTTTTTTATAGACACTTCTCCACTTTTATCTACACTAAATGTAATATTCTGAATTTTCGCAGGACATCCATTTTCTCCGTGTAAAGTATATGTCCCTGTATAATTATTAGGAATTAAAGTCCAAGAACTTCCTACAAAACAATTGATACTTGCACCTTCGTCAAATGGCTTTATGATATAATTTCTATCATAATCTACATTAGAAATATCCCATTGACCTTTAAGCTTCATTACATCTGCGCGTAATGTTTGAGCTTCACCAGCAGTAACACCGGTTTTCTTTGATGAACAAGAGGTAGAAATCAATGCTCCACCAATAAGTCCTAAAAAAATTAATTTTCTCATAGTTTTATATTTATTTCAAGATTATATAAAAAATTATGCCAAATTAAAAATAAAAAAATCTGAGAATATCTCAGATTTTTTTTATGCTCGAAATGTCAAAATTATTTCGACGATTTGTTTTTTATTTTTTTCTGGGATTTGCTTGTCTTTTTAGCATCATAAAAATTTTTGTAAGCATATTCCGCAGCTTTTGCCACATCAACCACACCATTGGATCTTGATAATTGATCGAAGCCGTTAATAGTGGATTTGTTGGTGGTATTGACAAGAGCTTCTATAACCTGTGAAGGTGTAAGGTAAGGCATATAAGCTAATAAAATAGCAGCAGACCCCGCTACTACAGGAGAAGCCATAGATGTACCCTGTAAATATTCATATTTTCCATCTGGAACTGTAGAATAGATTTCTGAACCCGGCGCAAAAACATCAACCATTTTTACATCGTAATTAGAAAAACTAGATTTCAAAGCATTAGCATCATTTGTATTAGAACCAACTACAATCATATTATTAATGAAAGGTTTATCATCTGATTGAGATTTGAAATTAGTTGGAAAATATTGATGTTCAGCAATATCTTCATTCTCGTTACCTGCTGCTTTTACCAAAAGTACCCCTTTGCTTTCCGCATATTTGAATGCGTCCCAAACTACATTTTTCCCTGGAGAAACAGGTTTTCCGAAACTCATATTAAGGATTTTCGCACCGTTATCAACGGCATAACGAATAGCATTAGCCACATCTTTATCTCTTTCATCTCCGTCTGGAACGGCTCTCACAGTCATAATTTTCGCCACTCTGGAAGCTACACCATATTGTGGCTCTGAACCATTTACCAAACCAGCGATGATACCCGCAACGTGTGTTCCGTGTTTGGCGTCTGGACCTTCATAATGGTTGTTCCCATAGCTTTTCTCGGAATAATCATCATAGTTATCACCAACGATTTCTTTTCTAGGATCAAAATTAAGATTGTATCCTTTTTCTGCTTGCGGTGTATAATAATCCAAAGCTTCTTTCATCTGACCTTTCATATAAGATTCTACTTCAGCAGAAGATTTACCGCTTACTTGAGGGTCATTTACCAGTTGAGAAAGCACCTGCATCGCCATTGCCTCTTGTTGAGTAGATGGTTTCAGGGTAGATAGATTTTCTTTAGTCAATGTTTTTCCATTCAATAATTTTACCATATCCGGGATTACATTATTAATCATGGTATACATCTTAACGCTCTGTTTTGCCTCTTGACTTTTTTTGTTAAAAATCTCTTTGGACTTCATATACATCGCAAACTCGTCTGGCATTTTAGCTTGATTCTCTTTATTCTTAGTAGAATCATCACCTTCGAAAATGGGTTGGTATTTTTTCACAACTCTCGTGACTTCCATATTATCAACATCAATGTCACCGTTTTTTCCACCTAAGAAATTCCAGCCGTGAACATCATCGATGTATCCGTTTCCGTCGTCATCTTTACCATTATTAGGGACTTCATTGGGGTTTTTCCACATATTTTTAATCAATCCCGGATGGTCAACTTCTACACCGCTATCCAAAACACCCACTACTACATTTTGTGGTTGCAGACCTTTCGATTCAAAAAATTTGTAGGCATTTTCGGTATTTACACCATATACTTTTGTGGTTGCAAAATCTTTATGATACCAAGTTTTTTGGCTTTTATCTATTTCAGGAGTAGCGGTCTGGGCCTCCATTAATCCAAATCCTGCATATAAAAAAGCTGCCGCTATCAATAATTTTTTCATAAGTATAAATCTATTGTTTTTAATTGCCTTATGTAATCGCTCATTTCACTAGTCTTTAATCAGACGTTTTTTGCACAAGCGATTTCATTTAAATAATTATTTTAAATAAAGAAAATCTCGTCTGTAGAGTTTCGTGGCTATTAATCGAGTTTTATATTTTTGATATAAGTCAAACTTTCCGGTCCAATGTTACAAAGCAAATCCAGAATAGATAAATCTTTTATAAATCCGTTCTTGTCCGAAAAGCTTTGATAGTATTCTTCAAACTCGGACATTGATTCGGATTTTGCTGAGAATTTTTCTCTGTAATCTTCTGCTTCCGGGTTTTTGAAATATTCGTTGGTCAGTTCATACTTTTTTTCGGTCTTCAGAATATCAAGAATAATACCTAAAGCTTTTAGATTAAATTCTTTTAAAGAAACAATCTGCTCTGCATATATTTTCTTGAGCTTATCTTCGTAATATTCGAAATATGGCGTGCTTTGATAAGCTGTTTTAATGGACTTCCAGTGGAGTTTCTGCCAATCTTCTGCAAAAGAAACCTCGATGTCTTTGATTTCTCGTTTTCCTGTGTGTTTGATTGGGATAATCAATGCTAATTTTCCGTTAGCGCCGTAAATTGATGCTCGGTTTCTGTAAGTCTGTTTTGGAAAATTTTCGAATTGTTCGAAATCGACTTCGTTTTCTTCATTTAAGAATACTGAAAACCACGAAACTGGCGGTAAATAGAATATTGGTAAAAGAACTTTTTTCATATTTATTATAAGACTTTGCTTTTGCTTAAGGCATTTAATTTTAAACGCAAAGCCCGCAAAGATTTTTTAATTATTGAATGTTTTTAGGTTCGCAAAGACGTAAAACGCATCTAAGAATAAACAATATTAAACCAAAACACTTCGTCAAAGATAGTAATCTCTAACAAAGTGCTGAATCTTTATTTCGAAGGACAAATCCCATAGCCCCGATTGTAGTGGAAATCCTTTTGCTTTTTTTTCATATGTGAAAAAGCAAAAGATTGCAACGGAAAGCGGGATTAAGCTCCTAAATTATTTTAAACTAATCTTCTTCTTTTTTCTTTCCGAAAAGTTTGGCGAAATAATCCCAACCGAAGAACAAGACCAAAATAATCACGGCAACCCACCAATAGGACGTTTTGTTCACTTCGCCAGTGTTGGTTGCTTTGAACATCCTGTCCCAACGGATTTTTTTGCCTGGAGCTTGGTAAGTTGAGCTAGCATCGGAGAATAACCCTTCTACACTCATCCAAGTGAACATTGGTCTTCCCACGATATTTTCTTCCGGAACAACTCCGAAAAATCTGGCATCCAAAGACGCATCGCGGTTGTCCCCAATCATCATATAATAGTTCTGTTTGATGGTATATTGATTGGTTTCTTGTCCGTTGACATAGATTTTGCCGTTTTTGTTTTCGAGCTTGTTGTGTTCATATTCGGAGATAATCCATTTATAAGTCGGTAATGTTTCTTGGTCTAACTTTACAACATCTCCTTTTTTCGGAATTCTAAGAGGGCCGTACCAATCCTGATTCCAAGGTTTGTTGATTGGGTAAATGGATTGAGTTGTATCTACATTTTTGGTGTAAGCTGTTTTATCTGCATTCAGTTTGTATCTAACTGCGCCTTCTCCTTTTTCTTCAATCATTTCCTTCATTTCAACAACTTCAGGAAGTGCTTTGATTTCTTTTGCAGTCTGGTCTGTCAAACCTTGGAAAGCATATAAAAATCCTGTATTCGTTTGATTTTCCTGAACGGGAAGGAAACCATAAGCTTTGTATAACTGAGGAATATTAAGCTGAGAGCTAGTTGTCACCAAATAGCCGTGTTGCTGATACTCGTCTCCAAGAATTTTTTCAGGTGCATTATTAACAAATAATCTTCCGGCTCTGAACTCGATAACATCTCCAGGAATACCAACGCATCTTTTGACGTAAGGGTCTTTTCTATCGATTGCTGTATGTACAGAATCTTGCGGATAGTTGAAAACAACGATGTCATATCTCTTGATTTCGTCATAACCTGGAAGTCTAAGATATGGTAATTTAACCGCGTCAACATAAGATTTTGGGTCATCTTTTGGATTACCTTTTTGTCCCGTATCGAAGATTGTTCCTTGTAAAAATGGTAATGCCACAGGTCTCATCGGCATTCTGTAACCGTAAGCCCATTTGTTCACGAAAAGAAAATCTCCAACTAGCAAAGTTCTCTCCATTGAACCAGTTGGAATTCCAAAAGGTTGTGTAATAAATGCGTGAATAATAGTTGCGAAAACCACTGCAAAAGTGACTGAACCTAAGAATGTTTCTTTCTTTTTGCTTTCTTCTTTCTCTTCTTCGGTTTCAACTTCTGGGTCTTTTCCGTAATTGACTGTTGCCATAAAAATGAAAGGTAGAACTACTGTTAAAACCCCATTTAAAGCGCCTCTTTTTCCAAATTTTTTCATCAAGAAAAGATGAAAAACCGACATCATTATTGGACCAACAATTGGTAAATATGACAAAATCGCCCACCACTTCGGATGTTTGGTTTCTTTGAGGATAATCAAATAATTATAAAAAGGAACAAACGATAATAATGGATTGTAACCCATTTTCTTGAATAACTTCCAAGTTGTAAGCCCCATCAAAACACTGATAATGAGAACATAAACTGTATAAGTAATAATATAATTCATATTTTGGCTTTTGGCAAATGGCTAATAGCTTTTTGCTGATTTTTTATAATTAGTTTTTGATGTAATGTTTTTGTTACAGTTTTTTACTTCTAAATTAATTTTTGCCCCAACCCTAAAGGGAGAATCAATTTGAAAGTTTACAAACCTAAAACATCTTTCATAGAGAAAACACCTCTTTTGTCAACAATCCACTCAGAAGCAATGACAGCTCCAAGAGCAAATCCGTTTCTGTTGAAAGCTGTATGCTTGATTTCTATCTCGTCCACTTCTGACCTGTAGAAAACACTATGAGTTCCGGGAACTTCATTTTCACGAATGGCAAATATTCCTAATTCTTTATCTTTGGTTTCATCCAATTTCCACGCTTCGTATTTGGAATTCTCAATAATTCCTTCTGCAATAGAAATAGCAGTTCCACTCGGCGCATCCAACTTATGAATATGATGAATCTCTTCTAATTGGCAAGAATATTCGTTGACATTGTTCATTAATTTGGCTAATTTTTCGTTGAGCGCAAAAAACAGATTAACACCTAAACTGAAATTAGAACCATATAAAAATGCACTATTTTTTTCTAAAGTGATTTTTTCAATTTCTGGTTTTTTATCCAGCCAACCTGTTGTTCCACAGATTACAGGAATGTTATTTTCTAAACAGACTTTGATATTTTCAAAAGCAGCTTCGGGATTTGAGAATTCTATGACAACATCTGCCTTGTTAAGAGATTCTTTGGTTGGAGTCTGGCTTAATCTGGCAACGATATTATGGCCTCGGCTTTGAGCGATTTCATCAATAATTTTGCCCATTTTTCCGTAACCGACTAATGCTATATTCATTTTTATTTTTTATAATTGAGATTAATTTTAATGTCAGAATCTGAAACTGAATGTTAAACCTGCTTTTGCTTCTGTTTTACTGTATTGATCATTGATAACGGATGGAATTATGGCTAAATCCGGATCATTCCTACCTTCATAAAGATGCGCATCTACCACGGCATCAATAATATTAAGAATATAAATCAAGCCTGTAATGCCGATGGCATAATCGCGTTGTCTTTTGGAACTATCTTGCGCATTACCCAAAACCGTTTTATCGATTCCATTAATATTGGAAAACTCGTGAGGCAAACCATTGAGCTCTGCCACAAAAGCATCTCTGTAACGGTTGTATTGTTTATTATTCCACAAGGCAATTCCAACGCCGGTTCCAACTGCGCCCCAAACTATGGGAATTTTCCAATATTTTTTATTGTAAAACTGCCCTAAACCCGGCAAAACGGCAGAATATAATCCTGCTTTTGTAGGACTTAATTTGGTAACTTTCCCCTGAGCATTACTTGTGATAATATCGCCTAAAATTTGGGGTTCTGATCTAGGTTTTGCTGCAGGAATACTATCTTTAGGATGATTTTCCACACGAATGGTGTCATTGGGATTAACCTGAGAAAAAACCAAAAAGAAAGAAAAGAACAAAAAAATTGACAATAGTTTTTTCATCTATCTAATGTGAGCAAGAATGCTTTCCAACTCTTTTTCATTTTTAAAATCGAGAACAATTTTCCCTTTTTTCCCGTTGGCCGATGTTTTGATTTCGACATTCACATTCAGAATATCCGATAGGTTTTTCTGGGCTTTCTTAACGTGATTAGGAACAATAATTTGTTTTACAGCTTTTTCTTTATCCTGAGGATTTTTAAGCTGAGCCGCCAATTGTTCTGCTTGTCTTACGTTCAATTGATCTTTAATAATGGTATCAAAAAGACTTTTACGTTTTTCATCGGTATCCAGACTCATTATTGCACGGCCATGACCTGCTGAAATCTGCCCGCTTCGGATTCCGTTTTGGATATCTGGAGACAGTTTTAAAAGACGAACACTATTGGTAATCGTACTTCTTTCTTTACCTACACGTTGACTTAGATTTTCCTGAGTCATCCCGACCTCATCCAAAAGTCTTTGATAAGTCAAAGCGACTTCGATAGGGTCAAGATCTTCTCTCTGGATATTTTCTACCAAAGCCATTTCCAACAACTCCTGGTCATTCACCAAACGGATATAAGCAGGAATAGATGCTAATCCTGCAATTTTTGAAGCACGGAAACGTCTTTCACCAGAAATAATTTCGAACTTGGCGCCATCTTTTCTAAGCGTTACAGGTTGGATAATCCCTAAACTCTTAATGGATTCTGCCAAATCGTTAAGGGCTTTTTCATCGAAAAAAGTTCTTGGCTGGTTGGGATTGGGATAAATATCTTCAATTGGAACTTCAACAATATTTCCTACCAAAGTTTTTGCGCCTTCGTCTGAAGCAGAATTGATATTGGTTTTGCTTTCTGCGTTCAAGATTGCTCCTAAACCGCGTCCCATTGCTCTTGTTTTGTCTTTCATCTTAATATAAATGATGGTTGATAAGCGATAATTGATTAATTATATTAAAAACCCATTTTAATTTTTAACTAATTTTTCGTTTCTCAGCAAAACTTCTTCTGCCAGCTGAATATATTGAATTGCGCCTTTGCTCTCTGCATCATAGCTCAAGATGCTTTCACCAAAACTTGGCGCTTCGCTAAGACGAACATTTCTGCTGATAATGGTTTCGAAAACCATTTCCGGGAAATGAGAGTTCACCTCTTCCACTACCTGGTTGGATAATCTCAAACGGCTATCATACATTGTAAGAAGCAATCCTTCTATATCCAAATCCTCGTTATGGATTTTCTGAACGTTTTTAATCGTATTCAATAATTTTCCAAGACCTTCCAAAGCAAAATACTCGCATTGAATGGGGATAATTACAGAATCTGCCGCAGTTAAAGCATTGATTGTAATCAATCCTAAACTCGGTGCACAATCTATAATGATATAATCGTATTGATCTTTGACTGATTTCAAAGCTTCACGCATCATATACTCACGATTTTCACGATCTACCAATTCTATCTCGGCAGCAACCAAATCTATATGAGAAGGAATAATATCAACATTCGGCGATGTTGTAGGCAAAATACATTTTATGGCATCTACACTATGTTCCAAAAGGTTGTAAGTAGAAAAATTGACCTCCTCAACACCCAGACCAGAAGTTGCATTCGCTTGCGGATCTGCATCTATCAACAAAACTCTTTTTTCTAAAACACCAAGAGCCGAGGCTAGATTAACAGCAGTTGTTGTTTTTCCAACACCTCCTTTTTGATTTGCAACACCTATAATTTTTGCCATAAACATAAATTTAAACTTCAAAAATACAATTTTTTAACACTTAGAGGCTTTTCAAAATGGGCCTAAATCGTTAAACATCTGTTAATTAACGTTTTGGCTAATAAAAAAATTATCCACATCTCCTTAGAAAATGTGGATAATTATAATCACTTAATGGATTTTTTAATTTTATCTAATTGAAAATCAAATCATTCTATTCTCATAGAGATAGGCATTCTGAAAGAAGATCTTACATTTTTCCCTTTTAACTGAGCGGGCGTCCATTTAGATTTTATAGATTTAACAGTTCTTTCTGCTTCTTGGTTAAAATCAGCATTTTCACCATTGATTTTGATATTCGTAATACTTCCGTCCTTTTCAACTACAAAAGTTATGATGGCAGAAACCATTCCGGCCTGGTCTATTGAAGATGTATCAAAACTCTGCGCTACCTTTTGGCGAAACGCATTGATCCCTCCTTTAAAATCTGCCGCGACGTCTGCTTCATTTTGATTGATAAGTTTATCAGGATCATCAAGCGGTTGCGGAGCTGGCGGATTGTAAGACGCTACTGTTGCAGGTCCGGGAACTGTTGCGGGAGGAGCTACTGTTATTGTTGTTTCTTCTCCAGCCTTGGTTTCTGTTCCTATTGCAGCACCTTCATAATCTTGTTTTGTGGGAAGTGGTTTTTCTTTTCTAACCTCCCGAACCGGAGTATATTCCGGATTTTCTACTGTTTTAATAGTTTGCTGAACTGGCGAAGTTGGGGTTGGTTTTGGCTTGGTTTCATTGATTTCAGTCAAGTCAATAGGACAATATATTGTTGTTCCAGCAATTCCATCTTCATTATCTGAACTTAGGTTAGAAATGACTATAGGAATTATTGAGACAGAAGCAAAAAAAGCAGTTCCTATGACCAAAGCTTTTGTGAGTTGATTAGAATAGTCATTCCGAAGGTCATAAGCACCATAGGATTTGTTTCTATTAGCAAAAACCACATCATCTAACGGATTTTGTTTGAAGATAAATAGTAAATTTTTCATCGTGATCATTTTAAAATATTAAACATAGCATTCCAAATAAAAAAACCATTATTTTATTAATAACGATTTTAATTATTCATTAATATTTCAACAAAATACATTCCAAATAAAAATTAATTTTTCAAATAAACTATTAATTACATAAAAATTTTTAAATTCATAACAGCAAGATTATTTCTTTGGAAGTAATGATTACAAAATCTCAATATGAAATTTTCAATATTTATAATACTTATATTCAGCTTATTAGCAAAAGCTCAAAAGGGTTTTTTATTGGAAAATGCAGAGAAAACAGTTATTAAATTTGAGCTGATAAACAATCTGATCTTCATCCCAGTCACTATAAATGGTGTAGAATTAAATTTTCTGTTAGACTCCGGCATTGCAGAAACGATGCTTTTTAGTTTAGAAAATAAGGAGGTTGATTTTAAAAACACCGAGAAGATAACATTCCGAGGTTTGGGAGAAACCGTAAGTGTAGATGCGCTGAAGTCTATTCATAACACTGTAAAAATTGGAAAAAACTTTACAGACAATTCCCATACGGTTTTTATTGTGCTGGATGAGGATTTTAATATTTCCCAAGACATCGGCGTTCCGGTTAATGGAATTTTAGGGTATTATTTTTTCAAAAACCACCCTATAGAAATCAATTATGTCAAAAAAACAATTAGCATTTATAAAGACAGCTCCAAATTTCCTAAAAAAATCAAAAGGTATTCTGAGTTTCCAATGACCATTGAACTCAATAAACCTTATATGTTGGCCGATGTTGAAATGAAACACGAGAAACAAAGTTCAAAATTACTGTTGGATTTAGGAAATACCGATTCTGTATGGCTTTTCCCTACATTGATAAAAGACTTTATCTACAACCGTCCGAATATTGACGATTTTCTGGGAAGAGGATTTAGTGGTGACATCTATGGAAAACGAAGCCGGATAAATTCTTTATCTATTGGAAAATTTAAACTCAACAAACCAATTGCTTCTATGCCGGATGAATATTCTATCCAACATCTTAGAATTGTAGAAAACAGAAAAGGCTCTATTGGCGCAGAGGTTTTAAGGCGGTTTTCTATCGTTTTTAATTATCCGGAGAACAAAATCTATTTCCGGGCCAACAAACATGTGAACGACCCTTTCCTAATTGACGGAAGCGGGCTAGAAATAAAACAAGACGGACTGGTTTGGGAAAAAGAAGAAGTCCGTATAGAAACTTCCAAAAGAAACTCTGCAGGTAATGAAATTAATGTCCTGGATAACAGTTCTCAAAAATTTCAATACAAATTCAGTTTAAAACCGGTTTTTAAAGTATCCGGCATCAGAAAAAATTCTCCGGCAGAAAAATCCGGAATTATGAAAGGAGATGAAATGATCAAAATCAACAATAAAAAAGCGAACAGCTTAACTCTTAGCAAAATCCATCATATTTTGAAAACCGATGACAGCAAAAAAATAAGCTTAGAAATCATGAGAAATCAAAGCATTAAAAAGATGGAATTGATTTTGGAAGATCCTATCCCGTACATTGAGGAATAAGAATTGATAAGTGGAAATATATAAGCAAA
Source organism: Flavobacteriales bacterium UBA2306 (assembly GCA_002345565.1). GTDB lineage: Bacteria > Bacteroidota > Bacteroidia > Flavobacteriales > Weeksellaceae > Epilithonimonas. The sequence continues at coordinate 40,783 of DDVS01000002.1, read as the reverse complement.
GATTATGAATGACACCCTGAATCATATCCGGAATAGACCCAGATTCAAACTCTACACCCATCTTTCTCCAGAGGCTTATGAAAATAATCTGAAAACTTATTTGCAAAGCAACGAAGCGCAGTTTTGCGGAAATGTGAATAGAGAGGTTGCCACTATTTTCGTAAAAACCGAAGAGAGCAATTATTGGAAACCTAATTTGTCTATAAGAGTAGAGAAAGAGGAAAATACCACGGTCATTAGAGGGATTTTTGGTCCCAGCTCTGCCGTATGGACATTTTTTATGTTTTTATATTTTTTGTGGGCCATCTGCTGGATGGTATTTTTCACCTTGTTCTATGTAGAAAGACAAATCAATACGTACAATTACCCTTGGGCATTGCCTTGTTCCATTGTCACCATATTTTTGATTTTATTAACTTATGCCGCAGCAAGATTTGGGCAATTAAAAGCCAAAGATGAAATGAAAGCTCTGAGGCAATTTGCAGAAGAATCTACATATCCTCATGAAAAGAAATCAAACTTTTAATTTTCTCTGTTCCAGCAAGTATTTAAGTTTTAATCCAAGCTTCATAATGATATACTGCGCCGGCTTTTGTTTTTTATAATACTTTTTGATGAAAATATCCATAGCCCCAAAAAATCTTTCGAGATATTCCTGATTATAGACTGTACTTTCTCCTTTATAATGCAAAATAGAATATTTTCCGTAATAGAAATTTCTATAGCCATGACGCAGAATGGTGTAACAGATATCGATATCTTCTCCATACATAAAATAGTGTTCATCAAAGCCGCCAATTTCATCATAGACCGATTTTTTCACGAGTAAATTAGCCCCCGTCATTACATCTACTTCTGCAATATCAAATTCGCCTACATCATTTCTATAATATGTTTTGGAATCATTATGAAATCTGGTAAAGAGTTTTTCAAATGAATTGAATAAATTGGGAACAGAGCGTTTGCTTTCTGGCAGAAACTCGCCTTCCAGGTTATGCATTCTTAACCCAAGAGATCCAAAATCCGGTTGCGCATCTGCAAAATCCAAAATTTCTTTAAAATAATCACCCTCGATCTCCGTATCCGGATTTAGGATATAAACATATTCTCCTTCTGCTGCTTTAACCCCTATATTGTTGGCTTTTGAAAACCCAAGATTTTTTTCTAATTCGATAAACTGAACATCGGGGAATTCCGTTTTTAATTCTTTCCATTCGGAGTTGGGAGAATGATTATCTACTACTATAATCTCATATAAAAATCCATTAAAATTTTTCTGAATGGAAAGAAGGCATTTTCTAAGCAGGTTGCTTACCTGATAATGGACAATAATAACACTTAACTTCATAGACCTTTTTCATTATAGGAAGTCCTGTTGATAATAGATCTACCGAGAGAAATCTCGTCTGCATACTCCAACTCATCGCCTACCGCAATACCACGGGCGATGTTAGTAAAATTTACATGGAGCATTTTGAATTTTTTGTAAATATAATAGGCAGTAGTTTCTCCTTCCATTGTGGAACTTAACGCAAAAATCACCTCTTTTATTGTGCCAGACTGGATTTTTTTTTCCAAACTGGTTATTTTCAATTGGCTGGGACCAATGCCTTCCATGGGAGAAATCTTACCTCCCAATACCAGATATTTGCCTGTGTATTTTCCTGTATTTTCTATAGCCATTACATCTCTCACATCTTCTACCACGCAGAGTATTTCCTGATTTCTCTTTTCATCGTTACAAATATCACAAACTTCTGAATCAGAAAAATTATGACAATTTTTACAATATTTAATTTCTGTAACCAGATTCTGAATAGCGCTGCCCAGAGAAATCCCTTGTGATGATGGTTGACGAAGCAGATGCAAGGCGAGTCTAAGTGCAGATTTTCTACCAATTCCTGGCAAGCCTGCAATCTCCTCCACTGCTTTTGATAAAACTTTGCTTGGATAATCCATTATTTTATACTCTGTGATTCCATAAGAAAAGAACCAAGATGCTGAATTTTAATTATATTTTTTCGTAGGTCTGGAAACAGAAATCAAATTCGTTTTTGTCATCTTTGCTGTGACATTCTTCATTTGTTTTCTGCCAAATTTTAAGATCAATTTTAGGAAAAAAAGTATCCGCTTCTAAATTGGCATCTACGTGTGTAATTTCCAGTTTATCTGCCAAATCTAATGTTTGTTTATAGATTTCGCCACCGCCTATCACAAAAACATTTTCATCAATTTTCTTGGCAAATTTGAGCGCTTCTTTAAGCGTGGAGACAATCAAAATACCTTCCTGAAACCAGTTTTCTTTCCTGCTAACAACAATATTGGTACGGTTGGGTAAAGCTTTGCCAATACTTTCAAAAGTTTTTCTCCCCATTACCACCGGGTGATTTTCTGTCAATGTTTTGAAATGCTTCAAATCCTTTGGAAGATGCCATAGCAACTGGTTGTCCTTCCCCAAAGTGTTGTTATTTCCTATAGCGGCTACAATAGTAATCATAATATTTACAAATCTACATTTTTATGTTTAATTAAGAAAAATTTATGAGGCATTAGTTTTCATAATTCGTATTTTTGGCGGTATTAATCTGTAATAGCAATCATCTAATCCTAAAACAGGATTTCATATAATAAAAATCTAATGAAAAAACTTTTTTTGACATCGGCTATTGCACTGCTGGTTTTAACAGGTTGCAACAAAGAAAAAGACATTCTGAACTCGTTGAATGATTACAACATTGGTCAACAAAGCAAAGGCTATCATTTTGGAGACCAGCTACAGATTCCGCAGGATGTTCTGGATTATGCAGAGGCTATTTCAATTACTTATAATGACAAAGAAACCAGCAACCTAACCATAGATCCAAAGTTTTTCTCATTGGGAGAAAATGACGTTACCTTCAATATCAAAACAAAAAGTGGAGAAATGTTGCAACAAGACGCTACAATCAACGTCTTTGCCAAAGCCAAGCCAAGAGAAATTTCTTATCAGATTGTTAACCAATATCCGCACGATCCCAAAAACTTTGTTCAAGGATTTCAGCTAGACGGGAATGTGGTTTATGAATCTGACGGACAACATGGAGAATCCCGAATTTTAAAATACAATCTCGGTTCTACAACGCCTATCGCAAGTACATCCCAAGCTCAGGAATATTTTTCTGAAGGAAGCACTATTGTTGGCGATAAAGTTTACCAATTGACCTGGCAAAACAAAAAAGGTTTTATTTATGATAAAAATTCTTTAAAACTTTTAAGCGAATTTGCATATCCGGATATTATTGGAGAAGGCTGGGGATTGACGTATGACGGCACTAGCTTAATCCTCTCTGACGGGACAAAAAATATCTATTTCCTGAATCCAGCAAATCCGTCCCAGGTAGAGAGAACAATTGCTGTAGCAAGCAACACAGAAGGTTATGACCAACTCAACGAGCTGGAATATCACAACGGCGCTATCTACGCCAATGTATGGCAAAAACCTATCATTCTAAAAATCAACCCGGAAAATGGAGAAGTTATTGGTATTATTGATTTTTCTAATATCGCCAAACAAAATACCACAGGCAATGATGACGTTCTCAATGGGATTGCATTCAAAGGAGATAATATGCTAATTACCGGTAAAAACTGGAGCAGAATCTATGAAGTTACTGTAAAATAATGTTTGTGGCTTAATAAAAAAAATCGGCATTTTAATGTTAAAACGCCGATTTTTTTATCGATTATTAACGATAGAATTCTCTTCCTCGGGATTTTTTATAATAGAATATTTGATGCTAAGCTCTGTATTATCAGAAAAAGTTTTTCGGACTTTGTACGGACTTTTACAAACTTCGGATTTCATTTCATAATCGCCTTGTTGCAGTACAATACTTTCCGATTTATTGGCCGCCACCGGCAGTTGATAATGATTTTTCCCCAGAATATCCATGGTAAAATCGCAATCCGATTCATTGGAAATCACCAATACCATATTCTTGTTCGCAGCATCTGTATTGAAGGCTTGATTAAGAAGATTAATCGTAGGGTTTTCTACAGCCAGATTGTTTTTCAAAGATGCAGAATCTGTATTTTGTATAGATAAAGCAACGGCTTTCTGCTCTGCAAATGTTGTCAAATGATTCTTTGAAGCACAAGAGCCTAACAGCGTTCCCAAGAACAGCAAACCGAAAAATTTATTCATCCTTAAGTTTGAATTTAATATATGTAATGGTTTTACCTTTTGAGGAAAAAAGTTCCTCATAATAAGTTCTGATGTCTTTTAGCAAAGGCGTATCTGGCTGATATTCTTCGGCTCCATAAATATCGTGATGTGCGGTTAATATCTTATGTCCAGAACCCTGCAACAAGCCTAGTGTATAGCCATGCAAAAACTCAGAATCTGTTTTCAGATGGATAACGCCGTCTTTTTTGAGGATGTTTCTGTATTTTGCCAGAAATTCCGGATTGGTTAATCTATGCTTGGTACGTCTGTACTTGATTTGCGGATCCGGGAATGTAATCCAGATTTCGGAAACCTCATCTTTTTCAAACAGATGCTCAATCAATTCTATTTGAGTTCTAAGGAATGCCACGTTTCCAAGATTGCTGTTAACGGCTTCTTTCGCCCCGAACCAGAATCTGGCGCCTTTAATATCGATACCGATGAAATTTTTTCCTGGAAAAGATTTAGCAAGACCCACGGAATATTCTCCTTTACCACAACCTAATTCTAATACGATAGGGTTATTGTTGCCAAAAAATTCTGCCCATTTTCCTTTATGTTCAAAGGTATTGATGGCTTCTTCCCTGGTTGGTTGGATTACATTTGGTAACGTTTTATTCTCTTGGAATCTGGCAATTTTATTTTTCCCCATTATTATTCAAGCTCTTATTTTTATAAAAACGGGACAAAAATAATTAAATATAATGAAACACAAAAACAGATTGATTATCAGCAATATAAAAAACTATTTTGATAATTCTTCTTTGGCCTGTATCAAATTGGAGTTTTGTAATCTTTTGAGATAGATCGGAAGGTATTTTTCAATATAAACTTTTGCTGCTTCATAATTATTCGATTCTAAAAAGGCTGTGATATTATCTGAACTGTAAACAAACTGCAAAAAATTAGGAATTAAATCTTTCGGAATTTTGAGTTTGATGAAGTAATCATCACCATAATAATCCTGTAGATTTTTGATATCCTGGCTCATTTTTTCGTATTGGTAGTAGCGTCCTTTCTTTTTTCTTTCACCAGAAATCAAATCAAAAATACTGTCTATACTAAAGCTGAGACCCTGGTTGAAAGACATTACCGGGAGTTCTGGCGAAGTACCATCTCCTTTTGGCTCTGGCAACCCGATCATTTTTCTGAGTTCAAAAGATTTTTCGGAAGATTTGAGCATAGCAACATCTCTTCTTAAATTTCCGGTAGGTTTGAAGGAGCTGATGATGACTTCCTGGATTTCATAATAAGCAATTTGTAACTCGAAAAAATTTTTACCCATATCCAGCATTTGCTTGGTAACGGTTACATCTTTTCTTTCTGTAGCTATGGAAGTGAATCTAATGACATCGCCCTCGTTGGCTGCAATCCGGAAGTCACCGTTATAATTGGCTAATACACTTTTGTGCTCATTAATATTGGTAACATACACCTGGTTGAGGTATAAACTGGATTTATCTCTGATGTAAATTTCCCCGTCAACAACCTGGCTGTAAACCATTGTCATACAAAACAATAAAGCAATTGCTAAAACTCTCTTCATAATAATGGCGCAAATTTAGAGAGAAAAGCAGAGATTTTGACAAGAAAATAAAAACCGACAAGGTTAAAATTTATTAAACTTTATCGGTTTTATGTTAAGTAATTAGAATTAATAAAAAATTTAATCAGAGTTTCTGTTTTTCAATAATATCCAACCGGAATAATTCACTGTTGGCGAGTTTTCAAAATCCTGCCATTGCAAGATATACCAATAGCTTGACGTAGGTAATGGCTTGCCATTTTGCTTACCATCCCAAGTGAAATGATTACTTTCATTTCCTTCAAAAAGTTTTTGTCCGGAGCGGTTAAAAATCTGAAATTTGACATTCTGTTTAAGCTTTAAAAGAGACATATCCAAAACATCATTTTTGCCGTCTCCATTTGGGGTAATAATATTATAGATTTCTATTATGGAAAACTCTTTTGCTACAGGATCACACTTATCTGCGGAGATTACATACGCTGTATGGATACCTTCGGGGATATTGGTAAATACATTAGAATCCTGATAATTGCCGTTGTCAATGGCATATTGGTATGGTTTTGTACCACCTTTAGCCGTAATTTTGACAGTTTTCCCTGTAATTTCAATGGATTCTATAACGGGCAATTCCGTTGGTTTTATTTCTACAGCTTGTTTAAACGGGCAGTCGTTAGGCGCAAAACCAGTTAAAACAACAAAATATTTCCCTACGGGAAGATCTTCAATTATTTCTTGATTTCCAATTATTTTTGAAGGCTCATCTTCTTTGTACCATTCATAGGATTTGAAACCAGAACCGGCATCCAGATAGGTAACATCGGAAGGACAAATGGTTTTATCTGCTAAAACAGAAGATTTTTGCGGAACTTTTATTTTAAGAATTAATTCTGCAACATCTGCACAGCTTTTAGGGCTAGAAATATGAGCATACAGAGTGGATTGATTGCTAACATTAAGCTCATCTATATTATTAGAAGCATTATTCTGAGCATCTGCTTTTTTGATATAAAATTTGATGGTTGCTGTGGTATCATTAGTAAAATAGGACCTGTATGTGCTGGAAAGATTTTCTACTAACAATTTACCATCCAGATCATTGTCGCACACGCTTTCTGTTACACTATTAGAAAGTAAAGTGATTTTTGCGCCAATAGCAAGTGTTATTTCTTTTACTGTGAAACAAGCTTCAGTAGATTCTACACGAATCCAGATTTTATTTGTGGATGTGGTAAATGGATAGCTTGCGGTGATATTATTGCTACCACCTGCGTCTGCTTTTACTTTTGTATCATAATATTTTACAGAGAATGCAGAAGAATTGGCAAGAATAACGGGTGTTATATCATTAAGATCGACAATATAATTACCATCTACAATGCCATCATCTTCATCGCAATGTACTTTTGTGTATAGATTTTCCGTTACAACAGGATTGGGATTATGGCGAAGCTCTATCTGTTTGATGGAGATACAATGTTTAGCGTTTTCCAGCCTTACAAAAACAGTGGTATCCTGCGATGAATAAGCAGTATAGTTATTAATTTTCTCGGCTGCAATTTCATTTTCTGCTCCATTTTTGGATGTGTAATAGGCTTTGGTAACAGAATTTGATGTTACATTGGCAAGACTAAGATTATACATGGCAGAGCTGGTGGAAGAGCACTCTTTCAGCAAAGCATTTTGAGCAATAATCTGATTGATTGTGATAGTAGCCTGAGCCACTTCGCAGTCCGGAAGCGGATTGTTGCCGCAATAAGAATATTTGAATTTATCAATCCCCGCAAAGGTAGAATTTGCAGTATAAGTAATGCTTCCATCATTATTAACCACCACCGTCCCGTTAGATGGCTGCTCCTCTATTTTAACAGTAGGTGGATTAACAGATTGCGAACTTAAACTGAAAACCGGTACTACATTTTGAGTTGTACAAGTTTCATAATTTGCGTTAGTATAAGTGGTACAGTTATAAAATTTATATTCTGCTGTGATAATTTCCGGACAAGAACCTTGTTTTATTCTTACCCGATAAATGCCAGCCTGTGGCGGATAAAATGTATAGTCGTTATTATTATAGGGCAGATTTGTAGCAGGATCTAAGCCGGAATATACAGGCGCATTTACAAAAACACCGGCAGCGTTCTTAATTTCCCATTGATACATATCAAACCCTTGGGTTACCTCCAATTTAACACCTGGCAAACACTCACCTAATGTTTTGAGAATTAATGGTATAGATGAAAAGCCCGCAAAATAACCACCATAACCAAAAGCATTATTTCCACTGGCAATTCCTGCTGTTACCGCTTTGTTAGACTCTACAGTAATATTGCCTTTAACATTAGGAATAGAATAAGTGACCCATTTTTGGTTAGCTACAATATTAGACACATCATAAGGTCCATATTTAGCATCCGGAACTATTCCATTAACTTTGATTGTCGCATCTTTTTCTGTGATAATATTAAGTTTGGTGACAAATCTATCGTCCGCATCGGAAGCTTCAATTTTGTTGATATAACTTATTTCATCAATTTTTCTTGGCAAATAACAATTGAGCGGCGGGATATAATTCATACCACCGGTTGCCAATGGAGCAGAACTTGTTTCTACACCGCCAAGTAATTGATATACATATACGTTTTTATCTGTGCTTACATGGAGATTATAATGACTATTTCCACGGTCTTGGTATTCAGTTTCTTCTATTTTGAAATAATCGCCTTCATTGGCTAATACTGCAATGGGTGTATTATCATCATTGAGATAGATAGAAGTATTTTTTTCTGTAGCTACGACAATCGCACCTTCCATTTTATTCCCTATTAAACCATAGCCTTTTACAATGACAAATTCGTTTCCTAATTTATCTACAGGCACAGATTGATCCATTAAAATATCTGATCCTGCATTAGTAGCTGTGGTCGCATATTGTCCGTTAAAATTTCCGTTTGAAATGGAAATAGGTTTGTCCGAAGTAATTTTAGCGCCAATAAAACCATCTCTGTTATTGGCATTTGTAGATCTTACATCTACAATAAAAGATTCTCCTTTGTTGAGTGTAAAAGAGAACCCTGCTGTGGCACCATAATTATTAAAGCTGATGGTTTTTTTGAAATTATTAATAGTAACGTTGGTATTATTTTCGGTTGCCAAGACACTTACAGAAGATCCCAGGTTGCTTGTATTTTGTAAATTGGGAGCCATTACGGTGTAGAAATCTTTCCCGATCCCGGCCGTCCCTTTGGAAGTGATAATCTCGGCATGATTTTGAACCCCAAACCGAAGATTGGCAAAAAAAGGTTTCTCGCCTTTTATATAAAGTCCTCTTCTGCCTACTGTATTAAGATCTCTGTTAGAATCTGCAATAATATCGTCTCTGTTAATATCTATGATGCCGGGAGCGCCTTTGCTAATGCTTAGCTGCTGTAGCAGTGTATTGTTACTATAAATAGAAACCAGAAATGGCGTCGTTTCATTGGTAGAGAGATGCAAAACCTGCTCATAGTCGGCATGATTACTTTGTCCGTCAAACATCGGTGCAAACCAGTGCTCCCTGTCTAGCTGCGCAAAAGATTTTATAGAAAAAATTAAAACTAATAAAATTTGTAAACTTTTCTTCATTTTTATAACAATATCATATTGTTACAAATGTAGAAAAAAGGATTTTATTGCCTCTATTTTAATTAACTTCTGTTTTTGAGAAGTATCCAGCCTGTGATTCTGGTTCTTTCTGGGTTTCCTGCCTCATTCCATTCCAAAATATACCAATAAGAAGCCGTAGGGAGAACTCTGCCATTTTGTTTACCATCCCAGATAAACTGATTATTGCTATTTCCTTTGAAGATCAAAACGCCGTTTCTGTCATAAATCTCTAACCGAGGGTCTAATTTTGTTGATAAAGATGAATAATCAATAACATCATTAGCGCCATCTTGGTTAGGCGTGATGACATTCTGAGTATTAATGAGCGAAAAATTTTGACTAACAATGGCGCATCCATCTTTACCTTGCACGTAAACCGTATGATTTCCTAAAGTTACATTATTGAAAACATTAGAACTTTGATAATTACCATTATCCAAAGCATATTGGTAGGGTTTTGTCCCTCCGGAAACCTGGATAGTTATTGTAGAGCCTTGTATCAGCACGTTATCAATAATCGGGTTTTCTGCTTCTTTTACTTGGACATATTGCTGATAAACGCAACCGTTAGAGGTTAATTTGACCCAGTAATTTCCTGCCGGCACGTTGGTAATTTCGTTGGCAAACTGACCTTTGACTCCTGTACTCCATTCATAATAATCGAATCCGGTTTCAACCTGTAGGTTTGTGGTAGCCGCTTTACAAATCATTATTGGTTCTTCTGGTAACAAGCTGGATTTTCTTGGCTGCTTAAATCTCAAATTGATTTTCACATAATTAGCACAGGCTCCACTTTTTTCTATTCTTATATAAAAACTTTTGTCAGATGTAATGTTTTGTGAACTGCCAATGGTGGAGTTTCCTCCTTTTTTTGCATCGGCTTCTTTATCAAAATAAGTGGCAGTATAGCCTGTTTCTGATGTTATTTGGGTTAAATAATCTGCCAAATCTTTTCGCTCAGTATTATTACGGTCACTATCACACACATCAAAAGACAAATTATCTGTCATTGATAATTTTGCTCCGTGATAAAACCGAACAGGATAAACCTCTGGCGTACAGCTTAATGCACCAATGCTAACATTGATAATTTGTGGATTCTGGGTCAATTCAAATTTCTGATCCGGATCAATGAGTGTTCCCGTCGCCGTATAGTAATTAATGCTGAAATCTCTTGAAAAATTAGTCAAAATTCTGGCATTATATTCCGATAAAACTGCGGTATACTTCCCATCAAAATCACTGTCGCAAACCATAATTGGCGTACTATCTACAACCGGGACAGGCGCATTTTCTAATTTGACATTTCCTTCCAGTGTACAGCCGCTGCTCAACTCCACACGGAGTCTGTAATCACCGGGAACATTGGTATCATAATATGAGTTATTAGATAAAATAATATTTGGAGAATTGGCTTCTGTCCAAAAATATTTTGCTGCAGAATCGTTAATATCAGCAGGATTTTTAGGCTCTAATCTTACAGCATTTCCTTTGCAGATAACGGCAGCATCATCTGTATCAAGATGTGGTAAAAGATTGATATTGCCGGTAAAACTTCCCGCCTCCAGGAATACAGCAGAATCATATTGCGAATTGGCATTTCTACCCTCGTCTGCAATTACGAGCTTGATGTGGTAATTAACTCCGGCTTCTACATTGGCAATAGCCGTTAAGATTTTTGTTTGTCCGTTAAAATTGGTTGCGCTATCATTGGTTCCATTGGTATTGCTATAATACCCGATAAATCCATCAAAATATTTAGAATTTTCTCTATCATTAATCGTGGTGGTAGAAACCGGGGTATTTGTTCCTGAAACAACGGCGATGTTGGTATAAGGATCTGTACTTCCTGTCTTTTTAATAAGAAAAGCAAATGCATCACTATAGTCATAATTTCCCGGATGATACTCTTCTGAAAGGAAAAGATACCGAAAACTCACTTTATTGCTGAGTGTAGCGGTAAAATCAAACTCCAGGATAGTGGCATTAGCAAATTCGGAAATAGGAATTCCCACTACGCTTGCCAAATCCGGATCTCCTGCCCAGCCGTTAGCGGTGGCACTTTGTATGGTTCTTTTCTTGGGGCCTGGTGCGGCAAGCACCGTTCCGGTGGAGAGAATTATTCCTTCATTCATCCCAAGCTGAGAGCCGTTCTGGAAATAGCCATAACTAGAATCGCTGCCTCCAAGGTTACCTCCGGAAACAGTCACATTAGAAATGGCAACACAACTAGAATTATTGGTTCCAATAAATTTTTCCACCAATTGTTGTGGGGTGTAAGATGTATTATCAACAGTGATAAACTGTGCCGGGATCATGCCCCAACAGAACATTAAAAACAGCATTATAACACACTTATTCAGCAGGGTGTAAACATTAATTGGTTTCATTTCTCAAAATCGGACTGCAAAATTACTCAATAATTATGACAAAAAAAATCCTGGTATTGGATTTTAATTTGCATATAACTCATTATCCATCAGTCAGCAATATAAGTCATCGGCGGACTCAAGAAAAGGATTTAAACCCTGTTGATAAGGTTGTATAAGGATGCATTTTATGTTGTATGGGTTTGAGTAGCGTTTTTTTGTAGGTGTGTGTGTGTGTGTATCAGAATTTGAACCAGTTAAAGGCGTGCATAGAAAAACAGGATGCCTTGTATCCTGATGAGCTTCTATCCTATTATGAGATGTGAAAGCTGGTCGTATCTGATTCCTGAGTAGTCGCAAAACTCCTCAATGGTCAGAAATTCGTTGGGTGATTTTCCAAGATCTTTTCTGATCTTCTGCATCAATCTGGTACTCTGGCGATAACTTTTACCGGTTATCAGCTGAATATCCTTCGGATAAATGCAGACCCTGTTCATACTTTTTTTCATACACTATCTATGCCTTTGGTAGGCTTTATCTATACTCTATGCTGCAAGTTACGCAAATTTATAAGGTCTTTGGTGACTCTTTGAGACATCTGTGCCTTGATAGGACATATGGACCGCGGGGATGATTGCCATGTCATTGAATAAGCTAACATTTGCATCAGAAATCATTTGACCCATGTTGCAACAAAGAGAATGATCGCGTGTAATTCACTCCATTATTAATTAAACATTTTAAAACAATGGCAAAACAAAAAAGTATTATCAGACTGGATGGCACCATAGGTGGCATTACCTTCTATAAATCCAAAGACGGTTATCTGGCAAGAGAAAAAGGTGGCATATCGCCCGAGCGTATCCGCACCGATCCCGCTTTCCAACGGACGCGTGAAAACGGCGCAGAATTTGGCCGTGCCGGCAAAGCCGGCAAAGTCTTGCGAAAATCCATTCGCGGTCTATTGCAGAATATCAACGACAGCAGGATGGTGAGCCGCCTGACGAAAGAAATGCTGAAAGTGATTCAGCTAGACCGTATCAATCCGCGGGGATTAAGAAACGTCATTGACGGCGAAGCAGAGCTACTTATCGGTTTTGATTTTAACGCTAATGGCAAACTTAGCAACACGCTTTTTGCGAGTTGGGAAAAAACACTGGACAGAGCGACAGGCGAAGCGGGTGTGCTTTTCGAACCCTTTGAAGCGAGCTCGATGATCGGTGCTCCGGCAGGGAGTACCCATTACCGACTTACTGCCGCAGCGATGTCGATTGACTTCGAAAAAGAAATCTATGATTCGGTTATCGGAAGTAGTGATACCCTTGAATTGAGCCCTATCGCAGGCAATGCCATTGCTATTGATCTGCAGCTACCTGCCGACTCTACACATCCGCTATTTTTAGCGTTGGGCATCGAGTTTTACCAGCAGGTGAATGAGATCAATTATCCCCTCAAAAACGGTGCTTTCAATGCTTTACAAATCATTGATGTCATCGGCTAGCTATGAAGTTGATCCTAACAAGACAGTATTTTACTTATGGTACCAATGGCGTGCTATGTTATGAGGGCAAAGAACTATGCAAGACCATAGAACTCCCGTGGCATAATAACCAAAGGCGGATCTCGTGTATTCCGGAAGGACAATACCGGATTCGGAAACGCTACAGCGCCAAATTCAAATGGCATCTTGAAGTTATGAATGTCCGGAACAGAGATCTCATTCTGCTGCATCCTGCCAATGATGCCATGCAAGAACTGAATGGATGTATTGCTCCTGTTAGCGTGTTAACCGGAGAAGGAAAAGGCAATCAATCCCGCATCGCCTTTGAACGTTTGAAATCATTCGTTTTTCATTACCTGGAAAAAGGATTTACAGTAGAATTAACCATTTTAAAACAACAATTATGAATAATGTTTATAAAAGAATTAAGGCGCCTACGCCCCGGTTCTTTAAGATGATAAGAAATGCAGGGCTACTGCTCACAGCATTAAGTGGTGTAATTGCCACAGCACCCGTAGTGTTGCCTGCGGTGGTCGTTAGCATTGCAGGCTACCTCACGGTGGCGGGAGGTATAGCGTCTGCCATCAGCCAGACAGCCATCCATCGCGATGATTAGGATTGGTATACGGCGTGGGGCTGATTCTAATATAATTTTCCAATTATGAATCATCAAGATTATTCAACAAAGGTTAGTACTGTATTTGGAAGCCTTCTCACCATCTTTATTGATATTGAGCACAAAGACCTCATCAAAACCATTGTATTAGCCAGCATAGGGGGATTATCCAGTTACATTGCCACCTTACTTTTAAAACATCTTATCATCTTATTTAAACAGCGGCATCGTAAATAAACGATCCGTATGCCCCTCTGTAATGAGGGGTTTTTTGTTGAAAATAAAGTTGGAAGTCAGAAGTCGCTCGTGCCCACGAGTTTTATCTATTAATATCTATTTGCAAAATTCCCTCGTGCTGGTGCGAGCGTCTCCCCCGCTGCGCAAAGACTTTGCGCAGCGGGGGGTTTTTATTTTTATCCGCTCAAAGTCACAGACTTTGCGTAGCGGGTAGGTAGTCAATCCCAAATCGTATAAGATTAATATTCTAGTCTGCAATCCAATCGCCTAAACCAAGACTCTTCAATCTGTAAAGTGCTAATAGTAAAACTACGCTTGCTCCATATATTATAACATGAATAAATATTGTTTTTGTTTTTAAGTACTTTTTAAAAATTACCATTGTAATTAAAATAGGATAAATGAAAAAAGAAAACATTAAAAACATTGTAATTATTATAAAAAATAAATATGTAAAACCCAGTTCATTGGGGTCGGGATTAGAATAAGTAGGCATATGTCCATGTAAAAAATACGCGTGCAAAATCAGTAAAAGTAGAGAGAATAAATTGACAGTTGGTATGTAAGAAAATATTTTAAAATACAGTGAAAAATTCATAATATTATTATTTTAAAGTTTCAAAGAAAAGTTCATCCCCGCTGCGCAAAGTCTCCTGACTTTGAGCATACAATTACTCATCATAATTATTGTATTGCCAAAACTCGTTCTTTTTTGTTACATCAATTATAGGATTGTCTGCCAATTCAATTTCTAATAATCCTTTGCCGTTTACATAATTACTTGCTGATGAATATATAGAATGCTGTGCTTTTTTTACAATACCAGCTCTTACCGGATTTAGATGGATATAATTTAATTTATCCCACATAAAATGAAGAGTAAAAATTTCTTCAGCATGGTTTCCATATTGCCAAAACTGATAATTTTTATTTCGTGTGTGGCTTTCTGTTGCTTTTTTAAATAAATCAAGCATCCACTCTCTGCGGCTTTCTGGTACTGTCTGCATTGCTTCAAGAATATTTGTGGAAGTAAATTTTTTAAAATCTCTTAGCAAGTCTGATAGTTTACCCTGTTTAGATTGAACAATTAAATGAATATGGTTGCTCATTATAACGTAGCCAAACAGTATCATCCCTTTTTCTTTGATGCAATATTCTAAAGAAGAAATTACAATATCTCTATACACTTTTCTGGTAAAAACATCTATCCAATCTACTACGCTACATGTAATAAAATGTGGTTTTTCCTGATCTTTTGTGGTATAGCCTTCTTTCATATTTTCTTATTTTCCCAAAAGCTATCTTTTGGAACGAAAATTAAAATTAAGAAATTTTGGTCATATTTTATTGCTCAAAGTCGGGAGACTTTGCGCAGCGGGGGATTAGAAAGGCTTTGGAGCAATGTGATACCCATATTCTAATAATGGGTGAGCAAAATATTAGAGTACACGTAAGATTTGGAAGCCTGTATATCAATCGGTATTGTAATGCTTCCACCTTAATGTACAAAAAGGAAGACCACAAGTTTACATATCCTGAACTGCCCGAACAACTTAAAAAGTTCAGACAGTTCAAAGAAGATTATTACAATACCCACGACCTTTTGAGTACTGAGATTCGCAAGGCTAAAGAAAGTGGTTCCCCGACAATGGAATACCACATCTACCTGTCTATTTTACAGCATCACGTTCATTTTTTAGAGATTCTCTGCATAGGCGAGTATTTCTCCAAAGGTTCGCTCAGTGAACGACTTATCAGATTGGAGGATTTTCTGCCGGAGATTAAAACACTGATGCTGAAAAAGACAGAGACGACCTATTTTATCATTGATGCTCTAAACAGCGCTCAAAAAGCAGACGACTACGAAGATTATATGTATGTTAAAGATGAGTTTAGGGACGCTATTGCCGATACGGAACAGAAGTTTTATTATCTGGTAGACCGTATTTTCAGAGAGACGAAAAAGGCGGTCAAAAACACCGAACAAAAGCCAATATTGATTGAGAACAAAACGGTTTCCCCTTATGAACCTGTAATTAAAATACTGACCAAGCATTTCAATATCGAGGAGATTTTCCTTTTCAATCAGCAGGAGATTTATTCTGCCGACCAAAAGACCACCGTTTTATATCTTCTGCTGATAAGTAATAAAATCAGCAACCAAGACCATTTCGAGATGATGCAGATAGTCTCTAAACAGACTGAGGGAAGATTCAACATTGTTCCCATTGCGCACCAAAAGGCGTGGATACAAGAAAGGCTTTTCGTGCATCAGGATTTCTTCCAAAAAGTGATGATTCCAGAAAACTCAATATTTCGTGCGGATGTCCCGACGATAATGCATTGGATTAAAATAGATGCTAACGGGGACACTGACGAGGGCATTTATTACAGGCTTTGTAGTGATTTGTTCAAAAATTATAAACTACTACGCTCACAGGAAGACCAGACCAATGAGGGAATGGGTTTGATGTTGAGCGGATTCTTCTACAGGGCTTGCGTGATATTCATCTATGTTGCCCTGCGATATCATCCCAATCAAATCAATATCCGCATACTCTGGAAGCTTTGCCAACACGTTGACCCCAAGGTCAAGAATCTTGACTACCTTATCCAAAAACTGCCATTTGATTTCTTCGAGTTCCTGAACCCATCCAAAAACCTGTACAGGAACTGTGTCTATCTTGGAGAGGAAAATCTTACAGTCCTTGATGAACTGGCGCAGGGTTTTCTCGACCTTGTTGACAAACAGTTTGATTAAAACAATAAAAGCCACTCAATGAGTGGCTTTTATTGTTATTAATCTTTGATTACAATTATGCAATATCTGGTTTTACTGCTCCTTTTTCCCAAGATAATAACAGATTATTAAGCAATTCTAATTCTTCTCGTTTTGATTCATCATTATAAATTGAATCAATATAACTCATTATCAAACGATATTCATCTTCATTGGATATTTTACCTGCTTCTTTTATTTGAGCGATTTTCTTCTGTATTTTTTTGGAATAAGTCATTAAATCTTTCCCAAATTTTTTACGTAATAATTTATTAAGTTCCTCCTGTATTGATTGCGGTGCACCCATTGCCATTTCATTGGTATCATTAAATGCCATCCGTAAACCTTTTAAATATATCGAAGGATTTAGTTCTTTAAGATATCTCTGCTTTGTCTCTTCACTAAAAGCATCTTTAAACATTTCCCCAAAAGAAGCCTGCTCATTATACTTTGAATATATAAAATCGATAACCGCAGTACACCAGTCTTTTATAAAAGTGGCTTCTATTTCTTGCTTTTCGGATAATTCTTTTTTCATAAATCTAAATTTTACCAACCTGTAAATCCTGATAATGGTCCAAAATAGGTATTAGACATCGAGTGGTATACTCTGCCATAAGGATTAATTTTAGACACCCCTCTTATTGAGTTACCGACATTTGGACTACCAACCCCACCATAATAGTCTATTAATTGCTGTTCTCTACCTCTTATTGCAGAGTAACCAGATGGGTAGCCTTGAGCAGAAGCATCAAGAACAGGGTCACCATAACCTTGTAATTTCATATGATGCATTGAAAACCTATTCATCATAATCGAATATGGGTCTCCAAAACCACTTGCTCTTCCTGCATATTTTTGTCCATTAGGATTTGTTAGTGTGTAAGTTACATATGTTCTATAAGTTGCATCATAAGCCAATGCTCCTGCTACTATACCTACAATTGCAACATCATCTACCACACCAACTCCTGTTGCATCATCTGCTAATAATACCCCAGAAGTAGCCCAAGCCACTCCCCACGGATTTGTATTTCCCCATCCACTTTGTGAACTTCTATTGCTGGAATAATGATTAAAGCTACCTCGAGAATTCCAAATATCCATATATGAATTGAACTGATTCTGTATCTGTTGTCCCCAACCAGAACTTTTTCCCGTAAGATAGACAGGAGGAAGATTAATTGTAGAAAGATTACCACCACTACCAGAATTATTAATACCTGTAGACGTTCCTCCAAAACTAAAATTGGTAGGAGAGGCATCATAGTCCATATTCCCGCCCCAGTTGTTGCTAAATCCACTCCCAGTATTCGTCCAAGTCGTATTAACTCCGTTTTGAGAGTTATTCCAAAAACTGTTTATCCAATCCATAGAGACCCTTCCATCAGGGTCAAACATCATCACAGGATTATTAAGAACATAGGCATATGGGGATGCTGAACTATAATCTTCCGATAACTTATCCATCCCGAACCACCTTCCAAGGTCGGGCATATATTGCCTCCAACCATAGTCATACATTCCTGTTTCCTGTAGCTCTTTTCCGTTGTACTTATAACTGGATGTATCTGTTGAAGGACTGTAACTGCTGCCAATATCCCCAACTGCTCCCAGCTCTATAAAGTTAAGCCCAAAAGCATAATAGCTGTTAGCATCTATAATCTCCGGGTTGCCTGTGCTGCTTCGCTTATAGCTCAGCCTTACATTACCCAAATGGTCTTTGTACTGGTAAATATACTCCTTATTCTCATAATTGTAAAATCCTTCTGAGGTCGGGAAGAAATAGGGCTGCGTAATATCAATCTCCGGAGCAGGATCCCCAGGCAGGATGTTCTTGTCTGCCAGAACAAAAGACTCCGGAGAACCCGCCGCCACAACATCCTGCGTAGCAGCATCATCCCTGTGCAACGCATCGGACAGTGCTCCGCTGTACTGCGTAGTATAGACAAAACCGTCCAGATACTCCGTCTTGATCTCTTCTCCGTTAATCGTAATGATCTTTTTGTACTTCTTGCCATCTGCACGGTAGAAGTAGTCTGTCGGGATCCCGTTCTGCTCTATATGCTCCGGCAGATTCAGTAAGTTGTAGGTGATATCCCCGGTAATGTTCTTGTCCGGCATCGTCAGCAGATTACCATTAATATCGTAAGTGTTGTTGCTCCCACCACCGTGATAGCCATTGACATTATTCGTGGCATCGGTAATATGATCCAGCTGATTGCCATTATAAACGTAAGCCAAGTTATCTACACTCACCGGAGTAAGACCACGGATAGGCGCCGCATTACGTTTCAGAGTGGAGATATTACCGTTTAGGTCATAAGACATCTCCTCATCAAAAAAGTGCAACTCCGGAGAAGAAGCATTGGGACGCTGGTAGTTGGCTTTCTTCAGACGATTGATACTGTCATACAGATAGCCATACCTCTGGAGAGTGCTGGTATCTGCACTGGCCCAGTCTACTTCTGAGATATTACCATTGTATTTCCCTACTGCCAGATTGGTATTCGAAGGATTGCTGTACTTCAGCTGGTAGCCAAAGAGGTGAGTCCCCAGGTTGGAAGGATTATTCACACTGGTCACCCAACCACGAACATTATAAGCATAATCTATGCTTTCCAGATTATTTCCTACTTTTTTGTTGGTCACTTGCCCCAGTTCGTTGTACGTATATTCTGCCAATAACTCTTCCGCCTGGCTGTCTGCCTTGTGGTATTGTTTTGTCAGGAAGTTACGTTCGTTGTATTCAAAACGTTCGGATACGGTCACCGCTGCACTTACAGCCTTTCTCTGGTGAACGGTTTCTACTTTTTCAGTAAGCCCTGCCCAGGTAAACTTTGTATTAGTTGTTGTAGTTCCGCCCAGATGGTTGATCTCCGTAGCGCCAATGCTTCTCCCCCGCTCATCATACCAATAATAAATTCTGGTCCATTTGTCATCGCTCAGGTTTTTGACATAGAAAGCCGTAGGTAATGTCTTGGTACTTCTGTCCGCCAGATTGTCAGCAGATAAGGTGTTCTGTGTAAGGATAGAAGTAGGTTTTAATGGAGCGTCTGACGGATATTCGTCATAATAATTAACGGACAACAAGGTATCAAATTCATAAAAATAATTGTTGCTATAATAGATCTGCAGATTGTTCCTTGTAAAACCGGAACTGTTAGGTTCTTCTACAATCAGCAAATCATTAATAATGGTCTGCTGAGTAGCCCTGCTACTTCCGGATCCTGTTATAAATCCTGTATAAAGCACTCTTCCAAATTTATCATATTTAGTAAGAAGCCATTGGTCATTGCTATTCATCTTCGCATCACGGTACAAAATCAAACGATCCGCCTTGTCGTAAACCATCTCTTCTTTGCCTTTGCCGGGCAGCTTCTTTTCTATCAGTCTGCCTTTAGCGTCGTAACGGTAGATATAGCACAATTGATCCTGAACGGTCTGGCTAAGTGATGCCAGAGCAGAAGCTTTCGGAGGAACAATCATTACCAGCTGACCGTATTGGTTATAGAGGTAATAAGTATCCAGCTTTTCGGTTCTGTTTTCCTGGCGGGTCATTAAGGTTTGTCCTAAAGAATTCTGAAAAATATAGGATACATTATTATCCTCATCCGTAGATTTAATTTTATTAAGATTATTAGGAGCAAAGTTTCCAGACTGAACTATAAGAGGGAAAAATAAACTCTCATTAATATCAGATGTTGCTACATACTTTTTAATTTCATTTAGGCCATTGAACAGATATTCTGTTTTTTTTGTTTTGCCTGATGACATCTGCCACTGATCTCCGGGCGCCGCTGTTTCGGTAGGACGCAAGAGCGGAGAATCCTCTGTCTTGACTTCTGCAAAAGCATTGGAAACGCCATAATAGCTGTTGATGTCTGCTTCATTTACAGATTGCAAATTACCCTGTAGACTAGCCATCGGGATGGGTAGATATTGCTTAGTCTGCATTCCTGTAATAGCATCATAGAAGGATGTGCTTACCATATCCTGCCCATTATAAGTAGCACCAATGGCTATGCTCTGCTTTGCGCGACCCAATCCATCAACATACTGCACGGACTGAATCTGCTTTGCACTGTTGTTGGCATTGGGATTAGAGGCGTTATATGTAACAGGCTCTAGATAACTTCTACTATAGGTATAATTCTGATCCGCCGGTAGATTTTGAGCTCTTGATAATACTGAAGCCATCAAGGTGATATACGTAAATAATATATGTCTTTTCATGAATATCAACTTAGTAATTAGTATGGTATTTATATTCTTTCAGTATCTTATGATCGACATCTTCCGTTCTCTGTAGGCGGTTGGCATTATCATAAAAATAATAGGTCGTCATCCCATTGGGAGAGGTCGTACTCTTGACACCTATCAATGGATCATAGGTATAAGTGGTGATGAGATAGTTTTTAAAATCCGGCTTTTTGCGGAAGGTCTCCAGAGCATTTCTAAGATTCTGCTCAGAGTCAGCATCTATATCGATATCGGACTTCTGTACAATGTACAGACCTGATGCATCGGATGCGCCCAAGGCAGATAATATATCAGCATATTTAGCTCCTTCTATCTTAGCTATTGGCAGAGTCCCGCTATACCCCCAGATAATAGCCGTGGAAAAACCGGACTGATCTGTATATTGCAAAAGGTTTTCATTATTATCATAAAAGTCAAAGATAACTTTGCCCGTGATATGGTTATTCCCTGCATACGACACAGATGAGGTAGGAAAAAGGTTATTCGGATTTTCAAAAAGTGTTTCTGATTTACTTATAGGGATGTTATTGAGTTTGGAAGAGGCTTCTAGAGGAGTGTTTAATATATTTGCACGAATAAGATTCTGATTACCTCTGTCCAAGGCATATAAATAATTATTTTCCTTAACATTACCATCAGTAGCTGTTTGTTTTTTATAAGAGATAGTATAGTTATTGGAGCTGTTGATAATCTCGACAATATTGCTGATAGCATTACCCTGATTATAGATATTACTCATAATTTTTTGAGATTTCAAATAAGATGCTTTTGTAAAATGACTCCAGTGACTATCGGCATAAAACTTATACTGTGGTTCTATATTTTCATAGATATTTTCAGTAATCTGATCTGTGACCAATTGATTATTGTTATTATATACTTCCTTTTTATCAAAAACTCCATTTTTAACCAAGTTGTAGTTAGGATAAAAATATTTTGCAGTTGTACTAGTGTTTTCAATTTCTATTTTTGGAAAATCCAAAAGAGTTTTAAAATAATATCTGGTAAAACCTTTTCCATCTTCTCCTGATACTTTTACATTTGTATAATTAATATATGGCTGTGGATAATCGGTTATCGAATAAAACTGGACACCTGACGAGATATTAGAATCGGTTGCCAATTGATAGTTATAATTCACAGTTCGTACTGGAATTTTTATTGACGTATCTCTTTGGTCATAGTATTTAATAGCTTCTATTCTTACCCCCGAATCCAATAAAGTTTGCGTATTTTTATAAGGAGGAGGGATGTGATCTATTTTATAAAATTCTACATCAGCATTACCTCCTGTTCCATAAAATTCGACAGTATAACTGCCAGCATCAACTACAAAACTCATAACAGAGAATGAAACATTTTGCTCAATGATGTTCAGAGGTAAATAGGCATTTGATCCTACTTTTTTTATCCTGAACTTTAATGATGGAGTTGGAGCTGGAGAAGGTGAGGGAAAATCCGGGTCAGTTGTAGGATAATATTCTTTAATTTCACTTCTTAAATATAAGGTATTGGGCTTCGTAAAAGTAAAATTATGAGAACATGAAGATGGAAAATTGGTGTCCATATGCAAAGAATCCAATCTTACAAGATACTGTATATCTGGATAATTTATTGACCAACTATTTTCTATCTTATCAGCTATAGTATTGATTTCTTCAACATACGTAGTTTGATTTGCTCCAAATAGATATTCAATCCTACCTCCTGTGGGAGGTAAAACTGCCTTTAATAAGCCTTTTGTTAAATATTTTGGATTTGAACCATAAACATCATTATCAATACCATCATACAAAAAACTAATACCATAATGTTCCGGAATAGGACCATAATCCCCGTAACCGCTTTCTTCATATCTAAAACCTGTTGTTTCAATAACATTTAAATATTTATCTTTTTTTACAAATTTTGAAAGTGTACGTTTGACGATTGATTGTGAAAATCCATCGGAGTTTGTGAAGTGGTGGACCGCCGGTGAATAATCGAAAGAAAATTGACTAATAATGTTTTCTTTTTTATCTTTTAAAATAAGTGATATTAATTTATATGGATCATTATATGTTTGATCTGTAATATCAGGTACGTATACAAGATTTATGCTGCCAAAATCCTTAGACTCTATAATCTCGGGTTTATAAAATCGATATGAAACTACTCCATCATGGATTTCAGAATAGTCTTTATTATGGTAAACTACAAGTTCTTGATTTGAAGGGGACAATACCTTATTAAGATAATAAGCACTTCTGTATTTTTGATTAAGATATAAAGCGAGAGGTTTCTGAGAAATTGCGTAATCATTAAATTCATACTGATATCCATTTTCATCTGTAATTTTAAATGAGTCACAATCATAATGATTTTTCCTAGCAGTACCTGTAAACTCTATTTTCATCTTTGAGGCTGAAAGATTGATCAACTCAAAATTAAAATCAGATTTTTTTTCAAATTTAAATTTTCCAGAACCTGATGGTAAACTATAAAAATAAATATCATCAGATATAATATTAGAGGAATAATTATAAATACCAGAATCCGCTATTTCATCTACGCCATTTATAATTTCTCGGGATATAATACCTCCATATATCAAACTCCATCCAGAACCTACATCACTAGCAGGTTCTACACCTTTTATATTAGATGGGTGATAACTTAATCCTATACTTACATTATAGTCTTTTTTATGCGTTGACAAAGACATTAACGGAAAAGAAATATCAGGAATTCCGGTAGCAATAGAAACCGGCGAATTAATATAGGAATCATAAGATGAGACCGAAGGCGGTATAGATGTACCCCCAACACTTGCCTGTCCATATATTAGCATATTTATCCCATATAATAAAATAAATAGTAAGTGTAATTTCTTCCTTATAATATATTTCATAATTTCACGATTTTAATAGTTAGTTTTTTATTTTGCTGGTTAGGGATATTAGCTTTTATAATATAAATACCTTGCGGCAGTTTAGAAGTATTTATCTTTGTCACTTTGTTTCTGGTTTGTAGTTGTTGGATTACCTTGCCCGTCATATCATAAACGTAAATGTCAGCTTGGTCAAAGTCCACACCTATCTCCACATAGCAGTAATCCTTCACAGGATTAGGATAGATCTGTAGATTTTTGTTTTCCATAAGATCCTCCACATCAGAATCCAGAAGTTTGACGATTTTCCAATTCTCTTTGCCCAATTCCTCGGCACTGGTACCTGCCAAAACATAAGAGCCGTCTCTGGCAAGGAGAGCCGATGTTAAACGCTCTTCCTTCTTTTTGTCTTTGCCTTCCACATATTTTCTCCACACTTCTTTGCCTTTGCTGTCGATGCACAGCATCCAGAAAGTCTCGTCGTTTTTCTCTAATTTACCCTCACTTTGGGTGTAGCCCCCAATCAGGTAACCTTTGGTTGATGGTTGATGGTTGTCGGTTGATGGATTTTTGATGGTATTCAAACTCATCAGAATATCTCTATTTTTGAAGTTGTAAGACTGTTGCCACTGTCCATTTCCGTCTTCATCCACGGCAATCAGCCATAGGTCTGTTCCTTCCTCCAGTTTGGCTCTTTTGTTTCCGGAAGTCTGGCTTCTGCTTTCGCCACCAATGATGTAACCAGAATCTGTGAGTGCCAATGTGCGGATATGGTCGTCCTGATTACCGCCAAAGGTTTTTTCCCATTGGACTTGGTTGTTCTTATCCAGCTTCACCATCCAATAATCGCCTTCGCCAAAATTGTTGGTGGTTTTTGGTTGATAGTTGGTGGTTATTTCTGAAGTCGGAGTATTTTGAGTGGTAGAGGTAGGGGGCGTTGGGCTTGAGCTGTTATGAGAAGATGAATTTTCATTTTTCGTTTTTACATCTTCCTTGTCCACAGCATTGCTTCTGGAATAGATGCCCAAGAGAACGCCTCCATCTTTCGTAGGAATGACTTTCTCTACTTCGTCCAAACCTTTGCCTCCTAGTATCAATTGGCTGATGATCTTTCCGGATTTATCCAGTTTCGTCACTAATACATCTTTGGAGCCGAAGCCCTTGCCCTGAGCTTGTAGAAGATTGGGCTGACTCTTAGATCCAGCGATGACAAATCCCTGATCTGTGGTTTGGGTGACACTTCTGGATTCCTCACTGTATCTTGTTCCGATCGATTGTTGCCATTCTTCGTCGCCGTTTTCATTGATTTTGATGATCCATATATCGGACGATCCAAAAGATTTTTGTTTTTTATCCAACGCCAAAGAAGAAAAGGAGGTACCGGCTAAAAGAAAGCCACCTTCCTGCGTAGCAGTGGTAGCCGACAGATAATCGTTTTGGTTTCCTGCAAAGTATTTTTCCCAGACTTTTTGCCCTTGCTGGTCGAGTTTGAGGATGTGGTAATCGTAGCCTTTGTTGTTTGATTGTTGTCCGTTGCCGGTTGATGGGTTTTGGTTCTTTTGGATTGATGAACCGGAAACAAGATATTGTCCGTCTAAAGTAACGGCCAGTCCGGAGAGGAAATCCTGGGTGGAGGATGCCACATTCTTCTGCCAACTGATCTTCTGAGCATAGGAATACCCCATAGCAAGGAGCCCCACCCACAGGTAGAGTTTTTTCATAGCTTTATCTTTTTTTTTCAAATATAATATTATTTACAATCAGATTTATTAAATAGTGTTAAATTTTTAAAATTAATTTAATCATAAAGCTAAAACTGCTATAAAATACACGTTTTTTAATATTATGGTTGAATTTTTAGTGATTTAATAATGGTGTTTTCCTCTTAAAATGCAATTTGTTTTTATGAAATTGACATTTTTATTTTACACTTTTGATGGTCAAGGGTTTGTTTTTCGTATGAAACTGGAAATTTCTTAAATACTCTTCTAGAGGATTAAGTGACGTTTTGATGATAAATGATGGTTGATAGTTGATGGGTTTGAGAGTTGGAGGGTTTGAGAGTGGCGTTTTTTAAGTTGTGGTGCTTCGACAGGCTCAGGATAAACTGCGCCTCAGACTGACAAGGATGGGATTGCTTCGTGCCTCGCAATGACACGAGGGGTCTTCCCTTCGACAGGCTCAGGATAAACTGCGCATCAAACTGACAAGGGTTTTTGAGGGTTTCTGACTGACAGGGATGGGATTGCTTCGTGCCTCGCAATGACATGAGGAGCCTTTCCTTCGACAGGCTCAGGATAAACCGCGCCTCAGAGTGAAAGGGTCTTCGAGAGCCTCAGACTGACAGGGATGGGATTGCTTCGTGCCTCGCAATGACACGAGGGGTCTTCCTTGCGCTGGCGCGAGCGTCTCGCTCGTGCCCATAAGCTTTACTTATTAACATCAATTTGCAAAATTTCTACATAATCTCCTCGTAATAAAACGCACGAATTAAAAACCCTACGATTGTAGTCAAAATTTGTATTTTCTGGACATTTAGTAAATATAAGAAATTGTTTACTATTTATCTATTGGCACGAGCGGGACGCTCGCGCCAGCGCTGGGATCTCAGACTGACAGTTTTTGGAGCGCATCAGAGGGGTTGTTAAAATGTCAGCATCTTGACGTGACTGCCTGTAAAAGGGTTTTTAGAGGGTTGATAGTCAATATATCCATAGTCGTGAAGATTTCTGAGGCATTTGTGGTAGGTTGCTTTGGAGTTGATTTTGCTGCTACGCATCAGTTCTTCCCTTGAAATACTGATGGGATTTCTAAAACGATTGATATTCCAGCATTGGAACAAGGCAATATATAGACTAATGTGCGTTGGGTTGATGGCTTCATCGTTTGTGGCTTTTTCGTAGAAACAGGTGAGATGATTGGCTGGATTCATTGGGGTTTGAGGGTTTATTAGGGTTTGTGTTTGAGGGTTTTTGACTGACAGGGGTGGGATTGCTTCGTGCCTCGCAATGACACGAGGGAGTCTTGGAGAGGTTTTGATGATAAATGGAATGATGGTTGATGGTTGATGGTTGATGTTTGATGGGTTTGAGAGTTGGAGAGGTTGAGAGTGGCGTTTTTTTGTTATGGTGCTTCGACAGGTTCAGCATGACGGGTCTTCGAGAGCCTCAGACTGACAAGGGTTTACGAGGGTTTTTGACTGACAGGGGTGGGATTGCTTCGTGCCTCGCAATGACACGAGGGGTCTTCCCTTCGACAGGCTCAGGATAAACTGCGCCTCTGACTGACAAGGTGAGATGGTCTTCGAGGGCCTCAGACTGACAAGGGTTGGAAATGAGATGCTTTGGGAGAGGGTTGATACTTTCATGGGATTTGATTGTTTGGTTGCACAAAGTTTAGAAAAAGTGAAAAAAAAAGTTCGGTAGTTCTTCGAACTACCGAACGATTCTCTGTCAGAGGCATTAGAAAGGGTCCTCAGGATTTCAATTAGAACCTGATTGTTATCAACCATTAAACATTTTGTCAAATATTGTGATCATCTATGGTTTTATTGAGGTTGTTCATCAATAATTGCAGAAATTTTGTTTTGTTATACTTCCTATTTTTAATTTCACCAATTGTTTTATAACAATTGCCGAGCTCAATTGCGAGAATCTTTTCAGTTTCGCGCACCAGTTCCCCAAACTCAATATTACCCCCATTAAAACATTGGGTTAAATGAAGCGCATACAATATTTCGAGCAACGAGACTTTGTTAGAAGTCCAAGATATTTTTGTTTTAGTCTCCGGAGCAGCTGATTTGGATTGTTCTAAAGAATCGATTTGTGCATTGATAAAATCAGCCCATCGCTCGTTGGCTTTAATTAGCGCTAATTTGTGATCGTGAGTGGTCGTAAAATCTTCATCAAAATCATATAAATGCAATGACATTTTCATTTTATGATCATTGGCATTGGTGGTGAAATATTTATGATCTAAATAGGTCGCCTCTCTGCGGTAGTAATCATAAAAATGGATATCCTTCCTTATCTCATTTTTTATTGTTGTCAATTCTGTTTGAAAATATTTTTTTAGCACTTTATTTCCTGAGGATGGTTTTGAGATTTCCATATTTAAGGCTTTTGAGAAAAAAATATATTGAGAAATAAAGTAAGGTTTATGAATCTTGAAGAAAGTAATTTCCTCTGCAACAGAATCAAACAAGACATTTTTTTTCAGCTTTTTAAGCGCTCTGATACTTAAGTCAATTTTCATGAGTATCTTCTGATACATCATTACTTTTTCCTGATCCAGCTCCAGTATTTTTTTGATATCAAGGTCTAAATTCTGCTGCAAAGCAGCCACTTTTCTAAAAAATGTTTTTGTTACCATGTCCTTTTTTCAGAAAATTACGAAGATTATATTTTTAAAATATCAAGGCTTATCATTTTTTATCTGTTGAAGACGATTTTTAATAAAATCGGTGGGACGGATGCCATTAATTTCAAAAAATACATCTGAGAAATTTTGTCGAGAAGCCATGCCACATTCTTCCGCCAGCGCTTCTACTGTATAATTAAGGAATCTTTTTTCTTTAAAAAGCAATTCTGTGATGTAGTCTATTCTTAAGCGATTGAGATATTGGCTGAAGTTCATTTCCCTAGTCTCGTTGATATATGTTGATAAGTAGAGGGTATTGGTATCCAACATATGTGCTAAAACACTAAGGTTTAAACCCTTTTGCAGAAATAATTTTTGTTTTTCGAAACTTTGTAATTTTTCAGCAATAGCTTCTACCAACTCTGGTTTGAGACTGCTTTTTCTATTTTCTTCTATTTTACTATTCTCCACATATTTTATGCTATTTGCCGCTTCGTTCCTAATTACTTTTTCGTAGAGCATACGATATTTAGAGGCTACCGCCTTTTCTTTTCTATATTTTATCCCTAATGCTGAAATTATAAAAAGGGCAAGAACAACAATCACAACGGCTATTATTAATCGATGGAATGCTTTCTGTTCTAAATCGTTTTTCATTTCCAGCAATCTTTGCTTATCGTACTGCTTGTGCATTTTAGACGAGAGGTAGGAAAAATTTTTATTGAGGATGCTATCGAACTTGAGGAGCTGTTTTGTGTAATACAATTCCTTTTTGAACGCCCGGTTTTTATGATTCACATTGATGAGATCTTCGTAGCAGCCTCTAATCTCAGGAAGAACCAATGCGGTTTTTGAAAAAATAGAATCCACTTTGCTCCAATACATGAGCGCCTCGGCATTTTTATCAGTCGCTGCATAGATTTTGCCCAAATAATAGTAGGCTACCGCTTCCCAAGCAAAATCTTTGGCTTTCACGATTTCGGGAATGGCTTTCTGTAAATCAATATCTGCTGCCAAGAGATTACTTTTATTGAACTCCGATATCCCTTTACATTTCAGAAGATAGCTAAGTTCTAAATTAAACATTGACCTATCGCTGATGCGCTCCAATGCTATTTCGATTAAAGAATCGGCCACTCTATCCTGCTTTAGGCGTCTGTGGCAGATGATCATCTGGTGCATGGTATTAAGGTAAGCTTTTTCGTAATTAAATTTTAGATTGGGATGTTTTGTTATCCGTAACTGATTTTCAAAATAGCTTTTGCAATCTCCGAAGAGATCCAGAGCATCGTCGTAGAAGCCCAAATAACTTTTCACCACGCCGATATGGTATTTTACCTTATGAACCTGATACAGATCTTTAGAATTATGAATATACTTGTATGCCTTTATATACTCATTGAGGGCGGGCTCGAACTGTTTAAAATTAAAATAATAGATAATCCCTTTTCCCAGATAGGCATTGCTGATCAGATTTTGATCCCCTGTTTTTAAAGCCGCTATGATGGTACTGTCTGCATACATCAATTTGACTTGCTCATCTGCGGAATAGAAAATAGCATCTTTAAAACCTTGTGCCAGATGCCCATAATCGTTATGTTTTTTAGCTTCGGTAATATATTGGCAGATGAAGGGTAATGCGCTTTCATCATTCTTTTTGAGGTTTTCATATTTTTTTCTTAATGCGATATAGGGAGACTCCGGCTTAGCATGGGCGGAAGCATCCGTGAAAAAGAGACACAGCCACAAGCCTATTAATTGAGACATCTTCATTGGCACATAAAATCTAGGGGATATACCAAATTTAGCAATAAGATTTAAAAATACCCATTGATTTGCGTGTATGAATGAAAAAAAAACCAAAAGCCATTAAAGCCATTGCTGCAAAAGGGAATTCTACCAGTTTGCTCCGTCAAAATTTAAAAATTTTGACGTCTATATTTTTAAATCCTTACGTGGTCCACTTTTTTCTTGCGGCGTGGCGCCCCTATCTTTGACTCAGAATTCTAAGACAATACCTCCGACGTCGGAACAAACTTTTAAATCTGAATTATTATGAAGTTAACGTTCCTATTTGCAGGGTTGATAAGCACCCTAACGATTACAAGCTGTAGAGAGACTGCAGAGCTTACAGACTACTCAAAAGATGATGAAAAATCAATGCTTTTACTTAGAGAGAGTGATACGATAGCGCCAAGTTCAACAGTACCTGTTGACCCAGACCCCCCGATCAAAGACACCCAAGATTGGAGACAGGCTGCAAATTAAATAAACCAATCATACTCAAGAATGATTCCCCAAAGCTCAACCATCATATCCAAAACAGGCCTACCATGTCCCAAAAGTGGTATATGGGAGAGCGTGGGGAATTTTAAAACAACATGTCCTATATCAAAGGGAACTAAAATGCCTGATTACTGCGGAGAGAATATAAGATGGAGATTGGTTATAGAATGTTAAAACCATTAACAACGAAGCCATGAAAAATTCATCATACAAGATTGCATCGATCATAAGTTACTTTTTCGCCTTCTTATTCATTTACACTAGTGTAAGTAAAATTTTAGATTTTGAAAAATTTCAGGTACAAATCTCGCAGTCACCTATCCTTAGTCCTTATTCACATTTCATTTCTTACGGTGTCATAATTACAGAACTTGTTATTGTAGGACTATTAATCACCAGTAAAATAATGAGAATGGGCTTACTTGCTTTCTGTGGTATAATGTCAGCATTTACAATGTACATTTATCTTATTCTTAATTACACTGGTTCGGTACCTTGCTCCTGTGGAGGAATTATAGAATCCATGAGTTGGGATCAACATTTAACATTCAATATTGCCTGCATAATATTAGCAGTAGTTGCAATTGTAATCACATTTAAAAAAAATATATCAAGCATATCAGTAATTAAGCTATTACTAATGATTACAATCTCTTGTTTTCTTGTGATTATACTATTTTATCCGCTAATCCGTAAAGCTGAAGGAAACTTCAAAAGAAAAACAATCTCTCTTTTCTTGAAAGAAGAAAGACAATTAGAATTACCTGCAGACAATTTTTACTTCGCAGGTAATAATGGAGACACCTTATTTCTAGCCAATAGAAAAACACCTTTACTACTTAAGACTATTGAGCCTAAATTTGATTTAATTAAGACTGATACCATCAAGTTAAATCATTACAATCATAACTTTATCAGTGTTACAATTAACATAATGTATCCTTACTTTAGTGTTTATGATGGAAAAGTTCCGGTCATATATGAAGGTAAACTACCGTTACTAAATGCCTATGATACAGGAATTAATCGCTTATATTTTTCGAGGCTATATTTACTTGCTCCTCAAAAGTATTTATTCAAAACAATGCTGGTAAAAACAAACGCGAGCGAACTTGGTATTTTGAATTCTGCAACTCAAAAATATGCAATCATTGACGAAATTTTACAATCAAAACAAAATAATGTTTTTGATACTGACGGAAATATAAGCATTGACTATAAAGGTCAAAACATACTTTACACACATCTATATCACAGTGAAATCATATCAACAGATTTCAACCTTAAAAATATTCACAGGAACAAAACTTTAGATTCATTCTCTCAAGCTGATATCAAAACTAAAACTCTTAAAAATGGTCAGACTAAATTGATAACTGTACCACAAGAGATTAATAAAATACAATCCATATCAAATCAAAAGCTCTATAATGTGTCGAAGATTCGAGGTCGAGATGAATCTTACAGCGACCAAAGAAATAATGATTTTGTAGATGTATATAATCTCTGCACAAAGCAATACTTATACAGCTTTAGGATTAAGAATGAAAATAGAATTAAGATAAAAAGCATCTTAGTTACAAGAAAATATTTGTATGTGTTATCAGGGAATCAAATAACCAGATACACATTAAAATAATATCTGTTGGCCAGCAGAGCAGGGATTGCCGAAAACCTGTTATAAAAGAGTAGGCATAACATCAAATTTAATACAATGAAAAAGTACGTTTTACCAGTAGTTTTAATCCTAATCGGGACTGGAACTGCATTCGCTACTCAAAAAGCAAAAAGTAGCAAAGAGAATTCCGCTGAGAGACAAGGCTATATTTTTAATAGCTTAACAAATCAGTGGGATAAGAGTGTAATGTGTTCAGATGATGACGGCCCCATTTGTACTGTAAATGGTTTACCATCCGGCACTCAGGTTTTTGGAACCAATGGACCTGAAGTTGACCATCCAGAGACAGCCAATGTCGAAGTTTATCGAATAGATTAAAATTAGCTCCCTAAGATGGGAGCTTTTTTTTACTTTAAAATAGGTTTAATCCAATCAGCCGGAGATTTATTTTTCAAGAAATATTCAAACCATTGAAATATTCTTAGGTTTAAATCGAACTGATTCTGTTCTAGACTGATTGTATGCGAGTCATTAAAGTATTCCAATAACACCGCTTTTTTGCTTAGCCTTTTCATCCCTAGGAAAAACATTTTAGATTGTTTAGGTGATACATTTGTATCTTTTAGCCCCGTCCATATAAGTGCTGGTACATTCATGTTTTTCAAATGATATATTGGTGAATGATCGTTATAGTTATCCCAACTATCAAACAAACTGCCTCCCATTCTATATTGCCTGTTTTCCACTCTTCTATAATTAGGTTCAGCTGCAATTTCGGAATTGCTGAGGGCTCGTTCAATCAAATCAGAAACCATAACACCAGCAATCCCAGTTTTAAAATATGTGGAGTTTGTTAACGCTAGACCAGTACCATATCCACCAAAAGATAATCCAAGAACAGCAATATTGTTTTTATCAATAGAACCTCTTTTTTGTGCGTCATCGATGCTTTTTTCAAGTGATTCTATCATACTTGCTTTTATATTGCCAGTCAAATATTGTAAGTCGGGTAAAAGAACGAAATAGCCATTGAGTAAGTAATGCATATAGTTAAAACCATCACGCGCATTCAAATAAGGAGGTAAGAAATACCTAATATAACCAGATTGATTCTCCTCATAAATATTGACAACAAGTGGATACTCTTTTTGTTTATCATAATCTATCGGAAACAAAAGCACAGCATTAGATGTACCGTATTTTGTTTGATAGCGAAATATCTGATATCGCAGCTTTTTAAAATCTTGTGTTTCTTTTTTTAACGATTCATATACGATCTGATATTCACCTTTTTCAAATTTAGTGAGTTTAAAAGGCTCTAATGCAAAGTTGGACGCAAACAAAAATCCTTTTTCACAAGGTATTATCTCCGAGTAATGTCCTTGCTTATAAAAAACAGTTTTATCTTTGGACACTTGATAGCTAGCAAAACCAGACTCGTAGTTTTTCAGATTGAAAAGCTTGAATATCATTTCATTTTCAAAATCAGTTTCAGCGAACTTGATATTCCACGGAGACTTAGCATATTGATTCTTGGATAATTGTATCTCATATTTTATATCCTCTTCTACTCCTTTAGTAATTCTCTTGACATTATGGTTTTTTTTAAGGTTCACAACGAAATAATCAAATTGATTAGACAAGATAATGTCTGACTTATCTTTAATTTTTATTGCTATCGTTTCAGGAAAATCTGCCAGTCCGTTGACATCTTGATTTTCCCATCCATTAATATCTAAGGGCAATAGTTCATGATCTTCTCCCGTTCTCAGGTGATGACATATCCATCTTTTTTTATTGAAATAAATAAACTTTTCAGTTGCTTTATCCCACAAATAATTGGTATCATCAACCCTTTTATCTGGCAATAAATAAGCGCTTTTCCCATAATCTAATACTAAATTAAGATCTAATACAGCATTTTGTTGTTCTTCTACTATATCATTACTTTTATCAATTACAACAAAATCCCCTTTCTCATTCAGAAATCTATAAAAAGGTTGCTTTATTACTGAATCTGGTGAATAATCCCATTTTTCCTCTTCAATATTGTAGATACCCAAATAATGATTTAAAAACTTTTCCCTGCTGTTTTTATTGGAATAGGTAATTTTTAGTTCAGTATTAGTTTTTTCATTTAGTTTAGTTTTTAAGTACATCGGAAAGACAAAATGCTGGTTTTCTCTAATTTCAAAATAAGTATTAAGTGATGTAGCAAATTGAAAGTCTTGCGGACTTTCAATAATTTGTTTCGTCACTTTATCGGACTGTAAATCCAGAGTGTACAACATTAATTGAGTGACATCAAGTGTCGCACAATAGATTTTTTTTTCATTCGAACTAATCCATTGAACACCAGAATCAAGTTTATAATTTCTTGATTGTTTTTTTGTTAAATCTCTTATGATCAGGTTTTCACCTGAAATGTAGTACAATTGGTTATTTTTAATATTATAATCATAGGCACCAATATTAGATTCATTAAAAAGAACCTCACCACTTTTTGAACACAAGAACAATTCATTAGAACTTTGTTTATAGATTAATACTTCTCCCTTTCGAGTAATAATAGTTGAAGAATATTTTCCAGGAAGATCAGTATATTTCCCCGTTTTTAAATTTAGAAATCTGCTGTATTCTGCACCCAGCATAAAAATATGATCATTATCTAAAAATTGATAATTAAAATACCTATTCAGCAACTGCTCTTTTCCAGTTTTAGCATCCAATAGTAAAACCTCATCTTTCCCATAAGTATTATGATGGTTAAGAACCGCATAACGACCAGATGGACTGGCACTTAAAAGTGAAGTCTCATAGTATTGGTTATAAATCGCATTAATGCTATCAATATTTTGGGAGTAATAAAAATTTTGTATTACGACCATTAAGATTATGTAAATTCTAATAGCCATTATTCTGTGGATTTAGATTAGGATTAAGAAGAAGTTCTTTTTCCGGAAGTGGAAGAATTCTAAAATGAGATTTCCATTCTGACTTTTTTGCAGACATCACAGAATCCAAGATATTATAATGTTTTAAATCAAATAACCGTTGTCCAAATTCAGTAAAGAGCTCCGATCTTCTTTCTTTAATAATGGTGTTTAACAAAAAGCTCTGATCTGAAGTAGAAGCAATTGATGGCAAACCTGCACGGCTTCGAATCGCATTGATATCGATGATTGCAGAATTATACTGCGCGGTTCTTAGCATAGCTTCAGCTCTGATAAGATACATTTCCTCCACCCTCAAAATGACCGAGTACTCCAAAGAACTGGCACTTGTAGAATACTGTTTATATTTGAAAGGATAGTAATAAGTTTTGTTTTGCGAATCCTTAATTTCTCCGACCCAAGAACTCCGTCTTTTATCACCAGTTTCAAATTCGGCAATAAAATCATCCCTCAGCGCCACATTACTTGGTGGTGCTGTTCTCAGAATAAAAACATTGCCCTGATAAGTATTATAAACAGAACTATAAGGAAGTAACTGCCATATACTACTCGAGCTATCTTTTAAAAACACTTTGGATAAATCCTGTTCCATAGCATACTGAGAGTTATTAATGACTTTATCTGCAAAATATTTTGCATTATCCCAGTCAGATTCATAATGCGCAATTTTCGCCAATAAAGCATATCCAGCCATCTTCGTCGGATATATTCTATTCCCTTTGGACAATGTTTCAGGGAGTAATTCAACGGCAGTCATTAGATCATTCTTACACTGTGCGTAGATTTCCTCAACCGTCTTTTTACCGATACTCTGATTGACTTCATAGGACGTTGTTGTAACATAGGGAACAGAACCAAATGTCTGTACTAAATAAAAATGCAGGATTGCCCTTAAAAACAATGCTTCGCCAGTCAACTGTTGCTTCACAGCACTGCTCATTTGGTCCGATACCTGAACACCCTCTATGACAG
This sequence comes from Flavobacteriales bacterium UBA2306, assembly GCA_002345565.1. Taxonomy (GTDB): domain Bacteria; phylum Bacteroidota; class Bacteroidia; order Flavobacteriales; family Weeksellaceae; genus Epilithonimonas. Next base: position 4,586 of record DDVS01000002.1, on the reverse strand, counting down.
AATTGATATTATACAACTGCGTATAGGTTGTTGTCCATAGATTATTAATTTTTGCAGTGGATGCCATATGACCTAACTGATAGAATATGGACGCATCTGTTGATGTTGTACCATAGGCCTGAAGTTCATCAATGTAAGCCCCAATAATCACCTGCAAGCCAGAAGAAGAACCAGATAACAATCCGGTTTCTTCCATTGAACGGTAAATTCCTGCCATAGCAGCTTTTGCCAACTGATCATCTTTAAAAACCACCTCTCTTGTGATTTGGTTTTTGGGCAGTCCTACATCGGTAAAGTCATCACAGCTTTGACATAGTGATACTGCCATTATTAGAAATAGTAAAAAGTATATAATTTTCATAATATTAAATTTGAAGGAGAATTAATAAGTCAGTGAGAATCCAAAGCTGACGACACGTAAAGGACTACTGTATCCAACCAACGTAAATTCAGGATTAGAATCTTTATGATTGGAGAGCACCAAAAGGTTCTGTCCGTTAAAAAATACTTTAGCTTTCAGCCTGCTGTTTTCCCTTGATGGAATACTATAGGTTAGCGATGCATTTTTCAACCTTACTGTAAAGAAATCGGACACGGTAGCGTCACTAGTCGTAAACTGAGAGCTGGATGTAGCAGCCGCTGTACTGTAGCCTGCGCTAGGCTTTTGGTATTGAGCATTTGGATTATCAGGTGTCCAATAATCTGCGAAGACAGCAGGAAGATTAGCCATGTACCCAACATAACCATACATAGCATTAATGTTATATTGGCTTTGACTAACGAACTGAAGAAGAAAATCCAGACTCCAGTTTTTATACTGAACACTGTTCTGTAGCCCTCCAAACCAGTATTCTTTAATTTCTTTACTGACTACCCTATCTGCAGAATTTATGATTCCATCTTGATTGGCATCATTGAACGTATAAAGACCAGTTTGAGGATTGATACCGGTATATTGATAAAGTTTCACCAGAGAGGTAGACTTTCCAATTTCAAAACGGTTAGCGTAAGTTGAGTTAGCCAAGTTCGGAAACTTCAATAGTTTAGTTTCCGGTAGAGTAAAGTTGAGGTTGGTCGTCCATTTCCAGTTATCGCTCCGAACATTAACAGACTGAAGAGTCACCTCCAAACCTCTGTTTCTAACCTTAGCATCAAGATTCGCTTGAATACTTGTAAACCCTACAGTAGCAGGCATCGGAATTCCCACAAGCTGGTTAGAACTGATATTATGATAGTAAGCCACACCAAAGTTAATTCTTTCATTAAACAGTGCCCCATCCAAAGCCACTTCAAACTTTTTGGTTAATTCCCAGCCAAAGTTCTTATTGTAAAGCCTTTGAGGTACAAGACCGGAATTACCACCGTATGAACCACCAGTTGACTGGTAGGTATCATAAAACTGATAATCTCCGATCTGATCATTTCCTGCAATACCATAGCTCGTTCTAAGCTTTCCAAAACTCAACCATTCGACTCCTTTTAAAAACTGCTCTTCAGAAAATAACCAAGCTCCACCTACAGCACCAAAGTTCGCATATCTTCTATCATTGCCGAATCTGCTGGAACCATCCCTTCTACCCGTCAGATTCAAAAAGTACTTTTTATCATAGCCATAATTCAATCTGGCATAAACCGCCTGATAACGGTACAGAGATTCTGAAGCACTAGGAATTGTAATTGTAGTGGCAGCAGAGATATTATTAATCATTTCATCCGAAGGAAAGTTTCTACCAACAATTACCAAATTATCAGATTTTTGTTCCTGTAGCGATGCCCCTACCAAGGCTGACAGTTGATGATTATTCCATTTCTTCTCATAATTCAGTTGAGGTTCTATAATCCAGCTTTGATTAAGCTTCTGACCTTTACGAATTGATGAATTGCTACTACCGATATTACTGGAAGGATTATAAGTCGTCTTAGGAAATATTTTCTGATCATTGCTGTTATGATTGCTAAAGCCCGTATTAACATTCACACTAAAACCATTTCCTATAATGTAACTGGTGCTGACGTTAGCATTAAGACTTTTGGTTTCCACCGAATAAGTCTGGGTTGCCGGTCCCATCGGATTCGTAAACGTACCATTCTCCCAGTTGATAACATTTCCTGCCGTATAAAGATCAGGCGCATTAGGAGCAAGAGAAGCATATATCAGATTAAAATCAGAAGGAGGCAAAACATTATTCTGTATACCAGCCGTACCATTGAAGGCTATCTGAAATCTACGATCCTGACTCGTATGATTAACATTCACAGCAAGATTATTTCTCCGATATCTATAATCCCCCGGAAAAACAGTCGTCTCTTCATTATGATTACCAGATATTGAGAACTGGGTATTTCCGCTACCCCCGGAAACACCAATCTGCATATCAGAAAATTCAGCTTGATTTCCAACAAAATATTTCTGCCAGTCTGTGTATTTAGTGGGACTCCAAGTTCCGTTAATATCATAAGCGCTAACAGGCACAGCAACATTATCATTTTGAAAAGCAAGCCTTCTCATTGCAGTATATTGCTCAAGGCTCATCATTTTCGGCAAATTGCTCATATCTCCCAATCCATAACTTGTCCGAAGATTCACTTCTGTCCTTTCCCTTTTCCCTTTTTTTGTTGTAATAAGAATCACCCCGTTTGCACCTTTACTACCATATATAGCAGTAGCATCAGCATCTTTAAGGACTTCCAAAGAAGCAATATCATCAGGATTTATAGCATTAAGAGGATTCGTATCACTATATGGAATAATACTACCAGCCATACCCGTATTAAAATCATTCACCTGTGGCAAAGGAACACCATCAACTATGAATAAAGGTCTATTGCCATCATAGCCAGTACTCACATAACTTCTAAGGCTGTTACGACCCCTTATCTGCACATCAAAACCTCCACCGGGAACACCCGAATTCTGAGTAATGCTAACACCAGGCATTCTACCCTGAATGGCTGATAAAACATTATTGACAGGCTGATTTTCAATATCTTTACTGGTCACCTTAGAAATACTCCCCGTACTCTCCCGTTCAGCAACTTTATAATATCCAGCATTAAGAATCACCTCATCGATCTGATTCTCTTCGCTACCAAGACTAACAGCAACTACACTCCTATTTCCAACTACAATTTTCTGCAAAGGATAATTTGAATGTCTAAAAACTAAGATTGGATTATCCCCCGATACCTGTATAGAATACTTCCCAGAAGAATCAGAGAGTACCACAACATCCCTACCCTCTTGATAGACAGACACAGCAGATATAGGTTTATTATTGTCCGTTACAGTTCCTGTAACAGTGCGCATCTGCGCCAATGCTATACCAGAACACAGCACTGTGAAGCCCAGCGTCATTTGAAGATGACTTAGGCTGCAAAAGTTTTTTTTCATACTTTTGAAATAGATTTAATTCGTTAAATTCTATGTCCTTTCCTTAGATGCTTACGCCAATAAACGCTAGGAAAGGGCTTTTTTTAATCTAGAGTTTAGATACTAGATTTTAGAAGTTAGATTTTAGAGTTCATTTAGTTTAGTTTTTCGGATAGCTTTAGGGGAAAGCGGTTTGTGACATGGTAATATACTTTCCCGCCAAAGACCATCCTTGAAATTAATATGAATAAAAAATAACGTTTTCCTACAAGCTTAATAGCCGCAACAGGTTGTACACCCTATTGTATCCAACAGATACTCTATGTTGTAAGCGTCTTAGAATCTAACTAGACCATGTAGAATGCAGAACTGCATAAAAAGAAAACGGCATGGAACTCTACATTATCCGATCTGGGGTACTGGTATACCTTACGTACAGATAAGAGAGCCCACGCCTAGGTCGTGAGCTTAATACTTATCCTCTCGTACGTTAAAAATTACCAGTTTTCAGATCGAGATTCCAAGCAATAGCTTCTATTATTCGTTGAAGTATCGCAAATTTACTTTATTAAGTAATTATTTCCAAATGTAACATAATTCTAAAAGGTACGCAATAGCGTACCGAAAAATTTTAGTTTAATTGTTTAATTGCAGTAATGAAAAAGCAAGAAGAGGAAATTATTAAAATAAAGTCAGCAATTTCCTTGCGAAATTTACTCCAAAAGAACAAAGATTATTCTCGTAAAAGTGGGAATAATAAAGAAATCGTTGATAGCCACGAAAAAATATCAATTGTTGCTGACATTAGAAAAGCAACTGTTACAGACGCTTTTAGTGGAGTTACAAGAACCGCTATGACCACAATAGTATTGATTGTGGAAGCAATGGGTTTCAATCTTAAAGAATATGGAGAAGAGTATGACAAAATAACACTTCAACAAATTAATACTTTTAAACAAAGTATTAATAAAGTATAAAATCACAACTGTTTTTTGGCGACATTTTTTTTATAATATTCTAGTTAATTACGAGTATTCATAAAACTACTTAGATTAACAATCTTGTTATCTTCCGCATTATACACCACCTCAACAAAGAAATTGCATAATTTGTAGAGCGCGAATTTCATATCGTTTTTAGCGGAAGAACCTATAAATACACCTTCTCTGAAAAGTAATTAATTATATATAAATAACCCGTAGTGCATTATAAAAAA
>DDVS01000007.1 GCA_002345565.1 Flavobacteriales bacterium UBA2306 | reverse complement strand
TTTTTTATAATGCACTACGGGTAATTTTTAATATATTGAAACCATTTAGCTCTAAAAAAGTCTTTAGTTTTGAAGGGATAAAAATATAATGTGGCTTATTATTCTTAAAAGTATTTTCCCAAAATATAAGTTCTACAAACTTCTTCATAACCCCGATGATAGTTTTATTAAACAATCCATTATTTCCGAACGTTTGTAATATCTACGATTGACTATTCCATAACACGTAATTTTACCTTTCTTTGTCCAATGCCAAAGAGTGCTGCTATCAATCTTTAAAAGATCACATGTTTCTTGTCGTGTAAGCAATTCCTCTTGAGGGCTGAGGTCGAGTTGTTTTTTTAAATCATCAAATTGAGATTTTACACCATTGGTAATTAGCTCTGCTAATTCTGTAGGTGTAGTCTGAATAAATTGTACTATATCTTGCATTTTGCACATGTTTTAATTGGTGCAATTTTGTAAGAATATATACTGTGCTAAAAGAGTTGTAAAACGTGTTTTTTACGTGTTTTGAAACAAAAAGCAAATTACTTCAAAGATGCTTCGAAATTTATACGATGTCCAATCATTACAGGAATATCTTTTTCTTCAAATTTATTTCCAGCTTTATCAAAATTCGTAATACTAATATTATAGTTGGTTTCCAGAAATTCTTTATATGCATCTTTCGTAGCCAATAAGTTATAATTTTCGGAAGTATTATTTTTTAGGAAGAACCAGATATTTGTTAACTTTCTCTTCGATGGCTTATTTTTATAATAGTTTTCGTAGAGATACTTAAACAACTCATAACACGATACATTCCATAAATTCGGATTAATTGATGGGTGTATTTCATCTAAACTTGAAGACTGGAAAGAATCTTCAACAAATTGTGGAGAATGTACCTGTGGCAAATTCTGGGATATAAGTTCATTAATTGCATAATCAATGAAACTATTGAAATCTTCGGATTGCTTTTGATTATCACTTAACATATTAATACTAGAGAAGTCACCAATCCCAAAATCAACATCATTATAAAAGCTTTCTAGTTCGTAGTTTCTATCACTACCTAATTTGTGCAGTTCTTTAATTATAACACTTTGCCATTTAATTAAGCACAATGCTTTTTCTTTTAACTTTTCATAATAACGAAAGTTTAATTCTCTATTCTGATTATAGACAAACTCCTTACAGCTATTTATTAAATCTTTAATAACTGAACACTCAATTTGCAAATTTTCAACAGTAGAACAGCCACTCTCCAAATCTTCAATAATAAAATTGTTCTGTTTTATCATCTCTAATTGAATAAGTTGGTTTTCAAGTTGCTGGATCTTATCCGATGCTGCTGCGTAATACATAATTAAAAATAATTAAATAATTCAAGTGCTGTATCTTTTGTACTTTTACCTATATATTCTAAAAACATTTTTTCAGTAGTGTGACCTGTCATAAAAATCAAATGGCTTGTCGGTATCTTTCCATAAAAATTTGTAGCAAATGATCGCCTCCCAATATGAGAAGAAACTAACTCCCATTTTTCAAAAATCCCTATCTCTTTTCGATATTTTTTTTCTGCTATTTTTGTTTTTTTACTTCCCTCAATTCTTTCATTTATTCCAGCTTGTTTACAAACTTCTTTTAGATAATCGTTGTATTTTTGGTCTGATAGCTGTTTTGGGAACTGCCCCTCTCTCTTTTCTAATATTTCAACGATTTTAGGATGTACAGGAATTGTCATCAATTTATTTGTTTTCTTTTGTTTGAATTCAAGTAAAGGCTTACCACTTTCAATTCGTATCTTACTCGCATTAAAATCCTTAAAATCAGAAATCCTTTGACCTGTATAGCAAGAAATAATCAACCAATCTCTGACATTAGAAAGACTATCATTTAATTCCGTATTTTCTATTTGTTGTAATTCTGCAATGGATAAGTATGGATGTTTAATTTCCCTTTTAATTTTTATTTTTACCTTATTCAGATTTCTATCAACGTCTAATCCTTTTTCAAAAGCATAATTACAAAAAGTTTTGATAAAAACTAAATCTCGTTGAATGGTTCCGATAGCATAGTTTTCCTTTTTACAATAATCAATAAATTTATTTTTAAATTGCTCATTAATGTCAGAAATAAAAAGAGTTAAATTCTTTTCCTTTTCATAACGTTCTAATTTGTGCTTAACAACATTAAGCTTTTTAACAGTAGAGGCAGTAATATCATTACCTTTTTCATTAATGTAATAATCAACAAAAGCAACTAGGCTTTGTGGAATTTCATTCTTTTCATTATCGCTATTGTAATAATTATCAATTTTAATTTGTAGCCAAGACTTATCAATAGTGGATGGTAATGTTTTTTCAAAAGAATCCAAAATAAAATTCTGAATATTATTTATTTCTGCGTTTACTTCTTGTTGCTTATTAATAACTTCAATATTCTTAGGACGTTTTTGGTTATGATATTTTTCCCAATATTCCCGTTCAACTTTCAATAATGTTTTTGCTCCGAATACATAATCCCGACCATCATATCTATATAATAACCTAATATTTAACGGAGCAATTTGTTTAGTAGAACGATAAAGAAAATTAACAGTAGCCATTCTTGATATATTTATCGTACAAATTTAATAGTTTTTGTATTATAATTGTACGGTAAAATACAAATTAATGAAAACAAATTCAATTTACATCAAATACAATCGTTTTAAAAACCATCCAAAAACATTGTAAAAAAGCTATTTTAAGCAAATTTTAGACTATTATAGACAATGCAGCTTTGCATCTAGTGTACTCCCTCCAACTCCACTTAAAATGAAAGGATTTGAATCCTTTTAAACAACAAAAACACTCTTAATCGATGATTTAGAGTGTTTTTTATTTCTCATCAACATCCATTAATTATCATTGAATGTCATTTTTCTGGTAACAAATCTTTAAAATAAAGTCTATAAATTTTAACCGCATTCAAAAAATTTAAACCGGTTAAATTTTCTTAATTTTGCACCACAATTTTTTAGTCGTTAAAAAATGACTCAGGAAAATAATTATCGAAATATGAAAAAAGTAAGAGTGCGATTTGCGCCAAGTCCAACGGGAGCTTTACATTTAGGAGGCGTAAGAACAGCCTTGTACGACTATCTATTTGCTAAAAATCAAGGTGGAGAATTTGTTCTCAGAATTGAAGACACAGATACTGCCAGATATGTAGAAGGAGCTGAAGATTATATAATGAACTCCCTGGAATGGTGCGGAATTATTCCTGATGAAAGTCCGAGAGTTGGCGGTCCTTATGCGCCTTACAGACAATCTGAAAGAAGAGATATTTACGACAGATACAAAGCGCAGATTCTTAAAACAGATAACGCTTATTTGGCTTTCGACACGCCTGAAGAATTAGATGCCATCCGCAAAGATTTTGAAGCAAGAGGTGATGTTTTTTCTTACAATCATCAGACAAGACAACAATTACGAAACAGCATTTCACTTTCTGAGGAAGAAGTTCAGACATTGTTGGATTCAAATGTTCCTTATGTAGTTCGTTTCAAAATGCCAATTGACAGAACTTTAAATCTTCAAGACATTATCAGAGGAAATTTTTCAGTAAATACAAATACACTTGACGACAAGGTTTTAATTAAAAATGATGGAATGCCAACTTATCATTTCGCCAATGTTGTGGATGATTTTGAAATGAAAATTTCTCACGTGATTCGTGGTGAAGAATGGTTACCATCTATGCCTTTGCACGTTTTATTATACGAAGCAATGAATTGGGAAGCACCTGAATTCGCTCATTTGTCTTTAATTCTAAAACCAGAAGGCAAAGGAAAATTAAGCAAAAGAGACGGCGCAAAATTTGGTTTTCCTGTCTTCCCAATGGATTTCAAAGATCCTGAAAGTGACGAGATCTGGAAAGGTTACAAAGAATCCGGCTATTTTCCAGAAGCTTTCATCAACATGACAGCTTTGTTAGGCTGGACGCCAGCAAACGATAAAGAAATTGTTTCGATGGATGAAATGATTTCAGAATTTGACCTTCATAAAGTTCATAAAGCAGGCGCAAGATTCGATCCTCAAAAAGCAAAATGGTTCAATCAAGAATATCTTAAACTAAAGTCTAATGAAGAAGTTTTAGCTTTATTAAAAGAAGTTCAGGAAGTAAAAGCTTTGAATCTTTCTGATGAAAAATTATTGAAAGTAGTTTCATTAATGAAAGAAAGAGCAACTTTCATTATTGACATTTATAACGACGGTAAATTTTTCTTCGAAGCACCAACTTCTTACGATGAAAAGGCCTTGAAAAAAGCTTGGAACGATACAACTTCTGCTATTTTGAAAGATTTTTCTGCTAAACTAGAAACTTCAGAATTCGATTCTGAAACTTTGAAAGAAGCCATTCATCATTTTGTAGAAGAAAATTCTTTGGGAATGGGAAAAGTGATGATGCCTCTTCGCCTTGCTCTAGTAGGAGAATTGAAAGGTCCAGATGTCCCAGATATTATGAACATCATTGGAAAAGAAGAAACATTGTCGAGAATAGAAAAAGCTATCAGCCTAAATTAACGATTCAATACTTCGACAAGCTCAGTCTGACACAAAAAAGAACATTCACATTGTAAGCCTAAGACTGTCGAAGACTTTTTATTAATATTAGAAATCCATTTAAAAAAAATAGATTATTTTTGAACGGTTTAATCCAAACAAAATATGGAGTATTTAGAATTTGAACAACCTGTAAAAGAACTGATCGAGCAGTACGAAAAATGTGTACAATTAGGCACAGAAAGCGGTATTGACGTGGATGAATCCTGCAAAAAGATCAAGACTAAAATAGAGGAAACTAAGAAAAAAATATACGGAAATCTTACACCTTGGCAAAAAGTTCAGCTTTCCAGACATCCGGACAGACCTTACACGCTTGATTACATCAATGGTTTGGCGGATGCAGGAAGTTTTGTAGAACTTCACGGGGACAGAAACTTTGGTGACGATCCAGCAATGGTTGGCGGAATTGCCAGCATCAGTGGAAATACGGTGATGATTATCGGAACTCAGAAAGGCAGAACAACCAAAGAACGCCAACACAGACGTTTTGGAATGTCGAATCCGGAAGGCTATAGAAAAGCGCTTAGATTGATGAAATTGGCTGAGAAATTTGGGATTCCTGTGGTCACATTGGTTGACACACCTGGAGCTTATCCTGGTCTTGAAGCTGAGGAACGTGGACAAGGTGAAGCGATTGCCAGAAATATCTATGAAATGTGCCAATTGAAAACTCCAATCATCACAATTATTATTGGAGAAGGTGCAAGTGGTGGCGCATTAGGAATTGGCGTTGGAAACAAGGTTTATATGATGGAAAACACTTGGTATTCTGTTATTTCACCTGAAAACTGTTCCGCAATCCTTTGGAGAAGTTGGGAATACAAAGAAACTGCAGCAACAACAATGAAACTAACAGCAGAAGATATGCTGAAACAAAAATTGATTGACGCTATCATCCCGGAACCGCTTGGAGGTGCTCATTATGATCTTAAAGCCACTTTTGAAAATGTGAAAAAGGTTTTATTAAAAGACATCAAAACACTTTCTAAAGAACCTGCTGAGAAATTGGTAAACGACCGTCAAGAGAAATTCATTGCGATGGGAGAATTCAAAGGGTAATTATATTTCTTTGATTTATATAAAATAAAACCTTTCAGAGTTTGAAACTTTGAAAGGTTTTTTGTTTCTATTGATTGGAAAAGGTTGTTGTCTGTTGAATTCGCAGCCCGACTTGAGTGGAGCTCATCCGCTGAAGGCGGATAGCGGGAACGGAAGGCGGATTAGGCTGCCCAAATCTTTATAAATAAAAAAGCGATTCAAATAATTGAACCGCTTTTATGTTGTAGAAAATCTATTGATTATTCAGCATCGAAATCAGCATCTGCTTCTGCAGAAACTTTTTCGCCTTCTTCTTTAGATTTTTCTTTATCTGCTTTTCTTTGAGACAAACCATCTTTGATAGAAGCTGAAACTACGCTTAACAACATATCAATAGATTTAGAAGCATCATCATTTCCTGGGATTACGAAATCCACTTTTCTTGGATCTGAGTTAGTATCAACGATACCGAAAACTGGGATACCCAATTTTTTAGCTTCAGTTACTGCGATGTGCTCTCTCATAATGTCCACTACAAAAATAGCTGAAGGAAGACGAACCATGTCTGCGATAGATCCTAAGTTTTTCTCAAGATTAGCTCTTTGACGATCCACTTGTAATCTCTCTTTTTTAGATAAAGTTTCGAAAGTACCATCTTTCTTCATTTTATCGATAGAGTTCATTTTCTTAACTGCTTTTCTGATAGTTACAAAGTTTGTCAACATACCACCTGGCCATCTTTCTGTGATGTAAGGCATATTAAGTTCAGCAGCGTGTTTTGCTACTACTTCTTTCGCTTGCTTTTTAGTAGCTACGAAAAGAACTTTTTTACCAGAAGAAGTGATTTTTTCCAAAGCTTGACAAGCCTCGTCCAATTTCACTGCTGTTTTATGTAAATCTACGATGTGAATACCGTTTTTCTCCATGAAAATGTATGGAGCCATATTTGGATTCCACTTTCTAGTCATGTGACCGAAGTGTACGCCAGCCTCTAAAAGGTCTTTTACATTTGCTTTTGCCATGTTTTCTTGTTTTTTGTTAGTTTACTTTCCGCTTTTCGGCAATCAACTTTACTTTAGATGGGAGTAGAGTTTGGATGCTAAACGTAACGGGCAATAGGCGTTGGGCTTTTTGCTTATAGCAATAGGCTTCTCGCCAGATTAACTTTAATAAATGATTTGAAAAAATCTGTAGCCAATAGCATAAAGCCATTCGCCAACAGCAAGTCTTAACGTTTTGAGAATTGGAATCTCTTTCTCGCTTTTTTCTGACCTGGTTTCTTTCTCTCTACCATTCTTGCATCTCTAGTCAACAATCCTTGTGGCTTAAGAACCAATCTGAATTCTTCGTTGATTTCGCACAATGCTCTTGAAACACCTAGTCTGATAGCTTCTGCCTGACCAGTGATTCCTCCACCAAAAACATTAACAGTTAAGTCATATTGACCTAAAGTTTCTGTCAACAAAAATGGCTGATTAACTTTGTAAACTAAAACATCTGTACAAAAATATGTTTTAGCATCTTTTCCGTTTATAGTAATGTTACCAGTCCCTGGCTTCACATAAACTCTTGCAACAGAAGTTTTTCTTCTTCCGATTTTGTGTACTATAGACATATCCAATTATTTGAATTCGTTAACATTGATTACTTTTGGCTGTTGAGCTTCGTGCTTGTGCTCAGTTCCTTCATATAAATAAAGGTTTTTGAATAAAGCGGAACCTAATCTGTTTTTTGGCAACATACCTTTTACAGATTTTTCCAATACTTTCAAAGGATCTTTCTTCAAAAGCTCTCCAGCAGTTTGCGACTTTTGTCCTCCTGGATATCCAGTGTGCCAAATGTAAGTTTTGTCTGCCCACTTGTTTCCGGAAAGTGTAACTTTCCCAGCGTTCAAAACGATTACGTTGTCTCCACAATCTACGTGTGGTGTGTAATTCGTTTTGTGCTTACCTCTCAAAATCTTTGCAACAGTAGAAGCTAGTCTTCCCAACGGTTGCTCAGCAGCGTCCACAACAACCCATTCTTTATTTGCTGTAGCATTGTTTGCCGATACTGTTTTGTAACTTAATGTATTCACAATTTATCGTTTACGATTAAACATAATTTTCCCTCAAAGGGTGTGCAAAGGTATGAATTTTTTCTCGGATGAAAAATTTTCCACAAAGAAATATTTTAATTTTCTAAAAATTAATAAGTTAACCAATCATTAATGGACTGAAAACTTTCTGAAATTTGTCAAAACAAGCTTTATTTTTAATTCGGGATTTTTATATTTTTGAGGAAAATTCTATAAAATGAGCCACGGAAAACTGAGAGAAGAAAAAGATTGCCTTAATTGTGGGCATATTGTCGAGGAAAAACATTGTCCTAATTGCGGTCAACAAAATATCGAGACCAGACAACCTTTCCATTATCTATTCACACATTTTGTAGAAGACTTCACCCATTATGACGGACAATTTTGGGGAACTCTTAAAAATCTTCTTTTCAAACCCGGTAAATTAACCAACACTTATCTCGAAGGCAAAAGACAAAAATTTGTTCCTCCAGTTAAGCTTTACATTTTCATCAGTTTTATTACCTTTTTCCTGTTTGCCGTATTTCCTCCTTTCAATATTGATTTCGAAGGCAAAAAAAACTCCGAAAAAGAAAAGATAGTTTCATTGCATAGACTTGCAGAAACTTCGAAAAAGCTTGACAGCATCAGAACAGAAGAAAAAATGAAAGGAACAGATTCTGTAACAATTAGTAAAGTGAATGCTTTGCTAAAGGATTCTGCGAAATTAAGCGATATCGAGAATAGCTTTGATATGAGCAAAAAACTGGATGATGATTTTGAGTTTAATGGCTATACAAACAGAAAATCATATGACTCTGCAAAAGCAAAAAATCCATCGTTTTACGATTTCATCAATGTTCCTGTTGCACATAAATTTTTTGAACTAAAAGAAAAAGGAATCACAAAAGGTGAAATCCTAAAAAAACTAGGCGAGACATCTTTTCACAATTTGCCCAAAGCCTTGTTCATCTATCTTCCGATTTTTGCATTTTTCCTGTGGATTTTCCATAATAAGAAAAAGTGGTGGTATTTTGACCACGGAATTTTCACGCTGCATTATTTCAGTTTTTTACTGTTGACCATTTTGTTATTTTCTTTTTTATATAAATTGGCAGATGTAACACATACTTCTATTAGTTTCATCATTTATTTATTGATGAACGTGATATTCTTCTACAGTATCATTTATTTTTTCATCGCTCACTACAAAGTTTATCACACGCACGGTGTTATTAGTTTTATTATTGGCAGCATTCTGTTTATGTTTAATTTCTTTGCATTTATGTTTTTGGTTATTGGACTTGGAACCGTAAGTTTCCTGATGATTCATTAAAAATAAAAAGCCGGACTTCTTTCGAAATCCGGCTTTTACATTATATCTCTAAATCATTTTTTTTCCCCAACTCTAAAGGGTGAAAAATAATTTTAATATCTCAACGATTTGCTTTCCCGGAAGCTTGCAATCATATAATATGCTACGAAAACTGTAGAGAATTTGATAATGGACGGAACTGCAGTTTCAAAATCAAAAAAGATCAACCCAACAACCACCAAGAAAACAATTCCAATCAAGGAAATTCCCATTTTCTTTGGCAAAGACCATTCTGGATGGTCAACAAAATAAGCCAGACCCCAACCAATTCCAAAAGCAGAAGCTACATAAAGCTCAACCCAAAAACCTACAGGTTCTCCTGTAAAACGTCTTAAGAAAAAACTAATTAAAGTTCCTACTACAAAATACATCAGCGCTTTTACCATTTCATAAAATTTTGACAAAAGTAAGGATTGTAAATTTTATAATATTCCGAAACCACAAAAGTCACAAAAGAAAATCTAATTAGAAATACCTTCAAAAGAGCAAAAAAGGAAAGCATTAAAATTAATACTTCTTTTTTTCACTTTTGAAAAACTAAAAACCAATATTGCTTTTGTGACTTTTGTGGTTTAAAATTAAATCAACCAAACTCTCCTCAACAAAAATTCTTAGATTTGTGTAAATGATATTTTTATGCGCGAGGTAAGGCTCAATTCTATTCTGGACAACGACTTTTACAAAATCACAATGCAAAATGCAGTCGTGAAATTATTCACCAATGAAATTGTAAGATACGAATTCATCAACCGAGGCAAACACAGTTTTCCAGAAGGTTTTGCGGAAGAATTGAGAAAATCTGTCAACGCAATGGCAGAACTTAAGCTCACCAAAGACGAAAAAAAATATCTGAAAATCACCTGCCCTTATCTTGCTCTACCCTATCTCGATTTTTTGGAAGGTTTTCATTACGACCCTTCTGAAGTGAAGATTGAGCAAAACGGAAACGAACTAAAAGTTTCGGTTGAAGGTCTTTGGTACAGAACCATTCTTTGGGAAGTCCCTCTCCTATCGCTCATCAGCGAGCTTCATTATAAGATGAATCATCTGGAGCGTCAAACCAACGAGGAAGTCATTAATAAAACTGTAGAAAAAGCAGTTCATCTTACAGAACTTGGAGTTCCGTTTGCCGAATTTGGAACCAGAAGAAGGCATTCTTACAAAGTTCATAGATTGGTAATGGATGCTCTCATTCAGGATAAAAAATCAACTTTTACAGGAACTTCCAATGTACATTTGGCGATGCTTTATAATGTAAAACCAATCGGGACACATGCGCACGAATGGTTTATGTTTCACGCGGCGGAATTTGGTTTCAAAATGGCGAACTCTATCGCATTGGAAAATTGGGTGGATGTTTACCGTGGTGATTTGGGGGTTGCTCTTTCCGACACTTATACAACAGAAGTTTTCTTTCAGCAGTTTGATAAGAAATTTGCAAAGTTGTTTGACGGCGTTCGTCACGACAGTGGCGACCCGTTTGAATTTGCTGATAAAACCATTGCACATTATCAGAAACACGGCATTAATCCGTTATTCAAATACATTATTTTCTCAGACGGTTTGAATCTTGAAAAAGTGGATGAAATTACAAATTATTGTAAAGAAAGAATCGGAATTTCTTTCGGAATCGGAACTAATTTGACGAATGATGTAGGACTTAAACCAATGAATATTGTGATGAAGCTCATCAGTGTAAAAGGCATTAATAATGAATGGATCCCCACAGTTAAATTATCTGACGAAAAAGGAAAATATACAGGCGACCCAAAAATGATTGAATTGGCGAAAGAATTTTTGAGGATTAAATAGTTATGAATAAAGAGAAGTCTAAATTATTTAGAAAAGTTAATACTACCACTTTTAATGTTCATCACAATTTTGGTGGAGATTTTAAAGATGCAAGGCATACAAAAGAAACCTTAGAATTAACTAAAGGAAAAATGTCTGGTAAAAAAGAACGTGGTTTGGATTACACTCCTCTTTATAGATTTCTATTATCAAAAGTTGGCTCTGATTGGAATGAAGTTTTTAGTGAAGCAAAATCAAGATTGGATAAAAGTGAGCCGATATTTTGGCAAGTTGCATTAACAGAAGAAGACAAAAAAGATTTTATTCGAGTTGGTGAATCCTCTTATTTTTCTGGCTTATACGTTGATAATAATGGGGTTTTACAATTAACCAATCCGCAACTTCAAGCAAAAGATATGAAACCATATTGTGATTGTTGCACTCACACCTTTAATGGAAAATTATTTGGAACTGAATAAATAATCTTTTCTAAAATAACTTATTATTATCCAATTATTAGATCAATATTCTTATTGATTTTTCAAAAATCGACACATTTTTAACATTCTCCGCATTTATTTTCATTCAGGAAAGTGAGATTCTATTTTTGTTCATTAAAATAAATGTACTATGAACAATAACTATCACTTTTTCAGTAAAGTGTATTTTATTTTTCTAATGTTTATCGGAGTTTTCGCTTTCGCACAAACAGGAGTTAAAATAAAATATTACACTGGAACTGAGCAGGGATTCAACGTTTCGTCTTCGGGAAAATTATATTTCTCAGGCGACAATCTCTTGGTAAAACCCGAAGCTACTTCTACAGAAACGAGCATTCCTGTGAGTATTATTCAGAAAATTACTTTTACGGATGAAATTCTGGCGACTCAGGAAATTGGAGCTAACAAGAACAATCTTCAACTTTACCCAAATCCTTCCACAAACTATATCAGAATCAAATCAGAATCAAAATCTATGGCTGTGAAAATCTATAGCACAAGCGGACAATTGGTTCTTTCGGGCAATTATAAATCTGATGAAGATATCAATGTTTCCAAACTAAATGCAGGTGTTTATTTGGTTCAGGCGAATGGTGTAACTATTAAATTTATCAAGAAATGAGAAAGTATTTATTATTAGTGTTAGTGATGCTTTTCTCTTTTTCGATTAAAGCTCAGCAAAAAGTAGTTGTTCATAATTCCGGAAACACAATGTATGCTTCTCCGATTGCTTCGGTGGATAGTATCAAGTTGGACAATACCTATTCAAAATTCAAATTGAGCGGACAGACCAGCACTTTGGACATTAGAAAAAATGTAATTGATAGTTTGACATTTACAAACAGTACAGTCAATCTTGATAAAATCTACATCATCTACAACGGAACTGATAACGCAACGATTATCAATCCTTATTCAGCAAATGGTGTAACGATTACTGCGACTGGCGGAACTGTTGCTGTAACCTCAACTTCTACCACAAGTAATCTGGAGTATAATCTTTTGGGAACAAGCACAAGCGGAAGTTTGACAATGAGCTCTACTTCTCCTGCAAAATTTGTTATTAATAATCTTAATTTGACTAATGCTTCCGGTCCGGCAATTATTGTAACCGGAGCACAAACGCATACTTTCACTTTACAAGCTGGAACAACAAGTTCATTAACGGACGGTTCTACAAATACTAAAAACGGAGCTTTGCAGACTGACGGAAAAATCATTTTCGCAGGAACAGGTGCTCTTAATATTAATGGTATAAAAAAACACGGTGTTTCCACTTCAAAAGACATTGAAATCCAAAATGGAACTATCAAAGTAACAGGCGCTGCTTCTGACGGATTACATTCCGAAGGTTTCACAATGAGTGGTGGCGACTTGAATATCACAGCAACTGCTGATGCGATTGACGCGGGTGATACAGCAATATCAATTTCTGGCGGAACTATCACTTCGGCTTTAGCTTCGGCTGACGTAAAAGGAATTAAAACTGGAAGTAACACCATTAATATTTCTGGAGGAACAATTAACCTGACTTTAACCGGAGCTCAGTCAAAAGCAATCAGCGCAAAAGGAAATATCACAATTAGTGGCGGAAATATCACCGCCAATGTTAATGGAGCTGCAGTTCTTACAGCTTCAGGAAGCGGAGTTGATCCTTCTTATTCTACAGCCATTAAAACAGATGGTGTTTTGAATGTAAGCAATGCAACCATTAATTTAACTATTGCGTCGACAGCAAACGGGGGAAAAGGAATTTCCACAGGTAAAGAAATCAACATCAATAGTGGGAACATTACAATTTCAACTGCAGGAAATGGAGCTGCCTACACCAATACTTCTGGCGTTGCAGATTCTTATTCCTCTGCTTCAATTTCATCTGACACTGATATTAACATTCTTGGAGGAACATTAATTTTAACCAATTCCGGATCAGCAAGTAAAGGAATTAACGCCGATGGAAATGTGACTATTTCCGGAGGAAGTACAACCGTGAATCTTTCAGGAGCAACATTACTGAATGCTTCAGGAAGTGGATACGACCCGTCTTACCCAACAGGAATAAAAGCGGATGGAAAAGTTACAATTTCAAGCGGAACTATAACAATCACAGGAACTACGACAGCAACAGGAACAAAAGGAATTTCTGCTGATGCGGATATCGAAATTTCTGGCGGAACAATCAACATAACAACAGCAGGAGCTGGTGCAAAATATACCAATACAACAGGAGCTACAGATTCTTATTCATCTGCAGCGATTTCAGGAGACGCAAACGTCATCATCAGCGGTGGTTCTTTGACAACTACAAGCTCTGGTATTGCAGGAAAAGGAATTAAATCCGATGGTCAAGTAACTATCGGAACAGCAACAGGAAATCCAACTTTGAAAATAACAACAACGGGTGCGAGATTATTGGTTTCCGGAACAGATTATTCTCATCCTAAAACTTTGGTTGCAGCCGGTGCAATTGTGATTAATAATGGAAACAATACATTCAACTCAACAGATGACGGTATTCATTCTGATACTTCTGTAACTGTAAACGGCGGAACAAATACTGTTTCTGCAATCTCAGCTACTTCAGGCGTTGGAGAAGGTATTGAAGCACCTATTATTAATTTAGCTGGCGGTGTTAACAATGTTACTGCTTCTAATGACGGACTTAATGCAACATATGGAACGGTTTCAGGCGGAACTGAATCTAATGATGGAAGTCAGTTAAATATCACCGGTGGAATTAATATTGTAACAGGAAGCGATGCGATTGACAGCAACGGAAACATTACAATTTCCGGAGGAACTACCATCGTAAACGGACCAACAAGCCAGCCGGAAGAAGGAATTGATTACAACGGAACTTTCCTAATGAATGGCGGAACTTTGATTTCTGCAGGTTCAAACGCTAATATGACCAAAGCAATGGGAGCAGCTTCTACTCAAGTGAGTATGTATATCAAATCTTCTGCTCAATTAGCCTCAACATCAATGTTACATATTGAAAATGCTGCAGGAACAGAAATGGTAACTTTCAAACCGAAAAATGCAGTGTATTATTTCCATTTCTCAAGTCCAAATTTGGCTAAATCTACTCAGTATAAAATCTACTTTGGAGGAAGCTACACTGGGGGAAATTTTGTAGGAAATTCAACAGGATGGGGGATGTACACTGGCGGGACTTATTCCACAACAGGTGCAACATTAAAAAGTACAACAACTACTTCTGCTTCGGCAACAGTTAATACAATTTCTTTTTAATTTTTTCTAAAAAATGAATGATGAAAAAAGATCTCCAAAATTCGGAGATCTTTTTTTTTGTTAAAATCCTTTAAAGTTTATAAACTAATATCAAAAGATAATAATTTTACTACAGTGCTTTGGCATAAAATTTAATTCAAAAAAGACATATATTCATAAACCAAAATATAAATCTATGAAAAACATTCTTAAAGTGGCAGCGCTATCTGTTTTGATTTCTATGACTGCCGTTTCTTGTAAAAAGAAAGTTTCTGATGCGGAACTGACTTCGCAAGCAACAACCGTAATTACTGCGTATCCTGGAACTTCTGTTGAAGTGAAAGAAGGACAAGCTCACCTAAGCGGAGTTTTCGCAACCGAAGCTGATAAACAAGCAGCTATTGCAGCGCTTAAAAAAGTGGAAGGCGTGAAAGATGTTCACGATATGGCAACTGTTGCTCCTGTGGCAGCGCCTGTCGAAGTAAATACTGTGGATGCGGCAGTTTTACAAAAAGTAAATGATGCTCTTAAAGATATCCCAGGCGTGAAAGCTGAAGATGTTGCAGGCACATTGACATTGACTGGTTCTACAACTTCTGCGAATGCAAGAAAAGTAAAAGAGTCTGTAGATGCACTTAAGATTGGTAAATACGATAACAAAATCACTATAAAATAATCACAAATGAGTTTACAAGACAAATATGCAAGTGTAGTTTCTGCAGCTCAGTCAGCAGGACTTTCCGACCTTTCTGTACAGGAACAAGACGGTGTTCTTTACATCACGGGAAAAGCAACTAATAGCGCTTCTAAAGACTCTGTTTGGAATGCTTTAGGTGCAATTGATTCTTCATATACGGCAACCGATATTAATATTGATGTTCAGGTTTCTGGATTGGCAGCTGGTGCTTCTTTAATGGTTGAAACAGATGAGTCTAATCTTAACATCAGACAAGAACCATCAACTGAAGCTTCTATTGTTGGAAAAGCAGCGAAAGGCGAAACAGTAACTTTGGTTGAGCAGTCTTCTGACGACTGGTGGAAAATCAAAACTGCTGACGGAGAAGAAGGTTATGCTTATGCACGATATTTGAAAGCTTAATTTTCAAATCCTTAATAAAATTTGAAACCTCTGATTTTTCAGGGGTTTTTTATATTTTTGAGGTATATAATCATTCTATTAGAAAACAAAGAATATAGTCTTTTGAATAATCCTTTGGAAAAATATTTCGAGCTTCATCCTGAAGATCATCCTATTCAAGGTGAAAAAATGTTGATTTCATAATGGTTGATTATTAATACAAAATCTCTTTAGTCAAAATACTTTCAATATTATCCGGATAATCCACTTCCAATCTATTTTCAGAATTAATCCATTCTCTGATTTTAACAGGATCTAATTTTTCTGACGTCGCAATACCCATTTTTTCCAGTGCAAACGCATTGCACTCTTGCTCATATTGATTTTCTATCGGAATCACGAATAACTTCTTATTCATAAACAACGCTTCCGCAGGGGTTTCGAATCCGGCATTGCAAAGAATACCTTCACAAGTTTCAAATAATTCTAAATATGTTGTCTCATCAATCGGGAAAATCTCCACATTATTAAACTTCTGATGTTGCTTAGCATATTTGGAAAAGACTTTCCATTCCACATCTATTCTTGTCAGGAAATTCGTAATCACTTCATCCGAAAAACTTGGAAGATAAACTAAATAGTGACCTTTATTATCTGGATTCAGTTTTCTTATTTTCTGTCTGATAACCGGCTTTTTGATATGCGAATTATAGTTATCAAAATGAAATCCGATTTTCTTGTCACAAGGCACATAATGTTTCAGGATTAAATCACCGAACCAATCTTTTTTCTCAGGTTTTGGCGTTTCTTTAAATGTCAAAGATGCCTGATGGCTAAGTTCCAAAATCGGCAAATGTTTCAATTTAGCAACCCAACCTGTCAACGGTTCAAAGTCATTGATAATCAAATCATACGCACTCAAATCCAAATCTTTAATCACTTTTGCGGCTTTGCAGAAATTATTTTCCAGCAATGTTTTTTTATAAGACAAACCGCCTGTTTTGTTATAAAGCAAAGAAATGCCTTTGAACCGGAAATCGATGTCAAAATCCGACTTCAATTGTGTCTGATGTCCACTAATTAAAGAATCGACAAGCGCGTGCTTTTTCAAAATCGGGATGATTTCCTGGGCTCTTGCAAGATGTCCGTTTCCTGTGCCTTGGAATGCATATAATATTTTCATATGGCTTAATTGGTGTTTTTATAATTTTAAATTAGACCCTTCGACAACCTCAAGGTGTCAAAGTGTGACATTTCTAATATTAAATGTTTTAGCAGTGTCAGTCTGATGCTTTCGAAGACTTCATGCAATCTGAGTCACAATTTTCATCAATTCCTCACTGCTGATTTCCTTCATTTCATCGATTTCTTCATCCAGCAAATTGTGTTTTTCATGTTCATAAACGAACATCTTCCATTCGCCATTTTGATATTCCAACGCGGAAAGATTTTCCACCCAATCTCCGGAATTCAGATAAGTACATTTGCCTTTTTTGGTAACCACTTCTCTGATTTGAGGCTGATGAATATGTCCACAAATCACATAATCGAAGTTGTTTTCAATCGCCAATTCGGAAGCGGTTAATTCAAAATCACCGATATATTTCACGGCTTTTTTGACATTATTCTTAATTTTTTTTGAGAAGGAATATTTTTCTCTTCCCATTTTTTCCAATCCCCAATTCACAAGATTGTTAATCGCTATTAGCAAATCGTAACCTTTTCCGCCCAACTTTGCAATCCATTTGGAATGTTGAACCGAGGCGTCAAAAACATCGCCGTGAAAAATCCAGGCTTTCTGATTTCCTAATTTCAAGACGTGTTTGTTACACAATTTCAATTTCCCTAATTCGAAATCTGTAAAATTCCTGAATGTTTCGTCGTGATTTCCCGTGATGTAAAAAACCTCCGATTCTTTGGTCGCAAAAGAAATCAGTTTTTTGACAACTTTGAGATGAGACTTTGGAAAATAAGATTTCTTGAACTGCCAGATGTCGATGATATCACCATTCAAAATCAAAGTTTTTGGACGGATAGAATTCAGATATTTTAATAATTCCTTGGCTTTGCAACCGTAAGTCCCAAGATGGACGTCAGAAATGATGACAATCTCTACATCTCTTTTCATGAATGTTTGGGTTTTTACAAAGAAAGAATTCTAATCTTAACTTAGCGTGAATGTTATTTTATTTTTCTGATTATAAAACAGCAGTTTTCTATAGCTTGACTTAATATTAATTTAAAATATTGATGGTTATTCTCTCAAAAATATTAGTTTTGCTCAGTTACAATTTACATAAGAAGTTATGAAATCGCTGTTTGCGATTCCATATAACTAATAAAAACAAATAAAAGTTTCGTATGAAAGGTCAGAATAAACTGTTTTTTGCAATTATTATTGCATTGATTTTGGGTGTTGTTTTAGGTGGTATTGTCCACGCCAAGTATCCCGATTCTGCAGAGGATTTTTCAAAAAACATCAAACTTCTCGGTACCATTTTCATCCGACTGATTCAGATGATTATTGCGCCTTTGGTTTTCTCGACGTTGGTGGTTGGGATTGCAAAAATGGGCGATATCAAAATGGTTGGTCGTGTTGGGACTAAGGCGATGCTTTGGTTTATCACAGCATCTTTGGTGTCATTATCAATCGGATTAGTTTTGGTTAATTGGCTGGAGCCCGGTCACGTTACCCAATTACCAATTCAAGATGCATCTGCCGCTTCCGAAATCGTGAGTAACAGCAAAGGATTTTCTATGGAAGACTTTGTAAAACACATCATCCCGAAAAGTTTATTCGAAGCTTTTGCAACTAATGAAGTGTTGCAGATTGTTGTCTTTTCTGTAATGTTTGGGATTGCATTGTCTGCAATGGGCGAAGAGTATACAAAACCGGTTATCAAAGGTTTGGACATTATTGCTCACGCTATTTTGAAAATGGTAGGCTACATTATGTGGGTTGCGCCACTTGGCGTTTTCGGAGCCATTGCAGGCGTAGTTTCAACAAATGGTTTTGAGATTTTCAAAGTTTACGCGATTTATCTTAGAGATTTTTTCTTTGCATTAGGAATTCTTTGGTTAGTCCTTTTGTTAGTTGGATATCTTATTCTTGGCAATCGTCTTTTCGAATTGTTAAGAAGAATCAAAGAACCATTGTTGATAGCATTTTCCACCACAAGTTCCGAAGCCGTTTTCCCAAAATTGGTAGAAGAATTGGAAAGATTTGGCTGTAACAGCAGGATTGTTTCTTTTATTTTGCCTTTGGGATATTCTTTCAATTTGGACGGAAGTATGATGTATATGACGTTTGCATCGATTTTCATTGCTCAGATTTACGGAATCGATATGCCTTTGGGACAACAGATCATAATGCTTTTGGTTCTAATGTTGACGAGTAAAGGAATTGCGGGCGTTCCGAGAGCAAGTTTGGTAATCATTGTTGCGGCGTGCGGAATGTTCGATATTCCAGTTGAAGGAATTGCATTGATTTTGCCAATCGACCATTTCTGCGATATGGGAAGAACCGCTACCAATGTAATAGGAAACGCACTTGCCACTTCTGCTGTGAGCAAATGGGAAGGACAGTTGGAGAGTTAGGTATTACAATATAAACTCAATTTTGTCATTCTGGAGGAATCTAAACTTTTGAGATTCCTCCAGAATGACATTTTTTTACTGACAAAGTTTGAATTGAAGGCAAAATCGCTCGTCCTAACGGTAATGGAAATCCTTTTTTGCGTAGGCTTCGAGAACCTCAGCCTGACAAAACGTGATGCAAAAAAGATTGCAACACTTCGACTAAGCTCAGTATAAACTACCAGCAGGTCCCGGCTCGTGTGAGTTTGAAAGAGTTTCACCTCTCATTAATTTCTCAAACACTAAAACGCTCAAACTCTATTACTAAAATTTAACCTGCCAAAAATCATTCAGATAGACAAAATCATAAATTCAATTAATTCTAAATTAATTTTAAAATCCGTAATTTTGTAGCCACTTAAAGAATAATAAATTTTATGCTGACGAAATCAAAAGTTCAGGATTTTCTGAAAGAGATAGAAGTGGATGACCTTGTGAGTAATTTCCAAGTGATGGGCAATGATGTGTATATCGATATGACATCTCACTCGCCTGCAATGCACGAGAAAAAGAAACTGGAAGTTGCTATGAAACAAGCTTTTGCTTCGGAATTCGGGGAACACATCAACTTGAAATTGAAAATCGTTTCTCCAGAATTGCCGGCAACGCCCGCGACAAACGAAATCAAAGGGAAACAAATCCCAGGAATTCAGAATATTATCGCCATCGCTTCCGGAAAAGGTGGCGTTGGAAAATCTACAGTTTCTGCAAATCTTGCGGTGACGTTGGCAAAAATGGGTTTCAAAGTTGGATTGCTGGATGCGGATATCTACGGACCGTCTGTTCCTACAATGCTTGATACGGAAGGACAAAAACCAATTTCTGTAGAAGTAAATGGTAGAAATCTGATGAAACCGATTGAAAATTATGGCGTGAAAATGCTGTCAATTGGATATTTCTCCGGAGCCAATCAAGCGGTAGTCTGGAGAGGGCCGATGGCTTCTAAAGCATTGAATCAGATGATTCGTGATGCGGATTGGGGCGAATTGGATTTCCTTTTGATTGACCTTCCTCCGGGAACTGGCGACATTCATCTTTCTATTATTCAAGAAGTTCCGGTAACAGGAGCGGTGATTGTAAGTACACCTCAACACGTTGCACTAGCCGATGTGAGAAAAGGAATCGCAATGTTCAATATGGAAAGTATTAACATTCCGGTTTTAGGATTGGTAGAAAATATGGCTTATTTCACACCGGAAGAGTTACCTGACAATAAATATTATATCTTTGGAAAACAAGGCGCTCAATATATGGCAGAAGATTTGGGAATTCCGGTTTTAGGAGAGATTCCATTGATTCAAAGTATCAGAGAAGCCGGAGATGTTGGAAGACCAGCGGCGCTGCAGGAAAATTCCAAAATATCTGAAATTTATACAAAAACTGCCCAAAATATGGTAGAAAGTCTTGTAGAAAGAAACAAAAATCTACCTGCAACCGAAGCCGTGAAAATCACAACAATGGCTGGTTGCTCGCCTAAGAAAAAATAATAAAATGGATAATACAAATCAAATTCAAGAAGAACTGGTAACGAAAGTAATGGACGCGCTGGAAAGTATCCGACCTTTTCTTAATAAAGATGGTGGCGATATCGAACTAGTTGATGTGCAAGAAAACACTGTAATTGTAAGACTTCTTGGACATTGCTCCAGTTGTGGCATTAGCAGTTCTACAATGAAGTTGGGAGTAGAAAGTACTATTAAACAATTTGCTCCGGAAATTGAAAATGTGATTAACATCGTATAAAAAAATCCGATTCATATGGTATTAATCGGATTTTTTATGTTCAATCTACTATCTCTGCATCCACAATTTGTGGATTGTTTTTCTGGTTTTCCCAGAGTAGAAATTTGTCCACTTCTTTCATCAGCATCGGAATGGCGAAGGCTAAAATTGCCAAATCATCCAAAGCACCAATTCCCAAAACAAAATCAGGGATGATATCAATTGGAGAAATAACATACAGCAATGCTAATGCAGGTAATAAAATGTCGGTAAACTTCATTTTATATTCTCCTTTTCGCCATAATTTAATCATTCTAACTGCAGCAGGAATCTTCTGCAAAAATCCTTTGTGCTTAATTGCTTCCTGAGCCAGTTTAAATTTTGAATGTTTCATTTTGTGTTGGATCTTTTTTCATTTTAAAATGCAAAATTCGCAAATTCTATTCCATTGTGTTTTAATAATTGTTAATTAACTTTCTTTAAGATTTACATTATTTTTTGAAATCTTTAACCACATAGGCACATAGAAAAAAATGCTATAATAAGAGTTCACTAAAGTTAAAATAGCTATTTAATCTTTAGTAAGTATTTTAAAATTCAAAATCTTATGTGTCTATGTGGTTTTAAAAATTTACGTCAATTTGTCCGTCAGTTTTGCAAATTGTTTCTCTGCGCTTTTCCCTTCATACAAAATATCATAAACTGCATTGATAATGGGAAGTTTCAGTTTCTTTTCTTTGCAGATGGCGTAGATTCCGTTAGTCGCATAATAACCTTCAGCAACCATGCTCATCGATTGGATGGCAGATTTCACCGTATAACCTTTACCAATCAAGTTGCCCAGATTTCTGTTTCTGGAAAATAACGAATAAGCCGTTACAATCAAATCTCCCAGATAAGCACTTTCATTAACATCTCTAGGCTCTGCATAAATGGCTTCCAAAAAAATTTCCATCTCACGGATGGCGTTGGAAACGTAAACCGCAATAAAGTTATCTCCATAACCTAAACCGCTCGCAATTCCTGCTCCGATGGCATAGATATTTTTAAGAATCGCAGAATATTCGTTGCCTAGAATATCGCAACTTGTATTGACTTTAATATAAAAAGATGACAAAATCTCTTGCAAAGTGTCTGCATCTTCTTGTTCAGCAACCGCAACAGTAAGATAAGACAAACGCTCCATCGCCACTTCTTCAGCGTGACAAGGACCGGCAATAACCGCTTGGTTTTTGAATCCAATTTTAAACTCATCCCGAAGATAATGAGCCACGATATCATTATGTTTTGGCACAATCCCTTTGATAGCCGAACAGAATAATTTGCCTTGATAATCACAAGTCATTTTCTCCATAGATTCCGCCAGATAAATGGATGGAACCGCGAGAATAATCACATCACAATTGGAAACTAACTCGTTGATATCCGTTGTAATCTGAAGTTTTTTAAGATTGAAACTAACCGTCGTCAAATAAGTTGGATTGTGTCCGCGCTGTTCAATCGCACCTTTCACAAACTCGTTTCGAACGCACCAATTGACCGTTTTGCAATTTTCCACAAGCATTTTTACAATGGCCGTTGCAAAACTTCCGCTTCCTAAAACGCCAACGCGTACATTATTAGAGGATTTAGTCGATTTCTTAGTCATTTTCTGTCGTCTTTTTCATTGCTACAAATCTAATATAAATTATGATTTTACATCAATGTAAATTTCGTTTAACAAGAATTTAAGAATAATTAACTTTCATTAAAACAAATCGCATTCCTAAGTTCGATCAACATTAGAAAAGATAAAAATTATTACTTTTGCAGTCCATTTTAAAAATCAATTAATGGTTCAATTTCTGAAATCAAAAAAGAAAAAAAATATTGTCCTTATATTATTACTAATTATCTGTTTTATTGAAGGTCTAGTCATCGGAAAATTTTATAATGATAAAGATGATAAAGTCTATCAGGTCAATATTGTAAAAATCAATAATGAAAAAGACAGTATCGACCATCTTCAACTGAAAACCGACCTCGCTCTTGTTGACCAAAGCATTAGAAGCATCGATGGATTTCTAAAATCAAAAAACGTTTCCGACCTAAGAATCGAAAGACTCGCAAAAGACAGTTTAGAAAATGAAGTTTACTTAGCAAAAGTCAGCAACAGATATAGCCAATATTTGGTTGACCTTGAACAAAGATTACAGCAGATTCCTTTGGGAATACCGACTGACGGTTATATCTCTTCCAATTTTGGAATCAGAAAAAACCCTATTCCTCCCAAATCTACGGACGTTGCTAACAATTCTAATATTGCTGAAGAAAAAGACAGCCTTGGAAATGTTATAAAAAGACAAGCGATTGTAAAAGAAGATAAAAATGCTTCCAGCAACGCTCCTGCCGAGAAAGACCAAATGCAGTTCCACAAAGGATTAGACGTTGCAGTTGCTTACGGAAGTCCTGTAAAAGCGGCAGCGGCAGGAAAAGTGATCTTTTCTGGCGTAAGAGGCGGTTACGGAAATTGTGTTATGATAGAACACGGCAATGGTCTTGTGACTTTATACGGACATCTTTCCGAGCTTTTGGTTGAAACGAATGACAGAGTAAAAGTCAATCAAATCATTGCAAAATCTGGCAATACTGGACGTTCTACAGGACCTCATCTTCATTATGAAGTTCACAAGAACAATCAGCCGATTAATCCTAGATTGTTTTTGAATTTTTAATTCAATAGGTCTTCGAGAACCTCAGACTGACAATTGAATTGTCTTCGAGAGCCTCAGACTGACATTACAAATTGAAGTAAAGTTCTTTCAATTAACTTTTAGGTAAAGATTTTATTAAGATTAAAGTTTCTAAAGATTCAATTCATTGAATTTGGTTAAGCTTAATTTCATTCGAAATATTATCAAATAAAAAACGCCCGACTCAAAAGAATCGGGCGTTTGTATTTATTTTAAAGAATTATTTATTCAATACTTCAAGAAACTCATCGTGAGAGATTGCAGTTTCTACTTTCTTAGATTTCTCCAAGATTACGTCTTTCAATTTTGCCATAGCAACTTCAGAAGAGATTTGTCTTACTTGGTTCTCATCTTTCAACATTTCTGCTGCATATTTTTGAACCTCGTCATCTCCTAAATGGTGGATTCCGTAGATTGCTAACTGGTTTCTTACCAATTGCTCAGCTTGTCCAAGAACTTCTGCATAATCCAAATTGATTTCGTTATCGTTCATCAATTTTCCTTCAAGGATTTGACCTTTGATAATGTTTTTCTCGTTCTCAAGGATTTCTTTTGCCTGCTCTTCGGAAGTAATATTTTGATTAGAGAACAACAACCATTTGATTAAGAATTCTTCTGGTAATTTGATTTCTTCTTTCTCGTTAACTTGCTCTAGAATTTTGTTTACGAAATGAACATCAGCATTTTGTTGGAAATACTCATCCAATTCAGTTTTAACTCTAGCTTTCAATTCTTCTTCAGTCGTGATAACATCTTTACCGTAAACTTTATCGAACAATTCTTGGTTAAGTTCTGCCAAGTTCAATCCGTAGATATCTTTTACAGTTACTTCAACCTCGTTGTGGTGAAGATGTTCTGCTTCTTCTTTGCTGAAACCTAATTGTTTTGCCAATTCTTCTTTAGCTACTAAATCTTCTTTAGAAACTTTTACAGAACCGTCTTTTTTCAATTTTTTAACCAAATCGTAAGCTTCTTTCTGATCTTTAGAAACAGTTACGTTCTTTGGTGCGTGGTGATGCTCACCTTCTGCATCAGCTTCTACAACTTGAGAAACCTCTAGAGCAACGTAAGAATCTTTACCAATTTTCTCTTCAGCTACTCTTTCTGCAAAACGCTTTTGCATATTTTCTACACTTGTAGATATTTCTTTGTCAGAAGCTTCTACTTTGTAATGAGGCGCTTCATATTTAGTCAAATCAACTGTAAATTCTGGCTCATATCCAACTTCGAAAGCTACAGACAAAGACTCAGCATTGTGGTTGAAATCGTTAACTGGTTGAGGAACTGGTTGTCCAACTAGTCTTAGTTTGTTTTCGTTTACATAACCGTTCAACGCTTCAGAAACCTGCTTGTTGATTTCTTCGAAAGCAATTCCTGCTTCATATTGTTTTCTAACCATACTCAATGGCACTTTTCCTTTTCTGAATCCAGGAACCTGTGCATTTTTTGCATAGTTGATCAATTGCTTTTCTACTTTGTCCTTATAATCTGCTTTCTCCAATGTCACTGTAAGTAATGCACTTACCTCATCGTGGTTTTTAGCTGTAACGTTCATTAATTGAAATTTTTAGGTTGCAAAAGTAGTCAAATTCTGAGGAACTTCAAAATTAAATACAATCTTGAATTTTATAAAAAATCATAAAATTTCATTTAAAAAAATAAAGATGCCTTACAAAAGACATCTTTATTTAGATATAATTGAATGATCTTGGGATTAATGAGCATCCACAGTAATATCAACATCCGTTTCACCTCCAGTTGTCTGACCTAATTGATTGGTTGCTGACGGATAGTTTTGATTAACTGTTGAAGGACCGTGGATTAATTTGATATTCATTTTTCCAGTTTCTTGAGTAGAATTAACAGTCCATTCTGTTTTCAAACCTAATTTTTGACCGTCTGTTCTTACAATATCGTCCGCTGCTCTCAAGACAACAATATCCGCATTAGCTGGACCAAATGTAATAAAGTGATGGTCTTTTTCTTCCTCAATCTC
The DNA here is from genome assembly GCA_002345565.1 of Flavobacteriales bacterium UBA2306. Classification (GTDB taxonomy): domain Bacteria; phylum Bacteroidota; class Bacteroidia; order Flavobacteriales; family Weeksellaceae; genus Epilithonimonas. Next base: position 29,859 of record DDVS01000007.1, on the reverse strand, counting down.
ATCAGAAGAATGGTAATGATCATCGTGCTTGATTTGGAAATCCAATACCGCTGTATAAGTATCGCCCGCGTGCAAATGCAAATGTCCATCCGCTTCTCCACTAATAACATTGACAGTTTGTACATCATTGGCGTCAGCTTTGTTCGTAAGCGTTAAAACCACTTTCCCGATTTCGTCGTGCTCGTGTACATCTTCTGGAATATCATCATCGCTATTTCTACAAGACAAGATAAAAAAGGCTGCTAAAAGTGCTAGTGTTATATTTAATAATTTTTTCATTTTGATTTAAATTTTAAGTTGTAATAATTAAAAATTATATTTCAGAGTTACGACGAAGTTTCTTCCTGGCTCGTACATATAATATCTTAGCCTGTTCAGATATTCACGGTACTCTGTGTTAAATAGGTTGTTGATTCTGAAGTTAAAATTCAGATTTTTAAATAAGTTGGCTCCAATAGAAGCATTAAATAAAGTATAAGCTGCCGGTGTAGAACTGAAATCGACTGTCTCATTATACTCTACGCCGTCTTTAATAAAAGTTACCGGAAGATTTCTTATCGGAAAACGATTTTGTTTAAATGTATTTTCGTTCTCCAAAGCGATATAGAAATTCTTTGGTTTATTGAGTGTTAACTCGATTGAGTTTCTCAATTTAGCCGGCATCATTAGAATTAATGGCTCATTATTAGAAAGGTCGTCACCTCTCAAAATACTGAAACCTGATTTCCATTTCAGATTATTCAAAATCGACAACTCTGCATCAGCATCAACTCCAATCATTCTGGCTTTGATTTGCTGATAAGTCCAAACGGGGAAAACACCTCTATTGGTATTAAGAACACTGCTTGGAACTTGATTCACAAAACTATCAGAATACATCAAGTAAGGATTGATTTCCAAATGTAATCCTCTCAACACATCAAAATGACCTGCCAATGAAAGATTAATATTATAAATCGTTTCTTTCTTGACATTCAGATTTCCTTCTTCCATAATGGCTGCAGAATGATGCAATCCATCCGAGAAAAGTTCTGCAGGATTGGGTGTTCTTTCAGCTCTTGATAAATTAAGTCTAAATTCATAATCCTGAGTCGGTTTATAATCCAAACCAAGATTAGCTGACAAATTATGATAATCCAAAATAGGTCTTGTCAAAGTTCTGCTGCCAGATTCCTGCACAAAAAATTGTGGGAAGATTGCGGCATAATTGGCTTCCCATTTATCAGAATCATAATATTTATAAGAATCATATCTGCTGAAGTCATATCTTACAGCAGCTTCTCCATTAAGTTTAGAATTGAATTTATATTTAAAAACTGAAAAAGCACCTGCGTCATATCTGTAATAATCCGGAATTAGACGTCTTGCTTTGGTCGCAGGATTTGGATAATTATCTTGATAACCTGCAGAGATTCCGCTTTCCAAACTCCAATTGGAACGTTCCAGCAGATGAACCAAACTCGCCGAATGGGTGATGAGTCTCAAATCCATAGAAGATAACTGATTCAGTTCGCCTCTTCGGATATCATATTCCTTTCTTCTGTTAAGCTGAAAACTATATTGAAAAGTCAGTTTTCCGAAATCCGCGAAACGTCTGTAAGCTGTCAATTTTGCAATATGATGTTCCACTTCTTGCTTCGGATGGTCTATATCATAACTGAAGTTGTCCAAAAAGTAAGGTTGTCCAAAATTAACGGCATTGTAAAAATCCTCGGGACTTGACAAATGTGCACCCTTGTAAATCCCGAATTCCTGATTGGTTCCGCTATACGACACATCAAAACCTTGAAGAAAACTACGTTTCCCGAACGAGAAATTAAATGAATTAAATTCTTGACCAGTATTTTGCAAAGTATGATGCGGAACATATTGGTCACCGGTTTTCCGATAACTTCCGCCTGCTTTTACAAACCATTGGTTTTCCCAAGCTTTGAGAACATTAGCCCCAATCTCTCCTCCTTTTCCATTAGAAATTCCAGAAAGCCTCACGCTTCCCATCACAGTATCTTTCTTTGGCAGATTCACAGGCTCTAGAATCACAACACCGCCTACACCTTCATTCCCGTATTTCAAAGCAGATGCGCCTTTCACAACATCAATATGTTCAAAATCATTGACATCGATATTGGGTGCGTGCTCTACACCCCATTCCTGTTCTGCCATTTTCACACCGTTGTTCACGATAGAAATTCGGCTTCCATACAAACCTCGGATGACAGGTTTTGTGATATTATTCCCTGTTTTCAAAGTTGTAACTCCAGAGATTTTTGATAAAAGATTTCCAAGATTTTCTGTGGAATTCCTCTCTATTTCTGTTTTGTCCAGCGTTCTCATAATCACAGAACCTTTGTTTTTATGATTGCCGTGAATTGTTACACCTTGGATTTCGTTGCTGTGATGTTCCAAGGTAATTGCCAAATGAACATCCTTTGTAACTCCTACATTTTCAGTATAATCATTACAATCAGGATGTTTTGCAATGAGTTTGTACTGACCTGCAGGAATTTGCTTAAAAGAAAACTTTCCTGTTTTATCTGTTTTGGTGGAGAATTCACCGATTTTTACCACAGCATTTTCCAACATCGTTTTGTCGTGAAAATCCTGAACAGTCCCTTGAACAGTATATGTTTTCTGTGCGTTTGTAATTGCCAATCCACAAAAGATGAACAATAAACTATATATCAATTTCATTGTAAAATAAAAGATTGCATACTTTTCTTTGTAAAAAGTATCTATAAAAAAATCTTGAAATTTGTTGTAATTATCGACGGATTTACACAAATAAAAATGTACAAATTGTAATTAATACTAATATCTAAAACAAACCTAAGAGGTTCATTTTTTCATTAATAAAAATTAAAATAGTCGATAAAAAGTTAGTTTAAATCTATTACAAGGATAAGTTTGAACGCAAAGATTTCTAAAATTTCCAAAACATCAATCAATTGATATTTATGAAGCTTGAGTCTTCTAGACTTTTCCCTAGATTTAGATTAATTATGAAATTGATGGAGGACCTCGAAGCTGAAAGGTATATTTGGTCGCTGACCATATTTTTTCATGTACAGAAAAAGTTTGTTGTGCTTCGTTGGTATGGTTTTCAAAATGAAAAACGAATTCTTCTGGAACCAATGAGTTTCCAGTCGCTAGAAAATGACAAGCCAAACAGTCTCCCGATTGACTTTTGGAAACTTCTTTTGAAATGCTTTTCTCTGTTTTCTTGAATCCGGAATCTCTGAAGTAAGATTCGCCTTCGTGATTGTGTAATTTTGAAGAAAACAAAGCCACAAAAAGATACATCGCGGCAAAAAATACCGAGATAAAATCCTTAACAGCTTTGTTCTTTCTGATCAACATCAATACAAATGTAGAATATTTTTTGTAAAAAATACAGATTATGTTAAATCCTATTTCTCTTCGTCAAAATACAAACGGTAATATTTCCCTTTATCATCTTGTCCGGTTTCCAATTTGTCACGGTCGCCATGGATATAGATATGGAAATTTTTATCCAGTTTAATGATGGATTTAAAATGTCTCTGCTGCTTTTTAACCGCCTGATTATTAATTGGAAAATCTTCAGAAATCGAGATTTGCATATCGTTTTCATAATCCGATTTGAAGTTAGAGAAACTCTCGATAACGTTATCATCCACCAACACTTCTTTTACAAAATCATCGTATTTGAACTCTTCTTTATCTTTGAAGAAATTAATGGACTTGTTCAAGAAATCGGCTTGGTCTGCTTTTGAAACTTCGTATTCTTCCGGTAATTTTTGGGTAATGAAATCTTTGTAAACGGACAAAGTTTCCTGAGTGTGGAAATATTCGTTGTCGCGTTGTTTTACTTTTAAAAAATCCTCGAACCAGTAATACATATCGCCGTTTTTGTTGTTATCTACAACCGACAAAACGTACCCACTTTCTTTTTCACTGTTATAAATCAAAGCCGCTTTATCAATCTTGGATAAACTGATTCCGAAATCTCTTTCGATTTCAAAAGATTCGTCCTGAGGATTAATTTTCAAAAAACCTTCTCTTTTTTCAGTTTTGAAAATCCCGATAGAATCCGTCTTTTCACTTTGCCCATCGGCAGACTCAAAAATTTCGCCTTCAAAATAAACCAAAAACATCTCGCCAGCCTGAACTCTTGGATTCTCCGCTGCTTCATATAGATGCTTAGCAATATTCTCAGATTCCCATTGGAACTTGGCTTTATCTTCAAAAATCTCCGACACAGCACTATAAACAGGATTGTTTACCAAATAAGAATCGCTGTAAAACTGAAATTGTTCTTCCGATTTAAAAGCACTGATGAAGTAATTCCCCAGCAATTCTTTCATCTCCTCATCCAGCTGTAACTCTTCCTGAGAAAGCGTTAAAGATTCTCCATTGATTTTATTCCCGACTCTGTGAACTGTAATTTTTGAAAACATTGTTTGTTGTTTAGGATTGCAAAGATAATTAAAGAAAAAAATCCCCAAGTTAAAACTTGAGGATTTATATAATTTTTGAGAAAAACTTACTTTACTTCTTCAAAGTCTGCATCCTGAACATCTTCTGCACCGTTTGCTTGACCTTGAGACTGTCCTGCATCTGCACCCTGAGCTTGTTGTCCTGCTGCATACATTTCTTCTGAAGCGGCCATCCAAGCTGCATCTAAAGCTTCGGTTTTGGCTTTTACATCATCTCCGTTTTTAGCTTCGAAAGCGGTTTTCAATTCTGCGTGAGCAGTTTCGATAGCTGCTTTTTTGTCTGCAGACAATTTATCACCGAATTCTTTCAATTGCTTTTCAGTTTGGAAGATCAATCCATCAGCTTTATTGAATACTTCAACTTCTTCTTTTTTCTTAGCATCAGCAGAAGCGTTCTCTTCAGCTTCACGCTTCATTCTTTCAATTTCTTCATCAGAAAGACCTGAAGATGCTTGGATTTTGATAGACTGTTCTTTACCAGTTCCTTTATCTTTTGCAGAAACGCTCAAGATACCGTTGGCATCGATATCGAAAGTAACTTCAATCTGAGGAACTCCTCTTGGCGCTGGTGGAATATCTGTCAAATCGAATTTACCTATTTCTTTATTGTCGTTGAACATTGGTCTTTCACCTTGTCCTACTCTAATGCTTACTGCAGGTTGGTTGTCAGAAGCTGTAGAGAATACTTCAGATTTTTTCGTTGGAATGGTAGTGTTTGCATCAATTAATTTTGTGAAAACAGAACCCATTGTTTCGATACCTAAAGAAAGTGGTGTAACATCTAATAAAAGAACGTCTTTTACATCACCTGTTAAAACTCCACCTTGGATTGCAGCTCCAATTGCTACTACTTCGTCTGGGTTTACTCCTTTTGAAGGTTTTTTACCAAAGAATTTCTCAACTTCTTCCTGAATAACAGGGATTCTTGTAGAACCACCTACCAAAATTACCTCATCGATATCTGAAGTTGATAAACCTGCATCTTTCAATGCTTTTGCAACTGGCTCCATAGATCTTCTTACTAGATCTGCAGATAATTGCTCAAATTTAGCTTTAGTTAAAGTCTTCACCAAGTGTTTAGGACCTGAAGCCGTAGCTGTAATATAAGGAAGGTTGATTTCAGTTTGAGGAGAAGAAGACAACTCGATTTTTGCTTTTTCAGCTGCTTCTTTCAATCTTTGTAATGCAATTGCATCAGACTTCAAGTCAACACCTTCTTCAGCTTTGAATTCGTCTGCCATCCAGTTGATAATTACATCATCAAAGTCATCACCACCTAAGTGAGTATCTCCATTTGTAGACAATACTTCAAAAACTCCGTCTCCTAAATCAAGGATTGAAATATCAAAAGTACCACCTCCTAAATCGTAAACTGCAATTTTTTGGTCTTTGTGAGCTTTATCCATTCCATAAGCCAAAGCTGCTGCTGTAGGCTCGTTGATGATTCTTTCTACTTTAAGACCTGCGATTTCTCCGGCTTCTTTTGTAGCTTGTCTTTGAGCATCGTTAAAGTAAGCCGGAACAGTGATTACCGCTCTTGTTACTTCTTGACCAAGATAATCTTCAGCAGTTTTCTTCATTTTCTGAAGTGTCATTGCAGAAATCTCTTGTGGTGTATATTCTCTGTCGTCGATTTTTACTTTTACAGTATCGTTTGGTCCAGAAACTACTTCGTAAGGTACTCTAGAAATTTCCTCAGCATCTTCTTTGAAGTGAGTTCCGATAAATCTTTTGATTGAATAAACCGTTTTCTTTGGATTAGTTACGGCTTGTCTTTTTGCAGGATCACCTACTTTTCTTTCACCATCTTCTGTAAACGCTACAATAGAAGGCGTTGTTCTTTTACCTTCTGCATTAGGGATAACTACAGCATCTTTACCTTCCATTACTGCAACGCAAGAGTTGGTTGTACCTAAGTCAATTCCGATTATTTTACTCATTTTTATATGTTATTTTTTGTTATTATTAATTATTTACACTCAGCAATTCTCAATATTTATACCACGACATAAAAAGTGACAAATTGTCATTTATAAATATTAAAAAATAGTTGATAATCCAGAAACATAAGACAGATTGGGAACTTTGTAGTTTGCGCACCACAAATTATTCCAATGGATTTTACTAATTTTGAGATTATCAAAAACCCTATAATGGCACAAGAATTTAATCCGCGCGACATCACTTGGTTAGGCTTCAACGCTAGAGTTTTGCAAGAAGCAATGGACAAGAGCGTTCCTATACATCTCAGAATCAGATTTCTGGGGATTTTTTCTAATAATCTAGATGAATTTTTCCGAGTAAGAGTGGCAGGATTGAAACGTGCAATGGACTTCAAACAAAAAGTTTTGGCCGAGTCTTTTTATGATGCGCCTTCTAAAATTTTACAGAAAATAAATAAGCTTGTCATCCATCAACAAGAGGATTTTGACAAAACTTGGAAAGATGTTCAACGCGAAATGGCGAAAGAAAAGGTTTTCATAAAAGACCACAAACATCTTACTGAGGAACAAAAACAATTTGTTGTCAAATATTTTGATGAAGAAGTAGAATCCAACGTGATTCCGATTTTGCTCCACGACAATAAACCACTTCCTTATCTGCGGGAAAAAAGTCTTTTCATCGGTATTGCAATGCGAAGAAAAGAATGGCAGTATGAAAGTCAATATGCTTTTATCGAAGTTCCTGTAACCGCAAATGGAAGATTTGTTCTGCTACCGACGGAAGATAAAGAGCAGAAAGATGTGATGCTTTTGGAAGATGTCATCATTTATAATCTTCCGCACATTTTCTCTTATTTTGGCTATGATGATTTTACGGCGCATTGTTTTAAAGTAACAAAAGACGCCGAGTTTGACCTTGACAATGACATCAAAACTACCTTAGCAGACAAGATCGAAAAGGGAATCAAAAGCCGACGAAAAGGAAAACCAACTCGTTTTGTCTTTGATAAAGAAATGGACAAAGCGTTGCTGGAGTTCTTGATTAAAAAACTCAATCTTACTAAAAAAGACAGCATTATTCCGGGACAGAAGATTCATAACTTCAGGCATTTTATGGATTTTCCTGATGTTTTCAAAGCATATCAAAAGCCTGTTGAGAGAACATCTTTTATTCATCCGGAATTTGCCAAAAAACAGAGAGTTACCGATGTTATCATCAAAAAAGATGTTTTACTGACTTTCCCTTATCATTCTTATGATTCAGTGATTGATTTGCTGAGAGAGTCTGCGATGGACCCGGATGTGAAATCTATCCAAATTACAGCTTACAGATTGGCTTCCAGTTCCAAAATCGTGAATGCTTTGATTAATGCTGTTCGAAACGGAAAAGAAGTAACGGTAATGCTAGAATTGCGAGCGAGATTTGATGAAGAAAATAACCTTGGCTGGAAAGACAGATTGGAATTGGAAGGCGTAAAAGTTCTCCTCGGGATTCCGAATAAAAAAGTTCACGCCAAATTGTGTGTTATCAAGAAAAGAGTTAATAACAGAACGATTCAGTATGGTTTTGTGAGTACCGGAAATTTTAATGAGAAAACTGCCAAAATCTACGGAGACCATTTATTAATGACATCCAACAGAGCAATAATGGCAGACATTAATAAAGTATTCAATACGCTTAATAAACCAAAAGCTGACCCGACAACGATTTTGAAAACCTGTAAAAGCCTGATGGTTTGCCCTCAGTTTATGCGAGAAAGAATCATTGCTCACATCGATAAAGAAATCGAAGAAGCCAAAGCTGGAAGAAAAGCTGAAATGATTATCAAGGTCAATTCTCTAAGCGACAAGACACTAATTTTGAAACTTTACGAAGCAGCCAATGCAGGTGTTGACACAAAAATGATTGTAAGAGGGATCTATTGCGCTGTGAATCAAAAAAGTTTCAAGAAGAAAATCCACGCTATCAGTATTGTTGACGAATATTTAGAACACGCCAGAGTTATGTATTTCTATAACAAAGGTGCAGAAAATATGTACATCTGTTCCGCCGATTGGATGACAAGAAACTTGGATTACAGAATAGAAGCAGCTGTTCCAATTCTTCAGAAAAATCTTAAAAAAGAACTGAAAGAACTTCTGGAACTCCAGCTTCAGGATAATGTAAAAGCCAGAATTCTAGATAAAAACCTGCGAAACGAGTATGTTGAAGCTGACAAAAAACAAGAAAACAGGTCGCAGATAGAAACTTATAATTATCTCAAAAAACAGAAATATTAATAATTCACTACTTTTATCCTTTAATTCGTCTCCAGAAAAATGATAATTGCCGCTATAGACATAGGCAGTAATGCCGCAAGATTACTAATTAATGAAGTTAAAGAAAACCGAGGAAAAACAGAATTCACAAAGTTGAATCTTCTGAGAATCCCTCTCAGGTTGGGTTTTGATGTTTTTAGCAAAGGCGAAATCGGTCCGGAAAGAAAACAGATGGTCATTAATACAATGAAAATCTTCAGTCAATTGATGGCAATGTATAAAGTGGAACATTACCGAGCTTGTGCAACCAGTGCAATGCGTGATGCCAAAAATGGACAAGAAATCATCGAGATTGTAAAAAAGGAAGCTGATATTAATATAGAAATCATTACCGGAGACGAAGAAGCAACGCTTATCTATGAAAATCACGTTGCGGAAGGACTTGATAAAAATTTCGCTTATCTCTATGTAGATGTCGGAGGTGGTTCTACCGAATTGACTTTCTATGAGAATGACAAGATGAAGTATGAACATTCCTTTAATATCGGAACCATAAGACTGCTTAATGGTTTGGTAACGCCAAATGTTTGGGAAGAAATGAAGTACGAAATCAAAGATAAAATCAAGAGTAAAAAACCGGTTGTAGCCATTGGTTCCGGTGGAAACATCAATAAAATCTTCTCTCTCAGCAAAACCAAAGACGGCAAAGCAATGCCTGTTTCCGCTATCAAAAAATACTTGAAAGAGATGCAAAACCTTTCCGTGGAAGAAAGAATGCAACTTTACCAAATCCGAGAAGACCGCGCCGATGTTCTGGTTCCGGCTCTTCAAATCTTCAATAATGTGATGAGCTGGGCAGAAATCAAACATATCTACGTTCCAAAAATCTCTGTTGCAGATGGTTTAATCCATAATATCTATACCAAGGTAATTTCTAAAAAATAAGGAAGATTAAGTTTTCCCCTAAATTAAATTTAGACTCGGATAATTCTGGGGTTTTTTCTTATTGTTCGAGGTCATAAGACGCTATCATTTTTTTAATAATTAATATTTTCTAACTCTCGTTGATTCAGCAAATTTTTCAGATTTAATATTTCTAAATCTGCGGAATCCGTGAAATCAGGGAGAATTAATTATTTTCAACTACATAATTATCTTCTGACCTATGTTTAATAATTTCATAATTATCCTACATCAATGCAGTTAAAAACTTGAAGTCGTAAATTTGTTTCATTAAAAAATTGAGACTATTATGGAATTAGGAATTGGAATGTTTGGAGATGTTGCTCTAGACACAAAAACCGGAAAATATAGAGATGCCAGCATAAAACTTAACGAAATCCTTGAGCAGGTAAAACTGATGGACCAAGTTGGTCTGGATGTTTTCGCAATGGGAGAACATCACCGCGCAGATTATGCCGTTTCATCTCCCGAGATTCTTTTGGCTGCTGCTGCAAGTATTACCAATAATATCAAATTAGCAAGTGGTGTAACTGTTCTAAGTTCATCTGAACCTGTGAAAGTTTATGAAGATTTTTCGATGATTGATTTGATTTCAAAAGGTCGTGCAGAAATATTTGTTGGAAGAGGAAGCTTCATCGAATCTTTTCCTTTGTACGGTTACGATTTGTCAGACTACAATGAACTTTTTGAAGAAAAACTGGACTTATTATTGAAAATCAATAACGAAGAAAATGTAAGCTGGAGCGGAATCCTTAGAAGACCTATGGAAAACCAAACGGTTTATCCAAGAGCTTTTAACAATGGCGTATTACCAATTTGGATTGCTGTTGGTGGAACTCCGGAATCTGTTTTGAGAGCGGCGAAGTTAGGTTTACCATTAATTGTAGCCATCATCGGCGGAATGCCGAGACAGTTCAAAAACCTCATCGAGTTTTACAAACAGGAATATCTGAGAGCCGGACACGACGAAAGCAAAATGCAGATTGCCATCCATTCTCATACTTTTGTGAGCGATGACCAAAATGTGATTGACCAATATTTCTTTAACTATAAATCTCAGATGGACAGGATTGGCAGAACCCGCGGTTGGGCACCCTACACCAAAGATCAATACGAAGGCGGAAGAAGCAAAGACGGCGCACTCTTTATCGGAAGTACCAATGAAGTGGCAGATAAAATTGCTGAAATGAAAGAATTGTTTGGTTTAACAAGATTCATCGGGCATATGGATGTGGGAGATCCGGCTGACGATGTAATGATGAAATCCATTGAGTTATTCGGAGAGAAAGTAGCTCCAATAGTAAGATAAAACAATATGACTTTTTCAAAAAAAACCTTTCAGGATTTCAAATTCCGGAAGGGTTTTTTATTTTAACTCAAATTTACCGCCCTGATAAACAAAAGATTGCACATCTTCTGGAATATAATTGATTTTAAAATCTTTAATTCTCCTCGAAGTTAAATAAGGGTTGATAACAAAATCCCGAATCTTATCCTCGTTTTTATTCTGCTTCATCCAAAAAACCACTTGGTCTTTATCTTTTACACTCACGATTTTTTCTTTGTAAAAACTGTGAACCAGCATTTCCTCTTTGTTATATTGATAAATATTAGACGAAATCCGGATCGCAAAAAATGCCAAAAGAGAAAACCCAAACCTCAGCAGATGCTTGGCATTATACATCTTTTTGATTAAAAATTTTAGATAATAAATAGCTAAAAGAAGAAAACCTAATTCTAAAATATTGAGCGGAATATTTTTATTCATCAAAGAATCGAAACCAGAAAACCAATGGATTAGCTTTAAAACATAGTCTACAAAAATATTAAACCCTTTGTATAAAAACGGAATATTACTAAAACCAAAAGCAATTAAAACCACCATTAAAAGAGAAGAAACAATAATCAGTTCAGACAATGGAATAATCAAAAGATTGGCAATAATGGATACAAAAGAAAACTGATGAAAATAATAAATGGCCAAAGGCAAAGTGGAAATTTGTGCTGCAAAAGTCATCGCCGTGATTGAATACAGAAAATTTTCCAGCCTGTATTCTGATTTTCTAAACAGATTTTTGATAGGTTCCGTAAACCACCAAATTCCCAAAACCGCTAAATAACTCAGCTGAAAGCCGACATCAAACAACTGATTGCTATCGACAATCAAAAGTATAAAAGCCGACAACGCCAAAGAGTGCAACAAGTCTGATTTCCTTTGCAACAAAACCATAATGTAATAGCAAGAAATCATCAAACAACTTCGCATTACAGAACTGCCAAAATCAATAAAAATGGCGAATACCCAAATGATAAGAATACTTAGAATGATGGAAAACCGCCTCTTTTTGACAGGAATAATCCGATTCAGAATCGATAAAACAATCCAGAAAATAATAACCATATGGGAACCGGAAATTGCTAAAAGGTGAACCAATCCTGTTTGGTTGAAATCTTTAACAGTTTCCGAATCCATTTCTGTGCGGTCTGCCAGAATGATTCCTTTCAAAAACTCCTGAATCCTGGGAGACAATGAAGAATGATTGATCTGATTGAGAACATCCAAACGTTTTTGTTTGATTTTGTCCCCGAATGAGGTGGATTGTTTTTCGGTTTTCAGAATATCATTCGGAAGATAAGCTTGAAAATAAACTCGTTGTCTTGCCAGATATTTTTTATAATCAAACTGAAAATCATTTTTGATGTCCTGAGGTGGATGGATGTAAACCTCGGCTTTATAATAATGCTCAAAATCCAGAGCTTCAATCGCTTTTGGAATACTAATAACTGTTTTAAAGGGTAAACTTTCTCTTTGTTTTAAGTCTGATATCTGTAGAATGTCAACGTAATATTTCCTGTTTTTCTCATTAGAATTGAGTTTTTTATTAAGCTGAAAAACAATGGTTTCTTTTTCTTTTAAAATTGGAAGTTTAGGTTGTTCAGAATTTTGAAAATGAACAAAAAGTCCGATTGAGAAAAAGAAAAATCCTAAAAGATAAAATTTGATTTTTTGAAAAAAAACAGTTTTTATAAAGATTGAAATTAATGAAACCCCAGAAAAAATTAAAATCAGGCAAACAAACAACCTATCCAAAACAAGAAATTCCTGAAGAAGAATTCCCGCTATAAAAGAAAGAAGTAAAATGAGTAGAGGTTGTTTATTCATCTGTACTTTGGGTATTTTTCTGGCTAGAATTCTAAACAACATTACACTTCATAAAACAAAACCAGATTGAATTGTAAAATACTGAGAATAAAGTTAATAAATAATTTTTAACTGGTATTATTTTTTCAGAATATCATCAATAATTTTTAAATGATGACTGGTATGAAGTTCTAAAAACCTGAGCGTTGTTTTTTTATCAAAATCGCCTAAAAAAGGATGTGTAATAAAGGATTTCGAAGGCAGATTTTTCACACCTTCTAATCTTTCTTTGACAAGATTCAAAAGTTTTTCAACACTTTCTTTTGTAGGAATTTCTAGCGGGAAAAATTGTTTTGGCGCCTGGATTTTGCCTCTCGGAATGAGTCCAAAATTAAGAAAAACAAATTTTTTGAAGCTGAATTTCGGTTTGTAATCTTCTGGATTTGTCATCGTTAAACCTTTCAGACTGCTATTGATAATCAAAAGCGAATGTTCCAGATGCCAACCCACAGAAGCTTTGGAAACTTGTGAATTCTCTGTATCAATTTCTGGCAAAAACGATTCTATTTTTTGAAGCTGATTTTTTATTTCCATGATTTTAGATTTACAATCAATTCTGCGGCATTTTTGCTGGCGCCACTTCCACCTAATTTTGTTCTTAGAATTTCGTAATTGTTTAAAACCTCGTCTCTTTTTTTGGTGTTGAGAATTTTGTTAAGTTCAATAGCGAGATTTTTAGTATTCAAATCGTTTTGGATCAATTCCGTAACAACTTCTTTGTCCATAATCAAGTTGACTAGCGAAATATATTTGATATTCTTAACCACCCTTTTCCCGATTTCATAAGAAATTCTGCTAGATTTATAGCAAACCACTTCCGGAATATTGAGCAAAGCTGTTTCTAAAGTTGCCGTTCCAGACGTTACCAAAGCCGCTTTGGAACATCGCAGCAAATCATAAGTTCTGTTGGAAACGAAATGCACATCCTCGTCTACAAATTGCTCGTAAAAATCTTTATCAAGACTTGGAGCGCCGGCAATTACGAATTGATAATTCGGAAAATCATTTCTCACGGAGAGCATTGTTTCCAACATTTTAGAAACTTCCTGTTTTCTGGAACCCGGCAAAAGTGCAATAATTTCTTTATCATTAAGATGATTCTCCTTTTTGAATTCCTGAATATCAATTGGTGCTAAACCTTCGATTGCATCAAGAAGTGGATGTCCAACAAAATGTGCTTCGACCTGATGTTTTTTATAAAAATCTTTCTCGAAAGGAAGAATCACGAGCATCTCATCCACGTATTTTTTAATCGTTTCGACACGACCTTCTTTCCAAGCCCAAAGCTGAGGCGAAATATAATAAACAACCTTAATTCCCAATTCTTTCGCAAACTTCGCAATCCTAAGATTGAATCCCGGATAATCTACCAAAATCAAAACATCAGGTTTGTTTTCTAAAATGTCTTTTTTACAGAATTTGATATTACCCAGAATGGTTTTCAGATTCTGAACGACTTCCAAAAATCCCATAAAAGCCAAATCACGATAATGTTTGACCAGAATTCCGCCTTGTTTCTGCATCAAGTCACCACCCCAAAAACGAAAATCTGCGTTTTGGTCTTTTTGTTTGATAGCTTTCATTAAGTTGGAAGCGTGCAAATCGCCGGAAGCTTCGCCAGCTATGATGTAATATTTCAATCGATTAATTATTTAATTTTCAAAATTTCGGGATTTCGTCTACCATCCCAGATTCTCGAAATCAGAACTTCTTGTTCAAAAATTTCATAGACAATCAAAATATTTTTCTATGACAAGAACCCTGACATTCTCTAAATTGGTTGTATGTCCATTGTATGGAAAATCCTTCAAAGCTTCAGTTTTTGTTGTAAACAATTGATTCAGTCTTTTACTATATTCTTTAGATTTGTTTCTTTTGTTCCAATACTGAAAGATTTCTTTTCTATCTTGTTGAGCCTCGAATTGCCAATTTAGTTTTCTTCTGCTAGCCATTTTTCAATGTCCTTATTCGCTTCCTCTTCTGTTAAAAAATTTCCTTTCAGATATTCTGCTTTTGCTTCTTTTATTTGAATAATTTGTTTATCAGATAAAATAAAAACTTCTTCATCCAAAAGCTTCTCGATTTTTTCCAAAGTAGCTTCATCAGAAAAATCGATTCTTTCTTTCAAGATTTTTTTGCGTTCAAGTGTAGTCATCATTTTTAAAATTTAAAAATTTTTAAACTAAATTTGTTTATTCAAAATTAATGAAAAATGTCTGACGATTTCGAAATTATAAATAAAGTTGCAAACAGCGGATTGGTGAATTTTGATATTTCCGACCTGGTTCCGAAAGGGAAACGTTTGGGAATTGATATCAAGGATTTTCTTTGGGAAGGAATGATTCTGAGGGAAAAAGATTTCCGTGAGAAAATCAAAAACATTGATGAGGAAATCTATAAAGATGCTTACGTTTACATCTATTGTTCTGAGGATGTGATTATTCCGCTTTGGGCTTATTTTCTGATTACTTCCAAAATTACGGATTCAGCTAAGAAAATTGTTTTCGGAGACAGAGAAGATTTGGAAGTTTTGTTGATGCATAATGCCATACAAACTTATGATTTTTCTGAACTCAAAGATAAACGTGTCCTTGTCAAAGGCTGTAGCGACGAGTTTATCCCTAATAACGCTTATGTCGAATTGGTAGAACAACTAAAACCGCTTGTGAAATCGCTAATGTTTGGCGAGGCCTGCAGTAATGTTCCGATTTTTAAGAATTAAGTTTACACTCTTACAAAGTTTTTTTATACCTTTATTTTCTGCTTTTTTTGGAGGCAGAATTTTTTTGTTCAAAATTTAAAGAAAATTATGTTGTACAGAGAAGAATTTATGAGGAGGGCAATTGCGTGCTCTTGTGAAAACATAAAATTAGGAGGCGGTCCATTTGGAGCCGTAATTGTGAAAGACGGAAAAATCATTGCGGAAGGCGCCAATAAAGTGACCATTAATAATGATCCTACAGCTCACGCAGAAGTTATGGCCATTAGGAATGCGTCAGCTTATCTGAATGATTTTAATTTATCAGGATGTGAGATTTATACTTCCTGCGAACCCTGTCCTATGTGTTTAAGCGCAATCTACTGGGCAAGATTGGACAAAATCTGGTATGCTAACACTAAAACTGATGCAAAAGATATAGGTTTTGATGATTCTTTTATTTATGATGAAGTACAACTTCCTATGGAAAAAAGAGCTATTCCGATTAAACAATTATTACGAGATGAGGGTTTGGAAGCTTTTAAACAATGGGAAGAAAAGGATGATAAAACGGAATACTGATAAGATTTATATTCTAAAGACTAAAAAAAATATCAATTATTTATCCGAAATCAAAAACTTGTAATCTTATTTTTTATCTTTGATTAAAACAATTAAAAAACATAAATTATGAGTCTATTAGACCTTATTACGGGAAGCGCTGGTAATCAAGTCGCTGAACAAGCTGAAAACAAATTCGGAATCAGCAAAAATCAAATCATTGCTTTATTAGTTGTCGCTGCACCTTTGGTCATCAGTTACCTGAAAAAAAAATCAGAAAATGCGGACGAAGCAGACAAACTGAATGCAACGCTCGACAAACATCACGACGGAAGCATCTTGAACAACCCCGCTCAAGCTCTTGACAGAGAACAAGAAGGAAACTCGATCCTTGACCATATTTTTGGAGGAAACAAAGCGAATGTAGAAAATCAATTATCCGCAAATACAGGAATTTCTATGGACAAAATCGGACCGGTCTTGGCAACTTTGGCGCCTGTCATTATGGGTTATATCGGTCAGCAAAAACAAGCTAATAATGTTAATTCAGGAGGCGGATTAGGAGATTTGTTAGGCGGAATTCTTGGCGGTTCTGCTCAGGAAGCTCAGGCATCCAACAATCCTTTGAGTGATATTTTAGGAAGCGTTATCGGCGGAGCAACGCAATCTTCTGGCGGCGGTTTGGGAGATATTATAGGCAATGTTCTTGGTGGTGGAAACCAACAGCAACAATCTCAACAAGGTGGATTGGGTGGATTGCTGGGAAGCATTTTTGGAAAATAAATTCCTAATAAAAATATGAAAGCCGTCTCATTTTTAACGAGACGGCTTTTTTTTATTCTTCAGCAGATTTTTTCGCTTTTTCAGCTTTTGGTTTCGCTGGTTTTGGCTTTGGTTCTGCTTTCGCTTTTACAGGTTTTTCTACAACTACTATAGATTTCGAAGCTTTTCTCGGTCTTGTTTTGCCATAGCTTCCACGTACTCTTTTTCCTCTGGTAGATTTTTGGTCACCTTTTCCCATAATAATTAACTATTTGATTATTACGAATTTATGAATTAATTTTTAATTAGCCAATACTTTAGGCGTATCCCTCTCCTACGCTTATCCCTCAACTCGGGTCGGGCTATCCGTTCCTATCTTTTCCTGTTCAGAGAACAGAAAAAGGATATCCACTACTATCCCTTACGCGCTGCGCCAAGATTCAACCTTTGACATCAAGAAATTTTACATTTATATAAAAAGATTTATATAAATATATAGAAGTTTTTAGGTAATCTCTATCTTTGCACTCTGAAATTAGGCTATTAAAAGTCTAATATCTAAAGTCTAACATCTAACATCTAAAAAAATGTTCCGTACACACACAAACAGCGAATTGACGCTGGCAAATCTGAATGAAAAAGTAACACTTTCCGGTTGGGTTCAAACCATCCGTGACAAAGGTTTTATGATTTGGGTCGATTTGCGAGATCGTTACGGAATTACGCAATTGGTTTTGGACGAGGAAAGAAGTTCAAAAGAATTGTTGGAATCGGCTAAGAAATTAGGTCGTGAATTTGTGATTCAGGTAGAAGGAACCGTTATCGAGCGTGCTTCCAAAAACCCAAAAATCCCAACCGGCGACATCGAAATTTTGGTTTCTGATTTAAAAATATTAAATGCTTCTGAACTTCCACCTTTCACGATTGAAGACGAAACTGACGGTGGAGAAGAATTGAGAATGAAATACAGATATCTGGATATCAGAAGAAATCCTGTAAAAGAGAAACTGATTTTTCGTCACAAAATGGCGCAGAAAGTGAGAAATTATCTTTCCGACAACGGATTCATCGAAGTTGAAACACCTGTTTTGATTAAATCAACTCCGGAAGGTGCGAGAGATTTCGTAGTTCCAAGCAGAATGAATCCGGGGCAGTTTTACGCTTTGCCACAGTCGCCACAGACTTTCAAACAATTGCTAATGGTCGGCGGAATGGACAGATATTTCCAAATTGTGAAGTGTTTCCGTGATGAGGATTTGCGTGCTGACAGACAACCGGAATTTACTCAAATCGATTGTGAAATGGCTTTCGTAGAACAAGAAGACATTATGAATGTTTTCGAAGGAATGACCAAAACCTTGTTGAAAGATATTACAGGACAAGATTTCCAAGACTTCCCAAGAATGACGTTTGCTGATGCAATGCAGAAATATGGAAACGACAAACCGGACATCCGTTTCGGAATGGAGTTCGTGGAACTGAATGAGTTGGTTAAAGGAAAAGATTTCAAAATATTCGATGATTCGGAATTGGTTGTTGGGATTAACGTTGAAGGAATTGCAGATTACACGAGAAAACAAATCGATGAATTAATTGATTGGGTAAAACGTCCGCAAATCGGAGCAACCGGAATGGTTTGGATTAAATTCCAGAACGACGGTGTTGTAACTTCATCCGTTAACAAATTCTATTCTGAAGAAGATTTGAAAAAAATCGCTGAGAAATTTGGAGCAAAAGCTGGAGATTTGATGTTCTTAATGAGTGGAAACACGGATAAAGTTAGAACACAGCTTTCAGCTTTAAGAATGGAATTAGGAAATCGTCTTGGATTGAGAAAAGGAAGCGAATTTGCACCACTTTGGGTTGTAGATTTCCCATTATTGGAATTTGACGAAGAAAGCGGAAGATACCACGCAATGCACCATCCATTCACTTCTCCGAAAACCGAAGATTTCCATCTATTGGAAACTGACCCAGGAAAAGCAAGAGCCAACGCATACGATTTAGTTTTGAACGGAAACGAAATTGGTGGAGGTTCTATCAGAATTTTTGATAAAGATTTGCAGTCCAAAATGTTTGACTTGCTTGGTTTCTCAAAAGAAGAAGCAGAAGCGCAATTCGGATTCTTGATGAATGCCTTCAAATACGGAGCACCGCCTCACGGAGGATTAGCTTTCGGATTCGATAGATTGGTAGCCATCTTGGACGGAAACGAAGTGATTAGAGATTATATCGCATTCCCAAAAAATAATTCAGGAAGAGATGTGATGATTGATGCGCCGGCTCCGATTCATCAGGAACAACTTACTGAGTTGGAATTGAAATTAGATTTAAAATCATAAATTAAATATTTTCGAAAGAATTAAAAACCTCATAGCAACAATATCTATGAGGTTTTTTTATTTAAATCAATGAATTAAGCTCAAATTCTTATTAAATTTACTTAAAACTATTAAAAATGATGAAAACGCCTATTGAAATTCTACAAAAATATTTTGGCTACAGCAATTTTAGACTCGAACAAGCCAATGCGATTGAAAATGTAATCGCTAAAAAAGACACCTTTGTTTTGATGCCAACTGGAGGTGGAAAATCGCTTTGCTATCAGGTTCCAGCATTGGTTTTGGAAGGAACAGCCATTGTCATTTCTCCATTGATTGCTTTGATGAAAGACCAAGTTGATGCTTTGCGTGTCAACGAAATTTCTGCTTCGTACATCAATTCTTCGATGTCTTCATTTGCACAAAATGAAACTTTAAATCAATTAAAAAAAGGAGAACTCAAACTTTTATATGTTGCGCCGGAAAAACTAAGTGCCGATAATGGTTCATTTTTGAAATTCCTTAATGATATTAATATTTCTCTTTTTGCGGTAGATGAAGCACATTGTGTTTCGCATTGGGGTCACGACTTCCGTCAGGACTATTTGTTTGAATGGATTAAAAAATCAGTTTCCGAAAACTCCAATTATTGCATTGACAGCAAGTGCAGACGAAATTACGAGGAAAGATATCATCAAACAACTGAACCTTAAAGAACCGCTTGTCTTTGTTTCATCATTCGACAGAGCGAATATCTAAACCCAGCGAATTGATGAATACAAATAAAATCGAACCTATTTTAGAAATTGCAAAAAGTCAACCCATCATATCTTTGAAAGCCATAAAGGAAGAATTGGGAGAAGATTATTCTTATTTTGAAATTCATATTGCCATTGCTTATTACAAGTCTCAACATTAAAACAAGACATATCTTTAATATCGGATAAAATAATTTATAAATTAATCCGATATTAAAAAATTAATTGTAAATTTGTGGGATGAAATGGCAAGAATACCCTTATTACTTTGAAGGGCTAGAAAAACAACTTGAAAGAATTTTGCAGAAAAAAGCAGAATTAGATAAGTTGCGCCCCATTCCAACGTACGCTTTAAAAAGTATCAAGGAAAGTATGACTATCGAATGGACTTATAATTCTAACAGTATCGAGGGTAATACTTTGACTTTGCAGGAAACCAAAATGGTCATCGAAGAAGGCTTTACCATCAAAGGAAAATCTTTGCGGGAGCATTTTGAAGCTGTTAACCATCAGGAAGCCATTGAGTTTGTTGAAAGCTTAGTATCGGATAGCTATATTTTGAACGAAAAAGATATTTTGAATGTTCATAATTTGGTTTTAAATAAAATTGAAAAAGATTTTGCAGGAAAATTCAGAACATCGGGTGTGAGAATTTCTGGGGCGAATTTTGTTCCGCCAAATGCGCTGAAAATAGATGATTACATAACAGAATTAATTGAGTGGGTAAATAGTTCCAACGAAAATTTTCTAATAAAATCAGCTATTTTTCATCATCGCTTTGTTTGGATTCATCCGTTTTTTGATGGCAATGGAAGAACTGTGCGATTGTTATTTAATTTATTATTAATGAAAGAAGGTTTTCCACCTGCAATCATTTTGAAAAATGATAGAAAAAAATATTATGATGCTCTGAACTCTGCCAATAATGGAGATTATTCTAAGTTGCTTTTGCTCATTTTACAAGCTTCAGAAAGGAGTTTGGACATCTATCTAAGTTCGCTAAATAATACTTATGATAACTACCGCCCGATTTCTGATATTGTAGAAGAAGAAAAATTACCTTATGGACAAGAATATTTAAGTTTACTTGCTAGAAAAGGCAAAATTGATGCTTTCAAAGAAGGTAGAAACTGGCTTACAACGAAAGAAGCTGTTTTGGATTATATCGAAAATCGAGAAAGAAAACGAATTTTAAAATAGAAGCAGAAATTTATTTTTCTGCTTTTTTATGGCAACTTAGCCACCAAAAATTCTGGTGATAATTTCAGAGTCCAATAGATGATTTTCCATTTCCAGTTAGGAACAATCTCAAATGATTTTCCTGCATTGATGATAAATTTAGCAACATAATCCGGTTCCATCATCAGATTTTTATTGAGGTCTAATCCGGCGTTGATTTTGGTATTAATGTAGCCAATCACAAGAACATTTACTATGATTTTTCTCGAAGCTAATTCTTGTCTAAGCCCGGCCAAATATTGTGTAAAAGCAGATTTTGTACTTCCATAAACAAAATTACTTTTCCGACCGCGAACGCCTGAAAGCGATGATAAACCAATAATTCTTTCCAGATTTTTGTTCGATTGATCTGTTGCTACAATATTAAGAATAGAAACGGCTCCGATGTAATTGGTTTTCATCATTTCAAAAGTTCCTTCGAAGTTTCGTAATGCTTCTTGATTTTCAACCAAAAATCCTGCAGAGTAAACTACAATATTCGGTTTTGCAGGCAATTCATCATAGAAATATTGATGAGAATAAAAGTCTGTAGCATCGAAATACTTAATCTCAAATTTAGATTGATTAAGATGATTTTCATTAACAAAATCTTGCAGAGATTTTAGATTTCTGGAAGCTAGAATCACGAAATAGCCTTTATCAATGTAAAGTTTGGCTGCTTGTTTTGCAACATCTGAATTAGCGCCGAGAATCAGAACAGTTTTTTGAGTATTCATTTTGTAAAGATAGACTTTCAGAGAATAGACAGATAGAGAATAGACTGGGAATTTATTCAAAAAATAAATTTTTAATCAGTAATTTTGTAACAGTAGTTTCGGATACAAAAATCTATCATCTATCCGTCTATTATCTAATTTCTCATTTATGTATAATGTTTTAGGAAACTTTTTAACGCTTTCTTCGTTTGGCGAAAGTCACGGAGAAGCTTATGGCGGAATTATTACCAATTTTCCGGCTGGTCTGGAAATCGATTTAGAGAAAGTTCAACTCGAGCTTGACCGTAGAAAACCAGGACAATCGGCAATCGTTACTCAAAGAAAAGAAGGCGATAAAGTTCGATTTTTGTCAGGGATTTTTGATGGAAAATCGACAGGAACTCCAATTGGCTTCATTGTAGAAAATGAAAACCAACGTTCCAAAGATTATGACCATATCGCTCAAGCTTATCGCCCAAGTCACGCCGATTATACTTACGACAAAAAATTTGGAATCCGAGATTATCGTGGTGGCGGAAAATCGTCAGCTCGCGAAACTCTGAACTGGGTTGTTGCCGGAGCTTTAGCAAAACAACTTCTTCCTGAGATTGAAATCAATGCTTATGTTTCTTCGGTTGGTGAGATTTTCTGTGAGAAACCTTATCAAGATTTGGATTTTTCTAAAACCGAAAGCAATATCGTTCGTTGTCCTGATGAGGAAACTGCCGAAAAAATGATTGAAAGAATCAAGGAAATCAAAAAAGAAGGCAACACGATTGGTGGAACTGTAACTTGTGTTATCAAAAATGTTCCGACTGGTTTAGGCGAACCAATTTTCAATAAATTGCACGCAGAATTGGGTAAAGCAATGTTGAATATCAATGCCTGCAAAGGTTTTGAATATGGAAGTGGTTTCTGTGGTGCGAAAATGACAGGAAAAGAACACAATGACCTTTTCAATCAAGATGGAACAACCAAAACCAATCTTTCTGGTGGAATCCAAGGTGGAATCTCCAACGGAATGGATATCTATTTCCGAGTAGCTTTCAAACCGGTTGCAACGATTCTTCGTCCGCAGGAAAGCATTAATAAAGATGGCGAAACAGTTACTGTTGAAGGTAAAGGAAGACACGACCCTTGCGTAGTTCCGAGAGCTGTTCCTATCGTGGAAAGTTTGGCCGCTTTCGTTTTAGCAGATATGTTTTTAATTAATAAAACCAGAAAAATCTAAGTTTTGGTTGATTATAAAGTTTTTGATGATAATTTATTTTTGCTGGAAAAAATCTTTGGCAAAGAAGAAGTTCTGCAAAAACTTGAAAGATTAAAATTCATTTATAAAAACACAGAAGAAAGTTGGTTTAAAAACTTAGAGTATTTTCAAGATTCAGAAGTGAAATATATTCTGATTTGTGAAGCTCCTCCTTATAGTGAATCGGAAATTCCTGTTTACTTTTATAATCAAACAAACAGTAGTTTCCACAGAACAATCTGGAAAACATTCTTTGCAGAAGACATAAAAGATTTTAATCAAATAGAAATTTATCAAAAACTTGCTGAAAGAGGATTTCTATTAATAGATAATATTCCGTTTTCTATGAAATATTTTACAAGACATAGGAAAAAAGAAGCTTACTTTCAATTGATAAAAAACTCTTTGGAATGGACTTTGGAAAAAATAAATCTTGTCAAAACAAAAATTTCTAATGATGTTAAAATTGCTTTTGGCTTTAAGATAAATGCCTTACAATTCATAAGAGCAACTAATGGAAATATTATGTTGACTGACAAAATTATAAATTTTGGAGAATTTAATATTAGCGCAAATGGTTCTGGATTTCCTAGTTCTAATAAACTGAAAAATATTTTCTCTGATGATCTTCAAAACTACCTATATTACAACGGTGAAATTGAAAATCCTTATTGCAAAATAGATGAAAGTCCACTCAACTTTCAAAATCCTAAAGCACTTTTTTGGCATTATGAAAATCATTATTACTTCAGCCAAGATTCTCAGCATCAGGATTTAAAAAGCTTTATCAAACATTTGATTGATAACAAACTAAGCGAATATTATAGGAACACAGATGAATTGCAAGAAATGTATTACAATAATTCAGTAAAATAAAAATAAAGAATGGACATCAAACAATATTGGGACAACGCTGTTTCTTACACAGAATATCTTCGTGATGCCGGAGAAAGACTCGGAAATCCAAAAGATACGCAAGAAGCTGATTATGCAGAATATTATCGACTGGGAATCCAAAGGATGAACAGAATGACGGAAAAATATCTTCCGAGTTCTGAACAAGTTGAAACTTTAGCTAAGAAAAAATTCAATGGGAAAATTTTGATTATTTCGGAAGCTTGGTGTGGTGATGCAAGTCAGGTAATTCCTGTTGTTGTGAAGTTTTTTGAACAATTCGAAGTTAAAATTTCTTACCGTGATCAAGAACCAAGTTTAATTGAAAATTATCTGACAAACGGCGGAAAATCTATTCCGATTGTTATTTTCTTGGATGAGGATTTTAATGAAATTGCGCATTGGGGACCAAGACCAAAACACGGAACTGAACTTCTTAATAAACATAAAGCCAATCCTGAAGAATTTCCTAAAGAAAAATTTTATGTAGAATTGCAGACTTATTATGCAAAAAACAGAGGTTTTGATACGATTGAGGAACTTTTAGAATTACTTTAAAATTAATTCCAGAAGCGCTGTTAGATCTTGAAGCTCTAACAGCGCTAAAAAAAAATGTATGAACTTCATTAAAAAAAATATAATTTACATTATTATCATTGTAATTGTTTCAGCTTTTGCTTTGATAAAACCGCTTCGTGATTTTGTGTCCGAACAAATTGCAATGAGTCCGACTGTGGCGAAAATCAATGATGAAACAACACTTTCTGACGAAGTTTTGAACATCGATCTGAAAGGAATCAATACAAGCAGTACAAACCTGAAAAACCTACGAGGAAAAATTCTTTTCCTGAATTTTTGGGGAACTTGGTGTCCGCCTTGCAGAACGGAATGGCCAACGATTGAGAAACTTTATCAATTGAAAAAAGATAAAATGGAATTTGCACTTATTGCAATGCAAGACCAAGAGGAAGACGTGAAAAAATTCTTGAAAGAGAATAATTACACTGCTCCGGTTTACATCGCAGAAAGTCCACTTGACCCAAAAGTTTTGCCTGTTGCTTTTCCTACAACTTATTTGATTGGAAAAGATGGAAGAATCCTTAAGAAAGAAGATAGCTCAATTGATTGGAGCAAGAATTCGGTTTTAGAGTTTATTGATAATGTAACGAAATAATGAATCTGTGATTTGAAGATAAAATAAAAGACCTGAATTACTGATTCAGGTCTTTTTATATTTAGGAATAATTTTAAATTATTTCTTTTTCTCTACTCCGAAAGTTTCTGGAAATCTTGCGATTGTAAAATCTCTGGAAATAGCTGCTTTTTCAAACTTAAGCTTTCCGCTTAAAGTTTCTAAAATCACACCATCTTCAGTAATTGAAAAGATTGTTCCATGCATCCCAGAAGTTGTTACCACTTTTGCACCTGGTTTAAGCGCTTCCTGGAAAGATTTTTCCTGCTTTTGCTTTCTCATTTGCGGACGAATCATCAGGAAATAAAACCCAACAAACATTAATCCGATCATTAATAGAGTTGGCGTCATAGACTGCGCGGGAGCCGCTTGTAAAAAGATTGTGATCATATTAATTATGGTAAAATATTAGCTGAGAAGGTTAATTTTACAGGTGCTTTTTCTACATTAAGGAAAACATCTGCAGTTTTATAAACAGCACCATCAAAGTTGGTAGAATCAAAGTGGAGTGTAATTTTCCCTTTTTGTCCTGGCAAGATTGGCTCTTTTGTATAATCCGGAACTGTACATCCGCAACCTGGCTTTACAGTTGAGATAATGAGCGGATTTTTCCCTGTATTGGTAACTTCGTAAATATGTTCTACTTTTTCGCCTTTTTTAATATCGCCAAAATTGTGATCAATTTCGTTAAATGCTACGGTAGTAAGCGGTTTACTTTGGGCTTCTTTAACCAATTCATCTTCTGGATGTTCTTCTTGAGAAAGGGCTTCTACAACTGTTTTTGCCTGGGCAGAATCTACTCCCGGAATATGATCCAGATTATTTTCTTCTTTCTTATTACAAGAAAAAGCCAATGTGCACAGAGCAGCGATTGATAATATTTTGATTGATTTCATATTAAAATTAAATTTTAAATTCGATTGATATCTTTGGTATATTTATCCAGAATTCCATTGATGAAAATATTAGACTTTTCTGTTGCATAAACTTTAGAAATATCTATATACTCATTAATGATAATTCTAGAAGCGGTTTGTGGAAAACTGTCTAATTCTGTAATGGCTGCTATAAGAATAACTCTATCCATAAGAGAAATTCTTTCCAGATCCCAATTCAACAGTTTAGCTTCCAGTTTTTTCTCCGTTTCTTCCCAATTGTTGAGCGATCTCCTCAGAAGTTTTCTTGCGAATTCCTCATCTTCATCGTCTTTTAGCATTTTTATCAATGTATGAGAAAATTCTGTTTCTTTCATAAAACCAATGGTTTTCTGAATCATAGAATTAGCAATATGAAAATCATCTGCCCAAGACATTTCTTTTTCTTCGAATCTCTCGTGCAAGTCTGTATTTTCTGCTACATATCTCAAGAATAATTTTCCGATAAATTTTTGGTCATCTTCAAATGAAATTTCTTCATCTTTCATATAATCCTGATATCTTTTCCCAGCCTTTATTCTTTGAAAAGTTTTCACCAATAATTCATCATTCGGATCCCAAATCAAATCTTTATGTTTTTCGGAAAAACTTCTTCTTTCCTCATTATCTTCTAATTGGATAAGGATTTGATTTCTTACAAACTTTTGGTTTGGATTTTCATCTTCTTTGGTTTTAAGGAATTTATTTTTCCCGATTTCTATTTGATCTTCTGCTAAACGCTTGAGACCAACCAAGAAATTAAGTTCGTAGATATAAAGATGATAGATTTTGTTGATTTCTGTGAGCATATTTTTCTCCAGAACATCAAATTTGATGGGGTTTTGATAATAAGAATAGAGTGATTCTACAATTTTTTCGCGAATTTGTCGTCTTCCCAGCATTTCAAAGATCTTTTTTAAGTGGATGCAAAGATAAGTAAATTTTACCTTAAACCTATTATTTACAATTTAAAACTTGGGTGAAATTCTGAAGAATTATTTTTCTGAATCTATTTTTTCCAATTGTTTAAGATTCTTCGTTAACCTTCCTAATATGATGCCATAAACCAGTTTGTAATACGAAAGTGTAATGATGATAGAAATTAATAAACTCAATATAACACCCGTTAATAAACTGATAAAAGTAGGATGGTCTACTTCTATATTCTGCTTATGGATAGTTGCTATTAAAAACACGGTAAACGTTCCTATGAATAATAGTAAAAGGAAAATATTGGTGAAAATAAATAAATTAACTGCCTTTTTGAAATTGATAATATGAATGATAAATTTTTTAAGATTTGCTTCTACATTGATTTTTTTGTACTTTTTATAAAATATAAATAAAAAAACACCTGTAATTAAAAGACTTGCAATTTTCATCCAATTATAAATTTTATCTAATGAAAATATAACATCAGATTGATTCTTAACGTGTAATTTATTAAGAATTGTAGTAAAATCTGTGTGATAATCATTTGAGAAAAAAGCAATGAAATTAATAAAACCAAAAATTATGAACTCAGCAAAGCTAATCCAAAGTATATATTTTATATAATTTCTGGATTTTTTATTAAGCATAACTTCGATTTGATCCTGATTATATCCTTCAGAAATATTTTGATTTTGCCAAGTTTCTTTCAAAAAATCGAACTCAAAGTCTTCAGGTTTAGGCATATTTAATCATTAATTCTTTTAAAGTTTTTTTTAATCTATTCATTTTTACACGTGCGTTAACCTCAGTAATACCAAGTGTCTCCGCAATTTCTTTATATGGTTCATCATCAAGGTACATCATTACAATGGCTCTCTCCACATCTGGAAGCATCTTGATGACTTTATATAGTAAAGAAACTTTTTCTTGCTTATCGTCAGACTCGTCTAAATAATTTTTACTATGAAAATCCTGTAGTTCATCCAATTGTGGTTGTCTTGTTTTTTTTCTGAATAAAGTAATGGCGGTATTAAGTGCGACTCTGTACATCCAAGTAGAAATTTTTGAATTCCCTTGAAATGAGTCGTAAGATTTCCAGAGTTGTAACACAATTTCTTGAAAAAGATCTTCCTGATCTTCTGAGGAATGGGTATAAAGCCGCGAGACTTTAATAATAAGTCCCTGATTATCCTTTATTAATTTAGAAAACTCTTTCTGTTTATTTTCCATTCCAATTACGAAGATAAGAATTAATAATACTAAATATGAATACTTTCCAATAGTTAAAGTAAAGAATTGTTAATAATTGAGTACTTTTGCCAACAGAGAAGCGTGGCTTGTTGATCCAGATCAATTTGGGTAGGAAAGTCCGGACACCATAGAGCAGTATAGCGGATAACATCCGTCATTTGTGAAAATAGGACAAGTGCAACAGAAAGCAAGTACAGTTCGGCTGTAGTGAAACCAGGTAAACTCTATACGGTGCAATACCAAGTATATCATCAGTCAAGGTCGGCTCGGCCATTGATGAGGGGTAGGTAGCAAAAGTTTTGCAGCAATGTAAAACGCAGATAAATAACAAGCTTCAACAGAATCCGGCTTACAGCGCTTCTCTATTTTTTGATTTGGGAATGTTGGTAATTTTTAATGATAAAATTAATTCCTGTTTCCAATATTTCTCCCATACTTTTACACTTTTTGAATTGAGAATTGTAAGTCAATTTTTGAAGAGAAGTACTTAATTCTTCTATTTTATCAGGTGTAGAAATATTATCCGTTTTCATAATTTCTATCAAATCTTTATATCTCTGATTACTTGTCAGAACTCTTTTAGCAATTGCAGACCTTACTTCTTTTCTGTATTGTTCTACAGAATTAGGTTTGAGTTTTTCATTAACGAGTTCAACCATTTTAATATTCTCTTTAAAATACTGAGGAATGTAAATCTTGAGTTGGCCTTCATAACTTTGTTGGTCAAAATCGATTGCTCTAATTCTGTAAACAACTTGGTCAAAATCGTGAATAGGAATCACAACATAATTGTATGAACGCATATCTCCCAATAAACCAATCAAACATCTTTCATTGAATTTTACAAACTCTTTCGCAATCTGTGCTTTTTCAAGTTCGGTGCAATCTGACAAATAATTCTCGATAAAAACATCGCCCGGAATTCCAAGAATGTGTTCTTCTATCAAAGTATCTTTATAAACAAGAAAATTGATTCTATTCGGTGAAAAGATATCTTCAAACTCTAATCCATAAATTCTCGAAGCATCTGCTCTCTTAATATAAAAATTGGTATAATTATCATTAAGGATATTTCTTACTCTAATTCTAAAAGGCTTTGAGTTTCCAAACGTACAAAAATGAATAGAGTCAACTTTTAAAAATGGCAAAGTTTCTTCATCACCATCTGAATGTAAAAGTGTATAGATTTTATTAAGACTCGCTTCTATTTCTAGATATTCAAACTCAGGATAAAAAACATCTAACCAATACGTATCCTTTCCATCTTTATCGAAGAGAGAGGTATAACCCGAGAATCTCAAAAGATCATCATAGAAAATTCTAATTTGAGTAGTTTTATTATTCTTCTCAAGATACTCTTCTAATAATTTCCCAATAGTATAAATTGGTTTTCTAAATTCAATTTTAACATCTTTCATTTTAACATTAATGAACAACTAAAATACGTAAAAAAAGAGATTAAAATTGAAACGGATATTCTACTTTCTAAATAATATAATGTAAGAATAATAAGTTTAAGTTTGGAGCAAAAAAAAACGCTCATCAAAATA
>DDVS01000003.1 GCA_002345565.1 Flavobacteriales bacterium UBA2306 | reverse complement strand
TTTAATAATGCACTACGAGTTATAAATAACTACTTTTGCATTTTGTGAGTCCTTTTATTAACTAATTTTAATCTAATAGCCTCTATTCTTTCAATTTCTTCTGGATTTAGACCTAAAGTGCTATTTAATATCTGAAAATTATATCTATTTAAAATATCTTCTATTGAAGATTTATTTTCAAAGTTTTTAACAAATCTCTCAAAATCCTTTTCAAGGATGTTTGTATATGGTAAGGGCAGTTTTTTAAACTCGCTAGGAATTAATTCTAAAACTCCACCTCCGTAATACCGACCCTCCAATTCTGCAAATAATAATGTTAATGAATTGTAAAAAGAGAAAATAAAACTATTTACATTGAAATTATTTCTCATTTCTATTTTATAAGCTGAATCTGTCACATAAACGTTTGCATTATTTTTTAATAATTTAGGGTAAAGATGTGCGCGTTTAAAAAAGAAAGCTTCCGGAACTGTGGATACATTGGGAACAACAAACCATTTATTTCTTATAGAACATTTATATCTTTTGTGAATATTGAGTTGCTCACCCATATTTAAGTAAGAATTTAAATCTTCTGTTATGTCATCATTATTATTAATTAAAAGAAATTTATTCGGAAGCTTCTTTAATGTAAGATTTTTATAATCATCATTGTCAAAAGTTACACTTCCATTAACAAATAAACCTCTTTGAATTATAGGATGAGTATATTGATGTAAATTATATCTGATTTCAGTTTCTTCATCAATAATAAAGAAATTATTTGCAGCTGTTACGATACCCGGCTTAGAATCAACATAATAAACAATTGGCTTTAATCTCTGTTTTAATTCTAGTAAAAAATCTAATTCATCTTCATTTAAAAAATGGTGAGACCATTTTGTGTCATTCTCAACTAAAAGTTGATTTCTCTGAAGAATAAAATCATTGTTTATTAATTGATCTTGGGATTCAATATTTGTAAAAAACTGACCTCTCTCATTATGGGATAAATATCCAATGAGAACAATAGTATCCTGCCCTTTACATTCGAACATTAAATCATTGAAGGTAAAAATTTCAATTCTGTCAAATTTATTTATTAAATACTCACGAATTTCTTTCGCATACTTGACCTGTAATAACTCTGATGGAAGAACAAAAGCAATAATGCCATCTTTTCTTAACAGATTGCAAGATTTTAATATGAAAGAAGTCCAGATATTATTAACCGAATTTTCAGATAACCTTTCTTGAAGATGTATTTTTTTTATTTTTAATAAATCTTCTTCTTGTAATAATTTCTTTTTTATATAAGGGGGGTTTCCTAGAACGGCGGAAAATTTTTTTGCAGTTCTAAAATCTAGAAAATTTAAATTAAAAAAACCTTTTGTGCTCTTCCATTTTGTAGCCGCCTTTTTTAGCTCCTCATTATTAATATCTAATGCTGTTAATGAAATTTTTTTATCAAAAAAAACCGTCAGGGCAGATATGAACGAACCGTCCCCCACGCTAGGCTCTAATATTTCTAACTTATCGGATTGTAAACTTTCGATTACTCTTCTAGTTATAAATTTAGCCAAATATGGAGGTGTATAATAAGATCCTGTTTGTTTTTTATTATTCACTATCTTGTTATATCAGCACGAGTATAAGGCATTGTCGAGTCTTTCTTCCTATAAACTTCTTCAAGGTTATTCAAAATTAATTCATACATTCTCAGATAATCCACACATTCTTGAAGATTATCTGTTGTAGAAATCTTTTGAAAAAGCATCTCTTTTATTCTTTTTACCCGTTCAATTTCTAATTTATATTTATCATCCGCAAAAGTAACCTTTCTATAAACAACCAGCTGCCTTCTATTCAAAAATAGTTTATTTACTAAATATTTTGCAGTGAAATTCTTACCTTCTATGTAAAATGTAGTAGTGTTTATTAGAAATATTTCTCCATAATCTAGCAAAGATGGATTAGGATAAAATGCAATATCGTAATTCGTATTAGGTTCATTTGGCCAATCTTCAGATTTAAATGTATTGCAGATAGAGCAAGCATAAAAAAGATTTTTATAATCATTTGTCAGCTCTACAAATTTCTTTTTGGGTCTATAATGTTCAACGTGAAAATTTCGGATACCACCAAAATGAGGCTCGCTAATAAAACAATATACACATTGATGGTAACCTTCTACAGATAAATTAGGCTTCCAATCTGAATACATACCAGAAGTAGGAGCTATTGAAACTTCTTTAGGAATTCTTTTCCACATCACTTTTATCTTTTAAGAAATTTTCAATTTCATCGCTAAGTTTCGCTAAATCTGAAATGTTTTTCTCATAATCTTGCAACCAAGATTCTTTATGAGGATAGCCATAATCACTAAAAGGAATGTTCAGACTTTCCTGAACAATTCTCAACTCCTTTAAATTGTCTTCTGTTGCAGTTCCTTTAGCAATTAGTTCCGATAACTCAGATAGTCTGAGCAATTGTGCACTGTGATCATCCAAGAAGCGCTGACCAGCCCTAACAAATCGTTCTACATATTCTTCCGCTTTTGAGTAAAAAGCTTCTCTAGCAATAATTTCATCGAATTGACTAAATTGGTTTTCCAATTCATCATCTTCGTGATAACTAGTTATAGAATAAATAGGAAAGTTTTTTAAATATTGCCTTAAAAATATAACTAAATCACTTCCATTATAATTCACACTTTGCTGGGCTGTGCCAGATTCGTGAAGTCTTTCATCTAAAATCAAAACTCCGATATCAGTTTCATTTATAAAATTTAAATATTCTGTTTTATCAAGAAACGGATCTTGGCTTATAACAGTCCAATTAAGCTGTTTCTTTTTTAGTACAAAACGAATTTTGTTTTCAAGAGTTCCTCTGATATCTACGCGATCATCTATTATGCAAATTCCTGCCATATTATTATTTTAGTGGAATCCAAAAATTAAAATCTACCATTCCAGTTTCTAAATTGTTATTTACCTCACAATTTCCCTTGAGTGAATCTATTGTTGATTTTACTATAAAAAGTCCTAGACCTGTTCCTATTTCTTTTCCTGTTGAATCCTTTTTCAAAGTATTAAGTGGTTTCCATATCCAATCTAGTAAACTTTCATCGATCGGGGGACCAGAATTGGAAATTTTAATAAAAAATCCATCAATATTACTTCTTGATTCTTCTTTGAGAGTAATAGAAATTATTCTATTGTCAGCAGTATTTTGTAAACAAGCTGTATAAGCATTTGTTAAAACATTGAGTAATATAGACTCGATGTCCATAGGGAATACTTTTGCTTTAATTTCAGCAATATCTCTATGAATAACAATTCCAACAGCCTCAAAAACTTTTTTAAGATCTTTAGTGATTCTTTCAATTATATTATTAATTGGCTTTGTTTCCTTTTTTCGTTTTTCTGTTTGTACACGAGTAAGAGCAAAAGCTCCCCAACTTGAAACTTGTTCACCATAGTTTATAGCTTTTGAAAGTTCAGATTTAACAGTTTCTATTTCATCAGGAAATTCTAAATAATCTCTTGCAACTATCGCAGCGCTATTAAATTCTGTAATTGCAGTTTGAGTTTCGTGTGCAAATACTGCAGATGCAATTCCTAAAGTTGCTAAACCAGAGAGCACTCTATTATGACTTAATACTTCTACAAGAGTTTCGGAAGTTTCTTGTGATAAATCAATAAATTTTTCAATATTACCAAATGCTTCTTTAATTTCATCAGGAACATTCTCACTACTTTTTATTGTATCTACATCTTTTTTTATTGTAACTAATTCGCTCTTAAATTGATCTGATTTTTCTGATGGCGTTTTTGCTAAAACTTTACCTTTTTGCTCTTTATAAATTTTATGTCTTCTGTTTTCTAAAAGAGACAAAGCACCCAAACTTAATGCTCGCAAATCATAAAATGCATCATTTTCTACCAAGCCTTCTCTAGAAGCACTGTCAGTTAATGATGAGTTCTCATCTCTTCCTATAAAAATAGCACCCACAAGCTGATTAGCTAAAACACGATAATCTTCTCGATCTACTCCGGCAGGATTTCTTGAATGTCTTTCAGCAATGCCTAACCAATCTCCTCCATATTGAATATTTGAATAACCGTACGGTTTTACACTAATATTATCTCTATAAATCTTTACACCTACGTTTTTATTCACATACTCCCTCAATTCAGTTAGAGTAAAATCAGTACCTTCAGCAAGTGCCTTGGTTCTTGGGTAGAGTAATAATTTAATTTTAACAGGCCCACAAAGTAATTTATCTGTAAAAGCATAATTAAATGGGTCAATAACTTTTTGCATTAAATTTTGCCAACTAATAACATCGACAAATTCAGCTTCACTAAATCTGTCTTTAATCGAATATATTAAGTCATACGATTTTCCGTCATAGTCTAATTCAATTTCAATTTCCGGTCTTACTTCATCAGGTGGTTTAATTTTTCCATTAAATTCTAAAGCCACATCATTTGTTAGATATATTTCAAAGTCTTCAACCTCTGCAAAAGGTGATGTTAAGATAGATAACTCATTATATAAGTTTTCAATATTTTCCTGTGTCCAATTCTCTCTCAATTTATAAATGAGCATTTCTGTGCCCGTTTCCTGCTTTTTATAAAGTGGTAATGTAATAGTAGGACTATCTAAAACATCGATAGGAATTTGGGAGATTTCTAATCCGTCTTGATTAAAATTTTCCCAATCAATTCTTAAACCATAAATACCCGTACCATTAGTTTTAGTTTTGATTTCTAATATTTCACCTAATCTATCTGCTGATAGTCGTCCAATACCTTTCTCCCCGGTTTTTCTTCTGTTTTTTTTACTAGATGACTTTTCAGTTTTTTTATGGGAAAATCCAATTCTTAACCATTTTGTGTCAATATCATCTTCTGTCATACCATCACCATCATCAGCAACTCTTATATAGCCTTCTTGATTGCTATTATGAATTTCAACTTCAACAACATTGGCATCAGCATCATATGAATTTTTAACTAATTCAATTAAGGCTGTAGTGTGATTTTTAATACTTTCTCTTCCTAAATGAATAAGTGCGCGAGCATCGATGGTAAAGTTTTTTTGCATTATTAGAGGTTTAAAAAAATCAAATTTATATTTTTTTTTATAAATATTATTAGATGCAGGAGCGAATTTTAAAAATGATAATCTTAGACTAAAGTATGACGTAACCAAATATGTAAAAGAAATTGTTGAATAGTTTTATTACAAAGTTGATAGTAATAACGGTAACGAAAAAATGCTAAATAACCTATGGAATTATTGGGATGTGCTTTATTTAAAAATTAAAAATATCACTAACTTGTATAATCAAGAATACTTGTTTTTTGGGAAATGGAAATATGAAGCTGATGATTGGTTTGCACTAAAAAAAAGATAATATATCAAATATCTACTTGAAAAAAATTGAAAATTTAAGTTATCTTAATATTGAAGCATTAATGCAACTTTTGTCAGGAATAGGATTTCAAAGTTTGATGTCACAAGGAATAAAAATTTTAACTAAACATTTAAAATCGGATGTAAAACAATTGCTTAATATTAACTACTACTATGGAGAAAAGTTAATAATGAGATGTTTTAAAGATAAAATCAAGCAAATAAAAGAAGATGAATCATTATTAAATGAATTTTTATGGTTTTTAAATCTAATGGTTGATTTAGGTTCTTCCAAAGCATATTACATTAGAGAAAACCTGATTCTTTACAAGAAAAAATAAGAGGTTTAATCAGGTTTAAAGTCGCTATTAAGCCATTAAAAATGAAAATAGGTAAGGTAATATTAAAAAATTACACTTTTAATGAGTAAGTGAAACGATACTTAATCATAATTTGGGTTATAGCTGTTTACAAGAAAACTGTAGCCCCAGTATTCTCTACCACTTCAGCTACTTTTTCTGCTTCATCAGAAGGGATCATCTCGAAAGAAGGAACCTCTTTCATTTCTTCCCAAAATCTATGCTCCTGTGTATTTTGAGGTGGTTCGTCTGTAATCAAGAGGAATTGGTTTTTTTTAAGACATGGCAGAGGAAAATTTAGAAGATACTTCAGTATTTTCAATGACTACAAGCCCAATGGATTATTTCCTAAAGATTTATACCATCCAATAAAGAGATATATTAATGGGCTTTTCTTTTATGATGACTATAAGATTTCAGATTTTGAAGTAGTAAGTTCTATAAAATTCATCGCTCAGTGACTACTTAATAAAACTCCAAATAATTCATCAATTTTGTCCAGTTTTTTTAGTAAATAACTGGACATTTTATTATATTTGTTTAAAATATTAATAGATGAAAACATCTGATATTGTTAAAGATAAGATTGACAGATTAGCCACAGGCTATATTTTCACCTATAAGGACTTTACCCTATCGGTGGAAAATAAGGAAGCTATTATAAAAGCTTTGAATAGATTGGCAGAAAAGGGCAAAATCAAAAAAATATCAAAGGGAAAATTTTATAAACCAGAGTCAACTGTATTTGGAGAGTTACTCCCAGATCAATATCAAATTGTAAAAGATTTACTAGAAGAAAACAATAAAATCACCGGATATCTAACTGGTTATAGCATCTACAATTCTTTGGGTCTGACATCTCAAGTAAGTAACACCATACAAATTGGAAAAAATAATACAAGACCCTTTTTAAGAAGAGAGAGATATATAATTAATTTCATCAAACAACCGAATGTTATTAACAAAGAAAACATCCCCTACTTACAGTTTCTGGATTGTTTAAAATTCATTAAAAAAATCCCCGACACCACAAATGAGAAAGCAATTGGACGTTTACTATCTATAGCTTCTGATTATAAAATAAAAGATATAGAACAATTGGTAAGACTGGTTCAAAAGTATCCACCTTCTACCCGAGCATTATTAGGAGCATTATTGGATGAACTTCATTTGGAAACCTATTCTGACAGTATTCTTAAAACCCTGAATCCAATCACAAAATATAATTTTATGGGAATTGGAAATATTTTAGAACAATCAAAAAAATGGAATCTCATATGAACTTACATCACCATAAAAAATTATTTGAACAGGCTCTACGATTCACAGCTGATAAATTAAAGATACGCTCAATTTATGTAGAAAAAGATTACTGGGTAACATTAGCATTAAATAAAATCCATCAAAATTCCGTTGGAAAAGATGTTGTCTTCAAAGGAGGAACCGCACTCTCAAAATGTTATAAATTAATAGAGAGATTCTCAGAAGATATAGATCTGGTTGTTTTAAGAAACGAAAATGAGACAGACAGCAAACTGAAGACTAAACTTAAAGCAGTAAGTCTGGCAATCGAGGATGAGCTTCCAGAAATTGAAGTTGATGGAATAACGAAAAAAATGGGAATGAATAGAAAAACAGCTCATTCCTACGATAAACTATTCAAGGGAGACTTCGGACAGGCAAGAGATTTTATAGTATTAGAATCCAGCTGGCTCGGGCATCATGAACCCTATAGTAAAAGAAGTATCCAATCCTTAATTGGAGAGACCTTAGAAAAAGACAAACAGATTGATCTTGTCAAGAAATTTGGATTACAAGCATTCGACATGAATGTACTTGAACCTTCAAGAACTATTTGTGAAAAAATAATGAGTTTAGTAAGATTTTCTTACTCTGAAAATCCTATTGAAGATTTAAAAAAGAAAATTAGACACCCCTATGACCTTCATCAGCTGATAAGACAACCAGAATTTAAAAAATTTGTTGAATCAGAAGATTTTACAAAAATGCTTTTAAAGGTAGCTGAAGATGATGTAAAAAGCTTTAGAAATAATAACGAATGGCTTAACAACCATCCAAATAAAAGTCTCTTTTTCAAAGAAATTGATGATATATGGAAGAAAGATTTAGTACCTACGTATGAACAAGAATTTAGTAAATTAGTGCATGGTGAATTGCCCGATGAAAATGAAGTATTAAAAACCATAAAATTATTGAAAGAAAGAATGAAAAAAATAGACTGGAATATTACAATAGGAGCTCAAATTTTATAAACTTGCAGACATAAAACACTAGACAATATCAAAAACTTGAACATAATTAAAAACCTCCAAAGCGTAAATACTTTGGAGGTTTTAACCACAATCTTCCAGAGATAAATTTAATCATTCAACAAATCTTAATCAAATACACTACATTTTCTTCGGATTCTTAAACGAAGATACAATCCTCTTAGAAAGCTCATCAAAACGAATATATCCTTGATAATTCTTTCGACCCTTAGTAACTACCCCCTTTGGTATAAGACCACTCCCCTGCTTCCAATTTCTTCATCTGCCAACCGAACAACCTCTTCCCTCTAAATATCGTCGGAATCTCAACCTTAGAAATCCTCCGTTGCCGTACGAAAGATTGACTCTGTGATTTTCATTTCGTGCGGCAGCGGAGGTCTTCGAGAGCCTCAGACTGACAATGCGAGATTGCTTTGTGCCTTGCGATAACAACGAGAGGGCTTCGATAGGTTTTGATGATAATTGATAGTTGATAAATGATGGAGAGCCTCAGACTGACAATTTTAGAGAGCCTCAGAGTGACAATGTGAGATTGTTGCGTGCCTTGCAAAGACATGAGGGTCTTCGAGAGCCTCAGACTGACAAGGTAAGATTGCTTCGTGACTCGCAATGTCAACGAGGGTCTTCCCTTCGACAGGCTCAGGATAAACTGCACCTCAGACTGACAAGGTGAGATGGTCTTCGAGAGCCTCAGACTGACAATGTGAGATTGTTTTGTGCTTTGCGATGACAACGAGGGGTCTGGTCTAAAAGTTTTATTAACTTAAATGTTTACGATACCAGAGGTTCAATTCATTCCAAATGTTGGTGTTTCTGAATGGCAAAATGCTATGGCGTGTATTGGACTTTAATTCTGCATACAACTCATTATCCATCAGTAATTTACCTACTGCTCTGCTATCTGATCTGCATTTTTGGCTTCTATAATGAGGCCGTTGCTTTTCTGTAATGATCTCGTTAGCCATTGATATTGGTAACAACAGACGGCAGGCCCAGAGCTTGAATCACTACATTGGGAAAGCCTTCTCTGTAGCTTGGAAATACCAAAAGGTCTGTTACCGTCATGTGAGACCTCACATCGGGTTCATTTCTCAAAATCGGATTGCAAAATTACTCAATAATTATGACAAAAAAAATCCTGCCATATATAGCAGGATCATTTATTGTATCACTTTACAAAGATTACGCAAGAGCAACTCTTACAAATCCTGTTACTTTAAGATCTGCGTTTACAGATTTTACGTAATCAGCTACAGATACGCTAGAATCTTTGATGAAATCCTGGTGTACCAAAGTGTTGTCTTTGTAGAATCTCTGCATTTTACCTTTAAGGATATTGTCGATAATGTTTGCAGGCTTACCTTCTTCAATAAGTTTATGTCTTTCGATTTCCAATTCCTTATCGATCGTTTCCTGAGAAACTTTAGTCTCGTCCAGAGCAATTGGGTTCATTGCAGCAACCTGCATAGAAACAGATTTAGCAGCCTCGTCTGCTCCGTCAACTTTTGCAGAAAGAGAAGTGATAGAAGCGATTTTGTTTCCAGCGTGGATGTAAGCTCCTAAGAAAGGACCTTCAATTCTTTCGAAAGCGCCGATCTCAATTTTCTCACCGATAACTCCAGTTTGCTCGATTAATTTATCAGCAACCGTCATTCCGTGGAAATCTGTAGCCAATAATTCTTCTTTAGTAGCAGCGAAGATTGCCATTTCTGCCAATTCATAAGCCAACTCTATGAACGCTTCGTTTTTAGCAACGAAATCGGTTTCACAGTTAAGAGAAATCACAACTCCTAAAGTATTATCTTCGTTTACTCTTGCGATAACAGCACCTTCTGCAGATTCTCTATCTGCTCTGTTAGCAGCCACTTTTTGTCCTTTTTTTCTAAGGATATCGATTGCTTTTTCGAAATCTCCTTCTGCTTCTACTAGAGCTTTTTTGCAGTCCATCATTCCTGCACCTGTCGTGTTTCTTAGTTTTGCTACGTCTGCAGCTACTGGTGTATAAGACATAATATTGATTATTTTTTGATTTTTATACCGTTGATTTTCGCTTTATGTTTTCAGCGTGCAAATATAGTGATTTTTATAAAAAAATAACAGGCATCATTATACTTAATATCAAAAACTTAGTCTATCCTTATATTTTAAACCAGATTATAAAACCCATTTAATTTTAACATTGATTTTCAAAAACTTCATAAGATTTACTTTATTTTTACGTTTCATTAGAAACCCAGAATACAATATATAATGAAGAAGATATTTTTATTTTTGTTTTTTTCAATCGGCTTTTTCGCATTTTCGCAAAGTGTTTTTGAAGCAAAAAGCACTACAGACAGGGCTGTGGTTGAAAAATTCATTAGGGATAATCCTAATCATCCTGCAGTTCCCGCATTAAAGCAAAGAGCCCTTTCTCTTAAATATGGTGGCACATCACAAATTGCAAAACCTTCCGTGACCACGATGACGGAGAATAAAATTGAAAGAACCTCTAAAGTAGGAACTACCGCCGCTAAAGGACAACCTTCTGAACAGGCTAAAAATACAGCAGCTGTGCTTACAAGCCTTTTTGATAACAACCCTAATAAAAAGGAAGCCATCATCCAATTTGTTAATAAATCAAAATGCGCGTTGATTATTAAAATCAATGGTAAAAAATTCTACAACCTCACCGTGCCTTCTAACGGACAAAACTACATCTTGGTTGACAAAGGCAACTACACGGTTTCCACCTCTATATGCGACGCTATTTATAACCAGAACAAAGCCATTACCAAAGATATTATCATCACTCTTAATGCCGCAAGATAATTTATTTTGAAATTCCTGCTCCCTTTACTTTTTATTTCATCATTGATTTTCTCTCAGAAAAAAATCAATATAGATTCTTTGAAACTTAAAGACACCAAAGAACTCCTGGGCGATGATTATGGTAATATTTACATTTACAAAAGCAAAGATTTAAGCTTTACGAAATATGATTCTTTGGGAAAACAGCTCGGCAAAACCATGTTCACTTTTCCATACAAAATCCAGAGTGTTAGCAACCCTCTTAATGTTGTAATGTTCTCCGAGAATCTACAAGAAATCAAATTCATAGACCAGAACCTTAACGAAATTCAGAAAATTAACCTTAGTCAACAATTTGGCTTCGTAAAAGCCGTGTATGCGGAAGACCTACAGTTTGTGTGGCTTCTGGATGACAGCAATAAAACACTAATACAGTATAATTTCCGGAGTAATTCCATCATCAATTCTTTCCCTTTTAATGTGGGCACAGATTTAATACAGGATTTTTTAGTTTATAATAATAAGATCTACATTCTTCGGGAAAACAGCATAGACATTTATAATACAAAAGCCCAATTACTTTTTTCAGCCTATATCAATAGTGCCAAAAAATTACGTAGAACAAATAACGATGTCCTGATTTTTGCTAACCAATCGGTTTCAATTTTTGATGGAAAATCTATTTTTGAAATTTTTCAAAATCAACAGGCAAAAATTGTGGATAAAAATAGCTACGGATTTTTGGCGCTCATTGCAGACAAGCTTTATCTTTACAACCCAAATAAATGACCCTTGATAAATCATATTTGTTTTGACGTTTCGGTTTTCAAAAATCATTTATCAACTATCACCCATCAATTATAACAAAAATGCACATAGCTGTCACTGGAAATATCGGATCTGGAAAAACGACCTTAACTACAATGCTTTCAAAACATTATGGTTGGGAAGCACAATTTGAAGATGTGGACCACAATCCTTATCTGGATGATTTCTACGGTGATATGTCTAAATGGAGCTTTGCATTACAGATTTACTTTCTGGGGAGCAGATTCCGGCAAGTGAAGGAAATCCGGGAAAGCGGTAAAAATGTTATCCAGGACAGAACCATCTACGAAGACGCCCATATCTTTGCAGAAAACCTGGCCGAGATGAATCTTCTTGCGGAAAGAGATTTCAACAACTACCTTTCTGTTTTTAATTTGATGAAAGACTTTGTCTCTGCACCGGATTTATTAATTTATCTGAGAGCAGACATCCCCACATTGGTAAAGCAAATTGCGAAAAGAGGCCGGGATTACGAAGCAGGCATCAGCATTGATTATCTTTCCAAGCTTAACAACAAATACAGCAACTGGATTGAAAATTACAAAGAAGGCAAACTGCTTATTATAGATGTTGACGACTTGGATTTTGTAGAAAAGCCGGAAGATTTTGGCTATATCCTGGAAAGAATAGATGCTGAGCTGAATGGTTTATTTTAACCCCCTTCTAAAATTAATAATTTAACAAAAAGAGCGCAACTTTAGACTCACATTGTTTCAAAAGGGCAAATCAATTGATTCTTAATAATTAGCGATAATTTTTTATTGAATAATTTCAAAAATAATTTGTCTATCCAAAAAATAATTCGTTATTTTGCACTCTCAAATATTTTATAGATAAAAGAACATCGAGATATGTCAAGAATTTGCCAAATAACAGGTAAGCGTGCAATGGTTGGAAACAATGTTTCCCACGCTAATAACAAAACGAAAAGACGTTTTGAAATTAATCTATTAGAGAAGAAATTTTATCTTCCTGAGCAAGAGAAACACGTTACTTTAAGAGTATCTGCTCACGGACTAAGAGTAATCAACAAGATTGGTATAGAAGAGGCTATTGAAAGAGCAACTAGAAACGGTTTTATTAAATAATCAAAGTAATGGCTAAAAAAGGTAACAGAGTTCAGGTAATTCTAGAGTGCACAGAGCACAAAGAAAGCGGAGCAGCAGGAATGTCAAGATACATTACTACAAAAAACAAAAAGAACACTACAGAAAGATTGGAACTTAAAAAATTCAATCCGGTTCTTAAGAAATATACTGTTCACAAAGAGATTAAGTAATTTATAAATATAATTTACAATGGCAAAAAAAGTAGTAGCAACCCTACAATCCTCGTCAAAAAAAATGACGAAAGTAATCAAAATGGTGAAGTCTAATAAATCAGGCGCTTACGTTTTTGAAGAAAAAGTAATGAATGCTGACGAAGTTGAAGGTTATCTTAAAAAATAATCGCTCAACCGATACAATACAAAAACTACTCTATCATATAGGGTAGTTTTTTTGTTATATTTGCTTCATAAAAAATCATTGATCGTTAAGAATGAGTTGGTTCAAAAAAATATTTAAAAAAGAAGATAAAGAAACATTGGACAAAGGACTGGAAAAATCCAGCCAAGGTTTTTTTGACAAAATATCCAGAGCAGTTGTCGGCAAAAGCACAGTAGATGATGAGGTATTAGATGACCTAGAAGAAGTCCTTATCGCATCAGATGTTGGCGCAGAAACCACTATCAAAATCATCAAAAGAATAGAAGACAGAGTCGCCAGAGACAAATATGTCAATGTCTCGGAACTTGACCAAATCTTGCGAGAAGAAATCTCCGGACTGCTTTTAGACAATCCACACCTCAACACCGATAATATTGACCGCTCTAAAAAACCTTATGTGATTATGGTAGTAGGTGTTAATGGTGTTGGGAAAACTACCACCATTGGGAAACTGGCCAATCAGTTTAAATCTCAGGGTTTAAAAGTCGTGCTGGGAGCGGCAGATACTTTCCGCGCAGCAGCGGTGGATCAATTGGTAATTTGGAGCGAAAGAGTGGGCGTCCCTATTGTGAAACAAGAAATGGGTTCGGACCCTGCATCGGTAGCATTTGACACCGTTCAGTCTGCTGTAGCTCAGCAGGCAGATGTCGTTATTATTGACACAGCTGGGCGTTTGCACAATAAGATTAATCTCATGAATGAGCTTTCCAAAATAAAACGCGTGATGCAGAAAGTTATTCCAGATGCGCCTCACGAGGTTTTATTAGTCCTTGATGGCTCCACCGGACAAAATGCTTTTGAACAAGCCAAACAATTTACCGCTGCTACAGAAGTAACAGCACTTGCAGTAACTAAACTGGATGGGACGGCAAAAGGTGGTGTTGTCATCGGTATATCGGATCAATTTCAAATTCCTGTCAAATATATAGGTGTGGGAGAAAAGATGCAAGATTTACAGATTTTTGATGGTATGGAATTTGTTGACTCCTTTTTCAAAAAGAGAATATAAACCAATCATCAAAAATTTAAACTATGGGTATTTTAACTTGGATTATTTTCGGTCTTATTGCCGGAGCTATCGCAAAAGCTATCCATCCTGGCAATGACCCAGGTGGCTGGATTGTAACAATTATTATAGGAATTGTTGGCGCATTTATTGGCGGCGCTATTGGAACGTATGTTTTAGGATGGGGAGATGTAGATTCTTTCTGGAGTCCAAGAAGTTGGCTTTTAGCCATAGGTGGCGCTGTACTTTTATTATTTCTGTATAGGGTAGTCACTAAAAAATAATTAAAGTATTATCACTTTTATCACAAAAGCGCTATTAAAATAGCGCTTTTTTTGCATTATTTATTACAATTCTTTATATTTGAAAAAAAATATTTTAATATGAAGAAAATCTTTACTACCCTTTTTTCTTTTGGTTTTGCTGCAAGTGCGCTGGCGCAATGGAGTCCGACTCAAATGAAAGGAGAAAATCTCCGTGAAACAGGAGCTTCTAGTTTTTACAATTTAGACTTAAATGCCATCCGAAATCAACTGTCTAATACACAGTTAACCGGAAAAGACAGCAAACCCGTCATCA
Source organism: Flavobacteriales bacterium UBA2306 (assembly GCA_002345565.1). GTDB lineage: Bacteria > Bacteroidota > Bacteroidia > Flavobacteriales > Weeksellaceae > Epilithonimonas. Next base: position 42,064 of record DDVS01000003.1, on the reverse strand, counting down.
TTAGCGTGCCAACTTTAGGCGGAAAAATTGAAAAATTCGAAGTTTATAGTTTACCCGTAGTGGTAAAATCTTTGGCAGACAGATATGAGTTAGGATCCTATGTTGGAAAAGGTATTGACGATCCTGAAAAATACATCAGGTTTTCTGTAGCTCCCAATGATTTCCAATCCATGATTATTAAAAATGGAGTTTATGAATTCATAGAGCCTCAGAACAAGGAAAAAACTGTTTATGGCGTTCATCCTAAGACCAACAAAACTACTGGAACTAATGGGTCTTGGCTATGTGAAAGTACAGAGCCTGCCCTTTCCAAAAAACAGATAGATCAACTATCTAATGGATCAACTTTTGCCAATAACGCTAGTGATTTTTCTAAATCTTCTGACCAAAAATACAGAACTATGCGTTTGGCAATGTCTGTAAATGGAGAATATACCGCCTATCACGGTGGAACTGTTGCTGGGGCTTTAACGGCTATCAATGCAACACTAACCCGTTGTAACGGCATTTTTGAAAATGATTTTGCATTACACTTAATTTTACAAGATTTTCCTGATGTAATTTATACTAATGCAAGTACAGATCCTTACGGTACATCCTTAAGTGGATGGAACCAACAACTACAGACTACTTTAACAAACAATGTTGGAAACGACAATTACGACATTGGCCATATGTTTGGAGCATCTGGAGGTGGCGGAAATGCAGGTTGTATTGGTTGTGTTTGTATTAATCCAACAACAAGCACACCTCTAGGAAAAGGTTCTGGTATCACTTCACCTGCAGACGGAATTCCGCAAGGCGATAACTTCGATATCGATTATGTAGCCCACGAAATGGGTCATCAGTTAGGTGCTAACCATACTTTTTCTATGAGCCTAGAAGGAACAGGTCAAAATGTGGAGCCAGGATCCGGATCTACCATAATGGGATATGCAGGTATTACAGGAGCTACAGATTTACAAGCTCATTCTGATCCTTATTTCCACATTAATAGTATCATTCAAGTTCAAAACAATCTTACAACTAAGACTTGTGATATTGAAACTGCTATAACCAATCAACCACCGGTAGTTACTGCAATGCCAGATGTTACCATACCAAAAAGTACAGCTTTTGTATTAACTGCTCAAGCGGCAGATCCAGAGGGGAATCCTATTACATACTGTTGGGAACAAACTGATAGCGCTACAACAGCAACTACATCTTCTAACTTAGGTAATAATACAAATGGTCCAACATTTAGATCTTGGAACCCTACTACCAATCCAACAAGATATTTTCCTAAACTAAGCACCGTTTTAGCTGGAAATCTTAAAAGTACAGCAGATTGGGAAGCTGTTTCTACAGTAGCTAGAACAACTAATTTTAAAGTAACTGTAAGAGATAACAATCCTGATGTTGCACAACAACAGACTCGATATGCAACGCAAAGAGTGATTGTAGGCGCTGCAGGACCATTTAAAATAACATCTTCAAAAGTTTACAACAACGCTACTGGTGCATTCACTTGGGATCCTGTAGGAACAACAGCATCACCTTATAACGTAGCGAACGTAAAAATTGATTATACCACTGACAATGGTGCTAATTGGACAGTATTAGCAGAATCAACACCTAATGACGGAACGGAAAACCTAAGTTTCTCTAGTTTCCCAACCAATACTGTGCTTACCGTAAGAGTATCTGCTATTGGAAATGTTTTCTACGCCGCAGGTAAAGTAACGGTTTCTGCAATGGTCAACTGCGACGGTACCGCACCTGCAGGATTAGCAACTTCTTCCATTACACAGACAAGTGCAAAAGTTGATTGGGATGCTGTAGCTAATGCCACTTATATATTAAGATATAAAAAAGCTGCTGATACCAACTGGACAGAGGTTAATAATCTTACAACTAATACTTACACAATTGCCGGATTGACACTTAATACAGCTTATAACGTGAGTGTTGCTACTATCTGTAGCGGAACAGTTGGAGCTTATGCAACTACAGATTTCTCTACAAAAGGAATAGAATATTGTACAGCAGGTGCTACTTCAACTAGTTATGAAAAAATCTCAAATGTAACTTTCGCAAATATCAATAACAACTCTACTTCTACTGCAGGATACGAAGACTTTACAGCAGTAACTGGTAATGTTTCAAAAGGACAGGTTTATGATTTCTCTGCTACTTTTAGTGGAACTTCTTACGCTGAAGATCAGGTAATCGTATGGATAGATTTCAATCAGGATGGTGACTTTGAAGATGCTGGTGAACAAGTTTTAGTTACTGCCAAGAAAAAATCTCCATGGACAGGAAACATTACTATTCCTGCTACAGCTTTAGTTGGAAAAACAAGAATGAGAGTTCGTTTGCACGATTCTTCTTTAACGCCTAACTCTACTCCATGTGGAACTTCGAGCTATGGGCAAGTTGAAGATTATAGTTTGAACATTGGTCAATTAGCAGTAACAGATGTTAAGAAAAACAACATCAATGTTTATCCAAATCCTGCAGTTGATTTTATTAATATATCGAATGTTTCTTCCAAAACTAAATTCGAAATCTACTCTGTAGGCGGACAATTGGTTAACCAAGGAACAACTGACGGCAAAGTTAATGTTTCTAAATTGACAAAAGGTGTTTACATCTTATCTTTAGAATCTAACGGAGAGAAATCTCAGACTAAATTCATCAAGAACTAAGCATTAGTTTATTGAAATAACAAAAATTCCCCGAATCAATGATTCGGGGAATTTTATTTTTAAGATTAAAATTTTTATTCAAGTTCTTCTATAAAACTTTCAATTGCAACCCGCAAACTTTCAAGGTCAGCATTGTTATAAATAATATAATCTGCCAGTTTAAATTTATCTTTTTCAGGCATTTGTTTTTGGATGATGGCTTCTACTTCTCTGTAAGTTTTTCCATCCCTGTCCATCGTTCTTTTGATTCTGAGATTGTCATCCGCAGTAATCAGCAGAGACTTGTAACACTGATGATTTAATTTAAGTTCAAAAAGAAGTGCCGTTTCTTTAAAGACAAATTCAGAATTTTGAGAAGCCACCCATTTTTCGAAATCGATTCTTACTGCTGGATGAATCAGATGATTCAATTGCTCTAAAAGTTCTGAATCATTAAAGACTTTTTCAGCAACATATTTTCTGTTATAAATTCCATCAGAATAAGCTTCGTTTCCTAAAAGCTCAATGATTTTCTCCTTGAGAATAGAATCTTTATTAACAATATTTTTAGCTTCGTCATCCGAGTAATAAACAGGAAATCCTTTTTCCTCCAGAATTCTTGCTACTGATGTTTTTCCTGAACCAATTCCGCCAGTTAATCCAATGATCTTGGGTATGGGAATGTCTTCGTCTTGAGTTGAGATTGTATCTTTTATATCCATAATTTAATATCCAAAAACTTCATTAAAACTAAATGTCTGGTCTAGCTTTACGCCTCTTTCCGTCATTTTAAGACTTGCCAACTCGTGATTTGCATCGTGTTCAAAAAACAAAAGATATTCGTTATCCACACATTGCTTTAAGAATTTTCCTTTTTCTTCCATCGTCAACAGCGGTCTTGTATCGTAACCCATCACATAAACCTGCGGAATATGCCCAACAGTCGGAATCAAATCTGCTGCGAAAACAATCGTTTTTTCTTGATATTGAAGAACAGGAAGCATTTGTTTTTCAGTATGTCCATCAACAAAAATCACATCCATTTTCAAATCTGGAGCGAATCCATAATTTCCCGTCGTTGGTAATGGTAAGAAATTGAGTTGTCCACTTTCTTCTAATGGAAAAATATTTTCTTTTAAAAAGCTTGCTTTCTCTCTTGGATTCGGTTCTGTTGCCCATTTCCAATGATTTTCATTAGTCCAGAAGTGTGCATTTTTGAACGCAGGTCTGTAACCCGACTTGTCATCATTCCATTCTACAGCACCACCACAATGGTCAAAATGAAGATGCGTGAGAAAAACATCGGTAATATCTTCTCTCACAAATCCGTATCTCTTCAGGTTTTTATCCAAAGAATCATCGCCCCAAAGCGAATAATGACCAAAGAATTTTTCATCTTGCTTATCTCCAAGTCCACAATCGATTAGGATTAATTTTTTTCCGTCTTCTACTAGAAGTGAGCGAGTTCCTAATTCGATAAGGTTTCTTTCATCAGCCGGATTCGTTTTTTCCCAAAGTGTTTTTGGGACGACACCAAACATTGCACCGCCATCAAGTTTAAATTTCCCACATTGGATTGGATAGAGTTTCATAAGAATTTTTGATTTTTACTAATATAAGAAATTAGTCGCAAATTGAATCTTTAAAATTCTGAAATATTTCTATTAATCTATATTTCCCCAAGCATCAATTCTCGTAATATTTTTAACCTCTCCACTCCACATTCCCATATGTCCAAAATTTTCAGCATCAAAAACACCTTCAATCAAAACATATTTATCATTAAGTTTCATTGCTTTTAACATTAATTCTTTATTTTTAAAAGAAACCCAAAATCCATTTTTATCAAGAGAATGCTTATAATCTAACTCATTAACATAGATAGCATTGCCTTCAAACTCCAAATGAAGATAACCCATAACTTGAATTGGTTTTTTATGGTATTTTTCAGGATTACTAATTAATTGGATTAAAGATACATTGTAATTTTTGCTTAAAATATCGACAAATCCTTCATCTTCTTTTTTAGAATTATCCTTTTGCGCACACGACAAAAATGAAATGAGTATAGAGAAAATTAAAACAAAATTTTTCATCATAGTAAATTAAAACAATTCACCTGTATTCTTAGGTCTGGAAATATTCAAATGTCTGTAAGCTTTGTCCGTCACTTCTCTTCCTCTCGGCGTTCTAATGATAAAACCTTCCTGAATCAAAAATGGCTCATAAACCTCTTCCAAAGTTTCCGGATTTTCTCCAATAGAAGTCGCCAATGCAGAAATCCCGACTGGTTTTCCTCGGAAGTTTTCTATCATCACACGCATTATTTTGTTATCCATATCGTCCAACCCAAATTCATCTACATTGAGAGAATTCAATGCAAACTTTGTGATTTCGATTTCGATTTCTCCATTTCCTTTGATTTCGGCAAAGTCACGAACCCTTCTTAAAAGCGCATTAGCAATTCGGGGAGTTCCTCGGCTTCTTCTGGCAATTTCGAGTGCCGCATCCTCGTAGATTGGAACGCCTAAAACGCGTGCGCTTCTCTCGATAATCATTCCCAGAAGTTCAATCGTATAATATTCTAATCGGCTTTGAATTCCGAATCTGGCGAGCATTGGTTTGGTCAACATTCCACTTCTTGTAGTTGCACCAATTAATGTAAATGGATTAAGCCCAATCTGAACACTTCTCGCATTAGGACCAGTTTCCAGCATGATGTCAATCTTATAATCTTCCATTGCAGAGTAAAGATATTCTTCCACAATCGGAGATAAACGATGGATTTCATCTATAAAAAGAACATCATTTTCTTCAAGATTCGTAAGTAATCCTGCCAAACTTCCGGGTTTATCGAGAACCGGACCAGAAGTGACTTTGCAATTCACACCTAATTCGTTGGCGATAATATGGGACAAAGTCGTTTTACCCAATCCCGGCGGACCGTGCAAAAGAACGTGATCCAGAGCATTTCCACGATTTTTAGCTGCTGCTACAAAAACTTCAAGATTGTCCAATGTTTTTCTTTGTCCGGCAAAATCTCTGAAACTCTGCGGACGGATTTTTTCTTCCTGAATCAAATCGTCATTAGAATAATTATCTTTATCGGGATGTAAAAAATCGGGCATAACTAAAATTTAAACTCAAAGATAGAGATTTTTTAAGGGAATTAAGGTTTAGAATTTTCCAAGTCATTGATAATTTCTCTGAGTTGTGTTTTCTCTTTTTCGGTTAATTTTCTCTGAATAAATCCATTATCTGAAATCTGAGGAAAAACATTGTAATATTGATAAGTCTTAAGCCAATAAAGTGACACTGCAGGAAATGGGGTTTTATTAATCAATCCTTTTGTGGCGTTGAATTTTAGATTTGCTAACTGATAAGTTTTTGGTGGTTCTAATTGAGATTCCGCTGGTTTGATTAATTGTGATAGATGAAAACCTGACATCCATTTTCCCATATAGAATTTGTCTTTTATAAAGCTTGGAAAAGCAAAAATCACAGCAATTAAAATTGAAAAAAACACGGATAAAAAAACTGATTTTTCTTCAGAAATGTTTTTGAAAATCAGAAATAGTACAACCAAATAAGCGTCAATAAAAAATCGGTATTGTGCTGAAAATATGACAATTAAAACGAATTTAATTAAAATACAAACTAAAAGCGATGTGTAAAATCTATCTTTTTTATTGAAAGCAAAAAATCTTAAAATCAAAACGCTTAATATAATCCCAAGATTTAAAACCGATTTAAACCCAATAGTAAACCAATGATAAATCTTTTCAAAAAAATTGAAATTTAAAATTTGTTGATAGGAATAATGCATATCGTAAGATTTCATCAAACCGATTTGAGAAGAATAAGTTAGAATTTCTTGGCTTGGCTTCCACGGGAAATTAAAATCAATAAAAGAAACCGGAAAAATTGGAAAACCAAAAAGCCAAAGATTTTTTATGATAAACAAAACCCCAAAAGCCAAAACAGGAATCAACATTTGGAATTTGAAATTTCTCTTTAAAATACTTTCTAAAACAATCAATAACGGCAACCAAAATAATATTGGTTTTATACAAAACGCAAATATTGAAAGGTATAAAAGTAACTTTCTATCCGCATTATTTAATAATTCATTAATAACAATTAGAGCAATGATGAATGTTGGTAAATCTGGACTTGGTTGTTGGATGAAAATCAGAAAAAAGGGAATAAAAATTAACAAAATCCATTGCTTTCTTTCATAAACGTAAATCAAAAACAGAATCAATAAATAAGAATTTATTCGTAAAAATCCGTCCAAAATATTTGAAAATCCGGCTTGATAAATATGCCAAAACGATGATTGCCCCAGAAGTAAATCTAAATTGGAAACGCCTTTTACAAATCCTACTTCTTTCAACATTGTGATTGTTGGAACATAATAGCTATAATGGTCATATAAAAAGGGTGAAAACGAGCCAACAAAAAGAATAATCACCACAAAAACACCAAACCAAAAGTTGATGTTTTTTCGGAAATCAAAGTAAGAAATATCTTTCTTTTTGAGAAAAATCAGAAAACCAGCTAATCCAGCAATTAGAAAAAAGGATTCAACATAAATATTAAGCGGAAAGAAAAAAGCAATGGTGGTTTGTAAAAATGTAATACTTAGAATCCCCATAAAAGAGCTCAAAACGAAACTCTGATTTTGGATTTTCAGAACATTATTAATGATTAGTCCTATTCCGAAATTAAGCATCAATAGTCCGATAGTATATATGAGTAGTAAAAGCATAAAAAAGATTGCTTACCAAAAATAAGCAATCTTTCCGTGTAAAAATATATATGAAGAAAATTTACTTCTGTACTCTACCGGATTTACGATCTTCGGCTCTACCAATAGCATAACCTGTACCGCCACCAACAACACCGCCTATAACAGCGCCCAGCCCTGGATTTTTCTTTGAAATAATAGCTCCTGCTGCTGCACCGCCTACTGTACCAATAACAGTACCTTTTGCGGCACTACTCCATCCTTTTTTCTGTGTAGAAGTATTGGATGAACTAGAAGATGAAGAATTGGAAGAAGCTGTACCAGAACTTTGCGCAGGCGGATTAACATATACTACTTTAGTATTTCCGTTATTTTTGGCGCGTGCTTCTGCTCTGCCCTGCTCTTTGGCAACCTGGTTTATGCTATCCTTCTGTTTTTCAAAATTGATTTTTTCTTTTTCGATAGCTAATTTTTGCTTCTCTATATCAATTTGTCTGGTTTGATAATCTAATTTTTGCTGTTCCAGAGACGTTGTCTGAATTTTTTGATCTTTATTGCAAGATGTCATCAACATCAGAGTTGCTCCTATTAAAAATAAATTTTTCATAACTTTTATTTTTTCACAAAAGTGATTTACAAAAACTACTTTTCAATTATAATTCCAAAACCGGAAAATAAAAGTTAAAGTTTGTTAATAAAAAAACCGGAAACAAGTTCCGGTTTGTGTAGTAAGGGTTTAATTGTCTAAAACAATTCTTTTCTTATAATATTCTGTGAGCGTTCTGGACCTACCGAAACCAAATACACATTAATACCAAGATGTTCTTCTATGAACTCGATATATTTTTTGGCATTCGCAGGTAACTCATCATAAGTTCTTGCATTGGTAATATCCTCGTTCCAACCTTGTAACTCTTCGTAGATTGGTTCGTAATCGTATAATTTTGTAGTAGAAGAAGTAAAATAATCAATGATTTTCCCATCTTCGGTTTTATATTTTGTAGCAATTTTCAAGGTTTCAATCCCTGTAAGAACATCTAATTTTGTAATTACTAAATTATTGATTCCGTTAATCATACAAGCGTGTTTTAAGGAAACCAAATCTAACCAACCTGTTCTTCTCGGCCTTCCTGTAGTTGCACCAAATTCAGATCCGATTTGACGGATTTTCTCGCCCAGTTCGTTGTCTAATTCTGTCGGGAAAGGTCCATTTCCTACTCTTGTTGTATAAGCTTTTGCAACGCCGATAAGGTTTTGCAATGCCGTTGGCGGAACGCCTGCACCAGTACAAACACCTCCAGTAGAAGGAGAGGAAGAGGTAACATAAGGATAAGTTCCGAAATCTATATCCAACATTAAAGCCTGAGCACCTTCGAACAGGATATTTTTACCCTCGTTAATAGCCTGGTTGATTTCTAACTCTGTATCTACAATTCTATCTTTTAATCGCTCTCCTAAAGCTAAAAATTCTTGATAGATTTCTTCTACATCCAATCCTGGTTTTTCAAAATATTTCTCGAAAAGGGAATTTTTAACTTTTAGGTTTTTCTCTATTTTTTCTCTTAAAACTTCTGGGTTTAGAAGATCTATCATGCGGATTCCTACTCTCGCAATTTTATCCTCGTAGCAAGGTCCAATTCCTTTTTTAGTAGTCCCGATTTGTGTTCCGCCTTGTTCCTCTTCTCTATAAGTATCCAATAAAATATGATAAGGCATAATAACGTGAGATCTTCTACTGATAAAAACGTGATCTGTTTTAAGACCTTTGCTTTCTATTTGTTCAATCTCTTTAATGAAAGCTTTTGGGTTTACTACAACACCATTCGCAATAATACATTTGCCTTTGCACTGCAAAACACCAGAAGGTAAAAGATGCAGAACAAATTTTTCGTCTCCTACATAGACGGTGTGACCTGCATTGTCGCCTCCTTGAAAACGCACTACATAATCTGACTTTGCCGACAAAACATCTGTAATTTTACCCTTTCCTTCGTCCCCGTATTGAAGACCTACAACTACGTAAGTTGACATATTTTTTTACTTTTTTTAGATTATTTGCAAAGTTATATTATAAATGTGGGGTAACAAAATAAAAAAAGCCCTCTTAAAATTAACAAGAGGGCAAAAACACAAATGATGAAATTTTAAGAATATTTTACAACACTCTCATCAAACTTCATCTATCAAAAATCGTACATTTTTTTTGACATTCTTATTATTTTTAAAAAAAAATGATAATTTGGAGTAATTATCAAAAAAATTAACACTTTGAATGTTTAACTATCTATTTTAAGTATTTTTTTAATCAAATTAAATATTTTAAATAATTTAATAAACCAAATATCAAATTTAATTGCAATAAAAAAACATTAATTATATCATTGCACAAATAATTTTAACTAAAACAAAATAAATAGATATGTGCGGAATTGTATGCGTATTCGATGCAAAACAAAAAAATGAAGTTGTAAGAACAAAGATACTGGAAATGTCCAAAAAAATAAGACATCGCGGACCAGACTGGTCTGGAATATACCAACACAATCATGTAATCTTCTCGCACGAGAGATTGGCAATTGTGGATCCCACATCTGGCAAACAACCATTATTCACAAAGGATAAAAAAGTTGCTCTAGCGGTTAACGGAGAAATCTACAACCATCAAGAACTCAGAAAAGAATTCCCGGAATACGAATTCCTTACCCAATCGGATTGCGAAGTCATCTTAGCATTATACCGAAGAGACGGCAAAAATTTTCTTGAAAAGCTGAACGGTATTTTTGCATTTGCTCTTTACGATGAAGAAAATGACGCTTATCTTATTGGGAGAGATCATATGGGAATTATTCCATTGTATATGGGGTGGGATAAAAACGGAAGTTTCTATGTAGCATCTGAACTGAAATCTCTGGAAGGCGTTTGTAACAAAATTGAAGAATTTTTACCCGGACACTTCTTATACAGCAAAGACGGACAAGAATTGCAACAATGGTACAAAAGAGACTGGACAGAATTTGACAACGTGAAAGATAACGAAACAGATATTGCCGCCATAAGGAAAGGATTAGAAGATGCGGTGCACAGACAGCTGATGAGCGATGTGCCCTATGGCGTTTTACTTTCCGGTGGATTAGATTCTTCAATTATTGCGGCAGTAACAGCAAAATTCGCAAGACAAAGAGTAGAAAGCGGCGACACACAAGAAGCCTGGTATCCCAGACTGCACAGTTTTGCAGTTGGGCTGGAAGGTTCGCCAGATTTGGCAGCTGCCAGAAAAGCAGCAGACCACATTGGCTCCGTTCATCATGAAATTAAATATACCGTGCAAGAAGGTCTTGACGCCATTAAAGATGTAATTTATCATTTGGAAACTTATGACGTAACAACGGTAAGAGCTTCTACTCCAATGTATCTTTTGGCAAGAGTCATCAAATCTATGGGAATCAAAATGGTACTTTCAGGAGAAGGGTCGGATGAATTGTTCGGAGGTTATTTGTACTTCCACAAAGCACCTTCTGCACAGGCATTCCACGAGGAAACGGTAAGAAAGCTTGGGAAACTTCACCTTTATGATTGCCTTAGAGCCAACAAATCTTTAATGGCTTGGGGAATTGAAGGCAGAGTTCCATTTCTGGATAAAGAATTTATGGATGTTGCAATGACTATTAACCCAAAAGACAAAATGATTACGCCGGAAAGAATGGAAAAATGGGTTCTTAGAAAAGCTTTTGAAGACATTCTTCCTGAAAGTATTGCCTGGAGACAGAAAGAGCAATTCAGCGATGGCGTGGGTTATTCCTGGATCGATACGTTGAAACAAGTGGCAGAAGATGAAGTAACCGATGAAATGATGGCCAACGCAAAATTCAGATTCCCGATTAATACGCCTATGAGCAAAGAGGAATATAGATATAGAACCATTTTTGAAAGTCATTTTCCAAGTGATTGTGCTGCAAGTTGCGTTCCTTCTGTCCCGTCAGTAGCTTGCTCTACACCAGTTGCATTAGAATGGGACGAAGCTTTCAAAAAAATGAACGATCCTAGCGGAAGAGCTGTGAAAGTTCACGAAACAGCCTACTAATCTAACATTTATAAAAAAATCACAACAATGAGTTGTGATTTTTTTATTTTTTAGCATTCAGAAGCTTTTTAGCTCGTTTTCTTCGTCTTTCGTAAATAACTTCGGTTATTTTGCCTCCAATCCAGGAAAATGGGAAGAAAATGAGAAAAATAGAAATTTTATAAAATACGGGATGATAAGGATAGATGATAATATCCAGCATCGCGATGAATAACATTATAAAACCTATGAGAATAGCATAGGCCACTTTGGCATATTTCACAATAATTGCAGTCACTACACCGCCAAAAGTCACCCCCAGACCTCCAAAGAAAAGCAATGCGACAAAAAATGAATCTTTATTCTGCACCGTTTTAAGCAAAGATTCCCAATGCTTAAAAGGAGAAAATTCTTTGTAAACAACCCAGTCGGTATCTATCTTTATCCCAAGAGAGATAATGAGTGCTGCTACAGCAAGCCCTGCTAAAACGCCGATGGTATTTCTGATGAAATTCATTGGTTAACCTTGAAATGCAATCATTGATATTTCTACGTCAACATTTTTTGGAAGGCAGGATACTTGTACGGTTTCTCTCGCCGGGAATTGATCGTTGTTAAAATAAGAAGCATAAATCTCATTCACAACAGCAAAATCATCCATATTTTTAAGGAAAATAGAGGTTTTTACTGCATTATCAAAAGTCATCCCAGCTTCTGCAAGAATAGCTTTCAGGTTTTTCATGACTTGATGGGTTTCTTTCTCTATCCCTTCAACCAATTTACCTGTTTCTGCATCTAAAGGAATCTGCCCAGAGATATAAAGTGTTCCGTTCACCAAACAAGCTTGTGAGTATGGACCAATTGCCGCGGGCGCTTCTGATGTATGAATAATCTTCTTCATTTTAAAAAATTAAATTTTTACAAAACTATACAAATTAGATGGAAGTTGGAAGTCCGGGAGCGGAAGATTTGCAGATTAATGTTTAGAACTGCCTAGATTCTTACTCATTCTTCTTTATTATAGGTTTTAAAAATTACTGTTGGACTGGGTAAAACTTCTTTCTTTGTATTTAACCGCATCTTTCAGGATATTTGCTTTGATCCCTATGAAAAAGTCATAAACTTTATATTGTCCAAAAGGCACCCAATTGAAGGTAATGGTAAAACTACGTTGATCTCTCGCAAAACCTAACCGCGTATAACCCAATTCTTTATTAACAACATCATAATTAGTACTGGCATTGATATTCCAATAAGGTGTCAACTTGATACTTCCGTCCAAACCTACTGCCGCAACCTTAGTTCCCGTTAAGGAAAGTCCTTTGGTGTAAGCATAGTTGGCATTCACATTTAAGGTCCAGGTAGGTTGATAATGGGCATAATTGTCATCATCAAAATAATAATTCTCATTCCGGATTTCGCCTTTCTTTTTATAAGTTTTGGCCAAATCTTTTTTCTTTCCAAAAATAGCCTCGCTCATTGGGTAAGACATTTGGATATTAAATCCTTGCAGACTGAAATGCCCAAAGTTTTCTGTTCTAACTCCTGTTGTACTGCCGTCTTCAAAAACAATTTGATAAGGCTCCAGAGTAAGGCTAGAATTAACATTAAGTTTGTTATTAAAAAAGGAAGATTGTGCACTAACGCTAAACACAGACCATTTGTATTTTTCTGCTGCAAAATTGTAACTCCCGGAAATATTGAGATTTTCAAATATTTTCACTTTTTTTACCCCGGTTGAATCTGTTTTGGAGCGTACCTTCATCTCCAGATTGTTGGCAATGTTAAATCCTAAACTTTGAGTTAATCCAGAAGAAGGTGCTCCATAAATACCTCCATCAAAAATAGAATACGGCGTCATCTCGCCTCTTGCATTGGAATAGTTTTTAAAATATCCCCAACTGCTGGTTCCGAAATCCGGAGAATAAGTAAAGCTCATACTTGGCGTTACCATGTGCCGAATCGCAATAACCGGCGAGGTTTTCTTAAAGTTTTTTTGTCCATACAATACCGTTTGTAAACTTGCACTTGTAGAAAACGTGGTGTAACCTGCAAAGTTATTCTCATAAATATCATCTACAACATTGGTAACAGGGTTATAGGATCTATCCAGCGTTTTAGTTGTAAGAACATTATCTGCATTGGCACTTAATGAGAATGTAAAGTATTTTGCAACAGTGGTATTGGTAGAAAGAGAGATTGTATTTTTAGCTCCGGTTCTAAGGTCTTCCCACATTGGTTGTTTGAAAAGTTCATTCTCATTAGTCGTCACATAATTACTTAATGCGAGACTTGTATTAACATTAATATTCTCCAGCAAACCTGTTCTAACGCCAGTTCTTGGTTTGAAGAGATAAAATTGATTCACAGAAACATTCATATCTGGCAAACGCAAATCAATATTGCCCGTTGCAAAATTCTGATCGTACGTTGCACTGGCACTAATGCTAATAGGAAGGTTAATAAAACGTTTAGTAATATTAATCCTGGATGTCTGTCTCGTATTTAGTACATTTCCATTGAATATATAATTATTATTAATCGTATTATTATAAAAAGTGGTACTGGTAATATCTACACTAGAATTAAAAGTAAAGTATGGATTGGCTTTAGAGTCTTGATTATGCCTCCAGGTAAGTCTGAAAGTTTTATTTTTAGAATAATCGTCCAATCCTTTAATACCACGCACCGTGAATCCATAATCCGCAGAAAAATTCCCGGAATAGCGGTATTTCTTAAGATAGTTCATCTCTGGACGAAGATTCCAGCTTCCTTTTGTATAGATGTCTGATAAAATTTTGAGATCAAAATGATCGCCAATAGGCTGGTAATATCCCAGACCATTTAAAAAGAAACCAACATCCTGGCGCTCTCCAAAACTTGGAATCAGAATTCCGGCAGATCTTTTATCGGAAAATGGCAAAATAGCAAAAGGCATTACCAAAGGAGTCGGAACCTGTTCTATATACATTTGAATAGGCCCAGTTACAATTTGAGAACTATTTTTACCTTTTAAAAGCTTGATATTGGGTGCAGACATATGATAATCCGGCAAAGAATCTTTCTTTTTAAGAAAATATTCATCTGTTGTAAACATTGCTTTTCTCATAAAGAAAACAGAATCATTGTATTTTTTTGTTTTTTGGGCTACAATAACACCTTCATTTTCTTCTGTTCTTGCGTTGAAAGCAATGGCTTGTTTGGTTTTATAATTATAAATAACCTCATTATACTCATATTGCTTCCCAGCTTGGGTTGCAATGGCTGGTTTTATAATTTTTCCTTTATCGTCTTGTTCTCCTCTGGCGTAAATCTTTCCCGTTTCCCAATCTATACGGATATAGTCTGCATCAATCTGCATATCCTGATAAATAATTTGAGCTTTCTTGCTGAGGAAAGTCTGTTTATTGGAAATGGAAGAGCTGCTCTTATACTCAGCTTTGGTTTTCACCACATCGTCCAATTGTTCTTTGGGGATAATAGAATCCTTTTTTGTTCTAATGGTATCACTAGATACAGAGTTTTTGATATCACTTTTTTCATCAATAGTTTGTGATAAAATATTGTTAAAAATTAGGATATTTAAAATTAGTAATATACTTTTGAAAATACTTCGAGCCAATGCAGTCATTCTGAAATTGGGTTCAAAATTAATTAAATTTTAAAGATTAAAATGGTAAGCCCTAGATTTTATAAAAAAATTTTTTTTCTGTTAACATTTTTTATCAGTTTTAGCAGCTTATATTCTCAGAAAAAATTCACTATTGTTTTAGACGCAGGCCACGGTGGTAGCGATATTGGAGCCAATAGATTCTATAGTGACATTGGTGCTGTACAGGAGAAAAACGTAACTCTCGGCATTGTGTTAAAACTAGGAAGAATGTTGGAAAAAAATAAAGACTACAAAGTTATTTATACCAGAAAAATCGATGAATACCCATCGTTAACCTCGCGCACAGATCTGGCGAACAGAAGTAAGGCAGATTTATTCATATCAGTCCACGTTAACTCTTCGCCCAGCAAAACCGCCAGTGCGCAAGGAACAGAAACCTTTGTGCAGGGACCTAATCAAAATAAAGCCAATCTGGATGTTGCAAAAGCTGAAAATGATGTAATTTTTCTAGATGAAAAAGATAAGGAAAACTTTGCGTCCTACAATCCCAACTCGCCAGAGTCTCTAATAGCATTAAAAATCCAACAAAGTAAATATTTACAAGCAAGCCTCATCATTGGCGGACTTGTAGAAGAAAATTTTGTCAAAAAAGATAAAAGAATGTCCAGAGGCGTAAAACAGGAGAATTTACACGTTCTAAGAATGAATGCAATGCCATCTATACTTATAGAAACTGGTTTTGTTAATAACTATGACGATGCCCATTACATCTCTACAGAAGACGGCCAACAAGCCATTGCAGAAAGTATTTTTAATGCAATTATCAGTTATAAAAAACTAGTGGATAGAAACGTAAAAGAACCGGAACCGGAAAAACCCGTAGAGCAACCACTTAAAAATGATTTTAGAATCCTATTAATGAGCACCCCATCCAGATACACAGATGATGACCCTGCTCTCAAAGGACTTAAATATATTTTAACACTTAAAGAAAATGGCACGTATAAATATTATTACAGTACCACAAACTATGCTTCTATAAGAGACACCAATCTCAAAACCGCCAAAGATGCAGGTTTCCGCAATGCAATGTCTATCAGCTTCGTTCCTAACCAAGCCTTGGCAATGGGTTATTATACTATAGAAATCTACGCCGGAAAAGAAAAATTAGATTCCAAATCTAGCATTATAAAGACCTTCCCAGATATGGTAAGAACTAAAGAAAATGGCATTTTTTATTATACACTAGGCAAATACAAAACTTTGGAAGATGCGGTTAAAGCTAAAAAAGACATTGAAAACAAAGGCATCAGCAATACCGTTATTGAGAAAAAACTGAAATAGATAAAAACTGTTGCGAAGAATATATAAAGTATATATTTTTGCAAACCGTAAAAACGAATGGCCTATTCGTCTAGTGGTTAGGACTCAAGATTTTCTTTCTTGCAACAGCGGTTCGATTCCCCTATAGGCTACAAAATTAAAAAAAAGAAAGTCGTTTTTTGATGACTTTCTTTTTGTTATTAAAAGATCAACAAAGAAAAATATAAAAAATATTTTGAATTCTAAAAAATATCCATATTTTTGCACCGCTTTAAAGGAGAGAAGAAAAACATCAAATTTTTCAAAACAAAACTGATATTAAATCATAGAGTAATCCTCAATTAGGCAAAATAAAATTTTAAATTTTTAAAAAATAGTTTGCAAATTAAAAAATAGTTTTTATCTTTGCACCCACATTTGAACGATATGGCAAATCATAAATCAGCATTAAAGAGAATTAGACAAAACGAAGTAAGAAGACTTCGTAACAGATACTACCACAAAACTGCAAGAACAGCTTTGAAAGCGTTGAGAAACGAAGAAAACAAAGCAGCAGCAGCAGAGCAATTGCCTAAAGTAATCTCTTTGTTAGATAAATTAGCTAAAAAGAACATTATTCACAAGAATAAAGCTTCTAACTTAAAAAGCAAATTAACTAAACACGTTAATAGTTTAGCTTAATATAAACTACGGCCCGTTCGTCTATCGGTTAGGACCTCAGATTTTCATTCTGGTAAGAGGGGTTCGATTCCCCTACGGGCTACTTAAAATACCTTCACTAATTTTCTGGAGGTATTTTTTTAAACATTTAAAACTGTTTGATTCACTTTAGAATAATACAGTAAAAGAAAATTACAACGGCCCGTTCGTCTATCGGTTAGGACCTCAGATTTTCATTCTGGTAAGAGGGGTTCGATTCCCCTACGGGCTACAAACCTTCGGAAAATTTCCGGAGGTTTTTGTTTTTAAGTATATTTGTTTTTTATTTCAAATTCAAACTATGAAAATTCTAATCATCAACGGTCCTAATCTTAACTTACTCGGAACGCGTGAACCTGAAATCTACGGTTCTGCTTCTATGGAAGATTACCTAAATGAATTGAAAAACGAATTTTCGTCTGATGAAATTTCTTATTATCAATCCAATATTGAAGGTGAGTTGATTAACCGTTTGCAAGAAGATGATTTCGAAGCCGTAGTGATTAATCCAGGTGCTTTTACTCATTATTCTTATGCGATTTCGGATTGTTTGAAGAATATTAATAAACCGAAAATAGAAGTTCACATCAGCAACATTTATAAACGTGAAGAATTCCGGAAGAAATCTGTGACTGCGGAAAGTTCCGATGCTGTGATTTCCGGATTCGGGATGAAAGGTTATAAATTGGCGATACAAAGTTTGAAATGATTTCAACCTCATAGACACATAGATTTTTATAAATTTCAAAACAAAAAAAAGAAAATAGTTAATCATTCTATTTTCTCTTCTTTATTAGCAAGAATAAAGATTTATTTTGTGTGACTATGTGGTTTATATTTTCTACTCTATTTTGACAAAGAACTTACCAACTGGCGTTCCTTCTGCCATATTGCTTTTTGCTAATATTAGCCAATATTCTCCATTTTGTTTAGTATCGTATTCTATTGTTTGTGTAAAAGGTCCGTCGAATGTATTGTCCGGCATTCTGATTTGATTAAATCTTAAATTTATTGGTTTTTCAGTTTTTAAATAACCTTTAAGTTTTGGTTGACTGAGGTTTTCTAATCTAATAATTAATTGATCTTCCGGATTTTTGATTTCGAGATTTAATCGGATTGGCATTTTTGATGCGTCAACTGTTACGATATTCTGATTCGATTCTTTTTCTGTTTTAAGAGTAGTTGATAGTGAATCAATTGGTTTTTCTATCGTTGTAACAGTATCTAATTTTGTGTCTTTTACTTCTGCTTCTTTTTTACAAGCCATGAAAAATAATGGAATTATAGCCAAATATTTAAAATTATTTTTTTTCGATTTTAATAAATTCATAGTACAATATTTTTGAGAGGAAAGATTCTTTTTGATAAGATTCTATTCTTTCTTCAAGTTGATTTTTCATTTCGGAGTTTCTAGTTTTCTGAGCATAATCAAGCAAGATTTGTTCATTATAATTGATGGACACCAAGTGATAATTTTCTGCAAAATCCTTTCTTTTGATATTATTGGAAGTGATAATTCCGCCCCAATTGATGTAACTGCAAACCAAAATCAAGCCATAACAAGCCCAAAACATTTGATTGAAAAGGAAAGAGTTGGTCTTCTTTTTCTGAATTTTGATGAATGTGAAAATTAAACCAATCAAAGCCATTGTCAAGAATCCGTAAACGCCTAAACGTTTGTAAGTCAAACCATAATTGATAATATATTCTGAGTTTTTGAGTGATGCAGAAATCACTAAAACCGCATTCAGAACTATCCAGATTTTAGCTGAAATTTTAAGAGATTTGGCTTTGTCGTCAAAATTAAATCCCTTTTTGAAATAGAACAGAATCACAAGAATCGCCATTATGATGGACATTATTACAGCATTTACTCGCTCGTGTGTTTCGGCACTCAAACTGTCAGCAGATTTTGTGACTTCGAAAAACTGTTCGTAATTGTAAGTCGTAATAAAAGTTAAAAGCAAGATGTTAAGTGCAGAAAAGGAAACCAATCCGCTGGTTCTTTCGGAATCTATATCAAGGAAAGAAAAAGTTGGTTTTTGAATTTTTACTAAGCCAGAAAAATCGTCATTCAAATAATGGTTTTGTTTGAAAATGAATCTTTCTACTCCGAAATTCCAAAAAATAAATCCAATATAAAATCCTACAATTGCCAAGACAATAAAAGTCAAAGGTTGAAACTCAAGTTCAGAATCTCTGAACAGATTTGCAAAATGGTCGCTACCTTGAGCGTAAATGAAAAAGAAAATTGTGATAAAAAACGCAGGAATCAAAATCATCGCAATGAGTTTTTTGGCAAAACTTCTCTCCTTTGATTTCTCGTACCACCCGTTTATGTTGAAAACTCTTCCCAAGAATGTGAAGAGATTCAACAATAGAACTTCAATATATAGAAATGGTTTTAGTTTCGGGTAAGTTACTTTGAACCTCAGCAAAAATACAGAGACAAAAACAGCAACAAACGAAATGGCGTCCCCAAACCAAGCAAAAGCAAACGATGAAAAAATGGAGGTTACAAAAAGTGTCAAAAATGTTAGGTTTCTGTTTTCTGGTTTGGTTTGAGTAAAGGTCAGAATACTCACAAAGATTCCAAAAATACCGAGGTTGAGGGCAATATATTCTTTGTAGAAAAGAATGATAACTGCAAAAGCTGTGATGAAGATGAGATGATGTTTTTTCATAATTGATAAATGTTTTTGATTTAAACACCAGTGTTGCACAAAGAGCACTATTTTAATAGGACGCTTTTTGACTTTGGAAAGTTCTATTCGTGTCCATTGTGCAAAATCTAAGTGTTCTTTTGGCTTAATTTTTATAAAGTTCTTTGAATTACAAAGTTATTTTTAAAAAAAATAGGGAAATTAAATTGTGTTTCCCCGACCCTAAAGGGAGCAAAATTTTATCTTCCCAGCAATTTTTCTAAGTTATTGATGTGTTCTGTGAAAGCATCTCTACCTTTTTGTGTAACACGATAAGATGTTTTCGGTTTCTTGCCTACAAATTCTTTCTTAATTTCAATATATTCGGCTTTTTCTAGAGCTGAACTGTGGCTTGCAAGATTTCCGTCAGTTGCATTTAACAAGTTTTTCATTTCGGTAAAATCAACCCAATCGTTGACCATCAGAACGGACATAATGCCCAATCTTACACGGCTTTCGAATTCTTTGTTGAGTTGATTGATGTTAAGCATAAATTATAATTGATAGTTGATAAATGATGATTGACTAATTCAAAACTTTGAACTTTAGACTATAAAGTTTGAAAATCAATCATACTTCCTATACATCAAAATCCCATAAAAAATATGCAGAAACCCAAATCCTATCGTCCAAAATATCAATCCCCATCCAAGCCAAAACAAAGCAACAATTCCGAGAACAACTTCACAAATCCCAAGATATTTGACATCGCTTAAAGTATATCTTTCGGCATTAATCAAAGCTAATCCGTAAAAAATAAGCATTGACGGCGCAATTAAAGGAAAATAATGATGATACCAAAGTGCAATACAGAAAAAACCGCCCGCAACTAACGGAATTGCAAAATTGAATAATAGCTTTTTTGTAATTGAATCCCAAATTTTCAGATTTTTCTTTTTACTCTTTCTTGCTGTGAAAATATATCCGCTGGAAATTGCCAAAACTAAAATTACCAAAGCGACAAAGAACAGTTCCTGAGCCAAAGCTGGCGTATAAATATTTCTTTCTCCATCAAAGTAATCGATTCCTTCTCTCTGAAAAATAAAGTAAACATAAACAGAGCCAAGCAAAGCAACGATTCCAGCAACAACGCCGGACAAACCACTTAATGAAATAAATCTTGAACTGCGTTCCATCATTTGACGGATATGTGCTATTTCATCTTGATAATTTTTCGATTCCATAAAAAGAACTTTGAATTACAAAGTTATAATTTATTTTAAAACTCCAAAATAAATTTTGAAGTTTTTTAATGATTGTTATCTGAGGTTCTCGAAGGATTCTCAAAGATGTTTCAATTCTGTCACTTTCTTTCCAATTTTATAAACCGTTCCTCGGAAACCTGCCACAACCTCATCATTCTGATTCTTGATGGTGATATCATAAACCGCAGTTTTTCGGGTATCATTCAAAAGAATACTTTCGGCAGTTAAAACATCACCATTTTTTGCTGCTTTAGTGAAATTAATATAACAATTAAGCGCAACTGCAGCTTCTCCGGAATTATTAGAAGAAAATGCCAACGCTGAATCTGCAAAAGCAAATGTAACTCCACCGTGAACTGTCCCCAATCCATTAATCATTTCGGGCTTCACAGGAATTTTTATAAGGCAATAATTATCTTTGATTTCCGTCAGTTCAATTCCGAGCCATTGAGAAAATAAATCTTTCTCAAAAATATATTCTGCCGTTTCTCTTGCGTTCATTTATTTCCCTTTATAATTTGGCAAACGTTTTTCAATGAAAGCAGCAACGCCTTCTTTGAAATCTTCAGTTTCAGCAGCATCTTGCTGAATGATAGATTCATAATCCAATTGTTCGGGAAGTGTGAATGTATAAGATTTATTAAATGCTTTTTTGGTCAAATAAAGCGCAGTGGTTGCAGCGTGAGAAAGCTGAGTCAGAACTTCCATCGACTTTTCTACAAACTCAGAATCTGAAAAAACATCCGCAACCAAACCGATTTTCTTAGCTTCAGTCGCAGGAACTTTCTTACCTGTAAAAGATAAATAACTTGCCAATTGTCTCCCTACTAATTTAGGCAGATAATAAGTTCCGGCAGTATCAGGAATCAAACCGATATTAGCAAAAGCAAAAGAGAAATAAGAGCTTTCTGTCGCCAAAGTAAAGTCACAAATCGAAGCCAGCATTGCTCCTGCTCCTACTGCCGGTCCATTGACTAAAGCAATCACTGGTTTTTTGCACTTGACAATTTCGAGAACCAAAGGATTATAATATTCAATCACAAATCTTTGGATTGTTCTGTCATCTTCATCCAAATCCAAAGCTTCTTTCAAGTTCTGACCGGCACAAAAAGCTTTTCCTTTTCCGGCAATAGCAATACATCTTACATTATCATCATAACTGAATTTGTGAACGGCATTTCGTAATTCTCCTAGCATAACTTGAGTAAGGCTGTTGTAACTATCCGGCTGATTCAGATAAATCAACTGCAATTTTCCGTCGAATTGGGAATCTATCTCTATTTGTGAATACATAATCTTGGTTTTCTTCAAATATAAAACTATTTGCAGACTTATAAAATCGGAATTAAAAATTTAAAACGACAAACATAATGATCATCAATCTTGATTTGTTGAATTACATTTTGGCATTTGATTTTAGAATGATTTTTAAATATTAGGAAAATTTGTCTTTTGAAACCAGTTTAAAATTCAATTATTCGGAAAATTTGTCTTATAATTTTAAAAATTCAACAATAGAATGCTTTTTGTAATAATGGTTTCAGAATTAAATGATTGATGAAGCATTAAGAAGTTAAACCTTAAAAATTTATTTTCTTAATGCTTTTAAAAAAACAAAAATCATAGTTTCAAAATATAAAATTGAATAGAATTTGATACAAGTTTTTCAATCATTAGTCTTTTAATTTTTAAATCATTTAATCCAAAAATATTATGAATTTAAATCAATATACCGTAAAATCACAGGAAGCCATCCAAGCAGCACAACAAGTTGCAATGGAATTTGGTAATCAGCAGATTGAACCACAACATTTACTTGAAGGAATTTTTCAGGTTGATGAAAATATATCGCCTTTCTTATTAAAAAAATCTGAAGCAGATGCCACTTTGATAAGAGAGCGAAACCGTGAAAATTTACAAAAGCTTCCAAAAGTACAAGGAGGAAATATTTATCTTTCGCAATCGGCAAATAAAGTTTTGCTTGATGCTCCCAACATCGCTAAGAAAATGGGTGACGAATTTGTAACAATCGAACATCTTTGGCTTTCCCTTCTGGAAACTAATTCAGAAGTTTCGAAAATGTTAAAAGATATGGGCGTTACGAAAAACCTTTTGGAAGGCGGAATCAAAGAATTAAGAAAAGGCTCAAAAGCAACTTCTGCAAGTTCGGAAGAAACTTATCAATCTTTAAATAAATATGCTAAAAATTTCAACGAACTCGCTGCAGAAGGGAAACTTGATCCGGTAATCGGTCGTGATGAAGAAATCAGAAGAGTTTTGCAGATTCTTTCAAGAAGAACCAAAAACAATCCAATTCTGATTGGTGAACCCGGAGTTGGTAAAACTGCGATTGCAGAAGGAATTGCCCACAGAATTATTAATGGCGACGTTCCTGAAAATTTGCAGGATAAAACTTTGTATTCATTGGATATGGGTGCTTTGATTGCCGGAGCAAAATATAAAGGTGAGTTTGAAGAGCGTTTGAAATCTGTTGTAAATGAAGTTATCAAATCAGACGGACAGATTATCCTTTTCATCGACGAAATCCACACTTTGGTTGGAGCCGGAGGTGGCGAAGGTGCGATGGATGCAGCAAATATTCTGAAACCAGCCTTGGCAAGAGGAGAATTAAGAGCAATTGGTGCAACGACTTTGAATGAATATCAAAAATATTTCGAGAAAGATAAAGCACTTGAAAGACGTTTCCAGAAAGTAATGGTGGAAGAACCGGATACGGAATCGGCAATTTCTATTCTTCGTGGAATTAAAGATAAATATGAAGCGCACCATAAAGTAAGAATCAAAGATGAGGCGATTATTGCGGCGGTAGAAATGTCTCAAAGATATATTTCAGACCGATTTCTACCGGACAAAGCGATTGATTTGATTGATGAAGCTTCGGCTAAACTAAGAATGGAAATCAATTCAAAACCTGAAGAACTGGATGTTCTTGACAGAAGATTGATGCAGTTGGAAATTGAATTGGCGGCCATTTCAAGAGAAGGAAATCAGACAAAAATCGACCATTTAAAAGAAGATATTTCGAAAATTTCTGAACAGAGAAATGAAATCAATGCAAAATGGCTGAAAGAAAAACAAAAATCTGAGGACCTCACCCAGATTAAAAAAGATATAGAATCTCTAAAATTGGAAGCAGAAAGAGCTTCTAGAGCTGGAGATTATGCTAAAGTAGCAGAAATCCAGTACGGAAAAATTAAGGAGAAGGAAGATGCTTTGCAGAAACTTGAATTAGAAATGCAAAACCATCAGAATGAATTAATTAAAGAAGAAGTAACTTCTGAAAACATCTCTGAAGTCATTGCAAAATGGACAGGAATTCCTGTAACCAAACTTCTTCAATCCGAAAGAGAAAAATTGTTACATCTTGAAAATGAAATTCATCACAGAGTTGTCGGTCAGGAAGAAGCAATTGAAGCCGTGGCAAATGCAATCCGCAGAAACAGAGCAGGATTGAGTGACGATAAAAAACCAATTGGAAGTTTCTTATTCTTGGGAACAACTGGAGTTGGAAAAACCGAGCTTGCAAAAGCTTTAGCCGAGTTTTTATTCGATGATGAGAACAATATGACAAGAATAGATATGAGTGAATATCAGGAGCGTCATTCGGTTTCGAGATTGGTTGGTGCGCCTCCCGGATATGTAGGTTATGATGAAGGTGGACAATTGACGGAAGCCGTGAGAAGAAGACCTTATTCCGTGGTACTTTTAGACGAAATCGAAAAAGCGCATCCAGATGTTTTCAACACGTTGTTGCAGGTTTTGGATGACGGACGATTAACGGATAACAAAGGTAGAGTTGTGAATTTCAAAAACTCGATTATCATTATGACTTCGAATTTAGGTTCGCATATCATTCAGGAGAATTTTGAAAATATCACAGAAGAAAACCAAGATGAAATTGTTGATAAAACTAAAATTGAAGTTTTTGATTTATTAAAACAAACACTTCGTCCGGAATTCCTCAACAGAATTGATGAAACGGTACTATTCCAGCCTTTAAGAAAAAAAGAAATCGGAAAAATCGTTCAATATCAGCTGAGAGGTTTCAATGATATGTTAGCAAAACGCAATATCATTATGACCGCGACACAGGATGCTTTGGATTATTTGACCAACAAAGGTTATGACCCAGTTTTCGGAGCAAGACCGTTGAAAAGAGTGATTCAACAGGAAGTTTTGAATAAATTATCAAAAGAAATCCTCGCAGGGAATGTGAATGACGGCGACAGAATCACTTTAGATTATTTCGAAGAAAGTGGATTGGTTTTCAGACCTATTGAGTAAAAGTTAAATTTTTCTTCATATTAAATACTATTTTAAACAAGAAACCTCAGCCAAATCAGCTGAGGTTTTTGATTTTATTGTTACGAAAATCTTATTTGATATTCACCAATTCCACATCAAAGATAATCGTAGAACCACCAGGAATTGCACCGCCAGCGCCTTGATCTCCATAAGCTAAATCAGACGGGATGTAAAATCTGTACTTAGACCCTTTGCTCATCAATTGAATTCCTTCTGTCCATCCTTTGATAACCATTCCTAGATTGATATCTGCTGGAGCACCTCCATTCTTATCGGTAGAATCGAAAACAGTTCCGTCCAATAACTTTCCAGTATATTTCACCTGTACAACGTCTGATGCTTTTGGTTTTGTTGTTCCATCACCTTCTTGCAAAACCTCGTACTGTAAACCAGAAGCCGTAGTTTTAACTTTTGGATTGTTTTTATTCTTAGCCAGAAACTCAAGACCTTTTTTCTTATTTTCAGAGCTTTGTGCATTGGCTTCAGATTGTTTCTTTTGATGTTGTTTCATCATAAAATCTTGCATAAAGCTGTTCATCTCTTCAGCTGGTAACAATTTCTTCTTCTTCGTGCTGTCCATTTCTTCTTTGATACCTTGAGCCAGAAGTTCTGCATCTACTTTGAAACCTTCTTGTTTCATATTTTGAGCGATACTCATTCCTATGTAATAAGACGCTTTTTGCTCGTCGGTGTATTTGCTGTCATTTTTTTGATCTCCTTCCTTAGCACAAGAAATAATACTAAGTGTAGCTACGCAAAACAATGCGATAGTCTGTCTTTTCATTTTATAATTTTATGATTAATGAATTAATTAATGGTTGCAAATCTATTGTTTATTAAAGAAACTTCCTACTGGAAAGAGTTTTCTGTTGTAAAATATAATAGAAATTATCCTTCCAAAAATTGAATAGCAAACAAAAAACGCCACAATCATCTTGCGGCGTTCCTATTTTACAAACTCTTCAGATTATCCTCCGGCGTATAATCCATAAAAATCCCACCATCCAGATTGATGGATTTGATTTTCTTTTTTGATGGGATATTTAGATTCGTTTGCTTCTGATCTTTCTCCCAAACTGCTGGTGTGAAATGACCTTTCTCCGTCGTCCCATCTTCATAAGTCAAATCCACATCAAACGGAATCGCAAATCCACCAACATTCTCAACCGTCAAAACCAATTGATTTTTTTCCTGGGTTACAGAACCTATTTTTAAATCAATATAATTATTAGTATAAAACCAATTATTGAAAAACCAATTCAGATTTTTTCCAGAACCTGTGTTCATAGAATTAAAATAATCCCACGGAATCGGATGTTTCCCGTGCCAGTTATCCATATAATGATGAAGTGCTTTTTTGAAGAGTTCATCTCCCAAATAATCCTTCAAAGCCAAATAAGAAAGCGAAGGTTTTACGTAAGCATTATTCCCATAGCCTGCACCAGCTAGTTGAGAACTCATTGAGATAATCGGCTGGTCTTGCTCTGTAGAAGCATCGTTAATCCAACGTTTCACACGGAAGTTCTTCATAAATTTATCCGCAGCTTCTTTTCCGTTTTCATCAATGCCTATCAAGTACTCCAAAGTTGTAGCCCAGCCTTCATCCATAAAAGCATATCGTGTTTCGTTGATTCCCATATAAAAAGGGAAATACGTGTGCGCAATCTCGTGGTCAGCCGTCAATCTTGCATCTTGCAAATCATCAGGAATGCTGGTATCATTAATCATCATTGGATATTCCATATCAGCATAACCTTGGATAGCTGTCATTACTGGGAAAGGATACTCCACACCTGGCCAATTATCTGTAAACCATTTCAAGTTGTAGCGCATCCAGCCTGTATATTGCTCAAAATCTTTTGCACCAGCTCTGTAAGCAGATTGTACACTCGCTCTTTTAGTTTTTAGCTGAACACTCGATGCATCCCAAACATAATGATTACTCAATGCAAAACAAAAATCCACAATATCATTCGCTTTGAATTTCCAGATATTCCATTCATTTTGCTTCGTTACTTTTCCGGATTTCATTTCATCGGCATTCGCAACGTGGATGATTTTATCTGATTTTAAAGATTCTTTGAAACGTTTCAGATATTCAGGTTGAAGAACCTCTTCTGGATTTTGGAAATCTCCAGTTGACCAAACCACAAAATTCTTAGGCGCAGAAATAGCAAAAGCATAATCGTTGAAATCATTATAAAACTCTTGTCTGCCGTTGTGCTGCAATAGATCCCAGCCATTGTAATCATCATAAACAGAAACTCTAGGGAAAGAATAAGCCACATAAAAAGTCTCGGGGTCAATTTGTCCTTCTCTTCCGCTTTCTTTAGCTAATGGATATTCCCAATCAATTTTGATTTCGGTTTTAGATTTTGAAGCTAATGGTTGGGTTAATTTCACAGCTTCAACCGTTGACCAATTATCACTATTGATATTATACTTTTCGCCATTGATAAAGAAAGATTTAATTTTCAATCCGTCTGTCATCGATTCTTTAGAAGCATATCCAGCTCTTCCGGACTGTGGTTTATTAACATTATTCACAAATCTGATAGCCAAAACCTACAATTCATCCGGACTATTATTAGAATACTGAATCGTCTCAGAACCCGAAACAATTTTAGTAGTTGCATCTACTTTCACATTCACATCATAAATACCATTGTTCTGCCAGTAATTTTTACCTGGTTTTCCAGACATATCTCGCGTTCCGTTAGCATAAGCTTTTTTGATATTTCTCGGCATATATAGTTCCTGCGCAGAAACTGTTGTCCCAATTAGCATCAATCCTAATAATAGTTTGTTCATTGCTAGAAAATTTAAGTATCAAAAGTAGAGAATTATTAATAATTTTAAGCTATGATAAAAACACATCAACTTTTATTCGCTTTTTTACTGTTTACCTTTTTGAGTTGTAAGGAAAATAAATTTGAATCAAAAATTAATAAAACAGATTCTATTAATAATATTAGTCAAAAAGTTAAATCATTCATTTCTCAATTAGAGAAATCTGAAATAAAACCGACATTTTCAACAAGTTTGGATTCTGTTTCAATATTTGATCCAACTCTAAAAATTGCAAGTTATATTAAAGACAAAAAATTCTTTATAGAAATAAACAGTGAAAAAATAGATATAAACAAGCTAGTAACAATTAATGATGTATGGAATAAAAAAGATTCGGTTGATTATGCTAACCAAATATCTGAAGTTAAATATTATAAATCTTTAAATCTAGTATTACTTTTACTTGATTTTGATATGTGTACAGGTCTCGGATGTGGAGTTAATTACCAACTCATTTATGATTTAAACTCTAAACAAGTTTATCCTTTTGGAAGATTTAGAACTGGATTTGATATGAACTTATACAAATTCAAAGATGATGTTTATTATTTAAGCAAAACATTTCACAGAAGAAACGCTCAATTGAAAGACACCATTTTTTTCAATCTATACAAAATTGAACCTAGTTCTATTCCTCAAAAAGAGGAAAAATACTTTGCAAGATTTACTTATGACAATGAAGATTACGAGAAGGAAACAAGTTTTACTCAAAACTGGATTAAATAAATAAACGTAAAGTAAAAAAATCCTCTTTCTCAAGAGGATTTTTTATGTCTATTTCTTAAACTTAATCTCTGCCAGAACCGGAAAATGATCTGACGGATAAAGAAGATTCTCTCTTCTGTCATTAATCGTTCTGTTGGTCAAAACATCAAATCCTTTTACAAAAACATAATCCAAACGCTCTGTCGAAGGTGTGTTAATATCAAAATTCTGCCACGTTCCTTTTGGTCCGTAATGTGGCTTTTGAGAATGATAAAAAGAATCCGTCAGCTCTTTTGACATAATTTTTATCGGTTCTTTGTCATCTGTCAAATTAAAATCTCCGGTCAATGTCAAAGGCAGATTTTCTTTATTGAATTCTTTGATTTTTTGAAGAATCAATTTTGCAGAATTCACTCTTGCAACATCGCCGACGTGGTCAAAATGCAGATTGAAAGCCCAAAACTTTTTACCACCTTTTTTCATTTTGAAAAGTGCATAAGTACAAACTCTGTTGTACGCTGCGTCCCAACCTTTGCTAGGTTTATCGGGCGTTTCGCTGAGCCAGAATGTCCCGGACTTCAGCACATCCAGTTTGCTTTTGTCGTAAAAAACCGCGGAATACTCGCCCTGGTTTTTCCCGTCATCTCTGCCCACACCTACGTAGTCATAATCCGACAAGGCTGTCTTGATGTCAACCATTTGCTGCGGAACAGCCTCCTGAACGCCAAAGTAATCCGGGTGGTAGTATGCCAGCAGCGCCATAGTCTCGTGTTTTCTGTTGTTCCACGAATTGTCTTTGTCGCTGTCTACAGATAGGCGGATGTTATAAGTCATCACCTTTAAATCTTGAGAAAATACTAGGCCGGAAGCCAGCATTAAGCCAAAAAATAATTGTTTCATTTTAATTTTTTTTTTAATTAGATTGTTATTTTAGTCATATTCTATTGAAGTTTTTTAAGCTAATGTATATTGACGGTTTCTATAAAGAAGCTTAATTTACGTTAATGTACGTTGAAGATAATAACAAATAAGCTTATTTTATGCTAATGTACCCTGAAGTTTTTTGAAAAACAGGGGGCATTAAGCATAATGTACAACAAAGATCCTAGAAAAGATTAATGATTGTAGTCTTCAAAATTCTGAATTCCGTTAAGGAAATCTTTTACAGGCATTCTTTTCTTTCCTTGGATTTGCACATCTTCCGGATAATAAATTCCGTCTTTTGTATAGAATTTGAATTCGGTTTTAGAAATATCAAAATCACCGGCTTCTCTCGAATGTGATTCTAATTCAAAATGTCCTTTGAAGATTTTTAATGATTTTTCTTCTTCTCCGATTTTCAAAATAGTGAAAGCTGTTGGATAAGGCGACATTCCTCTCACGAAATTATGAATCGTTTCAGAACTTTGATTCCAATCGATTTTTAGATTTTCTTTAAATATTTTGTAAGCCGTTTTTGGATTTTCTTTTTGTGGCTGAGGCTTTTCTATAATTGAATTTTCTGCTAATCCATTTAAAGTTTCAATAATCAAATCCGCTCCGATTACCATTAATTTATCGTGCAATGTTCCTGCATTATCTTCTGGTAAAACTTCGGTTTCAGCTTGGAGAAGAATATTACCTTCATCAATTTTTTCATTAATGAAAAATGTGGTTACGCCAGACTTGGTTTCGCCATTGATGATTGCATAATTAATCGGCGCCGCACCACGATAATCTGGCAACAAAGAACCGTGTAAATTAAATGTTCCAATTTTTGGAATCGAGAACAAAACCGGAGGCATCATCCGGAATGCGACCACAACGAAAACATCTGCATTTAAGTTTTTGATAGCTTCCAGGAACTCCGCATTGCGCAGTTTTTCCGGCTGAAAGAGGTTGAGGTGGTGTTCTTCTGCAAAGACTTTCACCGGAGATGGTGTCAATTTCATGCCTCTGCCACTGGCTTTGTCGGCGGCCGTTACGACGCCTACCACTTTGTGATGCGAATTAAAAATAGCTTCCAGAGAGGTCTTTGCAAAATCGGGCGTTCCGAAGAACACTACATTGAGAAATTTCATTTAAAGTGATGAATAGATATGGGTTGATAATAGTTAAATGATGATGAATAACTGAGGAAATCCTATTGATTCAGCATATAAGTTTTGTAATTAAACATCCGGACTTTCCCGATGTCTAGGAGAAAGATAAGCGTTTGCGAGACGGCATCCTTTGTATGTAAACTGAGCCTCGCAGCGATCTCCTCCGCCGTCATAGGCTTTTGGGAAAGCTGCATCAAGATTTCTGTAGAGATGTTTTTTTGGGGATTGGTTCTTGTTCTGCAAAAGGAACATTTGCCACAGTTTTCGGTGTCTGCCTCCCCAAAATAGTTGAGAATGAGTTTCATTTTACACACATCCTTATTGAAGATGAAGAATTTATTTTCTTCCCATTTGCGCAGTTTATTTTCCTGAATTTGACGAAAGAGTTTCCAATATTCACCAAACAGGCGGCGGTCATCCCTTGGTTTCAACAGTTTGATGGATTGCAGATCGCCGTCCAGATATTCCACCAAACCGCGATTCTGCAAATCTTTCAATATCACTTTCAAATCAAAAGGCTTAATATTGTTTTTATTGCAAAAAGCCGCCTCGCTAAAGTAAACTTTATGAATGGCAAGGCCGGGAAGGTTGCGGAATAGGTGTTCTATAAAATGGGCATCGGCAGGGTTTAAGCGATCCAAATCTTGCGGCTTTACAAAGCTCTGCAATATGGATGCAGACACCGAATTTTTATAAAAAACAAGCTCCTGATTGTGCAGAAACGTGAGGATGTTTTTGATTTTTCTAATAGATAGCTTGGTGATATTCTGGAGCCTGTCTACATTAAGCTGAAAGGTTTTCTCCGGAAAATCATGATTTGCTACCTGGAGAATAGAATAGAGATAAGTCAGTATTTTCTGATATTCTTCTTTGGTAGGAATCTGGTTTTTGAATCCGTAATTTATAGCATTGATTTCTTCGTCGCTCCAGAGTAACAGAACAATGGCTTCTTCCCCGTTTCTGCCAGCTCTGCCAATTTCCTGATAATAATTTTCCAAAGTAGAAGACGGCGAAAGGTGTATCACGAAGCGTACATTGTCTTTGTCTATCCCCATCCCAAAAGCATTGGTAGAGACCAGAACATGAAATTGGCTGTTGATCCACCTTTTCTGTAGTTTTTCTTTTTCTGTAGCGGGCAGCCCGGCGTGGAAAAAATCGACGTTTGCAAATTGGTTATTTTTGAGAAAGGCGACTAAATCTTCTGCATCTTTCCGGGTTCTGGTGTATATAATTCCGGAAGCTAGGTTTAGTTTGAGGAACTCTAAAATTCTTTTGTATTTGTTAGAAGTATTTTCAACGATGATATTAAGGTTGCTTCTCCTGAAGCTTTCTTTGGATATGTGAGCCTGTTGCAAGCCTAATTTAAGGATGATCTCTTCCACTACCTTTTTTGTAGCAGTAGCAGTGAGCGCCAGGCAAGGCACATTTTTGAACTCTTGCCGAAACTTTTTGATATGCTGATAACTTGGGCGGAAGTCTTGTCCCCATTCCGAGATACAATGTGCCTCATCTACTGCGATAAAAGAAATCTCAATCTCCTGGATATTTCTGAGGAATTGCGGATTCTGTAGTCTCTCCGGGGAAATGTACAGGATTTTGACTAAACCGTCTTTGCATCTATTGTAAACAGATTCTTCTTCGAAGTCGTCTAATTCAGAACTTAGTAATTCTGCTTCAACACCTACTGCCTGCAAGCTGATGACCTGGTCTTTCATCAAGGCCAGAAGTGGCGATATTACGAGGCAGGTTCCTTGCAAAACTATTGCCGGCAATTGATAACAGAGCGATTTTCCTCCTCCAGTGGGTAGTAATGCTAAGGTATCTCTTCCGTTGATAATGGAAATGATAATATCTTTCTGCGACGCCCGGAATCCATCATACCCCCAATACTGTTTAAGGGCAGAGAGTAGTAGTTTGTCGTATGAATGTTCTGGAGAAATCATTTGTAAATTTAATCAATTTTGTTACATAAAAAAACCGTCTTGTAATAAACAAAACGGTTTTGTATGATGCTTGTTTTTCTATTTTACTTCAAAATAGACTCTTCTGTTGGCTCTGTTTTTCCATTCTGCGCATTTTTCTGCCGGGTCGCATTCTGGATACAGTAAATTGGATTCTCCTAATCCTACTGCTTCTAGTTTTTTTCCGTCTGCGCCATTCTGGATGAGGTAATTTTTCACATTATTGGCTCTTCTTTGGGATAGATCCAGGTTATACTGTTCTGTTCCTCTGGTATCTGTTGTACCAAAAACTTTGAAACTGATGTTAGATTCATTGATGTAATTGATCGCTTGATTTAAAATTGGCGTATTGGAAGGTAAAATTCTGTCAGAATTAAGATCAAACTCGATACCTTTCAGGATTCTTGATTCGTCTGTCACCACTCCGTTGTTGTTATTGCTGGAGATAGGACATCCGTTGTTCTCTACCGGGCCAGGAACTGTAACGCATTTATCGTACAAATCAATGACACCATCCAGATCTGCATCTAATGCTACACCAGCACCATCTACTCTAGCACCGGCCGGTGTGTCTAGTTGTCTGTCCCAGTCATCGCAAACGCCATCGTTGTCTGCATCTCCTTTTTTGCAGACTTCAATATCTTGAGTTTTCTCTGTTAAGACATCCAGTTTGTAATAGATTTCTTGTAAAGGATCGTGCCACATAAGGTGTGACTGGTGTTTTCCTAATTTGAATGTAATCCCTAAAGTAGTGTTGAAGAAGTTATCCGAGATTTGATCTTCGATCATATTGTATGCAGTTTGCCCAACACCGGCACCATCAAACTCATCATCTCCTGTAATGGTGTACATTAATCTGGCTTCTAAATCAATTCTTCTGTTGACTTTAAATTTGAGTCCGGCTCCAGCTTGTCCAAATAATGAGGTTAATTTAAATGGTTTGATTTCGTGGTTTAAAATCTGGTGATAATCTTCCCCAGGGTTTTGTCTGTAGGATTTATAGGCTAAGGACCCAATTCCTGCATAACCGTGCAACGCCCATCTAAAAGGGGATTTGTTATCTACACGTCTTAGTAAGTTAGAAAAATTGATATCGCCCAGAATGGAAATAGCGTCGTACTGGGTTCTTCCTGCCGGGAGGTTTGCATTAATAGGGATATGGTCTTTTGTATTTCTAAATCCTTGTCTGGTTTCTCCTCTGTCATATTGCAAGTTAAGTCCAAAAGCATGTGTTATTGCTTTGTCTATACTTACATAAGCAGAATATCCAAAAAGATTTTCTCCATTTCCATTCTTTAAAGATGTCATATCTGCCGACTGTATAAAGGGCAAACCTGCTCCAAAAGATATAGACCAATCATTGAATCTTTTTGAGTCTTGGGTAAATGGAGATATGTTTTGAGATCCAGAGTTGGCACTAGGATTTGCCTCTTGCCCTGCTAAGCTCATTGGTAACAACATTGCCATTGCTACGAATGAAGATAAATTTTGTCTCATATTTTATTAATGTTTTTATAGTTTAATTATTTTGCCGGATTATCATTTTTTTATCAAGTTCATTTTCAAATTCCCGGCATTTACTATTTTTTATATTTTAGATTTTATTGTCTTATTTTGGACAACCGTTATTTTCTATAGGTCCCGGTTTTGTAACGCATTTGTCATTTAAATCAATAACACCATCCAGATCTATGTCTAGTGCGACACCTGCGCCGTCTACTCTAGCACCTACAGGTGTATCCAGCTGTCTGTCCCAGTCATCACAAATACCATCATTATCGCGGTCTCCTTTTTCGCATACGCTAAAGTCTTTAAATGTATCGTCCAAAGCATTGGTTCTGTTATAAGCCAACTGTAGAGGATCTACCCAACGAAGATGATCTGGATTTTTACCCAGTTTGAATGATATACTAAGATTCACTAGCAAGGCATTATCCGAATAAGAATCATTGATAAGATTATAACCAGGTGCTGCATCTCTAGTCCATCCGCCACCATCAAATTCCTCATCCCCTGAGTAGATATACATGGTTCTAAGTTCTATGTCCAAGAGTCTGGAAATATTATATTTAAGTCCCAGTCCGCCGTTGAAGGTCGTAGTTGAGATTCCAATTTTCTGTTCAATGTATAAAGGCCATTTTTTTAGGACATAATCATCTTGTAAAAAGGTTTTATAACCTATAAAACCAATTCCAATATACCCATGCAAACCCCATTTCAAAGGTGTTTTCCTATCTACTCTACGCATTACATTAGAAAAGTTCATATCTGCCATAAAAGATACATTATCAAACTTGGTATAACCATGCGCCACGCCGGAGAGTTCGTTTAGTTTGGCTTGTTGTTTGGTCTGGCCTTTGATATAAATCATTGAAATCCCGAAGGTATGGGATATTTGTTTATCCAAACTTATTAGTCCATTCCAGTCCATATTAAGTTTATGGTCATAGATGGATCTAATATCTCCCTGGGACATAATGGTTCCTCCTCCACCAACGGTAATAGACCAATCTTTAAAGAGTCTGCTTTGGTTATTGAAAAGTGTTCTGGTTTGCGTAGAGTTTTCTTTGGTCTGGGCCATGCCAATAATTGGCAAAAAGAAGAATAGAAATAGTTTTTTCTTCATTATCATTTGTGTTATAAAAAGTTTATTTCACCTGATAGATAAGCTCTTTTGCAAAATCCCTTTCAAAAAGATTTTTCTGATGAGGAATTAAAAGCTTTTTAGAAATAAACTTTATATTGTTATATAATATTATATCAATATCTATAATTCTGTCTTGATAAGTTCGAAAATGAGATGAATCTTTCGTACGACCCATTATTTTTTCAATGTTCTTTAACTCATTAAGAAGATTTATAGGTGAAAATTGTGTTTTTATCTTAATTGCAATATTACAAAAATTCTTAGAACTTTCAAATCCAACAGGTTCTGTTGTAATTAATTCTGATTTTACTATTATTGCACCAATTTTTTTTTCAATATTTTCTAGAGCAGTCCGGATATTTTTTTGAGGATTATTTAGATTGCTCCCGAGTAACAAAACTACATCACTGTACGACATATCTCAACAAATAATTTTATTTAATGAAAAGTTTTTTCAAATTAGTATTAGCAAATTTAACTGCAATTTTTATTGTCATTGCAGGATTTTTTGTTTTTTTTATTGCATTTCTTGTTTTATCATCCATTTCCACGACACCAGAGGTCAAATCAGATTCTATTCTAACCCTGGATCTCAATACCAAAATCATTGATAGCCCGGCAGAAGATCAAGAAGACTTTCTCAGCTTTGGAAATGAAGAAAAACCGGTTTTGCTTTATGACATTCTTCAGGCCATCAAAAATGCCAAAACCGATAACAAAATAAAAGGAATCAGCATAGAAAGTGATGACATCAACGCAGGAATTACACAACTTGCAGACATAAGAAATGCCCTTATAGATTTCAAAAAAAGCGGCAAATTTGTTTATGCTTATGGTAATGGCGTTTCCCAAGGATCCTATTATCTTGGATCTGTAGCAGATAAATACTACTTACATCCTATGGGTGGTATTATGCTGAAAGGGATGGCTGCTGAGGTTACTTTTTTCAAAGATTTTGCTGATAAATACGGCATCGGAATACAAGTAATTCGGCATGGTAAATTTAAAGCTGCAGTAGAACCTTATCTCAGAAATGATATTTCTCCTGAAAACAGAGAACAACTTTCCGTTTTGTTAAATGATATGTGGGATCATACTTCCTCTCAAATTTCCAAGTCCAGAAAGATAAGTACGGAGAATTTTAAAACCATTACAGATAGCTTATATGGCGTACTTCCCAATCTTTGTTTAAAAAATAACTTAGTTGACAAACTTAGCCAAAAAAGCGAGTATGACTATATGATTAAATCCAAATTAGGAATAGAAAAGGACAAAAAACTCAATAAAATTTCATTTGCTAAATATGCAGAAACCATAGATCCTGTCAGCGATTCAAAAAGAATAGCTATTCTCTATGCATCGGGACAAATTTTTGACGGTAAAGGTTATGATGGAATCTATTCTGAAAACTTCATCAAAGAAATTAAAAAAATCCAAAAAGATGATGATATAAAAGCGGTTGTTTTGCGCATCAATTCTCCTGGAGGAAGCGCTAATGCTTCGGATTGTATTTTGTACGAACTTCAGAATCTTAAGCATAAAAAACCACTCATTGTTTCCTTTGGTGATTATGCCGCGTCCGGGGGATATTATATTGCGATGGGTGCAGACAAAATTTTCTCAGAACCCAACACTCTTACCGGTTCTATCGGCGTTTTCGGGATGATTCCTTATTTTAAAGAATTGGCAGAGAAAAACGGAATCCGAAGTGATGTGGTTTCTACTAATACCAATGCTAACATGTTTTCTACCATAAACGGAGTTACTCCAGGGACATTGAATATTCTTACTAAAAATGTGGAATTAACATATCAGAGATTTGTACATTTTGTAACGGAAAACAGGAAAAAAAGCTTTCAGGAAATTGATGCTATTGGTGGTGGAAGAGTTTGGTCCGGGACCAGAGCCAAACAACTGGGCTTGGTAGATGAAGTAGGTTCTTTACAAGATGCTATTAATTATGCTGCAAAATCTGCGAATTTGAAACAGTATGGAATTTCTTCTTATCCTGCAAAAATTTCCAAATTCGAACAATTTTTCTCTAAAGAAATGGAAGATGATTTCTCTACCAAATTAATAAAAAACAAACTAGGAAAAGAGAATTTCCGACTTTTCCAGCAAATTACAGAGCCTAAAGCCAAAACTTCTGTTATGATGGAAATGCCTTATTCTATCAAACTTAATTAAAACAGATTTTTCCCTATAAAAAAAGTCCGCTTAAAATTTTTAGGCGGACTTTTTTATATCAAAATTTGTAAGCTAAATTCCAGCTGAATCCCATATTAAATTTTCCAGAACTCCTGCCAAAACCTGGCACAATCATCGGCACAATTTCATCTTGCTGTGTATTATACACCAAATATTTGGGTTGCAGATTAACATCAATAAAAAAATTGCTATCAAAAACTTGGATTCTGGCACCTAAAACCGCTTCCATCCAATAACTACTCTGGCTAGATGGATCAAAAGCCAAAGAAACACCTTCGCTATATTTACCTTTAACAGGAATAGCTTTATATTCTTGTGAATAAAAACTAGCCGCTAATTTGGCTCCTGCAAAAAAGCCATTGAAAGCATTTTCCGGATCGGAAGCCAGCATATAAAAACCTCCTAATTTCGCAAAAAAACCATCTGCTGCTGCATCGTAGCCATTTTTCTGATAAATATTCTTATCATATCCAAGATCCAATACGGCGTGTATTCTTTTATTAACCCTACTGGAAACATAGCCTTGAATAAGCTGTCTGTCTCCGAAAATGCCAGAGCCTAAACTTAGCACATCTGCACCGATAATAAAATTGGGGGTGTATTTCCATTTTATCGAATCTTGTTTTCTTTCATCCTGTTTCTTCTGCGAAAAAGCGACAAGAGAGCATATACTAAAACCTAAGATAAAAATTGATTTTGTTCTCATCTGTAAGCGATGTATTATTGGATTCGACATGATAAACGGGATTACTTTCCAAAAGTTCTGCATTTAGATTTTCATAATTGATTTTAAACCCGCAAGCAGGCGAAACATAGATGGCTTTTGTAGAGTAATTGATCCTTAGTTTACTTCTAGGTCCATTTTTTCTTGTTCTAAAATAGACATCTGTGTAGGCTACATCATCAATTCTCAGCGGAACAAAAACTGAATCTACATCTGCTTGAGCAGAGATAACACTTGTTAATTCGCTTTTACCATAATCTACATCAACATACAGACTATCTAAGGCTATTAATTGGTTATTACCGCTCTCTTCACTTCTGAATTTTAATTTAAGCCTTGGCGTAGAATCGGAAGAAAGACAGATATCATCATCGCTCCCGCATTGGATAAGGGTTAAAAGGATAATTAGAAAGAAAAATACTTTTTTCATAGATTAAAGATAAAACAATTAGTTTTATTTCTTGAGAAGCAAAGCAATGTTTTCCACGTGATGGGTTTGTGGGAACATATCGACAGGCAAAATTTTCACCAGGTCATAATCTTCTTTTAAAAGTGCAATATCTCTAGCCTGCGTGGCAGAATTACAACTAACATACACTATTCTTTCCGGAGATAGCTTCAGGATTTGTTCTACCACTTTTTGATGCATTCCGTCTCTTGGCGGGTCTGTAATCAAAACGTCAGCTTTTGGATGATTTTCCAGAAACTCATCATTAAAGACATTTTTCATATCTCCGGCGTAGAATGTAGTATTGTTAAGACCATTGAGTTCTGCATGTTCTATAGCAGCATCAATCGCTTCCTGCACAGCTTCTATTCCTATCACATGTTTTGCATTTCTTGCCACGTATTGCGCAATAGTACCTGTTCCCGTATAAAGATC
Source organism: Flavobacteriales bacterium UBA2306 (assembly GCA_002345565.1). Lineage (GTDB taxonomy): Bacteria > Bacteroidota > Bacteroidia > Flavobacteriales > Weeksellaceae > Epilithonimonas. Next base: position 2,658 of record DDVS01000003.1, on the reverse strand, counting down.
ATACACTACCTGATCTCCTGTTAATTCGGCAAACTCCAATGTTTTTCTATAAAGTTCTAAAGCCTGACGGTAATTGGTTTGGAAGAAAGATTTGGGTCCTATTTTAAATTTAAGACCGTCCATTTCCTCATACAAAAAGCCTTCTCCAAAATAAGTTTGAATATCAAGATCATAGATACTATCATTCCCTTTTGGATTAATCGCAAAAAGCAATGTTTTAATTTGAGGGAAATTCTGCAATAAGAAATCAAATAATTGAATTCTTTCGGATGTCATTTCTTTATATAATTGGAAAAGAACCATCCACTCTCCTTTGGAGTTCTGGCGAAGCATCAAAGTTCTTAAGAAACCTTGCTGGGCTTTCACATCATAAAATTCTAAGCCTTTTTCAACAGCATATTTCTTTACAGCCAAACGGATTTGGTTGGATGGATCTTCCTGAAGAAAACATTCTTTAAGATCAAGAATTTTGCTCCACATCCCAGGAATATGAAATCCTAATGCGTCTTTATTACCAAAATTTTCTTCGGAACTAATCTCGTATTGAGTCAACCATCTTGCATTAGAAAAAGAAAATTCCATCTTATTGCGGTAAAAATACTGTTCTTCCGAACCTAATATTGGAATAATTTCAAAATCATTAACCCCACCAATTCTTTTTATATTATTAACGACTTCGTTATGTTTAAAATCCAACTGTTTTTCATAAGCAATATTCTGCCATTTGCAACCTCCACAAGTTCCAAAATGGATACACTTTGGCTCTACTCTGTAATCAGAATATTCCAAAATTTCCACCACTTCTGCTTCAAAATAATTGCTTTTAGATTTTTTGACTCTGGCATTTACCAGATCTCCAGGAACCGCCCCTGAAACTAAAACAGTTTTCCCGAGTTCCGTTTTACCAACAGAAACTCCTTTCGCACCGGCAGAAAGGAGTCTGATATTTTCAAGAATTTGATTCTTTTTTTTATTCTTCATTGATCTTTATTTTGTTTTTTCAGAATCTGCCTTAGGATCCTGCTGCAACAAGTCATTTTGTAACTGAGCTTGCGGGTTAATGCTTGGAGCTTGCAATCCGGATATTTTATTCATTTCTTCTACAAATTTAGGATCGCCTAGATTATAAAAAGTCTGGCTTGCAATTTTCCCATCTTTATTTATTAAGAAAAATCCGGGAATTTTAAATCCATAGATAAAAAACTTTTTAGCATAATCAGACGAAAGTCCGTTTTCTGCATAAAAATTGGTTCCAGGGATTCCTTTCAGCATTGCATTGGCTGTTTTTGTAAATTGCTCTTTAGAATCATCAACATTTACATAAGCAAAGTTAACTTTGGACTTGTAAAAATTTACAACCTCCTTTAGTACCGGGACAGTAGATTGTGCAATATAAGGATTCCAAGATGCATAAGTCATAACTAACGTCGGCTTACCTTTAAGTTCAGAAAAATCAGCAGTTTTACCATCCAGTTTAACCAAGTTAACTTTAGGCGCTTCTTCTCCATTTTTTAATCCAAATACCGCATTAATAGCAGAATTTAAATCTTTTTTAACTTCAGAATTTTTGATATAATCTTCACTTACTTTTTTAACTTTTTCTACATCTGAAGTGTAGGGATTAAGGTCAAATTTCGCTATCACAAACGCTAATAAGTAATCCTTTGTATTTTGGGACAATTCTTTATTATTATCTAAAAATCTTGCAAAAATAGCAGACATGCTTGCTGTCTCTTTATCTTTTTGTTTGACTGCATAATCTTGAAAATCTTTTCCTAACTTGTTTAATAAATAATTTCTGTAGATTGGTAATTCTTCTACCATTCTGTCATTATTTTTTGTGAGAGATTTTTCATAATCAGAAAAATTCTTGGACACTTTAAAAGAAGGATTTCCTGAAACTTGTCCGTGAGCTGTTTCATATTGAACCAAGAATGTTAATATATTAGTAGTAAGTTCATCTTTTTTCAATTTTACTACATCGCTATCAGGTCCAATTTTTTCAGCCGTTTGATCCAAGTTTTTTTGTAAATCGTATTGGATTTTTTTTATTTCTTTTAGGAAATCAGCTTCATTTTTCTGAAGCAATTCCATATTAAGTTTAGAGCTATAGGTCTGCAAAAATTTTTGAGTTTCCATAATGAAATCATTGTTTTTCTTAGCATCACCTTCTATTTTATAAATCTCAGGGAAATTTGCAGCATCACCCGAAATTTTTAAATCTTGTCCTTTTTTAAGATATATAAAGTTCATTTTGCCAGCATATGTCAACGCATACATACCATTTTTTGGAGCTTTGAATTCTCCTTTAAAATTTCCTTTTTCATCAACACCAATATTGATAAGTGGCAACGTCGCTACCCCAGATGCTTCAATAAATTCAATTCTTTCCAAAGGCGATCCACCTTTTACATTTCCTTCTACCTTTACTTTGGAGCAAGACACTGCCATTAAAGCAATTAAAAGAAGAAATAAATACTTTTTCATGTTAAAAATTAATTTGCGCAAAAATAAGCTAATTAAAAATTCAAAAAAAATTAAAATATAAATTTTGTGAATAATTAACAACAAAACTATTCATTCTCATCTTTTGCTAACAACTAGGATAATTAATTTTTGATACGGATGTATAATGCAAAAAAAACGCTCATCAAAATA
>DDVS01000001.1:56711-980180 GCA_002345565.1 Flavobacteriales bacterium UBA2306 | reverse complement strand
GGTCGCCGCCAGTTTTTTTTAAACCTCAATCATTTATTTGATTGAGGTTTTTTTTTGTATAATACATCCGTATCAAAAAATAATTATCCTAGTTGTTAGGCAAAAGATGAGAATGATAATAGTAAAGAAGATTAAGAAAAAGGAGAAGCACTATAAGCGGGATTCTGTTAAAGCTTGTTATTTATCTACGATTATCATTGCTGAAAATCTTAAGCTGCTTACCCCTTTAACTTATTTGATTTTATATATGATAAATCTAATATATATACTACGATTATAATAATTTATTTTATTTAATTCTCACAGCATCGGGGACCATGATTTCATAGTTTCCACCATAAGAAATAATTTCTCTTACAATACTACTGCTTATATAAGATTTTCCAGAAGACGTTAAAAGGAAAATTGTTTCAACTGTATTGTCTCTGGTCAAAGCGCGGTTCGTTTGAGCAATCGACTTTTCGAATTCAAAATCGGCTGGATTTCTAAGTCCTCTCAAAATGAAATTGACATCTTTGCTTTTACAATAATCAATCGTTAAACCTTCAAAATCATCAACTTCAACATTCGGGAATTTTTCAAAAGTTTTTCTGATGAACTCTTTACGTTGTTCCAAGGAGAACATATATTTTTTCTGAGAATTCTTTCCGATGGCAATGATAATTTTGTCAAACAACGGAACTGCGCGCTCAACAATATCATAATGACCAAGTGTGATTGGGTCAAAGGACCCTGGGAAAACAGCAATTTTCATTTATTTTAGATTTTAAAAAAGCCAAAGATGATTCTTTAGCTAAATTTATAATTATTTGTTAAGTGCTTTTTCAACTTCGTTTCCGCAAAGATCTTTGATGGAGATTCCGTAGATTTTTGCCTGTTGTGGAAGGATACTTGCTGGCGAAAATCCAGGATTGGTATTCATTTCCAATAGGTGTGGAATTCCATCAACGATAATGAATTCTGAACGGGAAAAGCCACTCATTCCAAGCGATTTGTAAGCTTTGATAGCGATTTCTTCCACTTTTTTTCTAGTTTCTTCATTAATTCTTGCAGGCGTGATTTCCTGAGAAGCACCTTCATATTTAGCTTCGTAATCGAAAAATTCTTTGTCTGGAACAATTTCAGTAATTCCCAAAACAATGACTTCGCCTTGATAATCCAAAACACCAACAGAAACTTCCATTCCATTTAATGCACTTTCGATAAGGATTTCGTCGTCTTCTTTATAAGCAAATTCGATTGCTGTTTGCAGTTCGCTTTGATCTTTCACTTTAGAAATTCCGAGAGAAGAACCGCTTTGATTAGGTTTAACAAAAACAGGAAGTTCTATTTTTTCTACGATTTCGTCATCAGAAATTGATTCACCTTTTCTTAGATAAATACTTTTTGCAGAAGGAATTCCGTATTTTGATAAAACCGCTAATGTGTCTTTTTTATTGAAAGTCAATGCGCTTTGGTAGAAGTCACAGCCTGTATATTTTTGACCAATAGCATCCCAATAAGCTTGCATAATTCCGTTTTCGCCAGGTGTTCCGTGGATGGTGTTGAAACAAACATCAAAGTTAAGGATTTTTCCATCATCAATATTGACAGAAAAATCTGCTTTATTAATGAATTTTTTTCTGTCGTTCTCGTCTAATAAGTACCATTCATCTTTTAAAATAACCACTTTATAAACATCATAAAGTTCACGGTCAAGTGAATCAAAAATCAATTGACCACTTTTTATAGAAACTTTGTATTCATCTGAATAACCGCCCATTACAACGGCCACGTTTTTTTTGCTCATTTCAATTTTTCTTAAAAACAAAAGTAAAGATTTTATGAAAAATAAACATTAAATCTTCTAATATTTAAAAATTATAAATAATGCTAGAATTCTCAATTTTCTCACTCAAATATGGCCAATAAATCAATGCACCAACACAAATTGAAACTATCACAGAAAGCAGAACTGCACCTCCTGCCAAATCTTTGATGATTCCAATTCTTTGGTCTAATTCTGGTTGGATATAATCACAGATTTTTTCGATACAACTATTAATAGCTTCTGTAACTAAAACAACAAAACTTGTAATAAGAATCAGACAAGTTTCAAAAGAATTAAGTCCAAAAAAAACAATCAAAAAAAGATTAATAATCAAACCGAAAATTTCGATTTGAAAATTGCGCTCGTTTCGCAAAATCCACATCAGTCCTTTGATTGTAAACTGTACACTTTTATAAAATGGAGGTTTTTTCATACACTTTGTCAAAGTTACAAATCTTTAACAAAGTTTTTTGAAGAAATATATTACTCCAATTCAAAAATTGTTAATAACTAAATAAAATCAACTTTTACAATCGAACCGAAATCATTATATTTGTGGAATTGAAATAAATACAGTTTATGAGATTTATTGTTGCCAGTGGCGATTTGCAAAAAGCTTTACAGACGGTGAGTGGCGTGATTTCAGGTTCACAATCCAGACCAATTTTGGAGAATTTTCTTTTCGAGTTAGACCAGAACTTATTGACAGTGACGGCTTCTGACGGTGAAACGACTTTGATTACTTCTCTTGAAGTGAAGTCGGATGACAAAGGAAAATTAGCAGTTCCAGGTAAGATTTTTCAGGATTTCTTGAAAACTTACGGTGAACAACCTTTGACTTTGGCAGTGAAAGATTCCGAAGACGGAAACGGAAGTGTTTTGGAAATCTTGGATGAGAAAGACAACTTTGCAGTGGCGCTGGACAATGCAGACGATTATCCGGAATTACCGGAGTTTGATGCTTCTCAGAAAGTAACAATCGGAGGTGGCGTTTTGGCAGAGGCTCTTAACAATACACTTTTCGCTACAAGTAACGATTCTCTTCGTCCTGTGATGACTGGTGTTTTATTCCAATTCAAAGAAGATGAAACTAATTTTGTTTCCACAGATTCCCACAGATTGGTGGTCTACAAAAGAACTGATATTGTACATCCGGAGACTTTGGAATTCATTATGCCAAAGAAACCTTTGTCAATTTTCAAAAATATCCTGAACAATTCCAACGAAGATGTTGTGATTGAATTCAGTGATAATATGGCGAAATTCACATTCGGGAATAACATCTGGATTTGTCGTTTGATTGACGGAAAATATCCAAACTACAACGCGGTAATCCCAAAAGAAAATCCAAACGTTTTGACCATCAACAGAAGTTTGCTTTTGAGTTCTATCAGAAGAGCATCTATTATGTCAAACAAATCTACGAACCAAGTAAGATTCAAATTGTCAGGAAATGTTCTTCACCTTCACGCAGAAGATACAGAGTACGCAAACAAGGCGGATATGCAGATTCCTTGTGATTACAATGGCGATGATATCAACATCGGTTTCAGTTCAAAATTCCTGACAGAGATGTTATCAGTTTTAGGTTCTGATGATATTACAATGAAAATGTCTCAACCAAACAGACCCGGAATTGTAGAACCGGTTGACGGATTGGAAGATAATGAAAGTATCTTGATGTTGTCAATGCCTGTGATAGGATTATAATTTTAAAATTAATCATATTTAAAATTTGAGATTTGAAATTCAGGTCTCAAATTTTAGTTTAAAAAACAATAATGTGGAGGCTTCGACAAGCTCAGCCTGACACCGCAAATCACTCTGAGCCTGTCGAAGAGTCTTTAAATAATAAACTAAAACTTCGGACATCAGACTTCTGACTTCCGACAATAATATATAAAATGAAAATTTCTAATAATTGGCTTAAAGATTATATCAAAACTGATCTTAACTCAGAAAAAATCAGTGCATATCTAACCGATATCGGTTTGGAGGTAGAAGGTGTTGATCAATTCGAAAGCATAAAAGGAAGTCTGGAAGGGATTGTTGTAGGTAAAGTTTTGACTTGCGAAAAACACCCAAATGCTGATAAACTAAGCAAAACAACAGTTGATGTTGGAAACGGAAAAGTGTTGGAAATCGTTTGTGGCGCACCAAATGTTGCTGCTGGACAAACTGTTCCTGTTGCTGTCGTTGGAACAAAAATCTATGCAAAAGACGGAAGTTCTTTCGAAATCAAAAAAGCTAAAATCCGTGGCGAAGTTTCCGAAGGGATGATTTGTGCCGAAGATGAGTTAGGCTTAAGTGATGACCACGCTGGAATTATGGTTTTGGATGAAACTAAATATGAAGTGGGGAAACCTTTCGCTGATTATTTTGAATTGACAAATGATGAAGTTTACGAGATTGGATTGACGCCAAACAGAACCGACGCAATGTCACATTATGGTGTTGCAAGAGATTTGCAGGCTTATTTATCTTCCAATAATTTCAAGTCAGATTTCAATAAAATTAAATCTGATTCTGTAGAAATTGAAGGTTCTCACGATTTCAAATTAGAGGTTGAAGATTCAGAATTGACGCCAAGATATTTGGGCGCAGTTTTGGAAAACATAGAAATCAAAGCTTCTCCAGACTGGTTGAAAGATAGACTGAAAGCCATCGGACTTTCGCCAATTAATAATGTTGTAGATATTACCAATTATATTCTTCACGGGCTTGGACAACCGCTTCACGCTTTTGATGCGGATAAAATCGCAGAGAAAACTGTAAAAGTTGGAACTGTAAAAGCTGGAACCAAATTCAAAACTTTGGACAACGTTGAGAGAACATTAAACGGTTCCGAAATTATGATCAAAGATGGAAAAGACAAACCAATGTGTATCGCAGGAGTTTTCGGTGGAAGTGAAAGTGGTGTTTCTTCTGAAACGAAAACTATCTTCTTAGAAAGTGCTTATTTTAATCCTGTGGCGATTAGAAAAGCTTCCAAAGCTCACGGTTTGAATACCGATGCGTCTTTCCGTTTCGAAAGAGGTGTTGACCCGAATAACGCGAGAACTGCTTTGACGCACGCGATTAATTTGATTCAGGAATTAGCTGGTGGAAAGTTGGTTGGAGAGATTTTGGAACATTATCCTGAAAAAATCAAAGACCATTATGTGGTTTTCAGATATTCGAAATTAGACCAGATTTTAGGGACTAAAATTCACAGAGAAAAAATCAAAGAAATCCTTAAATCTCTTGATATTCAGATTCTTAATGAGATTCAAAACGGTCTAGAATTGTCTGTTCCGGTTTACAGAGCGGATGTAACAAGAGAAATCGATGTGATTGAAGAAGTATTGAGAATCTACGGTTACAACAAAATCGATGCACCGAAAAAAATCTCTTTCACGCCTGTTAAACTGAGTTTTGACGACCAAGATGCTTTGGAAAACTCTTGGGCAAGAACATTGCAATCCAACGGTTTCCACGAAGTGATGAACAACTCGTTGACTTCTGTAAAAGATGAAACCAATGCGGTGAAATTGCTAAATCCTTTGAGTAATGATTTGGCATTTATGAGAAAGTCTCTGTTAGAAGGACTTTTGGAAAATGCGATTTACAATATCAATAGAAAATCATCTGACATCAAGTTTTTCGAATTAGGGAAAATTTATCATAAAAGAGAAAAATACGAAGAAAGAAAGCAATTAGCGATTTTGACTTCGGGAAGAGAAGTTGCGGAAAACTGGCGTCAGCCAAAAAGCGCAACAGATTTTTATTATCTGAAAGCTTATGTCAAAGTTCTTTTGGAAAAACTGAATCTAGATTTACAAGAATCTGCATTGGTTGATGATCGTTTTTCTGATGCTTTGGAAATAAAATCTGACGGAAAAACGGTTGCAAGAATTGGAAAAGTTGCGCCTCAAATGTTGAAAGATTTCGACATCAGCCAAGAAGTTATTTATGCAGAAATCGAGTTAGAAACTTGTCAGGCTCTTAGAACAAAAGAAAACTTGAAGTTCATTGATATTCCGAAGTTCAATAAAATCAGAAGAGATTTAGCATTGTTGGTTGACAAGACGATTACTTATGCCGAATTGTACGAGTTGGCAAAATCCAATAAGTCACCTTTCTTGAAACAAGTGAATTTGTTCGATGTTTACGAAGGCAAAAACCTTCCTGAAGGAAAAAAATCTTATGCTTTAAGCTTCGAACTTCTAAACGAAGAAAAAACCTTGGAAGACAAAGACATCACAGAAGTAATGAACTCTCTAATCAAATCTTTCGCCAAAGAATTCAATGCGGAGTTGAGATAATTAGTTCAAACTTATATAAATCAAAATCGGGAAAACATTTCCGATTTTTTTATGCAGTTATATCAATTTTTTAGAAGCTTAATCCCGCTATCCACTATATCTTTTTCGTCATTGCGAACGAAGTGAAACCATCTTTAGAAATTTCTCCTCGCAATGACAAAAAAGGATGCCGTTCCTATCGGGGCTAGGGCATTAGTCATCCAAATTATGATTTCTCAAAAAATATTAATTTGTCATTCCGTAGGAATCTAAGCTTAACTGTCAAGTTTCCTAAAGAATAATAACTGCTTTTTTAACTAAATGACTATTTTTCTTTTGTGCCTTTTGACTCCGTCGAATCTTCGATTTGTGGTTTTTGAATATGCATCATAGATAAAAATCATCCCTTATTCAAATTCATTCCAAACTCAATTTTCGTAACTTTGCCCCAATGAATTCGTTAGTTGATAAATACAATATTCCAGGTCCGCGTTACACGTCTTATCCCACAGTTCCTTATTGGAACGAAGCCGATTTTACAGCAGAACTTTGGAAAAAATCAGTCATAAAATCCTTTTCAGAAAGCAATTCTGGAGAGGGAATTTCCATTTATATTCACTTGCCTTTTTGCGAGGCACTTTGTACATTTTGTGCTTGTCACAAGAGGATTACAAAACAACATTCTGTAGAAGTTCCTTATCTGGAAAGTGTCCTGAAAGAATGGAAATTGTACCTCGAATTGTTCGATGAAAAACCAAAATTAAAAGAACTTCATTTGGGCGGAGGAACGCCAACTTTCTTTTCTCCAGAAAACCTGAAAACACTTCTTCAAGGCATTTTCGATACTGTAGAAATTGCAGAAGAACAAGAATTCAGTTTTGAAGGTCATCCGAATAACACCACTCGTGAACATCTTCAGACTTTGTTTGATTTAGGTTTTAATAGAGTGAGTTTTGGTGTTCAGGATTATGACCCGAAAGTTCAAAAAGCGATTAATAGGATTCAGCCTTTCGAGAATGTGAAAAACGTGACTGAATGGGCGAGAGAAATTGGATATAAAGGAATCAGTCACGATTTGGTTTTCGGATTGCCTCACCAAACTTGGGAAGCCACTGAGTTTACAATTAGAAAAACATTAGAACTGAAACCTGATAGATTAGCTTTCTATTCTTATGCACACGTTCCTTGGGTAAAAGGTGTTGGACAAAGAGGTTTTGACGAAAGTGATTTACCAAGTGGCGATGAAAAAAGACGACTTTACGAAGACGGAAAAAAATTACTGGAAGAACTCGGTTACATCGAGATTGGAATGGACCATTTTTCTTTGGAACACGATGACCTTTATCAATCATTAACTCAGAAAAAATTGCACCGTAATTTTATGGGTTATACATCCAGCAAAACCCAATTGATGGTAGGTTTGGGAATGTCGGCTATTTCAGATTCTTGGTATGCTTTTGCGCAAAATGTAAAAACTGTTGAGGAATATCAGAAAATTGTAGAAGAAGGTGAGATCCCTGTTTTCCGTGGACATATTTTAGATGAAGAAGATTTGATTATCAGAAAACATATTCTTAATCTAATGTGTCAATTGGAAACAAGTTGGGACTTGCAAACATCTTTCCCAGAAATCGAAAATGCGATTGAGAAATTGAAAGAAATGGAAACTGATGGTTTGGTAGAAATCTTCGACAATCAAATTAAAATTACCGAAAAAGGAAGAGCTTTTACACGGAATGTTGCTATGGTTTTCGACCTCCGAATGATGAGAAACAAACCGGAAACTCGGATTTTTTCGATGACGATTTAATTAGATTTTGAGATAATAGAGAAAAGATAAAAGACTTTTAAGCATATCGCGTTTTGTTCTTTGCTGAGTTTTACGTCTTTGCGAACTTAAATTATTTTCAATTAAAATAAAAAAAAATCTTTGCGGACTTTGCGTTTAAATAAAAGAATCAGAAATGAATTTAATCAAGCAAAAAAATATCATTCTCAAAAGTTCCAGAGAATTTTTAGCCGATGCGATTTTTCCAGATTCTGAAGAGAAATTGCCGATAATCATTTTCGTTCACGGTTACAAAGGTTACAAAGATTGGGGCGCCTGGGAATTGATGGGAGAGAAGTTCGCCAAAGCTGGATTTTACTTTGTTAAATTCAATTTTTCTCATAACGGGACTACAATTGATAACCCAAATAATTTTGCAGATTTAGAAGCATTTGGACAAAATAATTATTCCAAAGAATTGGATGATTTGGAAGTTGTTATCAATCATTTCAAAAATCAAAAAGAAGTTGACTCCAACAAAATAATTTTGCTAGGACACAGTAGAGGTGGAGGGATTTCTATAATCAAAGTTTCTGAAAATAAATTGATTACAAAACTAATTACTTTAGCAAGTGTTTCCACGCTTGACAGATTTCCTAAAAATGAAGCTTTTGAAAATTGGATAAAAGAAGGTGTTTATTTCGTGGAAAATGCCAGAACCAAACAAAAAATGCCTCATTATTTTCAGTTCTACCAAGACTTTGAAATTAATAAAGACAGATTTGATGTTGAAAAAGCTTGTGAAAATCTGACAATTCCAACTTTATTCATTCACGGTTCTGATGATGAATCTGTTCCTTTAAACCATTCTGAAAATCTTCATCAATGGACAAAAGATTCTCATCTTGAAATAATCGAAAACGCTAATCATACGTTTGGCGCAAAAGAACCTTGGGGCAATGATTGTCTTCCAAAAGAACTGGATGAAGCTGTAGAAATCTGTATTAATTTTTTAAAGAAGAGTTAATTACTTTTTGTTTAACAGATTATTTTGTTCTATCCAGCGTTTGCTGTTATTGATGTCTTTGAGATACCACACATCATTAAGATTCATTAAATATAGGTTGTAAATTATCGCTTTTGGAATGGGTTGACCTTCCAGATAATTAGCTCTAACAGATACGGCATTTCTTTTTCTGATGAAATCTCCCGAAAAGATATTAGAATAAGTTTTTCCTGTAGCTTTATCATCAATCAACTCAATAAGTGTCAGAGAATTATCGTCTTTAAATTCTAGAATATGACGTTCAGAATGATCCTCAAAATCTTCTACCAAAACAAATTTTTTATTGTTAAGAGTATAATTAGAAGTGTCGGTCATTTTCTTATGCTTGGTTTCTAATTGCGTCAAAAGATCGTTAAGAGCTCCATAATTTTGCGCATAGAAAAATAAAGAACAAGATAGAAAAAGAAATACGAAAATTTTTTTCATTATGAGATGTATAGCTAGGATCAAAATTATAAGTTTTTGTGTATTTGAAAGACATTTTGAATGTTAAAAAAAATGTAAATCTATTTTAATTATCTTTGCAATATGATAAGAATTACTAAAATCTTCACTTTTGAGACCGCCCACGTTCTTTATAATTATGATGGGAAATGTAAGAATATGCACGGTCATTCTTACAAATTATTTGTTACTGTAAAGGGAAATCCGATCAATGATTTGGAAAATCAAAAGAACGGAATGGTTGTAGATTTTGGAGATATAAAGAAAATCGTAAAAGATGAAGTTGTTGATCTTTGGGATCATGCGGTTTTGGTCAATGGCGCTTCTCCACACAAAAAATTAGGGGAAAATCTCCAAAATGAAGGTCATAAAGTTATATTTTGTGATTATCAGCCTACTTGCGAAAATATGTTGTACGATATCGCATCTAAAATAAAATCCAAACTTCCAAACCACGTTCAGTTGGCATATCTAAAACTTCACGAGACCGAGAATTCTTATGGTGAATGGTTATCAGAAGAAAATTAATTGATTAATTGAGCATTGATTTTGCAGGTTGTTAAAATTTTCTTAAAATTGCAACTTCTAAAATCAATACACTATGAAAAAACTATTTCTATTGGGCGCTTTGGCCTTTTGTGCTACAATCAATGCCCAAACAGAAAAAGGATCTTGGGTAGTATCCGGATCTACAACTATCGGGTTTAACAATACGTCTAGCAAAATAAAATATGGAACGGTGTCCTATGACGGACCAAAAGTTACCACATTTAATATTACACCTTCTGCCGGGTATTTTGTTATTAATAAACTTGCTGTAGGAATGGATGTCGCTTTTACATCTACTAAATCCAAAAACACAGAATATTATTCCGGGGAAAGTCTTAATTATGAAACCAATAGCAGTACCGTTGTAGTAATGCCTACTGGGACGTATTATTTCAAATCTGCTTCTAAGGTTATGCCTTATTTAGGAGCAGGAATTGGTTATTTCTCTAATACCACAAAGTTCTCTTCTGATTATTACAGCTCTTTGGACACAAAAACTACAACAGATGGTTTAGCCTGGGGCGCAAAAGGTGGTTTGGTGTTACTTATTACACCATCCATTGGTGTAGATCTTGGTTTATCATACATTAATACATCCAGCAAGGAAGGAGAAATCAAGAATATCACCAACAGCTTGGGAGCTAACGCTGGATTTTCTTTTTTCTTTAAGTAAATATTAGCTTTTATAATATAACAATGGCTGCCATTATAGCAGCCATTTTTTTATTGGTATCAATTTTAATTAATCTAGCCAGCCTTGCTCCCGCATCCAATCATCATTATAGATTTTCCCCACATATCTGGAACCATGATCGTGTAACAGAACTACAATAATATCATCTTTTGTAAATTGATCTTTCATCTGTACCAAAGAGGAAATTGCGCTTCCTGCAGAATATCCACAGAAAATTCCTTCTTCTTTCGCTAACTTTCTTGCGTAGATAGCACCATCTTTATCCGTAACTTTTTCGAAGTGGTCTATCACGCTCATGTCGTAATTCTCCGGAAGAATATCTTCTCCAATACCTTCTGTAATGTAAGTATAGGCGTGGTCTAGGTGAATCTCTCCTGTTTCGTGGATTTCTTTCAAGATAGAACCATAAGTGTCCACACCAATCACTTTGATATCAGGATTTTTTTCCTTGAAGAATTTTCCACATCCTGTAATTGTTCCGCCTGTTCCTGCGCCCACTACAAAGTGGGTTAATTTGCCTTCTGTTTGTTCCCAGATTTCAGGAGCGGTACTTTCGTAATGCGCTTGTCTGTTGGATAAGTTATCATATTGATTGACGTACCAAGCATTTTCGGTTTCTGTAGTCAGCCTTTTCGCTGTAGAATAGTACGAACGAGGATCGGTTGGTTTTACGTCGGTTGGACAAACAATTACTTCTGCACCAACAGCACGCAGGATGTCGCATTTTTCTTTGGATTGTTTGGAATTGGTCACAAAAATACATTTGTAACCTTTTTGAATGGCCACTAAAGCCAAGCCCATCCCCGTATTGCCGGATGTTCCTTCAATGATTGTTCCTCCAGGTTTCAGACGTCCGTCTTTTTCTGCATCTTCTATCATTTTGAGTGCCATTCTGTCTTTAACAGAATTTCCTGGGTTGGTGGTTTCAACTTTTGCCAAAACCAGGGCCGGAAAATCTTCTCCTAAAACCTTATTTAGCTTTACCAAAGGTGTGTTACCAATGGTTTCTACTATATTGTTATAATATTTCATATTTTGATAATTGATAAATATTAATGATTTTTATCTTTTATATTTAGCTATACTTAATTGATTTTACAGGTGATATTTTACTGATTAAATAACTCGGAAGAATCATCGCAATCCCGGAAACAATAAAAATTCCAACAGAAACTGAAATAATATACAAAGGATTGAGATCTACAGGTACAGTGCTGATGAAATAATTTTCAGGGTCTAATTTAATGATTCCGGTATATTTCTGAATAAGCAATAGTCCTATTCCTATCACATTTCCTGCCAAAAGTCCGGGAATCATAATCATTAAGGTATAATTAATAAATATCGAGCGGATTTGACCGTTTGATGCACCAAATGTTTTAAGAAGACCAATAGAGTTGGTTCTCTCGATAATCAAAATCAGTAAAACCATTACAATATTAATGACGACTACCAGCAGCATAATGGTGATGATCAAAGAGATATTCTGGTTAAATATATTAACCCAATCCAGGATTTGAGGATATTTTTCGGTTACTTTTTCTGCATAATTTTTATAGCCGATATATTTTTCGATTTGTGAAAAAACAGAATCTATATCGTCTGTATCTTTCAGGAAAATATCCAGTCCGCCCACTTCTTTATCAGTCATATTCATCACCTTGCGGACATGATTGATGTCGCCAATCATGTAAAGATCATCCACAAGTTTAATATCCGTTTTGTAAATTCCTTTAATTATAAATTTTCTGTAAATCGGTTTCTGATCTTCCTTAGAAAAGATGGCAACAATGCTGTCACTGGCTTTCAGAGAAAGATCATTGGCAATCTTTTCGGACAAAATAATTTCATTGTTGTAACCATCTTCGTTGTAATCCGGAATAGATCCCGAAATCATGAATGGTTGGAATCGTTCTTTATCAAAATCTTTTCCAACACCTTTCAGGATAACCCCGGCAAAATTATTTTCGGTACGCAGAATGCCACTTACAGAGGCGTAAGATTGTAAACCGGCAACACCTTCCAGAGAAAGAATCTGTTTTGTATCCAAACCTTTTGTATCCAAAACAGAAGAATTGTAAGAAGAGTTGGAGCGAGTAGATCTTACGGAAATATCGCCACTGAAATTAGAAATTCTATCTTCTATGGCTTTTTTAGAACCAATACCGGTAGAAATTGTGATGAGTGAAACAATGATTCCCAAAGCAACAGAAAGTCGCCCGATATATACAATCACCTTGGAGAGATTATTTTTGTTATCTTTGGAAAACGCGATCTTTTTTGAGAAATATAACGGAAAATTCAAATCAATGCTATTAAACTTCAAAAATAAAACTTTAGTTTTTATCCTGCTAATTTATTTTAGTTCAATCTCTTTTTTTAAAACTCAGAATAGCGCATCCGATTGTTTTAAAACGGCAGCAGACAGACCAGAATTATATCTTCCGTTACTTAAAAATAAAAATGTAATAGTCGCAGCTAATCAAACCAGTCTTCTGAAAAGTAAAAAACATTTGGTTGATTTTTTAGTTGAAAATAATATTAAAATTAAATCCATTTTTGCTCCAGAACACGGTTTCCGAGGAACAGCAGATGCAGGAGAACATGTTAAAAATGGAACAGACAGTAAAACTGGTTTGCCCATTGTTTCTCTTTATGGAGATAACAAAAAGCCCAAAGCAGAATATCTGAAAGATGCGGATATCATCCTTTTTGATATTCAGGATGTGGGCGTCAGATTCTATACTTACATTTCTACTTTGTCTTATATAATGGAAGCTGCTGCAGAAAATAATGTTGAAGTGATTGTTCTGGACAGGCCAAATCCTCACGATGGCTACACAGACGGACCAACGAT
Organism: Flavobacteriales bacterium UBA2306; assembly: GCA_002345565.1. Lineage (GTDB taxonomy): Bacteria > Bacteroidota > Bacteroidia > Flavobacteriales > Weeksellaceae > Epilithonimonas. The sequence goes on along the minus strand of DDVS01000001.1, from coordinate 966,709 downwards.
GAAAAATCAATGGAAAAGCTTTGTCGGGCTTCATAATGTTCCTGTTGTTTATGGTTTAACAATTGGCGAATACGGGAAAATGGTTAACGGTGAACAGTGGCTAAAAAACAGTATCCAAGCCAAATACACTCTGATTCCTATGCTGAATTATCACAAGCAAAAACGATATGGCGTTTCCGACAAACCATCGCCGAATCTTCCAAATGACCAATCGATCAAGCTCTATCCAAGCCTTTGCTTTTTTGAAGGAACCCAGGTTTCTGTGGGGCGCGGAACAGATTTACCTTTCCAGATTTACGGATCGCCCTGGACAAAAGATTTGCAATACCAATTTACTCCAAAACCAACTGAAGGTGCAAAAGATCCTTTCCTAAACGGAAAATTATGCTATGGCGAAAATCTAAGCTCATATTCTCAAGACTTAAGAGAATTGAATCTCTCCTGGCTTTTGAAAGCTTATCAGAATTATAAAAATTCTCAACAAGACTTCTTTTTGAAAAATCTGTTCTTTGATAAATTGGCAGGAAGCGATGAACTCAGAAAACAAATCATTAGCGGAAAATCCGAAAAACAAATCAGAGACAGCTGGAAAAAAGATCTTCTTGATTTTGAAAAAATAAGACAGAAATACATACTTTATCCCAACTAAAAAAACCTCGCTATATCAAGGTTTTTTTATCAATGGGAATCAAATTTTAAACTCTTTCATCTTTGATTTCTTCTACAATCTCTGGATTGAGAAGAGTAGAGGTGTCTCCGAAATTACTGAAATCGCCTTCCGCAATCTTTCTCAAAATTCTACGCATAATTTTCCCGGAGCGTGTTTTAGGAAGCCCAGATACGAATTGTATTTTATCCAATTTTGCAATCGGCCCAATCTGGTCAGAAATCAATTGGTTAATTTCTTTTGTCAGATTTTCTTTATTTCTTTCTTCACCAGATTCTTTGAGAATTACAAAACCATACAAGGCATTTCCTTTAACGTCGTGCGGATAACCCACAATTGCAGATTCTGCTACTGCTGGATGTTCGTTGATGCTATCCTCAATAGGTGCAGTTCCTAGATTATGACCAGAAACGATGATGACATCATCCACACGTCCTGTGATTCTGTAATAGCCAACCTCGTCTCTCAAAGCGCCATCTCCCGTAAAATATTTCCCAGGGAAAGCCGAGAAATAAGTTTCCTTATAACGCTGATGGTCTCCCCAAATCGTTCTCGCAATTCCTGGCCAGGGAAAACGGATGCAAAGATTTCCAGTTACTTGATTTCCTGTGATTTCGTTACGCTTGTCATCCATCAAAACCGGTTGAACACCAGGTAATGGAAGTGTAGCATAAGTAGGTTTGGTAGGCGTAGCAAATGGAATTGGAGAAATCAGAATTCCTCCGGTTTCAGTTTGCCACCAAGTATCTACGATGGGGCATTTCTTCTTCCCAACGTGGTCGTTGTACCAATGCCAGGCTTCATCATTAATAGGCTCTCCAACAGAACCAATGACTTTCAAAGAACTAAGGTCGTGTTTCTCCACCCATTCTACATTTTCTTTCGCCAAAGAGCGAATCGCAGTTGGAGCTGTATAAAACTGAGTCACTTTATGCTTTTCAATCACTTCCCAGAATCTCCCCGCATCAGGAAAAGTCGGTATCCCTTCGAAGATGACAGTCGTTGCGCCATTTAATAAAGGACCATAAAGAATATATGAGTGTCCCGTAATCCAACCAATATCCGCCGTACACCAATAAATATCGTTTTCTTTATAATTAAAAACATTCTTGAAAGTATATGCGCTATAAACCATATAACCTGCGCAAGTGTGAAGCATTCCTTTTGGTTTCCCTGTAGAACCAGATGTATAAAGAATAAACAACGGGTCTTCCGCATCCATAATCACAGTTACGAAATCTGAAGAAGCTTTGTCATAATACTCGGACATCCAGTGGTCTCTACCTTCTTTCATTTTCACATCGTTGTGGGTTCTTTTCACCACCAAAACAGATTCTACAGTTGGTGTTTTTTCCAAAGCTTCATCCACGATGCTTTTCAAATCAAGAACTTTGTTTCCTCTGTAACTTCCGTCCGAAGTGATGACCATTTTCGCCTCACAGTCATTCACTCTAGAAGAAACAGCAGAAGCTGAAAACCCAGCAAAGATGACGGAATGAACCGCTCCTAATTTAGCACAAGCCAGCATTGTAACAGCCAATTCTGGAATCATCGGAAGATAGATGCAAACTCTGTCGCCTTTCTGGATGCCCATTTCGCGAAGAACATTCGCCGTTTTATTTACTCTTTCGTAAAGTTCGTTGAAGCTGATATGTTGTGCTTGTTCTTTCGGGTCGTTGGGTTCCCAGATGATCGCCGTTTTGTCGCCTCTTACGGAAAGATGTCTGTCTAAGCAGTTTTTGGTGATATTAAGTTTGGCATTCTTGAACCATTTGATATTGGCTTCCTCCATATTGTAATCCACGACTTTGGACCAACGCTGATACCACACAAAATTTTCATCTGCTACTTTGTCCCAAAACTTCTTAGGATTCTTGATTGACTTTTTGTACTCCTTGAAATAATCCTGTAAATTCTGAATGTGATAATTTCTCATATTTTTATAGTAATTAATTTGGCTTGATAATGTCTCACAAATTACAAAAATTATATAAAATGTAAGAAAATTAATTTGAATTTTGATGACATTAAAGATGATATTTGTTCTTTAAATAAATTTAACAGATAAAATTATCTTAAAAATTTGCTTTGTAAAGTAAAATAATTTTATTTTTGCACCTTAATTTAGATAATATCAATGAAATTAGAAGTTTCTTCAGAGAAACATTTGGTTTATGTAGAAGAAATCAGAAACGAAATGGAGGATTCCGCGAAAAAACGCGGAACAGGTATCGCAAAACGTTCTTCAGAATATCTGGGCAAAAAAATCTCAGAAGGCAATTCCATTATTGCAATTGACGAAAATGGAACTTGGGCAGGCTTCTGTTATATAGAAACTTGGACAAATGGAGAGTATGTGGCAAATTCAGGATTGATAGTTTCGCCTCAATTTAGAAATAGGGGTTTGGCGACTCAGATTAAAGAAAGAATTTTCCAATTATCACGAGAGAAATATCCCAATGCTAAAATTTTTGGATTGACAACAGGAATGGCGGTGATGAAAATCAACAGCAGTTTGGGTTATAAACCGGTTATCTATTCTGAATTGACTCAGGATGAACAATTTTGGAATGGTTGCAAAAACTGCGTGAATTATGATATTCTGATGATGAAAGAGCGTAAAAACTGTCTTTGCACTGCAATGCTTTTCGTTCCTGAAAATCTGAATAAAGAGAAAAAGAAAAATTTTGAATCAATAAAAAACAACAATGAGTAAGAAATTAGTTTTGGCATTTAGCGGAGGTTTGGATACTTCTTATTGCGCAAAATATCTAAGTGAAACTTTGGGTTACGAAGTTCACGCAGTCACGATTAATACAGGCGGTTTTGATAAAAATGATGAAGTTTTGCTTAAAGAAAAAGCGGAAAAATTAGGCGTGGCTTCTTACAGGTTTGTTGATGCTTCGGAGAAATATTATAATGATTGTGTTAAATATTTGATTTTCGGTAACGTTCTGAAAAACAATACTTATCCCTTGTCTGTGAGTGCGGAAAGAACGATTCAGGCACAGACAATTGCGGAAGCAGCTTTGGAAATCGGAGCAGATGCGATTGCGCACGGAAGCACAGGTGCGGGAAATGACCAAGTTCGTTTTGATTTGATTTTCCAAGTAATGTGCCCGAAAATCGAAATCATCACACCAATTCGTGATTTGAGTTTGTCGCGTGAAGATGAAATTCAATTCTTGAAAAATCATAATTACGAAATGGATTTTGACAAAGCAAAATATTCGATTAATAAAGGACTTTGGGGAACTTCAGTAGGTGGAAAAGAAACTTTGACTTCGCAGAATTACCTTCCTGAAGAAGCATTTCCGTCGCAAATTGAGAAAACAGAACCTTCTCAATTGGAAATCGAATTTAAAAATGGAGAGCTATTTTCTGTGAACGGCGAGACGTTTTCACATCCGGTTTTGGCGATTCAGAAGATTGAAGAATTGGCTTCACCTTACGGAATCGGTCGTGATATCCACGTTGGAGACACGATTGTTGGTATTAAAGGCCGTGTTGGTTTCGAAGCTGCGGCGGCGTCAATCATCATCAAAGCGCATCATTTGCTGGAGAAACATACCTTGTCAAAATATCAGCAGACAATAAAATCGCAATTGTCAGATTGGTACGGTAACTGGCTTCACGAGGCACTTTTCCTTGACCCGGTAATGAGAAATATCGAATCGTTTTTACAGGATTCTCAGAAGACAGTTAACGGAAAAGTTTTCATCACACTTCATCCGTATCGTTTCATTTTGAACGGAATCGAGTCTGACAACGATTTGATGTCTTCAAAATTCGGAAGTTATGGTGAAAAAAATCTCGCGTGGAGCGGGGAAGATGTGAAAGGTTTTACCAAAATCCTCAGCAACTCGCTCAACATCTATCATCAGGTCAATAAACTGAATTAGAATAATTTGGGCAGCTTAATCCGTCTTCCGCTCCCAATCTTTTTTGCAGACGATTTCAGTTTAAGTAGACTTTAAGTACAAGCAAAAAAGGATTTCCGCTCAAGCCGGGCTGCGAGTGATTCAATGTTTAATAAACTTTTGCTGAGCGTAAGCGACTTTGCGAACTTAAAATATTTTCAATAAAAATAAAAAAATCTTTGCGCTCTTTGCGTTAAAAATATTAAAAAGTAAAAATGAAAAAATCAGTCGGAATCATCGGTGCCAACGGTTACACAGGAAGCGAACTTGTTCGATTGCTGGCTTTTCATCCGAATATAGAATTAAAATTTTTGTACAGTCGTTCCAATTCCGGCGTTAAGATTTCGGATTTGTATCCGGATTTAGATTCCGTTTGCGATTTGGTTTTAGAAAATACATTGCGTCCGGTTGATATTCTTTTTCTTTGCCTTCCTCACAAAGAAAGTCAGAATTGGCTGAATGACAATTCGGTGTCAGATGAAACTTTGATTATTGATTTAGGAAACGATTTCCGATTGGCAGGACAATTTAAAAACAGAAATTTCATCTACGGTTTGTCGGAAATTTATTTCAATGAAATTAAGGAATCGAAAAGTATTGCCAATCCCGGATGTTTTGCGACTGCGATTCAGTTGGCGTTATTGCCTTTAGCAAAAGAAAATCTGTTGAAAGATATTTACACAACAGGAATTACAGGTTCAACTGGAGCTGGACAATCTTTGCAACCGACAACGCATTTCACTTGGAGAAATGATAACATTTCGGCTTACAAAACTCTGAATCATCAGCACGTTGATGAGATTTTGAAACAAGTCAATTCGCTGAATAATGAGGAAGTAGAACTCAATTTTGTTCCTTGGCGAGGCGATTTTGCGAGAGGAATTTTCACAAGTTCTATTATCGGATGTGATTTGGAATTGGAAAAAATTGACGAATTATATAAAGACTTTTACAAAGATTCGCCTTTTGTGAAAGTTTTAGAAAAATCGATTGATATGAAACAAGTTATTAATACCAATTTCTGTGTCATCCAAATCGAAAAACAAGGAAACAAAATAGCAGTTCATTCCGCGATTGATAACCTTTTGAAAGGCGCATCCGGACAAGCTGTTCAAAATATGAATATCGCAAAAGGTTGGGAGCAAAATTTAGGTTTAAATTTAAAATCGTTAGCATTTTAAAACTCTCAACAATCAACCAACAACAATAAACTAAAATGAATTTATTCAACGTATATCCACTTTTCAACATCAATCCTGTAAAAGCTCAAGGTTCTTTTCTTTGGGACGAAAATGGACAGCAATACCTCGATTTTTATGGCGGTCACGCGGTGATTTCTATTGGTCATAATCATCCGCATTATGTTGAAAAACTGAAAAATCAATTGGAAAAAATCAGTTTTTATTCCAATTCTGTGGAGAACAAAATTCAGGAAGAATTAGCTAATAAATTGGGAGAATTATCGGGTTACGAGGATTATTCATTGTTCTTGTGCAATTCCGGAGCAGAAGCTAATGAAAATGCTTTGAAGCTGGCTTCATTTCATAACGGAAAAAAGAAAGTTGTTCATTTTTCCGAATCATTTCACGGAAGAACTTCGGCTGCGGTTGGGGTTACAGACAATCCAAAAATTGTAGCACCGGTCAATGAATCGGAGAATTTCATCAAATGTGAATTCAATAATTCAGAAGAATTGGAGAAGATTTTTGCGGAAAATCAAAACGAAATTTCAGCAGTGATTGTCGAAGGAATTCAAGGTGTTGGTGGAATTAATTTGTTGACGGAAGATTTCATTTTGACGATTGAAAAATTGTGTAAAGAAAACGATGCAGTTTTGATTTTAGACGAAGTTCAGTCTGGTTATGGACGTTCCGGGAAATTCTTTGCGCATCAGGAATTCGACATCAAACCGGATTTGATTACGGTTGCAAAAGGAATGGGAAATGGTTTTCCGATTGGTGGTGTTTTGATTAGTCCAAAATTCCAAGCGAGTTACGGATTGTTGGGAACAACATTTGGCGGAAATCATCTCGCTTGTGTTGCCGGATTAGCGGTGTTGGAAGTGATCGAAAAAGATAGTTTAATCGAAAATTCCGAAAAAATCGGAAGATACATCGAAGAAAAAATTAAAAATTTCCCTCACATCCAAAATATCAAAAGACGCGGTCTGATGATTGGGATTGAGCTCGACCAAGCTTGTGTAGATGTCAGGAAAGAATTGTTGTTTGAGCATTTTATTTTCACCGGAAATGCTAATGATAAAAACGTTCTGCGGATTTTGCCAGCGCTCAATATTTCTGAAAAAGAATCCGATTTGTTTATCAATGCTTTAGAAAAAACTTTGAAAACAATTGATGAGAAAAAGAAAGTTTTAACAGAAAATTAAAAACTTGCTTAGCTGAGCGAAAGCGCCTTTATCTCAATTTATTATTTGATTTTAAAGGAATCGATGAATCTTCGATTTGCGAATCTTAAAATATTTTCAATAATTAGTAAAAATCTTTGCGCAATTTGCGTTCAATACAATTAAGAAATGAAAAATTTCACTTCGGTTTACGATATAGATAATTTGCAAGATATCATTGCAAAAGCTTTAAAAATAAAAGAAAATCCGTTAGAAAATCCAACTAAAGGAAAAGGAAAGACAATTGGATTGGTTTTCCTTAATTCCAGTCTTAGAACAAGATTAAGTTCACAAATCGCTGCTCAGAATTTAGGACTGAATGTTTTAGTTCTCAACGCTGCACAAGAAGCTTGGAATCTAGAATTCGCTGACGGAACAGTAATGAACGGCGACACTGTCGAACATATCAAAGATGCGATAGAAGTTCTGAATCAATATTGTGATATCATCGCAGTAAGATGTTTTGCAGGAATGAAAAGCAAAGAAGATGACGTGAATGAGAGTATTCTGAGTCAGTTCCTAAAACACGCTAAAGTTCCTGTGGTTTCGCTAGAATCTGCGACTCGACATCCGTTACAAAGTTTGGCAGACTGCATCACGATTTCAGAAAACTGGCCTTTCGACAAGCTCAAGATTAATAGAAAACCAAAAGTCGTTTTGACTTGGGCGCCTCATATTAAACCGATTGCACAGGCTGTCGGTAATTCTTTCACAGAATGGATGCAACAGATGGATGTAGATTTTGTGATTACCAATCCGGAAGGTTACGATTTGGATAAAAATTTCACAAAAGATACGCCTGTAGTTCATAATCAGGAAGAAGCGTTGAAAGATGCAGATTTTATTTATGTGAAAAATTGGTCTTCGTTTGATGATTATGCAAAAGTGCTGGAAGTTGAAGACAATTGGATGTTAACCAATGAAAAATTAGAATTAACCAATCAAGCGAAAGTGATGCATTGTCTGCCGGTTCGTAGAAATCTTGAATTGAGTGATGAAGTAATGGACGGAGAAAATTCAATCATCTATCAACAGGCAAAAAACAGAATCTTTTCTGCACAGGCGGTTTTCAGCGAAATTTTGGATGAATTAAATTAATTAATGCAAAAACTACACATCATAAAAATCGGCGGAACTCTTATCGATGACAAAAAAGCATTGAAAGCTTTTCTTGCACAATTTTCTGAAATCGAAGGTGCTAAAATCCTGATTCACGGCGGTGGAAAAATTGCTGAAACTTTAGCCGAAAAGCTAAAAATAAGGCAGACAATGATTGATGGACGAAGAGTCACGAATAAGAAAACGTTGAAAATCGTAACAATGGTTTATGCCGGAAGAATCAATAAAAATTTGGTGGCAAAACTTCAGAGTTTCGATTGTAATGCCATTGGGTTTTCCGGAGCGGACGGCAATGTTATCAAAGCTGAAAAAAGACAACATCCCGAAATCGATTTTGGATTTGTTGGCGATATAGACGAAAAAAGTATCAATCACGAATTGATCATCAATATGATAAATCTGGGTTTGGTTCCGGTGTTTTCTGCCATCACTCACGATAAAAAAGGAAATCTGTTCAACACCAATGCAGACACGATTGCCGGAACTATCGCTCAGGCTTTATCAAAATATTTCGATACGGAATTGCTGTTCTGTTTCGATAAAAATGGGGTTTTGGAAAATGTTGAAGATGAAAATTCAAATTTGAAAACAATTAACAAACAAGAATTTTCTGAATTAAAATCCGAAGGAAAACTCCACAAAGGGATTTTACCAAAACTTGAAAATGCTTTCCGAGCCAAAGAAAATGGCGTTCAGAAAGTGGCTTTAATCAAAGAAGAAAAATTATCAGACCAAATAAAACTAGGAAATGAAGGAACTGAAATCTGTCTTTAGCAGAGAAGAATTAACGGAAAACGCAGTCAAATTATTGAAAAAACTCATCGCAACGCCCTCTATGAGCCGGGACGAATATAACGTTTCGCTTATCATAGAAGGATTTTTCAATGAACATCAATTGACTGTGAACCGATTCAAAAATAACATTTGGGCAACCAACAAACATTTTGATACAGGCAAACCTTCGATTCTTCTAAACACGCATCACGACACGGTAAAACCGAACAAAGCTTATACTTTGGACCCGTTTATTCCGGTTGAGAAAGATGGAAAATTGTTTGGTTTGGGAAGCAATGATGCAGGTGCATCTTTGGTGGCAATGGCGCAGACATTTCTTTATTTTTATGAAGCCGAAGATTTGACTCATAATTTGGTAATTGCGTTGACGGCTGAAGAAGAAATCTCTGGTTTGGACGGAATCGAAGCATTATTTCCACAACTTCCGAATGTAGAATTAGTAATCGTAGGCGAACCAACCAAAATGAATCTTGCAATTGCAGAAAAAGGTTTGCTTGTTATTGATGGCGAAATGACGGGAACGCCTTCTCACGCTGCGCATCCGAACAATGACAATGCGATTGTGAAATGTATGCAGGATTTGCAGAATATTCTGAATTTTAAATTTCCAAAAGTTTCAGATTATCTAGGCGAAGTGAAAGTGACTTTGTCGGTTATCAATGCGGGAACTCAGCATAATGTGGTTCCTGAAAAATGCAATTTCACTCTGGACGTGCGTGTCACAGACGAATATACGAATCGTGAAGTTTTCGAAATCATCCAATCTCAGATGAAATCGAAACTCACACCGAGGTCATTCCGTCTCAATTCGTCAAAAATCGAGGTCAATCATCCGTTTGTTCAGGCTGGATTGGCTTTGGGAAGGACAACTTACGGCTCGCCGACATCTTCCGACCAAGCGATTATTCCTTGCACATCGGTCAAGTTGGGCGTTGGCGATAGTCTGCGTTCTCACACGGCGGACGAGTTTGTTTACATCGACGAAATCCGAGAAGGCATCGATATTTACATCAAAATATTAGAAAAAATTCTTTAACAGAAGCTAGAATTGAGATTTTAGAAATTAGACAACCAATTGGAATCTAACTTCTAATCTCTAAAATCTAATTTCTAAAAATTATTAAAATGAAAAAAATTTGGCAAAAAGATAATACGAAAACCAATGATTTGGTTAACAAATTCACGGTCGGGAAAGACTTGGATTTTGATGACAGATTAGCGAAATACGATGTGTTGGGTTCTATTGCTCACGCAAAAATGTTGGCGGAAGTTGGTTTGATTCGTTTAGATGAAGAGCAGGCGATTGTTGCGGTTTTGGAAGAAGTTCTTTCTGACATCGAAAAAGGAAGTTTCGAAATCGATAAAACAGCAGAAGATATCCATTCACAAATCGAAACGATTCTCATCGAAAAACTCGGCGAAACAGGAAAAAAAATCCATACAGCAAGGTCACGAAACGACCAAGTTTTAGCAGATATCAAATTATATCTATTAGACGAAATCAGAGAAATCACAGAACGAACAGATTCATTTTTTCAAATCTTGAAAGACAAAGCGAATGAACATAAAAACGTTTTATTGCCTGGTTATACACATTTTCAGGTTGCAATGCCTTCGTCTTTTGGTTTGTGGTTTGGAGCGTATGCAGAATCTCTGGTTGATGATTTAGAATTACTGTTTGCGACTAAGAATATCATTAATAAAAATCCTTTAGGTTCGGCTGCGGGTTACGGTTCATCTTTCCCAATTGACAGAGAAAGTACGACTTATAAATTAGATTTCAGAACACTGAATTATAATGTGGTTTATGCGCAAATGACACGTGGAAAATCGGAAAAATTGTTGGCTAATTCGCTTTCGGTTTTGGCTGGAACTTTAAGCAAGTTTTCTTACGATGTTTGTCTTTACTTGAGTCAGAATTTTGATTTCATAAGCTTTCCGAAAGAATTTACAACAGGAAGCAGTATTATGCCTCACAAAAAAAATCCGGATATCTTCGAATTGGTGAGAGCAAGATGTAACCGAATTCAAGGTTTGCCAAATGAATTGATTTTGTTGACCAATAATCTGCCTTCTGGTTATCACAGAGATTTGCAGTTGACAAAAGAAATCCTTTTCCCTGCAATCGATTCTTTGAAAGAATGTTTAGAAATATTGATTTACACGCTTCCAAATATTGAAGTGAAAGACAATATTCTGGATGATGAGAAATATAAATACATCTTCAGCGTAGAAAAAATCAACGAAGAAGTGAAAAATGGAAAATCATTCCGTGATGCTTATATCCAAATCGGTCAGGAGATTGAAAATGGTGTTTTCGAATACGATTATAAGGAGCTCAATCATTCTCATCAAGGCAGTTTAGGAAATCTTTGCCTCGATGAAATCGAATATCAATTCAATAAAGTGAGAGATAAATTGTTGGGTTAGTATTTGAACTTTTGTTTGCTTTGCTGAGTTTTACGCCTTTGCGAATCTTAAAAATATTTTCAATTTTGTTAAAGAAAACTTTGCGGACTTTGCGTTTAAAACAAATATTAATCCAACTTAAACTTAGTTGTCTTTTTAACTTCGGCAAGAACGATAGAACTGTGATATTGCCCAATATGAGGACTATTGGAAATCACTTTCACAGCAAAGTCATTATAAGAATTGATGTCGTTGGCAAGGATTTTTATCATATAGTCGTATTCGCCGGAAAGACTTGTAATTTCCTGGATTTCATCATATTTAGAAATGTAATCTTCAAATTCTTTCAAAGTTTTTTGAGATTGCTCTTTGAGGCGGACATTACAATAAACAACTATGTTGATTCCGAGTTTTTCTCGGTTGAGGATAGCAACATATTTTTCTACAACACCTTGTTTTTCAAGGTTTTTGATGCGTTCGTAAGTTGGTGTAAAAGTCAGCCCGATTTTTTCGGAAATTTCTTTTACAGATAGCGTAGAATCCTCTTGTAGAAGCGATAGAATCAGTTTGTCTTTTTTGTCAATGCTCATATTGATGAATGATTCTTTCAAAAGTAAAGAAAAAAATCGAAGACAACAATTCGGGAGTAGAAGTTCATTGATTTAATATAAAATATTTTGATTAGGGTTTCATAATTTCAAAAATATTGGTATCTTTGCACCCAATGAATCTGGTACAGAATTTAGCGATAACAACAATTGGCAAATTTGCCGACAACAACAATATTTTTTATATTTAACGAAGTCTTTTAGGCTTCGTTTTTTTTATTTAAAAATTTGAATTATGATTAAGCTTTCACGCGTTTCTACGGACAGTATAGAGAAAATTTTAAAAGAAGCTCAGGCGTTTTCAGAAGGGAAGATTAGCAAGATTGAAGGCGATGTTTTCGCCGCGAACCTGTTTTTTGAAAATAGCACGAGAACCAAAACAAGTTTTGAAGTCGCAGAAAAGAAATTAGGACTTCAAGTTATCGATTTCGAAGCGGATAAAAGTTCGATTTCAAAAGGAGAAACACTTTTGGATACGATTAAAACTCTGGAAGCCATTGGTGTTGAAGTCGCTGCAATCAGACATTCGGAAACACGTTATTATGACGCATTGAAAGATACAAAATTAACTATCGTAAATGCAGGTGACGGGACGGGACATCATCCTTCGCAGTCAATTTTGGATGCACTGACAATCATTCAGGAATTCGGAAAGATTGAAGGTCTTAAAATCGGAATTGTTGGTGATGTAAAACATAGTCGCGTTGCGAATTCTGATGCAGGATTATTCAGAAGATTGGGAGCGAAAGTTTATTTCTCCGGACCAGAATTCTGGTTCGATGAAGGAATGTTGGTGAACGGAACTTATATGCAGTTTGATGATTTGGTGAAGGAAGTTGATGTTTTGATTTTATTAAGAATACAGCACGAGCGTCACGAGAAAAGCTTCAATTTCAAATCGGAAGATTATCTGAAGAAATTTGGTTTGACAAAAGAGCGTGAAGCGAAAATGAAACCAACATCCATCATTATGCATCCGGCGCCAATCAACAGAGGTGTGGAAATTGATTCAGAATTAGTTGAATGTGAAAGGTCGAGGATCTTCAAGCAAATGCAGAACGGCGTTTTTGCTAGAATGGCAATCCTTAAATATGATTTGGAAAACAAAGGATTCAAATTCATCGATTCCAAAATTTAAAATATTGATTCACGCTTTCGGGCGTGTTTTTTTTGAGTAAAAATTGAAATAAAGAAACAAGAAGAAAGAGTCAAGAACTAAGATAAGTCTGAAATCTGAAGTCTCGGTTCTTGAATCTAAAAAAGTAAAAATGAAAAAGAAGTTAATATTAGAATCCGGCGAAGTTTTTTACGGAACGGGATTCGGAGCAGATCAGGATACTGCCGGAGAAGTAGTTTTCAACACAGGAATGACGGGTTATCAGGAATTGATTTCCGACCCAAGTTATTGCGGACAAATCGTTTGTATGACGTATCCTTTGATTGGAAATTATGGAATTAATCGTGACGATTACGAAAGCATCGAACCTGCAATCAAAGGTTTGATTGTAAAAGAATTGTGTGATTTGCCTTCCAATTTCAGAACACAGATTACTTTGGACGAATTGTTCCAAAAGAAAAATCTCTCAGGAATCTCAGGAATCGACACCAGAAGATTAACAAGAATTCTTAGAAACAAAGGTGTTGAAAAAGGAAAAATCGTCAACGCAGATGCAGACGAAAAAGCTGTAGTCGAAGAACTAAAAGCTACTAATTTTCCAACAAATCAAGTAGAACAAGTTTCCACAAAAACATCTTATGCAAGTCCGGGAAGAGGTTTCAAAGTGGTTTTGGTAGATTTCGGTTCCAAGTTGGGAATCATTCGCGAATTATCTCAAAGAAATTGTGACATCATCGTAGTTTCTCACGACACAACTGCAGAAGAAATTCTATTAATGGATCCGGACGGAATTATGCTTTCCAACGGTCCCGGCGACCCGGAAGATAATGCGGAAGCTTTGGTAATGATTCAGAAGTTGTTAGGAAAAGTTCCAATTTTTGGGATTTGTTTAGGACATCAATTGATTGGTTTGGCTTGTGGTGCAAAAACTTACAAACTGAAATTCGGGCACAGAGGTGGAAATCATCCGGTTTTGGATTTGGAGAAAAATAAAGTTGCCATCACTTCGCAGAATCACGGTTATGCGATTGACCAAGAATCTTTGAAAAATACAGATTTAGTAGAAACTCACATCGCTCTGAATGACCGAACAAACGAAGGGGTGAAACACAAGATTCATCCATGCTTCTCAGTTCAATATCACCCGGAAGCAAGTCCTGGTCCGGAGGATGCGAATTATCTTTTCGATAATTTCATCACTTTGATGGAGGATTTCAAAAAGTAGAAGATTACAGAATCCGAAGGATTTAATATCAATAGCCGTAGGTGAAACCTATGGAGAAATATTAATACAATCTGAAAGAACCCGAAGGGTTTAATATTAATAAGTTTTATTTGATATTATAAATGGAATTCAAAATTCAAGAATATAGGACAAAATTGAAATCTAAGAATACACTGATTAATTTTTTAGGTCAGTATATTTTAGTTCCTATAATTTTTATAATTGCTATGGTAATTATTATTCCAATCTTTTTAATCATTAATTTATTTTCAAGGAAAAATAATGAGAATGAAAAAACTGAATATGAATTCGAGATTGAATTTGAATCTGACGATTTAATTATTGAAAGAAAGTTTATAGACTATTATGTAAAAGAAATTGAAGATTTAGAACTTGACTACGGATTAAATGACTACGTTTTTAAATTCAGAACTATTCCAAGAATTGAAGAAATTGAAGAACTCTTTTTTGATATGAATTTTTTTGAAACAGAGATTGGTTTTTTCCTTATTTCAATTAATCCTATTCCTAATGGAATGACATTATGGTTTTTGGATAAGAATAAAATTGAATTTAAAAAAGTCAGAGATTTAGTTTCATCAGATTGGGATTTTAAAAAGGATAATGACAACGTAATATTGTTTACGAAAACTGAAAAAGAAGAAATTAATTTAGAAATTCAAATATAGTTTTTGTCATAGAATCCGTCAAATTTCTGCAGAAATCTAAACTGTTGAGATTCCTACGGAATGACAAAAGCAACGTAAAAAATAAAATAAAAAATCTTCCGACGTCCTTCATCGGACTTCGGACAAAAAAGTAAAAATGAAAAGAACAGATATACAAACAATTTTAGTAATCGGCTCAGGTCCAATCATTATTGGTCAGGCTGCGGAATTTGATTATTCGGGAACACAAGCTTGTCTTTCTTTGAAGGAAGAAGGCTACAAAGTGATTTTGATTAATTCCAATCCAGCAACCATAATGACGGATGTGGAGATTGCCGACAAAGTTTATATTGAACCGATTTCTTTGGAATTCGTTTCCAGAATCATCCGCAAAGAACGTCCGGATGCGCTTCTTCCAACTTTGGGAGGACAAACCGGACTGAATATGGCGGTTGAATTACAGAAATCCGGAATTCTTGAAGAATGTAAAGTGGAAGTTTTAGGAACAAAACTTTCGGCAATCAATCAAGCCGAAGACAGAGATCTTTTCCGCGAATTGATGCGAGAACTGAACGAACCAGTTCCAGAATCTGACATCGTCACATCTGTTGAAGGCGCTTTAGCTTTTGCTGATAATTTGGGTTATCCGGTAATTGTTCGTCCTGCTTTTACAATGGGAGGAACAGGCGGTGGAATTGCTTCCAACGAAACGGAACTTCGTGAAATTGCTGAATTGGGATTGAAACATTCGCCTGTAACACAGTGTTTAATTGAAAGGTCAATCGCCGGTTTCAAAGAAATTGAGTATGAAGTAATGCGTGATTCCAACGACAATGCGATTGTGGTTTGTAATATGGAAAACATCGACCCTGTTGGAGTTCATACGGGAGATTCCATTGTGGTTGCACCTTCGCAGACACTTTCTGATAGAGAATATCAGTTGTTGAGAAATGCTTCCCTTAAAATCATCAGAGCTTTAGGAATTGAAGGTGGATGTAATGTTCAGTTGGCATTAGACCCACATTCATTCAATTATTATATCATCGAGGTGAATCCAAGAGTTTCGCGTTCATCGGCTTTGGCAAGTAAAGCAACAGGTTATCCGATTGCAAAAATCGCTGCAAAAATCGCAGTTGGTTTGACATTGGACGAAATTAAAAATCCAGTTACAGGAACTTCTTACGCTTGCTTCGAACCTGCTTTGGATTATGTTGTGACTAAGTTCCCAAGATTCCCTTTCGATAAATTCGAAACTGCTGACAGAAGATTGTCAACGCAGATGAAAGCAACGGGAGAAGTAATGGCAATCGGAAGAAATTTTGAAGAATCTTTGCAGAAAGCGATTCGTTCTTTGGAAACAGGAATTCGTCATTTAGGATTAAAGAAAAAACAAGCCGAAGCTTTAACAGCTGAAGAAATCGAAAGAAGAATCCGAGTTTGTGACGATGAAAGATTGTTCATCATTGGTGATGCTTTACGAAGAGGTTACGATTGGGAACAGATTGTAGAATGGAGCAAAATTGATAAATTCTTCATCTGGAAAATCAAGAAATTAATTGACTTCGAAACGACAATCAAAGAAAATAAATTCAACAAAGAAATTCTTCTTGAAGCTAAAAAATTAGGTTTCGCAGATTTGAATATCGCTCATCTTTGGGAAACAACTCAAAAAGAAGTGTTCCAATTCAGAAAAGACAACGGAATAATGCCGGTTTACAAAATGGTGGACACTTGCGCTGCTGAATTTGAATCGGAAACACCTTATTTCTATGGAACTTATGAAGAAGAAAACGAAAGTGTAGTTTCTGAAAAAGAAAAAATCATCGTTTTGGGTTCAGGTCCAATCAGAATTGGTCAAGGTGTTGAATTTGATTATGCAACCGTACATTCGGTTTGGGCGATTCAACAGATGGGTTATGAGGCGATTATCATCAATTCTAATCCGGAAACCGTTTCTACAGACTTCTCTATTTCGGATAAATTATACTTCGAACCTTTGGCAGAAGAAGATGTAATGAACATCATTGAACTTGAAAAACCGAAAGGAGTTGTAGTTCAGTTCGGAGGACAAACAGCGATTAATTTGGCAGACAAATTAGCGGCTCACGGCGTTCAGATTTTGGGAACTTCCCTTGAAGATTTGGACAGAGCTGAGAACAGAGATAAATTCGAAAAGGCACTTCAAGATTTAGGAATTCCACAACCGTTAGGGAAAACTTCGACTTCAAAAGAAGAAGCGATTGTGATTGCCAATGAAATTGGTTATCCGGTTTTGGTTCGTCCGAGTTATGTTTTGGGAGGAAGAGCGATGGAAATCGTTTATTCGGAAAAAGAACTCGCTCACTATATGGAAAATGCGGTGGATGCAAGTCCGGAACATCCGGTTCTGATTGACCGTTATCTGACAGGAAAAGAAGTGGAAGTGGATGCGATTTGTGACGGTGAAACAACGATAATTCCGGGAATTATGGAACACATCGAAAGAGCAGGTGTTCATTCCGGAGATTCGATTGCAGTTTATCCGCCTCAGACTTTGACGGAAACTCAAATTAAAACTCTTGAAGATTATACCCAGAGATTAGCAAAAGGCTTGAATGTCATTGGATTAATGAATATTCAATACGTCATTTCGGGAGGAGAAGTTTTCGTTATCGAAGTAAATCCGCGTTCGTCCAGAACCGTTCCTTTCTTATCAAAAATCACAGATGTTCCAATGGCAAATCTTGCAACAAAAGCAATTCTTGGAACAAAACTCAAAGACCTTGGTTACCAATCAGGTTTGGTTCCGAATAAAGATGGAATCTTCGTGAAAGTTCCGGTTTTTTCTTTCAGTAAATTGACGAAAGTTGATATCCAATTAGGACCTGAAATGAAGTCCACAGGAGAAGTAATGGGGAAAGATTCAACCTTCGAAAAAGCTTTGTATAAAGGATTAATCGGAGCGGGAAGAAAAGTTCCAACGCACGGTTCTATCTTGTTTACCGTTTCAGATTCAGATAAGGAAGAAGCTTCTTTGTTGGCGAAAAGATTTCAGGAAGTTGGTTTCAGAATCTGGGCAACAGAAGGAACAGCGAAATACTTCGAAGAAAAAGGAATCCATACGAAAATCGGTTACAAAATCGGAGAAGAAGATGTGAACCTGATTGATTTGATTCAGAAAGGGAAAGTTCAATACGTTGTCAACACGACTACGAAAGGAAAACAAGCAGAAAGAGACGGTTTCCAAATCCGAAGAATGTCGGTAGAAAACGGTGTTCCTTGTCTGACTTCAATGGACACAGTTGAAGCGATTTTGAAAGTGATAGAAAGTATGAGTTTCAAGATGGAGACGATGTAGACAATTTGTCAAAGTTCCAAATCTTTGACAAAGTTTTCAAAATAGAAAAGCGAAAGGTCATTCTTTCGCTTTTTATGGATATTTTTCAGGATTTTGAGAAGTGTGAAAAACTCTTGCAATCAAAAATTTTCTTTATTGTCAAAAGAGAAAAATATTACGAAAGGATATATTACTAATGGCTTAGCTCGGAATTCTTCAAACCAAATTTTAAAATAAGGATTGTCAGAAATTATTTTTATTGATTTTCTAAAGTCCTTAATAAAATTATCTGCAACTTTTTTGCTTGCGTTTTCCTTATAATATAAATATGAATTTTCTAAGTCTAATTTTGCCTCATCAGAAATAATGACTTTAAATGCCATATTTTTCACTCATTTCGTTCAGAAAAATATTGATTTGTGTATGTTCAGAATAAGGTCGTTCTTGTATTTTGGAAAGACTTTCTTTTTGCTCTTCTGAAAGTTCGAAATTAATATGTTCTTTATTCTCATCAATTTCAGATAAATAGGCCGAAATCCTTTCCAGAACTTCTTTTGGAACATTTTTTAATTTGTCTGTAATTTCTTGATAAAGCGTTTGTTTAGAAATATCCATCATTTATAATTTTATCAAAGTTAATAAAATGATTATAATATGATAATTTAAAATTGTACTTTTAAATCAAATAAAAATCTATGAAATCGCAGATTCACGAATTCCAGAATAAAAATAAATCTAAGATGAGTAAAGCATCACACATTTTATCTTTAGGACTTTTCTCAACATTACTATTCTCTTGCGCAACTGTTCACGATAGATTACAAACGGGAACAATTGTAAGAGACTGCACGGGAACTTACATTAGAGGTGCAGAAAACGAAGATTACTTGGTTTGTAATTCCGATATTTTAGCGTCTAAAAAAGATGGAGAAAAAGTATCTGTAGTTTACGATTACACCAAAGAATGTAAAGAACGAGACGGCAAAATTATGTGTATGATGTATCACGAGAATAAAGGAATGATAAGAGTCAAAAGTGTAAAATAAACTTTGAAATAAATAGAAACCTCAACATTTGTTAAGGTTTTTTGTTTTAATTATTTCTTCAAAAGATTAATACTAACAGTTGCTAGTTCACAATCCGGAAATTTCTTGAATAGATTCGTGTCTGGTTCTAAACCAGATTCTTTACAAATTCTGTGAAACACATCTACTTCAACAATATATTGGTCGGAAAATCCGTGTGTTGCATCATAAGCTGTCGCTGCAGTTAGTCCAAGATTTTTTGAAGTGATTTTTGGTGGAAGGGTATGCAATTCAATCACCAATAAGCCGAATTTTTCTACATAAGGTGTCCATTTTTTTAAGTGATTCAGGAGATTTTCTTCCACGTCTTTGTTGGATAATTTTTTTCCTCGGAACGCAAATGCGCCAGTAGAGGTGCTGATTCTGTCAGAATTAATATCCAAAACCTCTTCCCAAATCCTGTTATGGTCAAGGAAAGTTCTTATGTTAAGTAAATCGCCAAGCTCAATATTATAATCAGATTGTAAATCTTCGGCGAGTTGTTTCGGATTGCCGATGTCGCCCCAAATCACTTTGGCCCAGATATCATTTTTGATGAGATTAGCTCTTGTGACTTTCAATGCAGCCTGATTATAATCTGCACCAACCAAAAACAAAGGATGTTCTTCCAAGTGTTTTCCTCGCAACGTTTGTCTTTCGATGATCTCATAAAGATGTTGCAAAAGCGCTCCGTTTCCGCATCCCATGTCCAGAATACCTTTTGGCTGTTCAACCAAAGGATGGTTAAAAATATCGATAATAAATTCGTCAATGACTTTAAAATAGGTCAAATGCGCGCCGCCACTTCCCCAAACATTCATCTCTCGGTTCACATGGATTTCGTCCTCACCATCTTCAATGTCTCGTATTTCTGAAGCTTTCCCGAAAATCAATTGGTTCAGTTTAGAAAACATCGGAAGATAGGAAACTGTGACGCCATAAGCAGTTGCACGTCTTGCAAAAAATAATCCTGTTTCTGTGAACTGGAAGTTTTTTCCTTTCTTGGAAAACCAGCCTAATTCTGATAAATAATCCAAAATTTTCCCAAAATAAATTGGGTTTTTATGAAATTCTTCTGCGCTGAAACTGGCTTCCATAAAGTATTTATGAAACATTCCGCTCATTCCGAGTTTGATGATGATTGGACCAACCAGAGCACCTTCAATATGTTTTTGGATTTGATATTTTACTGAATTTTCATCTGCAGTTTCATTGATGAAAGATTTGTATTTCTCAAAAATATCAATCCATTTTTTGCAGAGGTTTTCGGTGAGTTCTTTAGAATTAATGACATCAAAATCAGCCAAAAACTCTGCTAAATCAACATAAATATTCTGATGAGAAAAAGCTTCTTCTGTTTTTGTGTTTTTTGCGATTTTTACAACATTCGAATCGTTATTCAAATCATAATTCAAAAAACCTTGTGAAGCCAAAACTCGTAAGGCAACATTCAAATAACCTTCGTTGGTTTCAAATTTTTCATTGATTTCGGAAAGTTCTAGATTATCATTAGCCAGAATAAAATCAAGTACTTTTTTCTTCGACAAAACTGAAATTACAGGCGCTGTAACAATGCCGTCCAAATGTCTGAAAATAGATTCACGAAGTTTTCTCTTATCCATAAAAATGATGATTTTGTGTTTTGGAAGATAAAAATTTTTTCAAAACCAATTGAAAATAAATAAAGCAAATGTTTTTGAAACCAGATAGACAAATTGTTTTTTAGATATAATAGTTGCAAGTTCTATTTTTTCTTTTTGCTTGAGTATTAATTCCTATATGACTATGTGGTTTATCATTTTAACTTTCAAATAAATAGTACTCGAGATAATAAACCCAAACTTAATTTAGTTATCTTTAAAACGTTCAAAAAAATAACTATGACAACACATCAACAGAGAGTGAAAGCAGTTTTTCACTTTTTTGATAACAAAGATACCGTTCTTGGTTTTCGAAAAATGCTAGATTGTGCGATGGATACTCAGAATATGGATGTCTATAAAACTGCCATTGAATTGACGGATTGGAAAGAAAAGAACCCTGAAAAATCCGATGAACTCATTGAAAAATGCAAGGTTTTTCTTGGTGAAATAGAGAAAATAGAAGTCAAGGAATATCCCACGGACATCGCAGTTCTAACAGCAATAAATGTCCAAAAATCTTACGGAAGCAATCGTTTTTCGCTTGGTCCGGTTTCTTTGGAAATCAAAAAAGGACAAGTTTACGGTTTGGTTGGTGAAAATGGAAATGGTAAAACAACTTTGTTGAGGATGTTAGCTAAAGAAATTTCACACAACAAAGGCGAGCTGAAATATCAATTCGATTCTGTCCCAAAGGATGAATTTGATTTGAGAACAAAACTCGTTTACATCCCGCAAAGAACTGAAAAATGGTATGGAAGTCTGAAGGATAATTTGAAATTCGTTCTGTCAAATTACGGCGTTAATCCAGAGGAAAATGAAACCAGAACGCTGATGATGATTGCGCGCCTCGGACTTTGGAATTACAAACATTTGAAATGGAGCGAACTTTCCTCTGGATATAAAATGCGTTTCGAATTGGCGAGAACATTGCTTCGTCAGCCCGAAATTTTGTTGCTGGATGAACCTTTGGCGAACCTTGATGTTCTTGCGCAACAAGTGATTTTGGAAGATTTGAAAGCGATTGCCAATTCGGTTAATCAGCCAATTGCGCTGATTCTAAGTTCTCAGCAATTGTACGAAGTAGAGAAAATCTCGGACAAAGTGATTTTCCTCAAAAACGGAAAATATCAAGACAACGAAATCAAGCCTGAAACCGAAAATCAAAATCTGATTGTAGAAATTGATACCGACAATTCCAGAGAAGAATTATTGCAGGTTTTTCAGATATTCAAACTCGAAAAGTTGAATTTCAATGGTGGGATTTTCGTAGCTTATTTCAGTCCTGAAACCGAATTTTCCAATGTCTTGTCTGCGCTTGGAAATTCGAAAATTCAAGTGACTTACATCCGTAATATTTCAACTTCTACGCGCCGTTTCTTTGTGGAATAAAAACTCTTGAACAATGCAAAAAATCAATAAAATCAATCAATATTTACTGGAAAGATATCCTAATATCTGGAACACGAGAATCGTTTGGATGTTGCTTTTAGGAATCGCCGTTCATCTCATTTTCTTTTTTATCGGCTTTGTTTCGCACGCGAGTCCTTTGACTTTGCAACATACGCGGGCAATAGACGATTATTTCTCAACAGGACTTGTTTTTGTCCACGTCATTATTTCTGTTTTGATGATTGTCGGCTGGCTGATATTTATGCTAAAGAACAATGCTTTCAAGAATTTTTATCCGAGTTCTGGCAAGAAATTGTTCTTGGAATATTTGCAATATTTCGTCATAATTCTTGTTTCTACAACATTTTATTTTTCTTATATGACGGGTTTTCGTCTTTTCATCAATCATCAATATGATGATGAAAAAATGGTGAAAAACATCGACGTAATCAATCGTTCGGTTCCTTTTCTTTCTCAGGATTTGGAATCTTATACCTTAGAAAATAGATTGTTTCCAAAAGAATTCTCGGACTATTATTGCGAAACTGATATTAATAAAATTGAAAAAGATAAAAAGTATTTTGTTTATCACAATCGTGTTTATCAATTTTTTAGCCTGTACAAAAAACCGTAACAAAGAGAGATAAACGAGGCCTGTTTTTGTATCCGGAAGAGGAAAAGAAAAGTAGGACGCCTTTGGCTTATTATAAAGATGGCGGGGATAGAAAATCAAGAACCTACTTTTTCAAAAAACAAGTAGAAGATTTGTCGCCTTATATCAAAACTTCGATGCCGAGTTATGTTAATTTTTCATTGGTTTTTTATGATATTAAAAATAATCCTTCAACCCATATTAGAAAATATAGATATGAAAATAACATCAGTAATCTTGAGGATGAGGATTTATTAAAACAACAACAAGCTTTCATCAATGAAAAAACGATTAAGATTCTTGAAAGTGAAAATTCTCAAGAATTACAAAAGTTGATGACGGATTTTCTTGCTATTTCTAATGAGTTTAGGATTGCCAATAACTTGAATTCCAGGGATTGGTCAAAGATGGTTTATAATCCGGATAAATTTGAGGTTAGACAATTCATTAAAAAATATCAAACAAAGTTGGGTGAAGAATACGACACGAACAAATCACCAGATGGCTATTATGGCGGAAATGAAACAGTTGCTGTTATAGATTCTGCAGCCGCAACTACAGATAATTATCTGGATGAAAATGGAGAAGTGAAACAAGATACCATCAATGTCAAAGATTTCAACCCCAATTGGGATAAAGAGGTTTCTCCGAAGAACTTTTTTAAGAATAATATTTCTGACTATTATTACTACACAGCAGATTTAAAAACACTTTTGGAAAATGTTGATACGATTAAAAATGATGATTTTTTCACAGATGCGATTCATCTTTATATTTGGATTGCTTTCGCTTTGGCAATGTTTATTTTCAGTTTCCGAGTGACAGATTTACGTTCGCTATTGTTTAGTATTATTTCTGCCGGAGTTATTATTTTGGTAGTGACATTGTTTTGTGTGGCGTCGTTTTTTATCTTTAAGCTTAATAATATATTCTTTGTTTTTTATACCATTTTAGTCACGGGAATTATCATTTTGTTACTTCCTTTTATATCGATGGGAAGATTCCCTAAAATCATCTCTGCGATTTTTATGATTATATCAATGATTGGTTTTCCTCTTCTTATTTGGTTGATTTTTGGGATTATTAATGAACATCAGGTTGCAGATTGCAGAAGCCAAGTTGATCTCGGAAAAATTAATTATGAAAATTGTAAAGGGATTTTGGATGATTTGGGATTAACAACAAGTTACATAATGTTGATTTTGTCTTTTATATTTTTATATTTCTACACAGGATTTATCAAAAAATGGAAAGCTCTTCCGGAGTAAAAAATACTTGTCCATTTTTCGGTTGTTATCAAGTTATTAAATGATTTAGATTTGTATCATTCATCAACTATGATTTATCAATTATGAATAATTTGAGCAACGATATAATGTACCAAGCATCGTTTGAAAAGAATCCCGAATTCGAAGGCGTCTTTTGGATGGGTGTGAAAACGACAGGAATCTTTTGTCGTCCAACTTGTACAGCCAGAAAACCGAAACCTGAAAATGTAGAATTTTTTGATAATGCAAAAGATGCGATAAAGAAAGGTTATCGCCCGTGCAAAGTTTGTAAACCGTTGGAAAATTCGGATGAAACACCTGTCGAAATTCAGAAACTGATGGATGAATTGTCAGTTAATCCTGAGATTAAATTCAAAGATATTGATTTAGTTGAAAGAGGTTTACAACCTGCAACGGTAAAACGCTGGTTTCTTAAACATCACCGAATGACTTTTCACGCATTTCAGAGGATGTTTAAGATTAATTCGGCTTTTAAGAAACTTCAGCAAGGCGAGAATGTCTTGGATGTGGCTTTGGAAAATGGATACGAGAGTTTGAGCGGGTTTAATGACGGTTTCAAAAATGTGTTTGGTGTTTCTCCTAAAAATTCCAAAATGCAAAAGATTGTTGACCTCAAAAGAATTGAAACTCCACTTGGAACTATGATTGCTTGCGCCAACGAAAACGGAATCTGTATGCTGGAATTCTCCGACAGAAAAGCACTTCCAACGGAACTCAAAGAGATTTCAAAACATTTTGATGCGAATGTTGTTCAAGGAGAAAATCCTCATTTTAAAACTTTAGAAAAAGAATTAGAAGAATACTTCGAAGGAAAACGAAAAGATTTTACCGTTCCATTGGCTCCGGTTGGGACAGATTTTCAGAAAAAAGTTTGGGAAATCCTCAGAACAATTCCTTACGGCACCATAAGAACTTACCAGCAACAAGCCGACACTCTGGGAAATCCAAAAGCGGTGAGAGCAGTCGCAAACGCCAACGGACTTAATAAAATATCTATCATTATCCCGTGTCATAGAGTGATTGGAAGTAACGGAACTTTAACCGGCTATGGTGGCGGAATCTGGAGAAAACAAAAACTTTTGGAATTGGAGAAAGCAATTTTGTTTTAAGTATTTGTCCTAACGTCTAAATCTAATCTCTAATTATAAAACCAACTCCCCGAATAATCTGTCAAAAGTCTTTTCTAAATCCAAACTGCATCCAGGATGTGGTCTTGAAGTTTGAATAATAGAACTCTTGACAGCCGTTAACCAGCGGAAACGTTCAGGGATTTCCATTTGAGCAATAGATCCTGCAGTTTTCTCGCCTTCAGCAATTTTTACAAAAGATTCCAGATGCTTCAGGACATCATTATATTCTGTTTTGGAGTGCAAAAGGCGGAACTTGTCTTCGCACAGGTGGATTTTTGCTTTTATAAATCTTTCTTTCTTGGAAAACATCACTATTCCAACGTTGAAGAATTCTTCCCGTTCAGGTTTCGGAACCAGCCGGATTACCGCATACTCATATAACTTTGGCTCTTGCATTTTTAGCTTCATTTAAAAAGTTATCAGAATTAGCGAGTCTTCTGGATAGAAATTGAAAGTACACTTCTTTGATTTGTGCAGGGCTAAGCTCCGTATCGTTCCATTGCAACCAATCTTCGGGAATCAGTTCCACGATTTCTCTTAAAATATCATTGGTTAATATCGTTTTGAATTTTTCGTTTGCAGCATCTAATTCAGACGCCTCTGGAAGTAAAACGTGATCTTTAATCATCACAAAAGGGCTGATTGCATTTTTTTCCCAATTATCCCAACTATGATGAAAATATAACGAAGCGCCATTATCTATAAGCCAAAGTTCCTGATGCCACATCAACATATTGGTATTTCGGAAAGTACGGTCAATATTCGTAAGAAAAGCATCCAGCCAAACAATTTCCGAAGCGGTTGTAGCATCTGTTTTTACAGCAACCGGGTCATAAGTTATTGCGCCAGATAGGTAATGCAGTGCCAGATTTAGTCCGCTGCTGTTTTTCAGAAGATCTTGGATTTCCTCATCGCCTTCGCTTCTGCCAAAATCTTCAGAAAGATAAGCGAATACCAGTTCTGGCATTTTAAATCCTAAAACCTGAGCTATTTTTCCGCCGATAAGTTCAGAAATTAAAGCTTTAACGCCGTGGCCAGCTCCGCGGAATTTGAGAACATATTTAAAATCGTCATCCGCTTCTGCCAAAGCAGGCAAAGACCCGCCTTCTCGCAAGGGTAAGATGTATCTCGTAACAGTAACAGTTCTTAATGATAAATCCAATTGTAAATTTTTGTAAAAATAAGGTTTCAGAATTATATCATGGTTATGCAATAGTGTTATTTTGAGACAATATGTAAAATTTCTGATACAGATTTTTGTTTTGTACTTGATTTATGTTTTTCCTATTTTTGAAAAAATAATAAAAATGTCCGGCTTCATAGATTTTGGCATTGCCCAAAAACAATACAACAAAATGAACAGAATTTCACAACTTTTCTCTATCCAATATCCAATTGTGCAAGGTGGTATGATTTGGAATTCAGGCTGGAGACTGGCTTCGGCGGTTTCTAATAATGGTGGATTGGGTTTAATAGGTTCGGCAAGTATGTATCCCGATGTTTTGAGAGAAAATATCAGAAAATGTAAAGAAGCTACAGACAAGCCTTTTGGCGTCAATGTCGCTTTGCTTTATCCAAATCTTGAAGAAATCATCAATATCATTTTGGAAGAAGGAGTGAAAATCGTTTTTACATCAGCAGGAAATCCAAAGACTTATACTGATATTTTGAAAAAAGAAGGCGTCAAAGTAGCTCACGTAGTCTCCAGCGTAAAATTTGCAATGAAATGCCAGGAAGCGGGCGTAGATGCCGTTGTTGCAGAAGGTTTTGAAGCGGGAGGACATAACGGGCGAGATGAAACCACAACGCTTTGCCTAATCCCGAATGTGAGAAAACACATTGATATTCCTTTGATTGCTGCTGGTGGAATCGGATTGGGAAGCCAGATGAGAGCAGCGATGACTTTGGGCGCAGATGGTGTTCAAATCGGTTCCAGATTTGCAGCAACCGTAGAAGCAAGTTCTCACCAGAATTTCAAAAATAAAATCGTTGAACTTAAAGAAGGCGATACACAATTAACATTAAAAGAGTTAGCGCCTGTCCGTTTGATTAAAAATAAATTTTATCAAGATTTGGAAACTTTATATGAATCTGGCAGAAATGTTGAAGCTTTGAAGGAAACTTTGGGAAGAGCCCGCGCAAAACGAGGCATGTTTGAAGGCGATTTGGTAGAAGGCGAACTGGAAATAGGTCAGGTTTCTGCTTTGATTGATGAGATTCTTCCAGTGGAAAAAGTCTTCGAAAACTTAATCAAAGAATTCAATGATTCAAAATTGGATTTGTCTTTATAAGAAACATGATAAAAGTAAAAAGATTCAAGTATAAATGGCTTCGAGAGCCTCGGCCTGACAACTATCAACCATCAACCATCAACTAATAAATGTTTTCTAAACAAGAAGCTCAACAATTAAAGACAGAATTCTGGACGGCTTTCGGCAAGGCTTTTCCCAGAAAATGGCTGTTGTATGATACCAAAATCAAGGATTTTTCTTTCAAATTCTATGCAGATAACAAAAAAGCTGAGGTTTCTCTAGATATTGAAATGAAAGATGAACTCTTCCGAAATGCTTACTATGAAAAAATTTGGTCATTAGAATCGATATTAGAAGATGAAATTGGGACGTTTACAAAAGAAGAATTTTATACTTTGGACAACGGAAAAGTCATCAGCAGAATTTGGGTTGAGAAATCTGGAGTCAGTATTTTTAACAAGCAAACCTGGCCAGATATTTTCGAATTTTTTGTTGAAAAAATGGATGCCTTCGAGAGGTTCTTCTACGAGTATGAAGATTTTATAAAAGACGTTTAGAAATGGGTTGAAAGAAAAATACTTTTTACTTAATACAATTATACTTTTTACAATAGCAATGAAAAACATTACCATAAAAGCCAACGACTTCTTCGAATTACTGAAGCTGAAAGACCAATCTATGTGGGATATTTTTGCCCAAATGATCGACGGCGAAGAAAAAGAAATCGTTTTCCTAAATGATGAAAATCAATACCTCTTTCATTATATTCTTCCCACAACTATAGAGAAATTGCAAGAAGACAAAGCACTTTTTGCTAAAGAATATTCGGAGAAATTATCAGGGTTACATTAAGACTTAATCAGTATTGTTTGAAATCGTAACAAAATATTTTTAACTCTTAATTACGTTTTTCTTCCAAGCCATATAACCGAAGATGGCCAAAAATGTAAATATAAAATACTGTAATCCTGTAAAAGCGAGACCTTTGTATAGCATCATCGGGACGCAAATAATATCTGCTATAATCCAGAATAGCCAATTTTCTAGCAATCGTTTCGCCATAAAATACATCCCGACAAGAAAGAGGGAAGTGGTAACAATATCGGTGTAATTTGCCCAATCCAGATGATAAAGCCCAAGCTTCACACCATCCATACAAAATTGATTATCAATAAAAGGTTTGTAGAAATACACCGTTCCTACAAAAAGTAAACTTCCTATGAATAAACTTGTTCCTGTTTGCCAGTCTTTTCTACTCGCTTTTTGCACTTCAACATGGATATGATCATCAGAGTTTTTTGACCAAAGAACCCATCCGTAAATACTCATCAAGGTATAATAAACATTAATGAGCATATCTCCCAAAAGTCCAAAGACATACATGATGTAGATGAACAAAACAGTAGAGATAATTCCAGTTGGGTAAACCCAAATATTTTTTTTGATAGAGAAAATAACACTCAAAACTCCGAAAAATACTGCGATAATTTCCAGAATAATTTGATAAGTGTCATAGGTTTTATATTGCAGCGTTAGAGTTTCCCAAATATTCATAGCATCAAAAATAATTATTAATAATCATAAATACCAAATACAAATTGATTATTAATATAAATAACTAAAATAAATTGGCTAAAAATAATCTGGTAAAGCAATTTTTTAATATTTTCGTAAATCTAAATAATTAAATAAGAAGAGAAACCCAATTTTTTTTGGGAGATAGAATCAAAAAATTAAAAAAATTATGTCAAAAATTTGGACAAAAAAACCAATGAGCGCCTTCGAGGCAGATGTGAAAAGCAGTGAGCTGAAGCGCGTTCTTGGAAAATGGAGCCTTACTGCCATTGGTATTGGCGCAATTATCGGAGGTGGAATTTTTGTGTTAACAGGAACCGGAGCTTATTATCACGCGGGTCCTGCTCTCGCTCTTTCTTTTGTAATTGCGGGAATTGCATGCGTTTTTGCAGCACTTTGTTACTCAGAATTTGCATCAATTTTACCTGTAGAAGGTTCTGCTTACGCTTATGCTTATGGAACTGTGGGAGAAATATTCGCTTGGATTATCGGCTGGGGACTGATTCTAGAATATGCAATGGGTTCTATGACCGTCGCAGTTTCTTGGTCCGGATATTTCAATAAGTTGTTGAAAATGTTCGGTTTGCATTTGCCGGATTATTTAACATCCGACCCGGCAAGTTATACAGGAGATGGTTTTTCAATGAATCTACCAGCATTTATTATCGTTTTGGTTGTTATTTCATTATTAATCAAAGGAACTAAAGAAGCTGCAAAAGCCAATAATTTAATTGTGATTATGAAGGTTTCTGCGGTTCTTTTTGTTATTATAGCGGGTGTATTGTTTATCAATACAGAAAACTGGACTCCATTTATTCCTGCACCAGAAATGGTAAAAGAAGGTGAAACCCTCAAAGAAGCATACGGTATTCAGGGAATTATTTCCGGAGCCGCTGCTATTTTCTTTGCTTATGTAGGTTTTGATGCGGTTTCTACACAAGCCGGTGAAGCAATTAATCCTAAAAAAGACGTTCCTTTTGCCATTATTGCATCGCTTTTGGTTTGTACGGTTTTGTACATTTTAGTTTCTTTAGTGTTAACTGGGATGATGCATTATACAGATTTCAATCCACAAGGTCAATTCCCGGATGCTATTAAAGCACCAGTTGCTTATGCTTTTGAAATTGCCGGTCAAGGCTGGGCTGGTTACATCATCACGATTGCAGCAACAATAGGTTTGGTTTCTGTATTAATGGTAATGATTATGGGACAGTCCAGAATTTTCCTTGGAATGTCAAAAGACGGATTGATTCCAAAAATGTTCAGTGATATTCACCCTATCAGAAAAACTCCAGCTAAAAGTTTAATGCTTCTGGGTTTTGTAATTGCCACTGTTGCAGCTTTTACCCCGATAAGCAAATTGGCAGATATGACCAGTTTCGGGACATTATTCGCGTTTACAATGGTTTGCGTAGCCGTTTGGATTCTTAGAAAAAAAGAACCAAATCTACCAAGAAACTTCAAAGTTCCTGCTTTGCCGGTTATCGCAACTTTAGGGATTTTAATCAACGTTTATCTGATTTGGAATTTGAGCCACGATGCCAAGTTACTATCTACAGGATGGCTGTTTTTAGGCGTAATTATTTATTTCCTTTACAGTGTCAAAAACAGTAAACTGCATAAGGAAGGTTATGGCGAAACTTTCAAAGCAGAACAGCAACCATTGGAAGAACTCGACATTGATATTGACAACAAAGATTAACAATCTAATCCCGGTTTTTAAATCGGGATTTTTTTTGGAGTTTGTCAAAGTTTATCATTTTTGACAAAGTTTTTATACATTTATAAAATGAAAAAACTAATTCTATTTTGCCTGACGATAATTTCATCATTTCTATTTTCTCAGAAATTTACCATCGATACATTGCTGACTGACAAAATCAGCATCCGAGCCATCCAGCTTTGGGACGGAAAAGTCTGGTATGCAGGAACAGATTCAAAATTTGGCTACGTAAACATTGCAAATAAATCTGATAAAAAACAAATCAGACTTTCGGATAAAAAGTTCCAGTTCCGAACATTGGCTCAAAACAACAAATATTTCTACGCAATCAACATAGAAAGTCCTGCTTATTTTTTTCAAGTTGATAAAAAAACATTAGACTCCAAAGTTGTGTTTAATGATAATGATTCGAAGGCTTTTTATGATGCTTTGAAATTCACAGATAATAATTTTGGATTAGCATTTAGTGACCCATCAGCCAATCAACGACTGAATATCTCTCAAACCCGAAATGGTGGTGCAAATTGGATCAATTGTAAAAATTGTAAAGATTTTCCTTATTTAGAAAAAGGCGAAGCTGCTTTTGCGGCGAGTAATACCAATATTGCGAGCGCTGGAAATTTCATTTGGATAGCGACCGGAGGTTCAAAATCCAGAATTTACAGAATGAAAAATAAAGATTGTTATTGGCAAGTTTTCGAAACCCAATTTATACAAGGAACATCGTCACAAGGGATTTATTCCATAGATTTTTATGATAAAAACTTCGGAATTGCAGTTGGTGGAGATTATACCAAACAATCTGACAACATCAATAATATCGCGACAACAAACGACGGTGGACAAACCTGGCAAATCCAGGCCAGCGGACAAAATGCGGGTTATATGACTTGTGTGAAATTCCGTCCGAAAACCAAAGGAAAAGAATTGGTTGCAGTGGGCGATCAACACATCAGTTTTTCATCAGATTACGGAAAAACCTGGACCAAAATCTCCGACGAAAAAAATCTCTACGCCTGCGAATGGCTCGATAAAAACACTCTGATTTTAGCAGGGAAAGATAAAATCATTAAGTTAAATTTCTAATGAAATTCAAGGATAAGTTATTGCTTTGTCCAGTTCTATCGGATTATTATATTTCTTGATAACATTACGCAATTGATTATTGATTTCTCTCTGGTTTTGGGAGTTGACAACTGTTCCATCGTTCAAAAAAAAATCTTCAACTTTTGAATTACCAATTCCGTTTTTGATGAAGCTGACGGGAGATTCGTAATAATTCAGTTTCATTGCTTTATATTTTTTCCAATCTACTGGGATGCTCATCTGTCTAGACATTTCTATGAATTGATTCTCTTCCGGATTTGTGATTTTTTCAGATTTTGCCAATTCAAAACGGTAATTGTTTTTGTCATCAGACAATTCGATGATTAGGCCAGGTAAACCGTGGAATTTGTGTGGACCTTCTGGAAAAGGAAAACTTGTGGCAAACCAAGCAATCCAATGTCTTCCGCCCCAATCTGTGGTAGCTTTTTGTAAGGTCAAATTTTTAATCTGTTTCTTTTCATCAGTCAATTTCCAGTTTTGGCTGTTTTCAGATTTTAGATTTAGAACTGTATTTTCTATCAGGTCATATTCCTCAAACAGATTATTTCCAATCTTGTGAGTGATGATATTAGAAGTACTCAGTTTCATATCCTTAGGAAAAGGGATATTGTTGTTGATTAATGAGTCTGCGAGATAAAAATCCCGAGTGTAGAAAACGGTTTCAGACTTTCTAATGTCCAAGATGTAATTTTCCTTCGTAGTAACCTTAGATGTAGAATCTTTTTTATAAATCACATCGTAGATGAAACGATGAGTCTTTCCTTTAGCAAAATTAGCAAGCATTACCAATGCTAAAAAAATATTAATCCTGTATCTCATTAGATTTTTCATTGATAAATTCTTCTTCTTCTTTGGTTAATAATGTTTCTCCTTTATCTTTTGCAACAGTCATATTATTCCAATAAGATGTAGAGAGATTGATAGGATTATCCAGTTTTTTATCGTCGGCGGGTTGGAAATTTTTGAAAATGATTTCTCTTGCAGAACGGTATTCAAAATCACCTTTTTCTGTAATCGTTTTGAATTTTTCTGATGCATAACCCATTTTGGAAGGGACATACTTTTCACCACTTTTATAATAATCAAAAAATATTTTACCGTCGCCCAATTGTCTTTCATAGCTCGTACCATCTTCATCTTCCAGCTTTCTTCTTTCTGACTGGCTTTGTTCAAAATCTAGCTCAAAATGAGTTATGGCATTGTCTTTTTTATTGTACAAGATATTTCCCCTATAAATCATATTTTCGTCGTTCTTTATCAGGAAAGAGATTTCTTGTTCTTCGCCATTGTCATTTAAAAGTTTTCCGCTGGCTTTTGTATGTTTACGATTAGATAATCCCAAAGTCCTGAAGAGTTCATAACTTAGAAACATGTCACCAACATTGTCGTGAGAAACATTTTGCTTTTTTGATTTAATAGGATTCCCGAAAGCCTCGGATTTCAAGTAACGCAAATGGTCTAGCTGAATTTGGATAAAATCATCAAACGTTCCGTTAAATGCTTTTTTTGCATTGTAGTTTCCGTCCAGACTCCAGAATTTTCCATCTGCAACCATTAATAACTTCATTTCGTTATTCTCAAAAGCTTTTTGTCTGATTGATATATCAAAAAGTTGAGGTTCGTTGTAATAGATTTTATCGTAATTTTTGGAAACGGTTTTTAATATTTTCTGAAAATCGATCGATACAATTTTAACTTCATCAATATCTTGATATTTTGGCTTCAAAAAAACAGTTTCGGGATGTGTTTTTACTTTTTCAGAAATGTAACCAAAGGCAGAAACTTCCCAGTTTCCAGTATTTTCAGGTAAAAGAATATACCCTTCTTCATTGGAATAATAGACGTTTTCATTCGATATTAACCGGACGCTGGAAATAGGCTTAGATGTCTCAGAATCTACAATTCTAATCTTCTCCTGACTAAAAACAAGTGTTGGAAATAGTAACAATAGTAAAGGTTTTTTCACGGATTAATTTTTTATCAAAACTACCTTAAATCCTCAGTTTTTTGTTATAATAAACTATTAAAATTCAATCGAAAAATGTTAATTTAACGTTAGATTCTGATTTAAAAATTGAAAAATTTAATAGTTGTGTTAAAATCCTCAAATTAAGAATCCCTACTTTTGTACCGAAATTAATGAAATAGGGAAAATGAAACACTTCAGTGTTCCATTAGGAAAATGAAAATTATAAATCAACTAATGAAAAATACGGTGATTTTTGATATGGACGGTGTGATTGTAGATACAGAACCTCTTCACAAAAAAGCTTATTATCAACATTTTAAAGAATTGAAAATCGATGTAGATGCAGAATTATTCTCAAGATTCACAGGGAAATCTACCCGAAATGTCTATCAAATGATAAAAGAAATTTTCGCGATCAATACCGATGTTGAAGATTTAATCCAAAGAAAAAGAACCCTATTTTACGATTTATTCGATTCTGACCCAGCTCTGAAATTATTAGATGGGGTAGAAGACTTGATTAAAAATCTTTATTCAGCCAATTTCCAATTGATATTAGCTTCTTCTGCTGCCAAATCTACCATTCATCGGGTTTTTAAACGTTTCAATTTATTTCCGTTTTTCTCACATCTCGTAAGTGGAGAAGATTTTCCGGAATCAAAACCAAATCCTGCCATTTTTATAGAAGCGCAAAGACTTTCTGGTAATAACAAATCCCATTGCATCGTCATAGAAGACAGTACCAACGGAATATTAGCTGCAAACGGCGCAGAAATTTTCTGTGTGGGTTACAAAAGCGAAAATAGCAAGAATCAGAATTACGAAACTGCAGACTTAGTCATTCATCATTTTGATGAGCTGAAGGTTGAGGAATTGGAATTGATTTAAGAAATTCTTTTTTTGTTAGAAGATTCTACCCATTCATCTTTTCCGCAAACTTTGCAGTTGTGCTTGTCATTGTCCAATTCTTCTGTGAAACCGCAAAATGTACAGGAATAATGCTTTTTGACTGTTATCAATTTTATGACATTATCGAGTGAATCAGGCATTATTGGCAAACCATATTTGATGTCTTTATTATCATAATAAAAAACGCTTATTTCGCCAGAGATTTCCTCAATGGCTTTTTCAATTTGACCCAGATGAGAAATGCCTCTCAGTCTCAATTCTGCAAAAAACTCATCTTCACCAAGTGATTCCTTCTTGAAATCGTCAATACAAAAAATGCCTTCATTAATCAGGCAAATCGGTTTTCCTTCAACCAAATTTTCAAATTTTTTACTTTTTCCAATGAAATAAGTGATAATGGTGTAAAGACTTATAATCATTGTGAAAACAACAATTGCAGGCAATATCCCAACGTCTTTGTAAAACATCGGATCTCCAGCGGCTGAACCTAATCCGATAATAACGACCAATTCAAAAACGGAAAGTTGTTTTACACCTCTCTTTCCTAAAAGCCGAAGCCCTAAAATGATAATGAAAAACATAATTCCCGTTCGGAGAATCGTTTCCAGAAGAAATGTCCATTCTTCGGAGCCTAAAAGAATTTGCTTAAAATCGAGCATCGTTTTTTATCTCTGTGTTCAAAAAATACGCCAGAAAAGAGAAATTATTTCTGGTTATTTTTCAAAAAACGCCATAGAACTCCCAATCCAAATTGCATCTTTCTTATTAAAATCTACATTCACCATTGCAGCTTTAGTCATTCTAACAAGATTGACGAGAAGTTCAGGATTTTCTTCTTCTGGATTCCACGCAAAAAGCAAACGGATTTCAGCTTTGGAAAATTCACCATTGATGTCTTCAAAAAGCG
Source organism: Flavobacteriales bacterium UBA2306 (assembly GCA_002345565.1). Lineage (GTDB taxonomy): Bacteria > Bacteroidota > Bacteroidia > Flavobacteriales > Weeksellaceae > Epilithonimonas. The sequence continues at coordinate 930,852 of DDVS01000001.1, read as the reverse complement.
GTGCATAAGTAACTTTTCTTTGAAGGATATAATTTTCTTTATCTTCAATTTTATTGATGATTTCCTGAGTTGGATTCAGATTCACACCACTTCCTGCAAAGGAGAAAAGAGGTTTTAAAACAAAATTTTCCAAATGTTCTGTTTCAGGAAAATCCGGTAAGAAATAACTTTTCGGAACAAACTCGTGTTTCAGTTTTGGGAGAATGTATTTTGAAATTTTAAAAAACCAATTCGGATGCGTAATCCATTCTACATCAATGTCTTCTCGGAAATCAAATTCCGTTTCCAAACCTTCGATTTTATCCAATTCATCAAAAATCACACGATTGTAAATTCTATGAATAGGAACTAATTTTCCATCATTTTCATAGAATAACTTTTTGCCTTCCTTTTTGATTTTCGTAAGACAAACCGTTTTGATTCCAAGATATTGCTCTGTCAAGACAAAATCAATGGATGTTTTTTGGTTTTCAGGATAAATTTCCAAAAGAATTACATTTTCTGGATTTTCATTTCCAACAATCACTTGTTTCAGTTTTTGTATGTATTCATCTTTTGGAAGCGAGTTTTTAAGTTCATTCAGAAAAGGATAAACTTCGGTAAGGACTTTTTCAAACAACTTCTGAAATCCAAACAAACTCGGGAAAGCCTGCAATTCTATCAATTGTGGAATGACGTTTCCATTTTCATCCTGACAAATTCCAAAATCTATCGCAACAAAATGTGGCTTTTTAGTGTCATTCGGAACATTACAATTCGCAGGAATAGCTTTGCTGAGTTCTTCAACAGACATTTCCTTGATTTGCGAAATAATCGATTGAGAAGCATCATCCAGCTTTTGCCAGAACTCATTTGAAAGAAAAATAGGACTTTCTGATATTCGGAAACCAGCTTCGTATCCCGTTTTCTCTTTTATTAACTCATTGACTTTTTGATATTTTTCCTGAGAAAATTCTCCGTTGAATTGAGTTCTGTATTTTGGAATCATAGTTTAGATTTTGTTGATCGTTGTGCGTTGAAAGTTGTTAGTTTCAAAATAAAAACTATCAACAGTCAACCACTAACCGAATACTAAATTTTTAGTAATTTGTTCAGAAGCCAGTTGTAAAAATCTTGGAATGATTTGCGCTCTTGTTAGAACGATTTTATCATCATCATCCATTCTGTCGATAGTTTCAAGGTATTTTTCCATTCCGAAAGTTTCAATCATCGCTTCTTTATTTTTCTCGTCTTCCAGATTTTTGATGAAACCAAGTGGGTCAGCTTCAGGATGAAACTGCGTTCCGAAAATCTCATCAGAAAAACGAACGGCCATCATTGCTCTTTCCAGATGAACCTTTGGACGGATTTTCTCCAACGCCACGATTTTCATTCCCAACGCATTGATTTTGTCATCATTTGGTTCTATACATTGGTAAGCTCTGGAATCTACGCCATAGAAAGGCTCCGGCAAGTTTTGGAATAAAAAATCTTTTTCGCCGTCTTCGGTTTTGTGAATGGGCATCACACCGAAAGAATATGATTTTCTCTTGCAAACATTCGCAATCCCGAAATGAATAACCGCCAATTGGAAAGAATGGCAAACCAAAAACAGATATTTTTTCTGTTCATCAGTTTTGTTGTGTTCCCAGATTTGCGTTAGAAAATCAGCAAATTTCTGTTCCCATTCATAACCTTCACGATGCGGATTCCCAGGTCCACCGGAAGAAATGAAAATATCAAAATCTTCAATATTTGGCATTTCATTTTTGTAACGAACATCAAAAAGCTCCACAGAAACCTCATATTCCGACTGCTCCTGAAACGCTTTCGACAGCTCTTTTATGTTTCTCATCCCTTGATTCGGATGATTATTATTCATATCCAAAAGTGCAATTCTTACATCATTTTTACTCATATTCATAAATTTTTACAAAAATACGGAATCTAGAATTGATGAAAATTTAAAAAAATTCTAAAAATATTAATTTGGGCAATTCCCTCGCCAACGCTTTAGCCGTAACTTGGGTCGGGCTTTCCGTTGCAATCTTTTGCTTTTCCTTATATGAAAGAAAAGCAAAAGGATTTCCACTGCAATCCCTATTGCGAGAGATTCGAAAACAATTTACCATTAATCATTAATAATTATAAAAGCCCCTTCTCAGTTTCGTAAATCATATAATCCACTACTTTTTTCATATCGCCACCGCTTTCGTGGAAAACCTTCAATTGTCTGTCTGCTCCTGTTCCATTTTTGACAATTTCTCTTGCATATTCAACTTCTTTTCGACAGCCTAAATCATCAACAACATCATCAATAAACGCCAGTAATTCTTCCAGTAAGTCTTTATAAGGTACGCTGATTTCTTTGCCAAAATCGATGAGATGTGCATCAATTCCGTCTTTGGAAGCACGCCATTTATTTTCGGTCAAAAGCAGTCTTCTGTAACTTCTGTAACTTGTGTTTTGTTGATGCATTTTATAGATTTTTGCCACTAAAGATTGCATAATCGCCGCAAGACAAACGGTTTCGTCTATTGTCATTGGCATATCACAAATCCTGAATTCAATAGTAGGGTAGAACGGATGGACTCTCAAATCCCACCAAATTTTCTTGGCATTATCAATCGTTCCGGTTTTCACCATCAGATTAACATACGCATCAAATTCTGCCACGCTTCCGAAATAACTTGGTAATCCTGTTCTTGGAAATTTAGCAAAAACTTCTTGTCTGTAAGATTTGAAACCTGTTAATCTTCCAACCCAAAAAGGAGAATTCGTAGACAATGCATAAACGTGTGGTAAAAAATAACGCATCACATTCTGTATTCTGATTCCTTCTTCACGATCGGGAATACCAATGTGAACGTGCAGTCCGAAAATCAAATTCGACCTTGCAACATCGCCCATATCGCTGACGATTTTGTCATAACGAGCATCTTTTGTGATAATGTTATCTTTCCAATGAGAGAACGGATGTGTTCCGCCTCCCGAAACTCGTAAACCCTGTTCGTGAGCGGTTTTTACAAGATGTCTTCTAAGGTCTGTCAATTCCTGTCGTGCCTGCTGAATATTTTCACAGATGCCTGTTTCCATTTCTACGACAGATTCGTGCATCTCGTGTTTTAAGTTTTCGCTTAGAACGGCCTTTCCTCCTTCTATTATTTTGGAAACGTGAGATACCAAATCACGGCTTTCCGCATCTATGATTTGATATTCTTCCTCAACACCTATTGTGAATTTGTGCATTTTTTTTCTTGTGTTAGTTAAGTTAGTCGTTAAGTTTTAAAGTTGATTGGTTACAAATTTCCCCCAATCGATGTTGATTTTTCCAGGCTTGTAGTCTTTAGCTTTTTCAATTGCAAGCTTTGCAGCGTGTTCTACAATCCATTGGAAATTTTCTTCCCCAACAGAATTTCTGTCAGCATCCGGAGCTGGATTACAGAAATCAATGGCGTAAGGAATTCCGTCTCTCACCGCAAATTCAACTGTGTTGAAATCGTAACCCAAAGCTTCATTCATTTTAATCGTATAATCCGTAATGGTTTTTAGTAACTTTTCGAGTTCTTTTCCTTCCGTTTGATGTGTTGTTGCATATCTCAAATGGTGCGGATTCCTCGGTTCATAAGGCATAATATGAACATACTTTCTGCCCAAACAATAAACTCGATAATAATCCTCGAAAACAATCTCTTCCTGAACCATCATTACTAATTGCTCAGTCTCAGCGTGTTTTGCCCACATATCTTCTGGACTTTCAACTCTGTAAACATTTCTCCATCCACCGCCATCGTGAGGTTTCATATAAGCTGGAAACCCAATGTAATTGAAAATGTATTCCCAATCGTGAGGGAATTTCAGGTTTCTGAAAGACGTTTCCGAAGTATTGGTTGGTCTCTGGTGAGAAGGCAGCAATACAGTTTTCGGCAACGGAATTCCGATTTTGGACATCAATGCATTATTGAAAAACTTTTCATCTGCACTCCACCAAAATGGATTGTTGATAACATAAGTTCCGTTAACCGCCGCATTTTTAAGATAAGCTCTGTAGAAAGGAACGTCTTGCGAAATTCTGTCAATAATCACAGCATAACCATAATCTGCGCCTTGTTCCAATTTATCAATTTGAACAGGTTCTGCAATATATTCTCCTTTCCCTAGTTCGTTCACTTTATCTATAAAAGCCCAAGGAAACGTGTCTTCCATTCCGAATAAAATTCCAATTTTTTTTGCCATAATTTTGTTTTTTTAAGGTCGGAAGACGGATGTCCGAAGTCCGAAGTTTGTATGTTTGTTTTATTAATTTAAAACTATTTGCCTCGCTGATTAAGAAAATTACGCAGATTTTCCATAATTATATATTTGCTAAATCAATAAAATCTGCGAGATATTTATTTTAAAATTTACCCGAAAATCTTCCAATAAATTTCGGGAAAACCATTCTCCAAAGCACCCAATCGTGATCTATCCATTTTTGCTCATCATACCAATGATTAATTCCCTTTGATGTTAAGATGCCCGCCATTTTTCTCGTTGGTTCCAAACAAATATCACGGTCAGATGTACTGAGAACGATGTGCATATGTTTGTATTTCCAGGCTTCATCATTCTTCACGAATTCATCCGGACAATTGAAATAAATCAGCTGATCCTGATAGCCGTCCATAAAATTCCGGATGTTAAAAGCACCAGACAGACAGAAAAGATGCGAAACCAAATCCGGAAACCTGAACGCAAAATTAGAAGCGTGGTAACCTCCAAAACTTGCACCTGCAACTGCTATGCGATGTGTGTTATGAGTTCTTTGGATATAAGGAATAAACTCCTGAACCAAAAACTGAACATACATTTCGTAATTTCGGATTCTTTCGTAAGGCGAAATTCCTTTGTCATAAAAACTGAATTTATCAATCGTCTGAACATTGAATAATTTCAAAATTCCATTGTCTGTGAAATGTGAAATACTTCCATTCAAATGAAAATCGGCATTCTGAGTATAAGAACCTTGAGAAGTCGGGAACATAATAATCGGGTAACCGAAATGTCCTGTAACTTCGACCTGAAGGCTCATTCCAAGAATGTGTGAATAATAATCTGTATGTGTTATTAGAGGCATCTTTTTTTATAAATGATAATTGATGGTTGATGAATGATTTTTTGTCAGCCTGAGGTTCTCGAAGACCAATCTAACTCGTCGGTTTGCTTTTTGGCGGCAGAATATTGAGAATTTGCTCTGTCACGATTGTTGCAGCTTCGTCCAGTCTTTGCTGAATTTTTTCCGAATCATCAGATTTGTAAACAATTCCAACGTGATAATCGATTGGTAAAAATTTTTCAACTTCTTCGCTTTGTAAATTGCGTGTATCAGGATGTTTGTCTTTCGCCAATGCAACGATCAATCCGCCAAATAATTTCTGAGTTTCCTCAACAGAATATTGAGTTCCGTCTAAAAGTGCATTTTCCAATCTTGCCCATTCTTTCCAGATATTCACACCAGTTGCTGCTTCTACCATATCAGGAATGTGTGCGCCACCAACTCTGGAAGATGTTTCGAGGAAATAATATTGTCCATCTGTTCCTCTGATGTATTCACTATGAGTTGCTCCATTTTGGATTCCGAATTTTGTCAGAACTTCTCTGTTGATTTCGTTCAGACCTCTTGCTTCGTCGGAGTTTTTGTCCAAAGTTTTAGTGCGAAAAACCCCGCCTTCGTGAGAAACTTTCATTGGTGGAGAAAGGTATTTTGAAAAGCAGGAAAACACAATTTCCTTATTGTAAACCAAACAATCCACGTGATAAACATCGCCGGGTTTGAAAGATTCTAGAAGAAATTTATAACGTTCATCTCCAAGATTTTCCACTGCTAGCCAAAGTTCATCAGCGGAATTGATTTTCTTGATTCCACTTGCTGAAGCTTCGGAACGAGGTTTCAAAACCCAAGGTCCGGGAACATCCTGTGTAAATTGATGTAGTTTTGCATCATTGAAAATCGAGGAAAATTCTGGTACAGAAATACTATTGTCTTTTGCCTGTTGACGCATCGCCAATTTATCTCGGAAATAACGATGTGTTGTCTGTCCCATTCCGGGAATACGATAGGTTTCCCGAATCATCGCCGCTTTTTCTACATCAAAATCATCTAATGCAATTACCGCATCAATCTGATGATTCTTCATCAAATACGCGAATCCCTGAACCAAATGGTCAAGATTCCAAACTGAAGGTTCCAATTCAGGCATATAATAAACTTCATCTATTGCGTGCCAAGGCCAAGGTCTTTCCTTCAAGTTTTCCGAAGTGATTAGAATGACTCTGTTTCCGAGTTTTTTGCACTCGTCCATAAAATCGTAACCTTTGTAATAACAGGAGATGCAGACTATCGTTTTTTCCATATTCATATTTTTGTCGGAGGTCAGATGACTGATGTCCGATGATTTAATTATAATTTTCTATAAAGTCTAATAATAGCTGAACGCCGTAACCTGTCGCTGCTTTATCTTTAGCATAACCAACATTTCCAAAAGCTACACCTGCAATATCCAGATGCGCCCAATTCTCGTGGCCTTCAATGAATTGTTCCAAAAATTTTCCTGCAATAATGCAATCTCCGAAAGGCTTCATCGAAATGTTCTTAAAATCTGCAACATCCGAAGTGAAATCATCTTTCCAAATATCCCAAAGTGGAAGATTCCAAAGTCGCTGATTGGTTTTATCGGCGGATTTTTCCAGCTTGATTTTCAAATCATTATTGTTCGAAAAATAAGCGCCACAAGTGTAACCAAACATCCTAACCGAACTTCCTGTGAGTGTTGCCAAATCAATCAAAACATCGGTTTTGTAATTTTTTGACAAGTAAGAAAGTCCGTCTGCTAAAGTCATTCTGCCTTCTGCATCAGTGTTTAGAACTTCAATTGTTTTTCCATTGTAAGCTGTCACAACATCGCTTGGTAAATACGCATTTTCCGAAACTGCATTATCCGTAATCGGAAGAATGGCAATGATATTGACAGGAAGCTTGAGTTCTGAAGCTGTAATCAAAGCTCCAATAACGGCGCTCGCTCCGCCCATATCGCTCTTCATATAATGCATATTGTCAGACGGTTTGATGGAAATTCCGCCTGTGTCAAACAATACGCATTTCCCTACCAATCCGAAGGTTTTAGCATCATCTTTTCCGCAATTGTATTCCAAAATTGTAAAAGATGCTTCCTGCGAACTTCCTTGATTCACAGCGACAAACGCACCTAAACATTCTTTAATTGATTCTTCTCTGTTGAATGATTTATACTTTAAACTATATTTTTCTGCAGTCGATTTCAGAAAATCTGAAATTTGATTTACTTTTTTGTGGTTGGCAGGTTTATTCAGCCACTCCATTCCCGCAAATTGTCCGTTGCAAAGCGCTTCTGTTTTTAAAGCTAAATTTTTTCCTTCTTCTTCAGAAATGTTTTTAAAGTGAAGTTCAAAATTCTCCTGCCAAAACGGATGCGATTTTTCAAAAGGGTAGAGGTAAGTTCCCAAAAACAGACCTTTCACTAATTCTTCCGTCAAATCCAATCCTAACTTTGAATGAACCGAAGTTGGAACTGCCTGCAGATTTTTTTTATAATCATTTGCAAATTTGTTGGCAATCGCTTGTATTTCGAATCCTTTTACATCTTTACCGATTCCAATGAAAAAATCAAATTTATCCGAATGAGTTTTGATGAAAACTTCATTCTTTTTTCCATTGAAGAATAATTCAACATTCGGATGCGAGCTTTTTTCCTGTTCCCAATCGTCTTCGCTGAACAGATATATGTTTTGTGTTGTTGATTCTTTTTTATTGTAAATTTTAATCATTTGTTTGATTTTCTAATTCATTTTTGGCTTTCACAGGGCTTTCGAGACTGTCGATGTAAAGCCATTCTACTGCTCTTGGAAATTCCTGAGACCAGAAAAATTCCTGATGTGTTCCTTTGTCGCTGATGTTGGTTCTGACTTCAAAATTGAATGATTTCTGAGCGGTCAATTTTTTCAAAGCTTTTTCAAATAATCTGATTCTGCCCACCATTCGGGAACCTTCCAATCTTCCGCCGTAGAGATAAACTTTAATCTTATAAGGATTTGTGAAGTTTATCATCGGGAAATCATTTTCTGGCTCAACCCAAAGCGACGGCGAAAAAATCAACAATTTGGAATAAACTTCGGGATAAAGAAATCCACCATAAATGCTAATCAAACCACCTAAAGAACTTCCACCAATTCCAGTGTTTTCTCTATCTTTTTTAGTTCTATAATTTTTATCAATCCAAGGTTTCAACGTGTCAGTAATGAATCTCAAATATTTTTTGCCTTCCGCATTTTTTGTCACATCTTCGTTGTCGAAAATATATTCTTTGATTCGGTCATCGTTTCCGTGTTCGACAGCTATTACAATTAAATCTCCTCGACCATATTCTGCCAACAGTGCCAGTTTTTTATCGATTTCCCAATTCCCATAAGCCGAACCTTCATTAAACAAATTCTGCGCATCCTGAAGATATAAAACCGGATAACTCTTCTCCGAATCGTAATAATTATAAGGCAAAAGCGCCCAGACTTTTCTGGTTTTGTCGAGCTGAGGAATGTAAAATTCTTCAGCCACCAATTCTACAATCGGGAAAAATTCTTGCTTGAAAGGTCCCCAATTCAGTCTCCATTTTTCTACAGAATCCTGCGTTTTCTTGTTCTCTTTTCTTGTTTTTCTATTCGGAGTGATATTGTTGTATTTATCAATCTCTACATTTTCCCAACCGCCTTTTGTGAATTTATATTCGATTTCATCATTTAAAATTTCGTCAGAAATATTGATGTAATAATTATTCTCGTTCAATTTTTCCAATTCAAATTTTGAATCTTTCGGATTCCACTTGTTGAAATTTCCGGTAATAAAAATCGGTCGGTCATCATTATCTTCTGATGTCAGAAAAAACTCCATTCTATTTTTAATTCTCTTATTTCTTATAAATTTATAAAATTATTTTAATTAATTAGAAATTGTTGAGTGTTTTTCTTTTAAAATTTAAGTTCATTAACGAATATTAATTTAATTTTAAAAAACCTTGAATTAATGAAAATTTAATATTTCGAAATAATAATAAAAAAGCTTTCGAAGATTGACTCCGAAAGCTTGAATTTTTATTTAAAAAAGTTTAAAATTTATTCTGATTTTACAACCTCTGTTCTTTCAGAGATTCCGTTCGCATTAAAGGCCTCAATTTGAAAATAATAAGCGTCTGTTCTGTCTGCTCCTGTGAAGAAATATTCGTTTTTACCGTAAACCATAATGCTTCCATATAGTTTATCAGGTGATTTTCCCCAATAGATAACATAACCGTCAGCGTCTGAATTTTGTTGCCATTTGAACCAAATGCTTCTTCTTTCACCATATTTTTTTGGATCAGCCCGTAACGGAACGAAGTTTTGAACTTTTGCTGGTTTAGTTCCAACTCCTTTTCCAAAAACTCTAAAACCACTTAAAGCGAATTTTCCTGTTGGCATTTTCAGGTTTTCCATTTTCAGGAATCTAGCTTTTGCAGGCGTTTCCAATTCTACATAATCGTGCGGAACATCGGTTTGGTTTTTTGATTTGTTAACAATTACTTTCCAGTTTTTGCCATCGTTAGAACCATAAATTTTGTATTGATGCATTTTACCGAATGTTTTTCCCATAAACTCAACATCTTGGTCGGCGTAATTAATTTGAATTGCATTAATCGTAGAAACTTCTCCCAAATCTGTCTGAAACCATTCTCCCGAATTTCCTGTTTTTGCAGACCAATAAGTTTTGATGTCTTCATCCACGGCGAGATTCGGTTGGTAGCCACCTAAAGTTGAAGAAACCTGAACAGGTTTATTATAATTGAGCAACATCCAGTTGGTAAATAAACCTTTTGAAAAATCTTTTCCTTGAGCGTATTGAGGAAGAAGAGTTGGGTAATCTCCGTAAGCTGTGTTGGTGTACATTACATCATCTTTGTCAAATCCTGTCGGCCAAATTCCCAATCTTCTCTCAAAATTATTTTTTGTTGAAATAAAAATCGTAGAAACGTGCCACCAATTATTGAAGTTATCCTGAAAAGTTGCGCCGTGTCCGGCTCCTCTTGCAAAACCTCCCTGCTTATAAGAAAATGGATTGTGCTGCTGATATTCAAAACCTTCTAAAGGATTTTTTGAAACATAAACGCCATCAGAATAACCACTAAATTCTGTTGCAGGTGCGCCATATTGAAGATAATATTTATCATTATGTTTAGTCATCCAAGCACCTTCTACAAAGGGTTGAAGAAAAACATTGTCATTATATTCTCCAAATCTTTCCCAACCGTGGTCTTCTGGTTTTAATCTTAAAACTGGTTTTACGAAGCCTTCAGATTGTAAAGTTTTAGTTTTGACTTCAGTTCCAAGAAGTGGCCACTCGTTGCTAGAACCCCAATAAAGATACAATTTGTCTTTGTCTTCATCGTAATGAAAAGCTGGATCCCAAGCGCCCACTTTTAAAGTATCGACAGCGATTTTCCAGTCGTCTTTTGTCGGATTGGTGCTTTTCCAAATCGGAAAATCCTGTTCCCAAGTTGAGCCAAAAACATAAAGTGTGTCTTTCATTGCCCAAACTGCAGGCGCGTTCAAATCGTGAATGTATTTCTTGTCTCTAAGGAATTTTCTTTTTACAAATTTCCAATCCAGCATATTGTCAGAATACCAATAACCTTCCTGATTGGTCGAAAATAGAAACATCTTTTTCTGAAAATTAACGATTACAGGGTCAGCAGTTGCACGGTGTTTTCCTTGCTTGGAGAAAACTTCAAACGGCGTGTAACCATAATCGATGTTAATAGGATTACAATAGGTTTTTTGTTGCGCTGAAAATAATGATAAAATAGATAATGAAACTATTGCGAGTAATTTTTTCACTTAGGTTTTATTTTAGTTTAGAATATATTGAAAATTTAAAGAAGGACAATTTATTCTTTCCAATTTTCCTTGATTAAATCCAATAAAAAATCTGGACATCTTATAATTTTATTAGTTTCAGCATCCAGAAAAAATAGAGTAGTAGAAGCTTGGGTAATTTTTATTTTATCTTCATTATAAATTTCATAATCGAATTCGATTTTAACACCTGGAATTTTTTTTATGTAAGTATGAATTTCCAAAAGTTGATCATAAAGTCCTGGTCTGATGTATTTAATTTTATATTCGGAAACGGGGAGGAAAATTCCTCTTTTTTCAATCTCGTCATAAGACATTCCGAGTGCTCGAAAAAGCTCCACTCTTGCCACTTCAAAATATTCTGCGTAATTCCCATAATAGACATATTTCATAGGATCGGTTTCTCCGTAACGTACTCGTATTGAGTGGATTGTGTGTATCATTTTAAGTCGTTAATAATTCATACAAATATATTTTTAAATAATCAATAGTGAAAAAATTTTTTTATGAAAATTAATAATTAGATATTTGTTGTCTTCTTAAAAAACTAAAATCCCACCGGAAATAGCAGCAGAAAAATGAATGAAAATTTAGAGTTAATCTGGGATAGATGCATCCAGTTTATGCGGGATAATCTAAACGCAGCGGAGGATAATACAGACCTCAAAAAGTTAGAGAATTCTTTCGACTTATTGTTTGATAAAGTTCAGCCAATCTCTTTGGTGAACAATAATCTTACGTTGCTTGTTCCTAGTGATTTTTACAAAGAATATATAGAAGACAATTACTTGTCTTTACTGTCTGCTGCGCTTAAAAAAAATATCGGTAAAGGGGTTAAATTGTGGTATTCTGTCATGGAAAACAAACCTGCCGGAAAAGAAAAACCAATTACTGTTAATGTAAAAGGTATTTCTACACAAGCCCCCAAAATCCAGGAAGCCAGACCTGTTATTAAAGAGAACAATGTTAATCCTTTTGTGGTTCCCGGTATCAAAAAAGTTAATATTGAATCTAATCTCAAAGCAGACCAGTCGTTTGATAATTTTGTAGAAGGAGAAAGTAATAAATTTGCCTGCACAGTTGCAAAATCGATTGCAAAAAGACCAGGTTCTACGGCTTTTAACCCGCTATTTGTTTATGGTGGTTACGGCGTTGGGAAAACCCATTTGGCTCAGGCGATTGGTTTAGAAGTGAAAGCTTCTTTTCCGGATAAAGTAGTTCTTTATCAGTCGTCAGAAAAGTTTATTCAGGATTTTGTGAAAGCGGCGAAGTCTCAGAACAAAACCGATTTTCAGAATTATTATCAGATGATTGATGTTCTGATTATTGATGATATTCAGTTCTTGTCTGGTAAAGCAGCAACCCAAGACAGTTTCTTCCATATTTTTGATTATCTGCATCAAAATGGAAAACAAATTATCTTAACTTCCGATAAAGCACCGGCGGATATTTTGGATACACAGGAAAGAATTATTTCCCGTTTCAAATGGGGACTTTCTGCAGAAATTAAATCGCCAAACTTCGAAACAAGAAGAAAAATTATCGTTGACAAATTAAGTCGTGACGGAATTGAACTAACCGATGATATGCTTGATTATCTAGCTTCTGAAGTTAAAACCAACGGTGTAAGAGAACTCATCGGTGTTGTAAATGCGGTGATTGCTTATTCAACAGTTTATAAATCGGATTTCAGTCTTGATTTATTAAAAGACACCATTAACAAGTTAGCGACAACTCAAAAGAAAACCATCAATATTCCTTATATTCAGGAAGTTGTATGTGATTATTTCGGGATTCAGAGAGAGCAATTATTGTCTAAAACCAGAAAAAGAGAAATTGCTTTGCCTAGACAGTTAGCCATGTATTTTGCAAAAGAATATACGAATGCAACCTTTACAAAAATCGGAGAAGAAATGGGCGGGAAAGACCATTCAACCGTTATGTATGCTTGCGACACAATCCGCGATGTTTCCAAAATAGATAAAGAATTGAAGAAATACATCAAAGATTTGAAAGAAAAAATCGCTCAATAATAATTAAAGTCTGAAAATTTTCAGACTTTTTTTTTAAATCAAATTCGCACTTCGTCTTTCCAAAAGAATAGTGTCTCGCCAGATTCCATCCATTTTTGAAATTTTTTCACGATATCCAACCTTTCTAAAACCAAATTTTTCGTGAAGTTTTAGACTTGCTTCATTTTCCGGAAAAACATTGGATTGTAAAGTCCAGATTCCGTTGTTCTCACTTTCATAAATTAAAACTTTCATCAGTTCAGAAGCTATTCCCAATCCAAAAAAATCTGGATGAATATAAACGCTGACTTCCGCAACACCGGAATAATTACATCTTGATGAAACAGGACTTAGCGCAATCCAGCCTGCGATGTTATTTTCTATCTCTAATACAAATCTGGAATGCTGAAGGTGACCTTTGTCCCATTCTTCCCAAGTTGGAACAGTAATGTTGAAAGTCGCATTTTTAGTTTCTATTCCCAGTTTATAAATTTCCAGAACATCCTTTCTATGCATTTCTACCAAAGGTTTTGTAGCAAATGTTTTCATTTAAATATGATTATTGTAGTAATATTTTTTCTTTAGAGATAAGCTTAGTTTCACCAAAAGACTCAATACAGGAACTTCTACCAAAGGGCCAATGACTCCAACAAAAGCTTGTGCTGAATTGATTCCGAAAACCGAAATCGCTACTGCAATTGCTAACTCAAAATTGTTTCCAGTTGCAGTGAAAGAGATGGAAGCGTTTTTATCATAAGGAACTTTCATTGATTTGTTAATAAAAAAACTTACAAAAAACATCAGTACAAAGTAAACAATCAAAGGAACGGCAACTTTTAACACATCCATCGGCAGTTCAACAATTGTACTCCCTTTCAGGCTAAACATAAAAACAATCGTGAACAATAGAGCATACAGAGTAATCGGCGATATTTTCGGGACAAATTTCCTGTTGTACCATTCTATACCTTTAGCTTTTATTAAAAAATATCTAGATAAAAATCCTGCTAAAAAGGGTATGCCGAGATAAATCAAAACACTTTCCGTAACATCCCGCATCGGCACCGAAACATTAAAATTTCCGAAGCCCAATTTTTGCGGCAATACGTTAATAAACAGCCAGACGAAAAAACTGTATGAAAAAATCTGAAAAATACTGTTCAGCGCAACCAGAAGCGCAGCATATTCACGGTTTCCTTTTGCCAAGTCATTCCAGACGATTACCATTGCAATGCATCTCGCTAGCCCGATTAAAATCAGTCCGACCATATAATCCGGCTCGTCTCGAAGAAAAATGACGGACAGAATAAACATTAAAACGGGACCAATAATCCAATTGAGAATCAACGAAATAGACAGCACTTTTTTATCATTGAAAGCTTTTGACAACAATGAGTAATCTACTTTTGCAAGCGGTGGATACATCATCAGAATCAATCCAATTGCTAACGGAATATTCGTGCTTCCTGCCGAAAGGGTTTCTGTCATTTTAGAAAAATTCGGGAAAAAGTATCCTAAAGCTACTCCGATTGTCATCGCAAGAAAAATCCAAAGCGTTAAATACCGGTCGAGAAATTTTAATTTTGGCTGCATTTTATTTTTTTAATAATGAAAATAAATAAAGACATTCCATAGTAATTTGATTGCTTCTTTCGGTATATTTTTCGTCCATTAGAATGGAATTGTCATAAGATTTCGGGTCGAAATATGTTGTTCCAATGCGTAAATCACACCCAGGAATAAAAGGACAATTTTCATCTGCATCTCCGCAAGTCATTACTGCTACAAAATTTTCTTTGGGAAGACTTTCATCGTCAATCGTTTTAGAAAAACAAAGATTTGATTTGCTTTCGCCAAATAACACTTCATATTTCGGATTAGCTGTTTCGTCAGATTTTCTAACCTCGAAACCACAAGCAATCAAAGCATTGATGGCATTTTGATTAAAAACTGTAACTTCAGTTCCTGCTGAAAAACTATGGATATCAAAACCATAAAAATCGGCAGCAACTTTTGACCAAACCTGCCCGAGATGACTTCTGCGTGAGTTGTGTGTACAAACATAGACCAGATTAACCTCTTCTTTTTCATCAATCTTTCGCTGGATATGAGTCGCCAGTTTTTCCAACAAAGCTTTTCTTTCAGGATTGATTTCTTTAAAATTGTTGCTGAGAATTTCACAACGCTCTTTTATTTTCTGAAACATCTTGATATATTTTTAAAATTAACAACATCCACTTCCGGGAGTACAGGAGTTAGAACTTAACTCGGATAAATTCCTCTTCGTTTTTTCCGCTGGAATTCCGCAAGAGTCTTGAGCCAGACAAGCCGTTGTTTTATTTTTCAGAATAAAATGTTTTCCATAGAAGTCCAAATCATATTTACCGATAGTCTCGCTTTGATATTCCACTTCAATTTCAGAATTTTCTATGCCTAGTTTTTCTTCCGAAAGTCTGATGATGTTAAGTAATTTTCCTGGTTTTAAACGATGTTCATAATCATTTGCATTCCAAAGTTGAAAATTCACAACTTTTTCATTTCGGATTGTCCCGCCACAATCAATGAAGTTTTTTTGGATAACTCCGACTTCGGTAACGTGGAAATGTTCCGGAACAAAAGTTCCATTTTCCAGCTGAAATTCTACATTTTCCAATGTTGGAAGAATCTCTTTGATTTGTTCAAGTGTCATATTAGTAAGATTTTGATTAATTTGTTTTATTGCAATATTACGATTGATGGATTCAAAAAAATATTCAGCAACATTTTTCTTTAGAAACGGTTTCGATGATTTTTGAAAAATAAGAATTGATGATTTCGATGACCTTTTCATCAATACAATAACAAATCGAGTTTCCTTCGATATTTCCTTTGATAATTCCCGCATTTTTTAATTCTTTCAAGTGTTGCGAAACTGTCGGCTGCGCCAATGGAAGTTCATTCACTATGTCTCCGCAGATACATTCGTTTACTTTCATCAGATATTCGATAATAGCGATTCTTGCAGGATGTCCAAATGCTTTTGCGATGTTGGCAATTCTATTTTGTTGTTCTGTAAAATGTTCAGTTTTGGTTGCGCCCATTTTAATAATTTAATATTGCAATATTACGATTAAAATTTAATTGACCAATTAATTTTGAATTCTTTTTTTTATTTTAAATTTATAGTCATCTTACTTTTTACATTATACATTTTACAGTTTTTGAAATTATGAAAATACTAATGGTTTGTCTTGGGAATATTTGCAGAAGTCCTTTGGCAGAAGGAATTTTGAAATCCAAACTTGATGACAATTATTTTGTGGACAGCGCTGGAACCATCAATTATCACGAAGGAAATGGTCCCGACGAACGTTCTGTAAAAACCGCTTTCAAAAACGGAATTGATATTTCGAAACAGAAATCTCGCCCAATCAAAAAATCAGATTTGGAAGAGTTTGATTTGATTTTCTGTATGGACAAAAACAATTATAAAGATGTTTTGAAAATGGCGGACGATTCTCAAAAACATAAAATCAGATTGATTCTTGATAACGAATTGGAAGTTCCAGATCCTTATTATGGCGGAATTGACGGATTTGATAAAGTTTACAAAATGCTCGACGAATCCTGCGAAATAATTGCAGAAAAAATCAGGAAAAATATGATATAAGTCACAAACAATTCTAAATTTGTAGTATAATTCTTTTTATGAATTTGGACATTGAACAAAAACCTATAAAACCGAAAAAATTCTATCAGCTTCTTTATATTCAGGTACTGATTGCGATTGTTTTCGGTGTTTCGCTCGGTTATTTTTATCCGGATTTAGGCGAGAAAATGAAACCTCTCGGCGACGGATTCATCAAGCTGGTCAAAATGATTATTGCACCGGTAATTTTCTTAACTGTTTCTACAGGAATCGCCGGAATGAGCGATTTGAAAAAAGTGGGAAGAGTCGCTGGAAAAGCTTTCATTTACTTTTTTACATTTTCAACTTTAGCTTTGATAATAGGAATGATTGTCAGTCATATCGTTCAGCCGGGAAAAGGTCTAAACATCAACCCAAATACTTTGAACGGAGCAGAAGTTGAGAAATATGTAAAAGCGGCGCACGATAATTCTTTTGTCAGTTTTATTTTCAATATTATTCCGGAGACTTTGTTCAGTCCATTGACTGGCGATAATATACTGCAGGTTTTATTGGTAGCCATTTTATTTGGAGTGGCTTTAGCTGTGACTTCGGAGAAAAGTCAATCAATTCAAGATTTTCTTCAAACCTTAACGATTCCTATTTTCAAAATTGTGGAAATTTTGATGAAACTAGCTCCAATTGGTGCTTTCGGAGCAATGGCTTTCACAATTGGGAAATATGGTGTTGAATCGCTCAAAAATCTGGCGATGCTCGTTGGAACATTTTATGTGACTTCGGCGCTGTTTGTTATTTTAATTTTGGGGAGTGTTGCTTGGTATAACGGATTCAATATTTTCAAATTTCTGAAGTATATCAAAGAAGAGATTTTTCTAGTTTTAGGAACAAGTTCGTCTGAACCTGCACTGCCGGGATTGATGAAAAAGATGGAAAACGCAGGATGTGACAAAGGCGTCGTTGGCTTGGTAGTTCCTACGGGTTATTCTTTCAATCTTGACGGAACCAATATTTATATGACTTTGGCGGCGTTGTTTATTGTACAGGCTTGTAATATCGATTTGACTTTGGAGCATCAGATTGGATTACTTTTGGTCGCGATGTTGAGTTCCAAAGGTGCAGCTGGCGTTACAGGTGCAGGATTTATCACTTTGGCCGCAACTTTGGCGGTCGTTCCCGAAGTTCCGATTGCTGGGATGACTTTGATTCTCGGGATTGACAAATTTATGTCAGAATGCCGAGCGTTGACCAATGTAATTGGGAATGCAGTCGCGACAGTTGTCGTTTCCAATTGGGAAAATAGATTGGATAAAGACCGATTAAAAGAAGTTTTGAACTAAATTTGTAATGATTAAAGTTTGGGCAGCTTAATCCGCCTGTAGTTTATCCTGAGCTTGACGAAGGGCTCCCAAACCTTTAGGTTCGACGAAGTCAATTTTTTCACTCCACTGCGTTGCGTAAAAAGGATTTCCGCTCAAGTCGGGCTGCAGATTCAACATAAAACAACATTCAACATAAAAACATAATTTTGTCATTCCGTAGGAATCTCTACATTGTTTAGATTCCTACTAATGACAAATGTGCTTAAAATCAATTAAGTATAATTGGAAAATACATTTTACATTATACTTTTTTACAATAAAAAATAAAAATGCTATACCTTTTACCAGCTTATCTTTCCGAAAATTCTCCAGCAGATTATTTTGCGCCCACAATCAAAGACATCATTATGAATGTTGACCATTATTTTGTAGAGAACGAAAAGACAGCCAGAAAAGTTATCAAATTCTTCGCGCCAGAGAAAAAACAACCTGAACTTAAATTATTTCTGCTCGACAAATATTCTGAAACGGCAGATTTGAAAGAAGCACAAAAACTGATGAAAGAAGGCGTAGATTTCGGATTGTTGTCGGAAGCCGGCTTGCCTTGCATCGGTGATCCAGGAAATATAATGGTGGGTTGGTCTCACAAAAATAATATCAAAGTCATTCCTGTTAATGGACCAAGCTCTTTTGTTTTAGCTTTGATTGCAAGCGGATTCAACGGACAGCAATTTTCTTTCAATGGTTATTTGGCGATTGAAAAAGATAAGAAGAAAAAAGAAATCCAACATTTGGAAAATTTGGTGGAGAAAACTGGATTTACACAAATTTTTATGGAAACACCTTACAGAAATAATCCATTATTCGAAGATTTGACCAAGTTTCTGAATCCCAATACAAAATTGTGCATTGCTGCCAACATCAATGACCCGGAAACCGAATTTATCAAAACAAAAACGATTAACGATTGGAAAAAAGAAAAGCCTGAATTACATAAGATTCCGGCAGTTTTTCTAATCGGAAAGTAGTTAAAAACCAGATAGATGCATAGCTAATTATTCTTTAAAGTCTCAAAAACTATGTTTCTATGTGGTGAAAATATTTTGTAAATTCAAGAATTGTAAATTTAAGCTATGAACCAGAATTATCCTTTTTATCTCAAGTTATCTTGTGTTCTTATAAGCATCGTTGTTTTAGGATTTCTTGCCATTATTGGTGAGCAGATTTTTGTTCCGATGATTTTGGGATTGCTTGTTGCGATTTTGCTGACTCCGCTTTCTCGTTTTATGGAAAAAAGATTGAGATTCCCAAGAAGTTTGTCTTCTATTCTGGCGAGTCTTTTGGCTCTAGCAATTATCGGAGGTGTGATTTACGGAATCTCGATGCAAGTTGCTAAATTATCCAACGATTGGCCTCAGTTTCAGAAACAATTCATCACTGTGACGGATGATTTGCAAAGTTGGATTTCTAAGACTTTTGGTGTTCGAAGAAAAGATCAATTAGAATACTTAAACGATACTGCACGAAAATCCATTAGCACAGGAACTGCGATTTTGGAAAGAGCGTTGAAATCGATTGGTTATATCTTGATGCTAACAGGTTTTACGTTTTTGTTTGCCTTATTTTTCCTTTTATACAGAACGCATCTTTTAAAATTCTTGGTCGCAAGTTTTACAGAATCACATCATAAAACAGTTTTTGAAGTAGTTCACAGTATTCAGTTTATGGTGAAAAAATATCTCGTTGGATTGTTTCTGCAAATGATTATTGTAACCATTTTATCTTTGATAGCTTACACGATTATCGGTGTTAAATATAATTTTATGCTGGCAATTATCACAGGAATTCTCAATATTTTGCCTTATATCGGGATTTTCATTGCTTTGTTGATTGGTGCTTTGATTACGTTTGCGACGGCAGGAATCAGTCACGTTTTGTTTATTGTAATTGCGATTGTGGTGATTCACGCGATTGACGGAAATATCATAATGCCAAGAGTTGTTGGTTCTAAAGTGAAAATCAATTCTTTGATTGTGATCATTGGACTTGTAATTGGAGAAATGCTGTGGGGGATTGCGGGAATGTTTTTGACGATTCCGGTTTTGGCAATTCTGAAAATTATTTTTGATAGAGTAGAAGGTCTCCAGTCTTGGGGCTTCCTAATGGGTGAAGATGATGAAGTTCCTGTTTTCAAATCGACTTTTGATAAGTATTTTCAGAAGAAAAAAATTGAGTTGAAGTCTGATGAAATCAGTGATTCTGAAAGTGAATCTGCTGACTAAACGTGATTGGTATGAATCACTTGCAGCCCGGCTTGAGCGGAAATCCTTTTTACGCAACGCAGTGGAGTGAAAAGATTGGGAGCGGAAGACGGATAAAGCTGCCCCAAATAATTAAAATTGAATTATGAAAAAATTAGGTTTCCTATTTTTAATATTGTCTTTGTTTCTAAATGCTCAGACTGAAAAAGAAAATATTGCATCGATAAAAAAGTTCCAAAAAGAACTCAATTCAGAATATCTGAATCCTAAAGAAACACCTCTGCGAGGCAATAATCTGAAGAATTTTAAAAAACATCCGTTCTTTCCAATTAATCTGAAATACAGAGTTACCCCAAAATTTGTAAAAACCGAAAATCCTGTTCCGTTTGAATTGCCAACATCTTCTGGAAAATTCAAACAATATCAGGAATATGGAAAAGCAACTTTTGAATTGGACGGAAAATCGTTGACCTTGACTTTATATCAAAGTCTGGATTTGATGAAAATGGAGAAATATAAAGACTATCTTTTCCTGCCTTTCCGTGACGAAACCAATGAAAAAGAAACTTACGGTGGCGGAAAATATATGGATTTGAAAATCCCGATTGGAAACGAAATCGTTTTGGATTTTAACCAATCTTATCAACCTTATTGTGCTTACAATGCTTTTGATTATAATTGTCCAATTGTTCCAGCAGAAAATAAATTACCGATTAGAATTGAAGCTGGTGTGATGTATGAGGATGTTTATCATCATTAACTTTAACGTCTGTTAACAACACTTTTGCATAATCCTTGAAAGGCTTTTCTAAAAATAATAAAATTATGAGCGATAAAAAATTAGCCGGACTATGGATTGACGGCAGAAAAGCAATAGTTGTGACGAATCACGATGGACAGGATGTTTCAGAATTTGAATTGAAACAAATTGTATTTGCAGATGTACAGCACGGCAACTCCAATGAAAACGCTGCAAACAATGTAGAACAAACCAACAAGTCAAAATTCTTTAAAGAGATAGAAAAAGTCATCACCAATAGTACAGATTTGTATATTACGGGGCCTGGAACTTCTCAAGAAGAGTTACGAAATCATTTGTTAGAAACACCTCAATATAAGAATCTGAACATCAAATTAGGAACAGATTCCCAACTCAGCGAAGAGCAAGTTTTGGAAGAAGTGAAATCTCACTTCCACGCATAAAGCAAAAGCGAAGGTTAATCTTCGCTTTTTTTTATATTCTCTCCAATTCTCCAGAATCAATCGTGGTTTTGAAGGTTCCGTAGTTCACAATCACTTTGTTTTTTGAAATCTTTTCAATAGTGCCTACACTGGTGCTTCCGGCGATTCGAACACGTTGACCGACTTTCATCCAAACGGCGCGTTCTGCTTTTCGCTTTTCCTCCAGTTTCTCGTTGGTTTCAGCAATTTTTTCGATAACATCTTCTTTTTTCAATTGTTGCGTGATTTTGCGTTTCACAACTTGAAGACGTTTGCTCTCGTCTTTGTCAGTTCCCAATTTCCGGAATTTTTCCTGCTCAAGAATTTTCACAAAATCTTTCACAACATCTTTTCGGGATTTTCCTTTCACGTAACTGTCGATAAAGGTTTCAATCTTGTTTCCGAATTGAAGTTTTCTGTGTTCTTCTTCATACAATTTCTGGAAATTGAAGAGTTTTTGCTGGAGTTGTTCATTCAGTTTTTGAAGATTATCACGTTTGTCTTCCACAGAATCTCGTTTTTCCGACAAATCAGATTTCAATTTTTCAACCTCGAATTTTTCCTGCTGAAGTTTCACAATCGTTTTGTCAAGATTCACAATATCGTGCTCAACTTTTTTTCTCGCATTTTTGATAATGAATCTTGGAATTCTGTTTTTCTCAGCCACTTCAAAAGTAAAAGAACTTCCGGCTTGCCCGATTTCCAATTTGTAAAGTGGTTCCAATGTTCTTTCGTCAAAAAGCATTGCGGCATTTGTAGCTGCAGGAAGGTTTTCTACAACCAGTTTGATATTGGTATAATGCGTTGTGATGATTCCGAAACTTTTCTTGTCATAGAAATATTCCATAAAACTTTCCGCCAAAGCGCCACCTAATTCCGGATCAGAACCAGTCCCGAATTCGTCAATCAAAAGCAAGGTTTTGTTATCCGCTTCTCGAATCATTCCGGACATCTTTTTCAATCGGGAAGAGTAGGTTGATAAGTGATTTTCTATGGATTGATTATCACCAATATCAGTCATAATTTTCTCAAAGAAAAACATTTCGGATTTTGGATGGACAGGAACCAAAATTCCGCTCTGAATCATCAGTTGTAACAATCCAACGGTTTTCAAAGTGATGGATTTTCCGCCTGCGTTTGGTCCTGAGATACAGATGATCCTGTTATGTTCTGTTAAGGTTAGCGTTTGTGGGAAAATCTCTTTGTTTTCATTTTTATTTCTGATCCAAAGTAACGGATGAAAAGCATCTTTCAGACGTAAGGTCTGATGTCTGTTGATTTTCGGTAAAATTCCATTGACTTTTTCAGCAAATTTTGCTTTTGCTCGGATTAAGTCCAGATCAAAAATATAAGTTTGATAATCCGAAAGTTGAGGCTGGAATTCTGATAACTCCGCTGTTAATTTTCTAAGAATTTTATCGATTTCTTTTTTCTCTTCTTCCTGATTTTCCTTCAGTTTGAAATAATGTTTCACAACACTTTCCGGTTGCATAAAAGTAATAGAACCCGTTTTGGAAATTCCTAAAACACGTCCGTTAACTCTTTTTTTGAAGCCCGACTTTACCGCTAAAACTCTTTGATCCTCAATGATACTTTCTCTAATATCTTCTAAAAATTCTGAATAAGTAGCTAAAGAACGATTGAAATTCTCATCAACGGCTTTTCTGGCGTGCTGTATTTCGGTTCTTAAAGTTTTCAGAACAGCAGAAGCATCACTTTTAACATCTCCAAAACGGTTGAAAACTTTATCCACTTTATCAATAATTTCTTTTCGGAATTCTAAGTCTTTGACTTCTTCCAAAAGTGTGGGGAAAGCTTCTGAAAACTGAGGGAAGAATTTTTGCAGTTTTCCGATTTGTTCCGTGATCGTTTTGATTTTGATAAACGATTTGTTTTCTAATCGGTAATTCTCGATCAGCATCAATTTCAATTCTTCTTCGATGTCTTCGTATTCATCAAAAGGAATGGCGTTGGAACTTTCAAAACTCGTCAGAAATTCCGAAGTTTTTTTCAGAGATAATTCTGCTTCGTCAATTTCCATTGGGCGAAGTTCCATTATTTTGTTTGCCGTTTTCGGCGAATAAGCGAAAGGTGTAATTTCCGAAAGTAGCTCCGGAAATTCTAATTCGTTAAGGTCTGCTTGATTGATATTCACAGAACAAATTTACTGAGATAAATTTAGAATGAAAACATTTGTAGCGGATTAGATTTTAAATTATCAATCTTTTCCCTGACAGATAGTTATCATAACAATTATTAATTTAATAATTTTTGAAATGGATTTTTATAAATCATCCAATGAGAATTAATACGGGTTTATACGGAGTATGTACGGGGTATGTATGGCGTATGTACGGAGTATCTCCGAAGTGTGTAACGCAAAATATTCTCCCATGATTTGAGAATCTTGCAAAAAGAAGTCCGTTTTCGGGGCCGAATCGATTGGATAATCTTATTGTTTTGTGAGTTTTAAATGAATAATTATCTGATTATCATTTGTTTGTAAAGAAAGATATGCTGTTGTATGTGTTAAAGTTTCAGTTGTGAAGGCAGGCTAAAAAGGTAAGAGAAAGCTGTTTTAATTATTTTTTATAGCATTACTTTAACCATTGCGCATTTCATATAGCTTGCAGAGAAAATGCGAAACTAAATTACTAATATTCTATATAAAATACGCAACAAACTATCAGTATAAAACACTCTTCTTTAAAGAATTTTAAACAAATATAGAAAAATATCGATTACATGATAAACTTTCGTATATTTGAGTGTTGTCCGCAATGTTATGACAAAAGTGCATGAATAAAAGAAAATTTCTAAATATTTGCTTAGTAAATGAATTATTTGATTTAGATGAAGAAACAATAATCCCTTTAAATAAAAACCTGATGCTTTACAAAGCAAGTGATTCACATCTACATTATATCAAACCATACTTGGAGACTATTGGTAATGAATTATGGTCTAACTATTTTGAAAACAAAATAATTCCTAATAATAAAACATTAATACCCAAATTAATTAATCTTAGTGAGAAGAAATGGAGATATACAATTCTACATGCAAATCATGACATGTTAAAAATTGAAGAATTTATTGCATTAAGATTATCTGATTTAAGATTAAAGATACTTGTTCAGAGAGGCTTTGAATTAAATTATAAGGGAGAAATTCCAGAAGATGATAATTATAATACTTATGTTTCAAAAAATTCATTTGAAACATTTAATATTCTTGTTCAAACTAGTGAACATTATGGAAGAGAAGGCTCAGAAAAATTTATTAGAAAAATCCCAACTAAAAGTGAAATAAGAAGTTTCCAGCAACATTTAAATAAAATAAAAAAAATCTTCAATGATGAAGAATTAATTTTTATCAGAAAGAGTTTAGAAGATTTCTTTTCATTAGAAATAATTCCAGAAGAATCTCCATTTCGAATAGTTTCAATATTTTCCATAATTGAACTCTTGATAACTACAAATCCAAAGAATAGTGGTGATCAATCAATAAGTAAACAATTAAGTAATAAAATTGGTTTACTTTATAATAATTACTTTCAAAATTTTCATCTAGAAAACTATTTGAAAGGTTCAGACTCAAATAGTATTTACACAATAATTGATAAACTATATACTTATCGAAGTGACATTGCGCATGGAAATATTCCAAAATTTGAAAAAGATTTAGTCATAATTCAACAAAATAAAGAAAATATATTGCCATTTTTAAACGAACTTTTAAATTATATTCTCAAAATTGCAATTCAAAAACCAAATCTAATAAAAGATTTAAAACGTTGTTAAAAACGCTGCGGACAATAACCAGAGTTTCGTTGGGCTCGAAGAGCCAACAATGAAAACCCTGTTGAACTGGAGCTTCTGAAGCTTTTTCAACACTATGGATTTATCGTAAAATTTTTTGAGAATATTTCAAGAGAGCAGGTTGTTCTCTTTTTTTTGTTTCCATTTTACTGATTTTTAATTTGTTTTACAAAGTAACTTAATATGGCGCTGAGAAAGCTACGGGAAACAGGGGTTTCGTGCTTCGTAGGACAGGAAAGTAGTAAATTTGAAGTTCATTCATCTAATAAAGTTTAGCGCTGAAAATCCCTGCCTTCGCCAAGCGACAAACTGTTACCTGCAAGCTTACATTCACACTATCTGTAATTTGTTTCATCTTTTCCCTATTTTGTTTAAGCTTAGAAATGTATCATCAAAGTAATTTTGCATTATAAATTATTTAAAATCATAAATTAAAATTTAATAAGGATGAATCTATCAGAAAACATTTCGGGTAAAGTAGTAGTAATTACAGGAGCGAGTAGTGGCTTAGGAGAAAGTACTGCACGCCTTTTAGCGTCTAAAGGAGCAAACGTAGTTTTAGGAGCCCGCAGAGAAGAAAGCCTAAACAAAATTGCTGAAGAAATTAATAAACAAGGTAACGGTAAAGCAGTTTATCTTAAAACAGACGTAACCATTAAATCCGATGTACAAGCTTTAATCAATAAAGCCATCAGTGAATTCGGCAAACTTGATGTCCTTTTGAACAATGCAGGCTTAATGTCAATTGCTCCTTTGAGTGAAGTTAAAGTTGATGAATGGGAAAGAATGATTGATATTAATGTTAAAGGAGTACTTTATGGAATAGCAGCGGCATTGCCTATTTTCGAAAAACAAGAATCGGGACATTTTATTAATATTTCATCTGTAGCGGGTATTAAGGTATTTAGTCCAGGAGGTACGGTTTACAGTGGTACCAAATTTGCCGTCCGAGCTATTTCCGAAGGCTTAAGACACGAAGTTGGGGGAAAAATTAGAACCACAACCATTGAACCTGGGGCTATTGATTCTGAATTGAAATATGGAAGCTCACACAAAGAAAGTACTGACTTCGTAGTAGATTTTTACAAACACGCCATTCCAGCCGATTCAGTGGCAAGAGCCATTGCTTATGCCATAGAACAACCTGCAGATGTAGATATCAACGAAATTGTGCTTCGTCCCGCAGTTCAGGAATTTTAATAATTCAACAAATAAACGTAATTTTAATATTAGGATAAGACATTCTTCTTTTGTCTTATCCTAAATTTTTAAAATATGCTTATGATTCATTTTGATAACATAAAAGAATACAACAGATTTATTGGTTACAACGACCCAAAGAAAGACCTAATAGATGTGGTGAAGTATAACGACTGTGAAAGTATTCGTTTGTTATGTGATGGGCTTACATCAGACTTTTATATGATGGCATTTAAACGCAATATGACAGATTTAAATTGGTTCGGAAATACTGAGTATGATACAACATCGGCCTTTCTATATTTTATTAAACCTAAACAAATTCACACTTGGAATGTAGATAAACGATGGGAAGGTTACCAAATTTTGATTTCGCCCATACTTCTACAAGAGTACAATATTGACTTTAGCTTTTTTCAGTACAACATTAAAGAAGCCTTGTTCCTAACTAATGATGAACAAAACCGAATAGAAAATTTGTACGAACAAATTTTTGAGGAGTACCAAAAAGACAACTATGACATGGCTCTCTTGTTGGCCTATTGCAATCTGATATTTACTTACATCGGCAAATGCTATAAACGTCAGTTTGAAACCAGACAGCCACTTTATAACAAATTAGTTACAGAATTTAAAAAGTTACTGAGCGATTACTATTCAAACGGACAGCAAGGAATGCCTAATGTTCATTATTTTTCAGATAAATTACATTTGTCTTCCAACTACTTTGGCGACTTAATCAAATTCAACACAGGTAAAACTCCTTCAGAGATTATTCAGGATAAAATAATTTCAGAGGCAAAAAAGCATTTGGAAATATCAAATAAAACCGTTGCTGAGATAGGCTATGATTTAGGCTTTGATTATCCCACATACTTTACAAGATTCTTTAAAAAACAGACAGGAATAACACCCACAACATATAGGGAAAATAAAGCCAACAGGTAACAAGCGTTTGGAGAGATTGCGAATTTTGAAGTAAATTCACTTATACGTTTCGCAAGAAATTTTATCTTTAACAGAAAATAATCGGTTCCGAAGTTCTCAACCTCGCCAATACCCGAACCGATAGCCGTCACCTTAGCAAAACAATCAACACAATAATTTAATAGAAAAAATATGCAAGCAATAGGATTTAAAACAAGTTTACCAATTTCAGAAGCAGACAGTTTCATACAATTTGAAAAAGAAACACCAATGCCAAAAGGGTATGAATTGTTGGTGAAAATACAAGCTGTATCAATAAACCCTGTGGACTATAAGATACGCCAGAATAGTCTGAAAGATAAAATCTCAGACAATCCCAAAATTATAGGTTGGGACGCTGTCGGAGTTGTTGAAGCGGTTGGAGAAAACGTCACTTTGTTTAAAAAGGGTGACAACGTTTTTTATGCAGGAGATATAACAAAGGACGGTAGTTATCAAGAATTTCAATTAATTGATGAAAGAATTGTAGGGTTCTCTCCAAATAATATCCTTATCGAGGCATCTGCTGCTATGCCGCTTACTTCATTGACAGCTTTTGAAATATTATTTGACAGAATGCAATTAAGTGCAGAAAAAGACAATGGGAAATCAATTTTAATTATCGGCGGTGCTGGCGGCGTTGGCTCGGTAGCTATGCAAATTGCTAAAAATATTTTAGGTTTAAAAGTAATTGCCACTGCATCAAGAGAAAACTCAATAAAAAGGGAAAAAAAATATTTACAAACGATATAGTCATTTGTTTTACGTGAAAATTTGTAAAGTCCTCCGAATAGTAGGATAACCAGAATCCAGCTTATTGTTTATAGTATATTTATAAATTTACGTTAGTTGAATTTACACAATTGTAAGCTAATTTGGGATTTTACTTTATTGTAATGCTCATATTCGGAACAACGAGATCACCAGTGGAACCCGTATATCTTTGAGCATATATTTCTATATAATCATTAATTGAAAGTTCTGATGTACCATTAATCGGAACTACAACGATATCATTTGTAGCAGAACCTCTTCCGTAGACTTTTGTCTGACTCAAAACTGTACCGTTTTTTGCGATATAAATTATGTAAGTTCCTGCTGCAGGTACCTGAAAAGAAACTGATCCTGTTATTTGAAATATTCTCTTCTTTTTTCCAACATATTTTAATCTGTTCGGTACACCATCTGTTGTAAATCTAAATAAATTTAAAGATGTCGAAACAGAGCTTGCCGTTCCAATCTTCACAATATTACTTGGATTAGAATTATTAAAACTTACACCTATACCAGTTCCAACATTATAATCAACGGAAAAATCTCCCACAGCACTATTATCAGCTTCCGTTGGAATTCCTGCCGCTCTTACAGTCCAGTCGTTTGTAAAATTATAACCAGTATATGTACCTGTTGAGTAAGGCTTTACATAACCTGCTGTATTGGTTCCCGTGAAAACAACAGATTCCAGAATTCCGCTAGCAACCGTTAGACCAGATGTTGATACATCAAAACCTGTGGCTGATGTGCTTTCTACATGGGAGAACCCACCTTGTTTTTCAATCAAACCAAATGTTCCGGTAAATTTTTCATAGGTACCAGAGTTATTGCTAAACCAACCTAAATTGCTTAGTAGCAGCTGAGATATATTGTTGTAGGTAATTCCATTTGTATTTCCCGAAAATTGGACAATGCTCACGAATACTAAACCGAATCCTGAAATTGTACCAACAGAATTAGAACCACTAACAACAGAATCTCTAAATATAAGATTTTGCGTCGCTGCAGCATTAAGATTAAAAACACTTCCTCCAGTTGCTCGTAGTGTAACATTTCTAATACTACCGCCGTTAGCACCTTCAAAAATATTCCCAGATGAACGAGTTATTATGTCTTCATTGGTATCTAAGCCGTGTATATAGGAATTGTTAATATCGATGGGAAAATCAAACTGAACCTGTCCATTGATTTCGTATAATGTATTGGAGTTCATCACATAACGTGTTCCCCCACCAGCGGCTAATTCAGAAGCTAGAACAGTGGATAAAACATCGGTTGACTTGATGCGCTTAAAATTTAATCTCCCTGAAACACTGCTATTAATAGGTGACCACGATGAAGTAGAACTTACGTAATAATAGAAAAGTTTTGATGTCGTATCGTAGACCATTAAACCGTCTGCAGGCGATGTTATTGCCAGTCTCTGAGTTGTAGTCATCCTAGGAGCTAAAAACCCTCTATTCGTTGAATTTAAATCCAAGATAGAACTTGCGTCGGGAGTTGTTGTATTGATTCCCACCTGGGAAGTTACTAACACACTGAAAGCTATACATATACCTAGCAATAATTTCCTGTATGCGCCAATGATAAAACTCATATTCATAATATATAAAAAATTAGTAGTTTCACAAATTGAAATTAACACTTATTAGTCATTTGCACAACATTTATTGATAAAAATTAATCATAAATATTTATATGCTTTTTATATATTAAAATATTACATAATCTTTATATATATATAAAATAAAACTAAATCACATAATCGCATATATTCGATGCTACTTCCACGAAATCGTAGCACTTATCTTGGTGCAAGTTTGGAATCAGAACGCCTTCTTCTTAGTTTATGAATTATTTCTTGCACTTGAATTTATTAAAAATAACCCCTCCTGCGAAATCTCTTTTCTCCATATTTTTCCAGCATTTATAAAAAGAAACCAATGTCCGGCCCACTTCCTCTTAATAAAATGTTAGATTTTTAGTAACTCCATTGAACCCTTTTTAAAAGCCGTATTAAAGATTTAATAACTTATAATCAAATATTACACCTAATTATAACTGAAAACTAAAGCATTACGTCCGCTAACTTAATTATTGATATGGTAAAGCACCGAAGGTTTTCTCCAAAATTGTATGGCAAAATGGTGGTGTAATTTGCAATTTGAAATTTTCTGCTTCATATTCCGCAATACCAATTTCATTAGCTTTTTTTGGATAATTTACCATAAAAAAATTTGCTTTTACTATGTGCAGCCAAAGTCGAAAATGACCTTCTCGATTTTCGGTCATTTCGCAAAGTCACAAACTATTATTTAATAGGCTAAACGACCTCTTCATCCAAACTTGAGCAAAAGATTTTGAAATAGAAATTTAATATATTTACAATGCCAAAATGTTTTTAAAACAACACTATTATGGATATTATCAATCTTCCCTAAAATTTATTTGAGGGCAACCACAATTCGTCAGAATTGCAAATTGCTAATTACGAAGTGTATAAAAATGCTTCCAAAAACAAAATTAACCTAAACAAAAATGTCATTAGTTTTTTGTTAGACGGACAAAAGGATATTAACTTTTCTAACGACATCGTTTCTATAAATGACACACAATCTCTGCTTATTTCATCAAGTAATTTTTTAATGACAGAGCTTGTTGGGGCAAGCAGTTATCGTTGCTTGCTTTTTTTCTTTTCTCAAAAAAACATCAGCGATTTTTTATTGAAACACTCGCCTCAATTCAATCAAAATAAACCAACAATAACTGCTCCTTATTTCCTTATAGAAAAAGACAATTTCATTGTTCACTACATCAATTCTCTCAATCATAGCTTTGGTTTACACAAAACAATTTCACAAAAAATATTGGAACTAAAGTTTGAAGAAATTATGCTTTACTTAGCTAATAAATATGGGCAACCTTTTTTTGCTTATCTAAATTCTTTATTAACCAGCGAACGAGAATTATCGTTTAAAAAAGTAATTGAAAAAAACCTGTACACTAATTTAAGCATTCAAGAAGTAGCGTTTCTATGCAATATGAGTGCATCTACCTTTAAAAGGAAATTCAATTCCATTTATCAAGAATCTCCGGGCAAATGGTTTCAACAAACACGATTGAACAAAGCAAGAGAATTGCTGCTTAACAACAAAG
This sequence comes from Flavobacteriales bacterium UBA2306, assembly GCA_002345565.1. Lineage (GTDB taxonomy): Bacteria > Bacteroidota > Bacteroidia > Flavobacteriales > Weeksellaceae > Epilithonimonas. Next base: position 899,562 of record DDVS01000001.1, on the reverse strand, counting down.
CAACTCCTTCCGAAATTTATATGGAATTTGGCTACGATAGCCTATCAAATTTTAGTACTGCCTTTAAAAATGAATTCGGATACAGCCCAAAACAGACTAACACAGTTTGACCTTTTTTCATAAGTTTTTGAACTAAATACAAATGCCTCACAAGCTTAAATGAGCTAAATTTGTTAAAACAAAATTGGTTTAATTAAAAAATAAAAAGACATGAAAAAATTAGGATTGTTAGTTCGACTAGAAGCAAAAGCTGGAAAAGAAAAAAATGTTGAAGAGTTTATTACAAGTGCATTGCCACTTGCTAATGAAGAAGCGGGTACTACTACATGGTATGCGTTCCGTATTGACGCTTCTACATTTGGCATTTTTGACACTTTTTCAGATGAAGAAGGCAGAGAAGCACATCTTGGTGGTAAGATTGCAAAGGCGTTAATGGAAAATGCACCTGAATTGTTGGCTACTGCACCATCTATAGAGAAAATAGACGTTTTAGCTGCTAAATAAACATACCACCATTATTATAAAATGGCAGCCTGTCAAAGTTCTGTAAATGAATTTTGACAGGCTGCCTTTGTTTACAAAACAGCTTGATAATAAATTAAGCTTAGACTGACGAAGAACCCCAGCACACAATAACTAAGTTTTCGTCTTGTCCGAAGGACACGAGATGAAAACCCTGTTGAACTGGAGCTTCGGAAGCTTTTTTACAGGTTTTTCAACACTATGGATTTATCGTAAAATTTTTAGAGAATATTTCAAGAGAACAGGTAGTTCTCATTTTTTGTAACCATTTTGCTGATTTTTAATTAGTTTTACAAAGTAATTAAATATGGCGCTGCGAAAGCTACCGAAGGTTTAGTTCAACATGGGTTTTGCAATAGTGGGGCGAAACTGCAAAGTTCAACGGTTGTTCATCGGTTCAACTTTTGTTCTTCGATTGAACTTCGGTGCTAAAAAACCGCCACTACGCCAATACCCGAACCGCTAGCCGTCACCTTAGCAAAAGAATCAACACAATAATTTAATAGAAAAAATATGCAAGCAATAGGATTTAAAACAAGTTTACCAATTTCACAAGCAGAAAGTTTCATACAATTTGAAAAAGAAACACCAGTGCCAAAAGGGTATGAATTGTTGGTGAAAATACAAGCGGTATCAATAAACCCTGTGGACTATAAGATACGCCAGAATAGTCTGAAATATAAAATCTCAGACAATCCCAAAATTATAGGTTGGGACGCTGTCGGAGTTGTTGAAGCGGTTGGAGAAAACGTCACTTTGTTTAAAAAGGGTGACAAGGTTTTTTATGCAGGAGATATAACAAAGGACGGTAGTTATCAAGAATTTCAATTAGTTGATGAAAGAATTGTAGGGTTCTCTCCTAATAATCTCCTTATCGAGGCATCTGCTGCTATGCCGCTTACTTCATTGACAGCTTTTGAATTATTATTTGACAGAATGCAATTAAGTGCAGAAAAAGACAATGGGAAATCAATTTTAATTATCGGCGGTGCTGGCGGCGTTGGATCGGTAGCTATGCAGATTGCTAAAAATATTTTAGGTTTAAAAGTAATTGCCACTGCATCAAGAGAAAACTCAATAGAATGGTGTAAAAAAATGGGGGCTGATTTTGTAGTAAATCATAAAAACTTACTACAAGAGATGAAAAGCATCGGCTATGAAACTGTTGATTTTATAGTGGACTTTGTGGACCTAAATCAATATTGGAATGCAATGGTGGAATTAATAAAACCACAAGGGAAAATTGGTTCGATTAGCGACCCGACTGAGCCTGTTAATTTACGCCAATTAAAAAGTAAAAGTGTAAGTTTTCATTGGGAGTTAATGTTTACCCGTTCTATGTTTCAAACTGATGATACGGTACAGCAATATCACATCCTTAATCAAATTTCAAAGTGGTTAGATGATGGGATATTACAATCTACCTTAACGACCACATTGCAAGGTTTTTCGGTTGAAAACTTCAAAAATGCACATACTCAATTAGAGAGTGGCACCACAATTGGAAAATTAGTAATTAAGTATTAAAATTATAGATGACTAATAAAGAAAGGCGAACGGCTAACGTCGTATTGGCAATAGTGGGGCTGACAGTTGTAAATTCAACATTTGGTAATCTATCGGGCATTTGTGCAAATGTTTGCTGACATTTTTCAAAAGCCCCTCCATCGCCAATACGGAAACCGTTATCGGCAATTTTCAAAAATGCATATTCCTGAAATAGGTTGACAAAAAATTCATTAAATATTGTCAAGCTATGGAACAACAAAAATTCATTAGTTGTCCAAAATACACCTAGCAAAAACTTTCAAATCAAACTCCAAATTGTTCACAAGGTAACCAACGGACAGATTTCGGTCAATCATTCGGCGGTTGCCATCTTCATCTACTCAATTTCTGTAGTTCTGGATTGGGAAGGGTCTCTCGTAATGAAAAAGTCTGAAAAATTTAAACCTTAATCTAACCAAACATATTTCTAATTCTAACATATAACCTCCAAATTCTAACCTCTATATCTCAAACCTCTAACTTTAACCTCCACCTTACTTTTTTGACATTTGTCAACGGAATCCATTTGCAGCGGACGGAAATTTGCATGTACAATTTTACAAACAAACAGAAAATGAAAACTATACACAAATTCCTTATGGGCGCAGTTTTTTCGTTGCCGCTCACGCTTTATGCGCAGCAGGCGCCTACGCTCCAGGAACTCATCAGCAATGCGTTGCAGAATAATGAAACGCTGAATCAGCAGGTTTTAGAAAATAAGTATACGAAACTCGACGACGAAAAACTGAATGATGTGTTTCTTCCAAAAGTGGAGATTACCGGTAAAACCGGTTATATGTACACTTCGGCGCACATCAATTCACCGGAAATAAAAGTTCCGGCAGTTCCTCCTGTTTTTCCGGGAGCGGTGGTGCCTGAAGGACAGCTGAGCAATAATCTCAACATTTCCGGTCTTTCTGCGTCTGCAAAGGCCGAAGCCAGTATGGTGATTTATTCAGGCGGAAAGGTGAAATATCTGAAGGAAGCCAATCGCGAGAAAAATTTTTCGGAAGAAGTGATGATGCAGAAAACCAAGGACGACGTCATTACCGAAATTTCCAAAGCATACGACCAATTGGCGCTGGTTTACGAATCCAAAAAAGTTCTGGATCAGTCCAAAAAACGTTTGGAAATCAATAAAAAAACGGCGGACAAAGCCTTGGGTTACGGTTTGATTACGCCTTACGACCACAAAAAAATCGAACTTGCACAGGCCACTTTGGATTCCAAAATGGTGGAATATGAAGGTAAAAAGGATCTTCTGATCACTCAGATCAATCTCTTGACCGGAATTGAAAGGGAGCGCATTGCCATGATTGAACACGACCTTCAGCCGATAAACTACGAAGTTCTGAACGAAACCGTAGAAAACAGGGCAGAGGTGAAAGCACTTCAACACGGCATTAACGCGACAGATCTTAAAATTAAAGCCGAAGAGAGATGGTGGGTTCCGAAAGTTCAGGCGCAGACTTCGCTCTCGTATTTTGGGCTTTACAATAACCACATTACAACCTCGGATGAAATTTTTCCCGGTACGGGAAAAAAACTCGATTTGCATCCTGGTGCCATAAACGTATTTCCAATGTTTACCGCAGGAATTGGCTTTAAATGGGAGGTTTTCGACGGTAATGAAGGCAAACACGCCATTGAAAAAGCCAAAATAGATAAAGAAATTCTGGAGAGCAAACAGAAAGACGCAATTAAAAAATTGAACTTAAACCTCGCCAACAACCAAACCAATTACAACATCGCGAACGCACAAATCAAACTGAAAGAAAAGGCAAGACAGATCGCGGCCAAAGGTTTGGAACAGATTGAAAAGGAATTCAGATACGGCACCAAAACCTCCGCCGCGCTTATCGAAGCAGAAACAGATTTACAGAATGCCGAACTGGAACTGCAGACCGCGATTTTCAATCAGAGAGTTTCCGCTATTGAACTGATGAAATCTACACAAAACCTTAATCCTGAAAATCTTTAATTATTTAAAAAAATTAAAAAACAAACAAACGAAATGAAATCTACATCAAAAATAATTTCTGTTCTTACACTCTTTACTTTAGTCAATTGCAGCGAAAAGCACGTAGAACGTGCCATTGAAGGTAAAACGAGAAAAGAACTCGTAACTTTTTCACCAAAAGTAACCGGCAGAATCCTGGAGATTTATGTGGAAGAAGGGCAAACCGTAAAAGCCGGGGATACGCTGGCAAAACTGGATGTACCTGAAGTTTCTGCAAAAATCGCACAGGCAAAGGGTGCAACTTCTGCAGCCAAAGCACAGGCTCAAATGGCAAGAAACGGTGCTACCGCCGACCAAATGCGACAGTTGAGAGCCAAGCAAAAAGGGCTTCAGGAGCAGTTCCAGTATGCGCAGAAAGCCTACAGCAGGGCAAGAAATATGTACCGCGACAGCCTGCTTTCGCCACAGAATTATGATGAAGCCTTTGCGAAATATCATGGAGCCAAAGCACAGTTGGACGCTGCAAATGCCGAACTGCACGACGTGCAGATTGGTACACGGTACGAAAAAATAGAAATGGCGGAAGGACAGGCGAATCAGGCGATGGGCGCACTGCAGGAAGCAAATGTGGCTTATTCCGAACGATATGTGATCGCTACAAACGATATGGAAATCGAAACGGTTTCTTTGAACAAAGGAGAACTAGCAACCGCCGGTTTTGCGCTTTTTTCAGGCTATATTCCGGACACGACTTATTTCAGATTCACCGTTCCGGAAAGTAAAATTTCATCTTATCAAAAAGGGAAAACCGTAAAAATGGTCGTGAATTACAACCAAAAAGAAATTACTGGGCGCATTGTTTCCATCAAACAACTGGCAAAATACGCCGATATTACGACGGCATTTCCGGATTATAATCCTGAAGATGCGGTTTATGAGATTAAAGTAATTCCGGATAATCGGGCCCAGTTGGGTAATATTCTGGTGAACTCCAATGTGGTTTTAAAATAAGTGACGAAATTTTTATTCTATTAAAAATGAAACAGTTAACGTATTTACTGAAAAGAGAATTCCGGCTATTTTTTACCAATAAAACCATGCTTTCGGTGTTTTTCATGGCACCGGCATTCTACGCATTGCTCATCGGTTTCACGTATAAAAAAGGTAAGGTTGAAAATATTCCTGTAATCCTCATCAACCACGATAAAACGCCGCTTTCCGACCAGGTAGCCCAAATGTTTGAGGACAATCACACCATAAAAGTCCTGAATTATATCGATGAGCCGGCTCCCCTGAAAGACGAGGTCATCAAGACCGAATCGGCCGCTGTTGTCATCATTCCGGAGCGGTTTGAGGCACAGATGCTTCAGAAAAAATATCCGGAAATTACGGTTTACGTCAACACGTCCAATGTCCTCACTGCAAATTTTGCTACGAAAGCGATTCAACAGATTCTGGGAACATTTTCGGCAGGTGCAGAGATCAAGGCGTTGCAGAAAAAAGGCATGAATGCAGAAATTGCGAAAACCCAGTACGAACCGTTTAAAGCCAATTACATCACGATGTTCAACACCACGAGCAATTACCTGATTTTTATGTGGCCCGCAATGATGGCGGTGGTACTGCAGCAGGTCATTTTGATGGCTATGGCCGTGACTTTTGCCGAGGAGTTAAAGCGTAACAGTTTTAAACGTGATTTTGCCGGTAAACATAAATATGCGATTTTGGTTATGGCGATAAAATGCCTTCCGGTGTGGGTTTTTGCCAATTTCAACATCCTGTTTTTCTACCTGTGCAGCCTATATTTTAAAATTCCGTCACCGGTGAATGTGCCCAACTTTTTCCTGCTGACTGCAATTTTCGTGGTGGCATCAACCAATTTGGGCGTGCTGTTCAGTATTTTGGTTCCTGATGCGCTGAAGGCGACGCAATATCTGATGGTGATTGCTTCTCCGGCGTTCATTGTAAGTGGATTTACGTGGCCAACGTCGGCGATGCCTCAGTTTGTGCAGTATTTCAATTCCATTATTCCTTTGACTCCTTATCTGGAGGCATTGAAAATCATGGTTGTGGAGCGTGGTTCAGATTATTTAACCCAAAAATACTTCATCCATCTTTTGATTTTGGCGTTAGTGTATTTTGTATTAGGCTGGATTGCGCTTAAAATTAAAATCAATTCACTCTACAAAAAATACCATATCTCAGAAAATGATGAAATCGATGATTTTGATGAAATTAAAGAATCAGAAGTTAATCTTAACCAAAACGGCTCAACACCGCAAGAAATATAAAGTTTTCATTTCTTTATAGTTTGTTTGTTCGTCCGGGAAGCAATTTCCCGGGCGTTTTTTTTAGTTTTTCAGAGGGTTTTAAGGAATAAATCTATTCTAAATTAATAAAGATTTTTAATTACTTGAAAATTTTTGCGCGCTTCTCTAATCTCTAACGTCTAAAATCCAACTTCGCACCTCTCACTTTTAATCACTTTTTTGACAAATATCAAAAGATAAAAAAACCTGCGGTTGTACCTTCGAGTCACCATTAATCAACAAAAAATTAATTATGAACACAACCGAAAACGACAGAAAAGTCAATCATCAACCCGATGCAAGCCAAACTCGCCTGCAAAATGTTCCCACCAACACAATGCCTTTTCCGGATCAGATTGGGAATTACCAAAGAAATATCGGACTTCCGGACGGCAAATTTAAAGACAGCAAAGTTTATATTGTAGGTAGCGGAATCGCCGGACTTTCTTCGGCCTATTATTTCATTCGCGACGGGCAAATTCCTGCCGGAAATATAACTTTTTTAGAGCAGTTAAACATTGAAGGAGGTTCTTTGGACGGCTCGGGAAATGCGGAATCCGGATACATCATTCGCGGTGGTCGTGAAATGGATTTTACCTACGAAAATTTCTGGGATATGTTTCAGGATATTCCCGCTTTGGAACTTCCCAAGCCTTATTCCGTGCTCGATGAATATCGTATTGTGAACGACAATGACCGCAACCATTCCAAAGCAAGGCTCATTCACAACAAAGGCGAAATAAAAGATTTCAGCAAATTCGGGCTCAGCAAAAAAGATCAGTTGGCGGTGATGAAACTTTTGCTCGCGAAAAAAGAAGATTTGGATGATTTAACGATTGAAGATTGGTTTTCCGAAACCTTTTTGGAAAGTAATTTCTGGTGGTTTTGGCGCACCATGTTTGCTTTCGAAAACTGGCAGAGTTTATTGGAACTGAAACTATACTTTCACCGTTTCCTGCACGCTATCGATGGTTTGAACGACCTTTCGTCGCTGGTTTTCCCAAAATACAACCAGTATGATACATTCGTAGTGCCTTTAAGAAAACATTTACAGGAACTCGGGGTAAAAATTCAGTTTGAAACCGTGGTAAAAGACCTGGATGTGGAAATAAATGCTGACAAAAAAATCGTCAGAAATATCATCACGGAACAGAAAGGTTCTGAAGTGAAAATTGCCGTACGCGAAAATGATTTTGTGATCGTCACTACCGGATCTATGACGGAAGATACGCGCTACGGCGACAATGTTACGGCACCATTGGTAGATTTTACCAAAGAAAATTCCGGCAAATCAAAAGGATGGACGGTTTGGAACAATCTGGCAAAAAAATCTGAAGTTTTTGGCAAACCTGAAAAATTCAATTCCGATGTTTCCAAATCGGCGTGGATGTCGGCAACGCTCACCTGCAAACCGTCTGCTTTCGTAGAAAAACTGAAAGAGTATTCGGTGAACGATCCATATTCCGGCAAAACCGTTACAGGCGGTATTATTTCGATTTCCGACAGCAATTGGGTGATGAGTTTTACCTGCAACAGACAGCCTCATTTCCCGAATCAGCCGAATGATGTTTTGGTCGTTTGGGTGTACGCTTTGCTGATGGACGAAAAGGGAAATTATGTTCAGAAAACAATGCCGCAATGCACCGGTAACGAGATTTTGGCAGAGTTGGCCTATCATTTAGGTATTGAAAATCAACTGGACAATATCATACAGAATACGATTGTGAAAACCTCTTATATGCCGTATATCACTTCGATGTTTCTGCCGCGTGCCAAAGGTGACCGTCCACAGGTTGTTCCCGAAGGTTGCGTGAATCTCGGACTTGTCGGACAGTTTGTGGAAACCAATAACGACGTGGTTTTTACAATGGAAAGTTCGGTGAGAACAGCGAGAATTGCGGTTTATGAACTTCTTGACAGCAACAAACAGGTCCCTGATATCAATCCGTTGCAATACGACATCCGTCATTTGTTAAAAGCCGCCAACACTTTGAACGACGGCAAAGGTTTTCCGGGTAGCGGAATTCTGAACAAAGTTTTGAAGAATACATATTTCGAGCATATTCTGCCGGAAATTTCCCACGACGAACACGATGGTTTTTTCGCGCAGCAGTGGGACAAACTGAAAGGGCTCTTTGAGCATAATCAAGAAGGGGAGTAATTATTTAACCTGAAAAACCTGAGAGGTCTTGAATACCTGTAAGGTTTTCTAAAATTTAAAAAAAATGACAACAATAAAAAAAATCACCGTAGCCGGAAGCGGCGTTTTGGGTTCGCAGATTGCTTTCCAATCCGCACTGCACGGCTATGACGTGACCATTTACGACATCAACGGCGAAGCCATTGAAAAATCTAAAAAACTGATTGATACTTTTCTGCCCCGATACAAATCGGACCTTCAGATTTCATCTGAAAAACTGGAAGAAGCCTATCAAAAACTGCAGTTTTCCATCAGCCTTCAGGAAGCGGTTTCGGAAGCGGATCTTCTGATTGAAGCCATTCCGGAAAGTATCGGGATTAAAAAGGAATTTTACAGAAATTTATCCAAAGTCGCCCCCGAAAAAACCATTTTTGCCACCAATACTTCCACACTCTTGCCGAGTTTATTGATGGATGAAACCGGAAGGCCGGAAAAATTTCTCGCTTTGCATTTCGCCAACGAAATCTGGAAACACAACACGGCGGAAATTATGGGTACCGAAAAGACCAATGCTGAAGTATTTGAAACGCTCGTGGAATTTGCAAAATCTATCGGAATGATTGCGCTTCCGCTGAAAAAAGAACAGCCGGGATACATTCTTAACACGCTTTTGGTGCCGCTGTTGAGTTCGGGAATTCTGCTTTATGCAAAAGGCGTTGCCGACACTGAAACTATCGACAAAACCTGGATGCTCGGAACCGGTTCGCCAATAGGACCGTTCGGTATTTTGGATGTGGTTGGCTTGGGAACGGTGTATCACATTTTTAAGGCCGAGGCGGAACGCACCGGAAATGAGGAAAAAATAAAGTTTGTCAACGTGCTGAAAAATCAGTTTATAGATGCCGGGAAACTCGGTGTTTCAAGCGGCGAGGGTTTTTATAAATACCCCAACCCGAGTTTTCAGGACAAAGATTTTTTGAAATAGAATGTTTTCATTTTTAAAGGAAGGGCGTCCGGAAATTTCCGGGCTTTTTTTTGATTAATGTCAAAGCCAAATTTAGAAAGAAGCCGGAACTTTGCGATAACAAACAACTGGACAATGAAAAAGACCTTTTTACTGCTGCTGATTTTCCTTTCTGGGTTGTTCTTCTCGCAGGCATATTCGCCGGATATTTTGGGGAAAGGTTTCGAGCAGAAAACATTGAATTTTCCGAACGATTACGAAGGAAAAGTTACCGCAACTATCATCCGCAAAAAAGCGGCAAGTCCGACCTATAAAGCTGTGTTGTATATTCACGGGTTTAACGATTATTTTTTTCAGAAAGAAATGGCCGAAAAATTCAATGAAAAAGAGTTTGACTTTTATGCTTTGGATTTAAGAAAATATGGTCGATCATATTTGCCGCATCAAACTTTTAATAATGTCAGAAATCTGGACGAATACAATGCCGAAATCGATGAAGCTTTAAAAATCATTGCTGCTGAAAATCATAACAAAATTCTTCTGGCAGGGCATTCAACCGGCGGCTTGATTACGACACGGTATATGAAATATCACCCTGGAAATCCGAACATTGCCGGACTTTGGGTGAACAGTCCGTTTTATGATTTCAATATGGGTTTTCTGGCGAAAAAAATTGGGGTTCCCATCATCAGCGGTTTGGGAAAACATTATCCTGACAAGAAAATTGGCGGTGGATTTTCCACGTTATACGGTGAAAGCCTGCATAAAAATTTTAAGGGCGAATGGAATTATGATTTAAAACTGAAACCCAATGCCAACGGGAAAGTAAATTTTGGCTTTATCCGTGCCATTCACCGTGCACAGAAAGATATCCGCAAAGCAGAACTCAAGGTTCCGGTATTGGTGATGCATTCAGAAAAATCGGGCTATCCAAAAGTCTGGAATGAGGAAGTGACGTCCACCGATATCATCCTGAACGTGAAGGATATTCATAAAAATGCTGAAAATTTTAAGGGAGATGTGACGATAATTCCTGTTAACGGCGGCATTCACGATTTGGTGCTTTCCAAAAAACCGGTGCGCGAAAAAGTGTATGACGAACTTTTCAGTTGGCTGCTGAAAATTAATTTTTAATAGTTTATTTTTAATGTTTAGTTTATGAATAATGCCTCATTTCTGTGGCATTATTTTTATTTTTGTACAAATTGAATCCTGATGACTTTTCCCGAAATCCTTGCCTCCTATATTAACATCGACGATGATATTCGCAGTTTTCTGAACACGCAAACCGAAAAGATTTCTGTGAAAAAGGGAACCATCATCAGCGATCAAAACACGCTAAACCGCAAGGTGTATTTTGTAGAAAAAGGGCTTCTGCGCTCGTTTTATTTTGAAAAAGGAAAAGATATCACCACCAATTTTTACCCCGAAAACAGCATCCTCGCCAATAAAGACACCATTTTTGAGAAAATTCCGGCGCGGCATTCCATTGAAGCTATAGAAGACAGTGAGATTGTCTTTTTCCGTTACTCGAAATTGGAAGAACTCTGCGAAACTTCGCTTACCATTGCCAACTTCAGCCGCCGTGCGTTGGGACTTTTGATGTCGAATATGGAAAGGCGCATCAATTCCTTGCAGTATATGACGGCAAAGGAAAAATATATTCAGCTTTTAGAACAAAATTCTGATATACTTTTGCGTGCGCCGCTTGGGATGATAGCTTCCTATCTTGGCATATCTCAGGAAACTTTGAGTAGGATCAGAAGTGAGGTTTAGAAAAGTTATCCAATCACAGATAGAGATTCTGCTTGAGTGGCGGTGCGAAAAATAATTGTGCAATTTGTAAAGATTTTATTCTTGAGTCTGCAGAATGCGAAGTTCCTTAAAAAATGTATATTTACATTGTAGACAATAAAACAATTGCGGCTAAACAGCGGTTGTCTGCATTGCGCGCTTTGTAGTTAAGTGCTTTTCGAAACAGGTTTGAAACCTTTATAGCTTTAAAACAGTTAATCTTATTATATAAATTTTTCAAGCGCAACACGTATCAATAATTTTAAGTGTAACAGAATAAATATATAACTGGAATATATGAGTAGGGGATTTGTGAAAGAAGGTGATCAGGAAGAAATTCCGCTGATTCCGCCGCGTGCCGATTTACCGCCCGGTACGGTAAACTTCGTTACTGAGTTCGGATATGGTCAGTTACTCGCCGAACGGGATCAAATGATTCACGAGCGCGACAATATATCGATTTCGGACGAGAATGAAAATCGCATTGCCGTCAATTTAATCAATGCGAAACTGCAATTGTTACTCGATCGAATTTCGTCTGCGAAAGTTGTTAATCTTGCCAAACAACCCAAAAATTTAGTGAAGTTCGGTGCTGAAGTGTACTTTACGGTTGATTCCGATCCCAAAGTCCATCATTATCAAATCGTCGGCGTCGATGAAGCAAATGTTGCAGAAGGAAAAATAGCGTTTACCTCTCCGATTGCGAAAATCTTTATGGACAGAAAGGTAGGCGATCGCGTGACATTGAAATTGGGAAAAGCGGAAAAGCAGTTTGAAATTGTGTCGATAAAATACTGATGGATTTGTGAAGTTTTGAAAAAATGGATGAAACCCACGACAGACAAAAACGCCAGCCAACAATAGCTAGTTTTCGTTGCGTGTGAAGCAAGAACAATAAAAACCCTGTTGAACTGGAGCTTCGGAAGCTTTTTTACAGGTTTTTTCAAACACTATGGATTTATCGTAAAATTTTTAGAGAATATTTCAAGAGGACAGGTTGTTCTCTTTTTTTTGTTGCCATTTTGCTGATTTTTAATTAGTTTTACAAAGTAACTCAATATGGAGCAGAGAAAGCTACCGAAGGTTTAGTTCAACACAGTATTGCCAATAGTGGCATTGAAGTTATCTTTATCAGTATTTGTCATAACAGTAAGTTTTGTTTGTTGCTTGAAATTTAGTTTTCAGTAGCGCCACCATCGGCAATACTCGAACCGTTAGGCGATATTTTATTAAAATACCGCACAAATTGAAATACAGATAATTGAATTAAATTTGAACATATAATTGACTTTAAAAATATAATCGTAAATTTGATTAAATAAAGTTGTAAAAATGACAGTAGTAATAGATAAAAATAATTCCAAAAATGTTGCGAAAATTCTTACTGAAAAACTAAAAAAAAGTAAGAAGCAAGGAAACTTGTCTAAACATTTCGGAAAACTCAAGAGAAATATAGACGGATTAAAATATCAAATTGCAATAAGAGAAAATGAAGATTGATTTTATTGCGGATACAAATTTTCTGATTTATATTCACGAAGGAAATAAAATCATTGAGCCGTTTTTAGAATATAATTTCGGAATATCATTTATTCAGAAGTTGAATTATTAGGTTTTAATGGAATTACAAAATCCGACGAAACCAAACTCAAACAACTTATAAATGATTGCTTCGGAATTGAATGGAATGCATAAATCAAACAACAAACCATCGAATTAAGAAAAAAATATAGCATAAAACTTCCAGATGCTATAATTGCTTCAACTTCTTTCGTTTATGGGATTCCTTTAGTTACTGCTGATAAAGGATTTTCAAAAATTGAAGAACTTGATTTAATCTTAATTGAACTTTAAAAAAACATCGCCTAATAGCTAAGTTTTCGTTGCGTGCGTGTAGCACGAACAATGAAAACCCTGTTGAACTGGAGCTTTGGAAACTTTTTTTTACAGTTTTTTTCAAACACTATGAATTTATCGTAAAATTTTTAGAGGATATTTCAAGAGAACAGGTTGTTCTCTTTTTTTTTGCCATTTTGCTGATTTTTAATTAGTTTTACAAAGAACTAAATATGGCGCTGAGAAAGCTGCCCAAGGTTTAGTTCAACATGGTTTTGCCAAAAGCGGGACTGAACAGCTTCGATTGGGCATTTTTGCAAGGTTCAACATTCTTTCTTCGATTAAATTTTTGTGTTAAAAATCCCCGCCTTCGGTAATACACAAACCGTTATCGCTAAGCGTAGAGAACCGAGACTAACGAGAGACAATAAAATTAAATTTGACAATAATGAAGAGACCAATTTTAATAACTTTTACACTTGCGACAACCTTTCTACTCGGTTTCGCTTTTAAATCAGTAACAACAAAAAATAACGACAATAAAATGAAAAGAGTAACAGGAATTGGGGGCGTATTTTTCAAATGCAAAGACCCAAAAGCGACAACAGAATGGTATCAAAAACACCTTGGACTTGACACTAATCCGTATGGTGCGACATTTGAATGGTATGAAAAAGCAGACAGCACTACAAAAGCCCAAACACAATGGACACCATTTAAACAGGACACAAAATACTTTGACAAGGACTTTATGATAAATTACCGAGTAGAAAACTTGGAAGCACTTGTTGAAGAATTGAAAAAAGAAGGAGTTACCATTGTGGACAAAATGGAAACATTTGACTATGGAAAATTTATCCATATTCTTGACGGAGAAGGAAACAAAATTGAACTTTGGGAAGCAATTGACTAATATTAACAGGACAAACAAAAAGAACGCCTAACCGCTAATAGCTAAGTTTTCGTTGCGTGCGTAGCACGAACAATGAAAACCCTGTTGAACTGAAGCTTCGGAAGCTTTTTTACAGGTTTTTTCAACACTATGGATTTATCGTAAAATTTTTAGAGAATATTTCAAGAGAACAGGTTGTTCTCTTTTTTTGTTACCATTTTGCTGATTTTTAATTCGTTTTACAAAGTAACTAAATATGGCGCTGAGAAAGCTACCGAAGGTTTAGTTCAACAGCAGTTTGGCAAAATGGCGGGTTTAGTAATAAATTCAACAGCAGTTCTTCTATTGAACTTTTGTGCAAAATTGCAGATTTGTGCTCCGATATCCGCCACTTCGCCAAGCTACAAACCGTTAGTCGACACCCTTTCAAATAAACCGCATAAAAAATATCAAGTTTCACGAAGTGAAGCTTTTTTCATTTTTAAAAACCGTATTATTCACATTCATTAGTTTTAAAAAACTATTTTTGTGTTACAAAAAAAACATAACTAGGCAAATAACCACTATGAAATATAAATACATCCGAGAAGAAGAACTAAAAAATAAAGTCGGAGCAGATGGGGTTTGTAAATCGTCAGCAAAACCTGGATACGAATTTTGATAACGCAGCCATGCTTCATATACTCAAAAAACTAGACTATACTTATTGCGGCGAGGTTTACCTGGCAGCCGGTGAAAGAAAAGCTTTCGAGAAACTTATTTAATCATAAAATCTAAAAACTAAATGCTTGAGAATCTCACATTTTACCTGATCCTGGTAATCATCATCGTTTTGCTGGTAATGCTTGCCAAAAAAATAAGAGTTGCATATCCGGTTTTGCTCGTCCTGGCCGGTCTGGGCATCAGTTTTATTCCCGGCACACCTACGATTCATATAGAACCTGAACTGATATTTTTTATTTTCCTGCCGCCACTTTTGTATGAAGCTGCCTGGGCGACTTCGTGGAAGGAACTGTGGCGCTGGCGCAGGATTGTGGTCAGTTTTGCTTTTGTGGTGGTGTTTATTACCTCTTTGGTTGTAGCTTTTGTCGCCAATCATTTTATTCCTGGATTTTCGCTGGCGCTGGGTTTTCTTTTAGGCGGAATAGTTTCGCCGCCGGATGCCGTGAGTGCTGGAGCGATTTTGAAATTTGTAAAAATCCCGAAACGGTATTCTTCTATTCTTGAAGGTGAAAGTTTGCTGAACGATGCTTCATCATTGATTATTTTCCGCTTTGCAATGATCGCCGTTGCGACAGGACAGTTCATCTGGCATGAAGCAGCCCTGAGTTTCGTGTGGATGTGTATCGGTGGTGCCGGAATTGGAATCCTTTTAGGATTTTTCTTTATGAAGATGCACCGCCTTTTGCCAACTGATGCCAATATCGATGTCGTGCTCACGATCGTGGCGCCGTTCTTCATGTATCTGGTAGCGGAAGAGCTTCACGCGTCCGGTGTTCTGGCTGTAGTTTCTGGTGGTTTGTTGCTTTCCAACAGAAGTCATTCGTTTCTGGCTACCTCATCGCGTTTGGGGACACTGAATGTCTGGAGCAGTTTGGTTTTTTTGCTGAATGGTATTGTTTTTATGATGATTGGGCTCGACCTTCCACAGATTGTCTCAGGGCTTGAAACAGATTTGTCCACAGCTTTCGGTTATGGCGTTTTGATTACAGTTATTCTGATGATAACAAGAATCGTTGCGGCCTATGGCGCCGTATTCACCACGATGATTATGCGTAATTTCATCACTGTTGCCGACCGACAAAATCCAGGCTGGAAAGGACCTGCTTTAATCGGTTGGACGGGAATGCGCGGCGTGGTTTCACTAGCTGCTGCACTTTCAATTCCGCTGACTTTGCAGGATGGAACACCCTTTCCCCACAGGAACTTGATTTTATTTATCACTTTCGTGGTCATTCTGCTCACTTTGGTAGTTCAGGGTTTGACGCTGCCTTTTCTTATCAAAAAATTCAAAATTCAGGATCCTGATTTTACCCGCTCTGAAAAGGAAATCGATTATGAAATCCAGAACGAACTTGCAAAAATAGGAGTGAAGAGAATCCGGGATACCCATTTTGAAAAACTTGAAAAATTCCCGGCGTTACAGGATCAGTTGCAAACCTGGGAAAACCGTGTGAACAGTTCGGAAGTTATTCTGAATTTTCCGGAATACCGTGAAATTTACCTGGATATCCTAAACCAGCAGCGCGAATGGCTGATCTCCAAAAACCGTGAGGAAATTCTGCTGGATGAAGAAATTGTACGTAAACATTTAAAAATGCTCGATTTACAGGAGGAAAAACTGCGAATGCATTAAATTTTTAAAACAATGCACTTTGTTGACGTGGAGAGTTCGCTATCACGAAATAAAATATTCACCCCTCAATTAAATAGGTTTGCTCCGCAAATCCCGGAACTTTGCGCTTTGCCTGATTGATGATTTTGTTTTCCCTAAGCTCTTTTACACTCTTTTTTTGTTGCCATTGTATTGAATTTTAATTAGTTTTACAAAGTAACTAAATATGGCGCTGAGAAAGCTACCGAAGGTTTAGTTCAACAGCAGTTTGGCAAAATGCGGGGAGAAGGGATTTTTGAACTATTTGAGACATTTATCCGCTGCTGCTACTTCGTATTGATTTTTTTTATAATTTAACAATCCGAAAAAGCATCGGCTACGTTCGGTCTAAATTAAACTTTTTGTTCTATTTATCCCGCACTTCGCCAATATTTTTTCCGTTAGCCGTAATGTTAAATCACAGTTATGTTATCAAATCAGGAAGTAAGAAATCTATTGAATTTACCAAAAATATTAAAAGATAAAGATTTTGTTGTAGATTTAAGAAAGAAGAAAAATAGGATTGAATTGATTTCAGACAACGAAGTCAAGCAAGAATTTGCAGTTGAAATAACAACTAACGATAAGATATTACTGAAAACTACTATTCATCATTTTGAGAAAACAGATCATATAGGTTTATTGAGAATCGATTTTAAAGGTACTCACCAAAACCCAAACTATGTAACTGAAAATCTACCACCCTTTTTGCTAAAATATCTTAATAAATTTTTTACTCCTGAAGAGCATCATTTGCACATTTATTTTGAAGGATATAAACCTTTAGCTTGGGCTATTCCACTGAAAGACATAAACTTTCCGATTCTCAATTTAGAAAATAAAATGGATGTAAGTGATTTATTACATATTTTTGCAGAGAAAATTAATATAAAGACACAAATAAAAGTAATTACCTCATTCTATTGAATGCTATAAATGAACATATAATCCAATATTATCAATGGCTCAAGGATAGAACGTTTGTTCAAAAAGATGAACAAACAGATTGGTATGTAATTAACACACCTTTTTTTGGTGCGTTCAACGATAGTATTGATTTGTATGCTAAAAATAATGGAAATAAGATATTATTTTCTGACAATGGCGAAACACTCAATAATTTGGAAATTCAAGGTATTAATATCAATCAATCCAAATATCGTAAACATCTTTTTGAAAATATTTTAAGAACCTACGGAATTAAATTTTCCGAAGATGAATTAATAATTGAAACTGAAATTGCCAATTTTGCACAAGCTAAGCACAACATGATTTGTGGCATATTAGAAATAAATGATTTACAAATATTATCTAAAAGTAATGTTTCTTCTATCTTTAAGGAAGATGTTCGTAATCATCTTGATAAACTTGATTTAATTTATACTCCTGATTTCATTTCAAAAGGTCAAACAGGATTAGAATTTAATTTTGATTTTCAGATAGCAAAACGAAATGAAGAAATTGTGATTAAGTCTTTTAATACGATTAATAAGATTTATTTATCAAATTTTCTATTTTCTTGGGAAGATATAAAACCAATAAGAGAAAAAGCGACAAAAAAAGAAGTGCGTGCAATTGCGTTTATAAATGATTTTGATAAGGAAGTAAAACAAGAATTTCTTGATGCATTATTGTCAAAGAACGCAGACTATATTTTGTGGTCTCAACGCAATAATGAAAATAATAAGTTAAAATTAGTCGCTTAAAAACACTACGGCTAATAGCTAAGTTTTCGTTGCGTGCGTAGCAAGAACAATGAAAACCCTGTTGAACTGGAGCTTCGGAAGCTTTTTTAGAGGTTTTTTCAAACACTATGGATTTATCGTAAAATTTTTAGAGAATATTTCAAGAGAACAGCTTGTTCTCTTTTTTTTGTTGCCATTTTGCTGATTTTTAATTAGTTTTAAAAAGTAACTAAACGGTGACAGTTGCACAACTCCCATTTTCAGAAATAATCAAAAATATCCAGCCTCTTTTAATACGATTTAAAGGAGGTTTTTTATGGTATAGGGATGAAATTCTTGAAATTTAAGAGGAGAAAATTGCATAAATGTAAAACACAAAAAAGGAACCTACAGCTGAGTCTGCAAGTTCCTCGAATCACAATGTCTATAACCCCAAGACATTGCAACACTGAAAAATCTAATTATATGAAAAAAGTTATAGGTTACATTTTGGTGGCCAGACTAAAGATGAGATCCAGATCATCTTGGACAACAATCATCCCGCCCATTTTTTGGGGAGGTGTGATATGAAAATCACTGAATTTTACATTTTTTCTGCCTACTAATTTATTGTTTTCCAGGTTAAAGGCTACTTTGTAGCGTTTGCTTTGGGTCATCATTTTTACTTCTACAGTCGCTATGTAGCTGTTTTGGGTTTGGGCAAAACTTATAAATTTGATGGTCATTTCCGGATATTTATCCGCCATGAGGATTTTCTTGAAATCATTGTTCATCATACGATTGCCACAGTCAAAATCGTCCACCTTTAAAATAATATTTGGGAGGTGGTTATCTGTAAAGTTATAAACTCTGGTCTCTGCCTGGAATTTATTATTAATACAGTGGAACTTGTTGACATTGGTTTTGCCATTGATTTGGACAAAATTTTCCTGTGCAAGTGTAAAAACAGAAAAAAGACCGAGAAGTAGATAAAGACATTTCATAATTTGATATTTTAGGTGTTTTCTCGATGATTTAAAATTTAAAAAAACAGAGGAAAAACATTCTTTTCCTCTGCTTCTGTTAACTGAATTTCTAGAAAGCTATTGCTGCTTCTATTATGAATCCTTTGAACTCACCACCATTGTAGATGCTGGTAGGAGCGTAACCGTCATATTTTTGGTTAACATATTCAATTTTTGTAAGGATGTTTTTTGTCATGAACCATCCGCCGCCAATGTTGTATCTTGTTACATCAATATCATTGCCAGGAACGGTAGCTGTAGAAACTAATTTTCCGTCTGCTTTGTTGTAACGTCCTCCGAAGTAGAAATTATCATCGTGTCCGAATCTGTAAAGCAACTCTGCTGAATATTGGCTGTATCTTCTTCTGTCTGTTTCTGCAAGATTTCTACCGTTAACGGTTTCATAAGTTCCGAAGAATTCCAGTCCTTTGTATCGGATGAATGGGTTAATCATTACTGCCGTCATTTTATTGGCAAAATCTGGAATTACTTTCGCAGAGTTTAAGCTGCTGGCCCCTGTTGCTGCTGTGTTTTCCATTACGAAATAGTATCTAGAACCCGCTCTGTCTCCGTTATAGAAATCCAATCTAGAGCTATTGGCGTTGTTGTAAACAGATCCTGTTAGTCTTACTCTAAGATCGCTGTTGATTTGTTTGTCATAGCCTAGTTTTGCATATAAAGATGGTGCTGTACCTCCGGTTGCTGTTTGGTTCAATCTTCCGTTAGAAGCTCCCACCATTCCAATAAAGCCGTCTCTTCTATAGTAAACTTCCATAAATGGGAATGTGGCAAAAGCATCCATCAATAAATTCCCTGCAATGAATGGGTTGGTAAGAGAATAAGCGTTGTCTGTTCTTCTAAAGTGCGCATCGCCATAGTTAATTTCATCTTGACCTACTTTGATGGTAGTATATTTCATCAGGTTTTCTGCAAATCCTTTTTGGATAAAATCCAGTTTGTCAATTTGTAAATACCCACCTTTTACATAAGTCTCATTGTGGTGACGAGAAGACAGGTAAGTTCTCAAATGCAAGTTAACACCATCGTAAAGCGCTACATCAATATCTAAATTGGCAGTCGGAAGGTTGAAGTTGTTTCCTATATTATATAATTGATTGGTATTAACTCCGTTTACTATTACTGGGGTAGAAGTGTTTTTGTGTTGCAATCCCTGAAACTGTAAAGCGAAAGCTCCTCCAATTTTTACTCTAAGGTGATCAAATGTGGTCACAGAATCTTTTTTCGGCTCAAAAGCGTTGATTGATCTTTTGTCACTAGGATTAAAATTATCCAATTGTTGTTCTTGTGCAAAACCTAAGTTTGTGATTGCTAAAGCAGCTAAAAGGCTAACTTTTAATAGATTTCTTTTCATGATAACAGAATTTAATATTTAATTTTTTGTTTTATTTATTGATTTAATTAGCAGTGGTGGTAACATTGAAGGTGATGGTAATATCATCTCCGGTTTTAATAGTTCCCATCATAAAGCTAGGAGGTGTAATCCCGAAGGCAGACATTTTGATTCTTGTATTGCCTTTAATGACGTAAGTGTCACCGCTTTTTGTTACCGTTACCGGTATTTTAACGCCTCTCGTGGTGCCTGCTACAGTAAGATTTCCGCTGAGGGTAGAGCTGCCTACTATAATAGATGGCGCTGTAAAAGTAATCTCGGGATATTTGGAAGTTTGTAAAGATTTGTAAGCATTTTTATCCATTGCAGATTCTTTACTCTTGATTGAGGTTGATTTTAAAACAAACTTCACATCATTAATTGTATTTCCGCTTAGGTTTCCGGCAAATGAGCCTTGTGTAGAGGTCATTGTCCAATCGTGCAATGTAGAAGTTCCGTCAATTTTAATGTTAGAATTCTGAAGGGTTAATTTTTGGGCGAATAAAATCTGGCTTAAAAATAATACTCCCAATAGTAAAATAGACTTCATTAGATTTTTCGGTGTTTTCATTTTGTTAAAATTTATTTGTATTAATTATATATCTTTCTGTTTTGATGGATCAAAGGTATAATAATGTTAATTTATTTTAAATTTTTTTATGATGACAAAAATCTTGATTTGGGAGCTAATTGATATATATCTAAATATTGTTTGTTATTATTATTAATTCAATAAAAAAGTATATTCTTGATTATTAATTAATTTTTTAATTCATCATTTGCTTAATGAATAATTGAATATGATATTTGTTAGGTTAGTAAATGATGATGGAAATCACGTGAATTACTTTGGATAAATTACAAAAAAAGTTAAATTATTAAGAAATCTTAAATTTTAATGACCTTTGTCAGATTTTGAATAATTAATAATTGATGTTTGGTTAAAAAGATTATTTTATTAAATCTATATCTATTAAAAATTTGATATTTCACAAGCCTTAAAATTCTAAATCTAAAAAAATTAAACATTTGTTTTGATTAAAATTAAAGAAATACATTTTTTAATAACTTATTAATAGAGATTTAATAAAATTTACAAATTTGATCTTCAAAATGGGGAATAAAAATTTGGTTTTTTCATTATATCTTTCTCCTAAAACAAGTGTTTTGAATCTTTTTTATAAAAAAATTTAGATTATTTCCATCCAATTCTTATCATAAATGTTAATTGTGTTTTTTTGATTTAAAATTAGGGTTTATAAGCCTTGCTTAATCAATATAATCAGACCGTTTTCAAATGTTATAGGTGTAATGAATATGATAAGCTTATCATAAATTATACACAATTCATATCATAAAAAATCGATATGTAAAATACTGATAAATAGGGCGTAATAGAAAAAAAATTTTTTTATCTCAATTCTATTTTTATATTTGTGATGTTACGTAAATGTTAACAAACAATGAGCCCTAATTTTATTCATACTTATGTTTCTGTAGATTGTGTCGTATTTGGCTTCGATTATGAAAATCGACTTAATATTTTATTGGCCCAGAGATTTTTGGATGATTTGCCTACAGAAAAGCAGAAAAAACTGCCTGGAAGTCTTATCCTGAGTGATGAAGATGTGGATGACGCCGCAGAAAGAGTTCTGCATGAGTTAACTGGTATCAAAAAAATGGTGCTCAAGCAATTCAAATGTTTTGCGGATCCCAAACGTTCCAGCAATGCAGATGATATTAAATGGATGGACAAAGAATACAAGCATAATATTGACAGGATTATCACCGTAGCGTATTTGTCCCTTTGTAAAATTGATCATAAAATCAACAGTTCAAAATATGATACAGTAGATTGGTGTCCTATAGATAAAGTTCCTGCTTTGCCTTTTGACCATAATCAAATCATTAACGAGTCTTTGCTAGAAATCAGAAAATGGATAGAATCCGATTTTTCTATCATTTTCGAATTGTTACCAAAGAAATTTACCATCAGACAACTGTATCAACTTTACAGCGCGCTGAGTGAAAAGCAAATTGATATCAAGAATTTTCATAAAAAAATATCATCCTTCAGCTATATCATTCCGCTGGATGAGATAGAAAAAGATGTGGCGCACAGAGCAGCGAGGTATTATAAATTTGATGCTAAAGTTTACAAGAAAAATAATAACAAATTAATTAAATAAGACTTTTTAGAAAAATGTATTTGCTTGGATACGACATAGGGAGTTCTTCCGTAAAAGTTTGCTTGATAGAAGCTTCTAGTGGAAAAGTGATAGCTTCTGACTTTTCCCCAAAGAAAGAAATGAAAATTATGGCAGAAAAACCTGGTTGGGCAGAACAAAATCCCGCAGACTGGTGGATAAATCTAAAATTAGCTCACGAATCTGTGATGCAAAAAGCCAGTATAGATGCAGAAGATATTAAAGCGATTGGGATTACCTGGCAAATGCACGGTCTTATTATGGTGGACAAAGATCAAAATCTGCTGAGACCATCCATCATCTGGTGCGATAGCAGAGCTGTATCTTATGGGGAAAAAGCATTTCAAGATATAGGTGAGGAGAAATGCCTTTCTCATCTTCTCAACTCTCCAGGTAATTTTACAGCCTCCAAACTAGCCTGGGTTAAAGAAAACGAACCAGAGCTATTTGAAAAAATTGACAAAATAATGCTTCCGGGAGATTACATTGCGATGAAACTTTCCGGGGAAACAGGCATCACGATAGAAGGTTTGTCCGAAGGGATTTTTTGGGATTTTAAAAACAATACTTTATCCAAAGATGTATTAGATTATTACGGCATTCCTCAAGCATTCTTTCCGGAGATTGTTCCCACATTTGGTTTGCAAGCCACAGTTTCTGCATCTGCAGCGCAGGAATTAGGACTGAAAAAAGGAACACCTATTACCTACAGAGCCGGCGACCAACCGAATAATGCGTTGTCGCTTAATGTTTTTAATCCTGGGGAAATCGCTTCCACAGCGGGAACATCGGGAGTTGTTTATGGAGTTCTGGACAAGCTGGATTATGACAAGCATTCCAGAGTCAACACTTTTGCCCACGTGAATTATACACCAGAGCAGATTAGATTAGGCGTTTTGCTTTGTATCAACGGAACCGGCATCCTCAACTCTTGGATGAAACATAATTTTGCCACCTCCCTCTCTTCCTATGGTGATATGAATGAACTCGCTTCTCTATCACCTATAGGATCAAAAGGCTTAAGTATTATTCCTTTCGGTAACGGGGCAGAACGGGTTTTGGAAAATAAAGACACGCATTGTTCCATCCATGGAATCAATTTTAATATCCACTCCAAAGGCGATGTTTTGAGAGCTGCGCAGGAAGGGATTGTTTTCTCATACGAATATGGAATGGATATTATGAGACATATGGGAATAGACATCCAGGTGATTCGTGCTGGGAATGCGAATATGTTTTTAAGTTCCATATTTAGACAATCGCTTTCAAGCATCAGTAATTCGGTGATTGAATTGTTTGATACAGATGGCGCTGTTGGTGCAGCAAGAGCGGCAGGGATAGGATTAGGATTTTACAAAAACTCCCAAGAGGCATTCTCTTCCTTAGAGAAAATTGCAGTAATAGAACCAGAAACAGAAAAAAGAGATCAATATTTAGAAGCTTACTCCCGATGGAGAGATTATCTTAAGCAGGTTATTTAAAAGAAATCATTGTAAATTTTTGTAAATCATATAGTTGCTGATTTTTGAAATCAGTGAAATGGTAATTCCTATGCAAAATTTTAAAAAAAATAATATTAAATAATAAGAAAAATCATGAACATTTTAAAAGGAACTAAAGAGTTTTTTCCAGGTATCGAACAAATTAAATTTGAAGGAAAAGAAAGTAGAAATCCAATGGCATTTCGCTATTATGATGCCGAAAAAATAGTGATGGGAAAACCCATGAAAGAGTGGATGCGTTTTGCGATGGCCTGGTGGCATACACTGTGTGCAGATGGTAGCGATCCATTTGGCGCAGGAACCATTCATCATCCTTGGAATATTGGCAACGACGCCGTTTCTAGAGCAAAATACAAAATGGATGCAGGTTTCGAATTTATGACCAAAATGGGTTTCGAATATTACTGTTTCCACGATGTAGATTTAGTAGATGCAGGTAATAGCTGGAAAGAATACGAATCCAACCTTCAGGCAATTGTAGATTATGCTAAAGAAAAGCAAGCCGCTTCTGGAATCAAACTACTTTGGGGAACTGCCAATGTTTTTTCTCACGAGAGATATATGAACGGAGCTTCTACCAATCCAAACTTCGATGTTGTGGCTTGCGCTGGAACTCAGGTTAAAAATGCCATTGATGCAACCATAGCCCTAGGAGGTGAAAATTATGTTTTCTGGGGCGGAAGAGAAGGTTATATGAGTCTTCTAAATACCGATATGAAACGTGAAAAAGAACACTTGGCGAGATTTCTTACAATGTCTAGAGATTATGCAAGAAGCCAAGGTTTCAAAGGGACTTTCCTTATTGAACCAAAACCGATGGAACCGACAAAACATCAGTATGACTACGATGCAGAAACAGTAATCGGATTCTTGAGACATTATGGTCTAGACAAAGATTTTAAACTGAATCTTGAAGTAAATCATGCTACATTGGCTGGTCACACATTCGAGCACGACGTTCAGGCGGCTGTAGATGCAGGAATGCTGGGAAGTATAGATGCGAACCGTGGCGATAATCAAAATGGTTGGGATACAGACCAATTCCCGATTGATTATTATGATCTAGCACAAGCCTGGTTAGCAATTATTCCTGGTGGAGGATTGGGAACCGGCGGAGTCAACTTTGATGCTAAAATCAGAAGAAATTCTATAGATATGGAGGATTTGTTTATTTCTCATATTTCCGGGATGGATGTTTTTGCCAAAGGACTTTTGGTAGCAGCCGACATTCTGGAGAAATCGGATTACAACAAGTTGAGAACAGACCGTTATTCCTCTTTTGATAGTGGAAATGGGAAAGCTTTTGAGGAGGGAAAATTGTCATTAGAAGATCTTCAAAAAATGGCGCACGAATTAGGAGAGCCTCAGCCAAAAAGCGGCAAACAAGAGCTTTTCGAAGCGATTGTAAATATGTATATATAAAACCACTATAAGTTAAAAATTTATGAACAGATTTTATTTTGTAGGTCATAATAAAGCCGCATTATTTTTTGCGATGACTTTATTCTCGACAACCTCCGTTTTTGCTCAGACAAAAAAGGATACTACGACTAAAGAAAAAAAGATAGAAGAAGTTATCTTGGTTGGTTATGGAAGTATGCAGAAGAAAAATGTAACCGGTGCTATAACCACTTTGTCCGGAGAAATTTTAGAAAAAACACCCGTTCCCAATGTAATGGAAGCTACAAGAGGGCAAGTGGCCGGTTTGCGAGTTACCAGAAGTAGTGGACAACCAGGGCAGGGTATTAGCTTTCAATTAAGAGGTCCAAAGTCTTTTAATCTTGATTCTAAACCGCTTGTTGTTGTGGATGGAATCCCGGTAAACGATTCCAATCTTGCCGAATTTAACTCAGAGGACATTCAGGATATAAGTATTTTAAAAGATCTGGGTGCAGCAGCTATTTATGGTGTACAAGGATCTAATGGTGTTATTCTCATTACCACCAAAAAAGGAAGAAAAGGAAAACCGGAATATTCCTTTGATACTTCTACAGGTTTTATTGATGTGCTTCAAACCCCAAGATTGATGAATGCCGATCAATATGTGCAGTACAGAATTGATGGAAAGAGAGGTTTGACAAACAATTATTATGGTGTTTCGGATGTGATTTCTGATCCGATTATGCTTAATAATTATGCCGCAGGTAAATCTGTGGATTGGCATAAAATCCTTATAAAAAATGGAACTCAAAATAACTATAATTTCTCTGTAAGAGGGGCAGATGATAAATTTTCATACTATATGAATGCCAACGCCTATCTGGAAGATGGCGTAATTATCAACTCCGACTACAAAAGATATTCTTTTAGATTAAATACAGACTATAAAGCATCGGACAGATTAACCGTTGGGGCTAATATAAACTATTCTACCAGTACAGCAGATGAAAGAGGACTGGCAATAGACGCCAGAAGTACCAATCAGGGCTTCATCAATTTTGTAAATAACTCACCACTTGGAAATATTTATAATGCGGATGGCTCTTTGACAGCAGCAGTTATTGGGAGTCAATTCCAATACAATCCTTTGTTCAAATACCAACAATCTGAAGTGGACAGAGATGTAAAACATTTAATTGTAAGTCCTTTTGTAGAGTTCAAAATCTTAGACGGTTTAACTTATAGATTAAACTCTACTATAGATATAAGAGATGAGCTATACCGTTCATTCTATTCCTCCCTTTATGATACTGGTGATAGAAGTGGTAGAGCTAGAAGAATCAGCATCTCCAATGGTACCGTAAAAAACTATCTTTTGGATAATATCTTCACTTACAAAAAACGATTAGGAGAAAAACATGACATAGGAGCAACGGTAGTTGCAGGTTATCAAAGAATTATGGGAGACGGGCAAACTATGATAGGAAATGGTTCTTCAGCAGACCCAATGTCTTATGATTTGCTTGGTTATTATGGGATGAACACAGTTACCAACGAAAATAGCTCTGCTAATACCTGGACTAATGATAGAAGTCTAGCCTACTTGGTAGGAAGAGTTAACTATACCTTTGCAGACAAATATGTTTTAACTGCATCTATTAGAAGAGATGGAACGTCTGTATTTGCTGACGGTAACAGATGGGGAACATTTCCTTCTGTATCATTAGCCTGGAATGCGGACAGAGAAAGTTTCTTAAGCGATGTTAAAAATCTAGATGTTTTAAAATTCAGGTTTAGTTATGCAACAGGTGGAAATCAACAGATTCCAACGGGTCTTGTTAATAATCCATATTTTCCATATTTAACATTTGCTTCTACATCCCAATATCCTTTTGGAGGAACATTAAGTACCGGATTTATTCCTAATACCGGATTTATCGGAAACCCCAATTTACAATGGGAAACCAGCAAGCAATTTAATGCCGGGGTAGATTTTGGTTTATTTGGAAATAGAATCACGGGGTCTGTAGAATATTATACTTCTCAAAATATCGATGGAATTATGAGAGAAAATGTTCCTATTGTTCCTTTCGGTGCCAGCCAAACAATAAGTAATGTTGGGCAAATTGATAATCACGGATTAGAGGTTACTTTAAAAGCAGATGTGCTACGTGCCAAATCTGAAAATCAGCTCAACTGGACCATCAATGCCAACTGGACACGGGAGAGAAATGAAATCGTAAAATTATCTAGAAATAATGAAGATAGTAACGGAAATCCGGTAGATGATTTGGCTAACAATTGGTTTATTGGTTATCCTGTCAGAGGGATGTTTCGAGAGTATGTTTATGAGGGTGTTTATCAATTTGGAGAGGAAGCACAGGCTACAGCTCTTCATGGTTCTACCTGGGGTCCTGGATCACCAAAAATCAAGGATACCAATGGCGATGGTAAAATTACCGATGCGGATAAAATTCTTTATAATTCAAACCCGGATTGGTATGGCGGTTTTGGAAGTACATTCACTTATAAAAATTTTCAACTGGATTTCTTGATAGAAGCTGTAATAGGCGGAGATAAAATCAATTATTATCTTCCAACAATGAACTCCGCAGGAGATAGCAATGCAGTTGCCGTTAATTATTGGACACCAACCAACCCGAATGGTAATTATCCAATGCCGGATCCAACGAATAAATACTCTCTGTTTGCTAATGCTTTCAGAATTCAGGACGCTTCTTATGTAACGATTAGAAACGTTTCTATAGGATATAACTTGCCTAAAAAATACCTTGATCAGATTGGCTTTCTTAAAGGATTAAATATCTATGCAAGAGGAAATAATCTCTATTATTTCACCAAAATGAAAGATACCTATTCTCCGGAAAATAACTTTGGAACATATCCAATCACAAGAATATTAACATTAGGACTAAAAGCCACTTTCTAAAAATCAGATCATGAAATTTTTAAAACAAAGTATATTAATAGCGAGTCTTCCACTTTTACTACTTACCAATTGTAATGATTTGGTTGACTTAGAAGCTAATGGAGAAGTAACCAAAGAAGTTGCTTTGGGAACATTAGAAGGTTACGAACAAAGTATTATTGGTGCCTACAGAGCGGGTCGAGATCCTTACCAGTCCAATGCAGATTGTATGTATAAAAATGCTAATGATGACCTTATAAAAGCCGGTATATTAGTAAATGATGATGCTGCAGTCTCGGCACAGGCAAGATTAAATGGCGCCTTCAATCCAGATATGTCAACAACGTCCAACCTTTGGAATTCCTATCTCGGCGGTTTAAATTTAGTGAATACCATTTTAGCTAACATTGATTCATCAAGTGGATATAATCCAAATAATGCTTCTCAGGTTGCAAGGATTAATGTTGTAAAAGGTGAGGCTTATTTCTTTAGGGCATATTTTCATTACAATTTAATCGTTCAGTATGATAATATTCCTTTGGTCAATACGCCACCTGATCCTACAGCACCAGACTTTACTGTTACACCCGGCGACAAAGCTGCAATTTGGGCATTGATAGAAAGTGACTTGGTTAAAGCTAAATCTCTATTGCCTGCAACAGCATCTGCCAATGGTAAATTGACAAAAGATACAGCGGGGCATTTATTGGCAAAAACTTATCTATGGATGGGTAAATATGCAGAAGCTGCTACAGCGGCAGCAGAAGTTATCAATTCTGGTAATCATAATTTAGTAGCACTTAACCAAGTGTTTAGTGAAAAAAATCAAGGTAATAAAGAGATTCTACTAGCTTGGCAATTTACAAAAGCAGAACCAGGTGTAAGTGGAGAACCTACTGCATCCAGAACAGCTCAGCAATACATCCCTTTGTATGACAGAGTTCAGGGCGTTGGAAGAACATTTGAACAAGGTGGCAGACCTTGGGCAAGATTGCATCCTAATTCTTATTATTTTTCTTTGTTCCAATCTACAGACGGTAGATTAGCAGCTTGGCACAGAACCACCTGGTATTTCGACGGCGGAACATCCGATGCTCCAGAAGCATTGCCGGCAGGCGTAAGTATTGGAGATCCAGTAACAGCAGCCAATGTGGGCTCAGCATCAGGTTATGGGATTGATGCCATTACGCCAACATCCTGGAAATATGCAGAAGGAAGCACGCTTGGCAGAACTATAGGTGATGCTTATGGTTTCAAAGAAGTGGTGGAGTTCCGTTTGGGAGAAACTTATTTAGTGGCGGCAGAGGGTTATATGAGAAGTAATAATCCTGCTATGGCTTTACAATACATCAATAAATTGAGAGAAAGAGCTTATGGAAATTCTACCCATAATTTCACTTTCATTAATGAAGATATTCTTTTGGAAGAACAAGCGCGCGAGCTTGGACAAGAAGGAAAAAGATGGGAAATGCTAAAAAGACTTAATCTTTTGGTAAGCAGAGTTAAACTTTATAATCCTACCGCAGGACCCAACATTCAGGCATTCCACGTTAGATGGCCTATTCCTAGATCTTTTGTTCAGCAAACTAAGTTTCCTCAAAATGACGGATATAATTAATAAATACTACTCTTATGAAATTTATATTTAAGTTTTTAATGATTTTCACGGTTATTACACTTTTTAACAGTTGTAACCGTGATGATAATAATGATTCTGTAGTTACTGTAGAATCTATAACTCCAGGTCAGGCTCTTGCTGGAGATCATATCAGCATCAAAGGACAGGGAATGAATAATGTTTTGCACATTTTAATGGAATCTGATCCCTACATCGCATTACCGTTTTCTCAAACAGAAACAGCTTTGGATTTTAATTTACCAACCAATGCGTTGGCAGGTTACAAAGATATTGTTTTAGTCATGAGAGATGGGAAAAGACACGTGTTTTCCGATTATTACGTAATTCCGGGGGCTCCGATTATTTCTAGTGTAAGCCCGGGTTCTGCACCTGTAGGTACTGCCATAACGGTAAAAGGAAGTGCTTTTGTTGGGGTTAAGAAAGTGATGCTTGGTAATGTAGAAATTCCTACAGGGTCATATACTGTCGCAGCGGATCAATCTACCATAAAGTTCAATGTGCCTTCGGGAGTTGCGAATGGCTATGGTTATATCACAGTGTTAACGGATAAAGGATTGGCAACTAGCCCTTCTTTGTTTTTCATTGGGACAGAGATTATGGTAGATAATTGGGATGGCAATAAATTCTCTGGGCTAACATGGACAGGAGCTTATAACGCTTATGTAAATGATCAAACAGGTATTGTTACAGGGCCTTCGCCAGCTGCAATATCTGGAAATTATTATAAATTGACTTCCAATGGCACATCTTGGGGTACAGGAAACGAAACAGCGGCTCTTGCCAGTACTTTTGGACTAAAAGGATCAGCTTCACAAGTATTATTTGTGGCAGACATCAATACCAATAATTCTCCAATCGGGACCTATCTAAGATTCAGCCAATCCAACGGAAATTTCTATAGCTATAATGTTACTGCAACTTCCGGATGGAAAACCGTAATCATTAGATTAAATGCAGATATTGGATGGCAGTATAGCGGAGATCCATCAACCGTAACAGCAGCACAAACGCCAAACCCGGCATTGTTGAATCAGATTAAAATTCAAACAGCTGCGGTATCTGGAGCACAAATAAATATTGATAATTTAAGATTTATCCAATTATGAGAAAGTTAGTATTAACCATTATATCTTCACTTTTTATTTTAAGTTGTAATGACGACGATGATATTACAGTGAAACTCGGAACCGGAAATCAATTAGGAGATAACTCCGGCGGATCTAGTGCTTCTGTTTATTACACACCTACAAGCACGCTTAAAGGCACTGCTACTTTTCCTATTGGCGTTGCAATGTCTCAGAATCAAGCTGGTAGTGCCAATTTTACCGCTATCGCATCCAAAGAATTTAATAGTGTAACCGCGGGTAATGAGATGAAATTTTCTACCCATAGTCCAGCTCAAGGCACTTACAATTGGGCTCCAGGAGATGCTATTGTCAATTTTGCAAAAACCAATAATATGAGGCTTCATGGGCATACGTTAATTTGGCATCAGCAAGTTCCGACCTGGGTAACCAATTTTTCCGGAACCAATGCCGAGTTTGAAGCTGCGATAAAAAGTTATGTCACAGAAGTTGTAACTCATTATAAAGGAAAAGTGGCTTCTTGGGATGTTGTTAACGAAGCTTTAAACGAGGACGGCTCTCTTAGAAGTACCATTTTTTCTCAAAAACTGGGAAGCAACTATATTACAAAAGTTTTCCAATGGGCGAGAGCTGCAGATCCAACAGCGAAATTATTTTACAATGATTATAACCTGGAAAGTAATATCACGAAAGCAAATGCTGCAATAGCTCTGGCAAATGCCAATTCAACTTTGATAGATGGGATAGGTTTGCAAATGCACATTTCTATTACAACGCCGTCGGCAACGGTTCTTAATACAATTATGGATAATGTTGTTGCTACCGGAAAGCTGATTCACTTTTCTGAGCTGGATGTGATTGTTAATCCAAATGGATCTGTTTCCAGCTACGATTATGCTACAGCGCTCACTCAGAAAAACAAATACAAAGAAGTATTCGGGATTTATAAAACAAAAGTCCCTTCAGCGCAAAGATTTGGAATTACAGTTTGGGGAATGAGAGATGTTGACAGCTGGCTGAAAGTCAATGGAAATAACTTTAATGATTATCCATTACTGTTCGGTGACAATTACGAGTACAAAATCGCACACCAAGGCGTTATAGAAGCACTTAAATAACACACTTTTGTATAATTAAAAAATAAAAAAACATGAAAAAACTTTTATTATTGCCTATCGTTTTATTAGGCCTTATTTCTGCCAATGCGCAGACTAGTTTATTACCTGCAGAGGGTAACTATAGTTTTGACAATGGTACTGCTACCAATGCTTATTGGTGGTACATGAACGGCTCCAGCTATGCCAATTTTGTTTGGCAAACTGCCGAGAAGCATTCCGGTGCTGCAGCATACCAGCTCAATGTAACAACTGCCGCTACACAGCAATATCATATTCAGATAGTGAGCTCTGCAAATAGTGCCGCTACTTATCCCACCGTTGCCAGCGGAACATCTTATACTCTACAATTCTGGATGAAAACCAGTAATGGAGGAGGTGTAGTACGTGTATCCAATGTGGGCTCTGCTCCTTATTCTGCTGATGTTACAATTACCCAAGGAGATTGGAAACTTTATTCATTTACTTTCAACGGAAATGGGACTACCTACAGACCTTCTATTGATATCGGTTTGGCAACTGTAGGGACATATTACATAGATGATGTCGCTTTATATACAACAGCTGGGATGAATGTGGTTGATGTTAATAACAAAAAACAATTATCAATCTATCCAAACCCTGCAAAAGAAATCATCAATCTTGATTCTGCCTCTTTATCGGATGCCAAAACCATTAGTGTTTTTGATATATCGGGCAAAAATGTAATGAATACGCCGGTTTCTAAAAGCATCAATGTATCAAAATTAACAAAAGGAACTTACATTTTGAAAACAGATTCTGGAAGTTCTACAAAATTTATTAAAGAGTAATTTTTTTTCATATCATTTAATTAAGAAAGTAGGTATAAGCAATTATACCTACTTTTAAACTAATTATAAAAAACAAATTACAAATGGAAAAAACATGGCGCTGGTTCGGCAAAAAAGATCAGATTAAATTGGAAACGCTTCGGCAAATTGGTGTGGAAGGTATTGTTTCCGCTCTTCACGATATTCCCAATGGAGAAGTTTGGCCTTTAGAAGCTATTAAAGAGTATAAAAATCACATAGAACGTTTCGGATTAAAATGGTCTGTCGTAGAAAGTCTCCCCGTAAGCGAAGCTATAAAATATGCTGGCGAAAACAGAGACCAACTTATTGAAAATTACATTCGAAGTCTTGAAAATCTAGGCCAAGCTGGTGTTACGACCGTTTGTTACAACTTTATGCCCGTTTTAGATTGGGCAAGAACAGACCTTTTTCATCCTTGGAAAGACGGCTCCTCTTCCTTATTTTTTGATAAAGCCAAATTCGCTTATTTCGAAATTCATATTCTTAAAAGACAAGGCGCAGAACAAGATTATACTTCCGAGACTTTATCCAAAGTAGAAACACTAAAACAAACAATGACACAATCGGATAACGACTATCTTATCGATTCTGTGATTGTAAAAACGCAGGGTTTCGTCAATGGAAATATCAAAGAAGGCGATCTGAATCCTGTAGAAAAATTCAAGAATTTATTATCACTTTATGACGGAATCGATAAAAATCAGCTTCGTGAGAATATGAAATATTTCCTCGAAAAAATAATGCCCGTTTGCGAAAAATACGGAATCCAAATGTGTGTTCATCCGGACGATCCTCCTTTTGCATTGCTAGGATTACCAAGAATCGTTACCAACGAAGAAGATATTCACTGGATTTTAAATTCTGTCAACAATCCACATAACGGAATCACTTTCTGCACCGGTTCTCTTAGTGCAAATCCCGAAAATGACGTTCCGAAATTGGCTCAAAAATTTGTCTCACGAACCAAATTTGTACATCTAAGAAGCACAGAAGTTTTTGAAAATGGCGATTTTATTGAGGCAGATCACCTTAAAGGTCGCGGAAAATTAGTAGAAGTTATAAGAATTTTTGAGAAAGAAAATCCCACTTTGCCAATGCGTCCGGATCACGGAAGATTGCTTTCCGAAGAAGAGGACAAAGGCTATAATCCGGGCTATGGTTTCTTGGGAAGAATGCTAGCGCTTGGTCAGTTGGATGGCGTAATCGCCGCTGTTAACAACGAATTTTCAAATCAAAATAAATCTTAATCAATTATAAAAAAAATGAAAGATCAATTCAGTATAAAAGATAAAGTTGCTGTTATAACTGGTGCATCCGGTGTTCTTGGTGGAAGTTTGGCAAAAAGTTTTATAAAAGCTGGTGCAAAAGTTGTGGCGTTAGGTAGAAATCAGGAAACTTTGGACGCAAGAGTTGCAGAACTCACAAAATCAGGCGGTGATGCTTTCGCAGTGGAAGCTAACGTAATGAATGTCGAAAGTCTGGAAGCTGCCTCCAAAAAAATCCTAGAAAAATACGGTAAAATCGATATTTTACTCAACATTGCCGGCGGAAATATTCCTGCTGCAACTTTGTCTCCTGACCAATCTTTCCTCGATATGAAAATGGAAGCCTGGGATGAGGTGACGAATCTCAATATCAACGGAACCGTTTATCCAAGCTATGTTTTCGGGAAGGCCATGGTGGAAAACGGGAGCGGAAGCATCGTTAATATTTCTTCAATGACGGTCTATTCTGCGATTACAAGAGTTGCAGGTTATTCCGCAGCCAAGTCAGCAATTACCAATTTTACACAATGGCTGGCTACAGATTTAGCTTTAAAATTTGGAGACAAAATCCGTGTTAATGCTATTGCTCCGGGATTTTTTATAGGCGATCAAAACCGGGCGATTTTACTAAATCCGGATGGTTCTCTTACGGACAGAAGCAAAAAAATCATCGCTAAAACACCAATGCAACGTTTTGGTGAAGCAGAAGAATTGAATGGCACTGTGCAGTTTCTTTGTTCCGAAGCAGCAAGTTTTATTACAGGCGCTTTAATTCCTATTGACGGCGGTTTCAGTGCATTCAGCGGCGTTTAAAATCAATTTAAAAAGAAAAATTTTATGTTTAATAAAATTTTCAAAACTGCAATTTCGTTTCTGTTTATCAATATTTCTCTTTCTGCTCAGGTTTTTTCTGATTTTTCTTACAAAGGAAACGACAAAATCTACTCAGACAATCCTCTGAAAGAAGACGAATTCTATTCTCCGATTCTTCAAGGCTGTTATCCGGATCCGAGTATAACGAGAAAAGGAAACGATTATTATCTGGTGAATTCTTCCTTTGCCATGTTTCCCGGCATTCCTATTTTTCATTCTAATGATTTGGTCAATTGGAAACAGATTGGTCACGTTCTCGACAGACCTTCACAATTAAAAGTTGACAAAGCCGGATTTTCAGAAGGAATCTATGCGCCTGACATTAAATATAATAAGTTCAACGACACTTTTTATATGATTACCACGCAGATTGCGAGCGGAATCGGAAATATGGTCGTGAAAACGAAAGACCCCAAACAAGGCTGGAGCGAAGTTCAAAAACTAAACTTTGACGGAATTGATCCTGCTATTTTCTTTGATGATGACGGAAAAGCCTACATTGTTCACAACGATGCGCCACCAAAAGGAACGGAGCAATACAGCGGACACAGAGTCATCAAAATCTGGGAATATGATTTGAAAAAAGACCAAGTTGTTGCCGGTTCAGATAAAATTATTGTAAATGGAGGAGTGGACATCAAGCAAAAACCGATTTGGATAGAAGGTCCGCATTTGTATAAAAAAGACGGGAAATATTTTCTGATGTGCGCAGAAGGCGGAACTGGAGGCTATCACAGCGAAGTAATTTTTATGTCAGATTCTCCAAAAGGTCCATTTGTTCCGGCTAGAAATAATCCGATTTTAACCCAGAGATATTTCCCAAAAGATAGAAAGGACAAAGTGGATTGGGCGGGTCACGCCGATTTGGTAGAAACGCCTGATGGAAAGTATTACGGTGTATTTTTAGCCATTCGTCCCAACGAAAAAAATAGAGTGACGACAGGTCGTGAAACTTTTATTTTGCCTGTTGATTGGAGCGGAACTTATCCTGTTTTTCAAAATGGTTTGGTGCCGATGAAACCCAAATTGAAACTACCAAACGGCGTAAAAAATCAAACTAACGAAAAAGAGTTTTTTCCGAATGGAAATTTCACTTTCAATGATGATTTGAAAAAATCCCCATTGGATTACCGATGGATTGCAATGCGTGGACCTCGCGAAAGTTTCATTTCATCAACGAAAAATGGAATTAAAATCAATCCTTTTTCAACAAGCATCAAAGCAAAAGCACCAATTTCAGCATTGTTTCACAGACAACAGCACGCCACATCAGAAACTACGGTTTCTTTAGATTTCAAACCAAAATCTGAAAAAGATTTAGCCGGAATTACTTGCTATCAAAGTGAAAATTTCAATTATGTTTTCGGAATTACTAAGAAAGATAAAGATTTCTACATTGTTTTGGAACGTACAGAAAAAGGAAATTCAACTGTAATTGCAAGTGAGAAAATTTCGCTTTCGAAAAATATTCAGCTTCAGGTTTCTGTCGTGTCAGATGATTATCAGTTCAATTATTCTTTGGATGGAAAAAACTTTAAAAATCTAGGCGGAAAAGTGTCTGGCGATATCTTGTCAACCGATGTTGCTGGTGGATTTACTGGAAGTTTGATCGGTTTGTATGCAACGTCTGATAATGACATCAAATTGTAAAATTAATATTTAAAATTATTGATAATGAATCCGTTTTTGAAATCCATTTTAATCATAATTTTTAGTTTCGGTTTTGGATTGAAGTTAAAATCGGCTCAACCTTTCATCATTACTGAAAAAAGTTCTGAAGTTCTTGTTCTAAAGGAAAAATCAACAAATATTTCATTATTCGTAAACCAATCGATTGATAAAGGAATTCTGAGAGCGGTCAGTAATCTTCAAACTGATTTTCAAAAAGTCACAGGTAAAACTCCGAATATCATTAATCAAATTTCAAATTCAAATTCGCCTTTAATCATCATCGGAACGATTGCAACGAATTCGATTATTGATGAATTAATCAAACAGAAAAAACTGAATGAAAAAGATTTAAAAGGAAAACGAGAAAAATATATCATTCAAAATATTAAAGATTTCAATGGAACCTCAGATGTTGTCGTGATTGCAGGAAGTGACAAACGCGGAACAATCTACGGAATCTACGAATTTTCAAAGCAAATTGGAGTTTCGCCGTGGAATTATTGGGCAGATGTTACGGTCAAAAAATCGGAAAATCTCTATTTCAAAAAAGGAATTTACACAGACAACGAGCCAGCCGTAGAATACCGTGGAATTTTCCTTAATGATGAAGAACCTTCGCTTGGAGGTTGGGCGAGAGCGACTTTTGGCGGTTTCAATTCCAAGTTTTATGAAAAAGTTTTTGAATTGATTTTGAGACTCAAAGGGAATTACGTTTGGCCGGCAATGTGGGGAAGTGCTTTCTATGATGATGACCCACAAAATGGAATTTTAGCCAACGAAATGGGAATCGTAATGGGGACGTCGCATCACGAGCCAATGGCTTTGGCACAGCAGGATTGGAGACGATATATCAAGAAAAATAATCTGCCCAATGTTTGGGATTATTCTAAAAATAAAAAAGTTTTGGACGAGTTCTGGAAAACCGAAATCGAGCGTTCCAAAAATTGGGAAAAGATTGTAACAGTCGGGATGCGTGGCGATGGCGACGAAGCGATGGGAGAGGGAACCAATATTTCACTTCTTGAAAATATCGTTAAAAATCAAAGACAAATTATAGAGAAAACGTCTGGTAAAAAAGCGAACCAAACACCACAACTTTGGGCTTTGTACAAAGAAGTTCAGGATTATTATGACGCAGGAATGCGTGTTCCGGATGATGTGACTCTGTTGTTTTGTGATGACAATTGGGGCAATGTTCGTAAACTTCCGGATTTGAATAAACCTTTGCACAAAGGCGGTTACGGAATGTACTATCATTTCGATTATGTGGGCGGACCGAGAAATTCTAAATGGATTAATATTAATCCAATCCAAAGAGTTTGGGAACAGATGAATCTGACTTATGAACACAAAGTTGATAAAATCTGGATTGTGAATGTCGGCGATTTGAAACCAATGGAATTTCCGATTTCGTTTTTCTTGGATATGGCTTGGAATCCGAAACAATTCAATGCTCAGAATCTTCTGGAATACACCGAGAAATGGGCTTCGGAACAATTTGGAGAAGCTTATTCAAAAGACATTGCAAAAATTCTGAATACTTATCCAAAATTCAACAGAAGAGTGACGGCAGAAATGCTGAACAGCAAAACTTACAGTCTCGAAAATTATAATGAATTTGAAACTGTAAAAAACGATTACAAAAACTTGTCATTAGAGGCTTACAGGATTTATAACCAACTTCCAAAAGCTTATCAAGATGCTTATTTTCAGTTGGTTTTATATCCTGTAGATGCAATGAGCAATTTGTACGATATGTATTTTTCAGTCGCTAAAAATCAAGAATTATTGTCTAAGAGAGACATTAGAGCCAATGATTTTGCTGACCAAGTGAAGAAGGATTTTAATTATGACGCGTTTCTTTCCAACCGATATAACAACGAAATTTCTGGCGGGAAATGGAAGCATATGATGGATCAGACGCATATTGGCTACACCTATTGGCAACAGCCGGACAAAAATGTGATGCCAAAAGTAAATTATCTTTCGAAGGATGAAGTTTCAAAAAATAAACTTTTCAAAGAGAAAGACGGTTATATTTCTATCGAAGCAGAACATTTTGCTAACAAGAATAATTCTAGTAAAATCGAGTGGCAAATCATTCCGGATTTTGGCAAAACTTCGTCTGGTGTTACCACTTTTCCACAAAATATTTCGCCAAAAAACAATGAAAATATTTCATTAGAATACGAAGTTGATTTCAGTTCGACAGGCGATTTTGAAGTTGAATTATTGTTAGCGCCAACACTTAATTTTAATTCAAACAAAGGTTTGCGTTATGAGATTTCTTTTGATAATAAAAAACCTCAGATTGTCAATTTCAATGGTGATTACAGAGGAGAATTAGAAGGTTGGCAAGCAGAACATATTATTAGATCCAAAACAAAACATCAGATTGCGAAAACAGGCAAACATACTTTACGTTTCCGAGTTTTAGATGCTGGAATTGTTTTAGAAAAAATACTGATTAGTACAGGCGGTTTGAAAGATTCTTATCTCGGTGCTCCTGAAAGTGAATTTGGAAATTGACACCATTCGAAAAAATAAAAAATTATGAAAAAAGCAATCTATATCTTTTCAATTGGTTTATCCTTGTTGTCAAAAGTCAATGCACAAATGGCGGCTCAAGTGAAGATCGGTTTTCAGTAAAAAAATAATCAAAAAATAACCATCAATTTCAAACATATGTCAACATTAGAAATATCTGATTTTTGCAATAAAAAAGAAGCTCAGCTCCTAAAAAAGTATATTCTGACCAACAAAAACGGGATGAAGCTGGAAGTCCTCAACCTTGGCGGAATCATCACTTCGCTCACTGCACCGGATAAAAACGGGCATTATGAAGATGTTGTTCTCGGCTTCAAAAATACCGAAGATTATCTGCAAAATTCTTATTATTATGGTGCTTTAATCGGACGATACGGTAACAGAATAGCCAATGGAAAATTCGAAATCGATGGTAAAACTTATCAGACTCATCAGAATGATCAATCTAACAGTTTACACGGGGGCGAAAATGGTTTTCATGCTCAATTCTGGAATGTCGAAACAGTTGAAAATGCAAAATTTCCGACAGTGAAACTTACTTACCTAAGCCAGGATGGCGAAGAAGGTTTCCCCGGAAATCTGAATGTTACCGTATTTTATACTTTGACCGATGACGATGCGCTGGAAATCTCTTACGAAGCAGAAACCGACAAAACAACCATTGTAAATCTAACGCAACATTCTTATTTTAACCTAAGTGGTGATTTTTCAAAATCCATTCTCGATCACGAATTGCAAATCAATGCGAATTGTTACTTACCAGTTAATGAAAAAATGATCCCGACAGGAGAAATTAGACAAGTAAAAGATTCATCTTTCGATTTTTCAGATTTTAAATCCATTGGAAAAGATATTAACGAAAATGACTTGCAACTGAAATTGGGAAACGGTTACGATCACACCTGGATTTTGGAAGGAGAAGGGTTGAGACCTGTCGCGAAAGTTTTTCATCCGCAAAGTGGCAGAATGCTGGAAGTCCAAACTACAGAACCCGGCGTACAGTTCTATTCCGGAAATCATCTCGATGGAAAATTTGAAACTAAAACCGGTGGAAAGAATAATGCTAGAACAGGATTTTGCCTGGAAAGCCAACATTTTCCGGATTCTCCCAATCAGGCAGATTTTCCTTCTGTCATTTTGAAACCAAGAGAGAAATATGAAAGCAAAACCATATATAAATTTTCAGTAAAGCAATAATTATGGGAAAATTCGCAAGCATAGATATCATTATCTTCTTGATCTATTTTGTAGTTGTCGCTGCGTATGGCATCTATATTTACAGAAAGAAAAAATCGGATTCCGGCGGCAGCAAAGATTATTTTCTTGCAGAAGGTTCACTCACTTGGTGGGCTATTGGCGCGAGTTTGATTGCTTCCAACATTTCCGCAGAACAATTTATTGGGATGAGTGGAAATGGCTTTACAGTAGGCGTTGCCATTGCTGCTTATGAATGGATGGCGGCTGTTGCGCTCATCGTCATTGCGGTGTGGTTTATCCCGATTTATCTGAAGAATAAAATCTTCACGATGCCTCAGTTTCTCAAAACCAGATACAATGAAACCACGGCCTTGATTATGGCAGTTTTCTGGCTCTTTCTTTATGTTTTTGTCAACCTCACTTCTATTTTGTATTTAGGATCCATTGCCATTTCTAATTTAATTGGGGAAGAATATTTCCATATCGTGATGACTGCATTGGCGGTTTTTGCGGTCGTGATTACTTTAGGCGGGATGAAGGTAATTGGCTTTACAGACGTGATTCAGGTTGTTGTATTGATTGTTGGCGGATTAGCAACCACTTACATTGCATTGACAATGGTGTCCGAACATTTCGGAATGGGAAAAAATGTTTTGGCCGGTTTCAACAAACTGATGGAAGTTTCGCCGGATCATTTCAAATTATTAGTGCCGAAACCCACAGAATATTCCACTCAAGAACAAATCAATAATTATTTGGCGCTTCCAGGATACGGAATGTATGTTGCCGGAATTTGGATTGTGCATCTCAACTATTGGGGTTGTAATCAATATATTACTCAGCGCGCTTTAGGAGCCAATCTCCAAACTGCTAGAAAAGGAATTTTATTTGCAGGATTTCTAAAATTATTTATGCCTATTATCGTGATGCTTCCCGGGATTGCAGCCTACGTTTTGTATCAAAACGGTGTATTGCAAAATGAAATGGCTCCTGGAGGAAAACTGGTTCCGGATAATGCCTATTCCGCCATTTTGGGATTTTTACCAAACGGATTGAAAGGCCTTTCCGTGGCAGCACTTACAGCAGCAATTGTAGCGTCTCTCGCGGGGAAAGCCAATAGCATTGCCACGATTTTTACGATGGATATTTATAATAAGTACATCAATAAAACAGCCTCAGAAAAAAAACAGGTGAATATCGGAAAAATGGTGATTATTGTTTCCATTATTGTCGCTATAATTTTCACTTGGAAAGATAGTTTGGGAATCGGCGGTGCAGGCGGCTTTACCTTCATTCAGAAATACACAGGATTCATTAGTCCAGGTGTTTTTGCAATGTTTCTTTTGGGGATGTTTTGGAAAAGAACAACCGGTGCTGCGGCTATTGTTGGTTTGCTTTCCGGGTTTTTGCTTTCTGTGTTCTTTAATCAGTTTGCCACTACAGTTTTAGGACCAGAAACCTGGATTTACACTGCTTATAAAAATGCAGATGGTATTTACGAAATTCCTTTTCTCAATTGTATGGGGCTAGCTTTTGTATTTACTGTAATTCTTATGATTTTGGTAAGTTTGGCAGGACCCAAAATCAATACTAAAGCCTTCCAAATAGATAAAGCCATGTTTAAAGTAGAACCAACTATTTTGGTCATGATTGTCATTACACTTTTACTGGTTTCTGCAATTTATATACGATTTTGGTCATAGATAATGTATTGTAAGACTATGCTGAGTACTCATTTTGTATTCAGCTTTTTTTATACAAGCGGTTTTTCTTTTAATAAGATAGATTTTTCGGCATTTATTTGCTTCAAAACCATCAATTTTGACGTGTTTAATGATTAATTACAAATGAATTTAATGTTAAATTTATGTTAAAATAAAAATATTAAAATGATGGCTTTTAATCATTCAGGAAA
The DNA here is from genome assembly GCA_002345565.1 of Flavobacteriales bacterium UBA2306. Taxonomy (GTDB): domain Bacteria; phylum Bacteroidota; class Bacteroidia; order Flavobacteriales; family Weeksellaceae; genus Epilithonimonas. Next base: position 856,986 of record DDVS01000001.1, on the reverse strand, counting down.
CAAAAGGATATTGTAAAAATTACGATAAGTCTTTAGTCATATAAATCATAGTCAGGCACCATTTCCTAGATTCGATTATGGAAAGTGGATTTACGATTTATTAATTTGATTTTGTGACATATTCATTATCTTATTTTTTATGATAAGCCTAAGGTCTTATTCTTTATTTTTTAAAGTCTAAATTCTCTTTTTTGTTCTTAATTTCTTTTAGAAATTACAAACCTATTTGGTAAATAAATACCTTCTTTTATTTTTATAAAAGTTCAGTTTATATTAATTATAAGTTAAAATTTAGAATTGATGATTTTAAACTTTAATGAGCTAAAATCCTTATTATGAATCTCAGAAAAAGCGTTATTCTTCTTGCAACTGCAGTTACATTTTTTACTCAGGCGCAAGACATATCTCATCTTCAGAAAAAGGGAACAGCCACACAATTGATGGTGGATAACAAACCGTTTCTGATTTTAGGAGGAGAATTAGGAAACTCTTCTGCATCCTCTTTTCAGGATATCGAAAGAGATTTTCCGAAGCTTCAAAATATGGGATTGAACACCGTTCTAGTTCCTGCTTATTGGGATTTGATAGAACAACAAGAAGGTAAATTTGATTTCAGTTTAATAGATAAAGTAATAGATCAGGCTCGTATAAACAATTTGAAAGTCGTTTTCCTGTGGTTTGGTTCTTGGAAAAATTCGATGAGTTGTTATGCGCCACTTTGGTTCAAACAAGATTATAAAAAATATCCGAGAGCTTATTCCAAAGCTGGGAAACCATTGGAGATTGCAAGTTCGTTTTCCAAGAATGTTTTGGAAGCAGACAAAAAAGCTTATCTGGAATTAATAAAACATATTTCAGATTTCGATAAAAATCAAGGAACTGTTGTAATGATTCAGGTAGAAAACGAAATCGGAATGTTGGAAGATGCGCGTGATTATTCTAAAGAAGCTAATACCGCTTTCAATGCACAAGTTCCGGAACAACTGATTAAGTTTTTGACTAAAAATAAAAAAGAGCTTCATCCATCTTTATCAGAAAAATGGGGAAAACAAGGTTTCAAAACCAAAGGGAATTGGCAAGAGATTTTCGGAGCTGATCTTTATACAGATGAGTTGTTCACAGCTTATTCTTATGCAAAATATGTCGAGGAATTAGCCAAAGAATCTAGAAAAATCTACAATCTTCCTTTGTACGTGAATGCGGCAATGAACAGTAGAAACCGTCAACCCGGCGAATATCCTGCAGGTGGACCATTGGCGCATCTTGTGGATATTTGGCACGCTGGAGCGCCTAGTATAGACATTCTGGCTCCTGATTTTTATGATGGTGATTTTGCGGAATGGTCTTCAAAATATAAACTTCACAACAATCCATTATTTGTTCCAGAAATCAAAATGACCCAGAATAATGGTGTCCAAGCTTTCTACGCTTTTGGAGAACACGATGCGATTGGTTACAGTCCATTTTCTATCGAAAACAATTCTGAAACCGGAAGCAAAAGATTGGCAGAAGCTTATTCTAAATTAAAAGAATTAATGCCTTTACTGGCGAAATATCAAGGACAAGGTCAATCCAAAGGTTTGCTTTTTGACCAAAAAAACTCGGAGCGAATCATTAATTATGATGATCTCAAAATCACTGCAAGACATTATTTCTCTCTTCCTTGGGATCCACGTGCAAAAAATGGAAGCGTTTGGCCAGAAGGTGGAGGATTAATTTTAAGATTAGCAAAAGACGAATACATCATAGCCGGAAGCGGAATCGTAGTTGAGTTCGAAAAAGAGAGCGAGAAAAAAGTGATTCAGGCAAAGGATTTGGGCGAAGATGGATTTGCTGCTCAAGGTGGGAAATCTCAAACTCAAACCGTTTGGAATGGCGGAAAAAGAGCCGGAATTGGTCCTGTGGATGAAATCAGTATTGATGAGAATGGAAAATTCAAATACATCAGAAGGCTGAATGGCGACCAAACGCATCAAGGCAGACACGTAAGAATCGGTGTAGATGATTTCCAGATTCTGCACGTCAGATTATATGAATATGAATAATAATATTTAACTAAAAGATAGATTATAATATGCACTCAAAAATCAGTTTTACAATATTATTTTTCTTTTTGACCATTTCGGTTTTGAAGGCAAAAATCAAGCTTCCTGCATTGGTTTCTGATGGAATGATTCTTCAGCGTAATACCAATATTAAAATTTGGGGACAAGCCGATTCTGAAGAAAAAGTGGTTGTCAAATTTCAAAACAAAAGCTATTCTACAGTTGCGGACATCAATGGGAATTGGAAAATCACACTTCCGAAACTTCCTGCTGGCGGTCCTTATACAATGACCATTAATGAAGTTACTCTTAATGATATTTTGTTGGGCGATGTTTGGTTAGCTTCCGGACAATCTAATATGGAATTGCCGATGAGAAGATTGACTCCGCTTTATGGAGACGAAATCAAAAATGCGAATAATTCTAACATCAGATTTTTCACAGTTCCTCAAAAGTATAATTTCAAAACAGCGGAAACTGATTTTTCTGATGGAAAATGGGAATCAACCAATCCTGAAACCATTCTCAATTTTTCTGGTGTAGCCTATTTTTTTGCTAAAGAATTGAATGGAAAAAATAAAGTTCCGGTTGGGATCATCAATTCTAGTTTAGGTGGTTCGCCGGTTCAGGCTTGGATGGATGCAGGTTCGCTCAAGAATTATCCAGAATATCTGGCCGAAGCCGAAAAATGGAAAAATGATAAGCTTATCAAATCCACAGAAGAAACCGAGCAAGCACATAGCAAAGTTTGGTATGGAGAGCTTAATCTTCTGGATCTAGGCTTGCAAAAAGGCTGGGAGAAATTGGATTTCAATGATTCTGATTGGAAAACCATTACAATGCCTGGTTCTTGGGAGGATCAAGAAGGTGATTTTGACGGTTCGGTTTGGCTCAGAAAAGAAATTAATCTAACCAAAACTCAAGCTGAAAAATCGGCTTTTTTAAATTTAGGAAGAATCAAAGATGCTGATGAAACTTACATTAATGGAAAAAAAGTAGGCAATGTAACTTACGAATATCCACCAAGATGGTATAACATCGAAGCTGGAGTTTTGAAAGAAGGTAAAAATATAATTGCGGTGAGAGTGACCAACGGAAGCGGAAAAGGACAATTCATTATGGATAAACCTTATTTTCTCGAAATCGATGGGCAACAATTGGATTTGAAAGGAGAATGGAAATATAAAATAGGCGCTAAAATGGATCGTGTTGCGCCAGGACAAACTTTCATCCGATGGAAACCAACAGGACTTTACAATGCGATGATTAATCCAATTACGAATTACGCAATCAAAGGTTTTATCTGGTATCAGGGAGAAAGTAATGCTTCGAAACCGAAAGAATATGGAGATCTTTTGTCAACAATGATTTTGGATTGGAGAACCAAATGGGGAAATCCTACTTTGCCTTTTTACATTGTGCAATTATCCAACTTTATGGATCCTAAAAATGAGCCTGTAGAAAGCAATTGGGCAGAGTTGAGAAATCAGCAACTTTTGGTTTCTCAAAAAGTTCCCAATTCTGGATTGGCTGTTACGATTGATATTGGAGAATGGAATGACATCCATCCGTTAAATAAAAAAACAGTGGGCGAAAGATTGGCGCTCCAGGCTTTGAAGAAAACTTATCTTAAAAATATTGTTACAGACGGACCAATCTATCAATCAATGAAAATCGAAGGGAGAAAAATTATTCTGTCTTTCAAACCAAATACCAATCAATTGAAACCTGAAACAGAACTGAAAGGTTTTGCGATTAAGTCAAATGACGGAAGTTATCAGTGGGCAAAAGCAAAAATAGTGGGAAACAAAGTTGTAGTTTGGAATGATGATGTCAAGAAACCTGTTGCTGTGAGATACGATTGGGCAGATAATCCTAATGGAAATTTGAGCAACAAATCGGGACTTCCAGCTTCTCCATTCACTACAGAATCAAGTTTAAAATAAACTCAAACTACAATCAATCATAATGAATAATCAATCACAAAAAATATCAGTAATCGAAAAAGTAGGTTACAGTTTAGGAGATTTGGCAGCGAATCTCGTGTTCCAAACTTTGGTGACTTATTTGGCTTATTTTTATACAGATATCTATGGTTTAAAAGCAGAAGATGCTTCTATCATTACACTCGTTGTTGGTTTGATTGCTGGTTTTGGATTTAATCCAATGATTGGCGCTTTGGCAGACCGTACAAGAACCAAATGGGGAAAATTCCGACCTTGGATTTTGTTTACGGCTATTCCGTTGGGTGTTGCAGCCTTGTTTGCGTTCAGTACACCAGATTTTTCTTATAAAGGTAAAATCATTTATGCGGCGATAACTTATACGTTACTGTTGCTTTTGTATGCAGGAAATAATTTGCCTTATGCTGCACTTAGTGGCGTGATTACAGGCGATATGGGAGAAAGAAACAGCATTTCTTCTTATCGTTTTGTCGCAGTAATGTTTTCGCAGTTTTTTGTGCAGGTTTTTATGTTACCGATTATTTTATCGGCTGGTAATGGTGATAAAGCTGTCGGAATTGAGATTGTGATGACTTGGTTGGCAATTATAGGATCAATTATGCTATTGATTACGTTTTTTACCACCAAAGAAAGAGTTATTCCAAAACCAGAACAAGAATCCAGTTTGAAAGATGATCTTAAAGATCTTTTCAAAAACAAACCTTGGGTGATTATGTTGGTTGTGACAACAATGATCTTCATTACACTGGCTATGAAAGGCGGTTCTTATGTTTATTATTTTAATAATTATGTAGATGAAGCGTCGCTTAAAAACTTTATTTCTCCAATTACAGTATTTTTCAGTTCTATTGGGATGAATTTCTTTGGCGAAGATCCTAGATCTGCAGGATTTGGATTATTCAATGCAGGCGGAATTATTATGATGATTATTGGTATTACATTTTCAAAAAAGTTCGCAGACAAATATGGAAAGCGTGATGTCTTTATCGCGTCTTTATTTATCTCTACAATTTTTGTTTTTCTATTTCTTTTTTATACATCAAAATCCGTTGGATTAATGTTTACATCTCAGATTTTGCACGGATTTTTCTACGGAATCAGTACACCGCTTTTGTGGGCGATGATTGCCGATGTAGCAGATTACTCTGAGTGGAAAAACAACAGAAGAGCTACTGCTATTATTTTTTCTGCAATGATGGTTGGATTAAAAGTCGGATTGAGTATCGGAAGTGCTTTGGTTGCTTCTATTATTGGGCATTACGGATACATTTCTTCCGAAGGAGCACAAACAGTTATTCAGCCAGAAACTGTTGCTACAGGCGCAAAGATGTTGGTAAGTATATTCCCATCTATACCGTTTTTCTTAGCTTGTGGATTACTTTTCTTTTATAAAATTGATAAAAAAATGGAAGTCCAATTGGAACAAGATTTAGCAGAAAGAAGAAAAAATAATTAATTATGAATAAGATACTATTTTCATTAAGTATTGTTGCTACGATGATTCCAAGCGCAATATTTTCTCAGCAAGCCAATACTTTGAAAGAAGCTTACAAAGATGATTTTTTCATTGGAGCAGCATTAGATTTATCTCAAATTTATGAAGCCGATAAGCAAGCTGCAGATATTGTTAAAAATCAATTCAGTTCTATTGTTGCGGAAAACTGTATGAAATCTATGTTTTTACAACCGAAAGAAGGTCAGTTTTTCTTTGACGATGCAGACAAATTTGTGGCACTAGGGGAAAAATATAATATGTTTACCATTGGTCATACACTCATTTGGCATTCCCAATTACCGGATTGGTTTTTTGTAGATAAAAATGGGAAAGATGTTTCTGTAGAAGTTCTTAAACAAAGAATGAAATCTCATATCAGTACCGTTGTCACCAGATACAAAGGCCGAGTGAAAGGTTGGGATGTTGTCAATGAGGCAATTATGGAAAACGGATCTTATCGTAAGAGTAAATTCTATGAAATCCTTGGCGAAGAATTCATTCCTTTAGCTTTCAAATATGCTCAGGAAGCTGACCCAGATGCAGAACTTTATTACAACGATTATAATGAATGGCATCCAGGAAAAATAGAAACGGTTGTCAAAATGGTAAAAAATCTGAAATCCAGAGGAATCCGAATTGATGGTGTAGGAATGCAAGCGCATATCGATATGACAAGTCCAACTCTTGCAGAATATGAAAATGCAATTGTAAAATATACAGCTGCTGGCGTTAAAGTTAATATCACAGAGTTAGACCTGAGTGTTCTTCCATCACCTTGGGGAACTTCGGCTAATATTTCTGATAAAGTAGAATACAACGAAAAAATGAATCCTTACAAAACAGGTCTTCCAAAAGATGCAGAAGAAAAATGGGAAAACAGATATGCAGATTTTTTCCGATTGTTTCTGAAGCATAAAAGCAAAGTCAGAAGAGTCACTTTGTGGGGTGTAACCGATGCGCAATCTTGGAAAAACGATTTCCCAGTGAAAGGAAGAACAGATTATCCTTTGTTTTTCGATCGCAATTGCAACACAAAACCAATTGTTGAAAAGATGATTCAACTAGCAAAATAAAATCTATACATCTATTATCTATCAGTCTATTATCTAAATATCTAAAATATAATGAACAAAGCAAAATACCTTTTCCCGAAAGATTATATGGCAGATCCATCTGTTCACGTTTTCGAAGGCAAACTTTACATCTATCCATCTCACGACCGCGAAAGTGGAATAGAGGAGAATGATAACGGCGATCATTTCGATATGAATGATTATCACGTTTTCTCTTTGGATGATGTTGAAAATGGGGAAGTGACAGATCACGGCGTTGTGCTTTCTGTAAAAGATATCAATTGGTCAGGAAGACAACTTTGGGATTGCGATGTAGCACACAAAAATGGTAAATATTATATGTATTTTCCTTTGAAAGATAAAAATGATATTTTCAGAATTGGTGTTGCAGTAAGCGACAAACCTTATGGACCTTTTGTTCCGGAAGCTCATCCGATGTTAGGAAGTTACAGCATCGATCCGTGTATTTTTGAAGAAAACGGAAAACATTATATGTATTTTGGAGGAATCTGGGGCGGACAATTACAGCGTTACAGAAACAACAAAGCTTTGGAATCTGCAATTTTACCAAATGACGATGAACCAGCAATTCCATCAAAAGTAGCTTTGCTGAGCGATGATATGCTCGAGTTTGCTGAAGAACCAAAAGATCTTTTGATTCTTGATGAAAACGGAAAAGAATTACTTCACAGCAATCCTCACAGGTTCTTCGAAGCGTCTTGGATGCACAAGTATAATGACAAATATTATTTCTCTTATTCAACTGGAGATTCACATCTTTTGTGTTATGCGATTGGCGATAATCCTTATGGTCCGTTCACTTTTCAAGGCGAGATTTTGACGCCAGTTGTTGGTTGGACAACGCACCACAGTATTGTTGAGTACAAAGGAAAATGGTATCTGTTCTTCCACGATTCTGTTCCGAGTGAAGGCAAAACTTGGCTTAGAAGTATGAAAGTTGTTGAGCTTGAATATGATGAAAACGGAAAAATCAAAACCATCGAAGGTTTGGAATAAAATCAATAGAAATGGGCTTTAGCCCATTTAAAAGATAGATATTTTATTTGGCTTCAGCCAAAACTTAAATAATCTGAAATATTTATAAATGCCAAAATTAAAAGCTTATATTTTAATATTTTTATTAATTCCATTCTCAATTTTCGCCGAAGATGGAAGTCAATTATGGCTCAGATTCCCGAATGTCAAAAACGGAATTTCCGTAGACAAAATCATTTCAAAAGGAAATAATCCAACCATCGAATTGGCTAAAAAAGAATTAACCAGTTTTTGGCAAGGACAAATAGTTGAATTAAGAACTAATAAAGCTTTGAAGAATTTGAAAGATGGTTACACAATCAAATCGTCACGAGATAAAATCATAATTTCATCAAGTAAGGAAATCGGTTTGTTGTATGGAGTTTATCATATTCTAAGACTTCAGCAAACGAAACAAAATCTTGACAATCTAAACATAACAGAAAAACCTTCTTATGATGTAAGAATTTTGAATCATTGGGATAATCTGGACGGAACGATTGAACGTGGTTATGCAGGACATTCGCTTTGGAAATGGGAAGATTTACCGAACAAAATTTCGCCTCGATACGCAGAATATGCAAGAGCTAATGCATCAATCGGAATTAATTCTGTCGTTTTGAACAATGTCAATGCTTCTCCGAACATTCTTAGAAAAGATTATTTAGAAAAAGTAAAAGTTTTGGCTGATATTTTCAGACCTTATGGAATTAAGGTTTATTTATCCGTCAATTTCTCTTCACCAAAAGTTTTGGATGGATTAGAAAATTCGGATCCATTGAATAAAAATGTTCAAAAATGGTGGAAAAGAAAAGCGTCTGAAATTTATAAATTGATTCCAGATTTTGGAGGTTTTTTGGTTAAAGCCAATTCCGAAGGTCAACCAGGACCGCAAGATTACGGAAGAACCCACGCAGACGGCGCCAATATGCTGGCGGATGCGTTGAAACCATATCAAGGAATTGTGATGTGGCGTGCTTTTGTTTACAGTCCAAGTAAAGAGGACAGAGCAAAACAAGCTTATTTAGAATTTGTTCCGCTGGATGGAAAATTTCGTGATAATGTGATGATTCAAATCAAAAATGGACCGATAGATTTCCAACCAAGAGAACCTTTTACACCATTGTTCGGAGCTTTGAAAAAGACATCGGAAATGGTAGAATTTCAAATTACACAGGAATATCTAGGATTTTCAAATCATTTGGTTTATTTAGCACCATTATTCAAAGAAACGCTGGAAAGCGATACCTATTCTTTTGGTAAAGGTTCTACAATTGCAAAAATCACCGATGGCACTTTGATGAAAAATAAAATCACAGCCATTTCTGCGGTCGCGAATATTGGAAAAGATACGAATTGGACCGGTCATCACTTTGCACAAGCCAATTGGTACGCATTCGGAAGATTGGCTTGGAATCATAATTTATCATCTGAACAGATTGCGGATGAATGGCTCAAAATGACTTTCACCGATAATCAGGATTTTGTAAAACCTGTAAAGGGAATAATGTTGTCTTCTCGCGAGACTGCTGTGGATTATATGATGCCTTTGGGATTGGTTCATATTTTTGCATCAGGACATCATTACGGCCCGGAACCTTGGGGCGATTACAAAGGCGGAAGGCCAGATTGGTCACCGGTTTATTATCATAAAGCAGACTTGGCTGGTTTAGGATTTGACCGAACTAAAACCGGAAGCAATGCCGTTTCTCAATACTTTTCACCGTTAGAAGAAATTTTTGGAAATATCAATTCCTGCCCGGAAGCGTTTTTGTTATTTTTCCATCACGTCCCTTGGAATTTTAAAATGAAAAACGGAAATACGATGTGGAACAATCTTGCTTTGAAGTATCAAGCTGGAATCAATCAGGTTCGCAATTACCAGAAAGTTTGGGAAACTATGAAGCCTTATATGGACGCTCAACGTTTTGAAGCGGTAAAAACCAAATTAGACATCCAATCCAAGGATGCTGTTTGGTGGAAAGATGCTTGTTTGCAGTATTTTCAAACCTTTTCAAAATTACCTTTGCCGCAGGGCGTAGAACAACCTAAAAGAAGTTTGGAAGAACTTCAGAACATCAAACTCAATCTGGGACATCATAATTAGTATCAAAACTTTTTTTAGTGATTTTTCCTTATTCAATTTTAATATAGTTTTAAAATTTGCATTTTAAAAAATGAATACCGTAATTTGAATTTATATCAAGTCTTTTGCATCAAAAATACAGGCAATTTTTTTATGTAAATCTTGAGTTTAACTTATTGAAATGAATGATATTAAACTGATTGTGACGGATATGGACGGGACGTTCCTTAATTCTGATCATCAAGTAAGCCCTCAGTTTCCTGCTTTGTACCAGGAATTGGAACACAGAAATGTACTTTTTGTCCCGGCAAGCGGCAGACAAATGGCAGGTATTACCCATTATTTTGAAACTATAAAAAACAAAATTGCTTTTATTGCAGAAAATGGCGCTTATGTCATTTACAAAGGTGAAGAAGTTTTTGCAGATAAAATGAAAGAAGAGGATATAAGGGCTATCATTGATGAAGTTCGTAGAATTCCTGGTGCCAAGGCTGTAGTTTCTGCCAAAAAAACAGCATATTATGAAACTTATGATCAGGAATTTATTGATTTTTTTAGTTTTTATTATACAGAAAATTCTTTTATAGATGACCTTCAGAAAGTAGCTTCTTTAGATGATGTTTTTAAAATTGCAGTTTATCATCCGCAAGGTTCTGAGGAAAATATTTATCCATCTTTAAAACATTTTGAAACTAAAAATCTCGAAGTTGTAGTCTCCGGAGCGTTTTGGCTTGACGTGATGAATAAAAACATTAATAAAGGGAAAGCAGTTCAAAAATTACAGCATATTTTAAACATTACTCCGCAGCAGACTATGGCATTTGGAGATTATATGAATGATCTGGAAATGTTGAAAAATGCCCATTATTCTTATGCCATGGAAAATGCCCACACCAATGTTAAAAAAACAGCAGCATTCCAGGCGCTATCTAATAATGAGTTTGGCGTGGTCGAAGTCATTAAAGATTTTTTGAGTCATCCGTAATTTAAACTTATGTTTTTATGATGAATTTTCAGTTCATTTGATTTTTTTGGCAAGTTAATTGTAAAATCATTTTTACATCAATTAACAAACAAAAAATATTAAATTATGGCAACTACAACACAAAAAAAGACTTCTACCACCGCTGGTAGCAAAACAACAGCAAACAAAGCAACAGCAAAGAAAACACCGGCTAAAAAAGATGCAGCAAAAGATCTGAGTGATCTTTTTGAGGACAGTCTCAAAGATATTTATTGGGCAGAAAAAGCATTGGTAAAAGCATTGCCAAAAATGCATAAAAATGCAACTCATCCGGAACTTAAAACTGCTATAGAAAACCATTTGCAGGAAACAGAAAATCAAGTTAAACGCTTGGAAATGTGTTTCGAAGCATTGGGCAAAAAAGCGCAAGCCAAAAAATGCGACGCTATGGACGGGATTCTTAAAGAAGGCGAAAGTATTATAGAAGAAACCGAACCGGGCGCAGTGAGAGATGCGGGAATTATTGCAGCGTCTCAAAAAGTTGAACATTATGAGATTACTACTTACGGCACACTTGCAGCGTTTGCAAAAGTGCTGGGAGAAGAAGAATGTCTGAAAAATTTATTAGAAACTCTGAAAGAAGAAAAAGCTTGCGATGAAACGCTTACAAGCATCGCAGACACTAATCTTAATTCTAAAGCAGAATAATAGAATTTTGATACATCATAAAAATCCTTTGAATTTTCAGAGGATTTTTTGTGTTAAAGAGTTTAATGATCCTATTTTATCTCTCATTAGCAATAAAAGTATAATTTTTGCCTCTCAAAAAATCTATGACAAAATTCTATCTATTTCTCACACTTTTTTCTTTTCAAATAATCTGGTCTCAACAAAAAGATTCAACACAATTAATATCAGAAGTCCATATTGACGCTTACAAGAAACCAAGTGATTTTATCTCTTCTACAAAATCGGTTGGTATTATATCCAAAGATTTGCTTCAGCAGAATGTACCAGAAAGATTATTGGAATCTGTGAATCAGATGGCAGGAGCGAGAATGGAAGAACGATCTCCGGGAAGTTATAGATTATCACTTAGAGGAAGTACTTTGCGTTCACCATTTGGAGTCAGGAATGTCAAAGTTTATTTAGATGACTTTATATTATCTGATGCATCTGGAAATACTTATTTTAATGTGATTTCACCACAATTGATTGACAGGATAGAATTATTCAAAGGACCGGAAAGTGGCGATTATGGATCGGTAACAGGAGGAACAGTTATTTTAAAAACGAAAGATTATGATGAAGTGAAAGCTAATCTTTCGATAGGAAGTTATGGAACTTTTAATGAAAGTCTCAACTTTTCAAAAACATTTGGGAAGCATTTCTTTCAAGTCTTTCAAAACCATTATCAGACGGATTCCTATCGTGAACAATCGGGGATGAGACGCCAGCAGTTTTTTATCAAAGACAATTTTCAATACTCAGAAAAAGGCTTGCTTAAGGCAATGCTGATGTATTCTGATTTGGATTATCAAACACCTGGTGGTTTAACATTGGAGCAAATGAATCAAAATCGTAAACAAGCAAGACCAGCTACTGCAACAACACCCGGCGCTCAAGAACAGGAAGCAGGGATTCGTAATAAAATGTTTTTGGCAGGATTATCCAATGATTTTAAATTTAATTCCGATTTCTCTCATTTCATAATGGTTCAAGGCTCTTATGTGGACTTTGAGAATCCATTTATTACTAATTATGAAAATCGATATGAAAGTAATTTCGCTCTCAGAACTCATTTTAATTATTCGAAAATATGGAATAATGTTTCATTGTCCTATCGTTTAGGTTTTGAAGGAGGTGTCAATGATATTAATGTTAGAAATTATGATAATAATGCAGGAATTAAAGGTCATCCTCAAAACTTTGACAAGATTAAGAATACGTCAGGATTTTATTTCTTATCCCAAAGCTTAACTATTGCAGAAAAGTTATTTACAGATATTTCTATTAGTCTTAATTCGAATTCGTTTGATTATTTGAGAAATTATCCGATAGATGAAAAAGGTTCAGTTAGTTTTAAAAATCAATGGCTACCTAATTTTGGCGTCAATTATTTATTGGGGGATGGATTTTCTGTTCGAGCTAAATTAGGAAAAGGAAATTCCGCACCTACCAATGAAGAAATCCGGGCTTCCAATCAAGTATTTAATCATAATTTAAATCCTGAATATGGATGGAACAAAGAAGCGGGAATTAGAAAACAATGGCGCAATATCCTGTTTGTTGAAGCTTCATATTTTGATTTTCGGATGAAGGATGCTATTGTGCGACGACAAAATGATGCAGGACAGGAGTACTTTGTGAATGCCGGAGAAACTGTTCAAAAAGGTTTGGAATTACTTATAGAAACTAAGCCTTTTGATTTAGAAAACAATTGGTTTAATCAATTTAAGTTCCGATTGTCAGGGAGTTTCTACGATTTTAAGTTTGCAAAATATCAACAGAACAATATCGATTTTTCAGGGAATGATTTGACAGGTGTTCCGAAGACAACCGTTAACACGTTATTAGATTTTACGTTTTTTAAGACTTTAAAAATAGATTATTCCCATTTCTACACTTCCAAAATGCCTCTTAATGATGCTAACAATGTCTGGTCAGAATCTACTTTAGTTGGAAATATTCAGTTTAGTGTTCCTTTAAAAGTAGATCGATCAACCTATAATTTTTTCTTACAAATACAGAATCTTTACAATACGGATTATGTTTTGGGATTTGATATCAATGCATTTGGAGGACGATATTATAATCCTTCAGCCAAAAGAAATTTTATCTTGGGTGTACAGATGAATTTTTAAATCGTAATTCAGGCTTATTAAGCATTTGTAATATCAATTTATTTTTTAGGGGAATGAACCACCTGATTGCATGTTTTACCGTCTTATATCTGCCAGATAAGCAATGAGTTAGGAGCTAAAAAAAACCGGAAAGAAAGTGAATTGTCACCTCTTTCCGGTTTTGTACCCAGGACCGGGATCGAACCGGTACTCCTAAGAACTGGTGTTTGAGACCAGCGCGTCTACCAATTCCGCCACCTGGGCTTAGTGTTACAGTGTGCTGTAAATCGGTGTGCAAATATAAACATATTTTTTATCTTACAAAATAAATTTTCATTAAAATTCTATTTCTAATCCATCATAAGCCAAGTGGATGTTTTCAGGTAGCTCATTTTCAACCTCTTCATGAAAACCAAAATGATGACTGATGTGGATTAAATAAGTAACTCGGGGTTTTAATTCTTCTACCAGTTCCAAGATTTGTGGCAAAATGAAGTGAGAGTGGTGTGGTTCTTTTTTTCTGAGACAATTAATAATAAAATAATCCAAATTTTTAAGTTTCTCTTTTTCCTGATCGTCAATTTTACTCGCATCCGTTATATAAGCTAGATTTTTAACCTTAAAGCCTAGAATATCAATATCAGAATGGATGACATTAATAGGTGTAATTTCAACTTCGTCAAAAAGTTTAAAATTGTCATTGATTTCAAATAAATCAAAACTGGGAGCTCCGGGATATTTTTGCTCTGCAAAGGCATAAGGAAAACGCTCTTTTATTTCATTGGCAACTCTTGCGTTACAATAAATGGGCATGGGCGCTTGGTTTTTGAAAATCAAAGGTCGCAAATCATCCAATCCAATGATGTGATCATTGTGCTCGTGAGTGAGGAGTACAGCATCTATTTCTTCTTCTTTATTTATCAACATTTGTTGCCGAAAATCTGGCCCGCAATCAATCAATATTTTCTTTCCCAGATCGGATGTAATTAAGGCAGAAGTTCTCAGTCTTTTGTCTTTTGGGTTCTCAGATAAACAAACCGGGTGGTGGCTGCCTATAACTGGAATACCCTGCGAGGTTCCGGTGCCTAAAAATTTTAAAAGCATTTTTGTATTTGCGCTGTTTTTGGTAAATTTACAAAATAAATCTAATTCTTTGTGATAAAGCCAAAACTTACCCCAAAACAGAAAGCTTTAGCGATAAATCTCGATTCTTCAATTTATGGAACTTTTGCCGAGATAGGTGCGGGTCAGGAAACTGTCCGTCATTTTTTCAGAGCTGGTGGTGCTTCTCAAACCATTGCAAAAGCCATGTCTGCCTATGATAAAGATTTCTCCGATGCCATCTACGGAAAAGAAATCAAAAACAGATATGTGACGCAAAACCGTCTTAGGAAAATGTTGCGGTATGAAGTGGCTCTTATTGAAGAAAGAATCCCAAGAGAAAAAAATCCAGGGAAGAAATTCTTTTCTTATGCCAATACGGTAACCACTATCAATTTTGATAAAACATCCAAAGGTCACGGTTGGGTAGGGATTCGTTATCAAAACAATCCGGATGAAGATTTTAATGAAATTGTTATCCACGTCAAGTTTAAAGAAACCAATGCCACTCTGCAGCAAGAAACCTTGGGCAGTTTGGGAGTTAATCTGATATATGGCGCTTTTTTCTATATTGATAATCCAAGACTTCTTATAGAATCTTTGTACGATGACCTTTCTACAGATAGATTGGAAATTGATATGATAGACTTCAGCGGGCCTGCATTCAAATTTGTAGACAACCGTTTAATGAGTCTTCAATTGGTGAAAATGGGAATGACAGATGCTGTGATTTTCAATTCCGAAGGCAATAATATGTTGCCGGCAGATATTCTTTACAAGAAAAATATTTTTGCCGTGAGAGGAAGTTTCCGTCCTGTTACTTGTGTTAATATCGATATGTTTGAGCACGGTTTGAAAATGTTCAACCAGGATAATGCCTGCTATAAAGAAAATACGCAAATTCTTTTTGAAATTACGATTTCTAACCTCCGCGCATCTGGCGATATTGATGAAAGAGATTTCCTGGACAGAGTCGATATTCTTGGGAAATTGGGTTACACCGTTATGATCTCTAACTTCTCAGAATATTATAGAATGGTAGATTATTTCTCTACATTTACCAATCAGCATATTGGTGTTGCAATGGGCGTTAATAATCTTTTGGATGTTTTTGATGAAGAATATTATAAAAACCTTCCAGGTGGCATTTTGGAAGCATTTGGTAAGTTTTTCAAAAAAGATATGCGCGTATATCTATATCCTTATAAAGATCCAGAAACTGGCGATTTACTGACTTCGGAAAATCTAAAAGTTCACGATAACTTGAAGGAATTATACAAGTATTTCAAACTTAATAAGAGAATTGTGGATATTGAAAACTACAATCCCAAATTCTTGGGAATTTATTCCCGAGAAATCCTCAAAAAAATAGTGACTCAAGATTCTGGATGGGAAGAAGAGCTTCCTGCAGGAATTCCGGAGATGATTAAAGACCGTCAAATGTTTGGCTACAAAGAACTGAGTTTTGATGTCAATTAAAATATTAAAAAAATGGTAGAATTAAAAAATAGACTTTCATTCATTATTAATAGTCCGGAACACGATACTAATACCAAACTTCTGAAAATTTGTCAGGTTTTGGATAAGGAAATCTCATATTATAACTGGACTGGATTTTATTTTAAAAATGGCGACAAAGACGAATTGATTCTCGGTCCTTACGTTGGTGCGGAAACAGACCACACCATCATTCCTTTTGGGAAAGGGATTTGCGGACAAGTTGCAGTTTCAGGAGAGAACTTTGTTGTGCCTGATGTTTGGGCTCAGGATAATTATCTTTCTTGTTCTATTGATACAAAAGCAGAAATAGTAGTTCCGATTTTCAAAAATGGAGAAAATGTTGGACAAATCGATATCGACAGTCATTCAAAAGATCCATTTACAAAAGATGATGAAGAACTTCTGAATTGGCTTTGTGAAGAAGTTGCGAAGATTTTGTAATTAAATTATGAGAGCCTTATTTCAAAAAATTGCCTACATACCATTAATTTTTTTCCTATTTACTTGCAAAAATAAAGATAGCGATTTTGAAGATAATAAAAATTCACAGGATATTATTCTTTGGAAAGAAAACTTAAATATTAAGGCAGAAGACTTTTTATTGATTGAAAAATCAAATAAGACTATTTATGATATTGAAATTGCTACAAGAACTACAGAAAACACCAATGTTTTTAAATACTATGTTTTTTTCAACAAAAAAAATAGTTTCTTAAACAAAAATCAAAATAAACAAAAAATTCAAAATGATATTTTGATGGCAACAATATCAATGAACATTTTTGAAATTGAAGCAAGAAAGCTTAAGAAGAAATTCCAAAATGAGAATATTGTAATTAAAAAAAGATTGCAAGCTAAATACCTAGTTAGTGATTTTGGAAGGAATGTAGATAATATCATTGAAAAATATAAGAAAGTTCTTGAAGATAATAATTATAATAAAGAAACGGTTTCTAAAATGAAAGAAGGCTTTAAGTTACAATTAAAATCTCTGTAAAATTTCTGACAACAGCACCCGATAATAATCCCCGCACTTCGCTAGATGCGAACCATACCAAGAAAAAGCTTCGCCATCAACAATCATAATGTTTTGATTCTTACAAACTTCTTGGATTTCCTCAATGTGTTTTTCTTTGAAAGGAAAAGGTTCTGACGAAAGAAAAATCAAATCGGCGCTTTTCAAGTCTTCCAACTGAACTTCGGGATAACGTTTCTGATTTTTAAATAGATTTTCAAATCCCAATTCTTCCAAAATCCTTGAGATAAAAGTGTCGCCACCAATGGTCATATAAGGATTTTCCCAAATGAGATAAGCGACTTTTAACTTCTTTTCAGGTTTCTGAATATCAAATGCTTCATAAGTCTTCAAATTCAAAAATTGTGCTTTTTCTTCTTTGTTAAAAATATGTCCTAATTGTTTGATAAGGTAATAATTATCTTCAAGCGTTTCAATATTCGTTAATAGAACTTTGAAATCCTTCATCAATTCCTCAACTTGCTCTTTTACGTTTTCTTCTTTGTTGGCGATAATTAAATCGGGTTTAAGAGATTTTATTTTCTCAATATTAAGGTTTTTCGTTCCGCCAATGATTTCAACTTGATTTACAAGTTCTTTCGGATGAATACAAAATTTTGTCCTCCCAATAATTCCGTCAGTTGTCAAGCCTAAATCAAATAAAGTTTCCGTAATAGAAGGAACAAGTGAAACAACTTTCATAAATGATTAAATTAATAATAATTATTTTCAACAATGTCAGTCCAAGGTGAATTTTATCCTGAGCTTGACGAAAGGAAGACTTTAAATATAAAAAAAACTCTCTCAAAAACAAATATTTCTGAGAGAGCATTTTATAAAATATAAATTTTCCGCC
The DNA here is from genome assembly GCA_002345565.1 of Flavobacteriales bacterium UBA2306. Taxonomy (GTDB): domain Bacteria; phylum Bacteroidota; class Bacteroidia; order Flavobacteriales; family Weeksellaceae; genus Epilithonimonas. The sequence continues at coordinate 839,009 of DDVS01000001.1, read as the reverse complement.
CTTTAGGGTTGGGGAAAGAAAATTTAATTAATCTTCTTTTCTAGTCGCTTTTTTAGCAGCTGGTTTTTTAGCAGCAGGTTTTTCTGCTTTCGCTTCTTCTGTTTTTTCAGCAGTTTTTTTTGCAGGTGCTTTTTTAGCGGCAGGTTTTTTCTCTTCCTTTTCTTCTACATCTTTAGCTTCTTCCGCTACTTCAACAGCTGGAGCTTCTGGTTTTACAAAACTTTCTGGCGTGATGTAACCAGCTTTTTGAAGCAAGTTGTACCATTGCGCCAATTTTTTGATGTCAGACTCGTAAACTCTTTCTGTATCATAGTTTGGTAGAGAAGCAGACATAAAATCTCTCAGTTCCTGGCTGTTGGATTTATGGCTGATGGTAGGCTCGTAATTGTAATTTTTAGCAACATTTTCAAAAACTTCGAATAAAGGAACTTCTTTATCAAATGTGAACATCGCTATATTATCCAAAAGGCTTACCTGGCTGGAGTTGGAGATGCTGGCTTTTTTCTTAGTAGTAATATCCTCTACAATAAATCCGTTTCTTAGTTGTGAAACCAATTTGAAAAGTCCCGGTTTTCCGGAGATCGAAATAATTTTTTCTAACTGCATTTTAATATTTTTCTTTAGTAAATTTTTTGTTATAAGTGAGATGTAAGATGTATGAAGCGTTCTTCTGAAAGTTATAAACTTTACCTCAAATCTATTTTGGAAATCTCATTTTGTAGCTTACGCCCACATCTCCGTTAGCTATTTTTTGTAATTTTCCTTTCACGATTTTTTTCTTTAAAGGACTTAGATGATCTGTAAAAAGAATCCCTTCAATATGGTCATATTCGTGTTGGATAACCCTGGCGCGGATGTCTTGGAAAACCTCAGTATGTTTCGTGAAATTTTCATCATAATATTCTATTTTGATGATGGATTTTCTTTTAACGTCTTCTCTAACATCCGGAATACTGAGGCAACCTTCATTAAATTTCCATTCTTCACCAGATTCTTCCAGAATTTTTGCATTGATGAAAACTTTTTTAAAATCTTTAAGCTCATCTGCAATGTCTGCATAATCTTCATCCTCTGCAAGTGGAGAAACGTCAATGATGAAAAGCCGGATGTCCAAACCAATTTGAGGCGCTGCCAAACCAATACCATTGGCACCGGTCATGGTTTCAAACATATTGTCTATCAAAGTAGCAAGCTCAGGATAATCTTTATCGATGTTGTGTGCTTTTTTTCTCAAAACCGCATCTCCGAATGCTCTAATTGGTAAAATCATCTCTTTTGGTCTAAAAAATTTTGCAACAAAATAGTTGCGCTTACTTTGTCTATCAATCCTTTTTCCTGTTTTTGTTTCTTGTTTTTTCCGCTTTGGCTAATAAAAAAAGAAGCCATTTTGGAAGTAAAACGTTCATCCAGACGATTGATTTTCTTCTCGGGAAATTCCTTTTCGAATACGGAAATAAATTTCTGAATGTCATTTTCTATATCGGACATATTTCCTTTCAGGTCTGTGGGAAGTCCGATAACGATTTCTTCTACATTATTTTCAGAGAAATAAGTTTTCAGGAAATCAAGAAGTTTTGGCGTTTCTACTGTCGTGAGTCCGCTTCCAATAATTTGTAAGTCGTCTGTTACAGCAATTCCAGTTCTTGCTTTTCCGTAATCGATGGCTAGAATTTGTCCCATAAGTTCGCAAATTTACAAAAATTTTCAGCTTATGAAAATTAAAAAAGCCTTGCTTACAGATTAGTATGACAAGGCTTTTCTAAGATCATTAGGCTTTTAATCCATTTTCATTTCTTCAACCAGTTTTTTGATCCGGTCAATATATTTTCCATAGAAAAATTGATACCACCAATTTCCTAGAAAATATAACCCAAACAAACCCACAATTACAGGGAAAAGCAGATAAAACGAAATAAAAGCATTGCTGTAAGTTTTTGTATATGGAATTGATTCTATAACGATGATCATCTCGCAAACAAGAAACGGAACAAAACTAAGATAAAACGAAAGATAATATTGTTTGTTCAATTCAAACTGGTGAAACAAATCTTTCAGAGAATCATACGTTCCCAAGGTAGGATTGCCGATGTCTTTGTAGAGTTTAAAGAATTTGCTAAAGAAAAAAACAGTTACCAAAGTCATAGAACCTACCAAAACTTCAATGTAAAGCCTAAAACGAAAGGGGATTTGGAAAAACCAAGTTACAATAAGAATGATTGGTAAGAGAATAATGGTTGACCAAAATTCGGTTCGCATGTTTTTTCTGATTTTTTCCAGAGGCAAATGAATTTCTTTCTGTTTTTCCGTTGAGATTTGCGGCGTTTCGGTAACATCTTCTTTATTCCAAAGGGTTTTAAAATTATCTAGGTCCATGTTATTATAGTTGATAAATGATAGTTTTTGCTTGTCAGCCTGAGGCTATCTAAGGTTATTAATTTTCTGTCAGGCTGAGGCGAAGTTTATCCTGAGCTTGACGAAGGGAAGCCTTCTTGTTAATCAATTCCTTTAATTTTTCTTTCGCACGATTTAGTTTTACTCTTGCATTGCCTTCCGAGATTCCCATTTGTTCTGCCATTTCTTTTCCGGAAAAATCTTCCAGATAATAGAAAATCAAAGCTTTGTCAATCGGGTTGAGTTGTTGGATAGATTCATACATCAGCTTTAAGTTTTGTTCGTCTTCATAGTTGTATTCCTCTTCTTTTATTTTGTATAGCGTGACATCATCGTTTTGGATAAAAGTTCTTCTTTTTTCTGATTTTAGGAAGATAATTGCTGTATTCAGAGCAATTCTGTAAAGCCAAGTCGAGAATTCTGACTTTCCTTCAAAACTCGAAAAAGACTTCCAAACCTGATAAACAATCTCCTGAAAAAGGTCATTCTGGTCGTCACGATTATCCATATACATTTTAGAAATCTTGAAGATGATTCCTTTATGTTTATCGATTTTCTCTAAAAATTCTTTCTCAGACGAACCCATTTTTGTTTTAACTCTATTCGGTTAGTAATGATACGGGAAATTTGTTACAAAATAAATTAAGACACAAGATAAAAGACAAAAGAATGAAGTTTTTCAATGATTCGAAGTGAATATCTAAAATTTTGTCATTTCGCCGTAATATAAACGCGGAGATTCTTTCAGAATGACAAACATACTTTTTAAATTTTCTGTTTTTGTTGCTGAGCGAAGCGCCTTTGCGACTCTAAAAATATTTTCAATAATGTATAAAAATCTTTGGGCTCTTTGCGTTTAAAAAGATGCAGTAATTTTCATATTTTTGTAAAGATTAAAAATCACTCATAATTCATCACTTATAACTAACTCGATGTCTTTAAAAATTTCAGGACTTACAAAACATTTCGGAGAGCAAGTTGCGCTCAATGATATCAACATAAACATCGCTAACAACGAAATCATCGGATTACTGGGTCCAAACGGTGCCGGAAAATCCACCTTGATGAAATCTATCACAGGTGTTCTGAAAATCGATGAAGGCGAGATTCTTTTGGACGAAAAAAATATCTCAGGAAACGAAATCGAATCCAAAAAGAAAATCGGTTTCCTTCCGGAGAATAATCCGCTTTATAATGAAATGTTTGTGAAAGAATATCTACAATTCGTGGCGAATCTTCATAATATTAAAAAAGAAAGAGTAGAACAGGTGATAGATTTGGTTGGAATTACACCAGAAAAATCGAAGAAAATTAGTCAGCTTTCCAAAGGTTACAAACAAAGAGTTGGTTTAGCACAAGCCATTCTTCACGAACCGGATTTATTGATTCTCGACGAACCAACCAACGGACTTGACCCTAATCAAATTGTAGAAATCCGAAACGTTATCAAAGAAATTGGGAAAGCAAAAACCGTGATTTTGTCTACACACATTATGCAGGAAGTGGAAGCACTTTGTTCTCGAGTAATTTTGATTCATCAAGGAAAAATATTACAAGATTCTCCAATCTCAGAATTTAAAGGGAAGTTTGGAAGTCTAGAAGAAGCTTTCCAAATTTATACGATATAAGTTGTCAGTTTTTGGTTGATAGTTGATAAAATCAATTCGAAAACCAAAACCTCCGACAACAATCAACCGACAACAATCAACAAAATTGCAATTCGCTCAAATAATCCTTCCTCTCAATCTCAAAGGAACTTTCACGTACAAAGTTCCAGTAGATTTTTTGGATAAAATAGAAGTTGGGATGCGGGTTTTGATTCCGTTTCGTGGGAAGAAAATTTATACAGGAATTGTTGCAGAATTATTCGATGATTTTGAAGAAACTTTTGTTCCGAAAGAAATCATCAATCTGTTAGACAATCAACCGATTGTTCCAAAACAACAGTTGGATTTTTGGAATTGGCTCAGTTCTTATTATCTGTGTAATTTAGGCGAAATTTACCGTTTGGCGTTTCCGTCTTCTCTCAAATTAGAAAGCGAAACTTACGTCAGATTATTGTCCGAAAGAACAATTGACTGGCAAAATCTGGATGCCAACGAAACTTATCTTCTTCAAGCTTTGGAAGTTCGCCAAATGCTGAATTTGCAAGAGATTGAAGCTTTCATTCCAAAAAAAGAAATCATCAAAACCATCAATGCGCTGATTGATGAACGATATATTTCTGTGGATGAAAAAATCACGGAAAAATATAAAGCGAAAGAAATTGCTTACCTAAAAGTCAATGATGAAGCTTTGGTTTCAGAGAATTTGGCGATAATTCTTTTGAAACTCGATAAAGCTAAAAAACAGAAAGACCTTTTCTTAAATATCCTTTCAAAACAAATTGATAATCCTGAAAATCCAATCAGAAAATCTTTGGTTTTTGATGAAGGTAATTTCGTCAATCAACAACTGAAATCTTTGATAGAAAAAGGTTGGGTTACAGAATATTATCTGGAAAAAGACAGAATCGATTCTTATGAAGGCGAAATTGAAGAAATTGAAGAACTGACGGATAATCAGAAAAAATCGATTTCAGAAATCAATCAAGCTTTTGAAGAAGCGAAAAATGTGTTGCTTCACGGTGTGACTTCATCGGGAAAAACGCACATTTATCTTGAGAAGATTGAAGATTGTGTTAATTCTGGACAAAATGTTTTGTTGCTTTTGCCTGAGATTGCTTTGACAAAGCAAATCACAATCAGACTTGAAAAAAAATACGGCAAAAAACTCGGATTTTATCATAATAAACTGACAGATTTTGAAAGAGTAGAAGTCTGGCGAAAAATCAAAAAAAATGAACTCCAAATCCTAATTGGAACACGGAATGTTTTGTTTTTACCTTATGAAAATCTAGCATTAATCATTGTTGATGAAGAACACGATTCGGCTTACAGACCAAGAGACCAAAACTTCTTTTTCAATGCTAAAGATTCTGCGATGATGTTGGCAGAATTTTATCAGTCAAAATTGATTCTCGGTTCAGCAACGCCTTCTTTGGAAAGCTACGATTTGGCGATGAAAGACAAGTTGCGTTATGTTTCCATTAATGAAAGATTTGGGAAAGTAGATTTACCAAAATTTGAAATTATTGATATCAAAGAAGCACAAAATCAGAAGAAGATTGTCGGAAATTTTAGTCAGAAAATGGTTGACGAAATCAATCTTCAATTAGAGCATAAAAAACAAACGATTATTCTTCACAATCGCCGTGGTTATGCCAATGTCATCGAATGTGAAACTTGCGGTCACGTAACTTATTGCAGTAATTGTGATGTTGTAATGACGTATCATAAAGCTTCGAATGAGTTGAAATGCCATTACTGCGGACATCGTTCTGGAAAGCCAACTGTTTGTCCAAGTTGCAACAGCGATAATCTGAATACAAAAGGTGTTGGCGTGGAACAAATAGAAGAGGAAACGCAAAAGATTTTTTCTGATGCTGAGGTTGACAGAATGGATGTTGATGCGATGCGAAAGAAATTCGCTTACGAAAAACTCTATGAGAAATTGGAAAACGGCGAAACCGACATTTTAGTTGGGACACAGATGATTTCCAAAGGTTTGGATTTTGATAACATCGAATTGGTGGCGATTCCAAAAGCGGATTCTTTGATTCACGTTCAGGATTTTCGAGCGGAAGAAAGAGCTTATCAATTGATAACACAAGTTGCTGGTCGCGCAGGAAGGACTTCTGGAAATGGTAAGATTCTGATTCAAACTTATAATCCTGCGCATTCTGTTTTTGAATTGATTAAAAATCAGAACGTTAAAGAGATTTATAATTACTTCCTAGATGAAAGAAAAAAGTTTCTTTATCCGCCGTTTGTGAAATTAATAATGATTGAACTGAAACATAGGAAAGAAGACAAAATCAATAGAGCTTCTCAATTTCTCGGTTCGATTCTTAGAAAATATATTCCGGAAGAATGTATTCTTGGTCCGGAGAAATCGCCTATTGCAAGGCTAAACAATCTTTATCAATATCAGATTCTTCTCAAATTTCCAAAAAACAGAAACTACAAAATCTACAAAGAATTAGTTTTGAAATCTTTTCATGAATTTGACGAAATCACGGCTTACAAATCCATCAAAAAAGATATTTTTGTCGATTTTTAACTGTTTTTAACAAAAATTCTAGTTTTTTATTAGAGTTTGACACATATCCCACGGCAATATTCTCTAACTTTACTTAGTTATGATAATAAGATTAGACAATCTTAAACCTTAATTAATAAAAATTCAATAAAAATTGTAATTGTTTTGAGAATGAATAAAATCAGAAATTACTTTTCAATTTTCGCTATTGGTTTTTCCTCATTTGTTTTTTCGCAAGGGAGCGTCGCAGTTTCTACCTATCCTCAAGTTGCTGATCAGCAGAATCTTGTAAAGGATATCACGGCAGAAAAGGCGTTGTTGTCTCCGAAAGAGCAGATTGAGTTTAACATCAATAAAATGTTTACTGACCCAGTTCTAAGGAATGCCAATTGGGGATTTGTGGTTTATGACCCAAAAACGGAGAAAATTGTAACGGCGTACAATGAAACTGCGCCATTGATTCCGGCTTCCACAACCAAATTATTAACCACAGAAACTGCATTTTCGCTTTTGGGAACGCAGTACAGATGGAACACTCAGTTAGAATATTCTGGAAGTATTGATACAGAAGGTGTTTTGACAGGAAATCTCTACATCGTTGGAAGTGGTGACCCTTCTTTAGGTGGAAATAGAGGTGGTGCGGCAAGCTATCCTCAGATCGTAAAGCAATATTTTGATGCTATTAAAGAAAAGGGGATTAAAAAAATTACGGGAGATATTATTATCCAAACTGCAATTTTCAAAGAGAATAAACAGCAACAACTTCCTCAAAATATCGTTTGGCTAGAACAAGACAATTATTATCTGCCTGTTGGAACTACAGAAAACATAGACCCAAGAAGCGAAAAGCTGATTGTAAACCAATCCAATAATAGATTCAATCAGCAAAAAAGGTATTTTTATATTTCGCCTTACGCTAATAAATTGGTTTATGCAGATAAATTTGAGGGCAATTGGGTAACGACTAAAGTGGCCGAACCTCCTGCTTATTTGGCTAATAAATTAAGAGAAAGTCTGATTAAAAATAAAATTACAATTGTGGGAAAGGTTACTCCTAAAATTGTTGACAGAGAGCCGGAACCCAGAGAAATTTTAACAGTTTATAAATCTCCGACTCTGGAAGAAATTGTAGACTACACCAACCAAAGGAGTGATAATAATTACGCAGAAGCTTTATTAAAATCCAATGGTTTCCAAAAATTAGGAGATCAAACATTGGAATCAGGGAAATTGGCTGTAACAGAACATTTGAAATCTTTTGGTTTTGATCTGGAAGGTCTTAATTATATGGACGGAAGCGGGTTATCAAAAGCTCATACTGTAACGCCTATTTCTCAGGCTAAATTTTTAGCTAAAATGATGAAATCTCCATATTATAAAGAATACTTTGATTCTTTGCCTATTGCGGGACAATCTGGAACGTTGAAACATATGTTTATGGTAAATTCTAACGGGCAGATTTTTGCTAAAACAGGAACTTTGAATGGAGTAAAATGTTTAGCAGGTTATATCAAAACAAGAAGCAATAAAACGTTGGCATTTTCATTACTTATTAATCGATATTCAGGATCTGTAAATCAAGTGAAAGATAGGATGGAGCAATTGCTGGATCCTACTTTGGATTTATGATAAATTAGATCTTATAAATTGAAAACTCACAAATAACTGTGAGTTTTTTTTATGTAAATTTGAATAAAATTTCATTTTATGAGACAAATTTATATTTTTATTTTAATATCTTTATTTTATCAGCTAATGATGGGGCAACAAACTAATGATGCGTTTATTCAACTGATAGAGAATGAAAAGAAAGCTGCTTCCCGGTCTAGCTTGGATGTTAATGTAAATCCGAATACTTTGAATTATGATTTGCAGTATGTCAGATTGGAGCTAGATCTAGATCCGACTCAGCAATATGTATCTGGAACCGTAACATCCCATTTCAAAATGCTGGCAAATTCCGGCAATATTTATTTTGATTTAGCCAATAATCTAACGGTTTCGCAAGTTAAATATCATAATCAGAATTTAGCATTCCAGCAACTATCTACAGATGAAGTTTTAATAAATTTTCCATCTACGTTGACGGCGCAAACAACAGATTCTCTTTCTATTACTTACAATGGCGTTCCGGACGGTAGTTCAGATGCTTTTGTTGCAGATTACACCTCTGCAAATGATCCTATTTTGGCAACTTTATCAGAACCTTTTGGTGCTAAAGAATGGTGGCCAACCAAACAAAGTATGAATGATAAAATTGAAAAATTAGACATCAAAATTACAACGCCTTCTCAGTACACGGTAGGTTCCAACGGAAAATTAATATCAGAAATAATATTGGGCAATGGCAAAAAATTAACCCATTGGCAAACCAATTATCCTATTCCGGCATATCTTTTTGCTCTCGGAATTTCCAATTATACAAAACTTAATTCTAATATAACCACCACACATAGTTCTTTCCCATTTCTCAATTATGTGTATCCTTCCAGTGCAACATCTTCTGTACAATCCAATCTAAACTGGACTAATTCTAATATGCAGCTTTTTGAAGATCATTTTGGTCTGTATCCTTATCGCAATGAAAAATATGGGCATATGCAGTTCAATTGGGGTGGAGGCATGGAGCATGCCACAATGACATCTATGGGAAGTTTTGGACAAGATTTGATTGCACACGAGCTGGCCCATCAATGGTTTGGAGATAAACTCACTTGCGGTGCGTGGAATGATATCTGGCTCAATGAAGGTTTTGCAACTTTCGGGGCGCAATTAGCTTATGAAAAACTCCTGATGACACCTTCTGCTTTCCAAAACCATCTTGCCAGCCAGATAAATTATATCACAAGCGATCCAGGAGGTAGTGTTTATATTCCTAGCGCAGATCTTAATTTTAGCAGAATTTTTAACAGCAGATTATCCTATTCCAAGGGGGCTTATGTTTTAAGAATGATTAAATGGATTTTGGGCGAAGATCAATTCTATGCCTTGCTAAAGGCTTATCAAAATAATCCTCCATTCCAATATAATTATGTGAAAACGCCAGATTTCAGAGATTTTATCAAAAGTTTTAGCGGGAAAGATTTTACCGAGTTTTTTAATGACTGGGTGTATGGCGAAGGTTTCCCGACTTATCAAATCCGATGGTCACAAAATGCCAATAACAAGCAATTAACTTTCCGTGTCTCGCAAACCAGAAGCAGTTCATTGGTAAGTTTTTTTGAGATGCCAATTCCTATCAAAGTTTCTGGGTCTGGCGGGCAAACTGCTTATATTGTTCTTGATAATACTTCTAACAATCAGTATTTTACGCAAAACAATGTTGATTTTGCCGTTACAAGTGTCAGTTTTAATTATGAAAATCAAATTCTTGCTAAAGGTTCTGTAATCAAAGACAATACCTTAGCAGTAAATGAGCACTCAAAAAATAAAGTGAATGTCTATCCAAATCCTGCTAAATCTTTTATTAAAATTACAGGTTTAGAAAATTTAACCCATTATGAAATCTATTCTGCAGATGGAAAATTAATGAAAAAAGATATAACATATCCTGATTCGGAAATCAACATTTCCAATTTTGTTAAAGGCGTTTATTTTCTAAAATTCAATCAGGAACTTATTAAAATTATTAAAGATTAAAAATTAAAACCAAGAAAAAGCACTTAATTAAAGTGCTTTTTTTACTTTTGCCCTAACCGAAAATCAATAAAAATGATCTCAAAAAAATTCCTTGAAAACATTCAAAACGAATTAACAAACATAGAAAACGACGGACTTTACAAAAAAGAAAGAATCATAACTTCCCAACAAAGTGCAGAGATAGAAGTAGGAGGAAAAAAGCTTTTGAACTTTTGTGCGAATAACTATTTGGGATTATCCAACAATCCGGAAGTGATGAAAGCGTCACAAGACGCCATCGAATCTCACGGCTATGGAATGTCATCTGTTCGCTTTATTTGTGGAACTCAGGATATTCACAAAGATTTGGAAGCTAAAATTTCGAAATTCCTCGGGATGGAAGATACCATTCTTTATGCGGCTTGTTTTGATGCCAATGGCGGTGTTTTCGAACCATTATTCTCAGAAGAAGACGCCATTATTTCTGATGAACTTAATCACGCTTCTATTATTGATGGCGTAAGATTATGCAAATCTGCAAGATACCGTTATAAAAATAATAATATGGAAGATTTGGAAGCTCAATTAATTGCGGCTTCTGAAAAGAATCACAGATTTAAAATCATTGTTACAGACGGTGTTTTCTCTATGGACGGAATTGTAGCTGACCTAAAAGGTGTTTGTGATTTAGCTGATAAATACGACGCTTTGGTAATGGTAGATGATTCTCACGCCACCGGATTTATTGGTAAAACAGGTCGTGGAACTCACGAGGCTAATGGCGTTATCGGAAGAGTGGATATCATCACTTCAACTTTAGGAAAAGCTTTGGGAGGTGCTTTAGGAGGATTCACTTCTGGTAAAAAAGAGATCATTGATATGCTGAGACAACGTTCTCGTCCATATTTATTTTCCAATTCATTAGCGCCGGGAATTGTGGGTGCGGCTTCCAAAGTTTTAGATTTGATTTCTGATGACACATCTTTGAGAGATAAAGTCATGGAAAACGCAGACTATTTCCGAAAAGAAATGAAAGCTAAAGGTTTTGATATTCCAGATGGTGATGCTGCGATTGTTCCGGTGATGTTGTATGATGCAAAACTGGCGCAGGAAATGGCAGAAAAACTTTTAGCAGAAGATATTTATGTGATTGGATTCTTTTATCCGGTTGTTCCAAAAGGGAAAGCTAGAATCAGAGTTCAGTTGTCTGCTGCACATTCAAGAGAACATCTTGACAAAGCGATTGCAGGTTTTGAAAAGGTAGGGAAAGAGTTAAAAATTATTTAATTAGACGATAAACCGAGAGCTTGCATTTTTGTAAGCTTTCAGTTTTTACAATAAAAAAACCAGCAAATAATTTTGCTGGTTATATTTTGGATAAACTTTGAATTATTTTTTACCTCCGAAAGACTTATCTTTAATTCTTGCTTTTTTACCTTTAAGGCTTCTGAAGTAGTAGATTCTAGCTCTTCTAACTTTACCTTCTCTGTTAACTTCAATTTTTTGAAGTGCAGGCATGTTAATTGGGAAAACTCTTTCTACACCTACATCACCACTCATTTTTCTGATGGTAAAAGTTTTTGTAGCTCCAGTTCCTCTCAATTGGATAACAACTCCTTTAAAGAACTGAGTTCTGGTTTTGTTACCTTCTTTAATTTCTGTGTACACAGTGATGGTGTCACCGGCTTTGAATTCTGGGAATTCTTTTTTTGTAATGTACTTATCTTGTACGTACTTTAATAAATCCATTTTTTGTAATAAAAAAATTGTTTTGTCAAGCTAAGCAACATTCACGTCCTTCGTCAGAGGTTGATTAACAGGTTGCAAAAATATAAATATTTTTTATAACTGCAATACAATCTGTAAATTAAATTATATTTTTTGGAAAATATTTTCCTGCCTCATAAAATCATCTATATAATAACAGCTAACTTTGATTAAAACCTTAACTTTGTTTATAAACATTACAAATTATGGCGAATTGTAGTAGCGGATGTTGCGGAACAGACCATCATCAGGAACATTCTCATCAGCATAATCACGACGACCACGACCATTCTCATAGTAATTCAAAGTTAGGATTGATAATAAGTCTTGTCATTTTTTTCTCAGGATTGATTCTTGATTTTTGGATTAAAGCGGACTGGTTTACAAACAACGTTTGGTTAAGATTCGGATGGTATTTTGTGTCTTATATATTAGTTGCTTTTTCAGTTTTCAAAGACGCATTTGAATTAGCTAAGAAACTAGATTTCTTTAATGAATTTTCATTAATGGGAATTGCAACAATTGGTGCATTTGCAATTGGCGAATTTCCTGAAGGAGTTGCCGTAATGCTGTTTTATACGATTGGCGAAATGTTCCAAGAATCAGCCGTGAATAAAGCTCGAAATAATATCAAATCATTATTAGACGTTAGGCCAAAAGAAGCCACAGTTTTCCGAGAAGGAAATTGGAAAACAATTTCTCCTGAAGAAGTGAAAATCGGAGAAAAAATTCAGGTGAAAGTAGGAGAGAAGATTCCGTTGGATGGGATTTTATTGTCGGAAAAAGCAAGTTTCAATACATCAGCTTTGACAGGCGAAAGCAAACCTTCCTCGATTCAAAAATCCGAAGAAGTTCTCGCAGGAATGTTGAATCTCGATCAAGTCATCGAAATCGAAACGACCAAATTATTTGAAAACAGCTCGATTGTCAGAATTCTTCAATTGGTTCAGGATGCGAGTTCCAGAAAAGCCAAAACCGAGTTATTCATCAGAAGATTTGCTAAAATTTACACGCCAATTGTTTTCCTTTTGGCGCTTTTGGTAACACTTGTACCTTATCTTTTTGTTGAGAATTATATTTTCAGAGATTGGCTTTACAGAGGTTTGGTTTTTCTTGTGATTTCTTGTCCTTGTGCTTTGGTGATTTCGATTCCATTGGGTTATTTTGGTGGAATTGGCGCCGCTTCCAGAAACGGTATTTTGTTCAAAGGTTCTAATTTTTTGGATATTATCGCCAACGTGACAACTGTAGTGATGGACAAAACCGGAACGTTGACAAAAGGTGTTTTCAAAGTTCAGGACATTGTTCCGGAGAACATTTCAAAAGAAGATTTTCTATCCATTTTATCTTCCGTCGAAAGTCATTCTACACATCCGATTGCAAAAGCTGTTTCAGAGTTTTATCCTTCGAACCAAATTCCCGAATCTGTAGAAGAGATTTCCGGAAAAGGAATCAAAGCCATTATTAATCAACAAAAAATTCTGGCTGGAAATACAAAACTGCTGAAGACTTTTAATATTCATTATCCCGATTTTCTTGAGGAAATTGTAGAAACCATAGTCGTTTTAGCCATTGATAACGAATATAAAGGTTACATTACCATTTCTGATGAAGTGAAAGAAGATTCAGAATTGGCAATTAATCAATTGAAAAAAAATGACATCAAAACGGTGATGTTAAGCGGCGATAAAGATTCTCTTACTCAAAATATCGCTAAAAAATTAGGAATCGATTCTGCTTTTGGTGGTTTGCTTCCAGAAGGAAAAGTTGAAAAGTTGGAAAATTTAAAAAGTAATCCAAAAGAAGTCGTAGCTTTCGTTGGAGACGGAATCAATGATGCGCCTGTTTTGGCTTTGAGCGATGTCGGAATAGCAATGGGCGGTTTAGGTTCCGATGCAGCAATTGAAACTGCGGATGTGGTTATCCAAACTGACCAACCTTCGAAAATTGCAACGGCGATCAAAATAGGAAAAGAAACTAAAAAGATCGTTTATCAAAATATATTTTTAGCTTTTGGAGTTAAGCTGGTTGTACTGATTTTAGGAGCCGGAGGTTTAGCCAATATGTGGGAAGCGGTTTTCGCAGATGTTGGTGTAGCTTTGCTAGCAATTCTTAATGCCGTGCGGATTCAGAATATGAAGTTTTCGGACTGATATTTGTAAAGACTTGCTTTGAGCCATCTGGACTCTATTATTAATTCTTTAAATAAGCTATGAGCAGACTTTTATTAGTTTTTTTTATTGTTTTGTACTCTTTGGGATTTTCTCAGAATAGCATTACAGTTTACCGCGCAGATAATCATCAAGTGATTAAAGGAGCCAAAATCTATTGTAATAATCAGTTTTTAAAAGAAACCAACGAAAACGGAATTGCCACTTTTACAACTAAGTGCTCCAAAATCGAAATTAAAGCTGCTGGTTTTATAGATGAAGAAATTACAGTAGATAAAGTGATGGAAATTTCTTTGGATAGAGAAAACTCCAAAACCAATAATATCGAAACCGTAGCTCTTACCAACAAAAGCGACCCCAGAGCATTAGAAATTATAGATAAAGTATTCCGGAATTATAAAGAAAATTCTCCAAAATCTTTAGACTCTTATACCTACAAGTCTTATGAAAAAATGGCTTTTGATGTGGACAAAGACAGTATTAAAGATTATACCAGATTTTATAATGCCAGACAAGATTCTCTTTCCCATTTAACCCATCGCAAACTGCCGACTAAGAAAAAAGAGAAAAAAGATTCTATTGAAGGTGAAAAAATTATGGGAATTGCCAGAGAAAGTCAATTCTTTTTATGGGAACGCGCCACCGAATTCCTATATTCTCAAAAATATGGCGAAAAAATCAATATCCTGGACAACAGGGTGTCTGGTCTGCAAAGTCCAGTTTATCAAATGTTGGCGTTAAGATCTAACAGAGATAAAATACCATCGGAAATATTACCAGAAAACAGAAATCTTTTCCGTTATTTTTTAACAGATTCTATCACAATTGAAGGCCGCGAAAACTATGTTGTCCGCTTTCGGCAGGTGGATTATAAAGTTCCTATCAATCGTAGAAAATACAATGGTTATCTCTATATAGATAAACAGACGTTTGCGATTAAAAAAATAGAAAGTAATAGTAAAATCAAATCCGATGGTACGGTGACATCGGTCTGGATTCCCATACAAAACAAATGGTTTTTGAAATCTGAAAGTCTCAAAATAAAAATGGGATCTTCTGAGTTTAATACCATCCAGAAAAAAGATAATGAAACGGCAGAAGAAAAAAAAGAACGCTTAGAGAAAGTTAAAAAATTCGGAAGTTATGCTACAATGAAAGCTGATTATTTTGATTTTGAAACGCCTGTTTCGCTTAAATCTTCACAGTTCAACGGTTATACTATGGATGTTAAAAATACCGATGGTTCAACGCTTTACCGTTACAGGACAGATAGTCTAAGCACGAGAGAAAAACTCACATATATTAAAATTGACAGTCTGGGTAAAAATTATAATCTTGACAGAAAAGCCAGAATTATTACAGGATTAATGCGAGCCAAAATTACCGTAGGGATGGTAGATATAGATCCTTTACAAACCAAATATAACCGTTACGAAGGTTTCCGTCTGGGCGCAGGATTCAAACTTAATGAAAAATTTAATCGTTACATTTCTCCGGATGTTTATCTGGCTTATGGATTCAAGGATAGAGCCTGGAAATACGGAGCAGGCGTAGATTTTAAAACCACTTTAGATAAAAATTCTTATTTCCGATTAGAGTATTTTAAAGATGTCGTAGCCGCAGGAAAATTCAGCCAATATCTGTGGAATACAAAAATGATTCTTAACAACAATGGCGTTTCTATTTTTAATAACAAATATTATCAATACGAAGGATTCCGGTTAGGATATGAAATTGATCTCAGCAATTCTTTAACGCTGAACATCTCTGCAAAAAGACAGACAGAAGAAACAGGATTTGCATATTTATACATGGGAGAAGATAGAAAATATAAAAATTTCAGTTCATTAGCAACGGTTAAATTTTCTCCAAATAGTAAAAATGTAATGACGCCTTATGGCAAATACACATTTGACCAGAATTTCCCCGAAGTATATCTTAATTATGAACAAGCATACAAAACTTTTGGAGGAGAGTTGAATTATAGCCGGTTTGATGTGTTATTCAGACATCAGTTTCAGAATGTTTTGGGAACCACAGGAACGCGTTTGTATGGCGGTTATTATCTTGGTAAAGCGCCAATCTGGCATCTTTTTGATATGGGTGGTTTAGATTCTGGTAAAAACACAGGTTTTCTATCAAATTTTAATCTAACAACCTATCTTGGGTTTGCAACAATGACGGCTGGTAAATATTATAATGATAAATTTGCGGGTTACTTTTTCTCACATAGAATTCCTTGGTATTTCAAGAGTTTTGGTAAAAACACATCTAGTTTTGATATCGTTTATAAAGGAATTATAGGCAATATGAAACATCCGGAATATCACCAATTCGATCAATTTTCACCTCTTGATCATCTTTATCAAGAAGTAGGACTGGAATATAATAACTTTTTGAGTACAAGATTTAATTTAGGGTTGTTCTACAGAGTAGGACATTATATGACGGGTGAGTTCAAAGATAATTTTGCCATCCAGCTTAAATATAACTTGCTAGAATTTTAGAATGATTCCACTTTTCAAAGAACAGGTTTATGAAGTCACAAAACTAATCCCAAAAGGCAGGGTTTCTACTTATGGCGCTATTGCTAAGGCGGTTGGTTATCCCAATCATTCCCGCCACGTTGGCAATGCAATGGGCGGTTGTCCAAAGGATGTTCCGGCTCACCGTGTTATCAGTAGTTCGGGAAAATTATCTGTTCCGTCTTTTCGCGAAAGATTAGAAAAGGAAAATGTGGTTGTTCAGGAAAATGGTAAGATTAAGGATTTTAAAAAGTTATTTTGGAACCCTTTGGAAGAATTATAAAGCAAAAGCCATCTCAATCGAGATGGCTTCTTTGTTATAAATTTCAATTATCAATTAATTATTTAAACGCTTCAATTGCTTTGTTAATAGCATCTATCTGTTGATTGATAGTTGAACTTTTTGGGTTAGCTTTTAGAACTTCCATTTTCTTTGCAAGTCCGTCTTTCAACATTTGCACAATCATCATTTTTACTTGTGGATTGTCTGGCATTTGAGATTTTGCCTGTTGTAGAACTTTGGTTACTTTTTCTGTCGCTTTCAGGTTATCCGAAGACATTATCCAGTTGTAACCCTCTTCCGCAGATTTGCCAAGCGTTGGATTTTGAAATTTGATGAACGGGTAAAAAGCTACAGTAGTTCCAATTGCCGGCATCTGCTTTTCAATCTTTTTGGATACAATAAGAGGAAGCAACTTAGATATTAAATCATCGGACGCACCATTCAGGTCAATATTTTCTATTGCTGTCACCGCTTTTGAAGGGTCTAATTCTGAAATTCCTGCTAGTGAAGCACCTTTTACAGCATTAGAAACAGCATTCAGTCCTTTTTCATACACTGAGCTGTATTTAGCATTCTTAGTTTTTGTTAAAGCTGTAATAGCAGCTGCCTGAACCAAAGTCTTTGGATCATTAGAAGCTAATTTTTCAACTTCTGCCGTTAATGCTTTTGCTTGATCAGCATTGGAAAGATCGATTTGTTCCAAAGCTTTCTCTCGGATTCTGAAGTACGGATCTTTAATTGCAGCTGCTAATAATTTGATAACAGCAGGGCTTTTTGCATCGGCTTTTTCAATGCCTTCCAAAGCAGCATATTTACTTTTTAATTCTTTCGAACCTGTAAACTGTAATAAGTTTTGCTCAGGCGTTTTAGAATCAGTAACATCTGCAACTAGAATTCCGTCTGCGTTGATATTGATTAAATCTGGTGTTTTAGAAGAGTCAAAAGTGAAACTGTTCTTAGCTTTCGCATTTACCCAAACATTGAAACGCTTTGGTTTCCCATTATCATAAACATCAATTGCCAAAGGAAACTCGAAAGGCTGATCCTGAGACTGATTAATGACAACAGTTACTTGTTTCTTTACAGGTTCATAAGTTGAAGTATAATTCAATTTTGGATGTCCGCTTCCGAAATACCATTGGTTAAAGAACCAATTCAAATCCTTTCCAGACACTTTTTCAAATGCTAATCTTAATTGATGAGCTTCGGCATTTTGGTATTCATAGGTTTTAAGATATTCAGTAATTCCGGCAAAGAAAGCATCATCACCAAGATAATTTCTTAACATATGAAGGATTCCGCCACCTTTTTGATAAGTCACAAGGTCAAAAACATCTTCACGAGAAGCATAATCAAACCTTACTAAATCTTTTTTGAAATCTCCCGGATTGTGAATATAATGCCCAACATCTTCCATCTGATGGTAATCGGCTTGGTCTTTTCCGTACTTATATTCGTTCCAAAGATATTCTGAATAATTGGCGAAAGATTCGTTAACAGTCAAATTACTCCAACTTTCTGCCGTTACCAAATCTCCAAACCAATGGTGGAACAATTCGTGAGCAATGGTGTCTTCCCATTTATTCTCATCGATTAATTGCCCTGGTTTTTGAAGAATATCACTTCCGTGAAGTGTAGCGGTTGTATTTTCCATTGCTCCGGAAACATAATCTCTTCCTGAGATTTGCGCATATTTTGCCCAAGGATAATCGTAGCCTAACTTCTTAGAGAAAAACTCAATCATTTCAGGAGTGTTTCGGTAAATCTGTTTTGCATAAGGCTCATATTCTTTCTCGATGTAATAATCTACAGGAATATTTCTCCATTTATCTTTCACGACCGCATATTCTCCAACGCCCATAAAGAAAAGATAAGTCGAATGTCTCTTATCCATCACCCAATGGTCGGTTCTAAGGTTTCCGGATTCTTTTTGAGAATCTTTAAGGATTCCGTTGGAAAGTGTGACGTATTTGTCAGGAACCGTCATATAGATTTCCTGAGTTGTTTTCTGGTTTGATTTATCAATTGTCGGGAACCAAGCCGAAGAAGATTCTGTTTCTCCTTGAGTCCAGATTTGAGTTGGTTTATCCGGATCTATGCCTTGAGCATTGATGAAATAAAGACCTTTTGCGTCACTTATTGCAGCGCTTCCTTCCTGTTTTACTTCATTTGGACGTGCTGTATATTTGATATAAACTGTATAATCCTGATTTTTCTGATAAGTTTTATCAAGTGTGATTTTCAGTTCATCATTCTTATAATCGAATTTTAAAGGCGACTTAGAACCATTTTTATCCAAAGCCACTTCGTGAATCAGCATTCCTTTTGCATCAAGAACCAACTCATTAGTAGCATAGAAAAATGGACTTGCAGTAAGCCACTCTTCACCGTTCATTTGTTCTTTCTGATAATCAAAATTGACTTTCAGTTTGGTATGTTTAAGTTCTGTAGTTTTGGTATGTGTTGCTCTATAAGGAACGTTTCTTCCAGAAGTTTCTGTTTGTGCAAAAGCAACATTTGAATTAAAAATGGCACCTAGAAAAAGTGCAGCAATGAATATCTTTTTCATTCTTACGAATTTATCTCGTTGATTATTTTAAAGTTTTATAAGTCTTGATTTTTAAAGGATTGTTACAGTTCAAAATATTTATCAATAGGGGCGGGCTTTAGCCCGTTTTCAATGTAAACTGTTCAAAATGGCTTTAGCCAAAATCATTATCTGAATTAAATTGATGCTTTGTGATGAACTCATTAAATTCTTGTTCGTAACTCTTGTTTTGATGATGTAACTCTTGATTGTTAATATAGTTTCTGACTTTATCCACCATAGATTCCGAAACAGAAACAGCAAAATATTCTTTCTGCCACCGGAATTTATGAAAATCTCCTTTTCTTTTGAATTTTCTTTAATGTGCTTCCATACCTTGTATCTCAATTCCTTTGTATTGAGAAGTGGTAATCTTTGATAAGTTGACCAAACTAAATGAATATAAATCTTGATGAAAGGCATACTGCATAATTTCGGCTAAAGCCATTATTTTTATTAATCAAGAAAGTGGGCTAAAGCCCACCTCTATTAATATTTCAAACAAAAATTATATCGCGACTGGCGCTTTAATCCCCGGATGTGGATCATAATTTTCCAAAGTAAAATCCTCAAAATCAAAATCAAAAATATCTTTTATTTCAGGGTTCAGTTTCATTGTTGGTAAAGGTCTTGTTTCTCTTGAAAGCTGTTTCTTGACTTGCTCAAAATGATTATTGTAAATATGAACATCACCAAAAGTATGAACATAATCGCCAACTTCCAATCCTGTAACCTGCGCAACCATCATCAATAAAAGAGCATAACTCGCAATATTGAAAGGAACTCCCAAGAAAACATCTGCACTTCTCTGATACAATTGAAGCGACAATTTTCCATCAGCTACATAAAACTGAAACAAAGCGTGACAAGGTGCTAAAGCCATATTCGGGATTTCTGCAGCGTTCCAGGCTGAAACTATTAATCTACGGGAATCTGGATTTTTTTTAATTTGTTCAATCACTTCGGAAAGTTGGTCAACCACTTTTCCGTCGGCTCCGCTCCAGCTTCTCCATTGGGCACCATAAACAGGACCTAAATCTCCATTTTCGTCTGCCCATTCGTCCCAAATTGAAACACCGTTATCTTTCAGATATTTGATATTTGTTTCGCCTTTAATGAACCAAAGCAATTCATAGATAATAGATTTCAAATGAACCTTTTTTGTCGTTACCAAAGGAAAACCTTTAGACAAATCGTAACGTAATTGGTAGCCAAAAACACTTCGTGTTCCCGTTCCTGTTCTGTCGGTTTTATCGGTTCCGTTATCTAAAATATGCTGAAGTAAATCGAGGTAGTTTTGCATTTTGAAAGCTAATAATTGGATTACAAAATAAAGAATTTTTAATTGAAATTTCCTTAATTCATAAAATAAAAAGCGACAAAAATAATTGGTACTTCTATAAAATTCCTAGGTTTGTCTATTAGATTTGATATTATTTTCTATATGCAACAACTTTGTTCTCGTAAAACAGACGAAAAATGCAAAAATATCTCATCATAGCGCTTTTCATCGGAATCCTTGCTCCGGCTCAAAAAGTATGGACGCTTGAGGATTGCCTTGATTACGCTTTAGAAAACAACATCACCGTAAAAAAAACGGTTTTGGACAAGACAACTGCTTCTCTGAATTATCAACAGCAGAAAAACAACAAACTCCCAACAATTTACGGTACAACTTCTATAGGTTTGACGAATGGTTCCAGTATCGACCCGATTACGAGTTCATTTGTGAACCAGAATATTTTATCAAATAGTTTCGGTTTAAGTGGAAATATGACGATTTATCAAGGAAATAAATTGAATCTTCAAATCGAACAGAATAAAATGATTCTCGACCAGTCTTCATTATATCAGAAACAAGCTGAAAACAATATCGTTTTGAATGTTTTGAATGCTTACTTACAAGCTTTATATTATTATGAAGGCATCGAAAGCGCAAAATATACGGCAAGTTCTTCCGCTCAGGAATTGAAACTGACTCAAACTAAATTTAAAAATGGAGCGATTTCAAAATTAGATTTAGTGGATGTTGAAACTCAGGATGCGCAGAATCAATATACGGTTGTGAACAGTGAAAATCTTTACAATCAGCAGGTTTTAAAACTAAAACAATTATTGGAACTTGACCCAAGTGTTGATTTTCAGATTGAAAAAATAAAACTAACCGATTTAATGGAATCCATTCCAGATAAGCAAGAGGTTTTTGCTCAAGCCATAGAAAATCTTCCGGATTTGAAAATTTATGATTCTCAAAACGAGATTCTTGCAAAAGCACTTGAAATTACAAAAGCTGGTTACAAACCGACACTTTCTGCAACTGCAGGTTTGAATACAGGTTTTACAAGCACTCAGGATTATAGTTATTTGAATCAAATCAAGAATAATTTCAACAAATCAGTTGGTTTATCTCTCAATATTCCGATTTTCTCGAAGAAGCAAAATGATACGAATGTCAAACTAGCTCAAATCGATATCGAACAAAATAAACTCGATAAAATAAGTGCAAGCAAAACTTTATACTCATCCATTGAAACGGCTTGGCAGAATGCAATTGCGAATCAGGCTCAGCAAAAATCATCGAAAGTGGCTAGAGACAATGCAAAATTGGCTTATGATTTGGCCAGTAAAAAATATGAATTCGGAGGTTTGACAACTACGGAATTGGCTGTAAGCAGAAACACTTATTTGACGAATGAACAAACGTATCTTCAGTCAAAATATATGGCAGTTTTGTACACTCAGTTACTGAATTTTTATCAAGGGAAAACTCTAACTGCTAATTAATAAATTAACAAGAATCAATTTGTTGCCCCAACCCTAAAGGGAGCAAATTGATTTTATTCCACCATTTAGGGTCGGGGAAAGAATAAAATCAAAAATATCAAGATTATGAATCCAAAATATAAAAAATACTTCAAAAATTCCATTATTGTTCTTGTTGCTGCAATTGTCGTATTCTTCGGGTACAAATATTTTACGACAGAGAAAAAAGCGAGTATCGCCGTTCAGACCGTGAAATTATCCAAGCAGAATGTCACAACTTCTGTTACCGCAACCGGAACGGTAGAACCGGTAGACCAAGTTGATGTCGGAACGCAGGTTTCAGGAATTATCAATCACATTTATGCAGATTACAATTCTCCCGTGAAAAAAGGTCAGCTTTTGGCAGAATTGGACAAAACCAATCTTCAGGAATCGGTGAACAATGCTTTAGCTCAATATAATGCATCGCTGAACGAGCTGAATTATTACCAACAGAATTACAATCGTCAAAACAATATGTATAAATCCGGAGTGATTAGCAAAGCAGATTACGAACAGGCGGCTTATCAGGTTAAAAATTCTCAGGAAACAGTAAGTCAAAGAAAAACAGCTTTGGCGCAAGCGAGAACCAATTTGAGTTATGCTAATATTTATGCTCCGATTGACGGAATTATCCTAAGCCGAGAAGTGGAAGAAGGACAAACTGTTGCGGCTAGTATGACAACTCCGACATTATTCACGATTGCAAAAGACATCACAAAAATGCAGGTGGAAGCGGATGTAGATGAAGCCGATATCGGC
The DNA here is from genome assembly GCA_002345565.1 of Flavobacteriales bacterium UBA2306. Classification (GTDB taxonomy): domain Bacteria; phylum Bacteroidota; class Bacteroidia; order Flavobacteriales; family Weeksellaceae; genus Epilithonimonas. Next base: position 815,963 of record DDVS01000001.1, on the reverse strand, counting down.
GGTGTTGAAGTTGGTCAGCGAGTGAGTTTCACAGTTGATGCTTATCCACAGGAAGAATTCAGCGGTCGTGTTCGTCAGGTTCGTTTGTCGGCAACTACAGAATCGAATGTTGTGACTTACACGGTAATCATCGATGCAGACAATCCCGAACAAAAATTGAAACCAGGATTAACAGCTACTATTACGATTTTCACTCAGGAATTAAAAGATATCGATACAGTTCCGGCTTCGGCAATCGCTTTCAGTCCAGATACGGAAACTTTGCAGAAATATTATCAACAAAACCAAATCACGGCCAAAATTCCTGAAATCAAAACCGGAAAAAACAAAGAAAAATACATTTGGATTAAAAATAACGACGGCAGTCTTTCCCAGAAATTAATCACAGTCGGAATCAATGACGGAATCAATATTCAGGTGATTAGCGGACTTTCAGGAAACGAACAAATCGTAACCTCACTTGAGGAACAAACTGAGGCGGTCGCAAGTTCTAGTGAAGACGGAAGCAGCCCATTTATGCCTAAAAGACCGAATAATAACAACAAAAAATCAAGTTCAAACCAAGGTCCACCACCGAATTAATTGAGTTGAGAGTTGGTAGAACTTCAAACCTCAAATCTCAAATTTAAAGAAATCCAACAACCATCAACTATAAACCAACAACTACAATGAAACCCATCATCAAAATAGAAAACCTGAAACGCGAATTCAAAATGGGCGACGAAATCGTTCACGCTTTGAAAGGCATCGATTTGACTATCAACGAAGGCGAATTTGTGACGATTATGGGAACCAGCGGTTCGGGAAAATCAACGTTCCTTAATGTTTTAGGATGTCTCGACCAGCCAACTTCTGGGACTTATGAACTGGACGGCGTTTTGGTCAAAGATTTAAACAAAAATCAACTGGCGGAAATCAGAAATACCAAAATTGGATTCATATTTCAATCATACAATTTATTGGCTAGAACCAGCGCGCTGGAAAATGTAGAGTTGCCTTTGCTCTACAATTCCAAAGTGTCGGCGGAAGAGAGAAGGGAGCGCGCTGTGAAAGCCTTGAAGCAGGTCGGTTTGGAAAGCAGAATGGGACACGTTCCAAGTCAACTTTCTGGCGGACAACAGCAGAGAGTTGCGATTGCCAGAGCTTTGGTCAATCATCCGATAATCCTATTGGCAGACGAGGCAACCGGAAATCTCGACACCAGAACTTCCTACGAAGTGATGAATCTTTTTCAGGAACTCAACGACCAAGGAATCACAATTGGATTCGTAACCCACGAAGACGACATTGCGAGATTCAGCAAGCGAACCGTGATTTTGCGAGACGGATTAATCAAAGAAGACAAAACCGTAGAAAACCGACTGATTGCCAAAGACGAATTAATAAAACTTCCAAAAGCAGAATAATTTTTTGGGTAGCTAATCCGCCTTCCGCTCCCAATCTTTTTTGCAGACGATTTCGGTCTAAATAGAACTTGATGATTGGCAAAAAAGGATTTCCGCTCAAGTCGGGCTACGGGTGATTCAACGAAATAATAAACCTGTTCAGATATATTTAGAAATCAATGAAGATGGATTAATGAAGTAAACTTTTGTAAACCTAAAATGCAGACAGAGATGCAGACGCAATGAAGAAGTAATATGAAACCGACAATGAAAAGATAATGAAGATACTGGTTTACAAAAGTTTTATTAAAAAAATGGAAGAACCCAAAGGGTTCAATATCAATAGCCGTAGGTTTTAACCTATGGAAAAAATGAAGAGGAATTAATGTTGTGAACTTTTTGCAAACCTACAATGCAGACGAAAATGTAGAAGCAATGAAGCTGAAAAATGAACCACACAATGAAAAAGATAATGAAGAAGTCAGGTTTGCAAAAAGTTTTTTTAAATTAAAATCAAGAAAATGAATTTCATCAATTTATTAAAAATAGCCTGGAAAGCTATTCTCCTTAACAAAACCAGAGCAATGCTGACAATGCTCGGAATCATCATTGGTGTGGCTTCCGTGATTGCGATGTTGGCGATTGGAGAAGGTTCCAAAGAAAGCATCAAGAAAAATATTTCCAGTATGGGCGCGAATCTTATCACGATTCGTCCAGGAGCGGGAATGATGGGCGGCGTTCGTTCAGACCCTTCAGCGATGCAGACTTTGACTTTGGCAGATTATGAAGCTCTGAAAGCTCAAGCCAAATTGATAAAAGATATTTCGCCTTTGGTTAACGGAAGCGGACAAAGTATCGCTGGTTCCAACAACTGGCCAACTTCAATTTACGGTGCTTCTCCAGAATATTTGAAAATCCGTGATTGGGGAGTTGATGAAGGTTCTATGTTCACAGAAGATGACATCGAATCTTATGCGAAAGTTGCCGTTATCGGAAAAACTGTTCAGGAAAATCTCTTCCCAAATGAAAACCCGATTGGAAAAATGATTCGTTTCAAAAATATTCCGTTCAAAGTGATTGGTGTTTTGAAGGAAAAGGGAGAAAACACATTTGGGCAAGACCAAGATGACATCATTATTGCGCCTTACACAGCGGTTCAGAAAAGAGTTTTGGCGCAGACTTACCTTCAGTCGATTGTCGCTTCTTCTCAAAGTGAGGAAGATTCTGAAAACGCAGTGAATGAAATAAAATCCATAATGGAAAATCAACACAAGATAAAACCTGATGAAGACAACGATTTCAATGTTTCTTCTCAGCAGGAAATTATCTCGATGTTTAGCTCAACCAGCGAAATGTTGACGATTCTTCTCGTTGCGATTGCAAGTATTTCCTTATTGGTCGGCGGAATCGGAATTATGAATATTATGTACGTTTCCGTAAAAGAAAGAACCAAAGAAATCGGTCTGAGAATGGCGATTGGAGCGAAAGGAAATGACATTCTGATGCAGTTTTTGATAGAATCGGTTTTGATTTCCATTACAGGCGGAGTGCTCGGTGTTTTGATTGGCTTGATTTCTACATTTTGTATCAAACAATTTGCAGGCTGGCCGGTAAGTGTTACAGCAAGTTCGATTGTAATTTCCTTTGTGGTTTGTACAATTACAGGTGTTTTCTTCGGATGGTATCCTGCGAGAAAAGCGGCGCAAAGTGACCCGATTGATGCGTTGAGATATGAGTAAGATTAGAGTTTAACCAGACAAAATTTAGGAGTAATGGTAGAAAAATTTTTAAATTCACTTCTTCGAAATTTTCACAAATCCAGAATGTTCCAAGGATTGAATAAATTTAAATTTTAAAAATGAAGAGGAAACAATTATTAACTTTGAAAAAATAATGATAAACCTAAAAAATAAAAACCTCGAAATCAGCCTTCATCTTTTGATTTGGCTGGTTTTGTTCTTTCTTCCTGCGGCGTTCACCATTGGTTCGGAGACGGATTGGAGTGCAATTTTCAGACACTTTTGGTTGCAGTTATTTTTCCTTGCGATTATATTTTATCTCAATTATTTTATCATTGTCAAATGGCTTTTTGAGGATAAAAAACTGTGGTTTTTCGCGTCCAATTTTTTGTTATTGATTTTCCTAATTTTTGTCAAAAGTCAGATTTTCGAATTACTCGAACCAGACCGACCAAAAATGCTGGGAAAACGTCCGCCAGACGGAATGCGATATTTTTTCGATTTCCTAACTTATCTAATTCCTGTTGCGTTTTCGATTGCTATTAATGCCAGTAAAAAAATGCAGAAAGCGGAAGAAATGAAAATCGAAGCCGATAATATCAAACTGCAGTCTGAACTTCAACATCTTAAATATCAGTTACAACCGCATTTTTTCTTCAATGCGCTTAATAATATCTATTCTTTGATTGATTTTGATTCGGAGAAAGCGAAACAAAGTGTTCACAGTCTGAGTAAACTGATGCGACATCTTTTGTACAAAACCGATGTTGATAAAATAAGTCTGTCGGAAGAAATCGATTTTCTGAATAAATACATTGATTTGATGTCATTAAGACTGAATGAAAAAACGAGAGTTTACACTAATTTTCCAACGAAAATTCCAAGTTTGGAAGTTGCGCCGTTGTTGTTTATTTCGATTGTGGAAAATGCATTTAAACACGGAGTTTCCGCAACGGAACATTCGGATATTAGTTTTAAAATGGAAGTTATTGAAGATGAAATTCAGTTCACAGCTTCTAATTCCAATTTTCCCAAAACGGATACGGACAAAAGCGGTTCTGGAATTGGCGTCGAAAATCTGAAAAAAAGACTTAACTTGCTTTATCCCGAAAAACACGAGTTTCATTCTTGCCTGAATGACGGAATGTACATCACGGAAGTGAAATTGAAAAGAATTAGGATTTAACTTATGAAAAAACTTTCGACAATATTCTTATTATTGATTTTAATTGGATGTTCAAAATCTGAATTTAATATTGAAGAAAGAAACGAAGATATAAATTCTATTGTTGCAACAATTATTGAGACAGATAGTATTAATGTGTTGAAAAATAATCCTGAAAACAACCAAATTGTACAGTTTCTAAAAAAGGTGAAAATTGTGCTTCCAAATCCAAACAAGGATATTATTGCTCCAATTAATGAAGACGAAATAATATTAGATAAAATTTATAATTCTAAATTTGAAAAAGTTTTCAGTAAAAATGATTTATTTGTTGTCTCAAAACATCAATCCAGATAGTTTAGAAATTAGCAATAAGCTAAAAGAAAAATATAATTATTCTCAACTTTCTAAGATTTTAAAAGATAGAGATAATGAAAATTATTATCAATATTACGAATTTAGAATTCCTCTGTTTTCAAAAGATAATAGAACTGCTTTCATTGAATTAAACTATCATTCTAAAGGCTATTTTGGAAGAGGAATTGCGTGTATTCTCAAGAATGAAAACGGTAAATGGAAAGTTGTTGATAAAAGAGGAACTTGGATAAATTAAAACATAGATAATGAAAAAAATAACCTGCCTAATTGCTGACGACGAACCAATGGCTTTGAACTTAATAGAAAGTTACGTTCTGAAAACACCTTTTCTGGAACTGAAAGCCAAATGCAACAGCGCAATAGAAGCAATGCAGGTTTTGGAGGAAAAAAAAGACATCGATTTGTTTTTTTTGGATATTCAAATGCCTGATTTAACAGGTTTGGAATTTTCAAAATTACTTCCTCAAAACAGCAGAGTGATTTTTACCACAGCTTTTGACCAATATGCAATCGACGGCTACAAAGTGAATGCTTTGGATTATCTGTTGAAACCTTTTGATTATAATGAATTCCTAAATGCTTCCACAAAAGCCAGAAATTATTTTGAATCTCAGCAGACAGTTTCCGTTTTGAAGTCAGAAAAAAAGCAGGAGTTTTTCTTCGTAAAATCTGAATACAAACAAATCAAAATCAACTTTTCCGAAATCCTTTACATAGAAGGTTTGAAAGATTATGTGAAAATCTATCTGAAAGACAATCCAAAACCAATTCTGACTCTAATGAGTTTAAAAAAATTGGAAGAAGAATTACCTTCCGCTCAATTTATGAGGATTCATCGTTCTTACATTATCGCTCTCGACAAAATCGAAGCGATTGAAAGAAATCACATCGTAATCGGAAAAGAACAAATTGCCATTGCTCCCAATTATAAAGATTCACTAATGGAATATATTGGTGGGAAAAGTCTTTAAAAGAAATTAGAGGTTAGAATTTAGAAATTAGATTTTGAAGCTATTCTAAATCTACAATTTTCTGATTCATATTATTCAGAGAAAAAACTTCGCCTTTTTGTTTTCCGTTCATTGCTTTTGCCAAAGGAGATTCGGGAGAAATACAGATGATTTTTTGATTTTCAAAATTAATTTCGCCCAAAGAAACCGAGATAAAAAATAAACCTCTTTCAGTTTTTACAATCGCTCCTTTTTCAGCTTTGTCAAATTTTTTTGTCATCCTGAGCTTGTCGAAGGATGTTTTAAGAAAATCTTGCTGTTTCAAAACTTCATTCAACTGAACTTGTAGATTATTGATTTCCTGTTGGAGCATTTCTCTACCTGTTTCGTACTTATCGCCCATCGAGCTTTTTGTGTCGTTGTTGGAAGCTCGGGTTTCTGCAATTAGCTTTTCGAAATTCTGGATTTTTCCGGAGAGTTTTTCTTGGATTGATTTGATTAATTCGGTTTTGTCCATTATTCAAAAATCAATGATAAATGAGAGGTTTGTCCTTTTGTAGATTTAAGTTTTCCGTCTAATACATTATTGAAGGTGTTTTCATAATAATCAAAAGACGTATTGCCAATGGATTTTATTTTCCCAAATTTTGACTGGTCAAAAGTAGCGTTGTTGTAATATTCGATTTTAAAATTTCCTATTTTCTTAATTTTACCAAAATCAGAACTGTCAAGAACTTTATTGTCATAATAATCAATAGTTACATCTCCAATTGTTTTAATTTTTTGATATTTTTCCTGATCAAGAATGTTGTTATCCCAATAATCAATTCTAATATTTCCGATGCTTTTGAGTTTTCCAAACTTGCTCTGATTTGCAAATTGATCATTCCAATAGTCCACTTTAGAATTGCCTATTTTTTTTAGTTTTCCAAAATCGGAATTGTCCAGAATATTGTTGTCGTAATATTCAAAAGTATTGTCTGTTTTAGAGGAATAAAAGTGTTCTAAAACACCGTTGTCATTGATAATAAAATGAAAATCATCTTTTACGATTTCGTAATTTTTGACTTTGTGATTATAGCTAATATTGACTTTTAAATCAAAATTTTGAGCATTTATTAGTTGTATTACAAAAAACAGAACAGTTAGTATTATTTTCTTCATAAATTAATGTGTCAAATTAAGTCCAATTTTAGAAGCTTCAGCAATTACAAAATCTCTGGCTTCCGTTTTATCATTTTTGATTTCGCCTTCCAAAATAGCTTCCTTCACTTTTTCTTTAAGGATTCCGATTTCTCTTCCGGGTTTCAGGTTGAACATTTCCATAATCTCTTCTCCGGAAATTGGCGGTTGGAAATTTCTCACTTGGTCTTTTTCTTCAACTTCTTTTATTTTCTTAGCTACATATTCAAAGTTCTTTTTGAATTTGGCTTGTTTAGAATAATTTTTTGTCGTGATATCCGATTTACAAAGCGTGAAAAGGTCTTCCAAGTCTTCACCGGAATCAAAAAGTAATCGTCTCAAAGCAGAATCCGAAGCATCATCGGTAATCAAAGCAATTGGTCTGGCGTGCATTCTTACTAATTTTTCAACATATTTCTGTTCTTGTCCAAGCGGAAGCTTCAGACGTTTGAAAATGTTTTTAATTTGCTTAGAACCTATAAATTCGTGACCGTGAAAAGTCCAGCCGATTCCTTCGACATATTTTTTGGTTGGCGCTTTTCCAATATCGTGAAGCAAAGCCGACCAACGCAACCAAAGTTTATCTGTACTTTCAGAAATATTATCAACCACTTGCAACGTGTGATAAAAATTGTCTTTATGCGTTTGTCCATCAATATCTTCAATGCCTTTCAGTGCCGTCAATTCCGGAAGAATATAATCGAGTAGGGAAGTTTCTTCTAATAATTTCAAACCTTTTGAAGGTTTTTCGGAAAGCATTATTTTATTAAACTCCACCATAATGCGCTCCATCGAAACGATTTTCATTCGCTCAGCTTCTTCTTTAATCGCTTTCAAAGAATGTTCTTCGATTTCGAAATCCAAAGTTGTTGCAAAACGAATTGCTCTCATCATTCTCAATGGGTCATCGGAATAGGTTTGATGAGGTTCCAAAGGAGTTCTCAAGATTTTGTTGGATAAATCCTGCATTCCGCCAAATGGGTCAATCAATTCTCCAAAATTATCCTTGTTAAGAGAGATTGCCATTGCATTAATAGTAAAATCTCTGCGTTTTTGGTCGTCTTCAATCGTCCCGATTTCTACAGACGGCTTTCTGGAATCCTCGCTGTAGCTTTCTTTTCTGGCGCCCACAAATTCCAGTTCTAAATCTTTGTAACGAAACATCGCAGTTCCATAAGTTTTGAAAACTGCCACTTTAGTTTTTGGATCAATTTCTTTAGCGATGCTTTCTGCCAATTCTATTCCGCTGGATTCTGTGACGAAATCAATATCTGTTGGGGCTTTTCTTTGCATCAGCAAATCTCTTACAAATCCACCAACGGCGTAAACGGATTGTCCGTTTCTGTCGGCTACTTCAGAAATGGTTTTGAAAAGTTTGAGGTTTTTATTTTGGTTGAGGTTGATGAACATTTAATAATTAAAGATTGGATAATTCTATCATTCATGGATGATTAATTATCAATTATGCGCTGCAAAGATAATTGTTTTGATAAAAGCATTCAAGTTGAAGTTATTGTGTGAAGGGTAAAATATATTATTTTGTAAATCAGGACTTTTTGTCTCTTTAGTTTTAAAATTTGTTAAATAAATAAAGCAAAATGTCATAAAAAAACATGCGGTATTCTTTTTGAGTTTATACTTAATACAAAAAGTAGTTTTTTTTCATAGTTTATTTTCCAGCGGATGATTTTTATAAATCATCCGCTGGTTTTTTGTTAATTATTCTTTAGATTTTTAAAGATCTGATTAAAAAAATCTATAATTCATTCTCTGCATTTTTCAATAGCTTTATTAGGTCTTTAAGTTCTTCTTTGCTGAATTCATAAATGCTTTTCCTGTAAAAATCGGCAGGGAAAATATAATAGTTGACCCAGTTTTTAGAGTTTTCTTTGTAAACGGCTCCCATTTCAAGGTTATTCATCAAAGTGAATTTGTATTTTTTTTCGGACTTTCCAATGGCTTCATTTTCTTTCTTTTCCAGGGTTTGAAGAGCCTCAATCCATTTGAATAGTTCTCTTTTTTCAACGGTCAATGTTTTTTTGGAGATATTGTCAAAAGTTTCATATTCTGTCATTATTCCCAATACGGTTTCTGTTGTACCATCGGAAAGGTCTTTCAAAACAATTTTTTGGAAATTAAGATTCTTGAAATTTGAAAGCGGTGTAATTTCTTTTTCGCTAAGTGTACTTTTTCTGGAATTGATTTTGAGTCCGCTTGTTGTTATGGAGCTGTTTTTAAAAACGGGCGGAGTCGTTTGTCCGTTTGCGAAAATGCAAAATAGTGTGCAGAATAAGTATAAATTTTTTTTCATTTTTATTAAGATTAAGCGTTTGATTTTGATGCAATATATTAAATTTTAATGTAAAAATTGTGAAATTAAATAGTTCAAAAATATGCCTCATTCTATTATTTAATACATAAAACCATTTTAATTTCCTTATTTTTGTATCAATCATCATTTATCAACTATCATTTATAGATTGTGCAGAATAAACTCAAGATTATCAACGACCCAGTTCACGGTTTTATCAAAATTCCTCACGAGATTTTGTTCGATATTATAGAACATCCTTATTTCCAAAGACTCAGAAGAATTTCCCAAACCGGACTTCTTTCCCTTATTTTCCCTGGCGCAAAACATACGAGATTTCATCACGCTCTTGGCGCCATGAATCTAATGTTCAAAGCTTTGGAAACGCTTAAACTAAAAGGTGTAAAAGTATCTAAAGAAGAAGAAAAAGCGGCGATGCTGGCTATTTTGCTTCACGATATTGGTCACGGTCCGTTTTCGCACGCTTTGGAAAATATGCTGATGGACGATTGGCATCACGAGAAAATCTCAATTTTGCTGATGAATCGTTTGAATAAAGAATTCAAAGGGAAATTGGATTTGGCAATAGAGATGTTTCAAGGGAAATATCACAGGCCATTTTTCAATCAGTTGATTTCATCTCAATTGGATGTGGACAGAATGGATTATCTTAAACGTGACAGCTTTTACACAGGCGTTTCCGAAGGAAGTGTGAATGTTGAAAGAATTATTTCTATGATGAATGTTTGCGATGAAAAACTGGTGGTTGACGCAAAAGGAATTTATTCGATTGAAAATTATCTCACGGCAAGAATGTTTATGTATTGGCAGGTTTATTATCACAAAACCGCTGCTTTGGCAGAGCATATTCTGGTACAGATTCTTAACCGTGCCAAGTATCTGGTTTCACAAAATATAGATTTAGAAGCGCCATCCAATTTGAAATATTTTCTGGTTAAAAATAAATTTGAAGACGCCACAGAAGAAGATATCAGAAGATTCACGATGCTGGATGATATGGATGTCTTCCAAGCGATAAAATCCTGGACAGAAAATGAGGATTTTGTATTATCAAGACTTTGTAAAACGGTGATTTATAGAGATTTTCCTAAAAGTGTTATTTCGTCTAAGCCTTTTACAGAGGATTTTGTCAGAGAAAAAATTGAGAAAACCAATCAATATTTCGGGATTAATAATGGAGAAGAAATTGTAGGGCAAATCTCGCGAAGCCTTTTGCCTTATGATACAGAGAAACAGCCGATTTATCTTTTAGAAAAATCTGGAAAAACCCTGAAGTTGGAAGAATCCGAGAATCAAATTCTCTTTGGATGTATGGAACAAGGCACCAAAAAATATATTATTTATTATCCCAGAGAGATTTCTTAATTCTGGGAACTGTTAATTATAAAAAATTAAAAGATAATTAATAAAATATTTATCTTTGCAGCCTATGGAATTTAGTGCAGAACAAATTGCAGGATTAATCAACGGCAAAGTTATTGGCGACGAAAAGGCTGTTATTACAGGTGTTTCGCCAATAGAAAATGGTCAGAAAGGGCATTTGTCTTTTGTGGGACAGAGTCGTTTTTCTCATTATATAGATTCAACAGAATGTGCTGTTCTGATTGTTTCACAAGATTTGATAGAACAGGATAAATCTTATCAACCTACAATTATTGTTGTTGAGGATGCTTATCTTTCTTTCCAGATTCTTATGAACCTTTATCAGGAGATGCAAGGTAGAAAAACCGGGATAGAAGAAGGTTCTTTCTTTCACGAAACTGCACAGGTAGGCGAAGGAGTTTATATTGGAGCATTTACCTATGTTTCCGAAAAAGCCAAAATTGGCGATCATTCCCAGATTTTCCCTCACGTTTATATCGGAAAAGGCGTTAAAATAGGGAAAAATTGTAAAATTGACAGCGGCGCCAGGATTTATGATTACTGTATTCTAGGAGACAACTGCGTTATCCATTCCAATACTGTTATTGGTGGGGACGGCTTTGGGTTTCAGCCTACAGCAGACGGATTTAAGAAAATTCCACAATTAGGAAATGTGATTATTGAAGATGATGTTGAAATAGGTTCCAACTGTAGTATAGATAGGGCAACGATTGGTTCAACTATTATTGGTAAAGGAACTAAAATTGACAACCTGATTCAGATTGCTCATAATGTGAAAATTGGACAGCATAATGTGATTGCTTCCCAAGCAGGAATTGCTGGCTCCACAGTTATCGGAGATTGGAATCAAATAGGAGGACAAGTAGGAATTGTAGGGCATATCAAAATAGGAAATCAGGTTAAAATACAAGCGCAAAGCGGTGTGAATGCTTCTGCAAAAGATGGAGAAACACTTTATGGCTCGCCAGCAATCAACTATAGCGATTATAGAAGAAACTATGTACATTTCCGCAACTTTACGGATATTGTCAAGAGAATCAATGATTTAGAAAATAACAAAAAATCAGAGTAGAGGTATCAGGTGAAAGTATTTTCTTTCCGTCTCAAAACTAATACAATGAGTGATAAACAAAAAACAATCAAAGAAGACATTCATCTATCTGGGATAGGTCTTCACACAGGAAAAGAAGTTAATCTTACCATCAAACCGGCAAAAGAAAATACCGGATTTGTATTTGTAAGAACAGATCTGGAAGGACGTCCGCAGGTAGAAGCAGACGTTAATTATGTAACCACTACAGAAAGAGGAACAACTCTGGAGAAATTAGGCGTTAAAATCCACACTTGCGAGCATCTTTTAGCGGCGCTTGTTGGGATGGATGTTGACAATGCCATTCTGGAGATGAACAGTGCAGAACCACCTATCTTGGATGGTTCTTCCAAATTTTTTGTAGAGGCTATAGAAAAAGTTGGTGTAGAAGAACAGGATTTGCCAAGAGAATATCTGGTAATTAAAGAAGTGATGAATTACATCGATCCTTCTACAGGTTCTGAGTTAACGGTAATCCCTGCAGATGATTATGAAATTACAACAATGGTAGATTTTGGGACCAAAGTTTTGGGAACTCAAAACGCCAGTATGAAAAATCTATCCGAGTTCAAGGATGAAATTGCTTCTGCAAGAACCTTCAGTTTTTTACACGAATTAGAGCAACTTTTGGATGCTAATCTTATTAAAGGTGGCGACATTAGTAATGCAATTGTTTATGTAGACAAAGAATTGACACCAGAAACTTTGGAAAAACTTAAAGTAGCTTTTGGTAAAGATGAAGTTTCTATCCGTCCCAATGGAATTCTTGACAACTTGACCCTCAATTATACCAATGAAGCAGCCCGTCATAAGTTGCTAGATGTCATTGGAGATTTGGCTTTGGTAGGTGTAAGAATCAAAGGTAGAATTATTGCGAACAAACCAGGGCACTTTGTAAACACTCAGTTTGCAAAAAAGCTAAACAGACAATACAAATTGCAAAAAAGAAAAAATGTTCCGGATTTTGATTTGAAGGCAGAGCCGATTTTTGATATCAATGGAATTATGAGATTATTACCACACAGACCTCCGTTTTTGTTGGTAGATAAAATCTTAGAATTATCAGATACTCACGTTGTGGGACTTAAGAATGTTTCTATGAATGAACCTTTCTTCGTAGGACATTTCCCAAAAGAACCTGTAATGCCAGGTGTTTTACAAATTGAAGCAATGGCTCAAGTGGGAGGTATTCTGGTTTTGGCGAATGTTCCGGATCCGGAAAATTATTCTACTTATTTCGTGAAAATGGACAATGTAAAGTTCAAGAAAAAAGTAGTTCCGGGAGATCAGGTCATTTTCAAAATTGAATTAATAGAACCTATCAGAAGAGGAATTGTACATATGCAAGGTTATGGCTATGTTGGAGATAGCGTAGTGGTAGAAGCCGAGCTAATGGCCCAAGTTGCAAAAACTAAAATATAATTTATGATTCATCAGCTTACAGCAATAGATCCACGTGCCAAAATTGGTAAAAATGTTACCATAGAGCCCTTTACAACCATAGGCGCCAACGTAACAATTGGTCAAGACACTTGGATTGGTCCTAATGTAACCATTATGGAAGGCGTTAAGATTGGGAAGAATTGTAAAATATACCCAGGAACAGTGATAGGTGCAGTTCCTCAGGATCTTAAATTTGATGGCGAAGATTCTACCGTTATTATTGGAAACAACACCACCATCAGAGAATCTGTAACCATCAACAGAGGTACAAAAGCATTGGGATACACCAAAGTAGGGAACGATTGTCTCATTATGGCGACTTCACACATTGCTCACGATTGTGTTATCGGAGATCACGTGATTATTGTTAACGGTTGTGGAATTGCGGGACATGTGGAAATTGGCGATCATGCAGTCATTGGCGGATTGAGTGCTATCCATCAGTTCTCTAAAGTAGGAAAACACGTCATGGTTTCCGGGGGGACTCTTGTGAGAAAAGATATTCCACCTTACATCAAAGTAGCAAGAGAGCCTATTACTTATGCAGGAATCAATTCTGTAGGGCTTAGAAGAAGAGGCTTTACAAATGATAAAATCTTCGAAATCCAAAAAATTTACAGAGCTATTTTTCAGATGAAGATGAACACCACTCAGGCTATCGAATTCATTGAAAAAGAAATGTTACCTACCATAGAAAGAGATGAGATTATCACTTTTATACAAAACTCACCAAGAGGAATTGTAAAAGGATACGGATCTTCCAAAGAATAAAAAAAATAAGCTTATATATAACATCACTAATGGCAACAAGCAACGATATTAGAAAAGGACTTTGTATAGAATACAGCAATGACATCTATAAAGTTATCGAGTTTCTTCATGTAAAACCAGGTAAAGGACCTGCTTTCGTAAGAACGAAATTAAAATCCGTAACCAATGGAAAAGTAATTGATAACACTTTTTCCGCAGGTCACAAAATTGAGGAAGTTAAAGTAATTACCAGAAAATTCCAATATCTTTATGATGACGAAAATGGTTTCCACTTTATGAATAATGAAGATTTTTCCCAGTTATATCTTAACAAAGAAATGATTGAAAACTCTAACCTGATGAAAGCAGGAGAAGAGGTAACCATCATCCTGAAAGAAGCAGATGAAACGCCACTTTCTGCGGAACTTCCACAATCTGTTTATCTAGAAGTTGTAGAAGCAGACCCAGGTGTAAAAGGTAATACAGCAACCAATGCTCTTAAAAACGCCATCGTAGAAACAGGAGCAAGAGTAATGGTTCCATTGTTTATTGAACCAGGAGACAAAATCAAAGTTAGTACTGAAGACGGGGCTTACCTGGAAAGAGTAAAATAAATATTTTAAAATTCAGGTTGTTTATTCGGCCTGAATTTTTTATTTTAAATCATAATTTATGAGATTCAATCAACCGCAGAATCTAAAATCTGTTGCAGAACTTATCGGTGCAAAATATATTGGTGACCAAAATTTTTTAATCTATGGAACCAATGAAATCCATATGGTGAAAGAAGGCGAAATCGTTTTCGTTAACCATCCTAAATATTATGATAAAGCATTAAACTCTGCCGCAACCATTATCTTGATTGACAAAGAAGTAGATTGCCCAGCCGGCAAAGCACTTTTGGTGTCAGATGATCCTTTCCGGGATTTTAATAAAATCAATACCCATTTCACCAGAATTTCTAATTTTAAAGAAGAACTTCACGATTTGGAAGTAGGAGATAATACATTTATCCATCCTTCTGTTACAATAGGAAACGAAGTAAGAATCGGCAAAAACTGTCACATTTTTCCAAATGTTGTGATTGGTGATAGAACGATTATTGGAGATAATGTTATTATCCAGGCTAATACAGTTCTGGGAGGTGATGCTTTCTATTACAGAAAACTCCAAGGTAATTTTGATCGATTAATTTCTGTAGGAAATGTAGTTATCGAAAATAATGTAGAAATTGGTAACGGTTGTACTATTGACAGAGGCGTTACGGATGCTACAACCATTGGAGAAGGCTCTGTTTTGGATAATCAGATTCAAATTGGTCACGATACAATTATTGGTAAAAAATGCCTTATTGCTTCACAAACCGGAATTGCAGGATGTTGTATCATCGAAGATGAAGTAACAATTTGGGGACAAGTTGGGATGGCTTCTGGAGTTAGAATAGAAAGTGGAACCATACTTTTGGCAAAATGTGGAGTAAACAGAGATCTTAAAAAAGGAACTTATTTTGGTCCAATAGCAGAAGAATTCAAACAATATCTCAGAAAAGAAGTCAAACTTAAAAATCTGAAGTAAATCATATTTTTAATAGTCAAAAAAAATATTTTATAAAGATTATTCTGAATAATTATCGTTATTTTTGCGAGTAACAAATGTTTATAAAATCAATAAATTATAATAAAAAATGTCAGTATTAGTAAACAAAGATTCTAAAGTTATCGTACAAGGATTTACTGGTAACGAAGGTACTTTCCACGCAGGTCAAATGATCGAATACGGAACCAACGTTGTAGGTGGTGTAACACCAGGAAAAGGTGGATCAGAACACCTTGGAAAGCCGGTTTTTAACTCTGTAGCAGAAGCTGTAGAAAAAGCAGGCGCTAACGTGAGTATCATTTTCGTACCACCAGCATTTGCAGCAGATGCTGTAATGGAAGCAGCGGAAGCAGGTATCAAAGTTATTGTATGTATCACAGAAGGAATTCCTGTTGCTGATATGGTAAAAGTTAAGGATTATATCCAAGACAGAGATGTTCGTCTTATTGGACCAAACTGCCCGGGTATCATCACATCAGACGAAGCTAAAATCGGAATTATGCCAGGTTTCGTTTTCAAAAAAGGAAAAGTAGGTATCGTTTCAAAATCTGGAACTTTAACTTATGAAGCGGCAGACCAAGTGGTAAAAGCTGGTTACGGTGTTTCTACAGCTATCGGAATTGGTGGAGACCCAATTATCGGGACTACTACTAAAGAAGCTTTGGAATTGTTCATCAACGATCCAGAAACTGAAGCTGTTGTTATGATTGGAGAAATAGGTGGATCTTTGGAAGCCGAAGCTGCAAGATGGTACAAAGCTAGTGGTTCTACAAAACCAGTGGTAGGTTTCATCGCTGGACAAACTGCACCAAAAGGTAGAACAATGGGACACGCTGGTGCTATCGTAGGTGGTGCAGATGATACAGCCCAGGCAAAAATGGCGATTATGAAAGAAAACGGAATCCACGTTGTAGATTCTCCAGCTGAAATTGGAAAAACAGTAGCTTCAGTTTTAGCTTAAAATATTGATTCCAATATAATACATATTTGAGAAGCTTCAATAGGCTTCTCATTTTTTTTATTTACATTTGAAGTACAAAAATCCTTTTAAACCTCTTTTGTTATGAGAAAAATCCTTACAGGATCTTTATTATTATTGTCATTTTTATCTCAGGCACAAATCGATTTCAGAGCCGCACAATTTGGTGTTCTAGGGGGCGCAACCTATTCGAGAGTGAAGAACGCCCACAATCCTTCCGGACCCAGATATTCTGTTTTAGGCGGCGTTACAGCACAAGTCCCGATTGGGATTACGGAACAGTTCTATTTACAGGCAGAGTTAATGTTTTTTGGCGCTGGCGAAGGCGGCGATAGGGAATACGAAAAAGCTAAAGGCTGGGATCATGCGGTGTATGCCAACAATTACCTTGTAATGCCTCTAAATTTTAAAGTTTATTTTTCTGAAGCAGAATCCGAGTTTTTTGGGATCATTGGACCAAGATTCTATTATTTACTCAATCAGGAAGTTAAAAACGCACCCAAAATATCTTATGAAGTTGCTAATTTCGGAAAAGCAAATACCTTTAATTTTGGGCTAGGAACGGGAATAGGATACAGTTTAAAAAGACAATTAGAACTGGTTCTGAAGTATGATGCAGGCTTGTCCAACGTCTATCCTTATCTTAAAAACTCTCCCGAAGAGCTGGCAACCAGCGATGCCAACGTTCGCAAAAAAAAGTCTGAACAAATGCTGAGTGTTGCTTTAACATATTTCTTTAGATAGAAGAAAATATAATATAAAACCAGCCATCATTAAACACCGGGGCATTCCGGTATTTTTTATTCTCGTAAAACTTTAATTTGATTATTATTCCAGACTTTAATAACGGAAGATCCGGCAAATTGAGAAACTTTATCTTCAGGATCTTCTGTTATATAATCAACCGAATTTTTGACTTCTTCCGATATATCACTGAATTTCATTGGCGATTTTTGTCCGCTCAAATTAGCAGAAGTTGAAACCAATGGTTTGTTGAGTTTTGAAATCAGCTTTTTGCAGTAATCATTTTTAACGATTCTTATGCCGACGCTGCCGTCTTCTGCCAGTAATTCTTTTGGTAGATTCTTGGGATTTTCATAAACTATGGTTACAGGTTTCTCGCTTAAGTCGATAATTTGCCAAGCCATTTCCGGTACATCCACCAAATCCTGCAATCTTTTTTCGGATTCTACTAATATAATAAGAGATTTGTTTTGTTCTCTTTTTTTGATTTCAAATATCTTTTTGATGGCTTCCGGATTGGTCGCGTCACAACCGATTCCCCAGATGGTATCTGTAGGGTAAAGTATCGTTCCTCCGGATTTTAATATTTCTAAAGCTTTTGTATAGTCCATTTCAGTGCAAATTTTGGGGAAAATCAAATATTAATGACTGTTAAAATTTTTAATTGTTTGATTTATAGTGTTTTAATTGTTTTTGGTGATTTTTACAGATAAAATTATCTATTGCAAATTTAACAAATAATGAACAGATTTTTAAAAAGTATTAACCTGTTAAACTTGATTTAACATAATTTTGATTTTCGTAATGCTTAATTAAAAAATATTTAAAAATTATTATACAATCCGAACGCTTTCGAAATGATTTCTTTGGCAACGAAGAAAAAGGAAAGTAAAAAAAATGAAATCAAAAACAATCAGCATTAGTGCTTTGTTTCTATGTATGTCAACCACGGTTTTGTTGGCACAATCTACGAAAGATACCTTGAAAGGTGAAAAGAAAATCGATGAAGTAAAAATCATTGGTAACACAAAAAAGAGTACAGAAACCAACATCATCCAAGCTCAGAAAAAATCTGTAGAAGTAATCGAGAGGGTAGGAGCTGTACAATTGTCCAAACAAGGTGTGGGAGATGTGGCAACTGCGGTTACAAAAGCGACTGGAACTCTGAAACAAGAAGGAAGCGGACAAATTTTTGTACGTGGGCTAGGAGATCGTTACAATGGGACGACTCTTAATGGTTTGGAAATTCCTTCCGAAAACCCGGAATTCAAAAATATGGATCTGGAGATTTTTAAAACTTCGATGATAGAATATATCTCTCTGGATAAAGTTTATAACCCAAGATTCTCTGGAGATTTTGGCGGTGCTAATATCGATATTGTTTCAAAAACCCATTCAGGAAAACCTTATTTTAATATTGGAATAGGAAGTGCGATCAACCTTCAGACTTTTGACAAAGGAGATTTCAAACTTCAGGATGGAGGTCCTGGTTTTTTCGGTTTCAAAGAAAGTACATATAGAAAAGGAAATCCTGCAAACCAATATCCTTTTACAACGAAATGGAATTTTAAAAATGCAAAAAATCCTTTTGACTCTAATATGAATTTGGAAGGTGGCTTTACATCTCGTAAATTCTCATTTTTTGGTTATGCTGGTTTTGATAATTCTTATGAATACAGCGATGGAAAAGAAGGTTTCTATTTTGCGGACGGTACTGCCAATAAAAACTTTAACAACGTACAACGTTCTGATTATAAAACTAACACTACGACTTTGTTAAATGTAGATTATAAACTTAACAGCAACAATAAGCTGAAATTAACCACCAATTATATCCATTCTTCCCAGCAGGAAGCTAAAATTTATCAAGGCTATTCTTACGATGTAGATAAAAATGTTATCATCAACAGAGGCGATAATAAGTTGACAGATACTTGGATTAATCAGTTATTCGGAAATCACAAAATTGGAGAATCTTGGGTAGCAGACTGGGGATTGGGATATAATATGCTCAATAGTAAAAGACCAGATCGTTTGCAAAATACCATCAATGCAGAGACCAATGAGCTCCTTGCAAGCAGCGCCATAAGTAACCACAGATATTTTGATGAACTGAAGGATAATACACTTCTTGGACATATTTACATTACTAAAACTTTTGCAGAACAATATAAATTGGTAGTTGGATATGATGGATCTTACAAAGACAGACAATTCCAACAAACAACTCTTGGGATGAATTTTAATCTCTCAATTCCTGTCAATCCTAGTGATGTAGATGCATTTATAAATTCTTTCAATAATGGTTTGTTTATCTACAACATTCAGAAGAGCAGTTACAGCATCAAAAGAAATATACAGTCTGGTTTTGCGAATTTAGATATTCGTTTTTCTGAAAAATTTGTTCTGCAACTAGGAGGCAGATTCGATTATATTAATTTTGACAATGCTTGGAGCGATATTCTGGATACCAATAAAAAAAATAAACAGTACAATAAAATTCTTCCCGCTATTAATGCTAAATACAGCATAAACGATAGGCAGAACCTGAGATTTGCAACTTCCAAAACCTACACGCTTCCTCAGCCAAAAGAATTGGTTCCTATTGCTTATTATGATGTAACAACTAATATCTATGGTAACCCTTATCTATATCCTTCCGACAATTACAATGCAGATATCAAATGGGAATTATTCCCTAAATCTGGTGAGGTAATTTCACTAACTGCATTCGGAAAATATATCCAAAATCCAATTGCAAGAAGCACTTATTCATCTGCATCTCCAAGTGATATGACTTATTTTAACATTGCAAATTGGGGTTACGTTGCAGGAGCGGAAGCAGAAGTGAGAAAAGACTTGGCAAAATGGAGTAACTCCAAACTGTACGCATTCGTAAATGCAACTTATATGCACTCTGAACAAGAGTTGAAAAATGAATCTGAAATTTCTAAAGATAATAATGGAACCAAAACAGCACAGTTTAGCGGACAAACCAAAGATGACGTGCAAGGGGTAGCAGATTTCTTGGCCAATGCTAACCTTGGTTATAATTACAAATGGAATGGCAATAATAGTTTAGATTTCGTAGTGTCCTATTCTCGTGTAGGGAAAAATCTTTATGCAATTGGAACCAACAATGGTGGTAATTTTTACGAGCTGGCAAAAGACATTTTGGATCTTAATCTGAATGTTTCTATGAAACAAATCGCTATTGGGCTAAGTGCCAAAAACCTGCTCAATCCTCACGCAAAAATTGAACAAAGCAATTCTGCAGGAACTTTTATACATAAAGATTATACAAACGGTCGTCAGATTGGACTCAATCTCACTTACAAATTCTCAAAATAATTTAATAAAACAATTAATTTAAATCTAAAATAAAATGAAAAAGACATTTTTAAAAGCAATCCTTGGATTATCTATGATCCTTTCTACTACTTCTATTGTGGTATCTTGTAACAGTAGCGATGATGAAGAAATAGACAATACATCATCTGTAGATCCTAATAACTTCAAAGGAGACATCACAAGCAACATTACGCTTGATCCTTCGAAAACTTACACCATTACTGGTAAAGTTGCTGTAAAAGCTGGTGCTTCTCTTACAATCCCTGCAGGTACTAAATTTAAGGTAACTTCCGGAGAACTTAATACAGATGGAACTGTAAAATCTGTAAGCTATCTTATCGTAGAAAGAGGAGCAAAAATCTATATCAACGGAACATCTTCTAGCCCAGTTGTTTTCGAAGGAACAGAGCATAAGCAAGGACACTGGGGAGGAATTGTAGTTCTGGGGAATGCTCCTTCAAATAGAAGCGCAGCCGGAACATCAACTTCTGAGCTTGGAGAATTAACTTATGGGGGTACAGATAAAACTGATAACTCTGGTAGCATTACTTACGTTGTTATCAAAGATTCTGGTTACAAATACAATCCTGAAAAAGAATTCAATGGTCTTTCCTTGTTCGGTGTAGGTAGTGGAACTAAAGTATCTTATGTGTACGTTACAAATGGTGCAGATGACGGAATAGAAATGTTTGGTGGAAATGTAAGCGTAGATCATATTGTTGTTACAGGTGTTGGTGATGATTCTTTTGACTGGACAGAGAGCTGGAGTGGTGGTGTAAATTATCTTTATGCTGCAAGAATGAAAGCTTTTATCTCCGCTGCAGAACCAGGAAACAGAGGAATAGAAGCAGATTCTCAAGATACAGATGCCAACACAACGAATGGAGCTAACGGTGGTGCTTCAAATCCAACAATAACTAATGCTACATTCATCGGTAACACCGCTGGTGCAGAATCTCAAGCAATGAAACTTAGAGCAGGTACCAATGGTAAATTTGATAATATTGTTCTGGCTAATTATTCAACAGGTTTAGACTTTGAAACAGATAGAACTTACACTTGGTTCAAAAGTGCAAATTACCTTAACAACATCCGTTTTGTAAACATCGGAACAGAATGGAAAGCTAAAGCAACAACTGCAAACCCAACACCGGATATGTCCACTGTATATGTAAAAAGTACAACTGCAACAGGAGCAGGAAATGGAACAGCTCTTCCAGATTGGGCAAAAGGTTGGACTGGACTTTCTAGCTATGATGTTGCTGATGCTGGAAACTAATAATATTATAATTTAGAAAATTTCTTTTTTCTTCATATCAAATCAAATTTTTTGAACCTGCAGATTTTCTGCAGGTTTTTTAAATAAAAATATTACTCCCAACAACCATCAAACTCAAAATCCAACCCACACACCCCGAAACTCGCACCCGTCACCCGAAACTCGCAACCCGTCACCTGAAATTTCAAAGATTAATGATGAATATTAAATCACATTTCACGAAATTTGCCCCAATCAATTATCAACCATCATTTATAAAAATGAACATCCTCCTCGCATCAACATCCACACTCTTCGGTGGAGAATATTTAGAATATCTTAAACCGGAATTAGCAAAACTTTTCAAAGGCATTACAGAAATTATCTTCATCCCATTTGCAAGACCAGGCGGAATCTCTCACGAAGATTACACCGCAAAAGCAAAAGAATTTTTTTCAACAATTAATATTAATGTAAAAGGTCTCCACGAGTTCCAAGATAAAGCAGAAGCTATTAATTCGGCACAAGGATTTTTTACCGGTGGAGGCAATACTTTTCTTCTTGTAAAAACACTTCACGAGTTAGGATTAATGAATGCTTTAAAACAAAATGTAGAATCAGGAAAACCCTATCTCGGCTGTAGCGCAGGAAGCAACATCGGCGGTATTAATATGAAAACTACCAACGATATGCCCATCGTTTATCCACCAAGCTTCGATTGTATGGGCTTGGTTCCTTTCAATATCAATCCGCATTACCTAGATCCAAATCCGGAAATCAAGCATAACGGAGAAACCAGAGAAACCAGAATCAAAGAGTTTTTAACTCAAAATGATGTCAAAGTCATCGGACTCAGAGAAGGAAACTGGATCAGAAGAATTAATGACTCAATCACTGTAGAAGGCACAGAACTCACAAGAATCTTTGAAAAAGGAAAAGAGCCATACGAAGTAGAATCTGGAACAGAATTATAAAAATTTAAAATGAAAATCCAAAAAGAAATAGACTTCATCCTGGCGGTTGACGCTTTGAAGAATGTTAACAGAAGAAACTATAATGCAGACGATTCCAGACGCGAAAATACAGCAGAACACAGCTGGCAAATCATCATTCTGGCTCAGATTCTTTATCCGTATGCTAAAAATAAGGAAGACATAGATTTATTGAAAGTCATCAGAATGCTATCTATCCATGATTTGGTAGAAATCCACGCCGGAGATACATTTCTCTTCGACGAAGCAGGAATGAAAGGGAAATTTGAACGCGAAAAAATAGCTGCCAAAAAAATTTTCGGAATCTTGGATCAATCTATTGCTGATGATTTTTATAATCTCTGGATTGAGTTTGAAGAAGAGAAAACGCCGGATGCTATTTTTGCATGTGCTATTGATAGGATTATGCCATTCATTCTCAATTCCCACACCTCGGGAAAAAGCTGGACAGAAGCTGGTGTTACAGAAAAACAGGTTCGGAATATGCTAGAAAATGCTATTTGCAGAGCTTCCGATGATATGGGAGATTGTTTCCAAACGTTGATGAAAAAATGTTTTGATGAGAATAAATTTTCTTAATACTTTAATAGCTAGTCTTAAAATTATTAAAACAACATAGACCCATAGAAATCCGAACATACACTCTTGAAAATAGAAAAAATTAGAGTTGAAAAATACTATTTCATCTTAGTTTTTACAAAAAATCTATATGGTAAAAAATATGTTATAAATTTAAACAAGCTCTAAATCATATTAAAAACACAAAAGCTTCCATTTTTTGGAAGCTTTTGTATATAGTAAAAATATAATTTTTTATTTTGTTGTAGCTGGCGCTTGCGATGCAGGTGTTGTGTTAACTGGCGCTTGTTCTGTTTTTGCAGGTGCAGAAATTGATGGAGCAACCTGAGTGGGTTTCCCAGTAAGGATAACGCTTAACAAAATCAAAACTACAATGGTAGTGCCCAAAGTCCAAGTCGCTTTCTCCATAAAATCGTTGGTTCTTTGTACCCCAAATGTTGCAGAAGAAGTTCCTCCGAATGTGCCGGAAAGACCGCCTCCTTTTGGATTTTGCGCCATTATAATGATAACTAATAAAATGCTAGCAATGATAATTAGAATCATAAACAGCGTAAATATT
Source organism: Flavobacteriales bacterium UBA2306 (assembly GCA_002345565.1). GTDB lineage: Bacteria > Bacteroidota > Bacteroidia > Flavobacteriales > Weeksellaceae > Epilithonimonas. The sequence goes on along the minus strand of DDVS01000001.1, from coordinate 792,108 downwards.
GTACTCATAGTCTCGTCTTAATAATAAAATTTGAAGCGCAAATATAGCAATTATAAATCAATAAATGAAAACTTATTTCTTGATAAATTTAACAACATTCGTTTTATTACTCAGAGATTTTAATTTGATAAAATAAACTCCGGGTTGTAAATTGCTAATATCAATTTTAGAAAATTTAAAGTCTTTACTATCAACTAACTTTCCAGATTCATCAATGATTTCATAAGATACAAAATTTTTGTCAGACTCTATATTAACATAATCCTGAACTGGATTTGGAAAAACTTTGACTACAGCCATTTTTTTTGATACATCATTTACGGCTAATAAACAAGCGGGCGGATTGGAAATCGGACCTGATGAATAATCATAAAATACAGTGTCTTCTGTAATAACAGTTGCTTCAGAATAATTGGTATTGGGAGAGCCTGGTATATATACACAATTATTAAAACCAAACTGAGCCTTAATAAACTTGGCGGTTGCTTTGTACCAACCTTCACATGTAGGTGTCATTGGGCTTCCAGGAGGAAAGACATCCAAAGGTAACTGCGGCTCAACATAATTCATATATGAACAAGTATTTGCCCAACTAGAAGGAGGTTTAAAATAAACTGTTTTTTTTAGGAAAATTTTCAAATTGACCAAAAAAAGATTGAAAAACAACCGGCAAAAAAAAGAGTAAAAGTTTTTTCATAAGAATTAGTTTTTAATTGGTTATCCTCAAATTTAACTAATATTTTAATAACTTCGTCCGAGTTTTTCTCAATATCAATTACTTATATAATGAAACTAAAAAAGATTCTTGCTGTAGCAGTTGCAGCACCTTTTATGATGAATGCACAACAGGTAATGACACCGGAAATCATGTGGACACTCAACCGTCTTGGTGTGCAGTCCGTTTCTCCGGATCAATCTTCTTTGATTTACAAAATCAGCAAAACAGACCTTAAAACAGAAAAATCAAATTCCGAAGCTTTTTGGCTTAATGCTTCCGGACAATCAACCAAAATTGATTTAGGAAAGAAAAGTCTAATCCAATGGGATAATAATGGTATTTATGCTTTAGAAAATAATAAGATTTTCTTATCAAAAGATTCAGGAAAAACTTGGACAGAATTCTATGATGTTGGCGAAGTAGATAATATCGTGATTTCTCCAGACGGTAAAAAAATCGCATTTAGCAAACAAGTTTTGGTAGAAAATCTTTTGGGAAAAGACAAATACAAAGATTTACCAAAAACAACTGCTCAGATTTATACAGATCTCAATCACCGTCATTGGGATTATTTTAATGAAGGAAAGTATAATCACGTTTTTGTGGTTAATACGACCGAAACTGCAGAATTTGCCAAAGATTTATTGGAAGGAAAAACTTGGGATTCGCCACAAAGACCGTTTGGTGGTGCAGAAGATTTTGTTTGGAGTCCGGATTCTTCGGAATTGCTTTATGTGACTAAGGCAAAATCTGGAGCTGAATATGCTCAGAGTACCAACACAGATATTTTTGCTTACAATATTGCTTCCGGAAAAACTACAAACCTTACAGAAGGGATGATGGGTTATGATGTTAATCCTAAATTTAGTAATGATGGAAAATTCCTGCTTTGGAATTCGATGGAAAGAGACGGCTATGAAGCAGATAAGAACGATATCGTAATTATGGATTGGAAGTCCAAAGCAAAAACCAATTTGACAAAAGCTTGGGACGAAAGTGTAACGGGCGATGTAAAATGGGCTTCTGATTCCAAACTGATTTATTTCACTTCAGCATTCAGAGGAACTAAACAGTTGTTTTCAGTTGATGTTAAAAACAGAACGGTAAAGCAAATCACAAAAGGTGATTTCGATATCAATGATGTGGTTTTGGAGAACAAAGGCAAACTTTGGGTAACGAAAACAGATATCAATCACAATGCAGATTTGTTTGAAGTTGATTCTAAAGGTTCTTTGAAACAGATTACAGACATTAATAAAGATAATTATTCCAAATTAGTCGCAGGAAAATCTGAACTAAAAATGGTGAAAACCACGGACGGAAAAGAAATGGGCGTTTGGTTCCATTATCCACCGAACTTTGACCCGAACAAAAAATATCCAACTTTAGTTTATTGTCAAGGTGGACCACAATCCGGATTAACACAGTTTTTCTCCACAAGATGGAATTTCGCTTTGATGGCTGCAAATGGTTATATCGTAGTTGCTCCAAACAGAAGAGGAATGCCGGGCTGGGGCGTAAAATGGAATGAAGAAATCAGTGGAGATTGGGGCGGACAACCGATTAAAGATTATTTGTCAGCAACGGATTTTGCCAAAACTCTACCTTATGTTGACGGAAATAGAGTAGCGGCGGTTGGCGCAAGTTACGGCGGTTATTCTGTGTTTATGTTGGCCGGCGTTCACGAGAATAGATTCAAAACATTTATTGCACACGACGGATTATTTGATATGAAATCTTGGTACGGAACAACTGAAGAACTTTGGTTCGCTAACTGGGATTTAGGTGGAAATTATTGGCAAAAACCAATTCCGAAAGCTTATTCAGAATTCAATCCGAGTAATTTTGTGGACAAATGGAACAAACCAATTATGGTGATCCAAGGCGGAATAGATTTCCGAGTTCCTTATGAGCAAGGTCAGGAAGCTTTCCAAGCTGCAAAACTGAAAGGTCTTAAAACGAAATTTCTCTACTTCCCGAACGAAAATCACTGGGTTTTACATCCACAAAATGGTTTGGTTTGGCAAAGAGAGTTCTTTGATTGGTTGAAGGAGACTTTGTAGAATATAAAGTAAAAGTGTCAAAAAATCTCTGACACTTTTTTTATTTTTTGAATTTAATTAGTTGCTTTTCATCTTCCGAAAGATTTTTCAATCTTATAGAGACATTTGTACTTGTAAAGCTTGCTTCTCCAAATTCTATATAAACATCATTGTTTGAAGAATTAAGATTAAATGTTTTTAAATCTTTAGTGTTTAAATCGTTTCCATCAGAAAAAACTATAATACAACTGTATATTTTTACTCCAACAATTTTATAAAATCCTATAATAACAAATGCATTATCAAAAAAATATAAATCAGATTTTCTAAAGTGGTATCTGTGATTTTTTAATCCGATTGTAAATGTTTCACTTTTTACATTTTCTTTTATTAAAACGATTTTACTTTCTAACTTCAAAAATTTTTGAAGTTTTGTTTTTACAGTTTTATGCATCATATATCTATCAAGAAATATGATTAAGAAGAATAAGGAAAATGCAGAAAAGATTGGAAACATCATTGATTTTATTTTTTAATTACTCAATCTCAACACCCCAATCCGCTTTCCAATCTTCGCTATTTCCCAATTTCAAAATCCCGAATTTCTCCGTCAATTCCTGATTATGATTTTCCAAATCAGCAATCCCTTGCCAAGGTTCCAGACAAACAAAATCCGCATTTTTTGCTGCCCAAATCCCGAAGTAAGGAAAATTAGAGAAAGTGAAAATTACTTTATCTGTATTTTTATGATTTCTCAGAATCAGTTCTTTGCTTTTCATTGTTGTTGTTACCAAAGCATCTTTTGAGAATAATTCATAAGACAAAGGAAAAGTTTTATTTTCAAGTTCAATGGCTTGAGTTTCGTTGCTGATAAGATTATCAATTAGTGGATGAATTTCCAGTTTTTCATCATTAGAAAAAGCAATTTCGTAATCATTATAATTCAAACCATTTTTTGTGTCAATTGCAAATCCAGGATGTGCGCCTAGCGAAAAATACATTTCTTTTTTAGAAAGATTTTTTACTTGATAAGAAACCGTCAGTTTGTTTTCAGCTAAAGTATATTTTATTTCCAAACTGAATTCGAAAGGATAAATTTTCAAAGATTCTTCATCAGATTTTAATTCAAAAATAACTTCGTTTTCAGAAGATTCTTTGATGTCAAAAACTCGTCTTCTTGCAAAACCGTGCCGAGGAAGTTCGTAAGTTTTTCCTTCAAAAATATATTGTTCATTTTTCAACGCGCCAACAATTGGGAAAAGAACCGGACTTTGCCCGCCCCAAAAATCCGGATTTCCGCTCCACATTATTTCTTTTCCATTTTCTAGATTGATTAGAGACGTTAATTCTGCTCCTAATTCTTTAAAAGTGGCTTTCAGTTTTGTATTTTGAATCGTTATCATTTTTTTAATTTAATCAAATACAAATATCTGCATTAATCTTCGAATTTTACTCTAATATCTAATGTCTAAAATCCAACATCTAATTTTTATATAATAAATTCCTAAATTGCCGTTTTATAAGCAAGAATGAAAGGATTTAATTTTCTGAAACGTATCAATAGCTGGGTTGTATATTTTATATTGACCTCTATTGTTGCAGGAATTATCATTTCGTCCAATTTCCTGATTCAACATCTTAGAAGTAAGGAAACGGAAAGGATTAAATCTTTGGCAACAGCAATGCGTTATCTTCAGGATACTGATATTGATCCGAGATTCAACGAGTTAGCGTTGTATGTGATTAGTGAAAACGAAGATTTGCCCATCATTGTCACAGATAAAAAAGGGAACTTATTGGAAAGCCGAGGAATTTCCGATGAAATTCTAAATGATAAGGAAAAATTAAAGTCAAAACTGACCGAAATGGAGAATAAATATCCGCCTTTTGAGATTCAGTTGCCTGATTTTAATAATCAATACTTGTATTATGATAATTCAGATTTGATGAATTATCTGCGTTATTATCCGCTTTTGCTGGCGATTTTCATTTCGCTTTATCTTGTTTTTTCTTTTTGGTTTTTACGATTGTTGAAGAAAACCGACGAAGGTTTTGTTTGGGCGGGTCTTGCAAAAGAAACAGCGCACCAGATTGGAACGCCATTGTCATCAATGATTGGCTGGGTCGAGATTATGAAGCTGGAAGATGAAAATGGATTAGGCGTAAAAGAATTGGAAATGGATGTTAATCGATTGAAAACCATTTCGGAACGTTTTTCGAAAATTGGTTCAATTCCTACGCTTAATGATCTTGATATTAATGAAACCGTTCAGCAGAACTATGATTATCTAAAATCCAGAATTTCCACAAAAGTTGAATTCACTTTTAGGAAAACTTACGAACCCGTTCTCGTTCCACACAGCAGAATCCTGATGAGTTGGGTGATTGAAAACCTGGTAAAAAATGCAGTTGATGCAATGAAAGGCGAAGGAAAACTGGAACTCTCACTTTATAAAAAAAATAAAAGCGTTTACATCGATGTTACCGATACAGGAAGCGGAATGACAAAGCAACAAATCCGAAATGCTTTCAAACCAGGATTTTCCACAAAAAAAAGAGGTTGGGGATTAGGACTTTCCTTAACAAAAAGAGTGGTTTCCGAATATCACCGAGGCGATGTCAGAATTGCAAATTCAGAAGTGGGGAAAGGAACGACTTTTAGGATTATTTTGAGGGAGGAGCAGAAGTAATAACAATTTTATTTATGAAGTTGATTTATCAAATATTTCTTTTAGCAATCTTTTTGATTTCTTGTAAATCTGAAAAGCAGAAACAATTTGAAAAAAATATTATTGGAGAATGGAATTTTGCGAAATATTTAGAATTGCATAAACAAGATGATAAACAAACTATAGAAGAACCACCTTCTCCGTTTAATTTAAATCTAGGCGGTTTTATTTTTAATAAGAATGGAACTTTAGTTGATGAAGCAGGTTTTTTTGATATTGATGAAGGAAATTCAGGAGAAGAACGAAAAGTTTTTTATAAAGGCGATTCAACAAATTATGAAATTATTGATGATAGTCTGAAGATTTTTAATCCCATCGAAAAGTCTTGGAATAGATATAAAATAATCTCTATTTCTAAGGATACTTTAACGCTTCAAAAAAATAAAGACTATTACTTAAAATATTATAAACCGACTTATAAGCTACACCCAAATGAAACTTTCGATAAGATAATTGTTTCATCTTCCGGTTGTTATGGGACTTGTGCTATTATGAGTATAGAGTTTAATAAAAATGGAGATGTTCTTTATTTGGGCGAAAAATACAATACAGTCAACGGATATTATACTTCTAAAATCCCAAAATCAGAATTTAAGTATATTGAAAAATCATTTAAAAAAGTGAATATTAATAGACTTGATAATATCTATTCTGCCAATTTTACAGACGGAAATACGATTACTGTTTCATTTGTGAGGAATAATAAAATTATCAAAACTATTTCAGATTACGGAAGTCAAGCTCCATCAAAATTAATTTTTGCTTACAGAAAAGCAATGTTTAAGTACCAAGAATTAAAATTATCAGAAATTAAGCTAAATAAAGATTTTGTAAAATCTACAAGTTTTAGTTTTGATGGAGAAACTGAGCCTTTTTTTATGGAACAATCAGAACATTTTCTTTTATTAAATGAAATATTAAGAGCTAGAAAAGTAAATGTTGATTTTAAGAAAAAATATAAATTAACTTTTTATGACGAAATTGATTTTGATACCAAGCTTATAATAGAAACAGACGGAAGATTTTATAAATATAAAAATGATATTTACGATATCGGATATAATTTTATTGATGTTAATAAATTGAAAAATAGGGCTCAACCTTATTAATAAACTTTCATAACCTTTCAATTCCCTTTGATTTCAAAATCCATATCTTTGCAAAATGAATAAAACCACTTTTGCAGATTTCGATTTACCGGAAAAGATTCTTGATGTTCTAGCCGATTTAGATTTATTTGAACCGACGCCGATTCAGGAAAAAAGTTTAAAACCGATTCTTTCTGGTCGTGATGTGATGGGAATTGCACAGACCGGAACCGGAAAAACATTGGCTTATCTGCTTCCTGTTCTCAAAACCTGGAAATATAACAAATCTGGAAATCCAACAGTTTTGGTTCTCGTTCCTACAAGAGAATTGGTGGTTCAGGTAACGGAAGTTCTTGAAAAACTGACGGAAAATATCACTGCAAGAGTTATCGGAGTTTACGGTGGAAAAAATATCAATACACAGAAATTGTTGTTCAATGATGGATGTGATATTTTGGTTGGAACACCTGGTCGTGTGATGGATTTGTCGATTGATAATGCGATTTCTCTTAGAGAAGTTAATAAATTAATCATCGACGAATTCGACGAAATGCTGAATCTTGGTTTCCGTCCGCAACTGACTCATATTTTCGAAATGATGAAAGAGAAAAGACAAAACATTCTTTTCTCAGCAACAATGACCGAAGCTCTAGACGAAATATTGAACGAATATTTTGCTTCTCCAATCGAGATTTCCTTAGCAAGATCAGGAACGCCTTTGGAAAAAATTGCGCAATCTGCGATTCCTGTAGATAATTTCAATACCAAATTGAACTTATTAATTCATCTTTTGAAAACCGAAGATAATCTTGAGAAAATCTTGATTTTCGCTAATAATAAAAAGCACGCAGATTTAATTTTCGAAAAACTGAATGTAGAATTTCCAGGTGAATTTGGTGTAATTCACTCAAATAAATCTCAGAATTTCAGATTAAGAGTGATGCAGGAATTCACGAATGAAGAATTGCGTGGCGTGATTACAACAGATATTATGGCGAGAGGTTTGGATATTCCGGATATTTCGCACGTTTTCAACTTCGAAGTTCCGGAAGTTCCTGAGCAATACATCCACAGAATTGGTAGGACAGGACGTGCAGACAAAGACGGAATCGCAGTGACTTTCTATACCAAAAAAGAAGAAGCTCAGCTTCTTGATATCGAATTGTTGATGGACAAAGAAATCAAAAAAGTTGCATTCCCAGAAGAAGTAGCAATCTCAAAAGTCAAAATAGCTTCTGAGCAGGACGAAGTAAAAATGAAGTTCCTAACCACAGCAAAACTTAACGAAGGCGAATCTGCTTTCCACGAGAAAAAAGACAAGAACAAAAAAATCAATCTTGGCGGACCAAGCAAGCGAAAAGCACCTAAAAAATTCGGTGCGAATAGAGCGCAACAAAAAGCGAAGTCGAAAGCTAAGAGAAAGAAATAGAAAAACGCCTCAGAATTTTTTGAGGCGTTTTTTATTGTTTTTTAATATAAATTCTAAGTATTTTATCAGGAGTTCCATCACCGTTTTCATCCATTTTATCATTTACTAAAATTTGCATTTCAGTTTTAGTTAAGGAATAAACATTTTTTATATCATGAGTGATTCCATCTATTTTATAATAAATTGTTTTTTCAGAATCATTATAAATATAATTCATCTCTTCTTGATAAGCAATATTTCCGCATTCTCCCGTTTGCGAATTACGGAAATATTCTCCTATAAAAATTCCATTATTTTTATAAATGTAGTTTGACTTTCTGATACAGTCTGATACAGGAATTGTATTAGAATAGAGAACCGAACCGTCTTTTCCGGAAATTGTTTTCTGATCAATGAGTTTCCATGTTCCCACAATCAGTGATTCTGGCTTTTCATCTTCATCTTTTCGACAAGAAATAATTATTAATGAAGCTAAAGCAAATAGAATTATTTTTTTCACGGTATTAATTTTCTACAAATAAAATGAAAATTGATTAATAATGAAAATCAACTCCTGATCCACTTCCAGATCTCCTTCAAAGTCGCTTTATTCCCGTACATCAAAATTCCAACTCTATAAATTTTCGCAGCAATGTAAACCATCAATAGAGTAGAAGCAATCAATAGGAAAATCGATAACAAAATCTCCCAAAGCGGAACTTCAAAAGGGATTCTTGCAATCATCGCAACCGGCGAAGTAAACGGAATAATCGATAACCAAAAAGCCATCGGTCCATCTGGATTATTCATAATCGTGAAGCTTCCGTAAAGTCCTAACATCAAAGGAACAATCGCAAACATCGTGAATTGTTGAGTTTCCGTTTCATTATCAACGGCACTTCCAATTGCTGCATACATCGAGCTGTAAAAGATGTAACCGAACAAAAAGAAGAACACAAAAACCCCGATAATTCCAATATAATTCATATCCAAAAGAATATGAGAAACTTCGGTTGCGATTTGTTGAAAATCCATATTTTTCATGACTTCACTTTGTTCTGCTGGAATGTTTTTTTGCATTGCAGCAAACCCAGTATTAAGGAAAAGCGCAGCTGTTACAGACATCGCAATCCAAACGATAAATTGTGTGAGAGCTACCAAAGTCACGCCTAGGATTTTCCCCATCATCAGTTCAAATGGTTTTACAGATGAGATGATGATTTCCACAACCCGGTTATTTTTCTCTTCCAAAACGCTTCGCATCACACGAACACCGTAAATGATGATAAACATAAAAACCACATACATTAGTCCAAAGCTCAACGCCGTTTTGATTCCAAATGCAAGGTCACTTTCAGGTCGGTCACTTTCCGTTACGTTTTGAGAAATGATTTTGAAACTTTTATCAAGATTCACGATTCTGTCTTCGGAGATTCCGAGCATCTTGATTTTTTCTTTTTTCAAAATTTCGCTCAAATCTCTGGAAACCGCACTTTTAGTATCCACACCGATTTTCTTGTTGGTTAACAATTTCGTTCCGCTTTCCAATGCATCAAAATTCTTGTCTTTCATTTCAGGAATAATGAGAATTCCGTCTGAACCTTTCAGTTCTTTCAGATTTTTAACCAGTGCATTTTCTGTGTTGGTCGGAACAAAAGTGTAAGTAATATCTTTTGTTGATTTCAATTGACCGACGAAAATTCCGCTTTTGTCAACCACTTCAAAATGGTATTCAGCTTCGTTAGCCTTAAACATAAAACCAATCAAAGCACCAAATCCAACAATCATCAGTGGAGCCAAAAGTGTCAAAATAATAAAAGATTTTTTCTTAACCTGCGTCAGAAATTCTCTTTTCGTTATGAGGAATATATTTTTCATTTATTGTAAAAAGTAAACTGTATTAAGTAAAAAGTATTTTGATTTTCTTCGTTTCCCCAACCCTAAAGGGAGCGAAGAAAATCAATCCTCCCTTTAGGGTTGGGGAAAAAATTGATTTTATGACTTCACCGCATTAATGAAAACCTCATTCATACTCGGGATTTTCTCGTTGAAGGTTCTTATCGTTCCCGTTTTCAGAAGGTCTTGTAAAAGAATCGTTTGATTCTCTGTGTTTTTCAATTCAAAATTGAACAAACCATTCGCAGTTCCCAGATTTTCGATTTGATATTTTCTGGTTAATTCATCCAGATTTTCAGAATTCACATCCGATAGAACCACCGAGAAAACATTTTGTTTAAACTGTTCACGAACATCAAAAACTTTCCCGTCCAGAACTTTTTTAGAATTATTAATCAATGCTACAAAATCACACATTTCCTCCACACTTTCCATTCGGTGTGTTGACAGAATGATGGTTGTTCCTTCGTTTTTCAAACGAATAATTTGGTCTTTGATGAGATTCGCATTCACAGGATCAAAACCAGAAAAAGGCTCATCCAGAATCAACAATTTCGGACGATGCAAAACTGTCACCACAAATTGGATTTTCTGCGCCATACCTTTGGAAAGTTCACTCAGTTTTTTCTTCCACCATTGGTCGATGTTCAGTTGTTCGAACCAAAATTTAGCCTGCGAAAGTGCTTCTTGGCGGGACATTCCTTTCAACTCACCAAAATACAAAAGCTGGTCGCCCACCGTCATATTCTTGTAAAGACCCCGTTCTTCCGGCATATAACCGATGTTTTTGATATGTTCCGGATTCAGTTTTTCGCCATCAATCCAAACATTTCCCTCATCAGCTTGAGTAATTTGATTAATGATTCGGATAAACGATGTTTTTCCTGCACCATTTGGACCAAGAAGTCCATAAATGCTCGCAGTTGGAACTTCAATTGAGAAGTCCTGAAGCGCAATTTTCTTCCCGGCGTTGTATGTTTTTTTGATATTTTCTGCTCTCAGCATACAGATTTTTTTAATTTTTTTAGAAGCAAGACGATTGGTCCTTCAATTCACTATTCCAACCCGCTGTCCGCTATATCTTTTTTTGCAAAAAAGGATACCGCTACCATCGGGGCTATGTTGAGGTTTTGCCTTCTTTCTCAACCGATTTTTAAAACCTCACAAAATTAGTTTAAAAAAGACAAAAATGTTACAGAATACGAAATTCAAAATATGATATTAATTCTTTGATGAGCGTCAGTGTCTTTATCTCCTATATTTATTATCTTTAAAGGAATCGATGAATCTATGATTTGTTAACCTTAAATGTTTTCAACAATTTCAAAAATCTTTGTGGACTTTGTATTCAAAATTCCAAAGTCGAATTTAAAATAATTAAATTTGCGGAACAAAGCAATTTGCTAAAATCCAAACTATGACTCAAGAATTTTTGGGAAGTTCCCAATTCCAGATATCCAATCAACTCGTTTCCGCAAGCTGTCCATCCAATATCGCACTCATCAAATATTGGGGGAAATACGAAAATCAAATTCCAGCTAATCCAAGTATCAGCTATACATTGAACCATTGCAGAACCAACACGATAATGGAATTTTTTGCAGGAGAAGATTTTTCTGTTCAGACTTTTTTGTCAGGAAATGAAGAGAAGAAATTCGCTGAAAAAATCGAAAAATATTTCAAAAACATCGAGCCATATCTACCTTGGATTCTGAAAGGAAAATATATCATCAAAACCGAAAATACCTTTCCTCACAGTTCTGGAATTGCGAGTTCAGCTTCCGGTTTTGGAGCAATTGCAAAATGTCTGATGAACTTAGATGAAATTTTTGCAGAAAAGAATCAAGAAGGCTTCGAGAGCCTCAGCCTGACAAAAGAGAAAAAAGCTAGTTTTTTAGCAAGATTGGGAAGTGGAAGTGCTTGTAGAAGTCTTTATGAAGGTTTGGTAGTTTGGGGGAAAACCGAAGAAGTAGAAGGAAGTTCGGATTTGTTTGCTGTTCCTTATAATAATGACGAGATTCATCCGATTTTCAGAAACTTCAACGATTGGGTTTTGTTGATTCACGAAGGGCAGAAATCGGTTTCTTCAACAGTTGGTCACGGTTTGATGAACACCAATCCTTACGCAGAAAGACGTTTCCAGGAAGCTCACGAGAATTTCACCAAACTCAAAACGATTCTTTCATCCGGCGATATGGAAGGTTTCATCAAATTGGTTGAGCACGAAGCATTGACACTTCACGCTATGATGATGATGAGCGAGCCTGCTTTTATCCTGATGCAAACAGGAACCTTGCAAGTCATTAATAAAATTTGGGAATTTAGAAAAATTACTGGTTTAGCTTTGTTCTTTACACTAGACGCAGGAGCGAATGTTCATCTTTTTTTCCCGAATGATATAGATAACGATAGAATCACAGATTTCATCCAAACAGAACTGATTCCTTTGACGCAAAAAGGTGGAGTTGTGAAAGATGTGATGAGGTTTTAGAATATGAAAAAGAAAAATGTTTGGATAATTATTTTGTTAATGATAGTGATATTTATCTTATTTACTTTTTTTGCTTATCAAAAAGGAATATTGATTGGAACTTGGGGAAGAAATAGAACAATTAATTGGAAGTAAACATTGTATGAAAATCCACCACATCGCCATCATCTGTTCCAATTACGAAGTCTCCAAAAAATTCTATACAGAAGTTTTAGGGCTCAATATCATTCGTGAAGTTTATCGTGAAGAAAGGCAGTCTTATAAACTGGATTTAGCAATCGGAGAACATTATGTGATTGAATTATTCTCATTTCCTAATCCGCCAACTCGACCTTCAAGACCGGAAAGTTGTGGGCTTCGTCATCTCGCTTTTTCAGTAGATAATGTAGAAGAAAAACGAAATGAATTAATTTCAAAAGGATTAAACTGCGAAGAAATTAGAGTTGATGAATTTACTGATAAACAATTCTTCTTTACAACGGATCCAGATAACTTGCCTTTGGAATTTTATGAGAATTAGACTTAGAGATAATAGACGGATAGATGATAGACTTTGAAAAATTATTTATAATTCATCATTAATAATTTATAATTACTAATGTGCATATCCTGTTAAGAAACTGACAGTCATAATCACAAGAACGATGGTTGAGATAACTACATAAACGTAATCTTTTTCTTTCAGATAACCGATTAAAGCAAAAATAATTCTTACTAAAGGTGTCAAAATCAAAAGTAAAATCCCCAGCTGAATAATCGCCATTCCTTCGCCTTTACAAAGCGAATTCCAAAAATGTCCCCAAACTTTTTCAGATGAATCTCCCATTTCCAAAAGCGTATATTTTCTGGGCATCACAAAACCTTCGGAGAAAAGTTTTATAAATCCTACTAGTGAAGTTACAACAGAAAGAATAACGCCTAATCTTAGGAGATTGCCAACCGAACGATTGAGGTCTATATCAGTAAAAGGTCTTGTTCTCATTTAGTTGAAATTTTTGGCAATACCGTTATACATCATATAAATCGAAAGAATGGTAATCACAATGGCGAAAAAGATTTTCAGTTTTTTTGTTTTTGAAATCATCAAAGTTTTAGAACCAATAAAACTTCCGACAACTACACCAATCAAAACCGGCGCAGCAATTACAGGAATAATCTGTCCTCTTTGGAAATAAATCAAAGCACCTGCAACAGCCGTTACTCCAATCATAAAATTACTCGTAGTCGTAGAAACTTTGAAGGGTAATTTCATCATATTGTCCATCGCTAGAACCTTCAAAGCGCCGGAACCAATTCCTAAAAGTCCGGACATTGCACCTGCAAAAACCATCATCAAAAATCCTGGAATCGTATTTCGAGAAGCATAATGTTTGATGCCGTCTTTGTCAGGGAAAGTTCCATAAAGCTTGAGTTTATCCGCTAAACTTCCTTTGATTAATTCTTCTTGATGGTCTGGTTTTCCTCTTAAATTTAATAAAACTGTCAGAATTAAAATGCTTGCGAATATGATTCCAATAGTATTTGGATTAAGAAATCCTGAAACTAATGCTCCGGAAACAGCGCCTGCAGTTGTAGCAATTTCCAGAAACATTCCAATTCGCATATTGGTAAAACCTTCTTTTACAAAAGCCACTGCTGCGCCGGAAGAAGTTCCTATAACCGAGATAAGAGAAGCGCCAATTGCATAATGCATTGGAACACCGAAACCAAGCGTAAGAAGAGGAATAATGATGACACCGCCACCCAGACCTGTAAGAGAACCCATCAATCCGGCAGCAATCGCTCCAATAAAGAGAATTATGATTTCTGACATCCGACAAAGATAAAGTTTTGATCAATATTTTTGATCTTCAAACACGGATTTTTTTTAAATAATTAATTCATAGATAGCCTATTAACATTGTATGAATTGAGGATTGGTCTCGTTAAAAATAGCCGATTTTGGGATTATGTTTTACATATTATTTTAAGTATTTTTGTCCAACATTTTCTCGGGATGAAATTATTTTATGTGATTCTAGGTGCAACTCCAAAAGGTAGAAATATTGAACAACACGATGTTTTTTTTGGCATTGCAGAAAATTTTGATGACTTGATTCCAGAGATGAAAAATTTCTGGAAAGATGCCAAAATCCATGTCGATTGTTATCAGGAAGTGAGATTTGCTGATGGTTTTGAAGTGAAAGTCATTGAAAAAAACTCCGAAAAATTATCTGACCAATTATTTTTTATCAATCTTGGCGGATACAAACTGGGGCATTTTGAAGAATTTCATGAACAACATTTAATGGTTGGAAAATCTCTGAGCGATGTCATTAAAAGAGTGAAACAAACCGATTTTTACAAAACAATGGGTTTCGCCAATGCAGTAAGTCATATTGACGATAAACACGGCGTTGATATTGATGATATTTACAATGTTAATGATTTGTTATCAGAAATTACAAAAGAAAAATATTCCATTATTCTAGAAAAATCTGAAGCCGAAAATCAAGAAAATGTAATGAAAATCGGTTATCTTAAAATAAAGTGATTATGAAAATCGTTGCTCTCATTTTAGTATTAGTTTCTTCATCTTTATTGGCTCAAAAATCTGAGGAAGATTTAGTTAAATCAACTATTAATCAATTATTTATTGGGATGAAAACGTCTGATTCCGTATTGATTAAAAAATCATTTCACAAGAATGCTGTTTTGCAGACTATTACAAAAACTTCGGAAGTTAAAAATGAAAGCATTAATGATTTCGCAATCAGTATTTCCAAAGCTGAAAAAGGAATTTTGGATGAGAGAATCACTTTCTCAAATCTCTTGATTGATGGAAATCTGGCTTCGGTTTGGACGCCTTATGAATTTTATTACAAAGGTCAGTTCTCACATTGTGGCGTCAATTCTTTTCAATTGGTAAAATCGAATTATGAATGGAAAATCCAATACATTATTGATACAAGAAGAAAAGATAATTGTAAAAAGTAGAATAAGCTTTGAATTAAATCTTTGATAAGTTTTACGCCTTTGTGAACATAAAAACATTGAATTGAGCCAAAAAACTTAGTGATCTTTGCATTAAAAAAAATAAATCTAAAAAGAAAGTAAAAAATGAAACGCTTAGCGTTCCATCTAACAAATTAAAAAATAAGTATTAAGATGAAAATCGGAATTTTAGGAGGTGGACAACTCGGGAGAATGTTCATTCAGGAAGCATTAAAATATGATGATGAATTCTATGTTTTAGATCCAAATCCGGAATGTTCTTGTGCCAATATTTCTCACTTTACAAAAGGAGATTTCAATGATTATGATACGGTTTTAGAATTTGGAAGAAACAAAGATGTTGTAACAATTGAAATTGAACACGTGAATGCCGATGCGCTTGAAGAACTGGAAAATCAAGGTGTGAAAGTCGTTCCGAATTCCAAAATTATAAAAATCATTCAGCAGAAGATTCTTCAGAAACAATTCTATGAAGAAAATAGAATTCCGTCTCCCGAATTCGAAATAATGGACGGAAGTGAAGACGAAATCAAAATCCAAATTCCGTTTGTTCAAAAGTTGAATACAGGCGGTTACGACGGAAAAGGCGTTCAATTGCTTCGTTCCAATGACGATTGGAGAAATCTTTGGACTCAGGAATCTGTTTTGGAAAATTTGGTTGATATTGATAAAGAATTATCCGTTATTGTTGCTAAAAATGAAAACGGAGAAATCAAGACTTTTCCGGTAACAGAAATGGTTGCTGATCCAAAGCTAAATCTTCTCGATTTCAATATTTGTCCGGCTGATATTTCTGATGAAACTCAAAAACAAATTGATGTGATTGCGAATCAATTCATCAAAAGTGCAGACTCTGCAGGACTTTTTGCCATAGAATTATTCCTTGATAAAAACGGAAAAGTTTGGGTAAATGAAACCGCGCCGAGACTTCATAATTCAGGACATCAATCTCAAGAAGGAAACTCCAATTCTCAGTTTGAGCAATTTTATAGAGTTGTAACAAACAGTCCTTTAGCTGATACAGACGCATTCGGATTTTCAGGAATGCTGAATCTGGTTGGTGAAGAAAATTATTCAGGAAAAGTGAAGTATCAAGGCTTGGAAGAAGTTCTAAAATTACCAAAAACCTATGTTCATCTTTACGGAAAAACCGAGACAAAACCGGGACGAAAAATGGGACATATTAATGTGTTGGCAGATTCCAGAGAAGAGCTAATGGAGAAATTAATTCGTATTAAATCTTTAGTAAAAGTGATTGCAGAATAATAAAAACGGTCAGATTTTTCCTGACCGTTTTTTATTTGATTTTGTTGATAGAATTTTATTTAGCCTTCATTTTTTCCAGAGTCTCGTTGTAAGAATCTTTGAGATCTTTTTTTGCATTTTCTGTACTTTGTTTTGCTCTTAATCGCGCGCTATCCATGTCATTTTTAATGTTTTGGGAGGTTCTGTTGATGCTTGCTTTAGTATTTTGCCAAGCGAGATTGGCATCGTCTAAAGCTTTTTGAGCCGCAATTTCGGCTTGTTTATCACCTCTCTGAGTCGCTGAATTCAAGTCAGATTGAGCTTTGTCAATTTTGGCTTTTGCTTCTGCATCTGTTAAAGTAGAAGTTTCTGTGGTTACAACAGCAAGAGTGTCCCGGTTTTGATCTGTTACAATGGTTTTTTCTTCTTTTTTACAAGAAATTGTCGATAAGAACACGATAGAAGAGGCGATTAATGTTAGGTTTTTCATAGTGAGAATTATTTTGATTGATAATTTGATTTTCTATTGCATATCAAATTATGTACTAAAAATAATTTTTTTTTATTTTTTTCGGAGTTTAAGCATCCCGGGTTTATAATTAATGATAAAAACGCCACCAATAATCAATGCTGTAGCAATGATAAATTTTTCAGAAATGGATTCTCCAAGAATCAGCCAGCTTAGGAAAATACTGATAATCGTATTGACATAAGACAACATCGAAACCTGCGTGGGAAGCAGGGTTTTTAATAAATAATTATAAGCAAAAAACGCCAACACAGAACCGAAAATTGCCAAATAAATAATCGCAGAAATACTTTTTACAGACCAAGTTTCAAATTCTATTTTATCTGAAAAGGAAAAAGCGAAAATCAACTGGATAATACCTGCCCAAGCAAATTGATAGAAAAGATTCAGGAAAAGGTTGTTATTTTGAACGTGCAATTTTTTTGTGTAAATCGTTCCAATTGCCCAGCAAAGAAGTGCCAGAATCATTACAATCAAACCATTTCTGCAATCTGGATTTAAAAGCTCACTAAGTCCGTCCCAAAAAATAAAAATGATTCCGGAAAATCCCATTAACAAACCAACTAAAGTTCTGAAAGTAAATTTTTCCATTCCAATAATCATACTTCCGATAAATATAAAAACTGGCGAAAGTGCACTCATTAAAGAGGCTAAACTACTCGTTAAGTTTTTCTCAGCTACAGTTGTTAAACCATTCGCACCAATCAAAAGTAATGATGAGAAAGTCAATTGAATTCTAAAATTTTTCCAGCCAATCCATTTTAGATTTTTGGTGAAAATTAAAAATGGTAAAAGAATCAATGATGCTAAAAACTGACGGAATCCTGCAACAAACCAAGGCGGGACAGTTTCCACACCGATTTTGATACCAAGAAAAGTTGTGCCCCAAACAATGGCAACAATGAGAATAGCGATAATGGTTTTGGAATTCAAATCTGGAAAATTAAGAAGCAAAGATATTTCAAAAAACTCGAATTCTACTGATAAATCTATATCTTTGAGCATCTAATAAAAATTGAAATGGTCGGAATAATAATGGGCAGTCAAAGTGATTTGCCAATCATGCAACAAGCTGCAGATTTTCTAAAATCTTTGGAGATTCCTTACGAGTTAACAGTCGTTTCTGCACACAGAACGCCAGAAAGAATGTTTGATTATGCAAAATCAGCAAAAGAAAGAGGCTTAAAAGTTATTGTTGCAGGAGCTGGAGGCGCTGCTCATCTTCCAGGAATGGTTGCCAGTTGTACAACTTTGCCTGTGATTGGCGTTCCGATTTTGTCCAGTAATTCTATTGATGGATGGGATTCAGTGTTGTCTATTCTTCAGATGCCTTCTGGGATTCCTGTTGCAACGGTTGCTTTGAACGGCGCCATAAATGCCGGAATTCTCGCTGCAAAAATCATTGGAACTTCCGATTCTGAGGTTTCAGAAAAACTTCAGAAATACCAGAATTCGCTGAAAGATAAGGTTCTAGGAACAGTTGATGAGATTAAGAGATTGCATCCGAATCAGTTTGATAAATAATACTTTTTTTATCAATCAAAGTTTGGAGCACATTTTAGATTTTGGTTGTAAGGTTCAATAAATTTCCAAAAAGATTTACCAGCACTTGTTATATAATTCATAGAATAATTCATTTTAGTATTTGAACCTACTTGGTATATATATTCTTTATAATAATTGCTGGTAAATTTTACGATTGCAAAATGAAGTGTTTTGTAATCTATATTTACATCGTAGAATGTTACCTGAGATATTGCTTCACTAGAAGGACTAAAAAATGTTTGAGACCTTCCATTGGCTTTAACTAAATCAATTATTTCACTACACGAAGATTGAGCATTATAAGAATTAAAAAAGATTAAAGATGAAATTAATAATATTTTTTTCATATTAATAGTATTATTGCTAGCAAATATAATTAATTGAAAATGAAATTAATTACGGAAAACCGTATTCCATAAAATAAATTTTACTTATCCAAAATCCCCCTAATCTTATTCGCATTTCTAATCAACTCTTCCAAATAATCAAAATTCTCTTTCTCCAAAGCAGATTTGAATTTTCTAAGTTGTGAAATATGTTCATTAAGAACATCCAAAACGTTTTCTTTGTTCTGACAGAAAATAGGAACCCACATTTCCGGATGTGATTTTGCCAAACGAACTGTACTTGAAAAACCCGAACTTGCCAGTTGGAAAATTGTGTCTTCTTCTCTTTCCTTTTCCAAAACTGTGTTAGCAAGCGCATAAGAGGTAATATGTGAAATATGCGAAATGTAAGCTGTGTGAATATCGTGCGCATCAGCATTCATATAAATTGGATGCATTTCCAAAGTATTGATGACTTGTTCTACAATTTCCAAAGCATTTTCGTCGGATTCTTCTTTGTTGCAAATTACGGCTGCTTTTCCTGTGAAACTGTCTTTGGTTGCTGCTTTTGGACCAGAATTTTCCGTTCCCCACATTGGGTGAAAAGCCACAAAACGTTTTCTATTTGGGTGATTTTTGATTGAATCTACAATTCCGGATTTTGTAGAGCCAACATCCATTACGGTTTGATTTTCATTAATCAAATCCAAAACATCTGGTAATATTTTCTTTGCAGAATCTACAGGAACAGAGATGATAATCAAATCAGCATTCTTGATTCCATTTTCAAAATCTGCTTTTTCATCAATGATATTGAGTTCAAGGGCTTTGTTTAAATTTTCTTCATTCTGGTCAATTCCGTAAACGAAATTGGTAAAGTTTTTCTCTTTTAATTTCAAGGCGATAGACCCGCCAATCAATCCTGTTCCTATAATGCTTATATTCATTTTATTTTCAATTTTTTTAACGAAAAAACCCCGTCTTTAGGACGAGGTTTTGATATTTCTACATACGAATCCTAATCCTGTTTCAGGGTCAAAATTGCGTAATAATATGTTCTGTTTGTTGTTTTCACAAAACGAAGATAGAAATTAATTCTGAATTTTACAGAAAATTATTTTAGTTTTTTTAAAGAAACAAATTCTGCTTTTTCCTTACATTTAGAATAATTAATTTCAAATTTAGAATCAGTTTTCGGATACAAGAGAACGTATTCTGGGCAAGGTTCTTTTTGGGCTTTGCTTCTGTCAAAATCGATTGTGCCTTTGGATATAATCTCGTCTTTCAGTTGTTTTTCGGAGATTTTGTTGGCTTCCATTTCTTTTTTGAAATTTTCAGAATAAGAAAAATCTTTGGTCAGAGTTTCAGCAATGACTCTATCATTTGGGAAATAGGAGCAACTTGCACCTTTTTGATTGAGGACAAAGAAAACAATTAATAATCCCGGAACTAATCCGATTGTATAGAATTTAAGTTTTTTAAGCATGGTTTGATTTTAAAAAATCAGAAGATTGATGTCGTGATAAGGAAGGTCGAACTTGTTGCAAATCAACTGTTTCGTGTGTCTTCCTTTGTACATATAAAGCGATTGTTTGATTTCGTTTTTGTGAACCAGCATATTCTCGAAACCGCCTTCTTCATCGTAACCAAGAAGGTAACTTAGAAAGAAATTACTTACCGCTTTTGTTGTAGTTCTTGGCATTTTTGAAGTCAGATTCGGAAGTCCGCAATGGATGACGCCGTGCTTTATAATGAAGGGGTTTTCTGTAGAAGTTAATTCAGAGGTTTCAATTACTTTTCCATTGTCAATGGTAATATCAATGATTACGCTTCCTTTTTTCATTTTCATGACCATATCTTCTGTCACAATTGGAGCTAGATTAAGTCTTGGTAAAGCTCCGATAACAACGTCGGCTCTTCTTAATGATTTTGTCAATTCTTTTGGGTCGATGATTGAAGTCGGAACGCGACTGTCCACCAAAGTATGAAGTCTTCTGAGTTTTGACAATGAATTATCAAAAACCTTAACACTCGCTCCCAATCCAATTGCTGCTTTTGTGGCAAATTCGCCCACAATTCCAGCACCTAGAACGACAACCTCTGTAGGACGAACGCCTGTGATTCCGCCAAGCATTAATCCGTTTGACATGGCTAAAAGTTCCGATGCGTAAAGGATTGAAACACTTCCTGCAATCTCACCGATTAATCTTACTAATGACAGTTGCTTGTACTCATCCATTATGAATTCGAAAGCAATGGCGTTGACTTTTTTACAAGCCAATTTCATAAAGTAATCTTTGTCTCTAAGGTTGATTTGTAGAGCCGAAATCAAATAAGTCATAGGTTTTAAATATTCGATTTCTTCTTCTGTCGGCGGATTGATTTTAAGAATAAGGTCTTGAGAAAAAGCCACTTTTGGGTCGTTCGTAATCTCTGCGCCAGCTTCTGAATAAAGAATGTCCGGGAAATGTGAACCTAAACCTGCACCGCTTTCTATGATAACTTTGTGGCCGTTATTGACTAATATCTGAACAGCATCTGGAATGAGGCAAGTTCTTTTTTCATTCAGACAAGTTTCTTTTGGTACCCCAATGCTAAAGGTTTTTCCTTTTTTTACAACTTCTAGTTTTTCCTCTTTAGGAATGAGTTCCTGCTCAGAAAAAGGAGTGAATATGGTTGATGTGCTGCTCATAAAATCAAAACATTAATCAGTAATCTAAAAGCAAAGATAGAATAATTTATGGTAAGCGTTAATTAAATTCTATTTCTCTTCCGGTTTCTGTATTGGTAATGTTTATTTCATGATGATCATAGTGCTGCAGTTCTTCTTCGTAGATCTGTGGCCATTCTATGATACAAAAATTTCCGGATTCTAAATATTCTTCTATACCGAAATCAAACGCTTCTTCGATGGATTTTAATCTGTAAAGGTCAAAATGGAAAATAATACCTGTTTGGCTTTTGTATTCATTGACAATAGAGTAGGTAGGGGATGTAACGGTATCCTGGCTCCCTAGCGATTTTACCAAAAACTGAGAGAAAGTTGTCTTGCCTGCTCCTAAATTACCTTTAAGGGTTAATATCTTTTTGGTTAATAAAGGCTTTATTTTATCTGTAACATCTTGCCATTCAGCAATGTTTTGAATTGTGATTTTCATAAATATATACGATTATGCAAATATAATTATTATTGATAATGGTTTATGTTGCGTAGTTCTTGAATTGTAATATTTTATTTTTATTTATTTTTTAAATATTTTAACTTTAAATTATGTAAAATAATCATATTAAGCTCAAATGTTAAATTTAATTATAAAAATTGGTTGATAAATTATAAATTTATAAATTTACAGCACACAAATTAATTATGATGAAAAAACAAGAAGTTTTTACTTTTTTGAATTCTTGTGCTTAAAGCGTAATCATTGTTTTTTTTGATTAATTAAAAGCTTAACACAAAAATGAAATAAAAATGGTAAAAAAAATACTGCTGGTATTGTTGTTTTTCTTTTTATCAACAACAATAATTTATTCCCAATGCGCCAATTGTGGTGTAACCAATCCCACGGGAACTAATTATACTTTTTTAGCAAACACAAACTATTGTTTTACAAGTAATACTACCTTTAGCGATGTTACTTTTGGAAACAACGTTAAGATTTGTATTGCCTCTGGAGTAACTCTAACGATTCAGAATAATATTAATTATTCCACGGCCAATCCCGCTGTAAATTTTGAAATTGCAGGAACATTAACATTTTTGCAAAGCCCTCAAATCAATGCTAATTTAACAGTTAATATACAAAATACCGGTGTTTTAAAAGTAGGATCTTCTGGTCAAAATAATTTAACATTGAATGGCAATGGTACAAATACTCTTATCAACTATGGTACAGTGCAAATGTCTGTATTGGGTTTTAATCAATCTGGTGCAACTAATTATATTGATAATTATGGGAGTTTTATCATTGGACAAAATATAAATATTTCAGGAATTACAACTTTTAGAAATAACGCTACCATTACAATAGGACAAAATTATAATAACAACTCTACAAGTACTTATATTAATTGTGGAACCATTAATTCAGCAATAGGATACAACCTGGGAGGAGGTAGAGTTATTAATACCGGAATGTTTAATGTAGGATCCGGATCCATAGATATGAGTGGAAATAGTAGTATGGAAAATTATGGAACCATGCGTTCTTTGGGGACTATTAATGGAAGTACGAGTGCAAATCTTTATAATGAAGGCGTTTTGAAGATTACAAACTTGCAATTAAACGGAGGAACGCTAAAAGGTCCTAGTTCTGCTTCTAAAAAAGGTTATGTCTATGTAATAAATAAAATTAATCCAAATGGGCTGAGGGTAGGCCCCAATCTGGATCTTCAAAAATATACAAGTTATAATCCTGATGTTAAAAGTGCATCGCAGGGAGAATCTGCTATATTTAACAGCGCTCCAGTTTACGTGAATTCATCTGGTACAGCTGTTACGCAATCTGTCGCAAATGTAACCTATGATTGTGCTACTTGTCCTTCTTCAAATACGACAATTGCCGTATGTCCAACACTTTATAACGCTACTTTTCCGCCTGTGGCAGAAGATGATTATTATACACTTCCTACAGGTACAAGTTCTACAACTTCAATTTTGAATAATGACTTAGAGCAATATAACGGATCTGCCGCAACAACTTCTAATGTCATCATCACCCAACTCTCAACCACTAATTCAGGCGTAAATATTAATACATCTACTGGCTTGGTTAATGTAGGAACCGGCACCGCTATTGGTATTTATTATATTACATATCAGATTTGCCGAACAAGCGATCCATCAAGTTGTGATACTGCGATAGTAACGGTTAACGTAACCATCAATACTAATCCGCAAACCGGAACTATATGCTATAAAAATCCAATTCTAACCGGAACAATTCTAGACACCAATCAAGGTATATCCGACCTGGGAAGAGCAGCAGATAACGCAGATAACTGGCCTATGGTAAGAAAAGGTGGCTGGACAGCATTAGAAGCATTAACCAAAGGTTTTGTTTTGAACCGGTTGACAAACGCTCAGATTGCTGCCTTGCAAAATCCTGTAGAAGGAATGATTGTTTACAGTATTACAGATGATTGTATTAAAATCAATACCGATGGAAGCTCTACAGGATGGAAGTGTTTCACGGTTCAAAATTGTCCAGATTAAAAACAATATAAAATGAAAAAAATAGTATTACTCTCCATCATCTTTTCGGGCTTTATGAGTGGACAACTAGCCATTGGTAAATCTTCCGTTTCCAATGATTCTGTTTCATTAGAATTTGGAAATGAAAACAGAGGGTTGATTTTACCCTGGGTAACATCTGCAGATAACGTAGCGGGCGTAGTAAATGGAACATTAATATATGATTCCAATGATAAAAAAGTAAAAGTAAAATACAATACCGGCTGGAAGGATCTAAGCCTGCAAACAGGAACAGTAGATCTGGCATTGCAAAGTTCTAAAACAGAACAGACCGACGCAAAAACAGTTATAGGAGCAGGATCTAGCTCTGCACCTGGTATTTTGGTTTTAGAAGATACAACAAGAGCGATGATTTTGCCAAAAGTCAGCCAGCCTTACAATAATATTATTAATCCTGCGGCAGGGATGATTGTCTATGACACCAATAAAAAGCTTTTGGCGGTTTTTAATGGTTCTGTCTGGAGTTTTTGGGGCGCTGCCAATTAAAATATTTACCTCATTTCTCAAATTCGAATCCCCAATGTGGGGATTTTTTTGTACGCAGTTTTAAAATATTCTAAATTTACATCGTGATTACAAAAGAGACCATAGATAAAATATTTTCTACCATTCGTGTAGAAGAGATTATTGGTGAATATGTTCAATTGAAAAGAGCTGGCTCAAACTTTAAAGGTTTGAGTCCTTTTCACGAAGAAAAATCGCCCAGTTTTGTGGTTTCTCCAAGTAAACAGATTTGGAAAGATTTCTCCTCTGGTAAAGGAGGTACGGCGATTTCTTTCTTGATGGAAATCGAAAATTTTACTTATCCCGAAGCGCTTCGGTATGCGGCAAAAAAATACGGAATCGAGATCGAGGAAAATGTCCGAGAATATTCTGAAGAAGAAAAACAGTCCCAAACCGAAAAGGATTTACTTTATAAGATTCACGAAGTTGCCAATAACTTTTTTCAAGATCAGCTTTGGAACTCGGAAGAAGGGAGGATGATTGGTTTTTCTTATTTTAAAGAAAGAGAACTTCGTGATGATATTATTAAGAAATTCCAATTGGGATATTCGCCGGAAAAGAAAAATGCTTTCACCGAATTTGCCTTAGAAAAATCTTATTCCAAAGAGATTCTAGAGAAATCGGGATTGTCTATTTTTCCGGAAAATACACCTTCTGGGATTGATAGATTCCGTGACAGGGTTATTTTCCCGATTCATAGTTTTTCGGGTCGAGTTTTGGGTTTTGGCGCAAGGATTCTCAAGAATAATGTCAAAACAGCAAAATATCTCAATTCTCCGGAAACAGAAATCTATCATAAATCCAGTGTTCTTTATGGTCTGAATCAAAGTAAACAATCCATTTCCAGAAAGAACCTCTGCCTTTTGGTAGAAGGTTATATGGATGTGGTTTCGCTTCATCAGTCAGGGATTGAAAATGTTGTGGCGAGTTCCGGAACTTCTTTGACAACGGAACAAATTAAACTCATCAAAAGATTAACGGAAAATGTAACGATTCTTTTTGATGGTGACAAAGCCGGAATTAAAGCGAGTTTCCGAAGTATTGATATGTTGCTGACAGAAGGAATGAACATCCGCGTTCTTCTTTTTCCAGATGGCGACGATCCCGATTCTTTTGCCAGAAAACATCCGCAGGAATACGTTGAGAATTTTATTGAGAAAGAAGCTAAAGATTTCATCGATTTCAAAGCAGAGATCTTATTTAAAGATGCAGGCAATGACCCGATTAAAAAAGCAGAATCAATCCGTGATATTGTAAAATCTGTAGCCTTTGTGCAGAACGCTCTTAAGCGTGAGGTTTATTTGAAAGAGGTTTCTAACAAGTTTGGTCTCAGCGAGCAAAGTTTATTTAACGAGCTTAATATCCAAAGCAATGTTGCTCATAATGAGGCAAAGCCTGCAAATCAAGAAAAGAATGCGCCGCAAAAATTAGAAATTGTTCAAAAGACAGAGTTTTCTGCCATCAATCCGCTTTTGCTTCTGGAAGAGAAATTGGTGGATTTGATGCTGAAATATGGAGATATAGTTCTGGATCGTCAAGATGCTGATGGAAATGACTATAAAATCACTGTAATTGAAGAAATTCTGAATCATCTGGAAGAGGACGATTGCGAAATCCAACTGGATATTCATAAAAAAATAGTTTCCGAAATTAAAGAAGGAATTTTACAAAATGAAATCCGAGCGGGTGGTTTTTTCTTCAATTTTATGGATGAGGAAGTTTCCGGAAAACTGGCTAATGCACTGATAGAAAACTATCATACAAGTAATTGGAATAAGTTTAATATCTATTTCAAATCAGAAGAAGAAGTTTTGCCGAAAATGGTTTCGGATATCGTTTTGCGACACAAAAGAGAATATATTGTCAAATTAATCAACGATTTTAAAAACTCTCTGAAGGAAGAAGAAGATAATATTCTGATTTATCAGCAAATAATCCTTTTGACACAACTTAAAAATAAATTAGACAGCGAATTATTTCGTATTTTATGACAGAATGACTTACTTTAGCAAAGGAATAAAAATTGCAAACTCAATACAGATTTAAAATAACCAAATATAATATGGACATTAAAAAAGAATTCAGAGATTTCTCCGTAAAACATATGGGAAACAACGGTCTTGTTACAGACCAATATATGGGAATGTTCAACCCGACCAATCTTACGCCTTATATTATGGAAGAGCGTAGAATGAACGTGGCGCAGATGGACGTTTTTTCGAGATTAATGATGGATAGAATTATTTTCTTGGGAACAGGGATTGACGATCAGGTTGCCAATATTGTAACAGCACAATTATTGTTTCTGGAAAGTTCAGACTCTGCGAAAGATATTCAGATTTATATCAACTCTCCGGGAGGGAGTGTTTATGCAGGATTAGGAATCTATGACACGATGCAGATTATTAAGCCAGATGTTGCAACAATCTGTACAGGTATGGCAGCCTCTATGGGAGCGGTTCTTTTGGTTGCAGGAGAGAAGGGAAAACGTTCTGCGTTGAAACATTCAAGAGTGATGATTCACCAGCCTTCTGGTGGAGCGCAAGGTGTAGCTTCTGATATGGAAATCAATTTGAGAGAAATGTTGAAGTTGAAAAAAGAATTGTATGACATTATTTCAAATCATTCAGGTCAAACTTACGACTGGGTAGAAAAAGCATCGGACAGAGATTACTGGATGACATCAGAAGAAGCTAAAAGCTTCGGAATGGTAGACGAAGTTCTCGAAAGAAAAAAATAAAACAACAAAACCTGATTCAGCCGAGTCAGGTTTTTTATAATAATTCATTATTAGATTTTGGATCTGCAATAAAATTTAGAACAATTAATTAGACAGATTACATTTTACTTTTTACATCGTACATTTTACAAAAAATAATTTTGCAGAAAATCTCAATTTTACTACTTTTGACACGTTAAATAATAAAAAATGAAAAAATCTGTAATATTACTGGCTTCTGCTATCTTAGTTGTATCTTGTGATCTTCCTGCTGGAGGTAATAAAGGCCGTCTAAAAAAAGAAGAAGGTGTAGTAAGATATGATGATCCTAACGCACCTCACGGAACTTACCACCCAACTGCAGATTCTACAAAAACAGTTTCTCACGTTGTAGCAGATTCTGCAAAAGTAGTTGCTCCTGAAGCAAAACCAACAACAGAAGAAGCTCCAAAAGCAGAACACTAATAAGAATTTTATAAAAATATTATAACAAAAAATGTCTTGCGTTTGCAGGACATTTTTTATTTTTACGAACCAACTTTGTCAAAGTTTCAGATCCTTGACAAAGTTTCAAATCATTTATCAATCATCATTTATAATAAAAATGAGTAATACACAACAATACATCCAAGAAAATAAACAACGTTTATTAGATGAACTTTTCGATATCCTTAGAATCGCTTCCATTAGCGCAGACCCAGCTTACAAATCCGAAGTCCTGAAATGCGCAGATGAAGTGGCAAGACACCTAAAAGTTGCTGGAGCAGACAATGTAGAAACGCTTGAAACCAAAGGTTATCCAATTGTTTTTGGAGAAAAAATAATTGATGCTAATTTGCCAACGGTTTTAGTTTACGGTCATTATGACGTTCAGCCAGCTGACCCATTGGAATTATGGACAAGTGACCCGTTTGAGCCAGTTGTAAAAACGACTGAACTTCATCCAGATGGCGCAATTTTCGCAAGAGGTTCTGCGGATGATAAAGGACAATTCTTTATGCACGTCAAAGCTTTCGAGGCAATGATGAAAACAGATTCACTTCCTTGTAATGTTAAGTTTTTGATTGAAGGTGAAGAAGAAGTGGGTTCTGCAAGTTTGGCAGATTTCCTAGAAGACCATAAAGAAAAACTGAGCTGTGATGTAATTTTGATTTCTGATACTCATATTTATTCTAATGAACAGCCAACGGTTACAACAGGTTTGAGAGGTTTGAGTTATGTAGAAGTTGAGGTTGAAGGTCCAAATCGTGATTTACATTCTGGGCTTTATGGAGGAGCAGTTCCGAATCCAATTAATGTTCTGTCAAAAATGATTGGCGATTTGATTGATGATAAAGGACATATCACCATCGACGGTTTTTATGACAACGTTCTGATTGTTTCTGATGAAGACAGAAAGGAAATGAACAAACTGAAAGACGATCCGGAGGCTTACAAAAAATCAATCAATCTTAGTGATATCCAAGGAGAAGAAGGTTATACAACTTTGGAAAGAGCTTCGATTCGGCCAACTCTTGATGTGAACGGAATTTGGGGCGGTTACACTGGCGAAGGTGCAAAAACGGTAATTGCTTCTAAAGCTTTTGCTAAAATCTCAATGAGATTGGTACCGAATCAAACGCCCGAAGAAATTACGGAAAAGTTCACAAGATATTTTGAGAAAATCGCTCCGAAAAGTGTTAAAATAAAAGTGACACCACATCACGGAGGAATGCCTTATGTTTTGGAAAGCAATACCAAAGAATTCTTGGCGGCTAAAAAAGCGATGGAAAAAGCTTTTGGAAAAGAAGTTTTGCCTTATAGAAGTGGTGGAAGTATTCCTATTACGTCTTTGTTCGAGAAAGTTCTTGGTGCTAAATCTGTTTTAATGGGATTTGGATTGGATTCAGATGCTATTCATTCACCTAATGAACATTACGGATTGTATAACTATTATAAAGGAATAGAAAGTATTCCTTACTTCTTTGAGTTTTACGCAAAAGGATAAAAAATTGAAGACAGTTAAGGCTGTCTTTTTTATTAAAATTAATCATAAACTAAACCACATAGTCACATAGAAAATCAATTTTAATTCAAAAAGATTAAATAATAGTTTAAAGCAGTTTTCTATTTAATCTTAAACAAAAAACTATATGACTAAGTGGTTCAAATAAATTTTTAAAAATTATGTCAAAAGTTATTTATATCACAGGCGGAACCAAAGGAATAGGTTTCGGAATTGCAGAAGTTCTGTTGAAAAATGGTCACAAAGTGGCTATTAGTGGAAGAAAACAACAAGATGTTGATAAAGCTGTTTCTGAACTTAAAGCTATTTCAGAAAGTATTTTTGGAGTGAGTTCAGATGTTAGAAATTTCGGAGATGAGGAAAATGCTATTTCCAAAATTGTTGGAAGATTCGGAAGAGTAGATGTTGTGATTGCGAATGCTGGTTTAGGAATCTTCAAACCGGTTGATGAAATGTCAATCGAAGATTGGAACGCAATGCAGGAAACCAATTTGACAGGTTGTTTCTATACTCTAAAAGCTTCAGTCGAAGAACTTAAAAAATCAGAAGGTTATTATATTACAATTGCAAGTCTTGCCGGAACTAATTTCTTTGAAAATGGAGCAGGCTATAATGCATCAAAATTTGGCGTTGTCGGCTTCACTCAAGCTGCAATGATTGACCTTAGAAAATATAACATCAAAGTTTCAACCATAATGCCAGGTTCTGTCGCTACTTATTTTAATGGAAATGTACCTTCGGAAAAAGATGAATGGAAAATCCAACCAGAAGATATGGGAAATCTTGTCCTCGATATGTTGAATATGAATCCTCGAGTTTTACCAAGTAAAATTGAGTTCCGAGCAAGTCAGGTAAAGAAATAAAAATTATTAGTTTTTTTTTGAAAATTCGATAATTTGATATCAATATTTGTAACGTATTGAATCTGCTAAATTGCCTTAAAACTGACAAATTTATTTATAAAGAATCTAAATATCCTTTTATTAAAGCGATTTCCAATGTTATTTAATAAATAGCAATAAATTATGCATGCATAGTATTTTTTATATATATTAGCCACAGTTAGTAACATCAAATGTTATCGTTAAGATTGATTTTTTTTTTCGATAATTAATTAAAAATATATTTAACAGATGAAAATATTAGTTTGTATCAGTAGCGTTCCGGACACTACAAGTAAAATTAATTTTACGGCAGATAAATCTGCTTTTGACAAAAACGGAATTCAATGGGTGATCAATCCATTAGATGAGTTTGCTTTAACAAAAGCTATAAAATTGCAAGAATCTCAGGGCGCAACGGTAACAGTTGTGAACGTTGGAGATGCAGGAACAGAAGCGGTTATCAGAAAAGCTTTGGCAATCGGAGCGAATGATGCAGTGAGAGTTAATGCAGAAGCTAAAGACAGTTTCTCTGTTGCAAAAGAAATTGCAAAAGTGGCTCAAGACGGAGGTTAT
This sequence comes from Flavobacteriales bacterium UBA2306, assembly GCA_002345565.1. GTDB lineage: Bacteria > Bacteroidota > Bacteroidia > Flavobacteriales > Weeksellaceae > Epilithonimonas. The sequence goes on along the minus strand of DDVS01000001.1, from coordinate 761,158 downwards.
GACCTAATTCTTACAGGTAAAGAATCGATTGACTATAACGGTGGAGCGGTTCCTGGAATGGTGGCTCAGTTGCTTAATATTCCTTTTGTGAATGCAAGTGTTGGATTAGAAGTTAATGGTTCTGAAGCGACTGCAGTTAGAGAAATCGAAGGTGGAAAAGAAACTATTGCTGTGAAATTACCGGCTGTTATTGCAGGACAAAAAGGTTTGGTTGACGAAAAAGATTTGATTATCCCGAATATGAGAGGAATTATGTCAGCAAGAACAAAAGCTCTTAATGTTGTGGAACCTTCAAATTCTGAAGTGAAGGTAGAAGCCGTTTCTTTTGACAGTGTTGCGCCAAGAGCAGCTGTTAAATTGGTTTCTGCGGATAACCTTGACGAGTTGGTAAGATTACTTCACGAAGAAGCGAAAGTTATTTAATTATTAATCTTTTAAATCAAACAAAATGGCAGTATTCGTATACGCAGAAAATATAAACGGAGTTTACAAAAAAGCAGCATTTGAAGCGGTTTCTTATGCAAAAGCTATTGCAGGAAAAACTGGAGATTCAGTAACTGCAATTTCTATCAATCCGACAGATTCTTCAGATTTGCTTTATAAGTATGGAGCGGATAAAGTAATTAATGTAAAAGATGCAGGTCTTAAGAATTTCAGTGCTAAGGCTTATGCAGAAGCAGTTGGTCAAATTGCTGATGGAAACATTATTGTTTTTCCTCACACCACAGACGCTTCTTCTATTGCGCCAATGTTAGCAATTCAGAAAAATTATTCTTTGATTACTAATGCGATTGATGTTCCTGAAAGTACTTCACCTTTCCAAGTGAAAAGAAGAGCTTTCTCAGGAAAAGGTTTTATGCACGCAAAAGCCGATGCAGCAGGCGTTATTGTAACCGTTTCTCAAAATGCTTTTGGTGTTAAAGAAAATGCAGCTTCAGGTTCTGAAGAGGTTAAAGAATTAAGCATTGCCAATGAAGATACAAAAGTGATTAATCACGAACAGTCTTCTGGTAAATTAGACTTAAAAGAAGCGGAGATTGTAGTTTCTGCAGGAAGAGGTCTTAAAGGTCCTGAAAATTGGGGTATGATTGAGGATTTGGCAAATGTTCTTGGAGCTGCAACAGCTTGTTCAAAACCAGTTTCTGATATCGGTTGGAGAGGACACAACGAGCACGTTGGGCAAACTGGAAAAGCAATTTCTCCAAATCTTTATGTTGCAGTTGGTATTTCTGGCGCCATTCAACATTTGGCGGGCGTTAACAGTTCTAAGACAATTGTTGTTATCAATAATGACCCGGAAGCGCCTTTCTTCAAATCTGCAGATTATGGAGTAGTGGGAGATGCGTTCCAGATTATTCCAGCATTGACCGAGAAAATCAAAGCGTTAAAAGCTTAATCAACGTTTCGAAATATATTATAAACCTGAGTTATTGCTCAGGTTTTTTTTCTGATATGATAGTAAAATCAGAGATAAATAGAAAGTGAAATAAAGTGATTATGATTTTCCAACGGAAACTATGTAATAATCTGTAAATGTTAAATGGAAATTAACAAAATATTTTATATTTGCTAAATGGATTATAAAAAATTAATCATTAGAGGGATCTCATACAGCCAAACCCAATCCGGAGCGTATGCGCTGTTGCTGGAACATGAAGAGACATCGGTAAAATTGCCTGTTGTCATCGGTAATTTTGAAGCCCAATCCATCTCTTTGGGACTGGAAAAGGATATTAATCCGCCGCGTCCGCTTACCCACGATTTATTTTCTCAGTTTGTAAAAAACACAGGATTTATTTTGGAATCGGTCATTATTTATCAAATTAAAGACGGTGTATTTTTTTCTAATATCAATTTTAAAAACACCCACAATGGGGAAGAATTGATTCTAGATGCCAGAACTTCTGATGCCGTCGCAATGGCAGTGCGTTTTGATGCTCCTATTTACACTACGTCTGATGTTTTGAACGAAGCCGGAATTTTTCTGGAACTTGAAGAAAGCGCTAAAGTGGAAAATCTGGATCAAGACCCAGAAACCTTCTCGGATTTTAATGATTTCTCCGGCGTTTCTGTAGAAGAGCTACAACAATTGCTAAATGATGCCGTAAAAGAAGAAGATTATGACATAGCGATGAGAATCCAGGAAGAAATCAAAAGGCGAAATAAAAAAATAGAATAATACATTTTATCATATGAATTTGAAATTAAGATTAATCATCCTTAGCTTCTTACAGTTTGGGGTTTGGGGAGCTTATCTTACCTCGATGGGGAATTATTTGGGCTCTGTGGGATTGGGGTCCAAAATCGGATTATTTTATGCCATGCAAGGGATAGTTTCTATTTTTATGCCAGCAATTATGGGGATTATTGCAGACCGATGGATCCAGGCACAGAAACTTTTGGGAATTTCCCACTTTCTTGCAGCTGTTTTTCTTATCTGGGCAGGATATTACGGAATGTCAGCCGGTGAAAATGTCGAGTTTTCCAAGCTTTTTCTTTTATATAGCTTTAGCGTGGCGTTTTATATGCCAACAATTGCCTTGTCAAATTCTGTAGCATACACGGTTTTGGTTAATAATAATTTTGATACCATTAAAGCCTTTCCTCCCATTCGGACTTTAGGGACGGTTGGATTTATTTGTGCAATGTTATTTGTAAATTTTGCAGGGATTGAAAACGGAAGTTTGAGTTTTAATTTTTCGAATCAATCGGATTTCCCGAGTTTTCAGAATAAATATAGCCAGTTTTTTGTTTCTGGTGTTTTAGGAATAATCCTTTTTATCTATTCATTTACATTACCAAAATGTGAAGTCAATACAAGTGACGAAAAAATAACCCTATCCGATGCTTTGGGATTGAAGGCTTTCGCTTTGTTTAAGGAAAAGAAGATGGCGATTTTCTTCATTTTTTCAATGTTGCTGGGGGTTTCTCTTCAAATTACGAATGGCTATGCCAATCCTTTTATCACAAGTTTTAAAGAAATCCCTGAATTTTCGAACACCTGGGGTTCCAATAATGCCAATGCGCTAATTTCCTTATCACAAGTTTCAGAAACGCTTTGTATCCTTTTAATTCCTTTCTTTTTAAAACGTTACGGAATCAAAAAAGTGATGTTGATGGCGATGTTTGCATGGTTTTTGAGATTTGGCCTGTTTGGGCTTGGAAATCCGGGAAGCGGCGTTTGGATGTTTATTTTATCGATGATAGTTTACGGAATTGCATTTGACTTTTTCAATGTTTCCGGCTCTTTGTTTGTAGATAAAGAAACAGATAAAAGTATCCGCTCTAGTGCGCAAGGTGTTTTTATGATGATGACCAACGGATTTGGAGCAACTATCGGAATGCTTGGCGCTCAGGAAGTTGTCAACCACTATGTTTTTTCACAAACAGATCCTTCACTACAATTGGCAGGATGGCAAACCTCTTGGTATATATTTGCTGCCTATGCGTTAGTGGTGACTGTTGTGTTTGCCATTGTTTTTAAGCATAAACATAATCCGGAAGAGGAATTTAATCATCTGTAGATCTCTAAATAATAATTAAATATCCTTTTGGCATATTTTTTTTATTATAGAATTCAAATTTAAAATTATGAAAAAGTTAATCAATCTAAGTATAGCATTGTCATTTATTATATCGCTTTTTAGTTGTAGTGTGGATGATGTTATAGATGATATTGCAATCCCGGTTCCATTTGCAGTTCCCGTAAGTCTAACATCTGATGTCCCTTTATTGGTAACTAATACAGATAGTTATGTAAAGTATCCTGAAATTCCTTTAAATCTGGATCTTAATGCAAAAATTAAAGAACAATTTCCGTCATTTTCTATTAATAATCTTAAATCCGTAAAACTAGAAAGTCTTAGTATCCAGATGTTGTCTTCTTCTAATGATACAGATCTTAGCGTTATTAAAAATGCTAATATTTACATCAAAACGCCTAATCTTACAGAAAAGCTTGTGGCGACTGCTGTTAATAATACCAATGGCAGTGTGATTACCTTTACACCAGTTTCTACCAATCCAGAATTATTGGAATATCTTAAAACCAATCAAAATTCTTTGATTATGGAGATTCAAGGTTCCAAGCTTGCGGCGGCAACAATGAAATTAAAGCTTGATGCTTCTTTTAAATTAGAAGTAGGATTGTAAAATTCAGTTTAAAATATTTAGAAGATGATTCTTTACGGAGTCATCTTTTTTTTGTGCTGTCTTCATAAGGGTTGTCTTCAGCAAAAAGAATGTTGAGAATCATCCCGATAACAACCAACGTGTTAATAATTAACCAGACAATATGAGGTAAGGGAAATGGAATGAAAGGATTGTAAAGGATAGTAAGTATGAAAAAAATATAGACATCAAACTTGTCTCGTCTAAGGAAAGAATGATAAGCCAGCCAACCAAATCCTACAAATAAAGAGTATGAAGCAATTCTAAAGAATACGTAGGGCATTCCTAGAAAGCACAAAATTAGAAGCCCTGTTAGCGCTAATTTTAAAAGTTGTGTCATTTTACTTCATTTGTTGTAAATGTAATAAAAAGTTATGAATGTAATATTAATTTCTTTAAAAATTAATTCTTTAATCAATTAAATTTTGATTATCGTACGATTTTTATTTTATTCAAAAACCAGATTGTTTTGGATTGCCATAGATTTAAGCTCGGTTTCTTTCCATTCTTTTTCGGCATTGCTTTTTAAAGTAATACCACCACCGACAAACAAAAAAGCGTAATTTTTGAAAAAACTTGCACATCTTAAATTAACAAAATAATAGACAAAATCATCCGTCTCTATCTTGATGTAGCCAGAATAATATTCCCTGTTAAAATGTTCTATACTTTTAATGCCTTGCGCACATAATTCTTTTGGAAATCCGCAAACTGCTGGTGTAGGGTGGAGTTCTGCAATAATTTTTTCCAGACTCTCCGGGCTTACTTCTCCCTGGAAATCGGTTTTTAGGTGTTTGATGTTGCCGGAAATCAAATCCTTGGTGGAGGAAACCTTCATGTTAGAAGAGAATTTTCTTAAAATAGAATGGATGTATTCTGTTACAGCTTTTTGCTCTTCTATCTCTTTGTCTGTCCAAGATTCTTCTACAGGTAAGGTCCCTGCAACACTCATTGTCTCAAAAAGATTGTTTTTTTTATTGAATTTTCCTAATACTTCCGAAAATCCGCCCATCCATACTTCTCCTTTTTTTTCGAACAAATAACAGAAAGCAGAAGGATAACTTTCACAAAATTTCAGAAAACTTTTTTTAAGAGATAATTTTTTATCAGAATTAATATCCAGATACATCAGGAGTTTGCGCCTGGAAAGTACCAGTTTTTTTAAGTCATTTTTTCTGATAAAATTCTGAGCCTGAGAAATTTTGAGCGCATAAGATTCTGGTGTTTCCTTGCCTATTTCTATAAATGAACTTCTGCTTTTCGGGGCTATGTTTAGCTGTTCAATCTCATCTTTGGAGATCTCTTTAATATTTCCTTTGAAGTCCAAAACTGTTTTTGTATCAAAACTTACGAAAGATACATTCACATCACGATTATGATCTACGGAGAAAAACTGGTCGTTGTCGGGGAATTTAAAAATAAGCATGAAAAAAAATTATACTTTCCCTACAGGAACTATGTTATTGGTCATGGTTGTGTGATTAATCAGATGGCCTTTTTCATCACGGATTTCAATTTGGGAAACGTGCATCGTATTGCCTTTTCTGATAAATGTCGCAGTGCCTGTTACCATACCGTCTCGTTTTGCTCTAAGGTGGTTGCTGTTAATATTAGTTCCCACAGGAACAGATTTGCTGGTATCTACATGGATTAAGGAAAGGCAAGATCCCAAAGTTTCTGCCAAAACACAACTTGCACCGCCGTGTAGAATGCCGTATGGCTGGTGAACTCTTGAGTTTACAGGCATTGTTGCAGTTAGATGTTCATCGGAAACATCTGTGTAAACGATTTCCAAAGTTTCTCCCAGTGTATTTTTGCGGGCTTTGTTCAGTTGGTCTAATATTTCTTTTTTTCTTGCTTCTTCCATTGTTAAAATTTATGATTGAAAGTTTTGGATCTTGGTCATGTTATAATTTAAAAATTTGAATTAATATATTTTCGGATTCCAATTTTCTGGAACTTTGGGCTGGATGTCATATTTGATGAAATAATTCTGGATTTCCTCCATCGTTTCATCATAAGATTGGGAGGCTATTGTTTCATACGGGATTTTATAACCTAGATAGATTATTTTTCTTTTAAAATCCCCTGCAGCAATTACAATAGGAACTTTGGCAGCCAAAGCCATATGGTAAAATCCTTTTCTCCATTTGTCAACTTTGCTTCTGGTACCTTCCGGTGTTATAACGAGGCTGAAATCATCTTTTTTGAACTCGTTTGCCACAAAATTAACCAAGTCATTCTTCTGAGAACGGTCAATTCCAATTCCTCCGATTCCTTTTACAATTCCTCCATACCAAGCTTTTGTATGAGCATCTTTGATGATAATTTTGAGATTCTTCCCAAGAGACCAATAAGCCAGATTTCCCAGAAGATATTCGCTGTTGTGTGTGTGTGGTGCTACAACAAGGATGCAACGGTCTAGATTATTAACATCGCCTTGCAAAACAACTTTCCATCCTATCAATTTTAGAATGGCTTTTGCGAAAAAATTTTTCATAACTACTTTTTATTCTCTTTTATTTTGATCTTATGAAATTACAACTAAGTCAAGTTTTTTCCATAAAAAAAGTATAACTTTTATGAAGCTATACTTTACAAATTTACAAAATATGTTTATTCCTAAGAAATATCTGGATATTCTTTGCGCATCAAAAAAGGTTACTGATGAAATCTACGATTCTAATTGCGATTTCTAATACTAGTTGGATCATTTTTATAGTTTTTTTTTGGTTTAATGTTTATATTACAAATTTAATAATAAAATAGCTTATCTGGTATTTAAAGCGTTAAAGTTTTATTAAATTATCAATTAATAGCTGGGTAATTTACAGCATTGGTCAAATCTAATGGATTGTACGTTTTAAGAATATGCTCTTGTACTTTCTTAGTCAGATCTTTGAACTGATCTTTGCTTCTTACTTCCACGCCGGCCACTTTAAAAGTTCCAGGTTCTGTTTTATCAAATCTATCCTTCATTTCACTCAATGGATCGTTGAAGAAGTCCAATTGCATTTTTTTGAAACGTGCTATCGGAACATTAAGTGATTTTTTACCGCCGAAGTTTTCTAAGAAATCAAATGTTTCATAAGTTGTTGCCAGTTTATCACTTTTTATCAATTTGAAATTAAAATTGTCTTTGTCATCTTTCAATTCGAAAATTAAACCTGGCAACCCGCGAAATTTGTAAGGTCCTTCGGAGATATTGACATCTTTACAGAACCAAGCTGTCCAAAGTCTTCCTCCAAAATTTGTGGTGGCTTTTTGTAAAGTATATTGGGCAGATGGCTTGGTTTCATCTTCCAATTTCCAATCCATCTTATCATTAGTAGTATAAGACATATAATCTCTCATCATTTCATAATTGGTGTTTTCTGATGAGTTTCTTTTGCGTTTCAAAGCAGGAACGCCGCTCCAGCTATAACTTCTGCCTCCGCTTTTGTTGATAGAATCATTTCTCAAGTGTCCGAATTCGTAAAATTTAACTTCATCTGGATTAACATCCAAAACCATATTGGTATGTCTTTTATTCTCGGAAGTGGAGTCTGGTTTGTAATCAAATTGATAAACAAAACGATGCGTTTGTCCTTTTGATAGAGTGGTGAGGAATATCAAAAGTAAAAATGGGTGAATTTTCATATTAAATTTTGGGATTCGATGGTTAAAGAGAACTAGGAGAAAAGCGGAGATCCGAAAATCTTTTGACCCGCTTTTCAACTAATCCACTCTCAATTTATTTAGTTTTGATAGAAATTTCTTTCTTTCCGTCTTTAATATTGATGTTCAAGTCTTTGATGCTTTTCTTAACCTGATCATACAATTTCATTCTTTCCAAAACAACATCTGCAGAATCTTTAGAATAATTTTTTCCATTGATTTTCACGCTGTCACTTTCTTCGGAGTTGTATTCAATTGTAGTTCCGTTGATATTGATTTTGTTTTTCTCAACCGTGATTCCGTGGTTGTTGTGATTATCATAATCGTTATCATTGTCATCATCGTCGTCATCGCCACGAGTACTAATTTCGTATTCTTTCTCGTTGATGATTTTCATTCTCGATGGAACTACCAGCTCGTAATCCAATCTGTAATCTCTGAATCTGTATTCATAAGGATATTCGAAATAGTTTGGAAGTAGAATTCTGTTACCTCTGATTTCCACAGGAACCTTCATCTTAAGAGGTTGGTTGTAACCTTCCGCTTCTTTTTTGATGATGATGTAAGGCGTTTTGATATCATCTCTTCTTGTGATTTCTACACTTGGATAATCTCTTTTAAAAATCGTCGCCTTATCAGAATAGATATTATTAAAATAAGTACTGAAGTTCTCAGGGATATTTACCTTTTTGCTGTCAAGATAGATAGTGTCATTTGGAGCAGATATTGATACGTTTTCATAATCTTGATTATCTCCACTATATCTAAAATTGAATCTTGATGCGCTCGCAGCCAATACTCCGATTAAAATAATCCAAATGATTCCTAAAGTTCCAAGAACAGGCCCAACATAATTGAATTTTGATTTTGGAGAGAATAATTTGATTGATAATAATAAGAATGCTACACCGAAAATAATGGTTGGTAAAGCTGCAATTGCAAGCAATAGATAACCAAGATTGTTTTCCTCAAGATAGAATCCAAGATTATTGTCCATCCCGAATTTGTCAGAACCATAAGCAAACATCATTGCGAACAATCCGATGAAACATCCTGCTGCCATCAATGCGAGCAAAATAGCAAGACAATATTTCAGAACTTTCAAAAGAGAATCTCCTGCAGAACCAACTTTTGGTTTGTTTTCATTGTAGATTTCTCCGGCTCTTGTAGTTGTCTCATTGGCAAACTGCACTATTTTGCTGGACTCTTCCTTTAAGTTATCAAAGTTTAAGGGTTTTCCTTTCATCTTCAAAAAGTCAGAAGCTGATTCCGCTTTTGGTAAAACTGCCCAAAGGATGAAGTATAAAATTACAACTAAGAAAGATGAACCTGGAGCTACCCAAAGGAACAAAAATGCACCAACCCAAATCAATCTCATCCAAGTGATATCCATTCCAAAGTAAGCTGCTAAACCTGCGCAAACTCCGGCAATTTTCTGTCTTTCCGGGTCACGGAACAATTGTTTTTGAGAATTGCTGCTGTAACTGCTGTAGCTTGTAGAGGATTTTGATTTACTTTGTTTTCCTTCAGAGAAATAAGCTTCTTCCTGCTCATCAATTTGTTCAGGTGTTCCGATTTGAGCAATTACTTTTTCAACATCAGAATCATTGATAACTTCTCTTTTGGCAAGTACTTCTTTGAAAATCTCGACCATTCGGATTTCAATATCGTGCATTACTTCGTCTGCTTCCTGAGAGTCTAGAGAATTTCTCAAGGCATTCAGATAATCGCTAAGCTTGATATAAGCGTGTTCATCTATCATAAAAGAGAACCCTGCGAGTGCTATAGATAATGTCTTGTTCATAATATTAGTTTTGAGAGTGAGAGTTTGATGTGATTTGGTTGACAGAATCTGTCAATTCCTGCCAAGTGGTTTGTAATTCTGCTAGGAAGAGACTTCCTTTTTCAGTAATCTGATAATACTTTCTGGGCGGTCCGCTTGTAGATTCTTCCCATCTGTAAGCCAGGAATTCGCCGTTTTTTAATCTTGTAAGGAGAGGATAAAGTGTTCCTTCCACTACATCTAGTTTTCCTTTTTTGAGAGATTCTATCAGGTCGGAAACATACATTTCGCGTTGTTGGATAAGGCTCAAAATACAGAATTCCAGAATTCCTTTACGCATTTGCGCTTTTGTGTTCTCGGTATTCATATTAATTGTTTGGTTAAAATTCAAATAATTATAAAGTTTAATGTTCCTGCTTTCTTAAGTTTTTAAGTCAGCTTCGAACTCGCTTCTCTAACTTTACATTGCAAAGATATATAAATAGAATGGTATTATGCAATACAAAGTAGTAAATATTTTTAAATTAGATATTTAAGTGATTGATTTTCAGTATTAAAATTTTTAAATAATATTTTTGTTGAAATTTCCAAATTCAGAAATTTTGATGATTTTTTGAATTAATTTTAAAAAAATCGTTTTAAAATTTGCAGATGAGAAATGTTTTCATATTTTCGTAACAGATTTACAAAACGATAATGAATTTTACAACCACAACAACGATTTCTACAACAACTACAATTCGTAGCTGCAGAAAGGTGTGTTTGTGATATTGTGAGAAATAAATATTTAACAAAAAGCCTTTCTGAACTCAGAAAGGCTTTTTGTTTTGAAAAATTTAAACATACTAATTCAAAAAAAGCTCCAGAGGAGCAAACTGATAATAGAAAAATATTAGTACAAAAATCAAAGCTCCGTAGGAGCGACCTGTCAATAGAAAAATGTAAAATATAAATAATGAAAATTTTAAAATTTGGGGGGACTTCGGTTGGAAGTGTAGAAGCATTGAGAAATGTAAAATCAATCATTGAGAAAGAATTTAATAAAGACAAACCTTTAATCGTTGTTTGTTCCGCTTTGTCAGGAATCACGAATGCACTTTTATCGGCATCAGAAGAAGCTTTGAAGCAAAATGATTTCTCAGAAATACTCAAACAGGCAGAAGAAAAACATTATCAGATTATCTCAGAATTGTTGCCAAGAACGGCTCAGAATCCATTATTGATGATGGTGAAAGTCAATTTCAATGAGATTGAAGATGTTTTATTCAGCGTTAAAAATCTTGGTGAATTATCAGATAGAATCAAGGATAGACTGCTTTCTTACGGAGAACAGATGTCGAGCAAGATTGTTTCTGCTTTTCTTCAATCTGAAAATTTCCCTGCAGTTTTCCAAGATTCAAGAGAATTGATTGCAACAGATTCACACTTCGGAAATGCGAATGTCGATTCTAAAAAAACCAATGAAAATCTCAAAAACTGGAAACTAGAAAATCAAATCTATGTTGTTACGGGTTTTATCGCAAAAGATAAAAATGATGATACAACAACTTTGGGAAGAGGAGGTTCCGATTACACCGCAGCAATTTTAGGTTCAGGTTTAAAAGCGGACGAAATCCAAATCTGGACAGATGTTGACGGTTTCCTAACGGCTGACCCAAGATTGGTGAAGAATGCATTTTCTCAATCTGAATTGAGTTATCAGGAAGCAATGGAAATGTCGTATTTCGGTGCGAAAGTGATTTATCCGCCAACAATGATTCCTGCTATCGAAAGTCAAATCCCGATTTATATCAAAAATACTTTCAAACCGGAAAGTCAAGGAACTCTGATTCATCAAAAATCCGAAATTTCCAAAGGTCTTATCAAAGGAATTGTCTCCATCGAGAAAACTTGTTTGATTAATATTACAGGGAACGGAATGATTGGGATGAAAGGTTTCAGTGGAAGATTGTTCAATGCTTTAGCTAGATATGAGGTCAATGTTATTCTCATCACGCAGGCAAGTTCGGAACATAGTATTTCGTTTGTAGTTTCTTTCGATGATGAGAAAAAAGCGAAAACAGCAATCTATGAAGAATTTGATTTTGAAATCAGCTCCAATAAAATTGATGAACCACAGTTCGATAATGAGTTAAGTATTCTTTCTGTCGTTGGCGAGAATATGAAAAAAACGAGAGGAATCAGTGGTAAATTTTTCAGTGCTTTGGGCAAGAACGGAATCAATATTATTGCCATTGCGCAAGGTTCATCCGAGCTCAATATTTCTGCCGTGATTGAAAGAAATGAACTTTCAAAAGCGCTTAATGTTGTACACGATTCGCTGTTACTTTCACCGGTAAAAACCTTTAATGTATTGTTTGCAGGAACAGGAAATATCGGGAAAGAATTGTTCCGACAGTTGGAAAGAGAACAGAAAAATCTCGAAGAAAATCATCAGATTAAAATCAATGTTGTAGGAATTACTAACAGTCGGGAAATGAAAATTTTCGATAATCTAGAATCCGATTTTGATTTAAATAATAACTTTAATTCTAATTTGCAAAAATCAGATTTAAAAGAATTTATAAATTCTATTTCAAGTAAAAATTTACCTAATTTGGTTTTTGTGGACAATACCTCCAGCGAAGATGTTGTTGCAGAATATCCGTTGTTATTCAATAATAATATCTCAGTTGTAACTTGCAATAAAAAAGGAAATTCTTCGTCTTACGAGCAATATAGTAAGTTCAAAAGATTAGCAAAAAAGAACAATGTTAGTTTCTTATACGAGACCAATGTTGGAGCCGGACTTCCAATCATCAAAACACTAAATGATCTTTGGATTTCAGGTGACGAAATTCTAAAAATCGAAGCGATTTTGTCAGGAACAATTTCTTATATTTTCAATAATTATGTTGGCGATAAAACTTTTGCAGAAGTTGTAAAAACGGCTCAGGAATTAGGTTACACAGAGCCTGACCCAAGAGACGATTTGAACGGAATGGATTTCTCCAGAAAGATGCTGATTCTGGGAAGAGAAATTGGATTGCCGTTGGAAATGTCAAATGTTAATATCAAAGATTTTCTTCCAGAAGCTTGTCTCAAAGCAGATTCGATTCCTGCATTTTACGAAGAACTGGAAAAACACGAACCTTACTTTTCATCTTTCAAAAATGAAGCAGAAAATTCTGGAAGAAAATTGAGATTAATTGGTGTTTTGGAAGATGGAAAAATCAACATCGAAGTTCAAATCGTAGATGCTAATCATCCATTTTTCGGATTGTCGGGAAGTGATAATATCATTTCGTTCACAACATCAAGATACAAAAATACGCCGTTGGTTGTAAAAGGTCCGGGCGCAGGCGCGGAAGTTACAGCCGCTGGAGTTTTTGCAGATTTAGTAAGAGTTACAGCTCAATAATAATTGTTAATGATTAATTATCAATGATTAATTTTTAACACCAATCAATTAACAATTTACCATTAACAATTAATAATTAAAAATGGATTCTATAAAAGTTTTTGCTCCGGCTACAGTTGCTAATGTCGTTTGTGGTTACGATGTTCTCGGTTTTGCAATAGAAGAACCCGGCGATGAAATCATCTTGAAAAAGAACGATTCCAATCAAATCGTCATCACAAAAATCGAAGGCGATAACGGTAAACTTCCGAAAGACCCTAATAAAAATGTCGTTTCGCACGTCATTAGATTGTTTCTGGAAAAAATCAACTCCAATCAAGGAATTGATATCGAACTCTATAAAAAAATGCCGCTCAATAGCGGAATGGGTTCCAGTGCGGCGAGTAGCGTTGCGGCTTTGGTTGCAATCAATGAGTTGATGGGAAAACCATACACAAAACAAGAATTGTTACCATTGGCAATGGAAGGCGAGAGAATTGCCTGTGGAAACGCGCACGCAGACAATGTTGCGCCGGCGCTTTTGGGAGGTTTGGTTTTGGTAAGAAGTTACGAACCTTTGGATGCGATGAAATTACCTTATCCAAAAGATTTGTCAGTCGTTTCTGTTCATCCGCACGTGGATGTTCCGACAGGTGAGGCAAGGAAAATTATCAAAGAAAGAATCAGTCTCAAATCTGCGGTTCAACAATGGGGAAATGTCGCAGGTTTGGTTGCCGGATTTTGTACTGGCGATTTGGATTTGGTTACCCGAAGTATGGAAGATGTCATTATAGAACCTGTTCGAGCGATGCTGATTCCGTATTTTTATGAGATGAAACAGCTGGCATTGGACAACGGCGCGATTGGTTTTGGGATTTCCGGTTCCGGTCCTTCGGTTTTTGCATTGTGTGAAAAGAAAGAAACAGCAGAAGAAATTTCATTCAAAATCAAGGAATTACTCAATCAAAAAAATATAGAAAGCGAAGCTTTTGTAACGAAAATCAATGATGAAGGAGCGAGAGTTCTTTAAAGATAAAAGAATAAAGAACAAAGAGAAAAGACTGTCAACCGACACCTAACAACTATCAACAAAATGAAATACATATCAACAAGACAACAAGAAGAAACCAATATAAAAACTGCAATCCTAAAAGGTTTGGCAGATGACGGCGGACTTTTTATGCCAGAATATATTCCGCAATTGGATTCGGAATTTTTTGAAAATCTACCCAATCTTAGTTTACAGGAAATCGGGTTTCGAGTAGCGAAAGAATTTCTCGGCGAATCCATTTCGGATGAAAACCTAAAAGAAATCATAGATGAAGTTTTGAACTTCGAAATTCCTGCCGTAAAAATTTCTGAGAATGTTTATTCATTAGAATTATTCCACGGACCAACTATGGCTTTCAAAGATGTTGGCGCGAGATTTATGGCGCGAATGATGTCTTATTTCTCGGAAGGAAAACCAATGAAAGTGATTGCCGCAACATCCGGCGATACGGGAAGTGCGGTTGCGTCAGGATTTTTCGGAGTTCCGGGAATTGAAGTTTATATTCTTTATCCAAAAGGAAAAGTAAGTCCGTTACAGGAAAAGCAACTGACAACTTGGGGCGGAAATATCAAAGCTCTAGAAATCGACGGGACATTTGATGATTGTCAAGCTTTAGCAAAACAGATTTTATCCGATGAAGAACTGAATCAAAAATTCACTTTAACATCAGCAAACAGTATTAATATTGCGAGATTAATTCCACAATCTTTCTATTATTTTTGGTCATTTGCACAATTACAGAAATTAGAAAAACCGATTGTTTTCTCGGTTCCAAGTGGAAATTTTGGAAATTTAACAGCGGGACTTTTTGCTAAAAAAATGGGATTGCCAATTCATTGTTTTGTAGCTTCAACTAATGAAAATGATGTGGTTCCGAAGTTTTTACAAACAGGAAATTACGAAGCAAAACCTTCGAAACAAACCATCAGCAATGCAATGGATGTTGGAAATCCAAGTAATTTTGAAAGGATGAAAAGCTTGTTCAATAATGATGTTTCAGAATTCAAAAAAGAGATTGAATCTTACTCTTTCTCCGATGAAGCAACGAAAAAAGCAATGCAAAAAGTTAAAAAAGATTTTAATTACACGCTTGACCCACACGGCGCTGTTGCTTATCTTGGGCTTCAGGCTCTTCGACAAGCTCAGAGAGACAAAATAAATGAAGATTTTGTTGGTGTTTTGCTGGAAACTGCTCATCCTGCAAAATTTGTAGAAGTGGTAGAAGATGTTCTGAAAGAGAAGGTTATTATTCCTGAAAAATTGGAAGCATTTAATAAAAAAGAAAAGAAATCTACCGAGTTTCCTGTTGATTTAGAAGCTGTGAAAAACTATCTGATAGAGGATAAGTGATAATTTTTTGATTTACAGTTTCTAATCCGGAAATAAATCTTATCTTTGCACCTCGTTACATAATAATCATTTAAATAATATTGGAATGTATTTAACATCGGAAAAGAAAGCAGAAATCTTCGCAAAACACGGAAAATCTGCACAAGACACAGGAACTGCTGAAGGACAAGTTGCTCTATTCACATTTAGAATCAACCACTTGACTCAGCACTTGAAAGCTAACCACAAAGATTTCAACACAGAAAGATCTCTTGTAAAGTTAGTAGGTAAAAGAAAAGCTCTTTTAGATTATTTGAAGAAAAAAGATATCAACAGATATAGAGCAATTATCGCTGAACTAGGAATCAGAAAGTAATCCTAAGCTCACGCAAAAAATTAAAGCAACTCAATTTGAGTTGCTTTTTTTTGTTTTCAATTATTGTGGTTCTTTATAATATTTAAGTTTTAAATTCTCGACTTTCTTAAGGTCACAATTTAAAACAAATGTTCTGTCAGCTGGTCTATCAATGTAGTAATGAATTTGGTCTTCAAAATATTTAATATCCATATCTTTTAGAATATTTGCCAATTCTTCTGCCTCAGTTTTATTAAATACAAAACGAATACAATGAGATTTAGCCCATTTGTCAGATATTAATTGGTTGTAGGCAAATTCGACTATTTCTTTTTCTATTCTGAAGATTTCACGTGTTTTTTATCGACCGTTATTCTTCATCCAATTTTCTAATTCAATCTCAGTTTGTGGAAGCTTTTAATTTATTTATAATTTCAAATCTAAACAAAAAATAAAAGCAACTCAAATCGAGTTGCTTTCTATATTATATTTTTATTTTGATATTTTTAGGCATTTACAACCTCAGATTTTTGAGAATCCTTAAACAGAAAATAACCGCCAATCAAACTCAACAAAATAAACAATCCAAAACTTATCAAAGAGAATAATTTTCCTTTTTCAATAACAGCTGGTTCAAATTTCATTTCAATTTTATGTTTTCCTGCAGGAACATAAAGCGCTCTCAAAAGATAATCTGCCTTGATGTAATCTACTTTTGAACCATCCAAATAAACATTCCAACCGTGCGGATAATATATTTCTGAAAATACAGCCAATTGAGGAGTTTTAGAAGATGAATCAAATGATAATTCGTTAGGTTGATAAGTTTTTAAAGCCAAATAAGCTGTTGAATCTTTAACCAGATTTTTCCCGTTGAAATAAGCTTTATCCTCTTTAGAAATTACAGCAATTTTCTTTGTATCAACATTTCCAGTTTCGTTAATTTCTTCGTTTGGATTATTGACGAATTTGATGTCAGAAACAAACCACGCATTGCCGTTCGCCTCCGGATTTGGAACGATTTGAGGATTTTGTTGGTCTCCAACCAAGAAATATTTGGTATTCAATAAGTTCAAAATTCTTGGCGTTTTTTCCGGATCCGTTGCTCCGAAATATTGATTAATTAAGTCATCGTATCGTCTCAATTTCACAGCGTGATAACCTCCGATTGATGATTTGAAATAAGATGTATTCGTTTCACTGAAAGTGCCCAAAACATTATTAAAAATTCTGTAATGGTCTTTGTCTTTCTCAGCAATTGTTTGCAAAGCTTTATTAACATTGGTCTGTTGCAAAAGACTTTGAACAAAGGAATCGTTTCCAGCCTTACTCATCAGATATTCAGAATTTTCTGTTTGGAAAGGAGAATCAGCAAAAGTTTTATCAACAAAATTATCATCGTTCAAATAACGTCTGTTTACCGTCCAAAGGTCGAATAAACTTACAACACCAATAATCAGTAAAGCGATATTGATATTGAGTTTTTTCTTTAATCCTAAGAACATAACGATGGCTGTAATTGCTACAAAAACAATTGCTTTTAAAGCATCGGCTTGGAACATTTTGTAACGTTCATCCACCAAATAATCCAAAATGTAAGGTGGAAGATAAGTTTTCTCGTTTGCTGTGTAAAAACCTAAAATTCCTTTTCCGAAAAGTGTTAACAACAATGTAATTCCTAAAACAGTTCCGGAAACATAAATCAAAGTTTTCTTTTTGCTTTCTTCAGTTAATTTTTCATTAGTAAAGAATTGATAAAGTCCGAGAATCGCAATGAAAGGAAACAAAAATTCCACAACCACTAAGATAGAAGACGGTGCACGGAACTTGTTGTACATCGGAATATAATCGATAAAGAAATCTGTAAGCGCAGAGAAATTGCTTCCCCAAGCTAAGAAAATCGTTAAAATCGAAGCGGCTAAAATCCAATATCTGTATTTTTTTCCGGCAAAGAAAAATCCTAATATCGCCAAGAAACAAACAACTGCACCTTGATAAGCCGGACCGGAAGTTGACGGCTGATCTCCCCAATACGTCGGACTGCTGAATCCTTTGAGGAACATATCATATTCCTGCTGAGATTTGATGTTTTCCTGAGCCAATTCTTGGATGTGTTCCATTATTTTGTCAGAGCCTTCTTCCTGACTTCCTCCTCCCATTAATCTAGGAATGAAAAGATTCAAAGTTTCCAGTTTTCCGTAGCTCCACATTGTGATACTTTCTTTATCCATTCCAGATTTTCCTGCGGTGTGAGAACTAGTGTTCAGGATTTGTTTTCCACGCACTGTTTCTTTCACATATTCTGCATTGGCCATAATTCTCTGAGAGTTCATCCCAACTCCGATTATGATTGCAAATCCCACAATTCCGGAAGAAATTAAGAAATGTTTCCATTCGATTTTTCCTTTGATAGCTCTTATTAATTCAGACAAGAATAAAAATCCTAATCCAAGGAACAGATAATAAGTCATTTGCGGGTGATTCGCACAAATCTGCAAACCTGCAAAAAGGGCTGTGGTAATAAATCCGAGAATATATTTTTTCCTAAAATAGACAAGTATTATTCCCGCAACAAGTGGCGCGAAATAAGCAATAGTGTGAACTTTTCCGTTGTGTCCAGCTGCGATAATAATGTAGAAATAAGTGGATAATCCAAAGAATGTTGCACCCAGCAAAGCATATTTCCAATTACGGACTGCGACCATTCCCAAAAAGAAAAATCCGGCAAATAGCAAGAAAAGGTAATTAGCAGGTTTTGGAAGGAACAAAAACAAGTCATCAATTTTTTTGATGATATCGCCTCGGAACTGAGCTCCGGTCTGATAAGTTGGCATTCCGCCAAACATTGCGTCGCTCCAGTAAGTTTCGTTTTCGTTATTCGCACGATATTGCAAAAGTTCTTCCGCACCACCTTTGTAGAAAACAATGTCGTGTTGCATCAGGCGTTTTCCGGAGATTACCGGATTCGCATATAAAACTGCCAGCAAAACGAAAATCACCAGACTGGCGATAACGAATAGGATATTTTTCTTGTTTTTGAACATATATAGATGTTAGATATTAGACTCCAGATACTAGATTTAAAATCAATTTTTTGGAATAATTATATAGTTTTAAAAATTCACTTTCCAAATTTAATATTAAAAAACCTTTCAGACTTAAAAATCTAAAAGGTTTTGTGTTTATTTTAGTTAAGATTTAAACTAACTTTTCTTCTCTTCCTTCACTTCCTCATAATCTACCGTTTCTGCATCCCAATTTACTTTTTTGTTGGGCATTTTTTTAGAATTGGTTTGCTCGTTCTGTTGCTGATTGCTTGGATTAAGATTCGGGAAATTTTTATAGAATGCATTGAAAAACAATCGTTTCAAAATATTCCAAACGAAGAATATAATGATGGTTGCTAATATGAATTCGAAAATGTATTTCATTTCCTAATTTTATTTATAAGAAGGATTAATAATAATAGATGTTGTAGAGTTTTTGGTCATACTTTGCGACTGTTTTCCGTCTGACAAAGTTTCTTTCTGATTTGTTTTTACGGAAAGGTTTTGGTTCAGAAGCCAACCTGTATTTTCATCGATGATGATTTTTCCGCTTTCAGAACCCCCCATACTCATTGTGTGAGTCATTCCGTTTTGGCTTTGTTTGTCAGATTTGGAAGGAATCACACCAGTTACACTAATTTCCGCTTTTCCATCTTCCACTTTTACCAAAGTGAAAGTCAAAGTTTGTTTCAATTTTCCACTTGGGTCAATATCTTCGGAAGTTGTCCATTTTTCTCCGATTTTTGTTCCTTTTGCAGGAATCAATTTAAGGTTTTTGCTTAATTGTTCTTTCAACATTTCCTCGTTGAAACCAGCTTTAAAGTTTTCTATGAAAGCATCTTGTTGCTTAGTGTCTTTTACAATTCCCGCAATGGCTTTTCTTAAGTTGCTATGAACAGATTCAAAACCTGTGATGGATTTGATATTTCCGTAAGTGTCCATTTTTACATTCAGTTTGTTGCCAGCTAAACCTTTACTCACGATGTAATCCATTCTCAGGTTTTCTTCTTTTGGAGCTGGTTTTTTAGTATCAATAGAAACCGTTTTTCCGTTGGCTGTTGTTGACATTCTTTTCCCAACCATATTCAAAGTCATATCGTAGATGTTGTCTTTGAAATCATTGACAGTGATAGACATTTCGTCTGTTGTTTCACTCGTTCCAGAAACCGTTTTTCCGTCTGGTGAAGTCAATTGTTGGATTTCTCTTTGATAAGAAACTAACGGATAAGTTGTTCCTTTTTCCAGAATGAATTTCTGCTTATAAATCCCACTGCTATCAGCAATCGCTTTTGGTTTTGCAGCTTCTTCAGAGGAAACTTCTACGGTTACAGTTTCTGTTTTTCCCGTTTTTGGGTCAACTCTTGTAATGGTTTTGGTTTCTTTTTTACAAGCTACTAATGTTATTGCAATTAGCGCAAGCGCTGTTAATTTTTTCATAATTGATTTTTGATAATAATAATTAATATTTGATGACTGATAATTGATAAGTTGATGTCTATCAACCAAAAACTATCAACCAGCAACTATTTTCTGTCTCATTGCTTCATAAAGAATTGCTCCACAAGCTACAGAGACGTTCAGAGACTGGGTTTTACCTTCTATCGGAAGTTTTATTTTTTCATCAGCGTGATGAAGTACTTCTTTGGAAATTCCAGTTTCTTCATTTCCCATTACAATGGCACAAGGTTCCTTGAAGTCGACATCATATATCAATTTCTGCGCCTTTTCTGTCGCCGCAAAAACGCAAACACCGCTTTGTTGCAGAAAATCAACAGTATGTGCTAGATTTTTTTCTTTACAGATTTTGATGTTATAAATCGCTCCGGCCGAAGTTTTAATAGCATCTGAGTTGATTGGAGCTGCACCTTTTTCAGGAATTACAACAGCATCAACGCCTACACATTCTGCGGTTCTACAAATAGCTCCGAAGTTTCTAACGTCTGTCAATCTATCAAGAACAAGGATAAAAGGTGTTTTCCCTGCTTCGAAAATTTGAGGCAAAACATCCTCAATTTTATGAAAAGGAACATCAGATATGAAGGCAACTACACCTTGATGGTTTTTTCTCGTAAAACGATTCAGTTTTTCTACGGGAACGTAGTTGGGACGAATGTTATGTTTTGATAAAAGTTGTTTGAGTTCTATGTAGATTTCACCTTGCAAAGCATTTTGAACAAAAATTTTGTCAATAGTTTTTCCTGCTTCTAAGGCTTCTAAAACGGGTCTAAGACCGAAGATGAAATCGTCTTTTTTCTCTGGATTCATTAATGAGATTTTGAATTTACAAAAGTAAGGTTTTTGTAATTAGTTTTCTCTTAACAAAACTGTAAAGTTCTAGATTGAACCACAAATCGACGATTAATGAATAAAAACCACATAGGCACATAGTAAATTAAAAAAAATATATCAAAAGGTTAAATAGATTATTAGTCTATTTTATCTTGAAAATAATTTTAAAATCTATGTGTCTATGTGGTTAATGAAAATTTTTGTGATTTAATTCTTAATCCAAAACAAAAACCAAAAACTCATCATTCTCGGTTTTGAATTTCAAATCACCGGTTTTTTGCAAATCTTCAAATAATGGAGTAGGAAAAGTATCATCAAATTGTTTTGTTTTAAAGAATTTTCCTTTGATTGTCAATGGGATTCTCTTAATCAATTTATCTGTCGTTACAGGGATTTTGAACTTCCTTTTTTCTGGATCTTTGGAATCAACGTAGAAACAATAATCAATTAATTCTGCTTTGTCAACGTACTTTTTGTAGTCCGATGTTTTGATGAAATTGGGTAAGTTAGTGTCTTGCCAAGTTAGATAGAAAACTTCAATTTCTTGAGTTTTACTGATTGGTTGATAATATTTGAATCTTTCATTCTCAGATTTTGAAAATGATAATAATCCTAAAATTAAAATCGGAAAAAGAAATCTAAAATTAAAAGAAATCATTTATCACTTATAATTCATCATTTATAAACTGCTGAGTCCCTCCCCAATTAAAGCTCTTTTCTGAGCCAAAATGTAACCATAATGAATACTCTCGTGCATATTGTTGAAAATAATTGCATCCTGAATATTCTTCAAATCAATCCCAAAACTTGTAGAATAAGGCGTATAATCTGAGAAAAAATCATTGTCGAAATCTTTCATCAAAATCTTTGAAGTTTCTATCAGAAGATAAGCCAAATCTTCCATTTCGGACTGTTTTACATCTACATTAGCAAATGTTCCTTTTTTATAAGTTTCTACCCAATATTTGTCAATTCGGAATTGATTTCCGCTGAGATAATAACAAAGTAATTGTTGCTGGGCAATACAATGTGCGATATTCCAGTAAATATTATTATTGAATCCGTCAGGAATCGTGAGAAGGTCTTTTTCTGAAGTATTTTGTAAAATGTCAAGCAAATTTTTTCTGACTTGTCTATGATTGGCAAAATGATAATTCATTTTATAAGAAAAATTTTATTAATTCAAAGTTATACTAATTATAATAAACGACAAATAATCAGAATTGATATATCCTTCGACTTTTGACATCTAACTTATAACCTTCTTGCGTTTTAACAAATATTTAACGCAAGATTAGCAATTGTTGTGTTTGCTGTTGCGGGTTTTTATATGAAATTTACCAATTATTAAGATTAACTATGTCAGAATTGAATCAAGCAGAAGATATCAGACAACTTACAGAGAAAGTAAAAGAACAGAATTACTTTTTTAATATCCTAAAACAAGAAATCAACCGCGCTATTATCGGTCAAGAATATATGATTGACCGTCTTTTGATAGGACTTCTCGGGAATGGTCACGTTCTTTTGGAAGGTGTTCCTGGTTTGGCAAAAACTCTCGCAATCAAAACTTTGGCAGAAGCTGTTCACGGACAGTTTTCAAGAATCCAGTTTACGCCGGATTTATTACCTGCGGATGTTGTGGGAACAATGATTTATAATGTAAAAGACAACGATTTCTCTATAAAAAAAGGACCTGTATTTGCGAACTTCGTTTTGGCGGATGAGATTAACAGAGCTCCTGCAAAAGTTCAGTCTGCACTTTTGGAAGTAATGCAGGAAAAGCAAGTGACAATTGGTGATGAAACAATGCAATTGCCAAAACCTTTCCTTGTATTAGCCACTCAAAACCCGATTGACCAAGAAGGAACTTATCTTTTACCGGAAGCGCAAACCGACCGTTTTATGCTGAAGTGTAAAATCGATTACCCTGAATTTGAAGATGAAAGAAAGGTAATGCGAATGATTTCTACGCAAGATATTCCTCAAATCAGACAGGTCGTTAATCTTGAACAGATTGTTGAAGCTAAAAAACTCATCAATCAAATTTATCTGGACGAGAAAATCGAAAAATATATTCTGGATATGGTGTTCGCAACGCGTTATCCTGAAAAATACGGATTGTCTGAGCTTAAAAATTTTATCAGTTTCGGAGCATCGCCGAGAGCAAGTATCAATTTAGCAATTGCTTCCAGAGCTTATGCTTTCATCAAAGGAAGAGCATTTGTAATTCCGGAAGATGTGAAGGAAATTGCAAAAGATGTTTTGAGACACAGAATCGGATTGAGTTTCGAAGCGGAAGCAGAAGAAGTAACTCAGGACGAAATCGTAAATAGAATTCTTAGGAAGGTTCAAGCTCCTTAAACAATTAGGTTTATCAGTTGATAGTGGTCAGTTGTCGAATTATTATATATTAAGAAAAGAGATGATTTGAAAACTATCAACCGATAACCGACAAAGATTATGCAGATAAAAGATATCGTCAAAAAAGTAAAGCAGATAGAAATCCGAACTCGAAAGAAAACGGAAGCATCGCTTATGGGACAATATCACAGCGCTTTCAAAGGTCAGGGAATGACATTTTCTGAGGTTCGACAATACCAGTTCGGAGATGACACGAGAAGAATCGATTGGAACAAAACAGCACGTTTCCGTGAACCATTCGTAAAAGTAATGGAAGAGGAGAGGGAACTGACGATGATGTTGGTTGTGGACATTTCCGCATCTATGGATTATGGAACCAAAACCCAACTGAAAAGAGAATATGTTGCAGAAATTTGCGCTTCTCTCGGGTTTTCAGCAACAGGAAATAACGATAAAGTCGGATTGATTTTATACGCCGATAAAGTTCTGAAAGTCGTTCCGCCACAAAAAGGAAGAAAACACGTTTTATCGATTGTAAGTAATATTTTGTCAGCGGAGTATGTTCCTGCAGAATCGGATCTTGATTCGGCTTTCAATTATATGATGAGTGTTTTCAAAAGAAAATCTCTGGTTTTTGTTTTTTCTGATTTCGAGGACGAGTTTGACCAGAAAATTCTGAATGTCACCGCAAGAAAGCATCAAGTTTTAGGACTTCGAGTTTTTGATGAAAAAGATATGGAGATTCCCGATATCGGTTATGCATTGTTTCGTGATGCTGAAACCGGAAAACAAGTCTGGGCGAATACTTCCAGCGCAAGATGGCGTTATGAATTTGCTGAACAACAAAAACGGAAAATGCGCCAAACAAAAGAGGAATTTGAGAATTCTTCAGCTAATTTTTTAGATATCAAAACTTCTGATGATTACAGCAAATTTTTGTATCAATATTTCAGAAAATAAATAAAAGAGACAAGAATAAAGAATCAAGACAAAAAAGACTAACAACTATCAACCAACAACTGTCAACTATATAAATGCCTTACAGATTATTTAAAATATTTTTTTCGTTTTTTATATTCTTTTTTTCGTTAGGTTTTTCCCAAACCTTATCATCTAATCTGGACAAAACGACTTTGGCTTTGGGCGAAGTTGCGGTTTTCAAGATTCAGGTTTTGGATTTGAACGGACAAGATGTTCAGGCTTCGCCAAGAAATGAACTGTTACCTTTTCATTTCGAAATGGTGAATGACAGTATTGCCAAGCAAAAAGATATCTATTTGCGTTCTGTGAAATTTGCGATTTTTCAGGAAGGAAAATTTACGATTCCTGAAATTCAGATAAAAGTCGGAGATAAAATCCTTAAAACCATTCCTTACGAAGTTGAAGTCATTAATACAGCCAAAAAAGGCGACCAGATTAATGACATTATGAAGAACAAAGAAGTAGAACTGAATGTTCAAGATTATTGGGATTTGTATAAGTTTTACGTTCTTGTCGCATTGATGATTATCGCAATGATTGTTTTAATAATCGGAATTGTAAAATATGGGAAAAAGCGCAAATCAAGCCCGATTGTGACGACGAATCAGACCTTGAAAGACTTAGAAAAACTCAGAAAGAAAAATTATATCGAGAACGAAAATTTCCGTGCTTTTTATGTGGAATTGATTGATATTACAAGAACTTTTATCACCAAACAATATCAGATTCCTGCGGATGTTTTGCTGACGGATGACCTGATAGATTATATGAAAAACACGAATGCGATTTCTCAGGAAAATGAAAAAATTGTGGAAGATATATTCTTACGTGGCGACCTTGTGAAATTTGCGAAAACCATTCCTACAAAAGAATTGATGGCTAAAGATTTTACAGAAATCAGAGATTTTGTAAAACGTTCTACGAAAGATGTGGAAGCTGAAAATCTTCGGAATGTTTCTGTTGCAGAACTCTCAGATGCAGACAAATCTAAAATTAGAAAACTTAAATAAAATCATCAATCATTTATAATTAATCCGTGAATTTCGAGTTTTACAGTCCTTGGTTTTTACTGCTTTTTATTTTGTTCATTCCATTATTGATATTGGATTCGGGCAAGAAAAAGAGTAGAGGAATTGCTGTGCCTTCGGTCAAGAATATGCAACCGAGCGGAAACATTTCGTTGGTAATGACTTTTCTGAAGATTTCGAAATATCTTATTCTTTCAGCTTTGATTATTGCTTTGGCAAGACCCAGAACTTACACTATTTCTCAGGATAGAGACGAATCCAAAGGAATTGATATTATGCTTTCTGTGGACGTTTCCTTGAGTATGATGGCTAAAGACCTTGACCCGGACAGATTGACAGCGTTGAAAAAGATCGCGATTGATTTCGTTAATAAAAGAGAAAATGACAGGATCGGTTTGGTGGCGTATTCGGGAGAAGCTTACACCAAAGTTCCTTTGACAACCGACCACCAGGTGGTTATTGATGAATTAAATCAATTAAATCCTCTCGAATTACAGCCTGGAACCGCAATTGGAGAAGGTCTTTCTGTTGCTGTCAATCACTTGAAAAAAAGCAAGGCCAAAAGTAAAATCATCATCTTGATGACTGATGGCGTGAACACCGTTCTGAATGCAATGCCTCCGCAAATCGCCGCAGAATTGGCAAAAAATAACAGCATCAAAGTTTATACAGTTGGAATTGGAAGCAATGGTTTCGCCGCTTTCCCAACAGGAACTAATATTTTCGGAGATATTGTTTTCACAGAACAAAAAACTGAAATCGATGAGAATACACTGATTGATATCGCACAACTGACTGGTGGGAAATACTTCCGCGCCACATCTAACAGCAGCCTGCAGAATGTGTATGATGAGATTAATCAACTGGAAAAATCCGATGTCAAAACTTCGAAATTGTATAATTATGAAGAATATTTCAGAATTTTTCTTTGGGTAGCTTTAGGTCTTCTATTGTTGGATGCGTTGTTGAGATGGGTAATTTTTAAAATTTTGAATTAAGCTGATGAATTGGTATTTAGGAAATTACTGGTATCTGTTGTTGCTTCTGTTGTTGCCTGTCATTGGTTACTTCATCATTCATTTTATCCGTTGGAAAAGCAAAAGAAGAAATGTTTTTGCAGAAGATAGATTTCAGAATGTCTTGTTCGAGAAAACTTCTGGATTTGCAAAGTTATTTCCGGTTCTATATTTATTAGGATTTTTATTCTTGATATTTTCGATTATCGACCTTTTGGGAGGAAAAGAAGAGATCAGTGTGCAGCAAAATGTGAGCAGTACGATTTTCGTTTTGGATGTTTCCAACTCGATGAATGCTCAAGATATCCAACCAAGCCGATTGGATGAGGCGAAAAATATCATCATCAATTCTCTTCAAAAGATGACCAATGATAGAGTAGGAATTATCGTTTTTGCTGGCGATGCCTATTCTGTAATGCCTTTGTCCAGTGATTATTCTGCCGCTGAAACTTATCTTTCAGGAATTGAAACAAGTGTTATTCAAAACCAAGGGACCGATTTTCTGAAACCGATACAAATTGCTGCTCAGAAATTCAAAAATATCACCAAAGGTTCAAGAAATATCGTCTTAATAAGTGACGGCGAGGATAACGAAGGTCACGAGGACGAAGCGATTGATCTGGCGAAAAAAGAAGGAATCAGAGTCACAACGATTGGTGTGGGAACAGAAGAAGGAGCTCCAATTCCAGAATATTATTTCGGACAATTGATGGGTTACAAGTCCGATATGTATGGCGAAACAGTTGTTTCCAAATTGCAGACCAAAGCGCTTAAAAATATCGCTAATTCAACTG
The DNA here is from genome assembly GCA_002345565.1 of Flavobacteriales bacterium UBA2306. GTDB lineage: Bacteria > Bacteroidota > Bacteroidia > Flavobacteriales > Weeksellaceae > Epilithonimonas. The sequence goes on along the minus strand of DDVS01000001.1, from coordinate 733,915 downwards.
GAGGCAATTATCTGGACGGGAACAATCTTGATAATGCTATTAATAATCTAATCAATGAGCTTCATAGATCCTCAAGTTCCACCACGACTACAATAAGTTCACAATCTGCGGTTCATTATTACCAATACTTTTTGGCGGTTTCCGTTTTGTTTTTCTTTTTGATCTATCTTTTCAACCCGAAGAAAGATTTTAATTTGTAGAATTTTTATTTGTAATCTATTCTTTATTAAAAAATATTTATCATTATTGATTATTTGTGTTATTTATGAAAATATAAAATTATATTTGTGACACAAACATATGATGATTAATGCTATTTAATTCCTTAGAATTCTTTATTTTCTTTGTAGCGGTTTTTTGTCTTTATTGGGCAATTCCGGTAAAAAAATGGAAAATTAGGAATCTACTCTTACTTACATCAAGCTATTATTTTTATGCGCAATGGGATTGGCGCTTTTGTTTTTTATTAGGATTTTCTACGCTTTTAGATTATTTTTCAGGTATTGCAATTGACAAAGCAACCAAAAAATCAACCAAAAAAATCTGGCTGTTTACAAGTATAATTATTAATGTAGGAATTCTTGGTTATTTCAAATATGTTAATTTTTTTGTTGAAAGTTTCAATGATTTATTGGTTTCAATTGGTTTTCAACCGAATATTTCTACGCTTAATATTATTCTTCCAATCGGAATTTCTTTTTATACATTTCATGGATTGAGTTATGTCTTGGATGTATATTTTGGTAAATTCAAAGTGGAAAAAAATATTATTAATTATTCACTTTTTGTATGCTTTTTTCCAATGCTTCTTGCAGGTCCAATAGAAAGAGCACCACATTTATTACCTCAATTGACTAAAGGTCATCAATTTAACTATCATAAAGTTGTTGATGGAATGCGACAGTTTTTATGGGGTTTCTTTAAGAAAGTTGTTATAGCGGATAATTGTGCAAGTATTGTCAATATGGTTTTCGAAGATCCCGGTATGCATTCTGGGTTGACTTTAATTTATGCCGCATTTCTATTTACATTTCAAGTCTATGCAGATTTTTCCGGATATTCTGATATGGCTCTTGGAACTTCTAGAATGTTTGGTATTCAATTAATGAAAAATTTTGATACTCCTTTTTTTGCGAGAGATATGGCAGAATTTGTGGGGCGCTGGCACATTTCCTTATCAACTTGGTTCAAATACTATATCTACAAGCCTGCAATCAAAGAAAATTCTTCTAATGCACGGAAGTATTTTTTTGTATTTCTAATTTTTTTAATAAGCGGATTTTGGCATGGTGCAAGATGGACTTATATTGTGGTTGGTTTTTTTGCGGCCGTTTTTGTGATTATATCAGTTTTATTAAGACCTTTTAATAATAGGTTTATACATCATTACAAAACATCTGTAATAACATCTTTTGGTCATATTGTTATGATTATTCTTAATGTGTCTACTGCGACATTTCTTGCAATGATTTTTAGAAATGAAAGTATTCATACAACAAATGCATTTGTTTATGGTATTTTCACTAGATTATCTATTAGTTATCCGGATTTTATGTCTTGGTCTTTATTGCTTTTGATATTATTTATGTTTGTTGTGGAATGGTTTGGGAGAAAAGATTATCATATTTTGGAAAAAATAGGAATAAACTGGACAGTATATTACAGGTGGGGATTTTATATTTTTATACTATTATTAATAGCGCTTGCAATGCCGAAAAATCAAGAAGACTTTATTTATTTTCAGTTTTAATATGAAAAGATTAATTATTGTTTTTTCTAAATTTCTCCTTGTTTCAATCATTATTTATTGTATTGTAGTGATTGGTCTATACAAAACACAGGCTGGATTTTTAAATATGAATATTCCCAAAAAAGAACAAAGGAGATATGGCTTTACAGCAAGAAAAATGGAGGATATATGTAAAATAAAAGCAATTGATATTTTTGTATTAGGTTCCAGTTTAGGTTTCAGAAATTACGATCCTAAGTTTTTAAGAAATAATGGCTACTCTTCATTCAGCTTAGGAACAAGTTCTCAAAAACCGAATATGACTTATGTAATGGCAAAAAAATATTTGGATGAAGTAAAGCCTAAATTAGTTATTATCGATGTTAATCCTTATCTCATGCTGACTCCAGATAGTTTCGAAACAACAGACGTAATTATTAATTCTAAAAAAAACTTTCATGATTTACAATTATTTGAAACAGCTCCAAGTTTGATGTCTCTCAATGCTTTAATTATAAAATACACAGGATTTGCAGAAAAAGACAGAAAAGAAAAACTAAAAGATTCAGTATCGGATAAGAAAGATAAATATCTTGGGAATGGTTTTGTTAAATCAGAACTGATTTACGATGAGAAGAAAAAAACACCTAATATTAGAATTATGAATTTCAATCCGATAAAGCATCAGTCGGAATCTTTTCAGAATCTCATAGACCTGTTGAAACAAAACCATATTCCTTATTTATTGGTATTATCACCACTCAATGAAACTTATTTTAAAAAATCCCCGGTTTCATCAAAACGTTTCCGGGATATAAGTAGAAATTATTTTTCTAAATATGGATATTACGTTGATTCAAATACATTAGAAACATATCGTATTTCGGACTTTATGGATTTTTCACACCTTAATGGAAATGGAGCACAAAAATTCACGAATTCCCTGCTTCCAATTATCAAAAAGCATCAGAAATAATTTCAAACTTTAGAATTCAAAAACTGATATTTCCCATCTTTATAATCAGCAAAAATGTGATGCAATCCGTTGCTGATGATGATTTGTTCTGCACCAATTAAACTGTTGTAACGTGCGACTTGCTCAAAGTGGATTTCTTTCAAAGCAATACTTGGCGCTTTGAGTTCCAGTAATATTTTTGGTTCTGTTTTTTCGGTTATTAGGAGGTCAATTCTTTTTGTGGTTCCGTTCAGTTCCAGTTTTTGTTCAAGGATTAATGACGACAGATTTTTCTTTTTTACAAATCTGTAATAATGAAGCCAATGCTGTCTCACCCATTCTTCCGGCGTCAATACAAGCCAGCTTTTCCTTACCAAATCATAGATAAAAAATGTATCTTTGTCTTGTTTGATCTGGAAATCGAACTCATTTTCAAAATTTAGCTTCGGAACTTGCATACTTTAAGATGAAAGAAATAGATATTATCCTCAAAAATATTAAAAATAAAGAACTATTACCGGTTTATTTTTTTCAGGGCGACGAGGCTTTTTATATCGATTTGGCTGTCAAACACTTTGAACAAGATGTTTTGGAAGAAGACGAGAAAGCTTTCAATCAAACCATTGCTTACGGTCGTGATACAGGTTATCTTGAGATTCTTTCTTTAGCAAGACAATATCCGATGATGGGAGACAAACAGCTCATTATTGTGAAGGAGGCTCAGGATATGAAACTGAATGATGAAGAATCCAAAGCTTTGGAAGCTTATTTGGAAAATCCTGTTCCCTCTACAATTTTAGTCATTGCTCACAAACATAAAAAGCTGGATGCGAGAAAAAAAGTAGCCAAAACGCTTGCTAAATCCGGAATGCTTTTCACGAGTGAGAAGATGAAAGATTATCAGCTTCCGACTTGGATTCAAGGTGAAATGTCTGAGATGGGAATCAAATCTGCGCCCAATATCAGCCACCTTTTAGCAGAATATCTTGGTAACGACCTTTCCAGAATTGCGAATGAACTTAATAAACTGAAAATCGTTCTGAAAGACGGAGCAGTTCTCGACGGAAAAATCATTGAAGAACACATCGGAATCAGTAAAGATTTCAACATCTTCGAACTTCAGAAAGCATTAGCGACGAAAGACCAAGCGAAAGCTTTCAGTATTGCTTATTATATGGGAAAGAACAAAAAATCGAATCCCATTCAAATGGCGTTTGGAGCACTTTACAACTTCTTTTCCAACATCATTATTTATCACACTCTTAATGGACAATCACCTCAAACAATCGCTTCAACAATGGGCGTGAATCCTTATGCGATTAAAGATTATTCGGAAGCAGCAAGATTTTATCCTTTGAAACACGCAACAAGAGTAATTTCTATTCTTCGTGAAATGGATTTGAAATCTAAAGGTCTTGGCGTGCGACAAATGGAAGATGAGGAAATCTATAAAGAAATGGTTTATAAAATCATAAAAGTGGATGAACTGAAGGTTTCAGTTTAATTCTATTATTCAATAGTCTAATAAATCACATTGATGTTTTAGATAGGATTTGAATAATTAATTCCCGAAATTTGTACCCGATTTTTTAATCAAAGAAATTATATTTGAAAACTCCAATTTCGACAAGAAATTTGAACCAATTTATATCCTTAAAAATAAAATAATTCAATAATAAAAATGGAAAACAATATTTTAGATTGTGTCATTGTAGGTTCTGGACCAGCTGGTTTTACAGCAGCAATTTATGCAGCCAGAGCAAGCCTGAAACCGGAACTTTTCACAGGATTGGAACCAGGCGGACAATTGACAACAACTACAGAAGTAGAAAATTTCCCAGGTTATCCGGACGGAATCACAGGACCAGAAATGATGCTTCAACTTCAAAAACAAGCGGAACGTTTTGAAACTAAAGTTCATTACGAGATGATTTCCAAAGTTGAGTTTTCCAAAGAAAGAGGTGGGATTCATAAACTAAGTACAGGTTCTCGTGAGATTTTGGCGAAAAGTGTCATCATTTCAACAGGAGCAGCTGCAAAATATCTTGGTTTAGCAGATGAGAAAAAATATGCAGGTGGAGGAGTTTCTGCTTGCGCCACTTGTGATGGTTTTTTCTACAGAGGAAAAGATGTTATCGTAGTTGGAGCTGGAGATACAGCCGCAGAAGAAGCAACTTATCTTTCTAAAATTTGTAATAAAGTAACTTTGTTAGTTAGAAAAGACCACTTCCGTGCTTCAAAAGTGATGGTGGACAGAGTTCTAAGCACGCCAAATATTGAAGTTAAATACAACCACGAATTAATCGGAATCGAAGGTGAAAACGCTTTGGTAGAAAGAGCAAAGGTTGTTAATAATTTAACAGATGAGGTTTCTACAATAGATGTTCACGGTATTTTCATTGCGATTGGTCACAAACCAAATACAGATCTTTTTAAAGGTCAAGTTGACCTTGATGAGAATGGATATATCATCACAGAAGGAAAATCTGCAAGAACCAATCTTCCAGGTGTTTTTGCTGCAGGAGATGTTCAGGATCATCATTATAGACAGGCGATTACAGCGGCTGGAAGCGGTTGTATGGCGGCAATGGATGCGGAAAAATATCTTGGTGAATTAGCTGGAGAAAATCATACTTGGGTTGAGCAATAATTGTAAACTCAATATTATAAAATCAAAACCGCTTTAGAATTTCTAAAGCGGTTTTTTAATAAAGAACTATTACAAAAAATTGAAATATATTGAATTGTGTTTCTATTTTTCTCCAAACGCAAGTTTGGTTTGAGGTCTTGGGTTATTTGCTGGCTTAATTTTTTTCTTTTTTCTTTTGTGAAATAGCTTATAATACAAAAAAGCAAGTAATGTTGATTTTTGATATATCTTGTAATATCTATAATCGGTTTTGAAGTGTCTTATGTTGATTTTGTAAGCATCATAACTTATCACAATCATCAAACAAATACATATTACATAGAAGACTCTGAATTCTAACTTGTAGTAAGTCAATCCAGAAAATACCGCTCCTAAAACATACGCCAACATAATGCTCATCAATAGTTTTGCTCTGGCAATCAATTCTGGGCTTTTTCTGAATTCTTTCTGTGTAAACATAGAGAACAATATTCCCAAATCGGTTGTTGTACCTGTTAAGTGAGTTGTTTTTACAGAGAAGTTGGAGATACTCGCTGTTAAACCATTTTGTAAACCCGTTGCAAAAAGCATCAATGCGACTAGAGCTTCGGTTTCGCCTAAAGTTTTTTGATAAAAAAATTGTCCGTATATCCCCACTGTCAACAGGCACAGAATTTCTAATATCAATGGAAATGCATGAGCGAAATATTTACTTTTATTAAAGTTAATCACACTTAAATTCGCTACAAATCCACCAAAGAAAAAAAGAAAAATCCATGCGCCAACCACCGTAACCTGAGTCCAGTTTCCTTTGCTGATTTCTGCGGCAAATATCGCATAATGTCCTGTGACGTTGGATGTAAAGGACAGAAATATCAATAGAGATGCTATATTTATAGTTCCTGCGGTGAATGCAGTCAGCGTCCCCAGTCTGATGTTGTCTCCCAACGTTCTGCTGTTACTATAATTTCTTAACATTTTAATTGGTTTTTTATTATTGGATTTAATAGATTGGTTTTTTACAAGAACACTTGCGCTAATCTTCCTTTTTCCGGGATAAAATCTACCGTTTCAAGAATGATTTCCTGTGCCTTAATGTATGGGCTGTTTTTCAGGAAATTGGTAATTTCAAACTGATTTTTATGCAGATTTTTGCTCCCGGCAGTTGCGTAATAAGCTTCATCAATTTGTTTCGCATCCATATAATGGTTGAAGGTTCTCTGGAAGCTGCCAGAAAAAATATCACAGATAATTTTATTAACCAATGTGGGATATTTATTCTTGATAATGCTGTAAGCATCGCAAAATTCTGCAGATCTTATTTTATTAAAGACTGTATTTTTTGTTGAAAAGAGAAGATCTCTGATAGAATCATTCATCTCATATCCAGAAACAAGCAAAATGTTGTATTGATGCGTATCTCCAGAGTCGTTTTTCTTTTTCAGGACTTTTTTTAAAATGTCCAGAGATTCCAGTGAAAAATCGGTCGCAATTAAAATAGTTTTGGTCATAATTCTGAGAATTTTGTGATTTTGTAATTTGATAATACAAAACTATTATGACCTTGTTAGAAAAGATTGGGAATAGGATTAGAATGTAATTAAAAACATTAGAATAGGATTAAAATACATAAATTCCTATTCGGAAGGGATAAAAACAGGAAACCGAATCTGTACGGTAGTCCCCACGTTTTCTTTAGAATTCACCAATAATTCACCATTGTGCATGCGAATGATATTTCTTGCAAGAGGCAATCCGATACCATAACCTTCATAATTTTTGGTGTTAGAAGCCCGGAAAAAGGGATCGTAGATTTTATCCATTTCAGAACCCGGAATACCAATTCCATTGTCTTTTATGATGATGTACACGTGCGTGTTTGTAGCGCCTAGAGAAACTTTAACCTGTTGGAAGTTAGAGTATTTGCAGCCGTTGTTGATAATGTTTGCCATCGCAAGGTGAAGAAGTTGATCGTTGCCAAAAACTTTTAGCTTTTTAGGATTATCCGGGAGCATACTGGTGTCCATGTAAACATTGTTTTTAGAATTGATACGTTTGGCAGTATCTATCACATCCCAAAGAAGCTGATCCATTCTCACTTTTTCCATTTTCTGGCTTTTTCCATCAAAACCTGTTTGGGCAATCATTAACAAGGCTTTGATTTTACGATCTAGTTTTTCTGCTTCGTTTAATATAATATGCAAGGTTTCGCGGTAACGTTCTTCCGTTCTGTTGATGGATAGCGCAACATCTGCCTCTCCCATAATGGAGGTGAGAGGAGTTCTAAGTTCATGAGAAACATTCCCGATCAGGTGATTTTGCGTTTCGAAGGAAGTTTCAATCCTGTTGAGCATATCATTGAAAGTGTCTATTAATTCGTTGAGCTCTGTATTGCCGGGTTGGGCTTCCAGTCTTAGATGCAGATTCTCCGAGCTTATTTCTTTTACTTTTCCAGTGATTTTGAGAATGGGTCTGAATAAAGTTTTAGAAAGATAAAAGGAAAAAATCATCGAAAAAAACAGTGATAAAATCATACAAGTTATTAGTGTTCTTTTCAAATATCCCAGATAATAAATCATATAATGGTTTTTTGCGGAGGCTATCGCAATATATTCTTTGTTATTGGATTTGAAGGATTGACCAATATAGTAGAACTCTTTGTCATTATAATTGGCTTCGCCTTTTCTTATAATATTTTTGAAAAAATAATCCGGGATGTGGACTTCCTTGGAGATTTGGGTAAAGTTAGAATCGGTAGGTACTGCAAATACATAATCCTTTTCCATGGGAAGTTCTTCATCGTTAAGGCTGTTGAGGATATGATTTTCCGGAATATCCAGGTGGTCTTTTCCTTTTTCTATTTGGACTATGGTTGTGGTACGGATTTTTAGTAATTCATAAAAACGCTGATGAGAAAAATTAACAATAGAAAAATACACCAACCCGCTAAACAGCAGAATGATTACCGAAAAAACCAGCATCAGCAGAAGCATGGTTTTGGTTTGGTTGGTATTAATTTTCTTCAGCATAGGATTAAGATTTTTTCAGAACATAACCCATTCCTATGACGGTATGAATCAATTTCTCTTCATCCGCGGTATCCAGTTTTTTTCTGAGATAATTGACATAAACATCTACTACATTAGTTCCTAATTCATAATTAACACCCCAAACGGCTTCTAGAATTTCTGCTCTGGAGATCACTTTTTCCGGATTATTAAGAAAATAGAGTAGAAGCTTATATTCTGTAGAAGTCAGAGAAATTTCTAAACCTCCGCGGTTCACTTTTTTGGTATAGTCATTTAACTGTAAGTCAGAAAATTGATAGATATGTTCATTATCAATTTCTATAGATTCTGTGCCCGTGTGATGTCCGCTTCTCCGCAGAAGAGATTTTATTCTAGCTACCAGCTCAATAAATTTAAAAGGTTTTACAAGATAATCATCACCGCCACTTTCCAGGCCAAGTACGATATTTTCTGAAGAGTCTAAGGCGGTGAGAAACAAGATGGGAATGGTTTTGTTTTTTTTTCTTATTTCTTTGCAGACTTCAAGACCATTGATGTCTGGCAACATAATATCCAGAATCACCATATCAAAACTGCTATCTTCCACTAATTTTATTCCAGTTTTACCATCAAAAGCTACAGAAATCTCATAATTGAGTTCCTGCAATCCTTTTTTAATAAAGGAAACAACAGCAGATTCATCTTCTATCAGAATAATTTTTTTCATAACTAATACCACAAAAATATAAAATAATTGGATACAAGAATTTAGCTTCTAATGCATGTTAAACAAAAATCTTACATTAATTAAAATCCGAAAGTGAAACTTTTTATGCTAGAAATTTTCGTTCGTTAATTCCATATTTACCATTGCTCCGGTAAGATTTCCTGTATAAACAGCATGGGCAACAGAACGCATCATAGACGAGTTATCTCCACAAGCAAACATTCCAGGAATATTAGTCTTATGAAATTGATCTGTTTTGACGTGTCCCATTTCAGTAAACTCACAAGCCAAAATCTGCGGAATCTCCGAATGTGGTCTATATGGAAAAACGCCGTAAACAGCTTCAAACTCAATTTTTTTTCCGTCTATAAACTCGATGCTTTTTACCATTCCGTTTTGATGTTTCAATTCAGAAATTTCTGTTTCGATGATGTTGATATCATGTTTTTCTAATTTTTCTTTTTGTTCATCGGTAAATTCAGCTTTTCCTCTGGTGAGAATTGTGACATTTTCAGTAAGGTTTTTAACCAGCGGAGCGAGGTGAAAAGCTTTGTCTCCATTGGCAATTATCGCCGTCTTTTTACCTTTATATTCGTAGCCGTGGCAATATGGACAATGAATCAGCGAAATTCCCCAAGATTCCTTGAAACCCTTAATGTCAGGAACATCATCAATGATTCCTGTGGCAATAATTAATTTTTTTGAATTAAATTTTTCGCCATTTTCTGTGATAATTTCAAAATTTTTTGCAGTTTTTTTCGCATCGATTGCTTTTCCCTGATGAAATTCTACTGTTTTATATTCTAAAACCTGTTTCTTCGCTAATTCAGATATTTCTCTCGGCGTTTTCCCGTCTTGTGTCAAAAAATTGTGTGAATGTGGTGTTTGCGCGTTGCAGGGTTTTCCGCTGTCTATAATTAAAGTTGTTCTCAAAGATCTTCCTAAAGCCATTGCTGCTGAAAGTCCGGCATAACTTCCGCCGATGATGATAACTTCGTATTCTGTCTTGTTCATATTCTTGATTTAAGTTTAAGTAAATGATTTTTTCTTTTAAATATTTGCCAAAGTTAGAATAAATTTTTATTATTGCAACATAATCGCATTAATGAAGATGACCCGAAGAAATACACCTACAAAAGATGCTGTTCTCAATGTTTTGGCAGATTCCAAAAAAGCGATGAGCCAGGATGCTATTATGAAAAAAGTATCTGTCAATATGGATAGAGCTACAGTTTACCGTGTTCTCAATCGTTTTTGTGAAGACGGAATTCTTCATAGAATTGTTGCCGAGGACGGGAAACAATATTTTGCAGTTTGCATTAAATGTGACGAAAAAAAACTGGCAGATCATCATTTTCATTTCAGATGTACAAGATGCGAAACAATAGAATGTTTACCTGTTGAAGTTCAGTTTTCTTTGGAAAAAGGTTATTCTGTGGAAGGCGTAAATTGTATTTTGACAGGCGTTTGCAAAGATTGTAATTAAAACTAAAACCTCAAAACGCCTCTAAAACCTCTTGCAGCATAATAGGATTCTGCACCATTATGATAAAGAAAAACAGTGTTATAACGTCTATCGCAGAAAATTGCACCACCTAATTTTCTAATATCGTAAAGTGTTTTAATCCAGCTGGATGTTTTCAAATCAAATTGCCCAAGTGTTTGCAATTCGCCGTATTGTTCTTCGTTTAGGATTTCAATTCCCATTTCGGTTGCCAAAAGAATCAAACAGAGCGGAATCAACTTCCTTTGTACTTTCATATTAAATCTTGAAATAAACTTTAATGAAAATTTCACATCCCAAAAGTTTTGAAAGCCGTAAATTTGGACTCAATAAAAAGTGATTCAATGTTCAGAAAAATTCAGATTTTCGTTTTAGCCGTGGCTACATTTGGAAATGTAAATGCGCAGAAAACAAAATTAAATTCAGGAGAAAGACCAAAATTAGTTGTAGGATTAGTTGTAGACCAAATGCGTTGGGATTATCTTTACCGCTTTGAGAAGAAGTTTGGTAAAGGCGGATTTCAGAGACTTTTGGGCGAAGGTTATTCTCTCAATAATGTCCATATTCCTTACATACCTACAGTTACAGCGATTGGGCATACTTCTATTTACACAGGTTCAGTGCCTTCCATTCATGGGATTGCTGGAAATGACTGGACGGACAAAGAAACCGGAAAAAATGTTTATTGTACGGCCGACGACAGCGTAAACCCAGTTGGAACGGATAACAAAAAAAACGGAAGTCATTCTCCAAAAAATCTTTGGTCAACAACCGTTACAGACCAATTAAGAATTGCAAGTAATTTCAAATCAAAAGTGGTGGGCGTTTCTTTGAAAGACCGCGCTTCTATTCTGCCTGCTGGTCACAATCCGACTGGTGCGTTTTGGTTTGATGATTCATCCGGAAACTTCATCACGAGTTCTTATTACATGAATGACCTGCCAAAATGGGTGAAAGATTTCAATGACCAGAAAGTTCCAGAAAAATTGTTGGTAAACGGCTGGGAAACAGCGTTGCCAATCAATGAATATACGGAAAGTACGGCTGATAATGTAGAATGGGAATATCCTGTAGGAACGGCAAAACAACCTGTTTTTCCTTACAAAAATCTATTGTCTGATTATGTCACAAAAAAAGGCGTCATCAGAACAACACCTTTCGGAAATACTTTGACATTGAAATTTGCTGAATCGGCTTTAGACAATTATGCCTTAGGAAAAGGAACTGAAACAGATTTTCTTGCAATTAATTTGGCATCAACAGATTATGTAGGACATTCTTACGGACCCAACTCTATTGAGGTGGAAGATACTTACATCAGACTAGACAGAGATTTGGCAGCCTTTTTTAAAATGCTGGATGAGAAAGTTGGGAAGAACAATTATTTGATTTTCTTGTCTGCGGACCACGGTGGTGCCAATGCAGAAGGCTTTTTGAAAGCCAATAAAATCTTAGGCGGTTTCTTTGACGAAGATATGGAGAAAAATCTTGGTGCTGAATTGGAGAAAAAATATGCCAATTCCAAATTGATTCTCGGAATCGATAATTATCAAATCTACCTGAATCAAAGTTTGATTAAAGAAAAAAATCTGGATGAAGAAGCCATCAAAACAACCATCGTCGATAATCTGAACAAAGACCCAAGAGTTTTGTACGCCGTAGATTTGAAAAAGATTGGTTCATCAGCGATTCCAGAACCAATAAAATCCAGAGCCATTAATGGTTACAACTGGCAGAGAAGTGGGGATATTCAAATCGTTTCTCACGATGGGATGTTACCAAGTTACGCCAAAAAAGGAACCACGCACAGCGTTTGGAATTCTTACGATTCTCATATTCCGTTGATTTTTATGGGTTGGGGAATCAAACACGGCGAGAGCAACGGCGATTATTATATGACGGACATTGCTCCAACAATCTCCGCTCTACTTCATATCGAATTTCCAAGTGGAGCAATCGGAAAACCAATTACGGAAGTCATTGGGAGATAGTTTTTAAATAAAGTAATCTAACCACATAGACACATAGAAATTAATCTTTTTTAAATTAAAATAGAATTGAAACTATTTTAAATTGGGCGTACAAAAACTATGTTTCTATGTGGTTTATAAAATTTAAGTCGCAATTGTTTTCAATAAGAACTTTGCGACTTTTTACTTTTCTATGATTAAATTCTTGCGCTTTGGCGATAAAAACAATTCGTATTTTTGAACAATGATTTTGAAAGAAAAAGACATCTCCGATTTGCTAAATGAAAAAGCAGAACTCTATAATTCTCCAGACTTTATTACCGATGACCCAATTCAGATTCCGCATCGTTTTTCTTTGAAACAAGACATTGAGATTGCCGGATTTTTGTCTGCAAGCATTGCTTGGGGAAACCGCAAATCAATTATCAATGATGCCAATAAAATGATGGAATTAATGGGGAATTCACCGTATGATTTTGTAACGAATTTCACAGATTCTGATTTAAATAGCATTCCACAAAAAGCCATTCACAGAACATTCAATCACGAAGATTTTATTTTCTTTCTAAAAAATTTTCGCCGAATTTACACTCAGTTTGAAAGTTTGGAAGATGTATTTCTAATCCATGACAACGAAATCAATTTTTCTCATTCGATTGAGCGTTTTAGAAATCATTTCATTTGCGAAAAACATCGTGGACAAAAACACGTGAGTTCGCCCTATAAAAATTCCGCTTCCAAACGATTGATTATGTTTTTGCGTTGGATGGTTCGTAAAGATAAAAAAGGCGTTGATTTTGGAATTTGGGAAAAGATCGATCAGAAGTTTTTATCGGTTCCTTTGGATGTTCACACAGCCAATATTTCCAGAAAATTAGGAATTCTTACTAGAAAACAAAACGATTGGAAAGCTGTAGAAGAATTGGATTTGATTCTTAGAAAATATAATGCTGATGACCCTGCGGTTTACGATTTTGCATTGTTTGGATTGGGTGTTTCAAAAGAATTTGAATAAATACAAAAGCATTTCTTGATGTACATCAATGTGGAGACAAGATTTAAGGTCTTATTTTTGATGCAGGAAAAATCAATATTAATTTAAAATATTATCTATGAAAAGATTGACAGTATTAGCATTCGTAGGAGCAGCGTTGTTGTTCACAGCTTGTAACGACAAAAAAGAAACTGTAACCGCAGAGCAAGAAGTTGCTGCAAAAACAGGTGAAGTTTACAACGTAGATTTGGCAGCGTCTAAAGTAGATTGGAAAGCGTTCCATAAAGGTGGATTTGCGCCAAGATGGGGAACTCTTAACTTGAAATCTGGTGAAATCACCGTTGAAAATGATGCGGTAACTTCTGGAGAATTCGTAATCGATATGACGACTTTGAAAGTGGATCCTGCATCTGTAACCGAGGCTGATAAAAAACCAGCTGACCTAGAAGCGCACCTTAAAAATGCTGATTTCTTTGATGTTGAGAAACAACCAACTTCTGATTTCAAAATCACTGCTGTTGCTGATTTGGCTGGAGAACTTCCAAAAGATGCCATTGCTGGAGCTAACAAAACGGTGAGCGGAAACTTGACTTTGCTTGGGAAAACGCTTAACGTTTCTTTCCCTGCGAAAGTGACTGTTGCTGAAGGTAAAGCTGCTTTAGAGGCTAAGTTTACTGTAAACAGAGCAGATTGGGGAATCAAATTTGGGACTGATGAAACTGACCCAGCAGAATGGATGATTAGTAAAGACATTGAAATTGGTATCAATGTAAATGCTTCTAAATAGTAAAATCTGAAAATGAAAAGAGAACTGTTTCGAAAGAAACAGTCTTTTTTATTATAAATACTTCGACTCCGCTCAGTGCGACACTTTTAGTACTAAATGTATAATAAGAATTGTCGGGCTGAGCGGAGTCGAAGCCTTTGTGAAATGAAAGAACCGACTCTTTAGAAGCCGGTTCAGTAGATAAAACATCTCATTTTTTTAGTTAAACAACAACAAAAAAGGACAGCCGACAATGCTATCCTTTAAATTTTTATATCAAATTTAATTTGAGTAATTCCGATGGAGTCAAGAGTAAATTTTGTGTTCATTTCCTAAATCTCTATGGTAAATTTAGGAAGAAAAACAATACGAAATGTAAACTGAATGTTAAAATTTATAGGTTATCCACATTTTTTTGTGGATAACTTTGAACACTAGGAAAATTATTTTTCAAATGGAATATTCTTTTCTTTGCAATATTTTTCAATTTCAGAATCATTAGCGAAATATTTGTCACAGAATTCATTGAGTTCTTTCTCAGCTCCTGAAAAATATTTTTCACTTGCGGTTAAAAGCTTTTCTGTTTGTTCAATGAAATTTTCAAATTCTCTGTTGATTTTACAAAGCTTATCAATTGTTTTGAAGTCTAAATCGCGATATGTAGCTGGAAAAAGAATTTTACTTTGATAAGGATTAGCGTTTAATTCAATAATTCCAATTCCGAAAGATTGATTCAATCTAGACATTTCTTCATATAAACTATCACTAAATTCAAACGCAACTAAAAAACCATAATTTGCCCAACTTGAATTGGAAACTGCTTGGAAATAGGCTTTTTTAAGTTCGCTATCGCTATTTATTTCTCTTTTCAATTCATATGAACTTAATTTCAAAGTATCAACACGATTGATAGATTTTAGAAAATTTTGACTGACTTTGGTTTGTAAATTCAAGAACTTAATTCCAACCATATCTGGATGTGTCCAAATCTGATTACTATCTTTTCCATTAGATTGTTCGTGAAAAATAGTTTTGGAAAAAGTCTCTGTATTTTTTAGATAACTACTTAGAAGCTTATGTAAATCTCTTTCTTCATAAACCTTTGTTTTGGTTTGTTGAGATTGTTCTTGTTTAGAAATGTCAACGTCATTTTCATCATTCAAAATATCAATTCCAATCTGTTGTTCATTTTTTGTTAAATAGTAATTGTAAGATCCGTTGGATTTTTTTATTCTTTTAACTCTAGAATCACCATTTCTTATGAACTCTCCAAGTTGAGCAGAAATTGTTGCTGCAGGAGTTTTACCTTTTAAAAATTCATAATAATTTTTGTTAACAATATGATTAAAAACTTCATTGTTGTTGACTGGAATCACTAAGTCTTCTAAACTTTTTAATATTGCTTCTTTGATTGTCATATTTGGTTTTTTAGTTTTATAAATTTTACTTCAACTTCTCCGCAATATACTTCGCTGTAAAAGACTTTTTCTCTTTAACCAAATCTTCTGGCGTTCCCGTGAAAACTATCTCGCCACCATATTTTCCTGCGTTTGGACCAACGTCGATGATATGGTCAGCACATTTGATAATATCCGGCTGATGTTCAATCACTACAACTGAATGTCCCAATTCTATCAATGCCTGAAGGGATTTCAATAATTTTTGAATATCGTGGAAATGCAATCCTGTTGAAGGTTCATCAAATACAAACAAAGTTTTTTCCGTAGTCACACCTTTCACAAGGAAAGACGCCAACTTTACTCTCTGTGCTTCACCACCGGAAAGAGTAGAAGAGGATTGACCCAACTGAAGATAACCCAAACCAACATCTTGCAAAGGTTTCAGTTTTGTCGCGATTTTTTCTTCGTGGTTTTCTTTGAAGAATTCCAACGCTTCATCAACCGTCATATGAAGAATATCGGAAATGTTTTTTTCGTCGTATTTGATTTCGAGGATTTCCTTTTTGAAACGCGTTCCGTGGCAATGTTCACATTCCAGCTCAATGTCTGCCATAAACTGCATCGAAACGGTAATCACACCGTCGCCTTTGCATTCGTCACATCTTCCACCGTCTACATTGAAAGAGAAATGCTTTGGTTTCAGCCCTTGTACTTTCGCAGATTTTTGTTTCGCAAAAAGATCTCGGATATCGTCATAAGCTTTCAGATAAGTTACAGGATTGGAACGTGACGATTTTCCAATAGGATTTTGGTCAATCAATTCGATATTCTGAATCAGTCTTGAAGGAAAAGTCACAGAATCATAATCCGCTTTTTTTCCACCCATTCCTAATTGAATCTGAATTGCATTCGTCATCACTTCTTTCATCAAAGTCGATTTTCCACTTCCGGAAACACCTGTAATCACTGTCAAACATTCCAAAGGAACATTGACATCCACATTCTTCAGGTTATTTTGACGCGCACCTTTTATCTCGATAAATTCTTTTGTTTTTCTTCGTTTACTTGGAACTTCGATTTTCAAATCGCCATTCAAGTATTTTGCGGTCAAAGTATCCGCTTTCAGCATTTCTTTATAATTACCACTGAAAACCAAATCTCCACCGAGATAACCCGCTTCCGGACCAATGTCGATGATATAATCGGCTTCTCGCATCACATCTTCATCGTGTTCTACAACTATTACGGTATTTCCAAGGTCTCGAAGTTGTTTTAAAACGCCAATCAGATTTTCAGTATCTCGGGAATGCAGACCAATGCTTGGCTCATCCAAAATATATATAGAACCAACAAGTGAACTTCCCAAACTTGTCGCCAGATTAATTCTCTGACTTTCTCCGCCGGAAAGCGTGTTCGATGTTCGGTTTAAGGTCAGATAACCCAAACCAACTTTCGTCAAAAACTCTAATCTGGTTTCTATTTCGTAAGTCAATCGTTTCGCTATTTCTCTGTCGTGATCGTTGAGCTTTAAAGATTTGATTAATGGGAGCAATTCGTCCAAAGGCAACTCAATCAAAGACTGAATATTATGTCCGTCGATTTTTACCCAGCTTGTTTCTTCCCTCAACCGTAATCCTTCACAGGTTGGACAAATGGTTTTTCCACGGTAACGCGAAAGCATTACTCTATACTGGATTTTATATAAATTTTCCTCCAGCATTTTGAAGAAATTGTCAATGCTCGGGAAATTTCTCGTTTTATCGCCTTTCCAGAGATATTGTTTCTGCTCTTTGGTCAATTGATGATAAGGCTTATGAATCGGGAAATCTTTGGCTTTTTTCATAAATTCCTTTTTCCATTCGCTCATACTTTCGCCCTTCCATGAAGCGACTGCATCCTCGTGAAGCGACAGATTTTTGTTAGGGATTACCAAATCTTCATCAATCCCAATCACTTTTCCGTAACCTTCGCAAGTCGGACAAGCGCCATAAGGATTGTTGAAACTAAAATAATGAACATTCGGTTCGTTGAAGACGATGCCGTCCAACTCAAATTTATTGGAGAATTCACGGATTTTTCCCGTGTCTGTATTTTTAAGTGAACAATAGCCGTGACCTTCGTAGAAAGCCATTTGGATAGAATCTGCCAAACGCTGGAGGAAATTCTCATCTTCCTCGTAACTGAATCTATCAATGACCAAATTAATCGTCATATCCTTTTCCGGCGTGAATCCGAAGCTTTCCAAATCCTCAATCCCAGCCAAATTTCCATTAACTTCCAGTCTTGTGAATCCGGAAACCTTAAGAGTTTTCAGTAATTCAGCAAAAGTTTTAACTTCGAATGTTAAAGGCGTCAAGAGTAAAAACGTAGAATCTTTTTTAGAATTCTTGATGAAATCAATCACATCGGTTACGCTGTCTTTTTTCACTTCTTCTCCTGAAATTGGCGAAAAAGTTCTTCCAACTCTGGCGTAGAATAATTTAAGATAATCATAAATCTCCGTAGAAGTTCCAACCGTAGAACGCGGATTGGAAGAAATCACCTTTTGCTGAATCGCAATAGAAGGCGCCAAACCTTTAATATCATCGATTTTTGGTTTTTCCAATTTACCTAAAAACTGACGCGCATAGGAACTCAAACTTTCCACATATCTTCTTTGTCCTTCGGCATAAATCGTGTCAAAAGCGAGCGACGATTTACCACTTCCCGAGACCCCTGTAATCACAATCAGTTTGTTCTTTGGAATCAGAACATCAATGTGTTTCAGGTTGTTAAGATGTGCGTTTTTAACGAAAATATATTTTTTGATATCGATTTCAGTAGTTGTAGCCATTGTAAAAAATAAGACCAACAAAATTAAGGAAAATAAAACCGAATCACGATAAGATTTTGGATTAAATGAAGGAGCGGTTTTTAATCGCAAAGGCACAAAAACGAATTGATTTTTGAGATGTTTCTAAGTCGCAAAAGTGGTGATGATAATGTGAAATGTTTGTTGATATTTTCAATTAGTTCCGTAGGAACATAATGTTAATAGAGGTTGATGTCGATTTGAATAGAGCTCCGTAGGAGCGAACTGCTGTTTATTTGAATGACAGGTCGCTCCTACGGAGCTTTGTCTTTGGTATTTTCGGTTTCTATTAACAGGTTATCCCTAGAGATTTGTTGGTTTTAATTGTTTGATATTGTATTGTTTATATTCTTGGAAGGGGTTGTTCAGAACAGGTCTTAGGTATTGATGTAAGTGCTTAAGACCACTTCATCAAGTGTCATTGGATACTAAAGTAATTGGGCGGAGGCACTTGTGTAACCTCAAAATGATACTTATGTTACCTGTTACAGGTACTTCAGAGGCAGTTGAGGCTTGTTATTACTCAATTTTTATTAGAATTATAGATGGAGAATCTGGCTAATCTCTATATTTGCGCCCGATTATCTGGAAGGGATTGAGCACTTTTGAACTTCCAAAATAATAGAAATTAAATATGAAAAGAACTATTACAGCTTTGTCGATTTGTGTTTTGTCTATTAATGCAATGGCGCAGAATCAAGAAAAAGAAATTGTTGAAGTTAATTTACAAGGTCGTTTTTTATCAACGCCTTATAATGATGTTAATGAAAATGTAGTCGTTATAACGAAACAACAAATCCAAAATAGTCCGGCAACCAGCATCGATGAATTGCTTCAGTTTTATTCAGGATTGGATATCAAAAGGCGAGGTTCTAATGGCGTTCAAAGTGATATTACAATTCGAGGAAGTTCTTTTGAACAGGTTTTGATTTTGGTAAATGGTATTAGAGTGAATGATTCGCAGACTGGTCATAATACGTTTAATCTTCCAGTTGATATTTCGGCGGTTGAGAGGATTGAAATCATCAAAGGTTCATCGGCAAAACTTTACGGACAGAATGTTTATGCAGGTGTCATTAACATCGTGACTAAAACTTCTTCAGAAGAACAAGTAACCATCAAAGCACAAGGTGGTGATTTTAAAACTTATGATTTGTCGGCTTCTGCAACGTTTGGTTCGGAGAAATTCACGAATATTTTCTCAATCAGCAATGGCGCTTCCGACGGTTACCGATTCAATACAGATTATCAAATTAGAAACTTTTTCTATCAAAATAAATTAAAATTAAATGAAGGAATTCTAAGTTTACAAGCTGGCTTTTCTGAGAAAAAATTTGGAGCAAACGGTTTTTATGCTTCGCCATCGGCCATCAATCAGTATGAGGAAGCGCAGGCTTCTGTGGTAAGTTTACAATATCAGCAGAAGTTCAATAATTTATCAATTAATTCGAGTGTTTATTGGAGAAGAGGACAAGATATGTATCTCTACACGCGCTCAAATCCGGCTGGTTACAGAAATATGCACATCGGAAATAATGTTGGTGGAACGGTGAATGCTTCTTATGAATCTTCGGTTGGAACTACAAGTATTGGTGTGGATTACAGAAAAGAATTTTTGGTAAGCAGTAATCTCGGAGACAGAGAAAGAGATGTGACGCAGGTGTTTTTTGACCATCAATTCCGATTTTTTAATCAGAAGTTAGAGATCAATCCTGGGGCGAGTTGGGCAAATTATTCAGGAGATAGTTTTCTTTATCCTGGAGTGGATGTTGGTTTTATCTTTAATCCAAATCATAAAGTGTTTGGAGCGATTTCTAAAGGTTTTAGGATTCCAACTTTTACCGACCTTTATTATGTGAGTCCGATAGAAATTGGAAATCCAAATTTGGTTCCGGAAAGTGCGATTTCATCAGAATTAGGTTATCGATTCCAGAATGAAAAAATCTTGGCGAAAGTGAGTGGTTTTATTAGAAATACCAACGACGGTATTGATTGGCTTAAACCAACAGAAGAAAGTCATTGGACAGCGGAAAATGTCGGCAAAATCCACTTAAAAGGTTTTGAAACAGAATTCAAACATCAATTGTTTCCGTTTCTGAATTACCGATTGAGTTATACCTATCTTGATAATCAATATAAAAATGAGGAGCTTTCCAGATATGCATTGCAAAATTTGAGACATCAATTTGTAGCGCAATTAAATGTTAAGTTTTTGAAGTTTTTCAGCAATCAATTGATTTATAAATATTCGGAACGTGTCAATCTTGGAAGTTATAATATTCTTGATGAACAGCTTAATTTTCGAATCAAAGACCTTAATTTTTATGTCTTAATCAATAACCTGACGAATACAAAATATGTAGAAACCAATCTGGTTCCGATGCCGGGAAGATGGTTTCATTTAGGTTTTACATATCAGATAAAAATGAATTAATTTTTTAAACACAAAGGCACGAAGCTTTTGCACAAGGTTCACAATTATAATAGAATTGTTATTTACTAGGTAGTAACAACTTAGCTATTAAAAAAGTAAAATTATTGATGTCCTTTGCGAAAACTTTGTGTCTTTGTGGTTTTAAACTTTAAGGTTTTAACCTAAATTTGCAAAAAATCAAAAATGGCAGCTTACTTAGAATTTAATTTCAAAATAAAACCTCTCCAACCTTGGAACGAAATATTGATGGCAGAACTGATAGAAATCGGTTTTGACAGCTTCACGGAAGAATATGACGGTATCTTGGGCTACATCCAGAAAGACCTTTTTAAAGAAGAGGATTTGAAGAATATTTATCTCTTGCATAATGATGAGGTTGAAATTTCTTACACTTATGAAGAAATGCCAAATATCAACTGGAACGAGGAATGGGAGAAGAATTTCTCTCCAATAAATGTTGAAAATAAAGTCCTTATCCGAGCAGAATTTCACGAACCAAACCCCAATATGCACGAGATTGTGATTCAGCCAAAAATGTCTTTCGGAACAGGTCATCATCCTACGACGCATTTGATGATTCAGCAGATGTTGGATATGGATTTGGAGAACAAAAAAGTGCTTGATATGGGTTGCGGAACTTCGGTTTTAGCGATTTTTGCAAAACAGAAAGGAGCGGGAAGAACCGTTGCAATCGATATCGACGAATGGTCTGTAGAAAATTCCAAAGAAAATGCAGAACGTAACAATGTAGAACTAGATATTGAACTTGGAACTGCAGAAAATTTGGGGAAAGAAAAATTCGAAATTATCTTAGCTAATATCAATAGAAATATTTTAATTTCTGATATTCCGACTTATGTTTCAGTGTTGGAAGATGGCGGGGAATTATTGTTGTCAGGATTGTGTTTCTTTGATGTCGATGATATTTTGGAAGTCTGTACAGAACAAAATCTAAAACTCGAAAAGAAAATCCAAAGGGAAGAATGGGTTTCTCTTTTATTGAGTAAATAATATATAAAAAGCCTCGAAATTAGTTTTCGAGGCTTTTTTACTTCTGCGGATATTTCTGAATCAAAGCCTGTAAAATAGCCCAGGTTTCTGCATCCATTATTCCATTGTAATTGCTCGGTCGGAAATGAAATTGGAAAGCCTCAATCGTTTGTTTCGTTGGTTTATCCCAAATTCCTGTTACCGTTAAAGCATATCCAAACTGCACCAATTGCTGCTGGATTTTTGAAACCAATTCTGGGTTGTTATAATTCAAAGCAATATCGTTGGTTGTAACTATTTGATTCTGGAATGTCTGTTTTGCTGTTTCATCATACCACATCCCGATTTGATATTCATCATACAATTTTTTCCAAGGAAAAAGTGGTCCCGGATCTTGCTTTCTGGTAGCCGCAATATCAGAATGCCCCAGGATATTTGTGGGTGGAATATTATATCTTGTGACAATATCTTTTACCAATGCCGCTACTTTTTGGAATTGTGCCTCCGGATACGGGTAAAAAACACGATTATTAAGAGAATCTGTAGTGTAACCCTGATTCACGATCTCTATCCCGATAGAAGTATCGTTCAGTTGTTGATCTTTTCTCCAAAAGCTGATGCCGGCGTGGTAGGCTCTCTTGTTTTCATCTACCACCTGATAGATTTCTTTATCAGGCGAACTATTGACAATATAATGTGCACTTACGGATTGTTGGGTAAGAGTGCTGATGGATTTTTCATCATTAAGAGCTGTATAATGAAGAATGACGTAACGCTGACGAAAATTTTGCCCTATAGAAGGGAAATAAGTTTTCACAATTTTGAAACCAGCCGGTTTTGCAGAGACTATAGAACCAAAACTGATCGTGTTATCATTCTTAGCGATGTCTGCAATATTAACTTTGTAATATTCTCCTTCATCTTCTTTGATTTCTGGTTTTTTTTCTGCAACAATAGGTTTGGCAACTGTAGTGTGATGCGATGTTTTATTTTTAATATTTTTTTGTTGAGAACCGCAGGAAACAATAGTTAAACCTAAAATTGTGAGATATAATGAATTACGCATAATATTGAGTTTGATGTAAAATTTATATTTCAAAAATATGAAAAAAAATGAATAAAAAAGTTTGGTGAATAAAGAAAAGTGTTCTATATTTGCACTCGCAATTGAGAGACAAACGATCATTAAAATATTTCAAAAAAGGAGGGTTGCCAGAGTGGTTAATGGAGCAGTTTGCTAAACTGTCGACCCGAAAGGGTCGCAAGGGTTCGAATCCCTTACCCTCCGCATTTGAAACTTAAATTATATTCGGGGCGTAGCGTAGTCCGGTCATCGCGCCTGGTTTGGGACCAGGAGGTCGCAGGTTCGAATCCTGCCGCCCCGACAAGTTTTAGTAATTTTCTCAAAATTACAAATGGGTGCGTAGCTCAGCTGGATAGAGCATCTGCCTTCTAAGCAGACGGTCAAAGGTTCGAATCCTTTCGCGCTCACAAAAAGTGAGATCAAATTTTTGGTCTCACTTTTTTTTGTTTTCAGTATTATCGTTGGTGATTATAATAACAAAAATTAAATTACTTTCAATTTTATTTAGTATATCAATGAATTGTATAGAATTTTCGCAATTTTTTAAAGTGATCTTGGTTATATTGATATTTTATGGGTATTTGCAATCCTAAAAATACAACTGAAAAAATTATCCTCTTATGGATATAAAAAGATATGCGTTTAAATCAAAACTAGAAGAGCACTCAGAGCCTAGATTATTCTAGGTCTAATCCAAAAAACAAAACCAACCAAAGTAGCAGGATTTAATAACTTTGGGTTTTTACGATTTTCTTTTTTCTTTATTATATTATTAATTTCGCTTCTCTGTAAAGTTCTGGGTATTGGTTTTCATTGATTTAAGAACTTAGATTTTCTTTTCATTTTATAACAATTTTTTTTGTTTTATTTTCGCTTAAAAATTATTACGGAAATGTGGAAGCTGCTGAGAAAACTATTTTTATTCATTATAATTGCCAATGTCCTTTTTATTGTTTTTGGAATATTCTTTAATCCTCCCATTACCTTTACCCAAATTGGCGGGATTGTCAAATACGGAAAACTAAAACGGGATTATATTTCCTATGATGACATGGGAAGTAACATCAAAAAAGCTGTGATTGCTTCGGAAGATCAGCTGTTTTTCCAGCATAACGGTTTTGACTATAAAGCCATTGAGAAAGCGTTTCAAAAAAATGATAAGAAAGGAAAGGTCGTACGAGGCGGAAGTACCATTTCTCAACAAACAGCCAAAAATGTTTTCCTATGGCAGGGCAGAAGCTGGATCAGAAAAGGGCTGGAAGTGGTTTATACTTTTATTATAGAGAAAATATGGGGCAAAGATATTATCCTGGAAAGATACCTCAATTCCATTGAAATGGGACAAGGTGTTTTCGGGATAGAAGCAGCTTCACAGTATTATTATAACAAACCATCAAAAGACCTTACGAAAAGTGAAGCCGCCTGGATTGCAACGGTGTTACCCAATCCTAAAAAGTATGATCCCAAAAATCCTACGCCATACCTCAGAAAAAAGCACAACTGGATTATGAGACAGATGAACAATATTGTTCTGAAATGATTACTTTTGTAAAGATATGCCAATTAGATTAACCAAAAAAGAGAGTTTTAGTAAGATTCTGAAAAATTATTTTTCCGAACAAAACGAAACAGCATCTCTAGAACCTTTGTCAGAAATTGTTGCTAGTCTGAAAAGAGAGGATTTGGGTGTTTTTACAGCATATCTTAAAGATAATCATCAGATTAAGGAGCATCTGATATATTATATTCATAATATTTTTCGTAATAAGCCCTTCAATCTTTCTTTAACAGAAGCAGATATTCTTTCGGAAAATGCCTTTTTCCCAGAATTTAAAAAACGCTTGCTGAACAAGGTGTTACCACCCATTGAGAATGAAAATACGATTTGGTATCTTGTAGATAATGTATTGGTAACACCCAAAAAAGATCTGGAGTTTTTCCAAAATTCTTCTGAAGAGAAAATGGATGAATTGTTTTTACTCTTGAGAATAGATCGGTTAATCAACGATCCTCACGTTAAGAATGAAATGCTATTCTCGCTCAACATCCTTGCATGGCGGGTTATTGGAAATGCGCTGGATGTAGAAGTGGTTAAAATGGCGCCGGAGTACAGGAATTTTGATAACCCATTTTTGGCTTTACAGAATGAATTGGATGAGTTGAATGCACATTTCAAAGAAAATGAAAATTTTAGACTCTCCTCCACAGATGAAATTTATAAGCAAACCAAAGTTTACTTGGATCAATGTCTGGAGTTTGTAAATATCGCTTTCAAAAATTCTTCTAAATACGGGATTTCCAGTAAGACCAATCAGTCATTACTGAAAATCAGACAACAATTACAAAGAATGTCTGATATTATGAAGTTGTTCGTTATTGACGAAGAAAGAGATTATCTGATTAATTCTAAGCAATTATTTTTCAATATTTTAAAATACAAATCCCATAAGAATAATCTTCAGGATTTGGTTTCGGACAGTACAAGGTTGATGTCGCATCTCATTACCAATCACACTGCGGAAATGGGAACGCATTACATTACTTCCACTGTCAAATCTTATATGAAGATGTTTTGGAAAGCTTCGGGTGGAGGTGTAATTGTTGGAGCGCTTTGTGTATTGAAAATGCTTTACAGTTATATCGATACCAGTGATTTTGCACACGCTTTTTTATTTTCGATGAATTATGCGATGGGATTTGTAATGATTTACCTGATGCGTTTTACGTTGGCAACAAAACAACCTGCGATGACTGCTGCTACGATGGCAAAAGTTCTCTCGGAAGGAAGTAACAGAAGCACCTATATGGAATTTGCGCACGTTGTTTCCCAATTGTTCAGGTCGCAGTTTATTGCATTTGTTGGGAATGTTCTAATGTCTTTTCCGGTTTCATTGATTATCATTTATGGTTTAGAAATACTTTTCAAGCAAAACTTTGCCTTCGATAAATCAACGAAGTTACTGCACGATTTAGACCCTTTCCAGTCAAAAGCTATTTTGCACGCTTCTATTGCTGGTGTTTTTCTCTTTATTTCTGGTGTGATTTCTGGTAATATCAGTAATAATTCCGTGTTTTTTCAAATTCCGAAGAGAATTGCGAAGAATCCTTTTATCAATTATTTCTTTGGACAAAAGATTGCAAAACGTTTGTCAGTTTACTATTCTAAGAATTGGGCAGGAATTATTTCTAATTTCTGGTTCGGGGTTTTTCTTGGTGCAACCGCTCCGATTGGACTTTTTCTAGGTCTGGATTTAGATATTCGTCACATTACGTTTGCGGCTGGGAATTTTGCATTAGGACTTTATGGGAAAGATTTTGTAGTGACTTCTTACACATTCTGGATTTCCTTTGTTACGGTTTTTATCATTGGATTCTTCAACTTTATTGTCAGCTTTGGGTTGTCAATGTTGTTAGCATTCCGTTCCAGAAAAGTAGAAATGAGTGAGGCTAGAGAGATTTTTGGAGAGATTTTTCGATATTTTATCCGGAATCCTTTCAGGTTTTTCTTCCCTCTAAGGTCTTTGCTTGATGAAAAAAGTAAGAAAATGATTGAAGAAGTTTCTACAAAATCAGAAGGTCATTGATAAGGGATTCGTCTTTCAAAACTTCCTGGAATTTTTTCAGAAAGAATGATTTTCTCATTCGGAAATCATTTTTCAAAAGAGGAGATTTGATTCTCAAAACCAAAACTTTTTCTTTTAGGTTGACGTTTTCAATTTCAGAGAAAAGCGCATCCGAAAGATAATTTTGCAGAAAATCCTTGATTTCGAAAGCTTTCAATTTATCTTCAAAACCATAGATTTTAGCAAAAAAATTCAGTAATTCCGAAGATTGAAATTCGCGTTTTTTTCTGCCCATTTTTTGATTTTAATTAAGGATGTAAAAGTAGAAAATTCAAATTCAAAAATAGTATATTTGCACGCTGAAAGTTCAAAGTTTAAGGTTCAAAGTTAATGACATCAAAACCTTAAGCTCAAAACTTTAAACTTTAAACCTTTTTTTATGAAACCGTAAAGGTTGCATAACACCAACAAAAAATAAAAATTTCGTTATGAAATGTGGAATCGTAGGTCTTCCGAATGTAGGAAAATCAACTCTTTTTAATTGTCTTAGTAATGCCAAAGCACAGTCTGCAAACTATCCGTTTTGTACGATTGAGCCTAACTTAGGAACGGTTTCTGTTCCAGATAAAAGACTTTTTGAACTTGAAAAATTGATTAATCCGGAAAAAGTAATTCCTGCGGTTGTAGAAATTGTGGACATTGCTGGATTGGTAAAAGGAGCAAGTAAAGGTGAAGGTCTTGGAAATCAGTTTTTGGCTAATATCCGCGAGTGTGAAGCAATTATTCACGTTTTAAGATGTTTCGATAACGGAAATATCGTTCACGTAGAAGGTTCTGTTGATCCACTTAGAGATAAAGAAATCATTGATATAGAACTTCAGTTGAAGGATTTGGAAACGATTGGAAAAGCTGTTGAAAAGGCTAAAAAATTCATCAAATCCGGAAAAAAAGAAGATGTTCTGACTTATGAAACTTTACAAAATCTTCAAAAATTTGTTGAAGACGGAAAAAACGCAAGAGAATTTGCAACAGATGATTTTACAAAGGCAATTATTGGAGAAGTTCAATTGTTGACGAATAAGCCGGTTCTTTATGTTTGTAATGTAGATGAAAATTCTATCAAAAACGGAAACGATTGGATTGCAAAAATCGAAGAAATGGCAAAAGGCGAAAATGCTGAAGTTGTTGTTTTGGCTGCTCAAATCGAAGCTGATATTAATGAATTGGAAACTTTCGAAGAAAGAGAAATGTTCTTGGAAGAGCTTGGCTTGGAAGAGCCTGGTGTTAACCGATTGATTAGAAAAGCTTATGATTTGTTGAAGTTACAAACTTATTTCACGGCTGGTGTTAAGGAAGTTAGAGCTTGGACAATAGACCAAGGTGCAACTGCGCCACAAGCTGCTGGTGTGATTCATACAGACTTTGAAAAAGGATTTATCCGTGCGGAAGTTATTGGTTATGATGACTTTGTGAATTATGGTTCAGAATCCAAAGTAAAAGAAGCCGGAAAAATGAGGGTGGAAGGAAAGGAATACATCGTGAAAGATGGCGATGTGATGCATTTCAGATTTAATGTATAAGTAGATTTTAATCATTATAAAATATAAACTCCCGAATTGTCGGGAGTTTTTTATTTGTACTTTAGCGAGAATTAAAAATAGAATTTATGATTAGAAAATTACTTTTTGCTTCTTTGTTAATGTTAGGTTTTGCGGGATTTTCACAAAATGTTATTTATAAAGAAGACTTTGAGACGGAATCTGGAAGAAACTCTTGGGAAAATGTTGATAGAGATGGCGATGACCAAAAATGGGAATTTTATGATGATGAGATGCCTGCGTTTACAGGTTGGTATGCAACTTCTTGGTCTTGGTTTCTTGAAGCTTTTACACCGGATAATACATTGACAAGTCCTGTGATTACTTTGCCGCCAAGTCAAGATGTACTTTGGTTGAAATTCAAAGTTGGTGCTTTTGATGAAGAATTATATCAAGAACATTATGCAGTTTATGTAATTCCTGCGAATTCGACTTTCACGGGTAATGAAACGCCTGTTTTTGAGGAAACTCTGGATGCTGGTTATACTCAAACGGCTAAAAATATTAGTATAAATATTACTTCATTTGCCGGACAAAGTGTTAAAGTAGTTTTTAGACATTACAACTGTACAGATATTGCGTTTATTGCAATTGATGATATTGAAGTTGTGGAAACTCCGGGATTGGCTGTTTCTGATGCTAATAAAATTAATGCTCAACTTTATCCAAATCCAACATCAGATTTCATAAAAATCAAAGGCGTTGAGAATATCCAAAAAATCAGAATTTTTGATATGAATGGAAAAATGGTTCTTGAAAATCAAGCTTCTGAAGCAGATATTAGAAAGCTTCCTGTTGGGCAATATATTTTGAATGTGCATACAGATTCGCAAATTATTTCCAAGAAAATAATCAAGAAATAGAATTTAAAAGCTTTCAATTTTGAAGGCTTTTTTCTGTAACATTTCCTAATAATTTTGAACTAATTCTCAAAATAGGAACAATGAGAAATCACGAAATTGATTATAAAATCTATGGAGAAGAACTCCAATGTGTTGAAATAGAACTTGACCCGAATGAAGCTGTTATAGCCGAACCCGGAAGTTTTATGATGATGAATGACGGTGTGAAAATGGAAACGCTTTTCGGAGACGGGAATCATAATAGTTTTATGGACAAGCTTTTCACAGCCGGAAAAAGAATGTTGACAGGAGAAAGTCTATTTATGACGGTTTTTACCAATATTTCTTCTCAGAAGAGACAAGTGTCTTTCGCAGCTCCTTATACAGGGAAAATCATTCCGCTTAATTTATCAGATTTTGGAGAGAAAATCATTTGTCAGAAAGATAGTTTTCTTTGTGCTGCCAAAGGTGTTTCTATAGGAATTGAATTCCAGAGAAAGTTAGGAACCGGGCTTTTTGGAGGAGAAGGTTTCATTATGCAAAAACTGGAAGGTGATGGGATGTGCTTTGTTCATAGCGGCGGATATGTGATGGAAAAAGAACTTCAACCGGGCGAGATTTTGAAAATCGATACAGGTTGTATCGTGGCTTTTACACAATCTGTTTCTTATGATATTCAGTTTGTTGGTGGGATTAAAAATACACTTTTCGGAGGCGAAGGTTTGTTTTTTGCTCAATTGAAAGGTCCTGGGAAAGTTTGGATTCAGACTTTGCCGATTAGTAGATTGGCCGGAAAGATCCTCCAATATGGAGCTGGTACGAGAAAAGAAGAGGGAGGTATCCTTGGGAAATTAGGAGATTTGATTGATGGAAATTAAATTTTTTTAAATAAATATAAAATCAATTAACCAGACTTTTTGTCTGGTTTTTTTATTCTTAAATTTGAATTTTACAAATTAGACTTATGGAGAAAATAGCTCACGCATCTTTGGAGGATTTTTATCAGGAGATTGCTCAGAAAATGGGAAACGATGTAGAAATGGCGAAAGAACTGGGAGCAAGAGGTATCAAAGTGAATGCAGTTGCGCCGGGTGCTATTGAAACAGATTTTGGAGGCGGAAGAACAAGGGATGACAAAAATATGAACGCTTTGGTTGCTTCTAATACAGCTTTGGGAAGAGCAGGTTTGCCGGATGATATCGGAGGTGTTGTTGCTTTTCTTTGTACAGAAGACGCAAGATGGATTACAGCGCAAAGAATTGAAGTTTCCGGTGAAATGTTTTTCTAAAAATTAAGTTTTAAATCGAATTAAAAGATGGCTTTTTAAGTCATCTTTTTCTTTTGTGAAAATCTAAATGATAATTGAATTAATCTAAAAATAATTAAACTAAAAAATTCGGATTTTTGGCTTCAATTTCTTATTTTTGTGTGTTTACTGATTTTCTACTATGTCACAAGATTTACAACCTAATTACTCCGAAGATAACATACGAACGCTCGAACCTAGAGAACACGTACGATTACGCCCCGGGATGTATATCGGGAAACTGGGAGACGGTTCATCTGTCGATGATGGAATCTATATTTTATTGAAAGAAGTTCTGGATAATTCCATAGATGAATTCAGGATGAAAGCCGGAAAAAGAATTGACGTAAAAATCAAAGACGGCACTGTAACCGTTCGAGATTACGGTCGAGGAATTCCTTTAGGTAAGATTGTGGATGTTGTGTCTATAATGAATACGGGAGGAAAATACGATGATGGCGCTTTCAAAAAATCCATCGGTCTGAATGGTGTTGGTACAAAAGCAGTTAACTTTTTATCAACTTATTTTAGAGTAAAGTCGGTTCGTGAAGGTAGAGTTAGAATTGCCGAATTCCGTGAAGGAAGACTCGATATTTTGCACGATGAAACCGAAACTTCCGAAAGAAATGGAACGGAAATCACCTTTACACCAGATAACAGTATTTTTGTCAACTACAAATTCAGAAATGAATATGTGGAGAAAATGCTTCGTAATTACACTTATCTCAATTTAAGTTTAAAAATTTATTTTAACGGAGAAGTTTTCGAATCTCAAAATGGTTTGAAAGACTTATTGGAAGAAGAAATCGATGGCGAAATCGTTTATCCGATCATTCACATTAAAGATGAAGATATGGAGTTGGCGATTACGCATTCAGACAAATCTCAATCTGAAACCTATTTTTCTTTTGTCAACGGACAATATACTTCGCAAGGTGGTACGCATTTGAATGCTTTCAAAGAAGCTTATGTGAAAACCATTCGAGAATTTTTCAATAAAAACTTTGAAGCTACCGATATCAGAAAAGCTATTATTGGTGCGGTTTATATCAACGTTGGTAATCCTGTTTTTGAATCTCAGACCAAAACCAAATTAGGTTCTACAACAATGGGACAAGATAAAGATGGCAAAGAACTGGAGACGATTAAGACTTTTGTGATTAATTATTTAAAAAGTAAACTGGATAATTTCCTTCATAAGAATCCTGAAATTGCAGAAGCTATTCAGAAAAAGATTTTGATTTCTGAGAGAGAAAGAAAAGAACTTTCCGGAATCCAAAAATTAGCACGAGAAAGAGCAAAAAAAGTGTCTCTTCACAACAAAAAACTAAGAGATTGCAGACATCATTATAATGACCAAAAAGCGGCAAGAAAATCTGAAACAATGATTTTCATAACCGAGGGAGATTCTGCATCCGGTTCTATCACCAAGTCTAGAGATGTAGAAACGCAAGCCGTTTTTTCATTGAAAGGAAAACCGCTTAATTGTTACGGATTGACGAAAAAAGTGGTTTATGAAAACGAAGAATTCAATCTTTTGCAGGCTGCGCTTAATATCGAAGAAAGTCTTGAAGATTTGCGATACAATCAGGTAATTATTGCTACAGATGCTGATGTTGATGGGATGCACATCAGATTGTTAATGATTACATTTTTCCTTCAGTTTTTTCCTGACTTGATAAAAAATGGACATTTGTATATTTTGCAAACGCCACTTTTCAGAGTTAGAAATAAGAAAGAAACAAGATATTGTTATTCCGATGCAGAACGTTTAAAAGCTTTGAATGAATTGGGGAAAAATCCTGAAATCACGCGATTCAAAGGATTGGGTGAGATTTCTCCGGATGAGTTCAAACATTTCATTGGAAAAGATATCAGACTGGAACCTGTTGTGGTTGGCAAAGACCAGACCATTGACCAACTTTTAGAATTTTATATGGGAAAAAATACACCGGATAGACAGTTATTTATTTTGGATAATCTGGTAGTGGAAGATGATTCTAATATTGATAAAAAACAAAATCTAGAAACGGCATAATGCGACTAAGTAATAGAGATAGAAAACCAATGTTTAGTTTTATTTACTCATTGGCGGGGATTATTTTTATTTTGGGGATTATCGCTTTTATTTTAGAAATCAATCAGTTTGATATTTTCGGGAGAAAAGCGTGGGTTTTGCTTGCTGTGCCACTATTGATTTTCTGTGTTCTATACATTTTAGGACGTCCGATTTTTGAATATGACAGCGATGGTTTAGCTCTTAATTTCAGAAATAACCATATTTTATATTTATTGGCAAAAAAAAATCTAAAAGACGAATTTCCAAAATATAAGTTGATCAAATTCAATATCATCCACGTGTTTTTTTTCAAAAGACTCTATGTTTATATCACCAGTAAAAAAAGCCATGTGCTAATTTTGAAATACGATATTTCTTTTCTAGGAAGAAAACAAATGAAAGATCTCAAATTTTCTTTGAGCAAAGTTGTTAAAACCAACAGAGAAAACCGTTATAAAAACAATACAGTAACAGATTAATGGAAGATAGTACACATCACGAAGAAAGCCTGAAAAAAGTATCTGGGCTGTATAAAGATTGGTTTTTAGATTATGCTTCTTATGTAATCCTCGATAGAGCAATTCCGTCTATTTTTGACGGATTCAAACCGGTTCAACGCAGAATTATGCACTCTATGCGAGAATTGGAAGACGGTCGTTATAACAAGGTTGCTAATATAGTTGGTAATACAATGAAGTACCATCCGCACGGAGATGCTTCAATTACCGATGCAATGGTTCAGATTGGACAAAAGGAGTTGCTGATTGATACTCAGGGAAACTGGGGGAATATCTACACAGGCGATTCTGCCGCAGCAGCAAGATATATCGAAGCCAGATTAACACCATTTGCTCTAGATGTGGTTTTCAATCCAAAAACAACCCACTGGACAAAGTCTTATGACGGTAGAAATAACGAGCCTATAGATCTTCCGGTTAAATTTCCATTGCTTTTAGCGCAAGGAGTTGAAGGAATTGGCGTAGGTCTTTCTACCAAGATTATGCCTCACAATTTTAACGAATTGATTACCGCTTCCATTCTTTATCTGAAAGGCAAAAAGTTTGAGATTTATCCTGATTTTCTGACCGCTGGAATGCTAGATATTTCCAATTATAATGATGGAAAAAGAGGCGGAAAAATCAGAGCAAGAGCAAGGATTTCTCAAAAAGACAAACATACACTTACCATTACAGAACTTCCTTTTTCGAAAAATACCAGCGATATTATCGACAGTGTTTTGAAGGCCAACGAAAGAGGAAAAATTAAAATCAAAAAAATTGAGGACAATACATCCGATAATGTGGAGATAAATATCCATCTTCATCCGGATGTTTCGCCAGATAAAACGATTGATGCACTTTACGCATTCACGGATTGCGAAGTTCCGATTTCGCCCAATGCCTGCGTGATTGTTGGTGATAAACCAATGTTTCTATCGGTTTCTGAAATTCTAAAACATAATACAGATCATACAGTTTCTTTGCTTAAAAAAGAGCTGGAAATTGAACTTCACGAGTTACAGGAAAGCTGGCATTTTTCTTCATTGGAAAGAATTTTTATCGAGAACAGAATCTATCACGATATTGAAGAAGTCAAGTCTTGGGAAGATGTGATCAAAACCATCGATGAAGGTTTGAAACCTCACACAAAACATCTTTTGAGAGCAGTTACAGAAGAAGATATTATTAAACTAACGGAAATCCGAATTAAAAGAATTTCACGTTTTGACTTAGATAAATTCAAAGAAAACATTCTCGCGTTGGAAGGTAAGATTGAACAAGTTAAGCATCATTTGGCTAATCTTATTACTTATGCGATAGATTATTATACTAATATTCAGAAAAAATACGGAAAAGGTAAAGAGCGTAAAACCGAACTTAGAATTTTCGATACGATTGATGCTACCAAAGTTGCTGTAGCTAACGAAAAATTCTATGTTAATAGGGAAGAAGGGTTCATCGGAACATCACTTAAAAAAGATGAATATCTCTTCGATTGTTCCGATATTGATGACATCATCACATTTCAGAAAGATGGAACAATGAAGGTGGTGAAAGTTGAAGCTAAAACTTTTATCGGGAAAAATATTGTTCACGTAGCAGTCTGGAAAAAGAATGATAAACGCACGGTTTACAACATGATTTATCGCGAAGGTAGAGAAGGGCCTTTCTATATGAAACGTTTTTCTGTGACAGGAGTTACCAGAAATACAGATTACAAACTGGCTTCTGACAAAAAATATTCAGAAATGCTTTATTTTTCGGCTAATCCAAATGGTGAAGCAGAAGTTGTTTCTGTTTTGTTAAAACCCAATGCAAGAGTCAGAAAGAATAAAATTGACATTGATTTTTCCGAACTGGCTATTAAAGGTCGGGATTCCAAAGGTAATTTGGTCACCAAATATGCAGTCAAAAAAGTTGATCTCAAAGAAGAAGGAGTTTCCACTTTAGCGCCAAGAAAAATCTGGTTCGACGATTCTGTAAGACGTCTGAATGCAGATGGAAGAGGAACTTTATTGGGGAGTTTCAAAGGCGATGATAAGATTTTAACAATCAATTCTCAAGGCGAGGCCAAGTTGGTTTCTTTCGATTTGATGAATCGTTTTGATGATGATTATCTGATTCTGGAAAAATGGAAACCAGATCAACCGATTACTTGCATCTATTTTGATGGCGATAAAGACAAATATTTTGTGAAACGTTTTCTTTTAGAAGCCAATCCAAATGTCCAGTCTTTCTTCGCCAACGATCATCCCAAATCTTTCATCGAGTTTGTAACAACAGAAGTTGGAGCTATTGCAGAATTGGTCTATCCAAAAATTAAAGACAAACAAAAAGATCCGGAAACTGTAGATTTAGATGAATTCATTACAGTGAAAGGAATCAAAGCCATTGGGAATCAATTGGCAAAAGAGAAAGTCAAAAATATCAATATTACGATTCCAGAACCACCAGAGATCATCGAAGAAGAGCCAGAAATAGAAGAAAGAGTTCAGGAAGATTTAGATGACGAAGGTGGAACTATCGGCAATCTTTTTGAAGAAGAAAATTAAAAACAAAATCAATTTATTACAAAATGAACATCGTTTTACTAATCATAATCGTCATTACCTGCGTTACAAGTTATATAGGATTTCAACAGCCGGAACTATTTCAGAAATATAAATTCGAAGTCGGTTCTATCCAAAGAAAAAAAGAATATTTTAGACTTTTGTCTGCTGGATTTCTTCACGGAGATTGGATGCATTTATTCTTCAATATGTACACGTTGTATGCGTTTTCGTCTATTGCTTTTATGGGATTTGGCGTGGGCGGCTTCTTAGCTATTTATTTAGGTTCAATCATTTTAGGCAATCTTTTCTGTCTGTATCATTATAGAAAAGTTCCGTTTTATTCGGCAATTGGTGCCAGCGGAGGCGTTTCCGGGATTCTATTTGCAACAGTTGCTTTAGCACCCAACGAAATCCGAATTTGGTTTATGCCGGGTTTCCTTTTCGGCGCTTTGTATTTTGGATATTCGGTTTATATGATGCTCAATCCAAGAGTGCATGACAATATCGGTCACGCTGCGCATCTTGGAGGGGCATTTTTCGGACTGGTATATGCCGTTGCGGTTTATCCGGAATTTGCAATGCAAAATGCGCTTTATATTGGGATTATGGCATTGCCACTCATTTATTTGGCTTACGAGATTATTGTTAAAAAAAGAATTGGATAATTTTATTAGGAGCAAGACGATTACCGTTTTTTAGAACTTATCTCACCCGCTGTCCGCTATATCTTTTTTTGCAAAAAAGGATGCCGCTACCATCGGGGCTATGTTGAGGTTTTGTAATTCTTTTCCCGATTAAAAAATCCAAATAAAATCTCTTATAAGCGAAGCAATTTTGTGAACTTAAAGCAGAAAGTATTAAAAGCCTTTAGGAGCTTTGTGTTCACAACTATTTTCGTGCAAAAATCATCCGGTCATTTCCAGAAATGTCCTTAAGTAAAACTGACTCAGAAAAATTCAGAAACAACTCCAAAGTTTCTTTTCCCAGTTTCTGATTGATTTCCAAGAAAACCATTCCGTTTTCGGAAAGATGATTCTTGCAATCTTCTGCAATTTTTCTGTAGAAAATCAAAGCATCAGAAGTAGGAGAGAAGAGCGCCAAATTAGGTTCAAAACCTTTGACTGAATCTTCTATTTCAATGTTTTCTTCAATTCCAATATAAGGAGGATTACTAATGATAATGTCATAAACTTCATTGTCAGTCTGAGAGGAATCGAAGACTTCATTCAGATAATCTTTATTTACAAAATTGATTTCAACTTTATGGAATTCAGCATTTTTTTTCGCAATTTCCAAAGCATCTTTAGAAATATCAATAGAACTGACTTCAGCTTCAGGAAAATGTTTCTTTAAAACAATCGGAATAATTCCGCTTCCGGTTCCAATATCTAATATTTTTAGTTGATGGTTGTTAGTTGATGGTTGTTGTTTGTCAGGCTGAGGCTCTCGAAGTCCATAATTAAAAACTTGGTTCTTTTTACTTTTTTCTTGTATCTTATTTATTGCTAATTCCAGCAATTCCTCAGTTTCCGGTCTAGGAATCAAAACGTGTTCATTGACAAAGAATTTCATTCCATAAAATTCAGTTTCGCCAAGAATCTGCTGAAATGGTTTCCCTGTTTTCAATTCCGAAATGGTTTCTAAAAATTTATTAGAATCATTTTCAGATAATTCTTTGTCAAGATTTTGTCTCAATTCAATTTTATTTAACTCTAAAAAAGATTCACAAAAAATAGAGAACAATTCCTCAATCTCAGATTTGGAATAGAGTTCGGAAAGTTCGTTTTGAAAAATAGTTTTGATTTCAGAAAGTTTCATCATTATCTTGTAAAAACCAAGTTAGTTTCAGTCGAAAGTTTCTCATCAAATAAGTAATTCTCGTAATTGAAAGCTTTCAGTTCATCCAAAGTTTGAACTTGATTTTCTGCACAAAAACGTAAAACCAAACCACGAGCGTGTTTGGTATAAACAACAATCGTTTTTAGTTTTCCATCAGGCTGAATTTGTTTAAATTCAAAATCGATAACTTTTGCTTTTAAAAATTTTTTATTAATGACTTTAAAATATTCTGTACTAGCAAGATTAATGAGCAATTCTCCTTTTTTAAGCTCAGAATTCAATTGTTCCGTCACTTTGTCTGCCCAGAATTCATAGATGTTTTTATAAGAATCAAACTGGAAAGGTCTTCCCATTTCCAAACGATACAACATTATTTTGTCCGAAGGTTTCAAAAGTCCATAAAGTCCAGATAAAATTCTGTAATTTTTCTGAAGATAATCAACCGCATTTTTGTCCAAAGTTGGTGCATCCAGACCTCTGTAAACTTCACCTGTGAAAGCAAACATTGCAGGCGCTGAGTTTTTAGCTGTTGGTTTCGAAGTCCATTTTTGATTACGTTCCCAATTTTCGTCTGCCAGTTTTGGAGAAATTTCCATTAATTCTGCTAAGAACTTAGGTGATTTTTCTTTTAAAAAAGATTGGATAAATTCTGAATACTTGATGAATTTTGGAGTTGTACTTTTCAGGAATTCTGTAGAGTTTTCTACATTCATCAATTTCGCAGGCGATGTTATGAATTTCATTTTTTGTTGTTAGTTGACCGTTGTTGGTTGTCAGTCTGAGTTTCTCGAAAACTTATTTGTTAAGCTTTCTAAATTAAATTTCAGTTTTGTCAGGCTGAGGCTCTCGAAGCCTTTTTTCTTGAATCTTATAAAATTCCTTTCCCTTGTCTGATAATTTCAGGTTCTCCAGAAGTCAAATCTACAATTGTGGAAGCTGTGTTGTCACCATAGCCTGAATCAATTACGATGTCAACCAGTTTGTCATATTTTTCAGCAATCAATTCCGGATCTGTAGAATATTCCAAAATCTCATCATCATCGTGGATTGAAGTTGAAACAATCGGATGTCCTAATTTTTCTACAATCATTTGCGGAACGATATGTTCTGGAACTCTGATACCAACAGTTTTGTGTCCTTTGTAAGAAGTTGGAAGATTTCTGTTCGCTTCTAAAATAAATGTGAATGCTCCCGGCAAATGCGTTTTCAGAAAACGAAAAGTAGAGGTTTCTATCGGTTTTGTAAACTCAGAAAGATGGCTCAAGTCATTACAAATGATTGAAAATTTGTGTTTATCAATCTTGATTCCTTTTATCTGAGCGAGTCTTTCCATTGCTTTGTGATTATAAATATCACAACCAATTGTGTAAATCGTATCCGAAGGATAAATGATAATACCACCGTTTTGAAGAACTTTTACGGCTTCGTCTATTAAATTTTCTTGCGGATTTTGCGGGTATATTTTTAAGATTTTTGCCATACTCAAAGGTATGAATTTATTTAAATAGTTTTTATTTCTAATCAAAAACCCTTTCATAGTCTTAAACTATAAAAGGGTTCAATAAAAAAGAGAATCAAAAAATTGATTCTCTTAGTTTAGTTGCGAGGACACGACTCGAACGTGCGTCCGCCTTTGGCGGATATGAGCCAATTATCGAATCAAAGATTTGATGAATAATCTCCCTTGTCCGGTTTTCAAAAATTTTTCTCTTTTCATTGCGTCTTTCTTTTCGTTGAAAAATTCTACGTGAATTAAAGTCCAAGGTCTAAATTTGATTGTATAACCTTTTGTTCCCAATTCATTATGTGATTTGAATCTTTCCAAAAGATTTGAAGTAAAACCAGTATATGTTTTATTAAATTTCTCTGAATACAAAATATAAACAACAAATTCTTCCATAAATAAAAAAGAGAACCACAAATGTGATTCTCTTAGCTTGGTTGCGAGGACACGACTCGAACGTGCGACCTCCGGGTTATGAGCCCGACGAGCTACCTACTGCTCTACCTCGCGATATTGTACTGCAAATATACGACTTTTTCAATACAAGTCAAGTTTTTTGTGAGTTTTAATTTTTTGATATTAAATCTTGATGAAAATTTCGATGAAAATTTTGATAGAAATTTGAAGATTTAATCTCTCGCAGATATAGCAATTTTTCTGATAGAAATAATCTGCTTAATTAGCGGAATCTATGAGATGTTATTATTACTAATTCTACAAACAAATTCTTAGTTGATGAAATAAAAAAAGAGAATCAAAAATTGATCCTCTTGAATTGGTTGCGAGGACACGACTCGAACGTGCGTCCGCCTATGGCGGATATGAACCCTCCATTTATTAATCAAAGATTTAATGAATAATCTTCCTTGTCCAGTTTTTAAAAATTTTTCTCTTTTCATTGCATCTTTCTTTTCATTGAAAAATTCTACGTGAATTTACCGTCCAAGGTTTAAAGTTAATTGTATAACCTTTTGTTCCTAATTCGTTATGTGATTTGAATCTTTCCACAAGATTTGATGTAAAACCGGTATACGTTCTGTCAAATTTCTCTGAATATAAAACGTAAACAACAAATTCTTCCATAACTAAAAAAGAGAACCACGTTTGTGATTCTCTTGATTTGGTTGCGAGGACACGACTCGAACGTGCGACCTCCGGGTTATGAGCCCGACGAGCTACCTACTGCTCTACCTCGCGATATTGTGGTGCAAAGATAAGACTTTTTTGATACAAGTCAAGTTATAGAATGGAAATTTTGAGTAATAATTGTTTGTGTTTTGATTTTCAATTAGTTATAATATTTAACGTCTTTTAACTATAAAAATAGTTGTACGAATGAAAATTAATCCTACATTTGTATTACTAAGTTTTTAGTGATATAAGATTGATTGTTTTTAAAGTTAAAGATTATGAATAAGTTAACCAAAGCAGAAGAACAAGTAATGCAGTACCTTTGGCAGATAGAGAAAGGTTTCTTAAAAGACGTTTTAGAATTGTTTCCCGAGCCAAAACCGCATACAAATACAATTTCCACGATTCTTAAAATCTTGATGGAAAAAGGATTTGTTAGTCATAAAACTTTTGGAAGACAACACGAATATTTTCCTTTGATAAGTAAAGAAAATTATAGTGGAAAGTCTATCAGAAGCTTGGTTAAGAATTATTTTGAAGGTTCATATACCAACGCGGTTTCGTTTTTGGTAGAAGAAAACGAAATCAGTGTGAAAGATTTGGAACTTTTGTTAAACGAACTTAAAAACAAGGAATAATGGAACCAATTTTACTTTATTTTGGCAAAATGATTCTCTGCTCAGCAGTGATGTTTGCCTATTATCTTTTGTTTTTAAAGGATAAGACTTTTCATCATTACAATCGGTTTTATCTTTTGTCTTTGGTGGTTGTGAGTCTTGTTCTGCCTTTGATAAAAGTTTCTTATTTTACGATAGAAACAAACAAGAATTTGTATCTGCTTTTGAGTGGATTCAATCAAAACCAATCTCAAACTACAAACTATGATATCACTATTTATTCAGTTTTTTATACAATTATTGGAGTGGTTTCAGTCGCTCTTTTAATTAGATTAATACTAGGAATTTTAAAAATCAATTCGATAAAAAATCAATTCCCGAATGAAACTATCGAGGGAATCAAATTTTATCAGACCAATCTTAATAATGCGCCGTTTTCATTCTTCAGAAATCTGTTCTGGAAAAAGTCAATAGAGATTAATTCTCCTGTTGGTCAGCAGATTTTGAAGCACGAGATGGTTCATATAGAACAAAAACACAGCTGGGACAAACTTCTGATGCAGGTTTCCAAATCTGTTTTCTGGTTCAATCCTGTGTTTTACTTTATCAACAAAGAAATCAATCTTATTCACGAATACTTGGCGGACAACAAAGCGGTGAAAAAGTCCGACACTAGAGCATTTGCGCAGATGCTTCTCGAGAGTCATTTCTCGGGGTCGGTGATTCCTGTTACGAGTCCTTTTTTATCATCTAACCTCAAAAAAAGATTTACAATGCTAACAAAAAACCAAACCAAGTACAGCTACGCACGCAAACTTTTTGCGCTACCAATTTTATTTTTTATGGTGTTCGCCTATATGGTAAATGCTAAAAATAAAGAAATTACGGAAACGAACAAAGCAATTGAAATTGCTGTAAACGAAATGAAAAATGATACGATAAAACCTAAAACTTCTGAGTTTGACAGTTTATCGATGAGTCATCAAAAACAGACACAATTATATTCTGAAGCTTTGAAAGAAGACCATTTGAAAATGTCTGCACTTAGTACAAAAATGGCTGAAAAAAGCAAAGCATTATCGGCTCTTAAAAAAGCTAAAAAAGAAGATTCATCAGAATATAAGGCTTTAGAAAATGATTTGGAAAATCTTTCTAGTAAGATGCAATCTATTGTAGATTCGGACAATTATCAGAAAAATTTAAAAGGGCTGGAAGAATATTCCGAAGCGATGGCAAAGATGTATGATTCTCCGGAATTCAAAAAAAGAATTGCCGACGCAGAAAAAGCAGGTAGAGATGCTGAAGCAATGGTTAATTCTCCAGAGTTTAAAAAGAGAATTGCTGATGCGGAAAAGCAGGCAAAAATCGCTGAGCGAATGATGAAATCTCCAAAATTTCAGAGAGACTTGAAGAATGCACAGGAGCAAGCTGAAAAAATGCAAATCAAAGTCAATTCTCCTGAGTTTCAGAAAAAGATTCAAGATGCTCAGAAAAGAGCACAAGATGCGCTTGAAAAATATGGGAAAACTTATACTAATGACGAGTTTCAGAAAATGATTACAGACCAATTTGGGAAAGATGCTTTTACGGATGGAACAGTAGCTTATGGTTTTGATGCAAGCGATTTTCCTGAGTTTAAAGACTTGACAAGTAATTTCAAATTTAATTTTTCTGATGATATATTCTTTAATGAAGCTAAATCCAAATTGTCTCCAAAAGAATTGAAAAAAATGGAGAAAAAAAGAAAGCAACTTCAGGAAAAGCAGAAAGAGTTGATGGAAGAGCAAAAAAAACTTAGAGAAAAACAACGTGAATTGAACAAAGAGATGCGTCAGAACAATCCTTGGGCAATTAGCTTTAATTCTAATTTGGATTCTCCTAATAAAATAGTGTTTGTTGATAGTCCAAAGATTAACGCTTCCAATAAGACTTTTGTTCTCAACAAAACTGCATCATCTAATTTGGATAATACAACAATTTATATTGATGGAAAACAGGTCGAAAAGTCAGAACTTCAGAAATTAGATCCTAGCATAATTTCTTCGATGAGTATTTTCAAAACTAACGGAATTGGAAAAATAGAAGTTATTACAAAATAAATATTTAAAATTCTTAACACTTTAGCCGGTTCGCCGGCTTTTATTTTTAAAACCAAAAACTATGAAAAAACTACTAATTAATTTATTTCTGATTTTAGGAGTTCTAGCAATTGCTCAGAATAAAAGATTTATTTACGAGTACAAATTCATTTCAGATTCTACAAATGTTGATGATGTCAAAACAGAAATGATGTTCTTGGACACCACAAAAGATGGTTCCAAATATTACAGTTACACCGTTTTTAATTCGGATTCTTTGATGAAAGTGGATTTGGAAAAACAATTGGCTGCTACAGGTTCTATCAATGTAAAATCGGATATGCGAAAAGGAAGTGTGAGATATTCGGTAACAAAAACTTATCCTGATTATAAAATTAATCTCCATCGCAGATTGGGAATGGATGCGTATAATATTTCTGATGACCGAAAAATCAATTGGAAAATATTGTCAGAAAAAGAAAAAATAGGAGAATGGAATGTTCAAAAAGCTGAAGCTGATTTTGCTGGAAGACATTGGATAGCTTGGTTTTCTACAGAAATTCCCATTCAAGATGGACCTTATAAATTTAATGGTTTACCAGGGCTGATTGTTAAGATTGAAGACAAAACAGGTTCTCACAAAATGGAGCTGAAAGGTATCAAAAATATTTCGGGCGATATGAATATCAATGTTTGGGATGCAAAGGAAATTGCTGTCAATTCCAAACAATTCCAAAAAGTCTTGAAAGAATATGAAAATGACCCAACAAAAGGAATTAAACAAATTCAAATGGGCGGAACTTCTATTGTATTGACTGGAAAAGATGGGAGCTCTACCAAAATTGCCAAAGAACAAGAAGAACGTTTGAAAGCTCGAATCAAAAAAGATAATAACAGAATTGAATTAGACTTATTGAAATAGAAAATCGCCACTCCAAAAGTGGCGATTTTTATTATGCTTTTTTCTTAAGTTCGTCACGGATTTCCATCAATAATTGATCCGTAGAAGATGGTGCGGCTGGTGCGGCTTCTGGTTTTTTGTTGAACTTGTTGGCTAGTTTAATCAACCAAAATAAAACAAATGCAATCACCAGAAAACTAATGACGGAAGAAAGGAAATTTCCATAGGTCACGCCATTCCAAGCTAGTTCTTTGATGTTTTCTGCACCGGCAGCCTTCAAAGCAGGTGTCAATAGAAGCGGCGTGATAACATCATCGACCAATGATTTTACAATAGCTCCAAATGCAGCACCTATGATGACACCGACTGCTAAGTCAACTACATTCCCTTTGAATGCAAAC
Organism: Flavobacteriales bacterium UBA2306; assembly: GCA_002345565.1. Lineage (GTDB taxonomy): Bacteria > Bacteroidota > Bacteroidia > Flavobacteriales > Weeksellaceae > Epilithonimonas. Next base: position 689,983 of record DDVS01000001.1, on the reverse strand, counting down.
TCTTTAAATTCTTTTACAAATCCCATAGTTGTATTTTTTTATAGTTAGTTATAAACAAAAATATCAATTTTTTTTTTAAAAATCGATTTATTTATTACTATTGATAAAAGAATATTATTGATTAAATTTGAAATTGTACTCTTTTAAAATTTAATTCTAATGAAAATCCTTTCATCTTCTCAAATTAAAGAATGTGATTCTGCAACCATAGAAAAAGGGATTTCTTCTGTCAATCTGATGGAAAATGCCGCGAAAAAATGCGCAGATTGGATTGTGGATAATTTTAAATCAAATCAAAGTTTCTCAATCTTTTGTGGAAATGGAAATAATGGAGGAGATGGATTCGCAATTGCAAGAATGCTTTATGAGAAAGGATTTGATGCCGAAGTTTTTATTGATGAGAATAATTCTAAGTTTTCTGAAGATGCAAAAATTAATCTTAATAAAATAAAACCGATCAGCGGAATTACAATTAAAGATTATTCTGAATTTGATAACCGTGATAATTCTGTAATAATTGACGCATTATTTGGTTATGGATTGAACCGGGAATTATCTGATGATTTTCAAAATTTAATCGAAAACTTAAACGAAATCCCAACTCTAAAAATTTCTATTGACATCCCGACCGGATTGTTTGCCGATAGAATGATCAACAAAAATGCTGCAGTTTTCAAAGCAGATTTTACTTTGACTTTTCAATTCTATAAAAGAAGTTTTCTTCATCCGGAAACGGGAAAATTCTGTGGAAAAATTATTGTTTTAGATATTGATCTTGATGAAGATTTTATTAATGAAGCAGAAACCGATTATTTCGTAATTGATGAAATTTTAATTAAGAAAATCTACAAACCTAGAGAAGAATTCAGTCATAAAGGAACTTATGGGAAAAGTGTTTTGGTTGGCGGAAGTTATGGTAAGATTGGAGCTGTTCTGATGTCTACTTTATCAGCTTTGAAAACTGGAAGCGGATTAACTTTTACAATTGCACCAAAATGTGGAAACATTATTCTTCAATCTCAAGTTCCTGAAGCAATGTTCATAGATTCTGGAGAAGATTATATGAATGAAATAGAAATTCAGGATAAAGGAATTTACGGAATCGGACCGGGTTTGGGGAAGAAAATCGAAACACAAAAAGCTCTATTAGAATTTCTTGAAAATTATAAGAATCCTGTTGTTCTAGATGCGGATGCTCTTAATATTTTGGCGGAAAATCAAAAATTAAATCTAATTCCAAAATATTCTGTTATCACGCCACATCCTTTAGAATTTGAAAGGTTGTTTGGAAAAACTGAAAACTCATTTGAAAGATTAGAATTAGCAAAGCAAAAAGCAGAAGAATTACAGATTTTTATCATTCTAAAAGATCATCATACAGCTGTTATTACACCAAATCAAAAGGTTTTCTATAACATCACAGGTAATTCCGGAATGGCAAAAGGCGGAAGCGGAGATGTTCTCACAGGAATTTTAACTTCTTTGATTTCTCAAAAATATGACATCGGAAAAGCTTGTGTTTTCGGAGTTTGGCTTCACGGAAAAGCAGGGGATTTTGCAGCTGAGGAATTCTCAAAAGAAGCAATGTTACCTACAGATTTAATTAACAAAATTGGAAACGTCTTCAAGTATTTATCGTATTAATTGATATAATGCCTTGTTAGGCTCAGGCTCTCGAAGCCTTTATCTTAGATTTCAACATATACAACACGCCAATTTCTGTTTCAGATAGGTTTTCGTTTTTCTTCAAAAGTTTTTTAATTTCTTTCTGGAAATATTGGACGGTTTGTCCGTTTTTATAATGTTCAAAAATTCTGGGATCAATATAAGAATCTCGGGCAACGGCAGGCGTATTTCCCAATCTTTCGGATACGGCAACGATAGCATTCCGGATTCTTTTATTCATTTCTTTTTGCTGTTGTTTTTCACAGATGCCAAGTTCGTCTAATATTCCTGCGGCAATCATAGTTCCAGCCCAGGTTCGGAAGTCTTTTGCGGAAAATTCTTCGCCCATAACTTCTTTGATGTATTGGTTAAGATCCTGGCTTTCGACCAAAATTAATTCTTCATCTTCATCATAATATTTAAAAAGTCTGTAACCAGGCAATTCTTCTAATTGGGCAATAACTTTTGATAATTTTGAATTAATAACGTGCTTTTCCTGGAATTTTCCCGATTTTCCTTTGTAAGAAAAAATCATTTCGTCTCCTTCTATAGTCAGGTGTTTTTTACGGATTGTCGTTAAGCCATAACTTTTATTTTGCTGCGTGTATTTTGGACTTCCAGGTCGGAAATAAGCAGAGTCCAGAAGTCTTACCATAGCGGCCATTACTTTTTCGCGGGTCATTTTTTTCTTACGCAGATGTTGTCCGGTAACCCGTCTCATATGCTCCAGATTTTCTGCAAAATGGAGGATTCTGTCAAACTTGTCCGCATCTTTTTTCGCACGAAATTTGGGATTATAGATGTATTGTTTTCTACCTTTCTGGTCGCGTCCAACAGCTAATATTTTTGCCCGTCTGTTGGTGGTAATTTCTACATTGGTCCACGCTGGCGGAATCACAAGAGATTGGATAAAATCGATTTTATCTGGATCCTTCAGTTTTTCATTATGTTGATTGGTATAGAAGAAATTTTTGCCTCTGGTTTGACGTAAAATTTTCATAATTCTTGATTTGGTAAAATTCTGTAAACAATAAAAATGCCGAGTTTCAATTTTCTCAAAAAGGAATGAAATAGTACATTTTATAAAGTTTTTATGATTTTATTAACAGACAACTGCGCCAGATTTTAAACGAAAATTTCTATTTTAGCAAAAATTTTTTTGATGCCAAAGACCGTTGACGATTTTAATAAAAGTAGATTAAGATCCAGCAACATTACTGTAGTCATCAGTATTTCGCTGGTTTTGTTTCTTGTAGGACTATTCGGGTTGATTCTAATCAATGCTCAAAAATACTCAGATTATATCAAAGAACAATTGGTGGTTGAAGCCTATTTTGATGAGTATCTTGACCCTCGCGATTCTGCAAAAACACTCAAATTTCAGGAAGAAACATTTACGAAAATCAAACAGCAAAACTATGTGAAACAAGCACAGTATATTTCTAAGCAGGAAGCTTCTGTGCTGGCAAAAAAACAATTGGGAATAGACTCCGATGCTCTTTTTGAAGAAGATATTTTCCCGGCATCTGTGGAAGTTACTTTGAAACCAGAATTTGTAGATCCAGCAAAAATTGATGGTGTGGTAACCCAACTTAAAGCTATTGAAGGAGTAAAAGAAGTGGTAAATGACAATCAACTCACCATCGATGTTTACAATAATCTGAATAGAATCTTGACGTGGATTTTAGCATTCTCGATTTTATTCTTAATTGTTGCGATTGTTTTGATTAACAATTCCATTAGACTTAAAATTTTCTCTAAAAGATTTATTATTAAAACCATGCAACTGGTTGGCGCTAAAAGAAGATTTATTTTGATGCCATTCATCAAAGAAGCTCTGGTTCTTGGTTTGATTGGCGCATTCATCGGACTTTTAGCATTGGGTGGAATATGGTATTATTTTACCAGTGAAATTGGGACTCCTTTTGTTCAAGATACTAACCAATATGTTTATTTGGTTTTCATTATTCTTTTTGTAGGTGTTTTTATTACCATTGCAAGTACTATCTTTGCAACCTGGAGATTCTTACGAAGCAACGTAGATGACCTTTATTATTCTTAAAAATGGCAAAAAAAGCAAAAAATAAATATTCTGCAAACCAGTTCGGGACAGCTGAAACGGTGGAGAAAAAAGCATTCTATTTTGGAAACAAGAATTTTAAATTAATGTTAATTGGTTTAGGATTGATTCTTTTGGGATTTATTCTGATGATGGGAGCAGATGCAAACACAACGCCTGAAGGCAAATTTGATCCGAATTATTGGAACGAGGAGATTTTTTCTTTCAGAAGAATTAGATTAGCACCGTTTTTAGTAATTGCAGGTTTTGTAGTTCAAGTGGTTGCAATTCTGAAAAGAAACAAAGATTAATTTTAATTTCAAATAAAATAACAGCTTTGTCTTGATGATTCGAGGCAAAGTTTTTTATTAATAAAAACAAAAACTATGGATTTGATTAAAGCAATTATCATTGCAATTATAGAAGGACTTACAGAATATCTTCCTATTTCGTCAACTGCTCATATGGGGTTTGCGGCTAATCTAATGGGATTGGAAGAAACCGAATTTCTTAAGATGTTTCAAGTTTCAATTCAATTTGGAGCGATACTTTCCGTGGTGGTTGCTTATTGGAAAAAATTCTTTGATTTTAGTAATCTTCAGTTTTATTACAAATTAGCTTTTGCCGTTTTGCCTGCTTTGATTATCGGTTTTTTCTTAGATGATTTAATCGAATCTGTTTTAGGAAACCAAATTGCTATCTCTGCTGTTTTGGTTTTAGGCGGTGTTGTATTGTTATTTGCAGATAATTGGTTCAAAAATCCGGTTGTTCACGATGAGAAAGAAATTACAATCAAAAAAGCGGTAACTATTGGTTTTTGGCAATGTTTGGCAATGATGCCTGGGACGAGTAGAAGTGCAGCTTCCATCATTGGAGGAATGGCACAAGGTTTATCCAGAAAAGCAGCTGCAGAATTTTCGTTTTTCTTGGCAGTTCCTACAATGTTAGCCGTTACGGTTTATTCGGTTTTTGTAAAAACTTGGGGTAAAGAAACGCCTAATCCAATGAAAGGTTACGAAATGATTTTGGAATCTCAGGATCATATTCTGATTTTCATCATTGGAAATATTGTAGCGTTTGTTGTTGCTTGGATTGCTATCAAATCATTCATTGCTTTGTTGAATAAATATGGTTTCCGACCGTGGGGTTGGTATCGTATTTTTGTTGGTATCGCTTTGTTGGTTTATTTTTATTGGTTTAAATAAAACTCTCTAACCTCCAACTCAGAACTCTAATACTCAAAATGACAGCAGAAGAATTACAATCCGGACACCTATTTCTATTGGACAAACCTTTGGATTGGACCAGTTTTCAGGCTGTCAATAAGTTGAAATACAAGCTCAAAAGAGAGTTCAAAGAATTGCCAAAGAAATTCAAAATTGGTCACGCCGGAACTTTGGATCCAAGAGCCACAGGGCTTTTGATTGTTTGCACAGGGAAATTCACAAAGAAGATTCCAGAGATTCAGGATGCGCCAAAAGAATATTGGACAGAGATAAAAATTGGTGTCCAAACCGAATCTTATGATACCGAGAAACCTGAGATTTTACATCAAGATTATTCTCATATTACAGAAGAGCAGATTCATCAAGCATTAGAGAAATTTCTTGGAGAAATAGATCAAAAACCCCCTGTTTTTTCTGCGCTTAAGATAGATGGAAAACGAGCTTACGATCTTGCAAGAGCCGGAGAAGACGTGGAAATGAAATCCAGAAAAACGACAATTCATTATATTAATGATATTAAAATTGATTTGCCTTTAGTTTCTTTCACTGTTGGTTGTTCAAAAGGAACGTACATCAGAAGTTTAGCTCACGATATTGGACAAGAGTTAGGAGTTGGAGCTTATCTTACACAACTTAGACGTACAAAAATTGGAGATTATTCTGTGGAAAATGCAACTGCGGATTTTATTAACGATGATTTTAAAATCTCAGAATAATTTCAAAATTAAATGAAGAAAAATTTACTCTTCTTAACTTTGCTTTTTTCGGTTTTGGCTTTGGCGCAGTCTGAAAATGAAAGCAAAACAATGGGGTTTTATATCAGTCCCAATATTCAAGCTGGTTACAATTTAGGAAACTCAATAAAAGATAGTCAGCATAAAGATGATGCCTATTATCAACAGTATATTTCACCTTATCTGCCTAATGATTTTACTTATGGCGTCGGTGTTGTAGGAGGTTATCAGTTGTTATCATTTTTCGCTTTAGGAACAGGGATTAAGTATAATTATGTTTCAGATAATTTGCACTTGCTCAATTGGATTGTTCAGCCTAAATTTATCATCAAAGGCGATACAGGCGCAACTACATTCGAGTTCGAATATGGAAAACAGTTCAACCACTCCAATGTCTATGACACGCATTATTTTGGAGGGAAAATTGGCTATCAGGATTTCTTTTCAAAAAGACTGAATCAGGAAATCGGGTTGTTTATTTACAGATACAATTCTAATGTTTCCAATGCTTGGTTTATTGGACTTTCTGGAAGCATAACAGTTTTCAGTAAAAAGAATTACACAGTTTACGGTAAAGATTAATGGAAAAAATAAGAATCAACAAGTATTTGTCAGAAGTAGGTTTTTGCTCCAGAAGAGAAGCAGACAGACTTTTGGAAGAAGGTAGAATTACCATCAATGGTAGAGTTCCGGAATTGGGAACCAAAGTTTCTGACGAAGATGAGATTTTCGTAGATGGAAAAACCATCAAAAAGGTTGAAGAAGAGTTTGTTTACATCGCTTTCAACAAACCTATAGGGATTGTTTGTACAACCGATACGAAACGCGAGAAAAACAATATTGTAGATTACATCAATCATCCAAAGCGTATTTTCCCAATCGGAAGGTTGGATAAACCGAGCGAAGGTTTGATTCTTCTGACTTCTGATGGTGATATTGTCAACAAAATCCTGAGAGCAAGAAACAATCACGAGAAAGAATATTATGTAAGGGTTGATAAACCTATTACCGAAAAGTTTCTCGAAAAAATGAGAAATGGTGTTCCAATTCTAGATACTATTACCAAAAAATGCGAAGTCGAAAAAATTGATACGATGAATTTCCGAATTGTTCTGACAGAAGGTCTCAATCGTCAAATCCGTAGAATGTGCGAGCATCTTGGTTATGAAGTGAAAAAGCTCAAAAGAATCCGAATCATGAATATCAAGTTGGATCTTCCAGTCGGAAAATGGCGTGACTTAACTCCACAAGAAATGAATGAATTGAATAGATTATTAGAAGACTCCAGCAAAACATTTGAGTGATTTTTTCAATCATCTATTCTCAATCATCATTTATTGTATAAAGTCTCATTCTTTCTTCGTATTCCGGTTTTAATTTTAGGAATTTCCAGATTTTTTTATCATTTGGATTGGTGATTCTGTAATAGATAATCCGGTCTGCGGAATATTTAAAATAAGGATGATTTTTCAGCCAATCTTCTGGAGCATCTTTCAAATGATATTTTGTGACAGCAGAATTGTTGATTGGAGTGTAATAAATCAGCCTTTCCGCCATTGCACGATCTATTTCAAAAGTTTCCAAAACTTGATTTTTAGTAATAAAACCTCCCAATTTTTTTCTGAAAGACAAAATCATAGCGGCATCTTTTTCAGTAAATCCAAATTCTCGCAACTGTTTGAAATTGATCTCGTTAATGTTTATTTTTGTAAAATCGATTTTCTCAACGATGATGTTTTTTTCTTCATTGGATTTGGTTTTAGTAGGAATAGAAAGTCTGATCCAAGGTTTCATTTCTTCAAATTTTTCCGATGAAATCACAAAACATTTTTGAATGTCTTCCAAAGATTTAAAACTTCCTCGCAAGTTTTTTTCGCGATAATTGACGATTACGTTGGCTTGTTTTTCAGAAAAACCCAAAGCTTGCCATTGTTCAGCATTTAGCTCATTGGGATCAAAATAATTATTGATTTTTACAGATTCCTTTTCTTTCTTTTTATCAAATTTATTAGCCAGGTTTTGTAGCGTTTTTGCTTGTAAAATCAGATATGGCGACATCTGTGCAAATTGTTCATCGCTGATGATGAAACATTCTTTCAGCTTTTCTTTACTGATGAAACTGCCGCCCAGATAATTTTTATATTTCAAAATCGCCGCCGATTGTTTCTCAGAAAAACCTAAGTTTTCCCAATCTTTTTGAGAATATTGGTCTGGATTAAATTTTCCCCGGATGTTGAGTTTTTTCTTCTCATAAGGTTTAAAATGATCATTATTTTTTTTGAATCCAGAATGGTTTTCTGGTAATAAAATATAAGGTTCTAAAGTTTTATAGCTCTCTGCAGAAACCGCATAACATTTCCTGAACTGCGCTTTGGATTGGAAGTTGCCACCCACAATCTCCTTATATTTAAGAATAGTTTTGATTTGGTTATCGCTAAAACCAAGTTTTTTCCATTGATTGTTATCCAAATCATTAGGATTAAACGGGCTTAGGACAATTTCTGGTTTAGTTTCGGAAATGAAAACAATTTCAGGATTTTTGTAGGGCTGTTGTCTCTTGTAAAGCGAAAAAGCAATTTGCAGAATAATAATAACCAGCCCAAAAAATATCAAACTATAAAGTTGCCTTTTCCGGAGTTGAAATGCAGACATTATTTTCATTGGAGTGCGTTTTACTCCAAAATTAAACAAGAAAAATGGATAAATTTTACGGGAAACCGTAAAAATCAATCATTTAAGGAATTTTTAAGTTTTGTTAATTCTGCTTTTATAAATTCTAAACGATCTATAATGGTAATAGTTTCAGAGATTTTGGAATTTGTTGTTAATGCAATTCTCGCTCCGTCCAATGTATAACCTTTTTCTTTAACCAGATGGTAAATCATTTGCAGGTTCTTGATGTCTTCCGGGGTAAAATAACGGTTTCCTTTTTTGTTTTTCTTGGGTTTAATGATGGGGAATTCCTGCTCCCAATAGCGGATGAGAGAGGTGTTAACATCAAAAGCCCTGGCAACTTCGCCAATAGAATAATAAAGTTTATCTGGAAGATTAAGTTTCATACAACAAATGGAATTTTCAAAGATAATTATTTTTAATTCTTTTAAACAAATTGTATCTTGCAACTTTAGAATTTGTAGGATGAAAAAGCATTGGAAAATAGGATTTGTAAGCTTGTTTTTGTTGTTAATGAATTGTGGCGTAGGTCATAATTCTAAAGACAAGCTCTTTGTGGGGCAACCAAAATTAATTTCAAATCAATTCACGTTTACAGAAGGTCCGGCTTCTGATAGTTTTGGAAATGTCTATTTTACAGATCAGCCGAATGATAAAATCTATTTCTGGAACTGGAAAACCAATCAAATCGCATTATTTCTTGGGAAAACAGGAAGAGCCAACGGAACTTATTTTGATAAAAATGATAACCTGATTACATGTTCCGATGATAACGGAGAAATCTGGAAAATTTCAAAAAATAAAACGATCCAAATTTTGTCCAAAGGTTTTGAAGGAAAACGTCTTAATGGACCAAATGACCTCTGGATTGACCATTTTGGTGGAATGTATTTTACAGATCCTTTATACCAAAGAGATTACTGGAGAAATTTCAAAGTAGAAATTCCGGAGAAAAACCTGTATTATAGAAATGGAAATGGGACAATAACAAAATTAGAAACCTTTGTTCAGCCAAACGGAATCATAGGTTCTCAAAAGTTGAAAAAACTTTATGTTTCAGATATTGATGCCGGGAAAACCTATGTCTATGATATTTTAGGAGAAGGAAAATTGTCCGAAAAGAAATTATTCTGCGAAATGGGATCAGACGGAATGACTCTGGACAGTCAGGGAAATCTTTATCTCACAGGAAAAGGGGTGACTATTTTTGACAAAAACGGAAAAAAAATCACCAATATCCCAATTGATGAAGACTGGACTTCCAATGTGACTTTTGGAGGAGAAAACAATTCAACTTTATTTATAACAGCTTCGCACTCTGTTTACGCTTTGAAAATGAATGTTACTGGAATCAAATAAAAAAAATCGCTTGTTAATAAGCGATTTCTATTTTTACTTTCTTGCCTTTCAGTTTTTCGTTGGTAAGTTTTTTTAGAAGTTCGACGGTTTTTTTTCGGTTGACTGCGACGTAAGAAGTGGTGTCTTTGACCTCGATCAAACCAATGTCATCTTTTTCGAGTTGACCTTTTTTGATGAGGTAACCAACAATATCCACTTTGTTGACTTTATCTTTTTTTCCTGCGCTGATGTAGATGGTTTGATTAGGCGTTCTTTCCGGAACCCGATTAGCTTCCGAAACGTTTTCTTCTGGCGTATTGCTTTTGATGAAAGGGAAATTCTCGTCCTCCGTCATTACAATATAAGCAAAACCTTTGGCGTTCATTCTCGCAGTTCGTCCGTTTCTGTGGATAAAAGCGTCTTCTTTCGGAGGTAATTGATAATGAACAATAGATTCTACTTCAGGAATGTCTAATCCTCTTGATGCTAAATCTGTTGTAATCAAAATTCTCGCAGAATCATTTCTGAATTTTAGTAATGCGCGCTCTCTTTCGTCCTGCTCCATTCCACCGTGGAAAGTTTCTCTTTGGATTCCTTTTTCTCTTAATAATTCTGAAATTCTATCAACCGCATCTCTGTGATTACAGAAAATCAAAGTTCGTTTGTTTCCGATTTTGCAGATGAGTTGGAAAAGTGTATTAAGTTTTTCCTCTGGCGTAGTCATTACCTTTTTCAGCTGAATATTAGGCTTAGCTTCATTTTCTTTGAGAAAATTGATTTTCTTTTCTTGATTAAGTTCTACAAATTTCGGAATGTTATCCATTACCGTTGCAGAAGTCAAAATACGTTGGGAAAGACCTGTCAAAGAACCGATGATGTATTCCATATCTTCCTGGAATCCTAATTCCAAAGCTTTATCAAACTCATCCAGAACCAAAGTTTTGATTGAACTTGGGTCAAAGTTCTCGTTTTTCAAATGATAAGCAATTCTTCCAGGCGTTCCAATTAAAACTGCTGGAGCTTCTATCAGATTATTGATTTCGATCTTTTTATCGTGTCCGCCATAAGCAATCGTTACTTTGAAATCTGTTCCCATCGATTTGAAAACCTGCTCAATCTGCAAAGCTAATTCTCTTGCAGGAACTAAAATAATTGCTTGGATTCCTTTGATGTCAGATTTTAAATTTCTGAGAACCGGAAAAAGAAACGCCAAAGTTTTTCCGGAACCAGTTGGTGAGAGTAAAACGACATCGGTTTCGTTTTCAGATGCTTTGTATATAGATTTCTGCATTTGATTCATATCCTGAATCTGCAGTTTTTGAAAGATTGATTCTAATTCCATTTTGCAAATTTAGCTGAAAAATAAATGGTTTTGAATTTTTACTTAAAAATAGAATATAAATATTGTTTGTATTAGATTGATTTTCAGAAAAATAAACTTCTTACTTGTGTTTAAAAACATTTTTGTTATTTAATATAATTATCGTACATTTGCACCACTTTTTGCGGAGCAGATTCAGAAAAGTAAACTATTAATAATTAACAACTTCCAATATTTCTAATTCCGCAGTTTTTGAATTGTTAGAAATTGGAATACAAATTTTTTAGAAAATGTCAAAAGAGACAAATTCAGCAGAGGTTCTATTGAACCAAAACGTAGCACCAGAACAATTTGATTGGGAATCTTTCGAATCAGGACTTAATGCAGAAGACAGAAGCGAGAAGAAAGAATTAGAAGAAATCTATAACGGTTCTTTGAACGATCTTACAGACAACGACGTTATTGTTGGTAAAGTAGTTAGATTAACAGACAAAGAAGCTATCGTAGACATCAACTTCAAATCTGAAGGTGTAATTTCTCTTAACGAATTCCGTTACAACCAAGGCCTAAAAGTAGGTGATGAGGTTGAAGTAATGGTTGACAAGAGAGAAGACAAAACAGGTCAGTTACAGTTATCTCACAGAAAAGCTAGAACATTGAAAGCTTGGGATAAAGTAAACGAGCTTCACGAAACTGGAGAAATCGTAAACGGTTTTGTGAAATCGAGAACTAAAGGTGGTATGATCGTAGACGTACACGGTATCGAAGCATTCTTACCAGGTTCTCAAATCGACGTTAAGCCAATTAAAGATTACGATCAGTTCGTAGGTAAAACTATGGAGTTCAAAGTTGTGAAAATCAACCCTGAGTTCAAAAACGTAGTAGTATCTCACAAAGCATTGATCGAAGCAGATATCGAAGGTCAGAAAAAAGAAATCATCGCTCAATTAGAGAAAGGACAAGTACTTGAAGGTACTGTTAAGAACATCACTTCTTACGGTGTATTCGTAGATCTTGGAGGTGTTGATGGATTGATCCACATTACAGACCTTTCTTGGTCTAGAGTGAACCACCCATCTGAAATCCTAGAAGACGGACAAACTGTAAAAGTTGTTATCCTTGATTTTGATGATGAGAAAACAAGAATCCAATTGGGTATGAAGCAATTAGAAGCTCATCCTTGGGATGCTCTCTCTGCTGACTTGAAAGTTGGAGATAAAGTAAAAGGAAAAGTAGTTGTTCTTGCTGACTATGGTGCATTTGTAGAAATCGCTCCAGGTGTAGAAGGTTTGATCCACGTTTCTGAAATGTCTTGGTCTACTCACTTGAGATCTGCAGGTGACTTTGTAAAAGTAGGTGATGAGGTAGAAGCAGAAGTTCTTACTTTGGATAGAGAAGACAGAAAAATCTCTCTAGGTATCAAGCAATTGAACAAAGATCCTTGGGAAAATATCGAAGCTAAATATCCAGTAGGTTCTCAGCACGTTGGAACGGTAAGAAACTTCACAAACTTTGGAGTTTTCGTAGAATTGGAAGAAGGAATCGATGGTTTGATCTACATCTCTGATCTTTCTTGGACTAAGAAAATCAAACATCCATCTGAGTTCTGTAACGTTGGTGATAAACTAGATGTTATCGTATTAGAATTGGATACTCAAGCTAGAAGATTATCTCTAGGTCACAAACAATTGACTGAAAACCCTTGGGATAAATTCGAAACTAAATACGCTGAAGGAACTGTTCACACAGGAACTGCAGTAGAAGTTCACGATAAAGGAGCTTCTGTACAGTTCGAAGATGCTGAGGTTGAAGCTTTCTGTCCATCAAGATTATTAGAGAAGGAAGACGGATCTAAAATCAAGAAAGGTGAAACTGCTGAGTTCAAAGTAATCGAATTCAACAAAGAATTCAAGAGAGTAGTAGTATCTCATACAGGGATCTTCAGAGATGAAGAGAAAAAGAATGTAAGAGACAACTCTTCTAGAAACGTAGCTTCTTCTTCAAATAACGAAGAAAGATCTACTCTTGGAGATATCGATGCATTAGCAGAATTGAAAAAGAAAATGGAAGGCGGTAAATAATCCGAACTCTAATTTTTATAAATTAAGCCATCTAGTCTAGGTGGCTTTTTTTTGTTTTAAAAATCACTAAATTACAGTTCTGTATTGTAGATTGTTAATATTTTAAATGATGATGAGAATGTTGGTATTTTATGTATTTAATTTAAGTTTTTTTTACTAAATTGGTCGAAATTTTATTTGAATAATTTAAATTAATCAATTTATGAAGAAAAGAAAACTACCTCTTGTTATAGCGGTATTTTCTCTACTAACGTTTAATTCTGTTTTTGCTCAGAATTATAAAAGTGTTATGGAGAATTACCTTAGAAGTTCAGCTGTTGTTGGAAAGAATGTTGTTAATAAAGATTTTGTCATCTCCTCGGAAGATCCATCTCAATCTCTTAATGCTACGGTTGTAAAAATACAGCAAGCTTATGAAGGAATACCAGTTTTTGGTAATTCATCCACTTTTTTAATCAGAAATAATGATGTCTTAAATTTTGAAGGAGATTTTACAGCAAGTGTGGCTAAAAATTCTGGAGTTTCTAACGCTAATGGTGCTGCAAGCATATTGTCAAAAGTTATAGAAAATCTAAAATTAAACGATGCTAAATCTTATCTAAAACTTCTGGAACAAGGTGAAATTAAAACGCCAACACTTGTTTATTATGATAACGGTTCCGAGCTAATTTTGTCTTATGAATTAGAATTTTATGAGCAAAAGTCTAGCAATCTATGGCATATTGTTGCAGATGCAAAAACAGGCAAGATTTATGACCAACAAAACCTTAATCTTTCTTGTAATTTTTCTAATGAAGCTTATGGCAGAGAAGAAAATCATCATCACAATGCGCTCGTTTCTTTCCCTAATCATCATTCTGTAAAGTCTAGTTTCTCTCCATTTTTAGTTAATAGTGCTTCCTATAATGTATTTGCACTGCCTGTAGAAGCTCCATCTTTTGGTGGTAGAACATTACTGACGAATCCTTGGGATTTAACAGCTTCTTCATTAGGATGGCAAAATGATAATACATCAGAATATACTTATACCCGTGGTAATAATGTGTATGCCTATACAGATGAAGCCAGTACAAATACTATTGGTGTTTCTGCTGACGGCGGAGCATCCCATGTTTTTGATTTTCCAGTGGATACAACAGCAGGTTTAGATGCCTATAAAGATGCTTCTATAACTAATTTATTCTATGTAAATAATAGAGTGCACGATGTACTTTATAAATTTGGATTTACAGAAACTGCAAAAAATTTCCAAGCCTATAACTTTGGAAAAGGCGGTACGCAGAATGATTATGTGCAAGCAGAAGCAAGAGATGGTGCCGGTAACCCGGATTTATCACTAGGATATTATAATAATGCCAACTTTTCTACACCTTCAGATGGTACTAAACCAAGAATGCAAATGTATATTTGGCTAGGTGCTGGTCCATATTTTTATTTTAATGGTCCGTCTGGCGTTGCAGGAACTTCAATCTCTTCCATCGGACTTGGATATTTCGGAACACCACTATGGAAAGAACCGGTTACTGGAGATGTCGCAATCTCCCCAGTATTAGATGCCTGTACCGCTTTGCCAGAAGGGTCTCTTACGGGTAAAATAGGATTGGCACAAAGAGGAAATTGTAATTTTATCCTGAAAGTTAAAAACTTAGAAAATGCAGGCGCTATTGCCGGAATTATTTATAATTCTGCCGATGCAGCTACCAATCCTGGAGAAGCAATCAGCAATATGTCTGGAGATGGGACTACAGTTGTTAATATTCCGTCAGTTTTTGTTCCTCAATCTAAAGGTGAACAGATGAAATCTTACATTGATGGCGCACAAAATGTTAACATTACACTAAAACTTCCGGTTTTAGACGGTAGTTTAGACAATGGTATTGTGAGTCACGAATATGGACACGGTTTATCCACAAGATTAACCGGTACAAGTGTTACTTGCCTAAGTTCAAGTGCTGATAAAGAACAAATGGGAGAAGGATGGTCAGATTTCCTAGCCTTGATGTTAACTATGAAAGCAACTGACGACGCAAGTATTTCCAGAGGTATTGGGACTTACGCCACAGAAGAACCAACAACAGGAGTAGGAATTCGTCCGGCAAAATATTCCCCGGATTTTAATGTCAATAATTATACTTATGGTGATACCAACGGAATGGAATATACCAATTCCAGCGGAGCTCTAGTTCCGGATGTACATTCCATTGGTTTTGTATGGGCAAGTATTTTGTGGGATTTACATTGGAAATATGTAGAAAAATATGGATTTAATAACGATATTACAGCAGACGCTAATTCTGGTTCTTCAAGAGTTTTCCAGGCTGTTGTAGATGGTTTAAAACTACAAGGCTGTTATCCTACTTTCATTATGGGTAGAAATGCGATTATCGCTGCAGACCAAGCTTCTACAGGAGGCAGCAACAAATGTCTTATTTGGAATGCCTTTGCTAAAAGAGGAGTTGGTGTTAATGCAAGTGCAGGTTCTAAAACCAATATCAATGACCAGGTAGAAGATTTTACAGTTCCTACAGAATGTATTTTAGCAACTAATGAAGTTACAGCTGCTAAAGGCTTCAGTATTTATCCAAATCCAGCTAAAAATGAATTCCATTTGAATTTTAAAAATTCTATTTTAGGAAAGGTCAATGTAGAAATTTATGATGCATCTGGTAAGATGGTATCTTCTCAACAAATCGATCCTGCTGCTAAAGAAGCTATCAATACACAAAAATTAACCAATGGAGTGTATGTGGTAAAAGCTTCTGGTATTGGAGTTAATTACAGTTCAAAAATGATTATCAGCAAATAATTAATAATCACTTTTTACCAATAAAAAAAACCGGAAATTAAAGTTCCGGTTTTTTTTATTCATTATAATGAGCTATTGTGCTTCATTTTTCAATTCTTCAGCCTTGTTTTTTAGCTGATCTGCAGTTTGGCTAGCCTTATCTTTAAGATCGTTACCAAATTTTGTAAGATTATCTTTAGCAGTATTAAAAGTATCCTTAATTTTTTGTTGATCTTCCGGAGAAGATTTTTTGTACTTCCACCAAGCTAAAGCTCCTATTCCTAATAAAGCTAATAAGCCTTTTGATTTGTTTCCCATGTTGTAAATTTTATATTAATATTTGATTTTTTAATGAATAGAAAAATTCATGCCATAGCTACCTACCCAAGAAAATATTTTATCAAACACAAGTATTCAGTAAATCCGATAACTTTCTTGTAAGCTCTTTTCTTGTGTATTTTTTAATCTGGGCGGCACTTTGTAATATATTTCCGGATATCCAATCTTCATATAAAGAAAGAATATAATTCTTGATGTTTTCTCTTTCCTGATAATCAAAATGTTTTCCGGCTTGTGTTTCATTCAGTATTTTTTCTACATCTGCATCTTTCGGCCCAAATGAAATAATCTTTTTCCCAGTAGCCAAATATTCAAACAATTTTCCCGGAATAATACCTTTTGAACTTTCATTTGGAAAATTGGTGATCAGCAATAAATTAGAATTTTCCATTTCATTCACAGAATCATTATGAGAAAGATAGCCAAGATTATTTACAACGTGGTCAATTCCAATATGCTGTAATTGTTGTAAAATTATTTCATCAATTCTTCCAACAAATTT
The DNA here is from genome assembly GCA_002345565.1 of Flavobacteriales bacterium UBA2306. Classification (GTDB taxonomy): domain Bacteria; phylum Bacteroidota; class Bacteroidia; order Flavobacteriales; family Weeksellaceae; genus Epilithonimonas. The sequence goes on along the minus strand of DDVS01000001.1, from coordinate 673,260 downwards.
TAATTCGAAATCTTTTGCAAATGCCTCATTTTGTGACATTATCTCGTACAAAACCCACCAAAGATTTTCCGGATTTCTAAGTTGTTCCAAAACACCAACATAACTCAAAGTAAATTTTTGAGTTTGAGCGTTTGAGCGTTTAAGCGTTTGAGAGTTTTCATTAGCTAAGTCAAAACCATTCGTGATGCAAAAAGCATTCGCTCCATTTTTCTTAAAGTTTTCTGCATCCGTATAACTTGTTGCCAAAGTCAAATCAGCATTTTCAAAAACCGATTTTTCCAGTTGTCTGTGTTTTTTATCGGAACTTGACGTTAATTTGAGATGTTTATAATAAGATATTTCTGTCCACGGATCGCGGAAATCGGCTATCCATTTTAGACTAGGTAATTCTTTTTTTAATCCAAGCCCAATCAAATGTAAACTGTGTGGAGGACCTGTTGTAACGAGAACTTCAATATCATTTTCTTTCAGATATTGTCTCAGAAATTGGATGGAAGGTTTTACCCAGAATTTTCTAGCATCTGGAATGAAAAAATTTCCTCTAATAAAAATTGAAAGCTTCGACATCAAAGACTGGTTTTTACCAACATCAAACTGTCCGCCTTTGAATTTTTTATTACTCTTACTGAATTTCTCCGCCAACTGATATGGTTCCCAAATATTGGTTTTAACAATTTTCAAATTCTCAGGAACCTCCTTTGTTAAAGTCTCATCCACCAAAGGATAACTCGGGTTTTCGGGTGTATAAATAATCGGTTCCCAACCAAATTCTGGCAGATATTTTGCAAATTTCAACCAACGTTGAACGCCGGGTCCGCCAGCTGGTGGCCAATAATAAGTAACTATTAAAACTTTTTTCGATGTCTCCATTTTCAAACTTTCTGAATGCTCAGAACTGTTCTGTAAATTTATTTGTTTTTAAAGCGATTTCAAAACGATTTTGAAAATTATATAATTTCTGTAATAATTGATTTCTAAATATTTAAAATCTATGGTATTATGTTTGTTAAGAATTATTCTTGAAAAATATTAGAATATGAAAAGGTTAATGTTATTGCTGGTGTTATTTTCTGTGAGCTTTACTTCAGGGCTTTTTAAAGCTCAGGTTAACGTCAATATTAATATCAATAGTCAGCCAGATTGGGGGCCAAGAGGTTACAATTATGTAGAATCTTACTATTTGCCAGAATATGATATCTACTACAACGTTCCACAGCGCAGATATTACTATTTTTCTGGAAACAGATGGACTTATTCAACTGCAGTACCGCTTAGATATCGTCACATCAATTTTTATAAAACTCACAAAGTAGTTTTGGTTGATAGATATCCTTACAAAAGACATAAGGTGCATTACAAACAATATGCGAAATACAGAGGGAATCATATAGTTACAAATAATTATAAGCACAAACCGCCAAGGAATGTTGTTAAGGTTAATCACTTTAATTCAAATCCAAGATATGTTCACAAGAAAATGGTTTCGAAGAAATATCATAATTCACCCAAACATCAGAAATTTGGAAAAGTGAAAGGCCACGGAAATCCGCATAACAAAGGTCATAAAGGACACAGATAATTTAAAATTAAAACAAAGTCTCAGTTTTATAACCGAGACTTTGTTTTTTTATAATATTAAAATTTCTAGTGTCAGAATTTTCCTTTCAAAAGAACATTCAGTAAATTTAACTGTTTTTTTTGAGAGATTGAAAAATAAGCATTTCTCAACTCAGTTTTATTATGATTGTTAGACAAAGAACCAACTGGTTTTTGATGCTTTTCATTTGGAAAGGTTCTGTTCTGCGAAAGATTATTCCGCAGTTGATAATGATTACGGCTTTTTCCATAGTTGTTCTGTATTTTAAAGGTTTTATTTACGATTTTAAAGTCCATCTCAATCCTGCAATTTTCACATTGTTGGGTTTGTCTTTGGCCATTTTTATGGGATTTTGCAATTCTGCGAGCTATGACAGATTTTGGGAAGGGCGCAAACTTTGGGGTGCCTTGGTTATCGAAACAAGATCATTGACACGTCAGGTCTTGACTTTGATTAATGACAATTCTCCAGATTCAAAAACAAGAAAACAGGAATTTGTGAAAATGATTTCTGCATTTTGTTGGGCATTGAATTTCCAATTGAGAAATAAAGAAAACAATGAAAAACTGAGAGAATTGCTTTCTGAAGAAAATTTTGAAAAAATAAAAGACAAGAAATTCAAACCAATTATCATTTTAGATTTAATGGGAGAATGGATTAATAATCAGAATCAAAATCAAAAAATCGACACAATTATTCTTTCAGCAATCGATAATCAACTGAACCTGATGTCGCAAATTGTAGGAGGTTGCGAAAGAATTGCGAATACGCCTTTGCCTTTTGCTTACAGCGTTTTGCTTCACAGAACGGTTTATCTGTATTGTTTTTGGTTGCCATTTGGTTTGGTAGATGCGATTGGCTGGATGACGCCAATTATCGTTTTGTTTATCAGTTACACATTTATTGCTTTGGATGCGGTAATTCAGGAGATTCAAGACCTGTTTGACGAGGAAGAAAATGATTTGGCGCTTAACAGTCTTTGCAAAACGATTCAGTTTTCCATTTTTGAACAGACAGAAATTCCTCAGCCAGACTTAGAAAAATCGAATACTTATTTTTTAGATTAATTTATGACCACATAGACACACAGTTTTTTGAAAATAGAATGTAAATAGTAATTCTAATATTTCTATTTTATCTTTTATTTAGAGAGTATTTTATTTTTCTATGTGCCTATGTGGTTTTATTAATTTTCAAATAGAATATCAATTATTATTAAATTTAACTTTAATGGACTATTTCTCCGAACAAAAATTTACAAAACTCGATATAACTAAAGTCCCAAAAGCGGATTACGACAATTGTGTTTTTACAGAATGTAATTTCGCCAATCAGGATTTGTCAGATTACAAATTTTCCGATTGCGATTTCAAAGATTGTGATTTCAGTAATGTCAAAATCAATCAAACAGCTTTTCGGGATGTTGTTTTCAAGAATTGTAAGTTGATTGGAATTAATTTCGACGATGCTCATCAGTTCAATATTTCGTTTAGATTTGAGGATTGTTTGATGAATCATTCTTCGTTTTATCAATTGGATATTAGAAAAACGCTGTTTAAAAATTGCAGTTTAAACGAAACCGATTTTACAGAAGCTAATCTTTCGAATTCAGTTTTTACAGAGTCCAATTTGACCAATGCTGTTTTTGATAGAACGATTTTGGATAATGCTGATTTCAGAAATGCCAATTATTTTTCCATTAATCCCAATCAAAATCAATTGAAAAAAGCAAAATTCTCAAGAGATAATCTCGCTGGATTATTGGACCAACTACAAATAATTATAGACTAAATTTACGGACCAAAAATTCCCCTCCATTGGACGGGGGATTTCAAAATTTATTTTGAAATTCGGGGTGGTTAATAACATCAATTAAATCAAGACTATGAAAAAAATACTATACGCAAGTTTCCTTTTATCCATCACGGTTTCTGCGCAATATACAGACTTCAATCTCATCAAAGAAGTCAAAGTTAAGAACAAGGGCGTTGTGGTTTCGGCGCATCCTTTGGCGAGTGAAGCAGGTTCTAAGATTATGAAAGAAGGCGGAAATGCTTTTGATGCTGCGATTGCAACGCAATTGGCTTTGGCAGTTGTTTATCCTCAGGCCGGTAATATTGGTGGTGGTGGATTTATGGTTGCTGTAACTTCTGATGGGAAAAAGTTGGCTTTAGATTATCGTGAAACGGCGCCTTCCAAAGCAAGTTTCGATATGTATTGGGATAAAAAAGGAAATGCCAATACAGATTTGTCGCAATATGGAAGATTGGCAGTTGGTGTTCCTGGAAGTATATCTGGAATGTTTGAAACGATGAAATATGCGAAACTGCCTTTTTCAAAATTGATAGAACCTGCGATAGATTTAGCGCAAAAGGGTTTTGCTATTACGGAACAAGAAGCTGATTTGCTCAATCGTCATCAAGATGATTTTAAGAAACATAACAAAAACAACATTGTTTTTATTAATGATAAAGGTTGGAAAGCTGGAGATTTGTTGATTCAGCCGGAGTTGGCAGAAACTTTAAAACGAATCCAAAAGTCTGGAGAAAAAGAATTTTATGAAGGTAAAACTGCTGAATTAATTCTTGCCGAAATGAAACTCGGAAATGGAATTATCCAAGCAAAAGACCTTAAAAATTATAAAACGAAAGAAAGAAAAGCCCTGTCATTCGATTATAAAGGCAACGAAATTGTATCGATGCCAATGCCTTCCAGCGGTGGAACCTTGCTCGCTCAGATGTTGAAAATGGCCTCTTACGAAGACCTTTTAAAATATCAACAGAATTCTGCTGAAGCAGTTCAGATTATGGTCGAAGCCGAGAGAAGAGCCTACGCTGATAGAGCAGAATATATGGGAGACCCGGATTTTACAACCGACAAAACTCAAATGTTGATTTCTGATGACTATTTGAAAAACCGTTGGAAATCTTACAATCCAAACTTGGCAACACCAAGTAAAGATGTTGGTGAAATCATCAATCAACCAAAAGAAAGTACGCAAACTACGCACATTTCAATTTTGGATAAATTTGGAAATGCAGTTTCTATTACCACGACACTTAATGGTTATTACGGAAGTAAAACTGTCGTTTCCGGAGCTGGATTTTTCTTAAATAACGAAATGGATGATTTCTCTATAAAACCCGGTGTTCCAAATATGTTTGGTGCAGTTGGTGGAGAAGCAAACAAAATAGAACCAGGAAAAAGAATGTTGTCCTCTATGACGCCGACGATAGTTTTGAAAGACGGAAAAGTAAAAATGGTAGTTGGAACACCTGGAGGAACTACAATTCCGACTTCGGTTTTTCAGGCGATTGTTGGCGTGATTGATTTTAAACAAAACGCCAATTTCTCTATCAACACACCGAAGTTTCATCATCAATGGTTGCCAGAAGTGGTGAAAGTAGAATATAATTTCCCAGAAACAACCATAAAAGCTCTTGAGAAAAAGAATTATAAATTCGAGAAAATCAAACAAATCGGAAAGACAGAAATCATTCTAGTCGATGAAAATCAAAATATCCATGCTGTTGCGGACGGACGAGGAGATGATTCTGTAGCGATAGAATAAAACAATTTTTTAATTGGCTTTGGTCAGCAAACGTTTTTAAAAATAATCATAAAACAATTTTATGACCTTTAGAAAATAATTTTAAGCATCGGATAAAATAATCTTCCTCTTGTAAATTAATTTCCATACCTTGGTAAAGTGGTATGGATGAGCTAAAGAGCTTGTCAATCAATAATCATTATTTATCAACTATCCATTGTTCTATGTCCGTACAGCCCTATTCTCTATTTACAGAATTTGATATTTACCTTTTCCGTTCAGGGAAACATACCAGGCTCTACGAAAAGTTCGGCTCACACAAAGTTGAAGTTGATGGCATTTCTGGTGTTTATTTTGCGGTTTGGGCGCCCAACGCAACAGAGGTTTCTGTAATGGGAAATTTCAACAATTGGGATTCTTTTTCGCATAAGTTAGCAGGACGTTGGGATCAATCCGGGATTTGGGAAGGTTTTATTCCCGCTTTAGATTTTGGAGAAGTTTACAAATACGGAATCCGAACCACAGAAGGAATTTTGTTGGAAAAAGCCGATCCTTATGCACTTTGTTTTGAAAATGCAATGCAGGCAGGTTCTGCAGTTTGCACCACTTGGTACGAGTGGCAGGACAATGATTGGATGGAAAAACGCTGGCGATACAACAGTTTAGAAGCACCAATTTCTGTTTACGAGATGCATCTCGGTTCGTGGATGCGCGACCCAGGAAATCCAGATAGATTTTTAAGTTATGGTGAAATAGCGGATAAATTGGTTCCATATCTCAAAGCAATGAATTTTACACACGTAGAATTTATGCCTGTTATGGAATATCCTTACGACCCAAGTTGGGGTTATCAGATTACGGGATTTTATGCGGCGACTTCGAGATTCGGAGGACCACAGGAATTGATGTACTTGATTTCTGAACTTCACAAAAATAATATTGGTGTTTTTCTGGATTGGGTGCCGTCTCATTTTCCGGGGGATGCTAATGGATTACATCGTTTTGACGGCTCATTTTTGTACGAACACGAAGACCCGAGAAAAGGTTTTCATCCCGATTGGAAATCCTATATTTTCAATTATGGAAGACCTGAAGTTAAATCTTTTCTGATTTCAAACGCTCTATTTTGGCTAGACCGTTATCACGCTGATGGACTGCGTGTAGATGCAGTAACATCTATGCTACATCTAGATTACTCTAGAAACGACGGCGAATGGGAACCGAATATTTACGGCGGAAATGTAAATCTTGAAGCGAAACAGTTTTTGCAAGATTTCAATACCGCGGTTTATAAAGAATTTCCTGATGTTCAAACCATTGCAGAAGAGAGCTCCGATTTTCCGATGTTGACCAAACCTGTCCACGATGGCGGAATCGGTTTCGGGATGAAATGGATGATGGGCTGGATGCACGACACATTGGATTATTTCAAAGAAGATCCAATCAATAGGAAATATCATCACAACAAAATCACGTTCACGAGCACCTATATGTATAATGAAAATTATATGATGCCGTTGTCTCACGATGAGGTTGTGCACGGGAAAAGCAGTCTGATTTACAAAATGCCGGGCGACGAATGGCAGAAGTTTGCCAATCTCCGCGCAATGTATGTCTATATGTTCACCAATCCGGGAACTAAATTGCTTTTTATGGGAGACGAGTTTGCCCAAACCAACGAATGGAATTTCACAAGTTCCCTCGACTGGCATTTGCTTCAATATCCTGTTCATAAAAACCTTCAGGAGTTTGTTCGGGATTTGAATCTGATATACAAAACACATCCGTCTTTATATGAACTTCAATTCTCTCCTTATGGCTACGAATGGGTTGATGGCGACGACAGAGACAACTCGATTTTTATTTACTTGAGGAAAAGTAAAAACGATAAAGAAGTTCTGATGACCATTCTCAATCTCACACCCAATAGTTTCGATTACAGAATTGGTGTGGATGAAAATACGGGCTGGGAAGTTATCTTGAATTCTGATGAAGGAAAATACAGCGGAAGCGGAGTAGAAGCAGTTATTTCTCAAAGATTAGAGGAAGGCTGGAATAATAGAAAGAATTCAATCATCATCAGATTACCACCCTTATCAGGATTGATTTTGAAGCAACATAAAGTCATCAAGAAGTCAAAAATTGCTGACTTTTTGAAACGAAGAAAATAATTAGCAAGAAAAAAGATTTATGAAAATATTTCACCTTTCTATGGAATGTTATCCTGTCGCAAAAGTCGGTGGACTGGCAGATGTGGTAGGAGCTTTGCCCAAGTATCAAAACAAAATGGGATTGGATGCTAGCGTGATAATGCCTTGGTACAACAAACCGTTTTTCTACAACCACGACTTTGAGATTGTGTTTGATGGTTTTATTCATCAGTCGTTTCATATGTATCAGGTTCAGGTTTTCAAAGAGAAAAGCAATGTTTTGGGGTTCGACCTTTATTTGGTAAAAATTCCGGGATTGCTGGACAGAGAAAATGTTTACGGTTATTGGGATGAGAGTCAGCAGTTCATAGCTTTTCAGCACGGTGTTTTGCATTGGCTCAGTGCGATGCAGATTCGTCCGGATATCTTGCATTGCCACGATTATCACACAGGACTCGTTCCTTTTATAATTGATAATTGCTACGAATTTCGTTTTCTGAAGGGCGTCAAAACTATTGGAACCATTCATAACGGCGAATATCAGGGAAGTATGGATTGGCAGATGTCTAGTTTTCTTCCGCATTTTGACGGTTGGAAATGGGGACTTTTAGATTGGAATGGAAGAATCAATCCTATGGCTGCGATGATAAAATGTTGCAATGCCTTCAATGCTGTTTCTGGTGGTTACTTGGAAGAATTATTTTATAGTTTTAAAGGCTTAGAACCATTGATGAACCAAGAACGTCAAAAAGCTTTTGGGATTATTAACGGAATTGATACCGAAGTTTGGGATCCGCAAACGGATGATATGCTGAAATTTAATTATAATAAAGACTACGCAGAAGAAGGGAAATGGGAAAATAAAAAAGTCATTTGCGCAGAATACGGCTTGAATCCTAATCTTCCGCTTTTCGGTTTTATAGGCCGTTTTGCCGGCGAGAAAGGGGCGGATCTGTTGCCAGATATTATCCGTAAAAGCATCCAGGAAACCAATGGTTCTCTTAATATAATTGTTTTAGGCTCCGGTAATCTTCAAATTGAAAACCAGTTGAAAGAGCTACAGTCGCAGTTTAATATCAATTTTGCATTGGATTTGGGTTATAAAGAATATTTATCCCATCAGATTTATGCTTCGGCAGATTTCTTGCTAATGCCAAGCCGAGTAGAACCTTGTGGATTGAACCAGATGTATTCTATGCGGTATGGAACTATTCCGATTGTACGATATACAGGCGGTTTGCGAGATACAGTTCAAGATATTTCGACTGGCGGTAGTGGACTCAATTTTACCAATGCTGGTGCAGAGGATACCGTTCATGCTATCAAAAGAGCATTGCATATCTACAGCCAGAAAGATTTGATGAAAGGATTGATTTACAGTAATATGTCCTTTGATTTTTCTTGGGAAAAGTCGGCAAAGAATTACTTGGAAATGTATAAGTATTGATTTAAATCTTAATTAAGAAATATTTTTGTTAACATTGGCTTAATATTTGGCAATATTTCTTAGCTTTATAATATATAATAATAGAAAATTAATATATAACCATCACATTTATGAAAGAAAGCGTAATCTCCATAGTTTTGGGAGGCGGAAGAGGAACGAGATTGTTTCCATTGACTTATACAAGGTCCAAACCGGCAGTTCCAATTGCAGGAAAATACAGATTAGTGGATATTCCTATTTCGAATTGCCTCAACTCTGGACTTAATAGAATTTTGGTACTCACGCAGTTTAATTCTGCTTCTCTTAATTCTCATATTAAAAACTCCTATCATTTTGACATCTTTAGCAAGGGTTTTGTGGATATTTTAGCTGCAGAACAGAATGTTGAGAACGAAAATTGGTATCAGGGAACAGCAGATGCCGTAAGACAAACCATGAAACATCTGGAAAAGTATGAATATGAATATATTCTTATTCTTTCTGGCGATCAACTCTATCAAATGGATTTTCAGAAAATGATAGAGTTTCATAAAGATCAAAATGCAGATATAACCATTGCGACGATACCCGTAAATGCTAAGGATGCTACAGGATTCGGAATAATGAAAGCAGATGAAGAAGGTAATATCACTGCTTTTACAGAAAAACCAAGTTTGGACGTTCTAGCAGATTGGAAATCTGAAACCAGTGAAGAAAGTAAAGCTCAAGGTAAAGAATATCTTGCTTCTATGGGAATCTACGTTTTCACTAAAAATGTGTTAAGAAAACTATTTGCAGAGCACGAAGGCGATGATTTCGGTAAAGATTTCATTCCAGCTTCGATTGGAAAACTAAATGTATTAAGTTATCAATACGATGGTTATTGGACAGATATAGGTACGATTGAATCGTTTTATGAGGCCAATCTGGATCTTGCTCAGGATTTACCACAATTTAATCTTTTCAGCTCAAATCCAATTTATACTAGGGCCAGAATGTTACCGCCGACAAAAATTAATGGATCTTATGTGAGCAAAACTATTTTTGGAGATGGTTGCATCATCTTGGCAGATAAAATTGAAAACTGTATTATTGGTAACAGAACCCGAGTAGATAGAGGAACTACGATTGTCAATTCTTATGTAATGGGTGCAGATTATTATCAGACTGCGAAAGAAGTGGCAGATAACGAAAATCAAGGAAAAACCAGTATGGGAATTGGTAAATATTGTTATATCGACAAAGCCATTCTGGACAAAAACTGTTATATTGGAAACAATGTAAGAATTATAGGAGGCAAACACCATCCGGATGGAGATTATGAAACACACTCTATAAAAGATGGGATTGTAGTGGTCAAAAAAAACGCAATTATCCCGGACGGGACTAATATTATGTAATTAAAACAATTTTTTATTTTGATCCTTTGCCAACGCGTAAGGATCAAATTTTTATTTTGGCAAATTATTTGTCTTTAATACATTCTAAATTTTTTTTTTAATGAGGTACTTTTTGTTTCTGATTGCAAGTTTGCTTTTTTCGAATATTTCTGCACAATTCCCCAATATTAATCCCGGGGAAGTCATTAGTTACAGAATTCATTACGGGTTTTTGACAGCTGGAAGTGCCACGCTAGCTACAACAAAAACTTCTTACAAAGGTCAACCTGCATTTTACGTAAAAGGTGTCGGTAAAACAAGCGGAGCGGCAAAAGCTTTCTTCAAAGTAGAAGATTTTTATGAAACTTATATTAACGAAAACAAAGAGCCTTTATTCTATGTCAGAAATGTATCAGAAGGCAGCTATAAACAGCATTTACAGTCCACTTTTAATAACAACAATAATACGCTTGTTCTTGTAGACAAAAAAAATACAAATAATCCTCCTAAAACAATTAGGGTTCCCAATGATGTACAGGATATGATGTCTTGTTTCTATTATTTAAGAAGTTTGCCTGCCGAGAATTTTAAAACCGGTAGTGTTATCAGAATGAATGTGTGGGTAGATGATGAACTTTTCCCTTTCCAGTTAAAAGTAGCAGGAGTAGAAAAAATAGCAACCAAATTTGGGAAAATCAATTGTCTCAAAATTATTCCTTCTGTGATGAGCGGCCGGGTTTTTAAAGAAAAAGAAGGCGTCACAATGTGGGTTTCTAATGATCAAAACAGAGTTCCGATTTTAATTAAAGCAGAACTCGCAGTAGGATCTCTCAAAGCAAGTATAGACGATTACAGTAATGTAAAATATCCATTGTCTTTTACTAAATAATATTGAAAATCACTCTTTTAAGGGTGATTTTTTTTATTGGATAATGCTTTGTCTGGAAAAATAAATTTAACTTTGAAATCAACACACGAACTCATAAATAAAAAGAAGATGAAAAATTTAAGGTTTCAAACCGAGATTAATGTTCCGGCAGAAAGAGTTTGGGATGTTGATGCAAACAGATTGGGAAGTAGGAGGAAGAACTTGTTTCACAGATTCGGGTAACAAAAACGGAATGGTAAGTACGATAGAAAGTATAGAAAAGCCCAATCATTTAATATTTAAACATCTTGGGGAGCTACGCAATGGGGTTGAAGATGTTGATTCTGAAAAAATAAAAGCCTGGAACGGAAGCGTAGAAGCATATTACCTCGTAAAAAATAATGATAAAACCACCGTGAAAGTTGAAGTCGATTCCGATGATAATTTCCAGGAAATGTTTGATAACGGTTTCAAAAAAGGATTAGAAGTCATAAAAAATCTATCTGAAAATTAATTAAAAGGAATTATTATAAAAACTTATGTTGTTAAGGCACAAAGTTGAACTGCTTATAGCCGGAGTTCCTCATTCCTTTATGAATATTGAAATTCTAAATAACTGTGTCTTTGTGATTAACTTGAAAACTTAATAAAAAATGGAAAAAGTAACAGCAAAAGCATCTATCGGAATTCAGAAATCTGTTTCGGAAGTTTTTGAAGGGATTATTAATCCGGAAATAATGCAGAATTATTTCATTTCCAAAGGTTCTGGAAGAATGGAAACCAATAAGGAAATCTTTTGGTCTTTGCCAGAGTTTGATGGTTCTTATCCATTGACAACTAAAGAAATAATCCCTAATGAAAAAATAGTTTTTGTGTGGGACCCAAAATCTATTGTGACAATTGAGTTACAACAATTAGCTGAAAATAACACATTGATAAAAGTTGCGGAAGAAGGGCATAGCAGTGATGAAAAAGGCATAAAGTGGGCAATCGGTCAAACCGAAGGTTGGGCTAATTTTCTGGCTTGTATGAAAGCGTGGTTAGAATAAGGAATCCATCTGAGGAAAGGAGCTTTCGATTTTATGAAAACTAATTAAAATAAAAGCTTTGCGATTGCAAGGGTTTTTGTTATAAATCTAAGTAACCAAAAAATTCATTAGGAGGAATATTTAAATCTATAAAATTAAAACGTAAAGGTTGATTTTCATCTTTAAGTAAATTATAGATTTTTATACTTTTGGTGTCAGATGAAAGATAATAGACAATGCTTTGTTCTATATCGGCTTGCGAAAATAGTTTTGAGTCATTTGGTATGATATTTCGCTCATTCAGCTTTAACGTTCCCTTTTTTGTAAAAACTACTTTTGCAATTTCTCCAGTCTTTATTGAATGATTTAAATTAAATGGAAGTATTGCAAGATTTTTTAATGGAAGTTCATCTATAGAACCTCCTGTACAATATTCTGCTATTGAAATAGTTGAAATAAGCATTTTAATTTCTTTTTGCAGAAAATATTTATAATATTCCATTGCATTTTTAAATAATGGGTCTTCATCATTTAAAAATCGGATAAAAAAGCTTGTATCTAATAAAACGCTACTAACTTTCATAATTTCCACGTATTTGTCTTAGCCATTCATCAGGATTAATTTTGCTTAACCAAGAGTTTTTTGCTTTTGTTCTCAAGTTTTTAAGATAGTCTTCATCAAAAATAGGATTGTAATCAATTAATTCAATAAAATCAAGATTCGTAAAATCAATATCTCCATTTTCTGAATGCTGTTTCCCTTTTGCTCTAATTCCTAATGACTTATAAAGAATATTTTCTTCTTGCTGTTCTAAAAATGTTATAGGAGTTTGAATTCTTACTGTTCCATATTCATCTGTTAATAAATGAATATTGGCTTTATCTTTTCCTCCTGCATTTGTTATTTTTCCATAGAAATAAAATTCTGCATCAGCCCAAATTGCCTCTGTTCTCTTATATTCGGTAAATTTATCAATATGAATGATGTTCGATTTATCAATTGATGTTGTTATATCAAAAGAAAAATCTTTTTTAATAGCTAATTCTTGTAAATTTTCGATGGCTTTTGCAGTATCAATATCTAAGTAATCAATTGACCCTGTATTCGATATTAAACCAAGAACAGCATTAAAACTTACGATATACTGTATTCCTGTTTTAAAAATATTTCTTACAGAACCTTGCTGAATATCATATGAAATTATTGGTCGATTTTTTTTATCTCCGGAATATAATAAGTCCTCCACATTTTGTAAAATAGAAATTATCTCCTTGATATCAAAATTATCAGGAGTTATGTCGACATTTCCAATCTTTCCAGAAACTCGAATTTCTATTTGGCCATCTTTTTCCACACTGCAAAATAAGCAAAATTATTTAAAAGTTTTTTGAAAATCGATTAATAAACTTCTAATCAATATTTGACAGAAAAAAATATTTAAAGTAAAAGATTTAGGTCTGCGTCTTCCTAAATGTAAAACGTAAAACTTTAAAAAATGAAAAAAGGAATTTTAGCAATCGCAGGTTTAGCAGCTATCGCAATCATCGCCAAAAAAGCACAAAAAAGAAAAGCATTTGTAAGAGGAATCTTCGACGAGTATGATGTAAAAGAAAGAACACCATTCGGATTTGCAGACAGAATCAGAACAATGAATGACGAGGAATACAACTCGCTTAAAGAAAAAGTGAGAACGCAATTCGGAAGAGGATGCTGCAAACCAAGAACTGCAGAATAGTTTTTAGAAAATTAAATTAAATTGTTAGAAAAACGGAAAGTGTGAGCTTTCCGTTTTTTTTTTGATGAAAAGGTTTGAAATCGTTAAATTTGCTTTGTGAAAGATTACTACTACTTTCTCGGGATTCCTCTAAATGCTTCTGCAGAAGACATCAAAAAAGCGTACAGAAAGCTTTCTTTGAAATATCATCCCGATAAAAATGACAACGATGAGTTCTTTTCGGATAGGTTCAGGGAAATCCAAGAAGCTTATGAAACTCTGACTGATACCGATAGAAGACGGCTTTACGACCAGAATCTTGATAGTCAAAAACGAAATGTCAAAAGCATTCTTCCACCGAAAATCAAGAATTTTTCCGCGAGTAAAATCCGAGCATTAAAAGGTGAGGAAATTACTATATATTGGAATACTTATGATGCTGACTTGGTGAAAATTGTTCCTTTTGGATTAGAAAAACCGAATGGTGAACGAACGATTAGAATCAAAGAATTTGATTCTCAAGGAAAATTTCAAATCTTACTCCACGCTACGAATACGGTTCTTCATAAAACAATCGTTCAGGGAATTACGATTACAGAATTAGCCGAATCGGAATTGAATCAGGAAGAAAAAGAGTTGTTAAATAATCCTTCCGAATCGTTCCGAAAGCCGCAAAAAAAAGAAGTCAACCTGTCCAAGATGACTTCTGTTCTTATGTTTTTAGCATTAGTTGCTTTGATTGTTTGGCTGATGTTTAGCTGATTTTAGCTCTTCCGGGACATTTCTTGCAACGCTTTCCTTTCTTGAATTTTTTGCAGCATTTTTTCTTGTCGCAATACATCATTTCATCATTTCTGTAAGCCGGAGCAAGTGGAGCAATTTTGAAAGCTTTAACTGGTTGAATCATAATTGCAAATATAATTTAATTTAGAATAAATACAAACTAAAAATAAAAAATTCCTTAATTGTATGATAATTAAGGAATTAATTTAAAGTTTTGAAGATTTATTTTAAATAAGGCTTCATTACTTTTGTCCAAAGTTGGTAACCTTCTGGTTTCATATGCAACATATCTTCTTTGTACAGGTCGGTTCTTATTTTTCCATTTTCATCATTCATCACTTTGGTGATATCAATGTATTTTGCTCTTTTTTGCGTTTTAAGATAAGCTTCGATGCCATCATTAAGCTCTTTCATTTTTGGCCATAATGATTCTCTGCTTGGAGAATATTTGATAGAAACATATGCTACCGGAACTTTCGGGTATTTTTGACGAATCTTTCCAAAGAATGTTTTGAATCTTTCCAAAACTTCTGCCGGCGTTGGATTATCTGTAGCAAGGTCATTTTCACCACAATAGATGACGATTTGTTTCGGATTGTATGGCGTTAAAAGTTCTTCGGAATAATTGTTTAGGTCTAATAATCTGGAACCACCGAAACCTCTGTTAACAATGGTTTTTCCGGGAAAATAATCGTTTACATCCTGCCAATAAGTAAAAGATGAGCTTCCTACGAATAAAATAGGCTTTTTTGGAATTCCGTTAGTTGCATCCAGTGTTTTGAATTCCTGAATCTCTTTCCAAAAAGGTTTATCTTGTGCAAAAAATAATAAAGAATTGAGAATCAATGCGAAGAAAAAAAGCTTTTTGAAAAGCTGTTTGTTATATTTCATTTTTTAATTTTTTGAAGTTTCAAGGTAAAAAAAATCAGTTGCCAAAGCAACTGATTGATGGATTTTAATATTTATTTAAGAGAATTAATCAACGATAAATTTCGTGTTCAATTCGCCGGTTTTCAAGATATAAACACCTTTTGGCAGGTTGTTTAAAGTAATGGTATTACCGTTTTGGAAAGGATTTTCAATGGTTTGAACATTTTGTCCCACTGTATTATAAATAAAAGCTGTTTTGAATTGTTTCAAATCTTTGTCTCCTGTTACAGAGATTATATTGCCTTTAACAGGATTTGGCGCAATGGTTAGATTCTTAGAAAAAGAGGCATCATCAACTGCCATTACTGTTCCCCAAATTTGAGCAATATATTCCGGGTGATCTATGTAAGGATTTCTGTTGCCTTGATAGGTGTAAACTGCTTTGTTTCTGTCAATTTCCTTTTGGGAAACCGGATCTTGCTGATGCCATCTCAATAGCATTGACAAAAATGGTTCTGCAAATACTTTGAAAGTAGAGCCGTCATACATCGCATAGTTAAATCCTGTGATTTGTGACTGATATCTGGTTGCAAAATAAAAATAAATACGTGCAATATCGCCTTTGAATTCGTTAATAGGCTCAAAAACAGTTCCGTTGTAGCCATTCAGTTTGCTGGATCCTAACTTTGACCCGTTTTTAGAAGTCCAAGTTGCAGACCCCACTTCTCCATAAGGCCAGTTACTTCTTCTACCGTTTACGTAACCGTCTGTAGGAAGAAGATGGTGGTAATCATTGTGCATTGGCGTTCTGTCATCAAACGTTGATTTAGGAATAGTGTGTTCTCTGTTGTAACAAGATGCTTCACCACTGTAACTTCCACACTGATCGTTGCTTATAGTGAATTTGTAAGGATCTATCCCCGTAGGATTTTCTGAATAAATATCTAAAACAGAGTTGTCATTTTCATAATATTTATCTCTGTCAGACGTAGCAAAAACATTCCAGTTGTAGCCTTTATCCTGATGGCCGTTGGTAATAATTTGACTTAATTTTGTTTTAAGGGCAGCTCCGCTAAGTCCATCGGTTCCGTCATAATAGCCAGTTGGAATTTGAGCATTTGTTATTCCAAATAGTCCAACAAATAATAAAATAATAGATTTCTTCATTCTTCAAAAAATTGGGTTGCAAATATACTAATTATTTCCTTTTATCAATTTTTGAGCTTACGCAACGGTGTCAAAGATCTATTTTGTGGATTATGGTTCAACGGATTTTCCAGGGCGAGAATTATGAGAAGAGGATAGTGCAGAGGATTGTTAGGAAGAAATTAGCTTAGTCAACAAATGTTTCTTTTAGTACATCCTTAACGGTTACAATTTCTTTATCGGATAATTTTCCAAATATTTTTGTAATTCTTTTTCTGTCCACTGTTCTGATTTGATCAATGACAACCCAGCCTGTTTTCTTATTGGTTTGTACTTCAATTCTAGTTGGATAGGGTTTTGAAGAGCTCGTCATTGGAGCAATTACAATCGTGTTGAGAAATTTGTTCATTTCGTTTGGAGAAAGAACAACGCAAGGTCTGGTTTTCTTTATTTCGCTACCGATTGTTGGGTCGAGGTTAACCAAAACAATGTCATATTGATTGATTATTTCCATTCTTCAAAATTTTCATCATCAAAAATATCATCGATCAACATTTGGTCGTCTCCGTTTTCGTGCATTGTTTTAAATGCTTTTTCCCAGTTTTTTCTTGGCTCAGCTTTAGGTTTTAATACGATAAAGCCTTTTTCAAGAATGAGTTCTATTTTATCCTGAATATTATATTTTTCAAGAATTGTTTTGGAGAGCCTTATCCCTTTAGAATTTCCAATATTAATGACAGATAATTCCATAATTGTGTTAATTTGTAATTACAAAGTAATAACTTTTATTCTGATTGACCAAATTTAATTACAACGGTTTTCCAAGGCGAGAATTATGAGAAGAGAATAGAGCAGAGGACTGTGAGGAAGAAAGTTTAAAAATAAAAACCGTTTCATTTAAAATGAGACGGTTTTCTATTTATCATTGTAATGTCCTAAAGATTGGACGAGTGTTACAGAAACTTCTTCTTTGAAGATTTCATATACAAATCGGTCTTTTTTATTCACTTCTCTGCTCCAGACTTCTGCATCGTAATATTTGAGCTGTTCTGGTGAGCCTGCTCCAGTTCTTGGATGCTCTTCCAATTCGATAAGAAAAGTTTGCACTTTTTCCATATCCAATTTTCTGCCCGATTTTTTGATGGCTTTCAAATCCTTCAAAGCTCTTTTTGAAAGTTGAACTATATACTTTCCCATATATTTTTTGGGTCAATGGTCAATAGTTTTCCTTCTTTTTTTTCTTTTCGAGCTTCGTTTATTTTTTTTTCGAGTTCAGGATTTATAACTTTAGATTCATTTTTTTCAAAAGTGAACTGGATTTTCATTTCTTCCAACAATAATTTGAGCAATTGCAATTGCTTTTTATTTTTAGGTGTAATTAAAATGTTTTCCATAATCCTATTTTTTTACAAAGTTATGATTTTTGAAATCTTTGAATTTAAAATTACAGAATTTTCTTCCAACAATATATAGATTTAACAACAATATATTAAAGACAAGAGATTAAACTATAAAGACAGACAGTTAAAATTATAGTCTTTTATAATGATAAAAAAAATTAGTAATTATTCTCTTTTATTTGTGTTCTAAAATATCCTTGAACCTTGATTTTTTGGGGAAGCGAAAATCTATTTTGATAGAGTAGATTTGCTTCTAAATAACCATAAATTGAATCATTTGTTTTATAGTTTCTTTTGTCTAAAATTAATTTTGAAGAGTTAATTTTCGTTATTTCAATTCTCTTAGTTGAAAGTATAACATCTGAATTCATAAAATATTTGATGTCATATTTATTTTGATGTATAAGTATTTTAATTCCTTCTGAACTATACCCATCAAAATTGTCAATATAGACAGCTAGTGTATCAGATTTTTTTGATTGTAACTCTTCATCATCTTTTCCAAAATAATATGTATTAAGAAATGTAGCGTTAGCTTTCAATTTTTTTATTTTATTTATAGTGTCATTTATGTTGATATCTATAACTATATTACTACTTCTTTTAGCTACCGATTCTTTTCTTCCAAATTTATATTCTAAACTGTCATTGAGTCTTTTTATATAATTGCTATTCTTAATCTCTTTATCAATTGTGAAACTTAATGTGTCATCTTTTTCATTTTTACTACAAGATAAAAATGTAATAGCTAAAATTGTGGTTACAATATAAAAGATTTTCATAATTTAAAAGGTAACAATAAATATAAAAAATTTAATCTAATATTTAGCCGTTTTTCAAATGAATTTTCAAGACTTCCTTTCCCCAATCTGCTGTCTCCACATTGCATAATACAAACCTTTTTCTGCAATCAGGTTTTCGTGTGAGCCTGTTTCAATGACTTGTCCGCGTTCCAAAACATAGATTCGGTCTGCGTGCATAATGGTGCTTAATCTGTGAGCAATTAGAACTGTGATTTGTTCTTTTTGTTGAGAAATAGCTTTGATCGTTGAAGTGATTTCTTCTTCTGTAATACTGTCCAAAGCAGAAGTGGCTTCGTCAAAAATCAATAAGTTTGGTTTTCTCAATAAAGCTCTTGCAATTGCAATTCTCTGTTTTTCACCACCACTTAATTTTAATCCACCTTCGCCGATTACGGTTTCGATTCCTTTTTCAGCGCGATCCAATAAAGTTTTTGTACTGGATTTTTTCAAAGCGAGCTCTATGTCTTCTTCGCTGGCGTTTGGATTTACGAAAAGGAGATTTTCCTTAATTGTTCCTGCAAAAAGTTGTGTGTCCTGAGTGACGAATCCGATTTGATTTCTCAATTCGTCAAAGTCAAATTCTTTTCCGTTGATTTGATTATAGAAAATATTCCCTTCCTGAGGTCGATACAATCCAACCAATAATTTTACCAACGTACTTTTTCCGGAACCACTCGGACCAACAAACGCAATGGTTTCTCCGTTTTTTACATCAAACGAAATATTATTCAAAGCTTTATATTGAGCGGATTGATGTTTGAAAGAAACATGTTTGAATTCCAATTCTTCGATGGAACCGATTTGTTTTGGCGTATGTGGCTTTTCTTCAACCGACTTATTCATCAGATTATCGAAGTTTTTCAAAGATGCTTCGGCTTCTCGATACGAAATAATAATATTTCCGATTTCTTGCATCGGACCAAAAATGAAGAATCCATAAAACATCAATGACAGATATTGTCCCGGCGTTACGATATTTCTGAAAATCAAATATAAAAGTGTCAAAGTAATCAACTGTTGAAGAAAATTGACCATTGTTCCTTGGATAAAACTTAGAGAACGGATGCTTTTTACTTTCTTCAATTCCAGTCCAAGAATTTTATACGTGTTGTTATTCAGACGTTTGATTTCCTGTTTGGTTAAACCTAAACTTTTTACAATTTCGATGTTTCTCAAACTTTCGGTTGTGCTTCCAGCCAAACTTGTAGTTTCTACAACAATTGTTTTCTGAATATTTTTAATTCTTTTACTTAAAAGATTTGTGACAAATGCAATCAGAAAAATCCCGACAATATAAACCGGCATTATCGACCAATGCAATCGAATTGCATAAACTGAAACGAAAATGATACTGACTAAAATCCCAAAAAAGACATTAATGAAATTCGTAATAAACTTCACCGAATCTTCTCTTACTTTGGTCAAAATCGATAAAGTTTCGCCACTTCTCTGGTCTTCGAATTCCTGATAAGGCAAAGCCATAGAATGCTGTAAACCGTCGGTAAAAATATTAGCTCCGAATTTTTGAGTAATGACATTCACCGCGTAATCTTGAAATGCTTTTGCGATTCTGCTGACCATTGCAGTTCCAATCAGTAATCCTAAAAAGTAAAATGAACCGTGGTAAATATCGGTTCCATATAGAAATTGATTTAGATTTCTTGGAATTAATTTTTCTTTATCAAAAAAGTGCGGATGTGTTACCAATTGGTCTAGAATATTTCCTGTGATTGCCGGTGCAAACAATGAAAATACCTGATTGATAGCGGCTAAAACCAGCGAGGCAATCAACAGCCATTTGTGTGGTTTTAGGTAGTGTAATAATGTCTTCATAATGGTGTTGCAAATTTAATGATATAAATCTGATTGGTTCAGAAATAATATTGACTAAGAATAAATCTAAGATTAATAAAACCACATCGGCACATAGAAATGTCTTTCTTGAAAGGGGAAATAGATTTTGAAAAGAAACTATTTCTTCTTAGTTTTTCAAAAAAATCTATGTGCCGATGTGGTAAAAAACACGGCTAATATTTTGTAAGCAAGCTTTTCACAAATCGTACTTTTTTGTAAAGCAGAATTTATATATATTGCGGTATAACATTTTACGATGCTGACAAAAGAACAAATCGCACAACGCATATCAAAAGAAGTGAAAGACGGGATGTATGTTAACCTTGGAATCGGGATTCCGACTTTGGTGGCTAACTATGTTCCGGAGGATATTTCGGTGGAATTCCAGAGTGAAAATGGGGTTCTTGGAATGGGACCATTTCCTTTCGAAGGAGAAGAAGATGCGGACTTGATTAATGCAGGAAAGCAGACGATCACAATTCTTCCAGGTGGTTCTTTTTTTGATTCGGCTTTCAGTTTTGGGATGATTAGAAGCAAAAAAGTGGATTTGACAATTCTTGGTGCAATGGAAGTTTCCGAAAACGGTGATATTGCCAACTGGAAAATCCCAGGAAAAATGGTAAAAGGAATGGGTGGTGCAATGGATTTGGTTGCATCTGCAGAGAATATCATCGTCGCAATGATGCACGTCAATAAAGCTGGTGAATCCAAGATTCTGAAAAAATGTACTCTTCCTCTAACAGGTGTTAATTGTGTTAAAAAGGTAGTGACAGAATTAGCGGTTATGGAAATCACAGATAAAGGCTTCAAGCTTCTGGAAAGAGCACCGGGAATTTCGGTAGAAGATATTGTAAAAGCTACAGAAGCAGAATTGATTATTGATGGAGAAATTCCTGAAATGATTTTTAAAAATTAATCAGTTTATATAAGTCAAAAGGAATCTCAAATGAATGCGATTCCTTTTTTGATATATCAAATTAGAAATGTTTTTAGTTAAGAGCAGAAACATCTACTGTATTCTCTTGATTTTCAAAAGTTTTTGATAAAGCTTGATTGATGTCTTCAAGAATATCGTCAATATGCTCAATACCAATACTTAAACGGATAAGACCTGGAGCTAGTCCTGCTTTTTTTAACTCTTCTTCCGACAGTTGAGAGTGGGAAGTAGAAGCTGGATTAAGAACAAGACTTTTTGCATCACCTACATTGGCAAGGTTTGAAAAGAGCTTTAGATTGTCTATAAATTTTGCAGCAGCTTCTTTTCCTCCTTTCAATTCAAAAGATAAAACGCCGCCGAAACCATTTTTAAAATATTTTTTGGCAAGTAGATGATCTGGAAAGCTTTCCAGACCGGGATAAAATACTTTTTCTACCTTGTCTTGATCTTCGAGGAATTTAGCAGTTTTTAAAGCATTTTCAACCGTTCTTTCTACTCTTAATGATAATGTTTCTACACCTTGTAACAAAAGAAATGAATTGAAAGGAGAAATAGCAGGTCCAAAATCCCTCAGTCCTTCAACTCTGGCTTTTATAATGTAAGCGATGTTCTCGAAAGCCGAATTTTTGCCAAAAACATCAGAAAATACCAAACCGTGATAACCTTCGGATGGTTCTGATAAAAGCGAAAATTTCTCCGAGGACCAATCAAAATTACCACCATCAATAATGATTCCGCCAATAGAGTTACCGTGTCCACCAATCCATTTTGTAGCAGATTCTACAACAATGTTTGCACCGTGATCCAATGGTCGGAATAAAAATCCACCAGCTCCAAATGTATTGTCAACAATCAATGGGATGTTGTGTTTTTTTGCTACATCGGCAATAGCTTCAAAGTCCGGGACATTCAGTGTAGGATTGCCAATGGTTTCTAGATACAAGGCTTTGGTATTTTCATCAATCAATTCTTCAAAATCTTCTGGATTGTCATCTTTAGCAAATCGAGCCTCTATTCCAAACTTCTTAAAGCTAACCTTGAATTGGTTATGAGAACCGCCATATAAGAACGGAGAAGTCACAAAATTATCTCCAGATTGTAAGATGTTGGTAATCGCAATAAATTTTGCCGCGTGACCTGACGCAACTGCCAAAGCCGCAACGCCACCGTGTAAAGCCGCAATTCTTTTTTCAAAAACATCGGTTGTTGGGTTCATAATCCGGGTGTAGATATTCCCGAACTCTTTCAGTCCAAACAGGTTGGCGCCGTGTTCTGCACTGTTGAAAACGTAAGAAGTTGTTTGATAGATAGGCACAGCTCTAGAGTTGGTATTGTCTATATCGTGCCCTGCGTGTAACTGTAAAGTTTCAAATTTTAATTGACTCATATATTTAAATTTTAGTTTTAAAAAAAATACTCTTTTGACTCTGGGTTACAAGTCAAAAGAGTACTAATCTAAAATTGAAATTATCTTTTTGACTTATCTTCCTCTTTTGAGTTTGAATGTAGCACCTTGCCATAATTAGCAGGTTGCTAAGGTTTCTAAGGGTCAAATCCCTCCACCTTTCTTGATAAGTTGTTCTTTTGTAGAACGTTTTATGTGACAAATATATAAATAATATTTTTCCTACCAAATAAGTATGATATTAATTTGTAAAAAAAACTGTCTTTTTAGAACAGTTTTATATTTTTGATATCTATTACTTCTTAACTGCACCAAAAACCTGTTGTAGAATAGAAGTCGTCCTCAAAGCTGCATTATTTCTGATTCCTTTTTCTTTTTCCGCTACCATTTTGAAAACACCGTTGATGGTTTCTGTAGTTACATATTCATTCAAGTCAGTGGTTACAGCTTGTCCTGTGAAAGTATTATATTTTGAAATGATATTCTTCCAAACCGTATCTGCTCCAACTTTTCCTAAAGAAGCTTTAACTTTGGGCTGAAAAGCTGTGAAAAGCTGACTTTGCGTTTTTGTTTGAAGATAATTGGTTGCTGCATTATCACTTCCAAGAAGAATATTTTTTGCGTCTGTGATGGTCATTGACGTAATTGCGTTCGCAAAAATGGGAGTGGCCTCTGTTACAGCATCTTCAGCAGCTCTATTAAGTAATTTCACGCCTTGGTCTGCTAGACTTCCCATTCCTAAACCTCGGAGAGTTGTTTCCATTTTTCTCAATTTTTCCGGCATTAGGATTTTTACTGCTTCATTTTTAACAAAACCATCTGTAACGCCTAATTTTTGTACACCTTCTTTTACACCAAGATTAAGAGCTTCTTTCAAACCAGACGAGATCTGAGAAGATGTTAAGCTTCCAAGATTGACAGTGGAATTGGTTGTTGTAGTTTGAGTTGACGTAGTTGTTGTGCTTGAGTTTTTCGTTTTTGGATTGCTCAAGTCTATACCCGTTTTATCTTTCACGGCTTTAAAAATATCACCAATCTGTGCTTGTGTAGAAATTGAAAATAATAATCCAGCCGCAACGATATATGTCTTTTTCATTAAATATATTTTTTACAAAATTAGATGATTAAATCTGAGCGATGTTAAAAGAGTTTCATAAACTAATTTAACTCTGGTTTCTCAAAATCACATCGTACAAATCTTGTCTTCTGTCTGTCAGAGTTTTAACGGCGCCGTTATAATGCAATTCTTTTAAAAGATTAAGATCAACATCCACAATCAAGGTCATCTCGGTGTTTGGTGTAGCTTCTCCTTTTATAGCGTTGGAAGGGAAAGCAAAATCCGAAGGTGTGAAAACAGTGGCTTGTCCAAATTGTATATCCATATTGTTAACGCCGGGAAGGTTACCCACACAACCGGCAATGGCAACATAACATTCGTTTTCAATCGCTCTTGCAGCAGCGCAATGTCTTACGCGGGTATAAGCATTTTGGGTATCTGTAAGATAAGGAACGAAGAGGATTTTCATTCCTTGATCAGCCAGCAATCTTGGTAATTCTGGAAACTCCACATCATAACAGATAATTACACCGATTTTCCCACAGTCTGTATCAAAAACTTTGATTTCGTTTCCGCCGGTCATTCCATAATATTTTTTTTCATTTGGTGTGATGTGGACTTTTCTGTATTCATCGATTTTTCCGTCTCTATGAAGCAAATAACTCACGTTATACAATTTTCCGTCTTCCAAAATCGGCATACTTCCGGAAATGATATTCACATTATAACTGACAGCAAATTCGGAGATTTTTTCTTTAATTTCTTCTGTTAATTCAGACAGTTTTTCCATTGATTCCCTTTCATTCATATGATTGAAAGGAGCGAGTAGAGGCGTGTTGAACAACTCCGGAAACAAACAAAAATCCGATTGATAACCTGCAACAGCATCTACAAAAAACTCAACCTGTTTGTAGAAATCTTCTAAGTCTTTCAAAGGTCGCATCTGCCATTGGATTAACCCGAGACGAATAATGCTGTCCTGCATCGTATTTTTCTTCGCGGTGTAATAGATATTATTCCATTGCAGTAGCACTGCATATTCTTCGGATTCTGTATCGCCTTTCAGATAGCCTTTCAGGATCTTTACAGGAGAGAAATTGTTCCCGATTTGGAAGCTGAGAACAGGATCGTAAATTTCCTTATTTCTGACTTTATTAATATATTGTCTTGGTAGTAATTCCTTGCTGTAAAGATGATAATTCGGGATTCTTCCACCAACAATAATAGATTTTAGATTAAGGATTTCGCACAGTTCTTTTCTAGCATCATAAAGTCTTCTTCCTAATCTTAATGCCCGGAATTCTGGATCTACAAAAACTTCGATCCCATAAAGGACATTCCCATTATTGCTATGCGTGTTGAAAGTTTCGTTCCCTGTAATTTCATTGTAAGTGTGCTGGTCTCCAAACAATTCGTATTGAACAATGATAGATAATGCCGCCGCTGCCAATTTTCCATCTACCAAAATACAAATTTGCCCTTCTGCGAAAATGGAAGTCAGTTTTTGGATATTCCGTTTGCTCCAGACATTATCATCAATCTGAGGATAAGCTTTTTGCATGGCTTCTGCCAATTCATCATAGTCGTCAATACTTAGTTTTCTGATTTCTACCTGCATTATTTATATTTTTAAGTTTATTAGCCACAAATCGAAGATTCGACAAAGTCAAAATGCATAAAAGAATAAATTTTGAAGTGTTTTGGTACTTGATAAGTCAAAATAAGTCCTTATCAGCTTTACTTGAGTAAAAAAAACTTTAAGTTTTGTGGTTTCATTGATATTTTTTGATTAAGATTTCTTTGAGTTGTTTCATGCCTTCCGTTGCAGAGGCTTTAATATAATTCTCACTTTTTGTAAAAGCATTTGGATTTTCAAGATGAGGATCGATAACAAAAACCTCGCAATGATTTGGAATATACCTGATAACTGAAGCCGCCGGATAAACCTGCATACTTGTTCCGATGACCAAAAAGAGATCTGCTTCAGAAGCGATCTCAATGGCATTATCCATCTCCGGAACCATTTCTCCAAACCAAACAATGTGAGGGCGAAGCTGGGAACCATCTCTATGTAAATCACCGATTTTGATAGCTCCTTCCCAATCCAAAATATCATTTTCATTATTGGAAGATCTTGCTTTTTTTAATTCGCCATGAAGATGAATGATTTTCGAAGACCCGCCCCGCTCGTGCAAATCATCGACATTTTGTGTAATAATACTAACATCAAAAAAATTCTCCAATTCTGCAAGCAATTGGTGCGCCATATTGGGTTCTACTTCTTTTAATTGCTTTCTTCTGGCGTTATAAAAGTCTAAAACCAATTTTGGATTTCTTGCAAAACCATCAGGCGAAGCAACATCTTCTATTCTGTGATTTTCCCAAAGTCCATTAGAATCTCGGAAGGTTTTTATACCGCTCTCCGCAGAAATGCCTGCGCCTGAGAGCACGACTAATTTTTCAATTTATTTAAGAATTTTCTTTAAATATAATGAATTTTCAATTGCGGAATTTCCCCAAGTATTATTAAAATAGATGTAGAACTCTTGATTAATGGATTTAATTTCTTTAGTCAGGTTATCCAGAAACTCTTCGGGATAAAGCGATTTATAAAGAACAGGTTTCCCGTGAAGACGATAATATCCAATCTTGGAATTGGTAACGATAACATCTTCCGGAATTTTTCCCGGGAAGCTAACGCCGCAGAAAATCCATTGGTGTTTTTTGAATAAATCAAAAATTTCGTCATCCCACCAAGATATGTGTCGGAATTCAACAGCTAGTAGAAAATTATCAGTTAAACTGTCTTCCAGCCATTTCATATTATTTTCGTTACAATGAAATGATGCGGGAAATTGAATCAGAAATCCGGCTAATTTGTTGCCAAGATTTTCATTAATATATTGACAAAAGGCAAAAAACTCTTGTTTCTTATTTTCAGAATAACTGGAATGGGAAATAGTTTTTGGAATTTTAATAAAGAATTTAAAATTATCTGGCGTTTCATGAATCCATTTTTGGAGCGTTTTTGAAGTGGGCTTCCTGTAAAATGTACTATTGATTTCTACTGTATTATAAATTTTAGAATATAATTTCAGAAAGTCTTTATTTTGAGATTCTTTTGGATAAAGAGAACCTTTCCAATCTGCATTGTAGAATCCGGAACATCCTATATGATATGTTTTTGTAGAATTTTTCATTTTATTAGATGACTAAATCCTGTGCCAATTTGCATTCAATCAGTATTTTAAAATCAATATGATGTTTATCATATCAAATTAGTAGGAATTAAGTTTGCAAAAACAGAATTTTTGTTCTAATTTTGCACTGTGATTATGAATTGCTGTCATACTTATTAAGAAAGACCGAGGGAACTGACCCTGTGAAGTCTTAACAACCTGCCACTTTGGTAAGGTGTTACATTCAGCCTTTGAAAAAAGGAAAGATAAGTTGAAAAAGTTTTTATTAGTTGGACTAAATCGTTCCTATATAACTTCTTTCAGACTTGTCTGGGGGAAGTTTTTTTTTGTTAAAAAACATAAAATTTAATTATATGAATTCAAAAATTATTTTTAATCCACGAAAAGAATTGTGGCTTTCTACGGCTGTCATTTTCTTTTCCGGAATTTCTTTTGCCCAGGCTCAGGAAACAAAACCTGTTAAAGATTCTGCTTCTGATAAGCAGATTGAAGAAGTGGTTTTGGTAGGTTCCAGGAGTGGTGGACGCTCAAAAGCAGACAGTCCCGTTCCTGTGGATGTTTTTAACTTAAAAGACATTCAGCAAAGTTTGCCTCAAACCAACATCAATCAAATCCTGAATACCATTGCGCCGTCTTTTACTTCAACCATTCAAACCAATGCTGACGGTTCCGACCATTCGGACCCTGCTCAGTTGAGAGGATTGGGACCAGATCAGACTTTGATTTTGATTAATGGAAAAAGAAGACATACATCGGCTTTGGTTAATGTAAATGGTGCACCAGGAAGAGGAACTGTTGGGACTGACCTGAACGCCATTCCTGCTTTTGCTTTAAGTAAAATTGAAGTTTTGAGAGACGGTGCTTCTGCTCAATATGGTTCTGATGCGATTGCTGGAGTTATGAATCTTCAATTAAAAAGAGATACAGGAAAGTTAACAGGACAATTTAATTACGGAGGATATTTGACTTCTGCAGCTAACGACCATAATGGGAATTATGATGGACAGCAATTCCAAGTAGATTTGAACTACGGAAATAAAATAGGAAAGAGAGGTGGTTTCTATAACTTGACTTGGTCTTCCCAGTTCCGTGACCCGACCAGAAGAGCGGGAACTGAAAGTGGAAATATCTATAATGCTTACAATGCAATAGAAAAGAGAGCTTCAGAAGGAGGTGTAAATCTGTCATCTTACTTTAGTAATATCAATAACTTAAAAGGAACAGCTGGAGAACAAGATTTCGTGAATCTAATTCATCAGTATGCTCAAGGTGTTAGTTATTTTGATTCTGGATTCCAATCAAGTATTCAAAATGCGACATCTATTACAGCTTTGCAAGGATTGTTAAGCGCTAATTATACAGATCAGGAATTGGCTTACAGAGGACAGACTAGAAAAGATTTCAACATGCAGGTGGGGCAGTCCAAGCTCAATAACCATCAATTATTTGCGAATGTTGAAGTTCCATTGAATGACGATTGGAAAGTTTATACGTTTGGAGGTTATTCAATCCGTGATGGTGCTTCCGGTGGTTTCTTTAGAAGACCAAACCAAGCAAGAACATTTACAGGTTTATATATTGACGGTTATTTGCCAGAGATTCATACGAAGATTCAGGATGTATCATTATCGGCAGGTGTTAAAGGGAAATGGGATGGCTGGAATGTAGATTTCAGTAATACATTTGGTCAAAACAGTTTTGATTACACCATTGAAAATACAGGAAACACGAGTTTGAGATTCAATTCTCCAAGTTCTTTCAAAGCAGGTGGATTGCAGTTTTTGCAGAATACAATAAATTTAGATTTCAGTAAGCAATTCGATGTTTTCCAAGGTCTTAATGTCGCTTTTGGAGCAGAACAACGCCACGAGAATTTTAAAGAAAATCCAGGTGAAGAAGCGTCTTACACAGCTTATGATGTGAATGGAAATCCACAAACTCCAACATCTGTTAATCCAACTGACTTCTTCGGAGTAGCATTGGCAGGAAGTTCTCAGGTTTTCTCAGGTTTCAGACCGGAAAATAAGGTTAATAAAAATAGAAACGCTTATGCAGCTTATGCAGATGTAGAATTTAATTTTACCAATTGGTGGCTAGTTGATGCTGCGATTAGATATGAAAATTACTCTGATTTTGGTTCGACTTTCAATTATAAATTAGCATCAAGAATCAAATTATCAAACGATCTTAATTTCCGTTTTGCAGGTTCAACAGGTTTCCGAGCACCATCGATTCACCAGATTTATTACAATACAACATCTACATTGTTCACAACACTTCCGGGAGCTTCAGGACCAAGTTTGGTAGAAGTAGGAACATTTAGTAATGATTCTCAATTGGCACAAGCGTTTGGAATTCCGAAGTTGAAACAAGAAACGTCAAAATCTGTGAGTACAGGATTTACATATAAAATCCCAGCAATTAATTTGAATATTACAGCAGATGCTTATTTTATCAGAATTGATGACAGAATTGTTTTGACAGATCAATTCTCAAGGCCAACCAATCCAACAACACCCGCACAAATTGCATTGGCAAATGAGTTTGTAAAAGCTAATGTAAATGCAGCTCAGTTTTTCTCTAATGCTATTGATACAGAGACTAAAGGTTTGGATGTTGTAATCAGCCATACGTTGACAAAAGAAAGTTTCAAGTTTACAAATGATTTTGCTATCAATTTCAATAGAACCAGAAAGGTTGGAGATATCCACGCTTCTGATTTGTTAAAAAATGCTGGATTAGAGAATACTTATTTTGGAGAAAAATCTAGAGTTTACCTAGAAGACTCAGTTCCAAAAGTGAAAGCAAGTTTGTCTAATAATTTTAAATGGAATGATTTCAATATCTATTTAAGAAACACCTATTACGGAAAAGTTTATGGTGCAGATATCGTAGATGCTAATTTTGATGGTGTGATTCTTCCAAATGAACATCAATTGATAACAGATAAAATCATCACCGATTTATCCATTGGTTATGACATCAACAAAAACTTCAATTTGACTCTCGGGACTAATAATTTGTTTGATATTTATCCAACTAAAAACGTAACAAGTTCTACGAATAATGATCAATTTATCTATTCTAGATCCACAGCACAATTTGGACAGAATGGTAGATATGTGTTCAGCAAGCTGACAGTTTCTTTTTAATAAGACGTTTTTTAAGGTTTTTATATTTGTTTTGAAATGGCATCGGGAGTTTTCTCGATGCCATTTTGGTTTTTTGAAACCACAAAAGTCACAAAAGATTTTATGTTTTTTTAGTTTGTCAAAAAGTTCATCAAAGTTTTGTAATTAATCTTTTTTGATCTTTGAATTAAATCTAATTTTATTTCCTTTTGTGACTTTTGTGGTTTAATCTAAATCTCCAATTTCACATTATTCAATCTCAAAGAATTCAAAATAACAGAAACAGAACTGAAACTCATCGCCGCAGCGGCAATCATCGGACTTAATAAAATTCCGAAGAAAGGATAGAGCAATCCAGCGGCTAACGGAATTCCCAAAACGTTGTAGATAAAAGCAAAGAACAGATTTTCTTTGATGTTTTGCAATAGTTTTTCACTCAATATTTTTGATTTTGCTACACCAAGAATATCACCTTTTAGTAAAGTAATTTCGGCACTTTCAATCGCGGCATCAGTTCCTGTTCCCATTGCAATTCCAATGTTAGATTGAGCTAAAGCCGGCGCATCATTGATTCCGTCTCCGGTCATTGCTACGATTTTTCCTTCGCTTTGCAGTTTTTTGATTTCGTTCATTTTGTCCTCTGGGAGACAATTGGCTTTGTAATGTTGGATTCCCAATTCTGTTGCGACAGCTTTTGCGGTATGTTCGTTGTCGCCGGTCATCATTATCACTTCGATATTTTGAGAATGAAGATAATCGATGGCTTGTTTTGAAGTGGCTTTTATTTGGTCTGAGAAACTTAAGAATCCAAGAACTTTTCCATCTTTTGCTAAGTAAGAAATGGTTTTTGCTTGTTCTTGGCTTACAATTGCTTTTTGTTTTAAATCTTCTGGAATTTCGATATTGAAATGTTTTAACAAAGCTTCATTTCCAAGTAAGATTTCTTCTTGATTAATAATTCCTTTAACGCCTTTTCCAGAGATATTTTCGAAGTTTTGAACTTTTTCAAATTGTAAGCCAGCATTGTCACGCTGAGACTCTCGAAACGCACTTAAAACCGCATTAGACAAAGGATGCTCAGAATTCTGATTTAATGAACCGGCTAATTTTAAAATTTTTTCCCGTTGGTCAAGATACGCTTCGCTTGATTCATTTTTATCTGTATTTTCAAGTGGTTCAATATGGTCAAGACTTGGTTTTCCTTCTGTCAGAGTTCCGGTTTTATCAGTGATCAGAACATTGATTTTGTGCATCTCTTCAAGAGCTTCCGCATTTTTGATTAAGATCCCGTTTTGCGCACCTTTTCCAATTCCAACCATTAGACTCATTGGTGTTGCCAGACCAAGTGCACACGGACAAGCGACAATCAGAACGGCGACAGCATTCGCGAACGCATAAATCAACTTATTCTCTCCTCCGAAAATATACCATAAAACAAATGTTAGAACAGCAATTCCAATAACAGTTGGAACAAATATCTTTGAGATTTTATCTGCCAATTTTTGAATCGGAGCTTTGCTTCGGCTGGCTTCGTTGACCATTTTGATGATTTGAGAAAGCAAAGTTTCATCGCCTACTTTTTCGGCTTTCATCAGAAAACTTCCGTTGCCGTTAATCGTTCCGGAAGTGACTTTATCATTAGATTTTTTCTCAACAGGAATTGGTTCGCCAGTAATCATTGATTCATCAACATTGGAATTACCTTCGATGATTTTTCCGTCAACAGGAACTTTTTCACCAGCTTTGACTCTTAATATATCATTGATTTTAACTTCTGCTAATGATACTTTTTTCTCGTTTCCGTCAACAATCACATTGGCTGTGTCGGGTGATAAATTCATCAAAGCTTCGATGGCTTTTCCAGTTTTCATATGTGCTCGCGCTTCCATCATTTGTCCCATTATGACTAAGGTCAGAATCACGCAAACAGATTCGAAATAGAGTGGAACGTTTCCGCCGTGAGCCAATTCGTGAGGCAAAATTTTGGGAAAGAATAATGCAACTAAACTAAATATCATTGCAGATGCAACGCCCAAAGCAATCAATGAAAACATATTGAGATTCCAGGTTTTGAAGGAAACCCAGCCTCGTTTCATCACAAACCAACCTGCATAAAACAGAACCGGTAACGTCAGAATTAATTCTAAAATCCCTTGAACCTGGTGAGAAAATGGCCAATCAATGAACATCCCACCCATCGATAAAATAAAAACAGGAACAGAAAATCCTAAAGCTGTCCAGAATTTTCTCTTTAATAATTTGTAAGTTTCATCTTCGTGGTCATTATCTTTTGATGGTTTTGGAACTAGGTCCATTCCGCAAATGGGGCAATTCCCGGGTTCGTTTTGTACAATCTCAGGATGCATAGGACAAGTGTATTCAACAGCTTTCTTTTCTGGGATTTTCACCAAATCCATTCCGCAAACGGGACAACCCACGTTGGAATCATAAACCTTATCGCCTTCACAGAACATTGGGCAATAGTATTTTCCAGCGTTTTTTGATTGATTTATTGTTGGTTTATGATCATTGTGAGAATGATGTTGATGAGTACCTTCTGCTCCACTCAGAGTGACACTGTTGTTCACAAGTTCCAGTGTGATTTGCTCCAAATGCATATGACAAACCGGACAACCGGAATCCGATTCATAAGTTTTGTCGCCTTCGCAGAACATTGGACAAAAATAGTCTCCGATTTTCTCTTTGAAACTCTCGGGAAGGTTGGTTTTAGAATAAGTTTGTGGTTTGTTTCTGTGGTCTTCGCGCTCTTCTATCGGAACTAGGAACATATTACAAACCGGACATCTGCCTTGCTTGAAATAAAGTTTGTCTCCTTCGCATTCCATCGGGCAATAATAGACGGAACTTGGCGAAATTCTTTGATTAGGATGCAGATGGTCGTGATTATGATGATTGTGGTTTTCCATTTTTCTTGAATTGATATTACAAATTTCTGAAAAATAAAATGTATAGCGTTGTAAATAAATGGAAAGATGTTATATCGTATTTGAAATCTGTTAATAAAAAACTGGATTTGTAAATGATTATTAATGTTAAGAATCAGAAAAATATAAGGATTACTGTAAAAAAATGATAAATTTATCGCCCGGTTTTAAAAAATATCAATATGATTAAAAAATATCTATTAGCTTTAATAGTTTTTCCTGCTTTTTCATCGGCACAGATTCCAGAAAGTTATTATTCAGGAACAGAAAATTTGTCTGGTTATGCGCTAAAATCTAAACTTCACGATATTATTTCTGTTAAAACTTATAATTGGAATTATGCAGATTTGCAAGCATTCTATGCACAGACAGACATTGATAAGTATTACGAAAACGACGGAACTGTTCTCGATATTTATTCGGAAAATCCAACTGGAGCAGATGCGTACAATTATACTACTGCTAATATGATTGGAAGCGCCAATGCAGAAGGGTTGGGCTGGAACCGGGAACATATGATGCCGCAAAGTACCTTCAGTAGTAATTATCCAATGTATTCCGACTTGTTTTATGTGGTTCCCACAGATGCGAGAATCAATCAGTTAAGAAGTAATTATCCTTATGCAAAAGCAGGTTCTACAGTGTATTATAATTTTACAAACGGATCCAAACAAGCGGCAAACGGAACGCCAAACGCCACTTATACAGGTCGTGTTTATGAACCGATTGACGAATTCAAAGGAGATATTGCAAGAACACTTCTGTATTTTGCTGTTAGATATGAAGGTAAATTGTCTGGTTTTAATCATACCAATAATGCGGATCCTACAAAAGATACCAATCCGCTGAACGGAACCGAGGAAAAAGCCTACGAAAACTGGTATATTGCGATGTTGCTTAGCTGGCATCAGCAAGATCCTGTTTCTCAGAGAGAAATTGACAGAAATAATGCGGTTTTCAACATTCAGAAAAACAGAAATCCATTCATAGACCATCCGGAATGGGTAAGTTTAATTTGGAATCAGACGCCAGATAATGTTGCACCGGCTGCACCTTCTCAGCTTCTTTTAGCAAGAAATTCTGCTTATTTTGTCAATTTGAATTGGCAAACGAGTCCGGAAACAGATGTTTTGGGCTACAAAATTTATCAGGATGGCGTTTTGATTGGCACTTCAAAAACCAATTCTTTTTCTGCGGATCATCTTACGCCAAGCACAACTTATAACTTTACCGTGAAAGCTTATGATGCTGGCTATCTCGAAAGCCCAGAAAGTAATACTTTATCGGTAACTACTTTGGCTACAGATGTTTATGCAAAAGATATTCAAATCACAAAATATCTGGAAGGAACTGCGAATAACAAAGCCATAGAAATTACCAACAGAACAGGACACGAGGTTAATCTCAATAAATATAGATTATACGCCCAATTTAAAGGGACTAATTATTATTTCTCCGAAGCTTTTGAAATGGAAAATACAATTGCCAACAACGAGAGTTTTGTTGTGATAAATCCTAATGCTAACTTTAGCTGCTATAATACAGATAACGGGAAGTTTGTAACTGCTTCTTCAGCATTGACTTTTACAGGAAGTCAATACATTCAGCTTTCTTACGGAACAACCACAGTTGACGGAGTAGGATTAATAGGCACAGATAATTCAAATGCTAATAAATCGCTCTATAGAAAATCTGAAATTCTAAATCCTAATACAATTTATGATGCAAACGAATGGAATACTTTCGCTAGTGATTATTGCCAAAATCTAGGAAGCTTGGTGGTTTCGGATGTTTCTTCAATTAATAAAGATATGTTGATTTATCCAAATCCTGTTTCAGATTATATCTTTATTCAGGGCCAGAAAACCAATATCAAAACCTTGCAGATTTTTGATTTAAGCGGGACATTATTAAAAACAGTAAATAATGTTACACCGCAGCAAAAAATTGATGTAAAATCTTTAACCATCAATGTTTACATCATTAATCTGGATGGAAAAAGCTTTAGGTTTATCAAAAAATAAAATTGAACAAATAAATCATTGAAATTCTCCTCAAAAGGGAGAATTTTTCTTTTTTATAGGTAAGAAAATTCAAAAAAAACTGGATTAATTTTAAGTAGTAAAAATTTCGTAAATTTGTGCATAAATCTAACAGTAAAAAGTTTAATTGGAAATCGAAGTGATTCGCGAATTCCTTTTAAAAAAATGAAACATTATGAGTCAAAAGAAAGAAATGCTTTACGAAGGTAAAGCTAAACAGGTTTTCGCTACCGAAAACCCGGACGAGGTCGTTGTTCGTTACAAAGACGATGCTACTGCTTTCAATGCACAGAAGCGCGGTCAATTCGATAGAAAAGGCGAATTGAACAATGCGATTTCTACACTTATTTTCGGATATTTAAAAGATAACGGCATTCCAACACACTTCATCGAAAAACTAGATGATAGAGAACAACTCGTAAAAAAAGTGGATATTATTCCATTGGAAATGGTGGTTCGTAACTATGTTGCAGGAAGTATGGCGCAGAGATTGGGCGTGGAAGAAGGTCTGAAATCTCCAGTCACTATTTTTGATATTTGCTACAAAAAAGATGAATTGGGCGATCCTTTGATTAACGATTATCACGCAGTGTTTTTAGGCGCTGCAACTTTCGAGGAATTGAAAGAAATGTATGCTTTGACAGGCAAAATCAACGATCTTTTGATTGCTTTGTTTGATAAAATGAATGTCATTCTTGTGGATTTCAAAATCGAGTTGGGAAAAACTTCTGACGGCAAAATTGTTCTGGCAGACGAGATCTCTCCGGACACTTGCAGACTTTGGGACAAAGATACTATGAAAAAGCTAGATAAAGACAGATTCCGAAGAGATTTGGGAGAAATTACGGAAGCTTATGTTGAGATTTTTGACAGATTACAAACTGCTCTAGAAAAATAAAATCCGAGAAAAATTTAGAATGGATTTAGAATTTCAAAAATATAGCACATTACCAAAATTTGCTTTTCAAAATCGCTATCAGGACTTCGAAGAAACCAAACATCTTTCCAAAAAAGAAAAGGAAGCTTTTTATCCTTTCGATAAAATGGAAGAAGAATGCGGGATTTTCGGGTTACATTCCACGGAAACTTTGGACACATTTTCTTTGTCGCAGTTCGGGCTTTTTGCCTTACAACATCGTGGGCAGGAGGCGTGTGGAATTGCAGTCGGTAATCACGGTAAAATATTTTCTGTAAAAGATGAAGGTTTGGTTTTGGACGTTTTTAAAACGATTGAAGAACCTCAGCAATTTATGGGAAGCACCGTTATCGGACATACGAGATATACCACTGCTGGAGACAAAAAGAAATATAATTTTCAGCCGTTTTTTGCGAAGAATGAATACGACCAAATCATATTGTCTATAGCCCATAACGGGAACCTTACCAATGCAAAACAACTGCGAAAAGAATTAGAAGACGAAGGCGTTGTTTTCCGTGCAACTTCTGATACTGAAGTTATTCTGAGATTGATTCAGAAAAACCTGGATTTAGGTCTTAGAGGAGCCATCAAAGCAACGATGGAAAAAATCGAAGGTGCTTATTCGGTTGTTGGGATTACAAGAAATAAGTTTTTTGCTTTCCGGGATTTTAATGGAATCAGACCTTTGGTTTTGGGTGCAATTGACGAAAATACGTTTGTAGTAGCTTCCGAGACTTGTGCTTTGGATGGAGTAGGAGCGCAATATGTCCGTGATATTCTTCCCGGTGAAATTGTTTACACCAGTGATAACGAAAAAGGCTTACAATCTTATTTGGTTAAAGACGATTGTGTCAATAAAATCTGTGCTTTCGAATATATTTATTTCGCAAGACCAGATTCTAGTTTGGAAGGCATTAATGTTCACGAAGTGAGAGAGAAATCTGGGATGAAGATTTGGGAACAAGCACCTGTGGAAGCTGATATCGTTATTGGAGTTCCAGATTCCGGCGTTCCTGCTGCGATTGGTTTTTCCAAGGCTTCTGGTATTCCATTCAGACCAGTTTTGATTAAGAATAGATACATTGGTCGTTCATTTATTATTCCGTCTCAGGAGATGAG
The DNA here is from genome assembly GCA_002345565.1 of Flavobacteriales bacterium UBA2306. Taxonomy (GTDB): domain Bacteria; phylum Bacteroidota; class Bacteroidia; order Flavobacteriales; family Weeksellaceae; genus Epilithonimonas. Next base: position 635,936 of record DDVS01000001.1, on the reverse strand, counting down.
AGAACATTTTGTAAATCTTAAGCTCAATCCTATCATTTCTGAGATCAAGGATAAAAAAGTGGTTATCATAGATGATTCCATCGTAAGAGGAACAACTTCGAAACGTTTGGTTAAGATTCTGAAAAATGCAGGAGTGAAGGAAATCCACTTCCGAAGTGTTTCTCCGCCCATTATTGCGCCTTGTTTTTTAGGAATAGATACGCCTACAAAAGATGACTTAATTTCTGCCAATATGACCAAAGAAGAATTGAGAAAATATCTGGATGTTGACAGTTTAGAATTTTTAAGTGTAGATAATCTGATTCATATTTTAGGATCGCCTAACTATTGCTTCGGATGTTTTACTGAGAAATATCCGGTAAAAAACCCTGATGAATTAGCATTTGTAGATCAGGGAGATTAGTATTTATGTTGTTAGACTGATTTGACGATTTCTGATATAAATCAAACTGATAAGAATCAATAATAGTAAAATATAATTAAAAGCACCGAAACAACATTTGTTTCGGTGTTTTTTTTGAAATTACACATGAAAAAACCCCAACCGAAGTTGGGGTAAAAACTAATAACCATGAAAACTCAAATTAAACATGAGAATCGAATTAATTGTTACAAATACTGTGCCAAACAATAACGTTTCCCAGAAAAGAATTTCCGAGAACAAATGTAACAAAAAAATATTGTAAATTTGCAACTCTTTAAAAAATAAATAAAAAAATGTCAGGAAAAATCACTTTTACCATGATTAAGCCAGATGCAGTAGCGGATGGACACATTGGAGCGATTCTTGGAAAAATCAGCGAGGCTGGTTTTAAAATCAAAGCTTTGAAATTAACTCAGTTGACTGTAGCTGATGCTAAAAAATTCTACGAGGTGCATTCTGAAAGACCTTTCTACGGAGAATTGGTTCAATTTATGTCTTCTGGCCCAATCGTAGCTGCGGTTCTTGAAAAAGATAATGCAGTAGAAGATTTCAGAACTACAATTGGTGCTACAAACCCTGCTGAAGCAGCTGAAGGAACTATCAGAAAACTTTTCGCAAGAAGCATCGGAGAAAATGCTGTTCACGGTTCTGATTCTGATGAGAATGCGCTTATGGAGGCTCAATTTCATTTTTCAGGGAGAGAGATTTTTTAATTTCTTCTGAAAATCAAATATAAAAAATAGGCTGTCAAAACTGACAGCCTATTTTTTTTGTATTAGCTTGTCACTAGCCCCGATAGTAGCGGCATCCTTTTTTGTCTTAACTGAAAACTTCGATTAGATGACAAAATTTCTAAGACAAAAAAGATATAGCGGATAGCGGGATAAAGCTCCTAAATAATTTAGATTTTCAAAAGCTCTATAGTTTTCTCCGGATTTTCTGATGAGAAAACGGCGTTTCCTGCCACCAAAACATCTGCTCCTGCCTCGAAAAGTTTAGAGGCATTCTCTAAGTTTACGCCGCCGTCAATTTGGATTAAGGCGGTTGAGTTATTGCTTAGAATCAGATCTTTTGTTTCACTGATTTTTTTGTAAGTATTCTGAATAAATTTTTGCCCTCCAAAACCAGGATTTACACTCATCAATAACACCAAATCTACATCTGCTATAATGTCTTCCAACATCAGAACAGGAGTTGCCGGATTTAGAACAACACCAGCTTTCGCTCCTTTGTCCTGAATCTGATGAATGGTTCTGTGGAGATGTGTGCAGGCTTCAAAATGGACTGAGATTAAATCTGCTCCATATTCTATGAACTCATCCACATATTTATCCGGTTCCACAATCATCAGATGTACATCCACGAATTTTTTGGCATGTTGCTGTACGGTTTTCATCACCGGAAATCCGAAAGAAATATTGGGGACAAAACGGCCGTCCATCACATCTACGTGAAACCAGTCTGCCTGGGAGTTATTTAGCATCTCTATATCTCTTTGTAGGTTTCCAAAATCTGCGGAAAGAAGGGAAGGTGCAATTAATTTGTTTTTCATTTTTATAATTTACTTTTTACTGGATTTTAATGATATTTCAGTTTCATTGTCGGTTTTATTTTGAGAAGACTCTCATAAATTAGTTTAATAACATTGGAAACATCTTCTTTTGAAACCATTTCTACCGTTGTGTGCATATAACGCAGAGGAAGTGAAATTAAAGCACTTGGAACGCCACCGTTGGAATGAGCAAAAGCGTCTGTATCGGTTCCTGTTGCTCTGCTTGCTGCTGCTCTTTGAAAAGGAATTTCTTTTTCTTTGGCTGTGTCGATAATCAATTCTCTAATAGTATGATGCACACTTGGCGCAAAGAAAACTACCGGTCCGTCGCCACATTTTTGATCGCCTTCTTTTTTCTTTTCAATCATTGGGGTGGTCGTATCGTGTGTTACGTCTGTCACAATGGCAATATTGGGTTTAATGGTATCTGCAATCATATCTGCGCCATAAAGTCCGACTTCTTCCTGAACAGAATTGGTAATGTACAATCCGAAAGGTAGTTTCTTTTTGTTTTCTTTTAAAAGTCTGGCAACTTCAGCAATCATAAAACCTCCGATTCTGTTGTCCAAGGCACGGCAAACAAAATATCTGTCATTGAGTTCAAAAAACTCATCCGGATAGGTTATCATACATCCAACGAAAATTCCCAGTTCTTCTACTTCTTTTTTAGAAGTAGCACCGCAATCGATAAAAATATTTTCAATTTTTGGTGTTGGTTCGTTTTGATTGGCGCTTCTTGTATGGATGGCGGGCCAACCGAAAACGCCTTTTATAAGGCCTTTTTCGCCGTGTATGTTAACAACTTTTGAGGGAGCAATGGTCTGGTCAGATCCTCCGTTTCTGATAACATAGATTAACCCATCGTCTGTGATATAGTTTACATACCAGCTAATTTCGTCTGCATGAGCTTCTATTACCACACGGAAATCTGCTTCTGGATTAATAATACCATAAGCGGTTCCATAATGATCTACTTCAATTTTGTCAACATACGGCTTAATATAATCCATCCAGATTTTTTGGCCTTTATGCTCATAACCTGTTGGAGATGCGGTGTTAAGATATTCTTCTAAAAATTTAATGGATTTCTTTTCAAATTTCATATTAGAAAGGAATGATTTTTGATGTTAAGATTTGTTAATTTTTTATGAGGGTAAAAATAATGATTTTTGACAAAACACTTTTGATTCTTTTTTCTTTTCTAGGTATATTTTGTTTTTCACAGCAAGATACTCTTCAAATAAAATCCTTCGACGAAATTCCTAAAAACAAATTACAGAAAGATGAATTTGGTAACGAATATTTTTATGACGAAGCCCAAAAAGCCAAAATTTATAAAATAAATGGTGAACAAGTGATTGTTCTGGATGAGTTAACCCTTAGAGCGAATCCTCATTTTAATAATCAACTGGATAAGAATTTTTATTTTTTTCTCAACAAAAAGCTCAATCGTGTCTACCCTCTTTTCTTGAATGCCCTGGAGCAATACCGCAGTATTGAAAAAGAAACGGCCGCTATGAAAGGTTATGAAAGAAGCCGCTATATGAAAAAAAGACAGACAGAATTAGCAGATAGCTATGAAAAGCAACTCAAAGAACTTACAACAACAGAAGGACAGGTTTTTGCAAAACTAATGAACAGAGCAACCGGGAAAACGGTTTACGAAATTATAAAGGAACTTAGAGGAGGATGGAGCGCTTTTTGGTGGAATGTTAAAGGAAATATTGCAGATATTAGTCTCAAAACCCCTTATGATCCTCATCAATACAGAGACGATTTGTTTATAGAGTCACTCCTTCAGTCTAATTGGAATCTCGGTTATTTGCAACCTTATCCAGGTGCAAAAGATTTTAAAGTAAAAAAATAAAGCAGTCCAAAAGACTGCTTTATTTTTTATATTTCTGTAATGATGTAGTTTTGATATTTTGATTTGTCAAAGTTAAAAACAGACGGGCTCAATGCTTGGTTTTCCTTATAATTACTGATGGTGATGACAGCAATGTCATTATTAGTGGAAATTTGTTCTAGTTTTATTAATTTTTTCTGTGGAGAATTAATATATAACATCACAGTTTTGATACCGTTGTTTTTAACAGGCGTCATTTTCAGAATATCTACCGGAATTCCATTAATGGTTTTACTGCCGGAATAGCTAACGTTGTACTCGTTTTTATAAGAATCCAAATAGCTTAAAGGTGAAAATTGAGCTTGATTACCATCTGGTTTAGAAATGGTGATTTCCTTATCTTCATCATTAATATTATATATTTTGTTCCCATCAAAAATCTGCTCAATGCCCATTATTTTTAATTTATAACGATTATTGTCAGAATAAAAGATACCGGTTTGGCTTTGGCTTACTTTTGACTTACCTGTGCCATAGACAAATTTGAAATAAGAATTTTTTTTGCTCTTATAACTTTTGGTAACACTATCCAAAATATTTTTTGATTTATTATCAATAGATTGGGAATTAAACATGCTTATATTTCCCAAAAAGCTTAAGCTTAAAATGACTTTTAAATAAATTTTCATTTTTTTATTCTTTGATTAAAATTTTAAAACAAAGTTAATTTTCAAGATTGATACCAATTATAAATGTCTGGTAAAATTTTTAATCATTAAAAACTATACTTTTTGAATCGGAATTGTTTAGTTTTTTTTAAATTAATAAATATTAGATACTTTTATTATGTATTTTTGAATTAAAATATTTTATTACCAACGTATACCATATTTGGGTTTTGTAACATAGAAGCAATCCTTTCCCGGAAAAATAGCATATGTTCAGACACTTGATGGTTGTGAAGATCTTCCTTCGTTTCCCAATTTTCGTGGATAAAAAATACGCCTTTGTTTCTATAATCTTCAAAAAGTTCATATTGCACGCAACCTTTTTCTTTTCTTGTTTCAATTACCAGCTTTTTTAAGATTTCAATCGCATCCATTACATAGTTTTCTTTAATATGGATAACAGCACTTAGATAAATATTCATTGAATGATTTTAATGGTTTTAATTGTCAAATTTATAAAAAAACAAGACTCAAAAATTTTAAATCTAAGAATTATATAATTAATAAAAAAAAGTGTACTTTTGGGAAAATTCAAAAACCAAAATAATGGCAGAATATAAACTATTGCTCCCTGGTATGGGCGAAGGTGTTATGGAAGCAACAATTATCAGTTGGCTGTTTAATGAAGGCGATTTTATTAAAGAAGATGAATCTGTGGTAGAAATTGCTACAGATAAAGTAGATTCTGATGTTCCAACACCGGTTTCGGGGAAAATTATCAAAATCCTGAAACAAAAAGATGAAGTTGCTAAAATAGGGGAAGCCATTGCAATTTTAGAAGTTGGAGCCGATTCTGATAATCAGGAAAGTCCCGAGCCCAAATCTTACGAAGAAGTAATAGAACAAATTCCGCAGCCAGAACCAGAAGTGGTTAAAACTCTGGAACAGCCATTAAATAATTATTCTGATCAATCCTTCACTAATCAAAATTCTGATTTATACCTTTCACCATTGGTTAAATCAATTGTTCAGGAAGAAAAAATTTCTGACTCTGAACTTAAAGCCATAAAAGGAAGCGGATTAGAAGGCAGAATTACAAAAGAAGATATTCTAGATTTTGTGAAAAACAGAGCTTCTAAGTCGGAGAGTTCTAGTGTTAAAGAAATAGAGAGTCCTGTAAAGCAAGAAACTCAAACTCAAAAACCCTCAAATCCTCAAACCTTCCAACTCAACGATGGCGACGAAATTATCCAAATGGACAGAGTTCGTAAAATCATTGCAGATGCGATGGTTAACAGTAAACATACTTCGCCACACGTAACATCTTTTATTGAAACTGATGTGACCAATGTTGTGACTTGGAGAAACGCCAACAAAAATTCTTACCAAAAAAGAGATGGCGAGAAATTGACTTTTATGCCGATTTTCATCAGAGCGGTTGTGAAAGCAATTCAGGACTTTCCAATGATTAATGTTTCGGTTGATGGCGATAAAATCATCAAGAAAAAGAATATTAATATCGGAATGGCAACAGCTCTTCCGGACGGAAACTTAATTGTTCCAGTGATCAAAAACGCAGACCAATTGAGTTTGTCTGGTTTGGCAAAAGCAATCAACGATTTGGCTTACAGAGCAAGAAATAAAAAACTGACTCCGGCAGATACACAAGGCGCAACTTATACGATTTCTAATGTTGGAACTTTCGGAAACCTGATGGGAACGCCGATTATTCCTCAACCTCAAGTTGCGATTTTGGCAGTTGGTGCAATTGTGAAAAAACCTGCAGTTATCGAAACTGAATTGGGAGATGTGATCGCAATTCGTCAAAAGATGTTTATGTCACATTCTTATGACCATAGAGTAGTGGACGGAAGTCTTGGCGGCATGTTCCTGAAACACGTCAACGATTATCTGGAAAATTGGGATCTCAATACAGAAATATAAAATCTAAGCCTCAGCATTTGCTGAGGTTTTTTTTGGTTTTTTAATTATTATCTTTCTCTTGCACCATCTAAAAAATAAATTGGTTTATGGTAATTCATTAAAGAATAACTATCTTCTGTGTCGAAGATTATCTTAGCGCCTAGAACATAATTGTAAATATTTTCTCCATCGTAATCTGGACTTGATTTAGTAAAAGCAATTAATTTTTCATCATCAAAATAATCATCCGAATCTTTTTTTGCTTCAATTATTAATAAGTTATAAGGTTTATTGAAACCTCTTTTATGGACGATAATATCTGGATAAAAATTTACAGATAATTTATTTACTTCATTTGTTATGTCGTAATTTTTTGGAGTGATGCTTTCTTTAATCTGTTGTAGAATTTGCTCTATTTTCTCTTTGACTTTTGCAGAAATCCATTTCTTTCTTTTATTTTGAGAATCAATATCAATATTATATTCACAATCTACGTTATAATCTGGAAACTCTTTTTGTAAATATTCAGCGAGTTTATGAGTTAAGCTTCTTTCGTTTGCACAATTTTTAAGCAAATATTCATCTTTATCATAAAGAGTGTTTAATGAATTTTCTAATTTGGTTTTAATTTCATCTAAAGAATATTCCATAATAATAAGTTTTAGAAAGGATATTACAAATCATCCAACTCATCCACAGAACCTTGTCCTTCATTCATCAAGTAAGCTTTAAGGAAAGGTGTCAGGTTACCATTCATAACACCGTCAACGTCAGAAGTTTCGTATCCAGAACGAACGTCTTTTACCAATTTATAAGGATGCATCACATAATTTCGGATTTGAGACCCCCATTCGATTTTCATTTTTCCCGCTTCGATTTCGTTTCTGGCTTTCATTCGTTCCTCGAGTTCAATTTCATAAAGTCGTGAACGTAATAATTGCATTGCTTTTTCCTTATTCTGAAGCTGAGAACGAGATTCCGAGTTTTCAATGATAATTCCTGTCGGCGCGTGACGAAGACGAACCGCAGTTTCAACTTTGTTTACGTTTTGTCCACCAGCTCCGGAAGAACGCATCGTTTCGAAACTGATGTCAGCAGGATTAATGTTAATCTCAATGGTATCATCAACCAAAGGATAAACATAAACCGAAACGAAACTCGTATGACGTTTTGCATTACTGTCAAAAGGCGAAATTCTCACCAATCTGTGAACGCCATTTTCACCTTTCAGATAACCAAAAGCAAATTCACCTTCGATTTCAAGGGTTACAGTTTTTACGCCGGCAACATCGCCTTCCTGGAAATTCAGCTCACGGATTTTGTAACCTTGTTTGTCTGCCCACATCGTGTACATACGCATCAGCATACTTGCCCAGTCGCAAGATTCTGTTCCGCCGGCTCCAGCTGTGATTTGCAGAACCGCAGACAATTCATCGCCTTCATTAGACAACATATTTTTAAACTCCAGATTTTCAATTTTTTCAACCAATTCGGGGAAAGATTCGTCCAGTTCTTTTTCAGAATCTGGATCTTCTTTGGCAAATTCCAAAAGAACTTGTAAATCTTCAAACTGAGAATGAATTTCCTCATAACTTTCCACCCATTTTTTCTTAGAACGTAATTGTTTCAAGAAAACTTCAGCTTCTTTTGGTTTTTCCCAGAATTCTGGCGCAGCGGTTTTCTCGTCATCATTAGAGATCTCGATTTTCTTCTTTTCGATTCCCAAGAACTTGTGAAGGTCTTCTATTCTGGATTGTATATCTTTTATTTGGTCTGTGTTTATCACGTTTGTTTTAATTTTTGCAAAAATACGGAGAAAATTGTGAAAGATGGTTTATTGGATAGAAAACAAAAATTATTGATTTAACTTTTGCGTTAGATTTAAATGAAATCAACTTCGTAAAACAGTTACGAAGTTGATAGGTTTTAATGACAGTTAATTAATGGATTTCTGCCTAAGCAAATCCTTTGTCATTTTTGATATTGAAATCAAAAAATAATTATTGTTTTTATAATACTAGGTTGTTATTGCCAATTTAGTTGGACTTTTCCATTAACACCTTCAGTTACGTTTGCTCCATTAGCGCCAATTTGGCTTACAGCTACAGTAAATAAAGGATTGGTTGTGTATGATGTTCCTCCTATTCCGGGTGAACCCCAACAATCTCCTGTAGATCCTCCTGCTCCTCCAGAGCCTGTCCCTTCTGCTCCTCCAGGATTGCTGCCTCTTGTCCAAAGTGCCCCACCGCCTCCACCGGCTGTTACCAAATCACTTCCATTTATTTGAATGGCTGAACGTCCTCCGCCACCTCCGCCACAAGAGGAAATGCTATTGCCTCCACCGCCATAACCTCCTGCGGAATTACCATAATCCCAAGAACCGCCACCACCACCGGAAATAATATTTAATATTGCTCCAGGAGTTACATTAAGCGTTCCAGACACATAACCACCGTAACCACCGATATCCAAATCTGAACCTCCCTGTGCGCCCCATAGTTTTACAGATAAATTCGTAACATTTGCTGGAACAGTAAAGCTTTGGTCTGCACCTGTGTAATTAAATATTTTACATTGAAATGTATCTACTATTGCTGTATTAGAGTTTGTACTTGTGCCGCAACTATTAACAGATCTTACACGATAATAGTAGTTTGTACACGCGTCTAAACCTGTAATGTTGAGTGTAGTAACATTACTAACATCTTTATTATTGTACCCAGAAACAAAAGATGTGAAATTACTGTCAGTAGCGATATCTAGATAATACTTGGTCGCATTATTTACAGTAGTCCAGTTTGCTGTAAAAGAATTTGCACTTCTATTGGTAGCGGAGTTGGCTGTTGGCGTAGCAGCTGTGTTACTTGCATTATTATCATCACAATCCGAATTGTCTGTTACAAAATTTGTAGGGCAGCTGTCTGAAAATGTGTTGAAACGGGAATATTTATCACCTTTACCGTCACCATCGCGGTCTGCATAGCATACCAATTCGGATTTCCAAGATGGGGCAGATGTGCCATTGCTTTGTAACATTTGTCCTGCTGTTCCTGGTGCTAACGTAACCCAATTGGTTCCATTGTTATAGATTATTTCGCCTGCGTTTCCACTTATGAAACCAGAATTTTTTGCATAAAGCGCATAAGGGACGCTGAGGAATTGACTGGTGCTTGTAATGCTATAATTGGTGCCGCCATTAGGATCTATTTTGGTTTGAATAAAGAGAGGACCGTTCTCCCAATTTATGGAGGTAAATGTTCCAGAGATTACTGTTCCGGAACCGATTTCTAGGCTTATTAATCCATTAGAATTGGTGGAAGGTGTTTGTGTTTCTGCATAGACAGTTGTGCCGGTGGAAGATCCTTTCAGAATGCTGATTTCCATTCCTACAGTTTGATTGGAAAGCAAGTTGTTGGAGGAATTTCTTACCACAGCTTGATAGCTCATTTTTTGCGGCGCTTGTGCAAACACAGTTATTGCAAACAAAAATGTCAATAAAAAAGTATTTATAATTTTCATGGTTCTATTTTTTTATAATTTTAAATGTTTCTAAAGTTTGGTTTTGATCAGATGAAATAATCATTATGTATGTTCCTGTGGGAATAGAACTCATATTAATTCGTGTTTCTTTTGAATTTGAGTTTCCATATAATAAAGATTTTCCACTTGTATCTAAAAACTGATACTTTATAGCGTGATCGTTTTTATCATTTTTCAGAACAAGAATATCTACAACAGGATTTGGAAAAACCAAAAAATGAGATTTGCTTTTATCAATACCGTTACTTGCCAAAGATTCTATGGTATAAACATGTTGCACACCTTGATCTACACTTCCGGAACTACTTTTCTGAGAAGTGAAAACCATTTGCCCGATACTATAAGCTACGGAACCGCCATTGCCTGTTCCATTTCCACCAGCGGCATTAAGAGAATATTGTCCAAAGCAAATGTTTCCCAGAAAAATAGTGGATGAGGTAATTAATAATCGAAGAGAGAATTTATCCATAAATTACAATTTAATGATTCATTACACAAATGTCCATAGTAAAATTGAAAAAGCAACATAAAATAGCGTTGCAAAAACGTTGCTTTTTAATCTGTTCAAAACCAGTTGTTTACAGTTTTTTAATCTTGGTTTAAAAGTAGAACTGCTTATAAAGCATCAAATTTTGTTATAAATTTTGTCCGCTAAATGATGTTTGCTTTCTGGAAAATTGATAAGCAATTACTTGTATTAAATAATAAAATAAAAAAAAAACAACTTTGCAGAGTTGCAAAGTTGTTTTAGAACAAAGATTTTTTTCATCTTTCTGTGTTTTTGAAATTTTCAAATGCCATCACTTAATCATCTTTTGTGTTTTGATTGGTTAATAGTTTTAAAATGTGATAGACAAAAATGAAAATTCATCATTTGTGTAACACAAATTTATATGAATAACACAAGAAGTCTTAAAAAATAGTGTTGCAAAAATGTTGCAAATTAACTATTTGATTATTAATTTGTTATTGCTTAATGATGTAGTTTTGAATGGTATTTTCTTTAATTGGTAGATCTTGTTATTTCTTGAAATTTAAAAATCCAAAGACACTTGCAATAGTTTTTTTTCATTGAAGTCTGGATTTTTTTTCTTGAATCTATGCCACGTGCTTCTCACAGTTTCTGTAGAAATTCCTTGAGCCTGGGCAATTTCTTTGTAGGAAAAATGTAATTTCGAAAGACAAAAAAGCCTGATTTCTGCTGAAGTAATATCCGGAAAATGACTTCTTAAATTCTCCACAAAATCCGGAAAAACACTTGCAAAATCATGGCTGAAAGATTTCCATTGCTCATCAGTAAGTATCGTTGATTCTCGAAGGCTATGAATAATACTTTCGTTCTGTTCTAATTTTTTGCTTTGTAATTGCTCTATCAACTGGTTGTTTTCTTGGATATGCAGAAGCAAATTTCCAAGTTTTTCTTTAGCAATTTTAAGTTCTTTATCGGCTAATTTTGCTTTAACTTCAGCTTCGAGTTTAATTTTTTCTGCTTCAAATTTTTGTTTTGTTAATTGGATTTCCAGATCTTTTTTTTCCAGCTCTTTCTTGATGATTTTCTTGCGAGACATAAAAATAAACATTAAGATGGCAATAAAACTCAAAGCCAAAAAAATGATCACATATAAAATAGTATAGGTAAAATCTTGTTTATCCATTGTTTAAAGAAACTTTAAGCTGTTTCGATATAAAAAATTGGTAAATAATAAAAAATAAATAGTTAAAAATCCAAATGTCAATAAAGGGTTTTCTCCATAAAACCAAATCATAATTGCCAGACATATAAATAATGCTGCTGCAAAACATAAATAAAATAAGACCTATGCAAAAATTATAATAAGTGTCTTTTTCTCCTAAAGTAAGGTAAATGTAGAAAAGGCCATAAATCATCAAGGAAATCGAGATAAATAAAATTTCAAACAAATTGAAGCGCCAGAATAAAGACGGATCCTGATAATATTGTACGGCTAAAACCACGTAAAATAGAACAGACAACATCAAGATGGTTTTTTTTAGCCAGTTTAGCGGAATGGCATAATAAAAAAAGTAACTTAAAAATAAATACTCACAATGGAAAATAAAATGAGAAACAAATAAATTACTGTTCACCTCCATCATTCCAATAATGTGGCACATAATTTCGATCGCAGAGCAAGCCAATAGGTAATAACACAACGTCTTATATAAAAAAGACGAGTTGGCATTTTTATTCTTCCAATATTTAAAAGTATTGAATAATAAAAATAGTAATCCTATAATACTGATGGAAAATAAAAACCAATACATATAATTAACTTGCGTAGTTTGTGTGGACTAAATATAATAATAAATCATTATATTTTTCAAATTTATATTAATAATTGATGTTTATTTGTAAGTTAAATAAAGTTTTTAGATAAAAATATTCATCTGATTTTTAAGGTGTTAATATCTTTCTTAAAATTTTTTATAATTCCAGGCAACCATTTTTACCAATTAGCGTCTTATAATCAGAAAGAGAAAATGAAACAAGATTTACGACATATCTTTTCCGAAGCAAAGAAAAATGACCGGCTGGCTCAGAAGAGTTTGTTCGAGATGTTTTCCGGGAAAATGTTGTCGGTCGCCAATTCTTACATTAATAATCGGGATGATGCGGAAGATGTCTTGATGAATGCTTTTTATAAAGCGTTCACAAAACTTGCAGATTGTAAAAATTATGAATCATTTCCGTTTTGGCTGAGGAAAATTGTAGTGAATGATGCCATCAGTTTTATCAGAAAAAACAAACATATTCTGTATGCCGAAACCGAATTTACAGACTCGATTGCAGAAAAAATAGAAGATATTTCGGAGTTTTCTTGGGACATCGATTTGGAAGTGATTTTCAAAGAAATGCCGATTGGTTACAAACTGGTTTTTAATCTCGCTGTTTTTGAGGAAAAGAAACATCAGCAAATTGCAGAAATCCTTAATATATCTGAAGGAACAAGCAAAAGTCAGCTTAGCAAAGCAAAAAAATGGTTACAAGATTATTTTAACGGGCAACAAAACACGAAACAAAATGCAGAATCTGAAATCTAAATACGAACAACAGGAAATGAAAGCTTCCAACGGTCTTTGGGACAGATTGGAAGAAAAACTCGACCAAGTTCCTGCGAAAGAGAAGAAGCCTAAAATGGTTTGGTGGAGATTTGTGGCTGTGATCATTCTAATTGTGAATTTCGGTGCGATTTCTTGGATGACTGATATTGAAAATAAAGTTAAGGAAAGCTCAGAATTTAAATTTCCTCGAATTGAAAATCAAATTTCAAGTGTACGTCAGCATTCTGAAAATACAGATGAAATTCAAAAATCGATTCCGATTAAGAATTCTGAAACTAAGAATGAAAAATTAGCTTTTGAGAATATTAATGAGAATCAATTAGTTAATAAAGAACAATCAATTTCAAATCAAATTCCTCAAAAAGAAAACGTTATAAAAAAAGAAGAACCTCAGATTGTTTCTAAACCGGAAGAACAATTGACTCAAAACGATGCTTCGACTCCGCTCAGCACAAAACCAAGAGTGAAATATGTGTCTTCATCGGATTTACTTTTCGGAGTAGAAATCGATAAAGCCAAAACAGAAACTCCAAAATCTGCAATGGGAATTAATACCATAAAACTCAAAAATGATTCTGATTTTCCCAACCCAAAACGTATCAAACTCTTCGGAATTACGCTCTACGACAAAGATTCTATAACTACTAAATAATTAAACTATGAAAGTTAAAATTCTACTTTTAGCAATGCTTTCAAGCTTTGCTACAGCACAAACTACGCTTGATAATCAGATGAAATCCTATACAGAGAAAGTCAATCTCATTGTATCCACAGAAAAGGCGAATATGAAAACCGAAACGGATAAAATTGATGAAGCCTTCAACTCTGGAAAAATCACAAAAGCGGAACAAATTGCTCAAAAAGACGCCGTTTCTAAAAAATACGAAACGATTATTAATGATAAAATTGAGAATGAGCGTCAGCAGCTAGAAGATATTACTAAAACTGCGGTTACAAATTCGGTTTACAATACAAAACCAGATACATTGAAAAATAAAAATATAATGGTTTTTGGAACTTCGGGATTGTCTATCAAAATCAAAAAGAAAGACAAGTCACCAAAAGAATATATCAATACGAATGCTGTAAGTGTAAGTTATGCTTTCGCAAATTTGACTAAAGACAAAGGTAGTTTCAATCCGTTTGAAAATGATTCTGAAATGAGAATCGGAAATTCGCACAGTGTTGAGGTTCAGTTCAGAAAAGATAAGCAATTGGGAAGTTTCACAAGTCCTTGGGTTTTGAGATACGGATTGGCTTACAGAACCGATACTTATATGCCAAAACGTCCACAGGTTTTTGTTCAAAATGATTCCCAATTATATCTTGAAGATTTTAAGGAAGGAAGTTTGAAACGTTCAAAACTCAGAAATGTTTATCTGACTTTACCAATTGAATTTCAGCTTTATCTTAATCCAAAATATACCGAATATGACGGGAAACAGTATCTGGATGTTAGAAAAAAAATGTGGAAAGTTGGATTGGGAGCGTATGCGGGAATCAATACGAGAAGCATCGTAAAAGTGAAATTTCATAACGAAAATGACAAGTTCAAAAAGTACGATTATACTTTGGATGACGGCGTAAATGCTTTCTTATTTGGAGGGAAATTCAGTCTAGGTTATGGAGGTGTTAATTTATTTATCAAAAAAGATTTCACACCGATTTTCAATGACAAAGCGAACTTGCCAAACAAAAACGGAATCCAAATCGGAATCGAAATTGCCAACATTGATTTTTAATTGATAACATTTTCATAGAACATTCTTATACACTATTTTCTTATTAAAACTCATATCTTGAAGGATGTGAGTTTTTTAGTTTTAATAAATGATGAAAAATTCGTCTATGAATTGTGCTTCATCATCTAAGACAAGGGCAAATAAACCAATTATATCACGGTTATTCATTATAGAAGTTTCGAATGAATGATAATTGAAATCCGTTTTCTTATATTTAATTTGTTGAGCATCAATAAAGATTTTTTTATCTTTTATATCCAAATCTTCTGCGGAATTTGCTTTCAAAACACTATTGAAATATTTTTCTAGCTCTCCTTTTACATTATGTTTTCTGATAAAATCATTAATTTGATTTTCAGTCATAGCTTTTTGTTTCAATTTGAAAACTTTTTATTTTTCATTTTTTAATGCTTTAAAATTAATATAAAATTGTAAAATAAAATTGACTTTTTTTGAGGAAAATTAAAATCATCTTTTCACTTTTTTTGCAAGTCAAGAATTTTTATTTACATTGGCGAACAAGAATTAAGAATGAAAAATTTACAGTTAATCGGTTTGTTTTTGGTTGTGGCAGGCAGTTTTTTGCCCTTGGTTCATATTCCAATTGTTGGAAACTGGAACTTTTGGAAAGTTGACCATACGCTTTCGATAGCGGTTTGGGGATTTTCTTTATTGACGCTGGTTTTCATTCTAATCGATAAAACTAAACGCGTGAAAATAATGGCATTTCTAATGATATTGCTTTTTGTTTTCACAATCGTTGCTGTTAAGCTACAATCTTTGGATTATTTCAGCTTTTTACCTTTCAAATCCTGGCAATCTACATTTGCAGGAATCGTCAAATTATCGTGGGGATGGTTCATAGAATTTTTAGGGGTTGCTCTAATTTTAATCTCATCAATTAAAAATATTGAATCACAAAGACACAAGAATTTACACAATGAGCACAGTTAAATTTTTAGAATTATAAAATAAATCTTGTGAACTTTGTGAAAAGTATTTGTGACCCTTGTGTTTAAAAAATAATTAAAATCAAAAATTAAAAATAGTATGAAAGAAGTATTCATTGTATCAGCAGTTAGAACGCCAATGGGAAGTTTTATGGGAAGTCTATCTGGCGTTCCTGCAACACAGTTGGGCGTGGCCGCGGTAAAAGGAGCTTTAGACAAAATTAATCTTGACCCGACTTTGATTCAGGAAATTTATATGGGAAATGTTTTGCAGGCTGGCGAAGGACAAGCTCCGGCAAGACAAGTCGCTTTAGGCGCTGGTTTGTCCAATCATACACCTTCCACAACCATCAATAAAGTCTGTGCTTCGGGAATGAAAGCGGTGACAATGGCAGCTCAGGCGATTAAAGCTGGTGATGTGGATGTTATCGTTGCTGGCGGAATGGAAAATATGTCGAGCGTTCCTCATTATCTTGACGGAAGAAACGGTGTGAAATTGGGTGACATCAAAATGCAAGATGGCTTAGTAAAAGACGGTTTAACTGATGTTTATAACAAAGTTCATATGGGTGTTTGTGCAGAAATGTGCGCTTCTGAATATAACATTACGAGAGAAGAGCAAGATGCTTTCGCCATTCAATCTTACAAAAGGTCAGCATCAGCTTGGGAAGCCGGAAAATTTAAAGATGAGGTTGTTCCAGTTTCGATTCCGCAAAGAAAAGGAGAGCCAATTATTTTCTCAGAAGATGAAGAATATAAAGCAGTTAAATTCGATAAAATTCCAACTCTGCCAACGGTTTTTCAAAAAGAAAACGGAACGGTTACGGCAGCCAATGCTTCTACATTGAATGACGGGGCGTCTGCTTTGATTCTAATGTCAAAAGAAAAAGTAGAAGAGTTAGGTTTGAAGCCATTAGCAAAAATTATTTCTTATGCTGATGCTGCTCACGAGCCGGAAAAATTCACAACAGCGCCTGCAAAAGCTTTACCGATTGCGCTTGAGAAAGCGGGACTTACTAAAGATGATATTGATTTCTTTGAATTCAATGAGGCATTTTCTGTGGTTGGTTTGGCGAATAACAAAATCCTTGGTCTAGATGATTCTAAAGTGAATGTGAATGGTGGCGCAGTTTCTCTTGGGCATCCGCTGGGGAGTTCCGGTTCTAGAATTATTGTGACGTTAGTTAATGTTCTAAAACAGAATAATGGAAAATATGGTGCAGCTGCCATTTGTAATGGTGGCGGTGGTGCAACGGCTATTGTGATAGAGAATTTACAGTGATAATTTGTAATAATCATTTAAAAAACCCTTTCAGAGTTTCAAATTTCTGAAAGGGTTTTTGTTTTAAATGCTTTATGCTTTAAATTAACCAAGGATATTTATGAAAAATGCCATCCAGAAGCATGGCTAAAATCCCAAAGAAAATCCAAAGCCTGAGCAGATTGAGCGATTTGAATTTATCATTCTTCTGATTTCTGAAAAGCATAAAAACAGTTCCGAAAAGGACAGCCGTAGTGGATAAAAAATACCAGGCCATAATGTTCTGGAATCCGATTCCGATGCTTAGAATGATGGAGATTAAGAAAGTAATGATCTGTAAAATTAATAAGACCGAACGGGTATGCTGGAATCCAATTCTGTTGGCAAGGGTATCATAACCAAACATTTTATCAGCATTTCTGGTTAGTGTATCTTTTGTAATATCAATAATCAATAACATCAGAAAAAGGAAAATTGAAAGGAACAAAATCTTGAGAGAAAAGGTCTGATAATAAATCAACATTCCGAAGAATGGATAGAGTGTTAAAATCACAAAGGTGAAATTGTTAAGTACAAGGATTTTGCTGAGTTTATGGCTATAAAACCACATCAAAAACTGATAAATCAAGAAGAAAACAAACACTCTTTGTGAAACTAAAATGGCCAATCCCAGCGAAAATGTGTTGAGTGCAACGTAGGCCGTAAGAAAATATTTTTCCTTCAAGAAATTCTGTAATCTGGAACGGAAAGGTTTCGTCAGTTGATCTTTCTCTTTATCATAAAAGCGGTTGATAATTCCGCCTGCCAGAATGCTCAAAACAGAGCAGATAATGATGCTGTGAACTTTGTAATCAAAAACAAAATTTCTTAAAGTTTCTTCCCTGTTGAACAGGAAAAATGTAGAAACATATAGCGCAAAAGTGAGCAGAATGGCCACAAAAAAACGAGCACCCAAAAGAAAACCCATCAACTGAGAAATACGATAAAGAGCATTTCGGGACGTCGGTTTTTCAGTCATTTTTATTTTAAATAAATCTTTTAAACCACAAAAGTCACAAAAGATTTTCAATGAATTAGAATTTGAAATGTAGAATTAAAAGAAAAAAAGCTAAATTTTTTAAATTTGCGACTTTTATAGATCAGATTAAAACCTGTAAATGACTTCTTTTTGAAAACCATCTAACATTTTCTCCGCTTTTTCGTAATCTTTTGTAAATCCAAGAATATAACCTCCACCGCCGCTTCCGCAAAGTTTCAGGTAATATGCGTTAGAATCCAAACCTTTTTTCCAAGCTTTGAAAACGTTTTCCGGAATCATCGGACGAAAATGTTCATAAGCCCAAACCGATAATTTTTTCATATTACGGAAAAACGGATTCATATCTTTTTTCAAAAAAGCATCGATACAAGCATTGTTGTAGCGGATAAACTCTTCTTTTAAAGTCTTACGGAAACCTTCGTTTTTCAACTTCTCAAAGAAAATCTGAATCATAGGTCCGGTTTCGCCGGTTATTCCGGAGTCTATCAAGAAAATCGCCCCTTTCCCTACTTCTTCTTTAGGAAGAGAAACTTTACCAACGTTTTCTTTATTTTCGATAAGAATCGGAAGATTCATATAGCAAATCAGAGGATCCATTCCAGAGCTTGTTCCGTGGAAATAACTTTCCAACTGACCAAATACTTTTTTCAAATCTTTCAGTTCGTCTTTGGAAATTGTTTCCGGGTCTCTTTTTGTGAAAGAATATTTTTCGAAAATCGCAGCCACCAAAGCGCCAGAACTTCCAACACCATAACCTTGCGGAATATTGGAATCAAAGAACAAGCCTTTTATAATGTCATTTTTGAAAGCCTCAACATTCAGTTTAAAATCTGAGGGCAATTCTAAATCCGCTAAATAATTGGAATATTTTTCTAAAGACTGGTTGGATTTTTTTTCAAAATCGTTGTCTAAATCAGAAAATTTGAGTGTTCCTTTATAAAAACTATACGGTACAACCAACCCTTGCGAGTTCTCTATCATTCCGTATTCTCCAAAAAGAATAATTTTTGCGTAAAATAAAGGATTATTCATGCTGCGTTTTGATATGGCAAATTTACAAAATATTTTCTTTCTAGACTTATCAACTTTCGAGCCTAAATTTTGTTAATTCTATACTCCTGATTGTTATTCATTCGATTTTGTTTTAACAAATCTGATGAATATCAACCCTAGTGCAAAGAAAATAGTCATAGACAGCGCTGCAAAACGCATATTGTTGTACTGCTCAATTAATGTTGCAAAGATGAAGGTTCCTAAGATAATTGCCAATTTTTCCAACACATCATAAAAACTGAAATACGTGGTGTTGTCCATAGAATCCTGCGGAAGCAGTTTAGAATAGGTGGATCTTGACATCGCTTGTAAACCACCCATTACCAAACCTATAACAGCAGCAATGCCGTAAAATTGGTATTCTACATTGGGGTTTTCTTTGTTAAGATAATAAGCAGCGAGGCAAGCGCCAATCCACATGGCAACCGTAATGCTAATCACATTTTTATTCCCGATTTTCTTCGATAACCAAGAGAAAAACAAAGCGCCGATAATTGCTTCGATTTGGATTAGTAACAAAGTCATAATCAATTTGTCCTGTGCCATATTGATTTCTCTTTTTCCAAATAATGTGGCCATAAGGAAAATCGTCTGCATCCCAACGCTGTAAAAGAAAAAGCTGGTCAAGAAATATTTTAAATTTCTACTGCCGAAAAGCTGATTTCCCACTTTGAAAAGCTCACGAAAACTTTCTTTTGCAATCTCATTGTAAAAACAAATATTAGCTTTGAAAACTGCCCAAAAGCCACCTTCATAAGAATCGCTTTTAAAAATGTTTTTATAGTTAAGCAATACCAAATCTTTTGGTAACTGCTCTTTAACCTGTCCAAATTGTGGTAAATGTTTAAAGGTGTATTGTGAAAATCCAAACCACCATGCACCTGTTAATAAGAAACTTACTCTCGTATAAATCTGTGCTTGTGCAGGTGTTTTTGCACAAACCTGTATAAGAACCAAGCAAATAACAACTAATATTACAGAACCGATATAGCCGTAAACATAACCTTTTGCAGAAAGCGCATCTTGCTTGTCCGTGGTGGCAATATCCGGTAAAAAAGAATTATAAAATACCAAACTTCCCCAGAATCCTACACTTGCTGTAATGCTGAATAATAGTCCTAGCCAAACAGTGCCCATTCCTGTAAACATTGCCAGTCCCATACAAGACGTAGCGCCCAGATAACAGAAAAACTGAAGAAAAGATTTTTTGTTCCCAATGGTGTCTGCTAATGAGGATAAAAACGGAGAAAGCAGCACAACAATCAAAAATGAGAAGGTCAAAGAATATCCATAAACAGCATCGGGCTGGTAATTTTTCCCAAAAATTTTAATCATATGAGGAACCGCCACGTCAATCCACTTTTGGGTTTCGGGAACATATTCTTTCTTCTCATAAGCCGTTGTTAGAATAGCGTAATAAATCGGAAAAATAGTAGAAGTGATAACCAGTGAATAAACAGAATTGGCCCAGTCATAGAACGCCCAAGCGCGCATGATTTTCGGATTATTCTTTATGAGGTTTTTACTTGTTTTGGTTTCTATTTCTGACATTTGGAAATATATTATTTAGACAAAAATAAAAAAAGGAATTACAACTTGACTAAAAAATATAAAAACCTGTTATTAATATTCATAACAAACCCTTTCAGAAGCATCAACCAAAGTCAATTGCAAACTCCGAAAGGGTGATTCGTAATTTTTTTTAAACTTTAGATTTTACATAATTATCCAAAAATATCATTCAAAACCTTTGCTAATCGTAATCCACCGTAAAGCAATTGTCTTTCTAGTGTAGATTCAAAACGATAGTTGTAAGCATAACTTAATTTAGAATCTTTCGGAGTTTGATAATAGATTGAATTAGCGATTTTATGACTGTCAAACAACCATTCTTCCAAAGTTCCGCTTTGGATTTGCTTCACTTCATCTTTTGATTTTACGTCCAAAAGATTCGCAAATTCTGTATAAGTATATTTTTGGTCGTCCACCAATTTGGAATCCCAAAGCGAATGCAAATTGGTATTTTGTCCAAAGTAAGTTACATTGATTTTATTACCGCCCAAATCCTCAGCTCTTCCAACGTGCAAAGGCTGATGAAGATCTCCAACTAAGTGAATCAGGAAAATCAACGCTTCTTTTTTATCTTTATCAGAAACATTTTTGTCTTTGATTTTGTCAGATAAGATTCTGATTTGAGTATAAAGATTCGGAGATTTCTGAACAGATAACGAATCTTTGAACTGTTGGAAATTCTTTTGAGGGTTGATGTTCACATAATGCCAAGACGAAGTTTCTTTCCAAACGCCTGTCGTATCAGATTTTATGAAATCCGGCCAGTTGGCGTAGTAAGCCATTTTCTGTTCTCCAAACAATTTTTTGATATTTCTTTGAGCTTTGGAACTCAAGTGATGTTGTGCGATTTCTGCCACAATTCTGTGTCCTGTCAATCCCCAAGCGAAAGAGTAAAGCGATGACAAAATACAAATAGAGAACACGAATCTTGTTAAAATACTTTTCATCTGTAATTATTTATTTTTATTATTGGTCAGATGTTACACCCATAAAAATTTTTCATTTTTAGTGATAGGTGTTTCATTTTTAAATTTATTTCAGACCGCAAAGATAGTTTTAGCTCAGGTTTTATCCGGTAAAAAACAATGTTAATTATTATTAAACTTGTGTTTCATTTTTATCGCAAAGAAGCAAAAAATTTTGATTTTTATCATTGTTAATAGTCGCGAAGGTAAACTTTGCGTCTTTTTAAGTATTGTTAATTTTCAAAAATTGGCACCTTTGCGATGATTAAAAAACGAGTTAATTTCCGTATTTTTGCGTTTTCCCATTTAATGAAAGATAATCAAGAATTTATCGAAGTTTACGGTGCTAGAGAACATAATCTCAAGAATATATCCGTAAAAATCCCAAGAAACGAATTGGTAGTAATCACAGGACTTTCCGGAAGTGGAAAATCCTCTTTGGCTTTTGATACAATTTTTGCCGAAGGACAACGCCGTTATATCGAAACTTTTTCGGCTTATGCAAGGCAGTTTTTAGGCGGATTGGAACGTCCGGATGTTGATAAAATCGAAGGTTTGTCGCCTGTAATCGCCATTGAGCAAAAAACGACGAATAAAAATCCGCGTTCAACCGTTGGAACGATTACCGAATTGTATGATTTCTTAAGACTTTTGTTCGCAAGAGTTTCCGATGCTTATTCTATGAGTTCTGGAAAAAGATTGGTAAGTTATACGGAAGACCAGATTTTGAAAACCATCAAAGAAAACTTCAAAGGGAAAAAAGTTTATCTGTTGGCTCCGGTGGTGCGTTCCAGAAAAGGACATTACCACGAATTGTTCGTTCATCTTTCTAAAAAAGGTTATTCACAAGCCAGAATTGATGGTGTTTTACAAGATATTGAATACGATTTAAAACTTGACAGATATAAAACTCACGATATTGAGGTTGTTATTGACCGTTGGATTATCGGAGAAAATGCGTCTGAATTAAGAATGGAAAAATCTCTGAAAACCGCTTCCGATATGGGAGAAGGATTGATAGCGATTCAGGAAATGGGGCAAGATGAGATTCATTTTTTCAGTAAGAATTTAATGGATGATTCTACTGGAGATTCAATGGCTTTGCCGGAACCGAATACTTTCTCGTTTAACTCTCCAAAAGGAAGTTGTGAAACCTGCAAAGGTCTTGGAACGATTAAAAAAGTCAATACAGATTATTTCGTAGAAAATGATAAATTGTCCATCAATCAAGGAGCGTTATTACCATTGGAACAACTCAAATCCAATAAATGGATTCTGTCTCAAATCAAATCGATTCTTGAAGTTTTTGATTTAAGTCTGACAACACCATTCAAAGATATTCCGAAAAAAGCTTTAGATTATATTTATTACGGTTACAGCAGTGATATTACTAAAGAACTGAAACACGCCGGAATTTCCAAAAAAATCAAAATCAACTTCGAAGGTTTAGTCAAAATCCTTGAAGATATTGTTGAGGAAAGAGAAAATTACGATGCAGTTTTGGTGGAACGAAATTTCACAACCGAAGAAACTTGCCCAACTTGTAAAGGCGCGCGTCTTCGTCAGGAAAGTTTGAGTTTCAAAATTGATGGCAAAAATATTGCGGAAGTTAATGCTTTGTCTTTGTTGGATTTCAAAGATTGGTTGGCAGATGTTAAGGATAAATTCAGCGATAAAAATAAATTGATTGCTCACGAAATCCTAAAAGAAATCGAAACCAGATTACAATTTCTTTTGGATGTTGGTTTAGATTATTTGAGTCTCAGCAGAAGCTCGAAAACGCTTTCTGGAGGAGAATCTCAGAGAATTCGTCTGGCAACTCAAATTGGTTCTCAATTAGTCAACGTTCTTTATATTTTAGATGAACCTTCAATCGGACTTCATCAGCGTGATAACGAAAGATTGATTAAATCTCTGAAAGAATTACGTGACATTGGAAACTCGGTTTTAGTTGTGGAGCACGACATAGATATGATTATGGAAGCCGATCACGTTTTGGATATCGGTCCAAAAGCCGGGAAATTCGGTGGAGAAATTCTTTGGCAGGGAAATCCGAAAGATATTACCAAAGCTAACACAATCACAGCTGATTATATCACAGGAAAACGTAAAATCGAAATTCCTGCCGAACGTAGAAAAGGGAATGGAAAATCAATTGTTCTGAAAGGTGCAACCGGAAATAATTTGAAAAATGTGACACTTGAAATTCCGCTGGGGAAGTTAGTTGTTGTTTCAGGGATTTCGGGAAGTGGAAAATCTTCTTTGATTAACGGAACTTTGTACCCGATTCTGAATCGTCATTTTTACAGAGCAATTCAAGAACCTTTGCCGTATGAAAGCATTGAAGGCATTGATAATATCGACAAAATTGTAGATGTTGACCAAAGTCCAATCGGAAGAACACCACGTTCCAATCCGGCGACTTACACGGGAATGTTCACCGATATCAGAAATCTTTTCGCTGAATTACCGGAAAGTAAAATACGTGGTTATAAAGCCGGGCGTTTTTCTTTCAATGTCAAAGGCGGAAGATGTGAAACCTGTCAGGGAGGCGGTTTAAAAGTCATTGAAATGAATTTCCTTCCGGATGTTTATGTTCATTGTGAAACCTGTCACGGAAAACGTTTCAACCGAGAAACTCTGGAAGTTCGTTACAAAGGAAAATCGATTTCTGATGTTCTCGATATGACAATTAATGAAGCAGTAGAGTTCTTCCAGCCGATTCCGAAAATCTTTAATAAAGTGAAAACTCTGAAGGATGTTGGTTTAGGTTATATCACGATTGGACAACAATCCACAACGTTGAGTGGAGGAGAAGCGCAACGTGTAAAACTGGCAACTGAACTTTCCAAAAAACAAACGGGAAATACATTATACATCTTAGATGAGCCTACAACCGGACTTCATTTCGAAGATGTGAAAATCTTAATGGAAGCTATTGAACAATTGGTTGAATTAGGAAACTCTTTCATCATTATCGAACATAATATGGATGTGATTAAACTCGCTGATCATATCATAGATGTTGGTCCAGAAGGTGGAAAACACGGCGGACAAATCATTGCAGAAGGAACACCGGAAGAGATTATCAAATCTAAGAAAAGTTTGACGGCGAAGTTTTTGAAGAAGGAAATGTGATTGGTATTAGATTTGTCATTCTCTCAGAAAAACAGTTATGAAATCAATTAGAATTTATATTATGGCAGCGATTTTTTCATTAGGAATGATGTCCTGCGAGGTCAGAACAAGCAATAGTGCAAGAGGTGTAGGTTCCAAATCCATTCCACCTGGGCAAGCCAAAAAAATCTATGGAACTAAGTCTGCAAAGCCTTTTGCTCCAGGACAAAATAAATAAAATTATATTGAGGATTTTGAAATTTCAAAATCCTTTTTCTTTTCCAATATTAAATTTTAACTTCTAGTATTAATTTAATATTAACTAAATGTAAATATTGCGTAACTTTGTCGTAACATTAGATAAGTAATAACTTAAAATCAATTGATTATGAACAAGAAAATGCTAGCGTTATCAATATTTTTATTTGGATTTTTAGGAACGCTCAACTTAGTAAAAGCTCAAACTTCAGACAACAAAATACAGGAAGTCTTCCTTAATTCAGGAGACGGTTTCGTGGAATTAAGAAAATTATTAAGAGATAATTTTGATTTTACCAACCAAGATTACAAAGAAGGAGTTGTGAACTCCAACGTGAGATTCAGTTTGTCAGAAAACGGAAAAATCACCAACATTCACGCCAACGGAGATTGCAAAAATGTGAGCAAAGAGATAGAACATGTGTTGTCTGGTCTGCTTTATAGAGTAGATATGACTCAAATTAAAGATAATATGATAGCAAGCTCTTATGTAATGCCGGTAAGTATTACAATTGCCAACCGATAGAAAATTTTAATTGTTAGTGAAAGTCATACATCTTTGGTGTGTGGCTTTTTTTTGTAAACTATAAACACTTCGACTCCGCTCAGTGTGACATTTTTAATCAAATACTAATAGCTTTTGTCAGCCTGCGGTTCTCGAAGGCTTTTAAGATTGTCAGGCTGAGCGAAGTCGAAGCCTTTTATAATTAAAGAAATTTGCCAATTACATAGCTATTTATTTTGTTAGTTTTGTATTTGCAAATCTGAGAATTAGAAGTCTTTCATCTTTTCTCTATTTTCTTTCTTCCAATACACGGATTTTTCTATATTTATAAACCAACAAATTGAACAAAAGAAATCTCAATTTTATGATTGATAAAAGAGTGAAAAACGCCCAAGAAGCGGTAAAAGATATAGAAAACGGAATGACGATAATGCTTGGCGGGTTCGGGCTTTGTGGGATTCCTGAGAATTGTATTGCTGAATTGGTAAAGAAAAACGTAGATAATCTTACTTGCATTTCCAACAATGCAGGAGTTGACGATTTTGGTTTGGGATTGTTATTGCAGAAAAAGCAAATCAAGAAAATGATTTCTTCCTATGTTGGAGAAAACGCAGAATTCGAAAGACAAATGTTATCCGGAGAATTGGAAGTAGAGTTAACGCCACAAGGAACATTAGCCGAAAAATGCAGAGCAGCACAAGCCGGGATTCCGGCATTTTACACACCGGCAGGATTCGGAACTGAGGTTGCGGAAGGTAAGGAAGTCAAAGATTTCAACGGAAAACCTCATATCTTGGAACACGCTTACAACGCTGAATTTTCAATAGTAAAAGCTTGGAAAGGTGATCACTCCGGAAATTTAATTTTCAAAGGTTCGGCTCGTAATTTTAATTTTCCAATGGCAGGAGCCGGAAAAATTACCATTGCAGAAGTAGAAGAATTGGTAGAACCGGGACAACTAGACCCAAACGAAATCCACATTCCCGGAATTATGGTTCAAAGGATTTTCCAGGGCGAGAATTATGAGAAAAGGATAGAACAGCGAACCGTGAGGAAGAAATTATAAAACTTCTGAAAAAAAAACAATATAAAAAAGACTGTCCTTTTGAGACAGTCTTAGAATAAATTATTTCAATGGCTTTATCAGCTTATTCTACAACAAACTTGGTGTTGAGTTCTCCTGTTTTCAAAATGTAAACACCTTTCGGAAGGTTTTTTAATGTAATGGTATTGCCGTTTTGGAAAGGATTTTCAATAGTTTGAACATTTTGTCCAACCATATTGTAAATAAATGCTTTAGTAAATTTTTTAAGATCTTTATCTCCTGTTACAGAAATGATATTTCCTTTTACGGGATTTGGAGCTATGCTCAAGTTTTTAGAAAATGAAGCATCATCCACCGCTAGAGGAGAAAGTCCCCATATTTGTGTTACCCATTCCGGGTGATCTATGAAAGGGTTTCGGTTATTCTGATACGTATAAGCGGCGTTGTTTCTTGTAATTTCTCTTTGAGATACAGGATCTTGCTGATGCCAAAGCAACATCAGGTTAAGTTCCCAATCTGTAAGTCCTTTATTAACATTGCTGGTGTTAAGGATGTTGCCACTGCTGAAGCTGGAAAGTCTTGTCTGGTATCTGGTTACAAAATATAATAATACTCTTGCGACATCGCCTTTAAATTCATCAATAGGTTCAAAAACAGTTCCTGCGTACCCTGGAGAAGAATTTGATCCTACTTTAGATCCGTTTTTAGAAGTCCAGGTAGGGCTGTTAACTTTTCCGTAAGGATAATTGCTTCGCATACCGTTAACTTTTCCATCTGTAGGTAAAATGTGCTGAATGTCAGAAACCATTGGACTTGCTTCATCAAAAAGACTTTGAGGTATGGAATGTTCTCTGTTATAGCAATCCCCTTCTACGGCGTAATTGCCACATTTTTTTACACCGTGCTGATAATTATAAGGATCTGCACCACTTGGGTTTTCAGAATAAATGTCTAAAACAGAACCGTCTTTTTCATAAAAACTATCTGTATCTGTGGATGGGTATCCATTGTAAAGATTATCATAACTCTTGGTAACATAACCGCTGGAGATGATTTCTCCCAGTTTTGTTTTAAGAGCATAGCCGGTTAAACCACTTGCCGTGCTATAATAATTTGCAGGTTCTTGCGCTTGTGCCAGCGAAAATAATCCTACAAAAAGAATAGAAATACATTTTTTCATTTTTCAAAAATTAAGGGCGGTAAAGGTAATTAATAAATTTTGATATTTGATGATTATTTTATTAACATTAGAGGATTATTAATCTGTTTTGGATGTTTTTTATGAAAAATTAATGATTTATTAACGGGAGTGTTGTAAATTATTTAAAAACAGATAAAATATCTTTTTAGCGGTGTTTTTGACTATTGTTTACCGTTTAATCGCTTAAAAAAAGTTGATATTAATTCTCGGAGAGGTATCTTTTATTGACTTTTGAGAAAATAACAGAAATGCTTAAACCAAAAAATAATGCAATACCGGCTACAATAAAATAATTAAGCCATTCAATTTTCACAGGAAATGCGAGATTTTCACTAGCCTTGAAAACCCCTGTCTCTATCTGAAAATAACAAGTAATAGACCCGATGAGCAAGCCACAAACAATGCCAGAACCTACAATTAAGAATCCTGTAAAAAAGTAAATAAGTCTAAGATTGGCTTTGTTAAAACCTAAGGCTATCAGTGATTTTGCTTGTTCCTTTTTATCCAGCTGTAGAATAGTGATTGCACCTGCAAGATTAAAAGTTGTAATGAAAATGACCAAACCAAAAATCAAATAAATCATCAGTTTTTCTGTGTTAATCATTTTCCAGAATGCTGCATTTTCTTCTGATTTTGTATGGATGGTAACGATATTCCCAAGTTTTTTTTCTAAATTGCTTTTCAGCATATCGGCAGATGATGGATCTTTCAGTTTGATGACAATTTGATAGCAATCGTTCTTGGCAAGGCCTAGAAGTTCCTGGGTTAACTCAATAGGTGCTATAATGTAATTATCCAATTGATCATTTCCTGGAAAAATCCCCGTAACATAAATGTCTTTTTTATTGAAAATATCATTCTCTTGCTGGATGATTCCTTTGCCGGGTTTGGGCATCAACAGGGTAGCAAAATCTTCACTGGAATTAACCGGAAGAGATAAGCGGTTATCCAGCCCGTTTTCCATAATCACTTCATTGCTATAGGTGAAGTTGGGGTATTTTCCGTAAAAAAGAGTTTCATTAATAGGATTAACACTGGTGTAAGCAGAATCTACACCTCTTAGATAAGCAATCTCCCCTCTGTCTTTGTACCCAAGATAGACTTTTTCCTCAATAATTCTGGAAAAATGAATCACCTGATCATCCTCCTTCAGTGCAGATTTAATGTTGTTAATATTGGTCAGTAGTTTTCCGGATTTGCTTTTAATCGTAAGATCTGCGTGCAGATTGGCAATCATTTCTTTATTGATTTCTTCCAAACCGGAGAATACGGAGATAATGATAAACATTGCTGCCACAGCTGCCACCATAGCAAATGCTGCCAGCCAGGTAATGAAGGTGACTGCTGTACTTCCTTTTTTGGAAATCAGGTACCGGGATGCTATGTAAAAAGCGTTTTTCAATCTTATAGTATAGGATTATCGCCTTCGCCTTTCAGTTCCTTTTCTATCCGTTCTACATCATCCAGAGTAGTGTCCAGATAAAAAGATAATTGAGGAATAATTCTTACTTGTTTTCCCATTTTTTGCCCCACATAATTGCGATAAAACGCATTATTGGTATTAATTTCTTTCATAATTGGCGCACGCAATTCTGCCGGGAAAATGCTGAGGTATATCTTGGCGATACTAAGATCTGCGGTAACTTTTACATCAGAAACAGAAACCAAAAAGCTCTGCTTGCTTTCCGATGCCTGCTTGCGGAAGATCTCTGCCATATCCTCCTGAATAATTTGCGCTACTTTTCTTTGTCTGTTGCTTTCCATAAGTTTGCAAATTTAGTGTTTTGTTTTGATAACCTTCAAAAGAATCTTTTTAAACCACTGGTTCAAATTTTAAATCTCTCAATAATGGGTTTGGGATTTTGCAAAATCAATCGTTTTTTTTGCAATATTATAGGCTTCTGCTTGGCTGATATTAGTAAAAGAATGTTTGGCTTTCTCCAAAATATGAAATTGATGATAAATCTTATTTTGCTCTAAGAAATTTTTCAACAGCGTAGATTGAGAAATGTCTACAATACTGTCTTCTTTTCCGTGGAAAATCAACGTAGGAATCGTTGTTTTATTAACATAATGAATGGGCGATAATTCAGCACATTTAATCTGCGCCGCTTTTTTATTTTTTGTAATATCAATCCCTGTAAGCTCCTGTATTTTTGCTTTGCGGAGTTCATATCTGTCCGGGGAAGATATTTTTAACACATTAAGCAATACAGTGCTGGCATCTGTTCTAAATAGTTTTTCAAGATCTGTCGGGCCAAAAAAATCAATCACGTATTTCAAATCAAAAGGCGCATTTTTTTCTTGATTATAAGCCGTTAACAAAGCCAAATGTCCGCCGGCAGAACTTCCCCAAATTCCTACATTGTTAATGTCTAAATGGTATGTGTCTGCGTTTTTTGCAACCCACCGTAAAGCATCTTGTATGTCCTGCAATGGCTGCTCTAGGTGTGTTTTTTTATCTAATAGTGTATAGTTGATACTGATAACACAAAATTGATTCTTGATTAATTCCGCCAAAATATATTCTCTGGAGTTTTGATGAATCACCTCTTTATTTCCCTTTGTCCAGCCTCCACCGTGTAAAAAAATGAGCACAGGCAAGTGTTCTCTGGTAAGTTTTTTAGGCTGATAAATATCCAAATTCAAGGATAAATTGTCTGTTTTTTTATAACGGATGTTTTTATAGGAAGTATATTCTGGCGTAGGTTTTGGCAAGTTGATATCTGGATTTTTTTTAGTTGAACTTATAGAATAGCTCAGAAAGCTAAGGAGGAGTAATGCAATAACAAGGGTAATTTTGCCTTTCATTCTTCATCGGTTTGTTGTGTCTCAAATATAAATAAAAAAATATTATGTTAAGTAGGCTTTTAGGAAAAATTTAAGTTTTATCTGTGTTTTAGTCGTGTCAAGTTTTGTAAATTTGAACCCAATTATTCTCGATTCCAAAAAAAATCAATTCATAATGACAACAAAATACGACCAAATTCCACATTCGCTTTTTGTAAAAAACAGAAAGAAATTAGCGGAACAACTTTTACCAAAATCCATAGCAATTTTTAATTCAAATGATATTTATCCCATCAGTGCAGATTCTACTATGCCGTTTCAGCAACATAGAGATATTTTTTATCTTAGTGGAGTAGATCAGGAAGAGAGTATCTTGGTGATTTTCCCAGATGCTTATTTGGAAGAAAATCGTGAAATTTTGTTTTTGAGAGAAACCAACGATCATATTGCGGTTTGGGAAGGCGAAAAGTTGACGAAAGAAAATGCTTATGAAGTGTCCGGAATCAAAACCGTTTATTGGTTGACAGATTTTGATAAAGTCTTCAAAAACCTAATGTACGAAGCAGAAAATGTTTATCTGAACAAAAACGAACATTACAGAAACTCTGTTGAGACTGAACTAAGAGAAGATCGTTTTATCAAAAAAGTGCAGGCAGATTTTCCAATGCACAATTACAAAAGAAGCAACCCGATTCTTCAGCGTTTAAGAAGCATCAAAGAACCGGAAGAATTGGCCCTGATTCAAAACGCTTGTAACATTACAGAAAAAGGTATCAGAAGATTACTCAATTTCGTAAAACCAGGCGTTTGGGAATACGAAATTGAAGCAGAACTGATCCATGAGTTTGTAAGAAACAGAAGCAAAGGTTTTGCCTATACACCCATTATCGCAAGTGGAAACAATTCGAATGTCTTGCATTACATCGCTAATAATATGCAATGTAAAGACGGCGATGTTATTCTTTTGGATGTTGGTGCAGAATATGGGAATTATTCAAGTGATTTAACAAGAACAATTCCGGTAAGCGGAAAATATTCTGATAGACAAAAAGAGATTTACAACTCAGTTTTAAGATGTAAAGTAGAAGCGGAAGACAGATTGGTTGCCGGAAATAACTGGTACAGATTCCATAAAGAAATGGGCGAAGTTTACACTTCCGAATTGCTTCAATTAGGATTAATTGACAAAGCTGATGTTCAAAACGAAGATCCAAAATGGCCGGCTTATAAAAAATATATGATGCACGGGACATCTCACCATATGGGCTTGGATACGCACGATTACGGAATCTTGACCGATGATTTTGTAGAAAATATGGTCTTTACCAATGAACCCGGATTTTATATTCCGGCAGAAGGCTTCGGCGTAAGAATTGAAGATGATTATGTGATTCAGGCTTCCGGAAAACCTTTCAATCTAATGGGCAATATCCCAATCACAGTGGAAGAAATTGAAGATTTAATGAATGCTTAAATAGAGAAAATGCTGTAATTTGAAACTACAGCATTTCTTATTTTAATGAGGCAATTTTTCTCTGAAATAACCATACACCCAAGTTCCTAAAATAGCACTTACCAAAGTAACGGTAACCGCCACGGCTCCGGTACCGATTTGAGCAAAAAGTGGTCCGGGACAAGCGCCAGTAATCGCCCAGCCAAAACCGAAAATTAAACCACCATAGATTTGACCTTTATTGAATTTTTTCGGAGCAATTTTAATCTCTTCGCCGTAAATGGTTTTCACTTTAAACTTTTTGATGATCCAAACTGAAATCATTCCTGTGAGAACGGCGCTTCCAATCACGCCGTACATATGAAAAGACTGCAAACGGAACATCTCCTGAATTCTGAACCAACTGATAATCTCCGCTTTTACAAATACAATCCCGAAAAGAATTCCCACGATAAGGTATTTGATGTTGTGATACCATTTGTGTTTCAGTTCGCTTTCGTTGATGCAAACCGTGTCTTGATGACGTATATCTTCTGTTTCTTTTATCATTTTTAAATTTTTAAAGTGAAAGTATAATCGGCAGAATAACATTTGCCATTAAAAAACCGCCTGCCATAAAGCAGATTGTGGCAACAAGCGAGGGCCATTGTAAATTGGATAATCCCATAATGGCGTGACCGCTTGTACAACCGCCTGCATATCGGGTTCCGAAACCTACCAGAAATCCTCCGACTACCATTGTAATGAAACCTCTTAAAGTTAAGAGACTTGCAAAATCCATTAACTGAGTGGGTACAAGATTGCTGAAATCCGTAATTCCGTAAGTTGCTAATTCTGCTTTCAGTTTGGGGTTTACAAAAATTTCTGTACTGTTGGTGAGATAATGAGAAGCAATTATTCCGCCCAGAAGAATTCCGAAAACGAAAAACAGATTCCATAATTCTTTCTTCCAGTCATATTTGAAAAAACTGATATTCGCAGGAATACAGGCTGCACAAATATGCCTCAAAGAAGAGCTTATTCCGAAAGATTTGTTCCCTAAAATCAGTAAAATAGGGACTGTGAGACCAATGAGAGGTCCTGCAATATACCAGGGCCAAGGTTCTTTTATTAATTCAAACATTAATTCTATTTTTAATTTAAAACTTTACTCTGACAAACAAAATCGCTTTTCGGAACTCCCGTTTTTGCAATTTCGCCAAAACCTCCTGCAATTTCGCTAAAATTTCTGAATCCTCTTGCCTGCAAAATACTTGCAGCCATCATACTTCTGTAGCCACCAGCACAATGAAGGTAGAAATGTTCTTTGGAATCTAATGTGTTAATCCATTGATTGATATAAGCTAAAGGCTTGTTGAAAGCTTCATCTACGTGTTCTGCTTCGTATTCGGATTCTTTTCTCACATCGATAATTTTTACCTCTTTTCCTGAGATTTCTTTCTCAAATTCCTGCGCGGAAATTCTATTCACAGTATCGATTTCTTTACCACTGTTATTCCACGCATTGAAACCGCCTTTTAAAAAACCGATGACATTATCAAAACCTACACGGCTCAATCTGGTAACGGTTTCTTCTTCCTGATTTTCGTCAGTGATTAATAAAATCGGTTGCTGTACATCTACAATGAGTGCTCCAACCCAAGGTGCAAAGTCACCGTCTAAACCAATATTTACAGATTGTGGAATGAAACCTTTGGAAAAATCATTGTTGTTTCTGACATCTAATAATAATGCTCCGCTGTGTTCCGCCATTTCTTCAAATTCGTCTGGTGACAGTGCGTGAAGCCCTTTCGATAAAACTTCATCAAAACTTTCGTAGCCTTTTTTGTTCATCGAAACATTCATCCCAAAATAAGCCGGTGGCGGAAGAAGCCCGTCTGTAACAGATTTTATAAAACTTTCCTTATCTTTTTGGTTAAGCGCATAGTTTGTTTTTTTCTGATTTCCCAAACTGTCGAGCGTTTCTTTCTGCATATTTTTTCCGCAGGCAGAACCCGCTCCGTGTGCCGGATAAACAATAATGTCATCATTTAACGGTAATATTTTCTCATACAAACTGTCGTAAAGCAAACCTGCCAATTCTTCCTGTGTAAGATTTGCTGCTTTTTGTGCCAAATCGGGTCTTCCAACATCACCCAAAAATAAAGTATCTCCACTGAATAATGCTGTTTCTTTTCCGTTCTCATCCATTAATAAAAAAGATGAACTTTCCATCGTATGACCGGGCGTGTGAAGGATTTTAATTTTGATATTTCCTACTTCAAAAATCTGATTGTCTTCCGCGATAATCGCTTCAAATTCGGGTTTTGCCGTTGGACCGTAAACGATTGGCGCTTTTGTTTTTTTGCTCAAATCCAAATGACCGCTCACAAAATCTGCGTGAAAGTGGGTTTCAAAAATATATTTCAAAACAACGCCGTCTTTTTGCAATCTGTGAATGTAAGGTTGCGTTTCTCTTAACGGGTCGATAATCGCTGCTTCTCCGTTTGAAACAATGTAATAAGCGCCTTGAGCAAGACATCCTGTATAAATTTGTTCTATATTCATTGTGATAATTTTTTTAAGTTTTTTATTGATACAAAGTTGAGGGTTTAGAAATTTCTGTACCGCTACTTTTGTTACATAAGCGTTTTTAGATGAATAATTCTTTCACGATAATGTAAATTCCCATCACGAGAATAAACCACCCGAAAGCAGGTTTCAGTTTTTTGCCGTCAATCTTTTTTGAAAGTTGCGCACCAATGATGATTCCGATAATGGCAATGGACGAAATTGTACTTAAAAGTTTCCAGTCGATTTCTACATTTTTTACCGATGAGAAAAAACCAATAAGTGAATTGAGAGCAATAATCACCAGAGAAGTTCCGATGGCTACTTTCATAGGTGTTTTAAGTAAATTGACAAGAGCCGGAATAATCATAAATCCGCCACCGGCGCCAACAAGTCCGGTAAGAATTCCCACAACAGAACCTTCGCTTGCTGCCAAAAGTGTTTTGTTTTTATTAAAATTTACAGTTTGTAATTGTAATTCGGGGCTTTTCTGAATCATTTTATACGACGCCAAAATCATTAAACCGGCAAAAAGGAGAAGCAGAAAAATATTCTTAGTCACCACAAAATTATTAATGCGGAAGACTTCATTAGGAATAAGTGGAACGAGATAATTTCGGGTAAGAAAAATGGAGATAATAGAAGGAATTCCAAACACGAAAGCCGTTTTCAGATTAACCAGACCTTTTTTAAAGTAAGAAAAAGAGCCCACAACACTGCTGATTCTAACAATGAAAAGTGAATATTCTGTCGCCAAAAATGCATCCAGACCAAAAAGATAGACCAATACGGGAACGGTAAGAATACTTCCGCCGCCACCGATTAAACCTAAAGAAATTCCAATTAAAACGGATGCGATGTAGCCAAAAATTTCCATTTGCTTTTTTATTTATGATGCAAAATTGGAAATCCTGAAGAATGTGTACCGCTACTTTTGTTACATAAGGATTATTAATTTTCTGAAATTATGATTTTGTTTCGTCCAAGTTTCAGTTTTCCTGAATCTTCCAGCTGTTTCAGAAGTCTGGAAACGACCACTCTTGCTGTTCCGAGTTCGTTGGCGAGCTGTTCGTGGGTAACAATAATGGTTTTTGAACCTAAGTTTGAGGATTTTTTATACAGCAGATTCAGAAGTCTTTCATCTACTTTTTTGAAAGCAATAGCGTTGATAATATCCAGCAATTCTTCAAAGCGTTTATGATACAGCCTAAAAATATAATCCAGCCATTCGGGATGTTCCTTGATGAAAAGCGAAACTTTATCCACCGTCAAAAACAAAATTTCGGCATCTTCTTCTACTTCCGCTTTTACGATGCTTTTTTCTTTATGCATTCCGCCAAGAAAAGACATAATGCAGCTTTCACCCGCTTTGATATAATATAGTAAAATCTCACGACCGTCTTCCTCAGTACGGATTACTTTAATCATCCCTTTCATTACAATAGGAATGGAGCGTATAGATGCATTCTCATCAAGAATAATATCGCCTTCGTGATAAGTCTTTGTGATACCATTTTGGTACAATTTATCTACAAGCTCTGGCGACGAAGTAAATTCTGAAGAAAGTATGGAATCTTGCATTTTATTTTGATTTAGACTCAACTTATTTCTTGAAAAACTCCATCAGGTCCAGATAGTTTTTCTGATTGACGCCGTGTCCTGTCATATATTCTCGGAACGAAAAATAGGCGCTGAGGTCATATAAGATTTCAGCTGCCTTTCTTCCCCAATCAATTGGAATTACGGCGTCTTCCATCCCATGAGAGATAAAGAACCGAAGGTTTTCATATTTCTTTTTATCCTTCACCATATTGGGAATCATTTTTTCTTCCGGGAAAGAGCTGAGACAAGCAATTTTATTGAACAAATCCGGATATTGCAAAGCCAAAGCATACACAATCATGCCGCCTTGGCTAAAGCCGCAAAGATGCGTGGGATTATGGGTTAATCCATATCTGTTGGTAATCGCCAAGATATTTTCTAAAACTAATTTTACGGCATCATTGGCTTCAGTTTCATCTATAAATTGATGCGGATCATTAAAATTAATGTCAAACCAGGCATAGCCTCCATAATTGGAGTTTTTAGGCGCGCGGAAACTTACCACGATCCAGTCTTCCGGTAAAGTGGGTAAAAAACTGAAAAGATCTTCTTCATTACTTCCATAACCGTGAAGCATAAATAGAATTGGCGTTTCCGGTGTAATATTTTGCGGTTCTCGTACGAGGTATTGTAATTCCATAACGCAAAGATAAATAACAGACTTCAGAATATGGAATAGTTTTTATCAATCGTTTTTGTGTAATCATAAAAAGTGTATTTTTACGGCACTAAAATTTCTAAAATGGATAAAATACCTAGTGTAGACCTGCGTGATTTCCTTTCGGACAACCCGGAACGCAAACAGAAATTTGTAAATGAAATCGGAAAAGCTTACGAAGAAATTGGTTTTGTGGCTCTTAAAGGCCACTTCCTGGACGACCAACTCGTAGACGATCTTTATGGAGAAGTTAAAAACTTCTTCGAACTTCCCACAGAAACCAAACAGAAGTATGAAATCCCCGGCATTGGCGGACAACGTGGTTATGTAGGTTTCGGGAAAGAAACCGCAAAAGGTTTTAAAAAAGGAGATTTGAAAGAATTTTGGCATTTCGGACAGTACGTTTCGGATGACTCAAAATACAAAAGCGAATATCCGGATAATGTAGAAGTAGAAGAGCTTCCAAAATTTAATGAAGTAGGGAAGCAGACTTACCAAATGCTTGAAAAAACTGGGAAATATGTTTTGAGAGCTTTGGCATTGTACCTCGGTCTGGATGAGTTTTATTTTGATGATAAAATTGAAGACGGAAACTCTATTTTAAGACCTATTCATTATCCGCCAATTACCGAAGAACCGGATGATGCAGTGAGAGCAGCTGCTCACGGAGACATCAATCTCATTACTTTATTAATGGGTTCTCAGGGAAAAGGTCTTCAGGTTCAAAACCACAATGGCGACTGGATAGATGCCATCGCAGAACCGGACGAATTGATGATCAACGTGGGAGATATGCTCTCTAGACACACCAACAATAAACTGAAATCTACGATTCACAGAGTGGTCAATCCGCCAAGAGAGTTGTGGGGAACTTCCAGATATTCTATTCCGTTTTTTATGCACCCGGTGAGCAATATGTCACTCGCTGCGCTGGAAAATTGTGTGGATGAAAACAACCCTAAATTGTATCCGGATGCTACAGCCGGTGAATTTTTAAGAGAAAGATTAATAGAATTAGGTTTGATAAAAATCTAATTGATACCTGTTAAAATAAGAAATACCGTTGATGTTGTCAACGGTATTTTTTTATTCTGATGATTTATTTTGGAACACCATCTAAAATGATCATTCATAAAGATTATCAAACGTTTTAAATTTCTCTTTTTACGACTGCGACAGGGTTCAGTTTAATTAATTTCATCTTGTCCAGAAGGATCATAATGCAATACGTAACATCAATCTCGTGCCATCTTACCCCTCCGAAGTTCGCTCTTCCGCCGTGTTTGTGGTGATTGTTGTGATAAGCTTCTCCCATCATCAGCCAGTCAAATCTCAGAAGATTTTTGGAGGTATCAGACACTTTGAAGTTCACATAACCGTAGATGTGACCAAACCAGTTGATAATCACCCCGTGGATAGGCGCCATCATATACGCCACCGGTAACAAAAGCCATTGCCACCAGGCGGTTGCAAAGAAAAAGAAAAACAAGGTGTACAAAACGGCCCAGCCAATTCTGGAAGCCCAGGAACTTGCAAATCTGTCAAAGCTTTTCCATTGCGGAACGTTCTTGGTAAATTTATCTTCTATTTTGGCTTTTTGCTCATTGATTTGCTGATAAATTTTTTTGGTTCTCCACATCATCGCAAAAAGGTTGGCGTCGTATTTTGGAGAATGCGGATCTTTCTCCGTGTCTGCATAAGCGTGGTGCAATCTGTGCATTACGCCGTAGCCATAAGCTGAAAGATAATTGGAACCTTGCGTAATCCAAGTGAGGACATAACATAATTTCTCCCCAAATTTTGACATTTTAAAGGTTTGGTGAGCCGCATAACGGTGCAGGAAAAATGTTTGAAAAAACAAACCGGAGTACCAAAGTACAATGATAAAGATGATAATTGCCATTTATGAAATGAAATTGAAATATATTAATACTAATAAATCTTACATTGCTTTTACAATGAAGTAGTTTTTCTTTCCTTTTTGAAGAAGAAGAAATTTGCCATCAATCAAATCACTTTCGGAAACCGAGAAATCTTCTCCAACTTTGGTTTTATTGACAGAAATAGAGTTCCCGGCTAATTCTCTTTTAGCCTCACCTTTAGATTTTAGGAAACCAGATTTTTCTGAAATCAAATCTACAATATTGCTTCCAACAACTTCTGATTTTGAAATTTCTTTTTGTGGCACTCCATCAAAAACCTGAAGGAACAATTCTTCATCAAGACTTACAAGATCCTCAGCTGTAGATTGTCCGAAAAGAATTTGTGTTGCTTTCAATGCTTTTTCATATTCAGCTTGTCCGTGTACCCAAACCGTTACTTCTTCAGCGAGCTTTTTCTGAAGTTTCCGTTCGTGAGCAGCGGTTTTATGTTCCTCTATCAAAGCTTCGATCTCTTCTTTCGGAAGAAAAGTGTAGAATTTAATGAATCTTTCGGCATCGTCGTCCGTGGCATTGAGCCAGAATTGGTAGAATTTGTAAGGCGATGTTTTTTTAGCATCCAGCCAATAATTCTCTCCACTTTCAGACTTCCCGAATTTGGAACCATCCGCTTTAGTGATCAAAGGAACTGTAAGAGCATAAGCTTCACCTTGCGCTTTTCTTCTGATTAATTCTGTTCCTGTCGTGATATTTCCCCATTGGTCAGAACCTCCCATTTGAAGTTTGACCCCTTCGTTTTGGTAAAGGTGAAGGTAATCGTAGCCTTGTAACAATTGGTAGGTGAATTCGGTAAAACTCATCCCGTCAACGCCAGATTCTCCGGAGAAACGTTTTTTGACAGAATCTTTCGCCATCATATAATTCACGGTAATGTGCTTTCCGATGTTTTTTGCAAAATCTAGGAATGTGAAGTTTTTCATCCAATCGTAGTTGTTGACAAGAATGGCTTTGTTATCCCCATCGCCGTCAAATTCCAGAAATCTGGATAATTGGTTTTTGAGACAATCCACATAATAGAGAAGGGTTTCTTCGCTCAAAAGATTACGTTCTGCGGATTTGCCGGAAGGGTCTCCAATCATTCCTGTTGCGCCGCCCACCAGGGCGATCGGCTGATGACCGTGCTGCTGGAAGTGGGCCAGGATTTTGATCTGGATAAGGCTTCCGATATGCAAAGAATCTGCAGTGGGGTCAAACCCAATGTAAGCTTTTGTCATTTCTTTATTCAGTTGATCTTCCGTTCCCGGTGTCATGTCAGAAAAAAGTCCACGCCATTGTAGCTCTTCTATAAATGCATTCATTGTCTTAAAAAATTTAGGGGCAAAGATAGTGATAAGAATTTGAGAAATCGTAATATTTATAAGGATGAAGGAAGGTGATTTTGATGTTTTTGAGAATGGGTGTAGAAAATCGGTTTTTGATATAAAAAGCAAGCACCTTTTGAGGGGTGCTTGCGGGAAAGTAAGCAACAGCACTAAAGAACTGTTATTTGACCTACGTATGACGAGTTGGAGGCTATGGTGCCTGTACCGTCTAGGAATGCGATGTAGATGTGTGCCGTTTTGCCAGAGGCCGTGGGAGGGAGTGTGAAAGTGGCCTCCAGGTCTGATCTTTGTGCTTGGTTTTGGAACAGAATGGTGTCTTGCTGTTCTTCTATAGCGCAGAGGATCTGGATCTGATCTGCTTCTCGGTTTCTGTTTCCTCCAGCATTGTTATACCATTCTACCTTAATCTGCTGTGCTGCAGGTGATGAAATGGCCGTTGCGATGGGCGCGAGTAGCGGACCTTTTGAGAATTGGATTTTGGGGTAGAGGATGTTGATCTGCTGCGCGTCGTAATCTAACTGGAAGTTACCCATGAGGTTTGCCATAGCCTGGTTGAATTGGGATTGCAGGCCGACGTGGTTTCCGAAGAATTGGCAAGCGTAGGCTTTGTAGGACTCTAGAAAGATGTAGCAGTTTTTCATTCTTTCTTGGACGAGTTCCTGTTTTAGGGAAAGCTCTTTTTTGGATTTTCTAGGGCGAACTTTTAGGATCTCGATCCCGTTCACATTTGCTACTACTAATCTGCCAGTGCGTCCTCTGGAGCCACTAAGCAATGAATCGTCTAATT
Organism: Flavobacteriales bacterium UBA2306; assembly: GCA_002345565.1. Lineage (GTDB taxonomy): Bacteria > Bacteroidota > Bacteroidia > Flavobacteriales > Weeksellaceae > Epilithonimonas. The sequence continues at coordinate 595,092 of DDVS01000001.1, read as the reverse complement.
TTGACATAATTAAAAATTTTGTTTGTTTGTAGTGTAAAGGTATATTGAAAAAAGGGTGACTTTGCCGTTGTGTCATTTTTTGCTTTAAATAGCCATCAATTGCTGTGAATTGCCCTTTTGGATGTGTTTTTATATCCTTTCTATATCGTTTTTATATCCTTTCTGTATCTTTTCTATAGGCACTGCTGGGGGACTACAAAGGTGGTGGAGAGGTGGGTTTGGCTTTTAGATTGCGTGGGTTAAAAATACGGAAAAAGGTGTATTGTGTTGATTGATAATAAGTTGTATATTTGTTTTAATTAATCACCAAAAAAACTTATATATTATGAAATTATCTACAGATTTTACACGAGACATCCTGAAACACAATTGGGAAAGTATCACCAGCGATCTGAGCGATCCGGAGACGTTTTTGAATATGATGGTATCTCGCGGCGAGTGGCTGTATCCTGAGGAGGCTGCGAAGCTGCTGAAGCTGTCTGAGCGGAGCATCCGCCATTGCCGCCAAAAGAAACACATCCATGCGGTGAAGGTGGAGGGGCAATACCGCTACCACCCAGTGCTGATACAACTGGATCTTTTGAAGTTGTTTTATGATCAGAACTTCGGGGAGGACTAGGCGCATCTCTTTTTATTTATTTTTTATGAACTGCTATTGGTATGGCTTTTTTACGCATTTGTGAAGATGGGTATTAATGGTTTGTGGTGTAAAATGGGTTTTGCTTTTGGCTATCCTGCTGTTGTAGTTTTGTTAAATGAGTGGGCAAGTGATGGGGCAATAAAGGCAATATTTTTTGCAAAAAACGGCTAGAATACGGAAACCCGTACTGAGGTTTGGAGGATTTTGGTTATTTTTGAGAGATAAAACTAAACTATACTCTATGATTGCTCATGATAACAGCCTTGCGATAGACCTGTCTGAAGTTAAATCTATCTATATCACGTATCAAAAAAAAGGCGGAGATTTGGTTTTTGAACTGAATAATCTGATCTTGCCCATCGAAAATCCTGAGACCGGAGCTGAAGAGTTGCGGTCTTTTGCGAATGAACATGTGCGGTACTACTTTGATGATCGTGATACCTTGCGGGCTTATTTTGAGGATTGGGTGAAGATGTGGGAGGATTATAAGGGGTAAAAAAATATACACATAGATAACAGCAAAGGATATTATGGCAACGAAAACAGCTGCAAAAACAAAAAGTACCGAAGAAATCCTATGGGATTCTGCTAATAAATTAAGAGGTTCTGTGGAACCTTCTGAATACAAACACGTGGTGTTGAGTCTGATTTTCCTCAAGTTTGCCAATGACAAATTTTTGAGAAGAAGACAGGAACTCATCAACGAACACAAAGAAGCATTTTTGGATATTCCCGAATTCTATCAGGCGGAAAATGTTTTCTACCTTCCCGAAGAATCGCGGTGGACTTTCATTATGGAAAACGCCAAACAGGAAAATATCACATTGATTGTAGATTCTGCACTGAAAACCATTGAGCGTACCAACAAATCTCTGGAAGGTGCTTTGCCCGACAATTATTTTTCACGTCTCGGACTGGATCAGTCAAAATTCTCGGCTTTGCTGGATACCATCAACAATATCGATACGCTACGCGACGAAGCCCACGACATTGTGGGGCGTGTGTATGAATATTTTCTGAGCAAATTTGCCATTGCCGAAGGAAAAGGAAAAGGTGAATTCTATACGCCAAAGTCTATCGTCAACCTCATCGCTGAAATGATAGAGCCTTATAAAGGGAAAATCTATGATCCTTCCTGTGGTTCGGGTGGGATGTTTGTGCAGTCGCTGAAGTTTATTGAAAAGCATAAGGGCAACAAAAAAGACGTTTCTATCTACGGTCAGGAGCTGACCAATACGACCTACAAACTCGCCAAGATGAATCTCGCCATCCGTGGGATTTCTTCTAATCTGGGGAGCAAAGCGGCAGATACTTTTGGCGACGACCAGCACAAAGATCTGAAAGCCGACTACATTATGGCGAACCCACCTTTTAATTTAAAAGACTGGCGCGCGGACAGCGAACTGACTACCGACCCAAGATGGGCAGGCTATGAAATACCCCCAAAATCCAATGCCAATTATGCGTGGATTCTGAATATGATTTCTAAACTTTCTCAGAATGGAGTAGCCGGATTTATATTGGCAAACGGTGCTTTGAGCGGTGGTGGCGAAGAATATAAAATCCGGAAGCAGATCATTGAAAATGATTTGGTGGAAGCTATTGTGATCTTACCAAGAGCAATGTTTTATTCTACTGATATTTCAGTAACACTTTGGATTCTGAACCGCAATAAAAACGAAAGAACCGTTGTACGGGCGAATAATGATTCGCCCGTACCAAACGACGGTGTTAAAAATTACCGTAACCGAAAAGGTGAAGTTCTATTTATGGATCTGCGTCAGAAAGGTGAACCGTTTGAAAAGAAGTTTATTCAGTTTGGCGACGAAGAGATTACTGCGATAGCTACCCATTATCATAACTGGCAACAGCAAAACTGGAAAGACACCTATGAGGATATTCCTGAATATTCTTACAGTGCCAGTCTGGAAGACATCCGCAAAAAAGATTATTCATTGGTGCCAAGTAAATATATTGAATTCGTCAACCGTGATGAAAGTCTGGATTATGATGAGCAGATGCAAAGCTTACAGACTGATTTGAAAGACTTGTTTCAGCAGGAAAGCCAATTGAAAGAGGAGGTTTCCAATGTTTTTAAAACTTTGGGATATGAGTTATAAAAAATTAGGAGATTATATTCGACAGGTTAATGTTCGGAATAAGAATTTGGAAACCGATGTTCTTTTAGGAGTAAGCATTACTAAAAAATTGATGCCATCAATAGCCAATGTCATAGGTACGGATATGTCGGTTTATAAGGTCATTGAAAAAAGACAATTTGCCTATGGAACTGTGACTTCAAGAAATGGAGAAAAGATTTCCATTGCTTTATCCGATCAATATGATAAAGCGTTGGTTTCCCAAATTTATGTTGTTTTTGAAGTGATCGATACTGCAGAATTACTTCCTGAATACTTAATGATGTGGTTTTCACGACCTGAGTTTGACAGATATGTCAGATTTCATTCGCATGGCAGTACAAGAGAAACATTTGATTGGGCTGATATGTGTGAAGTTGAATTACCCATTCCTTCCATCGAAGAACAGCGACAGATTGTTGCGCAATACCAAAGCATAGGCAACAAAATAAAAGTCAACGAGCAGATTTGCGAAAAACTGGAAGCGATTGCGCAGGCTTTGTATAAACATTGGTTTGTGGATTTTGAGTTTCCGATTAGCCATTGCGAGGACAGGGAAGCGCGCGATGAAGAAATTGCAGCTTTAGTTGCTGAAGAACGGGTTTTGTACCCAGTCGCAACGAAACAGGGCTATAAAGCTTCCGGCGGTAAAATGGTTTGGAATGAGGAACTTGGGAAGGAGATTCCGGAGGGGTGGGAACTGAAGAGTTTAGAATTGATCTACAAAATTCAAATAGGAAGAACCCCATCGAGGGATGAATCAAAGTGGTTTTTAAAAAATGATATTGGAATAAAATGGATTTCTATAAAAGATATTAATGAAAATGGTGTTTTTCTCCTTAAAACAAATGAAAATCTTAGTAAGGAAGCGCTCAAAAAACATAAAATTCCATTGATTCCAAAAAACACTGTAGTTTTAAGTTTTAAAATGTCAGTAGGTAGAATTGCTATTACAAATGAAGATATGCTTTCAAATGAGGCAATTGCTAGTTTCATAAAAAAAGAGAACAATAGTTTATCAAAAGAATATCTGTATTTCTTTTTGAAAACTTTCAACTATCAGTCATTAGGAACTACTTCTTCTATTGTAAATTCGATTAATTCTGCTATGATTAAAGATTTTAAAATAATAATTCCTAACAAAAATTTGAATACTACATTTGAAACATATGTGAATGACATTTTTGGACAGATTAGATTGAAAGAAATAAAAACCCTAAAACTTACCCAACTACAAAGTTTATTGTTGTCGCGGTTGGCGGTTGGAGAGGAAGAAAAGAGAATGATAATGGTATAAGGGCGAATAGTAATGGCGAATAGTAAGTGCAGATAGTAAGGGCGAATTGCGATTCGCCCCGACCGACCCCTAACGGAAAATAAAACTAATAACTATAGAAAACAAAATATTATGAAACTACACTCAATCAAACTTAAAAACTTTAGAAGCTATAAAGAAGAAACGGAAATCAAGATAAATGATTTAACCGTTTTTGTTGGGAAAAACGATATTGGTAAATCAACAATATTGGAAGCTTTGGATGTTTTTTTTAATGATGGAAAGGGTAATGGTGTTATAAAGTTAGATAAAGATGATATTAATAAGTCTGCTCTTGCAGAAGGAGATAATGTCATTTCTATTACGGCTGTATTTTCTGAATTACCTAAACCTATTGTTATAGATACGACTAATGAAACTTCTTTTGAAGCAGAATATCTTTTGAATTCGGATGGTAAATTAGAAATTACAAAAAAATATCCCAATGCAGGATCTGCAAAAGTTTATATAAAAGCAAATCATCCTACTAATGCAGATTGTGCAGATTTATTATTAAAGAAAATAACCGATTACAGGAGGATTATTCAACAGCATAATATTGAATGTGAAAACAATACAATCAATGCAGTAATGAGAAATGCAATCTGGTCACACTTTTCGACTGATTTACAATTGCAGGAAATTGAAATTGATACTTCTAAAGAAGATGCTAAGAATATCTGGGAAAAGATACAGCAATACCTTCCTCAATATTGTTTATTTCAATCTGACCGAAAAAATAGTGATAACGACAGTGAGGTTCAGGATCCTTTGAAAAAAGCAGTTGCGCAGATTCTTGCAGATCAGGAAATAACAGCAATGTTTGAAGATATTGCCCAACGAGTTTCGCAAAGATTGACAGAAGTTTCAGATTCTACATTAGAAAAACTTAGAGAAATGAATCCTGATATTGCGAGTAGTTTAAATCCAATTATCCCAGTTGCAAGTGCTTTGAAATGGGTTGATGTTTTTAAAAGTGTTTCTATTACTGGAGATGAGAATATACCTGTAAATAAAAGGGGAAGTGGCGTTAAAAGACTTATTCTATTAAATTTTTTCCGAGCTGAAGCCGAAAGAAGAATGACTACTGGGAATTCTCAATCTATCATTTATGCTATTGAACAACCCGAAACATCTCAGCACACAGACCATCAAAAAATACTTATCAGAGCATTTTTAGAACTTTCACAAGCAAACAGGACACAAGTTCTTTTAACAACTCACAGCTCAACAGTAGTTAAAGGATTATCTTTTAATCATTTGCGTTTGGTTTCTAAAAACGAGCACGGTCATAAACTTATTGAGCAGGTAATTCCACATCAACTTCCATATCCATCGTTAAATGAAATTAATTTTGTAGCGTTCCGTGATTTAACGGAAGAATATCATAATGAATTGCACGGTTATATTGTGGCAGAGGAATTATGGAACGATTATAAAAATGGAAAAACGACTATCACTTACAATAAAACATTTAGAGGTAATACAAGCGTACATCAAATAATCTTAACGGAATATATTAGACATCAAATTCATCATCCAGAGAATACTTTGAATCCAAGATTCACTTTTGAACAATTGGAGGATTCAGTTAATTTAATGAGAGATTTTATTCTTAGTCAAAGAAATTAATATTTTGGGCGAATTGCAATTCGCCCCAACCGCCCCAAAGGAAAATTAAATAATATGAATAAATACAATCCCCAAAAACACCATCGCCGATCGATACGTTTACAAGGTTATGATTATAGCCAGGAAGGATTGTATTTTATTACAATCTGTTGTCAGGATAGGACGCATTTGTTTGGGGAGATTGTAGATGGAAAGATGATATTGAACAGCTATGGAGAAATAGCACAAAAAGAATGGCAAAATACAAGTGCAATTAGAGATAATGTTGTCTTATACGACTTTGTCGTAATGCCTAATCATTTTCATTCAATCTTAAAAATAACATTTCAAAAAGGGAATAATGAGATTGGGAAATTTCAATCGCCATCGCAAACGGTGGGCGCTATTATTAGAGGATATAAAATAGCAACAATAAAAAAAATAAAAGATTTTATTCTTTTTTCAGAAAGAGCGAATATTAGTACGGGCGAATTGCAATTCGCCCCAACCGCCCCAACCGAGAAGATAAAAGAATTAGATTTTAAAATTTGGCAAAGGAATTATTATGAGCATATCATTAGAAACGAAGAGGCTTACGAAAGAATATCAGACTATATAAGAGATAATCCGAAACGCTGGAATGAGGATAAATTTTATGGAATATAATAATTTCGTAGTACGGGCGAATTGCAATTCGCCCCAACGATTCGCCCCAACGATTCGCCCCAATTAATAAAATAAAACAATGAAATACACCGAATCCCAATTAGAAAAATCATTCATCCATCTCCTAAAAGAAGAAGGCTACAAATATGTGAATGGCAAAGACGTAGTTCGGGCATCGCATCAGGAGGTTTTGATTCGGGAAGATCTGAGTGATTTTTTGCTGTCGCGTTATCCCGATTTGGAAGCGATAGAATTGGAAACACTTATTAATGAATTGGCGTATCAGCCTGCTTCCAATCTGTACGACAGCAATAAATACATTGGGAAATTGTTGGCAGACGGTCTGATTTTTAAAAGGCACAATCCTGCGAAAAAAGATTTGCACATCCGCTATATTGATATTAATGAAAGAAGTCTTTTGAAAACCAATCGGTTTAAAATTGTGAACCAGCTGGAGATTCAGGGAAAAGAATTACGGATTCCTGATTTGATTCTTTACATCAACGGGCTTCCGGTGGTGGTTTTTGAGTTTAAAACAACGATAGAAGAAGAGATTACGATTTATAATGCTTACAAACAACTGAGCATCCGCTACCGAAGAGATATTCCGGAACTGATGAAATACAATGCGTTCTGCATCATCAGCGACGGCGTGAACAACAAAGCAGGTTCTCTATTTGCACCTTACGATTTTTTCTACGGCTGGCATAAAATAACAGGCGAAGAAAAGAAAGCACTGACAGGCATTCATACCGCCACCTCCATCGTGCACGGAATGCTGAACAGGGAAAGGCTTTGTGATATTCTGCATCACTTCATCTGGTTTCCCGATACCACTAAAAAAGAAGAAAAAATTTTGTGCCGATATCCACAGTATTATGCTGCCAACAAACTGTTTAGCAATATCCAAAAGCACCGTAAACCTGAAGGCGACGGAAAAGGCGGTACCTATTTCGGAGCAACAGGTTGCGGGAAAAGTTTTACGATGCTTTATCTGTCGAGACTGCTGATGCGTTCCACACAATTGGCAAGTCCGACTATCATTATTATCTCCGACCGTACTGATTTGGACGATCAGCTGTCGAGAGATTTTACCAATGCCAAGGATTTTATTGGCGATGAAAATATTATCAACATAGAATCCAGAGCCGACCTTCGGGCAAGATTGCGGGGCAGGGAAAGTGGTGGCGTTTTCCAGACGACCGTTCAAAAATTCGCAGAAGACAGTGAGATTTTAAGTGACCGCACCAATATCATCTGTATTTCCGATGAAGCCCACCGCTCGCAGGTAAATCTGGATTTGAAAGTCCGCATTGATGAAGATGGGGTGAAAAAATCGTACGGTTTTGCCAAATACCTTCACGATTCTCTTCCCAATGCAACGTATGTAGGATTTACGGGAACGCCGATTGATAAAACGCTGGATGTCTTTGGTCCAGTGGTAGATTCCTACACGATGTTTGAATCGGTGGTGGATGAAATTACGGTTCGATTGGTGTATGAAGGCCGTGCTGCAAAAGTGAATCTCAACCATTCTAAAGTAGTGGAGATTGAACAGTATTATCAAAATGCCGTTGCAGAAGGTGCTTCGGAATACCACGTGGAAGCCAGCCAGAAAGCCATTGCCAGAATGGAAGTGATTCTGGGTGACCCAGAAAGAATTGAAGCCATTGCACAGGATTTTATCAGTCACTATGAAAAAAGAATCGAGGAGAAAGCAACCGTTGCCGGAAAAGTGATGTTTGTCTGTGCTTCGCGGGAGATTGCTTATAAATTATTCAAAGAAATCATCAGACTAAGACCTGAATGGAATGAGAAAACCATAGCAGAACATCTGAGCGAGAAAGAGCAGAAAGAAATTAAGCCCATCGAACGCATCAAAATGGTGATGACCAGAAGCAAAGATGATGAAGAAAGTCTGTGGAATCTTCTCGGAACAAAAGAAGACCGAAAGGAACTGGACAGACAGTTTAAACAGAAACATTCCAACTTCAAAATAGCCATCGTGGTAGATATGTGGCTTACAGGTTTTGATGTTCCGTTTTTGGACACGATTTACATTGATAAACCTTTGCAGACGCATAATCTCATCCAGACCATTTCCCGAGTGAACAGAAAGTTTGAAGGGAAAGACAAAGGTTTGGTGGTGGATTATATCGGCATCAAGAAAAACCTGAACCACGCTTTGGGAATGTTTAACAACACAACAGCAGCCGATGATTTTGAAGACCTTGATAAAGCGGTGATTATTGTGAGAGACCAGCTGGATTTATTGCGACAGTTTTTCTATAAGTTTGATACCAGTGATTATTTCAAAGGATCACCCGTTGAGCAGCTGCATTGTCTGAACCGTGCTTCTGAATTGGTTTTGATCACGGAAAAATCCGAAAAGTTCTTTGTGGATGTGACCAAAAAACTAAAATCTGCCTATAACCTGACTTGCGGATCAGAAATCTTTAATGAAAAAGAAACCGATGAAATTCATTTTTACTTTGCGATTAAATCAATTGTTGTTAAATTAACCAAAGGCGAAGCACCCGACACCGCACAGATGAATGCCAAAGTGAGCAAGATGGTGGAAGATGCCATTGTTTCGGAAGGTGTGGAAGAAATCTTTAAACTGGATGACAATAAAGCCAATGCGATAGATCTGTTTAACGATAAGTTTCTGGAGAAAATAGATGCGCTTGAACTCCCAAATACGAAAATCAAAATCCTTGAAAGACTTTTAAAACAAGCCATCTCTGATTTTAAAAAAGTAAACAAAGTAAAAGGCATTGAGTTCTCTGAAAGGCTTCAGAAAATCATTAACAGCTACAACGAGCGTAGCGAAGCCGACCTGCTGGATTACGACGGCATTCAGGCAACCACTTACGAGCAGATTCTTGACCTTATTTTAAAACTGCGTACTGAAATGGCATCGTTTGAAGATTTAGGAATCGATTACGAAGAAAAAGCCTTCTACGATATTCTGGATATGGTTTGCAAGCAATACGGTTTTGAATTCGACAAAGACAAAATGCTGGAACTTGCCAGAGAAATCAAAAAGATTGTAGATGACACCGCCAAGTTCCCGGACTGGAGTGACAGAGATGATATCAAGGCTCAGCTGAAAATGGAAATTATTGTGAAGCTTCATCAGTTTGGTTATCCGCCAATTACGCAGGATGAGGTTTATAAGAATGTGCTGGAGCAGGCGGAGAATTTTAAGAGGAATAGGTAAATACAATGAAAAAACAAACCCCACAATAGAATTCGAGCAGTTTCTGTCTTTGGTAAAAGGATTGAAAGAGTTTAAAAGTAAAACAGGAAAAAGATATATAGTTATTTCTTTAGATGGCTCTATTTTAAGCTTTCTGAGGGAAACTGGTGAGGAATGGAAAATGGATCTGAGAAAAGCACATCAGGCTTATCTTGAACTACAGCATTTTAAGACGATAGATTTTAAACCTTATGTTCCAAGGAGGCAATCGCCGGATTTGGGACTTCTTTTAACTGTTGGACTTTTAAAAAACTAAAATTTAGTAGGATTCAAATTATAATTTCTGAGTTCAAATGATAAAATAAACTACGATGAAAAAAAATCTTTACATGCTCAATACGCAGAAGCTCCTACATTTGGCAGGTGAACTTCACAGAAAAGGCTACACAGGATTACAAGTGATTCCGTCGCTTTCGCCATCGGGTGTGTATTGGCGATGCGATTTTATAAATGCTGATTCCAGTGAAAGACTATCGCTTTCTAATTGGTTGCAGGAGAATTTTGACATTAAAGAAAAGGAAGTCAGCACAACAGAGATTGTGAAACTTTTCGAAGAAGATTATAATCATTTTCTATTAGGTAGTCAGGGTAAGGATGAATATTACAACCAATGGTTTTCTGAAATGTTGAAACAACTTGAAGAGGGCGAACTGCCTTACGCCTTTTCGGATTATTATAATGATCCCAGCTATTGGCAGACCAATACTGGAAAAAAAATAAAAACCTTACATTAATACAATGTGCCAGATCTCATCTCATTTAAAACTTTGTACCTGCAATAAGGTTAAGATTTCTGGGACAAGCAGTTATTGGATTCTTTACCGTTGGAAAAAGAGTGATGAGGTAATTGTAGGAGAGCCTATCTTTCCAGATAATAATTTTATTGATCCGGCTGACGAACTGAGTAATCAAGAAAAATTAATAACAATCCTGAATCAAGATAACTTTTTTGATTTTGAATTGCAGTTAGAAGATAAAGATTCGCTTGAAATCAATATCCAATGCCCGAGAGAAAACGGATGGTCTATCAACTTGATATATGCATTTGTTTTTCTTGATGGTATTTGGAAATCTATGGCATACGATCCTTTTGATATGGAAAGGCAAGAGAAAAAGTATGGTGTCATAGAAATGTAGATTGGAAACAGCCGAAGACATCTCGCAAACTATTATTAATCATTTAAAAATAAAATCACTCCCGCTGCGCAAAGTCTCCCGACTTTGAGCAATAAATTTCTTAATTTTATTTTTCGTTCCACAAGATAGCTTTTGGGAAAAATAAGAAAATATGAAAGAAGGCTTTACCACGCTCCGCAAAGTTTGCAACTTTGAGAAAAATTGTAGATTCTACTCATTTATTATTAAATTTAGCAATCATAGGGTTATTAGAATTTGATTTGGCAAATCATCCTATAATTGATGTAACAAAAAAGAATGAGTTTTGGAAATACAATAATTATGATGAATAATTGTATGCTCAAAGTCAGGAGACTTTGCGCAGCGGCGTTTTGGAAATAGCAACTATGATGAATAATTGTACGCTCAAAGTCAGGAAACTTTGCGCAGCGGCGTATTATGAATTTTATCAAAAGACCTAAATTCTCTATAGGAGGTAGTGCAAAAGCGGGAACAACGTATATTAATCCAAGTAAAAAAATTAGAGAAAGTGGTAAATAGAGATTTAGGTTTTAAAATTCTAGGAGCAATAGTTTTCTGTTTGATTGTTATTGCATATTTTTTTTATAAAGAAAATAGAAAAAAAGAGCCTGAAAGAATAAAGCAGAAGAATTTATATGTGGCCTTTTCTGGCAATATTGATAGTATTTATAGAGCTTATTCTAATCACGGAGTGACTATTTTAATTCTAAAGAATAAAAAGAAATTGAATTTTAATATGTATGAGTATAGTCGTTTTCAAAAAAACGATAGTGTAGTCAAGCGTAAGGGTGAAGATAGTATGTATATCTACAGAGATGGAGAAGTAAAATCTTACAAATATTAAAATATCGATAGATTTAATTTATATACAAAAATTAGATAACAAGAGCCAACTCAATTGAGTTGACTCTGTGTTTTAATCAAACTGCTTGTCTACGAGTTCGAGGAAACCTTGTGCCAGTTCATCGAGTATCGGGAAATGCTTTTCCCCGCTCCCCCGCTGTGCAAAGTCTCCCGACTTTGAGCAATGAAATATGACCAAATTTTCTTAATTTTATTTTTCGTTCCACAAGATAGCTTTGGGGAAAAATAAGAAAATATGAAAGAAGGCTATACCATAAAAGATCAGGAAAAACCACACTTTATTACATGTACCGTAGTAGATTGGATAGATGTTTTTACCAGAAAAGTGTATAGAGATATTGTAATTTCTTCTTTAGAATATTGCATCAACGAAAAAGGGATGATACTGTTTGGCTACGTTATAATGAGCAACCATATTCATTTAATTGTTCAATCTAAAGAGGGTAAACTATCAGACTTGCTAAGGGATTTTAAAAAATTTACTTCCACAAATATTCTTGAAGTAATAAAGACAGAACCAGAAAGCCGCAGAGAGTGGATGCTTGATTTATTTAAACAAGCAACAGAAAGCCACACACGAAATAAAAATTATCAGTTTTGGCAATATGGAAACCATGCTGAAGAAATTTTCACTCTTCATTTTATGTGGGATAAATTAAATTATATCCATCTAAATCCGGTAAGAGCTGGTATTGTAGAAAAAGCTCATCATTTTATATATTCATCAGCAAGTAATTATGTAAACGGCAAAGGATTATTAGAAGTTGAATTGGCAGACAATCCTATAATTGATGTAACAAAAAAGAACGAGTTTTGGAAATATAATAATTATGATGAATAATTGTATGCTCAAAGTCAGGAGACTTTGCGCAGCGGGGTAATTGTATGCTCAAAGTCGGAAGACTTTGCGCAGCGGTGTGTCAGGAGACTTTGCGCAGCGGGGTAATTGTATGCTCAAAGTCGGGAGACTTTGCGCAGCGGTGAATAATTGTACGCTCAAAGTCGGGAGACTTTGCGCAGCGGTGTGTCAGGAGACTTTGCGCAGCGGTTTCTGCGCTGCACTGCCTTTTGCTCTGAAAGGCTATAGGAATGTTTTGCCAGCGTTCTGAACCTTGGCAAAACCTGATGGCAGCCTGATGTCTCGAATTTGTAACTCGTCAAGACCAGGACATAAACGAAGTCCTTAACTGTAATTCTTTCAATTCCGCAACTTTTCCTTATTTTCTTTAAAAATCAAAACGATTATGAAAATCAAATTGACCATTTGTTTACTGGCTTTTCTTAATTTTTATGAAGCGCAAGAAAACTTAAGTTAACCTGAATTCGGGTTACTTTAACAAAAATATTCGTAATTTTGTCTTTCATAATCATAGGTAATAATTCGTTTAAATCTTTGAAAATCAAAAATTTAAATATACGAATTGTTACCTTTTTATGCAAATTTTATTTAATTTTCTTATCCCGAATTCAGGTTAATTAAAATCAATTAAAATTTCATATTTAACATAATATTATTATGGTTAAATGGTACAAAGTTTTTAATTTTGTTGGCTTTAAAAAAAAACATTTGATATTTGGATGAAGAGAGAGATGAAGAGAAAGAAGCAGGCTAGCAGGCTTTTATGGATAATGGCTTTATTAGTTTATTCGGGGATGTTTTCTCAAGTAAGGCCAACAACCATCTATGGTGATTACAATACCTACTGGACATCACAAAACAATTCTAATACTTACGTTACGGCTCAAGATACCAACAACCTGATAGGGATGACGGTGAATGGGATTACCTATGCCACAGGTGTTAATAATGCCCGCCTAACTGCTAACGGAGTCAGTTTTGTGAATGAGAATTACAGAGCGTTCCCCGTATCATTTAATGTGAGCAGTACGGCAACCAACTTTCTTATAGGAATTCCGCGCTATATCAACGGGGTATTGCAGGACCAGACTAATACGCCCACTTTGAGCTGTAGTACGGCACTCAGCTCTTATCTGAGAGATGGTATCAACGGGCTGGATCTAGGGACTGCGGTATTTAATATCCCTAAGCAAGAGTTAACTTTTCTTGTGAATGTCCTGGCTGAACTTAACCCCAACTGTATAGATGATGAAACCCCTGATATTATTGTAACGCAGGTGGGAGCGCCCAGTACCAGCTATGATGTATTTAAGTTTACAGATGCTAACGGGAATACGATAGGCGTTCAGAAGGATATTAACTTTTCCTCCATTAACCCATCAGGTAAAGCGCTTTGGAGTTTCTACTATGCGGGTAACTGTCCTCATGATTATAATAGTGGCAGTGGTTTCTCCGGAACTACGAGAGATGTAAGGGTATTGACTTTTAAGCTGAGTGATTTTGGAATCACACTGAGTAATTATACCAGTGCTGTGCGATTTGTACAAGTATTATCCGGAGATAGTGACGTAGCATTCTCTGCTTACAGCACCAATTCTCTTTCTCTCTATTGTCTGGAAAATGCTACCACAAGCGGGACTGGTCTGGATACTAATATGGGCATTAGTGCTATGGGGCGTGCTGGGACAGATGCGGAAGGCAATAACTGGCCTATGGTGAGAAAAGGAGGCTGGCTTGCATTAGAGTCCAATAAAAAACCTTTTGTACCTACCAGGATGACTACCGCAGGATTGGCTAATATTACTAAGCCTGTAGAAGGAATGCTGGTTTATGATACCACAGAGAATTGTTTAAAAGTTTATGTGAATGCAAGCGTAGGCTGGCGTTGTTTTAATAAAAAAAGTTGTCCTTAAATGAAAAAGTTATTGCTTTTATTCTTAGTCTTTGTGATGAAAATCTCCATTTTTTCTCAAATCATAGTGGGGGATAACCTAGGAACCGCTACAGATAAATCTTCGGTTTTGCTGGAGTTTTCCGCTGCGGAGAACCGTGGTGTTATTTTGCCTTATATTACAGATAAAAGTAGCGTGAATACCGCCGGCAGCCTAATCCTGAATGCTACCACGCCTACAGCAGCCAGGGTGGAATATTATAATGGCAGCAGCTGGATAGATCTTAGTGTGCAGAATGCTAATGTTAGCAGCTATCTTAGCATACAACCTGTAGCTAATGAAAAGTCAAATTCTAAAACGATTCTGGGCAGTGCTACTTCCAGTGCAGAAGGAATCCTGGTTCTGGAGAGTGCGAGCAAAGCTATGGTATTGCCCAAGGTATCTTCTGTGAAAGATATTATTAACCCTGCGCCGGGTATGATGGTGCTGGCAACCGGCTCTGGTGTTCCTACGCTGGCTTTCTACAATGGAAACCAATGGAGCTTCTGGAATTATTAATTTTATAAATAATTTTGCTTACATAAGAAACACCTGGGTTTTTAGACTGCACCCAAAAGTTTAGACAAATTAAATAATATTTTTATAGGAAAAAGTTCGGTACAGTGCCGGACTCTTTCCTTTTAGATTGAGTCTTATTCTATCGTGATTGTAATAATGAATATACTTCACGATTTCTTTCTTGAGTTCTTCAACAGAACCAAATTTTTTGCTATAAAACAGTTCTGATTTTATAGTACCGAAAAAATTTTCTATTACCGCATTATCCAAACAGTTTCCTTTTCTGGACATACTTTGTATAATGCCTTTTTCTTTTAATATATTTTGATACGCTTTCATCTGATATTGCCATCCCTGATCGGAGTACAGAATTAAATCTTTTGTAGATTTTTCTTTTCTAAAGGATTTTTTCAACAGATCTCCAATACCAACAAATTCTTCTAAATGTTTTTTTACTATTTTTAGTTTAAAATCAATTCCAAATTTTCTTCTCATAAAAACTGCCCCTAAAAAGTGTCTAACTTTTTGGGGGCAGTTTTGATTGTATAATTGTCTTAGAGATTGAATCTGATAGTTTAAAACTGATCTAAACAATCTTTGATTCTTTTCATAGCTTCTTTCAATTCTTCTTCGGAAGCGGCATAAGAAAAACGGATACACTCCGGACTACCAAAACTTACACCGCCTACACAACCAACGTGAGCATTTTCAAGAAGGAACATTGCAAAGTCGTCAGCATCTTTGATTTCAGTTCCGTTTAATGTTTTTCCCAAGTAATAAGAGATGTCCGGGAAGAAATAGAACGCGCTTTTTGGAAGGTTGCATTTGAAACCTTTGATGTTTTTCATCAGGTCAAAAACCAAATCCCGTCTTTTATGGAATTCGGCAATCATATATTGTAATTCTGATGGATCCATTTGCAAAGCTGCGATAGAAGCTCTTTGGGCAACTGTATTGGCGCCGCTAGTCATTTGTCCCTGTACTTTGTCACAAGCACTTGCTAACCATTCCGGGCAAGCTGAGTAACCAATTCTCCAACCTGTCATAGCAAATGCTTTACTCATTCCGTTAATTACCGCTGTTTGCTCGTAAACTTGAGGAAAACTTGCAATAGAAACATGTTCTCCTTCATAGTTGATGAATTCGTAAATCTCATCCGAAATGATTGTAATATCCGGGTATTTAGCCATAACATTTGCAATAGCTTCCAATTCTTCTTTTGTATAAAAACTTCCGGAAGGATTACAAGGCGAACTGTAAAGCAATGCTTTTGTTTTCGGAGTAATGGCTTTCTCCAATTGCTCAGCCGTGATTTTGAATTCGGTATCGATAGATGTTTGGATAAACACAGATTTTCCGCCAACCATTTTCACCATCTCATCATAACTTACCCAATAAGGAGCAGGCAAAATCACCTCGTCTCCGTCATTGATAATAGCGAGCAAAACGTTGATAATAGATTGTTTTGCACCATTAGAAACACAGATCTGTGTGGGTTTATAATCAATATTGTTGTCTCTTTTTAATTTTGCAGAGATAACCTGTCTGAGTTCTAAAAATCCCGGAACAGGGGAGTAGTGGCTGTAATTTTCATTAATAGCATCAAAAGCGGCTTGCTTAATTTTTTGAGGAACGTCAAAATCTGGCTCACCAAGAGTTAAACTAATTACGTCAATGCCGGCAGCTTTCATCTCGCGCGCTTTATTACTCATTACAAAGGTCTGAGAATAACTCAGTCTGTTCAGTCTATCAGAAATTTTACCCATTATTATGTATTAAATTAGATTTTAAGAACAAATATAAATGATTAAATCTATAACAAACCGATTTATGATAAGAAGTTATTATGATTTATGCTTCTTTATTTATATATTATAGAAAATAAATTGTTATTAAACTAATAAATAATGACTTTAACATATGGATTTGAAGATAATTAACTAATAATGAGTTATTTTTGTAAATATTTTTATTGCTCTAGTGATTAGAATATATCAAAACTGTAATCAATGAATAAGATTTATCGTCTTTTATTTATATTTATACTTCTATGGACCTCTGTATTTTCCAGTGCTAAAAAACTAGATTTAATAAGCTTGGAAAATAGGATTGTGAAAAATAATAGGGAGGGAAAACAACAGACTTCGCAAGAGGAATTATCCCGGCTGATTTTGGATAATGATCTTTCAAATAGAGAAGAAGCCTCTGTTTTACTCTTTATGGCCTACACCTACAGAAGTATTACAGATTATTTATCCTGCATAGATTATCTTGATAAATCCAAAGCTATTGCCGAAAAATTATCTGATAATGAGACACTTCTCATGGAAATTAATTATGAATATGCTTTTGCTTATTTTGATAATAACGATTATAAAAAATCAAAATCCATCATGGAATACATACAGAAGCAGAATTATAAAAATGCTTCTTTGGAAAACCAATCTTATCTTCTGATGCAAGAGGGTTTTCTGCTGATGATGGAAAATCAATTTCAAAAATCAGAGAAAAAATATAAGCAGGCGTATGAAATGACGAAAAAAGCCAATGCTTGTAATCTGCCTGTGGTGCTGGTTAAAATGATGGAACTTAGCAATAAGCAAAACCAAATTAGTAAAACAGAAGGCTATTACGAGGAAAGTTTGAAATGGGCCAACCAATGCAATATTCTGAAATATAAAATTTTATCCTACGGAGAAATGGAGAGGATTTACAAAGACAACAACCTCTATAACAAAGCATACATTATTGGCAAAAAGCTAGATTCTCTAAGAAAAATTGAAAACCTAGAAGCTACTATTGCCCAAATGCACCTTGCAGATAAAAAACTTCTGGAACAAGAGCAGCAAAACCATGAACATCATCTGTTTTTACGAAGACTTATTATAATTCTTAGTCTAGTAGTATTTTTTTTGATGGGAAGAATATGGTATCTCAAGAAATATGGATTGCTTAAAAAAGCGAAACATAAACTGAAGGAAGATAAACAGCAAATGGAGAAAGAATTATTTTATCAATCTGATAAAAATAATTCGCAAAAATTAGATAATAAATACTGCGAGTTTTTTGAAGATTTTAACAAATTAACAGAGCGGCAAGTTGATCTTTTTCATCTAATCGCAGAAGGATTTTCTAACAAAGAAATTGCCGATAAAATGTTTATCACAGAAAGTACTGTAAAGTATCACATCCGGAATATATATACCATTTTGGAAATAAAAGACCGAAGAGATTTTTTCAAAAAAATACGAAAAGTAGTTTAATTTCTCCCTTACATATCCCTTACAAAGACTATCCAAAAGGATAGTTTTTGCTTTATATACAGGTTTTTAAGCGTTTTTTAAGTACAATTATTTCAAATAATTAATATTTTTGCATCCGTAATTCTAAGAGCACAAATTAGATAAATGATGAGAAGCTTAAAAAAAAATTGCATTGGTAAAACGCAGGTGATTTTATAACTGTTTTGTTTATGGTTTTATTATCCTATATCAATGCTTTTTTTTTAATCGTATTAATAATTTTGCACACAAGAAATTTTATGAATGATGTATATTATGAAAAAGCATTTTTTATTATTTTTATTAATTATTTTTTCGAATCTGTTAATTGCTCAAACCAATCTGGCTAGATGGAACAAAGCAAGCTATGCTCCAACAGTTTCCGGATCTAATTTTAGTGTGAGTAATCTTACTTCTACTGTTGCACTTTCCGCCTCTGATTATTGGATGAGCGGAGTAAAGTACAATGTTTTTCAAACGAGTAATTGGCCGGATAAAAACCGTCAGACAATTGATACTTCAAAATATATCCAGCTTACAATAAGCCCTAAAAATGGGTATAAATTAAATTTAAATGAGTTTAATTTCCGTTGCATAATGCAAGGGGGAACTGCAGATATGAGAGTAGATTACTCTCTTAATAGTAACTTTTCTAATCCGCAGACTGTTTTGCAAACAAGTATTAGCTCTACAATGACAACATTTTCAATTACAAATTTTCCAAAGCCTATTGCTACAGATGGCCAAGTTTTGTACTTGAGAATATATGTTTATAATACCTGGAATGCGATGCAGATTCTTTTCCGCGAAGGAACCGAAGAAGGTCCTGTCTTCAAAGGGACAATAGAATCCAGCTCAACAGTGCCTCAAGCTTATGATGATACTGCTAGTACAACGGTTAATAATGATATAGACATCAATGTTTTGTCTAATGATGATTACAGCAACAAAGTCAATTCGATAACATATACTCAGCCGTCACACGGTACTACATCACTTAATAATAATAACACAATCAATTATCTACCTGCAAAAAATTATTTAGGAACAGATTCTTTCTCCTATTATATTACCAATGAATATGGTGTATCCAATACGGCAACAGTTTCTGTAACTGTGGGCGAAAATTATTCCTCCAGATTGATTCGTTGGGATAACTCTAATTTTTATGGTACTGCAGAACAATCTTTTGTGAATTCTACGCCAATGACCTGGAGTGGAGTAAGTGTTACAAATGATAGTTGGTCAACTCCGATTTTTAATATCTCAAATCTCGAAAGTTCCAGCACTGTTAATACTTCAAAATATGTTCAGTTTGTTCTGGATAACACAAGTTCTCAGAGAATAATTGAGCCAAAAAAATTCTCTTTTACAGGAAGAGGTACCAATAATGCTAGTTATCAGATAAGATATTCCAAAGATGCTAACTTTATAAACGATGTCAGTGTTTTATCATCTGGTACATTTGGTACATCGGATCAGACTAACTCCTATAATTTTGATTCTAGTCTCAAAGTTCAGGCAGGCGAAAAGTTATATGTAAGATTATATTTGTATAATAGCTATGCTCAGTATGTTATTCAGTACAATCCTAATTCTGCTGGACCTGCAATAGAAGGACTCTTTTATAATACGGTATTTGTTTCCAATGATACCATCTGGCTAGACGCATCCAATCCACACTGGAGCAATGGAACGCCTAATGCTACAAAAAATGCTATTATAGAAACAGATTATGATACTGCAACTTACAGTAATTTTGAAAGTAGTAATCTTACAGTTAACAACGGAGGTAGTCTTACCATTAGTGGAGGAGGTTTTGTAACAGTTCACGGTCAGATTATTAATAATGCTAATGCAACAGATTTTGTAGTGGAACATGCTGCCAATCTTCTTCAAGAAGGGACTTCTGAAAACATAGGTAATATTACGGTGAAAAAGGAGGCATTAATTCCAAAAATGGGTTATAACTATTGGTCTTCTCCCGTTGCTGGACAAAACCTGTATCAATTTTCTGAGGGTTATAATCAGGCAACTACAACTGGAACAGGTACACCATGGAACAGATTCTATGTTTATAATGAAGCTAATGATTATTTTGTAACCAGTATTGCTAATGATATTACACTTAGCTCAACATCACTATTCCAGCCATCAAGAGGATATGCGATTAGAGGAAAAAATAGTTTTCCAACTACGGTAACATCTACAACCGAAAAATCAGAATTTACTTTTACAGGTGTTCCGCAAAATGGTAATATCAGTTCTTATATTCTTAAATGGACCAATGGAACACACGGATATAATATGGTGGGAAATCCTTATCCTTCTAATATCAATTTTGAAGACTTTTATGCGCTTAACAGCTCCAACATTTTTGAAACAGTCTATTTCTGGACCAATAATGATGGCAAAATCTTACAACAACAAAGTTCAAATTATTCGGGCAACAATTATGCAACTCTTAATGGAGCAGGAGGTATATCTGCAACATATTATGGCAATGCAAAGAAAAAACCTACGGGTAGTATTTCTGTAGGGCAAGGTTTCATTATACAGTCTAGACCTAAGGGTAAAAATCAACCTCTGATTTTCAACAATTCTATCAGGACTTCGGATGAAGCCAATTACTACAACAAAACGGCTTCTCAAAAAGATAGATTTTGGTTAGAGTTCAAGTCACCTTATGATATTAATAACGAGATACTAATTGGTTATTTCGCCGATGCAACCGATAATTTTGATACAAATTATGATACAGAATTGTTATCCATCGGTAATGACTCTTTCTGGAGCATCCTGGACAATAAAAAACTAGGAATCCAAGCCAAACAATATCCTTTAAGTCAGGAAGATAAAGTTAAACTTGGTTTCAAAGCATCTGCAGAGGGTAATTATATTATTGGGATGACAGATAAAGAAGGCTTATTTAATTCTGGGCAACAGGTATTAATCAAAGATTATTATCTTAACAAAACCATAGATATTACAAACCAGGCCTACACTTTCTACACAAGCTCTGGACAATATGAAGATAGATTCGAGATTATTTATAAAAATCAAGAAACGCTGTCCGCAGATGATACCTCCAAAAAAGGAATCTTAATTTACAAAGACACTCAGAATTTCATTATTAATGCTGACGAAAATCTGGACGAAGTTAGTCTTTATGATTTTGTAGGTAGATTAATTTACAGTACAAAAAATTCAAAAAAACAAGTCCTGATAGATAAAACCAATCTTGCAGAAGGCGTTTACGTTGTGAAAGCAAAAGCCGGAAACACTATTGTGACCAAAAAAGTTTTAAAATAAAAACCGAAGCTTGAGAAAAAATAAGAGCCGTCAAAATATTTTTGATGGCTCTTATTTTTATAATTAATATTAACAAATCTTTTCATAATTTCGCCTTATGTCTTTAGAATTAATTTTACAATATTTCCCAAATATTACCAGCGAACAAAAAAAACAATTTGCAGAACTAGAAGTGCTGTACAAAGATTGGAATGAGAAAATCAATGTCATTTCAAGAAAAGACACAGACAGTCTTTATGAAAAACACATTCTCCATTCTTTGGGAATTGCAAAAGTAATGCAGTTTGCAGATGGAACCAAAGTTCTGGATATAGGAACTGGCGGCGGTTTCCCGGGCATTCCGTTGGCGATATTGTTTCCAAATGTTCATTTCACTTTGGTGGACAGCATCGGAAAAAAAATCAATGTAGTAAAAGGTGTAGCAGAAAGTCTCGGTTTGAAAAATGTGACTGCTCATCATATGAGGGCAGAGCAGTTAAAGGAAAAATTTCATTTCGTTGTCAGCAGAGCAGTAACACAAATGCCGGTTTTCCTAACTTGGCTGAGAGGAAAATTTGAGAAAGAACAATTCAACCCAAAGCATAACGGCGTTCTTTATCTAAAAGGCGGCGATTTAGCGGAAGAATTGGCAGGATTGAAAGCAGAAATTTTCAGTTTGAAAAATTATTTCGAAGGCGAATTTTTCGATACCAAAAAAGTGGTTTACCTTTCAAAAGGTAACTTCAATAACTAAATTAGAAATGATTATGAAGAAAGTATTTATTTTATCAGTTTTAGCGGTGTTTTCAGCATTTGCCGTTTCGTGCAAGGACAATGATGATTACAGCCAAATCGAATCTGTTTTCGCGACCAAAATAGACAGCGTGAAAATCCCGATGGATACAATGTCTTTGGGTGTAACGCAGGAGATCTTAGTCTATTCTACGTTCAAAAAAACTTGCGAAGGCATCTACAGTTACGATTATAATTACACCAACGATTCTGTCCGCACAATCGCCAATTTTGCTTACAAAACCAATGACGTTTGCGGCGACGGAACTTACGTAGACGGCAGCCGAATCAACTTCAAACCTACAAAAACAGGAAATTACATATTCAAATTCTGGACAGGAAAAGAAGCAGCCGGAGCTAATACTTTCCTTGATAAAAAGGTGGTTGTAGAATAGAATGAAATTTTATTCTAAAAATCAAATTGGGATAATTGTAATTATTATAATTGGTATTTTTTATTCAATATATCTTGAAAATAAATATTATGATACAATTAATAAAGAAGTTGTTTTTAATTCAACTGTAATTCGACAAAATTGTAGATATTCCCTAGAACGATTTCAAGTGTTTCAATCATTGAAAATAATAAAGAATATTCTGTAAAATTAGATAGCAATACTTGTCAACAATATCCTGTCAATAAGAAGATTAAAGTTTATTATAATAAGCATAATGACGAATTCATTTTTAAAGTAAAAGAATATCACGGAAAAAACAGATTGGTTTTTCTTTTTATTTTATTTGTAATTTCTTTTCTACCTTGGAGTTTTTGGATTACAAAATTGGAAAAGAGAAAAAATCTTTGCTGAGTTTTACGCCTTCGCGAACCTTAAAAATGTTTTCAATAATTCCAAAAAAAACTTTGCAGACTTTGCGTTTAAAATATACTTCAAGTCAACAAAAAAATAATTAAATTGAGCCTTTAAGATTTTAAAGGCTTTTTTATGCAGTTTCTTCAGAAGATTATTACAGAATTATTAGAAAATCATCAAGATATTTCCGAACTGGATATTGTTCTTCCCGGAAAAAGACCAATGGTTTTCATCAAAAGAATCTTGCAGGAAAAACAATATCAAGGGCTTTTACCCAATTTCGTTACAATAGATGAACTTATCGCAGAGTTGTCTGAAAATCTCGAAATCAAAGGCATTGCGCTTTGGTTATTTGCATTCCGTATTTATAATAAAATTGATTCCTCCGAAGATTTTTCTGGTTTCTTGAAATGGTTTCCGACCTTGCAGAAAGATTGGGATGATATGATGAAGTTTTCCGATGATGACCAAAAAATCCTGCTTTGGATGCTGGACGAAGAACGGATTAAAAATTGGGGCGAGAATCTCGGCGACGATGACAACCCAAGAAAGCGAAACCTGAATTTTTGGAGAAAAATGAACGAGTTTCTTCCACTTTTGAAATCAGAACTCCAAAAAGAAAATCTCGCCACTTCCGGGATGTTGTATCAGGAAGCATTTTCCAAGATTGAAAACTTTGCAAAACAAACCAATCGTCAATTTGTATTTTGTGGATTCAATGCATTGTCTAGAGTAGAAGAACGATTGGTAAGACAACTGTTGCAATGGAACAAAGCGGAAACTTATTTCCAAGCCGACCAATATTATATTGACGACGAAAGACAGGAATCGGGAAAATTCCTGCGAGAAACTTTGAAATGGAAAGAATTCAATGATAGTCGGGATTTTAAATGGATTGAAAATCAATTTAATCAACCAAAACATATTAAAACCTATGAAGTTTCGGGAAATATTGTTCAAGCGAAATTCCTTCCTGAAATTTTAAAAAAAATCCCGAAAAAGGAATTGTCGGAAACAGCTTTGGTTCTGTTGGATGAAAATCTTTTGCCAGCCGTTTTAGACAGTTTAAACGTTGTAGAAAGCGTGAATATCACAATGGGATTTCCATTGAAGAATCTCTCGTTCAGTAATGCGATTAAAAAACTGTTTTATCTACAAAAACAACAGGAGAAAAAATCTTCTAGCTATTATTACGCCGATCTTTTGCCAATCCTAGAAGAATTACCAAATGACGAAAAAGATTCTGAAGTTATCCGGAATTTTGTCGCAACAATAGAGGAGAGAAACATTGTTTATATTTCCAAAACTTTACTACAAGAATTACTCGGAAATTTGAGTTACTTCCAGCTTTTACGGAAGCCGGAAAACTCTCAACAGTTTTTAGATTTATTAATTAAATTTTGTTACGAGCTCAAATTCAAAGAATTGGATGATATTCAGTATGAGAATATTGCGTTGTTTGAGAATGTTTTTAAAATCATCAAAAATCAATTATTACCTTATCAGATTGATGTCAAAATAGAAACTCTCGAAGTTCTCATTAATCAATTGGTCAATTCAGAAAGTATTGATTTTGTGGGAGAACCGTTGGCTGGATTCCAGATTATGGGACTTTTGGAAACGCGTCTTTTGAACTTTAAAAATGTGATTTTGTTATCTGTCAACGAAGGGAAATTACCTTTAGGTAATACTCAAAATACATACATACCATTTGATGTACGCGAAAGATTTGGACTCAATACTTTCTTGGAAAATGACAGTATTTATGCTTATCACTTTTACCGATTGATCCAGAATTCGGAAAACGTTCATTTGCTTTACAATGCGTTGAGTTCCGGTGTTAATACAGGCGAAAAAAGCCGTTTCATCACCCAATTGGAAATGGAAAGTTCGCACAAGATTGAACACATTATTATCGAAAATTCCTCAGAGCCAATTGCTCAGGAATTGATGAAAATCGATAAAAATGAAGAGGTAATGCGACTTTTGAACGAATGGAAAAACCGTGTTTCGCCTTCCCATCTCGTGACCTATCTTTATAATCCGATTGATTTTTATCTTAATAATCTTCTCAAAACCAGAGAAACCAACGAAATTGAAGAAGAACTTTCGCAAAGAAATTATGGAAATTTGGTTCATTATGCATTGCAATATTTACACGAACCGATTAAAGGTAAAGTATTATCGGTTAATGATTTAGAACATTTACTTCAACAAACAGATTCAGCGATTGATTTTGCAATTGAAAAATTGAAACATCAGCAGGAATTCTATGAACGCGGAATGAATTACATCCACAAAGAAATCGCCAAAAGGGTCGTTCGTAATATTGTGGAGTATGATTTGGAGTTAGTCAAAAATGGTTCTGCTTTGGAGATTTTGGATTTGGAAAAAGAAATCAATTGTGATTTTTTCCTTGATGAAAATCAAAACGATAAAATCAGTTTTTATGGTTTTATTGATAGAATCGACAGACTCGACGGAATCACAAGAGTCATTGATTATAAAACGGCAAAACCTAAAAAATTAACGGTTAATCTTGGAAAGAATAAAGAGGAAAAACTACCTGAACTTTTCTTTAATGACGATTACAAACAGGCTTTGCAACTTTCGATTTACAAATATTGTATCAAAAACGTTTTGAACATCAATCCTGATAATATTGAAACATCAATCTGGTCTTTTGCAGAAGTCAACAATGGTCCACAAAAACTGAATTTTATTGATATTGAAGACTCGGAAGTAGAAGAATCCATCAGAAATTTAATTTTTGAAATCCTGAATCCTGAGGTTCCTTTTGAGGAGAAAGAAAAAGTGAGTTGGTAAAAGTAAAGGCTTCGACTCCGCTCAGCCTGACAGTTTTAGTATTGAACCATTTTTATAAGAGTTGTCACACTGAGCGGAGTCGAAGTGCTTCTTTTAAGGCTGATTTTTCAGTTTCAAATCAGTTAGTTTTTCTCTAACTTTTTTCATAAACTCAGTGCCTGGATCGTCTTTATCCGTAAAATATTTGGAATCCGTTTCTTTCCAAAGTTTAGAATTCCTAAAAACACCATATTCCGAATGTCCAATGAGATATTCGATTGGATATTTCTTCGCAAGATATTTGACTAATTCTGCGTTGGCTTCCACTTGCTTATCGGTCAAAGGTTGAGATTTACTTCCGATATTTTCTACACCAATAGCGCAATAATTTAATCCAATCGTATGTCTTGCAAACAATTCTGGGTCAACCAATTGATAAACCGTTCCGTCTCTATCAACTAGAAAATGAGCAGAAACATTTAGAGAACTTTGTTTCTTAAGCGTTGCTCTTTGGTTTTCCAAATATAAATTATTAAAATATCTGAAATTGGACTCAATCGTTCCACCAGCTGTGTAATGCAGAACAATGATTTTCGGAGTGATATTCGGGGTTTTCTGAGTTAAATTGTGATGTTCTTTCATATAATCCAGACTCAGCTTCATTCTTTCCTTAGAATAATTAATCGGTTTTTGAATGATTTTAAGATTCTGAGCTTGAGATATTAAGTAAAAAATAAGAAATAATAATTGGAAAATCCTTTTCATTATAAATATTTATAAACCACAAAAGTCACAAAAGTTTTTTAGATTAACAAAAAGATAAAATAAGTACCGGTTATAAACTCTTTTTTGTTCTTTTTAATATCCATAATAGTAACGTCTTTTGTGACTTTTGTGGTTCAATATCATCTACTTAGAATATTGATAATGTCCCGTAATCGTCCAATCAAAAAGACAATCCTGTAAAACCTGTCTGGCTCCGATATTATGAGAAATCAAATAACGCTTGCCATCTACAGATTTTTTATTAACAACAATTCCGATATGTGTTAGATTTTTAGGCAAATCCCAAGTTACAATATCGCCCGGAACATAGTCTTTTCCATCATTCGTAATCGATTTTACTTTCCCAAATCTCGAAAAGAAAACCATTAGATTAGGAACACGTCTGTGGTCGATATTGGTATCTGTTTTCTTCAATCCCCATTTCTTTGGATATTTGGAGAAATTCTTCGCCATATCTTCGTGAACTTCCTTCTGCAAATCGATTCCCAACTTTCGATAAGCTCTGATGACAACATCTGTGCAAACGCCTTTTCCTGCAGGAACATCGCCATTTGGATATTTCAAAACGAAATAAGTTGGGTCATAGATGACTTTGTCTTTGGTTAGATTAATGGCCGCATTGGAAAGTTTTGTTTGAAAGTTTTGTCCAAAAATGGTAATGGAAACGAGGAATAGAATGGCGAAGTAATTTTTCATATTAAGTTTTTTTGAAACCACAAAAGTCACAAAAGCAGAGAATAAACCTTTTGTGACTTTTGTGGTTTAGTTTATATCTGAACGAAAAAACCTACGAAAATATTCCGCAGGTTTTTGTTAA
Source organism: Flavobacteriales bacterium UBA2306 (assembly GCA_002345565.1). Taxonomy (GTDB): domain Bacteria; phylum Bacteroidota; class Bacteroidia; order Flavobacteriales; family Weeksellaceae; genus Epilithonimonas. The sequence continues at coordinate 567,545 of DDVS01000001.1, read as the reverse complement.
AAATATATAAGATTGATTTGGTCTTATCCAAAGGCATTGATGCCTGTAATATCCATTCCTGTAATCAAAAGATGAATGTCGTGCGTTCCTTCATAAGTAATTACAGATTCAAGATTGGCAGCGTGGCGCATCATCGGGAATTCGCCCATTATTCCCATTCCGCCCAACATTTGACGAGATTCTCTGGCAATATCAATCGCCATTTTTACATTATTTCTTTTCGCCATAGAGATTTGTGCTGGCGATGCTTTATGCGCATTTTTAAGATTTCCTAACTGTAGGCAAAGCAATTGCGCTTTGGTAATTTCAGTCAAAAATTCTGCTAATTTCTTCTGCTGAAGCTGGAAAGAAGCAATCGGTTTCCCAAATTGTTTTCTCTCTTTGGTATATTGAACAGCCGTACAATAGCAATCCATTGCAGCACCGATTACACCCCAAGAAATCCCATATCTCGCAGAGTTAAGACAAGACAAAGGCCCTTTCAGTCCTTCAATATTAGGAAGAAGATTTTCTTTCGGAACTTTCACATTATTGAAAACCAATTCTCCGGTTTTTGAAGCTCGAAGACTCCATTTGTTATGAGTCGTTGGTGTGGTGAAACCTGCCATTCCGCGTTCCAGAATCATTCCTCGTACTTTTCCGTCTTCTCCTTTTGCCCAAACTACAGCAATATCTGCAATAGGGGAGTTGGTAATCCACATCTTGGCACCATTCAGAAGATAATGGTCGCCTTGATCCGTGAATTTGGATTCCATAGAAGAAGGGTCGGAACCGTGGTTAGGCTCTGTCAAACCAAAACATCCAATCATATCACCAGAAGCCAGCTTGGGAAGATATTTTCTTTTCTGTTCCTCAGAACCATACTCGAAAATAGGAAACATCACCAAAGAAGACTGAACAGAAGCCGCAGAACGCACTGCCGAATCACCTCTTTCCAATTCCTGCATTATCAATCCATAGGAGATTTGATCCAATCCAGGACCGCCATATTCTTCCGGAATGTATGGACCAAGCGCCCCGATATTTCCCAATTCTTTCATCAATCCAGCGATGTCTGTATGATTCTGCGCTGCTTCATCAATCTCAGGCATTACAAAACTCTCCACCCAATTCCTTACAGAATCACGGATAAGCTTATGCTCTTCGGTCAAAAGAGCGTCTATGGAGTAATAATCTGGTATGCTTGTTAACGGATAATATGACATTATTTTTGTTTTGCCTAAAAATAAAGCTTTTCCTGAATTACCAAAAAGTTTTGTTAACAAATAATTCATTTTCTTAAAAAGTTTATCAATGGGTAATTCTATCTTAATAATAAGCTCCAATCACTTGGAGCTTTCACTTTATTTCTTCTTCAAATCTTTATCAATCTGTTTTTCGGCTTTCTCAGCTTTCTTTTCCTGAGTACGTTTTTCCTTTCGTTGTTGTGCTCGGGATTTTTTCTCGGCGCGTTTTTCTTCGCGGATGACTTTGTTGGATTTGGTATTGTACAACGCTTCTACTATGCCTTGTCCGGTTTTGCTGAAGATTTTGATTTTCGGTTTCTCATGTGTTCCGGTCACAACAATCGGGAATCCAATCCATCCGGCGGGTGGTAATCCCACTCTGACTCGTAAATCCAGCAGACCATTGAAACTAGTAGTTCCACTAATCGTAGGTCTCAGAACAGAAACTTTAAAAGTAAATGGTTCAACGTGAATCAGATTATTGTTGATGGTTGTATTGATATCCACGCCTTTCATATCCGGATTATCAAAAGCATCGGCGCCAATATTATCACCAATCGTCGAAAGCATTTTTAGGTTTTTGACTTCTACATCCCTCAGATTCACATTTCCGCCACCTTCCAATGATGGATAGATAGGTTTCATATTGCCGTCAAAATCGCCTTTCAGTTTGTAATCCAAAGAGACAATTCCTTTCACGTCTTTCGCAGCAGTCGCCATTTCGCGAACCATATCAATTTCTTTGTAAGCCCTTTGAACATCGAAGTCTGCAACATTTAAGGCAACATCGTAATTAGCTGTGATTGGTGATTCGTCCTGATATCTGGCATCGATTTTCATTCTACTTCCTATAATGTCAAAACTTGTGTTTTTCAAGTAAACTTCGCCTTTGCTGACCGATGCTAACCCCAAAAGATTGTTCAATCCAAGTCCTTTGAATTCTACTTTTTTAGCATTAGCTTCCAATGAAACATCCAGATTTTTTGGAACAATGACAACGCCACTGCTTTTCGGATGTTCTTCTTTGGCATATTCCACAGAAAGCGATTTGTCTTTGTTATCGCCCTCTTTCAGCGCCATAAATTCGTCAATCAAAAGATAATTGGATTTGAGATGGAATTTGCCGTGAAGCGTTCCTTTTCTTTCGATGAAATAATTGATGGTATTGAGAAGATAACCATTCAAAGCAAAATCGGATTTACCGTAAGTTGCAAAGAATTTTCTGAACCACATTTTTTCATTCTCAAATTCGAAATTTCCTTCTTTGATGAAGAATGATTTCGGTAGATATTTGGTTGTAGCCTTGATGTTTTTTAAGATTAAATTTCCTCTGTTATCAAGTTTGCTGTATTGTCCGGTTGTGGCGTAACTTTGTCGGCCGTTCAAGGATAAATCTGCCATAATTAATCCGCTGACATCAAACCCTTCTTTAGCAAAAACCTTATAAATTCTTCCGACATTCAAGACGCCTTTTGCTCGAACTTTGTATAAAACATCTTCGAAATTCTGTAAATCGGCATTCACAAAAACAGGATTACCTTCAAAATCAAATTTGAAAGGGTCGAGTTTCACGCCCAGACTTTTGAAAGTTCCATCAGTATTATGAATATTAGCTAAAATATTGATATTCTTGATTGGATTTGGATAATATTTGGTTTTAAGCCAGCCATTTTTCAGATTGAAATAACCTTTGGTTTTCGGGAATAGTTTTTTATCCATACTGAAAATCCCGTTAGATTGAATATCGGTATTCATAAGGCCTTTAAGATCCATATCTTTTAAACCTAAAGCCGCATCCAAAGTGGCCAAATCTACGGCGCCTTTTATTTTGGCATTGACTTGCATCTCCGTTAAACCTTCAGTTTTCACCTTAGCACGGAAGCTATTATTTTTGCCCAAATCAAAGCTTAAAATTCTTAAATCCAGCATTAATTTTTCTGTGTTCAAAGATGGAAGGGCAATATTGAGATCCATGTTAAGATTTTCCATTGGCACCGGTGCGTTACTGTTGGAGACAAATCCATCATCAATTTTTAAACTTGCTTTAATATTAGGTTTCAAATTCTGAAGCTCACTAAACCGACCTTTTAGACTAAAAAACAAATCACTTTTTCCTTCAATTTTGGTTTCCTTTGCCCAAGTTAAATATTGGGGTGGAAGGACAGACAGCATATCTTTAATTGTCGTTTTCTCAGACGCAGCGTTGATATTAAGATTATATCCATCTTTCAGAATACTTACAAATCCTGTGAATTTCAAAGGAAGTTCATTGATTCTTAACTCATTTTTTCTCAAAACGAAAGTCAAAGCGTTAGTATTGATTCTCGTAATCAAATCGGCGTGAAGTGTTTTTTGCTGTGCATACCAGATTCGGTTCAAAGCAAAATCAAGTTTATCAATATCCAAGTCGGTTTCCAAATCGAAAATATCTTCGCTCAAACCGCCTTTTCCTGTATAATTAAGACCTTTTGCATTAACTAAAACGTTTGCCGCATGATCATTGTATTTGATATTCCAGTTTTTCAGTTTAATTAAATCCAATTTAATGGATGCTCCGGTTCCTGTTGTATCTTTTGGTTTTTCGGAAGGTTTTGAAACGTAAACATTGTAATTGGCTTGTCCTTTAGAATTGACGAAAACATTGGCTATTGCGTCGTTTACATAAATCTCGTCAATTTTTATTTCTTGATTAAAAATCAGATTTTTCAAGTTGATTCCTACAGAAACATCTTTTGCAGCAAGCAATGTATCTTGCTCAAAGGGTTTGGAACCTTTCAGTATAAAATCGTCTACAGAAACCGTGAGAGAAGGGAAATGGCGGAAAAAAGTCAAATGCGTTTTCTTGTAATCCAGTTCTCCAGCAAGATGTTTATTTGCAAAAATCTTTACTTGTTGAGAAATCGTCCCTGGAAAAAGCATCGGTATAATGAACATTAGAAATAGTAAAGAAGCAATACTGATTCCTATACATTTTAATATTTTTAACACCATTGTCTTTACATTAACCGCACTCATAAACTTGATTTTTTTGGAATAATTCAAAGATTGTGCTAAAAGTAATTCACAAAAAAATCCTCTCTGAAATTTCAAAGAGGATTATATGCTTTTAAAATATTTAAACTTGTTTTTACAGAATTATTTTTATCGCAAAGTCGCAAAAATTAATCCTATTAAAAATGTGTTAAGTCGCAAAAAAAATGGAGATTTTCATTTTTACGAAGTTAAAAACTTTGTGCCTTGAAAATATAATTTCTTTTAGTAAATAATTTGTGCCTTTGCGTTAAAAAATAAATTTTAAAGATATTTCTCAATAATTGGAATAGCAATTTCAGCCATCATTCCGTAACCTTTTTCGTTGGGATGAACGCCGTCTTTGCAAAGTAAAATTTCTTTATCCTGAAAAAAGCAGAATGAAAATCAATATAATTTAATGAGTTTTCAGTCGCAATGTTTTTAAGGATTTGATTATAAATTAAAACATCTTCATTGGTTCTCACTTTTCCTGTTGGAGAAACTTTCGAATCAATGTTTTCTGAAAGAGGAAGAATGCTTACCAGAAAAATGTCTTTAGAATATTGTTTAGCATTTTGAACAGCAGTTTCAATATTAGTTTTGAATTGTTCAGGATTTACCAATTGATTTCCATCTTTTATTGCCAAATCATTCGCTCCGTAACCAAGAAAAATGATATTGCCATCAGCGGAATTTCTGGCTTTCATTTCGTGAGACATTCTATGGAGCAAACCTTCCGTTGTTTCGCCACCAATTCCGAGATTGAAAAGGATTAATTCATTACTCCCTTCATTATATTTTTGCAAAGCATATCGTTTCAGGATATCAACCCAGCCTCCAAAAACGCCATCATATTCTCCGTAAGTAATGCTATCGCCGAAGAATAATCCATAAATCATCTTGTTCATTGTCTTGTTTTAAATCAGTCCAAAATTAGTTTAATATTCTGATGCGATTCTATAGTTTCAATCAAAATTTCGAATAAAGTTTGTCCTTTTCCATCCATCAAATCACCCAGTTTTCGATGAATCAAATCGACATTGAAAGGTTTCCCGATTCGGATTTTATTTTCGTAGAATTTTTTAGTTGAAGCAAAACCTAAATCTTCTTTTGATTTTTGAGAATCTTTCCAAGTAATATCTGAATCAATTCCGTAAAGAATATCATCAAAACCATCTAAAGTCCCAACTTTCCAATCTTCATCATTCATAAACAATTCAGAAACTTCGTTGTAAAAACCCTCTAAATCTGAAAAATGACCGCCATTGATGACAGTCATTTTCTTTTTATTGTTATATGAAGTATTCAACTCCGTTTTTGAATATATTGTGATAATTCGCGGTTGGAATGTTTTTCATTAAACCTTCTGCAAAACGTTCAGGATGTCCCATTCTACCGAAGATTTTTCCGTCTGGGCTTGTTACTCCTTCAATTCCGAACAATGAATTATTTGGATTGAACGGCATTCCGTGAGCAATATTTCCTTCTAAATCTAAATATTGAGTTGCAATCTGTCCGTTTTCATACAACTTTTGAATCTCCGCTTCCGAAGCCATAAAGCGACCTTCCCCGTGAGAAATTGGAATTGTGAAAACCTGATCTTTCATTCCTTTCAGCCAAGGCGATTCGTCATTTACAACTTTCACGTTTACCATTTGAGAAATATGTCTTCTGATCGCATTGTGAGCCAATGTTGGAGAATTTTCATCCAAATCTTTGATTCTTCCGTAAGGCAGCAATCCTGACTTCACCAACGCCTGGAAGCCGTTACAGATACCAATAATCATCCCGTCTCTGTCTAACAATTCGTGAACTGCATTTCTCATTTTCTCGTTTTTCAAAACGTTGACAATGAATTTTGCAGAACCATCCGGCTCATCACCCGCAGAGAAACCTCCTGAGAAAGCCAAAATCTGAGAAGTTTTGATTTCCTCAACCCACGCATCAATACTTTCATCCAACAATTGGTGATTGATGTTAATTAATGGCAAACTGCTGATTACAGCGCCTTCTTTTGCGAAAGCATTCAACGTATCGTACTCACAATTTGTTCCTGGGAAAACCGGTGCAAATACTTTTGGCTGAGCAATCCCGTGCTTTTTGATGATGATATTTCTAGGGTTGATTGAGTTTAGTTTCTCGTCAATAGCAACCGTGATTTTTTCTTTTTCAATCGTTGGGAAAAGATTTTCAAACGTGTTTGTGTTGGCAGCTAGAAGCTTGTTGATGGTTGTTGGTTGATTGTTGATGGTTAAAACTTCATCAGCAACAACATTTCCAATAAACTGAAGATTTACAGAACTTAATTCTTCTTTAGATTCGATGATTAAGTTACCTATATTTTTAGTTAATAAAGAATTTTTATCAACGTTAATTTCAGCGCCTAATCTGTTTCCGAAGCTCATTTTTGCTAAAGCAACTGCAACTCCACCTTCTTTTACCGTTTTTATTGAAACGATTTTTCCGGCTTTAATGTTTTCGAAAATGAATTCATAAACATCTTTTAAAGCATCGTAATTCGGAAGTCCGTTTTCCTGAGCAATGTGATTGAAGAAATACACTTTATTTCCTGCATTCTTAAATTCAGGGGAAATAATATTTTTCTTTTCACCATTTGCACAAGCAAAAGAAATCAATGTTGGCGGAACATTCAAATCCTGATACGTTCCACTCATTGAATCTTTACCTCCGATTGCAGCCAAACCAAAATTGATCTGAGCATCATAAGCCCCTAAAAGTGAAGCCAAAGGTTTCCCCCATTTTTCAGGATTCTGACCTAATTTCTCAAAATATTCCTGGAAACTGAATCTGATATTTTTATAATCGCCACCCATTGCAACGATTTTCGCAACACTTTCTACAACCGCATAAGAAGCTCCTAACAAAGAATTCTGCTTAGAAATCTCTGCATCGAATCCCCAACTCGCCAAAGAAACCGTTTCGATATTTTTCGCTCCGATAATTGGCAATGTCTGAACACTTCCTTCCATCAAAGTCTGCTGATATTTTCCACCTAAAGGCATCGCCACCGTAGTCGCACCAATCGATGAATCAAACATTTCCAACAAACCTTTTTGAGAAGCAACATTTTTATCTCCTAAAATTTTCAAGAAATTCTCTTCGTTGAATGTTGGAATTTCTTCTTTTACTTCATTAAGGTGAGTAATTTTAACTTCCTGACTTTTTGAACAACCGTTCGTATCTAAAAACGCTCTTGAAAGATCTACAATTTTATCGCCTTTCCAGAACATCTGCATTCTTCCGGAATCTGTCACCTTTGCAACTTCCACAGCGACAATATTTTCAGCTTCACAGAATTTAATGAACTGTTCTTTATCTTTTGGTTCAACCACAACCGCCATTCTTTCCTGAGATTCAGAAATAGCAAGTTCGGTTCCGTTCAGACCTTCGTATTTTAAAGGTAAAACATCCAGATTTACTTCTAGAGAATCAGCGATTTCACCGATAGCCACAGAAACACCTCCTGCTCCGAAGTCATTCGATTTTTTAATCAATCTCGTTACTTCCGGATTTCTGAATAATCTCTGAATTTTACGTTCTTCAACGGCATTTCCTTTCTGAACTTCCGAACTCATCGTGTGGATTGAAGTTTCGTCCTGTTCTTTCGAACTTCCGCTTGCTCCACCAACTCCGTCACGACCAGTTGCTCCTCCTAAAATGATGATAGAATCACCAGCTTCAGGCTTTTCACGTCTTACCCAATCCACAGGAACCGCTCCGGCAACGAACCCAACTTCCATTCTTTTTGCTTTGTAGCCTTCATCGTAGATTTCAGAAACCATTGTGGTTGCCAAACCAATTTGGTTACCGTAAGAAGAATATCCGTTTGCAGCCTGCTTTGTGATTGTTTTTTGAGGTAATTTACCCAGTAAAGTTTTGTCAACCGATTCCAGAACGTCTGCAGCACCTGTTAATCTCATCGCCTGGAAAACGAAAGAACGTCCAGACAAAGGATCTCTGATTGCACCACCTAAACAAGTTGAAGCACCACCAAAAGGCTCAATTTCTGTCGGGTGATTGTGCGTTTCGTTTTTGAATAATAAATACCAAGGTTCCTTTTTACCGTCGTATTCAGCTTCGATTTGGATGGTACACGCGTTAATTTCATCAGAAACCACCAAGTTTTCCAAATTGCCTGTTTTATGGAAATATCTTCCGCAAACTGTCGCCAGATCCATTAAAGAGATCGGTTTCAATTCGCGTCCTAAAAATTTTCTTTTTTCGATATAATCATTGAAAATAGTTTCCAATGTATGTTTAAACTGTCCTTCAAATTCAATATTTGACAATTCTGTTTCAAACGTTGTGTGACGACAATGGTCGCTCCAATAAGTGTCTAAAACTTTCAATTCGGTTTCTGTCGGATTTCTCTGTTCTGATTTAAAATATTCCTGAATGAATTTCAAATCATCCAAACCTAATGCAAAACCGTGATTATTAAAAAACTCTTCAAGCTGAACATCATCAAAATCGATAAAACCTTCGTGAACAATCACTTTTGACGGCGTTTCTTCCGCAGGAATATCTAAAATCGTTAAATCTTTCTCCTGAGATTCTACTTTATTGATTAGAAGGTCTTTGATTTTAACTAAATCAGATTCGGAAACTCCTTCAAATTCGATTAATTTACCGCTTCTTACTTTAGATTTCTCATTTTCAGTCAATAAAGCGATACACTGTTGAGCAGAATCTGCACGTTGATCGTACTGCCCCGGTAAAAATTCTAATGCGAAATGAGTTCCTTTTGCAGGATTTTCTTCGATTAAAATATCAGTAACCGGATCTACGAAAGTGCTGTTGACCACTTTTTCGAATTCACCATCGGTTAATCCAAAAATATCGTAAACGTTGTACACTTTTACGCTTTGGATAGACGGAACAACCGCTTTTACTTCATCAAAAATTTTTGGACTTTCTACATCGAAAATTCCTCTTTTTTCTACGAAAATTCTTTTGTTCATTTTTATAGATATAAGATTTTAGCTTTCATTCTAAAATCATTTATTAGATTTATTTTAATAAAGAATGCAGTCGAAAAGACTGCAAGTTGTTTATACTTTAAGGTCAGCTTCCAAGCCAATCAAATCCTGATTCGCATCAATAATCGGCTGAACTTCATTCGCAATGAATTCCTCCGTCTGAATTGGCGCAAAACCGATGAAATTTTTCGGGTCGAGAACTTCTTTTAATTTTGATTTATCTAATTTCAATGAATCATCATTTAAAATTCTCTCGATAAGGTCGTTTTCTTTCCCTTCTTCTTTTACCTTTTTAGACGCTTCCATAGAATGAACTCTGATCACTTCGTGAATTTCCTGACGGTCGCCACCAGCTTTCACTTCCTCCATAATAATGTATTCTGTCGCCATAAAAGGAAGTTCTTCCATAATATGTTTGTTGATTCTGTTTGGATAAACAACGATTCCGTTCATAATGTTATTCCAAATTAATAGAATCGCATCAACAGCTAAGAAAGCCTGAGGAATTGTTAATCTCTTGTTTGCAGAATCGTCCAAAGTTCTTTCAAACCATTGTGTTGAAGTGACCATTGCAGAACTTGTCGTTAAAGAAATTACATATTTTGCCAATGCTCCGATTCTTTCACTTCTCATTGGATTACGCTTGTAAGCCATTGCAGATGAACCGATTTGGTTTTTCTCGAATGGTTCTTCAATCTCTTTAAGGTTTTGAAGAAGACGTAAATCGTTTGTGAATTTATGTGCAGATTGCGCGATATTTCCTAATAAAGCAACCACTTTAGCATCGATTTTTCTGTCATAAGTCTGTCCGGAAACTCCAAAAACTTTTTCGAAACCAAATCTTTTTGACAATTCTTTATCTAAATGTTTTACTTTAGAATAATCACCATTGAAAAGCTCAAGGAAACTTGCAGCAGTTCCTGTAGTTCCTTTTACCCCTCTGAATCTTAATGTTTCTAAGAAGAAATCCAATTCTTCGATGTCAAGAACTAAACTCTGTAACCAAAGTGTCGCTCTTTTTCCGACAGTCGTTAACTGAGCCGGCTGGAAGTGGGTGAAACCTAACGTTGGAAGATCTTTATATTGAATTGCAAAATCAGACAAATCCTTCATCACGTTAACCAACTTTTTCTTTAAAATTAAAAGTCCGTCACGAATTTGAATTAAATCTGTATTATCTCCTACAAAAGCTGAAGTTGCTCCCAAGTGAATAATTCCTTTTGCAGAAGGCGCTACATCTCCATAAGCGTGAACATGAGCCATTACATCGTGACGGAATTTTTTCTCATAAACTGCAGCTACATCATAGTCGATATTTTCTGCATTGGCTTTCAACTCAGCGATTTGCTCGTCTGTGATGTCAAGTCCAAGATCTTTTTCGATTTCAGCAAGAGCAATCCAGAGTTTTCTCCAGTTTTGAAACTTGTTGTTGTGCGAGAAATTAAACAGCATTTCTTCACTGGAATAGCGCTCTTCCAATGGATTTTTGTAGGAATTCATTTCTTTTTTTACTTTCTTTTATTTAGATATTGCAAAATTACTAAATTAACTTATAAATAAAGAATTGATTGTATATTTAACTTCTGAAAATTGTCTTCATCTAAAACTCGGCGGGGTTTTTGTATCTAAAAAATAAAATAACAGATGATGGTTTCTAAAATTACTTCTCAAATTAAGGTCTCGGTTCTAACAAATTATGATATACATAATAGCTTTCCTTCCGAAAATAGAAATGTATTTCGGTATACCATTGATATTGAGAATTTGGGGAATGAAGATGTCAGACTTTTGAAAAGAAAATGGATGATTTATGATTTAGGATTTGGATTTACAGAAGTGAATGGTGATGGTGTTATTGGGCTGACACCACTGCTAAAGCCGTCAGAAACTTTCAGTTATTTTTCTAATGTTATTTTAAAATCAGGAGTTGGAAATATGGAAGGTATTTATGAATTCATCAATGAAAATACAAAAGAGATTTTCGAAGTTGTAATTCCAAAATTCAACTTGGTTTCAGAAGTTTTGAGCAATTAAATAGTTTTTATTCTTTTACTGAAAACTTCTTTGATTTCCGAATTATTTGTAATCATCAATCTTTCAAAACTTAACAAAGAAATCTTTGCACAGACTTCTGCATCAGCATCTGCTCTGTGATGATTGAAGTTGATGTCGTGTTGTTCTGCAAGACTTTTCAGTCCGTAACTTTTTAGATTTTTCCAAGCTTTTTTCGCTACACCAATACTACAGAGATAATTAATTTTTGGTTTGAAAAAACCATAATGTTCAAGACAGCCTCTGAGAACATTGGCATCAAATGAAGCATTATGAGCAATCATAAGATTTCCGTACATCAGCTTTTCGACTTCGTACCATACATCAGCAAAAGTAGGAGAGTGTTTCACATCTTCTGGATTGATACCGTGAACAGCAACATTGTGATGATTGAAATAAGGAAAAGAAGGTGGTTTTATGAGCCAAGATTTTGTTTCCTTAATGACGCCGTTTTCCACGATGCAAATTCCCAATTCGCAAGCTGAATTTTTCTCGTGAGTCGCAGTTTCAAAATCTAAAGCGATGAAGTTCATTTGATTAATTATTTTTTTGAACCTAAGAAATATTTAAAAATCAACCATTTTGTTTGGTAGTAATGACTAATCTGAGTTTTTTGCCTCAATTGGATTGATTTTGGTAGTTGCCAATAGAATCCAACGTGAGATTTGAATACAGCCCAAAAATGGGAAAATCCATTTTTAAAACCGAAATAAATCCCTGCAATACTATCCAAAGAAAGCCTGAAAAACAGAATATAAAACACCTTGGACGAAGGAAGATTTTTCAGCAACATCGTTAGATTATTTCTGAAATTAAGATAAGTTTTTTGTGGATTTTGTTTGTTTAAAGTTCCACCGCCAACGTGATAAACTTTGGATTTTCCAGTATAATAGATTTTTCTTCCAGCGTTTTTCAGTCTCCAGCAAAGGTCTATTTCTTCTTGGTGTGCAAAGAATCTTTCATCAAAGCCATTCATATCCCAAAAATCTGCTGAGCGGATGAATAACGAACAACCAGAAGCCCAGAAAATTTCAGTTTCATCGTCATATTGACCATTATCAAACTCTATGTCATCAAAAACTCTCCCTCGACAATAAGGATAACCTAAATTATCAATCAAACCGCCGCCTGCACCTGCAAATTCGAATTTATTTTTTTGATTGTAATCCAGAATTTTGGGTTGTATAGCAGCGATGTTTTGGTTTTCAGAAAATAATTTTAATACCGGAACAATCCAATTTTCGGTAACTTCTACATCAGAATTGAGTAAACAATAAATATCGGCATTAATGGATTTGAGACCTTCGTTATAACCAGCTGCAAAACCAGAATTAGTTTTATTTTGAATGATTTCAACAGTTGGAAAATTTAGTTTCACAAACGGAACCGAATCATCTGTAGAAGCATTATCAATAATGAAAATCTTTACATTAGAAGAATGTTTAATGACAGAGGGCAAGAATTTTTCTAACCATTTTTTTCCATTCCAATTCAGTATGGCAATTGCAACCGTCATTATTCGTCGTATTTTTTAATATAATCTTTGTATTTCCATCTTCTGTGGGACCAAAGCCAGTTGTCTGGTCTTTTATGGATGGTATTTTCTAACAATTTATGGAATTTTCTAACCACTTCGTGCTCTACAAATTTTTCGCCGTCCGGATAAATTCTGTAATAATTAACCTGATAGAATCCGCGCTTCACTTTTTTCATTTCACAATAGATGAAGATCATATCCATCCTTGTAGATAATTTGTCATAACCCACAAAGGCAGGCGTTTTCTGATTAAGAAATTTTAAGCCATAACTTACAGAATGCTGATTTGGTGTTTGATCTGCCACAAACATATAAACAGAATTTCCATCATTCTGGTTTCGGAAGATATGTTTAATAACATCATTGGCTTCTAAAGATTGATTATTGAATCTATTTCTTATAAATTTTATCTTATCTTCCCAAAAACTGTTGCTGATTTTTCTGTACACAGGATAGCAATTTTTTTGCGGAATGAGTGTAGAAAGAGCATTGAACCACTCCCAGTTAAAGACATGTCCAGATAGCATAATCACATTTTTACCTTCATCTTTCGCTTGTTGAAAAAGATGCTGATTGAGATGTTGCATTCTTACTCTGGACTCTGTCTGGGAAATTGTAAACCCTTTAATCATTTCTGCAAGGTAATCACAGAAATTGTGGAAAAACTTTCTGGAAATTTCTTTAATCTCCTTTTCTGATTTTTCGGGAAAAGCATTTTGTAAATTTTGTAAAACTTCTTTTCTCCTGTAACCTATTATATAATAATTAATTAAGAACATTATATCCGAGAAGATATATAATATTCTAAGAGGTAATCTGGAAATTAGTAATAATATGCCGAATAAAAATCGATTCAATGGATGATGAATATTGGCAAATATACTGAAAAATAGCTGTAAATTTGATTAACTTTGAACATTATTAAAATCAAATCATTAGTTATAATGCGAACATCAATCATTAAAATTCTATTTTTAGGAAGCGTCTTTTTGTTTTCTTTTACTAATGCGCAGACTACTTTGTCAAGTAACGAACAGCTAGAAGCCAAGAAAAAAGCTGCCGCTGAAGAAAAAGCAAAACTTCCAAAGCCCTATCATCCAGAAGCTAATGCAGAACAAGATATTCAGAATGCGATTAAACTTGCTAAAAAAGAACATAAAAATGTAATGATTCAGGCAGGTGGAAATTGGTGCATCTGGTGTTTGAAGTTTAACCAATACGTCCAGACTACTCCCGAGTTAAAAACAATCGTGGATAACAATTATGTTTATTATCATTTAAACTTTTCTCCTGAAAATAAAAACGAGAAGGTTTTTGCGAAATACGGAAATCCTGGAGAGAAATTCGGATATCCGGTTTTCATCGTTTTAGATAATGACGGAAAACAAATTCATACACAAGACAGCGCTGTTTTAGAAGAAGGAAAAGGCTACAGCCTGGAAAAAGTCAAAAACTTCTTTAACGATTGGAAACCAAAATCTTAATAAATCTTTTTTTAAGTATATTATAAACCGGAAATTTTTCGGTTTTTTTGTTAAATTTATTCTACTACAAAGACTTTTTTCCATAATAAACCCGCAAAGTCACAAAAAAATCAAAGAAAAACTGGCTGTGATGTCTTTGCAAGAGCGACGGAAAAAAGATAGACAAAAACAATAAAACATTCAACTAAAAAAATATCTTAAATTTTGGTAGTTTGATGAAGAATCAAATAATCCCAAGGTGCCATATCGATTATCAATGTGTCTTCAACAATAGTTTCTGTATTCAGAAAAAGATTTTTATACAATCCTTTATCAAATGATGTATCGAATTGAACTAAAACATCATCTTTACTCAGATTAATAAAAACCAAAACCTTATCCCCATTTTTTTCTCTGACGAAGGAAACAATTTGTTCCATTTTATCATTCATAATCCGAACCACCTCTCCTCCATAACGCCCATTCCATAATGCCTGATTACGATGTTTTAAATTAAATATGGTAGAGTAAAGACTTTTATTAGGGTGTTCCTGCCAACAAATAGGATCTTTCTCAAAGAATTCTAATGATCGGCAAAGTCCTGCTTCCTGTCCATTGTAAACCAAGGGAATACCATCCATCAAGAAGGTAAAGATGGTCACTGCATTCAGAGCATCTGTGAAGTTGCTGCAAGGCGTTCCTTCCCATGAATTCTTATCGTGATTATCTATGAAGTTCATTCTAAGAGCTTCTTTTGGAAAAATGGACACATGTTCAGCAAGGTACGCTTCAGTCAGAGTTTTTACACTATAATGATTGATAGCGATCTGATGCAAAATATTCCAAAGCGTCCAGTTATAAGTTGCATCAAAAGCGCGACGGTGAAGATCTTTGTCTTCGGCCTCGGCAAGCATAAAAACGGGTTTAGTTTCATCAAGTTCCGCTCTGGCATTCTCCCAAAAATCGATAGGTACAAAACTTGCTATATCGCAACGAAATCCGTCAATATCAAATTCCTTAACCCAATACTTTAAGGCGTTAGTCATATACCTCCGGAGTTCTGTTTGAGAATAATCAAACTCAATAATATCATCGTAATCTCTCCACCTGGTTGATTGAAAAGTGTTTTTTCTTGATTTTTTATACCACTCAGGATGGTCATAAACCAAATGGTTATCCCAACTCGTATGATTTGCAACCCAATCCAAAATAATATACATTCCTTCATCATGTATAGCCTGTACTAATTGTTTAAATTCTTCTTCAGTCCCAAATTCAGGATTGACTTCCAAATAATTTTTTACAGAATAATAACTTCCTAAACTCCCTTTACGGTTCAATTCACCAATAGGATGAATCGGCATCAGCCAGATGATATCAATGCCGAGTTCTTTTAATCTTGGCAACTGTTTTATAACTGATTTGAAGTTTCCTTCCTGGGAAAACTGTCTGATATTAAGTTCATACAGTGTTGCATTTTTTGCCCAGTGAGGCAGTGTAATTTCTACATAGGATTTTGGTTGGTAACGGTCGGAAACACTCTGCATAGATGTAGTTTATTAATTGTTAAGTCTCTATCGAATATCATACCTATTACACCAATGTGAGTAGATTAATGAAAAATAGAGTAGTACAACGAAATATTTGCATGCGTTTTTTTCCAAAATTAAAATAAAGGTTTAATGTTTGTATAGCTGTTAACAATTCTTACTAAACCTATTTTTATGATACCAAAAAAAATACATTACTGCTGGTTTGGCGGACAAGCCAAAGATCAATTGGCAGAACATTGCATTGCAACCTGGAAAAAGATTCATCCTGATTTTGAAATTATAGAATGGAACGAAAGCAATGCACCATTAAACGATAATAATTATGTCCGTGAAGCCTTTGAACAAAAAAAATGGGCATTTGTCTCCGATTATGTAAGATCCAAGGTAATGTACGATTATGGTGGCGTTTACATGGACACTGATATGGAATTGAAGTTACCAATTGATGAATTCCTTAATGAAAAAGCAGTGTGCGGTTTTGAAGTCAAAGGAGTCCCATATTCCGCATTTTGGATGGCTGAGCCCAAACATCAGTTATCAAAAGACTTTGTTGATTATTACAACAGCCAAGATGGTTTTGAAGAACGTATCAATACAGACATTTTCTCAGAGATGCTGGAAAAAGAATATGGTGCAGATCGATTTGATGACAGTATTCAGAAATTAAATCACGGAGTCACATTATATCCTTCGGTTTATTTTTCACAAGATCTGCCCAAAAATTACGTGAGTCATCACTTTAACGGATCTTGGTTTGGAGGAGATACTGAAAATACGCATAAAAAAATGGTTAATGTTTATGGACTATTGGATCGTTTGACCAATTATCCGCAGGCCGATGTTGCCATAAAAAGTATCTTGGAAAAACACCATACGATTGAAGTTTCTGATCTGTTGGATTTAATACCGATAGAACATATTACTACTTATCTTGAGAGAAAGAAATACAGGTAAAAGAAGTCTATGTAAAGAGAAAATTATGAAAGCTTTTGCGATAGGATTTTATTAAAATGTTATTCCAATCCTAATCTTATCGCAAATTTTACTAATCCTACCGTGCTTTTACAACAGGTTTTTTCCAATAGATGCTGGCGATGATTATCCACAGTTTTCTTGCTGATAAAAAGTGTTTCTGCAATTTCTTCACTGGTCATTTCTTTAACGATTAGACTTAGAATTTCGCGTTCTCTGGTTGTTAAATAAGACAATTGCTCATTCTGGATTTTCTCTTTATGGTATTGATTATAAATCAACGGGATAATATCTTGCGAAAAATAGGTTCCGCCACTAGAAATTCTGTGGATAGCTTTCAGAAGTTCATTTTTTCCTGCATTTTTAAGGATATAGCCGTCAGCTTCTGCAAGCACAGCTTCTTTCACTGCGGTAGAATTGTTGTACATAGAAAGGATTAAAACCTGGATGTGAGGAAATTCGCTCTTAAGCATTTTGCAAAGCTCTGTACCTGTGAGCAATGGCATACTGACGTCGGTTAATATTAGATTAAAATTTTCCGGATTGGCGGCTACTTTTTCATAAGCAATTTGGCCGTTGTTGGCTTCGTCTACGATGTTGATCTCTGTTTCTTTGGAGAGTAGATTTCGGATTCCGTCGATCATCATTTGATGATCATCGGCAATCAGGATTTTAAGTTTTTCTTGGTTATCCATTTTGTGGTAGGGTTATTTCTATTTGTGTTCCTGTTAGTTTTTCAGATTCTATTTTTAAATTTCCGGACATCATATTTACTCTAGCTTTGATGTTTTTCCACCCAATTCCCGAAGATTGTTCAATCGCATCATCATTCATGCCTTTTCCGTTGTCTCGGATATTGATGATGAGACTATTTTCAATTTTTTTTATAGATAGATCAATCAAGCTTGCATCCGCATGTTTTATCATATTATTCACCACTTCCTGCACAATTCTGTAGATGGAGAGTTCGTTTTGTTTTTGGAATTTGATTTCTCTGATCTCTTCCGAGATATGGAGTTCCATCTTGGTTTGAGATGTTGCATTTACTTTGTCCGCCAGATTTTCCAAAGCGGAGAATATGCCGAAATTGAGCTCTTCCGGGATCAGATTATGAGAAATACTACGGACTTCCAAAATGGTTTTGTCGACCAAGTTTTGGGTTTTTTCGGTTTCAGGATTTTGCTCTTGCGTAGAAAGATTCATTTTTATTAGAGACAGCATTTGCCCCACACTGTCGTGCAGGTCTCTCGCAATGCGGATTCGCTCGTTTTGCTCACCTTCGAAAAGGGCTTTGGTAGCCAATTCCTGATGTTTGTAAATTTCTTTTTGAAGTTTTTTTTCCTGTCTGTGTTGATAATTTTTATAATAAATCAATCCCAATAATAAAATCCCGATGAGAGAAAAAACAAGAATATTTTTTTTAAGTATTTTGTTTTTTTGTACTAATATCTCTTTATCTTTCTCGGCGGTTTCATATTTTGTAGAAATTTCTTCAACTTGTTTTATTTTTTCTAGACTGAAAATTTTCTCATTTATTAATCTAAAACTCTCTAGATTTTGGTAAGCAAGATTAAATTTGCCTATTGCTTTATAAATCTTTGATAATTGATGATAATTTAATTGTTGTAAGTCTAGATAATTAATCTTTTTTGCAATATTGTTACTATAGATATAATTCTGTTCAGCTTTTGAAAAATCTTTTTTTTCTGAAAACAAATTACCTAATACATTAAAACTCAAAGCAATTGCAAAACTATCTTTAGTTTTTTTTCTTATTTCTAGAGATTTTAGAAGGTATTTTTCACTTTCAGAATATTTTTTTTGTAGCATATAAACACCACCTATGAATTCTAGAGAATAACCTTGTCCTACCAAGTCGCCTCGTTTTTCTTGAATTTCTAAAGATTTTTTGTATCGATTTTTAGCTTCATTATAATTACCCATTTCTTCGTAAACGATTCCACTTTCATTGTAGAGTGTAGCAAGAAGTTCATCATCTTTTAAACCTTTTTCTGCTAAAAAAGCCAAATCATAATTTTTCAAAGCTCTTGGATAATCTTTCAATTTTCTATAGAGTCTTCCAAAATCATTGTATAAAAAAATGAGGTTTTTGGATGGTGGTTTTTTATTCAGAATTTCTAAACTTTTGAAAAAATAATGACTACAATTTTCAAATTCTCCTCTAAAGTAATAAGCATTTCCTTTTAATCTAAGGAGATTAGCTTTGGATATTTCATCATTATTTTTTTTTGCCAAATAAAGAGCTTCATCAGAAAGGATTATGGTTTTTTCAAAATCTTGAGTTTTTATTTGATTTATTATTTTTTGATATAATTCTATTTTTTTAGTATAATTATTTTCAGAAGAAATCAATATTTGAAGACTGTCTTTTTTCTCAGTAGAAAGCAAATATTGTATAAAGAGAAGAAAAAATAATATAATATTATTTTTTATGAATGATTTGATTTTCACGATGTTGCGTTTTATACAAATATAATATAAAATTTATTTCAAATCGAAATAAAAACAAAGGCTTCCAAAAAACAATGAAAGCCTTTTTTGGAAAATCTATTGTTGGATTATTAGTTTTTGAGTCATGGTTATTCCATTGGTTTGGATATGTATAAAGTAAACCCCGTTGGCAAAGCGACTTGTATCGATGCTTTCTTTAGAGTTTTGAGAAATAGCTGTGTAGATTAATTTTCCGCTGGCATCTTTGATTTTTATATTTGCATTTTTTCCTATATTGTTAATATTTACCAAGTTTTTTGCCGGATTCGGATAAATTTCAAAACTTGATTTTTTATTTTCAGAAACAGCTAAATTATCTTGGAAAACATAGATTCCGCCAGTTGTAGCACCCGTTTCTCCGTCGGAGTATGCCAGCCAGAATTGTCCATCGCTCGTTACGCCCAGATTTCCGTTTCCATAAGTTGGCAATCCGTTGTTAATGGGAGAGAAGCTTTGTCCGCCATCTGTAGAAGTCATAAAAATATTTCCGGTTTTGCTCACGATCAGTCTTCCTTTGGAATTGGCTTTGATGCTGGAAATATAAAGCCCGGAAGAGATTGCGGCACAAGTTGTCCACGTGTTTCCGTTGTCTATACTTTTTAGAAGTTCCGTATTTACTCCTGCTGCGTAAAATGTATTGTTTCCTGCATAAGTAATCATTTTGGCTTGTTTTGTAGTTCCGATAAGATTCTTGAGTGAAATATTGACAAGTGTTGCACCATTATCATCGGAATAAGCCAAATCGAAACCGTTATTTCCTTCGTGTCCAAAAATTACTCTTCCGCTGGGATTTGTCGCAAATGTTGTAAAATCGGGTGTTACTGCGGTAGAAACTTTGGTTCCAAGAGAAATAAAATCCGGAGAAACACTCAAAGATTTAAAAAGCTGATCTGAAAAAAGCAATTTTCCGTTGGGTAAAATCCCGGCTGGGAAGAAATAATTGGTTTCGGTTCCGGTTACTTTTTTCCAAGTCGTTCCACCATCATCGGTGTAATTAGAAGTAGGATTGGAAAATGCCCCGTTTCCGACAACCAAACCAGAAGGCGTTGCCACGAGATAAACGGTGTATAGAAATGGTATTGTACCTACTTTCCAAGTTTGTCCGCCATCAAAAGAACTTACCAAAGTCTGTGGAGTTGAGTCGCTGGGAGATTTTCCGAAAGCATAGATGATATCTTTCCCAAATGTCCGGATGTCTTTATATTGGATATTAGTTGGTGCAGAGGTTTTAACCCAGGTTTGTGCATTGATGTTTTCAAAAGGATATAAAATCAACTGAACCATTAATAAATATTTTTTCATAAACGGCAGTTTTAGAATCCTAATTGATAGTGAGATTTGTAAATGTTCCGCTAACACGTGTAATTCCTGTAATCCCAGTTCCTTGAACATCAAAAGTACCGGTAAGTTTTCCACTTGCATTTGACGTAATCACAACCGAACCGCCGCTTGCAACCCAATAACCCGATGCACCGGATTTGTAATAGGTTACGTGATTCGAGCTTCCTATCGTATAAGTAGATTTTGAAAGTCCCGTCAGATTGATTTCGAAGCCGGTTTTGCCGTCTGCAGATTGAGCTACAATAGTATTGGCAGAACCAGTTACAAAGGCTTTGTCAGCTTTGGTCTGTGTCGTTGTGCCGTTTTCAAAATAATAAAATCCATCTTGTGCAGTTGTCGTATTTCCTTGTTCTTCATCATCGTTGTTTCTATGACAAGAGATGATTGCTGTGGTCAAAAATGAACAAGCCAACAGGTAAAAGAATAATTTTTTCATTAGTTTAAATTTTAAAGTTTTTTATTTAACAAATGTAATTTGAACTTCAAATCAAAAGCAATGAATATAAATCCATTTTTTTATAGGTATTTATACTCATTTTATTATTGAATATTTAAATAGTTTTTTTTGAACTTGTTCGGTATAAAACGATCAGATTATTCCAATTATTTATCGTAATTTACAGCGTCTAAACAATGTTTTACAACCATCTGTAAATCAATTATTTATTGATTGTAATACTGTTGTTTTGTTTAGTGTGAAATGTATTAATTAAAAAAAATGGAAATTTTACATTCAAAAATATACGGAGAAGAAAGAACAGAAACGCCGCTTTTAGTTTTTCACGGATTGTTCGGGATGTTGGATAATTGGGGAAGTTTTGGGAAAGAATTTGGAGAATTGATGCCAACGCATTTGTTGGATTTGAGAAATCACGGTCGTAGTTTTCATTCAGATTCTATGACACACGATGATTTGGCAAATGATATTCTAAATTATCTTGACGCCCACAATATTCAAAAAGCTAATTTATTAGGACATTCATTAGGTGGAAAAGCGGTGATGCAATTTGCCATTAATTTTCCTGAAAGGGTTGAAAAACTGATTGTTGCTGATATCTCTCCAAAAGCATATCCGCCACATCATCAAGGGATTATAAAAGCACTTCAAACGGTTGATTTCTCAAAAGTTGAATCTCGTCAAGATGTAGAAAAAGTTCTTGGAGAATATATTCACGAGAAGTTTGTGATTCAGTTTTTGATGAAAAATCTGTATTGGACAGAGGATAAAAAACTGGCTTGGAGATTCAATCTTGAAACTTTGGCTGCAAAATATACTGAGTTTGTTTCTAATGCAATTAAATTCGGTGTTTTCAATGGTCCGACTTTGTTCATTGCCGGAGCTAATTCCAATTATATTCTTCCACAAGACGAGTTTCTCATCAGACAACAATTCCCGAATTGCAAACTCATCAAAATCAAAAATGCAGAGCATTGGGTTCAGGCTAATAACCCTGTTGATTTCAATGCAGCTGTGAAAGAATTTTTACAGAATTAGATACTCTTTAGATAAGTAATTTTTAAAATGATAAAACACCAAGAAACCATTTATAAAATCATTTTGATTTTTTCTGTTGTCATTAATCTTTTTTTGATTGTTCTAATGTTTCTCGTGCTCAGAGATTCGTTTTCTGGGAATGGAGAATGGTTTTTGGAAGGTAGAAGTTTTTGGTTTTTCATTGGTGTAATTCTAGCTTATTCTGTTTTGAATTGTTTTCTTTTGCTTCAGATTTTCAAAAGAAAGAAACAGACTTAACTTGATCACTCAGCAAATTTTGTAAATTTTTCAATCAATTTATCCAAGATGAAAGATAAATTGATTGAAAATTATTTGTTAAATCCTATTGATATTTAGTTTTAATAGAATTATTATATGATTTAAGTTGTATTAATAAGTTTAAAAGAGCGCAATCTTATTTTTGTCCGCAAATAAATCTAAATGAAAAAGCTTATTACAACTGTACTTTTTTGTGCAACAGTTTTTGTGTTTGCGCAAAAAGGTAGTATCTCTGGGATTATTAATGATAATAACCAAATTCCTTTGCCTGGTGCAAAACTAATTTTAACACCTGGTAATTATTACACAATCTCTGATGCTACAGGCGATTATGTCTTCCTTAATGTTCCAGAAGGAACCTATACGCTAACCGTAGATTATATTGGTTATGGTAGTCAGCAATCAACAGTAGTTGTGAAATCCGAGAATAATACTAGCATAGATGTTTTGTTTGATAAAAATAAATCAACTACAATAAAAGAAGTTCGGCTTCTTGGTATTAGCAGACAAAACCAAGCTAGAGCCTTAAACACGCAGAAAAATAATTCTAATATCACCAATATTGTTTCGTCTGATCAGGTAGGGAAATTTCCAGATTCTAATATCGGAGATGCTTTAAAACGAGTACCTGGAATTACGATGCAAAATGACCAAGGTGAAGCTAGAGATATTATTATTAGAGGTTTGGCTCCAGAACTTAACTCAGTTACTCTCAATGGGAACAGAATTCCGTCAGCAGAAGGTGATAATAGACGAGTTCAGATGGATCTAATTCCTTCCGATATGATTCAACTTATCGAAGTTAACAAAACCTTAACGCCAGATATGGATGCAGACGCCATTGGAGGCTCCGTAAATCTCATCACAAGAACTGCACCTAACAAAGAAAGAATATCTCTTACCGCGGCTGGTGGTTATAATCCTATTAGAGATAAAGTATCTAGCAATACAGCTTTTATGTATGGTAACCGTTATTTTGGTAAAAAATTTGGGTTTGTTTTCAACGGTTCTTATAATAATCAAGATTATGGGTCAGATAATGTAGAAGGTGTTTGGGCGCAAGATAAATTTGGTAATGCTTACATCAGAGAGATGGATATTCGCAAATATGATGTAAGAAGAGAGCGTAAAAGTTTAGGGGCTAATTTTGATTTTAAAATTAATGATAAAAATATCATCAAAGCTGGTGCTGTTTATAACTGGCGAGACGATTGGGAAAATAGATATAGACTGAGATTTAATAAAGTTACACCTATCTACGACAAAACAGATGAAAGTCTTATTACTGGTTACAAAGCTGATCTTAGAGCACAAACCAAAGGTGGTATAGATACTGATAAAAGTAAAGCGGCAAGGCTAGAACGCCAGATTATGCAGAACTATTTTATCAATGGTGAACATTTGTTGGGTTCTCAGCTACAATTAAATTGGTCTGGAGGTTATTCACGAGCGTCCGAAGACCGCCCTAATGAACGTTATATAGATTATCAGTCAAAGGGAGTAGCACTTTCTGGTTATGATAGTGAGAAAGAACCATTACTAACGCCAACAACAGAACCTACACTCAAATCCTATAAATTCCGAACACTTACGGAGCAGTTTGGTCATACTTTTGAAGATGAGATTACGGGGAAAGTAGATCTTAGAATTCCGCTTAATATCATATCAGAGCAAAAAGGCAGATTGAGATTTGGAGCAAAAACAAGAATCAAACAAAAAGAAAGAGAGAACAGTTTTAATGACTATACTCCAACCGATGCCAACACCAGCTTAGCCACTATGGATAAAATTAATCCAGTCTATTGGGATGGTAAAAATTGGTCTCCAAATAGCAAGTATATCCCAGGATATTTTGCATCAAAACAATTATTAGGCAATTTGGATTTATACAATACAGGAATGTTTTCTTCAGAAAGTAACCCTGCAGAATATCTAGGGGTAAATTACAAAGCCAAAGAGCAAATCTATGCTGGATATATCCGTTGGGACCAAAATATTACGGATGATTTTTCTTTCATTGCAGGTCTTCGTTTAGAAAATACCCACACAGAGTATACTGGTAATATCACCAAAACCGAAGATGATGATGTAATGTTAGAAGGTGAGAGAAAAATCAAAAACGACTATACCAATTATTTACCAAGCATTACCTTCAAGTATACGCCAACAGATGATATGGTTCTTAGGGCTGCTTATACAACTTCTTTGGCAAGACCAGGGTATTACAATTTGTCTCCATTTGTGAATATTACACCAGGAGAAGATGCACAAATAGATGCAGGTAATCCAGATTTGAAAGCTTCTTATGCTCATAACTTCGATGTAATGGGAGAGTACTATTTCAAATCAGTGGGATTAATATCAATTGGTGGTTTTTACAAAAAGATTAATAAATTTATCTTTAATTACATCGATCAAAATTTTACAAGAGACAAGTTTACACAACAGTTTCCTGATCTCGCTAATGATTTGGGAGCAGATAACACCTACGTATTTTCACAAGCCAGAAACGGACAAAGTGTAGACGTTTATGGTTTTGAAGTTGCTTTGCAGAGACAACTAGATTTTCTACCTGGTTTTCTTAGTCATTTTGGGATTTATGCCAATTATACTTATACACATTCCAAAGCCAAAGGTATTGTAGGAGATGATGTACAAAGAGAAGGTCTTATGTTGCCAGGAACAGCACCACATATGTTTAACTCGTCCTTATCTTGGGAAAACAAAAGATTCTCCGCGCGTGTATCGCTTAACTATACAGCTTCTTATTTAGATGAGATTGGAGGTGTTGCTTTTGATGACCGTTACTATGATAAACAAACCTTCTTAGACGCTAACGTATCTTATGCCATTACAGAAAAAATAAGATTCTTTGTTGAAGCTAATAATCTTACCAATCAACCATTAAGATATTACCAAGGCGAAAAGAACAGAACAATGCAAATGGAATATTATAAACCAAGATACAACGTAGGACTAAAATTCGATTTTTAATGAAAAAGATATTATTGATAGCTTCGGTTTCTTTTTTGATGGTACAATGTACATCTATGAAGGTTAAACCAGTTTATAAAACACAAAAAGTTCAGTTTGATACAGATGATCCAGCATTTTGGATTAATCCACAAGATGCCTCCAAAAGTTTAATTTTAGGTACAGACAAAGAAACCAATGGGGGGATTTATGTTTACGATTTAAAAGGTAAGATTGTAAATAAAGTTTTGGGGATACAACGTCCCAACAACATTGATGTAGAATATGGATTAGAAGTAGGTGGTAAAAAAATGGATGTCGCTGTATTTACAGAGCGCGAAACTAACAAAATACGTGTTTTTTCGGTGCCAGATCTAAAACCAATAGATAACGGAGGGATTTCTGTTTTCGAAGATAGCGATCAAAAAAGTCCAATGGGTATTGCATTATATAAAAACCCTGCAACACAACAAATTTATGCAGTTGTTGGGAGAAAAACAGGACCTTCTGGCTCATATTTGTATCAATATCTACTGAAAGATAATGGTAATGGACAAGTAATTGGAGAGCTCGTTCGTAAGTTTGGCGAATACTCAGGTAAAAAAGAAATAGAATCTATTGCAGTAGATGATGCTTTGGGAGTAATATATTATTCTGATGAACAATACGGGATTCATAAATATAATGCAGATCCATCAGCTTCTAATGAACAATTAGCTTTATTTGGTACCAATGATTTCAAATCAGATATCGAAGGGATTTCTATTTATCCAACAGGTGAGAAAACAGGTTATATTTTGGTCTCAGATCAGCAAGCCAATACTTTTAATGTCTATAGACGAGAAGGAGATACTAATGAAAATACATACCAAAGGATTGCTATCATACCAGTTTCTACTAAAGAAAGTGATGGATCGGATGTTAGTAATGTTAATTTTGGACCAGATTTTCCTAAAGGTATGTTTGTAGCAATGAGCAACGGAAAAGTATTTCACATCTACGATTGGAGAGATATAGAAGCTCTTATTTTGGCACAACAAAATAAAAAATAAAAACAAGAGGATTATCTGAAATTCTTATACAAAAGCTGCATTGGTAAATAATGTAGCTTTTCTTATTTTATGTGATTAAAAATCATTTCATAAATCTACAATTTCGCTATATTTGCACATATGGTTTTAGTCACAGGTGCAACAGGAATTTTAGGCAGAGTTATTGCTCTCGAATTGTTGAAAAATGGCAAAACTGTTCGTGCGACTAAAAGAAAGTCCAGCAACTTAAAAGAAGTAAGAGATTCTTACCAATTTTATACAGACCAGCCTGATTTTTATTTCAATAAAATCCAATGGATTGACACCGATTTTGATTCCATCGAATCTTTAGAAAATGCTTTAGAAGGAATCGAAGAAGTATATCATTGCACCGCAGTTGTCAGTTTCAATCCAAAAGATGATAAAAACCTTTATAAAACCAATATAGAAGGAACCAAGAATCTTCTTTACGCGGTTGAAAATTCATCAGTCAAAAAGTTTCTTTTCGTAAGTTCTATAGCTGTTTTGGATGGTTTTAACGAAAAAGGTATGATGGATGAAAATTCTGATTTTAATGAAAAACTAGAACATTCTTCTTATGCCATTTCCAAGCACCTTTCCGAAATGGAAGTTTGGCGCGCACATTACGAAGGTTTACCAAGCATTATCATCAATCCAGGTGTCATTATTGGAACTGGAAATTGGGGAAATAGCAGTGGTGATTTATTCAAAAAATCCTCACATTCCAGAACTTTTCCTGGTGGAACGGCTTATGTTGATGTAAGAGATGTTGCGAAAATCTCGGTCGAATTGATGGATAAAAATGCTTTTGGAGAACGCTTTATCATCATTTCCGAAAACGAAAAATTCCGTTTGGTTTCAGATAAAGTAAGAACTGCGCTTGGAAAACCAAAAGCGAAATTGGTTCCTGAGTTTATTTACAAAGTTTTACCAATTATTTCTTTACTTTTCGGGTGGTTATTTCCGATTTTGAAATTAATGAGTAAAAATAACATCGAAACAGTAAGAACCGACTCCAAAGTTTCTAATCAAAAAATAACAGAACTCCTGAATTACAATTTTATTCCGGTTTCTGAAAGCATAGATTTCCATCTCAAAAATTATATGGAATCTCAAAAACATAACTGATTATTACAATCAATTATCATTTATCAATTATCAACTATAATTAATGAACGTTACTAGTTTTCTTCAAAAAAACGTTAACCTATATCCAACCAAACCAGCTTTAGGTTTCAAAAAAGACCACGAATGGAAAGAGCTTGGCTGGTATCAACTCAAAAGATTAGTTTTTAAAACCGCTAATGCACTCAAAGCAAGTGGCGTAAAAGAGAATGATAAAGTCTCTATCTACGCAGATAATTCTGCCGAGTGGATTATTTTTGATTTGGCAATTATGGCGATTGGCGCGGTTACGGTTCCGGTTTATTCGACGAACGGTGAAGACCAAGTTGAATATATTGTTAAAGATTCCGGAGCGGAAATTATTTTTGCAGGAAATCAGGAACAATATAATGTCTGCCTAAATCTTCTGAACAAAGGTTTGCCTCTCAAACAGATTATCATTACTAAAAAATATATCAAGCTAAAAGAGAATTCATCCTATTTAGAAACTTTCATCGAGTCTGCATCTGAAGATTTGGAAATTGTTGAAAGAGAAGATGATGATTTAGCAACATTGATTTACACATCAGGAACAACAGGCGTTCCGAAAGGTGTGATGATTACACATTCCAATTTCTTAAAAGCGTTTGATGCACATATGGAATTTTTCAAATTCAAACGTTTTGAAGATGAACATTCTTTAGCATTTTTACCTTTGACACACGTTTTCGAGAGAAGTTGGACATTACTTTGTTTACATTTTGGTGCTAAAGTCAGTTTCTTGGAAAATCCAAAACTGATTGCATCTGCATTGACCGAAGTGAAACCGACAATGATGTGTTCGGTTCCAAGATTCTATCAGAAAATCTATGCCGGACTGAACGAAATGGTCAATTCCGGTTCAGATTTGAAAAAGAAGATATTCAGTTGGGCGATTGAAAATGGAAGTTTATTTTCTGAGAAAAAACGATTGAATCAAAGTATTCCTCTCGGTCTTAGTGTTAAAAATAAAATAGCCAATGCTTTAGTCTTTAATAAAGTAAAGAAAAAACTAGGTGGAAAACTTTGGTTTATGCCTTGTGGTGGCGCTTCTATTTCGGCAGAAGTGACACAGTTTTTTGATGCAATGGGAATTCATATCACGGTTGGTTATGGGATGACAGAAACGACTGCCACAATCACCGCATTTCCTTTTACAAAGTATAAATACGGAAGTGCAGGAAAATTATTAGGAGATTCTCAAATCAAAATTGGTGAGAATGATGAAATCCTAGTGAAAGGAAGCGGTCTAATGAAAGGCTATTACAACAAACCGGAAGAAACGGCGAAAGTTTTTGATGAAAATGGCTGGATGAAAACAGGTGATGCAGGTTTTATGGATGATGCAGGGAACCTTGTGATTACTGACAGAATCAAAGACCTGATGAAAACTTCCAACGGAAAATATATCGCACCACAACCGATTGAGAATATGTTTTCGAATAACAATTATATCAATCAGATAATGTTGGTGGCAGAAGACAAACCTTACGTAACGGCTGTTATTGTCCCTAATTTCGAATCGATGATGGAGAAAATAAAAAGTTTGGGTGTTACATTTACCAATTGGGTAGAAGTGGTGAAAAACGAAAAAGTGCTTTCTTTTTATCATCAATTAATAGATGACATTCAGAAGGATTTGCCTGGGTTTGAGAAAATCAAAAAGTTTGTTTTGATGCCCGCTGATTTCGAAATTCAAAGTGGAGAAATCACACCGACTCTTAAAATCAAAAGAAACATTGTTATCCAAAAATACAAAAGTCTTATCGACTCAATGTATCATCACGAATAAATCTAACTATAAAATCTCTATGCAAATAGGGATTTTTTATTTTTACAAAATTCACTAAATTTACAAACCAATTTTATTAAAATCTAATTTTCTAAAGTATATAATGAACACACAGCAATTTGTAAACCGTCACATCAGTCTCAACGAAACTGATAAAGCGGAAATGCTAAACAAAATCGGGGTTAACAGTATCGATGAACTCATTTCTCAAACCATTCCGGACAGTATCAGATTAGAGAAAGACTTGGAGCTTTCTGAGCCACTTTCTGAGTACGAAATGTTGCTTCACTCCAAAGAATTGGCATCCAAAAATGTCGATTTTGATACCTACATCGGTTTCGGGTATAACAACACGATTTTGCCTTCACCAATCCAAAGAAATATTCTTGAAAATCCAAGCTGGTACACGGCTTACACACCTTATCAGGCAGAAATTGCGCAAGGTAGATTGGAAGCACTTCTTAACTTCCAGACTGTGGTTTGTGACTTGACCGGTTTTGCAATGGCAAATGCTTCACTTTTGGATGAATCTACTGCTGCTGCGGAAGCAATGCATATGTTCTTCAACAATAGAACAAAAGACCAAAAGAAAAACAATGCAATTAAGTTCTTTGTTTCTGATTTGGTTTTACCACAAACGATTTCTGTTCTTAAAACAAAAGCAGAAGGTCTTGGAATTGATATTATTGTGGGTAATCACGCAACACATCAGTTCAATGATTCTTATTATGGTGTATTGTTGCAATATCCTGGGAAAAATGGAATTGTTCTGGACTATACAGAATTCATTACTTCAGTAAAAGGATTCGATTTGCAGGTTGTTGTAGCTTGTGACCCGATGTCTTTGGTTAAACTGAAATCTCCTGCTTCAATGGGTGCAGATTGTGCTGTTGGAACGACTCAGAGATTCGGTATTCCGATTGGATATGGAGGTCCTCACGCTGCATTTTTTGCTTGTAAAGACGATTATAAAAGAGATATTCCCGGAAGAATTATCGGTGTTTCTCAGGATATGTACGGAAAACGTGCATTGAGAATGGCACTTCAAACCAGAGAACAGCATATCAAAAGAGAAAGAGCAACTTCTAACATCTGTACAGCACAGGTTCTTTTGGCTGTAATGGCTGGGATGTACGCGGTTTATCACGGCCCAAAAGGTCTTAATTTTATTGCTGACCAAATTCATTATAAAACTAATGCTTTAGCTGATGCTTTGAGAATTTTAGGTTATGATATCGTAGATGAGCCGGTTTTCGATACGGTGAAGTTCAGACTTCACGAGGAAGAGAAGACTTCTTTGAGAATGAAAATGAGAGACCAGAAAATTAATCTTAATTATTTCTCTCAAGGGATTGTGAGTATTTCTATTAACGAAACGACTACTGTTGAAAAGCTAAATAGACTGGTTGAAGCTTTCGCTCAATTCAAAGCTAAGCAAGGTTATAAATTGACACTTAAAGAAGAATATTCGATTCCGGAAGAATTGTTGAGAACAGATGAAATTCTGAAAGAAGAAGTTTTCAATAAATACCATACTGAGACTGAATTGATGCGTTACATTAAGCGTCTTGAAAGAAAAGATTTGTCTTTGACACATTCTATGATTTCTTTGGGTTCTTGTACAATGAAATTGAACGCTGCAACGCAGATGATTCCTTTGTCTTGGGCAGAATGGGGAAGTATCCATCCATTTATCCCGACAGAACAGGCAGGAGGTTATCAGGAAATGATAAAACAATTGGAAAAAGATTTAGCTGAAATTACAGGATTTACAGGAACATCACTACAGCCAAATTCAGGTGCTCAAGGTGAATATGCAGGACTAATGGTTATCCGCGAATATCACAAAAATAGAGGAGAAGGTCACAGAAATATCGTGTTGATTCCTCAATCTGCACACGGAACTAATCCTGCTTCTGCTGCAATGGCAGGAATGAAGATTGTAGTGGTGAAGAATCTTGAAAATGGAGAAATCGATTTTGAGGATTTGAAAGCGAAAACAGAACAGCATTCTGAAAACTTATCTTGTGTGATGATTACTTATCCGTCAACTTACGGATTCTTCGATGCTAATATCAAAGAAATCACCAAACTAATCCACGAACACGGAGGACAAGTTTATATGGATGGTGCGAATATGAACGCACAGGTTGGATTTACAAGTCCGGGAAATATCGGAGCAGACGTTTGTCACCTTAATCTTCACAAAACTTTTGCAATTCCTCACGGTGGTGGAGGCCCTGGTGTTGGTCCAATCTGTGTGGCTGAACATTTGGTTCCGTTCTTACCAACCAATGCGAACATCCCGGTAGGAACAAAAGATGCAATTGAAGGAATTTCAGCTGCACCTTATGGTTCTGGATTGATTCTTAATATCTCTTATGCTTACATCAAATTATTAGGAACTTCCGGTCTGAAAAAAGCGACTGAATATGCAATCCTTAATGCTAATTATTTGAAAGAATTATTGGCAGAACATTTCCCAATTCTTTATGCCAACGCGAACGGCAGAGTAGCACACGAGTGTATCGTGGACTTCCGTCAGTTCAAATCTTTAGGAATTGAGGTTGCAGATGTAGCGAAAAGATTAATGGATTATGGTTTCCACGCTCCAACAGTGAGTTTCCCTGTAGCAGGAACATTGATGATTGAACCAACTGAATCTGAAAGTAAAGAAGAAATCGAGCGTTTTGCAGAAGCATTAATCAATATCAAAAAAGAAATTGATGAAATCGCTAATGGAGAAGCAGATGCAACAAATAACGTTCTTAAAAATGCACCTCACACAGAGCAATTGGTTATCTCTGACAATTGGGATAAACCTTACGGAAGAGAGAAAGCAGCTTATCCATTAGAATGGGTAAGAACGCATAAATTCTTTGCTACAGTTGCAAGAGTGGATGAAGCTTATGGCGACAGAAACTTGGTTTGTACCTGCGAGCCGATTGAAGCGTATATGTAATTTTAAGTATTAATTATAAATAATTTTATGTCTCATTAAAAATCTCTCTTTTTCAGGAGAGATTTTTTTTAATTTTTTTTAGCTTATAAAGTTTTTGATTTTTAAATATTTGACTTATTAAAAACAGTATAGATTGCGTTGGTTTTTCTTTTTAATAATTCAAAAAAATAAATAAATTTTATTATTGGTACGGTAATTGAATGTCAGACGTCATATCGCTGTAGAAACAGCAGTATTTAGAAAATAAGTATAATAGATCCATTATACTTTTAATAATTAAAACAATTAAAATTTAACTTATATGAAATCAAAATTAACCGTTTTGTCACTGGCTTTGATGTGCCCGGCCGTGATGTTTTCACAACAAATGACCCAGACTACTTCGGCACCTATTGAAACAACATCAATGGATACAATGCCGAGTTACAACAGCTGGTCTATCTCTTTTGGTGGTGGTGTCCCTTTAATGCAAAATGCAGATTTAAGATCTATACAGAGTGGAAACAAATTGGTAGGATACTCCGCATATTTTAGTATTGATAAAGCACTTTCCCACACATTTGGATTAAAATTGCAATATGATCGCGGCGAAACCAGACAAGGTTATTTCAATACAAAAGATGCTGCTCCAGTTAATGCTGCTGCAAATCTACAAGTTGCAGGAAGAACACAATATGATGCTATTTCTCTTTTAGGAGATATTAATTTATCTAATTTATTAAGAAGAGTAGATAGAAATTCAGATTACAGATGGGCGATTCACGGATATGCTGGAGCCGGTGTTCTTGCTTACCGTGCTTATCAGAAAGATGAATTTGGACAAAGAATGATGACAGAGAAAAAACCTTTCAAGTTTAACTCTTTATTTGGACAGGCTGGTGCGGGTCTTAAATATAAAATCAGTAACAGAATGGACATCGAAGGAAGATTGATGTATGTTGTATCCGGAGATGAAGAATTTGATGGAGGCGGTGATCAATATAGTGCTGTTAACAGAATCAGTTCTCATACATCCGATAATTTCTTTAATGCCACTTTAGGACTTACGGTTAATTTAGGTAAAAATACCAATCACGTAATGTGGGTAGATCCATTAAAAGATATTTATAAAAATATGAGCGAGTTGGAAGCTAAAGTTGACAATATCCAATTATGTAAATCTGGTGATGGTGATAATGACGGTGTTTGTGATGATTGGGATAGACAACTTGATACGCCTGCAGGTGCAAGAGTAGATGGTGCCGGTGTTGCGTTAGACGTAGATATGGATGGCGTTATTGATCTTAATGATAAATGTGTAACTGTACCTGGTCCGGTAGAAAATAACGGTTGCCCTACTAATAATAACGGAATGGTAAGCGTGGGCGAAACACAATTAGATGGTATTGAATTCGATTTGAACTCGGATAGAATTCTTCCAAACAGCAATCCGATTCTTAATAGTGCAATAGGATATATTAATTCATCAAACGGTTCTTACACAGTTGTTGGCGCTACAGATGCCAGAGGAACAGAGGCTTACAATCAAAACCTTTCAGAAAGAAGAGCTAATAATGTTAAGCAATATCTAATTAATAACGGTGTACAATCCAGCAGAATTGATATTCAAGGAAATGGAAAAAATGATCTTAAATATCCTGAATGTGATCCGGCTTCAAAATGTCCTGAATGGAAAAACAAAGCTAATAGAAGAGTGTATTTTAAAGCAAAATAAATTTTAATTTTTCTATTGATAGAGGCTGTCTCCAAAGCGAGACAGCTTTTTTTTTATTGTAAAAATTTCTGGATGTACAATTCTCTTTGTTCTTCAGAAATGTCCAAAACTTGATGGATGTAATTTTCCATAGATCCATATTTTTTATTAATTTCATCAAAACTTGCCTGTAGATAATCACGCTCTACCCAGCTGGATTTTTCAATCACACCAAGGTCTAATTTTGGAAATAAAAAATGTAAATCATATGCCATATTCAATCTTTTCTGGATCATCATTTTTCTCTGATTGTTAGAAAGCAAATAGTCCTGGAAAATAATACCATCGTCAAACTTTAACACCTTTAATATTAATGCAGTGATAATTCCTGTTCTATCTTTTCCGGCAGTACAATGGTACATAATCGGGTGTTCGGAATCTAAGATTTGTGTGATGATTTTTTTAATCATTTCCGGATTTTCTGTCACATAATCTGTATAGAATTTAATCATTCTTTGATCCGCATCCATTGCAGATATTTTTCCTTTGAGGGCTAAGTTTTTTGCCGTTGCCATTTCGTTATTTTCATCTTGGAAAGCCGCCAGATTTTCATAACTAACATCACTCGGTAAATGATCTGGCTCTTTCGCAATTTCCTGACGCGTTCTTAGATCTATGATTTTTTTTATGTTCAAAGATTCTATTTCGTCAAAAGATGAGGTTTTAAGCTGATGCAAATTGCCGCTTCTGTAAATTAAACGGGTTTTAAAAATCTTGCCTTCAGAATTTTTCAAACCTCCCAAATCCCGCAGGTTATTGACTTTTTTTATTTCAATTGGATGATTAGAAAATGTTGAAAACTCTGTTCTTGAGACGTAAGGTTTACAGGATATCATTACCAGCGGTATGATATAGAAAAAATATTTCATTGGTATAAAAACGTGGATTAAACTTAAATATTTTCCATTGAAATTAAAAAAAATTCCTGCTATTATTGGCAGGAATTAGTTAGAAAGTTTTATTTATTGCTTGATTAGTTTTTGAGTTTGAACCTCGCCATCAGCAAAATCTATTTTCATAAGATACATGCCGGAAGGTATTTTTGATACATTAATTTTTGTAGAATCTGCTTCCAATAAAATTTGACCTTCTGTGTTGTAAACCGAAACCTTGTTAACTTTCCCCGCTGATTTGATATTAATAAAATCTTTTACAGGATTTGGATAAATACTTAATTTTTTAGTGTCAACATCTTGAGTTCCCAGTCTTACAACAGTAGAATAAATAGGACCAAACCAAGTGCTGCTTAAATCATTGGTACATTTTGATTTTACATACGTTTCATAAAACCAATTAAGGGTTAAATCTGTCCTGGTATCAGAAGCTTGGTTTTCTATATCGCGGTAAACTTCTGCGCCGGCAGATGTAAAAACGTTTCTTCTTCCCCATAATGTTTGCCATTGGTTAGAGTTTCCTGCTTCTTTCCACGTTAATTGGATGCTTGTACCTATTTGATTTTGAATTTTAAAATCATAAGGCGCTGCACAAACAATGTCGCCACTTTTTTGATTTTGAATATACATAGAAAGTGGAAAATTACCCTGCTGTCCTACAAAAGTGGCTGTAGGGACATCAATTTTAATGACATGAGTTCCGGCGGATAAATTACCCAAAGGTATTTCTCTATTAGGAATTGCATCTCCAGGACACCAGTTATTCCAGGAGATCCAGCCTCTTAATGTTTTGGCGGTTGTACCATAAATTCCGTTGCTTTGCGTATTGTATTGTCTATAATCTTCACAGTTTTTGCCACCTGGCATATATTGACTCACCAGATTGTCGTCTATATAAATATTATGAACTCTTTTCACATATTCCTCACCCCCGGAATTAGAACCGTGATTTGAAGTTATCAAGTGTAAAACAGCATTAGGAACATCTTGATTTAATGTAAAACTCACTAATTTGGTTGTTTGACCAGTAACGTCTGTGGCATTGTAATTATTAAATTTTTGACGATAAGTTAATGGCAAAAAAAAGTTTTGGTCATTTGTAGTTGTCGTTCCGGACGTCACAAATTCTAAATTGCCGCGGAAGACATCGGTTCTGTCTGCACAGCCAGAAACCTGTGTTTGAGCAGCTACAGAATAACCATCTGCACGAAACTCTATCCAGAAATCATAAACGGAGGCAAGTGAAGAATCATGTAAAATATTAGAAACATTATCTATCTGGAAGCTATAC
This sequence comes from Flavobacteriales bacterium UBA2306, assembly GCA_002345565.1. Lineage (GTDB taxonomy): Bacteria > Bacteroidota > Bacteroidia > Flavobacteriales > Weeksellaceae > Epilithonimonas. The sequence goes on along the minus strand of DDVS01000001.1, from coordinate 531,245 downwards.
GGAACCTGTGTTGGCGAAATATTCTTATTCATAAAAGGGGTAATAAAACGTCCAATTTCTATCCTTTTAATATCTCCTTGGTCATAAGTATAGCTTGTGCTTCCTTTTGGAACCAAAACTAGGTTAACGCCAGCAAGTCTGTCATAATTATCGCAGGCCGCCGTTAATACGATATTCATTTTTATACTTTTTCCAATCGTAGCAATTTCAGAATCAGTTAATTTTCTTGAAATTATATCTTGTTCATAAGCGTGAAGACGGATAGCGCCTGTTGGGATTTGAGAATATGCTTCATTCGGCAATGTTTGTCCTTCTCCCAAATAATGATACATGCTGTAAAACGGGACATCATTAAAAACAGTAATGTTTTGAGATTTGTAAAAAGCTGCGAGCGCAAATATTCCACAAATAAAGAGTAGTTTTTTCTTCATAAATAGTTAATTACTAATCAAATTTATTAAATATTTGTAAATTAAATTTTAATAAAAAGCTTTTTTTGAATTAAATGTCATTTATTTCAATATATGTTATGATTTAGGTAAATTCTAAAGTTGCAATTTGTTATATTCATTGAAATCAATTATCTTTAAGAAAAATTATACCCGATGATATTTGTAGGCGCAATCGTCTTTTTTGGACTCATTACATTATTCGCTTCTTTCTTTACTGTAAAACAGGAAACAGCTGCTATTGTTGAACGTTTGGGAAAATTCCACTCCGTGAGACATGCTGGTCTTCATCTCAAAATTCCTTTTGTAGATCAAATTTCTAAAAGGATGAATCTCCGGATTCAGCAACTAGACGTGATGATTGATACCAAAACTCTGGACAATGTTTTTATTAAAATGAAGGTTTCTGTCCAATATCAGGTTATTAGAACTCAAGTAGCAGATGCTTATTACAGATTGGAAAATCCCGAATCTCAAATTACTTCATTCGTTTTTGATGTGGTTAGAGCCGAAGTTCCAAAACTTAAGTTGGACGATGTTTTTGTGAGAAAAGACGATATTGCGGTAGCTGTAAAAGGCGAACTTCAAGAAGCTATGAACAGTTATGGTTATGATATTATCAAAGCTTTGGTGACTGATATTGATCCGGATGAGCAGGTAAAACATGCCATGAACAGAATCAATGCAGCGGAAAGAGAAAAAACCGCCGCAGAATATGAATCCGAGGCACAAAGAATCCGTATTGTAGCAGTTGCAAAAGCTGAAGCAGAATCCAAAAAGCTACAGGGCCAGGGTATTGCTGACCAAAGAAGAGAAATTGCAAAAGGTCTGGAAGAGTCTGTAAAAATGTTGAACAGCGTTCAGATAGAGCCTCACGAAGCTTCTGCGCTTATTGTGGTAACGCAACATTATGATACCTTGCAATCCATTGGCGCAAACAACCGTTCTAATCTTGTCTTGCTGCCTAATACACCAACTGCAGCCAGCACAATGCTTAATGATTTGGTTGCTGCAATGGCCGTTTCCAAACAAATTGATAATGCAGAGCCTCCAAAATCTAATCGTCAAAATCCTAATTTCTTATAAAACCAAATCCGAGCAATCGGATTTTTTTATTTTCGTTAAATGTCTTCGAGATTTATGTTTAATTAACATTAGCTGTAACTATTACAGGAAATTCAAGACTATTCAAAAAAATATTAAATGGAAAAAATTTTGGAAGTCAAAAACTTAACCAAAAAGTTTAAACACCTTGCGGTTAACAATATTTCCTTCGATGTAGAAAAAGGAAATGTCTATGGTCTTCTTGGACCCAATGGAAGCGGAAAATCAACCACTTTCGGGATGTTACTCTCTACAATTAATCCCACATCGGGAAGTTGGAAATGGTTTGGAAAAGAAGGCACAGACACAGCAACACTAAAAAAAATAGGAGCAATTATTGAGCAACCTAATTTCTATCCTTATCTGAGCGCAGAAAAAAATCTACAAATTGTAGCAACTATTAAAGAAATTTCATACTCCAGAATTGATGAGGTTTTACAAATTGTTAATCTTTCGGCAAGAAAAAAAGATGCGTTCAAAACTTATTCTCTGGGGATGAAACAGCGCCTGGCAATAGCTTCTGCTTTGTTGGCGAATCCCGAAGTTTTGATTTTGGATGAACCTACAAATGGGCTAGATCCGGAAGGCATTATTCAGATTCGCGAAATTATCAGCAAAATTGCAAAATCCGGAACTACCATAATTGTTGCCAGCCACATGCTAGATGAGATTGAGAAAATCTGTTCACACGTTATTGTCTTGAAACAAGGGATCGCAATCTACTCTGGCTCTGTAGATGCTATGAGCAATACAAAAGGCTTTTTTGAACTGAAGGCAAATAACGTTTCTGAACTTATTTCTGCATTGGAATCTTTTGGATTTTTTTCTTCTGTAAAACAGCAGGATGACTTTATCATTGCTCAGATTTCCAATGATATTTCTGCATCGGAACTTAATAAAAAATTATTTGAAAAAGGCATTTCTCTTTCTCATCTTCAGAAGAAAAAGGAAAGCCTGGAAACGCAATTCCTGGAACTTGTAAAACAAAATACACTATGATACGATTATTAAAATTAGAATATCTTAAGAATCTAAATTACAAACCGTTCAAGATTTTTGCTCTTTTGTATTTCATAGTTCTTATATTTTTATTGTTGATAGGATTGATGGATTTTGAACTTTTCGGACAGACTATCAATCTCAAAGAACAGGGCATGTATGATTTCCCTGGTGTTTGGAATTTTACCACCTACATTGTTGGATTATTGAAAATATTTCTGGGTTGTATTATTGTATTTTCAATTTGCCAAGAATTTAGCAATCGAATGTTTAAGCAAAATCTTATCGATGGACTAAGCCGAGAAGAATTCATAATTTCCAAACTGCTTACTATTTTGGGCTTTACAACTATCTCTACCTTTTTGGTTTTTATAGTGGCCTTGCTATTAGGTAAAACTTATTCTACAGCGCAAGGAATAGATTTAGTTTTCAAAGAAGTGTATTTTATATTTAATTATTTTCTAAAATTATTGACATTTTTTTGTTTTTTGATGTTTTTATCAATTTTATTCAGAAAATCGATATTTGTTTTCCTTGCATTTTTTATGTTTTGGTTTGTAGAAGGAGTATTATCCGGGGTGGAAAAATTTGTTTTAATCAGAAATATTGCAGATAAAGAAAAAGGCAAAACCCTGATTACCCAACATTACATTACAGATTATCTGCCTTTAGAAAGCATGTCCAGACTAATACCATCTCCTTTGGTAAGAACCAAACTAGCTAAATTACTAGGTGCAGAATACAAGTTTATATATCCTTGGGAAAGTGTAATAGCTTGTTTAATTTGGTGCTCAATATTTATTTTTGGTAGCTATTGGATTCTTAAGAAAAAAGATTGGTAATTTTTACTTTAAATAAAATAAATTAATTAACTGTAAATCAATTGTCTATAAAACTTTAAATAAAGCGAATTTTATATTTATTGTTATTTTATTTTTGCTTTTTGAAAATCATCAATAATCTTTGATGATTTTTTTATAATTTCCGAAGTTTTTAATGATTAAAAGTCTCGTAAAACAAAGGAATTATTAAGCTTTTTTTTAACCCAACTTTAACTTTTAAAGTATTGATTTTAACATTAAATCAGATAAATTTGTAGCAATGGATTTTAGAATAATAGTGGTTATTTTTAGTGTTTTCTGCTCACAGTTTTTAGCTGCGCAGAAAAGCTATAATGCACTAGTATATGAGGGAAACAAAAAATTTGATGCTAAAGAATACAATGCCTCTTCAAGTAAATATCTCGAAGCAATAGCAGAAAAAAATACCAACTATACAGCCCATTATAATCTAGGAAACGCCTTGTTTAAAAGCAAAAAATACGAAGAAGCGACAGCGGAATATGAAAAAGCCGCCAGATTAACGAAAAATAAATACGAAAAAGCAGCAGCCATTTACAATCAAGGGAATGTGCAAATGCAATCCAATAATCCCGAAAAAGCGGCCGAACTTTATAAACAGGCTCTTAAACAAGATCCTTATAATGAAGCAATTCGTAAAAATTATGAAATTGCAATGCTGAAAGATAAAGAGAAAAAAGATCAGCAAAAACAAAAACAAGATCCAAACCAAGGAAAAGGAGACGGCAAAGATCAAAAAAATAAAGACCAGTCCGACAAAGGAAATCAGAAGAAAGATCAACAAAACGGACAAGGAAACAATCAAAAAGGGGAAGATAAAGGAAAACCAAATCAACCTAAAAAACAGGAGAACAAAATCCCGGAAGAAGCAGAAAAAATGATTTTGCGAGATATAGAAAATCGTGAAAGAGAAACTGCAAGAAGAATTTTAAATAAAAAAGCCAATTCGATGCCGCAAAGCAACGAAAAGGATTGGTAAATGATAAGAAAAAATTTATATATATTATTCGCATTAGCATCCGTTTTTTCGTTTGCTCAGGTTAATCTTTATTCCGAGGTCAACACCAAAGAAGGCAAGATGAATTCGCCCTTTGTCTTCACTATTGTTCTGGAAATATTCGGTGAAGATCTCATCCAGGAAACACCTCTCAAATTACCAGATTTTTCTAAATTTAATTACGAATTTGCTTCTGAACAAAATACGTTTATAGATCCTATTAAGAAAATCAGAATCAACCAAATGGTGTATCAATTTTCTTTGGATCCAAAACAGGCTGGAAGCTTCAAAATTGGCTCTGCTCTTGTAAAAGTCAATGGGAAAATGTACAAAACCGAACCTATTGAAGTATTGGTGAGAGAAGCAGAAAGAAAACCTGCAACATCCAATAATATTGCGAGAAATATGTATCTCAATCTTCAGGTAGAAGAAAGAGAAGTTTACAAGGATGAACCTGTGATAGCCGTTTTAAAAGCATTTAGCAGAAATATCTCGGGATTCAGACATTTGGAAACTTCCAAGTTTGGGTACAGTAAAAGTTTTGTCATCAGATCAATTGCCAATTTTGATGAATCTATTGAAGATTCAGAAAATAATTATTCTTCTCAGGTGGTAGGGATGTTCGTGATTGTCCCAAAAGTTGTTGGTGTCATGGATATTCCGGGAGCGGAAGTGCCAATAGCAGGTCACAAAGGCAGTCTGATTTCTAATAAAGTGAAAATTAATGTCAAAAGACTGCCAGAAGGCGCGCCAGAAAGTTTCAGAGATGCAGTGGGTAAATATAATGTAAAGGTAGAACTAATTGATAAAAGCAAAGAAAACTTTGAAATCAACAAAGCTTTTAATGTTGCTGTAAAAGTTAATGGAAATGGAAATCTCTCTCCTTCAATTTTACCGAAAATTCTTCCTTCTCCGGATTATGAAACCTTTGAACCAAAAATTATCAATAATTCCAAAGCTACCACAGATGGTATTGAAGGGGAAATAGAAGCTCAATACGTTATTATTCCAAAAAAAAGAGGTGATATTAAAATCGTAACAGAGGATTTTTCTTACTTTGATCCAAAACAGGAAAAGTATGTGGAACTTGGATCTCAATTTCTCGCACTAAATGCAGTTAATTCACAGGATATTGCCAACGCTAAAACCACACTCCAAAAGGTAAATGAATATACCAATACTGTTCTGGAACAAGTAGATTCACCGGTCATGAATACAAAACCATTACAAATAAAAGAACACAAAACAGTCAATTGGACAGGTATTCTTGCTAATCTCTTAATCATTGGGCTGGGTTCTGTTTTGTTGATTTATGCTACAAAAAAATATAAGGAAAAAAAGAAAAAAAACCTGGAAAAAAGAAATTTAGGGCAAAAACCTATTGTAACGATAGAAGAAACTGAGAACTTATTACGGAATAAAAACCAACAGGTTTTTGATGCAGATTCTTATTTTAATTACCTCGGTAAATTAATTGCAGAGGGATCTGATTCTAAATTTTTTGACACTTTTGAAACGCTAAAATCCGAAGCCAACAATTTTTCTAAGAATAAATATTCATTGGGGTTTTCAGAGTATATTAGAACTAATTTTGGAGAAAATTGGTATGAAAAATACAATCAATTAATTTCTAATATCAACATGGAAAAATATACGCCTTATTCTTCCAAAGAGAAAAAATTAGAAATTCTAAAAGATATAAAGGCTATTTACAAATTACTTTGATAAATTGTTAAAAATATTTTATATTTTTGCGAAATATTTAAAATATACTTATGGATTTTTTGGAGCATTTTTCCGTTAAGGAGACAATGACGGCTTTTATGGTTCTTTTTGCAGTAATTGATATATTAGGCTCAGTCCCTATTATTGTATCATTACGTCAAAAATTTGGCAAAATTGAATCAGAAAAAGCGGCCTTAGTTGCCGGATTACTAATGATTTCTTTTCTATTTATTGGAGATAAAATCCTGAAATTTATTGGTGTAGATGTCAATTCCTTTGCCATTGCCGGTGCGTTTGTGATATTCATTATTGCGATTGAAATGATTCTTGGAATAGAAATTCATAAAGCCAATCAAACACAGGCCGCTTCCATAGTTCCTATTGCTTTCCCTTTGATTGCCGGCGCTGGAACTTTAACCACAACCTTATCTTTACGAGCAGAATACCACGATGTTAATATTATTTTCGGTATCATTCTTAATACACTTTTTGTTTATTTGGTTCTTAAAATAGCACCGTGGATAGAGCGAAAAATGGGGGAAGGTTCTTTGCAAGTGCTGCAAAAAGTTTTCGGAATTATCCTTTTAGCCATCTCTATTAAATTATTTACTGCTAACTTTGCACAACTGTTTCAGAATTATATTCACTTTTAAATATTACATGATAAATGAAGACGTTTTATAAAGTTTTTTTAGCTCTTTTTATTCTCTTTGTAGGGATTAATGTTTATGCTATAGACTGGAGAGCTGGATTTTTTGATGATGAAAATACCAAATTTATATTCTCCATTTCATCCGGAATTTTAGGGATTATTATTGTTTACATCCTTCATACCTGGAGTAAATTAGCAGAGAAAAAATAAAAAAAACGCTTCAGAAAAAATCTGAAGCGTTTTTTATTATGATTTTACAAAATCAAATTCTATAAAGTTTTGAATTGTTCCAACATTCTGATGTCATTTTCAAAGAACATTCTAATGTCGCTCATTTGGTAAAGAAGCATCACAATTCTCTCGATTCCCATTCCGAAAGCATATCCAGAAAACTTATCCGAATCAATATTAACATTTTTAAGAACCGCAGGATCAACCATTCCGCAACCCATAATTTCTAACCAGCCAGTTCCTTTTGTAATTCTGTAATCCGTTTCAGAATTCAGTCCCCAATAAACATCAACCTCTGCACTTGGCTCTGTAAAAGGGAAATAAGAAGGTCTCATTCTAATTTTTGATTTTCCAAAAAGTTCAGTCGTAAAAAACTGAATGGTTTGTTTCAAATCTGCAAAACTTACGTTCTCATCAATATAAAGTCCTTCAATCTGATGGAAAATACAATGTGAACGAGAAGAAACTGCTTCATTACGGAAAACTCTACCTGGAGACAAAATTCTCATCGGCGGTTCGTTGTTTTCCATATGTCGGATTTGTACAGAAGACGTGTGCGTTCTCAACAAAACGTCAGGATTCTTCTCAATGAAAAACGTGTCTTGCATATCTCTCGCCGGGTGATATTCCGGTAAGTTCAATGCGGTGAAATTATGCCAATCGTCTTCAATTTCCGGTCCGTCTGCAACGGCAAAACCGATAGATTTGAAGATGTCGATAATTTTATTTTTAACAAGATTGATTGGATGGCGAGAGCCTAGTTCCAAAGGAAAAGCAGGTCTTGTAAGATCTTCTTTTTCAAGAATAATTTTACTTTCCGAAGAAGATTTTATTTCTTCGAGTTTCTCGTTTACAGCATTTCTCAAGATATTGATTTTCTGTCCAAAATCTTTTTTCTGCTCATTCGGGATTTGTTTCAAGGCGTCATAGAAATCATTCATAATTCCTTTTTTACCATTGAATTTTAATCTGAATTGTTCAATCTCATCCTTAGAAGAAGATTGGAAATTTTGTACTTCAACCAGTAGGTTATCAATTTTCTCTAGCATTATTCTTTATAAAAAATAGACTGCAAAAATACGATTTTTAAAATAAAAAATCTGCCTTTATTGGAGGCAGATCTTAATTTTTTTTAAATCTGGAGTCTTATATATTGTCTCTTGATTCTTGATATTTATTTCTTTTCAATCGCTTTAACTTTCATCTGAACATTAATTTCATTTTTAATTAAACCTTCTGCGGCGGGCATTTGGAAAACGATCCCAAATTCATCTCTGTTGATGTCTTTTGGTTCGGTTGCAATGCTCAATTCGCCATCTTTCAATTTTACATTGGCATTGAAAGTTTCAGGTTTTGTAATGCCTTTCAAAGTTAGATTTCCTTCAAGAATTGTATTGTAATCACCGCCAGCAGGTGCTTCAGAGATTTTAGTAATTTCAAAAGATGCTGTGGGGAATTTTTCTGTATCAAAGAAATCGGCACTTTTCAAATGTCCAATTAGTTTTCCGTTGCTTTCAGAATCTGTTAAATCATCGTTCTTGATAGAAGTCATATCAATCACAAATTGTCCGCTTTCAAGCTTGTTGTCTTTCACGGTTACTTCTCCGCTTTCAAACTTTAAAGTTCCGATGTGGCTGGTGTTGTCAGATTTCACAACCTTGAAGCCTTTCCATTCTGCCTTGCTATTCAGTGTATCAACGGCGTAGATTTGTCCGTCTGTTGTGGTCAAAACCTCGCTGCTTTCGCTGGTTACAGGTTTGTCTTTTCCACAGGAAATAACGAGAACAGTAGCAGAAATCATTAGAAATGCAGAGATCAAAGTTGCTTTTTTCATATCAAAAAATTTTAAATTGTTATTTAGTTTTACGTTATTTGCTAAAGTAATAAAATTATTGTTAGCTTAAAATCTAATTTTGAAGAATGTTGTTAGAAATCAAAAATCTTTATTTCAATTATCAGACCAATAGTTCTTTATTTCAAAACCTGAATCTGAAATTTGATGAAGGACAAATCATCGCTTTGGCTGGCGAAAGCGGTTGTGGAAAATCAACTTTGCTGAGCCTTATTTATGGTTTGATGGATTGGCAAAATGGAGAAATTATCTTTGATGGACAAAAACTTTTCGGCCCAAAAGGAAATCTTGTTCCTGGTGAAGCGCAGATGAAATTTGTTGCACAGAATTATGATTTGATGCCTTATGGAACGGTTTACGACAACGTTGGAAAATACATTTCTAACATCAATTTAAAATCAAAAAAAGAAAAAGTTGACGAACTATTGGATGTTGTTGGGCTTACAGAATATGCGAAAGTAATTCCTAAAAATCTGAGTGGTGGACAACAACAACGTGTAGCGATTGCCAGAGCTTTGGCTGTTCTTCCCAAGATGCTTTTGCTGGATGAGCCTTTCAGTAATCTGGATTTTTCTCGCAAATTTGAATTGAGAGATAAGCTTTTCAATTATGTGAGACAAAATAATATGAGCCTTCTGATTTCAACCCATAATCTGGAAGAAGTTTTGCCTTGGGCAGACAAAATTGTAGTTCTTCAACAAGGACGATTGATTCAGAATGATTCTCCGAAAGAAACTTACGAAAATCCTTACAATGATTATGTGGCTAAGCTTTTAGGTGAAGTCAATATTTTTACAGATGAAGAGAAAAACCAATTCGATCTTTCTAAGAAACACTATTTTCCACATCAGATAAACATTGCGGAAAATGGAGTAGAAGCGACTGTTTTGGAAAGCCTTTTTGCAGGTTCACATTACAGAAACAGACTTAAGATTAATGATAAATCGATTGTGATTTACACTCCAAATTCTATTTCAGGAACTGTCTTTTTAAAATTTTAAATCCAATTATTTTAAAATTTGTTAATAAAATATGGATAACTTATACATTTTCAGTTTGTTGAATTGTAAAAATTTTCTAATTTTGCTAAACGAAAGTATATAGGAAATTTTTGGTTAATTCTCTTTCTGCCCCTAAAGACCGAAATTAGCATTCGCAATCAAAGTCTTTGAAAGTTTACCCTGCCAAAACTTTCCTTTTTTATTTAAATATTTCAATTATAAATAAAGTAAAAAGTCGCAAAGAATCAATCTTTGCGACTTTTATATTTTAGAATCTTTGATGATTAGGCTTTCTTCACAAACTCAGACTTCAAAGCCATAGAACCGAAACCGTCAATTTTACAATCGATATTATGATCGCTGTCTGGTCTTAGTCTGATGTTTTTAACTTTGGTTCCTGCTTTTACAGGTTTTGGAGCGCCTTTTACAGGCAAATCTTTGATAACAATTACAGAATCTCCATTTTGCAATTCTTTACCCAGAGAATCGAAAATTTTACCTTCCGTTGAAACTTCTGCAGGATCCCATTCGTGGAAACATTGAGAACAAACTTGAAGATTGTCTTGTTCGTAAGTGAATTCGGATTGGCATTTTGGACAAAGGATTGTTTCGCTCATAATGGATTTAAAGTTTAATGTTCAAGGTTTAAAGTTGAACTGCAAAGATAACCAAATTGCTAATGGACTTCAACCAACATTTATCAGTTAATTTTAAAGTCTAATATCTAGCATCTATTATCTAAAATCTTCTTTATATTTGTGCGCAACTAAATAAATCTTCCTTTTAAAATGAAACACCTTTAGTGTTCCATCTAACCATTAAAAAAATAAAATTTATAGATGAAAAAAACCGCTTTATACGATAAACACGTTTCTCTAGGCGCGAAAATCGTTCCGTTTGCAGGATTCGAGATGCCAGTTCAATATTCAGGAGTTACAGAAGAACATTTTGCTGTCCGCGAAAAAGCGGGAATTTTTGATGTGTCTCATATGGGACAATTTTTCATCGAAGGTGCTTCTGCAAAAGACTTGTTGCAGTTTGTGACTTCTAACAATGTTGATGCTTTGGAAAACGGAAAAGCACAATATTCTTGCCTTCCAAACGAAACTGGCGGAATTGTAGATGACCTAATTGTTTACAAAATTGAGGATGAAAAATATTTTGTAGTTGTAAACGCTTCCAATATTGATAAAGATTGGAATCACATTGCAAAATACAATGAGAAATTCGGGGCAAAAATGACTAATGCTTCTGATGAGATGTCATTAATCGCAATTCAAGGTCCAAAAGCTACTGAGATTCTTCAAAAATTAACTGATACAGATTTATCAGCAATTCCATATTACCATTTTACAATTGGTTCTGTTGCCGGTTTTTCTGATGTGATTATTTCTAACACAGGTTATACAGGAAGTGGTGGATTCGAAGTTTATTTTGATAACAAATATGCAGAACAACTTTGGGATGCTTTGACAGAAGCTGGGAAAGAATTTGGATTGATTCCTTGTGGATTGGCTTCCAGAGATACTTTAAGATTAGAAAAAGGATTCTGTCTTTACGGAAATGATATCGATGATACAACTTCTCCGCTTGAAGCTGGATTAGGTTGGATTACGAAATTCGATAAAGATTTTGTGAACAAAGCATTCTTGGAAAATCAAAAAACTGAAGGTGTTTCCAGAAAATTGGTTGGTTTCGAAATGCAGGAAAAAGCTATTCCAAGACACGATTATGAAGTGGTGGACGCAGAAGGCAATGTTATTGGAAAAGTAACTTCCGGAACAATGTCTCCAATGAAAAAGATAGGAGTAGGCCTCGCTTATGTCGATAAACCGAATTTCAAATTAGGTTCAGAAATCTTTATCAGAATCAGAAACAAGGACATTCCTGCGAAAGTGGTGAAATTACCTTTTGTCTAAGACCCAAAGATAATATACAGATAGATAATAGAAAAGCGTTCAAAATTATGAACGCTTTTGTTTTGTATAATATGAGAAGAGAATTGTCTCTCATCTATTTGTCTATTATCTCAAACTCTTCTAAAATTTACCTTAGATATTTTGTGATATTTTCGCTCATTGGCGTTATTTTACTTTCAAAACTATTGAGAATGTGACCTTTTTCATCTAATAAAATTTTAGTAAAATTCCATTTAATCTCTGTGTCTTTTACGCCATTTTCTTTTTTCTGAGTCAGAAATTTATAGATGGGAGCAATGTTATCACCTTTTACAGAGATTTTCGCCGCCATCGGGAAAGTAACGCCATAATTTTTCTGGCAGAATGTTGCAATCTCGTGATTCGCCCCAGGTTCTTGTCCACCAAAATTATTAGCAGGAAATCCAACGATAACCAATTTGCTTTTATAAGCTTCATAAAGTTTCTCCAAATCTGCATATTGAGGCGTGAATCCGCATTCGGAAGCGGTGTTGACAACCAATATTTTTTTGCCTTTGAATTTAGAAAAATCAATGGTTGAACCGTCCAAAGCTTCTACTTTGAAACTGTAAATCGATTTTGCCTGTGCCTTATTTTTTGAAAATCCAAATAATGATAGCATAACAAAAAGTAAATATTTCATATAAAGTTATTTAAATTTTTTTAATGATTATATGCAATCGCCATTGGGTTGATACTTCTTTTGAAGATTTGTAAAACGGCGATGTCATAAAGATAATTTAAAATTCAAATTTAAAACAAGTTTGGGAATTAATGGTTAAATATCAATTATCAATTATCAATTATTTCAGATAAGTCCCCATTCCAATGCTTTTTTTATAAGTTCGGAGATTTTTGTGCATTCCATTTTGATAAAGATGTTTCTACGATGAGTTGTGACAGTATGATATGATATTTTCAGAAACTCCGAAATGTTTTTTGCAGAATGACCTATTGCTAACAAAGATAATATCTCTATTTCACGTTTTGTAAGCGAAGTTTTTGGCGGAGAGATTTCTAGTGTTTTGTTGCTGTATTGCATCTGATGAAAATCATTACGACTACCAATACCTGCAACCAAAACAGTGTAGGGATTAACCTTGGTGATATGCTCTATATTGGTGTGTATATTCACAGCCTGCAACAATCTTCCGTCTTTATCTTTTAGGGTATGCAAAGCTTGATGATGAAACATTTCATAATTTCCTTTATTGGTTTTCATTCGGAAGCAATAGCTGCATTTTAGATTAAGTTGATGTTCAAAACCTATTTCTTTTATTTTTTCGATGGTCATTTTCTCTGCTTTTGTCACAAAATCGAGATCATCAGGATGTATCAGGTCTATAATCTCTTTAAGATGTTTAGGATTGTTTTTGAGGCCGTGCATCTTCCTTAGATCTGGATGGTGATTGCTGAGCTTGCTGGAGGCAAGATTAATCACATAATAATAGAATGGCCCGAGAGCGAACATCTCCCCAATAATCTGTTCGACGGAAGGCGGCTGGGCTATCGACTTAAGATTATTACTTAGCGCATCAGGATGTGCATTCCAAACATCAGACAATAGATGGGGCTTTATAGGTTTTGCAATGTATTTCTCTTTCATCGTAATGGTTTTTTATAAAATTAACAATATTTCTGATAAAAAAATACCTTTTTTGAGGTATTTACTTGTATTAGATGTGGAGTTTATATTTGTTTAAAACTCAGTATTATGAAAACTCATTTCTCAAGAAGCCTGTTCTTGGCTTTTGTTTTCTTCTTTGCATCGGTGTTTTCGCAAACCGCAGAGATTGTTAAACTCCTTAATGATAATCTAAAGAATGACTTAGAAATCAAAATTGAATACAATCATTTCGGCGATACCATCAAAATAATAAAACCATATACTGTTCTTAACAATGTATTGAAAGTGGAGCTAGAGTATCAAGGCGAAAACGGGCATTATATAGAACAACAAGAAGTCGCATTAAACAAAATCACAGCAATTGGAAAAGATATCAACGTGATTCTGGATACAGAAGAAGATGCTGTTAAGATTAATAGAAGATACATCGGGAAAAGTATTGCTGAGGCAGAATATAACGGCGTCTATAATATGTTCTTCACAGGCATCCGTTTCCAAAAACACAACAAACCTTTTGGAGAAGCCCTCCAGAAAGCGTTTGAAAAAGCAGGATACAAAATAGAACTCGGCAGTTGGTATGATTGATTTTTAGGGTTTTAGAGTTAGGGGTAGGAAAATTTGAGAGTAAAAGAATGCGAGGCTTCGAGAGCCTCAGCCTGACAAAACAGATTTTATCGGCACTGTCATCCTGAGCATGTAGAAGGAATCAATTTAAAACACACACATTTTAAAAATACATTATTATGAAAACAAAACATTTTTTTAAAAGTATGCTGGTTTGTATGTCATTATTAGCATTTGTATATTCCTGTGAGCGGGAAAACGATAATGAAGAAGATGAGGATGATATTGAAAATACCACTACTTCCCCAAGAGGAGTTTGGGTAAGAACATTAGGAGCAAGCGGAGATAAAACGGATATAGCAATCGGTGGAATTGCTAATGAAGCAGAGAATAGAGTCTATATGTGCGAATATAAAGGAACGGTGGGACTTTATAAAGGATATATAGATGGTAATACGATTGTTTGGGATTCTTCTCATAACTTACCCAATGCATCTGCCAAATTAAAAGGAACACAGTTGGAATTATATTATCCATCGGTTTCTTATTCAATACCCACATTGTATGACAAAGGAAACTGGTCGGGCAACTGTGGGGCACTTTCTGGTGGAACATCTGGCTCTACAAATGGCAAAGCTTTGTTTTGGGTATCTTCAGATTTAGGCTGTGGTAGTATTACCGTAACGCTCTCCGGAAGTACAGGAACCATCTCCCAATATTACAGCAGCGGTACGCCGGACTGCGGCGCCAGCGGATGCGCCAACTTCAGCTTGCCAGCAGGCAGCTATAACTTCACCGCCAAATGCAGCACCAAAAACTGGAGTGGCACCATCACCATCACCGCAGACGGATGCTCTAGGATGAGACTCACGAGCTAGCTGTATTATTTTTCTAATCAAAAATAAGATCACTATTTGTTAATTCTAAAATATAAAAACTATGGCAATTACTAACTTAAACAATTTGCATCTAACGCCAGCGTAAGTAACCGCTATCTCAAAAATAGATGTCTCCATACTCCCAACAGGAAATTACATCTTAAAAATTAAAACAGCAGTTAAAGAAGAAGCGTTTAAAATCATCAAATCAAACTAACTATTCCTAATTTTTCTTTTTCGAAACCTGCTATTTCTCGGCAGGTTTTTATTTTATATTTAACAAAACTTTATGATTTGTAAAATAAATGGCTTTTCTTTGTCGTTCTTTTCTTTATGACAAAAATCGATGAGTGTTTATAGTAGGTTAGCTGAGAATCTCCAGTACATTTTGCCGTCTTATTACAAAAGCAGATTTTTCAAGAAACTGAAAGGTCTTGCTGCTCATAATCTTTTGGAAAGAAAGGTAGAACCAGAGTTTCTTTGGATTAAAGAAATTTTATCAAAAGATTCTGTGTTTATGGACGTTGGAGCCAATGTCGGCGCCTATCTTTATACTTTAGAAAATCATCTGAAACCAGAAAATATCTTTGCTTTCGAACCCAATCAACAATTGTTCAACAGACTGAGAAGATTATTTCCAAAAGTCAAGTTGTTTTCTATGGCGTTGTCTGATATTTCTACGGTTGCTGAGTTTAAGATTCCCGTGATTAATGGTGAAAAAGTACATACCAGAGGAACTTTGCAGACTTCTATCAAAGAAAAAAATGAAGAGAAAACTATTCTTCAAAAAGTAGAAGTCAAACCTTTGGATGATTTGGTCTTCGACAAAACTCAGACTAACAAACTAAATCTCAAAAACCTCGATTTTATCAAGATTGATGTGGAAGGAAATGAGATGCAAACTTTGCGAGGCGCTAAAAAAACGATCGAAAAATACCAACCCATTCTAATGGTAGAAATGGAACAGCGTCATCATCAGGAGAATCTTTGGACTTTGATTTCCGAGATTGCAGATTGGGGTTATTCCGTTAATTATCTGGATAGAGAAACTTTGAAAACGAAAATTCTGACAGAAGAATTCCTGAATCAACAGAATCCAGAGAATGTGAAGAATTACAAGCATTATATTAATAATATCATATTTTTGCCCAAAATTTAAGGTTATGGAATTTTATATTTGAAAGACTTCGAGAGCCTCAGCCTGACAAAATTAATATATTTCCCCAACCCAAAAGGGAGTAAATTAATTTTCTTCGCTGCTTTTAGGATTTGAGGAAAAGAAGAAAATCATTTATCAACTATCAATTATAATTAATATGAGCGTCGTAGCAAGACAAGGTGTAAAATATTCGATCATTGGTTATCTCGGCTTTTTGCTGGGAACGTTTTCTGCTATTTTCATTTTTCCTTATGATATGGAGTTTTATGGGAAGCTCCGCTATATCTTGCCAACTGCCGAGATGATTGTTCCGATTGTGGTTTTCGGGCTCAGTTTTTCTAATGTCAAATTCTTTAGCAAAGTCAATGCAGATGGGAAGCATCATAATATGTTGTCGCTGTCATTGTTGGCGGTTGTCATTAATTTTTTAATTGTGGCCAGCGCTTATTACTTGCTCAATTATCTCTTTCCAAGTTTGCAGAATACCGAGTTGTGGCGAATGAAAAAACTCATTCTCCCTTTGGCTTTGGTGTTGGCCTTGTCTTCTGTTCTCAATAAGTTCTTGACCAATTATAAAAGGGTAGTTGTGCCAAATATCTTCGAGAATTTTGTCCCGAAAATTGCCAATTTGGGTGCCTTTTGTTTGTTTTTCTTTTTAGGATTCACGGAGAAATCGGCTTATGGATTTTTCTTTATGATGTTTATAGTTTCCCTATTCGGCTATGGAATTTATACCAATAGATTAGAAAAAGTTAAGTTTGATTTTGACCTTACTTATTTCAAAAAAGATAATCTTTATCGCGAAATTTTAACTTATAGTTTGTTTGGTTTTTTAGGAAATATCGGGAATTACATAGCCATCAAGATTGATAGTTATATGATTGGCGAGTTCATCAGTTTCGAGGAAAATGGTATTTATAATAATATTTATTCTATTATTTCTTTGATTGTGGTTCCACAAATGGGATTATTTAATCTATCTGCACCAATTATCAACAAGGTTTTAGCAAGCGGAGATTATAATGAGTTAGACCGGTTTCATAAAAAAACATCGCTCAGTTTGTTTTTTCTCGGTTTGGTATTGTTTTGTTGCATTGCCGTAGGATTTCCTTATTTGGCTGACTTTATGAAGAATGGAGAAGATTTGCGCTCTTCCGAACCCATAGTTTGGATTCTTGGATTTGCGATGTTGTTCGATTTAGCAACGGGTTTTAATGGTCATATCATTTCTTTGTCGAAGTATTACAAATTCAATATTGTGGTAATGCTGATTTTAGCAATTTTGACGATTACAACCAATATGCTTTTTCTGAAACATACCAATTTGGGGATTTTAGGAATTGCGATGGCTTATGCGATTTCTTTAACTTTGTTTAATATCGTTAAAATTGTCTTCAATTATATCAAATTCAAGGTTTTCCCTCTGGGGATCGAGATGATTTATGTAATGATTTTAGGTTGTATTTCTATCAATATTGCTATTTTCCTTCCGGATTTCAAATTGAATATTCTTAATTTGTTTTACAAACCTACAGTAGTTTTGGTCTTGCTTTTCATCGGGAATTATTTCTTGAAAATCTATCCGTTGGACAAATATCTCAATAAAGATTTTATCAAGAGTTTGTTTAAGTTTTGATAATTAATTAAAAAAGCGGCTTAGCAAGTAAAATGTTTTGCCAAATCGCTATAAATATTCGTTTTGATAGAGTCTATAAACCTAAACCTAAGTCTGTATTAGGATATTTTTTCATTGTTTCCACGTGTCTTTGCATAAAAGAAACTACAGCCGGAAGTCTCCATTCAAAAAATCGATGTCCCTCACAGCTTTTGGATCTACGTTAAGATTACAAACCCAAGGGGCTGTGCCTACTTTTATTTAAAGGCAAGGTGTGTTCCCTTTTTTCTGCAAAAGACTCGTAAAATCATTGTTTTACGAGTCTTTTTTTGTTACTAATAATCTGTCACAAACCGTTTTGCTGAAATTTTCCTCTTGGCTGTTATATAATACCTTCATAGATTGATCAAAATTTTCTTTTTGCAAAACTTTGATTTCGATTCCGAGACTTAGGTTTCTTTTATTAAGAAAGTTCAGAAATTCTTCGGAGGAAGTGGTTACAGAAGCTAATTCTACGGTTTCATTCTCTTTACATTTGCTTAGTTTTTTCAAATCTGGTTGGATGATGTTGCCGTCCTTATCGGGAATGGGTTCGCCGTGTGGATCCACTTTTGGATAATTCAGGATTTCGTCCATTTTATCAAAGAAAACATCAGAGTGGATATGTTCCAGTTGCTCTGCAATCTCGTGGACATTTTCCCATCCAAATCCCATTTTTTCTACCAGAAACATTTCTGTTAGCCGGTGTTTTCTCACGATGAGTGATGCTTCTTTTTTTCCAGATTCTGTCAGTTTAATCGGTTTGTAAGATTCATATTTTACCCAATTTTTCTCTGCAAACTTCTTAATCATACTGTTTACAGATGGCATTTTGATATTGAGCTGACGGCTGAGGTCGTTCACAGAAACTTCATCATTCTCATTCACAAGATGATAAAGGGCTTTCAGATAATTTTCTTCAGTTAGAGAATTCATAAGTCAAAGTTAACTAAAAGTTAGAAAAGATTATGTTTTATTCTAACAATTTAAAATTCAATTAACTTTCCTCAGCAAAGCGCTTTCGCGAGGCTTAAAAATACTTTCAATGGGATAAAATGCTTTGCGCTCTTTGTGTTTAAAATATTAATATTTCTAAATCATTTATCTCCGTTTAATCGATAATTCAATAACTTTGATTCAACATAAAAAGTAGTAGAAATAATGAAGAAATATTCTTTCAAAAATGATTATTCAGAAGGTTGCCATCCCCATATTTTAGAAGCATTAATCAAAACCAATTTCAGTCAGCAAAACGGTTACGGTTACGATAATTATTCTGAGCAAGCCAAACAATTAATCAAACAAAAAATGAATCATCACGATGCAGATATTCATTTTGTAAGTGGTGGAACTCAAGCGAATCTTTTAGTGATTTCTTCAATTCTTCGTCCGCACGAGAGCGTAGTTTCTGCAGAAACCGGACATATTTTTACTAATGAAACCGGTGCGATAGAAGCAACTGGGCACAAAGTTCACGGATTAGTTACAGAAGATGGAAAATTGAAACCGGAACATATCCAATCGGTTTTAGATACGCATACGAATAAGCCTCATCAAGTCAAACAAAAACTCGTTTATATTTCCAATTCTACAGAAGTTGGAACGATTTATACTAAAAAAGAATTACAAGAATTATCAGCTTTTTGTAAAAATAATGATTTGTATCTTTTTATGGATGGCGCAAGATTAGGCCAAGCTTTAACTGCCGAAATCAATGATTTGACATTGGAAGATATTGCTAAATTGACCGATGTTTTCTATCTCGGAGGAACAAAAAACGGCGCTTTGTTAGGAGAAGCAATCGTTATTACCAATGACAAATTGAAAGAAGAATTCGGGTTTCATATTAAGCAAAAAGGAGCGATGTTGGCGAAAGGAAGATTATTGGGAATTCAGTTTTTGGAATTGATGAAAGATGATTTATATTTCGATTTGGCAAAACATTCTAACGTTCAGGCAATGAAAATCAAATTGTCTTTTCAGAATAAAGGTTTCGGATTTTTGTCTGATACATTTACCAATCAGATTTTCCCGATTTTGAATAACTCCCAAATCGAAACATTGTCAGAAAATTTTGATTTCTATGTTTGGAAAAAGATAGATGAAGACCATTCTGCAATCCGATTAATTACTTCCTGGGCAAGTTCTGATGAGCTTGTGGAAGAGTTTGTGCAGGAAATTGAAAACTTATAATCATACTAGTGAACTCTGTTTTAATTTTGTTTAGCAAACGACAAAGTCACAAAAGTTTTAATTCTTCATTAAAGTTCAAATAAGACTAATGTGTCTATGTGATTCAGTATTCTATAAATTTTGATCATAAAAAAAACTCCCAAATCTGGGAGTTTAACTGTTATAATGTTGCTTCGGTTTTCGGAAGTCTGAATTTTTTAGAATAAATCATAATTACAAATCCTGCAAGCATAAACGGAATACTCAAAACCTGACCTGTATTAAGACCGCCCAATGTGATGAATTCGTCGCCCTGCGGTTCTTTAAGGAATTCTACAAAGAATCTGATGGCCCAAAGAATGATGAAAAACAACCCGAATAACCATCCTTGTTGGTATTTTTTATCTGTTTTGCGGTACAAAACCCAAAGAAGGATGAAAAGACAAAAATAACCTACCGCTTCAAACAATTGTGTAGGATACCGCGGAATTGTTACGCCATATTCTGAGCTTTGTTGCGGAAAAAGAATCGCAAAAGGAGAAGTGGGATCAACGGGTTTTCCAATGATTTCGGAATTAAAAAAGTTCCCCATTCTTACAAAAGCACCGCCTAGAGCGACTACAATCCCGATTCTGTCATAAACCCAAAATGGATTTTTCCTGATGATTTTAAAACTGTAATATAAAGTCGTGAAAATCAAAGCAATGGTGGCACCATGACTCGCCAATCCGGAAAATCCGGTGAAGTGCAAACCACCTTTTGTACTGATTGGTAAGAAAACACTCAGGAAATCTTCTTTAAATAGTTCTGGCTGATAAAAAATAACGTGGCCTAATCTTGCTCCAAGAATAGTTCCTAATAAGGTCCAGGTAAATAATGGTTCCAGATATTTTTCTTCAACACCATCAATTTTGAAAATCTTAGCCATAATAATATAACCAAGTCCAAAGGCAAAGATGAACATTAAACTGTAAAAATGAAGCATTACGGGGCCTAATCGGATTCCTTTTACAGGATCCCAAATTTTAAATGTCGTTTCCAATTCTACGTTATCAGCTGGTTTTAAAACTTTATCAGCTTTTAGAAGATATTTGAAATTTTCAATATTTTTCTGCTCAAGAACAGCTTCTACAGGTCTGAAATTATCATCCAAAAACTGGAAATGATGAGATTTAAAAGATTCCAGAATATTCTGGATATTGGAAAGATGTTCAGCAGATTCTGCTTTTATGTTGTCTTCATTAAGAATAATTAATTCATTAGGAATATTTTGAGACGCCTGCTGATACAACTCGTTGGTGTTTTGCGTGGCAAATATTTTTACGGCAATAGTTTCTTTATGATTAATTTTCAGATTTCCGTCAGAAAAACTGGCATTAGAATTTTGTGAAGAGAACAGCTGGAAAATTCCCGCAAAAAAGAGGAGATAAAATCTGAGAAAAATATGCTTCATAGATAATTGATTTTAATGTTGTTTTGGTGGCACAGGATCGTAACCCTCTCCGCCCCAAGGATGACAGCTTGCAATTCTTTTAATCGCCAGCCAGCCTCCTTTCAGAAGTCCGTGAATTTTCAATGCTTCCAAAGTATAATGAGAACAAGTGGGGTTATATCTGCAATTTTTACCTAACCAAGGCGATATGGCTAATTGATAAAATTTTATCAAAATAACGATAGGAAAAGTCAGAATCTTGTTCAGCATAATAGTTTTCGGTATGCAAAAATAAAATAAAAAAAAGAATGGTAACCAAAATTAACGAACTATAACAAACCTAATTTTTATAATACATCAACTAATATGAATTAAATTTAAACTAATGTTTAAATTAATTATATAAATCTTATTTTGAGACTTTAAAATTTGATAATTATCATTAAAATCTGGATTTTTGCAAAATGGATAAAAGACTATTTCCTTTGTCTCTTGGCGGTTTGGCTATAGGAACCACGGAGTTCGTGATTATGGGCTTGTTGCCAGATGTTGCACAATCTCTTCATATTTCTATTCCAAAAGCAGGACATTTGATTTCATCCTATGCAGCCGGCGTAGTGGTTGGAGCTCCTGTTTTGGTTGCTTATGCCGCCAAATTTCCTCCCAAAAGAATTTTGATTTTCCTGATGTTGATTTTTACCATTTTTAATGGATTATCTGCGTTAGTAAACGATTATATAACAATGATGATCGTTAGATTTTTGGCAGGACTTCCTCACGGCGCATTTTTCGGAGTTGGGATTGTGGTTTGCTCCAGACTGGCAAAACCTGGGAAACAGGCGCAGAGCATTGCTGTAATGTTTGCCGGACTCACCTTGGCCAATCTTGCAATGGTTCCTTTCGTAACCTGGCTTGGACATCAGGTTTCCTGGAGATATGCTTTCGGCGTAGTTGCTTTGATTGGGTTAATCACAATATTTGCAATAAAATTTTTACTTCCTTATATGGATAGCCTGCGGACTGTGGGCATCAAAGAAGAGCTGGAATTTTTTAAATCCATCAAAGCTTGGCATATTATTGCGATAACCGCCATAGGATTTGGTGGTTTGTTCTCTTGGTTTAGCTACATTACGCCATTGATGACGGATGTTTCCAGATTTTCTACAGATTCCATAGCTTATATAATGGTTTTAGCCGGTTCCGGGATGGTTGTAGGGAACTTTCTTGGTGGCGTTATGGCAGACAAAATGCGTCCGGCTTTGGCAGCATCCATTCTTTTTATTGCCATGATTTTGGCATTAATAGGTGTGTTTTTCTTTTCGGAAAACAAAATAATTTCCTTGATTCTCACATTTATTTGCGGCGTTTTGTCTATGTCTGTTGGAACTCCGATTAATATCATAATGCTGCGCACTGCCAAAAATTCTGAAATGATGGCTGCCGCTTTTATGCAGGCCGCTTTCAATATTGCCAATTCTATCGGCGCATTTTTCGGCGGATTACCTCTGGAGTTTGGATTTTCCTACAATTATCCATCGTTAGTTGGCGCAGGATTATCTTTAATAGGATTGCTATTATGCTTTGGATTTATGAAGAAGTATAAACCCGTTATTTAGATTTGTCAATTGTTCTGAAAGTCAGGCTGATTCTTGGTTTGATGATTTTCGTAGTTGTAGGAAGTCTGTGTAGCCAGAATTTCTGAGTGGTATCTTTCATCATTAATAAACTTCCGTTTTCAAGAACAAGAGAAACCAATTCTTTGGTAGTTTTATGTTTGAAATTGAATTTCCTTTCAGCTCCAAAACTTACGGAACTGATTGCGCCATTATCTTTCAAATCCTTTTCGCCATCGCTGTGATAGGCCATTCCCTCGGAGCCATTGTGATATAGATTTAATAGACAAGAATTGAAAGTTTCTCCACTTACATTTTCAATTTTTTCTTTAATTTCCAGAAGGGTTTTATTCCATTTTAACGCTGTTTTGGTTCTTCCGGAATAGGTGTAGCTGAATTCCTGATCTCCATACCAGGCTACTTTTCTTTTGGTTTCAATGACTTTTCCGAAGATTACCGCTTCATCGCTTTTCCATTCGATTTCGGTCATTAATTTATTGAAATAATCATTGGATTCTTCTTCAGAAAAAATTTTTCCGTAGTAAGAAGTAACGCCGTCATAAGGCAGAATGTTTTCAATGATTTCGAAATGGCTGTCAAAAAGGTTCATAAACCAAAATTATTATTTTTTGAATTAATAAAACTCAAAAATTGAGCTTTCAGCTTATAATCCTTATTTTTGCAAGCAATAATCATTCATCAACAATCATTTATCACTTATAAAAATGAAGCCGAGCTTAGCAAAAGGAACAAGAGATTTTACTGCGAAAGAAGTTTCCAGAAGAAAATATATCATTAATATTTTACAGAACAATTTTGAGTTATTTGGATTCCAGCCGTTGGAAACTCCAAGTTTCGAAAATCTTTCTACTTTGACAGGGAAATATGGAGAAGAAGGTGATCGATTGATTTTTAAAATTTTGAATTCTGGAGATTATGCTTCAAAAACCAACGAGGAAGATTGGACGAATAAAAATTCTCAAAAACTGATTTCTCAGATTTCCGAAAAAGCCCTTCGTTATGATTTAACTGTTCCCTTCGCGAGATTTGTGGCAATGAATCAAGGGCAATTGGCTTTTCCTTTCAAACGGTATCAAATTCAGCCGGTTTGGAGAGCAGATCGTCCTCAGAAAGGCAGATTCCGAGAGTTTTATCAATGTGATGCGGATGTTGTAGGGAGTACAAGTCTTTGGCAAGAAGTTGAGTTGTTGCAGTTATATTTCAAATCTTTCAAAGATTTAAAATTGTCAGTTTCTGTTCACATTAATAACAGAAAAATTCTTTCCGGAATTGCTGAATATGCTGGAATTGCCGATCAATTGATTGATTTTACTGTTGCTCTTGACAAATTAGACAAAATCGGGAAAGATGGCGTGACTAAAGAAATGCTGGAAAAAGGAATCTCGGAAGAAGCGATTTCTAAATTGGATTTTCTTTTTAATCAAACCGATAATGCACTAGAAAATCTATCAAACTTAAAAGAAAAATTCCAAGGCAACGAAACCGGCTTGAAGGGTGTTGAAGAATTAGAATTTGTAATTAAAAACGCCTTGAATCTTGGTATCGATTCTCAAAATTTGGTTTTTGACATCACGCTTGCAAGAGGTTTGGATTATTATACAGGTGCGATTTTCGAGGTGAAAGCGAAAGATGTTGCAATGGGGTCTATCGGAGGAGGTGGACGTTATGATAATTTGACAGAAGTTTTTGGGGTGAAAGATATTCCCGGAATTGGGATTTCTTTTGGATTGGACAGAATTTATCTTGTAATGGAAGAATTAGGAATTTTCCCGAAAGATTCTGAAAATAATGTAAAATATCTTTTTGCCAATTACGGTGAAGCAGAATCTGTGGAAGCTTTGAAATTGATTTCTGAATTGAGAAATAAAAATATCTCTGCGGAACTTTATCCGGAAGCTTCAAAACTTAAAAAGCAATTTACTTATGCCGAGAAAAAAGGCATAGAAAATCTGGTTTTCCTGGGAGAGCAAGAAATTAATGAAGGAAATATTACCATCAAAAATCTAGGTTCTGGTGATCAAAAAACCTTGAAAGTTAAAGATTTTCTGAATTAAATTTTAGTTTTTAAAAATAATACTTCGGATACTGTCCAAAGTGGAAGAGGAGTTGGAGAATTGATTATTATGATTATTTTCCAGCTCTTTTTTTCTTTTTCTGATAAAATCTGTAGGTCTAATTCCATTAATTTCGAAGAAAAGATCGGAAAAATTTTGTCTGGAAGCTATTCCGCATTCTTTTGCCAGACTATCAATGGTGTAATTAAGGTATTTATTTTTCTCAAAAAGAAGACAAGTGATGTATCGAATTCTAAGATCTCCCAGATATTTATTGAAATTCATTCCCTTTTCCTCGTTGATGACATTGGATAAATAATTGGAATTGGTTTCCAGCTGTATAGCAAGTTTCTGAATTGTAAGACCTTTTTGGGTAAATTGTTTTTTATCTTCAAATTTTTTAAGTTTTTGAAGAAGATCTTGTCTTATAGCTTCTGTAATGTGCGTTTTCTTCTCATCCGGTTGTTCAGGAGCCAGAGCAGAAACAGGTTCTGGCGATACATATTTATGTGTTCTTAGTTTTTCTTCTAATGCAAGGTATTTACTCAGAATATTTTTTTCATTTTTAAATCTTTTTCTGAGAATTAAGTATAAAACCAACGCCAATCCCGCAAAAGCGGTAAGAAAAACACCACTCCAGATGTTGGCTTTCTCCAGTCTTCCTTTTTCTTCTAGCAGAGAGTTAGTATCATATTCTCTATGGATTTTTAGAGAGAGATAAGCGAAATCTCTGGAGATGATACTATCTGCTTTTAATAGTTGTGTAGTATAATAAAGTTGTTTTTCGTGTTCTTTTTTGCTTTTATAATGGTTAATCAGAATTTCATAGTTTTCTCTAAGCTCAGGAAGTACAAAATCATACTTAACGAACATAGAATCTATTTTTTTAAAAGTAGAAATCGCAAGATCCTTTTTGTCTAAAGCAGCGTAACTTTTCCCGATGTAGAAATAATCAACAGACTGCCAGGCGAAATCATCTTTGATGAGACCCAAAGATTGATTGAGATAATCTATTGCAGATTGATATCTTCCATTAGAATATTCTGAAAGTCCTTTGCATTTTAAGAAATAACTTCTTTCCAAAGAAAAATCAGGGTTATTAAAGGTTTTTAATAAACCGATTTGTATAAGTGAATCTGTTTTTTGAGTGTCTTTAAGATTAATTTGGCAAATAATTAATTGATGAAGACTATTGAGATAACCCTTCTGATTGTTAAAAATATCATTTTTATGAGCACTAGGATTATTAGCTTCCTTTTCGAAATAGGTAACGCAATTTTGGAAAAGTTCTTCCGTCTCTTCATAATAGCCTAAATAATTCTTTACCACGCCTAGGTGATAAGAAACTTTGTTTTTTAAATACAAATCACTGGTGTTTTTAGAATATTTATAGGCCATTAAATACTCATCCAATGCCGGTTTGTATTTTTTTAATCTTACGTAATATACACTTCCTTTAAGCACGTATGCAGAAGATATTAAATCTTCATCCTGAGTTTTATACGCAGCATTAATACAACTGTCAGAATATTGTAACTTATTTTGAAGAGATTTAGAGAAAAATACAGCATCTTTATAACCTTGGAAAAGATATCTGTATTGTTTTTCTTTTTTAGCCTTTGCAATATATGGATTAATATATATAAAAGCTCTAGTATCATCCTTTGGATAAAATTCATAAATCTTTCTAATATCTTCATACTCCTTTTGTGGTTTATCTTTGGAGAAAGCCAAACAATAAGTTAAGAATAATATGAAAAAAATTATTTTATGCATCCGAAAGTACTAATCATCACCATTTGTGTGGTTTCAAAATTACGGAATTTTATTAAATTTCCCCAAAAAACATTCAACT
Source organism: Flavobacteriales bacterium UBA2306 (assembly GCA_002345565.1). Lineage (GTDB taxonomy): Bacteria > Bacteroidota > Bacteroidia > Flavobacteriales > Weeksellaceae > Epilithonimonas. The sequence goes on along the minus strand of DDVS01000001.1, from coordinate 504,409 downwards.
TATATATCACTTGTGTTTTTGATTTAAAATACTGATTTATAATTATTTAAACCTGTCATTATTTACGAATTAGGACGTCATAATTTTAGAATAATGACCATGTTAACTTTTTTTTTGTAAATGTAGAACATAATTTTGCTGTAGAAAGTTGAACAAAAAAATACTTTTAAAATATCTAAATAATCTATCTATATCATGAAAAAATTAATTTCAATCCTAGCCATTTGTGCTGTATCTCTAAATTTTGTTTCTTGTCGTCAAGATGATGATGCAGAAGTAACAACTGTTAATTCTCAAGAAAACTCAGAATTTAATAAAGCTAATGATACTATTAAATCTGATACTGTAAAAGTTAATACTTCTAGCAAACCAGAAGTTGATCCAGATCCACCAGTAAGAGATGGAACAGAATGGTAAAAAAAATAACATTCATTCTCTGCACTAAATAACTATTCCCGCTTCAATTCATGATTATATAGATTGGAGTGGGTTTGGTTTTAAAGAGATTCACTAATTTCTTAAAAGAACTAAACTTTATAATTAGATAAAAATATGAACATAAAATATGTGATCATTTTTCTCTTGTCAATGATTACTGTAAAATCCCAGGTTGGAATCAATACTAAACATCCTAAAGCCACTCTGGATGTGAAAAGATCTATGAAAACTGACGTTCCAGATGGATTTATACCACCCAGAATTTCTGCAGATTCATTGTCTTTAAAAGATCAATTCTACGGTGCAGATCAAAACGGTGCTATTGTTTATATAACAAAACCTTCGCAATCCGCAAAAATCTCCGGCAGAACCAAAAATTTGACAAGCACAGGTTATTATATATTTGATTCAGAATATATTAATACAGACAAATCTAGAGGTTCCTGGAAAAAAATGTTTAGTGATCCGGATGCTTTTTCTGCAAAATCAATTTCCGGGTTTTCTATTGATTCTCAAAGCAACAAATTATCCGATAAAAACTTCACCGCAGTAAAATTTAGCAATACAATTGCCAATGTAGGTAAAGAATTTGTTGATAACAATCAATATGTTGTAAAGGAAACAGGTTTGTATTATGTTAATTATTCACTCCGCTTTGGTGAAGGTCTTACGATGATGATTTCTTCTGAGGCAAAGATTGGAGTGGCTATTTCTAAAACATCAACAGATCAATCTGTAGTCTTGTTGGATCATACACAAATGGGAAAACTGCCATCATCGGAGAAAGAAACCATAAGCTTAACTCAAGATAATATTAACCATATTTATACATTAACTGCAGGAGATAAACTCAATTTTGGCGTTATCAGCAGCAATGTAGATCTCAAATCTCTGGGAAATATCTCGGCAGATATTACGGTCTATAGAATCAGATAAAAAAAATAAGTTATGAAAAAGAGCCGGTTATCGTAAATGTGATAGCCGGTTTTTTTTGTTTCAAAATGCTTATTTCCATATTTTTGCAACAAATCAAATTTTATGAAGCCTGGACAAATTCAAATGCTTACCATCTCAGAAAAAATTTCATCTGGTTTTATTCTTCGCGATGAAAATGAAGAAAAAGCTTTTATTCAAAAAATTTTTTCTGATGATTCCTGGGAAATAGGCAAAGAAGTAGAAGTATTTGTCTATCAGGAAGAAGGCGTTTTAAAAGCCACCACCGAAAAACCTAATGCAGAGATAGGAGATTTTGCCGTGATGACTTGTGTAGAAAGTTTGCCTAGTGGCGCTTTTATGGATTGGGGAATTATTAAAGATCTTTTTGTTCCATACAAACATCAAAAATCTAAAATGATAGAAGGTAAACGTTATCTTATTTATGTGTATATAGATGATGTTACTGGCCTAATTACTGGTACTACTAAGTTTAAACGTAATCCACAATATGATAATTTGCCATTCCAAAAAGGTGATAAAGTGGATTTAATAATGATGAATGAATCCGAACTGGGATGGAATGTTGTGATTAATAAACAATACATCGGTTTGGTTTATACATCAGATGTTTTTAAAAAGCTTTATCCTTTATCGGAAGAAACCGGCTACATCAAAACCATTAGAGAAGACGGGAAAATTGATGTTACATTGCAACCCCAAGGTTTTGAAAATGTAGATGAATTTAAACAAACAATTTTGACTAAGCTTCAAGATAATTATGGTTTGCTTTATCTATCTGATAAATCCTCCCCGGAAGAGGTTAAAGGCGAATTGCAAATGAGTAAAAAGAATTTTAAAAAAGCAATTGGCAGTCTTTACAAAGAAAAAGTGATAGAAATTCTAGATGATAGGATTAAACTCCTGTAAACCCTTCTCATTACTCCTGTAAATTATCATCTTTTTTATCTTTATTAGTAGGGGAGTTTTCATTGGAATTGTTTTTGTTTTAAAACAGAAAATAAAACCTTATGAAAAAGATTCTCATAAGCGGCGCAACAGGATTGGTTGGGAAAAAGCTTTCAAAAAAATTACATGGATATGGCTATCGTGTAGAGACCTTGGTCCGTTCCAAGAAAGAAAAATCAGATTTTAAATCCTACGTTTGGGATTATAAAACTGGAGCTTTGGAGAAAGGTGCGTTAGATAATACCTATATTTTCATCCATCTTGCAGGCGCTAGCATCAGCAAACGATGGACAAAGTCCTACAAACAAGAAATTTACAGCAGTAGAATTAGTTCAGCTGAATTTATCTATGACGAAATGAAAAGACAAAATATCCACCCGGAAGCTGTTATTTCTGCCTCTGCAACAGGGTTTTATGGACAGCACACCTCAGAAAAAATATACTCAGAAGATGATGCGCCGGGAGAAGATTTTTTGGGACAAGTATGCACAGAATGGGAGTTAAAGGCTTTGCAGTTTCTTAATTTAGGAAGCAGAGTTGTAAGAATTAGAACAGCTACTGTTCTATCAGAAAAGGGTGGTGCAATGGAAGTATTTCGTAAACCTTTTGATTTTCATTTGGGTGCTGCTTTGGGAAGTGGAAATCAATATTTTCCTTGGATTCATCTGGATGATTTAGTAAATATTTATATAAAAGCTGTGGAAGATGTTTCTCTTAATGGCGCCTATAATGCTGTGGCGCCAGATTTTACCACTAACGAAATTTTTACCCGAAAACTAGCTGCGCATTTGGAGAAAAAAATATTTTTACCTCCTATTCCGGAATTTGTAATTAAAACCGCTTTAGGAGAAATGTCTGTTTTGGCGCTGGAAGGAAGCCGGATTTCAGCAAGAAAAATTGAAAAAGCTGGCTTTAAATTCAAGTATGATGATCTTGATGCTGCTTTTTCTGACGTAATTAATTGATGAAGTTTGTAAAAAGCTTTTTAAATCAGTATTTTTATAAAAAATTTTAAATGAGATTATCAGATCAAAACCAAGAAAAACTTTCTGTTCTGGAAAAAATAGCCAACGGAATTATCTGGTGGGTAGGTTCTATTCAATCTTTGGTTTTTCATACGATATTTTTCATTGTTAGCTTTGCATTGCCTCTATTCAAAATCGTTGAATTTGAACATATGTTGTTGGTGCTCACGACGATAGTGTCTTTGGAGGCTATCTATTTAGCGATTTTTATACAGATGTCCGTAAATAAAAGTTCCGAACATATTGAGGATTTGAAAGAAGATGTAAACGAAATTCAGGAAGATATAGACGAAATTCAGGAAGATATTGAAGAAATCCAGGAGGATATTGATGAAATTCAGGAAGATGTAGAGGAAATCCAGGAAGATGTGGAGGAAATTAACGAGGACGAAGATGAAGATGACCACAGCGAACGTGCCAGAACCGTGATGCTGAAAAGCAAAGTTTCAAATAATAAAAACGATATCAAAAACCTGAAAGATAAGATCAAAGAGTTAGAAAGTTTAATTGAAAAAATTAAAAAAGAAGAAAATCAATAGAATTTTTGCTGGTGTCAGTATGAGACTTTCGAAAGCCCAAAAACTATATTTCCAGTTTCAAAATCTTTTCCATTTGTTTTTGATTTACAATCTCCGGAATGTTTCTGAAAACTAAATTCCTGATTCCTGTAAATTGTTCCCATTGAGCAATTTTTCCGATTGTCCAGCTCGTATTAACAATGTAATGAATTTTCTTTTTTCTGATTGTCTCGAATTGATGAAAAATTGTGTTCCAATCTTTTTCGTTTTCTAAAAGTTTTCCAATTATGTAAGCATCTTCAACAGCTTGGCAACCGCCTTGTCCCATATTTGGCGTAGTTGCGTGCGCTGCGTCGCCTATTAAACAAAGATTTTCGGTTTGCCAATTATTCATCGGCTTAAGGTCTATAATGTCGGTCTGGATTATATTTCCCGGATGAGTTTTAGAAATCATTTCGAGAATATCAGGATGAAAATCTCTGAATTCTTCTAGTAAATCAATATTTTTTGAATAAAATTTCTCATTTACCAAAGCATACCAATACAAAGTATTTTCTCTGATTTTCACAAAACCAAAACGTTTTCCTTTTCCCCACATTTCATAAGCATTGTGGCTGTGTTTTTCAGGGATTTCGGTTTGCAGAACTCCACGCCAGCATTTTTGACCAGCATTTCGGATTTCTCCGGATTTTAGAATCTGATTACGAACCAAGGATTTTACGCCATCTGCTCCAAAAACAATTTCGCTTTCGATTTCTATTTTGTCTTCAAAAGTTAAATGATAGTTTTCTTTTTTCTCAATTGTCGAAAGTCGTTTATTAAGAATGATATGTTCCGAAATATTTTCACTGAGAATTTTTTGCAAATCGGCTCTGTGAATGGCTATATTACAAACATTATATTTGCTTTCAAGTTTAAGAACATCTGTTTTTGAAATGGTTTTTAAATTTTCATCAGTGATAATTAAAGCTTGCATTTTAGTTCCAGCCTTTTCGATTTTCTCTTTCAGTCCGAGTTTATCGAAAATCTGCATTGCATTTCCAGCCATTGCAATTCCGGCTCCGACAGGTTTTATTTCCGGAGCACTTTCATAGATTTTGAAATCGATGTTTTGTTGCTTTAGAAAATTACCTAAAGTCAAACCGCCAATTCCGCCACCGATGATTGAGATTGGATTCATTATTGTCTAGCTCTCTTAAATTTGTAATGTTGATAGAAAAAAGAAAAACTTATCAGAATAGTAATAATTACATCAAACCAAAATACGGATTTTCTAAATTCTTTTGCATTAACAATTTCAATAAGACAAATTATTCCTGACATAATTGTTATCCATCCATAAAGCGGATAATTGTTTTTCTCTTTATCGAAAAAAGGCATATGTCCTCCTGTAAAATGTCCTGGATTATACATATTCTTATCCCATTCTTTGTAACCTGCAATTACAGATTCGTCAACTTCGACTTCATTTTCATCTAGATTTAAACTGTTTATAAACTCAAAAACTTCTTTTTCGTCTTTTTCTTCACAATAGAGAATATTATTTTCCCAATCTGCTTCAAACAATATTTTTTTGTCTTTTAAACTTTGGCAAACAAAATCTAAATTAGAAACAAATTTGAATTTTTTAATTTCAGTCATATTTCAAAAATACAAAAAAAGCAAGACCAAAAAGTCTTGCTTCCACATCATTCCAAGAATGAAAATCTTATTTACCAAGGTAAGATTTCAAAATCTTACTTCTTGTATTATGTTTCAATCTCTTGATTGCTTTTTCCTTAATTTGTCTAACTCTTTCTCTCGTAAGGTCAAAAGTTTCTCCAATTTCTTCAAGCGTCATTGGATGTTTTCCGTTCAATCCGAAATATAATCTTACAAGGTCAGCTTCTCTCGGAGTCAAAGTCTGAAGTGCTCTTTCAATCTCGATTTGTAGAGATTCCAACATCAAATCTTTATCAGGACTTGGAGACTCACCAGAACGTAAAACGTCATATAGGTTAGAATCTTCACCTTCTACAAGTGGCGCATCCATAGAAAGGTGACGGCCACTGTTTTTCATAGATTCTTTGATATCTTCTTCGCTCATATCCAGAACTTCTGCCAACTCTTCCGGAGAAGGTGGTCTTTCGTTTTCTTGCTCGAGGTGAGCATAAGCTTTGTTGATTTTGTTGATAGAACCAATTTTGTTCAAAGGTAATCTTACAATTCTCGATTGCTCTGCCAAAGCCTGAAGAATCGATTGACGAATCCACCAAACCGCATAAGAGATGAATTTGAAACCTCTTGTTTCATCATATCTTTTAGCCGCTTTCATCAAACCAAGATTTCCTTCGTTTATCAAATCGGGAAGAGAAAGACCTTGATTTTGATACTGCTTAGAAACCGAAACCACGAAACGTAAGTTAGCTTTGATCAATTTTTCCAAAGCAGCTCTATCTCCGGCACGGATTCTCTGAGCCAAATCTACCTCTTCGTCAGCGGTAATCAATTCAACTTTTCCAATCTCCTGCAGATACTTGTCTAGTGATGCGGTTTCCCTGTTGGTAACCTGTTTTGTAATCTTTAATTGTCTCATTATAAAAACCTCATTCTATTAGGTTGCATTATATTATACGTTCATAACTTGGAAAAGGTTACAAAAATTTTATTTTTCACAGATTATGAGTCAATTTTAACTAATTTTAAAAGATATTAATATAATTTGACAAAGTCGAACCACTTTGTTAGGTTTGGGCAGCTTAATCCGCCTTCCGCTCCCAATCTTTTTTGCAGACGATTTCATACTCAATAGAGCCTAAAGATTAACAAAAAAGGATTTCCGCTCAAGCCAGGCTGCGGATTCGGTGTAGAAAGGCACCCAAAATAAAAACATTGCTTTGTCATTCCGTAGGATTCTATACCGCTGAGATTCCTCCGGAATGACAATATTATGTTATACTTACACTAAAATTAGAATCTACAAAATTTGTAAAAACTACGAGAATTCAAAACTTTAATTAATTAAAACACCACATTTCTCTGTAAATCAATTATTCTTAACAAAAATTAGGTTTTCAAAATTCTCTGTATCAATTCTTATTGTTATTTTTGCCGAATGTTTAAAAATCTATTGAGAATTTTTGTAGGACTTGTATTGTTTTCCTGTGGCAAAGAACCCATCCCAAAACCTAAAGGAGATTTGCGCCTGGAATACCCAAACCCAAAATATTTGAGATTCAACACCTCTTGTAATTATTCTTTTGACTATTCAGATTTTGCTAAAGTAGAGAATGCCAAAGAAAACTGTTGGTATTATCTCAATTATCCCACAATGAAAGCCAAGGTTTTTATTACCTATTTTCCTATTAAAAATGATTTTCCGCTTCATGTAAAAGAAGTTGAGAAAATGGTCTATGAACACACTATAAAAGCTAGCTCTATTGATACCAAAACATTTTCTTATCCAGAAAGGAAAGTTTACGGTAATTTCTATGAATTAAAAGGACAAACAGCCTCTAATATTCAGTTTTTTGTGACAGATAGTACCAGGCATTTTGTAACCGGGAATTTGTATTTCAATTCTCGCCCAAGACCAGATTCATTAGGCCCGGCTGTGGATTATGTGAAAAAAGACCTTTTACATTTAATAGATTCTTTTGAATGGAAAAGCAAATAAGAAACAAGATAAAAGAGTCAAGAGCAATGGCTCACAATTAAAATTATAAATTAAAATACCCGATTTGATTTCGGAAAAAAACAAATAAATATGAAATTATTAGCAGTAGGAACTGTAGCATTTGATGCCATTGAAACACCATTTGGTAAAACAGATAAAATTCTAGGAGGTGCAGCCACTTTTATTGGTTTAGCCGCTTCGGCTTTAGATACAGATGTAAGCTTAGTTTCTGTTATCGGGGGCGATTTTCCTCAGGAATATCTTGATATGATGACGTCAAAAAATATCAATGTTGATGGGGTAGAAATGGTGAAAGATGGTAAAACTTTTTTCTGGAGCGGGAAGTATCATAACGACCTTAATTCCAGAGATACATTGGTTACAGAGCTTAATGTATTAGCGGATTTTGATCCAAAAGTGCCTGCACATTCTGCCGATGCAGAAGTTCTGTTATTAGGAAATCTAGATCCTGTAGTTCAGCTTTCGGTTTTAGAAAGAATGACAAACCAGCCAAAATTAGTGATTCTGGATACAATGAATTTCTGGATGGATATTGCTTGGGATAACTTGATGAAGGTAATTGCTAAAACAGATGTTATTACAATTAATGACGAAGAAGCAAGACAGCTTTCCGGAGAATATTCTCTGGTAAAAGCTGCAAAAAAAATCCACGAACTAGGACCAAAATATGTCATTATCAAAAAAGGAGAACACGGCGCTTTGCTGTTCCACGATGGGAAAGTTTTTGCAATTCCTGCTTTGCCTTTGGAGGAAGTTTTTGACCCGACCGGAGCTGGAGATACCTTCGCAGGCGGATTCGCAGCTTATCTTACAAAGAAAGGCGATTTCAGTTTTGAGAGTATGAAAACGGCGATTATCGTTGGTAGCGCAATGGCCTCTTTCACGGTAGAAAAATTTGGTACAGAAAGAATCCAGGCGGTAACAAAAGAAGAACTGAGCGAAAGAATTCATCTCTTCAAAGAATTAACTTCTTTTGAATCTGCTATTTAATTGGTCTAGAGATTTCGGGTTAGTAGCATACAAAAAAATAAAAACCATAATCTAAATAATTTGTCTCTAGGGACGAAAATAAAAAATGAAGAAGATTTTTTTTCCGGTTTTATTGGCTTTTGCCTCGCAGATGGCATTTTCACAATATCTCATTGTAGGTAATGACAGTATTTCTGTAAAAGATTATATCAAAGAAAATAAATATGGATTAGAAAAAGCTGGTCCAGAGAAAGCGGTTAATTCTACTGTAGAATTTATGCTGTTGCAACAATTAGCAAAAGAAAAAAGGGCAGATACGCTTAATTTTTTCGTGAATTCGGTTAATCAAAAAGTAACAGAATTACGTCAACAGAAATTTTATCCAAAGCCTATTATAGATCCTATTCTTCAGGATTTTGTGAAATCTAGCAATACAGAAATCCAGGTTTTGCTTTTCATCAAACAAAAAACCGCGGACGATAAAACTGATTATAAAGCACTTTATAACCAAGTGAAAGCAGGCAAGATGACGATGGAAGATTTTATGGCCAAAAATGCAACTCCAGAATCCAGCAAGCCGTTTTATATAAAACCAGGAATGTTAGATTATGAATTGTACCAGCACATTAAGGATGTTCCAGTTAATTCTTATTCTACTTTTATTGATAAGCCAAATGTAGTGGGATTTGCAAAAGTCGTTAATATTAGACCTAGTTTAGGATATATGATTTTTGGGGTGTTAACCGTTCCCAATGACGCCAATTATGAAACCACAAAATCCAAAATTTATAAAGATCTGGAGGCTGGTAAAAAATTCCAGGTAGTGGTAAAAGAATATGGAGCTACAGAAGATGAAAAAAACTCCGGCGGGGCAGTGATGGGTTCTCCAATCTTGCCAGATGTGGTTTATGAAGCTTTCAAAGGCCAGAAAAAAGAATTTTATACCCAACCTATTTTATTTGGGGATAAGTATTTTATTTTCAATATCTATAACATAGAACCTTATAAAATTACGGATGATAACCAAGGTTTTTTTCAAAAAGAAATGTTGGGGACAAGTTATGGCGAAGAAGTGAATGCGAAATTAGTTGAATGGCTGAAATCTCAGAATCAATTTACAGAAACGCCAGCTTTTCTGGAGATTAAAAAGTCTTATCAGGCCTATCTTAATCCTAAAAATCCTAAAGCTGTACTTTTTACTTATGGTAAAAATAGCGTGACTTATGAAGATTTGAAAAAATCTCTGGACGCACAATATAAAAATCTGGAGCAAATGCCAACTGCGCAATGGACAGAGTTACTCAATTATCAGGCAGATCAATATATTATGGGATCTTATGCTAAAAATTTTGAAAATCTGCCAAATGTAAAACCAGAGCTGGAGGAATTCCGGAAAAATCTTTATTCAGAATATATCTTCTCCGAATATCTTAAAAACGAAATCAAAAACCATCCGGAGCTTTATACAGAATATTATACCGAAAATAAATCCAAATTTATCTGGGAAAAAAGAGCAGAATCTAGAGCGGCGGTTATCTCTGATCCTTCCCTTATCAAAGAGTTGCAAAAAGAAGTTAAAGACCCCAAAAAATGGGAGACACTGAAGGAAAAATATAAAAATCAAGTAAACGATAAAAACCAGGTTTTAGTTCATTTTGAACAAGGGAAAATCCAGCAAAGTGCAGATGTTTTCACCAAATATAAGGTGCCTTTCAAAAAAGGAACTTTTGTTACAAAGATAGGAGAGAGAGATGTAGTGATTTCTATAGATGAAATTTTACCAGAACAACAGATGACTCAGGCAGAAGCAGAAGCTGAGATGACAGATGCTGTTACAGAAAAATTTCTTCAGAAAACCATTGCTGCCCAAAGAGCTAAAACAAAAGTGGAGATTCAGCCGGCTTTTATGGAAGAGTTGAATAAAAATTTTAAGAAATAATTATAATATAAAATACAGCAAAATTGCTTGATAATTTTAATTTTGCAGGTTAATAATTTTAAAATAATGTCAAAATACACAAAATGTCTTTTTATGTTGTCGGTTTTTACTTTCCTTTTTAGTGGGAAAATAACTGCACAATTACAAAAAGGTCAGTTGATAGATGGGATTGCAGCCGTAATTGGAGATGAGATCATTCTGGAATCTGACATAGAGGAACAAGCCAATTATGCTAAACAGCAAGGCGCAAATGTAGGGGATAAATGTGATTTTATGGAAAGTATCCTAAATAATAAATTGCTGATTTATGAAGCAAAAAAGGATACCCTTATAGAAAACAGAACTGCCGCTATCAAAGAAATGGCAGGAAGTAAATACAGCCAAATCCTATCCCAGTTTCCGGATGAGAAAGCGATGCTGGCAGCTTACAAATTCCGTACAAGCTACGAAATGAAAACGGCAATTGAGAAAATCGATTCTGATAATTACTACGGACAACAAAAGTATGCAAGAATAACAGATAAAGCAGACGTGACGCCTAATGAGGTAACTGATTTTTATAATCAGTTCAAATACCAGTTGCCTAATGTAAAAGATGAAGTATCCTTGTCAAAAATCAGTATCTATCCCAAACTGTCTGCCGCCCACAGAAAAGAAATTGTGGATAAGCTCAACAAGATAAAGCAAGATATTAAAAATGGAGACAGTTTTGAAAACTTAGCCAGAATCTATTCGGAAGATGAAGGTTCTGCAGCACTTGGCGGTCTTTATAAGAATATCAATATGGGACAGATGGTTAAACCATTTGAAGCTGCTGCGCTTAATCTACAGGAAAATGAGATTTCTGATCCGGTAGAGTCAGAATTTGGTTATCACTTGATCCAATTAATCAAAAGAAATGGTAAAAAGTATGACGCCAGACATATCCTGATTAAAAATACGCCTAATGCAGAAGAAATTGCTTCCTCAAAGAAAGAGCTGGACAGTATCAGAACTTTAATTCTGGATAAAAAAATATCTTTTAAAGAAGCCGCTTACAAATTCTCTGATGATAAAAGCAATAAATTTTCAGCAGGAATTATGACCAACAGCCAAGACGGATCCGATAAACTGGAGAAATTGGCGCTAGATCCTACGGTATCTTATCAAATTGCAGGTCTCAAAAAGGATGATATAACAGAACCTTTCCAACAGGAAGATCAACAAAAAAGAAAAATGATTTCTATTATTCAGATTAACGATATTATTGACGCACACCAGCTGGAAATGGCCACAGATTATGAAAGAATCAAAGAAATGGCACTTAATAAAAAGAAAAATGAGATTGTTGAAAAATGGGTTAATAATAAAATTCCATCTGTTTTCATCTCCATTGATAATAAATATAAAGATTGTAAATTCCATAGCAACTGGTTAAAAACCTCTGTTGTTACAGCTAAATAAATTTATTAGTCTACAAAAAATAAAAAAAGTTTATTGAACCTATTTCAATAAACTTTTTTTATGGGGTTATGTGATATTTTTTTATTGCTTAATCAGTTTTTCAACGCTTTCTCCTGTCTCTGTTTTGATTTTAAGAAGATAATAACCATTAGGCAATTGAGACACATTAATTTTATCAGAATAATCGGTCTTTAGTAATTTTCCCAAAACATCATAAACTTCTACAGATTTAATAGGCTTGTCTGAGGTAATGTAAACCACATCTTTTGTAGGATTAGGATAAATATTGATATTAAGTTTTTTAATGTCATTCACCGTTAAACTTTGGTATGAATTATATAAATTTAGAATGCCATAACCCATTTGCGCAGATGTTGCAGGGTAGAGAGAGGCTTTTTGTTTTAAATTGATTTTGACCTGGTCTCTGGATGTATTTTGTGGTAATGATTGCAAGAGACATGCAATTCCTCCGGCAGCGAGAGGGGTGGCAAAAGATGTTCCGCTGCCATAGTTAGACGAGTTATTGTAAGCGTAATATGTATCGGTTCCTCTTGCACTTGCATCAGGTTTTACAACGCCTGCCGAATTGGGTCCATAAGAAGAAAATCCTGAGGAGTTACCTGCAGAAGTTACAGAACCAATAGTGAAAACTTTAGCATTGTCCGCAGGAGTAGAGATATAATGCCAGGAACTTTGTCCCTCGTTTCCGGCTGCTATCAAAACAAAAATTCCTTTTTCTGAAGCAATTTGAGCTCCTCTGGAAATAAAAGTTGTTGAGCCGTTCATATCGGCATAGGTATAATCATATCGGCTATCATCAAACTCACTGTATCCCAAAGAAGTTGATATCATATCTACACCTTGTCTGTCGGCTTCTTCGGCAGCTTCTATCCAGTAGAGTTGCTCTTCCGGGATTTCATTATCTCCATCTTCTGAAGCATAGAGATAAAAATCGGCATCTGGAGCAGATCCTACAAAATTTCCATCAATATAACCACCAATAATTCCTAAACACATAGCGCCGTGCGAATTAAGAGAAGTGCTGTACACACTGGTACTTTTATTAACAAAATTGTAAGTCGCTTTTATATGCCCGTTATCACGCATTCTTTTGAAAGCACTTCCGGTATTAACAAAAGGAAAACCAGTGTCAATAACAGCGATAGACATTCCCGTGCCGGTATATCCCGCAACGTGTAACTGCCGAAGGTTGATTTGATTAATCTGTGCCAGACTATTACCGTAGTTGAAGTTTGTTAAGCTTTGTGACTGCGTATTTGGGAATTTATTGATTTTTTCTTTCCGGATACCGCCATTGGGATTTCTTACAAAGCTTTCCACATGATCCACATAACTCTGTTGTGATAATTGAGTGATCTGTGCAGACGTGGCATCTACCGCAACCCCATTCAGCCATTTAGAATAATCTGTGACTGTAAAACCTAAGTTTTTAATATTTTGAATGTAAGTCGGTTCTATAGGTGCGTCTTGGTCTGTTAATGCAATTCCAAGCTTGCTGCGCCTGTCCAGAGATTTTTGAGTAAGTTCCGATAAAGGATTGTTGTAAAAGGCAGCTTTATTAGGTTTGTCTTTGAAGAAAACAAAAACCAACTCTGTCTGAGCTGTTGCTATTAAAGAAAAGCCAACCGATAAAATTGTAAAGATTTTTCGCACGTTTAGGGTATTTTGATTTTTTAAACTGATAAATAAATGTAAATTTACAAAATAATGTTTTTGCTTTTTAAATCGTTTCTAAAATATCTAATAACGACTTTTTAAGCATTTAAAATTTAAATATCAGCATATGAAAAAAATCCAAATGGTTGATTTACAAAGCCAGTATTATAAGATAAAAAGTGAAGTTGATAATGCCGTTCTTAATGTAATGGATTCGGCAGCTTTTATCAATGGTCCAGAAGTCAAATCCTTTCAATCAGACCTTGAAACTTATTTGGATGTAAAACACGTGATTCCTTGTGCTAATGGGACAGATGCACTTCAGATTGCATTGATGGCTCTTGATTTGAAAGAGGGAGACGAAGTTATAACAGCAGATTTTACATTTGCAGCAACTGTGGAAGTGATTCATTTATTGAAACTAAAATCCGTTTTGGTAGATGTGGATTATGATACATTTACTATCGATACAGAAGCTATTAAAAAAGCAATTACACCAAGAACGAAAGCAATTATTCCTGTTCATCTTTTCGGACAATGTGGAAATATGGAAGAAATCCTGAAAATTGCGAAAGAACATAACCTTTATGTGGTTGAAGATAATGCACAAGCCATTGGAGCAGATTTCATTTTCTCTGATGGAACTGAGAAAAAATCTGGAACAATGGGAACCATTGGGACAACATCTTTCTTTCCTTCCAAAAACTTAGGTTGTTATGGAGATGGAGGCGCCATTTTTACTAATGATGATGAATTGGCTCACAGACTAAGAGGAATCGTAAACCACGGGATGTATGAGCGTTATTATCACGACGAAGTTGGTGTTAATTCAAGATTAGACAGTATTCAAGCTGCAATTTTGAGAAAAAAATTACCGAATCTTGACTCTTACAACGAAGCCAGAAGAAAAGCTGCTGATTATTATGATGAAGCTTTTGCCGGAAATGAAAATATCCTGACTCCAAAAAGAGCAGAAAATTCAACGCACGTTTTTCATCAATACACTTTAAGAATCCTAAACGGTAAGCGTAACGAATTGCAACAATTCTTAGCAGAAAAAGAAATTCCTGCAATGATTTATTATCCGGTAGCGCTTAGAAAACAGAAAGCTTATTTTCAAGATAGTAATCCTGCAGATTTTGTAAATACTGATAAATTATTGGATCAAGTTATTTCTCTTCCTATGCATACCGAATTGGATGAAGAGCAATTGAAGTATATTACAGATTCTGTTTTAGAGTTTTTCAATAAATAATCATTCATAACTTATAATTAACTAAATGTCCATACTCGTAACAGGCGGTTTAGGTTACATTGGTTCACACACAGTTGTAGAACTTATTAATCATAATTTTGATGTTATCATTGTCGATGACTTATCCAATTCAGAAAAATTCATCCTTGATAATGTTGAAGAAATAACCGGAAAACGTCCGATTTTTTATCCTTTTGATCTTAGAAGAAAAGAATTACTTCAACAAGTTTTTGAAGCACACGATATCGAAGGCTGTATTAATTTTGCCGCTTCAAAAGCCGTAGGAGAGAGTATGACAGAACCTTTAAAATATTATGAGAACAATTTGTTTTCATTGATTAATGTTCTTCAGGAGTTTAAGGAAAGAAATATTTCTAATTTTATTTTCAGCTCATCTTGTACGGTTTATGGACAAGCGGACGAAATGCCAATCGATGAAAATACACCATTAAAAGAAGCCGAATCTTCCTACGGGAAAACCAAGCAAATGGGTGAAGATATTTTGAAAGATTTCTCCAGAGCTTACAATAAAAAAGTTTCATTGCTTAGATATTTCAATCCAATTGGAGCGCATCCTTCTGCCTTGTTAGGAGAGTTACCAATAGGAATTCCTAATAATTTGGTTCCTTATGTAATGCAAACTGCGGCTGGAATCAGAGAAAAACTGAGTGTTTGGGGGGATGATTATCCTACAGAGGACGGAACGGCCATTCGTGATTATATCTATGTTGTAGATTTGGCAAAAGCTCACGTTGCTGCTTTACAAAAACTGATTCATTCAGATGAAGAAACAGTTCTTGATATTTACAATTTGGGAACAGGAAAAGGTTCTTCGGTTTTAGAAGTGGTGAAAGCTTTTGAGTTGGCGAATGATGTAGCAGTTCCTTATCAGATTTGCCCAAGAAGAGAAGGTGATATTACCATTGCTTATGCAAATCCAAGTAAAGCCGAAAAAGAACTCAACTGGAAATCCGAAACGTCTCTGGAAGAAGCGCTCAAAACCACTTGGGAATGGCAAAAATATCTAAAAGACAGAAATAACTAAAACATAAAATCCAATCAACTTTGATTGGATTTTTTTATGGCGTTTTCTTCTCAGCAAAACTGAAAATACTATAGAGTTTAATTTCCGATAAACCATTAGATTTTATCTTCGATGCGACAATCATTGCTTTTGCAAGAACTTCAGTTGGCAATGGTTGTTGATTTTTGAAAAGTCCTAGTTTATTAAGGAATTTAATCGTTTTCAAGCCATAGACTTCACCATTTCTATCGGTGTTTTTGCGTTCCAACATTCCGGGTTTGAAGATGGTTGTTTTAGGGAAATGCAAATTTTTCACAGCTTCTTCTAGTTCGCCTTTCATTCGGGAATAGAAAATTTTAGAATCTGGAGTTGCACCATAAGAAGACACTAAAATATAATCATCTACTTGATTTTCTCTCGCAGCTTTAGCAAATTGATATTGATAATCATAATCGATTTTCCACTGGTTATCCTTACTTCCAGCCGATTTCAAAGTTGTTCCGAGGCAAGAGAAAACAACATCACCTTTCACAAGATGTTTCCATTCGTCAGGCTGGTCAAAATCTACAATATGAGCTTTGACTTTTTCGTGATGAAAATCAGAACGTCGTCTCACGAAAATATCAATCTCATCAAAATCCGAATCCTGACAAAGTTGATTCACAAGATCATTTCCTGTAGCGCCTGTTGCACCAATTACCAAAGCTTTCATATGCATAAGATTTGATAATAAAGTTAAGGAATATTTTTAGAATAAATTTTACTCCCTTTAGGGTAGGGTAAAGAAAATTTATTCTTGCTGATTATGCAGATTAATCAGCTAATTCAACAAGATTTTTCATCTGCAAAATCTGCTTGATTTGCGAGATAAATTATACAATAAAACTTTTGTGACTTTTGACTACGTCGAATCTTCGATTTGTGGTTTGAATTTTTTAGTTCAATTGATTGCGATATTCATCCCAAATGATTTTAAACCATTCCGTAAAGTTATTGGGATTTTCAGCAATTTCCTGCTGCAAATCAGTAATAGAAATATATCGAATTTCTGAAACTTCATCAGGATTTAAATCAAATTCTCCATCAAAGTTTCCCGTAAAAACATAATCCAATTCGTGTTCCCAAAGTCCGTCTCCAACATCCGCTTTGTAGATAAAATGGAATTTTTCCGTCAACTCACAATCGATTCCCAATTCTTCTTTGATACGTCTTTTCGCCGCATCCAGATAGGATTCCTCGATTCTTGGGTGCGAACAACAAGCGTTGGTCCACTGGTTTGGCGAGTGGTATTTTTCGTTGGCACGTTTCTGCAAAAGCATTTCTCCCTTTTCATTGAACAAAAAAACCGAAAATGCACGATGCAAAAGACCATTTTCGTGCGCCTGCATTTTTTCCATTTGTCCCAAAACTTCATCCTGAGGATTCACTAATACCACTTTTTCCATAGAACAAAAATAAGGATTTAGAATTAATTTTTAGGAGCTTAATCCCGCTTTCCATTCATTCGCAAAAGCAATGAAATCCGTAACAGACAATTCTTCTGCTCGGATATCGAGGAAAGGATGAGATTTAATATTTTCAGGGATACCAAGAACTTTCAAAGCGTTACTCATCTTTTTACGTCTTTGCCCGAAACCCGCTTTTACGATTTGTTTAAATAAAACTTCGTTTCCGGCTATTCCGTCTTTCTGATTTCGGGTCATTCGGATAACGCCAGATTTCACTTTTGGTGGCGGATTGAACACATTTTCGTGAACTGTGAAAAGATATTCAACATCATAATAAGCCTGAACTAAAACAGACAAAATTCCGTAATCTTTTGTTCTAGGTTTTGCGGCGGTTCTTTCGGCAACTTCTCTCTGGAACATTCCGCTCATTTCCGGAATCAATGTGTAATTATCAATAATCTTAAAAAGAATCTGAGACGAAATGTTATAAGGAAAATTTCCAATCACGGCCAGTTCTTCACCAAAAACTTCCGTAATATTGATTTTCAGAAAGTCACCAACAAAATGTTGTTCTTCAAGTTTTGGATAATGTTGTTTGAGATAGACAATAGATTCTTGGTCGATTTCGGCAACATAGATTTCAGCCTCTTTTGTGAGAAGGAATTTGGTAAGAACGCCCATTCCCGGACCAACTTCCAAAACTTTTTTATAGCCTTCAAAAGATAATGAATCTACAATTTTGCCTGCGATATTCTGGTCTGTAAGAAAATGCTGACCAAGATGTTTTTTTGCTCTTACGTCCATTTTGCAAAGATAAGATAATTATATTCCAAATTCTGGAATAGGAAAAAAAGAGATAATCAATACTGAAAAAGTCTTCGACTCCGCTCAGACTGACAGTTTTAAAAGAATTAGTATTAGAAATGTCACACTGAGCGGAGTCGAAGTGTTTATAAATTAAAAGATAATTAAGATTAATACATTTTAATTTTCACGCAAGTCGGATGATTAATTTTCACAGGTTTTCCAACTTTTTTCAACATTCCGGTTTCTAAATTTCTTCTGAAGACTGTGACGTCTTGAGAATTAACATTCGTCACAATAATAAACTTTCCTGTTTCATCAATCGCAAAAGTTCTCGGATGTTTTCCTCCTGTTTTTTGATAACCGATAGATTCTAATTTTCCATCATTCAAAACTTTGAAAATAGCAATATTGTTTTCTATTCCTCTGTTAGTTGCATAGAGAAATTTTCCGTCTGGAGAAATGTGAACATCGGAACTTTCAAAACCATCTTTGATTTTATCAGGATGTGTTGCAATTCTTTGGATTTCTTTCAGCTTATTTTCCGAAAAATCATAAACCGAAATCATCCCGGCCAATTCTTCAATTGAGTAAGCTATTTTCCCATCTTTACTGAAAGTGATATGTCTTGGTCCGCTTCCTGGTTTCGTATTGATGAAAGAACTTTTACTGTCAATCAAAGGCTGTTTCTGATTGGTATCAAAAGGATATTGTAATATTTTATCAGCACCTAAATCTGCAAATAAAACGGTCTTGTAATTCGGCGTGAAAACTGCAGAATGCGTATGCGCCTTTTCTTGTCTTGTTGGATTAACACCACTTCCTTCCGTGAATTTGAAATGTTGTGCTATCGAATCTATCTTTCCATTTTCGAGAAGTGGGAAAACAGAAATGGTTGGTTGATTATAAGTTACATTAATTAGCCATTTTCCAGTTTTATCAACGTTTACGTAAACCGGATTTTCGCCTCCGGTTTTTTGTTGATTAAGGAAAGTCAAAGATTTTTTATCGAGATCAAAAGCAAAAGAACTTACTGTTCCGTAATTCGGAGTTTTTGCGTCAGATGAAGCATAAACATATTTTCCGTCATTAGAAACTGTAATATATCCGGGATTGATAACATCGGAAGATGAAGTTACTTTGGTGAGTTTTCCTGTCTCCGTATCCAGTTCATAAACATAGACCGCTTCTGCTCCTTTGTTCCAATTGTAAGAACCAAAAAACACAAATTCTCTTTGAGAAAATAGTTGATTGAAAATCAAGAAACTTAATAAGAGAGCGATTTTTTGGATTTTCATTGACCGAAATTTAAGGGAAAATTAGAATTGTTGCAAACTTAATCTGATTAGTTACAAATTTCCTAAAAATTAGCCTGAAAACCAAACTGAACACCAAATTTTCTAATATCAGTCGGGCTAGTATTATGATTTAGATAGTTTCCTCTCCAAAGAAAATCTAATCTCAAAAGTCTAAAGTTGCCCCAGCCGATATTTTCTATCCCGAAACCATATTCATAGTAAGGTTTTTCTGGCGCACTCAGATTCATATTGCCTGCATTGATGTCGATAGATTCTTGTTTAAGAGTTCCTACACCAGCACGGAAAATTCCCACTTCTCTCAATTTTAATTTTTTGATTAATGGAATTTGCGACAATATTTTTCCATTGAAATGATGTTCCAAAAATAAAACAGCATAAGAATCTGCTACAAATTCATAATAATTCATCAGGGAGAAAACGCCTCTTACTAAACCATAAGACTGATTGGCAGGCAAAACATTTTGAAGAGCTAACGGGAGCGCATCAAAGTTTTTACCAACTTCTACATTTGCAAAAAGTCTTCCCCAATTGCGTAAAATAACAGGCTGATAATAATAAAACTGAAGTTTGTTATAGTTAAAATCGGAATCGAAAACGCCTCCAACTCCTTTCGTATATTTTAGAATTATTGCAGGATTTGTGGCCAAGGCGGTCATTTCATAACGATCTACGCCGTAGGTAGAAAACTTGATTCCAGGTCTATAAATAATGGTAGATGTAATTTTGGTATCATTAAGATCTGAGCGAAGTTTTCCGGCTCTGTAATAACTCAGGTTAAAAAGATTAGGATCTGCAGCTTTTATGTTCTGCGTAGTTGCATCTACTTTAATTTGGAAGTTTTTCCAAGGTTCTATGCTGGTGAAAAAATTGTATTGTTTCACCGCACTCATAGAGGTCGTTTCACCGCTGTTAAGGACAGAAGACGAGGCAAAAGAGCGTGTCATAATTCCTTCATCAGTCGTTAATTGTACACCCAATTGTAAAACGTCTTGTCTGTACCCGCCACCAATTTGGAAACGATTGGTTTTGTTGAACATATATTTTGCTTCGCCGCCAAATTTCCATTTTTCATCCCGGAAACCATAAGCTGTATAAGCCTGGATGCGCCACATATCATTTTTGGAGAAATACGTTCTGGCACCAGCACGCAATCTTACACCTTCTATATCATTGTATCCGAAGGATTGAAAAATATTTCCAAAATCCAGCCATTTTCCAAAATGGATATAGCCGCTGTTTCCAATCTGAACAAGTTTTACAATTCTTTTATATTTAGGAACATTTTCTAGTTCATCATACATTTTATAGATGTTTTCTTCCCCTGTTGTAAGAGGTTCTGTCCTGTGTTCTTCCCAATAAGTATCATCTTTTGCAACCACTTCATCTACAGGAATAATGCTTTTATTAAGAAAAGAATCTTCCACGCCTTTATCAAATTCATACTCAGAATAATTGGCTACACGTTTTGCTAACACATTTTTTGCACCATCTTTATTGTTTAGAACAAGATTGAGCGTTGTCTCATTTCTGATTGGGATAAACGTAGAATCATCAGGATTATCAAACTCCAGATCTGTAGCAATATTTTTGACGAAATTAATATTGATTTTCTTATTGGTTTCCATCTCTACTTTCATTACATTGTATTTATCTTTGGAGATGTAAAGTCTGCCTTTAAGCGCAAGAGCATCGGGGTTTTTTGGCGTAAAGCGGATTTCGTAGCTTGGCGTGGTGTTGATGTCCACAGTATCTACAATATTGTAATCAAAAATAGCAAAACCATCTCTGGAAACGGGACTTGTAAATCCAAGATTCAGATAATTGATTGTGTTGTCATAGATATTGATATCCTTGTACATATTTTGGATAGTCTTGGCAACAATCTGGTTGTTTTTGAGCCCCGAATTTCTGATAGCCAATAAATCTTTCCGTTCTTTTTTGGGATCATTTTTACCATAAACTTTGGAAATACTTTCGGTAATAAAGAGTGGAAGTACCGCTTTACCAGCAATCTCGGACGTATCATTATATTTGAAAATAATAGAATCTAACCCGCGGAAAACTTTTTTCTTGGTAAAGGAACTGTCAATATTATCCAGGCGGAAGTCTATTTTTTCATAAATTTTATATTGGTAATCTTTATGGAGAAGTAAACCGTTGGATTTCTTTTTTTTCCAGACTTCCTGCATAATAGCATAGGCCGGATTTTCCTTTTTGTTTTTATATTTTTTAACGGCTTTTATGGTCACATTTTCAATTTCGTTTTCCTTTTCGGTCTGCGAAAAAAGCAATCCGGAACATAATACCAAAAAAAAGCAAATAATAACTTTTTTACCAACCATTGATTCTTCGAACATTAAAATTAATTGTATTAAATATTTTTACTGATTGTTATTTCCCTTACCGAATAACTTTCAGGTTTTGTTTCCGGATTTTTATTCTGCAAAGAACTCTTTTTATAGATAATTTACCAAAAATTTTGGTCGAAATTATTATAATAAAAATTAAGCCAAACCACTTTTAAGAGAAATTAACTTATTTTATAGTCATACTTATCCAATTTGCTTTAATCAATTTGTAAATTTACTTTTGTACAAAATATCTGAAAATGACCTGGAGCGAAGTTTTAAAACCCATCAAGGAAAG
Organism: Flavobacteriales bacterium UBA2306; assembly: GCA_002345565.1. Classification (GTDB taxonomy): domain Bacteria; phylum Bacteroidota; class Bacteroidia; order Flavobacteriales; family Weeksellaceae; genus Epilithonimonas. Next base: position 482,326 of record DDVS01000001.1, on the reverse strand, counting down.
CGAGTATTTCGAAAATCTTTGGAAGAAAGTAAAAATCGAATTTAAGTCAACAAAATGCTTTCCTCCGAAAAATGAGATTTTCCGAGCTTTGGAATTGACAGAATTTGAAGATGTGGAAGTTGTCATTATTGGGCAAGATCCTTATCATAATGACGGACAGGCTAATGGACTTTGTTTCTCAGTGTCGGAAAGTGTAACTGCGCCACCTTCACTTAAAAATATTTTCATCGAGTTAAAAGATGATCTCGGAATCGAAAGAAAAAATAAAGATTTACAAGATTGGGCAAAGCAAGGTGTTCTCCTTTTGAATGCGACTTTAACCGTAAGAGCACACGAACCAAATTCTCACAAAAATCTTGGCTGGGAAACGTTTACAGATTATGTGATTCAACAAATCTCTGATAGAAAAGAAAATGTGGTTTTTGTTCTTTGGGGCGCATTTGCTCAGAAAAAATCTGCTTTGATTGATCAAAATAAACATTTCATCATTCAGTCTGCACATCCGTCTCCGTTTTCTGTTTACAGAGGTTTTTTTGGAAGCAAACCGTTTTCTAAAATCAATCAATATCTAAAAGATAAAGGGAAGAAGGAGATTGTTTGGGGATAATTTTGGTTTTAGAAATGGGAGAGTTTTAGATTTTTTTGAGTCGGAAATTCTATCAACTAACCACCAAAATCTATCAGTTAATTATTCCTCTTTCTCATATTTAAAAGTCACAGATTCACTTTCTTCTTTTCCACCACGATAAGGTTTCAAATCTGTTAATGTAAATCTGTATCCTGAGAAACTAAAAGATTTTGTGGCATTTTTTGGTTGGAAATCTCTTGTTGCGACTTTAAAATTGGCTGTTTCTTTTCCAGAGTTGGCTTTCACATCAACAATTGCAATACCTGCCCAAACGCAAGTCACATCTACAGGACAACGGCTGTCTTCAACAATATTTTTGAATTCCAAATTGATTTTTGAATTAGGAATTTTTGCTGTTTTGTTAATTCCGATTGTGATGGTGTTGTTTCCATTTTCGGAAGTCTGAGCCTGAGATTGTGTCGTACAATTGCTTATCAATAATAAAATTGGAGCGAATAAAAGTGATTTGAAATTCATCATTTTGAAATTTTAAAAGAAAATATAATAACCGACAACCAAAAACATTGCCAGCCCAACCATTAGATTGAATCCTGTTCCATAAATAAAGCCAATAAGCGCGCCTTTTGTGGAGTTAAAAGCTTTCTTTTTATCACTGAAATCGTGCAACAATTCTCCCATAAAAACGCCTAACAACATTCCAATTAAAAATCCTAATGGAATCGGAATGAAAATCAAACCAAGAATAGTTCCGATAAAAGAACCGATACTTCCGTAACGCGTTCCGCCATATTTTTTGTTGGTTTTTGCAGGAATTACATAATTTAGAATTGTTGAAATGATGGTCAATAAAACAAAAATCCAAACATAAATCATTGGCATCTCGTTTTCTGTCCCGAATTTGAAAATTAATAATCCGCAGATACTCAATAATAAGCCTGGCAAAACCGGTAAAAATGTTCCTAACATTCCTACAAAAAGTAGAACGAGAGCGATGATATCTATAAAAACGGAGTCCATTGATTATATTTTTTTAAAAATACAACATTCAAACTAATGCCAAAAAAAAATTTTTATGCTTATTTTTGAAAAATATTATGAACAAGTATGAAAACCGAACTCAAAGACTATAAAGATTTTCTACAGCAAATTAGTGATCAAATTCATTTTTTTTGTAAAGATTTTCTGCCGGATGAGTTTGTTCTCTCTGCTCAAATAACCTTAAAGTTTTTCCTTCTCATTTTTCTCATTCTTTTTGTAGGATTTATTTTGCAGAATTTGATTAATCTGGTCTTTAGATTCTTTTTTGATAAAGAGAAATATCCTGTGATGATGTCTATTTATCAGGCAAAAGTGACCAATTCTGTCGCTTACATTCTCGCCTTGAGTTTTGGGAATTACGCTTTGTTTTCTACATTTTACAGACACCCGAAAAGTTTTGTTTTTTTTGAAAGACTGATAGGGATTCTCATCGTTTTTGTAATTGCGAATATGGCCTTCAAATTTATCCGTGTTCTACAAAATTACTATCATATACAAAAGGATTATTATAAAATTATAGCCATTAATTCTATTTCTCAAACCGTCAGGATTTTCGGAAGTTTTATTTTTGGTGTCATTGCCATTTGTGTATTATTCGGAATCAGCAGTACAACGGTTTTGGGAAGTCTTGGAGCAATAACTGCAGTTATGGTTTTGGTTTTTCGGGATACAATTCTCGGCTTTGTAACCGGAATTCACGTGGCGACCTCCAAAAATCTGAAAGTAGGAGATTGGGTAGCCATACCAAAATATTCCATAGAAGGAAATATTGAAGATATTAATCTTCTAACAACTAAAATCCTGAATTTTGATAAAACCATTTCTACCATTCCCACTTATGATTTGCTAAGTACAGAGGTTAAAAATATCCAAGTGATGAGTGAAAGTAATACCAGGAGAATCAAAAGAGCTATTATTTTCAATGTAAAATCTTTCAAATTTCTGGATGAAGAATCTATAGAAAAACTAAAGAATATAAATCTTATTAAAACTTACATCGAAAGAAAACAGTCCGAAATTCGGGAGTCAAAAACAAAAACTGATTTTTCTGATGAAACCATTAATAGCATCCAGATTACCAATATAGGAACTTTCCGGAAGTATGCTTACGAATATTTGAAGCACAATCCGCATATAGACCAAGAAGAAACCATTCTTGTTCGCCAATTGGAAATTACACCACAAGGTTTGCCATTGGAAATTTATTGTTTTACGAACGATTCTAAATGGGAAAATTTTGAACAAATCCAGTCCGATATTTTTGACCATCTTTTGGTGGCTTCCAAAGATTTTGACTTGGAAATTAGCCAAATCAGTCTAAAAATTTAACAATTAATCAATCATCATTAATCAATTATGACAAAACTTAGTGTCAATATCAATAAAATCGCAACGTTGAGAAATGCCAGAGGAGGCGATGTTCCAAGTGTAACCGGAGTGGCTTTGGATTTGGAAAGATTCGGAGCGCAGGGAATTACAATCCATCCAAGACAAGATGAAAGACATATCACGAGAAAAGATGTTTATGATTTGAAACCTTTGGTAAAAACCGAATTTAATATTGAAGGAAATCCTCACAGACCTTTTATTGATATGGTTTTGGAAGTGAAACCCGAGCAAGTAACCTTGGTTCCTGATGCTGATAATGCGATTACTTCCAACGCCGGCTGGGATTGCGAAAAGAACTTTGATTTCTTGAAATCTGTTATTACTGAATTCAAAAATGCAGGAATCAGAACCTCAATTTTCCTTGACCCAAACCCAGAAATGGTAAAATTTGCAGCAGAAACAGGGACAGACAGAATCGAACTTTACACAGAAGCTTACGCAACCAATTATCCTAAAAATAAAGAACAAGCAATAGAACCTTATTTCAAAACTGCAGTAGTTGCGAGTGAGTTTGGTTTAGGAATCAATGCCGGACACGATTTATCTTTGGAAAACCTAAAATATTTCTCAGACAATATCCCGAATCTTTTGGAAGTTTCCATTGGTCACGCTTTAATTTCGGAAGCACTTTATCTTGGATTGGAAAATACGGTTCAGGCTTATCTTAAGAGATTGGCGAAATGGTAAAAAAATGAGCTGAAAATAATTAAAGCAATCTTTTGATCCACTTCTTTTTAGAGTCTGTGTAGGGAGGATATTTTAAATCGGACTCGCCCCAGGTTTTTTTCTCAAAAATGGCTTTTTGATGCGAAAAAGTTTCAAAGCCGAATTTTCCATGGTAATTACCTATTCCAGAATTTGCTACACCTCCAAAAGGCAGATTTTCATTACCTAAGTGCATCATTACATCATTGATGCAGCCACCGCCAAAAGAAATTTTGTCTAGAAATAATTCTTTTTCATCTTTGTTATTGGTAAAAAGATAGGCAGCTAAAGGTTTTTCCCGCTCTGCAATTTCGGAAAGTGCATCGTTATATTTTTTAAATGATATGACAGGCAAAACCGGTCCGAAAATCTCTTCCTCCAAGTGACGTTATGAAGAATGGTTGGCTCAATGTATCGTTTTTCCCGCTCAGATTTACCACCGAGGTATATTTTTTCCTGATCAATCAGTTTAAAAATTCTGTCGAAATTTTTTTCATTGATAATTTGAGTGTAATTCTCTGATTTATGATGATAATTAAATTTCTGAATGTAGAATTTCAGTAGTTCCAGAAGTTTATTTTCAATTTTTTCATCGACCAAAATATAATCTGGCGCCACGCAGGTTTGGCCTGCATTTAAGAATTTTCCCCAAACAATTCTTTTGGCAGCAACTTCCAAACCTGCATTTTCTGTAACAATTGCAGGAGATTTTCCGCCTAATTCAAGAGTTACCGGTGTTAGATTTTCAGCGGCAGCCATATAAACAATTTTCCCTACTTTGGTACTGCCTGTGAAAAATATTTTGTCGAATTTTTCTTTTAAAATTTCCGTAGTTTCATCTATACCACCTTCATAGACATACATATATTCTTTAGGGAAATTTTCATTGATTAATTTGGCCATTGCTTTCATGGTGTTTTCAGCAATTTCGCTGGGTTTAATGATGCAACAGTTTCCTGCCGCAATCGCAGCAACAGCAGGGGAGAGCGAGAGCTGGTACGGATAATTCCAAGCGCCAATAACCAAGATATTTCCATAAGGTTCATGGATAATTTTACTATTTCCGGGCAGGTTTGTAATAGTGGTCCAGACTTTTTCTTCTCTGGAATAAGATTTTAGGTGGTTAAGGTAAAAATCTATATCTTTTAATATAAACGCAATTTCTGTAACGTAAGATTCTATAGCAGATTTCCAAAATCCTTATAGATTTCTCTGTTTAAAAAGTCTTGGTTTTCTTCAATTATTTTTTTTAATTTCAAGAGATTTTCTTTTCGGAAATCTATATTTTTTGTGATTTGAGTTTTAAAAAAGTCTTTTTGGAGTTGAAGAATGTTTTGAATGTTCATCTTATAAAATTTTTATTTTACGCCCGAAAAATGTGCCAAAAAAAACCACTTCAAAATAGAAGTGGTTGATGTTTTTATAAGATAAATCTTAGATTAAGCTTCTTCAGAAGGAGCTTCTTCTTTCTTAGCAGGCGCAGCTTTTGGAGCTTCTACCGGCGCATCAGAAACGATGTCAAACTCGTAGTTGTATTCAACATTTCTGTGAAGTCTAACCAAAGCGGTAAATTTACCAGTTCTTTTAATTGTATTTCCAGGGATTTTGATGTATTTTTTATCTACAGATACACCTGCTTTTCCTAGAGCTTCAGCAAGATCAGCATTGTTGATAGAACCGAATAACTTATCTCCAGCACCTACTTTTGCAGGAATAGTGATAGAAGTTTTTTTCAATTGCTCTACTACATTATTAGCTGCAGCGATTAATTTAGCTTCTTCTTCTTTTCTAGCTTCCAAAGTAGCTTCTAGAGCGGCGATGTTTTTAGGAGTAGCTAAAAGTGCATAACCTTGAGGAATCAAGAAGTTTCTTGCATAACCTGGTTTTACGCTCACAGTGTCGAATTCAAGACCTAAGTTTTCTACGTCTTTTTTAAGAATAATGTTCATTGTTGTTGTCCTTTTTTAGATATTAGATTTTAGATATTAGAGGTTAGACTAAAGTCTGGTGTCTGAAATCTGAAATCTGAAATCAAGTTAGAATTTAATATTTATTCAGCAACAAATAGCCAAAAGCTAGAGGCTAATGGCTAATTGTAATTTTTTGTTTTATTTCAATAAGTCAGCTACGTAAGGCATCAAAGCAAGGTGTCTAGCTCTTTTGATAGCAGCAGAAACTTTTCTTTGGTATTTCAAAGAAGTTCCAGTGTATCTTCTTGGTAAGATTTTACCTTGTTCGTTTACGAACTGTAAAAGGAAATCAGCATCTTTGTAATCTACATGCTTAATTCCGTATTTTTTGAATCTACAATATTTCTTTTCAGATTTTGTATTGATATCAAGTGGAGTAAGAAATTTTACTTCCGATTCACCTCCAGCAGAGGCTTGTTTTGCCATATCATCTATTGCCATTGTTTTAAATTTTAAAGGTTAATAATTAAGCTTTAGCAGATTTTAGTTTGCTTCTTCTTGTTACTGCATAATCTACAGCGTGCTTGTCAAGTTTAGTCGTTAGGTAACGAATCACTCTTTCATCACGTTTGAAAGCAGTTTCTAGGTCTGCAACTACAGTTCCTTCTCCTTTGAATTCGATTAGTGTGTAAAAACCATTCTTTTTCAATTGGATAGGGTAAGCTAATTTCTTAAGTCCCCAATTTTCTTTGGCTACGATTTCGCAATTGTTTGAAGTCAATATATCTTCAAATTTTTTCACTGCTTCCTCCACCTGAGCGTCAGATAGAACGGGAGTTAAAATGAAAACAGTTTCGTAATTGTTCATAATATTAAATTTTAATTAAAAATTCGAGTTGCAAAAATACAACTTTTTTCTGAATTACAAATTATTATCATAAAAAAATCCCGCCAAATGACGAGATTTAAAATTATTGAGATGAGTTGATTATTTCTTAATCACTTTTGTAGAAGTTGTGCTTCCATCTGCCATTGTAGTTGTAACAACATATACACCAGCATTGAACTTACTGAAGTCAATTTGAGATTTAACTTCGTTCAAGTCTTTTGTGAACAATTGTTTTCCTGTTACATCATATACTTTTACAGATTTGATTTTACCATCAGCTTCGATGTTGAAGATGTCTTTAACCGGATTAGGGTATGCTTTGATTCCGTTTTTAGTTACATCAGTAACAGCTAATTGTCCAATATTCAACGTATAATCTTCTACTTGTCCATATGTAGATGTGCCGCAAGAAGTAGCATTTGCACCATACACACTGTCGTGTAAACGAACTCTCATTCTCGTAGTTCCTATTGTAGCAGTAGCAGGAATGGTAATGGTGCCGGTCCAAGGTGTTGTTTTAACAGAGGACGTGAATACTTGTTCTCCTGAATCTGTAAAATCTTTATCTCCATTAAGATCTATCCAAACAATGACTTGGTCATTAGAATAAGAACTACTATTTCCTGTAACAGTTAATGTATAAGATGATCCTGCAGTAACATTCCCAACTGTTGCTGTGAAATCTTCATAACCTGCTGTTGCTGTAGAGGATTTATTGATATCAGAGAACACTACTTTTGATATTTTTTCAAAACTGGTAGATGTGGCTCCGGCAGTACAATACGTAGGCGCCATTGTTGTGAAAGAATAAACTGTACAGCCTGTTGCCGATCCTGCTGAATTTTTAGGAACTACTTTCCAATAATATGTAGATGAAGCATCTAGATTAGCAGCTGTATAAGTTGTTCCTGTAACATTGGTTACCAAAGTTGTCGGATCTGGATTTTTATCAAGATATACATCATAAGAATCAACAGTTGCACCAGAAGATGGAGCAGTCCATGATAATGGAACAGATAGATATGCTAGGTTTGTTGCTCCATTGGCTGGAGAACTAAGCGTTGCACAGTTTGGTGCAACAGTTGCGGGAGCTTCAACACTTACATCATCAATATGGATAGAAAACATATCCGTTGAATTATAATGTCTGAAAGCAATATAAACCTGAGATTGTCCTGCAAAAGAAGACAAATCTACAGTTTTACTATAAAATACACCTCCTACACCATTGTCACCTGCGTTTTCTGTCAAAAGTGGGCCGTTAGCTAAGAATGCAGATACACTGTTTGTTGTTGCCGCATAAACAGCATAAGTTTCATCAGCCCAATCTGGATCTTGTGCTTTAACTTTAAATTTGAGTATTGCTGAAGTAGCAGTAGATAAATTAATCGCAGGTGAAACGATGTAATTATCAGGTGTTAAAGCTGTGCCTGTAGCATTGTCATATGAATAAGAAGCAATGGCAGGCGTGTATCCTGTTCCTAAATTGACCGTCTCCCATTCATAACCATCACCGTCCTGATCATAAATAGTCCAATCGGAAATGGTTTCATCATCGAAGTTATCTGAAAAGTAAGTTTGACTAAAGCCAAACAGAGGTAAAGCCATTAGGGCTAAATGTAGTAAAGGTTTTCTCATAATAATTATTTTTTAAATTCTCTCAAATATAGTAAATTTATTTTTAAACAAACAAATTTATTGGCTTAAAAATATTTAAAATTTAACAAAATTTAATTTTTATTGAATTTAAAAGAATGAATAAAATGGTTATGAGAAAGAAATTTTCTTTATAATATAATGGTTTCAGGCTGATGTAATCTAATAATACTTGCTCCTTTCTCTAGTAATTTATTATGCAAACTCTGGGTTTCTTTTTCAACTTCATTAGGTTGTTTGCCTAGCGGTTTGTAAATAAATGATTTTTTTGAGATTCCCGCCAAAATTGGAAGTTTTCCAAATCCAATAAATTCGAATTCATCAATCATTTGGTATTGGTCTTCTAGTGTTTTTCCAAATCCGAATCCTGGATCTAGAATAATATCTTTAATTCCTTTTTCTTTTAAAAAAATAACTTTTTCTGAAAAAAATCTGTTGATAGCGAGAATAACATCATTAAATTTAATCTTCTCGTGCATCGATTCATAAGTCCGATTGATGTGCATTAATATATAAGGCAAGCTAGTTCTTGCAACTGTATCTAAAAGTTCAGTATCAAACTGTCCGGCAGAAATATCATTCACCATATCAATGCCTTCATCGAACCCGAACTTGACAACTTCTGAATAAAAAGTATCCAAAGAAATCAAACTTTCCGGTAATTCTTTTTTTATGGATGAAATAACATTTCCTATTCTCCTGATTTCTTCATCGGCTTTCAGAAATTGAGCATTTGGGCGGGTAGATTGGGCGCCAATGTCAATAATTGTTGCACCGTTTTTTAATAAATTTTCCGCTTGTCGTAAAGCTAATTTCTCGTTGTTGAATTTTCCGCCATCAGAAAAAGAATCTGGAGTTAGGTTCAAGATTCCCATTAATTTTGGTTTTGATAAATCAATCAACCTGCCATTACAATTGATTGAGAAAAACTTTGATTGATTAGAATTAATAACAGAAAATCTCATTTGAAATTTTGTAAAAATGTAAATTAAATATTATGTGAAAAATATTATTTTAATTAGTCAAAGCGTAAACAGCAAAACTCGCTAAACAATGATCGCCACCATAATTGCCTTGGAAAATAATTAAAAGTGAGTTTTCAATAAACTTTTCCCTTGAAATTTCAAACTGTTTTCTAATAAAATTCTTTTCTGGTAAAGCATTGATAATATTTTTCATTGCCCAAGCTTTCGAAAATGATAATCCAACAAGATGAACGGTTTGATAGTCATTAACATCACTTATAATTGGAATTTGTTCAATATTTAATAAGCTTCTTTTTTCATAAAATAGATTAAGCCATTTTTCAAATTCTTTTTGAGGCAAAATTCTACTCATCAACTCTGCAATTTCCAGACTTGGTGAAAAGAAATCGCTTCCATCTGGTTCCAGATAAGCTGGTGTTTTAGTATTATTTAAATAGAAAATTTTTGCTTTTTCAGACAATTCTTTTTCGAATAATTTATCTCCAACTTCTCTTGCCCAATCGATGGCGAAACTCATTGCAAATGCCGTATTAGGATGAACGCCGGTTCTGTTAGGATAAGTTTGTTTAGGTAAATAAGCTTTCCAAAGTCTCAAAATTTCATCTGTCAAAGGTTTTAAATTTTGATGCCAGATTTTGGCTTTTGGATGATTCCATCTTGCTAATTCTTCATCCAATTTCAAAATCCAAGCCCAGCCATAAGTTCTTTCGAAATTTTGCGCCACTTGATATTTGGTAAAATAAGAAGCTTCTTCTTTGATTTTTTCAGGTGAAAATGATTCATCTAGAATTGAAATAATTTTATCTTTATTTTCTAAATCCGGTACAGTTCTCAATAATCTCACCAACATCCAATGCCCGTGAACTGCGCTATGCCAATCAAAACAACCATAAAAACTCGGGTGTAATTCTTTTGGAGTTAGAACAGCATCTTTTTCAGTATTAATAACGTGTGCGGTTTTATTCGGATACTCTTGATTGATGCATTTTAACGGCATCGAAGCAAGTTGGTTGGCCATTTCTGTTGTTAGTTCCAGTTTCTGTTGAGCATTGATAAAAACAGAAGAGATTAGAAAAAAAGAAACAGCAAACTTCATAGAGTAATTTTAGAGTTATAAAAATAGATAATTTTTCTGATTACTATCAATAAATTAACTCCAAACAAAATTTGTATCTTTGACCAATTAGACAGATTTATGCACAATACTTCCGCCCAGTTTGACGACGTTATCAAGGCTTGTAGAGACCTTTTTCAAAAGAAAATGAAAGACTATGGAACCGCTTGGCGTGTTCTCCGTCCAAGTTCTATCACAGATCAAATCTATATTAAAGTTAGCAGAATCAGAACATTACAAATGACGGATGTGAAAATGGTTGATGAAAGCGAGGAAGATGAGTTTATCGCGATTATCAATTACTCGATTATTGGATTGATTCAGCTGGAGAAAGGTTTTTCCGATGAACTGAATGCCAATCCGGAAGAAATTATTAGCCTTTATGATTCTTATGCGCAAAAAGCAAAAGAATTAATGGAACGCAAAAATCACGATTACGGCGAAGCGTGGCGAGATATGAGAATTTCGTCTATCACAGATTTGATTTACCAAAAAGTATTGAGAACTAAACAAATAGAAGATAATCAAGGAAAAACTTTGGTGTCGGAAGGTTTGGATGCCAACTATTTTGATATGCTGAATTATGCTGTTTTCTGTCTTATAAAGATGGAAGTCGGAGGTTAGAAGATGGAAGTTGTACAAAATAATGTCTAACGATGAGTTTTAAATTTGAAAAATTAATTATTTGGCAAAAGTCGATGGATTTTGGAGAAGAGATATTTCTAATTTCCAAAGATTTTCCAAAAGATGAAATGTTTAATTTGGCTTCTCAAATAAGAAGAGCAGTGGATTCTATTGCATTGAATATTTCTGAAGGTTCAATTTTACAATCCACACCTGAGTTTAAAAGGTTTTTAGGTTTTTCAATTCGGTCTCTGGCAGAAGTAGTAACGTGCTTATATAAAGCAAAAAATAGAAAATATATTTCTGAAGAAAAATTCAATGAATTATATAACGAATCATATCAATTAATGAATCAAATTATTGGATTCAGAAACCAACTAAAAGATTAATCTATGCATAGTATTGTCAACATCCAACTTCCATCCTCTAACTTCCATCTCTAAAATTATGAAAGCAGTTTTACGATATATTGTTTCTCTAATATTCATAGCTTCCGGATTTGTAAAAGCCGTTGATTTGAAAGGATTTTCTTTCAAACTCGAAGAATATTTTTCACCAATTGTTTTTAATTTACCGTTTTTGGAAAAATACGCTTTGGCATTTTCAATTATTGTGGTTGTTTTGGAATTGGTTCTAGGATTTATGTTATTGATGAAAATTAAGCTTAGAGAAACACTTTATGCATTAATTATACTTTGTGTTTTCTTTGGTTTTCTAACATTTTATTCCGCTTATTATAATGTAGTGACAGATTGTGGATGTTTCGGAGATGCTTTGAAATTCACGCCTTGGCAATCATTCTGGAAAGATATTACGCTTTTGGTTTTATTAATTATATTAGCGTTTCTTTATAGAAAAAGAGAAGAAGATGAAAAAGTCAGATTTGGCAAATTACCTTTGTTAGGTGTTTTTGTTTTAGTAATGATTTTCGTAATGTACCGAGGAATTGTACACGAACCGATGATTGATTTCAGAGCTTATGTTATAGGAACAGATTTAGCCTCAGAAAAACAAAAAATTGCACAGAATCCTTCGGAGTACAAAACATTTTATTCATTAAAAAACAAGAAAACCGGCGAAGTTAAAAAAGTAAATCAGGACGATTATATTACTAAAGAATATTGGAAAGATACTAATTGGCAAATTGAAGATGGAAAAACAACTTCTGAAATTTCGAAAAAAGGCTATGAATCAGAAATCTCGAAGTTCAAAGTAGAAGACACTAATGGAAATCCAATTACAGACGAAATTCTTAAGGAACCGAGAGTTGTCTTAGTTTTTACATACAAACCAAAAGAAGCCGATTTAGAATTAGTTAAAAAAGCAGAAACAAAAGCGTTAACCGAGAAAGCCAAAGTTATCGGAATCAGCACTCAGCCTAATTTCTATAAACAAATCCCGAATTATCTAATGGACGAAATTGCCATTAAAACTATTGCGAGAAGCAATCCTTTTGTATTAATTTTGGAAAAAGGAAAAGTGGTTGAGAAACTGAGTGCGAAAGATTATTTGGATAAATAGTCTTAAATTTGAATTCGTTGAATGAAAAACATTAAAAATGAATTACAGAATATCATTACAGGAAATGGACAAATTGGCGATAAAAACCTTATCAAAACAATCCAAGACGTCCTTAGAAGAAATGAAGAATCAATCCAAATCTCTTCACAAAACAAGCTTGTCAAAAGTGAAGAAGAAATCTTTCTAAAACATATTATTGAGGCGGAAGATCTTACTTATAAAGAAGAGATTTCCGAATCAAATTATATTTCAGAAGGTGCAGAACAAAAAGTTTATAGATTGGATGACAAATATGTCATTAAACTGAATGATACTATATTTTATGCATCTTGGAAAGATTATTTTAACAGCCTACTGATTCATAATTATTTTTTCAATTCAACAAAATATGAATTGTTAGGCTTCAAAATTATCAACAAAAAGATATTTGCAGTTGTGAAGCAAAGATTTGTTAAAGCAGATGAAACTGTAGATTTAGAACAAGTAAAATCTTTTTTGGAGTTCAATAACTTTCGTAACGTAAGAAATAATGATTATCAAAATGATGAATTAGGATTGATTTTCGAAGATTTGCACGACGAAAATGTTTTGATTAATAACGGGATTCTTTACTTCATAGACACTATTTTTTATCTTACAGACAATTTTTATAAATAAATTAATGAGAAAATCAAATAAACCTATCGCAGGTTATCATTTACTGATGATTTTGTCCGCTGTAGACGGCATTATCAAACCGGAAGAAGGTCTTAAAGTTCAGGAATATATGGCGGAAGAATTTCCGTTCCGTCTCAATCTGGACGATGAGCTGGAAATTATTGCTCAATTGACCTCAGACCAATGGCAAGAGCATTTTGAATTCCACGCCCAATGTTTTGAAGAAGATTCTACAGAACAAGAAAGAAAAGACTTTATTCAATTTGCAAAATCCCTCATCAAGGCAGATAACAAAGTAAGCGATGATGAGCACAAATTCTATATTCTACTTAAAAAACTTTGGAAATTAAATTAAAAATATAATGAGAAAGAACATTGTTGCAGGAAACTGGAAAATGAACAAAACCTATGCTGAAGCTCAGGAATTGATGGCTCAGCTTTTAGAATACCAAAAAAATAACACCACAAACTGCGAGGTTTACATCGCTCCGCCAGCTTTGTATCTTACAGCAGCGAAAGATGTTTTCAAAAATGGTGAAGTCGGTGTTTTTGCGCAGGACGTTTCCGAATATCCAAGTGGCGCTTACACGGGCGAGATTTCTGTAGATATGCTGGCTTCTGTTGATGCAGACGGAAGTTTGGTTTCACATTCCGAGAGAAGAACTTTCCACGGAGAAACCGACAGCCACGCCAATAGAAAAGTAAAAGCACTTCTGGATAAAGGTTTGACACCAATCTATTGCAACGGCGAAAAATTAGAAGAAAGAAAAGCAGGAAGACATTTTGAGGTGGTTAAAAACCAGACAGAAACGGCGCTTTTCACTTTATCTGCAGAGGAAATCAAAAAAGTAGTCATTGCTTACGAACCAGTTTGGGCCATCGGAACCGGTGAAACGGCGACTGCTGAGCAAGCTCAGGAAGTTCACTCTTACATCAGAAGCCTGATTGCTGACAAATACGGTAAAGAAGTTGCTGACGAAGTGTCTATCCTTTATGGAGGAAGTGTGAAACCGGACAATGCTAAAGAAATTTTTTCTCAACCAGATGTTGACGGAGGTTTGATTGGCGGTGCAGCACTAAAAATTGAGGATTTTTCCAAGATTATAGAAGGATTCAATTCTTAATTAATCAAAAATATAGATTGTCAAAGTAATATCATTTTACTTTGGCAATTTTTTTTAGGAGATTATTGACTCCGTCGAACAGTTATTTTATATTTTTTATTTGGAGCTTAATCCCGCTGTAGTTTATCCTGAGCTTGTCGAAGGGTTGCAATCTCTTTTGCATCACGATTTGTCGTCCAAATGCAAACGAAGTCCAAGCAAAAAAGGATTTCCACTGCAAAACGAGGAACGAGTTTCGACGATTCAAATGGATAAATATAAAAAGAGAGTCAATCGGGGCTATGGGATTTGTTATCGAAACCAATTTTGCCTTACCATTTGAAGATTATTCAAAACTAACACAATGAAAATAGAACACTTAGGAATTGCCGTAAAATCCTTATCAGACTCAGATGATTTGTTTTCCAGACTTTTAGGTAAATCAAATTATAAACAAGAATCTGTAGAAAGAGAAGGCGTAACCACATCTTTTTACGAACTTGGAGAAAACAAAATCGAGCTTTTGGAAGCTACAAATCCTGAAAGTCCCATTGCAAAATTTCTAGAAAAAAAAGGTGAAGGTATTCATCATATAGCATTTGGAGTAGAAAACATCCAAAATGAGATTGAGAGACTAAAAAAGGAAGGATTTATTTTCATTTCAGAAGAACCTAAAGAAGGCGCTGATAATAAATTAGTTGTCTTCCTACATCCTAAATCTACCAATGGAGTACTGGTAGAATTGTGTCAAGAAAAACCTTGAAATATTTGGAAGATAAAGAAATTTTGTTATTTTTGCACTCACAAAATTTAACCAAATTTTGAGGTCCTATAGCTCAGTTGGTTAGAGCACCTGACTCATAATCAGGTGGTCCCTGGTTCGAGCCCAGGTGGGACCACAAAAACGCCTTTTTTAAGGCGTTTTTTTTATTTATTTCGTTTGATTTCAGCGTTTACGTTTTTTTTTGATAAATTAATTTATCAATATTTCGGTAACTGTTCGGTAACACTTTTTTAGCGGTTTTTATTCCTACTTTTGTAGTGCATTAACACTATAAAAATGACTAAAACCCTCATTAACATTATATTTAACCGTAGTAATGAATTAGATAAAAATAGTTTAGGTTCAATTCAGTTAGGTTACGTTTAAATGGTAAACGTATATTTGTGGATATCCAAATTTCCCACCATTAATAAATCAACATCTTCATAATTGTAAATGAAAGCAAAGTAAATAAGCCTATAACATTCCATTCCGCAAGACATGCAACAGCCAATTATTTACTTTGCAAATGAGCAAACCTCAAAACAGTACAAAAGATTTTAGGACATACAAAAATTACTACTACACAGATTTACGGTCATATAATGGACAATACTATTTTAAATGATTTGAAAACAACAAATTTTTAAAATTTGCTTCATTTTGTAAAAGATATAATTTATAAACGCCTGATAAAGTGGTTAAAAATAGTTGGTGTATTTGACAAAAATAATCCTTAACATTATCTCGATAAACTACCAGACAAATCTCATTGTAAAAATAAGTACCATTTCATTTTTTCAAATTACTTTTTTCCAAAATAAAATAAAATATTTTTTATTACTTTTTCTTTATCAAGAAAATATCTTCCGTACTTTTGCACATCATTAAATTTCAGAATGAAAAAGATTCAGGATATTCTTATTTCTACGCGAACGATGGCGGTTTTGCTCTTGGCTTTCGCAATTTCTATGGCAGTTGCTACTTTTATCGAAAACGATTATGGAACGCCTACTGCAAAAGCCTTAATTTACGAAGCCAAATGGTTTGAAGCCATTATGTTTTTATTGATTTTAAACTTCATTGGAAACATTGGAAGATATAGACTTTGGAAAAGAGAAAAGTGGCCAATTTTGGTTTTTCACTTAGCTTTTATCTTGATTTTTATTGGTGGTGCGATCACGCGTTACATCAGTTTTGAAGGAACAATGCACATCCGTGAAGGTGAGACTAATAACGAAATTGTAACCGACAAACACTTCTTCAAAATCAAAATCGAAGAAAAAGGAGAACAGCAGAATTACCACGACGTTCCTTATTTGATGTCGCCTCTTCATCACGATTTTCAAGCGACTTATGATTTCCTTGGAAAAGAAAAAATTGTCGTGAAAGCTTTAGAATATATCCAGAGAAAAAAAGATAGTTTGACTGTTGATAATAACGGAAAAGAATTCTTGCATCTTGTTTCAACCAGCGATATGGGCGGTCGTCAGAATATTTATTTAGGCGAAGGCGAGGTTCAGAATATCAATGGAACTTTGGTAAGTTATAACAGAACTTCTATCGAAGGTGCTGTTGAATTCCAGAAAAAAGACGGACAACTTTATATCAAAACACCAACTGACGCAGCTTATATGACAATGGCAACTCAGGCAACCGGAACGACTAAGAAAGATGAATTCCAGCCTTTGGCTTTGAGAAGTCTTTATACGATTGACCAATTGAAATTAGTGATTCCGGAAGGAACAAAACGAGGGAAATTGGTGGCTTACGAAGGTGACAAACAAAAAGATAAAGATGTTCCCGATATGCTGAAAGTAGAAGTTGCCGGACCAAAATCAAAACAAATTGTTGACTTAGTTGTAGAAAAAGGTAATCCTAATAATTACAAACAAATCAAAGTGGATGGATTAGATATAATGTTAGGTTTCGGACCAAAGATTTATTTCACACAGCCTTTTGCACTTAAACTTGAAAAATTTGTGATGGAAACTTATCCGGGAAGTTCTTCGCCGTCAGCTTACGAATCTCACGTTAGAATTGTGGACGAGGGAAAAGAAACGCCTTACAATATCTATATGAATCACGTTCTTAATTATAAAGGTTATAGATTTTTCCAAGCGAGTTTTGACCCAGATAGAAAAGGAACTGTTCTTTCTGTAAACCACGATTTCTGGGGAACTTTGATTAGTTATATCGGTTATGCATTCTTGTTTTTAGGAATGTTTGTAACAATGTTCTGGAAAGGTTCCAGATTCTGGAGCTTGAACCAAATGTTGAAAACCATCAGTAAGAAAAAAGCAGCGGCTGTTCTTGTGATTTTATTAAGTTTCGGACTTAATGCTCAGGAGATTGATATGCACGGAACAGACGGAAGTCACGAAGGTCATTCTCATTCTACCGGAACAAAACCAGCTTCTCCAAATAAAAATCCAATGGTTTTGGATGCGGACGAGATGGTGAAAAATATTACCATCAATAAAGAACACGCGGAAAAGTTTGGTTCTCTTTTGGTTCAAAATTACGAAGGTCGTATTGTTCCAGCCAACACACAGGCACTTGATATTTTACATAAATTGACTTTGCGTTCCAAATTCCAGGATTTGGATGCGAACCAATGGTTTTTGGCTGCTACGATTGACCCGATGTTTTGGGCTCAGGTGAATATCATTAAAATTGAAACGGCTGGTAAAGTTGGAAAAGACCTGAGAGCAAAAACAAAAGCTACTGACGAAGGTTTCACAAGTTTGATTAAATTATTCCCAGCGGATAAAAATGGAAATCTTCGTTTTGTTTTGGAAGATGATTATAATGATGCTTTCCGTAAAAAAGCCTCTGAGAGAACAAGATATGACGAAGCTGTTATCAAATTAAATGACAAAGTTCAAGTATTGAATGGGATTATGTCTTATCAATATTTCCGAACTGTTCCTGTGAAAAACGACCCGAATCACACTTGGAATTCTGTAATGACGCCCAATTTTGAAGCGGATGAAAATGCGCAGGCTGTTTTAGGACCATATCTATCAAGTGTACTTTTGGCAACTCAAGGCGGAAGTTGGGCAAAAGCCGATGCTGAACTGAAAAAAGTAGAGGAGTACCAACAAAAATGGGGTAAGAATGTAGTACCTTCTGAAACCAAAGTTAAAATTGAAGTCTTGATGAATAAATTAGATATCAACTTCAAACTGTTGATTTTCTATACGATTATTGGAGGTTTGTTGTTGGTTTTAGGTTTTGCAGAATTGTTCAAACCAAATAGAATTCTCAATCTAATCATAAAAGCATTGATTTACATCGGTGCGATTGGTTATATTTTCCATTTCTTAGGATTGGTGGGAAGATGGTATATCTCTGGTCACGCGCCTTGGAGTAATGGTTATGAAGCGATTATTTTCATCTCTTGGGTCGGAATTTCGGCTGGATATGCCTTGTACAGAAACTCCAATACCTTGATTCCCGCTGCCGGATTCTTGGTCGCTGTAATTATGATGGGATTTGCTCACGGTGGTTCTGCGTTGGATCCACAAATTACACCATTGGTTCCAGTTCTTAAATCTTATTGGTTGGTAGTTCACGTTGCTATTATTACTTCGAGTTATGGATTCTTCTCATTGTCAATGTTGATTGCGATGATTTCATTGATTTTCTATGTGATTTCTAATAAAGAGACTTTCAAGAGACATAACGATACAACATTAAAGGAATTAGCCATTGTAAGTGAAATGTCGCTTAATATTGGTTTATTAGCCTTAACAATCGGAAACTTCTTAGGCGGAATCTGGGCCAACGAATCTTGGGGACGTTACTGGAGCTGGGACCCGAAAGAAACTTGGGCATTTATCTCAATTATGATTTACGCATTTGTAATCCATATGAGATTAGTTCCCGGATTGAGAGGTAGATATACTTTCCACGTGGTGACGATGTTTGCGTTCTGCTCAATGGTGATGACTTATTTTGGTGTTAATTACTATCTGTCAGGATTACATTCATACGCAAAAGGAGACCCGATTCCATTACCATTGTGGGTTTACATCAGTTTAGGTTATATGTTGATATTGTCTATAGCTGCTTGGTTCAAGTATAAAAAGCTGAACGAAAAACAAGAGCAAAGAACACAGGTAGAGCCTTAGTGAAAAATTAAAAAAACTGTCTAATGTTAGACAGTTTTTTTATGCTGTCAGCGTAAATTTAATTTCCAATTCGTTGCTGGTAAAGAAATATTTAACTCAATTACTTATGAAATTCTCTAAGTATTTAAATCTTCTCAAATGGAAAAAATGGTTGAATTAAAGTGATTTAAATAATAACTTTTTTTATAAAATTTATTTAACATCATTATCTTTAGTCTCTATAGAGAAAACAAAAAAACCAAAGCGAATTTTATGCTTTGGTTTTTTATTATTTTGATAATCCTATTTAGGAAAATTTTAATGCTACAAATTATCTGGCAATGTTAACGGCTCTGGTTTCACGGATTACCGTCACTTTTACTTGTCCAGGATAAGTTAATTCATTCTGGATTTTTTCAGAAATGTCATAAGATAATTGATAGGCGTTTTCATCATTTACTTTTCCACTCTCTACCATTACTCTAAGTTCTCTACCAGCTTGGATAGCGTATGCGCTAGAAACCCCTTCAAAACTTAAAGCTGCAGCTTCTAGGTCTTTTAATCTTTGGATATAAGATTCCAAAACCTGTCTTCTTGCGCCCGGTCTGGCTCCGGAAATAGCATCCGCAACCTGGATGATTGGAGATAGAAGAGACGTCATTTCTATCTCGTCGTGGTGAGCTCCAATGGCATTGATGACTTCTGCATTTTCACCATATTTTTCTGCCCATTGCATTCCCAAAAGTGCGTGTGGCAATTCAGACTCTTGTTCCGGAACTTTTCCGATGTCGTGTAAAAGACCAGCTCTTTTGGCTAATTTAACATTCAGTCCTAATTCGGCGGCCATAGTTGCGGCGATATTGGCAACTTCGCGAGAGTGTTGTAAAAGATTTTGACCATAAGACGAACGGAACTTCATTCTACCAACAATCTTTACCAATTCAGGGTGAAGACCGTGGATTCCGAGATCAATGATGGTTCTTTTACCAACTTCGATGATTTCTTCCTCTATTTGTTTTCTGGTTTTTTCAACCACTTCTTCTATTCTTGCAGGATGTATTCTACCATCTGTTACCAGTCTGTGGAGTGATAATCTTGCAATCTCTCTTCTCACAGGATCAAAACAAGAAAGGAGAATGGCTTCTGGTGTATCGTCCACAATGATTTCCACACCTGTTGCAGCTTCAAGAGCACGGATGTTTCTACCTTCGCGGCCAATAATTCTACCTTTAATTTCGTCAGATTCAATATTGAAAACAGAAACAGAATTTTCAATAGCCTGTTCTGTTCCAATTCTTTGAATGGTTTGGATGATGATTTTTCTGGCTTCATTCTTCGCATTGAGTTGCGCTTCTTCCATAATGCTCTGCACGTGAGCCTGAGCTTTGGTTTTAGCTTCAGCTTTCAAAGATTCTACCAGCTCGTTCTTGGCTTCTTCCGCAGAGTAGTTGGAAATTTTTTCAAGCATTTCTACTTTCTGAGCGGTAGCAACATCCAGATCGTGTTGTTTTTTCTGAAGAACTTCCAGCTTTTTGTTATAATCATTAATCTGTTTTTCAAGATCTTTTTCTAATTTTCCGGCTTTGCTAAGCTCATCATTAAGCTTATTTTCTTTGTCTTTGGTACGTTTTTCTACGTCCTGCATCTTCTTTTCTCTGGATTGGATGTCTGCATCGTGTTGAGATTTAAGTTCCAAGAATCTTTCTTTTGCCTGTAGCTGTTTTTCTTTTTTTACGGCTTCTGCTTGTACGTTTGCTTTTTCTATAATGTTTTCGGCGCTTTTTTTAGCATCTTCAATCACATATTTAGCTTTGGAATTAATAGAGCTTTTTCCAAAGAAAAGTCCGCCTACTGCTCCTAAAATAAGTGCTACAACACCGATAATAATGGTAATTGTGTCCATAAATTTATATATATTGAGTTTTAATTGTCTCTCTTTTATTTTTAAAAAAGTACGAATGTAATATTTACAATGACTTTTTAATTTAACCTTAATCCTTTGTCTATTTTACTTTTTACAAAGGATATAAAAAAACCTACAACAGTTCAGTTATAGAGTAAACTCCATAAAAACACGATTTGGACTGATTTTCATTTTCTGTAATCTGCGCAAGGCAGCACGCCATCAAAAGAACTTTCGTCCGGTAATTTTTAATTGTTGAGTTTACTTCTTTGTGTTAGAACTATTGTAGGTAGATTGTAACGTTTAAAAAAAATTATTTTTCCAATTGTTCCAAAAGCGAGTTGATTTTTGTTACACGCTCGTTTGTATTTTTAATATTTTTCTCGTTGTTTAAAGAATATACTTCTGCATTGGTTCCTAGTTTTAAAGCGCACATTGCAAGGGCATCTTGTTTATCTCTTACATCAAAACTAGCTTCAAAATCTTTGATCATATTTTCTATCTGTTTACCTACTTTCCGGAGGGTTTCTTCTTCGGCAGCAGGCACATTCAGCGGATAATTTCTCCCGGCAATATTGATTGTAATTCTTCTGAAATCCATATTTATAAACCGCTGTTTTGTAATTCTGAAATGCACATGTCAATCTCTTTGACCAGTCGGTTGATGTGATTTTTCATCAATCGGTTATGTTCTGCATTTCCAGATATTGCTGAATAGAGTTTTAATTCTTTATTTTCTTCTACTAAAATCTGGTTTTTACGTTTTTCTTCTGCATTCTCATTCTTCAATTTTTCAAGCTCTTCAGATTGTTCGGCACATTTTTCCGAAAGATTCTTGAACTTTTTATGAAGATTAAGAATCCTTTTTTCTAAAACAGAAAAGTTGCTTTCTAATTCGCTTAACATGACCAGAATTAAATTCTAACTTTTACAAAAATAGCAAAAATTAATGATGAATTAATAGGAATATTGTCTTTTATTGAAAAGCTTTTTTTTTGCTTTGATTTATAATACTTTATAATTTTAAAAGATGATGTATAATTGGTGAAAATTAAATTTTTTAGTAAAAAAATAGCTTTCGCAAGGAAAGCCAAAGTTGTTTTATTCAAATTTCAGAACCAGCATAAATGCTCTGGATTGCATTGTTGATATAGCTGGCGTCCAGTATGGTGGTGTCTCTGCTTTATCGGATACCAATTCATTGTTGGTGAAAAATGTTCCTCTAATGGCTGGTGTAAATTTGAATTTACTGAAGTAAAACTGAATTCCAAGTTCCGCTGTCCATCCAAAATTGGTGGAAGTTGTACGGAAAACATTTTGAAGATTATCATCTGTAGAAGCCTCGTTAGATTGTAGATTAACTAAATAATTGACTCCTGCAGCGGCGTAAGGACGGGAATTGTACCATCTGTCTCCGTGGACTTCTAATAAAACAGGAATATCTATATAGGTGGATTTTACAATTTTTTTTGAGTCTGTCTCTGTAAACTCTGGCAAAGGTGTAAAAGGTAAGTTGTAGTTGCTGCCTGCTACATATTGATTGGCATTGTCATACGTGTCAAAAGTGAGTTCTCTTTGCACAAAATGCAAGCCTGGCTCTACTCTTAAATCTAGATATTCAGTAAGTTTCATCTTACCGATAAGTCCGGCTCCAAAGCTGTAGCTTGATTTGGAATTGACAAGATTTTTATTGCCATCCATTCCTAAGACAGGATTGAGAACCAGTTTGTAATCAAAATTATTGGCAGCCAGATAGAATCCCCAGCTAAATTTTTGTAAGTCTGTACCTCCTGCATCATTATCGGGTCTGTCTTTTGTGCGGAAAAGATTATTAAAGGTCTGCGCCTGAAGAGGGCTACCCAAAAATACTGCTAATAATAAAAATTGGATTAAGTGATTCTTCATTCTTATTTTGTGGCTTTGTAAATCGTTGCTATTCCTAAGCTTAATTTTTTATATTCTACTGTTTTGAAACCTGTATTCAAAAGGATGTTTTTCATTTTTTCTCCAAAAGGAAAAGCATTAACCGAATCCGGAAGGTAGGTATAAGCACGGTTATCTTTGGAAACCAATTTGCCAATTGCAGGCAAGATGTTTTTGAAGTAAAACATATAAAATGGTCCCAGAAAACCTTCTACTTTTGAAAACTCCAAGATATAAATACTTTTATTGTCTTTTACCACTCTTCTCAGTTCAGATAATCCTTTTTCCATATTTTCGAAATTTCTTACTCCAAATGCAACGGTAACGCCATCAAATTTATTGTCTTCAAACGGAAGTTGTTCCGCATCACCTTTTTGCATAGAGATTTTGCCGTCCAGGTTTTGTTTTCTGATTTTGTCGATGCCAACATTTAGCATTTGCTGGGAAAGGTCTAAGCCTACGACATCTGCATGCGTTCCTTTTTGGACTGCAATAGCAAGATCTCCGGTGCCTGTTGCAACATCTAAAACCAATTTAGGCTGGTCTTTTTTGAGCCAGTTTACCAAAGTGTTTCTCCAAAGTACATCAATTTTCATCGACAAGACATGATTCAGCAAGTCATATTTTGGTGCAATATTGTCAAACATATCTTCAACTTGACTTTTTTTGCTGTATTCTGTGTTGTATGGGGTTACTTTGTTGTGTTCCATTGTATAATAATGATTGATAAATGATTGTTAAAAATAACTTTTTATCATTTATTGAAGTTTGTAATAGTTCTTGTAGTAGTTAATAAAGTCTTGTTTTCGGAAGATTTTGCTTCGGCTTTCTGTTTTTGCCACATTTTTTACAATTCGGTCATAATCTTCGTCCAGATTATAATAAAAATCTTCTGTGTAAAGTTGGTTGGATTTCTTGACATCGCCCAGATAATGCTTATTATCAATTTCAATTCCTTTGGTAGCAGCAATCAGAGAATCTTTATTAATGCCGTAGCCATAATATTGATTGTTGATATAATAATCTTTGTGACTAATATTGATTAAACCACGGATTTTATTTACTGTGAAAGCCGAATCGTAGAGCAATTTCTTGTGCGCATCAAAAACCTGGATGTCATTTTTTCCCAGATTGAGGTTAACTTTTAAATATTGCCCGGCAGACAAAATATTTTCCTCCCCGTTATTAAGCTTGAAATAATAGGTTTCCGGCGTTGGATTGTCCACCAGATAATAGTTTTTCTTTGCCAAAAACAAAAAGTAAATAGCAAAAGCAAATCCCATTGCCAACAAAGAAAAAATCAAACCTTTAACAGATGCGCTCAGATTTTTCATAGAATGATTAAAGATGCGAATTTACGGATTTTTTCTGAGCCGTGATTCTGATATTAGTCAAGACTTGTGTTACTGAAAAATAAAATTTCTGTATCTCGTAGGTTTTCTGTTTTTTTAGGATTGAAATTGAATTCCGGAGCTTTGGTTCCGTTTTTCAAATTCAAATTGGGGTTTTTGAAAACAATCGCTTCATCCCAAAGATTTTGATTGATGAATTCTTGCAATGTAAATCTTCCTCCCTCGATGATTACAGATTGAATTTGCAATTCGTACAATTTTTCTAAAATTTGATTCAATGAATTTTCTCTTTCTACTTTAACGAATTTCAAATTTTTATCTTCGAAGTTTTTAACCGAATTAAAGATAATCGTTTCTGCTTCATCATTATAAATATTAGAATCCTGAGAAACTTCCAGATTGAAATCGATTAAAATTCTAATGGGATTTCGTCCTACAACTTCTCTTACAGTCAAACTTGGATTGTCGTGAAGTGCTGTGTTTTTTCCAATCAAAATAGCGTGTTCTTCACTTCTTATTTCATGCACAAACTGTTTAGCAAGCGAATTGCTGATTTGAATTGGTTTAAAATCTTGATCCATAAAACCATCAGCAGATTGCGCCCATTTCAGAATAATGAAAGGTCTTTTTCTCTCGTGATAAGTGAAAAATCTTTTGTTGAGTTGTCTGCATTCATCTTCAAGGACACCTGAAACAGCCTCAATTCCTGCATCGGTAATGATTTTTTTTCCTTTTCCATTCACTTTGTCGTGGCTGTCCATTGCGCCAATTACCACTTTTTTAAATCCCAATTCTTTGATTTTAAGGGCGCAAGGCGGCGTTTTTCCAAAGTGAGCACAAGGTTCCAGCGAAACATAGATTGTAGATTCTGGAATCAGATGTTTGTCTTCCTCTTTTATAGAATTAATTGCATTGATTTCTGCGTGTGGTTCGCCTGCTTTTTTGTGAAAACCTTCGCCAATAATTCTGCCATTATAAACAATCACAGATCCAACCAAAGGATTGGGATAAGTTTTTCCCAGAGCTTTTTCGGCTAATTCAATACAGCGTTTGATGTAAAACTCATCATCATTTCTAACTTCTAACATCTTAAATTTAATTCCTAATAAAAATTATTTTTTTGCTTCTACCGCAGTTGGTTTGTAAGTTACAGGAGGAATGGCAAAGGTAATTACGGCTTCCATCAATCTGTTTCTTTCCTTAGAAAGTGCTTTGGTTGCGTATTTCAAATCACCTGTAATTCTCTTGGAATAAGAAAAAATAAGGAAAGATTTTTTACCATTAGCATCAAAATTTTTGAATCTATCAAGGTTATATTCGGCATAAGATTCACCTTCTTTTGGAACAACGGTTACTAGATAATCCACAACAATCTCTTTTCCATCGGGACTTTCGGTTACATTCACGAAAGAATATTTATCCTGAGTTCTTTCTTTTCTCTTTTCAACATATTCCACTTTTTGTTTGACAGCAGTTTCAATGTCAATTTCTTTATCGAAATAAGAGATGTTAATGAGTTCTTTATAATTTTTAAAATCATCATCTCTCAAAAGATATTGTTGCTGAGCCCAAGTTGGAGAGTTTTGTTTGCTCCAAGTCAAAAAATATTCGTTTTCATTAAAAGTCAAAGGACCTGGAATATTAAGTCTGTCAATTACTTCCACCGGAGCAGAAGCAGTAGTTTCTTCAGTCTTGGTTTCTTGAGAATGAAATGTGGATGTTAAAGTGAAAAGGCAAAAAGTAGAAAGTAGAATTTTATTTTTCATAAATTATTTTTTTTGATTTTTAATTTCCTTGATTCTTGATCTGAATAATAAAACAGAAAATATAATAAGAATTGATCCAATTAAAATCATTATTAACGAATTCATTTCCTCATACTTTGGCGATAAAACAAGTGCTAAACCAGTAATTAATAGAAAAATACCAAAACCTATTTTCGTTTCAAAGAATGTTGCTAGAACTTCTAAAATCCCTAATAAAAATGCTCCTTCGATTTTCTTAAAAATATTGTTGTTTTTCATTAATTGAATCTTTGGAAAAGTTTTTAAGCTTTCAACTCTTGTGGAATCTCACAAACTGGAATCGGATTCATCTTATGTTGAGTAGCTCTGTTAAATCTTAAATAAATGATCATTACTTCTTTTTCTCTTCCTTCAAAGTCTGATTCCGTTTTTCCTGCAATTTGCTGTTCCATTGCCCATTCCAATTCTGGATACGTGGCGCCAATTTGATCTTCGTCTGTTCTATCAACTTCCCAAAGTCCGTCCGTTGGTTTTGCTTGTTGGATACTTTCAAGAATGCCTAATTCTTTTGCAATCTCATACACCTGAGTTTTATAAAGATCCGCAATAGGAGAGATGTCAACGCCACCGTCGCCATATTTTGTAAAGAATCCAACGCCGAAATCTTCAACCTTATTTCCGGTTCCGGTTACCAAAAGTCCATTGATTTGTCCATAATAATATAATGTAACCATTCTCAATCTTGATCTTGTGTTGGCTTCAGCAAGATTTTTATCCGGAGAATCGTCTTTGTAACCGTCAGTTGTTTTTTCAAAAGATTCAAATGTTGGTGTCAAATCAACTCGAAAACCTTCTACATTAGAGAAATTTGATTTTAAAAATTCGATGTGATCTTGGGCTCGGTCAACTTGATCGGCTTTTTGACGGATTGGCATTTCCAAAACCAAAGTTTGTAATCCTGTTTTCGCTGCCAAAGTTGAAACCACTGCGGAATCTATTCCTCCGGAAACACCTACAACAAAACCTTTTGAATTCGCTTTGGTTGCATAATCTTTTAACCAGTTTACAATATGATCTATTACTTTTTGTGTCTGCATTATTTTTATTTTCTATTATTTTTATCTAATTCGTACCAATTACAAATATCGCCTTTATCAAGAAAAGTTCCTTTGTTTTCAAAGCCTAATTTTGTTAAAATATAATTGGAAGTTTGATTATCAACATCCGCGTAAGCGTAAATTTTGTCAGCATTCAGTTGATTGAATCCAAGGTCTAATGAAGCTTTTGCAGATTCGGTTGCGTAACCTTTTCCCCAGAATTCGGGAAGGGATCTATAACCTAATTCATACACGTTTTTAAAACCATTTACTTCATCAGTCAAAAGTTTAATTCCACTCCATCCAATAAATCGATTGGTTTGTTTTTCGATAACTGCTAATCTTGCGGTTCCGTTATTTTTGTATTGATTGATAATGTTTTCAATCATTTTTGCAGATTCTTCCTTTAGTTTTACAGGTGGAACTCCAACATATTTCATAACATCTGGATTACTATCTAATTGAAAGATGTTATCGATGTCATCTATTGTTATTTTTCTTAGTGTTAATCTTTCCGTAATTATTGGGAGCTTCATCTATTAAAATGTATTTTTGCTTTTCGAAAATCTTAATGTAAAAATAATGAAGTTTTTCCGATATATCACGATTTCTGCGGTTTTAGTTTTTGGATTGAGTTCCTGTAAAAAAGAAAATGAAAACCAATGGGATATCGAAATCAAAAATCCTATTAAAAAAGTGGAGGTCACAGATTTGTCCGGTGAATTCTATGATTCCAAAGTAAGTTTGCAAGATTTCAAAGCAAAGTATCCTTGGTTTCAGGGTTCTGTTCCCGATGCAGATTATGGAGATAGACGAAAAGATACAATGGAAGTTCGCATTTATAAAGAAACGATTTCTAAGATTGATAAAACAAAATTGAATAAAGATTTAGTTGATCTTTTTTCGCACATCAAAAATTACTTCCCGAAGTTTGTTCCCCCTCACATTTATCTTTATTCATCTGTTATTGATCCACAAAATGTAACGGATCCAATCTTTTTAAGAGAAGATCAGAATATGTTATTTGTTGATGTAACAGGTTTTATGGGAGACGGTAACAAAAATTATAAAGGCTTGGAATTGTATTTTCAAAAATCTATGAACCCTGAAAATCTTGTTCCGAAAATCTCTGCTTTTTTTGCTGCAAGATTGGTTCCTGCTCAGATGGAACAACAAAAGTTTTTGGATCAGATTGTTTATCAAGGAAAGATTCAGATTCTTCAAGATGCTTTTTTACCTAATGTTCCGGATTATCTAAAAATGAATTATACAAAAGCTCAATACGATTGGGCAGTTGCAAACGAAGCCAATATCTGGAACTATTTTGTAGAAAATGATTTGTTGTTTAGTCCAGATCCAGGACTTTCAGAAAGATTCATCACGCCTGGACCTTTCTCAAAATTCTACACGGAAGTGGATAGAGAAAGCTCGCCACAAATCGCCATTTGGACAGGTTGGCAGATTTGCAAACATTATTTGAAAGCTCATCCAGAGGAAAAATTACCGGTGTTTTTAAAGAAAAATGCAACTGAGATTTTCAATGCTTCGGATTATAGGCCGAAATAAAGGTGGGGTGTTTGAGAATGCTAGAGCTTTAAGAGTTTTTTGAATAATTTAATTTTTTGCTGAGCAAAGCGCCTTTGCGTATCTTAAAAATATTTTCAATTAAGTGAAAAAAATTGCGGACTTTGCGTTTAAAATTAGAATAAATACAACTTAAATATATTAAGAATATCATCAATGAAAAAGACAAAAATCGTTATAGATGTAGAATTGGACGATAACCACGTTCCGGAGAAAATGTTTTGGAAAGCCGAAGACGGCGGAATCAAAAGACAGGAAACCAAAGCTGCGATGATTTCCGTTTGGGACAGCAAAGCTATGGAAGCGCTTAGAATCGACCTTTGGACAAAAGATATGCCTGTTGACGAGATGAAAAGATTCTTTCATCAGATTCTGGTTTCAATCGGTCACACTTACGAAAGAGCGACTAGTGAAGACGATGTAGCACAATGGTTGCAAGAAGTAGCTGAAGAGTTTGCTGTGAAATCGGCGATAAAAATGTAAAATAAAGACATTGAGATTTCAGATATTAGACACAAGATTTTTGTCTGACATCTGAAATCTTGGCTCTGAAATCTAAAATATTATAATATGAAATTCAATACAAAAGTTATACACGGCGGACAACATCACGAAACGGCAACAGGTGCAGTTAACGTTCCTGTATTTTTAACATCCACATTTGCACAAAAAAGTCCGGGACAACTCCTTTCTGGCTACGAATATTCCAGAGGAGCAAATCCTACAAGACAAGCTTTAGAAGATTCTTTAGCAAGCATCGAAAACGGAGCTCGAGGTTTAGCTTTCGGTTCTGGTTTGGCAGCGATTGATTGTGTTTTGAAATTGCTAAGTCCGGGTGATGAAGTGATTGCTGTAGACGACCTTTACGGTGGATCTTACAGAATGTTCACCAGATTATTCGAGAAATATCAGTTGAAATTTACATTCATCGGTTTTGATAATGCTGAGGAATTAGAAAATGTAATTACAGATAAAACCAAATTAATCTGGCTAGAAACGCCTACCAATCCATTGATGAAATTGGTGGATATCAAAATGGTTGCTGATACTGTAAAAGGTAAAGATATTTTGGTCGCAGTTGATAATACATTTGCGACGCCTTATATTCAGAAACCGTTGGATTTGGGAGCTGATATTGTGATGCATTCTGCGACAAAATATTTAGGAGGACATTCTGATGTGATTGCCGGCGCTTTGATTGCAAAAGATGCTAAATTAGGAGAAAAATTACATTTTATCCAGTTTGCGAGCGGTGGAATTTTGGGTCCTCACGATTCTTATTTGGTTTTGAGAGGAATCAAAACTTTGGCGCTTAGAATGCAAAGACATTCGGACAACGGTTTCCAGATTGCAAAATATCTTGAGAATCATTCTTTGGTAGAAAAGATTTATTATCCGGGATTGTCGTCTCATCCGCAATATGATTTGGCAACAAGACAAATGACAGAATTTGGTGGAATGGTTTCTTTCACGTTCAAGTCTGGAAAAAAAGAAGATGCCATTAAATTCTTAGAAAATATCAAAGTTTTCACTTTGGCAGAATCTTTGGGCGGAGTAGAATCGTTGGCGAATCTTCCTGCGATGATGACACACGCTTCAATTCCTGAAGATAAAAGAGCTGTTCTTGGAATTACTGATGACTTGGTAAGATTAAGTGTCGGAATCGAAGATGCAGAAGATTTGATTGCTGATTTGGAACAAGCGTTTAATTCAATTTGTTAAATCGTTGCTTTGTAAAATCGTAGTAGAGTTTTATAATTAATCAATTTTAACGATTTTACAGTTTTACTAATCAACAAATCAATAACTCAACACATAAAAACTATGACTTTTCGTGATGCGACTTTAGATGACCTTCCTAAGATTGTGGAAATTTACAATTCTACAGTTGCATCACGATTGGTTACAGCCGATTTGGAACCTGTTTCTGTCGAGAGCAAAATCGATTGGTTCCATCAGCATAACCCCGAATTTCGTCCGCTTTGGATGGTTTTGGATTCGGAGAAAAATATAGTTGGCTGGGTAAGTTTTCAGGATTTCTACGGAAGACCGGCTTATCAGAAAACGGCTGAAATCAGTATTTATATTGATGAAAAATATCGCGGAAAAGGTTTGGGCAGATTGATTCTGGAATATGCCATCGAAAAATCTCACGACCTTGGAATCGAAAATCTTCTCGCATTTATCTTCGCACATAACCTTCCGAGTTTGACTTTGTTTGAGAAATTCGGTTTTAAATTATGGGCAAATCTCAAAAATATTGCAGAATTGGATGGCGAAAAACGAAGTCTGATTATCCTCGGAAAAAATATAAAAGAATAAATTGATTGAATGGAACACTGGACGTCTTATGTGTATTGGAGCATTTCGGTTTTGGCGATTTTATCGGTTTTGATTCCGGCGATTAAAAATACATATTGGACTTTCAGAGTTTTTGATTATCCACGTTTTCAGAAGTTTGTCATTCTTTTGGTTCTCATTTTAGTCTGGTTTTTTATTTTTGAAAATCCAACGATTTATGATCAGGTTCTTCTTTTTTCGGAGATCATTTTGTCATTTTATTTATTTTATATCATTCTTCCTTACACAAAATTTGGAAAAACAATGATTGATAAAATTAAACCAAATTCCGACGAAAAAGCTTTGGATATTTTGGTTTGCAATGTTTATCAGTACAATAATAATTATCAGAAATTAATTGATTTAGTTAACGAAAATAATCCGTCTGTTTTGTTTTTCTTGGAGACTGATGAAGAATGGAAAAAAGCTCTGAAATCGGCTACAGATAGTTATCCTCATAAAATTGAAGTTCCTTTGCCAAACACTTATGGACTTCTATTTTACAGCCAATTCCCGATTAAAAATCAGGAAATCAATTATTTGATTGATGA
Source organism: Flavobacteriales bacterium UBA2306 (assembly GCA_002345565.1). Classification (GTDB taxonomy): domain Bacteria; phylum Bacteroidota; class Bacteroidia; order Flavobacteriales; family Weeksellaceae; genus Epilithonimonas. The sequence continues at coordinate 450,772 of DDVS01000001.1, read as the reverse complement.
CGATATTCCGTCTATTGTAGCGGATTTGGAATATAATAATGACATCGTTCGTTTATATGGAATTCATCCAACACCGCCTGTGCCACAAGAAAATCCTGAAAGTACAGAACGTGATGCGGAAATTCTTTTGGTTGGCGAAAAAGCGAAAAATTATGGCAAACCTTCCATTGTTTTTGGAGATTTGAATGATGTCGCTTGGTCCAGAACCACTAAGTTATTTCTAAAATCCAGTGGAATGCTCGATCCGCGACGTGGACGAGGAATGTTCAACACCTTTCACGCCAAATATTGGTTTCTTCGTTGGCCTCTTGACCATTTTTTCGTAAGTCCACATTTCCGATTGGTTGATATGAAAAGAATGAAATCTGTGGATTCTGACCATTTCCCGATTTGGATTTCGTTGGTGGTGAGAAATGAGGATAAAGAAGACCAATTCGGAATTTCACAAGAAGAAAAAGAAGAGGTTGTTGAAAAAATCGAAGAAGTTATCGAAAAAGGCGACGCTAATTAAAATTCTTAACTTAGTTCTTTAAATCTAAAATTTTATGAAAAAGCTAATTCTGGCTTTCGCAGTTTTCTTTTGTGTTCAATTTTCATTGGCTCAGAAATCTGAAGCTAATCCAATTTATATTGTTGATAACGTGATTGTTTCTAATGTGTTGCTTCATAGTTTCAATCCAGAAGAGATTCAAAGTGTTCAAGTTTACAAATCGCCGTCTTCGCAAATCGAACAATATGACGACCTCGTGAAAAACGGTTTGATTAATATTATAATGAAAAAGCCTCAAACTATCGAAAAAGTAACTATTGCTGAAGCTAAAACAAAATTGAATCTCACTCAAGACTCAAGATTTTTTCTAAATGATATCGAAGTTCACAACCAATCGATTCTAATTGCAGAAGACCTTCTGAAAAAAGCCAGAATTCTACAGCCTGATAAGAAATTCAATAATTATAAAGTTCCTGCAATCAGCATAGAAACTAATTAAAGTCATTTTCTTTTGCCTTTCTGAATCCCTATTTTTGCTGAAATCGATAAAATTTCAATATGGTTTTTACTAAAGCAAATTTATTCTTTAGCGCATTATTCTTAGTTTTAATTTCAAATCCTTTTTTCGGACAAAACCGAATCAGCAATCACAATAAAATTGGCTGGTATGCTTACAACGGAACTTTCAAATTAGATTCAAAATTCTCTATCCACACCGAATATCAGTGGAGAAGAAATGATTATATCACGACTTGGCAACAGAGTCTTTTGCGTTTGGGAATCAATCATCAGGTAAATCTGAACCTTCAATTGCGTTTAGGTTACGCTTGGGCAGAGACCTTTCCTTATGGTGAAATTCCATTGAACGGAATGGGAAAAGATTTCACGGAGCATAGAATTTACGAAATGGCAACTGTAACCGACAAGGTTGGAAAAATTGATTTGTCACACCGTTTTATGTTGGAACAGCGCTGGGTTGGGAGATATTCTAACGCCAATCTCACTTCGGAAGATGAGTTTCCTTTTATGAACAGAGCTCGTTATATGATTCGTTTGCAAATGCCTTTGAAAGGAACTTCGCTTGTTGAGAAAACGCCGTATGTTGCGGTTTATGATGAGGTGATGATTGGCTTCGGGAAAAATGTTGGTGAGAATATTTTTGACCAAAATAGAATCGGAGTGTTGTTAGGTTATAAATTCAATGATTTGTTGAGAGTAGAAGGTGGTTATCTGAATCAGATTGTACAGTTGGGAAGAGAAGTGGAAGGTAAAAATGTTTTCCAGTACAATAATGGTTTTATCGTAAGCGCCAATTTTAATTTTGATTTCTCTAAGAAAACTATGGATTGATTTAACCACATAGACACATAGTTTTTTTCAGCGAAAAGCTTTCTGCTCTACTTAACCTGACAGTGTTGATGACTTGAGTTTAGTATTAGAATTGTCATCCTGAGCGGAGTAGAAGAATTTTTTACTTATTAACAATTCCAACTTTTGTGACTTTTGACTTCGTCGAATCTTCGATTTGTGGTAATTTCTTAATTATAATCTTTAATTTCGCAGAATGAAAATAGCATTCTTAGGACCCGAAGCATCTTTTACGCAGTTGACTGCGACTCAATTATTCCCAAACGAAGAATTGATTCCGAAAGCGAATATTTTAGATTGCTTTTTGGCGGTTCAGAATAATGAGGTTGACAAAGCAGTTGTTCCATTAGAAAACTCGATAGAAGGAACTGTTTCTATGACTTTGGATTATCTTTATCAGACGCCTGAAATCAGAGTTGAAGCGGAAGCTGTAATGCCAATTGCGCATCATTTGATGATTCATCCAAGTCAAGAAAATGATACTGAAATTGAGAAAATTTATTCTCATCCGCAGGCTCTCGCGCAAAGTTTTCATTTTTTAAATCAGAATTATCCCGAAGTTACAAAACAAGATTTTACTTCTACGGCTGCGGCTGCAAAACGGGTTTCTGAAAATCCTGACCGGAAAATTGCGGCTGTTGCCAACAAATTTGCGGCGGAATTATACGGTCTGAAAATCATTAATGATAACATTCACGATGTTGAAGAGAATCATACGAGATTTATTGTGATTTCTAACATTTCGACTTCGCTCAATGCGACAGAAAGTTTTGACAGTGATTTGAACAGTTCAGGAAAGAAAACCGGACTTTTGATTACGCTTCCCGAAGACCACGCTGGAGGACTGCATCAGGTTTTATCGGTTTTTGCGTGGCGAAATATGAACCTTAGCAAAATCGAATCCCGAACTTTGAAAACCAAACTCGGTAACTATTTCTTTTTTGTAACTGTTGTTGGCGATTGGAACAATGTTCTTTATATCAATTCGATTGATGAGCTAAGAGCAATTGGTGCTGATGTTAAGTTTTTGGGGAATTATAAGGAGTTTTTGCTGGAGGGGTAGAAAAATTTACCATAAAATTTAAAAGAATAATATATCAATCATTATATTAAGCCTTGTAAAATTTTGTTTTTTTAAATCTTTCTTTTTCTGATGGTATCTGAAAAGTGAAATTAAGAAGATTACTACTAATTGATTTTCTATCTTCCAACAAAAAAATATCTGTAACATCCGAATTTAAAAAGTCATCTGTAGCTTCGAGTGTTATTTGTTTCATATATGATATAATACGAATTAAAGCATTATTTTTATCTGAAATTTCACTTAAATATTTTATAAAATGAGGAATTGAATCTTTTAATCCAATTATTGAAAAATACTTTACAGCAATAAACTCCATAGATTCAATTTTATTTTTTAAAATATCATAACAATATTCTGTAGCATATTCGTTTGTTTTACCTATTAATACATATGCAAGAGTATATGCTTGTGTTGTATCTATTTTGTTATTACTTAGTATTTTAAATAACTTAAAGTATTGGTCATCAGTGAGTTTTTCGTGCTGGATAATTGATAGATAAGCAATTGAACTTTGTTTTTGCTCTAAAGAACCTTTAGTGATATTTTCAATTGCAAAATTGATTTCTTTTTGTTTTGTTTCTTTAAGATATAAATCTAATCTCTCATTAAAATTTAGTTCTAGGTTTTTGATTTGTTCCCTAGAAGGTTTAATTCCAAAGAAATATGTTACAATTGGAACTATTAGACCAATTACAGTAAAAATAATAGTTAATATTGTATATATGGTTCCAAAGCTTGAAATTAAACTGTTTTGATTAGAAATTGTTTCAGTTGCTTGTTCAATTCTATCTTCTAGAATATCAATTTTATCTTTTTGTGTATTTGAAATTTTTTCAGTTTTAGGTGTTTGCTTTAAACTATAATTTTTTTGACAAAATATAAATCCTGAAAAAAAATTCAAAAAGATTATAATAAATATAACGTTTCTTATAAAATTAGAAGCCATATCTTCTGAGCGTATTTGCATAATTTGTCATATTTCTTCTTTCCAATTCCAAAATAAGAATGTGAATTGGGGGCCAATTGCTTAAATAAGTTCCAGGTCCACTGTACATTCCTCCTCCTGGTCCTGTATAAAGCCCACCGCCAGGTCCTGTATAAAATCCACCACCAGGACCTGAATAAAGTCCACCACCAGGACCTGAATAAAGTCCACCACCAGGTCCTGAATAAAGCCCACCACCAGGACCCGTATAAAGTCCACCACCAGGACCAGTGTAAAGTCCACCACCAGGACCAGTGTACGCACCACCACCAGGACCAGTGTAAAGTCCACCACCAGGACCAGTGTAAAGTCCACCACCGGGACCAGTATATCTATTTCTTGGCCACATATTAAATTGTTTAGTATTATTTTAAATGAAAAGATTTTGCTTGTTAATTTACACTTTTCTTATTAATAAAAAAATAAACTGGCAACCCAATCAAAATCAATCCCAATCCAGGCCAAGTATATTGTGGCTTATAAATGAATAGCAGAATACAAAATCCGGTTCCAATCAAAAGATAAAGAATAGGTGTGAAAGGATAAAGAAAAGTTTTGTAACCTCTTTCCAGTTCAGGTTTTTTGATTCTCAGATAGATGACGCCAAAAACCGTAATCATATAAAACAAGACAATTACAAATGAAATCATATCCAGCAAATCGCCGTATTGTCCACTCAAGCAAAGCAAACTTGCCCAAATCCCTTGCATCCAAAGTGATTTTGCAGGAACGCCGTTTTTATTATTTTCAACAGCAGATTTTAAGAATAATCCGTCTTTTGCCATTGTCTGGAAAACTCTAGCTCCGGCGAGAACAATTCCGTTCACACAGCCAAAAGTCGAAATCATCACAAGAACAGCAATGATAATGGTTCCTGCATTTCCGAACATTTTTTCAGCAGCAGCAACGGCAACTCTGTCATTCGCAGCAAACGCAATAGAATCTCTGTCGAGTGCGTTGAGGTAAACAAAATTCACTAAAAGATAAAGAATCATCACAGCCGAAGTTCCTAGAATCATTGCCTTTACAACATTTTTCTTTGGATTTTCGATTTCACCGGAGATAAAAGTCACATTTTCCCAAGCCACAGAACTGAAAACCGAACCTACCATTGCGGCAGCAATCCCGCCCAGAAGAGTAGCACTAGAAATGCTTTTCCATTCGGTTTGTTTCAGGTTTTGGAAAGCGTCCCAGCCGAAGCTCATATTAGAACTCCAATTGGATTGAGAAATCAAAACAAAACCAAGAACAATCAAACCCAAAAGTGCGATGATTTTGGATGAAGTAAAAACATTTTGGAGAATTTTACCAAACTGAACGCCTTTCGTATTCACAAATGTCAAAAACAAAATCACAACAATCGCCAGAATCTGAATCCACGTGATTTTAAAATCGCCACTTTGAAAAATCGGAGCAGCATCATTCAAACTTGGAACAAGATAAGCTGTAAATTTTCCAAAAGCGACAGCAACCGCGGCAATCGTTCCCGTTTGAATGACAGTGAACATTCCCCAACCGTATAGAAATCCCATTGGTTTTCCAAAAATTTCTGTGATGTAAGTATATTGTCCGCCCGCTTTTGGAAACATTGCTGATAATTCGCCATAACTTATTGCTGCTGCAACGGTCATTACAGCCGTAATCAACCAAACGACAATCAGCCAATGACCAGAACCGAGATTTCGCATAATGTCTGCGCTCACGATAAAAATTCCGCTTCCTATCATTGATCCCATTACAATCATCACAGCGTCCCAAAGTTTAAGTTTTTTCTCCATAGTTTTTATTAATAATCAAATATAATAAAACGATGCATTAGTTTGTAATTTTTCAATCGATGAAAATCTTAGCTCAATTTAATGGGTTTTCTTCGGGTCGTCTTCGGAAAAAAGGGTAGTTTTCTGAAGGTTTGTCGAAGGAGACCCGAAGGAGACCCGAAGAAATGATCCATTTTGGTGATGAAAGGAGTAGTGTTGCTGGTTTGAATTTTTGGGTATTAATCAGATGCTAAAAGATGTATCTTTAGGCTTGGAAAAATAGAATTGAAAATTTATGAAAATCAGTTTGTGCATAATTGTTAAAAATGAAGAAGAGGTGTTGGCAAGATGCCTGGAAAGTGCAACAGGTTTTGCCGATGAAATTATCATTGTGGATACAGGTTCTACGGATAAAACAAAAGAAATTGCCAAACAGTTTACAAACAAGGTTTATGATTTTGAGTGGATCAATGATTTTTCTGCTGCCCGTAATTTTGCATTTTCAAAAGCGAATTGCGATTATCAAATGTGGTTGGATGCGGACGATGTGGTTCCGAAAGAATCGGTGGATAAAATCAATGAATTGAAGAACACATTGAGTAAAGATATTGAAATTGTAACGATGAAATATGTCTTGTCTTTTGATGAAAACGGTCATCCTTCTTTCCATTCTACCAGAGAAAGGATCTTTAAAACAAGTAAAAATTATGAATGGATAGATCCTGTGCACGAGTGTATCCCATTGATTGGTAATATACAATATACTGATATTGAAATCTGGCATCAGAAAATAAAAGCTGATGTTCCCTCTACAAGAAATATCGATATTTACGAATCTTTGGTGAAAAGCGGCAAAGATCTGTCGCCAAGGCAATTGTATTATTTCGCAAGAGAGTTGAAAGATCATCAAAGATTGATGGAGGCAGCAGTTTATTATGAGAGGTTTTTGGCGTCAGGATTAGGATGGATAGAAGATGTAATCCAATGTTGTTCGGATTTGGCTATTTGTTATTCAAACATCGGAAAAACAGATTTGGTTTTGCCCACTTTGCTCAAGAGTTTTGAGTATGATATTCCCAGAGCAAAAATCTGCTGCGAACTAGGATATTATTATAAAAACGATGAAAAGTATGAACTAGCGTTTCGCTGGTTTGATTTGGCAGCCCGTTTGGCTCCATCGCATTCTGTGGGCTTTGTACAGGCAGATTATACGGGATATATTCCTAGTATAGAAGCTTGTGTATGTTTAAGTTATCTAGGGGATTATGCTAGAGCGAAAAGGTATAATGATTTGGCAGCAATTCATAGACCCAATTGCCCGTCTGTAAAGCAAAATGAAATTTATCTTGCAAAATTCTTAAATAATTAATGATTGTAGAATATAATTATTATAATTATTTTCAAAATGATGAAGATTATATATGTATATTTGCGAAGGTACTAAATTGATAATAAATAAACTATATATGCTATGAAAACTATTATTTTTTCTTGCAGCCTTGTGTTGATGAGCTTTGCCTCGTTGTCTGCACAGGAATCTATTAATTCCGGTCACAATAATATTTTCGGATCTGGAGGTAGTGTAGCCAATACAATTGGCCAGACATTTTATGAAACGCTTAATTCTTCTTCCGGAAGCGTAATTATGGGTATCCAGCAAGCTTATGAAATTACAGAAGTTTTGGGTGCTTCTGTAACAGAAATTAATCTAAGTCTTAATATTTATCCCAATCCTACCACCGATACTTTATATCTGAAGATTGGTTTTGGAGATTACAAAAAATACCGTTATGAACTTTCTGATCAAAGTGGTAAGAAAGTGACCTCTAAAACAATTGGAGAACAGCAGGTATCTATTCCAATGACATCCTATCCATCTGCTTTGTATTATCTTAAAGTGATTAAAGGAGATAAAGTGGTAAAAATATTCAAGGTATTAAAGACAAATAAATAAACAAACTAAAATAAATAAACTATGAAAAAGCTTTCTTTTTTAGCTGCTTCTTTGGCTTCTCTTTTAGCTTATTCTCAAAGCAAAGATGCAATGAGTTACCAGGCTGTCATAAGAAACTCCAGCAATGAGTTGGTGAAAAACCAAAATGTAGGCGTTAGATTTTCCATTGTTAAGGGCTCTCCGACAGGGACGGTTGTTTACTCGGAAACACAAACACAGGCCACGAATTTCAATGGATTGATGACAGCAAAGATTGGTTCTGGGACTGTTGTAAGCGGATCATATACAACAATTGATTGGGGTGCTGATACTTATTTCATCAAAACCGAAACAGATCCTAGTGGGTCTACAAATTATACAATTAGTGGGACATCTCAATTATTAAGCGTTCCCTATGCATTATATGCGAAAAACTCAGGAAGCTCTATAGCCGGACCCACAGGCGCAACTGGTCCACAAGGTTTACAAGGTCCACAAGGTATCCAAGGTGTGACTGGTCCTACAGGACCAACAGGCGTTGCCGGAGTAGCGGGAGCAACTGGTCCACAGGGTGTGACTGGTCCTACAGGAGCAGCAGGCGTTGCGGGAGTAACCGGAGCAACTGGTCCACAGGGTTTTACTGGTCCTATAGGACCAACAGGTGTTGCCGGAGTAACGGGAGCAACTGGCGCAACTGGCGCTGGTTTTGCCAATGGAACTACAGGTGGCCAAGTTTATTTAACAAACTCCTCAGCGCCTTATGCGCCAGGGGTACCGGTTAATATTAGTGGCGATGCTACATTAGGATCTACAGGAATTTTAAGTATTGCATCTTCTGCAATAACAACCAATAAGATTGCGAATAATTCTGTTACTGTTGGTAAAATAAGCACAACTTCCGGTACTGCTTCATCTTCTACTTATCTTAGAGGTGATGGAACTTGGGCAACACCTAGTAGTAGTGGCGGTGGTGCAACTATTGTTTCTAATCAATTCATTTCTTCATCAGTTACACTTACTAATAGTCCTTCAATTGTATTTACATATACATTACCATCATCAGGGATATTTTTAATAAATGTAAGTCTTGCGGGTGTCACAAACAATGCTACTTTGTTTAGTGTAATAAAACAGAATTCGGTTGCTATCGCATATGGAAGTGGGTCTGTTAATAATCTTGTTCCGTCACCATATACAAGATGTTCAATGTCTATGGTGATACAAGGGACGGCAGGGGATATTATAACTGTTGAGGGAGTTAGTAATAGTACTAATAATTTGCTTACAGTAGATGGTTCTAGCCGAATGGTTATTACAAAGTTAAATTAGCTCGAGTAGATACTTATTTGGTTAATTAAGATAAATTACAAAAGATAAGATCTGACTTTGAGACTAAAAATATAATTACTCTTATACTTTAAAGAAGAGATTTTATAAAAATTTATTGAACAGAGACTTTTTGAAAAGAAGTCTCTGTTTTTTTAAGTTAAAAAAATCCTTTCAGATAGAATTTAGGTGAAACAAAAAGAATATTTTTCTTAATAATTTTCTATAAAATTAAAGTTTTATTAAGCTTTTGGTAATTATTTGTTAGTCTGAATAGAAATATATAATTTTGCAACTTCAATTTTAACAAATATGGAATTAGAATACAAAGAACATCTGAGCCCAATGCTGAAAGGCGGTGTCAAGAATTATTTGATAGATATCGATGGAACGATTACGGACGATGTTCCTAACGAAGAACCTGAAAGAATGGTGACTTGTGAGCCGTTTCCGGATGCTTTGGCAACCATTAATAAATGGTATGACGAGGGTCATCAGATTTGTTTCTTCACTTCCAGAACAGAAGATTTGAGAGAAATTACAGAGACTTGGTTGAACAAACACGGTTTCAAATACCACAGCGTTCTCTTAGGGAAACCAAGAGGTGGAAACTATCACTGGATAGACAATCATCTTGTACGCGCAACAAGATACAAAGGAAAATTCACGGATTTGGTTGAAAAACAAGTAACCATAGAGGTTTTCCGTGACTAATCATATCAATGATAATGGATGAGTGATAAATGATTTAATTCAGATTATTTATCACTTTTCTTTTATCATTCATAATTTATCAACTATCAATTATATAAAATGAAAGTACTTGCTAATGACGGATTGACGCAATCTGGAATAGATGCTCTAAACGAAAACGGATTTGAAGTCATCACAGACAAAGTGGCTCAGGAAAATCTAATCACTTATATCAACGAAAATCAAGTTAAAGTTCTGCTTGTAAGAAGCGCAACGAAAGTGACGAAGGAAATGGTGGATAACTGTCCAAGTCTGGAAATCATCGGTAGAGGTGGAGTTGGAATGGACAACATCGAGGTTGCTTATGCTAGAGAGAAAGGAAAACACGTAATCAATACGCCTGCAGCGTCTTCGGAATCTGTTGCAGAATTGGTTTTTGCACATCTTTTCTCAGGAAGCAGGTTTCTGCAGGATTCTAACAGACAAATGCCTGTGAAAGGTAATACTGAGTTTGCAAAATTGAAGAAAAAATACGAAGCCGGAATTGAACTGAGAGGTAAAACTATCGGAATTGTTGGAATCGGAAGAATCGGACAGGAAGTTGCTAGAATCGCGCTTGGATTGGGAATGAAAGTGATTGCTTCCGATAGAAGAATCGGGAAAGCAAGTGTACGTGTGGATTTCTACAATCAGCAATATATCAATGTGGAGATAGAAACGGAACCGTTGGAGCAGTTGATACAGCATTCGGATTTTATCACGCTTCACGTTCCTGCTCAGAATGGTCCAATCATCGGAAAAGCAGAATTGGAAAAAATGAAAACTGGCGCAGCGATCGTAAATTGTGCTAGAGGTGGCGTAATTGATGAAGAAGCTTTAATAGAAGCTTTAGATTCTGGAAAATTAGCATTTGCAGGTCTTGATGTTTTTGAGAATGAGCCAACGCCTTCTGAAAAAATCTTGACACATCCAAAAATCTCTTTGACGCCTCACACAGGTGCAGCTACGGAAGAAGCTCAGGACAGAATCGGAACTGAGTTGGCGAATCAGATTGCCAGTATCCTTTTGGTTAAATAATTTAACTTAAATATCAATAAAACGCTCGTTTTTTAACGGGCGTTTTTTATTTTCCCGATTCATATTAAAATTTTACTTTTGTTGAGAATTTTTATGGCAGCTTAATCCGTCTTCCGCTCCCAATCTTTTTTGCAGACGATTTCAGTTTAAATAGAACTTAATGAAAAAGCAAAAAAGGATTTCCGCTCAAGCCGGGCTGCAGTTTTCACTTTCGAATCAACATTAGTCTATGAAAAGAAAAGTCCTATTGATATACACCGGTGGAACCATCGGAATGGAAAAAGATTATACGACAGGAAGTCTTGTTCCATTTGATTTTTCCACTATTTTCAAAAGAATCCCGGAAATGAATCTTCTCGAATGCGAGGTTTCTGTTCATCCTTTTGAAAAGCCAGTCGATTCTTCTGATATGGGACCCAATGAATGGCGGATGATTGCAGAATGGATTCATAAAAATTATGATGCTTTTGACGGATTTCTAATTCTTCACGGGACAGATACAATGTCTTATACTGCTTCTGCGTTAAGTTTTATGCTAAAAAATCTTAGTAAACCGGTGATTCTGACGGGTTCACAATTGCCAATTGGAGATTTGAGGACAGATGCGAAAGAGAATCTTCTCACCAGTCTTTATTATGCCAGTCTTTATGAAAATGATGAAGCAGTTATAAAAGAAGTTGCTGTTTACTTTGAATATAAACTTCTTCGTGGAAACAGAAGTTTGAAATATTCTGCTGAATTCTTTGATGCTTATCAAAGTCCAAATTATCCGATTTTGGGACAGTCGGGCGTTCATCTTAATATTGAAAAAGATTTGCTTTGGAAACCAAAAGGCAAATTCGAATTGGATACTTATCTCAACGAAAATGTTCTTTTCTACAGAATCTTCCCCGGAATGAACTTCGAATCTCTATTGGAATTCAAAACGCCAGAAGCGATTGTTTTGCAGGTTTTCGGTTCGGGAACGATTTTTAATAATGAAAAAACTCAGAATGTCCTTCAGGAATTGAGAAGTCGTGGAATAGAAATAGTTGTGATAAGTCAGTGTGTGTCAGGCGGAATTAGTTTTGGGAAATATAGCAATAGTAATATTTTCACAACAATCGGCGCCATCAGCGGAAAAGATATGACAGCGGAAGCTGCGATTACCAAAGTAATGCATATTCTCAACAATCCTAAATATGATAAGTCGTTCTCGGAATTATTTTGTGAAAATATTTCGGGAGAAGTGACAGAAGATTTTTAAAAATCCTTGGAGGAATAAGATATTTCATTATATTTGCAACCTCAATTAGAGAGGTGTCCGAGTGGTTGAAGGAGCTACCCTGGAAAGGTAGTATACGGGTAACTGTATCGAGGGTTCGAATCCCTTCCTCTCTGCAAAAATCTCTGTAAAGTACTATTTACAGGGATTTTTAATTTTCAGGTGCCATAATAGGTGCTAATATTTTTTTGAACTTAAATTGCAAATATTCTTTTTACATTTAAATTCACCCACTACTTTTCTCTTAATAAAGCCCTTGAATCAATATACTATAATAATAAATATAAATTGTATTGTTCTTTAAACTTATTTTAGTTAGCTTTTTAGTGCTTGGCGCTGTGGCGGATTTCGAAGCAAAAAACTATCAATACTCCACAAAAGTTGATTCGAGGTAGAATGTTCAATTAACCACGTCACCCGCCATTGAGCCCAACGCCTGTAATAGGTTCGTTATTCTTTCGTTCCTTATGTAGTCTGCCTTTTCAAGATGCAATTTTGATAAATGTTATTACTTGAGCATTTCATCTATTTGTTTCAACCATCCTTCTATTTCGTTTGCTGTATCACGTTCCTTAATTCTTTTTGCTGTCATCTTAGGAAAAGCCTTGTTTGCAAGATATATTTTTGCTTTTGTGTCTCCCATTACTCCATCAAATCCCATTTTGGCAGAGAATGCCTCTGCAAATAACTTTGGAACTCCCTTTTTGTCTACCGTTGGATAATCAGTAACAACTACTTCGACTTCATAAGCGTCTTTGATAGCGTCAACGTGTAAATAACTTTCTATTTCGTGCTTTTGAGTTAATGCTCCCCAAGAGCCGTCAGTCCTTAAATTTACTTCCGTTATAGATGCAGAATAGGCAGAAACATCATTATCATAGATATGACATTCTTTGCATCCTAATCGTTTTAAATAATGTTCGTTGACCCAATGTTTTAGAGTTGAACCACCCATCAAAACAAATGCAATTCGCGGGTCTGTTGATAAGTCAATAAGAGCATTATTTTCTATATGTAATGCTCTGCTTAAACTTTTGAGTGCAGTAACATCAGTAGGCCCTTCAACGCATATGAGAACTTTAACTCTACTGTCTGGAGTTACGCCCAGTGCGTTTGCAACCTTTTCAAAAACGTCAACGCCATATTCAACTCTAGTTTTCCCGTGCTCATCTCTGTCGATAAATCTAATGCTGCTTGCTGGAAGTTCAGAAGCCAGGCCAGGGCTATGAGTTGTCAAAATTACTTGACAGCCCTTTTCTTCGGATAATGCCCGAAAAGAATCAATTAGAATTTTTTGATTGTTTGGATGCTGGGCTGTTTCAGGTTCTTCTAAAGCATATATTATACTTCTTTTATTAGAAGTTTTAAGTCTTCTCTCGGCTTCTGCTTTAAAGAAGCTGACAAGTATCATTCTTCTAACTCCGCTACCTCTCTTGTTTAGTGGTATCCCGTCATCAGTATCCATATTGATTGAAAACAGACCTGTCCATTTTGCAGGTGTTGGTGGTGTAAATTCTGGGGCAAGCTTACTGGCTAATTGTGGGTCAATTGTTTTCAATGCTTCGTGAGTGGTTGCTGCAATTTCTTCAGCTTTCTCACGAACCTTATTTTGTATTTTTTCTAAATCCGCTTTAACCTCAGCGATTGCTGTAGCAATCGCTGCTTTCATTGGGTTTTGAACTTCCTTGTCTTTGTCTTGACTATTTCTGTCGCTTTGGAACAACGCAAAAATTGGCAAATGAGATTCAATTTGCTCCCAAATTCTTTTACTATCTTCTTTGGGTTTACTTACGGGTATTAAAATTTCTTTAAGTTCCAAATTATCAAAGGATTTCCAAATTGCTTTTCTCATCGTTGGATTACCTTTAAGTGAACTGTCTAAGCTTTTTTGCTTAATTATTGATTGAAGTTCTTTTTCCTTTAGTTCAAGAAGATTTTCAGCTCCAGCAACAGTTGGATGATTTGCAATAATATATGCTTCAAATGTTGGTGTGCCTTTTCCACAAGCAAATACCTTTTGAATTTTTAAAGTACCTTCACTTGACAATAAAAACTCGTCAGCAAGTGTGGTTGGAGAAGTAGCATCAACTGTTAATTCTGTAGGTAAATTTTTGAACTCACAAGTAATTGTGACTTCATCGCTACCGCTATAAATGTTTGCATCCCCATTTTCTATTTTAACTGTTTCATTGTTAAAGAAAATTTCTAATGCTTCTAAAATTGTAGATTTACCAATGTCGTTTTTTCCTATGAAAGTTGTCAGGTCGTCAATTGCAACTTTGGTTTCGTCCGCATAGCAGCGGAAATTTTTTATTGTTACGGATGTTAATTTCATTTTAGTCTTTTATTGTTTTGTTAGCACTAGCGCTGTTTTAGAATGACTGATAAAATTTGGCTTTAAGCACTGAGTCAATCCATACTATATAATACTGGGAGCGAAAAGTATTCAGCATAATACTTCAATTAAATTTTAACCTCAATTTAGATTTTGGAATGGCTTTTTAGTACTATGTTTGTTCAATCAACTCTTTTTATGTACTGCTTTTACTCCATTCATCTGGTATTAATTTCAAACCATCCCTCCAAATTTCAGTTACTGCGTCCTTAAATCTATCGTTATTTAAATATGCGTGGTCTGTAATGATAACCTGAAGATTAGGAGTCAGTGATTCCACAACCTCAAAAATGAAATTAAACATCTTATTTACAGCCAATTCATCGGCACTAACTTCAACCAGATTATCAGTTTTTTCTGGTGGATAATAAACTTGAGTCGGTTGGTCGAAAATTATAAAACGAGGTATTGGTCTATTATTTTGGATGAAATGCTGATGAAGTGCTAATGTTATTAGAAGATGGTAGGCAACCCAGTTTGCACCACTTCCAATTTGTGGAAGTGCAATTGGTTTAGTGTCAGTATCAATAAACATAGTTAATCTACCCAGATCAAATCTTATTGGAGAATCTTGATATTCAACATCAAGATTTTCAACCCATTTGCTCATTTGGAGATTTATCTTGTTTAAGATTGATAATAGTTTTTCTTTTTCATTATCACTATCAACCTTATTCTCTAATTCTTTTATTCTAGATTTTAAATCGTCTATTTTATATACGATATTCTCAGTTTCGATATCCGTATCTATGCTTTCAAGAAATAAGCTAATCCTCCCAATTACTTTTCCTCTTCTGATATTTAGATCTCTTAACGTTCTCGCTTTTTCATCTTCAACGTATAATGCAGTAATACTTTTTTCAATTTTTTTTAATTCACTTTCAATTTCGTGATAACTCCCTTCTACAGATTCAATATATGCTTGAATTCTAGGACTTTCAGCCTTTGTAAATTTCAAGTCATTTTTTATTTTATCTAATGATTGGTTTATATTTGCAATTGTAGGAATTGCAACATCTAAAGTGCTATTACATAGTGGGCAGGCGTTTTGATTGAATTCTGAATTTTCCGAATATAATTTTATAGATTCTAGCCTAATTTCTTGTTGTTTTGCTTCTGTAGAATATCCAAATGAATTTTTCAAATAATCAGTAGCGGCTTTTCTATTGTCTGAAATTTTTCCCAATTCAATTTTTAGTTCACTTCTCCTGTCTACCAGTTCTTTTAATGCAGAATTTTCACCTTTAACTTCCAAAGGTTGATATTCCCATTTTGAAACCTGCTCTAAATATTTATATGCTTCAGATTGACTGTTTGCCGAAACAGTTTTTTCTAAAATTCCTATTTCTTTTGCCTCTTCAATTAGAGAATATGCTTGGCTTATTCCTTCTGACTTAATTTTTTCGGCTTCTCTTTGCTCTCTGTTTAATCTATTTAATTGCTTCTTTAATTGGGTGACCTCGCTTTCAATTAATAGAGAATCTTCATTTACCGCACCTAAGAAATAAGGTAGTGTGTCCTTGATAGATTGTGGTACAAATTCTTTATTTTGATTATAAAACAGTTGATGTGGATCAGCTACTAAATACTGAGGTTGATAGCTGTAAAAACGAGAATGTTTGAAATTTGCTTTCAATGGTTCTCTTGTTAAAGAATCTGGAATATGAAGGTTTTCTGAAATGCCAATTTTTCTAGTTAGAAATTCTTTGAGAGTATCAATATTTAGATTTGAGTTTATATCATCAAACTCTGGAATTATTTCACCAATATTACGAGTTAGTTGAACTGTAGTAGATGCAGCTATTCCTTTAATATTTGGGTTTTCTCTTGCAATGAAAACAGATTCATTATCTTCAAAAGTTACAATTACAGAAAAATAAGAAACTGTATCTCTAATAATTCCTTCTGGAATATCACATCCCGAAGAAGCTAAACAGTAGTTAACTATTTCAATTAATGCTGATTTTCCTGATTTAGATTCACCTGTTATAATATTTACTTTACCCAAGTTGAAAGGCAGTATTCTTTTTTCACCTTTTAAACTGTATAGGATTACTTTATTTATTTGCATAATTAAGGAGTTATTCTAAGAAAGGAATAGATAGATTTTACGTCACTAGTAAAAGAAAGCCATTTTCCTAATAATTGGGCTTTCTTCAAAATGTCATTATATTCATCATATTCTTCTCCATTAAATTTTTTTACTATAGTCATATCAGTTTCAATTTCACCTTTTTCGTTAATGTGTATTTTATTGTAGGCTATTGAAAAACTAAGTGCTTCTTTAGTATATTTGACCAAATTCTTAGCTCTTTTAGAAAAATCGAAAAATAGATTGTCATTATTTTCCACCCAAACAAAAAAATAAGTTCTTGTACTTCGAGGTAATCTTTCTCTAGTTTCTTTATGCAGTAAAATGGGTAATATAATAAAAGAAAAAGCAAATGGAAATTTAGTATTAGTATGTTTGTTATATTCCATTGCCGCAACCCTAATTATCTCACCACAAAATGCAGGATTAAATAAGTTCGCTACTATCGTATTTCTATCTATCCAATTTGTTCTCATATTTCCTTATCAAAGTTTGGATGCCAGCCGATTTTTTTTTCGTCAGATAAAATCTGATAGCTTCCTCTAGTTAAATAATCTTCATTAAATTTTTCTCTTATTTTTATTTGCGGACAACTGTTGGCAAATTGACTTATGTAGAAATCTTTTCCAATTTTTTTTAATTCATCTTCTGCTTTTCCGTTTGCTTCATCACCCATTATCTCGAAAATATTTTTCCAATAGTCTCTTAGCTTTTTATCATACACTTCTTCCTCTTCAGGATTCAAAAGTTGTAACCTCAGCCATTTAGATCTTTGCTCAAACGCTCTTCTAAAATCACTAATTGCACGTTTAACCGTTCTTGAATTGATTCCAATTGAAATAACTTCTAATTGCTTTAAAAAGTTTTTTTCTCTTAAACTCTCTACATCCTCATCAGATATTTCCATTTGTTCAGGAAAATGATTCGGTAGATTGTCAGCTTGAAAGGAATCTCTTATGTTGGATATTTTAAGTTGTAATTCTTCAAACTTTATTGAATCCAATTGTCCTGTTAAATTGTCAATTGCTTTTCCCAACCACCAGCCATCAAGTATTTCAAGGAATGCATCTAAATGATTAGGATAAGAAGAAAGGATAAGTTGTTTTTTTATTTTTGCATCAACTTTTGATATATCAACAGAATTATCTAAAATTATAATGCTCTGAATTAATTTTTTCTTATTTTCAATACTTAATTTTTGATATTCTTCTCTTCCTTTTTTTGTAGATTCATTCGTAGAAGAAATTGAAATTGAATCCAAGCTATTTATAATATTTTGTAATTCAGGCTCGCTAGATACATTATTTTTTAGTTTGTAAAGAGTACTTGTCTCGGGAATATTTTCAGTAGTTATTAAACTCAGATTTGTCTTATTAATATCTATTGTCCCATCTAATATGTATTGCGACCAAATTCTAATAGTTTTCCAAAAGTCAACACTTGAATCTGTTAAGTGTGCTTTGCTCTTAATATGTAGTTTTGTTTGATAAAGATTAGTTGAATTAACATCAGTTATATCAATATCATCGAGACACTCAATTCTTAAAACAGGATTTTCAAGATCGCGACTATTTGTCAAAAGCAGTAGTAAAGCATATTTAATTTGATATATGTACCCTAATGATGGTTCTTTAGCACTAAAGTCAGTCATAATTTAAGATGGAATTATTTGTTTCTGCATTGTATTGATATTCAGGAATTGTTTATTTTTTGGGTAACTTAAACCAGAGCTAAAATTACCGTAAAGAGTAATCTACGGAACTTTCAAATTTTATATTCAAAGTTCTTTTAACGCTTTTATTATGTCTTCAGTTGAATGAATAGATGTATTCAATGCCATTTTATCGGCCAATGTCGGACTAAATCTAAGAACTTCGTCTTTCGAAATTTTATGCCAGATGGGAAGAATTACTTTATGCCCATTCATTTCTCTTGCCACCATTCCATTGAGTTCATTTCTTTTATTTTAACTTGCCACCCCATCAATAAACACCTCCACAAAATCCTGCACTTTCTGAATAATTCTTCTTCCGATATTATTACGTTCAGTAAGCTTGGGTTTTATTTCAAGTAGCCTTAGGGTATCACTTATTTTAGGAGTTTTGGAAGTAAAAATAAAGTCATCAATAGCATCTCGAAATCTGTCTTTGTTTAAAGATTCTTCGGTTGCAATTTTCTCAAAGGCTGAGTTTTTTTCTTTGTTCCAGTATTTTTCAAATTCTTCATTAACGTTGTCTCCGTCAGAAATATGAGGTAGGTTTTCTTCTATGAATTTTTCTATCAGTTCTTTTTTGCTACGAAGCTTGGCATCTCCGGAAAGAATATCTCTGATTTCTTTGATTTTTGTTTCCCGTTTATGGCCTTTAGTCTCTGTCAGATTAGCTAGGAGTGATAGAATGTAACTTACATTGATTTCATCACGATGAATGAGTTCCAATTCAAAATCAACATCATCTAAAATACTGGCTTTTCCTTCTCCTCCTTGGGGTTTTGTCTCATTCCAAATATCCAAATATTTGCTTTTGTAACCATCAAATTCAAATTCGTTCATTTCCAGTTTATCAAAATCAAAATCAGCAAATGATTTTAAAACATTCAAAACCCGCATTAATTCGCGGAAAGCTGTTATAAATTCAAACTTTTCCTGTTCGGTTTGATAACTATTGACACTGTCAATTTCTGGTGCAACAATCTTTAATTTATCTAATACAGAGTTAAAAAGCTCAATATAATCTTCAATCGGTAGAATGATAATTTCCTGAATCGCTTCTTTGTTAGAAAACAGAGTCACGGCATCATCGGTTGCGGATTTCAGATTACGGAAACAGACAATATTTCCTTGGGATTTTTTTTCGCCTAACAGTCGGTTGGTACGTGAAAATGCTTGGATTAATCCGTGATACTTTAGATTTTTATCGACAAATAAAGTGTTCAATTGTGGACTGTCAAATCCTGTCAGAAACATATTCACGACAATAATTAAATCAACTTCCTTATTGCGGACTCTTTTAGCAATATCATTATAATAATTGTAGAAACTTTGACTGTCTTTAGTTGTAAAGTTCGTTCCAAACATTTCATTGTAATGACCAATATATCTTTCCAAAACATTTCTGCTATGAGAATCTCCGTATTGCGCCTGCGGTTCTGCAACCATTCCAAATTCGGGTTCTTCATATATTCCATTGGCATCCTTAGATTCTTCATTAGTTCCATAACTAAAGATCGTAGCAATCTTTAATTGATGCTTACCTTCTTCTTTTTTCTTTTGGAAAAGGTCATAATATTTCTGCAAAACATCAATACTGCTAACACAGAACATAGCATTAAAAGTACTGTTATGTGTTTTTCTTCCATATTCTGCGATGAGATAATCTGCAATTTTTTCAAGGCGTTTCGGGCTATCAAGAAGTTCCTGTGTATCGATTGCTTCAACATCTGTATCAATATAAGTATTACTTCCTTCCTTTTCCTTGTATCTTCCCACATATTCCACAGAGAACTTCAAAACATTATCATCACGAATAGCATCTGTAATCACATAATTATGTAAACAGTCTTCAAAAAGTCTATTAGTCGTTGCCGGAGCCCCGTCTATTTTCCCAATTGAATTCACTTCAGAAATCGGAGTTCCTGTAAAGCCAATCATTTGAGCGTTTTTAAAGTATTTTTTGATATTCTGGTGCGTATCTCCAAACTGGCTTCTGTGACATTCATCGAAAATGAAAACCACTTTTTTATCTTTCAGCTTGTCAATTTTATTACCGTGCTTTTCTTTGGTAATGGCAGTATTTAATTTCTGTAAAGTCGTAACAATCAATTTTGTATTATCAGAAAGTTGCTTAACCAAATGTGCTGTGTTTTCAGTCGCATCCACACTTCCTTTTTCAAAAGCATCAAATTCCTTTTGGGTCTGGTAATCCAAATCCTTTCGGTCAACCACAAAAACAACCTTCTCAACTTTCGGAATTTCTTTCAGAATCTGACTGGCTTTAAAGGAAGTCAATGTTTTTCCTGAACCTGTGGTATGCCAGATAAAACCATTCTTATCGGTATTTCTTACCCTGTCAACAATTTTCTCAACGGCATAATATTGATATGGCCTTAAAACCATCAGTATTTTATTCGTTTCATTCAAAACGATATACTTGGTAATCATTTTAGCGATATGACAGGGCTCTAAGAATGCCTGTGCAAAATGATCCAGTTGAGTGATGTTATTGTTATGTTCATCAGACCAAAAGAAGGTTTGCTTAAATGTTTGCTTTGCGTTGTTAGAATAATATTTTGTATTGACTCCGTTACTTATGATAAACAACTGAACATAATTAAACAATCCACTTCCAGAATTGAAAGACTGATGATGGTAACGGTTGATTTGATTAAAGGCTTCTTTCATTTCAAGACCGCGACGTTTCAGCTCAATCTGAACCAAAGGCAATCCGTTGATTAGGATGGTTACATCATACCGGTTTTTAAAATTACCCTCCTGAGCAATTTGATTTGTTACCTGAAACTGATTTTGGCACCAATGGTCTTGACTGATGAATTCAATCCATTCTGAAGTACCATCATCTTTGAAAAAATGAAAACGGTCACGTAATGTTTTAGCTTTTTCAAAAACATTTCCTTTGGAAAGATGATTGAGGATTTTTTCAAACTCAGAATCTGAGAATGTTTTTTTATTATGAATTTCGAGCTGAGACTTTAGATTTTTAATGAGGTCTGCCTCATTACATATCGTAACTTTTTTGTGACCTAATTCATAGAGTTGTTCGATCAGTTTTTGTTCGAGGATAAATTCGGGTTGGCTGGACATTTCAGTTTAAGGTATTAGTTTTTCCAAAGTTTTTCATTTTCCCAATTAGGCTTCATACCAAGTGCATTCGGGTCAACACTTGGATATTTTTTGAATAACTCTGATAGTCTTGACGTAAAATCATTTTTAGGTAGAATAATATTCAAAAGGTATTTCATCAAACACAAATGAATATATAGATTTTGAAATTCGTGCTGTTTGGGAACATCTTCCACCCAATCAAATGGCGGTTTGGAAAGTAATTTGGGGCTTCCGGGAAGGTTTTTGTTCCACAATCTGGAATGGTGCGCACAATAATTCCTGATTTGAGCGATAGATTGCAACCAACTTGGTAAATATGTGTGATTGACAGTTCCTAACTCTTTCGCAATAGTATCTTTGGACTTAATTGTATTTTTGAGATTACCATAAAGCTTAGACAATGAGCCAAAACTGGTTTGCTCCAAAGTTTTCCAAGCGGGTGGAAAACGCTGATCATCTTTATGCTTTTTAAAATGTTCTTTGATGTATTTTTCCTTAGTTCTAGATATTTCTTCTTCAATATTTGCTAAGGTTTTGGTTAAAGCCAAACTATCTGTGAAAATATCAAAATTTTGAAACCACCAGGCATCATATTCGTGAGAAAGATGATAAATAAGTTTGGTTCGTAAACTGATTTCAATGCGCTCGATAACATCGAATAGAAGGATTTTCAGCTCTCTATCAAATTCATATAGGAAAATAACATCAGAGAAAACAGCATCTTTTTTAAAAATATGGTTTTCTTTATCCGACTGCATAGAATACCAGTATTCACCCAAACGGTAATAACTGACGTTTGACAAATACAAAGCTGCCAAATATTCGTCATTAATTATTAAACCTCTCGATTTTAAAATTTCTATTTGTTCGGGAATGGTGGTTGGTTGTTTTACAAACATTCTGGTAAGAGTTTATGTAAAAATAATGAAAATATAGAATAAACCAACCCTATTAAAAACAAAAGACACACCCTGGTACGCTGTTCTATGGGTAGCGTGGTGTGTACTGTTGATGCAAATATACAACAATTTGCTTAATCGTAAGATATTTCTTACGCATATTTTACTTCAATGTTTTAAACATCTGGTCAATTGCTTTTTTCTTCTGTTCCAGATTGGGATGAACATATAAGTTCAGAGTGGTACTGATATTGGAATGACCGAGCAAAACACTCACGGTTTTATAGTCGCATTTGCTTTCGATACAGCGGGTTGCAAAACTGTGTCTCAGACCGTGGAATTTAATGTCCGGAATTTCCAGATAGCGCATCAGATTTTTGTAATAACTTCGGTATGTTCTTGGTTCTGTGGGTTTAGAATCATTGGTTAAAACATAAAAAGCAGGATTTACAATTTTCTTAAAAGGTTTAAGCATTCTCAATAAATCTCTGCTCATCGGGATTTCACGGATTGAGTTTTTTGTTTTAGGCGTATCAATCAACAATTCTGTTTTTCTTTCACCATCTTCAATCACGTAAATTCTCTGAATGGTTTTTCGGATATTAATAATTCCGTTATCTGCATCAATATCTTCCCAGGTCAAGGCACAAATCTCACCAATCCGCATTCCTGAACAAAGACAGATATAAACACCCAAATTTCTGAAGGTAAAATGCTCCTGAATATAACTCATCACTTTTTTTTGATGCGTTCTGCTCAAGACTTCAATCGTATGCGTTTCCCTAACTGTGGGATATTGCACATCAAAATTAATAAACTCAATCCACTTATTCTTTGCCCCAAACTTCAGCACCATTTTCAAAACAATGAGAATATCTTTGATACTTTTCTGACTTAATCCCTGTTCCAGTTTTTGAAATACAAACTTCTGTACCTCATCATCTTCAATCTCAAAGTAGTCTTTGAATACAGGCAATAAATGATTTTCCAGCAACAGCACATAAGCGGAAAAGGTTGATTTTTTTACATACAGTTTTTTGTCATTCTTCCATAGTTCAGCGATTTCTGCCAATGTTTTCTTTCTTGTCATAATTTTTTGATTTTTAATATTTATTATTTAAAATCCTAAAGTTATGAATGATTAGAAATTATCTCCTCTACCAAGAATTAAGGAGCAATTTACCCCTCAATCTTATTTAGTCAGAAAAGACCAATTTTATTTCCTAATTTACGATTTCCCGGTTTTGAAAGTAGTTGGGACGTGCAGAAAGTACAAGATGTTTGTAGTATAAATCCCAAAAACGAAAGTTTACCAAATACATTTGTATATATTGATTTAGAAAGTGTTGTTGATGGATATTTACAAAAAGAAAACACAATTTTAAAAAAAGATGCTCCGAGTAGAGCACAAAGAATATTATTTAAAAATGACATTCTATTTCAAATGGTTAGACCTTATCAAAAAAACAATCTTTTTTTTGATAAAAATGGAGATTACGTTGCTTCAACTGGCTATGCACAAATTAGAACAAATGAAAACTCGACATTTATCTTTCAGTATTTACACAATCAAAAATTTGTAGATAAAGTTATAGAAAAATGTACGGGAACAAGCTATCCTGCGATAAATTCAAGTGATTTGGGAAAAATTCAAATTACTATTCCAAAACTTGAAGAACAAAAGAAAATAGGAGATTTTCTAAATCTTATTAGTCAAAGAATATTATCACAAAAGAAAATAATTGAGAAGTTAGAAACCTTAATGAAAGCTTATCGTGAGAAAATATTTTCTCAAAAATTAAGATTTAAAGATAATCAAGGAAATAAATTTCCTGATTGGGATTACTTTCAATTAGGAGAAGTTTTAACAGTGCAAGGAGGTTTTGCTTTTAAAAGCCAATTATTTAATAAAGGGACTACAAAAGTATTGAGAATTGGGGATATTGTTAAGACAATTCAATTAGATAATTTTAAAGGCGTTTATTCTTTAGAAGTTCCAGACAATAAATATTTGGTAAGAAAAGGTGATTTTGTGATGGCATTATCTGGAGCCACTTTTGGTAAAGTTGGAAAAATAAACTGTAATGGAAAAGCCCATATCAATCAGCGGGTTGCTACATTCAGAACAAATTATTGTTTAGAGTTTTTCTATCAACTAGTGCAAAGCAAAGATTTTGTAAATTATATTTATTCAATTCCAACTGCAAGTGCTCAACCCAATATTTCAAATAGTGATATTTCGAAATACGAAACTGCAATTCCATCAATGAAAGAGCAAACAAAAATTGCCAATTTTCTTTCTTCTATTCATGATAAGATAGAAACGGAAAAACAAATTTTAGAAAAGTTAGAGCTTCAAAAGAAGTTTCTTTTAGCTAATTTGTTTGTTTAAGAAAACAAAGCCTTGACAAGGTTTTAAATTTTGCCAAGGCTCTTCTGAAATACGAAAATTCTTTACACAAAAAGATTCTGTAATAAATATTTTTTCTGATTTTCGTATTGAGTTAGCATATCGGTTTCTAAATTGATTTTTTCGTCAAATTTTGATAAAAAACTAGCTATTTTGATTTGTTCCTCAATAACAGGAACTACTACAGATTCGTTATTAACAATTTCTGAATTAAGATTTACTTGAATTCCTGGTTGTCCATATTTATACCAATTCAATTGTATAAAATCTAAATAATAATATAAAAACTCTTTATCGAGCGTTAAGTTCTCAAAAACTACAAAACCATCGTGAATACAAACATCTAGATTTGTATAAATCGGTTTTCCTATAGTAGCACAAATGCTCATTATCATATTTCCTTTTTTTACCAATCTACTTTTAGAAACCCCTGCATTAGACAAATATTGTTCTGTTTTTTCTAAATATTTATTAGATTTTGTAACATCAGAAATTCTTACCCATCCAATTGGGGACTCTTCATCAAACCATTTACTATCCGAAATAGGACGTGGAGAGGCTCCTCTCTTTATTTCGCAAACATCTCCTAGCTTTTTAATCTCCCAATTAGGAAAATCATTTTCTTCTGAATCTTTAAATTTAAAAACTTGATTAAATATATTTTGAGCAGTACTAGATTTTAAAATAATTAAATCCTCAATTATTTTCTTTTGGGTTTGAATTCTTTTGTCAATTTTCTCAAAGAATGAAGAAATTTTTTCTTGTTCACTTATAGAAGGAAGATATATTTTCTTTGATTTTATTTCTGAAGATGAGATTCCTTTAATAGAAGTTCCTTGCACTTCATTAGCTGCGTTTTTCATCACTTTAGAAAGCTGAAAAGCTAAATAAAGTTGATTACATTTAAGTTCAGATATATTTGTAAAATCCTGACTTGTACAAATATCATTTAACGATAAAGCTACTTTTCCAACTCCAACTCTTGAGACAATTAATACGGAAGGTGCTTTACATAATTTTGTAGACGATTTTTCAATTGCATCCTGAGTAATAAATCTATTAACATTGATTTTAAGTATATTATCTTCTTCTAAGTCAGAAGAAGATATCCAAGGAATGTTTCCATTCCAAAATTTCTCATTAGATGAAGTAGGAGTTCCTCCTCCTGAAAAAGTTCCCAAATCACTCAAAATCTCCTCTTCCCACGTACCTTCAAACCCCGGAAATCGTAAATTAGGAAAATTCTTTACACTTTTATTTTCTTCTGTCATCTTGATTATTTATTTGTTAAAATTCTAAACCTTGAGGATTTTGCTAAACCAAAAAATTTAGCTTACTAATCCCAATTCTTTCAAATAAACTTCAATTTCAGAGTCCAGTTGAGAACGCTTTGCTTCAAGCTCCTTAATTTCTGCCATTACCGCCTGAATATCAATTTCCTCTTCTTCCTCAAAAGTATCGACATAACGAGGAATATTTAAATTGTAATCATTATCAGCAACTTCTTGTAAAGTCGCTTTATGACTGAACTTTTCAGTTACCGTACGATTTTGGTAAGTATCAACAATTTTATTGATATGAGCGTTGAGCAAAACATTTTGATTTTTCTGTTTTTCAAACTCTTTGCTGGCATCTACAAATAAGATATCTTCATCTGCTTCACGGCATTTTTTAAAGACTAAAATACAGGTAGGAATACTTGTTCCAAAGAAAATATTGGCAGGCAAACCAATTACTGCATCTAAATAGTTCTTCTCTTTAATGATATATTTTCTAATCATCAACTCAGCGGCACCACGGAAAAGAACACCGTGAGGCATTACGACAGCCATAATTCCGTTTTCATCCAAATGATGAATCATATGCTGTATAAAAGCAAAATCGGCTTTTGAAGAAGGCGCTAACTTTCCATATTGTGAAAATCTTTCGTCCAAAAGATGAAGTTCATTAGCACTCCATTTTGCAGAAAATGGAGGATTGGCTACAATCGCATCAAACGATTTATCAAGATGTTGAGGTTTTTCAAGGGTATCTTCCTGACGGATGTCGAAGTTGCTGTAATTGACACCGTGAAGAATCATATTCATTCTCGCCAGGTTATAAGTAGTACGGTTCATTTCCTGACCGTAGAAATCGCTTACTTTCGCTTCACGGGCAACACGTAAAAGTAACGAGCCACTTCCGCAAGTCGGGTCATATACAGATTTTAATTGTGATTTTCTGCTGGTCACAATTCTCGCCAGAATAGTAGAAACCTGTTGCGGCGTGTAAAATTCACCAGCTTTTTTACCTGCGCCACTTGCAAATTGTGCAATCAGATATTCATAAGCATCTCCTAAAACATCAGCATTGGTATCTGAAAGATTGAAATCAATATCATCCAAATGATACAGGACTTTGGAGATTAAGGTATTTTTTTCATCTTCTGTTTTTCCTAATTTGGATGAAGTCAAATCGAGGTCTTCAAAAAGATGTTCAAAATCATCTTCACTATTTGTCCCAAGTGTTGATTGCTCAATATTATTTAGGATTTTAGAAAGTTCGGCTAAGATAAAATTAGATTGACCTTCCTGTTTTTGATGTCCTTTTTTAGCAATATTACTGAAAAGTTCAGATGGCTTCAGGAAATACCCTAAGTCTTCGACTACTTCTTCATAAATAGCTTCTACAATTTCTTTTCCTTCTTCAGAATTTTCATCAACATCATTGTAATCAATATCTTCCCCCGAATCTAACAAGATTTTATTAGCCGTAAAATGGATTTTCTCTGAAAGATATTTATAGAAAATAAAGCCTAAGATATAATCACGGAATTCATCCGCATCCATTTTACCTCGTAAAGTATTTGCTATATTCCAAAGCTGCTGTTGAAGCTGACGTTTCTGTTCTTCTGACATTTTTATCCTAAATCTTAGACCTCAAAGATAAAAAAAATCACCACCAAAATATTACGACATCTCATATTAAATAAAAATAAGAAAGTTAATCAAAATTCTGCTACTGCAGATCTAAATTTCTTCAGTTAAAACTGTTAATTTTTATAAAAATTTATTCAACAATTTTTTTTACTTTAGTTTAAAATCAAAAAGTTCCTGTGGATGTACATCTAGCCCCTCCGCTAACTCTTGAATAGTAGAAATTCTTAGGTCTACTTCTCCTTTTTCTATTTTACTGATATTACTATGATCTACATCACATTTTTGAGCCAACTCTCTATAACTTAAATTCAGCTTTTTCCTGAACGCCTCAACTCTCTTACCAAATGCTATTCTAAATTCTGATTTATCCATCTCGATTAACTTTAAATAGACAAAATGATGAGATTTTAATAAAAATTTGTAGTCGAATTAGCCTACATTGAGAAAAATGTTTTATATTTGCTAAAGAAGTTACAATAAAAGTAACTTTGCAATAGTTCAAAAATATTAATCGAAGCTATTGCTTAGATTCTCGACTAGAAAACTGGTAATTTTTATGTGTGCGGGAAGATAAGTAAATTAGCTCACGACCGCGGCGTGGGCTCACTTATCGTACACAGGTATACCAGTACCTCTAGTCAATGAGTTGAGTTCCGCGCCTTTATTTAAGGCAAAATGCAGTGAGTGAATATTTTGGAGATGTAGAGAATTCTTAAAATCTAAGCAGTTTCTTACAGCAACACATCTACTAAAAAACACTGCTTATGAAAAGAACAGACTCTCTGCCTCAAAAATTGAGCAATCTTCAGTTGTATGAACTGTTGAAGAAAGGCAATCCCACCTCATTAGAATATATCCATTTACGTTACAAAAGACTTCTTTTCTGGCTTGGAATGCAGGTACTAAAGGATGATTTTGTGGTGAAGACTATTCTTCAGGATACCTTCCTTAAATTGTGGCTACACCGTGACACCATTGAGACCCCTGATCATATTGCAGGCTTTCTACGTTTTGTGATGAAAAGGGATTGCATCGCGTATGTGACTGCTCCCAGAAATAAATTCACTCGCCTGATGGCTTCTCTTGACAGTTTTGAGAATTATCAGGAATATCTTGCAGGCTACGATCCTCTGAAAGATAAAGAGTATTTATATAGCCAGGAATCCGATCAAAACAAATTCGATGAAGTTAAAAAGGTGTTACCCGTTCTGAACCCCAAAAGAAAACACCTGATAGAGCTTTGCCTGGAATATGGATTCCAGTACAAACCTATCGCAGAAGCTATGGGAAGCAGCGTGACAGGCATCAGCACGGAGGTGAGCAAAGCCATAGATGAGCTTCGGAAAATTCTTAAAGTTACCTCGTTTGAGCAGCCGGAGGAAAAAGCGGCACTTAAAAAAGATCAGTCAGAACTACTCAGCAGTCAGCAGCTCGAGATTATCAGAAGACGGTTTGAACAGAAATCTTCGTTTGCGGTGATTGCACAAGAACTCAAACTACCTGAAAAAGAAGTCCATCGGGAATTTCTGTACGCCTATCAGCATCTTCAAAATCAAAACATTTCTGAAATACCGTTTTGATATGGAAAAGTCCAAGATAACCCTGACCAGAAAAATTCAGCTATTGATCGATGTTCCATCTGCTAATAAAAGCCAGATGTGGGAAAAACTCTATCGGTATCAGAACCGCTGTTTCCGTGCGGCCAATCTGATCGTTTCCCATCTGTATGTACAGGAAATGATCAAGGATTTTTTTTACCTCACAGAAGAAATCCAATACAAGTTAGCTGATGAAAAAAAAGATGAAATGGGAATGTTTGACCGCTCCAAAACAAACACCACAGCACGCCTGGTCTTTGACCGTTTCAAGGGAGAAATTCCCACCGATATTCTTGGATGCCTGAACAATACAATTCAGTCCACCTTTTCCAAAAACAAAGCCGATTACTGGCAGGGATCAAAATCTTTAATGAACTTTAAAAAAGACATTCCTATTCCGCTTCCGGTCAAGTGCATCAGCAAAATGAAGTATGACCCTAACAAGAAAGCATTTACCTTTAATATGTTTGCGATTCCAGTAAAAACCTACCTAGGAAAAGATTTCTCGGATAAACATTTAGTCCTGGAACGGCTTTTAAGAGAAGAAATCAAGCTGTGCAACTCACAGATTCAGCTGAAAGACGGTAAGATCTTTTGGCTCGCGGTCTTTGAATTTGAAAAGGAAAATAACGGTTTAAAACCCGAAATCATTGCAGAAGCTTCCCTATCATTAGAACATCCTATTGTTGTAAAAGCCAATAATGTGAGAATGAATATAGGATCGAAAGAAGAATTTCTCTACAGAAGACTTGCAATTCAAGCAAGTAATAAAAGGATTAGAGCTGGAGCCTGTTTTTCTCGTGCAGGGCATGGAACAAAACGGAAAAATAAAGCATTGCAAAAAACAGAGAATCTGGAAAACCGTTTTGTCAGTCATCATCTTCATTTGTACAGCCGTAAGCTGATTGATTTCTGCATCCGACAGCAGGCAGGTACCTTGATTCTCAAAGATCAGGAAGACAAAATCGGGATTGCAAAAGAACAACAATTTGTGCTTCGCAACTGGAGCTATTATGAATTGCAGACCAAAATAAAATATAAAGCAGAAAAAGCCGGTATCGAATTGATCATAGGATAACAGAAAAAAATTACGAGGGTGCTTGTACACCCGCAGGGTGAGGGCTTGAACACTCACTAAATACCGGAAACTAAATACTTGTTCCGGTTTATACAACGGCGTGGGTTTCTTTTTTTGTCAAAAATGAAGAAACCATAAGCGAAAAGCAAAGTATTACAAATAGGAGAAGTATACATCATCAAAGGTGTCATCAATCAATCCAACGAGATTGCTAGCCTGATTTGTTGCTTAGCTACTTTCTTGAAATCTAGGAATCTTGAATTCCTGCATCCTTGATTGTTGTAAATCAAAATAGATTACCCAGTAATACGTCATGCGTATTAGAGTCTTTTTCTCTTTCTTTTATTTTGAATTGGAATATCCTCAGCCTCGTAATTTGTACTGTTATTACCGAATTGCAAAAGAGAGAAAAGCTGAACTGCCATCTCATTATCTTTAAAGATTTCATTGAAAGCTGAAAATGGAATCATATTTTCCTGTGAAATTTTTTGTGCTATTTTCTCCATTTCCTTTATAAGCTTTTGCCTATTTGTTCTGTCAAGATTTGGACTTCTGAATCTTGCAAATTTGATTTCCTTTTGGAGTGTATGAATCACCGAATCCAGATATTTTTTCTTTTCTAAAGCAAAAACTGTAGGACTGGACAATAGAACAGCGTTTTTGTTTTTGAATAAATGTACCTGCTTTTGTAAGTCATCAACCTTTGTATTGAGCTCAGTAATTCGTTTTGACTTAGAATCTAATTCAGTTTTATTTTTAAGAATTGTGCTTTTGTAAGTTCGAAGTGCTTTTTCATAATTCGCAATTGTTTTGTCAGTCTTAATTTTTTTAAAACCTAAAAAATCATTTTCCTTTACTATCAGCTCCTCTGATTTTGCCGAACCAATTTCAGTTTTCATTAGGTCATACCTTTCTTCCAAAACTTTAAGTTCCTCTTCTTTTTCCTGAATTTTAAATTCAATAGCCTCTAATCTTCCTTTCGATCCAGTAATTCCTCTTTCCATATGCAGACATTCAGCTGTAAGATCCTGCATTTTTGAATAGTGGAAAGATTGGTGTTTGAGTGTTTTTCCTGTTTTCAGATCCTGCCAGTCAGCCACCAAATGAGCGTGGTAATTGGGCTTCCAATCTTTCGTGTCTTTATCTGTATGACCTTCATCTTTATGAATAGCAATTTGAAAAACACGAATATTCAATTCTTCTTCTAGTCTCTTCGCCAAGTTTTGAAGTTCCAGCATGGTTGTGTCTTCTTTAATAACAACTACAGCTTCCCGAACTGGCATTGCATTCTTCTGCAATTTCCTTCCGGACTTTTCTTTGCAATAGGCTTCGATCTTTTGTATTCGGTTTGCTATTTTCTGCTCCATCCAATATTCATTCTTTGGCGTTAGATCTTTACGGATATAATCAAAAGTTTTCTTTCTAAAATTATGAGTTTCAGAATCCGATTTGACAGCTTTGAAATTAATTGAAGTCTTCATTAGTTTTCATCATTTAAGTTTATCAAAGATTTCTTTGATTAAAATTGCTGTAAAATATTATGCAGAATTCCAATTTACCTGTGCATATTTTGCGCACCTTTAATAAAGACCTGTGTGTTTTTTACCCAGGTTTTTACTAGTCAATCTTAGTCGATTTTACTCAGGTTAAAAGCCTCGCAGAGCGTATTTGAAACTTTGTTGGGAGGAACGACCTTCAAAGTTGCGAATGCGCTCCTAACTTCTGCGGGTAGTTGGTAAAAACATACAATGCGCATGATCAAAGTTTCCTTTTAAGACTAGTTGTTTTTTTGATTTCAAGCTCTTGGTTTCTAACGATTAGTTTGTCAGAATCCTTAAGTTGTTCAGTTGTTTTTTCTGATTTTTTAGCTTTATCATTTTTTATTCGATGTATCAAAAATTCGTTGAGATCTTTATGGTTGGAATAACTTCCAGAATGATCTTTTGCTTCCGGAAAAAATTTTAAGATATGAGATTTGCATTTTATCCCGGCAGTATCGTTGTCCAGAAAAAGATTGACATTAGGATAGTTTCTGAGATGTTCTATAGATTTATTTAAAAGAGCAATAGAGTTCATTACGAGAATATCTCCTGTAAAAGATTTCTTCATTTCAATAAAAGACAAGGCATCCATAAATCCTTCAAAAACTGATGCACTTTTGATATTTTTAAATTCAACACTTGATTTATCGTGTAAACCACAATTGAGATTAATTATTGAAATATCCTTTTTCAACAATGACCCTTTATAAAAAGAATTTCGAAGCTCAAAGCCTCCGGATAAATTTTCAAAGCCAATGGCGTAGAGTTTCTTTTCTCCAACTGTAAATCGAACCTCCCTTATGTAATCATAGATTTTAGGACTTAATCCACGTTCCTGCAAATATCTTTTAAGGTTTGGATTCTGTATTTTCAGTATTTCATCAATTCTGTAATTTGGTTCTGCCTTTTTGATCTGTGGTTGCTGATGAAAAGAAGAAAAATTTTGTTTTTGCGCCCAGTCCAAAACTTCATTGACCGAAGTGTTCAAATATCTTTTCATAAAGTCGGTATTGTTCCCCCCTAAACCCTCTGAGTAAAGATACCAGGCATTAATTCTTTTATCCACTTTGAAAGATGCTTGGGATTCGGTGGCAAAGGGGTTGAGATACCAAGCTTCTTTTTCATTTTGTTTCGTTGGAAGGTGTCCGAGAGAAAGGAGGACTTCTTCCAACGATATGCTGTTGAATTGTTTGCAGTTCATATTTGTAATTTTTAATGTTTTTTTTCAGTAAATAGTAGGGGTCCTGTCAGTTCAGGCGGACGAGTTTAGTATTGAATAATTTTTGATGAATTGATGAGAAAGCCATATAAAAAATTGAATTACAACACATTAAACACTCATCAAAGTCTCATCATTTCATCAAAGTGAAAATATTCTTCTCATCATCCTCTCATCAAAAATCAAGGTTTAAAGTTTGATGAGGCTATTGATGAGATGTAACTAATTGATTTTATTTTCATTATCAATTAGTTCATCATTTCATCATATTTTTGAAGAATAAAATTTCTTTCTATTGTAAAATATCGTCCTGTTTTGTTCTGTTAGAAAAAACTTAACCCATAATCGAGGTCGTATTTGACATAGGACAAAGAATTACTTTGGGGTTCGAGTTTCCAGTTTTCTTTCAGTATTTTCCGGACATCATTGACTGTCCAGTATTGTTTGCTAAACATCTTACCAAGCATATTGAAAATATCCTGAGGAATACAAAGGATTTTTCTGTCTTCGGTACTTTCGAAAAACTCATATAAAAGTTCGATGATTTTAGATTCCAGTTTGTTATTATTTTTCCAAACCAGTTTCTGAAGAGCTTTTGTTCTGATCTGTGATTCTGTGAACCACATCCTTGTCTCCTTACGACTGTGGAAAGTTCTTTGAATTAAGTATCGAAGAAAGTAAGGAATCTCTTTGTTGAGGTTTTTTAGAAATTCGGTGTTCTCGCTTTTGATTGATTTTACTTTGATAATCCAAAATCTGATCTCATTTTCATCAATCTGAATAAAGTTATCTTCATTATTGGAACAGAGAATAAATTTGCCAAAGTATTCAACTTCTTCACGGTCTTTACCCTTTGCCTCCTTTTTGTCTTTGTCAGTTGTAGAAAGATATTTTAAGCGTTCCGTGATTTCCTTTTTGTCAAAGAATACTTCATCAATTGCAACTATAAGCATCGATGTCCAATCTGAATTGAACTGACTGCTGAATGAGTCTCCTTTGATGTAGGTCATATTTAATCCAAAGATGGATTTTAGCCATTTGATGAAAGTGGATTTTCCGGTAGATCTTTCTTTACTTACCAAGCAAAGAATGGGAAGTATCTGGGTTGGATATTCAAGCAATATCTTTATGTAATCTAAACCTAACTCCAATTGCTCTCCGAAAATATGCTTCATAAATTTGAGGGAGAATGGAATTTTGTTTTCTAAAGCTTCAGTACTTATACTTTCATTGATCGGTTGATAAGGAATCTCATTGTACATATTGTAAAATCCGTCTATGATCTGCTTATATTCCAGATGAGAAGGAATACAGCAGAAGCCATCGTACTTTGAAACTTTTGAAACGTAGATTTTTCCGTGGTCGCTAATTATCGTTTCACGGTTCCATCGCACCAAAATTGAAATCTTGTCTCCTGAGATCAATGGTTTTTCGATTGTCTTATAATAGGTTGTACCTACTCTCAGATATGGGATTTTTTCGCTCATATTTTAAAGGTTTGGTTATGTACAGGAAGTACAAAAAGGTGAATTAGAATGCTTGATAAATAAAGTCTTATCTATCTTCTGTACTTAAGCGATTTGACCTCGTTTAAAGCTTCCATAAGATCAAAATGGTTAACCCTGTAGAATCTTCCGATTTGTTCCGCTTTGATGTTACCTTTTAAAATGTGTGAGCGTACGGTCTGGTAATCAAGTTTAAGAATTTCTGAACACTCTTTGATAGAGTACAGTTTCTTTTTCAACTCAATTTCAGGTTCTTTTTTAAGAGAATAGAGTAAGTCTTTTACTTCCCCTAATTCGTCGAGAATGGTTTGGAATGGATTTGTTGTCTGCATAATCTGTGGTATTTATTTGCAGACAAAATTGTATGATTGGAATAACTAATGATGCAATTTTACTCAATTGCGTAAAGTTTAATACTTGATATTTAACAGCATAGATAATTCTTTGTAGACACTTTCCTCAAAATCACTGGGTTTCACAGTTACTGCCCTTGAAAATGTTCCTTTGTCAAAATTGGTATTATATTCATTTTCCATAGCCTCGATTATTGTAGTATCTTGAAAATCTGGATTGATTATGTGATTGTCTTTCAGAAAACGGTGAATTCTTATAAATGAAGATTTCTGATCTACGAGCAGGTTATGATTTTCATCGATGAATTTTTTATCTTTTAAAAAAGCGAGGAAAATTTTTGAACTGTTCTCACCAATCATAATATCGGATAAACGAATTGCTCTATTTGTTTTATGTTTTAAGACGAAATATAGAAAAAGTGTAGTTTCAGCACCATTTAAAAAATTGCTTTGCAATTTCATTAGATTACTTGAACTTAAAACGGTCTTTGATTCTTTTTTATATTGA
This sequence comes from Flavobacteriales bacterium UBA2306, assembly GCA_002345565.1. Taxonomy (GTDB): domain Bacteria; phylum Bacteroidota; class Bacteroidia; order Flavobacteriales; family Weeksellaceae; genus Epilithonimonas. The sequence continues at coordinate 415,439 of DDVS01000001.1, read as the reverse complement.
TCCAAACAGTATTGGATTTTCTCCTCCAAATTGTGATTTCTTGATGAATCAATATCTTTGAAATGAAAACTGAAGAAATTGTCTAACTTGTCATATCTGATCAAAAACTCATTTCTTAACTTTTCACCGAGAACGATTTTAGAGGATTTTTGTTGCGCTTTTTCAATTCTCCTATGTAACAACTCCTGAATTTTTTGCCCTCTAATCCAAAAATAAATCATCATAGGATAGCCAACAAATTCTTCCCAAAAATTCCAACGTCCGTAAAGCGTTTTCTGATCCATAATCTAAGTAGTGATTATTTAAAAACTTCATTCATATAGTTGATCTTATCATCTTCACTTGGTCTGTAATAAGCATTAAAGACTTCCAAGCTAGTATGACCAGTATAACTCATAATAACTTTATCCGGAACTCTTTTATTTTTCATTATGGTGATAAAACTTCTTCTAGCAGTATGTGAGGAAATCCTTGTCCAAAACTCAGCTTTTTGGTCTACCAACTCATCACCATACTTCATAGTCTTCTTTATTTCATCAGTAAATTCCAGCTTTTTAAAAACCTCCTTAATATATTCATTCATCCTTTGATTTGTGATAGTAGGCAGGTTATAATCATACTTTTCGAGTATTGCTTTAGAAATACTGTTTAAAGGAATAGCTAGATTCTTAGATTTACTTTTTAAATCGATAACCCGGATAAAATTACCATCAATATCACTTCTTGAAATTGTGCTGTAATTGCCAAACCTCATTCCTGTCGTACATCCAAAAACAAAAAGGTCACGTACCCTTTCCAATCTTTTATTATCACTGAAGTCATAATTGTAAATAAATTCAACTTGCTCGTAATTTAAAGCTATTTCATCTGTACGAAATTTCGGAGGTTTTTTGAAGCTAATGAAATCATTATTATAGCTGTACTTTTTGTTTAATGCCCAATAAAGGAATGTCTTCAACAATCCAACATCACGATGAATGGTATTGGCAGAATGGTCTTTTATCTCAATGCAATATTTAAGAAATTTATTATAAGTTTTTTCGTTAAAGCTCCCTAAAGTGATTTTTATTTTAGAGTAGTTTTGGAATTCGAGAAGTAGGTTTTTATTATGTTCATATCTGGTCTTGGTTGATTTTGATATTCCTTTTCCAGTATAATCATTAGCTTTCTCATCAATAAATTGCTCATAAAGTCTAAAAAAATCTTCTTTCACTTTGATTTTTTTGAACTCTTCATCGAACCTTTGTCTTATAATATCAGTAGTTAGATGTTCACCGATATTTTTGTAACGATTTACGATTTCAGTGAAATAACCAATATATCTATCTAATTGTTTTTTTATACCTCTGTGGTTTTCTGCACGTTTTGTCCTTCCATTAATGTCATTTGGTTGCCTGTGTTCAAAATCCCATTCAGAAGGTTTTATCTTTTCGCCAGTAGAGTAGATGAAATTCTTATTTTCATTGCTAAAAAATGACCGGAAATAGATCAGAGTTTCCTTTTCACTATTAGGATCTTTAAGTTTAAAAGTCGAATTCATTAGGTGCCAGTTTAGGTGCTAGTTCTTCTATATTTAGACATAAAAACTAAGTATAATAATTAATACAAATATATGTAAAATATTGATATATAGCATAATTATATAAAATTGGCTATGTTGAATATAATAAGGTTCATTTCCCTTCCTCTCTGCGAATGCAGAAAGCAAATTGCATCAAAAGTCTTTAAATCTTTGTGTTTAAAGGCTTTTTTGTTTTTTTACACTGTCATGATGCATTAAATAAGTGCAAATAAGAAGTGAGTAATTAGGTGCGTATTAAAAAATCATGTACTTGTACGCACCTAAATTTGTGAAAAGTGCCTACTCATAATATATATACGCTACTGAATATCTTGAAGGTGTGGTTATATAGCATTAATCATCTTCTTGAATTTGTTTTTAAACATAATAGTGTAGGTACTAAATTAGTGTCCAGTTAAAGTTAAGCATAAAACCTTAATTTTAACTTATGAAACGAGAGCGAAAAATCTACAATCCTGCTTTTAAAACTAAAGCCCTTGAGCTAAGCAAAGAACGAACTAATGTGTCAGAACTCGCAAGCGGCATCTTCTCCAAGAGCAGTCGATGAAATATAAATTCATAAAAAATAATGAATCTATTTTCCCGATTGAAAAGATGTGCCAAGTTTTAAAACTGAGCTCCAGCAGTTATCATAAATGGAAAAGCAGACCGAGTAGCAAGAAATTGCTTTGAAAGAAAAAGTAAAAAATCAAATCACATCAATATATTTTTAATCAAAACAGCGTTACGGAAGCCCAAGGATTACTTTTGAATTGAATTCTTTAGGCTATAAAATCTCCAGAATAACCGTTGCATAATGTATGAAAGAGCTTGGACTGCGAAGTAAAATGAGCAAGAAATTTAAAATGACAACAAATCGAAATCTGGTACAACAAAAAAAGACGACACAGCGCCTTGAGTTATCAAACGATTGAAGAGTTTAATAATCAAAACAAAATCTATCAAAATGTAGCTTAACTTATACTGGAAGTTTTGTTTGCATATCCACTATATCTTATAAGCAATTATACTTAACATTAAGGATTGCAATTTATTTTTTAGTGTAAAAATAAGTCTGGTTCGTTTAAGTATAAGTAACCTTATCTATTCTATCCGGATTATAAATTTACTCTTCTCAAATATTACAGGTGATTGGAGATTTTGAACAATTTTTATTGAATTCGCTAAAATAAATTTGTTGTCATAAACATTTTTTATTAATTATAAACTGTTTTTTATCATTTTTCAGGTATGCTTTTTGTTTATCAACTAAAAAATAATCAAATCTATTGTATATTATGAAAAAAAGCGAACTATCTGACGACAAACTAGAGCAGTTGAAAGAGCATACAACTGATAACTCTGATCAGGCGTTGACAACTAATCAAGGTTTAAAAATAAGTAATAATCAGGATTCTCTGAAATCGGGAGAAAGAGGACCAAGTTTGTTGGAAGATTTTATCTTGAGAGAAAAAATTACTCATTTCGACCATGAGAGAATACCTGAAAGAATTGTTCACGCGCGTGGCTCCGGAGCACACGGCACATTTAAAATCAATAAAAGTCTGGCAAAATACACCAAGGCAAAATTCTTATCCGAAGAAGGAAAAGAAACACCTGTTTTTGTACGTTTTTCTACCGTTGCAGGAAGTGCAGGAAGTACAGATCTTGCGCGAGATGTAAGAGGTTTCGCTATTAAATTTTATACTGAAGAAGGAAATTATGATCTGGTAGGGAATAATATACCAGTGTTTTTTATTCAGGACGCAATGAAGTTTCCTGATCTGGTTCACGCTGTAAAACCTGAACCCGATAATGCCATTCCGCAGGCTGCATCTGCACATGATACATTTTGGGATTTTATTTCCTTAATGCCGGAAAGTATGCATATGATTATGTGGGCAATGAGTGACAGGGCGATTCCGAGAAGTTACCGAATGATGGAAGGTTTTGGAGTTCATACTTTCAAATTTATCAATGAGGAAGGGAAAGTGCATTTTGTCAAATTCCATTTTAAACCGAAGTTAGGTGTTCATTCCGTAGCTTGGGATGAAGCAACTAAAATTTCGGGAAAAGATTCAGATTTTCACAGAAGAGATCTTTGGGAAGCCATCGAAAACGGTGCTTTTCCAGAATGGGATTTTGGAGTACAAATTATTCCTGAAGAGGATGAACATAAATTCGATTTCGATTTGCTCGATCCTACAAAACTTATTCCTGAAGAAGAAGTTCCTGTTGAATTGGTCGGAACTTTAACGCTTAACAGAAATCCCGATAACTTTTTCGCAGAAACAGAACAGATAGCTTTCCACCCTGGCCATTTGGTCCCAGGAATTGATTTTACCAATGATCCTCTTTTGCAAGGGAGATTATTTTCTTATACTGATACGCAGTTGTCAAGATTGGGCTCTCCGAATTTCCACGAGATCCCTATTAACAGATCCATTAATACGGTTCATAATAATCAGCGTGACGGCCATATGCGCCAACAGATCGTGAAAGGAAAAGTAAGCTATGAGCCAAACTCTATCGGCGGCGGCTGTCCTTTTCAGGCGATGTGGAAAGATGGCGGTTTTAAATCACAGGAGGAAAGAGTCGATGGTAACAAGATACGAGCGAGAAGCCAAAGTTTTGTAGATCATTATTCCCAGGCAAAATTATTTTATAATAGCCAATCGGAACCTGAAAAGATGCACCTTCAAAATGCACTGATTTTTGAATTGTCAAAAGTTACAATTCCTGCAATCCGTGAAAGAGTGGTTGGGCAATTGGCTTTTATCAATAAAGATTTAGCGGCGTTGGTTGCTAAAAAATTGGGCGTTGATGTGACTAAGCTAAAACAACCCAACGGAAGTATTCCTGCAGATACAGATCCGACAACTTTACAAAGCCCTGAAAAAGAACCCTCAACAAAAAGTTCTGATGCATTAAGTATGAAAAATACGGTTAAAAATACTATAAAAAGCCGTGTTATCGGTTTTATTATGGAAACCGGAGTGAATGCAAAAGACGTAAATACATTGAAATCAAAACTTGAAAAGGAAGGTGCTGTTGTACAGATTATTGCAGGAAGTCTGGCGCCTTTAAAGGCAGATGACGGAACTGTTTTTGAACCGAAACATTCACTTACTAGTACAGCCAGCGTTTGTTTTGACGCATTGTATTTTGCCAGCGGTAAAAAGTCTGCAGACAATTTATTGAATGAAGACAACAAACCTGGAACACTTCTTTTTGCAAATGAAGCATACAAGCATTGCAAAGCCATCTATTTTGGAAAATACACAGATGAAATTTATAATGCAAGCAATGTTAAAAATAAAAAACACAAAGATCCTGCAATTGTGACTTCAGACAATGATAATACTGATGAAGCTTTCATTAAAGCTATCGCCAATCACCGCGTTTGGGAACTAGAGAAGGATAGAAATAACCCAGCATAAGACATCTAATCAAAAAATATAAAGTTATGAAAGCAGCAGTTTTTCACGCACCAGGTAAAATTACCTGTGACACAGTTGAAGATCCGAGAATCGAAGAACAAAATGACATTATACTCAAAGTAACATCGACAGCAATCTGCGGCAGCGATCTCCATATGTATTCAGGTGGAATGCCACAATTAAAACCAATGGTTATGGGGCATGAATTTATGGGAATAATAGAAGATGTCGGAAAAAATATTACCCATCTAAAAGTGGGAGATAGGGTCGTAGTACCCTTTCCAATAGCTTGCGGTGGATGTTATTTCTGTGAGCATGATCTTCCGGGAGCCTGTGAAAACAGCAATCCCGATCATTATGGTCCGGAAGGTGGAATCCTGACGGAAAAAGGTGGCGGAATGTTTGGATACACAGATCTGTATGGAGGTTATAGCGGAGGACAAGCTCAATATGTTAGAGTACCTTATGCTAATTTTGGCCCTCGGAAAGTACCTGAAAATTTAACTGATGAACAGGTGTTATTCTTGACGGATATTTTCCCAACTGGTTATACAGGAGTAATGTGGGGTGATCTGAAAGGAGGAGAAACTGTTGCTGTCTTTGGAGCAGGACCAGTAGGATCGATGTCCGTTAAAAGTGCGATCCTTCACAATGCAAAGAAAGTCATTGTAATTGATACATTACAGTATAGGCTTGATCAGATCAAAAGGCTAACTGGTTGCGAAACGATTCTATGGGAAAGCGCAGAGCAGACGGTTGAGGAAATCAGAAATCTGACGAATGGCAGAGGTGCAGATCTATGTATTGATGCCGTCGGTTTTGAACCAGAGCGGAACCTATTAGATAAAGCTAAAGCAGTTTTAAATTTTGAAAAAGGTTCCATTAAAGTTTTAGAAGCCTGCATGAGTGGTGTTCGAAGAGGAGGCTTTGTTTCTGTTCTAGGAGTTTATCCTGTGAGTTATGATAATTTCAAGTTAGGTCAGATCTTTGATAAGGGAATAACGATCAAGGCCGGACAATCACCAGTTCACGCAATTATAGATAAACTACTAAAATATGTGGAAACAGGCCAGGTAAAATTAGATGATATTATTACACATAAGTTGAGTTTGGACGATGTAGCAAAAGGTTACGAAATTTTCCATAAAAAAGAAGATGGATGCGTTAAAGTAGTTCTGGATCCCTGGATTTAAAATATAATTAGAAAGACCATCACAATGATGGTCTTTCTGATTATAGCATTAATTTTAAATTGAATTATGAATTAATATTATCATATATTCCCTGGAATTGATGAGTGGAATCTTTGATTTTTTTGAGTTACACATGGTGATCGTGCTAAGAATAACTGTAGTCAATAGTAACTTTTTCATTGTGAATAATTTTATAGATGTAAATCTATCAAACAACGAAAAGAATGATTTGTAAATGAATCCGATAATTTTTGTAATATTTTAATCTAATGAAAATCAAATATTTGAATTGATTTTACAAATGATTTACAAGAATTGGTAAAGAAAAAAGCATCCAAATTTTGGATGCTTTTTATGTTTTTTTTTCAATAATTTTTATAAATTCTTCAAACTTTATTCATCGTTATTTTCAATTTCAGGAAGTTGTAATATTGATTCACCATTATTTTCAATATATTCTATATTTTTAGCACTTTGTTGGATGGACTTAATTATTTCTACTTTTTTTTGATATTCTTCAGTTTCATTAGTTTTATCTTTGGGAGCAGGAAGGGGTTCGACGCGAATTTCCACATTAAATCCTTTGTCAATTCTATTTGCTAACTTATTTAAAGCAATTTCCAAACTATTTTCTAATTCATTTTTTCGGCCTTTATCACCCTTATAATATTCTTCAATTACTTCTTTTGCAATAGCTTTTATTTCCTCTTTCATTATTCCATTTGCATAACTTTCGATACCTTTTGTTTGTTGTGCTGGAACTCCTTTTTCTTTCAACTGATTTCTTAAAGATTTTATTTCTAAAATTTGCTTGTAATGATTTAAAATCCTTTCGGTTGCTTTTGATAATACATCTGCCACATTTAATGAGATAAGAATGTATAATAAAAAGTCACTTGAAGAAATAGTTTTTACCTTAAATTCTTCTTTTTTACCAGTTACAGCTTCTGAAATATGATTTAAAATAAAGTTTAATTCACTTATTTCTTTTTTTAAACCAGATAATTCATTATCAATAAATTCTCTGGGAATTGTATATCCTAACTCACATTCTCCATCTTCTAATATTTCCTCTTCAATTCCTAAAGTTTCAAAACCACTTAACGTATTATTTATTGCTGTTTGGAAGTTTTGTAAATCTTCAAACAACTCATTTATGTCTTCTAATGCTTTCGCAGGAGTAATTACATTTGAAGAAAATATAGATTCAATTTTTCGCTTCAATTCATCTCCAAATTCTACACTATGACCAATTTCATTTATTATTTCTTTCCAGCTTGGAGAATAATTATTGTATGCGGACTTAATTAGGTTTTCATATAATTTTTCTAAACTCTTTACAAGTTCAGTTTGATATACAGGTTGATTTGGTTGATTAACTTGATTTTGCAGATTATCTCTTACTTCTTGAAGAAGAATTACTGTATTTTCTTTTTTTAATGCATCATTTAAGTCAATTAGAATTCTGTTAAGCCTTTCTACGTTCATATATATTTAATTTTTAAGTTATTAGTTAATTCTCAAATATACATAATATATCTAACAAAAAAATCCGCAGAAAACTCTGCGGATTTAATATTTTAATCATTAGCAAACTCACTAATAAAATGCAGTTTCACATTCGGAAACTTTTCCTGAGTCATATGAATCGTAAAAGACGAATCGGCCAAGAAAACCAATTGGTCATATTTGTCTCTCGCTAAGAAACGCTGTTTCAGTCTCGCAAATTCTTTGAATTCCTCAGACTTTTCATCCGCTTCAACCCAACAAGCTTTATGAATACTGATTGGCTCATAAGAACATTTCGCACCATATTCGTGCTCCAAACGGTATTGGATAACTTCATACTGAAGCGCACCAACCGTTCCAATGATTTTTCGTCCATTCATTTCCAGCGTAAATAACTGAGCAACACCTTCATCCATTAGCTGGTCAACACCTTTTGCCAATTGTTTTGCTTTCAATGGGTCGTTGTTATTGATGTAACGGAAATGTTCCGGAGAGAAACTCGGGATTCCTTTGAAGTTCAATTTTTCACCGGCTGTCAAAGTATCTCCAATTCGGAAACTTCCTGTATCGTGAAGTCCGACAATATCGCCAGGGAAACTCTCGTCCACAACTTCTTTTTTGTCAGCGAAGAACGCGTTAGGAGAGGAGAACTTCATTTTTTTACCTTCTCTTACAAGGAGATAATTTTCATTTCTCTTGAAAGTTCCGGACACGATTTTCACAAACGCCAGACGGTCTCTATGTTTTGGGTCCATATTTGCGTGGATTTTGAACACAAATCCTGTGAATTGAGTTTCTTCAGGTTTTACGAGTCTTGTCTCACTCTCTTTTGGTTGTGGCATTGGTGCAATATCAATGAAAGCATTCAGTAGCTCACGAACTCCAAAATTGTTAAGAGCAGAACCAAAGAAAACCGGCTGTAAATCGCCATTCATATAATCTTCACGATTAAACTCAGGATAAACCGACTGAATCAAATCCAATTCTTCACGCAAACTTGTCGCCGCTTTTGCACCAACCAATTCATCGATTTGAGAATCGTTGATGTCATCAATTTTCAGAGATTCACCAACTTTCTGTTTTTTCTCTTCCAAGAACAACTGAATATTATTTTCCCAAATATTATAAATCCCTTGGAAGTCACTTCCCATACCAATTGGCAGAGAAAGCGGACAAACCGTCAAACCTAATTTCTGTTCCACTTCATCCAGTAAATCGAAAGCATCTTTACCTTCACGGTCCAACTTATTAATGAAAACAATCATCGGAATGTTTCGCATTCTACAAACCTGAACCAGTTTTTCTGTCTGTTCCTCAACCCCTTTTGCGACGTCAATCACAACAATTACAGAGTCAACCGCAGTCAGAGTTCGGTAAGTGTCTTCCGCGAAATCCTTGTGACCGGGCGTATCCAGAATATTGATTTTGTGGTCTCTGTATTCAAAAGCCAAAACCGAAGTTGCCACAGAAATCCCTCTCTGACGTTCGATTTCCATAAAGTCAGAAGTCGCTCCTTTTTTGATTTTGTTGGATTTTACAGCACCGGCTTCCTGAATCGCCCCTCCAAAAAGCAGGAGTTTTTCCGTCAAAGTTGTTTTTCCCGCATCGGGGTGGGAGATGATTCCAAAAGTTTTTCTTTTGCTGATTTCTTGTTGTAAAGACATAATAAAATTTGAGATTGCAAAAATCGTGATTTTTATCGGATTTTGAAAATCGAGTTTTCGTAATATTATTTAGGAGCTAATTGACTTCGTCGAACAGTTATTATTTATTATTTATTATTTATTTGGCGCTGTTTCCCGCTTGTAGTTTATACTGAGCTTGTCGAAGTGCTATATCTTTTTTGTCTTAGACGTTTTGTCATCAAAAGAGAGTTTTCCAGATAAGACAAAAAAGGATGCCGCTGCAAAACGAAGTTTCGACGATTCAAATAAAAATAATAAAAAAATAGAGAGTCAATCGGGGCTAGGGCATTTGTTTTCCAAATCAAGTTTCTACGTAAAAATAACACTTCGACTCCGCTCAGTGTGACATCTCTAATACGAATTCTCAATGTGAAAACATTGTCAGTCTGAGCGGAGTCGAAGACTTTCAAAATATAATTCAAAGATTCTAAAATGTATTAGTATTGTCAGTCTGAGGCTCTCGAAGACCTATAAAAAATAAAATTCCTTATAAAAATCTAGTATTTATTTTGCGACTTTTAAAACATTTAGGATAAAAAACTTGTGCCTTTGCGATAAAAAATCAATTCTTCAAAACGCCATATTCCGGGTCTTCAATAATATTAATATCAACCACATTCTCCGCATTTTTTATCAATCGTCTGCAATCAGGACTAAGATGTTTTAAACGAACAATTTTTCCTTGAGCGTGATAACGCTCAGTCAATTTATTCAGAATATCAATTGCGGACATATCTACCACACGGCTTTCTTTAAAATCGATAATAACTTCTTTTGGATCATTCATCACATCAAATTTCTCCGCAAAAACAGTCGTAGAACCGAAAAATAATGGTCCAAAAATCTCGTAATGTTTTACGCCATTTTCATCAACAAATTTCCTTGCACGGATTCTTTTTGCACTTTCCCAAGCAAAAACTAAAGCCGAAATAATCACACCAATCAAAACAGCCAAAGCCAAATTGTGAAGGAAAACTGTAATCAAAGTAACAACAATCATTACAAAAATATCAGATTTAGGAAATCTTTTAATTGCTTTGAAACTTGCCCATTCAAACGTTCCGACAGAAACCATTATCATTACACCAACTAACGCTGCAACTGGCATTTTTCCAATAATTGGTGCTCCAAAAAGTATAATAAAAAGAATAACCAAAGCTGCAATGATTCCAGACAATCTTGCTCTTGCTCCGGCTGATAGATTTACCAAAGTCTGAGCAATCATCGGACAACCTCCCATTCCAAAAAAGAAACCATTCAGGATATTGGCTGTTCCTTGTGCAACGCATTCTCTGTTGCTATTTCCTTTGGTGTTTGTGATTTCGTCAACCAGGTTTAGAGTCAATAAACCTTCCGTTAATCCTACAGTTGACATTATCAAAGCAAATGGAAAAATGACTTTCAGAACTTCAAAAGACAATTCAACATTCGGAATGTGAAATGGTGGGAAACCTCCGGCAATATTAGCAATATCGTTAACAGCTCTAGTTTGAATTCCGAAAATCATTACTAAAGCAAAAGTAACAGCAATCGCAACCAAAGAAGCCGGAATTTTCTTCGTGAATTTTGGAAAGATTAATACGATAAAAATCGTCAGAGCTACCAAACCAATCATTATGTAAAGTGGATTTCCTGACAGCCAATTCTCCGTTCCTTGAACCTTAAACTGATTAATCTGCGACATAAAAATCACAATGGCCAATCCATTTACAAAACCATACATCACCGATTGCGGAACCAATCTGATAAATTTTCCGAGTTTAAAAATTCCGATAACAATCTGAATAATTCCTGCTAAAACCACGGTTGCAAAAACATATTCGATACCGTGTGAAATCATTAAAGGAATCAAGACAATAACAGTTGCACCTGCGCCACCGGAAATCAATCCTGGTCTTCCGCCGAGAATCGCAGTTACCAATCCCATTATGAAAGCGGCGTACAAACCTGTCAACGGGGAAAATCCAGCAAGAATAGCAAACGACAAAGACTCTGGAATCATTGTCATTGCAACAGTTAATCCAGCGAAGATTTCGTTTTTATAATTTACTTTTTGAGAGAAATCAAAAAGATTGAGAACTTTTTGCATATCAATTTAAAATGCGAAAATAGTAGAATTAATTATTATTTCGATTGATTCGTTTTCAGATAATAAGCTAGGGCTAAACCTAACATCACAATCCCAATACTGAAAGGGAAAATGTAAGGCAATCCAAAAGCATCTGCAACACCACCAATCAAAGGACCAGTCACACCAAGCGAAATATCTATGAATAATCCATAACCAGCCAAAGCAGAACCTTGATTGGAAGAAGGAACAGTTTTCATTGCCATAACTCCCAAAGCAGGAAAAATTAATGAAAATCCTAAACCTGTGATTCCTGCACCAATTAATGCAAAATAAGGATGATAAGACAAGCTAATAATTGTCAAGCCCAAGGTTTCTACAGCTAAACTCGCAATCGCAACGTTGATTCCGCCAAATCGATTAATAGTATTACTGAAAACTAATCTTCCTGCAACAAACAAAATCCCGAAAACAGATAAACACATTGCGCCGTTTTGCCAATGGTAATAATCATAATAAAGTGTAATAAATGTAGAAATAGTAGCAAATCCTAATCCTCCTAAAGCCAAACAAAGCCCAAAAGGGGCTACTTTTCCAAGAACATTCCAAAAGGATTTTTGTTCCTCTTCGGAAGAATGTTTTCCGGTTCTGTTTTCTTTGGTTCTTGCCACGAAAAACCCGATTAATCCTAAAATAACAATCAGAATTCCTAAACCATAAAAATTAAAGTACTTTACAATTGTAACGCCCAAAGATGCGCCTAAAGCCAAAGCGCCGTAACAAGCAACACCATTGTAGGAAATGATTTTTGCAGTATGTTTTTCTCCGAAAGTCATAATCGCCCAGTTAATCGGACTTGCGCCAACCATACCTTCTGCGCCTCCGGTAAAAAGTCTTGTGATAATTAGAAATAACAAACTTATAATAGGAGAGAATCTGAAATAATAAGCCATTATCAATACCAATCCTGTAAAAGCAAAACTTAGCATACTTGCTAAAACAGCTGGTTTAGGACCTTTGCTATCGATAATTTTTCCGGAATAGGCTCTCATCAAAAAAGTCATGATGTATTGTAAACTAATCACAATTCCTGCAACCAACATACTAAATCCAAGACCTTTGCTAATGAAAATCGGTAAAACAGATAATGATAATCCGATGATGAAATAACCTATAAACGTGAAAAAGACATAGGAAATAACGGAATATGAGAAATTTTTGCTTTGTCCAATCGTTGCATTCATAACATTAAATCAAAGATGCAAAATTACTTCTTATAGGCTTCTTAGTAGGAATCTTTACAGTTAATAAATTAATAAATTTTTATAGACGGAGTCAATAATCAGCAGAAAATATTATAAAAAATCTGTAACTTTCGGGTTTTAAATCTTATTTTGAGATTTGATAAATTAATTACCATTGACGATGACTAAACTTCAGAAGTTAAAAAAATCTATTCAATATATTATAAAACAACCAAGTCTTGTTAACCTGATTCTTGACCAAAATGATATCAGAAAACAACAATTTCAAAAGACTTATCCTAATTTTTTAAGCTTACCTGAAGTTTCTTTAGACGAGATTTCTAATCAGAATTTTGAATCCAATGTTGACTTGTTTATCCTTGATGGCGGCTCGCTTCCGACAGATTTAGCTTTATTAAAAACTTTAGCAAAAGGAAAAGATTCTTATTTCGAAATCGGAACTTGGCGTGGAGAAAGCGTTTGGAATGTGGCAAAAGAAATTGAAGATTGTACAACACTCAATCTTTCCAAAGCCGAAATGGAAGCAATGGGTTGGAACAAAAGATATGCAGAATTACACGGGATTTTGTCAAAAAAAAATCCAAAAATTCTTCATCTGGAAGGCAACACAAAAACTTTTGATTTTGCCGGACTTAATAAAAAATATGATTTGATTTTCATAGACGGAGATCATTCTTACGAAATGGTAAAACACGATACAGAGCAGGTTTTCAAGCATCTTGTCCATGATAAATCTGTGGTTGTTTGGCACGATTACGCATATAATGCGGAGAAAATCCGTTACGAAGTTTTCAAAGCCATTTTGGATGGAACTCCAAAGGAATTTCATCAAAATATTTATCATCCACAAAACACAATGTGTGCTGTTTTCAATCGTGAAAATTATAGAACGTCTGCTTTTGAAAGCCCGAAAACGCCGGAATTTTTGTTTGAAGTCAATTTAAAATCGAATCAATTTTAAAACATCGAGAGCCTCGGCCTGACAATTATGAAATTTCTAATCATTATTCCTGCGCACAACGAAGAAAGTAATATTTTTCCTTGTCTCGAATCTTTGAAAAATCAGAGTTTTCAGGATTTTGTTTGCGTGGTTGTGAATGATGGTTCAACGGATAAAACTTCTGAAATTATTAATGATTTCAAGGTTAAAGATTCAAGGTTAAAGGTTTTGGATTTGGAAAAATCTGAACATTCTCCCGGTGCAAAAGTGGTAAGAACTTTTAATGAAGGTTTGGAATCTGTTAATTGGAAAGACTTTGACGTGATTTGTAAATACGATGCAGATATTGTTTTTCCTCAGAATTATTTAGAAAAAATTAATCAAATTTTCGAGACCAATCCAAAAGCAGGAATCGTTTCCGGATTGGTTTACATCAAGAATTACAAACAAAATCCTGAAATTAAAAACCTCAGAAATCCAAATGAAGATTGGGCAGATTTCAGTAATAAAAACGGAGAGTGGGTTTTCGAAAATCTGTCTTCCAAAAATCACGTTCGTGGTCCGATAAAAGCTTACAGAAAAGAATGTTTTGAAGATATGAATGGCTTGCGAGCTGTTCTAGGCTGGGATAATCTGGATATTTTATTAGCTAAAAAAAGCAATTGGGAAGTCGTTACCATCAAAGAACTTTGGGTAAAACATCTTCGTCCAACGGCTTACAAATATAAATCTCAAAAGGCAGAAAAACTCGGTCAATACTTTTATAACATTGGTTTGAGTTTGCCTTTAGCAATGATTTCTTCAGCAAAATCCAGTTTCAAAAATCGTTCTGCGAAAGAGTTTTTCATCACCATCAATTCTTTTCTGACACAAAAAGAAAAACGAAATCTCAGCATAGAAGAAATCAAATTCATCCGAAATCTGCGTTGGAAAGAGTTTTTCAAAAACTTTGGTTTATGAAAAGAATCGCCTACATAGAACTTGATACGCACGCAGAATTAGCAAATAATTTCTATGAACTTACTAAAGATTCTGATGAAATTTCAACAGATTTTTATTTGTCTGAAAAGATTTTCAAATTCCTAAATATTCACGAGAAAAATGTTTTCCTGACAGATTATTCTCAGCTTTTGGAAATTCTTGAGAAGGAAAAATATGACTTGATTATTATTGGAACTGTTCATCGTCATTTCATTTTCTACAAAGCGATTGTGCAGAAATTCAACACGGCGATTTTGGTTCATAATCTGAATTTTACCAAAGCTTCAAAATGGGAATTATTCAAAAGTATTTTCAAACAAGATTTTAAATATCGTTTGAAATTATTCCTAAAAGAAGGACTTTTGGAAGCTCCGAAAGTTTATCAGAAAGCAAAATATCTTTTAGGAATTGATGAATTGGTGTCAAAGATAAATCACCTAAAATTTTTACCGATTTATTTCAATCAATTTGATTCTCAAAATGCTCAAAAAGAAACAATCAAGATTATAATTCCTGGTTCAGTTTCGCAAAATAGGAGAGATTATGATTCGTTTTTTGAGACATTGAAACATTTCAAAAATATTGGAATTAATTATGAAATTATTTTACTTGGAAAAGCTACTGGAAAAGAATTAGAAAAATTAAAGCTAATTATAGATAAAATTCCGCAATTTATTACAATTCAATATTTTGAAGAAAAAATAAAACAAGATGTTTTTGATGATTTCATGAGAAAATCAGACGTCTTGTATTGTCCAATTCAAAATGAAACTGAGTTTTTTTCTACCAAAGAAATCTATGGAAAAACTAAAATAAGTGGCAATATCGGAGACGCAATAAAATATGCAAAACCTGCTATTTTTCCAGTGACTTATGATTCGGATTTAGAGTTTATAATTAAGGAACAAACTGATTTACAAGCTCAATTTTCAGAAGTTAGAAATCAGAAGTTTGATTTTAATTACTATTCAAAAGAAAATAGGTCAAAGAATTTAATCCAATTATTAAAAACGCTTTAAAAACGTTATTTTTTTAAACTCTTACTCAAAACTATTTTCGATTTTCTAAGATTCTTTATTGAACTGAATCTTATTCTCTCATTATACAAAAACCAACCGCCAACACAACCAATCGCACTGCCAATTAAAATTTCCAACAACCTCATTTTTAAAAGATAATCGGGATTAAGTGAAGTAGAACTTCCGGTTTCAGCAAGAAGAATTCCCATTGGAGTCAGAAACATTACAGCTAAAGCATAATGTCTTGTAATCAGCATTTCTACGATGATTTGAAGTGTAATAATACAAACACAAATCCATAAAATATCATTCACATAAGAGAAGATAAACCAAGCAATTCCCAATCCGATAATAGTTCCAATAATCCTGTGCAAACCTCTTTTCCAGATATGATATTTGTTCACGCCTTGTAAAACGGCTAAGCTGGAAATTGGAATCCAATAAGGATATTCGAGTTTAAAAACCTGTCCAACCAAAACCGCGGCAAACATACAAATCCCAATAATAAAAGATTCTACAAGGTTGACATAAGGATTGATTTGGAAAGTTGTTAAAGCAGATTTTGATTCTTTTTTATTTTTTAATATGCTGTAAATCAAACAAATTAGACAAGCGTTCAAAGTTCCTATGGTAAAAATTCCAATTTTCTGAGGAATAGCTTCAGGATGATGTGGAAGTCCGATTGCCATAGAAGCCATCATGATGAAGAAAAAACTTCCCGGTGGTTTCAGGTTGAAATATCTGACAATGTAATAAGCAATTGCTGAAAAAATTCCGAAAGCAAAAGGTGCAATCCACATATTGAAACTGAAAACCAATCCAAAAATGTAAGAAATAATCATCCCAAAAGAACAGACAAACATCTTCATCATAATCTCAAAAATATCTTTGCTATTCGGGATGTAGAGAATAACCAAACCTGCTAAACTTGCTGTCAAAGCAGACCTAACATCTGCAAAAAAATAACCGAATAACAACGGGATTCCCACTGCAAGTCCTGCAAGAAAAGGAATGTGCCAACTTCTGGGCGAAGGTTTCAGTACAAAAAAAGAACTGATTTCTTCTTTAATATAATTGATTTTCAATGGATTGTCTTTTACTTTAGAATTAGATTTTGGCAGTCATAACTTGTTATTTTTGCCAATGCAAAATTACTAATAATCATCCAATCTCAACTTCTGAGACAATGATAAATTGCTTAAAAATCGCTATTTTTGTTACTTTAAAATTTTGAGACAAGAATGGATTATCTGAAAGGATTGAATGAGCCACAGTTTGAAGCAGTTACAACATTAGAAGGACCTTTGATGGTTTTGGCAGGCGCAGGTTCCGGCAAAACACGAGTTCTGACGATGAGGATTGCTCATCTTATTACCAATGGAATTGACCCTTTCAATATCTTGGCATTGACCTTTACCAACAAAGCGGCGAAGGAAATGAAAGAACGTATCGCAAAACTCGTAGGAGACAGCAATGCGCGTTCGCTCTGGATGGGCACTTTTCACTCGGTTTTTGCGAGAATTCTTAGAATCGAAGGTCATTATCTTGGTTATCCGTCCAATTTTACGATTTATGATACGCAAGATGCTCTCAATGTCTTGAAAAAAGTTATCAAGGATTTGGGTATAGACGCTGAAATCTATAAGGCGAAAAAAGTAATGTCCAGAATCTCTCAGTATAAAAACAACCTCATCACTGTCAATGCTTATTTCAACAATCCGGAATTGATGGAAGCTGACGAAAGAGCCAATATGAAACACATGGGAGAAGTTTACCGAAAATATGTGGAAGCTTGTTTCAAAAATGGCGCAATGGATTTTGATGATTTGTTGTTGAAAACCAACGAATTACTGACTCGTTTTCCTGAAGTTTTAGCGAAATATCAAGACAGATTCAGATATATTTTAGTAGATGAGTATCAGGATACGAACCATTCTCAATATTTGATTGTCAAAGCTTTAGCTTCAAAATTTGAAAATATTTGTGTCGTTGGAGATGATGCACAATCGATTTATTCTTTCCGAGGCGCCAATATTTATAATATTCTTAATTTCAAAAAGGATTATCCTGACGCTGTTACAGTTTCTTTGGAACAAAATTATCGCTCAACTCAAAATATTGTAGATGCGGCGAATGTTGTGATTTCTAAAAACTTACAGCAATTCAAGAAAAATGTTTTTAGTGAAAATGAAGTTGGGGAAAAAATAAAAATTTACCGAAGTCTTTCTGATGCAGACGAAGCGAATTTCGTCTCTGCTAATATTTACGAATTGCACAATACACAACAGCGCCATTTTTCGGATTTTGCAATTCTTTACAGGACCAATTCTCAGACGAGAGCGTTTGAAGATGCCCTCAGAAAAAAGAATATTCCGTATAAGGTTTATGGCGGATTGTCTTTCTATCAAAGGAAAGAAGTTAAAGATTTGCTCGCTTATTTGAGGATTTTGGTTAATGAAAATGATTCCGAAGCTTTGTCTAGAATCATCAATTATCCGGCAAGAGGAATTGGTGAAACCACTCAAAATAAGTTGGTTGTTTTTGCAGATTCTCAGAATTTATCAGTTTCTCAAGTTCTTGATAATCTTGGTTTTTATGCGCCACAATTAGGTCTTAATAATGGAATTCTTACCAAACTTGGTGATTTTTGGGCAATGATAAAAGCCTTCCAAGTAATGTTGAAAACAGAAAATGTTTACGACGTTGCAATGGAAGTTGCCAAACGAAGTGGTTTGATTAAGTTTTTAAAAGAAGACGCAACGCCAGAAGGGATTTCCAGAGTGGAGAACATTCAGGAATTACTGAACTCGATGCAAGGTTTTATTGAGGAACAAACACAGATTGAAGGTGGCGACCCGAGTTTGTCCAACTTTATGGAGAATATTGCACTTTCGGCTGATACTCAAACGGATAAAGATGATGATACCAATAAAGTTTCATTGATGACAATTCACTTGTCCAAAGGTTTGGAATTTCCGATCGTTCATTTGGTGGGGCTCGAGGAAAATCTTTTCCCAAGCTTTATGAGTTCTGCGACAAGAGAGGATTTGGAAGAGGAAAGACGTTTGTTTTATGTAGCATTGACCAGAGCAGAAAAACAAGTGTTTTTCAGTTATGCCGTTTCAAGATTTCAGTGGGGGAAAATCACGGATGCTGAACCTTCAAGATTTTTGAGCGAAATTGATTCTCACTACCTAGAAATGATAAATCCTGTTGCAGAACTGAAATTTATCAATCGTTCCGGATTAGATTCTAGTATTTTTGACGGAACACCTTCAGAACCTAGATTTTATAAGAAGAAAGAGGAGAAAAAGACGTTGGAAAGAAACACCAATGTTCCACCTCCGAAAAAAACATTAAAACCTGTGGCAACAGCAAGGATTATCAATCCTGCAGGACAATCATCACAAGACATCGAAGTAGGAGATATGGTAAGACACGACCGTTTTGGAGTGGGGAAAGTCGAGTTTTTGGACGGAACAGACCCTCAAAATATCAAAGCTAAAGTAATTTTTGCCAACGAAGGCGAGAAAAACCTTATCTTAAAATTCGCTAAATTGACCAAGATTTAAGAGACAAGAAAAAAGGCAAAAGATTAAATATTTTTTTTAAAACCACAAAAGTCTCAGAAGAATAAAATTATTATAAAACTTTTTTGAGCCTTTTAAAATCTTAGAAAACAAAAAACTTTTGTGCCTTTTTTGGTTAATATTTTAATTATAAAAAAGCAAAAAGTAATTTGCCATAAGCAAAACGCAAAACTATGATTCGAGCAAAAAACATACATAAATCTTATGGAACTTTGGAGGTTCTAAAAGGTGTTGATATTCATATAAAACCGAGCGAAGTGGTTTCTATTGTTGGAGAATCCGGAGCCGGAAAATCTACTTTGCTTCAGATTTTGGGAACATTAGATAATCCTTCCGAAATTGAAAAATTTGGAACCGAAATCACTTTGGACGGGAATTCTTACCTGAAAATGAAAGACAAAGAATTATCCAAATTCCGAAATAGAAATATCGGTTTTGTTTTCCAGAATCATCAGCTTCTACCTGAGTTTACAGCTTTGGAAAATGTTTTGTTACCTTCCAGAATTGGCGGAATTGCTGAAAAAGAAGTGATTGAAAAAGCACATTCTTTATTTGAAGACCTTAATATTGCAAGCAGATTGCATCATAAACCTTCTGAATTGTCCGGAGGAGAGGCGCAAAGAGTTGCAGTAGCAAGAGCATTAATCAATTCTCCGAAGATTATTTTTGCGGATGAACCAACAGGAAACCTCGATTCCAAAAATGCAGATGCGCTTCATCAGTTGTTTTTCGATTTGAGAGACAAATACCATCAGACTTTTGTGATTGTAACGCATAATCCCGTTTTAGCGGAAAGTACAGACAGAAAGTTGGTAATGAAAGACGGACAGATTGTTAATTGATAATTGATAGTTGATAAATGATGATTGATTTTTACTGAAACTAATAATAAAAATAACTAAAACTAAAACTTTGAACCTAAAATCCCTTGCGGAAGATGACCGCCCAAGAGAAAAATTCCTGTTGAAAGGGAAAGCATCAGTTTCGGATTCGGAGCTGTTGGCTATCATTATGGGAAGTGGAAATCGTGAAGAATCTGCAGTGGAATTGGCAAGAAGAATTCTAAATTCGGTGGAAAATAATTGGCACAGATTAAGTCAATTATCAATAAAAGATTTGATGAAATTCAAAGGAGTAGGCGAGGTAAAAGCTATTTCTATTGCAACAGCTTTGGAAATCGGGAATAGAAAATCTCAGCAGGAAGTTCTTGAGAGACAGCAAATCTCAAGTAGTAAAGATATTTTCGAAGTTTTGCAACCACATTTGTCAGATTTGTCAACAGAAGAATTCTGGGCAGTCTTCTTGAATCACCAGAACAAAATCTTGTATAAAACCTGTCTTTTCCGAGGTGGAATTGCAAGTTCTGTAGCAGATGTTAGAGTGATTTTCAAAACCGCTTTGGAACATTTTTCAACAAGAATTATTGTGGCTCACAATCATCCTGCAGGCAGTTTGAAACCAAGTCGGGAAGATATTAATATCACTCAAAAAATAAAAGAAGCAGGAAAATTATTGGAGGTAGAATTGCTGGATCATATCATCATTGCTCAAAACAAATTTTACAGTTTCAAAGAAGAAGGGTTGTTATGATTAGAAAAGTAAAGTATCAAGAAATTGATTTTGAGAAGTATAATGCTTGTATAGAAAATTCTGTTCAGAAAAACGGATATTGCCAAAAAGAAACCCTCGATTTTTTATGCAAAAACTGGGAGCTTTTGGTTTATGATGATTATAAAGCGGTTATGCCGATTCCATTTGTAAAAAAAACGTTGATGAAAATTGTTTTGATGCCACTTTTTTGTCAGCAATTAGGTGTTTTCGGGATCTCTGATAAAGAAATTAATGATGCTTTTCTAAACTATTTTCGGAAAAATTATCATATTTTGAATTACGCTTTCAATTTCCAAAATGAGTTTGATACTGAATTATCAATCAAAAAAAACTTCTTTGTTCCCGTTCAGGAATATGCTTTTCTTAGGCGCAAAAAATATTTTAAAGGGCGAAAATCGACGGTTAAAACTGCGCAATATTTAGACTTTCGGGAGGTTTTTACTGATGCTCATATTTTGGAGTTTATAAAAAGTAATTTCAAAGGTTTGGACAAAACCCGCGATCTGGATTTTTTTATGAAATATCTTTTCTTTCTAGAAAAACATGGGCATTTAAAAATGTTCGGAAGCTTTTATGAAAACCATTTGACTAACATTGCCATTTTGATTGATAACGTTAATTCTTATTCACTTTTAGGATTGATTAATCATGAAAATTATAAAGATCATAACGGTGCATCTTTCCTTATAGACCGGATTTTGATGTTGAATGTAGAAAATAAGGCTTTCAACTTTATGGGAGGAAGCATCCGTACCATAGGGCGTTTTTTCAAAAGTTTTGGTGCAGATTTGCAGGAATATAATGTGATTCAAAATTCTAAAAAAGACTTTCTAAAAAACTTGCTAAAAATTTCTTAATTTTGCAATCCGATTTTAAATATGATTGATTCAGAATATTTGCCTTATGCGGCTGCTATCATCATTGCATTGCCATTTTTGGTTTTTGCAAAACAATTTGTACATGGTTTTCTGAAACTCAAAAATCAGGAAATTCAGCTTCTTTCTATCAAGTCTAATAATGAGATCAAACTCCAGGCATTAGAAAGAATGACTTTGTTTCTGGAACGTTTGAAGCCTTCAAATCTTGTGATGAGATTTGATAAAAAACTGCAACCTCACGAATTTGTATTCCTCACAGAAAAAAATATCAATGAAGAATTTGAGTACAATTCTTCTCAACAATTGTATATTTCTAAATCGTCCTGGCAAGATATTTTAACGAGCAAAAACAACATTCTACAGCTTTTGAGAAAAACTTATGAAGAAATGGGTGAAAACTCGGGGTTAGAAGATTTTAAAACGGTTTTTCTGATGAGTTATGTTAATTCTGAAGATTATATCTCGGACACTATTGAAAACCTTAGAAAAGAACTTAACAAAATAATATAAACACTAAATAATAAATGATTCCAAATTTTAAAGCCCATCCGTGGCACGGAATTTCTGCTGGAGAAAAATCTCCGGAAGTTGTAAATGTCTTTGTAGAGATTGTTCCTACTGACACTATTAAATACGAAGTGGATAAAGAAACAGGCTATTTGAAAGTGGACCGTCCGCAGAAATTTTCTAACATCATCCCAGCTTTATACGGATTTGTTCCTAGAACTTATTGTGAAGAAGAAGTTAAAAACCTAGCGGCGCAAACTGGCGCAACAGACGTCACAGAAGGGGATCACGATCCTTTGGATATTTGCGTTCTTAGCTCGCACAACATTACTTCTGGTAACATTCTTTTGGAAGCTATCCCAATCGGTGGATTTCAAATGATTGATAAAGGAGAAGCAGATGATAAAATTATCGCTGTTTTGGTAGAAGACCAGGTTTATGGCCATATCAGAGATATTTCTGAATTGCCAACGGCAGAGGTTAACCGTCTTTTACATTATTTTTTGAGCTATAAAAACCTTCCTACAGAGCCTGCAAAAGTTAAAATCGATTTGATTTATGGCGCAGATCATGCCAAGAAAGTGATTGTGGCTTCTCAGAAAGATTACAATGATAATTATTCAAAATAGAATTCTATTATTTTCTGAACATATATAAAACCTTCTGGATAAGAAGGTTTTTTTATTTCTAAATGATTTGGGCGCCTTTATCCGCCTGCAGTTTATCCTGAGCTTGACGAAGGGTTACCGCTTTTTTCTGTCATTGCGAACGAAGTGAAGCAATCTATAGAACTTTTGTACAATCGCAATAACAGAAAAGAGCTCCACTCACGTCGGGGCGCGCTTCGCCATCATCGACGATTAGTCAATAATTACAATTTGGTTATTTTTAAAAAAAAATTAAAAACTAAAGAAGTTTCCCAGTCAGAAACAATCCTGCAACAGAGAAATAAATAATAAGTCCTGTAACATCTACAAGTGTTGCAACAAAGGGAGCAGAAGAAGTCGCTGGGTCTAGTTTTAGCTTCTTGAGAACAAACGGAACCATAGATCCGGAAATTGTTCCCCAAAGTACGATGAGCATTAGAGAAAATGCGATACTGAGTCCCACAAAAACCCAATGTTGACCATAATCAAAAAGACCTGTCTGTTGCCAAAGTGCAATTCTTACAAAACCGATAATTCCCAGGATACTTCCAAGGAAAATTCCCGTGAAAATCTCTTTTCTCATCACATACCACCAATCTTTTATTGTGATTTCCTGGAGCGCCATTGCACGAATAATCAAAGTTGCGGCCTGCGATCCTGTATTGCCTCCACTAGAAATAATCAACGGGACAAACAAGGCTAATACAACTGCTTTCTGGATTTCATCTTCAAAATATCCCATTGCAGAAGCCGTCAGCATTTCTGAAAAGAATAAGACAATAAGCCAAAATCCTCTTTTCTTGACCATTTCGAAAATAGAAGTTTGAGTATAAGGCAGATCCAAAGCGTCCAAACCTCCGAATTTCTGAATGTCTTCTGTGTTTTGTTGTTCTATTTGGTCAAGAATATCATCAATAGTTACAATGCCTACCAAGACACCATTTTCTGTAATAATCGGCAATGCACTTCGGTCATATTTTTCGAAATAAGGCACTGCATTTTCTTTGGATGTTGTGGTAGTAATAGCTACAAAATGATTGTCACAAAGTTCGGAAATGAGCTGTTCTTCGTCTGCCAGTAGGAGAGAACCAATGGTAATATCGTCTATTAATCGGTTTCTTTCATCAACGACATAAAGAAAATTAAGCGTTTCTACTTTTTTTCCGACTTTTTTGATTTGCTGAAAACATCTTTTCACCGTCCATTCTTTCCGGATCTGAACATAATAAGGCGTCATCAAACGCGCAATAGAATCGGCTTCATAACCTAGAAGTTTTAGAGCAACACGTCTTTCCTGCGGATTTAGAAGATTGATGGAATACTTGATCAATTCATCCGGAAAATCTTCGAAAAGCTGTGTTCTGTCATCTGGAGACATTTCGTTAAGAATGTCGGAAACTTCGTGGCTGGCAATACTCCTGATGGTATCTTCTTGAAAATCAGTATCGAAATGAGAAAAAACATCCGCTTTTTCAGATTTCGGAAGTTTCAGAAACTGCAAGATGCGTTCTTCCGTTGGCAATTTGCTTAGGGATTCTGCAATATCAGCGGGGTTTAATATGATGTCCTGATTCTCGATTATTTAGAAATTTTGCTTTGCAAAAGTATTAAAATCAAAGTAATATGCAGATAAAAGTGAATTAAAAATATGTAAATTAAGAAGATTTATGATCTAAGATCTGATGGTTTTTAATTTCTTTTTCTATTTTTCTAATAGCACCTTTCGTTCCTATAATGACAGAGTTTTCTGCGCTACCGAGCATTCTTCCGTTGCCTTTGTAAGTGTCATAAGCGGTTTCCAAAATAAATTCGCCCTGGGCATTATAGAGTTTCATACTTACAACAACCTGATTAGAAAACACATATTTGCCAAAACCAACTTTAAAATATTTAACCTTCGGAATAACAGCTATATCAGCATTATTGTTTTTGCAAATTTCTCTCACCATATTTTCATCCACTTCATCAAAAGGAATAGAAGTGTCCACCTGCATATATTTTGTGTTGCCAAAGGATTTCATTTTGTCTGAAGTGGCAGTATAAAATGCGGCATAAGTAGGTTCTTTAATCTCGGTAACATCTGGGAAAATCTCAGGGTTAAAATAAAGAATGGTTTTTACTTTCGGAATCTTTGCGTTTTTATTAAAATACAACAAACTATCTCCATAATTGGCACAGGATTGCAAGACAATTATAAACATAGCAGCGAAAGAAAAAGTAGATAATTTTTTATTCATTTGATTTCACAAAAATACAATCAATTTCTATTATTTCTATTAAAAAATTAAGAATTTTTAACAATCGTCATAAATAGAAAAACCGCCTGCTAAATTAACTGGCGGTTGGAAGATTTGATTTGTGTATTATTAATCTTTTTTGATAACCTTAAAGGTTTGGGTATCATCTTTCGTTTGCATACGAAGTATATACATTCCGGAAGATAGTTTTTCAAGATTTATTTGACCTTCAGTGGCATTTACATTAATGGTCATTATGTTCCTACCCGATATGTCTATCAATTGCGCATTAATAATTTTTGAAGGAGATTTCAAATAAAGAATATTTTTAGTTGGATTTGGGTAGATCAAAGTTTTCATATTTTGAGCTTGGGAAGTTCCCATTGTAGTGCAATCTGAAGTTGATTTTACCGTAATATATCCGGCTTTTGTAACGGTATTATTTCCAATATAGTTTGCGGAAGTTAGCTTTACTTGATACACACCTGGAGTATTGTAGGTAACTGTTACAGATTTTGTTGTCGCTGTTCCAGGATTTCCGCCTTCGAAAGTCCAATTCCAGCCAGTTGGTTTATTAGTAGATGCATCTGTAAATATTACGCTTTGCCCTTGGCAAACTTCTGTTTTATCCGAAGTAAAATCTGCAACAGGAGGATCTACAGGACAAACATCGCTGGTTTTATCTCTTGCAAATCCATCTCCATTTCCGCCGAAATAGGCAAAGAAATGATATGGTGTAGAACAATTACTGATTTCTAAAGTTTCCGTTGCAAAACCATCTCCTCCGCCTCCAAAGTATGCAAATTGATGAAATGGTGTGTTGCAAGTTGCATTTTCTAATGTTTCTGTTGCAAAACCATCTGCATTACCACCAAAATAGGCGTACTGATGAAATGGAGTAGAACAAGTTGCATTTTCTACGGTTTCTGTGGCAAATCCATCTGCATTTCCTCCACGATAAGCATAGACTTCGTCTTGCGCTTTAGTTTTGGAATATAGTAGAAAGATGATACAGAATACCGATAATTTGGTTAAATGTGTTTTCATCTTCTAATTTGATTTTTATTGTTTAATAATTAATTTTTTACAAGAAAGTTTCCTTTCTTTTTTCAAATTAGAAGTGATTATCTTACACCGCGTCCACCATAGCCTGCAGTTCCTGGTACACCAGCAGATCCAGCAACTCTTCCAGCCGCAGCAGCGCCGGAGGCTCTGTCCGATATTCTTAAGAATGTGCTGTTATTGCCACTATAATTAGCTGCTCCAAGGAAATCTCCTCCTCTTAGATAGACACCTGTATTATCCGGCCAATTAAGTTGATTAGAATCTCCATCTGTAGCAGTTATTGTGGAAAGTTCGCCATCACCTAAAACTCCAGTGTAAGAATTCCCTGCTGTTTTTGTAGTTACTGCAAATTCATAAGTATTACCGCTCATTTCCATCGCACCATAATAAGATGCCCCAGCAGTAATTCTACCGGTTGAATTGGTGGCAGAAAATCCGGATTTTACAACTCTTCCAGGTCCATAATGAGAGTATGCACTAGATAAATAATAATTAGCTCTTCCATTAGCCACTGTATTAGAACCTTCATTTGCCATATAAGCATTAGTCACTGAGCCAGATGGGATATAATTAATTTCTGTAGTTCCCCAGGCATATTCTCCGGCAACAGGCGATAGAGGTCCTCTGCAAATTTTCTCGAATTCCAATTCTGTCATCGGTCTTAAGGCAGACCAATCCAAATAGGCGGAAGTATCTGCCCAGGATAGCTGATTCATGGCGATATTTTGGCCGTCATTAATATCATTATAATCTCCTGTGGTAAGATCGCAAGCATACACTGCAGGTGTAGATGCATTAAATCCAGGAACTTGAATCTTTACACCATTCCCATAAGTATTAGCAAATGCAAAAGTTCCTGCAGCAGAGTTTGGAGCTGCAACAGATCTTCTCGCTTGTTGTCCATAAGTTAACGTATTCAAAAATTCTACGTATTGTTCCTGGGTAATTTCATATTTCATGGTATAGAAGGAATTGTAGCCTTTTGGAAAAGCTGCAGGAGCGCTATCGCCAGTTCCTAAAGATGATGTAGTAATAGCAGTATTTCCAGTAATAGTATATTGTGTGTAAGAACTAGTTGAAGTTCCGTCACCAACAGTAAATTGTCCGGACGGAATGTTAACCATTTCCACACCAAAAACCTTAAAATTATAGTTGGTATAATTCGCAGCAGCTACATTCATTTTTAAGGTTACAGAAGTAGAAGAGATATTGCCGCCGCCGTTGGCATTTCTATACACAAAAACACCTTTTCCGTCTGTTACAGCGTCTAATTTCAAAACACTTCCACCCACAGAATGATCTACGGAAACCGTACTAAGATTGGCATGTTTCCAAAGCTTATCCGCACAATCCTGATATTTTATAAATACCCACACCGCATCATAATTCGCCGGAGCAATATTGGTTTTCCAACTATTATCCCATTGGATGTTGAAGGTTACAGTTCCTGCACTTGTATCCACAGAAGTGCCTGTGATTTTCAAGTTGTTTGCACTCACGCCGGTTGCAAGCAATCCCATTGCGGCAACAGCCATTTTTTTGAAGTAGTTTTTTGCTTTCATTTTTTTTTGTTTTGAAGGTTAATTATTATTTAAAAAAATCTTTATTTAATGCTTGAAAAATCTTAATACCATATTCTAAAAATGATATTTTTTAATAGCTCTAATTTTTATAATTTTTAATAACACAAAGTTATTTTCATCTCATAATCAATACAATAAAGACAAATACACGTTCTTGTAGGTATTTATACTTATTTTTAACTCTTCATTATTTTAATGATTAACACGAACTAATTCCTTACTTTTGTTTTTATGACTTCTACAGACAAAAGATTATATCTTATTGATGCCTACGCTATGATTTTCCGTGGGTATTTTGCATTCATCAAAAATCCAAGAATTTCTACAAAAGGATTGAATACTTCTGCGATTTTCGGGTTCACTAATTCTTTGATAGAATTGATTAAAAGAGACCGTCCAACACATTTGGCAGTTGTTTTTGATGTGGGAAGAACCAATGTCCGACATGATGATTATGCAGATTACAAAGCCAATCGGCTGGAAACTCCCGAACCGATTCTTTTGGCAAAACCTTATATTAATGATATTTTGGAAGCGATGCACATTCCGATTCTTGGATTGGAAGGTTATGAAGCGGATGATGTCATCGGAACGATTGCCTGCAAAGCGGAAAAACAAGGTTACAATGTTTTTATGGTAACGCCGGACAAAGATTTTGCACAGCTGGTTACGGATAAAATCAAGATGTATAAACCAAGTTCCAAAGGCGGTGATATAGAAATTCTAGGCGTTGAAGAAGTCAAAGCTAAATATGAAATCGAAGACCCAAAACAAATCATCGATTATCTTGGAATGATGGGCGACGCTGTCGATAATATTCCCGGATTAGAAGGTGTTGGAGAAAAAACGGCAAAGAAGTTTATTCAAGAATTCGGGTCAATGGAAAATCTTTTAGCGAATACTCATCAGCTGAAAGGAAAGCTTAAAGAAAAAGTTGAAGCAAGTGCAGAAAGAGGTTTGTTATCGAAAAAGTTAGCAACAATACTTTGTGATGCACCAATTGAATTTATTGAAGAACAATATGATCTTGAAGTTCCGGATTTCGAAAAAGTCAAAGAGATTTTTGATGAGTTGGAATTCCGAAGATTGTACGAAAATCTTTACCGAGCATTTTCTAATAAAGAATATGTAGAAGAATTGCAGGACAACGACGATAATAAAACTGAAAAAACGAAAGAATCTGCAATTCATAAAAACGGAACAATGGATTTGTTCGCCAGCTTCGAACAACTAGAACAAGCGACTACTACCAAATCTACAATCGCAGAAAACGACCACATTTATCAATTCATTGATAACCCGAAAGCGCAAAAAATATTAGTTTCAAATCTCTTAAAGCAGAAAGCAGTTTGTTTTGATACAGAAACAACTTCGCTTAATGAGTTGGAAGCCGAATTGATTGGAATGAGTTTTTCCTATAAAAAAGGCTTGGCTTATTACATTCCTATTTCTGAAAATCAAGAAGAAGCACAAGAAACGGTTGAGATTTTCCGTCCGTTTTTTGAAGATCAGAATGTTCTCAAAATTGCTCACAATCTGAAATATGATTACAAAGTTCTTCAGAATTATAACATTGATGTCGAAGGAAAAATCTTTGACACAATGATTGCGCATTATCTTTTAAATCCAGACGGACGACACGGAATGGATTATCTTTCCGAAATGTATTTGGATTACAAACCAGTTTCCATCGAGACTTTAATTGGAAAAAAAGGGAAAAATCAATTGACGCTTCGTGAACTTGATATCCCGACTCAAACTAATTATGCTGCGGAAGATGCAGATGTGACGTTCCAGTTATACGAATTATTTGCACCACAATTAACCAAAGAAAATGTGGAAAAATTGTTTTATGATGTAGAAATGCCATTAATGAAAGTTCTTGCTAAAATAGAATTGACAGGCGTTAAGCTTGATAGCAATTGGCTGGCAAAGGAAAGTATTGATTTGGAAAATGATTTGCGATTATTAGAATCAAAAATATTCGAATTGTCCGGAGAAGAGTTCAATATGAATTCGCCAAAGCAATTGGGAGAAATTCTTTTCGAGAAAATGCAATTGGATCCAAAAGCGAAGAAAACGAAAACTGGACAATACGCAACATCGGAAGATGTTCTTCAAAAATTATCTTCAAAACACGAAATCATCACTTCGATTCTGGAATACAGAACGTTACAAAAACTAAAATCAACTTACGTTGATGCTTTGCCAGGTCAAATTGATAAAAAAGACAATCGTGTTCATACAACTTTTGCACAAACTGTTGCCGCGACAGGACGTTTGGCAAGTGTAAATCCGAATCTTCAAAATATTCCAATCAGAACATTGAGAGGACAACAAATTCGTGGTGCTTTTGTTGCTGATGAAGGTAAAAAAATCATATCTGCCGATTATTCTCAAATCGAATTAAGATTGATTGCTGAGATTTCCGGTGAACAAAATATGATTAAAGCGTTCCAAAACGGCGAAGATATTCACGCTTCAACTGCTGCGAAATTGTTTGGTATTGATTTGAGTGAAGTTTCAAAAACACAGAGAAGTCAGGCAAAAACAGTGAATTTTGGAATTATTTATGGACAAGGTGCTTTTGCTTTGGCGGAACAAACCGGACTTTCCAGAACCGAAGCCAAAAAGATGATTGATTCTTATTACGAAACTTATCCGCGTTTGAAAGAATATATGGCTGAGCAAGTTAAAAAAGCGCAAAATTTAGGCTTTGTAGAAACTATTCTCGGAAGAAGACGTCACTTGAAAGATATTAATTCCAGCAATTTTGTTGTTAAAGCGCATGCAGAAAGAAACGCTGTGAATGCGCCAATCCAAGGAAGTGCCGCCGATATTATCAAACTCGCAATGATAAAAATCGAAAACGAATTGGAAACTCAAAAACTGGAAACCAAAATGCTTTTACAGGTTCACGATGAATTGCTTTTTGAAACTCCAATCGCCGAGATTGAAACCGCAACAGCACTTATTAAAAAAGAAATGGAATCTGCTTTTGAAACCAAAGTTCCTTTACTTGTGGAAGTTGGAGTAGGAGATAATTGGTTGGAAGCGCATTAAAAAACTATTAACATATGAAAACACAAATTGTAATTCAGGATTCTGGAGAGCAAAAGAATATTGAATTTGAGCAAATACTTATTGTATTAGGTTCAAATGGAGCTGGAAAATCTCGTTTTGGAAGTTTCTTAGAGAAAAAAATTGCTAAACTCAGTATAAATGATAAAAAACCAAAGTTGGTTCATCGTATTACTGCACAAAAATCTATACAATTTTCAAAATCTATAGTAATTGGTAATACTACAAAAGAGCAATTAAAAAACAAACTTTTTGGTGGGCAAGATGACATTAAAGAAGAGAATTGGTCTAATCCAGACTGGAGCAGAGGATATTATAAGTATCAAAGTAAAAATAAAGATTTTAGTTATGATGTTGGTCGTTTAGATGATTATGAAGTCTTATTGCAATATCTTTTTACTATTCAAACTGAAATTGCTGATAGAGATAGGAAAAATAAAATTATATCACAAGAAGAAACTCTTTTTGAAAAAGTTTGTAGAATTTGGGAAGAAATTTTACCAAAAAGAGAGTTGGCGAAACAAGGTTTTGAATTAACAGCAAAAATTAAAGCTTCTGAAAAATATTATTCTGCAAGTGTAATGAGTGATGGCGAAAGAGTCTTGTTTTATCTAATTGCTCAAACATTGGTGGCTCCGGAAAATTCTATAATTGTTATTGATGAGCCGGAACTTCATTTACATAAAGCGATTATGCAATCTTTATGGGAAAAATTAATTATAGAAAGAGAAGACTGTGCTTTTGTTTTTATGACCCACGATGTCGAGTTTGCAAGCAGAATAAATAATTCAAAAAAAATATGGCTAAAAGAATATTTGGGAAATCAAACTTGGGAATGGAAAGAAATTAATTCAGATGATAGTATCCCGGAAGATTTGTTATTAGAATTAATTGGTTCTAGAAGAAACGTTTTATTTGTTGAAGGAGAAACAGGAAGCTGGGATTTTAAACTTTATCAAACATTGTTTCCTGATTATTTAGTTGTCCCTTGTGGGAGCTGTCGAAATGTGATTGATTATACAAAATCTTTAAAAATCAAACTTTAATAAGTGGTCACATAGAAGTCTTTGGCATTATAGATAGAGATAGAAGAAATGATGCTGAAATCACAAATTTAGCTACAGATAATATAGTAGTGTTAGATGTTGCAGAAGTTGAAAATTTGTTTTGTAAAGAAAAGGCAATCGATTTTATAATTGATGTACAGCTTAAAACTGATGAGAAAGAAAGTATATTACAAAACTGTAAAACTAAACTTTTTGAAAGATTTAAAAATGAGCAGGAAGAGCAAATTAATTTATTTCTGTTAGAAGAATTGAAATTTCATATAAACAGAATTGACAAAAAAAAGTTAGATGAGTGGAAAGATTGTGTTGATTTGGATATTATCAAAGCAGAACTCGAAGTTAAGTTTGCAGAGATTCTTACTACTCAAAACTATGATGAACTCTTAAAATATTATAACAGAAAAAATCTCTATAAAGAAATTGAAAGTGAATTGAATTTAAAAAAAGACGAATTTCCTAATTTCTTAATTAGAATTTTTCAAAAAGATGAGGATAAAAGAGGAAGCTTTATTGATGATATTGGATTACATCAATTTAACCCTCCAATTGTTGAAGAAGCGCATTAGAATTAAAACAATTAAAAACAAACAAATATGAAAGCCGTAATTTTTTACGAACACGCAACAGACAAAACTATGGATGAGTTTATGGCAGTTTTTCCACGCCACGAGGAATTTGAAGCGGAGTTTATAAAGTCTGGAAAAGTTTTGGGAACAGGTGCTTTTGGTAATCCCGGAGAAGGAGCAATGGCGATTTTTGTCGACAAAGAGGCTGCAGAAGCTTTTGTGAATGGCGATCCTTTTGTTCAGGAAGGTTTGATCGCGAAAGTGACTATTAGAGAATGGAACGATGAATTGGCATAATAAAAATTAATAAAAACCACATACACACATAGAAATCTGAAAATACATCCACTGAAAATCTATGTGACTATGTCGTTAAAAAATATTTTGTGTAAATTTAAATAGGCGCTTAAAATTCAATATTATGATATCACAGATAATTCCAAAAATTCCTTTTATAGATAAAGGAAAAACAATTGATTATTATAAAAATCTTGGATTCGAGTTTGTTGCGGATTATGATAATTATCTAATTGCGACTTATAACAATTCTGAACTTCATTTTTTTGAGTTCAAGGAATTGATTCCTTCAAAATCAGATTTTATGCTTTATCTCAAAATTTCGAATAATATTGATAAATTTTTTGAACAAGTGGTTGCTAAGAATATCACCATTCATCCCAACGGAAATCTGGAGACAAAACCTTGGGGAATGAGAGAATTTTCTTTGCTGGATCCCAATGGAACACTCTTGAGTTTCGGAGAAAAAATATAAATTTTCTGTAACAATTAATCTTTGATTTCGACTTAATTATTAAATCTAATTATGAAAAATATAAAACTATACGGTTTTTTAATGAGTGTTGCGCTTGTTACCAGTTGCGCTTCTACAAAGAACTTTTCTTACGACGGAAAAGGTTTCCAGGATGCTTATAGAAGCATTACTGCCGAAGAACTGAAAACCAATCTTTACGTGATTGCAGATGACAAAATGGAAGGTAGAGATACCGGAAGTGCAGGTCAGAAAAAAGCAGGCGAATATATGATTGAACAATACAAAAAGAACGGGATTGGATTTCCTCCAAGCTTAGGTTCTTATTATCAAAAAGTTCCGTCCGAAGCAATGAAAAAATATGGTGAAACATTGCCAGATTCTGAAAATATTTTGGCTTTAATAGAAGGTTCTGAAAAACCAAATGAAATCATTGTAGTTTCTGCGCATTATGATCACGTTGGCATTAAAAAAGGCGTTGTTTACAATGGTGCTGATGATGACGGAAGTGGAACTGTAGCTGTTATGGAAATTGCACAGGCTTTCCAGGAAGCTAAGAAAAAAGGCTATGGACCAAAGCGTTCTATCCTTTTCTTGCACGTAACTGGCGAAGAACACGGACTTTTCGGATCAGAATATTATTCCGATCATCCGGTTTTTCCTTTAGCTAATACGGTTGCTGACCTTAACATTGATATGATTGGACGTGACGATCCGGAAAACAGAGGTAAACAATATGTGTATGTAATCGGTTCGGACATGTTGAGTTCTGAATTGAAGAAAATCAATGTAGCTGCGAATGATAAAACCGTAAAATTGGAACTTAATTATAAATATGATGATCCGAAAGATCCTCAGCGTTTATATTACAGATCAGACCATTACAACTTTGCGAAGAAAAATATCCCCATTGCATTTTTCTTTGATGGGATTCATGAAGATTATCATAAATCAACAGATGATCCGGAAAAAATAGACTACAATTTGTTACAAAAAAGAACCCAATTGGTTTTTGCAACCGCCTGGGAACTCGCCAACAGACCAGAAAGAATTATAGTTGACGGAAAAAACTCCCGTTAAATACAAAAAACAACTCAGCTGATGAGTTGTTTTTTTTTGAATTACAATTTATTATTATCGATAAAACGATAAAGATAGGGCGCTTTATTAGCAGAACCTGTGTAATGTTTTTCTAGTCTTTCCAAAATATTGAGACTCAGGACTTTTCTCTGGAAATTATTTCTTCTGAGAGATTCTCCCAAAATGGCTTCATACAAATTCTGGAGTTCTTTCATGGTGAATTTATCTGGTAAAAGATTGCTTCCCATTACTTGATAATCAATATTTTTTCTAAGATAAAGCAGTCCTCTTTCTATCATTTCTTTATGGTCAAAAGCTAACTTCGGAAGCTCTTTGACATCAAACCATTGGCAAACTTCATTGAAAGAATCTGGAAAAGTGTGTGTTAGCGTATAATCTACCAATGCACAATAGCCTACAGAAATAAATCGCTGATATATCCAATGATTGCTGGCAACTTCGATTTTCTTGTTCTCCAATAATTGTTGATGCGTATTGTTTTCAGTTCTTTTAATATCACCGAAGGTATAAAATTGTTCCAGATACACATCTCCAAGATGGGTTCTCTCGTAAAGAGTTCTTGCCGCAGCGTCATTCAAATTTTCATCATTGAAAATAAATCCTCCAGGAACAGCCCACAGGTCAAGATCGTGGTATTTCAACAACAAAACCTTGAGTGTATCCTTATGAAATCCGAAAATGACGCAATCTACAGAAATATGCTCCAGAAAATCCTTGGTTTCTATAAGTTCTTGGAGATCTTTTTTAGTTTTTTGATTCTCGGTCATAGTTTATTAAGTTTTTATTAAAAATAAATGTTAGACCAAAGATAATTAATAATGGGAAAAATATGAATAATAGATAGTAAGAACTTGCATTTTTATGAAAAACAAAAGCCATATACAAAGAT
Organism: Flavobacteriales bacterium UBA2306; assembly: GCA_002345565.1. GTDB lineage: Bacteria > Bacteroidota > Bacteroidia > Flavobacteriales > Weeksellaceae > Epilithonimonas. The sequence continues at coordinate 380,187 of DDVS01000001.1, read as the reverse complement.
CCGGCAGAACTTCCTAATGATGAAAATATGACCACAAAAGAAACCAATAATTGTGTTTTGCTTTTAGAAACCTGCTGCAGTGCTTCAGAATTGTAGAGCGGAAATAATGGTGATAAGAAAAAGCCCACCATCGGAATGATGATCATTAATAATAACTTAGACTTTTCCGGATAAAATTGAATAAAAAGCTGAGATATAATTAATATAAAAAACACTATAATAATACAAAAACTCACAATATGAAACCAATGAAATCTGTGAACAATTTTGCTGGTAATCCATCTTCCTAAAAAAGAAAATAAAGCTAAAAATGCCGATGATTGCAAGGCAAAATAAGAATTGATTTTAAGATTATTTTTAAAAAAACTTGGAAGCCAAGAATTAAAACTTTGCTCCACAAAAACCATAAAAAAAACCAGCGCAAAGAAACAAATAAATCCTGGTTTTAAAAGAAAATGCCAATCCATACTTTTCCGAGATTTAGGTTCTGAATATTGTCCCTGTACATCAACTTGTTTTAAAAGCCAGATATTAAAAATACAAAATACGGCAATCATCCAAAAACCATATTTCCAAAGCGCAGCATAGGAACTATCCAGCAAAGCTCCAAAGCCAATATTCACAAAAAAAATCCCTATCATAAATGCAGCATCCACACTAGAAATGGTACTGGTTAATTCTTGATCCTGAAAATTATTTTTTATCATACTAAAAACCGAAATTTTGGCAATGGCAAAACCAACTCCTATAATACTGAGCCAAACTTTTAAAAACCAAAAAACATCTAAAACTGGTAAAATTAAAGAGCTAATGGTAATAAAAATTAAAGAAAAATATAAGGCTTTTTTATTGCCATACTTACTGATCCAATTCACACAAAACAAGGAGACCAGCGCCATAGGAATATCTTTAAACGACTCCAAAAAGCCTAAACCTTTATAATTTACAGAATCTGATAATTGCAAAATAATAGCTCCCATACTATTTAGCAACATAGAAAATATAAAGAAACTCAACATTAATGGTACTTTGATATTGATTTTTTGCGGCTTCATAAATGAGAAATTACAGAATTCTGACTTAAGTTGAAAATGTTCAACAAATTACGGGAAAATTTAAAAAATTGAAAAACAGTTTTTTTGAATGAGAAAAATACTTATTTTTAATGTCTCAAAATGAGATAAGAAATATTTGATTTTAGAATATTTGAAATCAAACAAAAATTGAATAAAGATCAACCTTATGAAACGTTATATCATAACCGCTTTTTTTATAGGAATTTCATTAAATATCAATGCTCAGAATTTCTGGAAAAATGGCGTAAAAGAGGGACAAGTTATCATCACTTCTCAGAAAACCAATGAAAAATTTGCAAAAAAAAACAATGCAAAGTTCGTCGATTTTCCACAACCAAAAGAAACAGATATTTGTGTTTTTGTAGATCCCGACTTTAAATATCAAAAACTCGTTGGAATTGGGGGAGCTATCACCGATGCATCTGCGGAGGTTTTTGCCAAGTTGCCGAAAAACAAACAGAAAGAACTTATAGAAGCTTATTATGGAAAATCCGGAATTGGCTATAATGTGGTGAGAACCAATATGAACTCCTGTGACTTCTCCAGTGATAATTATACTTATGTAAAAGATAATGATAAATCTCTTAATTCTTTTGATATAAAGCACGATGAAAAGTACAAAATTCCTTTAATAAAACTTGCGCAGAAAGAAATTAACCCAAAAGATTTCAGGTTTTATTTTAGCCCTTGGAGTCCGCCAGCGTGGATGAAATCTAATAAGAGTATGCTGAAGGGTGGGAGATTATTGGATGAATATTATCAAGATTGGGCAAATTATTATGTTAAATTCATTCAGGAATATGAAAAGAGAAATATCCCGATTTGGGGATTAACGATTCAGAATGAACCTATGGCCACTCAAACTTGGGAATCTTGTATTTATACAGCGGATGAAGAGGGAAAATTCCTGAGAGAAAACCTGGGACCAACACTCTGGAAAAATGGTTATAAGGATAAAAAAGTGATCATCTGGGATCATAACAGAGATTTAATTTTCCAAAGAGCTACGACAACATTACAAGATGCAGAAACCTCAAAATATGCATCCGGAATTGGCTATCATTGGTATGAGACGTGGAATAATAAATTGCCGTTATTTGATAATCTGGCAGAAACTCAAAGAGCCTTTCCGGATAAATTTTTGATTTTTACTGAAGGTTGCAAGGAACAATTTGATTTTGCTAAGATATATGACGTAAGTCTAGGCGAACTTTACGGAAGAAATATGATTAATGATTTCAACAAAGGAACCGCCGCCTGGACAGACTGGAATATTCTTTTGGATGAAAAAGGTGGTCCAAATCACGCTAATAATTTGTGTTTTGCGCCAATTATTGCGGATACCAGAACGGGGGAGTTGCATTACACTTACGAATATTATTACATTGGACATATTTCAAAATATGTAAAACCAAATGCCCAGAGAATTGGAACTTCTACCAATAAAGATTTTCTTTTATCTACAAGTTTTATGAATGAAAACGGAGAATTGGTTATTGTTGTGATGAATGAAGGTAATGCAGATACGGATTATAATCTTTGGATAGAAGGTAAATCTTCTAAATTATCTGCGCCAGCACATTCTATACAGACTATAATTTTATAAACTATAGATTTTTAATGGTATTAACAGCAACTTATATGAGGTTGCTGTTTTTTATTTTAGTCTATAAAACAAATTTTAAACTCTCTTGTTTTCTAAAATACAAAATGTCCTATAATTTATATTATGTTAAATTGGATTATGTAATCATGACTTTATCAATCTTATTTCAAAAATAAACCAAAATTTGCAAGAATTTTGGTTATTAGTATTTTCTGTACGAGATTATCTTCAATAAAAAATTTTATAGTAGATTCTCAGCGATTAGACTTTCAAAATTATTCAATACTAAAATCTACTAAAGCATCAAGCTTTGGAAATTTCTTCACAGAAATAAATTTTTTATCTGTGCAGTCTATTTCTGTCCAGCCTTTTTTATGATTCAAATCGCCAACTTCTACAACGTATGGCTGATATGTCAGATGATTATTTTCATCTAAAATTTCTCTGTATTGTACAGCAATATCCAGAATACATTCAAAATCTGTATTTAATTTTACGTTTCTGTAAATCAAATCAAAATGAGTTTCCATGTTTTGGGGAATATCAAAATAAGCTTCATAACTAAATGTATCGCCCTGTAACACAGAGATTGCCTTTAATGCGTAATACAATGCCTGAGTATAAAACTTTCTTGTTTTTTCCCTCTTTAAATCATTTTCGTAAAATCCACCTTCAAACAATATCGGAGTAACACCAGCTTTCATAAAATTATCACCAGTTGATGTTGGATAAAATTCATCTGTATATTTTGCAATTCTATGAGGTAAAACATGCTTCATCTGGAGATAAATAGCAGCAATTACAGCCATACTTTTCTTCCTATTTTCTGTAATTGTTCTTTCTACATCTTCTGATGGCGCTAAAAAAGATAATGTTGCAGGATGTAAACCATCGGTTGTAAATATGGTCCGTTGATCGTGAAGGTTAAGTGCATAATCATAATTACCATCTAAAACAACAGATTTTAGAATTTTGATTTCTGCACTGGACATTCTTAAATAATCTCTGTTAATATCTATATCAAAAGCGTTTCTTCTGGTCCATTGTTCAGATCCGTCCGGATTAAGCATAAATATGAAATCCAATTGTATAGATTTTAAAAGCGCAGTCATTAATTCAGGGTGCTTTTCCCCAATTGATAATAAATCTAACATGGCGAGTGTTGCAGTAGATTCATTGCCATGCATCTGCGACCAGGCGGCAACTTTTATTTTCCCATTTCCCAGAGTCATCATATAAATAGGTTTCCCTAAACTTGATTTTCCTATCTCTTTAATGTAGTCGATGTAATTGTCTTGTAGGTAAGAAAATAATTTTTCTGGGAAAATATAGCGATCTGGGAAGTTTACATTTTTAAAATAAGGAAAATTGATATCCATTTTTATTGATTTGATTTTCCCCAAAAGTAAGCTATAAATGCAACAAAAACCAAATTACATTTGTAAAAACGTTAAACAGTCTAAAATGTCATTATGTCTGTTGGTTTTTTTGTGGAATACAATATTTATAATATTAAATTGTATATTTGCTGAAAATCAATATTTTATAAAATTCAATTAAAGTTTAATTGTAAATTTACTTTAACGCTTATTCTATTAACTTATTACCAGGTGTTTATCAAATCACTAAACATATTTTCCTTATAAATATCTATTATTTTACAAATGTATAATCACTTAAATCTCAATTAAATCCCTTATTTTTGTGGTTTATATAAAAAGATAATGAGTAACGAAATTCTTTTCCTTTCCGGATTTTTAATTTTTATAATTATAATTTTACTTTTAGATCTGGGCATTTTCAATAAAAAAGATTCCGCCGTTTCACTTAAGCAAGCTGGATTAATGAGTGTTTTTATTATTCTTCTGTCTCTAGGCTTTTATATTTTACTTACCTATTATGGCCATCTTATTCACGGCATAGACAGTATAGAAAGATTGCAGGAAATTGTTGCCAAACATAAACATCCTATTAAAATCTATCCCGATAATCTGGAACACAGTATTATGTTATATGATAAGAATCTAGGTTTGGAATTTCTCACCGGTTATCTTGTAGAATATGCACTCTCTGTAGATAATATTTTTGTCATTTTACTAGTATTTAGTGGATTTGGTGTGGCTCCAAGAAATTATCACAGAGTATTATTTTGGGGCATCTTCGGGGCCATTGTTATGCGATTTTTATTCATTTTTATAGGCGCTGCCCTTATCCAGAAATTTGAATGGATAATGTATGTTTTCGGAGCATTCTTAGTTTATACAGGCATTAAAATGTTTATTGAAAGAAATAAGGACGAAGAAATCGATCCTCAAAATCATCCTGTAGTTAAATTTGCAGAAAAACATTTTAAAGTGCATAACCAGTTTGTGGGCAATAAATTCTTCGTCATTATTGATGGTATCAAGAAAATGACTCCGCTCTTCTTGGTTCTTATCATCATAGAATTAACAGATCTTATATTTGCTGTAGACAGTATTCCCGCAATATTCTCTATTACAAAAGACCCTTATATTGTATTTTTTTCTAACATTTTTGCTATTATAGGGCTCAGATCAATGTTCTTTTTATTAGCAGGAATTGTCAATAAATTCAGGTTTTTAAAGATTGGGCTGGCAGCTTTATTAGCATTTATCGGATTGAAAATGATCTTTCATCATTACCTGGAACTTATAGGTTTTGGAACGTCAGAATCTCTCATAGTCATTATGTCAATTCTCGTTTTAAGCATCGGAACTTCCCTACTCTTTCCCGAAAAAAAGACCAAAAAACATTAGTTTCATTGTATAAATTTATTTAAAAAATTAAATGAGCTTCTATTGTATTAGAGGCTTTTTTTTTGTGACTATGGTTAACTGATTTTGTCGATCAATAGGCTTTTCCACACTATCCACATTCAATGGAAAAATTCTTAGGCTTTATAGACACTTCTCCACAAATACTTCCGCAACTTCTTAGTTTTAAGTTACTTATAATATTTATAACATTAACAGCGAGTATTTACAAAAGTAAATTTATGTTTGATACAAATGTAAAACCATAATTAAATAATTTCATTACATTTGTGAAATGGAATTTAACGACAGAATTACAAAAGTTATTGAATATACGGAATTGACACCTGCAGAATTTGCAGAAGAAATTGGGGTTCAGCGTTCCAGTATTTCTCATATCTTATCCGGAAGAAATAAACCTTCCCTTGATTTCATTTCTAAAATAAAAATCAAATTTCCGAAATTAGAATGGGAATGGTTAATCACAGGTGAAGGCGAAATGCTGGTGAATGATAAACCGCTACCCAAACCAGAAGATAAAGACACCGAAACAGATAAAAGGAAAAAAACATCTCTGCCCGATCTGTTTTCAATTATAACTGACGAAGATTTTGGACAATCTGAACCTAAAATTCAAAATAGCAATAACACTTCAGAATCTAATATTGCCAAGACAATGGCTAACAAGAAAATTTTAAACGATTCTCAGACAGTAGAAAATCCTGCTATAAAACAAGAAACTAATTCAAAAAAAATTAAGAGGATTGTATTTTTCTATCAGGATGGCACTTTTGAAACTTATGAAAATCATTAATACTATGTTTATTTTATCATTCTGAAGGAAAAAAATAAGAACAAACTATTTTAAAAATTTTGAATTATTATGGTTCTCAAAACGTATAAGTCAACTTAAAGAGATCGGCATTATTCTCTCTTTATAAAAAAAAAAACCGACATAAAGATAGTCGGGATTTATATTTTCTACTTGATAGACAAAAGTTCAACTTCAAAAATTAATGTGCTATTCGGGCCAATTTCTTTACTGATCTGTTCTTCTCCATATGCTAGGTGCGGCGGAAGGGTTAATCTCCATTTGCTACCAACCGGCATTAATTGTAAGCCCTCTGTCCAGCCAGATATTACCCTGTTTAGCAGGAAAGATGCAGCTTTACCTCGCTTTACAGAACTATCAAAAACACCACCTGTAATCGTAGTCCCGTGGTAGTGTACTGTTACTGTGTCTTTAGCTTTAGGCTTTTTACCATCTCCTTCTGTAATGATTTCATACTGCAAACCACTGTCCAGAGTTACCACTCCCTTTTTGGATCTGTTAGTTTCCATATAAGCTTTCCCATCGTTCAGGTTTTTTTCTGCCAGGGCTTTTTTCTTCTTTAATAATAAATCTGCAACTCCCATAATATATATTTTATAGATAAGCAAAATTAGCTTTTTTAAATAAAATAAAACATTTTAATCATATTTTGATTGATATAAAAATTATTTTAATTTTATTTCTCATGATCCAGATTAATTTTAGAATTTCTGGCTTCCTTTATAGTTTCATTGATTTCTGTATATAATTTTGATGAATAGCCATAAAAAAAAGCGAAATCATAAACAGATTCGCTTTTTTCTTATTGTATTATAATGTCTAGAGCTTATTCGCAAAGAATAATACCCTTGTCATTATTGAATTCTAACACTCCACTTTTGATCTCATAGGAATAAGATGATTTGGCTTCAGTCTCTTTGGTAAGGTATTTATGGTAAGCAGCATCTACTTTATCTGTGTAGATTTTAACTTTTCCACCAACCAAAGCCGATACAATAGCCGCGTGGTTTTTGAATATCTGGAATTGTCCGCCCTTGCCCGGAAGAAGAATAGAATCTACTTCGCCTTCAAAGATTACAAATTCCGGAGTTAAAATTTTTATATTCATTTTTTATGAAATTATAGATTGTAGATTTTAAATTATAAATTATTGAAATTCAATCTAAAATCTAAAATTTGACATTTAAAATTTCTTAAGCGTTCTCAGCTAACATTTTTTGTCCTGCTGCAATCGCTTCTTCAATAGTTCCTTTCAAGTTGAATGCAGATTCTGGATATTGATCCAATTCTCCATCAATGATCATATTAAATCCTTTGATGGTATCTTTAATGTCAACCAAAGATCCTGGGATACCTGTAAACTGCTCTGCAACGTGGAAAGGTTGAGATAAGAATCTCTGTACTTTTCTAGCTCTGTAAACTACCAATTTATCTTCTTCAGACAATTCTTCCATACCAAGGATTGCGATAATATCCTGCAATGCTTTGTATCTCTGAAGAATTTCTTTTACTCTTTGAGCACAGTTATAATGTTCTTCACCGATGATTTCCGGAGCCAAGATTCTTGACGTAGAAGCCAAAGGATCTACCGCAGGGTAAATACCTAATGAAGCAATTTTTCTATCTAATACTGTCGTTGCATCCAAGTGAGCAAACGTAGTTGCAGGAGCCGGATCCGTTAAGTCATCCGCAGGTACGTAAACCGCCTGTACTGAAGTAATTGAACCATTTTTAGTAGAAGTAATTCTTTCCTGCATCGCACCCATTTCAGATGCCAAAGTTGGTTGGTAACCTACCGCAGATGGCATACGCCCAAGAAGTGCAGACACCTCGGAACCAGCTTGTGTAAAACGGAAAATGTTATCTACGAAGAACAATACATCTCTACCTTGTCCGCTTTCTCCGCCATCTCTATAATATTCTGCTAAGGTCAAACCAGACAATGCTACTCTAGCTCTTGCTCCTGGTGGCTCGTTCATCTGTCCGAAAACGAAAGCTGCTTTAGAATCTTTCATCGCTTCAAGATCTACTTTAGAAAGATCCCAACCTCCATTTTCCATAGAGTGCATAAAGTCATCACCATATTTGATAATACCAGATTCCAACATCTCTCTCAAAAGGTCATTTCCTTCTCTTGTTCTTTCTCCTACTCCTGCGAATACAGAAAGACCACCGTGTCCTTTTGCGATGTTGTTAATCAATTCCTGGATCAATACTGTTTTTCCAACACCAGCTCCACCGAACAATCCAATTTTACCTCCTTTTGCATAAGGTTCAACAAGATCGATAACTTTGATACCAGTGAAAAGAACTTCAGCAGAAGTTGATAATTGGTCAAATTTTGGTGCTTCTCTGTGGATTGGCAAACCTCCTTCTTTAGATAAAGACTGAATTCCATCAATAGCATCTCCAACCACGTTGAAAAGACGTCCGTTAACCCCTTCTCCGATTGGCATTGTAATCTGAAGACCTGTCCCAGTAACTTCTTGTCCTCTTTGAAGTCCATCGGTAGCATCCATTGCGATACATCTTACCATATCTTCTCCAATGTGTTGCTCTACCTCCAATACCACTTTTTCACCATTGGTTTTAATGATTTCTAAAGCGTCATATATTTTTGGTAATTGTTCAACTTCATTAAAGACCACGTCAATAACTGGTCCAATAATTTGTGAAATTTTTCCTTTAATTTGGTTTGCCATTACTAAATTTTTACTTGTGCGCAAAGATAATAAAAGTTTGCAATTCTGCATTGTCAGAAAAAAAGATTTTTATCATATTTGCATAACAATTTCGGACACCATTTTTGGGTGTATTTTTGCACAGGCAGAATATTGTTTTCCTGCCATAAAATTCAGAATTTGAAAATCATCAGAGATCTTACAGATTACCAATCCAAAACACCACTAGCATTATCATTAGGAATGTTCGACGGTGTACATTTGGGGCATTTATCTATCATCAATACTTTAAATAAAATAGCGAAAAAAGAACATCTGGAATCTGCTATCTTAAGTTTTTGGCCACATCCAAGAAAGTTTCTTAATCCGGACGATGATGTTAAAATGCTGAATACTTTGGAAGAAAAATTAGAACTTCTGGAAAAAAGTGGCATCCAAAATATCTTTCTAAAGACATTTGATGAAGAATTCCGAAATCTCACAGGAACTGAATTTTGTGAACAAGTTTTGGTTGACAAACTGAACGTTAAGCATATTATAATAGGTCACGATCATACATTCGGGAAGAATAAAAGCGGAAATTTTGAATTACTAAAATCTCTTTCTGATGAATTAGGTTTTAAAGTTAATCAATTAGAAGCTGTTCAAACTAATGACATTAATATTAGTTCTACAAAAATTAGAATAGCTCTGTCAGAAGGTAGAATCAAAGTTGCTAATGAAATGTTAGGTTATAATTATCCTTTGACAGGAAAAGTAATTCACGGAAAAAAGTTGGGCAGAACAATTGGTTATCCAACAGCTAATATCGAAGTCCCTATCAATAAATTACTTCCAAAGAAAGGTGCTTATATCGTGGAAGTTTGGATTGATGATCAATTCTATAAAGGAATGTTGAGCATCGGAACCAATCCTACAATTGATGATAAGAATGAATCTTTACATACCGAAGTTTATATTCTCGATTTTGATCAGGATATTTATGACAAAGAAATCACAATCAGATTCAGAGATTTTCTTCACGATGAAATTAAATTCGAAGGTTTGGAGAAATTGATTGAAAAATTGGATTTAGATAAAAAATTGACTGAGGAATTTCAGTTTTAAGATTGATTAATTTCAGCTTGTAACTTTTTCGTCAAAGATTTGAAAACCAAATCGTAGGAATGGTCAATCAATTTCAAAATCAATTCTTTTTTAAGACCTTCACAAAGAACTGAATTCCAATGGGTTTTATTTAAGTGAAATGCGCCGGCTATATGAAAATATTTTTCTCTGAGTTCCTCGCTCCAAGCTGGGTCTGTTTTTACAGAAAATGTTGGCTGAGGACTTTCCAAAGGCAGAAATAAGAATATCTTTCCACCAACCTTGAAAACCAAAGTTTCATTATCAAAAGGAAAACCTTCCGTTACAGCTTTTTTGGATAGGCAATATTTGCGGATTTCCTCGATTTCCATTGATGAAAAATTTAGAATTTAAAAGTATTCTTTGGCAATTCTTTATTAATTTCGATTTTATTAATCATCATTACATAATCGCTGTCTTTTTTAGGCGAAATAGATTCGATTCTGTAAGGCATTAATAAGTTCCCCACTTTTCTGTAATCGGAATAAGTCAAAGTTTCATCTTTCTTGATTTCACGATAAAGCGAGTAATTTTTAACATCAAAATAGTAGATCGTTTTATTAACGTTTTTTGTCAATTCTACTTTGAAATAAACTTGTTCTCCGATTTTTTCTTTTCCTAAAAGTTCAGCTTCAAAACCTTTGCTTTCGTAATCAATAAAATCATTATCAAAGTTTTCAGGAACGTAATCATTATATTGTGTAAGCTTGTTCTGAGCGTAATTCATCGCATAACCATTCTTTCCGTCAAAACCTTCAACCGGTGTTTCTTTTCCGGCTAAAAGAATGGCTGTTTTGGTAAGATTTGGGCGTTGCTGGTAGATTTTCATAAGATAAGAATCATTCACGCCAAGCGTTACTCGTCCTTGTATCTGAACCGTATTCAGAAGTTTCCATTGGGTAAGACCTCCGGAATTTTCGATATTTCTATCAATGATTTCCTTTGCGGTTTGTGCAAAAATAATTTGTGAAAATATAATAGCAAAAAGGACGATTATTCTGTTCATTCAAAAATTTTAGGATTTCAAAGATAGGATTTTTATTAAGTTTTGAACTTTTTAGTGATATTAAATCTGACTAAAACGACATTAATCATTATATCAGTAGTTTGGCTTTCTCCAAATCTTCAGGAGTATCAATCCCAACTCCAACAAAATCCGTTTCTACCATTCTAATTTTCATTCCGTTTTCCAAATAGCGCAATTGTTCTAATTTTTCAGAAATTTCCATAGGTGTCATTTCCAAAGAAGAGAATTTTAACAAAGCTTCTTTTCGGAAAGCGTACACACCAATATGTTTGTAATACTTAACATTGTAAGATAATTCGCGGTGAAAAGGAATTACAGAACGACTGAAATACAATGCAAGTCCATTATTATCAGTAACGACTTTTACGTTATTTGGATTCTGGATTTCTTCTGATTCTTTTAATTGAATTTTCAATGACGCTAAAGAAACTTCTTTTTTAACATCGTTAGAAAAGACATCAATTAATTGTTTCAAAGGTTCTTTTTTGAGAAAAGGCTCATCACCTTGAACATTGATGACGATATCGCAATCGATATTTTGAACAGCTTCTGCAATTCTATCGCTTCCCGTTTCGTGTTCGCCTGTCATTACAGCTTTTCCTCCGTTTTTTGAAATTTCATCAAAAATCAATTCGGAATCTGTAGCCACAAACACTTCATCAAACAAACCTGTTTCCACAACATTCTGATAAGTAGTAGTAATAATAGTTTTGTCCCCCAAAATCTCCATCATTTTACCTGGAAATCTTGTAGAATTATAACGAGCAGGAATAACTGCGATAACTTTCATTTGTTAATTTTTAGTGAAAAATCATTTGTATTGTTTAATACTCTGTTCCAATCTATCATCGGGTTCAAAATCTAGAACATCTATTAATTTAACTTTTTTGAAATCCGGATGAAAGGTATTGATAACAACATTAAAATTCTCGGGAACAACAGCGGAAGGAACTTTCAAAACCAATTTTTCACATTGATCAAACCAAGCGTTTCCAATTTTTTGACACGCTTCATAATTCCGAAAATCTCGCCATTTTTTTGGTAAACCAAAAGATTCTACAATTTGAAAATCATAATTGGAAGGAAGTTTAATAATCATTATTTTGAAATCCTTATTAAAGCCTAAACCTTTTCTATGAGCTAAAGTTTCGAGATACGCCAAAGAAATACTTTCCGCAGTATAAAGAACTTTTTTTCCTTCCGAATTCCAACGACCTTCTAAGCCACTTGCAAAAAGAGTATCTGCATATTTTTTGTGAACAATTCTGTAAACAAGCATATTAAACAGGATAACCTTGCCCCAATTTTTCTATTTCGTGATAAATCAAATCTACCCCTCCTGAAGTTGAAATAAAATCCATTGGCTTATCTTCGGAATTCCAGAAAGGACGATTCATCCACAAGCTAAACTCTTCTAAGCTTCCAAAAATTTCCTTACCAAAACTATAAAGATTGATGAGTTTCAATAGATGCTCACTATATATAGGATCCAATTCTTTTTCTTGATCTCTATAATTGCTAATCGTTCTTTGGGATAGATTGATAACAGAAGCCAAAGTTTTTTCGGGCATTTTAATAGCATCTGCAAGAGAGTAAAAAACCTCTGTTTTAAGACCTTCTCTTGCCTTTTTGAGTAATTTGTAATCGTCGTGGATTGCAAATTTATTAAAGACAGAGCCAGCAACGCCATAAGTTGCTACCGGCTCTTCTACTCTATTTATTTTGGTATTTTCTTTTTGTTTATAATTTGCCATCTTTTTTTCTTTCCACAAAGATAGAATTTTTTCCAGATACAAAAAGAATTTTTTCGATTTATTTTAATTTTTCTAAAGTTTGCGCCAATTTAGGTAAACAATCCTTAATATCATCTAAAGAACAACCTCCAACAGAAGCTCTGAACCAAGGCACTGACTTATCATTTCCAAATGCGGAGAACGGAACCAAAGCCATTCCTGCATTATTAATCAGATAGAAAACTAAATCTGTAGAATCGTCCAAAACTTTTCCGTCAGGAGTAGTTTTTCCAAGATAATCCAATTTGATAGTCAGATAAAGCGCACCCATTGGCGAGATACTTTCTACAGCAAAACCTTTGGATTTCAAATCTTGAATTCCTGCGTGAAGCTCTTTCAGGCTTGTATTCAGTTTTTGTTTGTAATCGTCTAAGAATGTATTCACTGCAGAATCATCAGCTAAAAACTCAGCAACCGCTTCCTGTTCTGGTTTTGGTGCCCAAGCTCCAACGTGCGTCAAAAGAGCTTTCATTTTATCTATAACCAAACTCGGCCCAAATCCCCAACCTACTCTAACCCCTGTAGCTGCAAAACATTTGGACGTTCCATCAACATAAATTGTGTAATCTTTCATTTCTGGGAAAAGGCTTACCGGATTGTAATGGTCTTCGCCAAAAGTCAGCATTGCGTAGATCTGATCATACATCAAGTAAAGCGGTTTCTCGTCTGCACCTCTTTTTTTATTTTCTTCCAAAACCAATTCGCAAATCTCAGACAATTGTTCTTTTGTGAACATTGTTCCAGTTGGATTGAGTGGAGAACAAAGGCAAAGCAAAACTGCTCCATCAACATAAGGACGAAGGTCATCCGCTGTCGGTAAGAAATTATTTGATTCCTGGGTCTGAACTTCAACTGCATTCGCACTTGTTAAATAAGCATAATGATTGTTATTCCAAGAAGGAATCGGATAAATCACTTTATCGCCTACGTCCACAATTGTTTTGAAAACTGCGTAAATTAAAGGTCTTGAACCTGCTGTAATCAGGATATCATTAGCTGAGTAATCCAGATTCCAACGTTTTTTCAAGTCATTGCTTACCGAAGTTCTTAAAGATTGAACACCATTTGCAGGCGGATAGTTTGTAAGATTATTCTTATAGGCTTTCTCAATTCCTTGTTTCAATTCCGATGGAATTGGATAGATATTTGAATTAAGATCACCGATTGTTAAATTTGAGATTTGTGCTCCTTTGGCTTTCAAATCGTTAACTTCGTTTCCGATTTTGATAATTTCTGAACCAATCAGGTTTGATGCGAGTTTAGATACTTTCACTTATTTATTTTTTGATGTTTTTCCGAAACTTAATTCGGATTTTTACTTTTTATGATCTACAAAAGTCTTAAATGCAACTGAGTAAATCAAATTACATAACAAAAAAGTTCTCAAAACTAAATTAAATCAGTAATTGAGAACTTTATATTAAAAATATTTTAGATTATATTTCTATTCTAATAAAAATTTTCAATTACAGATTCAAATCCTGTTTCACCTTAGCAATCTTCTCTTCAAGCTTAGGAAGTTTCGCAACAAAATCTTCTTTGGAAGAGATGCTGTCTTTCACCGAAACATAGAATTTAATCTTTGGCTCGGTTCCGGAAGGACGAACACAAACTTTAGTTCCATCTTGAGTATAGAAAATCAATACGTTAGACTTAGGAATATCGTCCATCACTTTTTTCTCATTTTTTGAAACGATGAAATTAGTCTGCTCTTTGAAATCCTTTACTTCTCCTACAAGGGAACCAGCGATTTCTTTTGGTGGATTACTTCGGAAATCGCTCATCATCTGCGTGATTTCTTCAGCTCCAGTTCTACCCTTTCTCACAACATTAATCAAACCTTCGTAATAGAAACCAACTTCTTTATAAATCTCAATCATATATTCGTAAACCGTTGTTCCGTTGGCTTTACACCAAGCAGCGATTTCACAAGCGGTTAAAATTGAACCACAAGAATCTTTGTCACGGACAAAATCTCCGGTCATAAAACCAAAACTTTCTTCACCTCCGCAAATGAATTTTTCCTGACCTTCAAAATCACGAATCATCTTGCCGATCCATTTGAAACCGGTCAACCCAACTTTGCAGTCTACTCCGAATTTCTCTGCAACATCAAAGAAAACATCAGAAGTCACAATCGTAGAACCAATAAACTCTTTTCCGGTAATTTTGCCGGCTTTTTTCCATTGGTCAAGGATATAATAAGTTAAGATTGTATTGGTTTGATTTCCGTTCAGAAGTTGCATTTCGCCTTCAAGATTTCTAACCGCAATTCCTAATCTATCACCGTCTGGGTCTGTTCCGATAACAATATCAGCATTGGTAATTCTAGCCAAATCCATTGCCATAGAAAGAGCAGCAGGTTCTTCCGGATTCGGGGAAGCAACAGTTGGAAAATTTCCGCTTGGAATCATTTGTTCCTGAACCAAATCTAATTTTGTAAATCCGGCTTTTTTCAATGCTTTTGGAACGGTTGTATAAGTCGTTCCGTGAATCGATGTGAAAACTATGTTCAGATTATCTCTTCCAACATTCTGGTAAAGAGAATTTTCCATACAAGCATCGATGTAAACATCGTCTTGGTCTTCGCCAACCCATTCGATTAGGTCATCGTTTCCATTGAATTTGATATCCTCAAACTTAGTTGCATAGACTTCTCTAATAATATTTTCATCGTCCGGCGGAACAATTTGCGCACCGTCATTCCAATATACTTTGTAACCGTTATATTCCGGTGGATTGTGAGAAGCCGTCAAAACGATTCCCGCATTACATTTTTTATCTCTCACTGTGAAAGACAATTCCGGAGTTGGGCGATGTTCCTTGAACAACAGAACTTTGATTCCGTTAGCTGTCAAAACATCCGCAACGATTTTTCCGAATTCTTTCGAATTATTACGAACGTCATAAGCAATTGCTACCTTGACTTCTTCATTTGGAAAAGATTGATGAAGATAATTCGCAAGTCCTTGAGTAGCTTGACCTAATGTGTATTTATTTAAACGATTAGTTCCAACGCCCATTACGCCACGCATTCCACCGGTTCCGAATTCTAATTCTCTGTAAAAAGAATCTTCCAAATCCGACGAATTTGAATCAATGAGGGCTTGAACAGCTGTCTTGGTTTCAAGGTCGAAAGCATCAAGAAGCCAAAGTTTTGCTTTATCTAATGTTGATAATTCTGTCATTATTTTATAGTTTTTTGTTTTAATTAATTTTCTTGTTTTCCAAAGTCGCTTTTTCAGTTACTTTCAGTTTTTTCGAAGGATTTCCGTAATAAACTAATTTCGATGTATTACCGATTTTTCCTTTGATTTCTTCATCTACACTCAGTTCTGCATAATTTCCGTTCTGAGACTCGATTTCCAAATCTTTGATATACCAATATGGCGAAATAATACTCGCAGTATCTTTGATATTAAGCTTGGCTAAAGTTGTTTTTCCCAACAGATTAGCCCGGCTTTTGTTCGCCATTTCTATCTCAGACTTTTCTGAAATCACTGAACCGATAAATTTAGCATTATCTTTTAAATGAAGTGCGAAATTTTCAACTTTCATTTGACTTGAAATGTTAAGTTCTACAGAATCAGCTATTTTAATCACATCAAAAGGATTTTTTCCGTAAATCGTAATATTATAGAAATCTACTTTATCAGTTTCGTTTTTCTCCGAGATTGACAGATTTTTGTCTTTAACTTCAATATTAAGATTATCAAAGAAATTCGGGTAAGTTTCTACATTCACAAAGTTATGTGGACTTTGGACATAAAACACTCGGAATTTTCCTTTTAAGTCTAATTTTGAAAACTCAGAGAGTTCAATATCTTTTGATTGAATTTCTCCTTTTGGGGATACTTTTCCGCAAGAAATTATTATTATCGAAAAGATAAAAAGATATGTAAAGGAATTAATAATTCGTTTCAATTGAGTAATTTTTATTCGAAGCAATTTACAATTATTTTCAGAAAATCAGAAGATGACTTTAATCAAAAGGAAAGTCCGCCGTATCTCACGAAACTTCCCAATAAAAGCATCAGAACACCGATTGTTGTAACCGACAAAATGTGAAAAGCCATTAATGGTAGAGTTTTAGCCGTCAGTTTTGGAATCACAAAGAAATTTGCACTGATTGCAAACAATACAGTTATCAGAAGTAAAATCAGTTTCAAGGAAATCACAGTTTCTATTGGATTCGAAAAATGAAACCAATTTGAAAATCCAACTCCGAATTTGTAAGACATCCAAACGCCAGAAATGACCATCAAAAGCAAAGCAGGAATTCCTATTTTCTCATACTTTCGTTCGAAATCGAGGAGAATTTCCACATCCTTTTTTTTCAAAACTTCTGGCAAAATTGTTACCGCTAAAATCAAATGTCCGCCAACCCAAACCGTAGCGCCTAAAAGATGGACAATCAATAGCAAATGATGACTCATATTATTATATCATTTCTTCAATATGATAATTCTTGTGGTCACGATTGCTTATGATAATCAATTCGCCTAAAAATCCTGCTACGAAAAGTAAACTTCCCAGAATCATCATTGTCAAAGCAATGAAAAACCAAGGATTGTTAGCAATCAGATTTCCGTAAATTTTGAAAATATAGACATCAATCAGTTTTGAAACTCCTAACCAAATTGCAGATAAAAATCCGATAATAAACATCAAAGTTCCTGCTGCACCAAAAAAATGCATTGGTCTTCCGCCAAATCTGCTGACAAACCAAAGTGTTACCAAATCCAAAAATCCACGAACAAAACGTTCGGTCCCGAATTTCGAAGTTCCATAAGGTCTTGCCTGATGCTGAACCGGTTTTTCCGTAATATTTTTGAAACCTGCATTAGCAGCCAAAACCGGAATGTAACGATGCATATCGCCGTAAACATCAATAGATTTTACAACTTGTTTTCTGTAAGCTTTCAATCCACAGTTGAAATCGTGTAGCGAAACTCCCGAAACTTTTCTAGCTGCAGCATTGAAGAGCTTTGAAGGGATATTTTTAGTCATCACATTATCAAAACGTTTCTTTTTCCAACCGGAAACAATGTCGTAATTTCCTGTAGCAACAATTTCATAAAGTTCAGGAATCTCTTCTGGAAAATCCTGCAAATCAGCATCCATTGTGATAATCACATCGCCATTTACTTTTTCGAAAGCAGCGTGAAGAGCTTGTGATTTCCCATAGTTTTTGGAAAATTTAATTCCGTGAATCTGAGGATGCTGGATTTTCATATTTTCTATGATTGACCAAGACAAATCCGTGCTTCCGTCATCTATAAACCAAACTTCGTAAGATAATTTGTTGTCTCGACAAACATTGTCGATTCTGGTGAACAATTCTTCCAGAGAGTCTTGTTCATTAAGCAAAGGAACGATTATAGAAAGATTCATTTTTTATAAAAAGATGTTAGATGTTTTTGATTTCAGATATTAAAATTTTTAATTTCAGAGTCAATTACTTATTTAAATAAAATCCTTTAATTATTTATTATTCAATACCTTACTCGTAACGTTTTTTGTTTTTCAAAAATCCTGCAATTACGATAGACAAAAGTAAATAAAATAGTAAAACGCCTCCAAAAATAGCAGATAAAAAACTGAATGAAAAATAATTAATATTTTGCTTTTCGGCGCCATTGATACCGATGCTCATTTTTTTGTACTCATCATTCAAGCTTTTAATTTTTTCCGTGTCTTTTGGGTTTATCTCTTTGATTTGCTTATTGTAAGACTCGTCTAATTTAGTTATTTCTGATTCGATGTGTTGATGATTCAGCATATCTCTCGCATCTGTATCAACATAATTAAGAAACAAAAAAATGGACATAAAAGATAGAAAACCGCCAACAAATAATGTCACGAAAATCTGTTTAAATGCCTGAGGATAAGTGATTTCTCCAAGATTCTTTCTCAGATAATAAACAGAAAGAAACCCCATTAAACTATAAATGAAAGTTAATCCAAACGCATTAACATTAATTGATATGTTAAAATAATCTGGTCCTGCGAAAAAATAATACACTACGAAGAATAAAAACATAGTGATTGCGTACAAACCAAAGCCAAAAGCTATCGGGTTTTTTGTCATAAATCTAAATTTTGATACTTAATTAATTAAAAAAATGAAAAATTTTGTCCTTAATAATCAATTTATTAACCTGAATTATATCGATAGTTCAAGGATTTTTCATTAATTCTGTTTTTGAAATTGCAATATTTTCATATCTTTGCACCGGCAAGTCCTAAACAACCAGCTCCTGAGAATCCTCCAGGGTGGGAACGCAGCAAAGGTAATCGGTTGTAGCGGTGTGATTTAGGTAGCTTGCCATTTTTTATTTCTATAGGTTAAGAGATTAAGCCATATTCAAGAGTTTGAATTGACTTAATCTCTTAATTTTTTGTTAGAATTCGAACTCCTCTCCTAGTTTTGGTAAAGAAAACTCGATGTTTTTATCAGTGAAATACTTTTTAGCCTCTTCGTGATTAATTTCAATCGGTGGAAAAGTATCGAAATGACATCCGATTACTTTCGGAGTTTTCAATAATTCTGATGCAGCAAAAGCCGCTTTTCTAGGACACATTGTGTAATGTTTTCCAACCGGAAGAATTGACAAATCCAACTTTCCAAAGACCTGTGGAAACAAGCTCATTTCTGCTGTTACACCCGTATCTCCGGCCAAATAAAGATTTCTTCCATCTGCAAATCTAAAGATGTATCCAGAAGCCAATCCTCCATAAGAACCGTCCGGGAAAGAACTTGTATGTAATGCAGGAACCATAGAAATCTTCAAACCGTCCAATTTCGCAGAACCTCCAAAATTGATATCGATATTATTGGAATGTCCAAAATAGCCACAAATTTCTGGCTGGCCTATAACTGTTGCATCTGGATGATTTTCAAGAACTTCTTTCACGTCTGCGATATGGTCGCCGTGCGCGTGCGTAATCAAAACATAATCGATTTTCTGAGCTTTGATATCAAAACCAGATTGAGCTTTCTGATAGTTATAAAAAGGGTCAGAAAGGATTGTTACGCCGTTGTATGTGAACAAAAAACAGTTTTGTCCTAAGAATTTTATTTTCATTTTTTATTTGATTTATTAATTAACAAAATTAAGTCCGAAAGCCGTCAAAACAGCCATCATAAAAGTTAAGATTCCAACTTGTTTTAGAAACGGATCAAGTAATTTTGGTTCTTGGATTTTCATAATTGTTCTTCGCAATTTCATAAAAGGAAATATCAAAATCATCACAATAAATGGATAATAAAGACCTTTTTCCTGAAATCCATTGTACATTAAAAAAGCTAACATCAGCAAGATTGGAAGTTGTAATAAAACAATCTCATAAATCATCGCCTTTTTAAATCCTAATCTCAGTGCTAAAGTTTTCTTGCCTGATAATTCGTCATTCACAATGTCTCTCATATTGTTCAGATTAAGAACTGCCATACTCAACATTCCGATTGCAGAAGCAGGAATCAAAATGTCATAATCGAATGATTTGGTAAACAGAAAATAACTTCCACAAACCGAAACCAATCCGAAAAAGATAAAGACAAAAATATCGCCCAATCCCATATATCCGTATGGTTTTTTGCCAACGGTATATCCAATAGCTGCCAAAATACAAGCAACTCCTAAACCAATGAAAATCCAGAATTCACTAATATTTGCAGGATAAAAAGCAACATACAATAAAGCAACAGTTGCTACGAAAGATAAAACCGAAAGTAAAATAACAGCATTTCTCATTTGAGTCGCCGTAATTTTGCCCGAAGCTACTGCTCTACTTTCTGCTTCTCCGATTCTATGTTTGTCTGTTCCTTTTACACCATCGCCATAATCGTTGGCAAAGTTGGAAAGGACTTGATATAATAATGTTACGAGAAGCGCCAAAACGAAAATTCTCCAATCCCAAACTCCGCCTTCCTGAGAAAGTCTCCATTTTGCAATGAAAGCTCCCATAATAATCCCACTGAGTGAAAGTGGTAACGTTCTAAGCCTTGCAGCTTGTATCCAATGTTTCATTTATTTTTTTGTGAAAAGTAAAATGTACAACGTACAATGTACTTTTTTATTTGAAGTTTATAAATACCTTTTACTTTGTACTTTTGACAATGTAAAATATCAAGAAATCCACTGGTCGTCTCCAAAATTAGGTTTACGTTTCTCTAAGAACGCATTTCTACCCTCTTTTGCTTCTTCTGTCATATAAGCCAAACGCGTTGCTTCTCCTGCAAAAATCTGTTGACCCACCATTCCGTCGTCTGTCAAATTCATAGCAAATTTTAGCATTCTGATTGATGTTGGAGATTTGGCAAGGATTTCCTGAGCCCATTCGTAAGCTGTGTCTTCTAATTCAGCGTGAGGAATTACAGCGTTTACCATTCCCATATCTGCAGCTTCTTGAGCCGAATAATTTCTACCTAAAAAGAAAATTTCTCTGGCTTTTTTCTGACCAACCATTTTCGCCAAATAAGCAGAACCATAACCTCCGTCGAAACTTGTAACATCTGCATCGGTTTGTTTGAAAATCGCGTGTTCTTCACTCGCCAAAGTTAAATCACAAACCACGTGAAGCGAATGTCCACCGCCAACTGCCCATCCATTAACAACTGCAATTACAGCTTTTGGCATAAAACGAATCAAACGTTGTACTTCCAAGATATTCAAACGATGTCTTCCATCTTCGCCAACATAACCCTGATGTCCACGTGCTTTTTGGTCGCCTCCACTGCAAAAAGCGTGACCGCCGTCTTTTGGACTTGGTCCTTCGCCTGTCAACAACACAACTCCGATTGACGAATCTTCGTAAGCGTCATAAAAAGCATCGTAAAGTTCTGAGGTTGTTTTTGGTCGGAAAGCGTTTCTGACTTCTGGTCTGTTGATAGCGATTCTTGCTACACCATTTGATTTTTTATAGGTAATATCTTCGTATTGTCTGACGATTTTCCAGTCTGCCATTTTTTGAAAATTTAGAGTGTAAATATAAGCAGAATTGACGGGGTTTCAAAGGAATTATGCAAATGAGAATAGGATAATTATTTTCAAAATCTATATCCCTATTTCTTTTATAAACGCAAAGTCTGCAAAGATTCTTTCAAATTATTGAAAACATTTTAAGGTTCGCAAAGACGTAAAACTAATCAAAGAAATTAATTGGTTCAAATTTCGAAAAGTAATCTTTTTCAAGTGTGAATCTGTGCCAGTGCGTAAGGGATAGTAACGGTTATCCTTTTGTTTTTTTCCGGGATTAAGGTTTTATCAGAAAGACAAATGTTTATGAAAAAAACAAAAGATATGAGCCCTTCGACTTCGCTCAGGATAAATTACTAGCCCGACCCGCTTGTTTTGTTTGCTGTAGATAAAATTTTTTTTACAAACCAAACGTGAAAAGCAAACAAAACAAAGGGTTATGCCCAAATAAAAAAGCCTCAGAAAAATCTGAAGCTTATAAATTATATTTTGAAACAATTATTCTACAACCTTGATTGCGCTTGCCAAAAATCTAGTCTCAGTTTTTGGTTCTGTAATCGCATCTATTTCTGCCTGAGGTTTTTTAGCATCTTCTGCGTAATGTTGCAATTCTTTTACAGAAGTGGTTTTGCTTTCCGCGCTACCTTCCAAAACAACGGTTTTACCTTCCAAAGCCGTTGGAACGAAGAATGCGTAATCTTTCATTTTAACGAAGAAAGTTTCTCCGGAATCTGTTGCCAAACTTACCCAGCATCCTTTTTTAGGACAAACGCCAGTTACTTTTCCTTTTACGGAAGTTTTAGCAATTTTTGGAGTTGCTTTCAATTCTTTATTAAGTTCATCTGTAGAAATGGCTTTTTTAACGGCTTTTGCAGAAACATCCTGACCGTAGAACTCTCCTACTTTTGCATCACCAGCCGGTGGACCTGATTGTGCAAATGCGGAAACAGACAAACCAATCAAGACAAATGCGAATAATATATTCTTCATATTTATTATTTTTTATGATGTAAATTTAGAAAATTAATTAAAATGAAAAATTTTATTTTTTGATGTAATGAAAACAACTTTTCAATTGTCATATTAATTAACAAATCAAAACTATAAAAAATTATTCTTATGAAAATAAAACTTTTATCCCTAGTTCTTTTGGCGTCGGTTACCAATTTTTCTTGTATACAAACCAAAAATGGGTCAAATGATGTGATGTTTTCACACATTTTATCAGATTCAGGAAAAGGTGAAGTGATTGAAAAATCTTATTCGGTCGACTTTGACGAATTGCAGATTTCAACTTCTCTGAGTGCGGAAGTTTATAAATCCAGTGAAGAAAAAATTGTTGTTTACGCACCTTCTGACCTAATGCAATATGTAGTTGTAAAGCAAGAAGGAAGAAAAGTTCAGGTAAAAATCCAATCTGAAGGTAAACTGAACATCTCAACTGACAGAATCAAAATTAAAGTTTATGCTAGAGATTTTGACAAATTGTCGGCCAATTCCAGCGGAAGCATTGTTTTGAAAGATGATTTCAAATTCTCGGACCTTGATGTAAAAGTTTCCAGCTCAGGAAATATCAAAGGAAACATTAATGGTGATATAGTGAATATCCAAGCTTCCAGCAGTGGAGATTTCAACGGAGAAGTCGTTGCGAGAAGTCTTAATCTTCAAACTTCTTCGTCAGGCGGAATCAACATCAAAGGAAAAGCTGACAATGTAAGTGCGCAAGCTTCTTCATCAGGAGACATCAAAGCTGAAAATCTAACAGCAGACAGCGCGGTTCTTACAACTTCTTCTTCGGCTGACATTACAATTGGTGTTCGTAATAGTTTGACGGCAAGCGCATCTTCCAGCGGAGATATCAACGTTGTGAAAAGAGGCGACCTGAACAAGATAACCAAAAACGAAAGCAGTTCCGGTTCTGTTAATATCCGGTAATTATATTATTTTCTCAAACTGAAAAGAGACCTGAATTTCAGGTCTCTTTTGTATTTATATAAAATCAAATTCTGATTAGAACTTGATAATATCTTCCATTTTAGCAGTTTCTTCGTTTACCAACTCGTCATCTACCAAGATTTTTCCAGAATGCTCATCGATAATGATTTTCTTTCTCTGAGCAATTTCCATTTGCTTTTGTGGTGGAATTGTGAAGAAAGAACCTTTTGGCGCTCCTCTTTCCAAACCTACAACTGCAAGACCTGTAGAAGAACCTTGACGGATTCTTTGGTAAGAAGCTAATAATCTATCGTCGATTTTCTCAGCAAATTCCTTAGATTTTTCCAATAGATAATCTTCTTCTTTCTGAGTTTCAGAAATCAAATTATCCAATTCGTTTTTCTTGTGATTCAAGTGGTTTTTCAACTCCTCGATTTTAGCATTCAAATCAGACAAAGTTTCTTTTTTGTGGTCGATTTTCCCACCGAATTCTCTGATTCTTTTTTCAGCTAACTGAATTTCCAATTCCTGATATTCTACCTCTTTTGATAAAGCTTCGAACTCTTTGTTATTTCTAACGTTATCTTGCTGTGTTTTATATTTATCAATAAGAGATTGAGCTTGTTTCATCAAGTCTTTTTTGCTGTTGATTTCAGCATTTTGCTCAGCAATTTCGGTTTCGAATTTTTGTGCTCTTTTTTCAAGACCTTCAATTTCTATCTCAAGGTCTTCTACTTCAATCGGCAACTCGCCTCTTGTATTGCGAATCTCATCCAAACGGGAATCGATGATTTGCAAATCGTAAAGAGCTCTTAATTTTTCTTCAACAGAAATTTCGTTTACTTTAGCCATATCTATATAAAATAATTAACAGGATTTGTTTTTATTGTCGTTTTAGCGATTGCAAATGTAGTGAATTTTTCGGACAAAATTTCAAATAATTGTTGAGTTACAAATTGTTCTGATTCAAAATGTCCAATATCGCAAATCAGCATTTTATCTTCTGCCGAAAAGAAATCGTGATATTTTACATCGCCAGTCAAATAAGCATCACATTTTAATGATATTGCAGACTTAATTCCGCTTGCTCCACTTCCGCCTAAAACGCCTACTCTTTTGATTTTTTTCTGAGTTAAAGAATTGTGTCTGATAACATTAAGGTTGAATTTTTCTTTAATGAATTTTAGAAAATCCAATTCATCCATTTCGGTTTCCAAATCTCCGAATCTTCCCAAACCGGTATATTGATTTTCGTTTTCGAGAGAAATTAATTGATAAGCCACTTCTTCGTAAGGATGATTTTGTTTCATTTCAACGAGAATCTGATGTTTTTTATAATCTTCAAAAATCACAGAAAGTAGAACTTCATTGGCGTTTTCTCTTTCATTTTGAGTTCCGGTTACGGGATTTGAGCCTTCCAAAGGTCGAAAAGTTCCGTTTCCGTTGATTGAAAAACTACATTCATCATAAAAACCAATATTTCCAGCTCCAGCTTCAAATAAAGCATTTTTCAAATTTTCAGCGGAATCAACAGGAACATAAACTTCCAGTTTTTTTAATTGATTTTGTTTTGGCATTAATATTTGCTGATTCTTCAATCCAAGAACTTCACAGATTTTATAATTAACACCAAAATAATCATTATCAAATGCTGTATGAATCGCATAAATGGCAATTTTATTTTCCAAAGCTTTCAGAACTGCTCTTTCAACATAATTTTTTCCAGTAATTGATTTTAATCCCGAAAAAATAATTGGATGAAAGCAAAATACAAAGTTAAAATTCTTTTCAATAGCTTCATCAACTACGAATTCCAAAGCATCGTGACAAATCAAAACTCCTGAAATTTCTCTATCAGGATTTCCGCAAAGCAAACCAGCATTATCAAAATCTTCCGCTTGTCTTGCCGGAATTATTTTTTCAAATTCATTTATAAATTCTTTGATTTTCATTTAATTTGATTTTTATCTGATGAACAACCTGTCATCAAAAGTAAACTTTTCTATTTTCTTGATTTTGACTTCAGAAAAATTAATATGTCTTGGATTAATAATATAATTAAATTCTCCTTGCACCGCCGCAGAAGGAACTTTCATCAATAGAAACTTATTCTCTCTAAAGAACTTATCTCCAATTTTCTGAGTGCTGTCCGGATGAGGAAAAGTGTTCCAATCTTTTGGAAGCCTTTTGTGTTCAAAGAATTCAACATCCGGAATTTCTATATGAACCAATCGGTAATCTTTTGGTAAAATCCCAAGCGGAATATGAACCGCAATTTCCGTCACACATAATGCGATAGACTGAGCTGTATATAAAGCTGTTTGTCCCTTGCTATTCCATCTTCCACCAGCGATTTCCGCTCCTCTCCCGGAAATATCATTGGCATAGATTTCCTTTGAAAGTCTGTAAACAATCATCAAAATTATGCTAAAACCCCGTGCTCTATACGCGTGAGCTCATCCATAAGAAGTGAAATTCCAAAAACACTACCTAGCAAATCCTGAGGTTTCGTTTTTCCCAGAGCAACATTCTCTGATTGCAGCCATATCAACAAATTATCAGAAGAGCCAAAAACCTCTTCTCCTCTTTTGTAAAGCATTTCTATTTGTAAGATTTTTTCTGATTGTAAGACATCAAAAGATTTATCTTCTTTTTGATAGCGAGATAATGTCTTTCCGGAAATATGAAGAAAATCTGCCCAATCCTGCATCGTAAAAGGAAACTTTTTTGAAAGACCATCAAAAAGTTTGAAAGAAATACCTTTTTTGGCAATATCTATCAAGTTAAAAACACCAGCATCATCAAAATTTTGATAACCATAAACCATCGCAGGTTCTTGAATCATATCAGTGGTAGGATCTGAAGTTTTGTATTTTTTCATTTTTGAAATTTTTCTCCCACAAATATAAGACTTTTGTCTTTAAAAAAAGGACTTTTGTCTAATTTTTATTTAAATGTGAAAAAATTAAAATTTTACTATCTTCATATTTTATTTAATAGACAATGAAAATAAAACCAGAATTTGATTTAATACCGGAAAGTGGTTGGCGAAAAAAAGTGTATGAAGTAATATTTTTATCTGACACCAAGGCAGGGAAAAACTTTGATATTATTTTATTAATACTGATTTTGGCTAGCACTATCATCATTATGATAGAAACTATTCCCATTTTTCAAGTTAAATATTACAAAGAATTTTATTATCTGGAATTATTCATCACGATCATCTTCACCATAGAATATATACTGAGAATAATATGCATCAAAGACAGAGAAGAATATATCTTCAGCCCATTAGGTATCATTGACTTTCTCTCTATAGTTCCGTTTTATTTTAGCTTATTCTTCCCTATTTGGCATTTTGTAGCCATCATAAGAATGTTAAGAATTCTCAGAATATTTAGGATTTTTAATCTTGCAGATTATATGAATGATGGTAAATTTATTGTATCTGCACTTAAACATAGCTCCCGAAAGATCTATATTTTCCTGT
Organism: Flavobacteriales bacterium UBA2306; assembly: GCA_002345565.1. Taxonomy (GTDB): domain Bacteria; phylum Bacteroidota; class Bacteroidia; order Flavobacteriales; family Weeksellaceae; genus Epilithonimonas. The sequence continues at coordinate 352,864 of DDVS01000001.1, read as the reverse complement.
TATTTATATCAATATTCATTATCATCATTGGATCTGTAATGTATATTGTTGAAGATGGTAAAAATGGATTTAGCAGTATTCCGCAAAGTATCTATTGGGCGGTAGTTACTATTACAACAGTAGGCTACGGAGATATTTCTCCAGGAACACCTTTGGGAAAACTCTTATCAATTATTGTAATGCTCTGTGGTTATAGCATTATTGCCGTTCCTACAGGGATTGTAACTTCTGAATTTCGTAAACAAAAATCCAATACTCCCTGCAAAAGATGCGGTAATCAAGAAATGGATGAAAACGCAAGGTATTGTAAAATATGTGGTGAAAGGATAGAAAATTAAAATGGAGATAAACTATCAATTGCATAAATTTACAAATAATATAATCCAATGAAAAAGTCTGTTATTTTTTATCTTCTACCCATTACTTTTGCGATATTTTCAGGTTGTGTATCTACAGAAAAACCTGTTACCATAAAACAAAACCCAAAGATAATTGAAAGAAAAAAATACAGCTTTCAAACCTTAAGCTTTATGAGTCAGGATAATTTAAAGGTTTATGCAGATTATTATTCAAAAAATACGAAGCATAGCCCATTAATTATTATTTATCATCAGGCAGGTTTTAGCAGAGGTGCTTTTAGAAGTATAGCTCCAAGGCTTGTGAATTTAGGATTTAATGTTTTAGCTGTTGACCTTAGAGCTGGCGAAATGGTAAATCAAGTCATCAATCTAACCCATAAAGAAGCTCTTAAAGAAGGTAAATCTACAGAATTTGTAGATGTAATTCCGGATTTGGAAGCATCCATCCAATATGCTAAAAAAACAATTAAACCTAGAAAAATAATTTATTGGGGAAGTTCTTACTCTGCTGCTTTAGGATTTTATATGGCTGCAACACATCCGGCAGAAATTAATGCTTTATTAGCCTATTCTCCTGGTGAATATTTTAAAATTGAGGGTAAAAATATTGAAGAATATGCCGCAAAAATTAAAGTTCCTGTTTTTATATCTTCATCAAGAAAAGAAAAGGCTTCGTGGGAAAAAATTTACCAAGCCATACCGTCAAAAAAAGATTTTTATGTTCCTTCCAATACAGAAGGTCATCATGGCACTTTTGCTCTGTCTGCTTTTTATGATGATTCAGAAGAAAATTGGCAGGCGGTTACAGCTTTTCTAAAAAAATTGAAGTAAAATCTTCTTTATTTTCTGAGAAAGTCCTTTTTGCTTCCTCATAACCAATTTGAAAAATCTCTTCCAATCGATGAGGTTTTCTTTCAAAAGTTCCATATTTTGAAAGCTTTTTGGATGTAATAAACCAGTCACAGAATGCGAATTTATAAATCTCTGTCCTGTGAGACAATAATTCATAAGCGCGTGTTGTAACAGAGCGAATGCTTTTTAAATCATTGATTTCTACATCTTGTGGCGGCGTTACATATACGCCAATCATTTTGTCGCATTCGTTATGGATAACATCTGCCGGGAAGTTATTCAAAACACCTCCATCGCTGTACATCTCATCTTTAATAAAATAAGGAGTAGAAATACCGGGGATACAAGATGAAGCTATAATTGCATCAACCACTTTGTAGTTTTTGTCAAAGACTTTTTGTTGGCCCGTTATCAATTCTGTAGCTACAATTCTGACGTCTTTTTTCAAATCACCTAAAGTCATCTCTTCAAAAATTGGATTGAGATAAGTTGAAAAAATTGCAGAAGAAACCAAACCCGGCTGGTTGAATGTAAAATGTTTCCAGTTAAAAAAATACACAGATTTGAAAAAATCCAAAATCTCTTCCGGCGATTTCCCAAAGGCATATAAAGCCCCAACAATTGAACCAGCACTGCAACAAGAAAGAATATCTGGTTTTATATTTTTTTCATTTAAAAATTTCAAAACACCTGCGTGCGCCAAACCACGAGTTCCACCTCCCGATAAAACCAATCCTATTTTCGATTCTTCCATTTAGTAAAATTAAAAAAACCACAGAACAATCTGTGGTTTTATCATATGAATATTATGTTAATCTCATTAAATATGAATCACTTCTCCATAAGCCGCCGCAACAGCTTCCATCACTGCTTCAGAAATTGTTGGATGTGGGTGAATTGCTTTAAGAACTTCGTGCCCAGTAGTTTCTAATTTTCTGGCAACAACCGCTTCAGCAATCATATCGGTAACACCGTCACCAACCATATGACAACCTAACCACTCACCATATTTTGCATCAAAAATCACTTTGATGAAACCGTCAACATCACCATTTGCCGTCGCTTTTCCTGATGCCGAGAATGGGAATTTACCCACTTTCAGTTCATACCCTTTTTCTTTAGCCTGCTTTTCAGTCAAACCAACAGAAGCAATTTCCGGATGGCAGTAGGTACAACCTGGGATATTTCCGTAATCGATAGTTTCTACGTGCATTCCTTTGATTTTCTCCACACAAGTAATTCCTTCTGCAGAAGCCACGTGTGCCAAAGCCTGAGTTGGGATAATATCTCCAATGGCGTAATATCCAGGAACAGAAGTCTGATACCATTCGTTAACCAAGACTCTGCCTTTATCTGTTTTAATTCCCACTTCTTCCAGTCCAATTCCTTCTACATTAGCCGCAATTCCAACTGCAGAAAGTAAAATATCTGCTTCAAGCGTAATTTCTCCTTTCGCTGTTTTAACTTTTGCTTTTACACCGTCACCAGAAGTATCTACAGATTCTACAGAAGAATTGGTCATGATTTCAATTCCAGATTTCTTCAAAGATTTCTCTACGTGTTTTGAAACTTCTTCGTCCTCCAAAGGAACAATGTTGGGTAAAAACTCTACAACAGTAACTTTAGTTCCCATTGAGTTATAGAAATCAGCAAACTCGATTCCGATAGCTCCAGAACCTACAACAATCATAGATTTTGGTTGCTCTGGAAGAGATAATGCTTGTCTGTATCCAATTACTTTTTTACCATCTTGAGGCAAGTTTGGTAATTCTCTGGAACGTGCTCCGGTAGCAAGGATAATATGTGCGCCTGTATATTCTGTAGTTTTGCCTTCAGCATCTACTACGGAAACTTTTTTACCAGCTTTTACTTTGGCCGTTCCCATAATAACGTCGATTTTATTTTTCTTCATCAAGAACGAGATTCCACCGCTCATTTTAGAAGCCACACCTCTACTTCTTTGGATAACTTTTGAAAAATCGAATCCAGGATTTTCTACTTTATTAAGACCATAATCTTCAGCATGTTTCAAATAATTGAAAACATGAGCAGATTTCAATAATGCTTTTGTAGGAATACAACCCCAGTTAAGGCAAATTCCACCAAGATTTTCCTTTTCAATAATGGCCGTTTTGAAACCCAATTGAGCAGCTCTGATTGCAGTTACATAACCACCAGGTCCACTTCCTATAACAATGATATCGTAGTTCATTTGATTAAAAATTTGATGCGAATTTACGTAAAATTATTGGAAGCATCATATGACAAAAAGCAAGTTTGTAATATCAGGATTTAATTTAATCGTCATTTTTTTAAGACCTTGAATTTCAATTTAAAACACAATTAAAGGGATTTGATTAAAAAAATAACCGTGATAAAAACTTAAAAAAACGAATTTTTTAAAATTAATTTTAAATTAATAAAAAAAATCCATAGAATTTTATAATTTTGTTATAAACTTTTAAGCCATGAAGTATATTCTAATTAAAAGAAATAAGAGTTTTCGTACAGATTCTCACTCTCACTTTATCAAATGGATGAGAAAGATGGATTTGCAACAATGGAATGATAATAAGGATTTTATGGAAGGCTATGCTTATAGAAAATCGACTTTTGAAAACATCTGCATCCGTTTTGATAATGAAGATGTTTTTGTAGAAGATCTTCAAAAAAATAACCTTTTGAAAATAGAATCTTCAAAAGGTTTTCTAGGATTATTTTAAATCTGATTATTAATAAATCTTAGGAAATTTTTCCGGATTTGATTCATTAAAAACGTCGTATATTTTTTCCACTATGTCATCTACAGATGGTTTACTAAAGTAGTCCCCATCACTTGCGTACGCAGGTCTATGATTTTCTGCAGAAATGGTTAAAGGATCGGAATCCAAATATTTAAAAGCTTTTTGCTTCTCCAAGATCTGCTGAAGGATAAAAGCTGAGGTTCCGCCTTCTACATCTTCATCAATGATGACTAATCTGTTGGTTTTCTTTACACTATCAGCAATTTCCTGAGATAAATCAAATGGAATTAATGATTGTACATCAATCACTTCTGCAGCAATTCCTAATTTTTCTAATTCATTTGCAGCTTCTGTCACCACTCTCCAGGTGGAACCATAGGTTACCACAGTTACATCTTTCCCCTCTTTTGTGACTTCTATTTTCCCTACAGGAACTGTAAATTCTCCTAAATTATCTGGTTGTTTTTCTTTTAAACGATAACCGTTAAGACATTCTACAATTACGGCTGGCTCATCACTCTGGAGCATTGTATTATAAAATCCGGCTGCTTTAGTTAAATTTCTGGGTACAAGAATATTGATCCCTTTGGATAGATTGAGAATACCGGCCATTGGCGATCCAGAATGCCACACGCCTTCTAATCTGTGTCCTCTTGTTCTGATAATTACAGGTGCTTTTTGCCCGCCTTTTGTTCTGTATTGCACGGTTGCTAAATCATCACTCATGCCTTGAAGACAATATAAAATATAATCTAAATACTGGATTTCTGCAATTGGTCTAAGGCCACGCATCGCTAGTCCAATCCCTTGTCCAAGAATTGTGGCTTCGCGTATTCCTGTGTCCGCAACTCTTACCTCACCATATTTTTCCTGAAGACCTTCCAGACCTTGGTTAACATCTCCAATATTCCCTGCATCTTCACCAAAAACCAGCGTTTCGGGATATTTTTGAAAGATTTTGTCAAAATTATTTCTTACCACTACTCTTCCATCAACGTCTTCGGAAGTTTCAGAAAAAATGGGTTTAATTTCTTTAATATTGGTCGCTTTCCATTCAGATTCCGAATATAAATGAGAAGAATAATTGTCTTTTTCTGTTTTTAATATGTCGTTATAGATATTCTGAAGTTGTTGTCTTTCAAAAGAAGGATTAACTCTTGTAGCAATCAATGATTTTCTCACCAATGAAAAGACATCTTTTTTGGAAACCGAAATTATCTTTTTGAAATTCTCTAGCAAAGAAGCAACTTCGGAATTTTGATTTTTGAGAGATTCAATTAAAGGGAGAACTTTATTCTTGATATCAGAAATGGTTTTTTGATAAAATTCCCATGCTCTTTTCTGGCCATCTTTTACCATTTTTTTGGCTTCTGAGTCAATCTGTTCTAATTCCTCTGCTGTAGCCAAAAATTCTTCCTGACCTTCTATTTCAATACTATAATCCAAAATCCATTCTCTGAATTTTAATAAGCCGTCAAACTGAGATTCCCAATTCAATCTATCTTCGGACTTGTAACGCTCGTGCGAACCAGAAGTTGAATGGCCTTGCGGCTGTGTCACTTCGGTTACGTGAATTATCACGGGAACGCTTTCATATCTTGCAAAATGCTCTGCTCTGGCATAGGCTTCCATAAGTGCAGGATAATCCCAGGCTTTCACCTGGATAATTTCGCAGCCTTGTTTTTCATCTTCATTCCTTTGAAATCCGGAAAGCATTTCAGATAGGTCTGCTTTTGCTCTTTGGTTTTGTGTTGGGACAGAAATTCCATAACCATCATCCCAGATAGAAACAATCATTGGGACTTGTAATGCACATGCCGCATTAAGTGTTTCCCAAAAATGACCTTCTGCGGTGGAAGCATCGCCAATAGTTCCAAAAGCGACTTCGTTACCCTCCTTTGAAAATTTTTCGGAGCCTTCAAATTTAATAGATTTATAGATTTTGGAAGCTTGTGCTAATCCTAACAATCTTGGCATTTGACCTGCTGTTGGAGAAATATCAGAGGAAATATTTTTTTGTAAAGTCAAATCTTTCCAACTTCCATCGGGATTTAAACTTCTTGTAGCATAATGCCCATTCATTTGACGACCGGCCGAAGCAGGCTCTCTTTCAACATTGGTATCTGCATACAATTGTGCAAAAAAACTTTCTATAGAAACAGCATCAATTGCTAAAGCAAAGGTCTGATCACGATAATATCCGGAACGAAAATCTCCATTTCTAAACACTTTCGCCATTGCCAGTTGAGGTAATTCTTTTCCGTCTCCGAAGATTCCGAATTTTGCTTTCCCTGTAAGAACTTCTCTTCTCCCCAAATACGACATCTCGCGAGAAATTCTTCCTAATCGATAATCTTGAATAACACTATTTTTGAAATCCAAAAAGGAAACTTGCTGGGTTTCTATATAAGTTGATTGCATAGCTTAAGTATTTTGACAAATATAAAATTTTTTCGTAATATTTTACGAATTTCATATTTTAAATTAAAAGCTAATTGTAAGAAATAAACAACGTTATCCTATTTTAATAGTCTCCAATGCCTTTGGCAAAAAAGAATTTGGGAAAATCTGTCTGGCTTCATCTGTCATCACACTCAGATCACTGTAACGATTTGAAAAGTGCCCCAGAATCAATTTTCCCACTTGGGCTTTTTTTGCAATTGTAGCAGCTTCCAGCGCTGTAGAATGACCAGTATAATCTGCCATTTCTTTTAGATTGTGCAGAAATGTAGATTCATGATAGAGAACATCTGCGTTTTGGATAATCGGGATGATGTCTTCTTTGTATTTTGTATCACTGCAAAATGCGTAGGATATGGAAGGTTTAGGATCTGTAGTTAATAATAAGTTTGGTATAACAGTTCCGTATTCTTGTATAAAATCTTTCCCTAAACGCAGATTTTGAAAATCGCAGATTTCAATTTCTTTGTATTTAGAAATCTCTTTCATGTTTAGATGCCTTTCTTTCGGTTTTTCTTTGAAAAGATAGCCATTGCAATAAATTCTGTGATTCAGCGGAATTGTGTAAACTTCTATCCGTTTATCTTCATAGATTTTTACAGATTCTTTACCATCTAATTCATGATAGATTACTTCAAAACCTTTGTAAGTTTCGGTAATTGTAAAAATGGTTTCCAGCATTTTTTTGATGCCTTTTGGTCCATAAATATTTAATGGTGTTTTTCTCCCTAAAAGGCGGAAAGAAGCCACCAATCCTGGTAAACCAAAGCAATGATCTCCGTGCAGATGGGAAATGAAAATATGATTAATTTTTGAAAACCGTACCTTAGCCTTCCGCATTTGTACTTGGGTGCCTTCTCCACAATCTATGAGAAAATGGCGTTCTTCCATTTCCAAAAACTGAGCTGTTGGTGATGAGTTAATAGTCGGGATGGCTGAGTTGAAGCCCAAAATGGTGAGATAAGTACTCAATTTTTATTGGTATTGAAAATCTTGAAGTAAATATACGAAAACTTGAATAAAATTAAGAAATGGCATTTCTTGAACCCAGAAACTCTAGGAATTTCTTTAACGCTTCGCTTCTATGGCTGATTTTATTTTTTTCTTCTGGAAGCATTTCTGCAAAAGTCATATTATAATCGTCCGGAATAAAAATAGGGTCATAACCAAAACCATCTTTTCCGAAAACCTCTTTGGTAAGATTTCCATAAACCCTTCCTTCAAAATAATGTTCTCCATCATTATCTTTAAAGCATAAAACAGTAATGAAATATGCTCTTCTGTTAGGTTCGTCCTTCATCTCGGATAATACTTTTTCAATATTTTTTTCGAAATTATGATTGCCGGCGTAACGTGCTGAAAAAATTCCCGGGCGGCCATCCAAGGCTTCTACTACTAATCCACTATCATCGCCCACACTTGCTTTGCCTGTTTTTTCAAAACAATATTTTGCTTTGATAAAGGCATTTTCTTCAAAGGTTTTGCCATCTTCTATAATCTCATCATTAAAACCATAATCTGATAAACTTGTTACAATGTAATCTGTTCCCAGAATTTGCTGTATTTCTTCTTTTTTGTGCAGGTTATGTGTTGCAATTAATATTTCCATTACTTTTTATATATTTTGAAGCAATTATTTTAATCTTTATAAATAATATTTTTGTTAATAGCGAAAAAATAAAACGGTATGGAAACTAGAATGATTCCCAGACCCAAAACCATTTCATTATTGATTCTAAAAATGCCGGCAAAGCTTTCTGAATCTGTATTTAGCATCAACAATGCTGAAACCAGGTTATTGAAAGCGTGTAGCAATATCGGCATCAGCAAAGATTTGGTTTTGTAGTATACCAAACCTAATACCAAACCTAGCAAAAATGCCCCGACAAACTGCCAAGGATTAAAGTGTACCAATCCAAAAATTAAAGCGGCTAAAATAATGGCAATTTTGGGATCCATTTTATTATTGATTAATCCTCTCATCAAAATCCCTCTGAATAATATTTCTTCCAGAATGGGCGCTAGAATGACAGTCATTATAATCAACGCTACCGAATCTTCTGCAATGCTTTGTAACAGCTCTGTGTAGATGTCGTAAAGCGGGCCCAATAATGGTCCTTCTGTAGGAATAAATTGTGTGATATAATCTGCAATCATCATCATTCCCAGCATCATTGGAAATATTAAAAGGTAAACCCTAAAAGGTTTTGTAGAAAAATCGAAGTTGAGTTTTTTCCCGGATCTTCTAAGAATTAATAAATCAAAAAATAAAATGGGCGTAACCATAGTAAGAATATAGGCCAATAAATTGAAGCCTCCCGTTTTTTGAACATCCTCTCCCATAAAAGAGGAAATCCCTAATCCTATAGCATAAGCAAAAGATTGCCCGATGAAAAGGCCGATAACGAGAATAATTCCTACAAAAAAATCGACTTTGTAATTTTGATCTTTTATCATTTTAGTTCTTTCATATAGATTAAAGGTTCTTTTGCAAATGCCATATTTTCCGGATGAAAAATTTTAAAATAATCCCTTAAAACCAAATCACATCTTACAACACCCGTTTCAAAATAGTCGTTTGCATTGTCCTTTTCGCGATTATTAATCATATATAATTTCCCGGAATTGTAAACCTTCATTTTACTGTAATTGGGATTGAGGGTCAACATTTCTTTTTTGTTTTTGTGAGGGCTGATATTAATCCAATAATCCACATCTTTTGATTTAACAAAAACTTCTTCAAAACTCAAAGGAACAGAAGCCGATTCTGGATTATTTTTCAAGATATAACTTCCGCCTGCATCCTGGATTAATTTTGAAACAAATGAGTTGCCGCCAGGTAAAAACCATTGACTGCCATACATTTCATTGCATAAAACCTGTGGTTGATAATTTATTTTGGAAGACAAATTCTTGATTTTATTGTAATTAATTTCAATATTTTGATAGGCTTTTGTGGCTTCAACTTCTTTTCCGAACAATTTCCCGAACAATAATAGATATTTTGATTTTTCTAATGGATTCTTTTCAAGAAATTCGTCCAAGAAAATGACTTCTATTCCATTTTTTTTAAGAATATCATAGGTGTTTTCAAAATTGGGAACATAGTTAGTAAAAACAGCATCCGGTTTGTTGGCCAATATTTTTTCGATGTCATATTTCTGTTCATTTCCGATATTCTGAATTTTTTGTTCTTTGATTAATTGATGGATTTTATCAGAAAAAATATACTCTGGGCTGGAAACACCGCTTAATTTTTTTTCCAAACCTAATACAGAAAAATAGCCAGCTAAGCTGGAATTAAGCAAAATTGCCTTTTTAAATGGTAATTTTTCTTTGGAAATTATATTTTTAAATTTACCAGAGATCAATATTAAACCTTCGGGAGTATTAATATAATTTACTCTTGATGAGATGGTTATATGATTATTCGACAAGTTTTTATTATCTTTTTTACAAGAAAAAATAAAAACGAATAAAATTAAGAGTAAAAAAAATCGATTCATGTTTCAAAGAAATGAAAAAAGTATTATATTTGCAAACCTTTAAAAAAGGCCTCGTGGCGCAACTGAATAGCGCATCTGATTACGGCTCAGAAGGTTACAGGTTTGAATCCTGTCGAGGTCACTATTAAAATCGCTTAATTACTTATTTACAGATAGTTAAGCGATTTTTATTTTAAGTTTAGCCGATATTTAGCCGTAAACATAAAAAAATCCTTCAACTCGTGAAGGACTAATTCAAACATCTCATTTTTTTTAGTTAAACAGATTTATACTAGAAACTCTTTTTTATATTTTTTTAGTTTTGTCAGTCTATCCAAAAAACCATTAGCATCTCCGTAAGTTGTAGTCTTACGACCAATATTTATAAGGTCACTAATTGATACTGTACCACCTCCAGGACAAGATGCACTATAAGATGATAATATTCCGCTACCGAGAATATTGTTTAATTCAATTCTGGAAAGTTTTTTTAAATTTTTCATGGTAATATATATGATTTGATGTGTTCCCACTCTGAAAAGCTTTTCGGATTCCGCTATATTTTTATTAGTTTTTATAAATATAAGTATTTTATTTAATTAATTTGTTTATAATCCATTAGTTAAGCGAAAAGTCAAATTAATTCTCTCTTTCATTGGAATAGTTGATTTAGCAATTCTATGTTCCCAATGCTCCTGAAGATCACCTTTCATAATTAATAAAGATCCGTGAGGTAGAGGAAGGCTGTATTTGCTTTGATGGTGGTCTTTTTTCCTAAAGTCAAAATTTCTGGTTTGTCCGAGACTGATTGATGCGATGACAGGTCGTTTACCATAACGGCTCTCCTTATCCCTATGCCAGGCTACTGAATCATTATTGTCACGATAAAGATTTAAAAGCACACCATTGAATTGATAGCCGAATTCTTTCTCTATCCTTTCTTTTAGTGAAAACAGCTCAGGAGTCCAGTTATTGGCACTTGAAGTATTGTTATCTGCATAATCATATGATTTCCTGTCATCACCATACCAGGCTGTCAGACGAGGAGTGATCACCGTTTTGTCATACATTTTCTGAGTACGCTGTTCCCAGGATGTAGAATGAAGCAGCTTATCTTTTAGAAGATCAGCTTCTTCCCTACTCAAAAAATGTTCCCTAAACTCCAAAAGGTCTTTTGGAAATTCATATAATTCTTCGGAATTGAATAAGGCTAATTGCTCCATAATCTATAATTTTTTTTATTTTACCTTCTGCTCTAAAGCTCAATTCTTATCTCTGATTTTTTCTTTGATATGCTTTATATCAGTCTTAATCTCCGCAATGAAATCTTGTATATTTCGTTCTGAAAATTCGTTCGGTTCGTATTCTTTTGTGCTGATACTACATGCAAATTCCCAGATCTCCCTAATCTCAGATAATGGAATTTTATAAGGTTCGTAAAAACTATTGTCAGCCTTAACCCAGATGCCATCCGCTTCGTGAAATTGGAATCTTTTGTAACTGATACCATTATTAGTAGTAATGAAGACATATGTTCTGTCTGTTCGAAGGTCAGAAAGATTCTCAATATATTTTCCCACAATATAGGTTCCGTTTTTATATGGTGGCATAGAATCTCCTTCAGCCGGAAAAGCTCTAAACTTCCCGCCTTTTAAAAACGGTAAAGATATCGTATCAAGACTTTCGATATATTCCGGATCACCATAACCGTTCAGGTATCCCATAGATGCTTTCTGTGGAATGATTTCAATTTCATCATTACCATTACTGTCAACTCTGATGGGAAGAACTATTCTATTATCCGGAAGTTCCATAATCTCATCAATGGAATATTTGCTGACATTTATGGTTAAAAGTAAATCTATACTGACATTATAATATTTTGAGATCCTGACCAAGATATCAAGTGGCGGCTCAGTAGCACCATCTTCATATTTACCATATCTACCTCTTGTTATTAAAAGATCATCGGCCACCCTTTGCTGAGAAAGATTGAGCTTACCTCTCAGATACCTTATATTTTCAGATAAAATTGACATTGCTATAATTTATAGCAACAAATATACAATTTTTTGCTACAAAACATAATAATTTTGTCGGCATGAATCGCGCAATTGCCCATATGGATCTTGACACATTTTTTGTTTCTTGTGAGAGACTAAAAAACTCTGACCTTGTTGGAAAACCACTTATCATTGGTGGCGGGGACAGAGGCGTGGTAGCATCCTGCTCTTATGAGACTCGATATTTTGGGGTAAGAAGTGCCATGCCGATCAAGATGGCTTTACGGCTTTGCCCGGAAGCAAAGGTCATCCGGGGCGATATGGAAATGTACTCCAATATGTCGCATATCGTTACAGAGATTATACAGGAAAAAGTCCCTGTTCTTGAAAAGGCAAGTGTTGATGAATTCTATCTTGATCTTTCCGGAATGGATAAATTTTTCGGTTGCTATCAATGGACAATTGAAATTGCAGAGGCAGTCAGAAAAAATACCGGTCTGCCCATCAGCTTTGCTTTATCCACCAATAAAACCGTTTCAAAAATCGGAACCGGCGAATCGAAGCCTATTGGTAAACTTGAAATTCCTGAGCAGAACATCAAGCCCTTTCTGAATCCACTTTCCATAAAGAAGATTCCAATGGTTGGAAATGTGACCTTTCAATTGCTATCGAGGTTAGGTGTAAGAAATATCCAAACCCTATCGGAAACACCGATTGAAGTTTTGCACCAGCTGATCGGAAAGAACGGGCAGGAACTCTGGAAAAAAGCCAACGGTATTGATGAGGCACCTGTTGTCCCTTATTCTGAAAGAAAGTCTATCTCAAAGGAAAATACATTTTCACAGGATACCATCGATATCAATGGCATAAAGAGCATACTGTCAGCAATGGTGGAACAGTTATGCTTCCAGCTCCGTCAGGAGAAGTGGCTGACTTCTACCGTTGTTGTAAAAATTCGATATTCCAATTTCGATACGGAGACCAAGCAATACAGGATTCCTTACACTTCATCCGACCATACGCTGCTCAAATACGCATTAGAATTATTTGAAAGGGTTTATAACCGCAGAATGCGAATCCGACTTATCGGTGTAAAGTTCACCGGTCTGGTACACGGATGCCATCAGATGAATCTTTTTGAAGATACTGAAGAGCTGATCAGTCTATATCAAACATTGGATAAAATTAAAATGAGGTTCGGATCGACAAGTGTCGGACGGGCTTCGGGACTTCTCACTTAATAATTTATTATGTTTCTCAATTGTCATTCTTTTCACAGTCTTCGATATGGTACCATTTCCGTTAAAGAATTGGTTCAGCAGTTTGTTGAACTGGGAATCGGTGTGGCTGCCCTGACCGACATCAATTGTATTTCCGGCATATATGACTTTCACAGGTTATGTGAGAAAAACAACATCAAACCGGTAGTTGGTGTGGATATAAGGGACGATAATAGGCAGCATTACATCTGTCTGGCAAAAAATCAATCAGGGATTGGCGAGATCAACAGGCTTTTGACACGGCATAATTGTGAAGGAAAGGATCTGCCATTACATCATCCCTGTCTGTCAGAGGTATTTATCATATATCCTCTGAGCAATTATCCGAATAAATTGAACCGAAACGAATACATCGGCATACGTCCCGAAGAAATCAATTTGTTGATGAATTCTACCCTGAGAAAGTATTTGCCCAGAATGGTCATTTTACAACCAGTGACTTTTACAACAAAGAGAGAATATAAACTGCACAAGATCCTGCGTGCCATCGAGCGGAATACGCTGGTCACTAAACTTGAAGAAAATGATATATGTGACCAAAACGAGAAGCTGATCTCAAAGGATGAGCTTCTAGAAAAATACCGGCATTATCCACAGATCATTGAAAATACCAAACAATTACTGGAACAATGTCATTTCCATTTTGACTACAAGACCCCTAAAAATAAAAAGAACTTTACAGATAGTAAAGACTGTGACATAAAACTTTTAACGGATCTTGCCAATAAAGGGTTTAAAAAGAGATATCCTGATGATGACGGAAAGGCTAAAGAACGGATGAACAAGGAATTGGGTGTCATTGACCAACTGAACTTCTGCGCTTACTTTTTAATCACCTGGGACATCATCCAGTACAGCAACCGGATGGGGTTTATGCACGTCGGTCGTGGAAGTGGTGCCAATAGTATCGTTGCCTACTGTCTTGGCATTACGGACATCTGTCCGCTGGAGCTCGATCTGTATTTCGAGCGCTTCCTTAATCTGAACCGCAAAACACCGCCGGATTTCGATATCGACTGGAGCTGGCAAAACAGAGATACGATTTTGCAATATATCTTCGATAAATACGGAAAAGACCACGTAGCATTTTGTGGCACAAACGTTGAGTTTAAATATAAATCGATTTTTCGCGAGGTAGGAAAAGCATTTGGTTTGCCAAAAGAGGAACTGGATGAACTCGCCACCAAATCCATTGATCAGCACGATATTAATTCGGTGTCGGCAATGGTTCACAAATATGGAAAGCTTTTAGAGAAATTTCCAAACCAGAGAAGTATGCACTCCTGCGGAATTTTAATCTCTGAAGAACCCATCACCAATTACTCCGCATTGGAAATGCCGCCGAAAGGATTTCCGATCGTACAGTTCGATATGCACGTGGCCGAAGAAATCGGTTTGGAAAAATTTGATATTCTCTCCCAGCGAGGCTTGGGTACAATCAACGATACAGTGAAACTCATCGAAGAAAAACGAGGTATAAAAGTCAATATCCGGGATGTGAGCTTGTCAAAAGACGAAGAGAGATGCAATGAATTTTTGAGCAGGGGAAAAACAATCGGTTGTTTCTATATTGAAAGTCCGGCAATGCGGGGACTGCTCCGAAGATTGAAATGCAACAATTATAAAGTATTGGTAGCGGCATCATCCATCATACGCCCGGGCGTAGCACAAAGCGGAATGATGAAAGAATATATTTTCCGCCATAATAATCCTGATCAATTTGAATATTTCCACCCGGTTTTTGAAAAAGAACTGGGAGAGACCTATGGTATTATGGTTTATCAAGAGGATGTTATCAAAATCGCTCTTCACTTCGGAGGCTTATCCCCTGCTGACGGCGATGTATTACGCAGGGCGATGAGCGGCAAAGGACGTTCGCTCTCTGCCCTGCAGAAAGTCAAAGATCATTTCTTTGAATCCTGTAAATCCCTAGGTCATCCGGAGCAGCTTTCCAAAGAGGTTTATCGCCAGATAGAATCCTTTGCAGGCTATTCTTTTTGCAAAGCTCATTCTGCATCCTATGCCGTAGAAAGCTACCAAAGTCTCTACCTGAAAGTTTATTATCCTATCGAGTTTATGGTTTCGGCGATCAATAATGGCGGCGGTTTTTACAGGACCGAGGTATATGTCCACGAAGCGAAAATGTCAGGTGCAACCATTTTAAATCCCTGTGTTAATTTAAGTGAATACCAGACTACCGTTTACCAAGAGGCTGTTTATTTAGGGCTGATGCATATTGAAAAGCTTGAGAGTAAAATCGCAGTTTCAATTCCTGAAGAACGAAAAAATAACGGTGATTATACCTCCTTGGAAAACTTTGTCAAGAGAATCCCCATTGGTATCGAGACCTTACAGACCTTGATATTCATAGGTGCCTTCCGGTTTACAGGAAAGCAAAAGCACGAATTGTTAATTGAAGCAAGGTTTCTATTAGCAGGAAACAGACCGAGTTTTAAGCATTTGACATTACTAGAAGAGCCACAAAAAGAATATACCCTCCCAAAAGTACAAAGACATCCTTTGGAAGATGCTTTTGACGAAATTGAGATTTTGGGATTCCCGGTTTCGGTGAGTCCATTCGACTTATTACAAACCAAATACAGAGGAACTGTGATGGCAAAGGATCTGACGAAATATCATAAGAAACAAGTCAAAATGCTGGCCTACCTGATCTCCCGAAAGCACGTACCCACCAAAAGAGGGACGATGTTTTTCGGAACATGGATTGATGCGGAAGGAGAATATTTTGATACAGCGCATTTCCCTGACAATCTAACTCAATATCCTTTTCAGGGTGGTGGATGTTATCTCCTATTAGGAACGGTAGAAGTCGATTTTCATTTTCCAACCCTTACGATATTAAAAATGGCAAAAATGCCCTTTATTCCTGACCCTCGATACACTTTGGATAAAGACAAAGCCTACGAAGCTTATAACAATATCCGGGAAGATGTAAGTATGACCTTCAGGAAACCTTATCCTCAGGAACACGAGATAGGATTGCCAAGACGGAAACTGAATTAAAGCCATTCACAGAGGTTGTAGTAATTCCGTTCTTACCATTGAATGTATTTTCAATCGGCCACGAAACACCTCTTCCTGCTCCGAATATTGACCGGATACAACTTAAAAACTGGCTGCAAAAAGACTGAATGAAAAGAATATTGCTCTAATTAATTCTGATGAATAATACAGCTGCTAACAAAGTGATCAAACAGATATTTAAAATATGTACTGTTTAAATACTATGTTTAATCGTAAGAATCAGGTCTATTATTAGGCTTCATACGCAGTACGAACACGCCTGCACACAGAAACAAAACGCCCGTCAAAACAATGACGTATGATGGATTTTCATCCAAAAAGTTTTTGTAAATGAATCCGAAAGAAACAGTCTGTAACAGCATCGGTATTACAATCATCATATTGATGACGCCCATATAAACTCCTCTCTTCTTCGATGGAATAGATGGAGAAACCATCGAATAAGGCAGTCCCATGATGGATGCCCAGCCTATTCCCAATGCGACCATCGGAAGTAGAATGAGATACTCATTCTTGATGAATGGCAATGTCATTATACCAAATCCCGTGATACAAAGACAGAAAATATAGGTGTTTTTGGAAGTAAATTTTTTGGCAAAAGGCACCAGTAATAAGGCCGAAATCATCGTTACGATATTGTAGGAGCCATTCATTAGTCCGGTTTGTCCAACAGCAACTTCCACTATGTGAAGCACGTTTTTTGCCCAGGATACATCTTTTTCTGCTACAGAAACTCCGCTCTTCGCCAGTGAAATGATTTTGCCTGCCTTTTGCTCATCGTTTTCAGAAATTCCGTAAAGCGACCACTTGAGCATTGGCGTGATGAACTGCCAGTAACAGAACAACGCATACCACTGGAACATATATACCAAAGCCAGCTGCCAAAGTAATTTCGGCATATCGCGTATTGCAGAAAAGATTTCGATAAATGGTGTAAAAAAGTGGCTTTCTTCCTTTGATTTTCTGAGTTCTTCAAGCTCTTCATCAGATGGAGGAATCTCAGGTGTTTTGTAAACCGACCATACCACTGATGCAATAGAACAGAAAGACCCCAGGAAAAAAGAATAATAGACCCAAACAGGAATACCACCGCCGGAAGCATTGCCGCCAAGATACTTCTGGAAAATGAACAAAGACAGGTTAGCAAGTGTAATCCCGGCTCCAACAAACAAGCTCTGCATCTGAAATCCGAAAGTCTGCTGTTCATGCGGAAGTTTGTCTGCAATGAAAGCACGGTAAGGTTCCATCGCCGTATTATTGGCGGCATCCAGAATCCAAAGTAATCCTACTGCCATCCAAATAGCGGAACTGAAAGGAAACAAAAATAAAGTGATACTGCAAAAAATGGCTCCCAAAAGAAAAAACGGTTTTCTGCGCCCCCATTTAGGACTCCAGGTTTTATCGCTGATGGCACCAATTAATGGCTGAATCAGCAATCCTGTAATAGGACCGGCAAGATTTAGAATTGGAAGCTGCTCTGCGTGTGCTCCGAGAAAAGTATATATTGGGTTCACCGCGGTCTGCTGCAATCCAAAACTGTATTGTATTCCGAAAAAGCCGACATTCATATTCCAGATTTGCCAAAAACTGAGATGCGGAATTATTTTCTTTGTTGTCATAATTTATTTTTCTTTGTGAGAATCAACAAGGTAAAGCACTATTAAATACATCATTTATTTCGGCAAGAGCTCGTAATTCTTTCCAAGAACAAGGTCTGCTTTTGCTTTGAATTGTTTAATAATCTGATGTTCTATTTCCAACACCTGTTCTACAAAGTCACTCTTTTCATCGCGGTTTCTGCTCATCCTGTTTTCATAGGTATCTTTGTAATTTCTGTCGATGAAAATTTTAAAATCAAAATCATCAATCTCCAGAATGTACGTTCCTTCTACGATAAGAACTTTGTAATCTGCTGCATCTATCTTTTCATTTGCAATTCTGTTCTCCTTGTAGTGTACCAGAGGTTTTTCTATTACTATTTTCCCATTTTTAAACTCGGAAATATTTTGGGAAAGCTTTGCCAAATCGACTTCCTGTATTCCTACATTTTGTATGGATTTCAGGCGATTTTCGTGATTGCTCTGTGGTGGAAGATTAAAATAATCATCCATCTGCCACACCATAATTTTGATGTTATTTTCGTTCAAGATCTTTTGAAGTGCAAAAGCGGTCACCGATTTACCGCTGCCACTTTCTCCTGCAATTCCTATGGTGAGTTTGTGATTACTTTTCAATGGCAATTTCGCATTCAATACTTCAAAAATTTCTTTACCTATTGCCAGATGATTTTCTTTAAGTTCTATTATATCTCCAATCATTTTATTCTTTCTTAATGTATTAATCTATTTTTCCAGGGTCATCATCAGATATCCTGAAGCCGAAAAGCACAATTGCTCGGTTCCTAACGGCAAAAGCTTGTCGGTGGAATAATATTCCCGGAAATGTTCTCCTTTCTCCTGCATCAATGCCTCATACTGGGAACGTATTTTTTCGGGAATTGTGGCGATTCCTTTTCTTTTGAGCCCCAAGCAAAGCCATCCTAAAAATATCGGCCACGAACCACCGTTGTGAAAATGGTGTGGTTCGTTTTTGAAGCTAAAACTGTAATTGTTTTCCAGGAGTTTCCAATCGTAATCGCCGGGATAAATCACGGGATAGAATACGGGAAGCATCCAGTGTCCGAATTCTGTATGAAGCTCTTCCAAAAATCCTGTAAAAGCTTCAAAATCCAAATCAAAATCCAGGAGAATTGCCAAAGCATTTCCTGCCATATCAAAACGGGTGTCATAACCATTAGCATTCAATGATGCCCATAGATAAGGCTTGGATTCGGTTTTGGAATAGGCTGTTTCGTGGTATTTTGGAGAATCGGATTCGGTTTTATAAAAGTTGTCCTTAATTAAGGTTTTAATAGTCGTAGCCTGATTTTTCAGTTCCTCATTTTGATATAATCCTGCTGCATTTTTTACCGCCCAATATCGTAAAACGTTGTCATACAAAGTGTATCCGGAAGTTACATATTCGTCTGCCCAGTTTCCTCCAAGCGGACTGTATAACAAACCCCTCTGATTGTATTCCCAGGTTTTAAGACAAGACAATGCTTTGAAAATTTTGTCTTCCAACTGTTGTTTTAGTTCTTCTTTTTGGTAGATTTTCAAATATTCACAGGTAACAGCAATCCACCAGGTTGTTGCGTCATTCCTGCCGACGTGCGTTCCATAGCTCGCTTTTCCGTTCGCGACATTGGACGGAATCTGCCCGTTATCTGCCTGATGTTTGGCAAGTGTAAGAATGGATTTTTCCAAGCCTGCAAGAATATCTTCGTCATTGATCAAAATGCCGACATAACCTGTCATCATAGAATCTCTTGCCCAGACTCTCGCATAATTGTCCCTTTGCTGCGCTGATGCCAAAATCCCTTCTTCTGTAATCGCCTTCCTGATGATATCTATCGCTTCTTGTTTAAACATATCTAATTTTTAATTTTATATGAAGCCAAAATCTATCATAATTTGGCTTAAATGTTTTCTGTATTACCTTATCGATTCAAAATAAATTCATATAAATAACACTAAGTTGAGTAGAAGCAGAATAAAATATTTTTGAAAATATCATATTCTGCCCTGTCATCAATTATCTACAGATCAAATTTCACACTCACGCTGTAGCTGGCTCCCGGAAGGGTTCTTGCCCTTACGATTCCGTTTCCGCCGACAATGGAACCTTCTTCTGCCTCTGTCACTGCAATGGTATTGAATACATTATTAGCATTCAAACTTACGGAAAGGTTTTTGAGCACCTGATAAGAAACATATGGATTTACGATAGCGTAACCCGGCATTAACAATTTGTTGTTATCCTGGGTGAACGCTTTGGTAGCACCAATCAGGTAAAATCCTACATTAAACTTGTCCGCATTGAAGTTAGGATTCACTGAATACATCAATTTCGGCGTTCTTCTCGGCATATTTCCGATGATATTAGGGTCTATGGCATTTTTGATTTCTGCGTGGGTGTAAGTAAGACCAGCCTTCAAGTCTAATCCCTGGGTGATTTTGTAATAACCGTCCAATTCTACTCCGAAAGACTGGTATTTGTTTTCGGTCTTTTTCTGTGTGGTTGCTTCGTAGTTGGCTTCCTTGGTTCCCGCATAGAACAAAGTGGTATTAAGGAAATAGCCTGAGCCTCTCAGCTTGTAACCAGCTTCTACCTGATTCACTTTGTTTACTTTAACGGCATCCAAAGCGGGGTCATCATTATCGGTATAATTATAACCAGAGAACAGAATTCTGTCCGCAGATGCACTTCCGCCCTGGCTTACTCTTGCAAAAACAGCATTTTTGTTGCTCAAAGCATAGTTTGCACCCACTGAATATCCGAAAATTCCATATCTATAATTTACGGGAACATTAATATTATCATTGGAGCCAACCATCTGTTCAGGAATGTCAATCACACCGTTTCCATTCATATCAAGGCTTGTGTAAGTGACTGTAGCTCCGGAGAAATAGCCTGATACTTTTCCGATGTCATATCTTGCGCCTGCATCGATGGTTAATTTGTCTGTTGCATTGATTTCCACCTGAGCGTGCGGAGCGGTGATCTCGTATTTGGTATTGTAGTCTCTTTTCAGGTTGCCCCAGTCTTTCATTCCGTAGTTAAGTAAACCGTTGTCGGTAATGTACGCACCTGATGCATCTTTAACATCTACCAGACGCGCATTGTGGTCGCTGACTTCTTGCAGATAGTTATTCCACATCCAGGACATGTTGATATTCTGGGAAGATTTGTACAACCCGGCATTGAGTTTCACAACATCCCATTTTTTGCTGATGTTAAAGTCATTCACAAAATTATTGAAGTTGTTCAGCTTAACGTTGAAAAGAGCGATTTTCATATAATTCGCATTCATATCAACCGGCGTGTTGGTTCCTGCATAGACTGCGCTTCCGAAATTGGCAAAATTAGCCGTATTGAAGAAGTCGCTACCTTTGCTCACGCTTGCCGGAAAAGGTGCTACAAACTGTCCGCCATTGGCAGCATACCTGATTTTTTCTTCCAATTTCCAGCCTTCGCCAAGGTTATAATTGAATTCAGCACCAATTACTTTTGACAAGGAATGCATCCCGTCTGAAACATCAGTATTAAAAATATTACCGTCATTACCCAAAGTTCTGTCGTGCTGCAGGTTGATGGTTTGCAAAGCCCCTGTAAGGATGTTGTAGTTAGGCAGTGAAGACCATTTCGGGTCAGCATCCGTACCTGTAACACCAACAGGCATCGGCATATACGCTGCAGTTCTATCGTCCAGTAATTTGGCATACACACGGAAGCTTCCTTTTTCAAATTTTTTAAGGAAAGAAAGTCTGAACTGTCCGCCGTTGTTGGAATTGAATCCTGTTTTTCTTGGTCCGTCCCCTATCCTGTAGAAACCTCCTACTGCCATATAAGTATCATCGCCTATTTTGGTTCCGTAATCGAAATCGGTTCTGTAATTTTTGTAGTTGAGTCCCATCTGCTGGGTAATGCTACCACCTTCTTTCTCACCGGTCTTGGTAATAAAGTTGATAATCCCCGCTGGAGAATTGCTCGCAAATACAGAAGCCGAACCACCTCTAAGTGCCTCTACTCTTGATACAAACGAGTCAAATCTTGTAAACTGGTCTTGAGTTCCGAAAGCAATATCACCAAACTGCATTACCGGAAGACCATCTTCCTGAATCAGCAAATATCTGGAGCCACCGGCTGAAACAGGAACCCCTCTCACCGTAATATTGGAGTTACCTTCCCCTCCAGAAGATTCTGAACGGATTCCCGGAATGGTACGGAAAATCTCTGCGGTAGTTCTCGGAGCTGCATTTTCTATATCTTTCATTTTCAATGTAGAGATAGACGTACTGGTCTTGATGGATGCTTTAGGATTAGAGTTCCCTGTAATTACCACTTCATCAATTGTTTTATCTCTTGATACTGTGTCTTTTACAGTACTTTGTGAAAACATAAAGGCCGCGGTGTTCATCGCACCAAAAACCAATAATTTGGTAAACATTTTTGATTCCATATCTTTATGAAGTTTTTTTGTTATGGGTTAAAAGTATTTTTTTTAGGATATCAAAAATGCAGTTTGAATATTGTATTAACATTGCGTTAATATCAAACGTTTGCGCAAACGTTTGCGGTTAATAACAAAATTTTATTTTAACTTTTTATTAACTTTTTACGCTTTATATTTAACATAAATTAACACTAAAAACTATACAAATCATTACTAAATTATCCCGAAAATATACTCTATTAACTCAAAATGAAAAGAATCACCATAAAAGACATAGCAAAAATGCTTAATATAAGTACCTCTACGGTGTCCCGAGCGCTTAAAAATCACCCGGACATCAGTGCAGTTGTAAAACAGCGTGTAAAGGAGGTTGCAGATACTTTCAACTATGTCCCGAATGATTTCGCCATCAATTTCCGGAAAAAATCATCCAAGGTTATCGGACTAATCATCCCAGAAATTTCGATGTTTTTCATTCCTTCTATTATTAAAGGTATTTCCTCCGTGCTACATTCGGAAGGCTATAACTTTTTTGTGCTTTCTTCTGAAGAATCTCTGGGAATGGAAGAGGAAAATCTGCATACCTGTATCAACTCAAGGGTGGATGGCATCCTGATTTCTCTCAGCAGGCAAACCAAAAATCTCAACCATTTCAAAAAAATCACAGAGCTGGAACTTCCTTTGGTTATTTTCGACAAGACCATTTCGCAAAATATCTTTGAAGAGGTAATATTTGATAATAGGCTTTATGCACAAATCGCTGCCCAAAAGCTTATAGAAGCTGGCTGTAAAAATATCATTGCTATTTTCGGCGATGAAAATCTGGAAATATCACAAACCCGTAAAAATCATTTTTCAGAGGTTATTGATAAGCACAAAGACGTAAAGTATAAGGTCATATACTGCAATTCCGCCGATATAGTAAAGGCGAAAATGAGTATAATTTTTGATTATGAGGATTTTGACGGTTACTTTGTAATGAGCGATGAGACTCTTGCCGGGCTGCACAGTTCTCTTGTCAACAAAAAAACGGATTCCCAAAAAGCTAAAGTTGTTGCTATAACGGAGGGAATTCTTCCAAAATATCTGGACGATTCCTATGAATGCATCATTAACGACGGCTATGAAATGGGAAAAACAGCTGCGATGAAACTGTTGACAATCATTAAAAAACAGTCTATTTAAAATTTACTCAATTAACTGTACTTGCTTCAATATTTAAAGAACCGATTTTGTTATTGTGGACTTATGCAAACTTACTTGTATGAAAGTTTTTTTATATCTCGATTTTTCTATAATTAATACAAAGAAATGAACGAGAATCCGGCAATGACGTTTATCATTACCGAACCGGAAAAATTGGTTACTCAAATGGACTTTGAAATAACTGAAATTTACAACTATTTCAGGTCAAATTGTATTAAAACTTTACGAAACTATCTATTTTGTTTAAAAAAAATTACGCTAAAAGGCTATGAAATAAATATATTGCGATTCTCCATTTAGCATTTTCATAGGTTAAATAATTAACGAAAAAGTATAATCGTGATATTAAAACTTTAATCCCTGATAGTCAATTGCAATTTTTTTATTGCTTGAGAGAATAAAGTCCCAAACCGAATTTGCCCAGCTAAAAAACAGATATTGTTCAGCTTCAATTTTATAATTAATGTAAATTAAATAACATTTAATACATTTCAACATATTATCAATATCTAATATTTAATTGGTTTGAATATAGTCGTGTGATATTCTCAAACACCGAAACCGCTCCAATTTATGCCAAATTGAGCCATTTTTTTGCTTTTGATTCCAGAATAAGCCACGTCAGAATTTTATTGTTTTAGTAAATCCATTTTAAGGAAATCATAAAATGGCACTAATATATGTGGATGTATATGTCAAAAAATACGAACTATACATTTAAATGTACTACATAGATGATAATTTAAAGGTCTCATTCTAATATTATTTACCTTCAATAACCCTCCCATAAAAGATTTTGCTGAAATCTACGTTTCTTATGTTCAAAAGGTTTTTTTATAAACCAAACTCATTCAGTGATCCGCAGCCAATTTTCTCACCATCCCTTTAAAAATCAATCCATGAAATGGCAAAACAAAATACCAATACAATCTTCCCCACAATCCTTTTGGTCGGAAAACAGCTTTTTGCCAAAGTTTTCCTTTGTACAGTTTGAACATCAGCCAGGCTTCTCCGGGCAGTTTCATTTCAGCAAAGAGAATCAACTTTCCCTCTTCCCTATTGGCATAAAGCACACGCCAAAAATCCAAAGCATCACCTTCGTGAAGTTGTAGAGGATGTGTTCTTCCTCTTCTCAATCCAGGACCTCCAACCAAGACATCCATATAACCTCTTATTTTCCAAAGACTTTGTCCGTACCAACCGTTATTACCACCCAAACCAAAGACACGGTCAAGACACTTTTCACGATCGTCATATTTTTCACTTCTAATATCTTTGAAACAGCCAAAATGCGGCACTTCAATAAATTCTTTAAGCGATGAATCGTTTCTGCTACTGACAAAACTATCTTTCCAGCTGGAACGTATTTCGTTGGCCTGAATCTTTGCCAATGTCCTTTTCAAAGCCTGTTCATAAGAAAATGGCTGTACTCCCGTAATCTTTTTAATCTCTGACAAACTTTCATTGTTGCAAACCACCTCAATTTTCATACTTCCAACGAGCGAACTTGCCAAACTGTAAGTAGTTGAAGTGATAAAATATAACCAATAGGAAGACAATTTCGGAGTCATTACCGGCAGTGTGATAATAGTTCTTTTCAAACCTCGGATTTTCGCAAAGCCCAACAATATTTCTTTATAAGTCAACACATCATCACAACCAATATCAAAACTTTTACGGTACGTTTCTTTTTTGAACAAAGTGAAAATGAGAAAATCCAAAACATTAGCGATTCCTATGGGCTGACATTTCGTATTGAGCCATTTTGGAGTAATCATGACCGGTAACTTTTCAACCAAATCTCTTATAATCTCAAATGATGCACTTCCAGAACCGATGATAATCCCAGCTCGTAAAACCGTAGTTGGAATTTTGGATTCAATTAAAATCTTTTCTACATTAAATCTTGAATTCAGATGCTTTGATAATTCTTTCTGATTGACCAATCCTGACAAATAAATAATATGTTCGCACTCCGTTTTCTCAATCGCAGAAACAAAATTCTGAGCACAAATTTTCTCAGATTCTTCGTAATCACCATTTGCACTCATAGAATGCATCAGATAATAAGCACCGGAAATGTCGTTTGGAATATTCTTTAAAGTTTCCTCTTTAAGGAAATCAACTTCGATAACTTCAATTAAATCATCATCAATACCTGCAGGTTTAGAAAATCGGCTTACATCGCGGCTGCAGCAAACAACTTTGTAGCCTTGCTCGGTAATCACGCTAATCATCCTTTTGCCGATATAACCTGTTGCTCCTGTTAATAAAATCTTTTTCATACGAGATTAATTTTGAATCAGTTATAGAATATCTTACGATTTTTAATAATTAATAAAGCTTTTCCAAAAGGTGACCAAAATAGTCCTTCTTTGTCGAAAGATAAGACGCATTGACAGGATTGGATTCAATTTCCAGAGGAATTCTTTTGTTGAGTAAAATCCCGCTGTTGTTGAAAGCTTTTAGTTTTTCAGGATTATTGGTCAGCAAATTGACTTTTGAGACTTCAAGAATTTTCAACATTTGAATTGCAACATCAAAATTTCTACCATCTGCCGGCAAACCCAGTTGCAAATTAGCTTCTACCGTATTAAAACCTTGTTCCTGAAGAGCATAAGCCCTTAGTTTATTAATAATTCCGATATTTCTGCCTTCCTGTCTGAGGTAAATAATCATTCCTCCGTTTTCCGACATAAATTTCATTGCGGCATCCAATTGTTGTCCACATTCACATTTCCTTGAATGAAAAACTTCTCCAGTTATGCACTCCGAATGGAAGCGTACATTGACAATTTCATTAAAATCTGTTTTTTCAGCAACCCAAACCAAATGTGGATTCCAGTCATTTTCGTTTTCAGAAAATGCAAAGACGGTAAACATTCCAAAATCGGTTGGTACATTAGATTGAGCCTGTATTGTAATCATTACTTATATTTTGAATCATTGTTATAGTACAAATTTATACTTTATTTATTTAATTAGTAAAATTAATTACTAAATTTGTTGATAAATAAAATCAATAATGGAACAAGAAAATATAATTACAGAAGAAAAAATATTTGAATTGTATGGCGACTATATTTTAAATCACGGCGAGAGGCCAAAAAATATTTACCGCTTTGCGAAAGACAATGAGTTTGAAGAAAAAGACTTTTATGATTACTTTTCAAGCTTTGAACAGATTGAAAAATCAATGTTGGTCAATCTTTTCAATAAATCTGTTGAATTAGCTACGGAAGTTAACAGTTCAGATCAAATTAGGTCCAAAGAAAAACTGTTGAATGTTTATTTTATCTTTTTTGAAAATATGACGATGAACCGTTCTTTGGTTCTTATGATTTTGGGAAACAATAAATTACATTCAGCAAAAATATTTAGTCACCTGAGAGAAGCACATCGTCAATTCATCAAAACTCTTGATTTTAACGATTGGGAAATCATTCAAAAAGCGAAAGATGATGTGAAAAATTTCCACGAAAAAGCTCGTGAAGAAGCTTTATGGATTCATTTGGTTTCCGCCATAGATTTTTGGAAAAAAGACACTTCTCCGGCATTTGAAAAGACAGATATCTTCATCGAAAAAACAATTGATACAGTATTTGAACTGATGGATAACGAACCTTTAAGAAAAGTAGTTGATCTTGGAAAGTTTTTGTTCAAAGAAAAATTTAAAAAATAGTAGATGAAAACACTCAGTAAAATACCAACCGGAAAATTAGAAAGAACCAGCAGTTTGCTGAAAGCGGGCGCAAAAGTGGGCGTTAATTATATCAAATACTACGGAAATAAAATCACGAAGGAAAAAGATGAGGAAGAAGCGAGAAAAACTTTGAATGAAGACAACGCAACAGACATTTATGATTCTCTTAAAGAACTGAAAGGTTCAGCCCTG
Organism: Flavobacteriales bacterium UBA2306; assembly: GCA_002345565.1. Taxonomy (GTDB): domain Bacteria; phylum Bacteroidota; class Bacteroidia; order Flavobacteriales; family Weeksellaceae; genus Epilithonimonas. The sequence continues at coordinate 325,480 of DDVS01000001.1, read as the reverse complement.
AAAGTCGCCCAAATGTTAAGTATGGAGAAAAACATTCTTCCGCAAGCTTACGTTGAGAAATTTTCTTTGTCACAATTCTCTGTTCCGCCGCTTTCAGGTGCTTTAGTGAAGAAAACTTTCAGAAAATATTTCGGTAAAAACCCTGAGGATCTATTTGATGAATTTATGAATGAATCTGTCAACGCAGCAAGCATTGGGCAAGTTCATAAAGCAAAGAAAGATGCTCAGAATTTTGCCGTAAAAATTCAATATCCCGGCGTTAGAGAAAGCATTTCCAGCGATTTGAAAATGGTAAAACCAATTGCGATGAAAATGTTCAATATCAAAAAAGAAGGTTCAGAATCCTATTTTCAGGAAGTAGAAAATAAATTGTTTGAGGAAACAGATTATAATCTCGAACTAAAAAGAAGTCAGGAAATCTCTGAAAAATGCGCCCATCTACCGAATCTTCAGTTCCCCAAATATTATCCGGAATTCTCTTGTGAAAGAATCATCACAATGGATTGGATGAACGGAAAGCATTTCTCGGAATTCACAAAATTGGGTCATTCTCAGGAAGATTTAAACAAAATAGGACAGACGCTTTGGGATTTCTATATGTACCAAATGCACGTTTTGAAACTGGTTCATGCAGATCCACATCCAGGCAATTTCCTGGTTTCAGAAGATAAAAAACTGCTCGTGATTGATTTCGGATGTATTAAAGAAATTCCAAATGATTTTTATAGACCCTATTTTGAGTTGGCTAAGCTTGAGAATCTTAATAATGCTGAATTTTACAAAGAAAAGTTATACGATCTGGAGATTTTGAGTTCTAATGATTCTGCTAAAGAACAGGAATTTTTCACCAAATTATTCTACGAACTGCTGGAATTGTTTACAAGACCTTTTAACGCAGAAATTTTTGATTTTTCTGATGAATCTTTCTTTCAGGAAATTGCAGATCTGGGTCAGAAATATGCAAAAATCAGTGATATTAAAGGGATGAATACCAACAGAGGTTCGAAGCATTTTATTTATCTGAACCGTACATTCTTTGGTTTGTACAATATGATGCACGATTTGAAAGCGAAAAATATCGTGATTAATCAATATAAAAATTACATCCAATAAATGCCAGCCAACTTAGCTTCAAAGATTTGTGAAGTATGCGGACTGCCCTTCAACTGGCGAAAAAAATGGAAAAAAAACTGGGACGAAGTAAAATATTGCAGCGAAAAATGCGGAAGAAATAAATGTTCAAGATCTTCAGATTAAATATAAAAATTTGAAAAATATGCCATCCAAAAAAGTAAGTACGGCGCAATTGATATTTCCGCACCAGCTTTTCAAAGACACGAATTATCTGGATAAAAATCAACCGGTTTTTCTGGTGGAAGAGTTTCTGTTTTTTAAACAATATAAATTTCATAAACAGAAAATTGCCTTGCACAGGGCGAGTATGAAGTTTTATGAAGAATATTTGACCAAAAAAAAATTCAAGGTTGAATATATTGAAAGCACTTTCCCACTTTCTGATATTCGAAATTTAATTAAACATTTAGAAAAACAAAATTTTGAAAAAATTCTCATCACGGATGTTTGCGACAATTGGCTTGAAAAGAGAATCAAGGAAACTAAATTAGAATTAGAAATTCTTGAAAGTCCTTTATTCATCAATACCCGGGAAGATTTAAAAGATTATTTTGAAGATAAAAAATCTTATCATCAAACTGATTTTTATAAGCAACAGAGAATTTCCCGAAATATTTTGATGAAAGCCGGAAAACCAATCGGTGAAAAATGGACTTTTGATAATGAAAATCGTAAAAAATATCCTAAAAATAAAAAAGCACCGCCCGTTCACTTCCCTGAAAACAGCAAATATTATGAGGAAGCGAAAACTTATACCGAGAAAAACTTCAGTAAAAATTATGGAAGCTTAACGTCATATCAGCTCTATCCTGTCACTTTTGAGGAAGCTGAAAATTGGCTGAATCAGTTTTTGGAACTGCGGTTTGCCGATTTTGGAATCTATGAAGACAGTATCGTGGAGCGTGAACATTTTTTGCATCACAGCGTGCTTTCTCCACTGTTAAACATTGGACTTTTAACTGCCGAAAACGTTTTAAAAGAAGCGATTGATTATGCAGGAGAATATAAAACTCCCGTCAATTCTCTTGAAGGTTTTGTGCGGCAGATTTTGGGCTGGAGAGAATTCGTGAGGGGAATTTATCTCTATCAGGGAACGTATCAGCGGAACAAAAATTATTGGAAACACCATAATCCGCTTCCCGAATCTTTTTACACGGGAAAAACTGAAATAAAACCGATTGACAGCACGATTTCGAAAGTTCTGAAGATTGGTTATGCTCATCATATCGAACGGTTAATGATTTTCGCCAACTTTATGAATCTGTTGAAACTTAATCCAGATGACGTTTACCAATGGTTTATGGAGATGTTCATCGATTCTTACGATTGGGTAATGGTTCCGAACGTTTATGGAATGAGCAGCTTTTCCGACGGCGGAAAAATGAGTACAAAACCGTACATCAGCGGGAGCAATTACATCAAAAAAATGAGTGATTACGCAGATGGCGACTGGACGGAAAAATGGGATGCTCTCTTTTGGAATTTTGTGAATGACAAACAGGAATTTTTCAAAACGAATCCGAGATTGGGAGTGATGTTGCGAACTTTGGATAAAATGACGAATGAGAAAAAATCCGAATATTTTAAGATGGCGAAACGTACGATTAAAAGTTTTAAAAAATGAAAAAAGAATTTAATTTAATACAGACAGACCGTATCATTGAAATGGCTTGGGAAGACCGAACGCTGTTTGAAGCGATAGAATTTCAGTTTGGAATCACCGAATCTGAAGTGATTGATGTAATGAGAAAAGAACTGAAACCATCGAGTTTCAAACTTTGGAGAAAGAGAGTGAATTCGGGTGTGAGCCAGAAACATTTGATGAAGAGAAATCCTGAAATTGAGCGGTTTAAATCTACTAGACAACGAACAATTAGTCATAATAAAATTTCGAAACGATAAAACAGAATAAAATGAAAAACATAGTCATCATAGGTTGCGGGCAGGGAATTGGATTTGCTGCTGCAAAAATACTGTCAGAAAACCACAATGTAATTGGCATTTCAAGAACAGAAAATCCTGAAGTTGAGAATTTAAATATTAAATTTTATCCAATGGATATTCTTTCCGGAAATCTGGATGAAATTAATTTTCCGGATGTGATTGACGGATTGGTTACGCGCCGGGAAGTATTAATTTAAAACCATTTAACCGGCTTTCCGTTGAAGATTTCAAGAATGATTTTGAAATAAATGTTTTAGGTGCAGTAAAAACAATTCATAAACTATTGCCCCAGTTGAAAAAATCTGAAACTGCTTCGGTTGTACTGTTCAGTTCGGTGGCTGCAAAATTGGGAATGCCTTTTCACGCCTCAATTTCGGCAAGTAAAAGCGCTGTTGAAGGTTTAACAAAAAGTTTAGCGGCAGAATTGTCTGCTCAGAAAATCAGAGTTAATGCGATTGCGCCATCATTAACGGATACCAATCTGGCTTCGCAACTCCTATCAACGCCTGAAAAACGGGAAGCATCTGGAAAAAGACATCCATTGCAAAGAGTTGGAAATGCAGACGAAATCGCAAAGATGGTTGAGTTTTTATTGTCAGAAAATTCATATTGGATTACAGGACAAATCATTGGTATTGATGGTGGAATGGGCAGTGTGAAACTATAATTTGTTTTTAAAAAACTAAAACTAATATCTTTACAAAATAATTATGCAAACCGACTTTTTCATAGACCTATTCCATCAAGTAAAAGAATTTGAATCTTCTGACGCCTGCAAACCCAACTCTACTGTTGATGATTTCCGTGTGTGGATGAATGATAAAAAGTATGTTGATGAAAGCCCTACCAAACTTTTTAAAAATGAAAATCATCATGTTTCTTTTACCGAAAACGAAATTTGCAAGCAAATTCTCTTACTCGGTCGATATTCTAAATTATTGATAAGAAAAGGTTTGGGAGATTTCCCCGAGTTAGCTAATGAGGAATTCACTTATTTGTATCGATTGAAAGATGAACCATTTTTAACAAAAATTCAGTTGATTGAAAAAAACGGTCACGAGAAACAAACTGGAACTCAAATTATCAAAAGACTCTTGGAAGCAGGATTTTTAGAAGAAAAAAATGATGAAGACGATAAGCGAAGTAAACGATTAAATTTGACTAAAAAAGGCGAAGAAATTTTCCACGCCTCGGTATCTCATGTAAACATCACCTCAAAAATTTTATCAGGACAATTAAACGATTCCGAAAAGTCTGAATTTCTTAAGATTTTGAGAAAGCTGAATGAATTCCATTCTCATATTTATGCTGATTATAAAAGCGCTGACATTAATATAATTATTAAAACTTTCTGATATTTTAAATAATATATACTTAAATATCACTTAATACCTTCAAAATATTATTAATATCTGATCTTAATTGGTTTGATTATAGTCCTGTGAGTCATTTTGAACCAAAACCTTCGCTATTTTTTTTTGCTCTGCTAATACCTATTTCAGAAACCTTCCCGAAACCAACGACCGCTACCCCTTCTCCATTCCAATAACGAATCATGAGCATTTTCCAGATTGGGAATATTTCTGTAGGGTACCGTTGCGTCAAACTCAATGGTTTATTCATAGAAGGGCTTTCCTGCTGCTATAAATGTCTTCTCGTCCGATTTCTTCGGGTTGGAGTGTCACCAAAAGACAAATGGCGCCAACTGAAGGCAGTTGGCGCCATTTTTTAACAAACACTTCTTGATAGAATTTTAATTTTGAAAATTCTGTTAAGAAAAATGATTTTATTTAAATCTCAAATTCAGGGAAATTATATCAGACTTCATTCCCACAGATTTCGTGTAATGTCCATATCTGATTTCCAGCATATTCAGCCTTTCGACACTAAATAAACCGTTCTTCGGACTGATTCTTATTCCTGCTCCGTAAAAATGACTGTCGAATTTTGAAAGGTCATAATTACTTGTATAAAAACCATCAAAAGCAGTGTGTTGCTGATAAGGCGCAAAATATTTAGCCGCAGTCTGAGAATAATACCTGTAAAACGGGCTTACCGAAATAAAAGGCGAAATTTTCACAGGTATTTCCAGGCTGAAAGTATTGGATTTCAGGCCCCAATCGTCGGTATAATAACGATAGTATGCTCTCAGAATCACTTTGTCCCCGAGGAAATAATTAGCTCTTACTCCCAAAGGAATTTTAAACCTTTTATCCGGCAAAGCTTCCTGATGAACTGAATTATCATTGAAATAAACCCTGTGGAAAGGCAAACTTAAATATCCCGTTTGCTGAACACCATCCGCCAAAAATTCGACCTGAAAATTCTGATTAATGATCTGCGAATAAGAAAGTGATAGCGCAAAAGTATTTCTTCCGCTGGTTCCGTAGTTTTCGTGTTCTCCCCCGGTGCTTCCGTTTGTTCTGAGCTCAATCGGAGCAATCAACTTTACCTGATCCAGATAAGTCTGGAATTTCGCCGTAAATTCTCCCATTCTGTTTTTGGTTTTTTGGGAAAACCCGATGTTTGCACCGTAAGATGCATAATCAAATTCAAAAGAGGTAGAAATGCCCGCCATTAAAGTCGTTCCTTTTCCCGTATTCTCTCGGCTCCAGCTTAATGCAGGATAAATTCTGTTGTCTGCGTGGGAAGCTGATGAATTGGCTTTCAGATCAATCATATCCGACGAAGCGGAAGTAAAATGATCGATCCCGACACTAAGATCGAATTTATTTTTCCTGTCTTTCTTATCGTATTTTACCATAGTTACATCGATGGTATTGGAAATGTCCGTCAGTTTTTCCGTCCCGATTCCTCCCGTTACTGCGGAATTGTTTCCGCTTTGCTTATAATAGCTTGAAACTAAATTAGCTTCATCAAAAGTCAGTTTTTTAGGCTGCTCATTGTTTGTGTTTTCCTGTGCTTTTACGTTGAAAATTCCGAAAAGAGCAATAACACTTACGATTATTTTTTTCATTTTTGAATCACAATTAAATTTTACGATTACTCTTTTTAATTACATCCGCAACCACCACCAACTTTTCCGGCATTTGCACCCGAAGATCCTTCTCTGTAGGACTGAAAGCTGAGTTCGGTCTTTTCAATTGTTCTGTTTCCCAGAACCATTTCGGCATCGTTCAATTTATTTTTTTCGTACTCTTTTACGGTTGTGCAGGACTGTACTGAAGCAACTGTGATCAGTAAGCAAGCTGATATTTTTATAAGATTTTTCATTTTAGATTAATGTTTTGAGATGAATAAATTTTGTCCTGATCATCAATAATGATGCATTCCAGATGATTGATCTGGTTGATCATACTGAGCGCTGCATCGATTCCCATAATGCTTACGGGAGTTGCCATTGCATCGGCAATTTCTGCATTGGGACAAAAAATCGTAACACTTTTCACGCCCGAAACAGGTATTCCTGTTTTGGGATTAATGGTATGAGAATATTTTTTACCGTTGATAACGACGAATTTTTCATAATTTCCGGAAGTTGCCACCGCCATATTGGTGATATTCATATACGAAAACGGTTGTTTGGCATTGTCGGGATCGGCAATTCCGACAGTCCAGGGCTTTCCGTCTGCCTGATTTCCCCAGGTCGTTAGATCGCCTGAAGCATTGACAATTCCGGAAGTTACCCCTCTGTTTTGAAGCATCTGTTTTGCCATTTCTGCAGCGTAACCCTTCCCGATTCCGCCAAAACCGATTCGCATACCTTTTTCTTTGAGGAAAACAGTTTGATTTTCGCGGTCAAGAATAATATTCTGATAATTAACGAGTTTCAGATGATCTTTAATCAGTTCAGGATTCGGAAGCTCTTTCATTTCACGATCGAAATTCCAGAAACTTTTATCGATTCCCCCATAGGAAATATCGAAATAGCCGTCTGTTATTCTGCTGATTCTTAGACTTCTTTCAATCAGGTCAAAAATCTCCCAATCTACTTTTACAGGCTGGATTCCGGCATTTCTATTGATTAGATTGGTCTGGCTTTCCGCATTGAATGTGGTCAAAAGCTTTTCAATTCTGCTGATTTCGTTAATCGCTGCATCGATATGCTGATTTGCAGAATTTTCATCATCGCTTACAACGGTAATTTCAAAAGCGTTCCCCATTAGTTTATGAGGTCTTTTGAATTCTCTTAACATCCCTTTTTTATTTTTGATTCTCTTTTATACTTTTTATCTCTTTGCTGAATGCCAGTGCATCTTCCGAAGGCAGCCCTTCCCAGCTTTTCAGGACTTTACCATCAGCATTCAATAACAATGTATATGGAAATAATCCTTTTTGGTTGTATTGATCAGCAAGTGAAGCATTTTCTTTTTTCAGTTCCGGGGAAAGCTGATTCTTTTTATTTCTTGGAAAATCTGCATTGATGTAAACCACGATATTTTCTGTTTCCAGCTTTTTAAATTCATCGGTCTCGATGATATTTTTGTGAAGTTTGATGCATGGAATACACCAGTCTGAACCTGAAAAGTTCAATAAGATAAGTTCTTTATTTTGTGAGGCTTGTTTCTTGGCATTTTCCAAACGACTTTGCGCATGAATGCCAACAGCGAATACAACCATTACTATGGCTGAAAATAGTGTTTTCATTATTATGAAATTAATAATATAAAATAATTGAGGGTGTTGGTCTGTGAATACAAACCAAATTGAGACTTAATTATGAAAAAGAAGATCTTGGCGGCTCCCATACGGAATTCAGAAAACCTTTATGACAAAGATCTTCGTCTTTTGAAGGAATTTTATGCGCTTGTAAAGGAATAAAATGATAAGTTGCAGTTTCCAAACTGAATCCCTGATTAATTGTAAAAACCAATGATAAAGGCGCAGAATGTATGATAAACGGAAGTCTCTGATCTTTGCCGTAATCACCGTCCTTCACAGGATGATCATAATGTGTTTTTAGAAATGCCGTAAGTGTCATATCCGGATTCAATTCTTTATGCTCTATGTAATGTTCAACAAGTTCCGGGATTTTCAAAAGCTGATACAATTCGGTTGTGGAAACCAAATATAAAAATAACAACACTATGGAAATCAACTTTTTCACAAATCAAAATTATAAAATATTTTATTACGAATTATTATTTTTTTTCTATATACCTTTTTATAAGTTTATAAACCTCAAACCATAATACTGACGTAGCGGCAACAAGCAATGTTATCCCCAATTCCTTTACAGCAAGAGGTGTTACACTAAAGAATCCTGATACAGGTTTCACATACAGAATAACAAATAAAAGTACAAGAACCAATGCCGAAATCCCCATCAGTAGGAAATTACGATTTTTAAAGCTTTCAAATATGCTGTAATAGAAAGATCTGTTCACCAGACTTAATAGTATATTAGCAAATATCAAGGTACTGAAAACCAAAGCTCTTGTTTTTGCCTCATCATTTCCAAGATCAACAGAATACTGGTACATCCATAATATTCCTCCCGTGATAACCAACCCCTGAATAATACTTACCGTAAGCTCCCGCCAGTTTAAGAAAGTTTCTGTAAGTGCTCGCGGAGGTCTCTTCATTGCATTTTTTTCAATAGGCTCATTTTCATACACAATAGAACAGGTAGGCCCCATTACCAATTCGAGAAAAATAACATGAACTGGCGTAAATATGTGAGGAAATATCCACCCCAAGAATAATGGCAAAGAAACTGTAAGTATAATAGGAATATGAATGGAAATAATATACTGAACCGCTTTTTTGATATTGGCATAAATTCTCCGTCCCGCAGCAATTCCTACCACCAGCTTTTCCAGATCATCATTCGTAATTACCAAAGCAGCAGCCGATTTAGCAATCTCTGTCCCTTTATTTCCCATGGCCACTCCAATATGAGCTGCCTTTAAAGCTGGCCCATCATTCACACCATCGCCAAGCATTGCCACTACATTACCTTGTGCTTTCAGAGCATTCACCACTTTAAGCTTTGCTTCGGGAAACATTCTTGTAAACAAAGTTGTATTTTCGGAGAGCTTCATCAGGCCATCTTCATAACTTGCAGCTATATCGCTTCCGTTAACTGCCAGACTTTCATTTATAATTCCTGCCTGCATTGCAATCGCTTTTGTTGTATCTGCATTATCTCCCGTCATGACTTTTACCTTAATCCCTGCATCATAAATCTGCTGAAACACATTTTTTATTCCTTTTTTAGGGGGATCATAAAATACAGTCAATCCTAAAAATTCAAATGTAAAATCATGTTGTTTTACAGGAAAATTGTTTCCTTCAAAATGAGATTTGGCGACCCCAAGAACCCGATATCCTTGTTCTCCGAATTTTTTAATGACTTCTCGTACTTTATCCTTTTCTTCTTCTGAAAGCTGAGAAACATTAAGAATAGCTTCAGGAGCTCCTTTAGCAGCAATAATTCTGTCTTTTTGTTCGTTCTCGAAAAGATGTGTCATCATCGGAGGTTTTCCTTCCAATGGATATTCATGAACTAAGTGGTAATCTTTTCTTGTATCTGAATCCTGAGTTTGTTCGTAAACCTTATGCAAAGTTATTTCCATCGGATCAAAAGGTACCGGTTCACTACTCCACATTGCATAATCAATGAGTTCATCCAGTTGTTTTATTGTAAAGTCTTCCTCTTCGTAAATGGTATCAGATTGATAATCATAAAGATGTTTTAACTGCATGGAATTTTCAGTGATTGTTCCTGTTTTATCCGTACATATTACTGTCACACTTCCCAGCGTTTCAACAATGCTGCTTCGCTTTATAATGATTTCTTCACGCATCAGTTTCCAGGCTCCCAAAGCCATGAATGTTGTAAAAGCGACAGGAATTTCCTCTGGAAGTACAGACATCGCCAGTGTAAGACCACTTAATAAACTGGTAACAAAATCTTGCGTTTTAATATAGCTGAAAACACATACTGCCGTAAAGATAACCAGCCCAATAATAGCCATTCCTTTTACAAAACTCCGGATCTGAAGCTGTAAAGGCGAGGCTTCTTCTTTTATACCAAGAATAGATTGCCCAATCTTCCCAACTTTGGTTTCTTTTCCTATTTGTTCTACCTCAAAAACAGCCAACCCGGAAACTGTAATGGTTCCACTGTATACTTTATTATCTTCCGATTTACTGTCTTTGAAAACAGAAAAGCTTTCCCCTGTCAAAGAAGATTGATTAACCGAAAAATCGTTACTGTGAACAATCTTCCCATCAGCATTAATTAAACTTCCTTCCTCAGTAATACAAAGATCACCGACAACGATTTCAAAAGTGGGAATTTTCATCACTTTTGAATTTCTTATTACCGTACTTAAAGGTTCATTCAATTTTTCGAGCTCTTCCAGTGCTTTCTTGCTCCTGTTATCCTGATAAAAAGAAATAGCAGTAACACCTACTATCGCAATAAACATAAATGCAGCTTCTCCATAATCGCCTATAATTACATAGATAAGGGAAACACATATCAATAAGATAAGCATGGGTTCTTTCAGAATGTCAAGAAGCATACCTACCCATGTTTCCTTCTTCACCGCTTCTAATCGGTTATATCCGTATTGTTTTCGGGAAGCTGCAACCTCAGCTTCTGTAAGTCCTTTCAGGTCTTCAGGTATATTATAATTCATGCGAGATGGATGTCGTATTAAATTTACTGAATATTTTTTAATCAATGTTTTTATTCGCTGCTATTTAATCTGTTTTTTAACTTCAGATACCCACTTTTCTATTTCCGATTGATCTGCAGAAGATAATTTTGAATTATGATGGATAAACGTATACGAGCTTAGAGGCATTTCTCCACTTCTTAACGTTTCAGTAATCTCGTCTAATTTTTTCAATTTCTTTTCTTTAGAATAGGTATTGAATTCATCAAAATTCAAATGTCTTTTTCCTGAATTGACATGATCTGCCAACCACCATTTTACCGGCTGTATATTATTGTACCAAGGATAAGCTGTATTGTTAGAATGACAGTCATAACAGCTTGTTTTTAATAAACCTTGTACATGAGAGGATAGCTGATAATGTTTTTCAATTGCATTTTCCGAGGAAGTAGCTGATATATTTTTATCCGTATCAAAAAACTGAATAGCAATTATCAGTAGAGCGACAAATCCTGCTCCTGTTTTTATTAAAGAAGATGTTTTCATAATTTTATATTTTACTTGATTTTTTAAAATACTTATTCATTAATCACGAACTATTCTCCTTCTGTATTTTTAAGCTTCATAAGAAGGATATAGGCATTTTTGGTTACAATTTTTTTATTTTTAAAATCATTAAAATTGAGAATCTGTATGAATCCGTTTTCCGTTTCGCCCAATTGTACAGGAGTTAATCTGTAGGTTTGTTTTTTATCTTCCACAAAAACAAAATCTTTCCCTTCAAAATTGACAATACTCTCTTCGGGTATGGCATTGGAGAACGCAGTACTCGTTTCTATTTCTGCATTCATATACATTCCCGGCACAAGGCTCTGGTCGTATTTTTCAAAATGGCAATGTACTTCAGCCCAACCTCCGGGGTTAACATCTTTACTTACCAATAAAATTTCTCCGTAGTATTTTTTATCAGGAGAAGTATTGGTATATGCTGCGAACCGCTGCCCTTTGTTCAGGTTTTTCAGATCCTTTTCATAGACTTTAAGAGTGAGGTGAATATCATCAGGATTAATTAATTCAAAAAGGACATCGGAAGGATTTACATATTTTCCGATATTAACATTCACCTTGCTTACAAAGCCATTGATACTGCTGTAAACGGGTACGCTTTTCGTAATTTTTCCGGAGCTTAGTGCCCCAGGGTTGATGTTGATAAGACGAAGCTGTTGAGCCAGAGAGTTCATTAAAATTTTCTGGCTGTTCATTTCAGATTGTGCCTGCTGCATCACCTTATCACTGGTTGCCTGGCTTTGGTTCAATGTTTTCTGACGGTTATAATCCAATTGGGCAAAATGTACTTTAGATTTTGCCATCAGATAATCCTGCTGAAGCTGAATAAACTGTGGATTTTCAATAACAGCAATCACCTGTCCTCTTGAAACCGGTTTGCCAGGAAGTAGATTGCTGGATTTAAGATAACCTCCCAAAGGAATACTTACCGAAACCAGATTTTGCGGCGGAACATCAATCATTCCATTCAGCTTTAAAACTGAAGAAATCTTCTGTAAAGAAAGCGTTGTTGTTTCTATCGGAGCATTTCGCAACTGCGCATCGGTAAGAGCCACTACATTTTCGTCTTTTGAAGTCTCGGATACCGGTTCTGTTTTTATATAGTCTTTGCATTGATAAAACAGCAGCAATGTTACGGATAGAGAATATGATATAATTTTAATTTTAAGTTTCATTGTTAAGGGTTTAAAGTAAGATATTCCAGTTCTATAGCACTTTGATTCAGTTTCCAGACGGCATCGGCATAATTATTCTTTAAGGCAACAGCCTGATTGACCAATATGACAAACTCCAGATAATTAATTTCACCAGCCAGAAACTGCTTCTTAGCTGTTTCACTAATGACATCGGCATTTTTCAGCTCTGAGCTTTCATATTGGGAAACAATATCAAGATTAGTCTGGTAGATATTGGTCATCTTTTTAAGCTGATTCTGTAGGGTAAATTCTGTATTCGCCAGATCATTTTCAGCAACTGATTCTGCAATTTTTGCAGCCTGTATTCTTGACTTCTGACCTCCTGAAAAGACAGGAACCGAAACGCCCAGTTGTACAGAATGAAACTGAGGTGCAGATCCATACACTTTATCATCGGCTCCCATTCCTCTGAAACTGTTAAGATTATAAGCCAACTGAAGACCGGGAAGCATTTTTGCCTTTTCAAGAGCAATCTGCTGCTCAGATACATTTTTCTGCTGCTGTACTAATTTAATAGCAGGATGCAAGCTAAGTTCAGTTTTAGAAACTCCATTAAATAATTTCTGATCCTCAGGTGAAAAATCTGTTTCGGTATTCAACAACCATTGAAGTTGATATTTCAGAACAGAAAGTTCCTGTTCTACTTGTTTTAACTGAATTTCTATCGCTGACTTCTGATTGGAAGCTGTTGTTTTTTCCAGAATATTACTCTCACCCGCTTTTAAACGAATGCTTGCCTTGTTCAGAAAATCGGTGTATAATTTTAATGTTTCATGGAGAAGCTGCTCTTTGTCTCTCCAATACAGGATATTATAGAAGGTAAGACTCACGGCTTTCTTCAGCTCATATTCTTTAAGAGAAACATTCAGCAAAGATCTTTTCCATTCTTCAGTATATACATTTTTCTGTTTTTTATACACTGTTGGAAATGCAATATTCTGGGAAATTCCGAATTTCATATCGTTGTAAGCACTATTGATCTGCCCGTAATCCATTGAAATTCCTGTCTGCGGAATATCATTGGCAGATTTAATCAATGCTTTTGAATATTCCGATTTCAGTTTTTCGTTTTTAAGATTTCTGTTATTCTCCAGTGCTGTATTAATAGCATTTTGCAGGCTGATCGGAGTTTGGGATTTAATTCCGGTTCCCATTACGATGAAAATCAAAATCAACACCGATGCAACATTTTTATGATTATGTTTTTTCATTTTAAATCCTTTTTCAATATTTACGTAAAGCAATGGTAAAACGAATAGGGTAAGAAAAGTCGCTACCATCAACCCACCAATAACAACAGTTGCCAAAGGTCTCTGTACTTCTGCTCCGGCTCCATTGCTTACAGCCATTGGAATAAATCCTAATGAAGCAACGAAAGCAGTCATCAGAACAGGACGAAGTCTTGATTCTCCCCCGTCTATAACAATTCTTACTATATTTTTAATTCCTCTTTTATAAAGCCGGTTAAACTCTGAGATTAAAACAATTCCATTTAAAACCGCTACGCCAAAAAGTGCTATAAATCCTACTCCCGCACTGATACTAAAAGGCATACCCCGCAATGCCATCAGGAATACTCCACCGATGATAGAAAGGGGAATTGCAGTATAGATAAGTAAACTTTCTTTAACGGAATTAAAAGCCAGGAACAGCATAACGAAAATAAGAGCCAATGCAATCGGAACAGCAATCAAAAGGCGCTGTTTGGCATTATTAAGATTTTCAAATGAACCTCCATAGGTCATATAATATCCTGTGGGAAGCTTCATTTTTTGATCTGCTTTACGCTGCAGCTCTTCCACAATACTTTGTACATCCCGTCCTTTTATATTAAAACCTACTACAATTCTCCTCTGGGCGTTTTCCCTTTGGATTTGATTAGGACCGTTTTTCACATCTACTGTGGCAAGCTGGGAGAGCGGGATCTGATTTCCGGAAGGAGTAGGAACCAGGAGATTCTTAATATCGGTAACATTTTTTCGGTCCTTCGTATCAAGCCGTACTACCATATCGAAACGTTTTTCTCCTTCAAAAACCAATCCTGTACTTTGCCCTGCAAATGCTGTATTAACAATTCTGTTGATGTCTGAGATAGACAAATGGTACTGAGCAATTAAAGGGCGGTTGTATTCTATAATAACTTGTGGCATTCCGGAAATAGGTTCTATATAAAGATTCTGAGTTCCATTCACAGTCTCTATAATTTTTCCAAGCTTCTGGGCATATTGTGAAAGAACATCCAGATCTTCTCCAAAAATCTTGATCACAACATCCTGTCTTGCCCCCGTCATTAATTCATTAAAACGCATCTGAACTGGAAACTGGAAACTGGTCGTAATCCCCGGAACATCCTGAAGCTGTTTCCCCATTTTATCTGCAAGCTCCGGAAAAGAGGATGCAGAAGTCCATTCTTTTTTATCTTTTAAAATAACCATCATATCTGAAGCATCCATAGGCATTGGATCGGTAGGAACTTCACCACTTCCGATCTTTGTCACTACTTTTTCCACTTCAGGAAATCTGGATTTGATAATATGAGCAGCCTTCTGGGTGCTTTCAATCGTCGTTGTAAGATTACTTCCGGGTAAAACTCTAGTATCTACCGCAAAATCGCCTTCTTCAAGAGACGGAATAAATTCCCCTCCCATTCTGGATAAGATGAAAACGGCCATTATAAACAGGACAGCCACAATGGCAAAAACTGTTTTAGGAATTCTAAGAAGCTTAAGCAACGTATTAAGATAAATCTTCTCCACTTTCTTCATAATTCTATCTGAAAAAGTTGGGTTTTCACTTCTTTTTCTCAGTAAAACAGCACTCATCATCGGGATATATGTTAATGACAGTAAAAATGCACCCAGTAATGCAAAAGCAACGGTTTGAGCCATTGGTTTGAACATTTTCCCTTCAATTCCCTCTAAAGTAAGAATTGGAAGATAGACAATCAGGATAATGATTTGTCCGAAAACGGCGCTGTTCATCATTTTTCCTGCAGAATCTATAACCACAGTATCCATTTCTGATTTTCCAACTGAGAATATCTTTTTAAATTTTGAATTATGACTGAACTGATGTAATATAGATTCTACAATAATCACCGCTCCGTCTATAATCAAACCGAAATCCAGAGCTCCAAGACTCATCAGATTACCACTGACCCCGAAAAGATTCATCATACAGATTGCAAATAACATAGCAAGAGGAATCACTGAAGCCACCAGTAAACCGGCTCTTATATTTCCAAGGCATAATACAAGAACGAAAACAACGATCAATGCGCCTTCTGTAAGGTTCTTTTCAACAGTACCAATGGCATTGTTCACCATTTTGGTCCGATCCAGGAAAGGTTCTATTACTACTCCTTTTGGAAGCGTCTTCTGAACCTGGGCAATTTTCTCTTTTACATTTTTAATGACCTGGTTACTGTTTTCGCCTTTAAGCATCATAACGACCGCTCCTGACACTTCTCCCTCATCATTAAAGGTCATGGCTCCGTATCGGGTGGCAAAACCTGGTTTTACTTCTGCAATATCCCTTATAAACAGCGGAACATCATTTGTTTTTGTAGCAATAGAAATATTTTTAATTTCTTCAATATTTCCTACTAAACCTTCACTTCTGATGTATAAAACGGTAGGCCCTTTTTCAATATAAGCACCTCCTGTATTTTGATTATTTGCTTGTAGGGCATCGAAAACATCATTAATGGTGATTCCATACGCATTCAACCTATCCGGATTGACTGCAATCTCATATTGTTTTAATTTTCCCCCAAAGCTGCTGACTTCTGCAACTCCTTTTACACCTAATAGCTGTCTTCTTACAATCCAATCCTGAATGGTACGGAGTTCTGTGAGATTGTATTTTTTTTCATATCCTTTTTCGGGCCTTACTACATATTGAAAAATCTCACCTAATCCTGTGGAAATAGGTCCTAATTGAGGATTTCCTATCCCTTGAGGAATGACAGCCTGCACCTGCTGCAATCTTTCTGCAACCTGCTGTCTGGCCCAATAAATATCAATATCATCTTCGAAGACAATAGTAACAAGAGATAGCCCGAATCTGGAAAAACTTCGAATCTCTTTTAGTCCTGAAATATTATTATTGGCCTGTTCTATAGGAAAGGTGACAAGTCGTTCTATATCCGTTGCTCCAAATGAAGGTGCAATGGTAATAACCTGTACCTGATTATTGGTAATGTCGGGAACAGCATCTATCGGTAATTTAGTGACCTGATAGGAACCAATTCCAATAAGCCCTAATACCAACAATGCAATAATGAGTTTATTCTTTACAGAAAACTCAATGATTTTTGTAAGCATAAATTGATTGATTAATCTTAATTATTGAGATAAGTTTTAGGTAGTCTGAAACACGGGATTAGTGCATCTACACTTTTTGCAAACTATGTTACCGGAAAAACAGAATACCCTCAATCAGAGAATGATTGAGAAAAATAGATTAAAATTGATGAAATTTGGGAGGCTCCCAGATAGAATTTAAAATTTCCTTATTGTAAAGGACACTTTTATAAAAGGTCTTTTTAACCTCGGTAGGATTGTATATCTTCTCGTTAAAATGAAAGTCTAAAGGAGTAATAAGGGTAAATGCCACTGAAAGAAGGCTAACATGCGAAACAAAAGGCAATCTTTGGTCCTTGTCATAATCGCTGTCTTTAACCGGGTGATAATAATGAATTTTCAGAAATGCTGCAAGAGACATTTCAGAGTTAAGCTCCTTATGCTCAATATAATGTTCTATAAGAAACGGCATTTTCAAAAGCTGATAAATTTCAGTTGTAGAAACCAAATACAGTGATAACAATAATATGGAAATCAGCTTTTTCATCGATCCAAAATTATAAAATCTTTCCTTAAGAATGATTTTAAATAAGAAATTGTTTTAATCAGTTTTATCAATATTTGAGAAAAAAAACCAAATTAAAACACCTTTTTCACTGCGGAATCAGTTCCTTCTAAATAATCATTATAATTTGAAATGAAAGAAAAAAATACTAAATCCAGCTACCATACCTTATCAATGAAGAAAAACGTTTATTCAGATGAAGCATAAAGTCTTTATTATTAGTATATATATTGCAGTATCTTACTCACAATGGGATTCAAAAATTTGGAATAATTTTGAAGCTCTACTATTGACGTAAAAAGAGGCTATCTCTCTTTTGAGACAGCCTCTATTTAATAATTGAAAAATTTGATTTTAATTCATCAAGCTTTTGCTTAGGTTAAGCGCATCTTGATTGGTACTATCATATTGCAGAGATTTTGCAATGTATTGTTTTGCTTTTTCGGGATTTGTGTCTTTATCAACAAATGCGATGAAAAAATACGCATAAGCCAAATTCTGCTTATTAGCTTCTACCTCCTCCGGTTTTACTTTTGCGATATATTTATCGTAAGCCGCTTTTGCTCCTTCGTTATTTTTTGCAGCTTGATTAATATATCCTATACTATAATAAGCTGGCGCCCAATCTGGGATTAGGGTTGTAACCTGATTCCAAGTTGCAATGGCAGATGTATAATCTTGAGCGTCTTGATATGCTGTTGCTAATGTTACCAAAGATTGAGTATCCTGAGGATTGGCAGCAATTTTTTGTTTAAGAACTTCTATTTGTGGATTAGCTGCTTGACTTTGAGTTGTTGCAGGTGTTTGTATTTCCGTAGTCGTTTGGGCATTTGCATAACCTACAGTTAATAATGACAATCCAAACAATAGACTTTTAATTTTTATTTCCTTATTCATAACAATATTTATTTATATTTATAGAATCACAATTAACAGTCCGAAAAATTAATAAATTATAAGTATTTGTGTTTTTTTAGAGATCTTTAAGAATATACTATTATGATTTAAGATAATTTAATTTTCTGATGGTATAAAATTTGATTAGTATATTTATATATTAATTTTAATATATTTGCTTTATTATTTGTTTATTTATTAACTATTTTTTAATCGTCAAATGAATTTTGTTACACTTAAAGCGGTGATTGATTTACTAGAACAATTTGATTCTGAAAACACGATGAAAAATTATTCTGAT
Organism: Flavobacteriales bacterium UBA2306; assembly: GCA_002345565.1. Classification (GTDB taxonomy): domain Bacteria; phylum Bacteroidota; class Bacteroidia; order Flavobacteriales; family Weeksellaceae; genus Epilithonimonas. The sequence continues at coordinate 306,983 of DDVS01000001.1, read as the reverse complement.
GATCTCAAAGGTTTCAAACAGTGGATTTATGATGACGTCAGAACGCAATCTGTTACAGATGAACCATTATGGGAAGGCAAAGAAAACGGCAGGTCTCCGGAAAGTGTCATCAGTACACTGCTGGTTCATCTTAACCGATACGCTAAAATGTATTCTAAATCTGCCATCGCAGGATCTGAATTTCACACACAGGAAGAATTTATTTATCTCATAAATCTCAAAGCTTTTGGTGAAATGACAAAAACAGAATTGATTAAAAAAAACATTCAGGAAAAACCTGTCGGAATGCTCATTATTAACCGTTTATTAAAACAAAACTGGGTAATGCAAATGGATTCTGAAGTCGATAAAAGATCAAAACTTATTAAAATCACAGAAAAAGGATTAGAAGTTCTGGAAAATCAAATGGTTAACATCCGCAATGCGACGAATATTGTTACCGCCAATTTAACACACCAGGAAAAAATGGAATTAATAAAACTCTTAGCTAAGTTAGATGAATTTCATCAGCCTATTTTTCAGAAAAATATAGAGTCAAACGTACTGATAAATCAAGTTTATAAAGAATTACCCTTTGGTAAAGATCAATTATGAGAAAAAAAATTGCAATTATCGGTTCTGGATTTTCCGGTTTATCAGCTGCAGCTTATGCTTCAAAACTAGGAAATGAAGTTCATATTTTTGAAAAAAACAAAACTTTGGGCGGGCGTGCAAGGAGTTTTTCAACAGACAATGGTTATACATTTGATATGGGACCAAGCTGGTACTGGATGCCGGATATTATTGAAAATTTCTTCAACGATTTTGGAAAATCGGCTTCGGATTTTTATGAATTAATTCCTCTAAACCCACAATTCGAAATGGTTTTTTCTGATGGAACAATGGAAATTCCGCAGGATTATGAAGAGATGAGAAATCTCTTTGAACAAACCGAAAAAAGCGCTGCAAAAAGGTTGGATGACTTTATGAAAGATGCCCAATACAAATACGAATTTGGGATGAAGGATTTCGTGAACAAACCTTGTCATTCTTGGTTTGAATTTGTTTCTCCAACGATTGCAAAAAGCGCTCTTAAAATGGATTTATTGAGCAATTTTCATCAATTCGTAAGAAAATATTTTTCGAATCAAAAATTGATAACCTTAATGGAATTTCCTGTTATTTTCCTTGGTGCAGCTCCGAAAGACATTCCGGCTTTATACAGTCTGATGAATTACGGCGGTTACAAGTTGGGAACTTGGTATCCCATGGGTGGGTTTATCAAAATTATAGAAGCAATGGCTCAAATAGCGACTGAACAAGGAACAAAAATTCATCTGAATTCTAATGTTGAGAAAATTATTGTTAAGGATAAAAAAACGTCGGCAATAATTGTAAATGGAGAAAAAATTGAGTTTGATTCTGTAATTGCATCTTCTGATTACCAACATACAGAAAATAAATTATTGTCGGAAGAATATAGAAACTACGATGAAAACTATTGGAAAAAGAAAACCTTTGCACCATCTTGTTTGATTTTCTATTTAGGTTTCAAAGAAAAAATCCCAAATCTAAGACATCATACTTTATTTTTTGAAAACGATCTAGACCTTCATACAAAAGAAATTTACGAAGATAAAAAATGGCCATCTAGACCATTATTTTATGCTTGTTGCCCATCCAAAACAGATGAAAATCTTGCCCCGGAAAACTGCGAAAATGTGTTTCTTCTAATGCCAATTGCAACGGGAATTCAGGATTCTGAAGAAATGAGAGAAAAATATTTTTATGAAATGATAGAACGTTTGGAAAAGCACACCAAAACCACTCAATTAATTTCTAAACTCGATTATAAAAAAAGCTATTGCATTGATGATTTTATCAATGACTACAATGCTTATGAAGGAAATGCCTATGGATTGGCCAATACTCTTCCACAGACCGCAGTTCTGAAACCTGCTCTGAGAAACAAAAAAATAAAAAATCTTTTCTACACCGGACAATTGACCGTTCCCGGACCTGGCGTTCCACCTTCCATAATTTCCGGAAAAATTGCCGCTACCGAAGCCCACAAAATCTAAAATATGAAAAAACTATTCGATGAGCTTTCTTATAAAGTCAGCAAAGAAACAACCAAAAAATACAGCACTAGCTTTTCGCTGGGGATTTTGGCGTTGTCCCCAAAACTTAGAAATCCTATCTATGCTATCTATGGTTATGTAAGATTGGCAGACGAAATTGTGGATAGTTTTCACGGTTTTGATAAGAAAAAATTGCTTTCCAGATTTCGTGATGAAACCATAATAGCCCTGGAAGAAAAAATTTCGCTCAATCCTATTCTGCAATCGTTCCAGTCCACTGTTAATGAATATCAAATAGATCATGAACTGATATTTCAATTTTTAAACAGTATGGCAATGGATCTTCATCAAATTGATTACAATTCTGATCTTTACAAAGAATACATCCTGGGATCTGCAGAAGTTGTGGGTTTGATGTGTCTGCAAGTCTTTGTAGAAGGGGATAAAATAGAATATGAAAAACTGAAACCTTATGCTATGATTTTAGGATCTGCATTCCAAAAAGTAAATTTTCTAAGAGATATGAAGGATGATTATTATGTATTGGGGCGCACGTATTTTCCGAATGTTGATATCAGTTCATTTGATAACAGAGTTAAATGTGAAATAGAAAAAGAAATTCAAAATGAGTTTTCAAAGGCTTTAGAAGGCATTAAAATGTTACCAAACACTTCTAAATTTGGCGTTTATCTGGCTTATAGATATTATGTTTCTTTATTTAATAAAATCAAAAAAATATCTGCCTGCAAAATTATTAATCAGCGGGTGCGAATCTCTAACAGCAAGAAGATTTCCTTGATGATGGGCTGTTATGTACAGTATAAAATGTCTTTCATTTAATAGTTATGAATTATTTTTTAACCTTAGTGTGTGGTTTTATTTTTTTTCAAAAGTCAGATTTGGATTGGACAAGGAAAAATTATAAAAATGCGGTTTTTGATGAAAATCTATGTAAAACAATGATTCAAAATTTGGATCATTCCTCCAAAAACGATATTGAACTGGCCTATCTGGGTGCAATGCAAACCATTTGGGCAAAGCATACAGGAAATCCTTTTGAAAAGTTGAAGACTTTTAAAAAAGGCAAAGCCAATATAGAAAAAGCAGTTTCACAGAATAAAGACAATATAGAAATCAGGTTCGTACGTTATTCTATTCAGAAAAATACACCTTCTTTTTTAGGGTATAAAACCAATATAAAAACAGACGAAATATTTTTGAGAAATCATATCCATGATGTTAAAAATGTGACGCTAAAAAATATGATTATTAAAACTTTAAACACCAATAATGATTCATAATCTATACAGAGAACAGCAATTATCCTGCGATATAAAAACAGCTTGGGATTTTTTTTCTTCAGCGAAAAATCTGGAAAAAATTACGCCCAAGGATATGAATTTTGAAGTTCTTACTAAGCTTGAACAAGATGAGATTTATGAAGGAATGATGATTGATTATCACGTGTCTCCTATTTTGGGCATTAGGATGGATTGGCAAACACTCATTACACACGTTAGTCATCAAAAAAGTTTTATAGATTTTCAGAATAAAGGACCATACAAATTGTGGAAACATCATCATGAATTTATAGAAAATGAGAATGGCGTATTAATGACAGATTCCGTTGATTATGAACTGCCAATGGGATTTTTGGGAGAGTTAGCTCATAATATTTTTATAAAAAAGAAACTCGAATTTATTTTTGATTATCGGAGAGAAGTTCTGGAAAAAATGTTCAATCAAAAAAAATAAAAACATGAATATTCTCATTGTAATTTTAACCTTTTTCCTGATGGAAGGCGCAACCTGGCTAATTCATAAATATGTGATGCATGGGTTTTTATGGTCACTTCACAGAGATCATCACGATCATAGTAATGAACCCCCATTGGAGAAGAACGACTATTTTTTTGTAATTTTTGCCATCCCTGCTATTGTGCTGATGTATCTGGGCAGTGTAAAAGATTTTAACTATTTATTTTACATTGGGTTGGGAATTACCTTTTATGGCATGGCTTATTTTTTTGTTCACGATATATTTATTCATCAGAGGATAAAAATCCTGAAAAACACCCAAAATCCCTATTTGCTGGCCATTAGAAGAGCGCATAAGCAACATCATAAACATATTGGTAAAGAAGAAGGAGAATGTTTCGGCTTTTTGTGGGTTCCGATAAAATATTTCCGAATGTATTTTAAAAAAGACGCTTAGTAGTATTATGCAATTGACCTATTTATTGATTAACTTCTTCACCGTTATTATTTGTTTTATATTTTCCTACCACCCCAGGATTGAGTTTTATAAACACTTTGGAGCTTTTATAAAATCTGCCTTGTTGGTAGGGATTTTTTTTATTTTATGGGATATTTGGTTTACGCAAAAAGGAGTTTGGTGGTTTAATAAGCAATACATTCTGGGAATTAATTTTTTTGGATTACCCTTAGAGGAGATTTTATTTTTTATATGTATTCCTTTCTCTTGTGTGTTTACCTATTTCTGTCTGGATCAATTTTTTACATTAGACTGGAAAGCAAATTCAGAAAAGATTTTCGTAATCTGCTCTGTTATGCTGTATGTAGTAGTTGGGCTTTGCTTTTATGATAAAATATATACTTTTATCACATTTATTTTGTTAGCGTTGAGTTTAGCTATTCTCAAGTTTATTCTCAAAACTTCCTGGCTGGGAAAAGCATCGTTTATTTATCTGATACTTTCCCCGGGTTTTCTGTTGGTCAATGGTATTTTAACAGGCACTGGGTTAGAAAGTCCTATCGTGAATTATAACCCTAAAGATTTTTTAGGCATTAGAGTTTTGACCATTCCAATAGAAGATTTTTTCTATGGTTATTCTTTGATTTTGTGGAATATCTATTTTTTACAAAAATTAATTAATCATAAAAATTAATGTAAAATTTTATGATCTGTCCATTTTAGAACTTTAGCTTCCAGGTCATCAATATCAAAAGGTTTTGGAACATAATCATCTGCCATAGCTTCTGTTGCAAGATGGGCAATATCATTGTTAGCAGTAATATAGATAACCGGAATGCTTTTATAATCCGGATGAGATTTTAAAAGTTTTGTAGCTTCTACCCCTCCAATAACGGGAATCCAATTATCCATAATAATAACATCTGGCTGGAAATCTGTAACTTTTTTAATGATATCATCTGCAGTTTCAGACACTTCTACTTCATATCCTATATCCATAAGTACAATATTGATGACTTCTAGAATAGAGGTTTCATCATCAAAAATCAAAACTTTTTTCTTCATAATAACTTTAATTTTTATAGTTGATCTAATTTTAGCACCATATCTTCGGGAGACATCACGGCATCATAATCTACGTTTTCTACAGCAATTTTGGGCATATAATCTACTTCTGCCGTTTTAGGATCTTGAATCCATATTTTTCCTCCGTTTAACTTCACATATTTTAAACCATCTACACCATCCGAGTTTGCACCAGAAAGTAGAATAGCAAGCAAATCTTCTTTATAAACTTCTGCTGCAGAACGGAAAGCTATATCAATAGACGGCCGGGAATAGTTCAGTTTTTCTGATCTATCCAATGCAAAGTTACATTTGTTTTCGAATAATACGTGAAAATCTGCCGGAACCAGATAAATATGATTGGGCTTGATTTCCATTTTATCATCTATTTCTTCTACTACAATAGCAGAAACCTGCTGCAAAAGAAGCGATAAGACGTTAGAACCTGATGCTTTACGATGAATCACTATAACCACAGAAAATCTAATAGGCTCTTCCAAAGATTTTAAAAAATCCAGAAGAACAGTAAGACTCCCTGCAGATCCTCCGATAATAACTAATTCTATATGTTTACTAACTGACTCCATTTCTTTTGTATCACTTAGGATAATTCTATTTTTTTCCATATCCTTTGATCATCTACTTGCTGGTATATTCTTCCAATATCGGAAAATCTAAGGGTTTCTTTTGTGCCTAACGCTAAATAACCTAAATTATCCAGACTATTATCAAATAATTTGAAAACGCGTTCCTGCAAAATACGATCAAAATAGATTAAAACATTTCTGCAAATTATTAAATGGAAACTGTTGAAAGAGCTATCGGATACCAAGTTGTGCGTAGATATAATCATCTTCTTTTTTAAACTGTTATCAAATTTTGCAGCATCATAATTAGCCGTGTAATATTTAGAAAAATCTTCTTTACCACCAGAAGCCTGATAATTTTCTGAATATAACTTCATCTGGTGCAAAGGAAAAATACCTGCACGTGCATTTTCCAACACAGATGGATTGATGTCTGTAGCATAGATAAGGCTTTTATCATAAAGTCCCAATTCTTTCAAAAGTATGGCAATAGAATAAGCTTCTTCCCCTGTAGAGCAACCTGCTAACCAGATTCTAATCAAAGGATAAGTACCCAATTGTGGAAGAATTTTTTTTCTGAGTGCTAGAAAGAATTCGGGGTCACGAAACATTTCTGTGACATTAACGGTGATTTCTTCTATAAATCTTTTGAGATAACCGGGATCATTGATGATTGTGTAGCGGAGTTCTGCAAAACTGGCAAATTTATCAATTACACAGATTCTATTAATTCTTCTTTTAAAAGAGGCTTTGCTGTACATAGAAAAATCATATCCATACAATTCATGGATATCTTTGATAAGATAATCTAGTTCTTCATCTTTTACAATGTTGGGTTCTAGCATACTATATTTTTTCTATAATATCCAATAATTGATCCACATCTATGGGTTTTTTGACATAATCTGTAGCACCAGCGGACAAACATTTGTTTCTGTCATCATCCATGGCTTGGGCAGTTACGGCAATGATGGGTTTATGATTATAATTTTCAATTTTCCTAATCATCCCAATGGTTTGATAACCATCCATTTCCGGCATCATCATATCCAGTAAAATGATGTCTATGGTAGAATCCAGGTTTAATTTTTCTAAAGCTTCTTTAGCACTTGTAGCTGTTTCGATTTGGAAAGATCTGGCTTTTAACGTGAGTTTAAGAGCAAAGATGTTTCTAGGATCGTCATCTACGATTAAAATTTTACTTTTCATGATTAATTTTTATAAAGCCAAACTCTAAGTAAAGACATTAATTGATCAATATCCACAGGTTTAGTAATGTAATCTGAAGCACCAGCATCTATACATTTATCACGATCTCCAATCATAGACTTTGCAGTCACTGCTATAATGGGAAGATTCTTGTATTCCGGTTTTTTTCTGATGGTTCTTATCGTATCATAACCGTCCATTTCCGGCATCATCATATCCATTAAAACAACATCTATATCAGGGTTTTCTGAAATTTTTTCCAAAGCTTGTTTTCCATCCATAGCCAATATAACTTCTACTTTATATTTTTCAAGTGTTTTGGATAGGGAGAAAATATTCCTTACATCATCATCTGTAATCAATACTTTTTTGCCTTGAAGAGTTTCTGTTAAACTGCCAAGATTTTTGGATCTTCCGATTTCGTTAGTTTGGTTATTTTCTTTAACAAGATGTAGAAAAAGGCTGATTTCATCTAGAATTCTTTGATAAGAATGAGCTGTTTTTACCACCAAAGAATCGGCATATTGTCTTATTTTAAACTCTTCGAGTTGTGTTAAGTTGTGTTCTGTAAAAATTATTACAGGCAGATTTTCCAGGCCTTCGTAACTTTTTATTTGTTCTACGATCTCGTAGCTGTTTCCTCTAGTGGCGCCACCATCAATAATCACACAATCTACATTATCTACCTGGAAAGCTTTTACACTGTTTTCTACATTATTTTCTACGGAAAGGGTAATGTTAAAGTTGCTGAGGAAATAGGATAATGCCTGGGCGTGTTGTGCATTTTCTTCTACAATAAGTACTTTTTGAGGAGACATTTTTAAAGCAGCTTCAATTTTTTGAAACACTTCATTCATCTGATCCAGAGCAATAGGCTTGTTAATAAAATCTATAGCGCCACGCATTAAACTCTCTCTCTTTGCTTGTAGAGAAGACATCATATGCACAGGAATCATTTTGGTTTCCGCATGGGTTTTAAGTTCTTGCATTACTTGCCAGCCATCTTTTACAGGAAGCTGGATGTCTAGTAAAATCGCAATCGGTTTGTATTGTATGGCGGCTTGCAGAGCATAATCTCCTCTTACTACTACAACGCCTTTGTAATGATTAACATGGGCATATTTCAATAGTGCTTTTGCAAAATGAGTATCATCTTCTATAATTAAAATCACTTTGTCTTCCGGGGTAATAATGCTTCTGTCATCCTCTACTTCTGCAGGAATTTCTATAGGATTGGACAATACAATCTCCGGCTCCTGCGTTTCCAGAATAGTTTTAATATCTTCCACATCCTGCGAGATAACTTCTATAAGATCCTGTTCTGGTGTTGTTGCAGATTTAGCAATTTTCAGCGGTTCTTTTGGGATGATAAGGCAAAACTCACTTCCTTCGCCTAATTCACTTTTAAGCGTAATTTTCCCACCCAGTAATTTTGCAATTTCTCGGCTGATTGAAAGTCCCAGTCCTGTGCCTCCAAACTTTCTTTGTGTAGAGCCGTCTGCCTGTTGAAAAGCTTCAAATATTAATTTTTGTTTATCAGTCGCGATGCCCATTCCTGTGTCTTTTACACTAAAAGAGATAAAGCCTGCATCTTCCTGGTTCTCTGAAATATGGATACCAACTGAGCCTTCTTTTGTAAATTTAAAAGCATTAGACAATAAATTTCTCAATACCTGATCTAGTCTCAAACGGTCTGTTTTAAAACTTTGTGTTAATTTTGAGTCAATATTTATATTGAAATCTATACCTTTTTCTTTAGCAATAGGCGCAAATAGATTTTTTAAATCTTTAGTAACTTCCTGCAAAGAAACTTTCTCATTGATAATGTTCATTTTTCCGGATTCAATTTTGGCGAGATCGAGAATTTCATCAATCAAGGTTAACAAACTGGTACCGGAGCTTTGGATAACTTTTGCAGATTCTATTTGATCCTCATTAAGGTTTCCATCAGGATTTTCTCCCATTAATCTTGACAGCAGCAAGATAGAATTAAGCGGCGTTCTAAGCTCGTGAGACATATTGGCCAAAAACTCGGATTTGTATTGGGTGCTAAGAGCCAGTTCTTCTGCTTTTTTCTGAATTTCTATATTACGCTCTGCAATCAGGTGATTTTTTTCTTCCAAGGCTTTAGAACGTTCTTCCAATTCTTTGTTGGTTTGCATAAGTTCTTCCTGCTGCACACGGAGTTCTTCTTCGGAGGCTTGCAATTTTTGAGTCTGCGCTTCTAATTCTGTGTTGAGGTTTTCCAGTTCCGCGTGTTGTACTTGCAATTCCTCTGACTGTGCTTGGGTCTCTTCCAGCAAACGTTGCTCTTTTTCTCTTGCTCTTGCAGCAATGAGTGCAATTGCTATATTTCTAGAGCTCTCTGCGAAATATTCAATTTTGAGCTCATCAAAAGCCGTAGGAGCATTAAGTTCTATAATTCCAAGAATTTCTGAACCAATACTAATTGGAAGAAGCATAATGCCATTAATTTTTATTTTGCTGCTTGCAAAACTAGCTACAAAATCATTGTCTTGTAAATTATTGAAAACATTGATTTTCTTTTGGATAAAAGCTTGTCCTACCATACCTTCTCCCGGCAGAAATGTCTTTTTCATATGATCTTCTAGTCCAAAAGCTTTATAAAGTTTCAGCCTGTCATCTTCCAAAAGATAAATGGCTCCGTTTAAGCAGTCCGAATAAGTAATAAGGTTATTAAGAGCATTATCTGCCACTTGTTTTACAGTTTTATTACCTACCAAAGACTCATTAAGTTCCATAAGACCTTTTTGTCTCCATTCATTGTCATTAATCTGCTCGAAAGAAGTTTTGAGAGAGTGCGTCATATGGTTGAGAGATTCTACAATATCTCCCAGCTCATCTTCGCCGGTATCTGTGATGGTAACGTCATAATTGCCGCTTGCTACTTGGCTCGCTACTTTTTGTATAATGCTTACTCTTTTAGAAATTTCCTGGTCTTTTGCCTTGAGTTCTTTTTCAAGTTTTTCTCTTCGGATGAGGTCATTTCTAAGTTTGGCATAAAAAAGAATCGTTACCAAAATGGCTGCAATTGCAGAAAAAATGATAAATAAAACGGTTGTATTAGAAGATTTATTTAGAATTTTATTTTTAACATTCAGTTGGTTTTCTTCGTGTTTTACAAATTCCGACACCAGATTTCTGGATTGATCCACATATTGTTTGCTCTCCAAAATCTGATCCTGAGTCATTAAAATTCCATTTTTACGATTTACAACCAATTGGGTCAAAAAACTCATGCTTTTTTTAGCATTTTGTTGTAACAAATCTAATCTTCGGAATTGATCTTCGTCCTGTATTTCGATATTTTTTGCAGATTCTATAGCTCTGTTAAACTCCGATTGACTTCTTTTGTAGGGCTCCAAAAAAACATCTTTCCCTGTAAGCTGGTAACCTCTGTTTCCTGTTTCTGCGTCTAATATGGAAATAAGCACATCTTTTACAGCGGTGATGGATTTTCTGCTTTGCGATAGATTTTCCCGGTTATTCATCTGATTTTTGATACTCAGATAAGAAGCAACAGAACTTGCTAGAAGAATCAGTAAAGAGATACCAACTCCAAATTGTAGATTGCGGATTATTTTTTTTGGCATGATGAATTAGTTTAATGGTAAAGTAAAATAAAAAGTAGATCCCTGGCTGTTTTCGCTGGAAACACCAATAGTTCCGTTATGCAGCGCAATAATCTCCGAACAGATAAAAAGTCCAATTCCAAGTCCTTGAAACTGTACAGAAGATTCTTCTACCCTGTAAAATTTTTGAAAAACCTTAGCTTGTTTGTATTCTGGTATTCCAATCCCGAAGTCTGTAACGCTTATTCTGATATTATCCTCATCTACAAACGTGGTGAGGATAATATTGTTATTATTAGGAGAATATTTTATAGCATTGCTCAGGAAATTAATGAGCACCTGCTCTATTCTTATCTCGTCCAGAGGAATAAAAATATCTTGCTTAGTCCCGTGTCTTTCTATATTGATTTTATTGCTGGTTTGGGTTTGCAAAATAGCATCAATAGAATTTTGAATCACAGTTTCTATATTGGTAGGCTTTTTATTTATCTTAAGTTTTCCGTTTTCTATTTTGGAAATATCCAGCAAATCTGTAATCAGGCTGTTGAGCTTTTCTATCTGTGTGAGGACTTTGTTAACATAAGACTTTTCTGGACTATTGATGTCATATTTCAGTTTTTTGTCCATTAGCTGCACATAAGCTTTGATGCTGGTAAGCGGTGTTTTGAGCTCGTGGCTGGCAATACTCAGAAATTCATCTTTCTCTTTTTCTACTTTTTTTTGATCATTGATATCCGTAAAAGTTCCTACCCAGTTTTTAATATTTCCGTTTTCCAAAACCGGTGTAGTTCTAAGAAGATGGTATTTGAATTTTTCTGATTTAAGATGTTTAATTCTGATTTCCAACTCCAGCGGTTGATGGTTTTGCTGTGATTTTTCAAATTCTTTAGCTATAGATTTATCATCCGGATGGGTTTCCGGGAATTGAGTTTTGGAATGAGAATAATCATACCATTTTGCATTCACAAAATTGACCACGCCATTTTTGTCCAACGTAAAGGCAATTTGAGGCAGAGCTTCCAACATCTGATGAAAATGATCAATCTCTGTTTTCATCACCACTTGGGATTCTCTTCTGCCCTCAACTTCTAGCTGCAGATTTTTTTGATACTTTTTAAGTGCCAGATTATTTTCCTGAAGATTATAAAAGGTTTTTACCTTCAGCATCAAAATATCCGTGTCAATGGGTTTTGTAACATAATCTATCCCACCAGAAGCATAACCTTTGGTAATGAATTGTTTTTCTGTATTAACTGCGGATAGGAAAATAATGGGAATATCCTTGGTTTTACTATATCCTGCAAAAGTTTCTGCTACCTCAAAACCGTCCATTCCTGGCATTTGTACATCCAGAATAATGAGAGAGTAATTATTTTTGAGCGCTTTTCCTAGGGCTTCTTCCCCAGATTCTGCGGCATCGGTCTTGAAATTGTGAGATTCTAATAGTCTTTTTAAAGAGTAGATATTATTTTTATTATCATCAACAATTAGAATCATAAGTCATTTATTTTTTTTAAACACATATATAATATTTCACAAATAATGAGATTTTTTATATCATAACTTTCTCACTATCTATAATAAAGCAGAAAACCGATAGTTTTTCTATCGGTAATTTTGAATAAAAATCTGGGATTATGCAATTTGAGAATCAAAAGAAAATTTTTGATAAGCATTGCAACCTGCTAATTTATTTTTATTTAGGAGATAAATTAATTCTACGGAGAATGATCCTAATTCATACAATACAAAACTCAAATCATTTTTATCTGTTTTACTGATCATTTGTCCTTTGTTTATCACCAATTGATGTTGCAAATCCTGAGATAAATTCTTAAAATCAAAGTAGGAAATTTCTATATTCATAGCTAAAATTTTATTTTGGAAAGAAACATACAATTTCTTTACCAATTTCAATATTAAGCCCAGAAAAAAAGATTTTTTTTTAAAGGATATAGAAAAAAATAATAAAACCATATAGACACATAGAATTCTGAACATACAGTCTTGAACATAGAAAAAAACTAGAATAGAAAATTACTATTTCATCTTAATTTCACAGAAAATCTATGCCAATATGTGGTAAAAAATATTTTGTTATAAATTTAAAGACTCTTAGAATGGATAACCAATGGCGATATTCAGAATTAAATTGTCCTTTCTCCAGTTGCTATCCCCAAAATTAATTTTATCAAACGCCCATCTTTCGCCCTTCTCGTAATAGGGTACTCTTAGAGGCATTGCAAGATCCAGACGGAGAATGAGAATAGAAAAATCCAAACGCAAACCAAAACCAGCGCCTACCGCTATTTCACTCATAAAATCACTGGAGAATTTGGCTCCCGGACGCTGCGCATCATCATTCACTAACCATATATTTCCGGCATCAGCAAAAACTGCTACATTAAGAAATTTATAAAGATTGGCTCTGTATTCTGCATTAAGTTCTAGTTTAATATCACCCGATTGATCAAAATAATATCCTTCCTGGATGGTTCTAGGATCAAAACTCCCCGGTCCCAAAGTTCTTGCCCTGAAGGCTCTAATGCTATTGCTACCTCCGGAAAAAAACTGTTTGGAAAAAGGGATATTTTCTGAATTACCATAAGGATATGCCAGGCCGGCAATAAGCCTTGTTGCCAAAGATGTTTTCTGATTGAATTTGTAGTAATATCTAAAATCATTTTCTAGTTTGGCGTATTGACTAAATGGAACGCCAAAAATTGTTTTCTGTTTTCCTTCTTTTATATTGGAACCACTTAGTAAACCGGTTAAATTCCCTGCCAGATCCAGCGTTCCTTTATAATAAATAGTGCTCGGTTTTTGCAGCATGGTATTAGTATAGGTATAAGAATAAGTGGGTCCAAAAATCAGTTGTTTTTCTACTACTCTCTGCATCGCATCACTCTTGGCAGAGATAGAATCATAAAGAGCTGTTACTTTTGCAGGTGATACATAGGTAATGTCTAATATTTTAAGATCGTGCTCTTTGCGCGCATTTTCTTTCCATAGATAGCCAAATGAACCACTAAAGGTATTAAGTGTATAATATTCTGTCCTATTCTGGAATTCATAACCTAGTGTAATATTAGTTCTAGGAACATAAGCGCTGGAAGAATTAAACTTGAAAGGCGCTAAAATCCTCGGAATGGACAATTGAACATTGGTGCCGGCTCTAAATAGATTTTTAGCGTTTTCCGGACCTCCAATCTGCACATCGAATGCACCATAAAGAGAGGCTTTGAACTGTTCTGCTCCTTTCATAAAATTACGGTGTGTCCAGTTAAGATTGACCTCGCTCCCTGCATAATTGGCAGAGTTGGTTCTTCCTAAAGCTTCCAGGCGTAAAGATTGTAATTCTCTGGGTGTTAACAGATAATAAGCATCAAACCGATGTGCCAATGAATCTGATACAATAAATTCATTTTTCACAAATTTAAAAACACCTAAACTGATAAGTCTATTGAGTGTCAAATTATGATTGGTTCGGTTATAAAGATCTCCTTTTTTAAAATATAAAGCTCTGTCAAATATTTTTGCTTTGAATTTATGGTCTGGATCTATTACATAAATATCATTATAAGTATATTTTTTCAAAGAATCCGTATTCATTGGTACTTCATATTTGCCATCTTTCACGTCTCGGATGTTGTAATTGGGAAATACCACTACTTTATCAATAGAAAATTGTTGCTGGGCAAGACTAGGTGTATTATCTTTCAGTTTGACATTCATGTCCACTTTGTGATTTTTGCTCACTGTACTGTCTGCCTGAACAATGATATTATCCGGACTAAAATAGTAAAAACCTCTTTCCTTCAATCCATTATCTATACGTTCTCTTTCTGTTTTTATAACATCAAGGTCAAAAGGATTCCCAACTTTCAATAGCGTTTTATCCTTAAGATTTTGTATTTCCCGGTTGATGAGGGTAGAATCTTGTTGAAACTTCACCTCGCTCATCAGATATTGATTTCCTGGATTTAAGGTATAAATTACCTGTGCTTTTTTATTCTTGGAAATAGTATCGTATTTCGCTTTCGCATTAAAATAACCTTTGTTTTCCGAGTAATTTTCGATGATATCTTTATTAAACTCTCTATCTACATCGCTCAAAAGTACCGGCTCCTCTCCTAGTTTATATTTTAACCAATAATTAAAACCTTTCTCTTTTTTAGGTTCTTTGGCGATGTTGTAGAAAAATAATTTGGGGCGCAATCCCAAAAAAGATGAATTGGGTTTAGGCGTTAGTTTGTTTTCTACAGCTTCTTGTAGTTGTTTTTTTTCTTTCTTGGAAATAGAATCGTTAGCAATTTTAACTTCTGCTCCTGTATACAGCATCTCTCCTTCTTTCAAATAGCGTGTATTGCTACAGGCATAGGCTGTAGTAATCATTACAGAAACAAAAACTTGTTTATAATATCTCTGGATTGTGTCTTTCATTATTTAAAATCTACAATATCTTTATTTTTTTGTACTCTTTTTGACTTGGCTTTATCTCTTCTGGATTTTCTGAATATTTCACTGAATTTGTCATAATCCAAGGTAATAATAAAGCCTAATCCTGTCTCAATAATCTGCCCTTGTAACGCCACCTGATATTCATCTTTACGATACGCACGCAATGTATAACGTCCATCTTTTGACAAGGCATAATCTATAGTGACGTTGCCTGCAATATTGGTCATACTTTCATTTTGTCTCGCATCACCTTCTAGTCCAAAATTGCTTCCAACAGACACCTTCAATCTATCATTCAGGAGTTTTTTGCTGACATCTACATTCAGGTCTGTTCTCGTATTTTTTTCTCCGGTAGAATAATCTTCGGACGATTCCAGATCAAAATTAAGATCTACACCTTTTATTAATCCGGATGCCAGATTATTGATTTGCTGAGATAAAATTTTGCTCACACTTTGTCTTGCCATAGCTTCTGTTGAAAGCCCTGCATTAGATTCAAAAGGATTTTCTCCCACAAAACGGTTAAGTAATAATAGTGCAAAAACCTGTTTGTTCATTTCAGATTCTTCTGTTCGTAATTGCGTAAGTTTTTGATCAACAATATCTGTAACAGTGGACGAAACCGCATTGTTTTTTTCATCGGTTGTAATATCAAAACTAATTTCCGGTTTAAGCAATTCGCCTTTCATTTTCAACAAAGTATTGAAAGGAATTTGCTGCTTAAATTGGTTAATGGTTGCTGCACTTTCTCCGCTCAGTTGCTGTTCTACAAGATCCAATGGAGCCGTTTTGGTCTTATAAACCGCTGTAATATCCATTTGCGCTGTCATAGGCTCTCCAGTCCAGGTTATTGTGCTTCCTTTCTGAATATCAAATTTACGTTTCAGTAAACTTACGGACATTTCATAAGCTCCGGATTCTACTTGATAAACGCCCACCAAAGTTGTTTTTCCGGACGGATCTACGCCGCCTGTGAGTTCTGCTTCGCCTTGTAATTTTACAAAATCGCCATTCGCTTTGTCTATTAATAAAGATAATTTTGCTTCTTTACTCACTTCTATATTCACGCTCACATCCATTCCTTTGATTTTGCTTTGTGCGATAGAATCTGCTTTGATGGTTTTGTTTAGTGCAATCTGGTCTTTATCGATAAATTCTACAATCCCGTCTCTTTCCTGCAAACTAGGCGAAGATTGTGGCAAAACAAATGTAAAATCTGTATTATCAGAAACGGCCAGTCTTCCATCAACTTTTGGCAAATCCAAATCTCCACGAATTTTAAGAGCGGCATCAATTGCTAAAATTCCGTACATCATCGCATCGTTTGATTTTTCAGAATTTACCACTTTAAAATCTCGGGCATTCACATCCAAATTGAAGGCAAAATCTCTGTAAGTCTGGGTTAAAACCTGTCCGTCAATTTTCAAAGAATTACCGTCTTTATCATTGATTTTGAAATTATCAAATTCAATTCCTCTGTTAGTAAATGCTATTTCATCGTTAATTTTTCTGAAATCGCTTCCTGTTTTGGCAATCATCAATCCCACATCATTGAATTTAACTTTCCCCAGAATATTCGGTTTTTCGGTAGTTCCGGTAATTTTCAAATCTCCAGAAATATAACCTTCTGTATTATTAATCGCATTCATCGAGAATCCTTGAACAGATTTCATCTGAAGCTGATTAATCGCCATATTCAAATCGAATGTACTAGAAGAAGTGTTGTAATCTCCCAGGATTTTCACATCATTATCATTTCCGGAAAGTGCAATATTGGCATTCATTACATTTCCGGAATTGTTATTGACTTTTACATCCAGATTTCCGATCGGATTTTCATAGACAATCAGATTCGTAATGTTGATATCCGATGTGAAAGTCATTTTCTTCGTCAGATTTCTCAATTGTGCAGTTCCATTGATATTTCCACGAGCCAACAACGTGTCTTTTTTGATAAATTCTGTGATGGTTTCGATTTTAAAATCTTTTAAAGAAACATTTAGAGGTGCATTTGGACTTAGATTTTCAGATTGCAAAAGAATCTCGCTTCCACCGTTTGAAAGTCTGAAATTATCTGCCAAAATTCCGTTTTTACCAATCTGGATTTTGTTGTTTTCTGCAACACTCCAGTCGGTATAATTTAATTTTAAACCATTGGGATTCAAAGAGATTTCTGTAATGTCATTCATTGATTTTGCATTTCCGGCAATCAAGAATTGAGTGGCGTCTTTTTCATCTTTTGTAGTGATATTATAATTAATGACATTATTCGCAACATCACCATTAATCCCGATTTTATTAAGCGCAAAACTTGAACTTTTCAATCCTGCCACATAAAGGTTATATTGTAAAGCCTGGTTTTCATTAGTTACTTTCAATATGGCGCCTTCAACAGAATTTTCGCCATAAAGCAATTGCGGAATTTGTCCGTCGATTTCAATTTTTTGAGAATCAGCATCATAATTTCCTGTCAAATTAATCGTCTCAAAGCTTTTCAAATCCAGAACAAATTTTCTAATCAAATCATCATTTTTAACTTTTGCATTAAAGGTAAAAAACTGTCCTTGCTGTATTTTCTGAGATTTTCCGGGCTTTTGAAATTGATAATATTGATTGATGGTATTGCTTAAAGAACCAAAAATCTGTGTCAGTTTATATTTTCCTTTCAGTTCTACATCAGCAATCTGCGAATTGAAAACGATATTTGTAGAATCCTTGGTTGAAGAAGCTTTCAAATTAACTTCCTGGATTGGATAAACTTCTTTGGTATCTGAAAATGCGAAGTTTTTCAAATTCAAATAACCATTGAGATTATCGGGATCCAAACTTGTAAAATCGCCATCAATTTTCCCTGCAAGAATCATCTGATCTTTATAAAAACCAAGCTTGTTAAGATCAAGTTTAAAGACTTCTCCATTGATTTTTACGGTAGGATTTTTCTCATTATAAATTCCGGAAGCTTTTAAGGATAAATTAGCATTCGGATCTTTGGAATTCAGAATGATATGGTAAGCACCACGTCTTATTTTCCCTATTAAATTCATATTTTGGTAACGATAACCGTTATAAACCGCAGAAGCAACGTAACCTTTGAGATCTGCATTGGCATTTTTGAAATCAAAACTTTCTCCTTTTGCATAAATCTGTGCAGAAACTGCGCCGATGTCTTTATTCTGAATCAATTTTCCAATTTGTAAACCTTGCAGATTGGCTTTTATATCATATAATTCTCGGTTTTTTCTGCGCATATCAACATTCGCTTTCACGGAAGCATTTCCTAATGTGGAATATAGATTTAGGTTGGTATTTACCAATTTTGTAGTGCCTTTTGCAAAACCTTTGATGCTGAAATGCGATGGCAGGGAAATATTAGATGGAATCGTACCTTTCGGAACAAGATTGAAAATCGTTTTTCCCGATGAAGCCAATTCCCCAATTCTTAAATCGTAATAAAGATGATCCGGATTCATCGCATTTTTGATTCTTCCGGAAGCTGCAACTCGCAATTGATCTAGTCCGGAGACTTTCAAATCATTGATCAATAAATCATTGACAGTGCCTTTAACATTTGCATTCACGTTAAGAATGGCGTTGGGATATTTGTTGAAAGGTGCGGTGTTTTTTAAAGTCGGAACAAGATTCAGAATATCAGAAAACCCGATTTTGGAATCATCAATATTGGCAGAAATTTTTACAGCTCCGAGATTGGAACTAAGTTGTTCAATTGAATTATAATTAAGAATTACTTCGTCTCTCAAAACCGTTTTCGGCGTTTGCAGATATAGATCCTTGAGATAAGCTTCTTTCTCGTTATAAACAAAATCTGTTTCAAATTTTTGAATATTCAATCCTCTTTTTTCCTGAATTTCTGCCGATTTTACAGTACCTGCAAACGTATTATTTTGCATTTTAAAATCGCGGACATCCACATTCATTTTAGAAAAATTAAGATGATTGAAATCCATTCCTTGCTTTGTCGGTACAATCGCAGTGTTGTTATAGGCTACTTTTACATCGTTCAAAATCAATTTCCCAAGTAAAACCTGCATAGCTTTCTCTTTTGCTGAAGTTGTTGAGGTTTCAGCAGATTTTTGATCTTTCGGATTGGCATTGGAAGCGGGCAAAAATAGATTGGCATTGATATTGGCGCCAGAAAGTAAAACATTGTCAACATCATAAGATTGATTTTCCAAATCCAGTTTGTTGACTTTGGTGCTTAATTCTTTAAATAGAACTTTTGCAAAAGTTTTGGAGTTATCATCGCCGTAATCGATATCAAAATTAGTTAGTTTTATACCTTGTAAACCAATTTGCATCGGCTTTTTCTGATTGAGCGAATCTACTTTTTCTTCAACATTTTTAGATACTTCTTCTATTAGATCTTGTTTCAGTTTCAATTTGAGTCCATCCAGATTAATATCGTTGACAGCGTAAGAGTTATTCTGCATGTCAAATGTTTTAACTCTTGTATCAAATGATTTGAAGTAAAGTTGGATGTCATTTCTGGACTGTTGATCGTTGAAAGTAACGCCAATATCTGTTAATTTGATTTTATCCAGAGAAATAATAAACGGTTTTGACGGACTTTCCTCCTTATCAGAAGTTGCAAAGGCATCCAGAATATAGTCGAAATTGAAAGTGCCATTAGGTTTTCTTACCACATTTGCGCGAACACCTTCCAAATCAACCGAAGTAATATCGGCTTTAGAATTGATGAGTTTGAAAATATGCAAGCCTACATCCAGTTTTTTGACCGCCAAAAGGGTATCAATACTTTGTCCTTTCAGATAAAGATTTTCCATCACAAGACTGTTGGGGAAACCTATGTAAACTCTTTCCAGGCTTACTTTTGTATGGATTTTTTTCTCCAGATAAACTACCAATTTGTCTTTTATAAAATTCTGAACTGCGGGAATTCTGATGCTGAAAATCAAGAGTAACAAAAAAACCACAATGCTGAGGATGGTGATTAAGGTTCTTCTCAAAATAGTGCGCCAGTTAAATTTTATTGTCACTCGATTCAGTTTTATGGTTAGTAATAAGGAGTTTCAGAACTATTGTTTATCGTTAGAAATTTTCAAAGTTTTAGAAATTCCGACTTTTTTCAGCTTCAATAATCATACCTTTATTAATAATTCCTAATGATAGTTAACAATTTGTTAAATTGAAATTATTCCATAAGGTACGTATTTTGTATGCTTATAAATAAATAAAAAATGAAAAAATTTGACAGATATGTAAGAAATATCTACTTCGTAAATGGTAATATTGGTTTGATAAAATTATCGTTTATCAATATATTTAAAGCTGTTTTAAATCTTCCTTTTTTAATTTTCTGGGCTATTTGGAAAGGTTTATTTTCTAGATAGTTAGATCGGTTGCTCACTTTCTTATCTTTTCGCCCTAATAACACTCTTTAGGCTTAAGGGTCTTATTGCATATCATTGGTTTGTCAGATTTTCTTTTCTTATGTTTGTAATCGCTCATTTTTGGGTTTCCTCTAGATTTATTTTCTAAACCTAAGATACCAAATTTTCCGCAATATTTTTGTGCCAATTGAAAATTCTCGATTCAGCAGTGATATTGAATTTTAAAGCCGATTCTTTAATTGTTTCTGTACAATTTTCTTAAATTCTAAACTGTATTTTGATATCCTTATAAATAAAAAATGCCCCTAAAAGTGTCTAACTTTTTTAAGGGCAGTGCATTTGAATGCTTTTAAGAAAATAATATATATAACCTTAGTTTCTGTGAAACTATTTTAGAGAAATCATTCTGCTGAAATTATCGTCGTCTTTTTCTACACTGATGATATAAGTTTCAGGATTTTCAGGATTTAAGTCAAAAGTCAAATCAATTAATCCATTTTTCGCAACATTATCGTTACTGTAATAAGTGTTGTTAGCTGTGTCAAAAATAGACACTCTCACATCTCCAGTTACATTGGTCATTTTCAAATTAACAACGTTTTTGTTGATGGTGTATTCTGGTTTATTAATCGCAGAAACTGGTGTTTTATCAGCAACTACTTCACCATCTTTACCAATAGTCACTTTATATTTTTCAATTTTAATCGCCGATTCAGCAACAAGATAATAATTTCCTTCTGTCAAGTTAGAAAGGTCATAAGACTTTTCAACCACCTCTCTGTTTCCAGTATTTTCTGAATAAATCTCACCTTTTCTGTCATCATATAGATAAAGAGAAACGTTCTGCGCATTAGAAACTTCGAAGTGTAAAGTCTTTGCAGTTACTTCTCCTAAAGAGATTGAGAACACACCATCTTTAGCAGAAATGCTTGTTGAAATCAAAAATGCTCCGATTAGTAAGCTTAGTTTCATTATATTTTTCATATCAGTATCGTTTTAATTGTTTTACATTGCAAATGTAGGATGGATAAACAGGATTTGATACAATACGATTTTCACATATATGTTCTATATTAACATTAAATAAATATTAATAACTGCAACAAAGTTAATATTAAATATATTTTGTAATTTTGAATTATGAAACATCACAGTCCTTCTTTCGAAGCTATTAATCCTAATATAGGCAGTAGTTTTACGCTTCTCAAATTCCAGAAAAATGAGAATATCAAATCTCATGTTTGGCATTATCATCCTGAAATTGAGCTGATTTTCGTATGTGGTGGTTCAGGGAAAAGACAGATTGGAAGTAACATTTCGCACTTTTCCGATGGCGATATGATTTTGATTGGAAGCAATCTTCCGCATTGTGGAATGACGAATGAAAACACCAATAACGATTACGAAATTGTCATCCAATTTTCTCCCGATTTTCTAGGCGAATCTTTTTGGAATGTTCCCGAAATGAGCAGAATTTTAGCATTGCTGAATACCGCAAAATCAGGAATTGTTTTCGGTGATGAAGTGAAAAAATCGATTCGTGAGAAAATGGAAATTCTATCAGAAGCTTCTTCTCTCGACAGACTTTTGAAATTAATCGACATCCTGAAAGAACTTTCTGACACCAAAGATTTTCAAATCCTGAATGCAGGAAAATACTATCTGCAAACGCAAAAAGAAGATAACGACCGAATCAATCTGATTTTCAATCACGTGAAAGATAATTTCAAAGACCAGATTGCTTTGGAAGATGTGGCAGGATTGGCAACAATGACTGTTCCGTCATTTTGCAGATATTTCAAAAAAATCACGAACAAGACTTTCACACAATTCGTCAACGAATATCGAATTACTCACGCTTTAAAACTCCTGACAGAGCAACCTTTGAGCATCAACGAAATCTGTTTTGAAAGTGGTTTCAACAACTTCAGTTACTTTAATAAGACCTTTAAAGAATACACAAAAAAAAGTCCTTCTCAATATAGGAAGGAGCTTAGTAATGTTTTGGATTGAGTTTTTTAATTTTTCTGTAAAGATTAAAAACATATTTCTGCATAAACTTTTCAGTTAGTTGAATATTGTAACCCATTCCATTCATCATATCCTCAACAGAAATTGGTAAGCAAATTCTCATATTCTGGTAGTAATTTTTGGAATAGATTTTATCGTCAAAAATATAATATTCAGAATATCTCTTTAAATCAATTAGTTGTGGATGTTGTTCTTCAATTTTAATAAAGAATAACTTATTATCCTTAAAATAATATTTGATTTCAAAATGTGTATTTCGATTTCTTAATATATTTTGAGTAATTATTTTCTTATCAAATTTTAAAACCCGTACATTAATACTATCTCGCATTATTAATGAAACTGAATCGATAACTGAATTACTAAGACTATCAATAACATAAACTTCTCTCTCTACTTCTAGCTGATTTTTATTAATTTGAGAAAAACAAATAAATGAAGGCAAGAAAAGTATTAATGAAAATATCCGCAAAATTTTATTTTTCATAATTTTAATTTTAAGAAATCACCTCAAAATACTTCTGCATCTGCTCCATCGTTCCAAGGCTTATTCTCGTCCATTTTCCTTTTTGCTCGTAGGTTTTTCCGCCAAGGATTTTAGCGTCTTTCAGTTTTTTGAAATAATCACCTGTGTAATTTTCCAAAGAAAAATAAATAAAATTAGCCGAAGACGGAATGGTTTTAATCCCTCGTTTATTAAATTCTGAAATCGTAAAATCTTTTGCTTTCTGATTATTATCTAGAACTTTATTGATAAATTCTTTATCCTCAATTCCTGCAATTGCACCAGCCATTGTCACAACACTGATTTCCGCACCACTCCAGCTTTGAAGTTTTTTCAATTCAACAATCAATTTGGGGTTTCCAATAGCGTAACCTAATCTTGCACCTGCAAATCCATAAAGTTTGGAAAATGTTCTCGTCACAATCAGGTTTTTATAGACATCAACCAAATCGCTGAGAGATTTCTGAGTTGTAAATTCGATGTAAGCTTCGTCAACCAAAATGATGATATTATCTGGAATAGATTTGATGAAATTCTCAATTTCTTGCCGTGAAAGCAAATCTCCTGTTGGATTATTTGGATTGCAGATATAGATTAGTTTTGTGTCCTTTTGGATAGAACTTTTCATCTTTTCCAAGTCGATTTTCTTTTTGTCATTCAGAGGAATTACAGATTTTGACATTCCAAGAAACTCAGCAATCGGTTCAAAAATCGTGAAAGACGGGTCTGGAATGATGAAATGTCCTTTGTTAATCGAGACATATTTGGTAATCAGTTCCAACAGAAAAGATGAACCTGCAGCAACCAAAAGATTTTCTTTTTTAGTATGATTGTTTTCTGCCAACTTTTCACTCAGAATATCCGCAAACTTGAAATCATACAAAGATGAAAATCTGAGACTGTTTTGCATCGCTTCCAAAGCTTTCGGCGATGTTCCAAAAGGATTCTCGTTGAAACAAAGTCGGATGGTTTCGTTATCTTTTTTTAATAAGTTGAAATTGGGAGTTTCTTTTGCGAAAAATTCTAATGGTGAAAGCGTCAAAGCGGCACTTCCTAAAAAAGCGGTTTTTAGCCAGTCTCTTCTGTTGATGGACATAGTAATAGATTTATTTTCAATAAAATTAGAGTTTTATTTGAAATATTTAGTTTACTACTGAAAAAAATTTTTTTTTGAATAAGAATTGTAACCGGTTTTGGGGATAGCAATTTAATTTACCAAAACAACTTTATAACCACCCAATTTCCCAAGCTTATTCATAGACCTCACAACAATTGTCGAAAGTTTTTTCCCATTAGATTCTGAAGCTACATTTTTACTAATGATTTCCGGAGAAAGGATTTCTGTTTGCCAATTGTTTCCATATTTTAAATAAATCACATAAGACAAGGCTTCGATTTGTTTGTTCCAATTGATTGAAACATTATTGGATTGTTTTTTCCAAGTTACATTCAATTCAGGTAATTCTTTAGAAGCAAGCCAAGTAGTTTCGGGAATCAAAGCTTTTTCTTTGTAGGAATTGGTTTTTAATTCCTGTTGCATTGCATAATTCTTTGTGATTCCGGCAATACTCCAATGGACTTCTCCTGTATTTTTTTTCAAGATTTGTCTTGTTACATCTATTTCACGAGCAATTTCTATCGCCCTGTTTGGAGATTTAACAGCAACCGTATTCAAACCTGGCCAAAGATGACGACCTTTTGTGTTCTCATCACTCCACCACTGCAAAAGAAGCGGAAAACTTTGTCCTGGTGAATCTACAGGCCAATACAACTGAGGTGTGAAATAATCAATCCAACCTTGATTCAGCCAAAGTTTTGCATCCGCATACAATTCGTCATATTGAGAAGAACCTTTGATTCCTGCAGGAAAACCAGGTTTCCAAATTCCAAAAGGACTGATTCCAAATTTAACATCATTTTTCTGAGCTTTGATTTCGTCATAGATTCGCTTCACGAATTTGTTCACATTCGCACGTCTCCAATCCGCTCTTGAAAGTGTTCCACCGGATTTCTGATAAAGCGACCAAGATTTGTAATCGGGAAAATCTCTCCCACCATTATATTCAGCATAGGGATAGAAATAATCATCCAAATGAATTCCATCCACATCATATCTCGAAATGATATCTTTCACCACTTTCGAAGCTTGTTCCTGCGTTCTGTCGTCAGCCGGATCAAACCAATACATTCCGTTTTTCAACTTAACAATATTGTCTGGCGATTTTTTCACCATAGATTCTGAAGTGATTTGTCCACCGTTGGAATGATGCGCACGAAACGGATTGAGCCAAGCGTGAAATTCCAGACCGCGTTTGTGAGATTCTTGTATCCAAAATTGCAAAGGGTCATATTCGGGATAAGGCGCTTGACCAATTTGTCCCGTTAAAAAATAAGACCAAGGTTCGTGCTGGCTTTTATACAAAGCATCTGCGGAAGGACGAACTTGCAAAATCACTGCATTGAAATTAAGGTCAACGAGAAGATTCAGTAATTGTATAGCTTCTTGTTTTTGCTGGTCAACAGAAAGGTTATTTCTCGAAGGCCAATTGATATTTGCAACCGAAGCAATCCAAACCGCTCTGAATTCTCTTTTGATTTCAGGCAAATCGATGTTATCCAATTTGACAATTGGTTTTGGTGGAAGCTTGACTTCTGTTTTTACAACAGGTTTTTTAACACCTGATTTGGAAGGTGATTTCTTAGTTTTTGTTGCACAAGAAATCACAACAACTGCCAATAATAATATTTGGAAAAATGATAATCTGAAACGCATAGTTTGCAAAACTAAACGATAATATCAGAAATACAAAAAAGCATCCGAATAATTGGATGCTTTTATAATTTGTTAACTTTTCTATTCAAAAATAATAGTCTTATTCCCGTCAATAAAAACTTTGTCTTCGAAAACTAATTTCAGTGCATTTGCCAAAACAATTCGCTCAACATCTTTTCCCATTTTGGCTAAATCTTTTGCAGTTTTGGAATGACTGACTTTGATAATATCCTGATAAATAATTGGACCCTCATCCAAATCGTTCGTTACAAAATGCGCTGTTGCTCCGATGATTTTAACGCCTCTTTCAAAAGCCTGTTTATAAGGATTTGCACCAATAAAAGCTGGTAAAAATGAATGATGAATATTAATAATTTTACCTTCAAAATCTTTCACAAAACTTGGAGAAAGGATTCTCATAAACTTGGCTAAAACAAGATAATCGTAGTTGTAATCTTTAAGAACCGATTTGATTTTTTCTTCGTGTTCTTCTCGCGTGATATTTTCTGCAGGAATATAAATAAAAGGAATATTGAATTTCTCCGCTAATTCTCTCAGATTTTCATAATTCCCAACTACTGCAAGAATACTAAAATTAAGGTCTTTAAACTGATTCCTTATCAGCAAATCCGCCAAACAATGATGTTCTTTAGTTACTAAAACCACCACTTTTTTGGATTCATTTTGACTTAATTCTATTGAGCAATCACCTAATTGCTTTTTGAGTTGTTCAATTACTTTTTCAGGTTCAGCGATTCCGGAAACTTCGGTTCTCATAAAGAACAATACTTTTTCATTATCCACGAATTCATCATTCTTGATGATATTAAGTCCATTCTCCAAAAGGATTTCGGAGATTCTATAAACTAAACCTTTCTCGTCTTTGCAGGTAATTTTTATGGTAAATTGTTTCATCTGGTTTTTTTGTTTTAAATTCAAAAAAGCCTTCAAAATATGAAGGCTTTTAAATTTATGAAGATTAAGCTTTAGCTTGTCTTTCCAATCTTTTTCTATCTTCTTCAGAAAGGATTTTCTTTCTCATCCGGATGGAGTTTGGCGTAACCTCGATTGCTTCATCAGCTTGGATATATTCCATACATTCTTCCAAAGAGAACAAGATTTTTGGTGCAACACCAGTATCTTTATCTTTTCCGGCTGCACGCATATTGTTCAACTGTTTAGCTTCTACAATATTCACAACCAAATCTCCTGGTTTGTTTTGCTCACCGATAATCATACCAGTGTAGATTTCCTCACCTGGGTCAACGAAGAACTTACCTCTGTCTTGTAGTTTATTGATAGAATATTCTGTAGCCGGACCAGTTCCTTTACTTACCAATACGCCATTGTTTCTTCCAGGAATAGCTCCTTTGAAAGGCTTATACTCTGTGAAACGGTGAGCCATAATAGCTTCACCAGCAGTTGCAGTCAACATTTGAGAACGCAATCCGATAAGACCTCTTGAAGGAATCTCGAATTCCATATGTTGCATTTCACCTTTAGTTTCCATAATGTGAAGGTCACCTTTTCTCTGAGTTGCCAAATCGATAACTCTGGAGGCAAATTCTTCTGGAACGTCAACAACCAAAGATTCATAAGGCTCCAATTTTTGACCATTTTCATCTTCTTTCAAGATAACTTGTGGCTGACCAATTGTCATTTCGTAACCTTCTCTTCTCATTGTTTCAATCAAAACAGATAAGTGAAGAATACCTCTACCAAAAACTAGGAAAGTATTTGCATCATCAGTCTGTTGAACTCTCAATGCCAAGTTTTTCTCTAATTCCTTAGTTAATCTTTCTTTAAGGTGGTTAGAAGTAACATATTTACCGTCTTTACCGAAGAAAGGTGAGTTGTTGATAGAGAATGTCATATTCAACGTTGGCTCATCAATCGCTGTTCTTTCCAATGGCTCAGGATTTTCTAAGTCAACGAAAGAATCTCCAATCTGGAACGCATCGAAACCTACAACAGCACAGATATCTCCAGCTTGTACTTCGGTTACTTTCTTCTTTCCAAGACCTTCGAAAACGTAAAGTTCTTTTACTTTTCCTTTTACAATTTTTCCGTCCGCCTGAGCAAGACCAATCCATTGAGATTCTTTAACCTCACCTCTTGTTACTTTTCCGATTGCAATTCTTCCTAAGAAAGAAGAGAAATCTAATGAAGTAATCTGCATCTGAAGGTTACCCTCAGTTACTTTTGGTTCTGGAACGTATTGTAAAATCCCGTCTAATAATGGGAAAATATTATCAGTTTCTTCTAATGAAGTGTTGAACCAACCTTGTTTAGATGAACCGTAGAATGTTGGGAAATCCAACTGCTCTTCCGTAGCATCTAGGTTGAAGAACAAGTCAAAAACTTGGTCGTGAACTTCGTCTGGACGACAGTTTGGCTTATCAACTTTATTGATTACAACCAAAGGTCTCAAACCTAATTCCAAAGCTTTTTGAAGTACAAATCTCGTTTGTGGCATTGGTCCTTCGAATGCATCTACCAACAAGATTACACCATCAGCCATTTTCAAAACTCTTTCTACTTCACCACCAAAATCGGCGTGACCAGGCGTATCAATTACATTGATTTTTGTGTCTTTGTAATTTACAGAGATGTTTTTTGAAAGAATCGTAATTCCTCTTTCTCTTTCCAAATCGTTGTTATCCATAATCAACTCACCACTCTCCTGATTCTCTCTGAAGATGTTTGTTGCGTGAATAATCTTATCAACCAAAGTCGTTTTTCCGTGGTCAACGTGTGCGATAATCGCTATATTTCTAATGTTTTGCATATCCATTTTTTACGCGTGCAAATGTAGTGAATTTTTATGGGATGATAAACTCTGATTCAATTATTTTTAAAAATAAGGCTAAATAATTAACATCTAATTAAAGCTTTGTTAATCAATAAATTAAATTATACACTTCTTAGGATTTCTTTTCCATTAATCGATTGCGTGAAAATCAGGTAATGATTTCCTCCGTCATTCAGTTTATATTTTTTCTTGATTTCTTCTGGTTTCAAAGGATAATTTTTGGAAACAATATTATACTTCTCTCCTTTTTTCAAATCTTTTGGGTCGATTTTTTCTATTTCTAAAACTCTGCCAGGAAAGTTTTCGATTTTGTTTTCTGAAGTATAAAAATGTGTATTCGGATGAAGTTTTTTTAATCCGAATTTTTCTGAGATTATATTAAATGCGCCAGCTTTCAGAATAGAATTGTTTGGAATATAAAGAAATTTCAAACTTTCTGAGAACTCTGATTTTGCTAATTTCTCATCATTGAATTTGAATAAAAACTCTGATTCATTAGATTCCAGATTTACACACCGAATCTCAATATCTTTATTCCTTGTTTTTTGTTCTTTATTCTCAATAATTAAAACTAATTCTTTCACTTCATTTCTAACTGCAATAATTTGAATTTCACTAATATTTTTTAATTCTGAAATGAGATAAGAAATATCAATCAACGGCGATAATTTGACAATGATTTTATCTGAAATCGAATGTAATTGTTCCTCGATTTCTAATAGATTTGGAGAAAGGTCTTCGAGAAGAAATTTCTTTTTGTTTTGCTGGTCTCTTCTTGCTGGGTCAAGATAAACGATATCGAATTTAGTAGAAGTGTCAGTCTGAGGCTCTCGAAGACTTTCTAAGAATACTTCCAGATTTTCATTAATGAAGTTCGCTTTTCTTTCTAAGGTTTTCCAATTATTCTCAACGATTGAAATCAATTCTGGATTTTGTTCTATTAAAGTAACTTCATCAAAATTCTTTGATAAAAAATAAGCGTCAATTCCGAAACCGCAAGTCAAATCGAGGAAAGATTTTCCTTTTAAATTTTGAGCTTTATATTCTGCGGTTGATTGTGATGAAGCTTGTTCCAGATTAAGATTAGGAGGAAAAATAATGCCGCCTTTTGTCAAGAATGGAAACTTCTTTTCTGCTGTTTTTCTACCTTTGATTTGTTGTACGATTTCTTGCATCGAAACATCAGGGAATGGCGATTTTTTCAATAATAATTTATTTAAATCAGAATTGAGATTTAGGTTGATATAGTTTTGAATATCAGAAGAAATTATTTTTGAAAAATCCATTTATTTTAAACTTTGAATCACTCGCAACCCGACTTGAGCGGAAATCCTTTTTTGCGTATTCTTAAGTTCTATTTAAACTGAAATCGTCTGCAAAAAAGATTGGGAGCGGAAGGCGGATTAAGCTGCCCAAATTTATTAATTATCTTTTAAACTGATTTCATATTATCGCCGTCTCTGGTATTCAGTCTGCGGAAAACTAAGCCAGAAAGAATTGTTAGAAAGCCAACAATTAAAAACGTATAACGGAAAGCATTGTGAATCTCATTATGGATAAACTTGGTGTCGCCTTCAAAAATCTTTAAAATAATTAATCCAAACGCCACTCCAAATCCAATCGCAAATTGCTGATTAACAGAAACCAAAGAATTACCACTACTCGTCTGATAAGTTCTGAGATCAGCAATCGAAATCGTATTCATTGAAGTGAATTGTATCGAGTTGAAAAAACCAAGAAACAACAAAAGCGGAACATACCAATAAATTGAACTATGAATACTCGGAATTGCCAAACAACAAATCAGAAAACCGATGATAAATGTATTAACCATCAATGTGGAACGGTAACCAAATCTATCCAAAATCTTGATAACTGCAGATTTCCCAAACATCGATGTGAGTGCCATTGGAGCAACAATCCAACCTGAAGTAAACGCCGATTGTCCGTAAGCAATTTGAATCATCAACGGAACCAAAAGCGGAATAGAACTGATTCCTAATCTTGTCGCCAAATTCCCCAAAATTCCAACTCTGAATGTACGAACCTGAAAAAGATTGAGCGGAAAAATAGGATTGTTATCTTTTTTAGCGTGTTTGTAATAAAAATATAACATCAAGAATCCTAATAGAAACACTAATAAAACTGGCGTAATATTCTTCGCATTCCCGAATAATTCTAATGAAATAGAAAGTGATAACGAAGCCATTGCGAAAATTAGAAAGCCTTTCAAGTCAAAATCGATGACGGGAGATTTGTAATTCGGCATATATTTTAAACCTAAAATAATTCCTAGAACACCAATCGGAATATTGATGAGAAAAATCCAGTGCCAAGACAAATAATCCACCAAATATCCACCAACCAAAGGTCCTAAAACTGGTCCAATCAAAGCAGGAATAACCGCGTAATTCATTGCTTTGAGAAGTTCACTTTTGTCAAATGTTTTGATGAGTGCGAGTTTCCCAACCGGAGTCATCAAACTTCCGCCAACGCCCTGAATTACTCTGGAAATTACCAATTCTGTTAGATTTTGTGATAACGAACAAAACAATGAACCGATTGAAAATAAAGCTAATGATGTTATGAAAATATTCTTAGTCCCAAATTTGTCCGCTAAAAATCCGCTAACAGGCATAAATAGAGCTAATGTGAGAACATAACTTATGATTGTGTTCTGCATATTAAGCGGAGATTCATTCAAATCTCTGGCAATTGACGGCAAAGATGTATTAAGAATTGTGGAATCCAGCATCTGCATAAAAATCGCAGTAGCTAATATCAGTGGAAGAAATTTTTTAACAG
This sequence comes from Flavobacteriales bacterium UBA2306, assembly GCA_002345565.1. Lineage (GTDB taxonomy): Bacteria > Bacteroidota > Bacteroidia > Flavobacteriales > Weeksellaceae > Epilithonimonas. Next base: position 275,498 of record DDVS01000001.1, on the reverse strand, counting down.
AATCTAGAGGCAAAGTTTCGCTCATTTGATAAATTTACAATTAAAAATAAAAATCCGCTTTTTCAGCGGATTGATTTTATACTAAAGGTTCTTGCTGGCTCAAACAGTGGAAGCTTCCCAATCCCCAAATAATATCGGTAGAATCTATCCCAACCACTTCTCTATCAGGAAAACATTGTTGGATAATTTCCAAAGCTACAGCATCTTTATCGCATCTGTAAGTCGGAACAATCACCGACTTGTTGGCGATGTAGAAATTGGCGTAAGAAGCAGGCAATCTTTGTCCATCGCAATAAACAGCGTCTGGCATTGGAAGCTTGATGATATTCAGTTTTTCGCCGTTTAACAAAGTCATTTCTTCTAATTGACGAAGATTGGTTTGAAGAATTTCGTAATTGTCATCTTCAAGATTATCTTCAATAACTGTCAGAACTGTATTTTCATTTACAAAACGAATTGTATCATCTACGTGACCATCTGTATCATCGCCAACGATTCCGTCATCTACCCAAAGAACTTGTTTTTGTCCGTAATATTTTTTTAAGAACTCTTCCACTTCTTCCTTCGACAAATGTGGATTTCTGTTTTTATTAAGCAAACAAGATTTAGAAGTCAAAACTGTTCCGGCACCGTTGAATTCAACAGAACCACCTTCCATAATAATTCCCGGATAAAGAATAGGTAATCCTTTTTCTTCAGCAATTTTAGTAGGAATCACATCATCCAATTCGAATGGCGGATATTTTCCTCCCCACGCATTGAATCCCCAATCTACAATGATTTTCTTTGGCTCTTCTCCATTTTTATTTACTAAAAATGCGGGACCGTGGTCTCTGCACCAAGCGTCGTTGGTTTCGTGGAAATAGAATTCGACTTTAGAAATATCTGCTCCGGCTTTGGAAATATATTCCATTGCAAAAGCCTGCATTTCTTGGTCTTTTACATTGATGCAAACAAATTCGCCTTTCGTCAACTCAGCAATGAATTGTGCGTAAGCAGGATAAATCAAATCGATTCTATCTGGCCAAGATGCTTCTTTGTGTGGCCAAGATAACCAGGTTGCTTCGTGTTCTTCCCATTCTGCAGGGAAAGTGTAATCTGAAAGATTGATATTTTCAGGGATTTTATTCATTTTTAGTTTTAAATATTGATGTTTTCGTTCAGAAATTTTAAAATTTCATTACTTGAAAAATTCGTAGTTATTGGATTAATATTTATTGGCGTTCCTGTTATTTTATAGTTGGTGTTCTTTAGAAAACCTTTTCTAATATACTTTTCAGGATCTTTAACAAAAATTAAAACAAAATTATTCGGAGGTACAATATGCTCTTTTATTGAAACAATTTCATTCTTTGGAATTTTAGCTATTTCATTTTTCAGAAAACCAATTTGAATATTTAAAGTTAATTCTGTAATTTCAATTAGTATTCTTTTGTCATTAATCAATCGCTTAATAGAAACTAAAAGAATTAATCCAAAAAAAGAAACACAAATAATTCCTATAAAGAAAGCTATCTGTGGATTCATTCTTCTACCATCAAAATAAGAATTATATATAATCATAATAATTCCCATAATGACAAAGACTAAACTTCCCAAAAATAAAAAAAAAGCTTTCTGTTTGCTTTCATAAATAATTTTAGTTTTATCATCAATTAATTTTTCCGAACCAAAATTATTTTTCAAAAAGAAATAAACAATTCCACCACCTCCGAAAAAAATTAAAGTTCCTAAGTTTATAATGAATTTTCGTTCAGAATCATCTCCACCTCCATTCACTAACGAATAGATTGACATTGAAGTAAATAATAAAAATATGATATAAATTAATATATCTTTTTTATTGATTTTACTCTTCATCAATAAAACGTTTGATAATCGGCGAATAAGTTTCGATTCTTCTGTCTCTTAAGAATGGCCAGTGCTTTCTCATATAATCGGTTTGAGCAAGGTCTACTTCTGTTACCACAACTTCTTCTTTGTCGTGAGAAGCCAAATATAAAAGTTTTCCTTGAGCATTAGTTACAAAACTTCCGCCCCAGAATTTCATAGCGCCGTCTTGTTCAAAACCTACTCTATTCACAGAAACTACAGGAACGCCGTTTGCAACTGCGTGTGAACGCTGAATCGTCTGCCAAGCGTTATATTGGTCTTGATTGGTTTCTTCGTCCTGTTCTGTTGCCCAACCAATTGCCGTTGGATAAAACATAATGTCTGCTCCCATCAAAGCTGTAATTCTTGAAGCTTCCGGATACCATTGGTCCCAACAAATTAACACGCCAATTCTTCCGAATTTTGTATCAAAGTTTTTGTAACCTAAATCACCTGGTGTGAAATAGAATTTTTCATAAAAAGCTGGATCATCAGGGATGTGCATTTTACGATATTTACCAAGATAGGTTCCATCTGCATCTATGACAGCCGTTGTATTATGATAAAGACCTTGTGCTCTTTTCTCGAATAGTGAAGCGATGATTACAACGCCCAATTCTTTAGCAACTGGCGACAAAGCATCTGTTGAAGGACCAGGAATTGGTTCCGCCAAATCAAAATTATCATAATCTTCTACATCACAAAAATATAATGATGTAAAAAGTTCTTGTAAACAAACGATTTGAGCACCTTTTGCAGCGGCTTCTTTTATTTTTTCAATGGCTTTGTTCAAGTTTTCCTGCTTGTCTTTAACGCAAGACATCTGAACTGTACCTATTTTTACTTTTGACATTTAATCTAAATTTTTTACAAAAATACTAAGATTCTAGTGAATCAAAAATCCCACCAAAAAATTTTGGATTAATATTTCTAAAAATTAATGTTATCATCCAAATTTTCTATGTTGTAAAACTGTTAAATTCCTAAGGAAATTTTACCTTTGCAACAAATTAAAATGCTATAGAATTATGATGAATTATCATACCAGAAAATGGATAAAACCAGAAGATCTTAACCCCAACCATTCACTTTTTGGAGGGAGACTTTTGCAGTGGATTGATGAAGAAGCAGCACTTTATTCCATTATTCAGTTAGAAAATACAAGAACAGTTACCAAATATATTTCTGAGATCAATTTTGTAAGTTCAGCAAAACAAGGCGATATTATTGAAATCGGAATTGAAGCGGTTGAATTTGGAAAATCATCATTGACATTAAGATGTGAAGTCAGAAACAAAATGACACATCAGATTATCATCACTATTGATAAATTAGTTTTTGTAGGCTTAGATGAAAACGGAAATCCAAAACCTCACGGCAAAACAAAAATTGAATATGTTGCAGACCGATTAAGCGAAAAAAATGCAAATTTATTATAAGGGAATCTAATGTTTAGGTTCTTTTTTTATGCTTGAAAAGTGTTTAAAACAACGGTTATAAATATTTTCTTTAAATTCGTAAACTTTAAAATTTATCAATGAAAAAAATTCTCTTATCAGCTTTTGCATTGTCAATAGTGATGACATTTGCACAGCAATACGGAGGAATGTGGATTCCGACAGAAGTCAATGAAAAAGAAATGAAAGAACTGGGAATGAAAATTTCTGCAAAAGATATTTTCAATCCGGAAAAGGCCAGTATTAAAGATGCTGTTGTTCAGTTTGATGGTGGTTGCACTGCGGAAATCATTTCGGGAAAAGGTTTGTTACTAACCAATCACCATTGTGGTTATGACAATATCCAATCTCATTCGACAGTAGAAAATGACCTTTTAACCAACGGATTCTGGGCAAAAGATATGAATGGAGAATTACCAAATCCTGGAGTGACTGTAGATTTCATCACTGATATCAAAGAAGTGACTAAAGACATTCTTGCAGGAACTGAAAGTCTGAAAGGAAAAGATCTGGATGCTAAAATCAAACAAAACACAGATGCTTACATCGCTTCTCAAAAACCTGAGAGCTATCAGAAAATTTCTGTAAGATCTATGTATTATGGCAATAAGTTTTATGCTTATGTTATCGAAACTTTTAAAGATATTCGTTTAGTTGGTGCTCCGCCTTCTGCCATCGGAAAATATGGTTCTGATACAGACAACTGGGTTTGGCCAAGACATACGGGAGATTTCTCGATGTTCAGAATCTACGCAGATAAAAATAACAAACCAGCAGAATATTCCAAAGATAATATCCCTTACACTCCGAAACATTTTCTCCCGATTTCTATAAAAGATAAGAAAGAGGATGATTTCACTTTTGTTTTCGGATTCCCGGGAAGAACAACGGAATATTTACCCGCAATTGCTGTCGAAAAGATTATGACAGAAACAGATCCTGCGATGATAGCGGTGCGCGATGTTGCATTGAAAACGCTTGATGAAAAAATGAGAGTGGATCCGGCAACAAAAATCAAATACGCTTCAAAATATGCGCGAGTTGCCAATTATTGGAAAAAATGGATTGGCGAAGTGGAAGGTCTTAAAAAATCTAACGCTGTTGAGAAAAAGAAACAATACGAGCAGACTTTGATTTCTAAAAATCCGGCAATAAAAACAACAATTGACGGATTTAATAAACTTTATAATGAACAAGCGCCTTACGCTTTGAACAGAGCTTACTACAGTGAGTTAACAAGAAATGCGGAAACATTGGCTCTTGGAAGTTTATTTGGAAGCTATGTAGAAGCTGTTGAGAACGGAACTTCTTCTCAGAAATCTTTGGATCAACTAAAATCTAGATTGTCTGAAATTTATAAAGATTATGAAAGCGGTCTTGATGCAAAAGTAACGGCAAAAGTTGTAGCACTTTATGCCAACAAAATGCCTCAACAATTTTTACCAACTGGTTTTGAGAAATATAATGACGTCAATCAAAACATTTCAACCATAGAAAATTGGGCGAAAAATTCTGTAGTAATGGGAAGCGGAAAAGTGAACGGTGCAACCGTTTATTCTGACATCAATAAAGTTTTTGCAGATCAAAACGCCTTGGTTCAAGCGCTTAAAAAAGATCCTGTTGTTCAACTTTATGCATCAATCAAAGGAACTTATGTAAAAACAACTCACGAAAAAGTAACTTCTCTGCAAACTGAAATTGATGCATTGCAAAAACAGTTTATGGCTCAGCAAATGGAAACAGATAAAGACAGAAAATTCTTTCCAGATGCTAATTCCACATTGCGTGTGACTTATGGAAAAGTAAAAGGTTCTAATCCACGAGACGCCGTTTCTTACGGTTACCAAACGCATCTTGCGGGCGTGATGGAAAAATATATTCCCGGAGATTATGAATTTGATTTGCCTAAAAAATTAATCAGTCTTTATAATACCAAAGATTACGGAATTTATAAAGATAGAACAGGCGATGTTCCAGTGAATTTTACAGCAACCAATCACACCACCGGAGGAAATTCAGGAAGTCCTGCCTTGGATGCTTACGGAAATCTGATCGGGCTTAATTTTGACAGACAATGGGAAGGCACAATGAGCGACATCAATTATGATCCTAAATTGTGTAGAAACATTATGGTAGATACCAAATATATCCTCTTCGTGATTGATAAATATGCTGATGCAAAATGGCTATTGAACGAGATGAAAATCGTGAAATAATAAGACAAATCTTGATAATTAAAAATGCTGAAGTCCATACTTTGGCATTTTCTATTTCTCACAATCACATTTTTGTCTTCTGTGACGCTTCAGTTCATTATCCCAAAACGGATAAAGCTTAAAAGCCACATAAAAATTAGCAGCATGAAGTTTTTGCTGTTTGAATAAAAGAGGAAACGCATTTTCGCTTCCAAGAATCAAAGGTCCAATCCTGAAATATCCACCAAATTGAAGACTTTTATATTCTGAAAACGATGTAGAAATTCCATAACCAATAGCGGCATTCTGAACGGAATAATTAACATTTATAACATTATGACGCTTAACAGAGTTTTCAAAAACCGGAAATCTTTGCAGCCAATTAAAATTAATAAAATGATGCTCTTTGATTCTTTTGCTAAAATTAAAATCGATACTGGTTGGTAATCCCATTTGGAATCCGTAACCGGAAAGAGATTGATTTTCATCACCATAGACTTCCTGGCTCAGAGTTTTTAGAAAATCTTCCGGTCCTTTGAAATCTTGATTTTTCAAAATTGGGATTGTTTTGTAGCCAAACCGTATTGCTGTTCACAAATCTATGGTTAAATCCTTGTTTAAAATTTATAAATCCTAAATCTAAGATATTGAAGGACATTTTATAATTAAACTCATCTTCACGTGAATCTTTATCGAACATTGCAATGCCTATATCAATACCTACTCCGCTTCCGTTTTGTTTGTATTCATATTGTCTGGTTTCGGAGTTGTAATTGGTAATATAGCTTGTTGTGATGTTATAATCTGACGCATAGATGTTTTTTTTATCCGGGTTATCATCTACTTCAGGCTCTGTTGCTGTTAATTTAATGTTTTGATGACTAATAATATTAGCAGCATCCAGACCTATTTCATATTTAAAATTGAGACCTGCAATCCATTGTTTACTGGAATACGGAAAAACCCTTGTCGCGGCATTCAGTCCCACTTCATTCCAGCTCATGACCTGAGTCTTGAATGGTCGCATTTCATAAGAAGATGGTGGTTCAATATTATCATTGGAAAACCTCAGATAATTATCGAAATCTAATGCAGATGCCTGCGTGCGTAGTCTGGTGAAAATTCCGAATAGATATTTTTCTTCTTTAATATTAGTTGTTATAGAAAATGAAGGCCCCAATATATCCATAGAAGTGACTAAGTTTGCATTTTCTTTATTATAAAAATCAAAGATATTGGCTTGGGTAGCTCCTGTAATCCCTTTTTTAGGATTTGCGGTTTGGATACTGGCATTTCTCAATCCCAAAAAGCTTTGTTTAGAAATATAGGCATAATCATTATCCAGAAAAAGATCTGCAGAAATAATATTAACATCCCAAGGATTTGGGTTAAAATAATTTTGTGTAGGACTGCTGACTGTAGCATTAATTCCGCTATAAGAATCGTTGGTAAATATAAAATTATTCTGCGCCGTAAAATTGACACAGTAGAAAATTAAAACCCATAAAGCCACTGGTTTCAACATAGAATTGTTCAACAGTTTATACATAAAAAAAAGTGGAGCAATTTCTGCTCCACTTCCTTTTACTTAAAAATTAAAGATGAGATTAATAACCAAAAATCTCTTCCAGACTTACCTCGCGGAACTCTCCCATTTTATTCACGGAATCCATATTAAGGTTTTCTTTTTTCCCAATTATCGCTGTATTGTATTTCAATGGTTTAATTTCTGTGTTATAATAAGTTGTTAATTCTGGCAAAGTCAAAGTTTGAATTTCTGCATAAACATCTTTTCTCACATCGTGGTCAATTCCTAATTTTTGCAGAGCCAATTGATTATAATAAATATTAGTTCTGTTGATTCTGTTAGAAGCAATTTGTTTAAGAGCAGATCCTTTTGCATTCTCAAACTGTGCGGGAATCTGCGGAAAATCTGCCATTAGATCCGTCATTGCTGCAACAGCTAATGGTAATTTGTTGGCTTGCGTCCCAATATAATTAGTAACATAATTAGGATGATTTTTCTCCGTTGCATTAGCATAAGAAACATAAGCAGAGTAAGCCAAAGACTTACTTTCTCTAATTTCCTGGAAAACGATAGAAGATAATCCACGGCCAAAATACTCATTGAAAACACTTGCTTTTCCAAAGTTGGCAATATCCACATTACTGGCTTTCGCTACTTTTGCCATTTCCATTTGTACCATATCATAATTGGTAAAATAAACTTTTCCTTCTGTTGCTGGCTCTGGATAATCCTTGGCTTTTGCAGGCTGTAGTTTGGTATTGTTGATATAAGGTTTAACCGCTTTTTCCAATCCTTTTTGGCTTTCTCCGTACAAGAAAACTTCATAAGGATATTGGTTTAGGGTTTTAATTTTGGACATTAACTCTGCTACGTTGATGTTTTGCAACCTTTCTTTGGAAATCACATCTGTCATTCGGGATTCTTTTCCAAATTTGGCAAAATTGCTAAGGGCAGCCATTATTCTATTCTTGTCCTTTTTGGCTACTTCTCTGGATTCTAAAATCGTTTTAACGGTTTGATTGTAAATCGCTTGGTCTGCTTTTACATTATTAATCCAGTGGTTCATAAGCTCTACGCCTTTTGGCATATTACTTTCCAGTCCGCTAAGGGTGATAATCATCTGGTCATTCGCAGTACGGAAGTTATTAGAGATTCCTAATTTGAAAAATTCTTCTTTTAACTGTTCCGGTGTATATTTATCTGTTCCAAGATATTGTAATACTGTAACGCCTAATGCCAGTTCTTTGTCATTATCTGTCCCAAAAGGGAAGATGTAATTAACCTGGGCTACCTCATTATATTTATTTTTAACGAAGCTTATTTTCTTATCTTTAATGGTAGAAGTAGCAATTGCAGATTTGAAATCAATAAATTGCGGTTTAATATCTGATGATTTTTTATTGATAATCTCCTTTAGAAATTCAGATTGCGCTTCTCTGTTAAGTTTGATAGGTGTAATTCCCGGATTTTCTACCCGCACTAGTTTATCATTCACACCTTTTTCTTTATAAACTACTACATAATTGTTTTTAAAGAAATTATTGGCAAATTTAACAACATCGGCTTTTGTAATGGCTTCGTATTCATTGATTTCATCCAATTCTTGTTCCCAGGTTCTGTCTCCAATGTAGGTGGAATATAAAGTTGTTGCAAGACCATCTGCAGTTTCCCAACGCTTCATTCTTTGGACTTTAATGTCATTGACAATAGCCTCCAGCATCCAGTCTGGAAATTGACCTTTTTTCACCAAATCAATTTGATCCAAAAGCAATGTTTTAGCTTCCTCAAAGCTTTGTCCTTCTTTTGGAACAACACTCAATACAAAAGCGCCATAAGTTTTGAAAGGCGATTCATAAGCACCAGCGCCAAGGGTTTTTTGTTTTTGGTTAATATTAAGATCAATTAAACCGGCATCTCCGCTGTTGCTTAATATTTCTGCTACAACATCTGCTAATCTTGCTTGCGGCGTTCCGTTAGAATCTGTTCTCCAGGCCATTGTCATTCTTGGCGTTGATGGACTTTTTACGGTTCTGGAAACAATGCTTGTCATCGGCTCTTCGGACACCATTTTTTTCTTTGGAAGTTCTTTGTATTGGAATGTTCCAAAATATTGATCTACCAATTTAATAGTCTTATCAAAATCCAAATCTCCTACTAAAACAACGGCCATATTATTAGGCACATAATAAGTATCAAAATAGTTATGAATGGCTACCATAGAAGGATTTTTCAGATGTTCCGATGTTCCGATAGTAGTTTGCTGTCCATTAGGATGTTTTGGGAAAAGCGCTTCCATCATAGCATAATTTACTAATCTTCCGTCATTATCCTGAGCACGATTATACTCTTCGTACACCGCTTCCAATTCTGTATGGAATAATCTCAAAACCAATTCGGAGAAACGTTCATGTTCTATTTTCAGCCATTTTTCTAATTCATTGGAAGGAATATTATTTTTGTAAACCGTCTCGTCTAGCCAGGTGTGGGCATTGGTTCCAGTAGCTCCAAGAGAAGAAATGGCTTTGTCATATTCATTAGCAATTGCATATTTAGAAGCTTCCTGAGAGACTTCATCTATTTTCTTGTAAAGCGCTTTTTTCTTGGCAGGATCTTTTTCGGCTTTATGTTGTTCATACAAATCGGAAATTTGCGTTAATAAAGCTTTTTCTTTTGCCCAGTCCTGGGTTCCAAGATGCGAGGTGCCTTTGAAAACCATATGTTCCAGATAGTGCGCTAATCCAGTATTGTCACTAGGATCATTATTGGAGCCTGTTTTTACCGGAATATAAGTTTGGATTCTGGGTGCATCATCATTTTTCGCGAGATAGACTTTTAGTCCGTTTTTCAAGGTATAAACTCTAACGCCAGATTGATCATTTTTTACAGTCTGATAGGTATAGCCTTGTTTATCAGTAGAAGTTTGGGTTTCAAATTTCTGAGCCATTGCATTTATCATTAATAATAAGGAAACTGAAATAAAAAATTTCTTCATATAAAATTTTATTTTTTTATGGCGTAATTTACGCAATTGTTAGTATTTAACAGCTTTTTTCTACAAAAAAGAACGCTTCTAAAGTATCTCATAATTATTTATAACCTTAAATCATAAAAACAGAAGAGTTTTTTTGATAATAATTATTTTTTTTTACCACGTGTAATCATTTTTTACTAATTTTAATTAATTATTAACAAATCAGAATGAAAACACTTCTACTTGTAAGACATGCCAAAAGCGACTGGCCAGAAGATATGGAGGATTTTGACAGACCATTAACAGAAACAGGCAGAACCAACGCTGGTAAAATGGCAGAATTTCTTAAATTTAATAATATCGATATTGAACATTTCATTACCAGCCCTGCTATACGTGCAAAAGAAACCTGCGAATTATTTTCTGAAATTTTCAATAAACAGTTCTCCATTAAAGATGAATTATACAGACCATCTGAAGAAAATTTCTTATCTGTAATTCTTAACACAGAGGATAAAATCAATACTTTGGCGCTATTTTCCCACAATAACGGAATTTCCAATTTTGCCAACTCGCTCTCTAACGAGATTGTGAATCTTCCAACTTGCGGCGTGGTTGGCTATGAAATAGACTGCGAAGATTGGAGCAATTTTGAAATGGCAAAAAAACGGTTTTTATTTTTTTATTCTCCAAAGAATTTTAAAAATTAAAATTTTAACATCACCAAATCTCAAATAATAGATTTGGCTTTTTTTTGACAGATTTTTACATCCCAAAAATTATCTTAAATCAATGGACAAAGGTTTTGATTTATTTAATTTTGAAAAACATCTTAAAACAAAATACTTATGAAACCAGAATTTGAAACTATTCCGCTATCCAAAAACGAAGCTGAAAAACGCTTTGAAATAGAAGTTGATAAGCATTATGCTTTTATAAATTATGAAGAAGCAGATCATCAGATAGCACTAGTGCACACAGAAGCAGATCCGCAATTAAAAGGCACAGGAGCCGCCGCTGCAGTAGTAGAAAAAACATTGGAATACATCAAAAAAACCGGAAAAAAAGTTTTGCCATTTTGTCCTTATATTTTTGCATACATCAAAAAGAATCCCGAATGGAAAACCATTGTAGATGAAAAATTCAATGGTTACCATCAATTATAAAACATCACAAAAACCCAATCCTATTATGAAAATATTTGCATTTGCAGGCAGCAACTCTTCCACTTCTATCAACAAACAATTGGTGAAATTTGTTCTTAACAGTTTTCCGGATGAAGAGATTAACCTTATTAACCTCAATGATTATCAGATGCCTTTATTTTCTGTGGACATCGAGAAAAAAGGATTCCCGGAAGAGGCCTACCAATTCTTAAAAAATATAGAAGAATGCGATGCTATCATTTGTTCTTTAGCAGAAAACAACCGTTCCTATAGCGTTGCTTTCAAGAATATTTTTGATTGGGCTTCCAGAATCAATGTAAAGGTTTTTCAAGATAAACCTATGTTTTTGATGACCACCTCGCCGGGAGGTTTTGGTGGTGGAAATGTAATGGCAGAAGCATCAAAATTCTTTCCTCAGTTTGGAGCAGCTATTAAAGAGACTTTTTCTCTTCCTAAGTTTTGTGACAATTTTGATGTGGAAAAAGGCATTCTGAATCCAGAATTATTGAGTGAGATTAATTCCAAAATAGAAAATTTTAAAAATGTTCTCTAAAGACTACAGGGCGTTTAAAAGCCTTTAGTGACGGAGTTTTAGCTATCATTATCACCAGGCTTAATCTCTTTTTCTGTGCCTTTAGCTTTAACATATTAGAAAAAATCTTGATAAATTCTGAAGGTAAAGATTCCAAATTAGCCTCTGCAATGAAAAATATCACCAAAGAAATTTTATCTATTGTTTTCTATATTTTAGGAATTGGTTTATCTTTCTTTTTACCTATTTTGAGCATAATTTTGTATGCTATTGTAGCTTTTTTATGGCTGATTCCAGAAAAACGAATTGAGAAAAAAGTGAACTAAAAAAGAAAAATCCATTTCAGAATTTGAAATGGATTTTCTTGCTATTTTTTATGGTTTATAACCATCTTTTAGTGTAACTGTTCTGTTGAATACCAAAGTCTCGTCAGAAGAATCTTTGTCCTTTTTATAATACCCAATTCTCTGGAACTGGAAATGATCTTCAAGAGTCGCTTCTTTCAGACTTGGCTCGGCAAAACCGTAAGATATGTGGAAAGATTGCGGATTTACAAATTCCATAAAATCAACTTCTTTCTCAGCATCCGGTTGTTCTGTAGTAAATAGTCTTTCATAAGTTCTGATTTCAATTGGCAAAGCGTGTTTTGCAGAAACCCAATGCAAAGTTCCCTTCACTTTTCTTAGACTTGCCTCAGTTCCGCTTCCAGATTTAGAATCTTCATCATAAGTGGCATAAATAGTTGTGATTTCGCCATCAGCATCTTTTTCAACTCTTTCTGCTTTAATAATATAACCAGCTTTTAAACGCACTTCTCCACCCAACTTCAATCGGAAAAACTTCTTATCTGCTTCTTCTTTAAAATCTTCTCTTTCAATGTATATTTCTCTTGAGAAAGGAACTTCTCTTGTGCCAGCATTGTCGTCTTCAGGATTGTTTTCTGTCTCCAGCCATTCTTCTTTATCCTCAGGATAATTTTCGATAATGAGTTTAACAGGATTCACAACTGCCATAACTCTGGTTGCTATTTTGTTAAGATCTTCTCTCACAAAAAATTCCAATAATTGAATGTCAATCAGGTTTTCTCTTTTCGCAACACCTACTCTTTCAATAAAGTTTTTAATAGAACCCGGTGTGTAACCTTTTCTTCTAAGTCCGGAAATCGTTGGCATTCTTGGATCGTCCCAGCCGGTTGTAACGCCTTCTGCAACCAATCTTTGAAGCTTTCTCTTGGAAGTCACCATATAGGATACATTCATCCTGGCGAATTCTCTTTGTTTAGGAGCTACTTTTCTGTTGTCATAGACTTGATTCAGATACCATTCATACAATGGTCTGTGATTTTCAAACTCCAAAGAACAAAGCGAGTGCGAAATTTGCTCCAGATAATCACTTTCTCCATGAGCCCAATCGTACATTGGATAGATTTTCCAGGCATCTCCGGTTCTGTGATGCGGACGTTTCAGGATTCTGTACATCACAGGATCGCGCATATTCATATTAGGAGAGGCCATATCAATTTTTGCACGCAAACTCATAGAACCTTCTTCAAATGCTCCATTCTTCATTTTCTCAAAAAGTTCCAGACTTTCTTCCACAGGGCGGTTACGGAATGGCGAATCAATTCCCGGTTCAAAAGGATTTTTTCTCTGCGCCGTAATTTCTTCGGAAGACTGCTCGTCTACGTAAGCTTTTCCTTGTTTAATCAATTCTACAGCCCAGTCATACAATTGTTGAAAATAGTCTGAGGCATAGCATTCTCTATCCCATTTAAAACCTAACCATTCTACATCTTTCTTGATAGAATCTACAAATTCCTGCTCTTCTTTCTCGGGATTGGTATCGTCAAATCTTAAATTAACAGGTGCGTTATACCGCTGTCCTAATCCAAAGTTGATACAGATTGCTTTTGTATGACCAATGTGAAGGTATCCGTTGGGCTCCGGCGGAAATCTGAATCTGAGTTGATCAGAACTCAGCCCGTTTTCCAAATCGTCTTCTATAATTTGCTCTATAAAATTGAGTGATTTTTTTTCTTCTTCTTCCATAATTCTGAAACGTGAGGTGCAAATTTAACGTAATTTCCTCAGAAAATAAAACGAATGCCAAGTAATGAGGATTGAGAATTATTCTTGCTGAAAATGGTTTCAAAACTTAAAATTATTATTTCTTAAATGTTAAATTTGTGTAAACTTTAAAGAATTAGTGCGATAGCGTTCATTTTTTTTTAATTTTGGGATAATTAATAAATCGAAATGAATCGTAAAAAAATCCTTTTAATTGATGATGAGCAGGATATTTTAGAAATCCTCTCCTACAATTTGGAAAAAGAAGGTTATCAGGTATTTACAGCCGGAAATGGTAATGAAGGCATTGAAAAAGCAAAAGAAATTTTGCCGGATCTTATTTTACTAGATGTAATGATGCCGGAAAAAGATGGTATAGAAACATGTCAGGATCTTCGTAAAATTAAAGAATTGCAGAAGACTTTAATCGTTTTCTTATCTGCAAGAAGTGAAGAATTTTCTCAGTTGGCAGGGTACCAAGCCGGCGCTAATGATTATATTGTAAAATTGATCAAACCAAAAGTTTTGATTTCCAAAGTGGCTGCATTATTGCAATTGGGGGCACAATCTCAGGAAAATGCCAATTATATAGAGATTGGAGATTTGATTATAGATAAAGATAATTTCAAAGTTTCCAAAGGCAAAGAAGAGTTTCTTCTTCCGAAAAAAGAATTTGATTTGCTGTATCTTTTAGCCTCTAATACGGAAAAGGTCTTCAAAAGAGAAGAAATTCTGGAAAAAGTATGGGGCAATGATGTGATTGTAGGAGAAAGAACCATCGATGTACACATCAGAAGACTGCGGGAAAAACTGGGCATCAACACCATCCAGACGCTCAAAGGAATTGGTTATAAATTAGTAGTTTAAGATTTTCTAAAAAGAAAATCTTTTTTTTGACACGATGATAAGAAATTCATTAAAAATCAATTGGTTATCTGTTGCAGCATCATTGTTATTGGTGGCTGTTATTGGCGTCGTTATCTTCAGTTTCGAGTTTTATACCAATGATGCCTATTTCAAAACCAGAGACTTCAACTACTTTGTCATTTTTACCTTGTGGTTTCTTTTCATTCTCAACTATTTTGTTCTAGAGTTTTTATTCAAATATTATAGTAAAAATCAAATCCGGAGAATAACCAACATCCTTCCGGAAGACATTATCCATGATTATGACACCGATCTTGGCTTCAAAGAACTAGGCGAGAAAATGCACGAAATGAACCAGAAAAATGCGGAGATTGATATGATGAAAGAAATGGAAAACTACAGAAAAGAATATATTGGCAATGTTTCTCATGAGCTAAAAACACCTCTTTTTTCTATACAGGGTTACATAGAAACACTTCGGGATGGCGGTGTAGATGATCTCAATATCCGTGACAAATATCTGCAAAGAATTGACAGTTCTGTAGAACGTCTTCTGAATATCGTGAAAGATCTGGATATGATTAACCGTTTTGAAGCAGGACAAATAGAACTAAAATACTCCACATTTGATATCAACCATCTTATCCAGGAAATTTTTGACCTTTTGGAGATGGAAGCAGAACGCCAATCTATGACTATGCAACTGCAAACCACACAATCACAATTATTTGTTTTTGCCGATAAACAGAGAATTTCTCAAGTATTAATCAACCTTGTGTCCAACGCTGTTAAATATGCCAACCGGGAAGAAGCCCAGATTATTGTATCGACCAGAGAAGGCACCAAAAGTATCCACATTTCTGTAGAAGATAATGGAATGGGAATAAAAGCAGAAAATCTACCCAGGATTTTTGAACGATTTTACCGCGTAGAATCCAGCAGAAACAGAAAAGACGGAGGCTCTGGTTTAGGACTTGCCATTGTAAAACATATTCTGGAAGCCCACAAACAACCGATTACCGTAGAAAGTGCGTATCTCTCTGGTACCAAATTCAAATTCAAATTAGAAAAATCATCCTTGGAACGATTAAAACGTGCTAAAGTTAATTTTCTAGAATAGCAGAAAGTGCGGAATTTATAAAAATCTTTTTTTAAAAAAAATTTCAAAGTAACTTTTCCGAAATTTCATTTGTTTTATCTTTGCAACAATTAATCAAGGTAATAAAGTTAAAGTAAAAACAACAATGGTTTACAAGATAAGAGTAATTCTAGACGCCAAAGAAACAATCTTCCGAGACATCGAAATCAAAGACAAACAAACGCTTTGGAATCTGCATTTGGGAATCAAAAGTGCGTTCAGCTTACCTGGAGATGAGTTGTCCTCTTTTTATTTCTCCGATGATGAGTGGAACGAGGGAAATGCGATTCCTTTAGAAGATATGAGTGATGAAGGAGATGGCGAAATTATGTCCGACATCTACCTGCTAGAAGGTTTTCCTACTGTTGGTAGCAAAATGAGATTTCAATATGGTTTTATAGATCTATGGGAATTTTTCTGCGAACTTCTTGAAATCATTGATGAAAAACCAGCGGTTAATTACCCTATTACCGTTTACAGATTCGGAAACGTTCCTTTAAAAGCGCCAAGCAAAAATGGAAATGACAATGGAAAATCAAAAAAATCTGCTTTATTTATGGATGATGATTTTGGCGATTTCGATGCAGAATTTAATGAAGGAAATTTTGAAGATGAAGATGATGATTATAACGATGATGAAGAAGAAACAGGATACAATGACGTTTTCGAAGAGGACGACGAAGAATAATCCCGTTTTATAAAAATATTAACAAGCCCGAGTTTTTCGGGCTTTTTTATTTTTATTACATTTACAACATAGACTTTAAATTTTAGCAATGAAAAAGCTGATTCTTCTTCCGGCAATCGCCGCTTTATTATTATCCTGTAAAACCCAGAATCAAACAATGGAACTACCACAAGAATGGAAACGCACCACGAATATCTATGAAGTTAACGTAAGACAGTACACGCAAGAAGGAACTTTTGCAGCTTTCGAAAAAGAACTTCCGAGACTGAAGAAAATGGGCGTGGAAACCCTTTGGTTTATGCCAATCACCCCAATTGCACAACTTAACAAAAAAGGAAGTTTGGGAAGCCAATATGCAGCGTATGATTATACAAGCATCAATCCAGAATTTGGAACTTTGGAAAACTTCAAACATTTGGTAAATGAAGCTCATAGAATGGGATTCAAAGTAATCATCGATTGGGTTGCCAATCACACAGGCTGGGATCATGTTTGGACAAAAACACATCCGGAATGGTACTTGAAAGATGCCGACGGAAGTTTCCACAAAGCCAGCGGAATGGATGACATCATCGAACTCGATTATTCTAATAAAGAAATGCGTCTGGCAATGATTGACGCCATGAAATATTGGGTAAAAGAAACTAATATTGATGGATTCCGTTGTGACTTAGCAAGCTGGGTAGAAGTTGATTTCTGGCAACAAGCAAGACCGGAAGTCGAAAAATTAAAACCTCTTTTCTTTTTAGGAGAGTTTGATGAATTGGAAAATCCGGATTACGGAAAAGTTTTCGATGCGAGTTACAGCTGGAAATGGATGCATCTTTCTGAAGATTTTTATAAGAAAAACCTTCCACTTTCTGACTTGAAAAACCTCTTGGAACAATATTCAAAAATTGGAGATAATTCTATGAGAGCTTGGTTTACAAGCAATCACGACGAAAACTCTTGGAACGGAACCGAATATGAAAAATATGGAGATTTTGCACCCGCTTTAGCAGTTTTCTCAGCAACTTGGAATGGTGTTCCTCTACTCTACAACGGTCAGGAATTACCAATGAAAGCCAAGCGTCTGGAATTCTTTGAAAAAGACCCAATCCCTTGGAACGGAAAGTATGAATTGGAAGATTTCTACAAAACTTTATTTGCTTTGAAATCCGAAAATCCAGCTTTAAGAGGTGGTGACCCAGCGGTTACAACTTTTTGGATTAACACCACTTCGAATGATAAAATCTTGGCTTATCTTAGAAAAAATGGAGAACGTGAAGTTTTGGTTTTAATTAATACCTCAAAAGATCCGGTTAATTTTAAATTAGAAGATGATAATTCCGTTGGAGGCTATAAGAACATTTTTACAAATAACAAAGTTGAATTAATAAAAGGCTCTGATGTGAGTTTACCAGCTTATGGATATTTGGTTTATGAGAAATAGATTTTAGCTTTTCTCTAATCTAATAAATTAAAAACCCCTTCAGAGTTCAAAACTCTGAAGGGGTTCTTGTCTATAATATTAATATTAATAAGCAGCAGTAAAACGTTGTTTCACGAATTTGTTTTGTTCCAATTCGTCAACCAAAGCTACAGCCACATCTTCCACAGAAAGAATGCTTCTTCCCTCTTCGTTGAAAACTGGATTTTCCAAAGCCGTTCTGTATGTTCCCACTCTCACTCCTGCTGTTCCAGGATGCATCTCAATTGCCGGAGAAAAGAAAGTCCAATCTAATGTTTCGTTCTTTTTGATTTCATTCAGGTAATCTCTTGCAGCTGTTGCGCCAGGTTTTATATCAGCTGGAAAATCCGGGCCATCAACCAATTGGTTTCCATCGATGAACAAACTTCCTGCGCCACCAACTGTGATAAATCTTTTAACACCTGATTTCTCAACCGCTTTCTCGATGTTTCTAGAACCGTTTAAGAAATCGTCATAAAGATTTGGATTTGCCCAACCTGCATTGAATGTGTTGATAACCGCATCGCTTCCTTCAAGAACTTTTGCTAATTCGTCAACCTTGTTCACGTCTGCGCTTATTGCAGTTACGTTATCCTTCGCTTCCACTTTTGAGCTGTCTCTTGCGATTGCGGTTACGGTATAACCTCTGTTTGATAGTTCGTTTACGACTTGTTTTCCTACGAAGCCTGTTGCTCCGATTACCGCTACTTTACTGTTCATAATTTTAATATTTATTTTTAAAGAAATTCACGAACCTTTCGGTTTCATTTTTTTTAATAATTTAAATTAATTGTAATATATTTTGTTACATTTTATTCTAAAAATTTTTAAACGAATTGATTACTAAAATCCGAAAGCTTCTTCTCTTTCAAAAACTGAAGAACCAAATCATCTGTATCATTGAATAAAAGACTTAGATTTTTGTTTATGTCTTTTCCAACATTGCAAAGTGGATTCGGATTTTGATTTTTCTTTCCAAGAATTTCTGTATTTTTTACAGACTCGTAGATTTCAGAAATATTAATTTGCTCAGGATTTTTTGCAATTCTCACACCACCTTCTTTTCCTTGACGGCTTTCTACAAGTCCTGATTTTTTCAGATTAATCAATTCTTTTCGGACAATCACGGGATTTACATTTACGCTTCCGGCAATCCAATCAGACGTTAGCCATTCCTGCTCATTGTGCGCAAGA
Source organism: Flavobacteriales bacterium UBA2306 (assembly GCA_002345565.1). Classification (GTDB taxonomy): domain Bacteria; phylum Bacteroidota; class Bacteroidia; order Flavobacteriales; family Weeksellaceae; genus Epilithonimonas. The sequence goes on along the minus strand of DDVS01000001.1, from coordinate 256,374 downwards.
AGAGTCATAATATGAATCGCGGTTGCAAATCTTGTGTTGTTCATTACGTTGCAAATTTAAAATATTTTTTAATTGTAACAAAATTAATTACAATTAAATTTTAAGAAGTTAAAATTATTACCATAATTAAGAACATAATTGAAATAGTAACTGGAATATAACTGGTTCCTCCCTTTTTTAAAACATATTCCTTTTGAATTAAAAAATCATCACTTTCTTTTTTAGCATCTCTAATAATTTTTTTTGCTTTTTTAATATATAAGTGGTTTCCAATAAATCCTAACAAAATGAATGATAATACAGAAAAAAATAATCCGAATAATTTTGTTTGTTCACTTCCGATAAACTTAATTAAAACCATATTTTCAAAATTTATTTCCGCACACATTATTATAAAGATAAATAATGATTCGATATACATTTTTCTATACAGAAACCAAAATATTCCAAAAAGAAGAGGTGCATAATTAAATGTAAATCTTTTACCTACACCATATAGTTTCAATTTTTCAATATAATATTCTTTTCTTTTCGAGAAAAAAATTTCATAAAGCTCATTATCATTCATAGCAATTTAGTTTTATAAAAATCTAAATTACAAAAACCGTCCTAATAAAAGACGGTTTTTAATCTATCAAAATCTATTTCGTTTCGATAGCAATGATTTTATCTCCTTTGCTTCCAAGATATGTTTTTATTAAAGGTCGATACGCATTGTAACCACCATCAACATTCGTGAAAATCACAAGACCTTGTTTGGTTTTTGGTAAGATAAAAACAATGGTGTTCACGCCTTTATCAGAACCTCCGTGAGATAGAGCGATTTCACCATTTCCCAAATCATAAATCTCAAACCCAAGTCCGAAATACTTATCCTTTTTAGTTTGAACCTGATTGGTTTTCATTGCTTCAAAAACTGAATTTGATAACAAATCATTATTCATTACAGATATTAAAAATTTACTAAAATCTTCTACAGAAGTTACCAAATCATCGGCTGCATTTGCTGTTTTATTCTTTACAATATCATAGGCGTTTCCATACTTATCATAACCAACAACAATTCTGCCTGCATCTTTTTTCTCATTCCAAATGTAACTTGTATCATTCATTCCCAATGGTTGAAAAACATATTCTTTGGCTAATTCTTCAAGACTTTTATGAAATTTCTTCTCAATGGCCTTTCGTAAATATTCAAATCCTTCTCCTGAATATTGATATTTTGTTCCCGGTTCAAATTCGAAGTTCAACTTATTGTCTTTATTCATCCATCTCCAATTTGAGAAACCTGTTTGATGGCTCAAAATCAATCTTGTAGTTAATTTTTTATTTCTTGGATCATTTGCAATATCCGGGTCTGTCCAATATTTATAGAGCGGTTCATCAAGATTCCATTTTCCAAGACTTACCAAACGTAAAACCGTGATTGCAGTAACAGGTTTTGTCAAAGAAGCCACATTGAAAAGTATATTGTAAGAAGCAGATTCTTTTTCATTTTTCTTTCCATAAACTTTTATTTGCGATAATTTTCCATTTTCAATCACACCTAAACCTAAAGTCGGAATGTGATTATCCTTTAGAAATTGTTCTAAATTATCTATGATTTTTGAATGATTGGGGTCGCCGTGATCATAACTTAGAATATCGCTCATCATCCAATTTCCATCTTTCTTCGTCCAAACTGTTGTAAATTTTGCTTGACCTCCAATAGCATCTCCTTTACCTTTTTCTCTAATAAAGAATTGATGTTCTCCTGATTGTATTGCACCATATAATTCGCCATTATTGTACAAAGGAAAAACTTCGAGACTGCTTTCTATAACTTTCCGAATCGGTTTTTGATTTGGATTTCCGCAGATATTTTGTTTCGTTCTTTCTAAGAATAATTTTTTATCCTGAAAACCGCCGTTGTCGTGATAGAATTTCAATCCGTCATCAATTGATTTTTCTAAATATGGAATATCGCAATTATTAAATCCTCTTTCAAAAAATACACTGTCTTGTTTTTTAAGTTCAATAAATATAGGCGAATTTTTATCAATCTGAGCTTTCAGATTTCCAATAGAAAGAAAGAAAATCAGGAAGATAATTCCGAATTGTTTTCTCATTGTTTTAATTTTTGACAAAGATTCAGAATTAATTGAATGGGAATCAAAAATCTAGCCCGACAAAAACACGACAATCGCATGACAAGATTATATAATATTGAAATTCAATTTATAACGAAGACTTTTTCTTTTATCAATTTCAAAAGCATTTCTGAGAATGATATAAATATTAGCTAAGATTAATGTGATAATTGTTACCATTACCGACTCTTTTCCGAGTTTTAAAATAACAACAAGCATAAAGATAATTGGCGCAATAATCGCTAAAATGATTTGAAGGGAAACAATCTGTTTTACAATTGGAGATTTCTCTTTTGTAAAAAGCATTATCAATAATGGCGGCAGAAAATTAGCAATCGGAAACCAGCACAAAGGAATTGAAGAAAGATTGATTATTTTGATTAAACCGTGATTTAAAGTTTCCTCTTCTTCGATTTTAAAAGTAGAATTTAGAACTTCTTTTTCCTCAATAATCAATTCTTCTGAAGGACTCAATTTTGGAATCAATAACTCTTTTTCAGAAACATCAAGACTCGAAGCCAAAGTTCTCAATGTAAAACCTTTTGGTTCTGTTCCGGCTTCAATCCGTTGAATAGTTCTAACGGAAATACCCGATTTCTCCGCTAATTCTTCCTGAGTTAAGTTTTTCTCTTCTCTAAGTTTTTTTAATTCCGACATTAATAATAATCGATAACTGATGAATGATATTTGATTTTGAAAACAAATTTAATATTTCAAATTGTTTTAAAGAAATTTTGTTGCCCCAAACCTAAAGCGAGCAAAATTTCAAAATACTGCAAATTTAATTCACAAAAAAAACCTTTCTGCAAAAGAAAGGTTTAAATTTTTATTTAATTGAAATTACTACTTTTTAGAAATCGCTCTGGAAATCACAATTTTTTGAATTTCAGAAGTTCCTTCGTAGATTTGAGTGATTTTTGCATCACGCATCATTCTTTCCACGTGATATTCTTTCACATAACCGTAACCTCCGTGGATTTGAACAGCCTCTATTGTTGTATCCATCGCCACTTGAGACGCATACAATTTTGCCATTGCACCACTTTCTGAGATATCTTTACCTTCGTCTTTTTCAGCCGCAGCTTTATAAATCAATAATCTTGCAGCCATAATATTAACGTGCATATCCGCCAATTTAAAAGCTATTGCCTGATGATTGATAATTTCTGTTCCGAATGATTTTCTTTCTTTCGCATATTTCAAAGACAATTCGTAAGCTCCAGAAGCAATTCCTAAAGCTTGAGAAGCAATCCCGATTCTACCGCCATTAAGAACAGCCATCGCAAAATTGAACCCAAAACCGTCTCCGCCAATTCTGTTTTCTTTAGGCACTTTAACATCAGTAAACATCAAAGAATGAGTATCACTTCCACGGATTCCCAATTTGTCTTCTTTCTTACCTACAACAAAACCCTCCCATCCTTTTTCTACAATAAAAGCATTGATTCCTTTATGTTTTTTCTCCGGATGAGTTTGTGCAATTACGATATAATAAGTAGCATTTCCTCCGTTTGTAATCCAGTTTTTGGTTCCATTCAAAAGATAATAATCGCCTTTATCTTCTGCTGTTGTAGATTGTGAAGTTGCATCAGAACCAGCTTCCGGTTCAGACAAAGCAAAAGCGCCAATGACTTCTCCACTTGCCAAGGGTTTAAGATATTTCATTTTTTGTTCTTCTGTACAGAATTTTTCCAAACCTGCGCAAACCAATGAATTGTTAACAGACATAATAACAGCTGCGGAAGCGTCCACTTTAGCAATTTCTTCCATTGCCAAAACATAAGACACGCTATCCAGTCCTGCTCCACCATATTTTGGATCAACCATCATCCCGAGAAATCCCATTTCTCCCATTTTTTTGACAGCTTCATAAGGAAATTTTTGTTCATTGTCTCTTTCGATAACACCTTCCAAAAGTTCTGCATTTGCAAAATCTCTTGCGGCTTGCTGAATCATCTGTTGCTCTTCTGTAAGATTGAAATTCATATGTAGATTTTTATTGTTTGGGTTGAATATGGAATCGTTATTACTTTCAGAATCATAGCGATTTCATATTTTTTTTCATTAAATTTTTCTGTCGTAAATATAAACTTTTTGGCAAAAAACAAAAGGAAATTATATGATTTTGTCATCTTGAAAAAAAAAATTATATTTACGTTAATGTAAACTCAATTTTAATAATTTATTAACAAAAATATTTTATGAAGGTTAAAAGAATATTCGACTTCTCTGCTCTTGCTTTCGAAAAATTTCCGAAAGAAGATTGTTTTGTCACGAAGAAAAACGGAAATTGGATTAAAACATCGACTCTTGAATTTATCAATCAAGGGAACAAAATTTCCAGAGGTCTTCTAAAACTTGGAATAAAACCCGGGGACAAAATCGGATTAATTTCTTCAAATAACAGAACAGAATGGGCAGTGATGGATTTGGGAATATCTCAGATTGGAGTCATCACGGTTCCTGTATATCCCTCCATTTCCGAAGATGATTATATCTATATTTTCAACAATTCCGAAATCAAATATTGCTTTGTTTCCGATGCTGAACTTTATAAAAAAATCACCAATGCAAAACCTAATATTCCTTCATTAGTAGGCGTTTTTACATTTGATGATATTGATGGTGCTCCCAACTGGAATGAGATTTTGGATCTTGGTGAAAATGATGCTACACAGATGGAGGTTGATGATCTCTCCCGAGCCATTAATCCGGAGGATATAGCCACTATAATTTATACATCTGGCACTACAGGAAAACCAAAAGGTGTCCCGCTTACTCATAATAATCTCGTTGCAAATGTAACGGCCAGCTCGCCCAGAATCCCAAAAGATAAAAGTCTGGACTACAAAGAAACCAGAGCACTCAGTTTCCTTCCAATTTGTCACGTATTCGAAAGGATGATTTTTTATCTCTATTTAAGCAATGGTATCTCTATTTACTTTGCAGAAAGTATCGAGAAAATTGGCGAGAATGTAAAAGAAGTAAAACCTCATTATATGACTGTAGTTCCAAGATTGGTAGAAAAGGTTTACGATTCTATTTATAATAAAGGAACTGCAACCGGTGGTTTAAAATCCAAGATTTTCCTTTGGTCATTAGGTATTGCAGAAAAATATGAATTAGGGAAACCAAAAACTTTTTGGCACAGAGTAGCCGATAGTCTTGTTTTCAAAAAATGGAGAGAAGGTTTGGGAGGAAATTTGATTACTTTAGTTTCTGGTTCTGCTGCCTTATCAAAACGGTTAAATACGATGTTCCACGCCGCCGGAATTCCGATTTTGGAAGGTTATGGGTTAACAGAGACATCTCCCGTAATTTCTGTAAATAGTTTTGGGAATGTAAAAGTAGGCTCAGTAGGTATCCCGCTAGAAAATGTAAAAGTCCGAATAGAACCAGACGGTGAAATTGTTGTAAAAGGACCTTCTGTTTTCCAAGGTTATTATCAGGATGAAGAAAAAACGAAAGAGGCTTTTACCAACGATGGGTATTTCAAAACAGGCGATATTGGCATTTTGGATGAGGACAATTTCCTTTTCATAACCGATAGAAAGAAAGAGATGTTTAAAACTTCGGGAGGGAAATTTGTTGCGCCTCAGGTTATAGAAAACTTGGCAAAAGCTTCGAAATTTATTGAACAGATTATGGTAGTAGGTGATGGCGAAAAAATGCCTTGTGCATTAATACAGCCAGATTTTACTTATGCCAAAAACTGGGCAGAGATCCATCATGTAAAAGTTATAGATTCCCCCAAAGAAATTGCAGCCAATCCTGCTATCAAGTCCAGAATAGAAAAAGAAATCGAGAAAATTAACCAGCATCTGGGAAAATGGGAACAAATCAAAAAAATTGAATTAACGCCTAAAATCTGGACCATAGATGACGGACTTCTTACACCTACACTCAAGCTGAAAAGAAAAGCAATCAAAGCAGAATTTCAGGATTTGTATGACAGAATGTACCAGTAATAATTAATAAAATAATCAATAGCTATCCACCGGATAGCTTTTTTTATAATGGTTATTCATATTTATTTATATTTGCGTTAAACGATAGTTTAAAAATCGTATCAGAAAATGGAAGTAAAAAGAATCTTCGATATTCCTTATTATTCGAAAGCTAATTTCGAAAAAGATGACTTTGTATGTGATAAAAGAAACGGAAAATGGGAAAAAATATCAACGGATGACTATATCAAAATCACGAATCAATTATCAAGAGCTTTATTAAAATATGGTCTCAAAAAAGGAGACAAAATCGCTATCACTTCTTCCAACAACAGAGTGGAATGGTGTTTTTTTGACCAGGCTGCTTTGCAAATTGGTGTTATAACGGTTCCAATTTACCCTTCCATTTCGGCTGAAGATTGTGTTTATAATCTTGAAAATTCGGATTCTAAGATTTGTCTTGTTTCGGATGCAAAATTGTTTGAGAAAATCAATTCGATTAAAAATCAATTGCCAGATTTGGAGGAGATTTTTACATTTGATAAAGTTGATAATGCCAAAAACTGGAAAGAATTTTTTGATTTAGGAAAAGACAATGATAATCAGCAGGAAGTTGATTCTATTAAAGATTCGATTTCTGAGGATGATTTGGCTTCGATTATTTATACTTCCGGAACAACAGGAAAACCGAAAGGCGTAATGCTGACACATAAAAACATTGTTTCCGATGTGATTGGCTGTGAAGACAGAATTCCGCACAAGGATTCCAAAAACAGAGCTTTGAGCTTTCTTCCGCTTTGTCACGTTTACGAAAGGATGATTCTTTACCTTTTCACAACCAACGGAATTTCTATGTATTTTGCTGAAAGCAATGAGAAACTCAGCGAAAATCTAAAAGAAGTCAAACCGCAATATATGACGGTTGTTCCGAGAATGGTAGAAAAAGTCTATGATTCGATTTATAAAAAAGGAACAGAATCCGGTGGGATCAAAGCCAAAATCTTTCTTTGGTCTTTGAAAGTTGCTGAAAATTATAAATTAGGAAGTTCAAAATCTTTAGCTCATATCATTGCGGATAAAATTGTTTTTAGCAAATGGAGAGAAGGTTTGGGAGGAAATCTAATAACATTAGTTTCCGGTTCCGCCGCTTTATCAAAACGATTGAATACAATGTTTCACGCTGCTGGAATTCCGATTCTGGAAGGTTATGGATTGACGGAAACTTCGCCTGTCATTGCGGTTAATAGTTTTGAATTTACAAAAATAGGTTCGGTTGGAAGACCAATTAAAAACATCGATTTGAAAATCCAAGAAGATGGAGAAATCACCGTGAAAGGCCCGACTGTGACTCAAGGTTATTACAAAGATCCACAACAAACGAAAGAAATTTTCACAGAAGACGGTTATTTCAAAACTGGAGATATTGGAATTTTGGATGAAGATAATTTTCTTTTCATTACTGATAGAAAAAAAGAAATGTTCAAAACTTCCGGCGGAAAATATGTTGCGCCTCAAGTGATTGAAAATCTTGCAAAAGCATCTCAATTCATTGAACAAATTATGGTGGTTGGTGATGGCGAAAAAATGCCGACCGCATTGATTCAGCCGGATTTTGAATATGCTAAAACTTGGGCTTCAAAAAACAACATCAATATTGGAACTTCTCTTGAAGAAATTGCCAATTCTAAAGATTTAAAATCTGAAATCGAGAAGGAAATTGAGAAAATCAATCAACATCTCGGCAAATGGGAACAAGTCAAAAAAATTGAATTAACATCCGAAATATGGACCGAAGATAACGGACTCCTCACTCCTACTCTAAAATTGAAACGAAAAGTTGTGAAAGAGCATTTTATTAAGTTATATGAGAAGCTTTATGATAGATCAAAAAATTAAAACAAAATATGATTATAACCCGATTAGAATTGATAAAAATCTGTGAAAGATTCCTCTCTAATGAAGTCAGCAAAGAAGAATTGATTCATTTTGCAACGGCTGTGATGTTTGATGAAGAGGACAAATATGAATGTGAAGATGATGTCGTGGAAGAGATTTTATCGCAATGGGATAATAAACTCACTCAGTCCAAAATCAATAAAACAAGTATTGAGTTTTTGAAAAATGCGCTTTAAAATTTGAATTAATATCTAACAAAAAAAACTCCCAGATTGGGAGTTTTTGCTTTTATAATGATTTAGATTACAGTAATAAAGCCTTCTGATAAGCATTTTCCAGCCCATCAAGATTTTTTCCTCCTGCTGTTGCGAAGCCCGGGTTTCCGCCACCACCGCCTTGGATTTCTTTGGCTAAATCTTTAATTAATGCTCCGGCTTGATAAATTCCTGCCAAATCATCAGAAACACCAACCGTAATCATTGGTTTTCCGTCTGCATCAGAGAGAATGATTGTTATAGAAGTTGGAATTTCTTTCTTCAACTGGAAAACGATATCTTTAATCGAAGCGGCATCTAATGAAGTTCTTTTTACCAAAAGTAATTTATCTCCTTTTTGTTCGTAAGCGCCTTTCCAGTCGCCAATTTCACCTTTTGCTTTCTCTTTTTTAAAAGCCTCAACTTCAGATTTTAAAGCTGTATTTTCTTCTATTAATTTTTCAATAGAACGTACAACATCTTTAGATTTCAGCAATTGAGAAAGTTCAGTGATTTGTTTTTCTAAACCTTTGAAGTATTCATCAGATTTATCTCCGGAAATCGCTTCAATTCTTCTGATTCCTGCTGCTGCAGAACTTTCTGAAACGATTTTGAAATGACCGATTTCACTGGTATTTTTTACGTGAGTTCCTCCGCAAAGTTCTTTCGAGCTTCCAAACTGGATCATTCTCACGCTGTCGCCGTATTTTTCACCAAACAAAGCCATTGCACCTCTGTCTAAAGCTTCTCGAATTGGGATGTTTCTGAATTCTTGCAAGGCAACACTTTCTTTGATTTTTGCATTCACTTTATCTTCCACCAAAGTAAGTTCTTCTTCCGTCATTTTATTGAAATGTGAGAAGTCGAAACGCAGATAATCAGGACCAACAAATGAACCTTTCTGCTCTACGTGAGTTCCCAAAACTTCTCTCAAAGCTTCGTGCAACAAATGTGTTACCGAGTGATTTGCCTCAGAATTTTTTCTGTCAGTTGCATTTACTTTAGCATAGAAAACTGCTCCGGCATCTTTCGGAAGTCCGTTGATTAAGGAGATTATCAATCCGTTTTCTTTTTTAGTTTCTAAAACTTCAAAACTTTCGGTCGCATTTTCAAGCGTTCCTTTATCACCGATTTGTCCACCACCTTCTGGGTAGAAAGGTGATTCGCTTAATACAACCTGATAAAATTCGCCGTCTTTATTTTCTACTTTTCTGTATCTTGTAATGTAGGTTTCAGACTCAGTTTTGTCGTAACCCACAAAGTTTTCAGGTTTTTCTTCCAAAGTTACCCAGTCGTAAACCTTTTGGGCAGAATCTGCTTTTGAACGTTGTTTCTGTTGATTTAAAGCTTCGTCAAATCCAGCTTCGTCAATGGTTAAACCTTTTTCTTCCGCAATAATTCTTGTTAAATCATCCGGGAAACCGTACGTGTCGTACAATTCGAAAACTTCTTCTGTTGGCAATACTTTTTTACCTTCCGAAATCGTCTGCTGAATTAATTTATCAACTCTGATTAAACCTGTTTCAATGGTTCTTAAGAAAGATTCTTCCTCACTTTTAATCACTTCCGTAACCAAAGTTCCCTGCTTTTGCAATTCCGGGAAGAATTTACCCATTTGCTCCTGTAAAACAGCAACTAACTGATACAAGAAAGGTTCTTTTTGGTCTAAGAATCGGTAAGCGTAAGAAATTCCTCTTCTTAAAATTCTTCTGATCACATAACCTGCTCCTCCGTTGGAAGGCAACTGTCCGTCTGCAATCGCAAAAGAAACCGCTCTGATGTGGTCAACAATTACACGGATGGCGATGTCTTTTTCATCCGTTAAAATTCCTGTATATTGTTTTCCAGAAAGTTCTTCAACCTTAGCAATTAAAGGGGTGAAAACATCTGTATCATAATTTGATTCTTTTTGTTGTAAAGCCATACAAAGACGCTCGAATCCCATTCCGGTGTCGATGTGTTTTGCGGGAAGATTTTCCAGAGAACCGTCTGCTTTTCTGTTGAATTGCATGAATACAAGATTCCAGATTTCTACCACTTGAGGATGGTCGTTATTTACCAATTCAAGACCAGAAGTTTTTGCTTTTTCTTCTGCACTTCTCAAGTCCACGTGAATTTCCGAACAAGGCCCGCAAGGTCCGCTTGCACCCATTTCCCAGAAATTATCTTTCTTGTTTCCGTTGATGATTCTGTCTTCAGCAATAAATTCTTTCCAGTAATTGTAAGCTTCGTTGTCTCTTTCAAGATTTTCTGTTTCGTCCCCTTCAAAAATGGTGACGTAAAGATTTTCTTTAGGAATTCCGTAAACTTCTGTCAATAATTCCCAAGCCCAAGAAATAGCTTCTTTCTTGAAATAATCTCCAAAAGACCAGTTCCCCAACATCTCAAACATCGTGTGGTGATAGGTATCACGACCTACATCATCCAAATCATTATGCTTCCCGGAAACTCTTAAACATTTCTGCGTATCGGCAATTCTTGAAGCTTTCGGTTCTTTGTAACCTAAAAAATAGTCCTTAAACTGAGTCATTCCAGAGTTGGAAAACATCAGTGTCGGGTCATCTTTTAGAACAATGGGCGCAGAAGGAACAATAAGGTGTTCTTTGCTTTTGAAAAAATCTAAAAATTGCTGTCTTATCTCTTGTGAAGTCATTTTAGTTGTTGGTTGTTGGTTGATAGTTGATTGCTGTTTATGTACATCAACTTTTGGTTGGCAAATTTAATGATTTTGAAAAGATTCTTTGATACTAAACATTGAAATATTTAAGAAAATCAAAAATCCGAAAATTAGATAGAAAGTCTCTTTTGGGAGTTGAGAGACTTGATAGGAAAACTTTTCAAAACCTTCATAATAATCGCTTTCTTTATAATTATAAATGACAAGATCATTTCCATAGACTACATCGTCTCCTCTATTCATTTTTTTTGGATCTTTATAATTAACAAGAGCAAAAAAATGTCCGCTTTTATCTAAATCTAAACCATACCTTTCGTGTTGGGAGATTGCCATATCATTCAGTAAAGAAATAAGGTCATCATAAGTATTATCATCATTAATAATAAATTCAATTCCTGTATCTTTTTTATTTCTTTGTTGTAGTTTTTTAATTTCAGAAACATATAAATCAGAATTCTGTCTTGCAGTATTTGGTTTTACAACAATTTTCTTATAATCCCAATTTCTTAAAGGTTCAAAAGAACCTCTGTAAATCCAATCCTTTTCTTCATGTGAGTTAGTCGAGTGAATTTTCGCTGGCAAACCAATATCCATTACATTAGAAATAGGCTCCTTGAGTTTTCGATTTCCATAAAACCAAAATAAAATTGGGATGATACAAGCACTTATTAATCCTGAAACGTAATAAATTCTTTTCATCCTAATTGTTATAATGTTGAAAAATCCCAAAATCCGTAGGAGTCCAAAGCGCGGCTTTTTGTCCTGCTACTTTTAAACCATTATTTGCCCAAGTATTGCAGGTGTAAGTGAAGTTATAACTGCCTTTGGCATCATAAAAAGCATCGTTATTTCCGTAAACTGCATCAGTTTTTATCAGCATGTAGTTGCCTTTTAAGTCTTTATCGAATTTATCATCTATGAATTTGATAAGATTTTGATATTGCTGTTCAGTTATCATCATTTTTTTACAATCATCTCCTAATTGCATTTTTTTATAGTAAGTGCAATGCATCGCAGATTCACCCAACCAAAAAGCGGCTTTGAACGCTGTTGAAGGTTTGAGTTGTGCCCAAGTTGGGGTATCTAGATAGAAACCTTTATCACCCCATCCAAAAGAGATATAATTGAAATCCGTCTGTTTTCCTTTTGTATTTTCGAATGGTAATTTCTCGCTCCAATCGACATATTTTGTTTTGACAGGAACCACCAAATCTGTATGTACACCATTGGTCAAGATGTACAATTCTATCGTTTTTGGTTCGTTAGTTTTTTTAGCTTTTACGGGAATATATGGAAGCAATAATCCCAAAATGATATACAAAAAAACGACTCCAATTATGAAGCCGATTATTTTTATGATTATTAACAGCATTTTTTTCATCCGGTTGTTTTACGAATCGTAGAGAACATTAAAGATAATAAAATTTTTAAAGCAAAATGGAAATGTTAATTTTTTTTATTTTTCTTGGATTTATGGAAATTTATTTTGAAATTTAATAACGAAAAATCACTAATAAATGCCGAAAAAACGCCAATCCAACAAAAGATTAAAAATTAGAGTAAAAGTTGCACCGAAAAGAGTTCAAAAAAGAAAATAACTCGATAAAACGGGATTTTATTCTGATAAGAAATCGAGATTCCGTTTTAGTCCTGCAAACTTTGTCCGCTTAACCGCAGATTTTCTGAAAACCGAGGAAAAAACTTCTTGGGTAATGTCTTTCCACTCTTGTTTCGTAAAGTTTTTGAGCTGAGAATTTGGTTGAAATTTCTCTTCCAAAGTAGGAGCCGAAAAACGATTCCAAGGACAAACATCTTGACAGACATCGCATCCAAACATCCAATCGTCCATTTTGTCTTTGAAAAAGTCAGGAATTTGGTCTTTCAGTTCGATGGTTGCGTAAGAGATGCACTTGCTTCCGTCGATGATTTTATCAGAAATAATTGCTTGAGTCGGACACGCATCAATACACTTGGTACAGCTTCCACAATGGTCTGTAACGGGAGAATCTTCGACTAAATCCAAATCACAGATAATCTCCGCCAAAAAGTAAAAAGAACCATATTTTTTGGTAATCAGATTCGAGTTTTTCCCCACCCAGCCAATTCCGGATTTCTTGGCCCAGGCTTTTTCCAAAACCGGTGCTGAATCTACAAAAACACGAAAAGAGAATTCTCCTATTTCTTCCTGAAGTTCTGCAACCAAATTTCTCAGTTTTTCTTTGATAACCTCGTGATAATCTTCTCCGTAAGCATATTTTGCGATTTTGAAATTCTCATTCTGAAGTTTTTCTTCCGGAAAATAATTATAGCTTAGAGAAATTACAGATTTGGAACCTTCCACCAACAATCTAGGATCAAGACGTTTATCGAAATGATTTTCCATATATTTCATCTCGCCGTGATGATTGTTCTTCAACCAATTTTCAAGATGAGATGCTTCTTCTTCCAAAAAATCGGCTTTTGAAATACCACACGACTGAAACCCAAATGCAGAAGCTTTGGTTTTGATAAGTTGCGTGTGTCTTTCTTTGGAATTCATAAATATTTTGCGAAATTAATGTTTTATAATTTCATCGCAAAGTCGCAAAACCTCTACTATAATTATTTCGGAATTGAAGTCGCAAAATTTTAAATCTTCGATTTTTGGGTAAGTTTTTTATAAAATTTTTATCTTAAAGTAAACTCAATTTTTGAAATTTATATTGTAGTTTTGTTATAATTAAAACAGTAAAAATTTAAAATTATGGCAATAGAAGAAATATTGAAAGCGGGAAACTATCATTTGATTGATGTTCGTGAACCTTTGGAATTGGAAATGGATGGAAGTATCGCAGAAGCTAATAATATACCTTTAGGAGATATCGAAGCTCACATCGATGAAATCAAAGCTTTGGACGGAAATGTTATTTTCTTTTGCCGTTCAGGAAACCGTTCAGGAAAAGCAACAGAGTTTTACAAATCTCAAGGTTTTGATAATGTTTATAATGGTGGTGGTTACAATGACCTTAGGCAGACTTTGGAAAATCTTTAAAGATAACTTTATAAAAAGCAAAAGCGGGAAATATTTCCCGCTTTTTTAGTTTTTACCCCTTGATAAAAGCCACATTATTAAACCGATTACTCCAACCACGAGGATAATTCCCCACCACATTCCGGCTTTAAAAATTGTTTCCACTGCTTCGCAGCTTGTCAATAATCCTAAGATTAAAAACATAGGAATTAAATTAATATATCGTTTCATAATTTATTTATTTGTAAAGAAAATTCAAAACCTGAGCCAAAATGTTTATTTTCTGGTAAAAACGTGATTAATTTATCAGAAAGTAATTTTTGTAAATAAAAAAACCACTGATAAACAGTGGAATTTATTATGCTTTAGTAGCACTTTTACTGGTTTTTCCTTCAACTTTTTTAATGATATAACCAATTACAATTGGCGTAATCCATGTTAAAGCCATTTTGAGTATTCTAGATTTCATAAGATAAATTTTCTGAAATCATTACAAGAAGTAGGCCAGATGAAAAATTATTTATTTTTTAAAGCTTTTTCTTCAAACGAAATTCCATCCCAACCAAACTCGATAAAATTTCTGATATTCTGATGATCTGTGCCTTCAGGATTTTGCAAAACATCAATTCTATAAAAATCTCCGAATAAAGCCAAAGTTTCATCTTTAGACAGTGAATTCAATTTTGCAAAACTGAAAACTTTGCACGAACCATTATTTTGATTGGCTTCATTTACGGCTTCTCCATTGTTGAATTTCGTTGGCGTGAAATCATAATTCTCATCAATAAAAGCAATCACGTCTTTGAAATCGATAGTTTCCGGAGAATTTTTAAGTTGTTCTAAAATCATATTTTTAAAATTATTAAATTAAGAATGATAAAAAACCACCGGAATTCGGTGGTTTTAATGTATAAGATTATTGATCTTGTGGTTCGTTCAAAGGCTTGTGCTCGCCCGGTTGGTCTCTTCCTTCAGGGTTTACCTTTTTTTCTGGTCTTGGACCTCTTTGCTCACCGTCTTTCTTTTCAGGTCTTGGTGGTCTTGGCAATAAAACTTTTCTAGAAAGCTTCATTTTCTTACGGTCGTCATAACCCATAAATTTCACCTCAACTTCGTCACCTTCTTTATAAGGCACTTTGTCAAGTCTAGCCCACTCGATTTCTGAGATGTGAAGTAATCCTTCGGTACCTTTAGCAATCGCTACGAAAGCTCCGAAATCCATTACTTTCACTACTTTACCTTGATAAACTTCACCTACAACCGGTACAAAAGTAATCTCGTTGATTTTCGCGACCGCTTCATTGATTTTCTCTCTGCTGATACCGGAAATTTCGATTCTTCCGATTTCTCCAACTTCCTCGATAGCGATAACGGTATCCGTATCTTTCTGCATCTGCTGAATGATTTTTCCACCAGGCCCGATAACAGCACCGATGAAATCTTTAGGGATTTCCATCATTACCATCTTCGGAGCGTGAGGTTTCACATCTTCTCTTGGTTGAGCAATTGTTTCAGTGATTTTATTTAAAATGTGAAGTCTTCCGTCTCTTGCCTGAAGAAGCGCTTTCTCCATAATATCCATAGAAAGTCCTTGGATTTTGATATCCATTTGACAAGCTGTGATTCCGTCTTCAGTTCCTGTTACTTTGAAGTCCATATCACCTAAGTGATCCTCGTCTCCCAAGATATCAGAAAGTACAGTGAATTTCCCAGACTTAACATCCGTTACCAATCCCATCGCAATACCAGAAACCGGCTTTTTGATTTGAACACCTGCATCCATCAATGCTAAAGTTCCTGCACAAACAGTCGCCATAGAAGATGATCCGTTAGATTCAAGGATATCAGAAACTACACGGATGGTATAAGGATTTTCTTCAGGAATCATATTAGCTAAAGCTCTTTGAGCCAGGTTTCCGTGACCCACTTCTCTTCTTGAAGTCCCTCTCAAAGGACGAGCTTCACCCGTTGAGAATGGAGGGAAGTTATAATGTAAGAAGAATCTTTCGTCATAATTAGCCATCACACTGTCCACCATATTTGCATCTTTCACAGAACCAAGCGTTACAGCCGTTAAAGACTGAGTTTCTCCTCTTGTAAAGATTGCAGAACCGTGAGCTCCTGGTAAATAATCGATTTCGCTCCAGATCGGACGAATCGTTTGAGGATCACGACCATCAAGACGAATTTTATCATTCAAAATCATCTGACGCATCGCTTCTTTTTCCACATCGTGGTAGTATACTTTTACGAAAGGCGTTACTCTTTCCAATTCTTCTGCATCATCAACATATTGAGCTAAAAATTCATCACGTACCGCTTTGAACTTTTCTCCTCTTTCTTCTTTACTTGAAGGCGTTTTAGCTACTTCGTAAACTTTATCGTAAGTTTCTTTCCACACTTTCTCACGGATGGCTTCATCGTGAGTTTCGTGGTTGTATTCTCTTTTAGGGAATGATTTTCCTACTTTCTGAGCTAATCTTTCCTGAGCTTCTACTTGTTTTTTGATTTCTTCGTGGGCAAAAGTAATCGCTTCTAGCATTTCTGCTTCAGTGATTTCTTTCATTTCACCTTCTACCATTACGATAGAATCTTTAGTCGCTCCAACCATAATATCAAGGTCAGATTTTGCAAGATCTTCGAACTTTGGATTGATAGAAAGTTGACCATCGATTCTTACCACTCTTACTTCAGACATTGGTCCGTTGAAAGGAATATCAGTAATCGCAATCGCTGAAGACGCCGCCAAACCTGCCAAATCATCAGGAATTGACTGTCCGTCATAAGAAATTAATGAAATCATTACCTGAACTTCCGCGTGGAAATCTTCAGGGAATAATGGTCTTAGAACTCTGTCTACCAAACGCATCGTTAAAATTTCTTGATCTGAAGGACGAGCTTCTCTTCTGAAAAAATTTCCAGGGATTTTACCCCCTGCATAGAATTTTTCTCTGTAATCAACTGTTAAAGGTAAAAAGTCTACACCAGGATTGGCTTCTTTGTTGGCTACAACCGTTGCTAAAAGCATTGTTCCGCCCATTTTTACTACTACAGATCCATCAGCTTGTTTTGCCAGTTTCCCTGTTTCGATTGTGATTTCTCTGCCGTCTGCAAGAGTAATCAGCTCTGTAATTGCTTGAGGTGCACTCATAAATTGTTTGTGTTGTACTCCGTATTGAGCACTTTTAAATTAATGTTTTCGTCTAAAATTTGGTGCAAATTTAAGGTATTTATTTGGATTATAAATATGTATTGAAAACTGGTATATTTTCAAACACTTAAGTCACTTTAGACTAAAAAAGAACTACAATTAAAATAAAGTTCACTTGAGCTGACAATCTTCGATTTTCAAAACTTAATTATTCTTGAGTGACTTTAATCTATTAGTTACTAAAACTTAAGTGTTAAAAAATATCAGCAAAAATTACTTTCTCGTAATTCTCAACAATAGAAGTATAACTAAGAAAATAGAAAATATAAACCCCAAAATTGCTACCAAAGACAACTCTCCAATTCTAGGTCCTGATTCAGAAACAAAAACAATGGCAGTAGCAATAATATTTGCACCAAGAATCATCGCTAAAATTAAATTAATGATACTTGATTTAATAAGTTGATTAGTCTTCTCTATATTTTTGATTTCACTTGAGATGGTGAATTTATTATCATCCAATTTCTGTAAAACCGAGCGTAATTCTTTAGGGATTTCATCCACGTTTTCTGTGAAATTGATCATTTTATCGATTCCATTCTTGAAAAGTTTTTTTGGACTTATTTTTCTCGTCAGTATTTTCTTGGTGTACGGACGGAGACTTTTTACAATATCAAGATCTGGATTAATACTTCTTCCAACACCTTCTATCAGACCGATTCCTTTAAACAGAAGGTAAAAATAATCCGGCATATAGATTCGATTATCTTTTAAAACATCTTTCATTTTATTAATGATGATATGCGGATCAATATCTTTAAGAGAACTACTGTGAACAAAATCCAGAACTTCATCTACATCGTTTTCAAATCGCCTCTCATCCGGAATCTCATAACTGACCGCCATTTTTTTAAGGGAACGAACAATTTTATTAGGACTTTTCGCAACGAAGGCAACAATCAGGCTTTCAAGGATGTCTTTATCATTTGGTTGAATCTTTCCAACCGCACCAAAATCTATAAAGACCACTCTGCCATCTTTTTTAACGAGAATATTGCCAGCGTGCGGATCGGCGTGAAAAAATCCGTAATCCAAAATCTGAGAAACGAAAAGCGTCAAACCAACTTCAGAAATTTTGATTGGGTCGATATTATGATTTAAAAGTTCTGTTTTGTCTGTAACCTTAATCCCATCAATAAACTCCATACAAAGGACATTATTATTGGAAAATTCGTCATAAACAATCGGAACATAAGTTTCTTTATTATTTTTAAAATTTAAAGCAAATTGTTTGATGTTGTTCCTTTCATTCACCAATGAAACTTCCTCAAGCAAAGACTTTTCAAAAGTGGCGATAGCTTGTTTCAAATTCAGTTTTGAAGCAATTTCGGAATAATTTGAAATGAGTTTGATTAAATCTTTAATCAACAATAAATCATCCTCAATCACCGATAAAACATCTGGTTTTTTAATTTTCAGAATCACTTCTTCGCCAGAAATCAAAGTCGCTTTATAAACTTGTGCAATAGAAGCCGTCGCCAAAGGTTTTGTGATAATTTCTAAAAAATGTTCTTTGACAGAAATATTGAATTCGTTTTCCAAAATCTCTTCAACATTCATATCTACAACTTCTACCTTGTCCTGAAGTTTCTGCAATTCCTGAATCAATTCTGCTGGCAACAAATCTTCCCGATTACTGAATGTCTGACCCAACTTTACGAAAGTCGGCCCTAACTCTTCTAAAACCAATCTGATTCTTTCATAGATTGTGCCTTTAGAAATTATTTCTTCAGAATTCACTTCTGGCTTTTTTCCCATTCTTGCAATTAAATCCTTGAATCCGTATTTACTTAATACGGAGATTAATTTGGCAGATCTTTTCAGTTTTCGATGTTGTTTGTCGAACATATTGATAAAAATAAAGGAGCTACAAAGTAACTCCAAAAATTATTCCTACTGTCTAGAAAATCATTGAATCAAAAAAGTCACAAAAGAAAAAAATAAAAATCTGGAAAAAAAACAAACAGCTAACTTAAAAAAACTTTTTTGAACTTTGCCAAAACTTAAGAAAGATATGACTTTGTGACTTTTGTGGTTAAAAAAATCTAAGTAAGCTCTGTTTAAAATCTCTTCTTTTTTGGATTAAGAAAAGTCGGGAAAATCATGACTTCGGGACCGAATTTTTGCGCAATTCTTTCCTCAAGATTTACCAATTCGCTTTCCATAAACTGATCTCGGATTTCATCATTATCAAACCATAAAAAAAGATTGGTATTCTTACCTTCATTGATCATATCCGAATGAACTTCTGACAGGATATATTTTTCTACATCTATCAAATTTTCAACCATCTGATGAAGATCATTTTCGACGTAAATGTCCCACTCTTCTATTCTATCTTCGATCGTATGAAATGTTATACTAAGAATGCTCATATTTTTAATTTTTTATTATTAATGTTGATAAATTCAGAATGCAAAAATCGTATTTTTTTTGTAAATTAGCCCGTTACAAAAAACAGAAAAACTCAACGAATCAGAATCTAATATAATTTTCTGATTTACAATTAATTAAAAATATTTATGCAAAAGGAAGGAGAAAGGTTAATACCGATCAACATTGTTGATGAAATGAAAACCTCCTACATCGATTATTCGATGTCGGTAATTGTATCAAGAGCTTTACCTGATGTAAGAGACGGCTTGAAACCCGTTCACAGACGTGTTCTTTACGGTATGTATGGTCTCAATGTATTTTCAAACAGAAAACACTTGAAATCTGCCAGAATCGTTGGAGATGTTTTAGGTAAGTATCACCCGCACGGAGACAGTTCTGTATATGATGCAATGGTGAGAATGGCACAACCTTGGAGTTTGCGATATGAGCAAGTTGATGGGCAAGGTAACTTCGGTTCTATGGATGGTGACCCTCCTGCAGCAATGCGTTATACAGAAGCAAGACTTAAAAAAATCTCGGACGAGATTCTTGCCGACCTAGATAAAGAAACAGTTGATTTTCAAAATAACTTTGATGACTCTTTACAAGAACCAACTGTTCTACCAACAAAAATCCCCAATCTTTTAGTTAACGGAACTTCCGGAATTGCGGTTGGTATGGCTACGAATATGGCGCCACACAACTTGTCCGAAAGTATTGATGCAATCTGCGCTTATATCGATGACAGAGAAATTACCATTGATGAGCTAATGAAGCACATCATCGCTCCAGATTTCCCAACAGGAGGAATTATTTATGGTTACGATGGTGTACGCGATGCTTTCCATACGGGAAGAGGACGTATCGTTCTAAGAGCAAAGGTTGGTTTCGAAGAGATTGGAAACAGAAATGCAATTATTGTAACGGAAGTTCCTTACCAAGTGAATAAAGCTGAGATGATTGCAAGAACTGCAGAGTTAGTTAAAGACGATAAACTTCCTGGAATCTACGAAATCCGTGATGAGTCTGATAGAACTGGTTTAAGAATTGTTTATGAATTAAAGAATGATGCAATTCCAAATGTTGTATTAAACCTTCTATACAAATACACTTCTCTACAAACTTCATTTTCAGTCAATAACATTGCCTTAGTTAAAGGAAGACCAGAACAATTAAATTTAAAAAATCTAATTCATCATTTCGTAGATCACCGTCACGAAGTCATTGTTAGAAGAACCGAATATGAACTAAGAAAAGCCAAAGAAAGAGCTCACATTCTTGAAGGCTTTATGAAAGTCATCGGAACTCAGGATTCTCTTGACAGAGCGATTGCAATCATCCGTCACAGCGAAAATCCAGCAGCTGCGAAAGAAGGTTTGATTACGGAATTCGAACTGTCAGAAATCCAGGCTCAAGCTATTCTAGATCTTCGTTTGGCTCGTCTAACGGGAATGGAATTGGATAAAATCCGTGCGGAGTATGAAGAAATAATGGCTTTAATCAAAGATTTGGAAGATATTCTGTCTAACGAACCAAGACGTTATCAAATCATCAAAGACGAACTTCTGGAAATCAAACAAAAATATGGCGACGAAAGACGTTCGGAAATCGATTATTCTGGTGGAGAATTCTCTATTGAAGATATTATTCCTGATGAAAAAGTTGTTCTGACTATTTCTCATGCCGGTTATATCAAGAGAACACTTTTATCAGAATATAAAGTTCAATCCAGAGGCGGTGTAGGAAACAGAGGTGCAAAAACAAGAGAAGAAGATTTCTTAGAATATATTGTAACTGCAACCAACCACGAGTATCTATTATTCTTCACAGAAAAAGGAAAATGTTTCTGGCTTAGAGTTTTCGAAGTTCCGGAAGGTTCTAAAACAGCGAAAGGAAGAGCGGTGCAGAATTTGATCAACATCGAACCGGATGATAAAATCAAAGCTTACATCAGAACAAAAGATCTTAAAAATCAAGAATATATCAACCAAATGAATGTGGTGATGATTACCAAAAATGGCACGATCAAGAAAACATCTTTGGAAGCTTATTCCAGACCGAGAACGAATGGTGTAAACGCTATAGAAATCCGTGATAATGATGCGTTATTAGGGGCAAGATTAACAGATGGAAATTCCCAAATTATGATTGCCACCAAAAATGGAAAATGTATCCGTTTCCCAGAAGAAAAAGCAAGAGCAGTCGGTAGAAGTTCCATTGGTGTAAGAGGTATTTCTTTGGAAGATAACGATGAAGTTATCGGAATGATTGCGGTAAATGATTTGGAAAATGATACCGTTCTAGTAGTTTCAGAAAAAGGCTACGGAAAACGTACTGCGGTAGAAGATTACAGAATCACAAACCGTGGTGGAAAAGGTGTTATTACGCTTAATATTACAGAGAAAACAGGAAATCTAATTGCCATCCAAAGTGTAACAGATGAAGATGGATTGATGATTATCAATAAATCTGGCGTTGCTATTAGAATGAATACTGCAGAGCTAAGAGTAATGGGTAGAAATACACAAGGGGTAAAAGTGATTAATCTTAAAGGTAATGACGAAATTGCTGCTATAGCAAAAGTAGAAATGGATCAAGACGTAGAAGATGAAAACGAAGAAGGTCTTGAAAACGACGAAAACAACTCAGAAACAATCATAAATCAGCCTCAAACAGAAGATAATCTGGACAATTCTGAAAATGAAAGTACTGAAAACTCTTCTGAAGATGATAATTAATAAAAATTTAAAAGTATTATAAATGAAAAAATTAGTTTTAAGTTTAGCTATTTTGTCTGCAACATTCGTATGGGCGCAGAAAAAAGAAATCGCTAATGCTGTAAAAGCAGTTGATTCTGGAGATCTTACAACCGCTAATTCAGAAATATCCAAAGCAGAAGCTATTTTTGGTGAAAAGACTTATTTATTAGAACCATCCGTTCTGGAGCAATATTATTATGCAAAAGGATTGTCTTTAATCAAAGCTGGAAAAAATATTGAAGGAGCAGAATACCTTGCAAAAATTAACAATTTAGGATCACAAGCTATTTTTACAGGAAAAGATGCTGAAAAAAACAAAGTTTATTTTGTAGGAAAAGAAGCTGCTGATAAATACGGTAACGGCATCTCTCTTAAACAAGAAAAATACACGCCTAGCCTGTCGGAAAAAGTAAGAAGCAATGTCAATACGCTGCTTCAAAAAGCAAGCACAGAAGCTACAAAAGAATATGGTGCAAAAAATTATGATAAAGCCGGAGAAAAATTCTCTGAAACTTATTACCTTTTGAAAGCTGGTGGAGAAGATAATAAAACTTATTTGTATTATTCCGGTGTAGCTTATGCACAAACGAAAGACAATAAAAACAAAGCTGCAGAGATTCTTTCTTCTCTCATAAAATCTAATTATACAGGAGAAGAAACCATTTATACAGCAAAAAATGCAAAAACCGGGCAGGTAGAAACTCTGGACAAGCAAGCCTTTGATCTTTATAAAAAAACGAGTGATTACTCAGACTTCAAAACAGAAAAAACGCCTAGCAAACAAGAAGAACTCTATGAAATTACAGCTTCTTTGTTGTTTGAAGAGCAAAAATATGATGAGGCCGGAAGAATTGCAGAAGAAGGTCTTAAAAAATATCCTAAAAACCAATCTTTAGCGCAAGTACAGAGCAACTCTTATTACAAATCCGGTAAAACGGAAGAGTTTGTTAAAAACCTTAAAGCAAAAATTGCTACAAATCCTAACGATAAAGAAAGTTTGTACAATTTGGGAGTTATGCTGAGCAAAGATCCATCTAAGCAGGAAGAAACAGAAGCCACATTCAAAAAGCTGGTAGATATTGATCCTAAATTCCCGAATGCGCTTAACAATTTGGTTTTTGCTATTATTGGAGAAGATGATGCTGCAATTACACAATACAGAGATCTTAAAAAAGCCGGCAAAATTGATGAGGCTAACAAAATTCTTGAACAAAGAAGAGCAAGATTTCAAAAAGCTTTGCCATACGCAGAAAAATTATATGCCAACGATCCTAATAATAAAGACACAGTCGCTCTTTTGAAAGGAATGTATATGACAACGCAGAATACCGCAAAATACAATGAATTCAAAGCCAAAGAAGCTGCTTTGAAATAATTTTAAAAGAAGTCTAACAAGGCTTCTTTTTTCTTGTCATTACAATAAACTAAAAATGTATATTTGTCATAAATTAAACAAAATAAAATCTTATATGAAATTTTTTATTGATACAGCCAATCTGGCTCAGATCAAAGAAGCACAAGACTTGGGTATTCTGGATGGCGTTACTACCAATCCATCATTAATGGCAAAAGAAGGTATTTCCGGACAACAAGCCATTCATCAACATTATATTGATATTTGCAACATCTCTGATGGTGATGTTTCTGCGGAAGTACTTTCTACAACCTACGAAGAAATGATTAAAGAAGGTGATGCGCTAGCTGCCCTGCACGAGAGAATTGTAGTGAAAATCCCAATGATTAAAGATGGTGTAAAAGCTTTAAAATATTTTTCAGATAAAGGAATTAAAACGAATTGTACATTGATCTTTTCGGCAGGACAAGCACTTTTAGCAGCAAAAGCAGGTGCAACCTACGTGTCTCCTTTTTTAGGAAGATTGGATGATATTTCTGTTGATGGTCTTAATTTGATCGAAGAAATCCGTGTGATTTATGATAACTATTCCTTTGATACAGAAATCCTGGCTGCCTCTATCAGAAGTCCGATGCATATTATCAATTGTGCTAAGATTGGTGCAGATGTTATAACTTCTCCTCTACCATCCATTCTTAATTTATTGAAACACCCTTTAACAGATTCCGGACTGGCTCAGTTTGTAGCTGATTCTCAAAAATTGGGATAATACAACATTATAAAATAAAAACCGGACTTTTTAGTTCGGTTTTTTATTTTTAATTAAGGGAAAAGAGTTTCTTTCAAGAGATATAGATTCAGAATAATGATTATTCCACTAATAATCCATGCCAAAATTTTCAACCAAATTTTATTAGCAAACTCCCCCATCTTTGATTTGCTTCCTGTAAACATCACAAGTGGAACCACCGCAAAACTCAACTGCATAGAAAGAATCACCTGGCTGAATACCAACAATTCTGCGGCTCCTTTTTCGCCATAAAGAATTGAAATAATTAATGCAGGTATAATAGCAATCAATCTAGTAATTAATCTTCTTACCCAAGGTTTTAACCTGATATTCAAGAAACCTTCCATCACGATTTGTCCGGCTAAAGTTCCTGTTAAAGTAGAATTTTGTCCAGATGCCAACAAAGCTATCCCAAAGAAAATACTTGCTAAAGTGGTTCCTAATAAAGGCGTCAAAAGTTGATAAGCATCATTTATATCTGCGACATTTTTATTTCCCGAGGTATGAAATGTTGCTGCTGAAATAACCAAAATCGCTGCATTGATAAAAAATGCCAACATTAATGATAAACTGCTGTCCCATGTTGAAAATTTAAGGGCTTCTCTTTTGCCTTCCGTTGTTCTGGGATAATTTCTGGTTTGAACAATACTGCTATGTAAATAAAGGTTATGAGGCATCACAGTGGCTCCCAGAATTCCTATTGCAATGTAGAGCATGGACGGATTGGTAATGATTTCTTTTTTAGGCATCAACCCTTCCAGCAGGGGAAAAACATCTGGCTTGCTAAGAATAATTTCATATAAAAAAGAGGCAAAAATCACAAAAATCAATCCTCCAACAATGCTTTCTATATACCTAAAACCCCTGGATTGTAAAAATAAAATAAGGAAAACGTCAATTACAGTAATTACAACTCCCACACTTAACGGAATTCCAAATAAGAGATTTAGCGCAATTGCAGAACCAATTACTTCTGCCAAATCACAAGCTGCAATAGCAATTTCGCAAAAAATCCAAAGAATAAAATTAACAATGGGATGAAAATGATCTTTACAAGCTTGAGCCAAATCTCGTTCTGCAACAATTCCTAATTTTACAGACAAATGTTGCAAAATAATGGCAAATAAGTTTGAAATTAAAATAACAGAAAGCAGTGTATAGCCAAACTGAGCTCCACCTGCGATATCAGTAGCCCAATTTCCAGGATCCATATATCCTACAGCAACTAACAACCCAGGTCCAATGTACGCCAAGAATTTTTTACGTGTGCTAGCATTTTCAGGCACTGTAATGCTTGAAAAAACTTCGTTCAGTGAGTTAGAACTTTTTTCCTTTCTCCAGCCTTTATTAATATCAGAATTATTCAAAAATACAAATGTTAGATTAAGCTAACAAAAATAATAAACTTTTCTTAACTTGCAATATTACAATAAAAAAACTGCCAAAAATGGCAGTTATATAATGATAAATTTTATTTTTATTTAACAAATCTAATGGATGTTTTTCTATCAGATTCTCTTTCTTTATCTGTTGCTTCCGCAGGAATTTTAGCAAATTTAGATCCATATCCTTCTGCATCTATAACCTGTGAAGAATTCAAAGAATTTTTTACTGTCTGCGCTCGTTCATCAGATAATTTAAGATTTGTGTTAACATCTCCTTTTTTATCCGTGTAAGCGCCAATTTTTATTTTTGCATCTGGAAATTCTGCTAAAATCATTTTTAGATTATCCAACTGCGGCTGTGATTCTGGTGTTAAAACAGCTTTATTAAATTCAAAATTCAAATTGTCGAAGTTGAACCATTTGTCTTTAAGTTCATTTTCTGTAGAATTTTTATATTCATCGGATTTCAGAAATTTAACTATTTGATCTTCTATTCCACCTTTATAGGCTTGTAAAGTTTTTCCGCTTGGCAAAGTTACTAGCATTGTTTCTCTTGTCATAACAGTGTCTTTTACAATATTGGCAGAATCCTGTTCTACAACGGTGGAATCTTGTACAACAACCGGCGTCGCTTCTGGTTTATTATTGCATTGTTTCCACAAAAACCATCCTAAAAGCAATAAGATTAATAAAGGTAGTAACCATTTCCAAATACTGGATCCAGAATCTTGACTGGAAACAATTTCATGCGTTGTTCCGCTTCTGGAAACTTCTATTTTTGGAGCATCCGTAACAGGAACTTTAGGAATTTCATTCACAGGCGTGTTTGCAGGAATGTTAATACGATCATTATCTTGACCAAACCAATTTCCAAAACCTAAAGTGGCCATATTAAACCCAACTGGTAAAATAGAATAAAGATGTCCCTTTTGATCTTTTAAGATACTTTCGAAAGAAGAAATATCAACATTATTGTCTTTGATGTGGCTTCCTAATTTTTCAGTTACTGTACCAGTTACTAATTCTAATACTTGATGGGTAGATTGATTACTAATTCCGGCAAATCCAGAAACAGAATCTGTAATAGCAGCTTGTTTGTCACCGCCTCCAAAAATCAAGTTTAAAACTTTATTTACAATGGGATTATTATTTCCTAAAAAGGAGCCCATAGATCCGGAAACAACCGCGTTTTTAACGACCTCATACAGTTCTGATTTTGCATTTGAGTTTGCAAATCCTCCAATCACTGCTGGTAATAAAACAGAGATGGCTTTGGAAATACCAGATTCTGTTTCTCCGAGTCTGGTTGCTGTTTGGGAAATCACTTGAGATCCCAAATTTTCTTTGATAAGATTGATAAGATTAATTGACATAGTAGTTTATTTTTTGTGTTTGACGAGTCAATATTAACAAATATTAATCCACAATGAAACAGTAAAAAAAATTAAGAAAACTTTAACAAAAAACCCGTGAAAATCACGGGTTTTAAATTAGTATGCTTTTGCAAAAACCACTCTTTGCTTAGATGGTTTTCCTGAAATTAATGAAATTCCATCTTCTAAGTTATTATTCAATGGAATACATCTAATGGTTGCCTTCGTCTCTTGTTTGATTTGTTCTTCTTCTTCTTCGGTGCCATCCCAGTGTGCAAGAATGAATCCTCCTTTTTCTTCCAAAACCTGCTTAAATTCTTCATAAGAATCCACTTTTGTGATATTCTCTTCACGGAAAGTCAAAGCTTTGTTGTAAATATCTTTTTGAATGGTTTGAAGCAATTCTTCAATATAATTTTCAAGACCTTCAATTGATACAGATTCTTTTGTCAAATTATCTCTTCTTGCTAATTCTACAGTTTTGTTTTCAAGATCTCTAGGTCCCATTGCAATTCTCAAAGGCACACCTTTCAATTCATATTCAGCGAATTTCCAGCCTGGTTTGTTCTGCGTATCATCATCAAATTTTACAGAAATTCCTTTAGCTCTTAATTTAGACTGAATTTCCAAAGCTACTTCACTGATTTGCGCCAATTGTTCTTCGCCTTTGAAAATCGGAACAATCACCACCTGAATTGGTGCTAAAGTTGGAGGCAAAACCAAACCTAAATCATCAGAATGCGTCATAATCAATGCGCCCATTAATCTGGTTGAAGTTCCCCAGGATGTGCCCCATGCATGTTCTATTTTTCCTTCTCTTGTCGTGAATTTTACATCAAAAGCTTTCCCGAAATTCTGCCCTAGGAAATGCGAAGTTCCAGCTTGTAAAGCTTTTCCGTCCTGCATCATGGCTTCGATACAATAAGTTTCGTCTGCACCGGCAAATCTTTCAGACGGCGATTTAATTCCTCTGATTACAGGAATCGCCATAAAATCTTCTGCAAATTTTGCATAGACTTCAATCATTTTTTCGGTTTCTTCAACCGCTTCATCTTTTGTTGCGTGCGCTGTATGACCTTCTTGCCAAAGGAATTCGGCAGTTCTAAGGAATAATCTGGTTCTCATTTCCCACCTTACAACATTGGCCCACTGGTTAATTAAAATTGGCAAATCTCTATAGGATTGAATCCAATTTTTATATGTATTCCAGATGATAGCTTCAGAAGTTGGACGTACAATCAATTCTTCTTCCAATTTAGCTTCCGGATCTACAATTAATTTTCCTGGATTATCAGGATCGTTTTTTAATCTGTAATGGGTAACAACAGCACATTCTTTGGCAAAGCCTTCTGCATTTTTTTCTTCTGCTTCAAAAAGGCTTTTGGGAACAAAAAGAGGGAAATAAGCATTTTGATGTCCGGTTTCTTTAAATTTCTTATCCATCTCATCGCGCATTTTTTCCCAAATAGCGTATCCATAAGGTTTTATTACCATGCAGCCTCTTACTCCGGAGTTTTCTGCCAGGTCTGCTTTTACAACCAATTCATTATACCACTTACTATAATCTTTTGCCCTTGTTGTTAATTTTGCCATAAATTATGAAATATTATTTAACTTTTATTAATCGTATCAATCTAAATAAAAAAGCCTATTTTTACAATGTTTTTGTTAAAACAAATGGTACATTATTTGGACTTTTTTAACAATTGCAAATATATGAAACTTAATACTACTCTAGACATGAAAAATATTATCAATAAGAGTTTATTTAATCTTATAAAATCTAAAAGTTTAATACTTATTTCAAGCAGTTTAATTTTGACATCTTGTGTGGTTTACACAGGAGGATATTCCGAAACAGACGGCGTATATTATGATCCAAATAAAGATTCTTTGCCTGCGGGATCATATTATGGAAATCAGGTGGACAATTATTATAATTATCAAGACACCTATCCTAGTCTTTATGAGAATAATCAAAAGAATTTACAAGATCAGGACAATCGGTATTTACAGCCATTAGCAAGTGATTCTGATTGGGGTACCTATACCGGAACAGAAACCACCTATACCAATTTTAATAATTGGGGATGGGGCATGGGATATGGCTGGGGCTATCCATATTATGGTTGGTACAGTCCATTCAACTCTTGGGGTTGGGGATTAGGTCTTGGCTGGGGCTGGGGAAGCTCTTTTTATTCACCTTGGGGAGGTTTTTATGATCCTTTCTGGAATTATGGCTGGGGAGGTTATTATGGGGGTTATTATCCTGGATACCATTACAACAGATCGGGAGCTATTGGTAGCAGACTTGGTGGAATGATGCCTCAAGGAAGAGTTGGCAGATCTAATGGATTTCAAGGTATCAATAATACCGTGAGAACGCCTAACAATATTGTAAGAAACCAAAACGGAACTATTAGAAATCAAAATTCTGGCGTTAGAAATTTCCCGAATAACAGTGTTAGAAATTTTCCAAATGGTAACGTAAGAAATAATAATAATCCTACATATCAAAATAACAATAACGGTATTAGATCTAATCAAAATGACGGATTTAGAAACAATAGTTTTTCTACTCCAAGATCCGGAAATACAGGAGGCTTTAACTCTGGAGGAGGTATGAGATCTGGAGCCGGTTTCGGAGGCGGAGGCGGCATGAGATCTGGCGGTGGTGGAGGAAGACGATAATATCGTTTTCAACCAAAATAACTAATAAAAAATTTTAATATTAAAATGATAAAAAAATCATTATTGCTCCTAATTATTCCTGTTTCTTCATTTTATTTACATGCACAGGATGTTTCTGTAATTACAAATAGTATAGATATTTATTCTTCCAATCTAATTAATGGAACGGCTAAATATAATGCAATGGCAGGTTCTATAGGAGCACTAGGAGGCGACATTTCATCCGCAAATATAAACCCGGCGGGGATTGGGGTATTTATTACAAATGATCTTAATTTAACCTTAGGCATTTATGATAATAAAAATACAACATCATTCAACAACAATAGTATAGTTAATAAAAATAATTACACCGACCTTAATAATAGTGGCGGAGTGATGACAATTAACTTAAATCCTCTGAATTCAAAATGGAAATTTGTCAATATTGGAGTTAATTATTCTAACCAATATTTTGATAATTTATCTACTTCATCTGGTAATCAGAATATTAAAATTACGGATAATTTTTCTTTGCCAAATCAAGTGATAAATTATACTTATCTTGGACATCAATATGAACGTCTTGGAAATCAATCCAAATTAAATTTTGCAATTGGTTCTAATTATGATAACCGATTATATTTTGGAGCTGGTTTTAATTTTCATAACTCGTATCTAAAACAATTTGATGGTGCAAGTTTCTTTTCTGATTATGACAACACCACTCTAGTTTATGACAAACAATACACAGGTTACGAAGAAAGTGCAGATGGATTTTCTACTAACATAGGTGCTATTGCAAGGATTGGTAATCAATTTCGTCTTGGTCTTGCATTGGAAACTCCAACTTGGTGGAGACTGGACCGGGTGTATAGTCAATATAACTTTGGCCAAGATGACAAAACTTATGGGGAATACAGAAAACTTTCTACTCCTATGAAGGCTACAATAAGCGGGGCTTATGTTCCTAGTAAGAATTTCTCCATCAATGTTGATTTTATTCAAGGGGTTACAAAACCGCATTATAAAGAATATGGTGAAGCTGAAGAAGAACTTAATGATTTCTTTAGTAGTTCTTATAAAAATTCTTCCGAAATTAGATTGGGTGCAGAGTATAGAATTGCAGATTTTAGATTACGCGGAGGTTATGCTTACCAAGGTAACAGTTTCGACAATTTATCTTTATTAAGCTATAATAATGATGGTACCACTTCTAACCAATCTTACTCCAATCTTTTTTTAGGAAAAAGAAATACCTTGGGAGCTGGTATTGGATATGATTTTAAAGCATTTTATCTGGATGCTTCTTATCAAAATATTTCTTCCGAATATTCCAGTCCTTTTTTACAAGGAAATGTTGATTATAATTCCGGATATTTTAATGGCGGATTTGATGTCAATAGCGATGCTTATGCTGTTTCTAAAGTTAAAAATAATAAGAATAATTTTTTCATCACTCTTGGCTGGAAATTCTAAATCTTCATAAATTTAAAAAGTTAAATCCTGCAAATTTGCAGGATTTTTTTATTTCTGATTAATTTCTTCGGCTTCTTCCATCAGTTTGAGATAAGTAATATATCTTGTTTCTTCTATTTCTCCGGTATCAAGGCTTTGTAAAACCGCACATTTAGGCTCATTAATATGCATACAATTATGATACTTACAATCTCTGCCCTTCTTAAAAATTTCCGGAAAATAATGTTGGATTTCTTCTTTCTGCACATCTATCATAGCAAACTCCCGAACTCCTGGCGTATCAATTACAGAACCACCAAAATCCCAAAAGTGCATTTGTGCAAAAGTGGTTGTGTGTTTGCCTTTGAGCACAGACTCAGAAATTTCGCCGGTTTTAATATCAAGATTCGGCTGCAAAGCATTCACCAAAGTTGATTTCCCACAACCCGAATGTCCAAAGAAAACCGAAGTTTTATCCTTGATCTTTTCTTGCAAAATATCCAGATTAAGTCTGGAATAAGATGATATATTCAAAGTATCATAGCCAATATTTTGATACATCGCTTCTATATTTTCCACAATTTCTTTTTCATCATTGTTCAAGGTATCCATTTTATTGAACAAAATCAAAGGAGATATAGTATACGCTTCACAACAAGCTAAAAATCTATCCAGAAAACCTAGAGATGTTTCAGGAAACTTCAAGGTGTAAATAAAACAAGCAATGTCAATATTAGAAGCAATAATATGGGCTTCCTTAGAAAGATTAACCGATTTTCTGATTAAATAATTCTTTCTTGGAAAAATTTTCGTGATCCAAGCCACATCATCTTGCTCCAGAGAAAACTCTACCTCGTCTCCTACAGCTAATGGATTAGTAAGACGTGTTTTGATTAATTTGAATTTACCTCGGATTCTGGCTTCATAGATTTGTTTCGTTTCAGATTCCAACACTTGGTACCAGCTTCCTGTAGATTTTATAATAATTCCTTTCAAACAGTAGAATTTTGTATTAGGCAAATTTAGAAATTTAAAATTAGCATTTACAAAAAAAGAAGCTAATTAGCTTCTTTTCTCACTTATTTATTAATCATAATATGATTTTGTACTTCTATGCTTTCTTCATGAATTGCCTTGAATACTTTTTCTATAAATTCCTGAGACATTCCTGTTTCAGAGGCTTTTTGATTCGCATATTCTGTTATGACTTTCCAACGTTCTGGTTGGAAAATAGCAATATTATTCTCTTTTTTAAGTTTTCCAATTTTTTCGGAAACTTTCATTCTTTGAGACAATAATTCAATCAATTGGAAATCCATATCGCTAATCAAAGTTCTGTGCTTCCCCATTTCATCTTCATAACCGGAAATATCAGAATTTCGAACCTGAAGATTATTAATCATTTCTGCCAAAACTTCTGGTGTAATTTGTTGAGCAGCATCGCTCCAAGCACTATCCGGATCACAGTGGCTTTCTATAATTGCCCCTTGGTAACCCACATTGAATGCTTCCTGAGCAACACCAGCCAAACCAGTTCTATTTCCGCAAATATGAGACGGATCTATAAACATTGGAATATTAGGAAATTGATTTTTGAAATCTAGAGCAATCTGCCAGTTCGGGATATTTCTGTATTTGGTTTTTTGATAAGTGGAAAACCCTCTGTGGATCGCACCAATATTTTCCACACCTTGACCTAATAATCTTTCCAAAGCACCAATCCATAGTGCCAAATCTGGATTTACCGGATTTTTAACTAAAACTGGCTTATCCGTTCCTCTCAACGCTTGTGCAATTTCCTGAACCGTAAAAGGATTAACCGTAGAACGCGCACCAATCCAAAGAATATCAACATCTGCCTCTAATGCTGCAAAAACGTGGTGTGCATTGGCCACCTCTGTAGCCGTTTTGAAACCGAATTCTTCTTTTACTTTTTTCAACCAGTTAAGACCAATCACTCCTACTCCTTCGAAACCGTTTGGTTTGGTTCTAGGCTTCCAAATTCCTGCACGGAAGGCTGAGATTTCTGCACCACTTTCTTTCAGTCTTTTAGCTGTTTCCAACATTTGAGATTCGCTTTCTGCACTACAAGGACCTGCAATAATCATTGGGCTTGCGAAGTCTTGTATCCACTCGTTCCTTAAATCGTTTAAGTTCATATTTTTAAATTTTATATATTTTTAAATTAATGCAATAGTGTATCTGTTATAAATCTTGATTTATAATTCTTTTTCAAAAAGTACCGTTAAAAAAATTTTAAATGTGTTACGGAATTTGAAATTTTTCCGCGCGTTTTTGAGAAAGAAATTCAGTTAGCTATACCAATAAAATCGATAATAGGTTCTGAAATTCCCGTAATAAAATCCAAAAAAGCTAAATAATCTGTCAAAAGAAGTGACAGATTCTGAAGTTGTAAAATATGGAAATTGGTTTGATTCCATTTTATTAATTCCTTTACATCAAGGACTTTTAGCTTATTTTAATTATTATTATTTCTTCTTGTCTTGAAGAAATCTTGAACAAAGATATAAATTAATACAACATATCAACAATCAAAATAATTATTTGTTGACAGAAATCATAAATTTTTACGACAAGTCAAATCGCATCAAGTCATCCAAATCCTTTAGCAGCGGATTAATTTTGACAAATTTTTCGAAAATTTTTCTTTTTGTCATCACTTCTTTTTTGATGGTTAAGTCAGTTGCATATTCAATTTCGAATTTAAAATTGCTGACTTTGTGTCTGAAATGATTAAAAAACTCCGGACTGATTCTATCAAACTCTGACTTTGCAAATTCTGACGAATACTTTACAGTAACTTGGTTTTCATCAGATTTTTCTATTTTAAAACTGCTGATGGCATTATAAACAAAAGTATTAGTTCTTGCTAAATTTTTTATAAAAATCTCCCATTCTCTATCCAAATCTGTTTGCGAAAAATGATTGGAAGGAAGGTTTTCGTCTTTTATTTCCGCAAATTTATCTTTTTCAACTTCTTCTTTCTTCTCCAAAGCAGCTTTGATACTGAATTTGGAACCAGAATTATTTTTCGCAATGGGCGCAGACGCTTTCTGAATTTCTTTCTTAGGTTCTTCCCAAACAGATTTAACAGGTTCAGGCTTTGGTTCAGCTTTAACTTTTGTTTCAGAAGAAACTGGTTTATTATCGGAAATTAAATTAGCTTCAAGAAGTGGCGCTAATATTAAGAACTTTTTTTTTTAGCTTCCAAACCTGCAGTCAGACTTGACAATTGCATAAGAGCAATTTCTACTGTCAATCTTGGGTTTTTGGAATTTTTATAATTGATGTCAGCAAAATTACAAATCTCGATTCCGTCAATCAATTGCTGAGCAGACCATTTTTGAGATTGTTCTGCAAACTTAGCTTTGGTTTTCTCTCCAACTTCAATTAGATTCAAAGTTTTCGGATTCTGAGCCATCATCAGGTCACGGAAATGATTTCCTAATCCAGCAATGAAAATATGTGGATCAAATCCTTTTTTAACAATCTCATCAAAAGCTGTCAAAACACTTGGGATATCATTCTCTTTTGCTAAATCTACAATTTTCAGATATTGGTCGTAATCCAAAATATTGAGAACTTCAGCAGCTTTTTCAAGCGTAATATTTTTCTGTGAAAAAGTGCTTAATCTATCAAAAATTGATAATGCATCTCTCAACGCTCCATCAGCTTTTTGAGCAATCAGATAAAGTGCATCGTCTTCGTAAGTGATGCTTTCTTTTTCAGCAATTTTTCTCAGATGCTCCTGAATATCTTCAATTGTGATTCTCTTGAAATCATAAATTTGACATCTTGAAAGAATCGTTGGAATAATCTTATGCTTCTCTGTTGTTGCAAGAATAAAGATTGCGTGCGCAGGCGGTTCTTCCAAAGTTTTCAGGAATGCGTTGAAAGCAGCCTGAGACAACATATGAACCTCGTCGATAATATAAACTTTGTATTTACCAACTTGAGGCGCAAATCTTACTTGATCAATCAATTCTCTGATATCATCAACAGAGTTGTTGGAAGCCGCATCTAATTCATAAATGTTAAATGCAAATCCATCATCATCTGCAGCTCCAGATTTTTCATTGATTTTTCTGGCTAAGATTCTGGCGCAAGTTGTTTTACCAACTCCTCTTGGTCCACAGAATAACAGAGCCTGAGCTAATTGACTTTCATCAATAGCGTGTTCCAAAGTATCGGTAACGTGAGATTGTCCAACAACAGTGTCAAACTCTTGCGGACGGTACTTGCGTGCGGATACGATGAAATTTTCCATTGTTCAAAAGTAAGGATTAATTGTGAATTTTGGAAATGGTTTTTGGTTTTGTGAGAATATTTTTCAAGCGCAAAGAACGCAATGATTTTATCAATTATTGAAAATATTTTTAAGGTTCGCAAAGCCTTAAAACTTAGCAAAGAATGAAAGAATTATTGATCTTCGTCTAAAAAATCAAGTTCATCATCACTTTGAATATGGTCTGGAGAAATTCCTTGAGGATTAAACAAACCCCAATTATCAACAATGTAATGTTTGGGATTAAACCCAGAAATCCAATCGATAAATAAAATTCTGAATTCCTCTATCAAATCTCTCACTAAATGATAATATTTGGAATCAGAAAAACCAAAATGTTCTAATGTGTTCCCTCCAACAAAAATATCTCTTGCGGCTTTTCTTATAATGGTGGCATTTTCCATTTTAATGTCATACAACCTTACGGCTTCTGCTTCACAAATTTTTGCTTGAATGGTCATAATATCACCTAACAAATTTTGTTTAATTGATTGTAAATAATCATTATCATCGGGAAACAAACTTGTAATCGTTTCAAGGACATCAAAAATTTCTTGAGATTTTTTATAAATCGGTAATTCAAAGCATTCCATGAGAATAAAATTTTGAAATTAAATATAATAAAAAAGAGAGCAAAAATCTGCTCTCTTTTAATTTTATACTGAATGTAATTTCTTACAATTCTAATGCTTTTCTTTCATCGCCATCCATTAGGAATTCTACTGGATTGTCAATCGCTTCTTTCACAGCAACTAAGAAACCAACAGACTCTTTTCCATCGATGATTCTGTGGTCATAAGATAATGCAACATACATCATTGGTCTGATAACAACTTGCCCGTCAATTGCCATTGGTCTTTGAAGGATGTTGTGCATTCCCAAGATTGCAGATTGAGGAGGATTAATAATCGGAGTTGACATCATAGAACCAAAAGTTCCACCGTTGGTAATAGTGAAAGTTCCACCAGTCATTTCGTCAACGCTGATTTTACCATCTCTTACTTTGATTGCCAAATCTTTGATATTAGCTTCAACACCTCTAAGCGTCATATTCTCGGCATTTCTAAGAACAGGAACCATCAAACCTTTTGGTCCGGAAACTGCGATAGAAATATCTGCAAAATCATAATTCACTTTAAAATCTCCGTCGATAGATGCGTTCACGTCTGGATAAAGTTTCAATGCTCTCGTTACAGCTTTTGTAAAGAAAGACATAAATCCAAGTCCAATCCCGTGTTTTGCAGCAAATTCTTCTTTGTATTGTTTTCTGATTCTGAAGATTTCTGACATATCAACCTCGTTGAAAGTCGTCAACATTGCAGTTTCGTTTTTAACAGAAACCAATCTTGCAGCGATTTTTCTTCTAAGAACTGAAAGTTTTGTAGTTGATTGAGATCTACTTCCGCCAGCTGGAGCACTTCCCATTGCAGGAACAGAAGCCGTTACAGCATCATCTTTTGTGATTCTGCCATCTCTACCAGACCCCGTTACTTGGCTTGGCGCAATTCCTTTTTCGTCAAGGATTTTCTTAGCAGCAGGAGAAGGTGTTTGAGCAGCGTAAGTTTCAACTTTTGGAGCTTCTGCTTTTACTGGAGCTGGCTCTTCTTTTTTAACTTCTGCTTTTGGTTCTTCTTTCGGAGCTTCAGCAGCACCTCCTGCAGGTTTTGCAGCATCCATATCGATAAGACAAACCACCTGACCAACTTGTACTACTTCTCCTTCTTCAGCTTTCAAAGTGATAACACCACTCTGCTCAGCAGGAAGTTCCAAAGTTGCCTTGTCAGAATCTACTTCTGCAATCGGCTGGTCTTTTTCTACATAATCACCGTCTTGGACTAACCACGTTGCAATTTCAACTTCTGTGATTGATTCTCCCGGTGAAGGAACTTTCATTTCTAATATTGACATACTAATAATTGTTTTTAATTTCAGAACAGCCGAAACTGTTATTCTTTATAGTTTATTAATTTATTAAGCCGTTACTGGTTTTTTTGCAGGTTCATCATTGCATTGAAAAACCGAATTGATAATTTTGGTTTGGTTTTTCTCAAACATCTTATGACTTCCCGGAGCTGGTGTTCCACTAGCAACAGGAGAAATCAATTGGATATTTGTATCACGGAAGTTTCTTAAGATGAAACTCCAAGCACCCATATTTTCAGGTTCTTCCTGAGCCCAGATTAATTCTTTCTTGTTTTTATATTTATCAAAGATGGAATTGATTTTTTCAAAATCCAATGGATAAACTTGCTCTAATCGTACCAAAGCTACTTTATCATCATTCAATTCTTCTTTCTTAGCTAATAAATCGTAATATAATTTACCTGTACAAAGCACTACTCTTTCTACTTTTGAAGCGTCAGCAGTTGGGTCATCCAAAACGGTTTGGAAACTTCCGTTTGCTAAATCTTCCAATGGAGAAACCACTTTTGGATGTCTCAATAGAGATTTCGGCGTCATAATAACCAATGGCTTTCTGAATCCAAACTTCATCTGTCTTCTCAACAAGTGGAAATAGTTGGCTGGAGAAGTAATGTTTGCAACAATGATATTTTCGTTAGCACAAAGCGTCAAGAATCTTTCTAGTCTTGCAGAAGAGTGTTCTGCACCTTGACCTTCTGACCCGTGAGGCAACATCATTACCAATCCGTTTTGGATTTTCCATTTTTCTTCAGCTGCAACCAAGTATTGGTCAACAATGATTTGAGCTCCGTTTGTAAAGTCACCAAACTGAGCTTCCCAAATGGTCAAAGTTTTAGGTGCTGCCATTGCATAACCGTAATCATAACCTAGAACACCATATTCTGACAAGTGAGAATTGTAAACATCAAATCTTTGTTCGTTCACGTGACGAAGCGGGATGTATTCTTCTTCTGTTTCTTCTGTTTTTACAACAGCGTGACGGTGAGAGAATGTTCCTCTTTCCACATCTTCTCCAGAGATTCTCACATTGTAACCTTCTGTCAAAAGCGTAGCATAAGCTAACAATTCTCCCATAGACCAATCCAAAGAATTATTCTCCACCATTTTGATTCTGTTCTCAAAAAGACGGGTAATTTTATTAATGAATTTCTTATCACCCGGAAGCGTAGAAATCTTAATAGCTAATTCTTTAAGTTTTTCTAAATCGTATTTTGTATCAACATTAGATTTAGAAACACAACCTTTACCTCCAATTGGGAAATCTGTCCAGTCATCTTTCATAAAGATATCCATCGTATTTCTTTCGATTTCTTTGGAAGCATCAAAGTTTTCATCAAGCAAAGCTTTGAACTCCTGCTCCATTTTTTTCAAAACTTCGTCAGAAACTACATTTTCCTTAATCAAAAGATCTTTGTAAATTTCTCTCGGATTTGGATGTTTTGAAATCGTTTTATAAAGATTTGGTTGAGTAAATCTTGGTTCATCACCTTCGTTATGACCATATTTTCTATATCCTAAAAGATCAATGTAAACATCCTTACCAAACTTCGCACGGAAATCTGCAGCAAATCTAATGGCGTGAACAACCGCTTCTACATCATCAGCATTGATGTGCATCACTGGAGAATCTGTCACTTTTGCAATATCTGTACAATAAACAGACGATCTTGCATCCATATAATTGGTAGTGAAAGAAACTTGATTATTCACAACGATATGAACTGTTCCACCTGTTCTGTAGCCTTCAAGATTCATCATCTGGGCAATCTCGTAAACGATACCTTGTCCTGCAATGGCACCATCACCGTGGATTACAATTGGTAAAACTTTGGAATAATCGTCTTTGTAAGTATTGTCAACTTTAGCTCTACAGATTCCTTCTACAAGAGCAGCAACAGTTTCAAGGTGAGATGGGTTTGGAGTAAGGTTGATTCTTACTTCTTCCCCATTAGCGGTTGTAACTTTCTTAGAAGAACCTAAGTGATACTTAACATCACCAGAGAAAACATCCTCTTCGAATTCTTTACCTTCAAACTCTGAGAAAATCTGTTTGTAAGACTTTTGGAAAATATTAGTCAAAACATTAAGACGCCCTCTGTGAGCCATACCAAGCACAACTTCGTCAACACCTAATTGTGAAGAACGCGTTATCAATTGGTCAAGCGCAGGAATCAAAGATTCACCACCTTCCAAAGAGAAACGTTTTTGACCAACGAATTTTGTATGAAGATAATTTTCAAACGCCACCGCTTGGTTTAATTTGAAAAGAATTTCAGTTTTTTCCTGAGCAGAAAGACTTGGATGGTTTTCGTTAACATTAACCCATTCCATAATCCATTTTTTCTCCTCTACATTCTGGATGTGCATATATTCTACACCGATAGAATCACAATAGATGTTCTGAAGATGTGTAATAATCTCTTGCAAAGTTGCAGGACCTGGCATCCCAGTCTGAGTTGCAGAATTGAATTTTTTACTCAAATCGTCCTTAGACAATCCGAA
Organism: Flavobacteriales bacterium UBA2306; assembly: GCA_002345565.1. Lineage (GTDB taxonomy): Bacteria > Bacteroidota > Bacteroidia > Flavobacteriales > Weeksellaceae > Epilithonimonas. Next base: position 216,354 of record DDVS01000001.1, on the reverse strand, counting down.
ATTTTCTATATCAAGTGTTGGAAAGTAATGTCTTCTTTCTCTTACAGGATTGGTTTTTGTGAAAAGGTGACCTCTTGAGCGATAAGCTTCAATCAAGTTTACCACTTTGAATTCTTTTGTGATATCCTCGGAAACAGAACCATTGGTTACGGCTTGTTGAGCATATTGAACAGGCGCAGATGATTGTGGTTGCGAAGGTGCAACTTCTCCATCTTCACCGTAATATTCTAATGCAAAATCAAATCCTTGAAAAAAAGATTTCCAAGAAGGTTCTAAAGAATCAGGGTATTTTTGATATTGCGCATACATGTCATCAATTAATTGCGCATGTACTGCATTCAGAAACGAAAATTTATCCATTATTACAGATTATCTGTTTAAAATTTTAATTTTAAATAATTACCAACAAAATTAGTAATTTTTTATGTATAAATGTCTAATATCAAATTTTATTCCTTCAGAATTTAGTGATATTTATCACAGTTTATCTGTAAACCGGTAAAGACAATTTTAGTTTTACATTTTGTATATCTACAGGCTCTTCCAGGAATTCTTCTATGAGTTGACCAGTTCTAACAGTGTCTTTTTTTGCTTTTTGCATTAATTGCTGAATATTCTTTACCCTGTTATTATAATTACCCTGAAAATAGACGACAAAAACTTTTGAAGCATTGAGAGTTTGAAAGTTAAAATTATTGTCACTAATCGGGATTCTCTTGGAGAGAGGTACGCCGTAGAAATAGGAAATTTCTTTATCTTTAAGGTTGGCAGGATTGGTTAATAAAACAGGCGCCCCGAATTCATCTTCTTTTTTACCAAGATCTGATGTTACATAATTAATCACTTTACCATGATTCATTAAAACATTTTTGAAGAGTCCGTCTTTTGTGTTTTTTGTACTCACATTAACGCCCAAAAGCAACTGTCCTTCTTGATTTTCTACCATTATACTATCATATTTTACAGAAGCCAATTTTTGATCTCTATCGACTTTATTGCCTAAAAGCTGATCAAGGTTTTTCATACTTTTATCAATATTATTAACAAAAAAATCTTCCTTTATTAAGTTTAATGAGCGTTGTAAATAACTTCTTCTAGGTGTATGGATGTTCCAGTACAAAATTGTTTTGGAGCCTTTGGGAACAAATTTAACATCTATAAGATAAGGATTTTCATTATCATTTTCAAATAATTGATAGCGCAAAGATTGATTAGGATTAGAATATCGGATAAAAAAATCGCCTAAAAGCTGTCCTTTTTTTTCGGAAAAACTCATCCCGCTTCCTATGCCTTGATAGGGTGTAAAAAAAGAATAACTCAGATTTTGCTGGCTAGAAAAATAATCATTCCAAGATGTAAAATTCTGAAGGTTATTGAACTGTGGAAATACTTTATCTACAGGGTAATCCACTTGTGACTGATGGCTGAAAGTTTTACTCTCATCTACAAAATACATAGATGCCGAGTAAACTCCAAACAAACCAATCGTAATAATTAAAATAAACTTGAGCCAGCGCATTGATTTTAGTATTTTTTTTTTTTAGAAAGGATAGCCAATTGCAAAATTAATGGTAGGCTTCAATGGTTTGATTTTATTAATTACCCATCTTTCTCCTTCCGGACGGTTGGGGTCATGAATTTTATAGGCCATATCAAAACGGAGATTGACGTATGCAATATTAATTCTAAGTCCGAAACCACTTCCTACGCCCATTTGACTTATAAATTTTTTAAATTTAAACTCATCTCCAAATCCATTATCTTTTATCCCCCAGATATTACCGGCATCTGTAAAAGCGGCTACTTCAAACATATCTGTAAGCGGCATGCGGTATTCTACACTGGTGGTCAATTTTATATTGTCCATCGCATAAGAACGTACTCTTTCATCCAACTGAGAATCCGCAGGACCCAATCCGCCAAAAGCCATCCAAGCTCTGATATCATAAGAACCTCCGTTAAAATATGATCTTATAAACGGCATGGTGCTAGAATTACCGTAAGGAATTCCAATTCCCACCAACTGGCGGAATGCCAAGGTGTGCGGTTTTACCCGATCATTGAAAAAAGTGAAATATTTTCTAACGTCAAAATCAAATTTTATAAATTGTGAAAATGGAATATTAAATATAGTTTTCGTATTTCCATTGATTAGGTAATTTTCTTCTTTCCGAGATAAAAGATTCAGAACATTACCTGCCAATTCTACTTTTCCGCTAAAAAATACGGGATTTACGTATTCTTTTTTCCCGATTTCATTATAGATAAAATTATAAATTACGGAAGAAACTATCACATCCTGCGTTTGACGGTCTTTGTTATACAAGGATTGAGTAAAGTTGTAAAGCAAGTTGGGATCGGAAGTTAAAAGATTGGCAATAAAAGTTTCGTCCCGTGTTATAATTGCAGAAATCTGATCATAATTATAATCCTGAGTAAATACTTCCGGATGGTCTATTTTATATAAAGCAAATACATTAGCCCTGTATTCATCATCTGCAGGAAAATACTCATAATAGCGGTCTTTGTTCTGCGTTAAACTGAGCTGGGTGTTGAATAAACTAAGCTTATGCTGGATTCTGCCATTATCTACATTAGCAAAATAACTAAGCCCGGTGTTGAAATTGATTCTTCCCAATCCAATATTATTTTGTACAGATGCGCCCAGGTTAATACTGGTTGTGGGAGAATATCTTTTAGGGATTATTTTCCAATATTTTTTAAATGGCACCAATAATCTGGGAAATTGTAATGCGGTTTGTGCAGATAACTCGTAAGCGTTGAAAATGGCATCCGGATTTTTTGGATCATTGGTTGTCCCTATAACGCCAGAAAAACTGGTCGTGAGATTCTCTGCGCCTCCAAATAAGTTTCTGGTAGTTAAATCAACCGATGGAGAAAAACCGAAATTGAGAATTTGCGAGTAATGCAGATCGGTTGCAATATTAAATTCATATTTTGACAACGGCTTTAGAAAATACTCTACATCTATAATGCTATCGGAACCTTTTCGGAGATCGTCCGACGCTTTCAGAATAGTAAAGTTGTTCATTGAAATGATATTTCTGCGCGTAAGATCCAGATTTGCCTGATTATAAACAACACCAGTTTCTAGTGTAATAGGTCTCCAAAGCGCATTGACTTTATAGGCACTATCTTGCCGGAAGAAATTGATTCCCCGCAGACTGTCTTTTAATGGAAGTTTGCCATCTTTGTTTATATTTCTGCCAACGGAAACTTTGATGCTACCAATAGTTGCTTTTTTATAAGGTGTACCAATTGTATCTTTATGGATATTCATTACGACAGGTACATTTTTTCTGCTTTGAAGCGAGTCTGCTACAAAATATATATCCTGATTATCTATATTGAATTTATAATAACCTTCGGATTTCATAAGATCATTAATCCTAACAATTTCTTTTTCTAGCACTGTTTCATCCAGGATTTGACCTTTTTTTACGAGACTTTTTGAAATATGAGTCTCATAAACGTTTCGTACATTTTGGTCCGGGATATTGTAAAAATAATCTTTGATATAAGTAGGATCTTTATGTGTAATAATATATTCCACTTCTGCTTTTTTACCTGCAGAATCCCTTTTGACATTGGTGTTTACCATAGCATCCCAATAGCCTCTGTTTATGAGTCTATTGTTTATACTATTGCTACTTTGTTTGGTTTTAGCATCGCTATAGATTACAGGCGGTTCACCTACATTATGCCAGAAACGGTTCCAAAAAAGATTTTTGCCAACATATTCCGGGTGGTTATATTTTACAAATAATGAATCTCTCAGTTTTTGATTCCTCATCTCACTAGGATAAGTCATGTATTCTCTAAGAATAGTATCATATTTTGCATTGGCATTGTTATAAAGAAAGAGCCCTAATGGTGCCAGGTAAAGCGCTTTCCGGTTAGGCTCCTGAGCAACCAGATCCTTAATCTCATCGCCAAAAATTTTACCGTCTGTATATTTAAACGTATTTTGGGTAAGTAAATAACTGCCTTCAGGAACTTTTTTTGTGGCATTACAAGCATATAAAAATACACTTAGCATTGCGCAATAATAAAATATATGATATTTTTGGAAATATTTGTTGATATGCTTACGGCTCATACTATTAAAATAATACAATCTCTGGACAAAAAGAAATACAGGCAAAAATACAATTTGTTTTTAGTTGAGGGTAATAAAATCATAAAAGAACTTCCAAATTCTGATTATCATATCGATCATCTCTATTCTATCGATCCACAGGAGCTTGCAATAATAACGGATAATACAACTGCCATTCTACCAACTGAATTAAAGAAAATAAGCTTTCTCCAGCATCCAAAAGATTCTGTTGCAGTTTGTAAGATACCGGAAAAATCTATTTTAAAAGAAACCAATATTCAAATTATTCTGGATGGAATTCAGGATCCTGGAAACCTTGGTACTATTATACGTCTGGCAGATTGGTTTGGTATAGAGCAGATTATTTGTAGTGAAGATACGGTTGATGTTTATAATCCAAAAGTGATTCAATCTACCATGGGATCATTCTTGAGAGTTAATGTTGTTTATAAAAATTTGGAAGATTATCTAAAAAATTATCAATATCCTATTTTAGGAACCGACATGGAAGGACAAAATATTTACAAGACTGAATTTCCAGAAAAGTTTTCCATTGTTTTAGGGAATGAAGGAAACGGAATAAGACCTTCTACAGAAAGTCTTATTAATTCTATGATAAGCATACCACGTTTTGGCAATACACAATCTACGGAGAGTCTTAATGTTTCTATGTCTGCCGGTATTATACTGGGAGAAATTTTTTCCCGGAAATAGAAAAACTAGATTAGTTTTTCCAGACTAGAAGTTGTTTTGTTTTTCTGATAATCATCAAGTTTTTTTCTTATAAACCTTAGCGCATAAGGAACAAGGTATACCAAAGCTAGACCGATTATCTTTTTTTTCCAATTCTTATTCATTATACTTTTTTTTGCAAAATTACCTACAAGAGCAACAGCACCCATTCTGATGGTATTTTCTAACAAGCCAGAGTGTACACTATCATTGGCTAAGTTAAGAATATTTTTTTTGGAAACAGTATCTTTCAATCCATCTGCCACCTCGCGCATGATATTTTGCGTATCTAAAGAAAGCTTAACCTCGCCGTCGGGTTCCACCGTTTCTTTCAAATATTTATCTGTAAAACCGTGTGTAATGGCGCTCAGGCTTTCTTTTTTACTTTTAAAAGTCAAAATATCTTCCAAGCTTTCAATTTCTTGTTTCAGGATTTTTTTCTGAGCTCTCAGCTCATTCAAATTAGTATAATTGGTTGCCATTTCTTTAATGTTTTAAAAATTCGATGACCTGATTGGCTATATAATTTACAATTGTTTTCTTAAGTATCATTACGATTAGAATAATCAATAAATAAAATCCTGCGACAATTAAAAATCCGTAAGCCAGATTTCCAAGAGCCTGTCCTATCAGGAATGCAATCCCGAAATTGAGCAAAATAATAAAAAATGAAAAAGCAATGAGAACAATTGATATAAATGCTATCATTCCAGCAGATAAAGACGACTTTTCTGCTACCTGAATTTTAATCAATTCTAGGCGTTTTGTGGTATAATCTTTAATAATATCTATCATAAAACCCGATTTGAGAATAAAAAATACATGGATAATTATAAAAAAAGGAACTTAGAAACAAGTTCCTTTTAATTTTTTGTAGTCTTATGATTTATTTTAAACCATCCAGTTCTGTTTCTACATCTTTCACAACATCAGATGTTTTAGAAACTACTTGGTCTTTGTATTTATCATAACTGTCTTTCACAGTTTGAGCAACATTTTGTGCTGTTTCTTTGAATTGAGAAGAAAGGGAGTCATAAGTATCTTTAACGGTAGAAGACACTTCAGAATATTTATCTTTAACTCTTTCTGATGTTTTCCCATATTCATCAAGAGCTTTATCTTTAAGATCATTAGCTTTATCTTTGATCTTTTTTCTAGTTTCTTTACCTTCTTCTGGTGCGTATAGCAAACCTAGAATTACACCTGTAGCAGCTCCTGCTAATAATGCAGCTAGTAATGCTGCTGAATTTGACTTTTTTGACATTATTATAAATTTTTGATTGTTAAATAAATTGTTATTGTTTTTAAATTTACAACTAAAATGCCAAATAAAAAATAAATATCTTAAAATTTGTTAAAACTACTTGATGTAAGACAATATCAGGTCAATAGTTTCTTCTCTGTTGATATTTGTATTATCTATAAGAATAGCATCTTGCGCCTGTTTTAGTGGGGAAATTTCTCTTTCGCTGTCAATTTTATCACGAGAGATTAAATTTTGTTTCACAGTATCTATATCAATCTGTTCTCCGCTGGCTTGTAATTCCAAGAAACGTCTTTTGGTGCGCTCTTCTTGGCTGGCTGTCATAAAGAATTTGTAATCTGCATTAGGCAAAACAACAGTTCCTATATCTCTACCATCCATAATAACTCCACCTTTTTCGGCAATTTCTCTTTGTGTTTTTAAAAGAAAGTGACGGATTTCAGGTTGTTTTGCAATAACACTTACATAATCGGAAACTTGCGGAAACCGGATTTCCTTATTGATATTTTTGCCATTAAGAAAAAGCTGTAACTCTCCGTCAATATCCTGAAATTCTAATGCAATATGAGATAAAGAAGAGATCACAAGATCTATGTCAATAGTTCCATCTTCTTTTAAACAATTTTGAAGAGCAAAGAAAGTAATTCCTCTGTAAAGCGCGCCTGTATCCATATGAATAAGCCCCAATTGTTTTGCAATGATTTTAGAAATAGAACTTTTGCCTGTGGAAGAGAATCCGTCTATGGCGATTACCGGTTTTTTTGTCATACTGCAAAAGTAAAAAGGAAATCATTACAATTCAAAAGTAAAACTTAAAAAGATGAAAAATTAAATTTGTTTGAAAATTATAACGAAAAATCTTTCAAAGACAAAAAAGTTAAACAGAGAGAATTATTCTTATTTGAATTTTTAATAAAACTTAAGGAAAATTGAATCTTTTGTAGTTTGCGAAACAAATTTAAACAGACCCTAAAAATTTAACATCTGATTATTTTGCAATAAATTATCTTCTATTACCACCTAATTCTACAAGATCCATTGTTAGTCCCAGCATATTGACATTAGAAGCATTATGATAACGCATATGGGAATAATCAAACCGGAAAGAAGAAATTTTAATGCTAAAACCTGCGGACAGTCCTGTGAAATTTCTCTGATCCAACACTGCCAGTTCCCCTCCTCTCTTTACATTATATCCAAACCTGATATTAAAAGCCTGACCAGGAAACAACTCTGCCCCAAATGACAAGTGATCTAAAACCTTTCTTCCAAACTTGGTTTCTTGACCATTAATATCTGTATTTGCAGAAATATTAAATTGTTGTAAATCTCTTGCGGTAATACTAAGTGCTGCCGGAAATTCATCCAAAATTTTAGTATATCCAAGATCTACCCGTAGAGGTAATTTTTCCCGAACACCATTATAAGGTTTAATTTGATATCCGAAGTTTCTGACAACCAGAGACAATGTCTCGTTAGATTTTTCAAAATGATAAGTCACTCCCGCATTAGCAGTAACTGCAGATGAGGCGTAAGTATCAATTTTTGAAGTAACAAAATTGGCATTAAAACCAATGGTCCAGTCATCTTCAAACTGATAAGCATATCCTAAACCTGCAGAAGCGTCCATTGCAGAAAAATCTCCGTTAATATTAGAACTTTCGTCTGTTCTGGGCATACTTCCATAATCCATATATCTGGCATTAAAAGAAGCCAAATGTCCATAGCCCAAGTCACGAACGTAATTAATGGTTCCAATTTTAGTATCTGCCAAATAAGAGGCATAATTAACGGATACCATATTATCCATTTCGATATTCATCAATGCCGGGTTGGCAGCTGTAAAATTAACATCATAATCTCTTATGGAAACCGCATCGCCTAAAACAGCTTGTCTTGGAGACATAGGAATGTTGAGAAACTGATAAACTGTGGTTCCCGTTTGTGAGAAAACCAGACAATAAAAAAACATCAAAAATAGACTGTAAAACTTCTTCAACACTATCTTTTGGCTTTGCAAAAATAATCTATTTTGGAGCGTGGCAAAATTTTTGTGCTCCTATCTTTTTCTTTTAACGAATTTCTTTTGCTTTCATTATATTTGCAGAGTCAAAAAATAAAATAAATCAATAAAAACTGATGAAGTATAAAAGAATCCTCCTGAAACTTAGTGGAGAAGCACTAATGGGAACCCGCCAATACGGAATTGACAACGACAGGCTGAAAGAATATGCCGTAGAGATCAAAAAAGTAGTGGACAAAGGTTGTGAAGTAGCCATTGTAATAGGCGGAGGCAATATCTTCAGAGGATTAGCCGGGGCTGCAAAAGGGATGGATCGTGTGCAGGGAGATTATATGGGAATGCTGGCTACTGTAATTAATGGAATGGCATTGCAAGGCGCATTGGAAGATGTAGGCGTAAATACAAGATTGCAATCTGCTATAGAAATGGATAAGGTTGCAGAACCTTTTATAAAAAGAAAAGCGGTACGCCATTTGGAAAAAGGACGTGTCGTGATTTTTGGTGCAGGAACTGGGAATCCTTATTTTACTACAGATACAGCTGCGACATTGAGAGCGATAGAAATTGATGCAGATGTTATTCTAAAAGGAACAAGAGTAGATGGCATCTATGACAGCGACCCAGAGAAAAATGCAGATGCCGTAAAATTCAATAGCCTGTCTTTTGATGAAGTATTTGAAAAAGATCTCAAAGTAATGGATATGACCGCATTTACATTAAGCCATGAAAACAAATTACCTATTATTGTTTTTGACATGAACAAACAAGGTAATTTAGATAGATTAATAGACGGTGAAAGCATAGGAACACTTGTAAACGTATAAATTTCACTAATTGAATAATGATGAATTTCCTCATCCAATATCAATCATAATTTACCGTTTATCTATTAATTACAAAATATGTGTCAATTATCAAATTTTAAATATACAATGGAAGAATTAGAACTCATTGTAGCATCTGTAAAGCAAGAAATGGATGCTGCAATCAAGCATTTGGATCACGCATTTCAGAAAATCAGAGCAGGAAGAGCCTCTACAACTATGGTACAGGATGTCATGGTAGAATATTATGGCGCTATGACACCTATAAATCAGGTGGCCAATGTATCTATTCCAGATGCAATGACTATTTCTATACAACCTTGGGATCGCTCTGCCATTGGTGCTATTGAAAAAGCTATTATTAATTCTAATCTGGGATTCGCGCCTTCTAACAATGGCGACGTTATCATCCTCAACGTACCTCCTTTAACCGAAGAAAGAAGACGCGACTTGGCAAAACAAGCCAAAGCCGAAACCGAACAAACGAAAGTGGTAATTAGAAACGCCAGACAAGAAGGGAATAAAGACCTTAAAAAATTAGAAGGCGTTGCAGAAGATCTCATCAAAGGAGTTGAAAAAGATATCCAAGATCTTACTGATGCTTTTGTAAAAAAAGCAGATGAACATCTAAAAGTAAAAGAAGCAGAAATTTTAAAAGTTTAACTGCATCTTTAGTTATAAAGCAAACACCTTTCAATATTCTGAAAGGTGTTCTGCTTTATATAAGATGATTAAAAATATTGGATTATAAGAAACTTTTTTAATCATAATTGGCCTAAAAAAGCCATCGTATCCACATTATCCGCATAAGTATCCAACGAAGGATTCTGTGTTTCTCCAAAACCAATGGATTCTAATTCCAATTCCGGTTTTGCAACAATCGTTTGGATTTCGTCTTTGTTTATTTCTACAAACTGTTTGACTTCTTCCAAAGTTTCATATCGAGAAAAATTAATCACAGATAAAGGACTGAATAACTTCTCATCTTCCTTCAACATTACAAAATTATTATCCCAGAACTGGTCTTGATTTAAGAGATAAACAGCTCTGTTATAATCGTAATTATTAGCATATTTGTTATGATTAATGACGTCTTGATGGTTCACAAAATTTTCAAATAATCGATCTAATTTGAAATCCTGAGGAATCAAAATTCTGGTTACATTTCTACATCCTAAACCAAAATAACGGAAAATATCATTGGCTAATAATTGTAATTCTTCATCGGTTTCATCACCTTTCAAAACTGCAATAGAAGTTCTGTTTTTTCTGATGATACTAATTCTATCTTTGAAATAATATTCCAAATATCTCGCGGTGTTATTACTTCCGGTTGCAATCACAGCATCGAACTTTTCTAGTTTTTCAACAATATGATATTCAATCTCTTGATTAGAAAATTCATTCCATAATTCTAAAAGAAAAGGTAAAACCAATCGGTCTTTAGACGATAATTTTATGACAGGAATATGATTACACAAAACCACAGAAATAATATCGTGAAACCCAACCAAAGGAATATTGCCAGCTAATATCAATCCTACCCTTTTCGAGGTATTTTTCAATTCGTATTTAGACAACCAATTTTGGATATTTTTTTTAGTGAAAAGACTACTCCATTGTTCTAAATTATAACGTTGATTCTCTTGAGTAAACCAAGGATTTTCAATCTCGGAACGCTTCATCAGATATGCTAATCGTTCTTCTTTTTCAGTGTAATTGTTTTCATCTTTTTTGATGAAATCATTAATGAAATCCCCCAATTTTTCGAGTCCCAAAATTTTGTTTTCGTTCAGCATAGCTGGTTTTTTTTTTGTAATTTTGTACAAAATTAAAAATAAAATAGCAATGGCTATCAAGATAACTGATGAATGTATAAACTGTGGCGCTTGTGAACCGGAATGTCCAAACACCGCCATCTATGAAGGAGCTGTAGATTGGAAGGCATCAGAAGGTACAGAGCTGAAAGGAATGGTAGTTTTATCTTCTGGACTTACTGTAGATGCAAATGCTGCTCAGGAACCTGTAGCAGACGATTATTACTTCATTGTAACTGATAAATGTACAGAATGTAAAGGTTTCCACGAGGAACCTCAATGTGCTGCGGTCTGCCCTGTTGACTGCTGTGTTCCTGATGAAGACAATGTGGAAACAGAAGAACAACTTTTAGCAAAAAAAGCTTTTCTTCATAACGAGTAACAATCAAGCCATTAGCAACAGCTTTTGGCTTTTTAAAAATAATTACCTTAACACCTAACAATTTAACGATTAATGAAAAAACATAATTTTAGCGCAGGCCCAAGTATTCTTCCTCAAGATGTTTTTCAAAAAGCATCAGAAGCAGTTCTAGATTTTAACGGAATGGGATTATCCATTTTGGAAATTTCACACAGAAGTAAAGAATTTGTTGCAGTGATGGACGAGGCTCGCGCTATTGTAAAAAGATTGATGAATCTTGGAGACGATTACGAAGTGCTTTATCTACAAGGTGGTGCAAGTCTTCAGTTTTTGATGGTTCCTTTCAATCTTCTTTCTGTTGATGGAAAAGCAGCTTATACCAATACCGGAACTTGGGCTTCCGGAGCAATCAAAGAAGCTAAAGCGATTGGAAATGTAGATGTTGTAGCATCATCAAAAGAAGCTAATTATAATTATATCCCGAAAGATTACACTGTAGGTTCAGAATACGATTATTTCCATTGCACATCAAACAATACAATTTTCGGAACTCAAATCAAAGAATTCCCGAAAGTTGATACATTGATGGTTTGTGATATGTCTTCTGATATTTTCAGTAGAGAGTTAGATTTTTCTCAGTTTGACTTGATCTATGCTGGTGCTCAGAAAAATATGGGTCCTGCTGGAGCAACTTTGGTTGTGGTAAAAAAATCGATTCTTGGAAAATCTGGAAGAACTATTCCTACTTATTTGGATTATACTGTTCATATAGACAAAGAATCTATGTCCAATACACCTCCTGTTTTTGCGGTTTATGTTTCTTACCTGACTCTAAAACATCTTGAAGAAAACGGAGGAATTGCAGCTGCTGAAGCTAGAAATAATGCTAAAGCTAAATTGCTTTACGACGAGATTGACAACAATCCAAATTTCCAAGGTGTGGCTGCGGTAGAAGACCGTTCTTTTATGAATGTGACTTTCACTTTGACAGATGAGTCTAAGAAAGAAGCTTTTGACTCTGCTTGGAAAGCGGCTGGAATCAGCGGTCTAAATGGTCACAGAAGTGTTGGCGGTTACAGAGCGAGTATTTACAATGCAATGCCTATCGAAAGTGTGCAGGTTTTAGTAGATGTAATGAAGAGTATCTAAGTACTTTTTCTTCTTATAAATCAGAAACGTCCTTGTTAATCTAGGACGTTTTTTTGTTAATATAATGTTAATCAGAAGAAAAAATTGTATCTTAGCGAACCTTGATTTTCTAAGATATTAGGAAAACTCAATAACTAAAGGACTTTTGAATTTAAAATGATTGTATTAGCTAATGACGGACTCTCCGAAAAGGGGATTCTGCTTTTGAAAGAAGCAGGTATTACGGTTTTGGAAGCCAGAGTATCTTCGGAGCATTTGAGCAAGTTCATCAATGATAATAATGTCGATGTTCTTCTAGTGAGAAGCGCCACACAAGTCAGACAAAAATTGATTGACGAATGCCCTAATCTTAAAATCATTGGACGAGGCGGTGTAGGAATGGATAATATTGATGTAGAATATGCTATTGACAAAGGTATCTATATTATCAATACACCAAAAGCTTCTTGCAAATCTGTTGCAGAGCTGGTTTTCGCACATTTCTTTTCATTAGCAAGATTTCTTCACGAAAGTAACAGATTGATGCCTTTGGAAGGTGAAACTAACTTCAATGCGTTGAAGAAATCATTTAACAATGCGACTGAACTTTCCGGAAAAACACTTGGTGTTATCGGAATGGGAAATATCGGGATTGAAGTAATTAAAATAGGCATTTCTCTCGGAATGAAAATCTTAGCTTACAACAGAACTCCGAAAACTGAGAAAATTCAACTCACTTTCTTCGATGGTCAATCCTTGGATTTTGAAATAAAATCTGTAACTTTAAATGAAGTTTTAGAGAATTCGGATTTTATAAGCCTCAATACGGGTCTTACAGAAGGTTATCTAATAGACCAAAAAGAATTGGAAATGATGAAAGAAGGCGTTTTCATTACCAACACAGCAAGAGGCGGCGTCATCAATGAAGTAGCACTTTTGGACGCAATAGAGAGCGGAAAAGTTTATGGCGCTGCATTGGACGTCTTCGAAAAAGAACCAACTCCTGAAGTATTGATTTTGATGAATCCTGCTCTATCTCTTTCCCCGCACGTTGGTGGCAACACAATGGATGCCCAAAACAGAATTGGGGAAGAATTAGCGCAACAAATTATAAAAATAAAAGCTCAACTATAACAAATATGCCTGTATTTAAACCATTTAGAGGAATCAGACCCAACCCAGATTTCGTTGATGTTTTTCCTTCTTATTCATTAGATAATTTCACACAAGAAGAAATCAATAAGAAGGCACAGCAAGACAATTCTTACATCCAAATGATTAAACCTGCTGTAGTAAGCAAATCAAAAGATGTGGACAGAAATTTGAGAAAAGTAAGGTCTAATTTTGAAGAATTACTGGAGGAGAAAAAAATAACACAGGATGATTCTGCGTATTATCTATACGAACAGACTTTGCCAGACAAAACCTCTTTCCGCGGGCTCCTGGGACTGGTTAGTGTAGATGATTTCTGGGCTGGTAAAATCAAAAAACATGAATCTACCATCACCGAAAGAAGGATGAAAATGGCACACTACCTGGAAAAAGTTGGTGTACAGGCAGAACCTGTTTTATTAACCTACCACTCTAACTCCAAAGTGGAACTCCTGATGTCTCATGAACAAAAGAATGTTCCCATCATGAATTATAAGGACGAAAAGGGCGTGAAGCATAAAATCTGGAGAATTGATAACAGACTAAAACTTCAACAGTTCAAAGAAGTTCTGGATCCTATTGATTCTTTTTACATTGCAGATGGACACCACAGAATAGGATCTGTTGCAGAATATGCAAAAAAACAAAGGGATAAATATAAAAGATCTCACGGAACCGAGCATTATAATTTTGTTTATAGCTTTATCGTATCCAATCAATCTATTAAAATTAATGATTATAACAGACTTCTTAAAGACTTAAATGGATTGTCTGATGAAGAATTTTTGAACAGATTACAAGAAGATTTTCTGATTCATGATAAAGGACATGACCCTTATTACCCGTCGCAGAAATTCCATATCAGTATGTATCTTGGTGGTAAATTTTACAGCTTGCACGTAAAGCATGATATTAGAGATCAGCACAAAGCTGAAAATGACCTTGATCATCATTTGGTAGATCAGTATATTTTTGAAAAAATAATTGGCATAGGAAACGCGAAACATACAGATAAAATTACTTACAGCAAAGGAACTTCTGACATCAAAGGAATTTTGGAACTCAAGGAAAAAGTAGATAGCGGCGAGTATAAAGTGGGCTTCGGAATTTATCCTATAAGCTTTACAGATCTCTTAAAAATTTCTGATAAAGAAATCAAAATGCCACCTAAATGTACCTTGATAGAGCCTAAACTCATTACTGCACTCATTATGTACGATATGAAATAAAACAGTTTTTTAACTGTTTTTTTTTTGCTAAAATGAAAACTTTTATGTGCCGAAAATAAATTAATCTTTATTAATTATTATTTCTATCTTTACTTGGCAAAACACAGAAGACATATCTAATTAATACTCAAATATGTACCCCAAAGAATATATCAATTGTGATCAAGAACCTATTCACATTTGTGGAGAAGTTCAGGAATACGGATTTTTATTAGGAATTAAGGATTCCAGGATCGCCTTTTACAGCCAAAATATATTAGAACTTTTTTCTCTGGAATCTGGTTCTGTTTTGGGAAAAGACATTCACACTTTTTTTGAAGACCTTGAGATTGATATTAATTGGGATAATTATTCCAACTCTCATGATCTTGCCATTCAGCATATTAGTTTTAAAGATATAGAATTTACTTTAAGTATCCATACAAATGCAGGTTTTACATTCTTTGAAATAGAAAAAGTGATTCCTCATCATAAAATCAATAAAGAATATGCCGCCGTACAACATATTCTTAAAAATACCGACCACGGCAATATCTGGAAAATTTTACTGAAAGAAATCCAGGACATCATTGACTTTGACAGGGTAATGATTTACCAGTTTTTATATGACGGCAGCGGACAGGTAATTGCAGAAATTGTGAAGCCTAATCTCGACAGTTATATGGATCTTCACTATCCAGAATCCGACATCCCGGCGCAAGCTAGAGCACTTTATCTTAAAAATCCGGTGAGAATTACCTCTCATGTTTCTGGTATTACCTATCCTATTCTTGGGACATTTCCCAAAGAAAATATTGATTTAACCTATAGTGTTACAAGATCTTCTTCCCCTATCCACAGACAATATCTTAAAAATGCTCATGTAGAGTCTAGTTTTAGCACTTCTATTATTGTTAACGGAGAACTTTGGGGATTGGTTGCTTGCCAAAATGCAGAACCAAAACATTTGGATTTGCAAACAAGATTATTGGCGGAAACTCTTACCAGAAGCTCTGCCAACGCATATGCGTCTTATACAGCATTACAGACTTTGCAAGAATACCAAAGAATCAATCTTAATAATATCGCTTTAAGACAAAATCTTTTGAGCGAAGAAGATTTTAGCAAAGCTTTGGAAATCAACATTCGGGATATTATGGAAAGTTGTGCTGCAGATGGAATGATTATTAAAATCAATAACGAAATGCTGACAGCCGGCAATGTTCCTAAACAAGAAGATATTGATAAAATAATTTTTTGGAGCCAAGAACACAATCAAAATTTTGAAGAAAACATTTATATTTCCAATACTTTTTGTAAAGAAATAGATCTTGAACTTGACGACACAGAAACCAGCTGTGGTATCATCATCAGCGTTTTAGGAAATAACACTTCTGATATGCTGATATGGCTAAGAAAAGAACAAGATCAAAAAATAAAATGGGCCGGAAAACCAGAAAAAAACACCATTTCCGAAATCAAGGATGGAGTTGAAATCATTAAATTCTCTCCCAGAAAATCTTTTGAAGTATGGAAAGAATATGTTAAAGGAACTTCCCTGCCTTGGAAAATCAAAGAAATAGAGTCTGCAAAATGGATCACTTCTGTTATCTTGAAAGCTTCGCATACCAAATCCTCGCAGATTGTAAATCTTAATGATCAACTTAAAGAACTCAATCAAGAGCTGGATTCTTTCTCGCACACGATTTCGCATGACCTCAATACGCCATTAACAGTTATTAAACTCAATGCTCAATTGGCAAAAAAAATCAACAATCAAGAAAATGTGCAAAAAACATTGGATAATATTATTACTCAAGTAGATACAATGAGTGAGATGATCCGTAATGTTTTGGAATTGAGTAAAATTAAAAAATCTGAAATTCAACTAAGAAAAATAGAAGTAGATGCCCTTATCAATAAATTGGCAGAAGATTCTAAAATAAGTTTCAACTCTCCTCATACAGAATTTATTATAGAAGATACACCAGAGGTTTTAGGCGATAAAACAATGGTATATCAGGTTTTTGTCAATGTGATAGGCAATGCCGTAAAATACTCTTCAAAATCAGAAAAACCAACCGTTAAAATAGAGGGAAAAGTCTATAACAACGCTGTTACTTACAAAATTTCTGATAACGGAATTGGTATAAATAAAGAAGAATCCAGTAAAATGTTCAAAATATTCAGCCGGATGAATAACGCCAAAGAATTCCACGGCAACGGTGTTGGCCTAAGCATTGTCCACCATCTGATGGAAAAAATGGGCGGAGACATCAGCTATGAAAGCGAAAAAGGCCATGGAACAACTTTTATACTTAAATTTCAAAATCCTAATTATGATTTCAGTATTTCTTAAGGAAAACACCAAAAAAGAACACGACGATACCGAAGCCAAACTACAGTCTCAAAAGATTTTTGATAAGTCTTATACTTTAGAAGATTATAAAAAACTTCTATTGCATAATTATCATTTAATTAGCCGTTACGAGCCACAAATTCAAGAACAATTAAAAAATTACCCTGGATTAAAACTGGACTTAAGACGTAAAATTGATGCGCTTAAAGTTGATTTGAACAATTTGAACATCAAAACTGAAAACGAAAATCCAACACAAAATCTGGAAAATGAAGCAGAAGCCTTCGGAGCATTATATGTTATGGAAGGTTCCACTCTGGGAGGAAATGTGATTGCCAAACAATTGAAAAAAAATCCTGAATTCGAGAATGTAGAATTCAATTATTTCGGCGTTTATGGTGAAAACACAGGACCCTACTGGCAGGAATTCAAATCGATTATTGATGAGAAAATTTCTGAAGATCAATATGAAGACTGCGTAAAAGGAGCTAAAAAAGCATATCAATTGTTATCATAAATAATTATTGATCATGGTATAAAAAAAAGGAGCGAAAAATTAATTTCACTCCTTTTTTTATGTTTAAGCTAAATCTGGATTACCCCCCAATTTTAACTAATTCTACATCAAAAACCAGCCATGCATTTGGTGGAATAACACCTCCTGCTCCTCTTTCTCCATAACCCAAAGTTGGCGGGATTAGTAATGTTGCAGTTTCACCTTCTTTCAGAAGCATGATTCCCTCATCCCAACCTTTGATAACTTGTCCCACTCCAATCGGAATATCAATAGGTTGTCCTCTTTTGAAAGAATTATCAAACTCTTCTCCGTTTATCAATTTTCCGGCATAATGCACAGCTACAGTTTGTCCGGCAGTTGGTGCAGCTCCGGTGGTTGTTTTGGTAATTTTATAGAACAGTCCGGAAGGTGTAGATTGCATCCCAGCCTTCATTTCATCTACTAATTTTTGTTGATTGGCTTTGAACTCTTCTTCTTTCTTCTTTTTTTCTTCTTCAGCTTTTGCTAAATAAACTTTATTATTTTCCTGTATTTTTGCTTTTCCATCTGCAAAAACTTTAGCGGCATCATAATGCTTATACTTATCTCCTTTGCTGAAGACCGCAACTTTGTTCAATACAACATCAGTTTTTGGCTTGTCTTGAGCGCCTTTTTCTACATTAGCAATAGAATCTATCACCGCTTCTCCTTTTACAACTTTCCCGAAGATGGTATGTCTTCCGTCTAACCAAGGTGTTGCCACTTCTGTAATAAAAAACTGAGAGCCGTTGGTATTAGGTCCGGAGTTAGCCATAGAAAGGATACCTTTCCCAGTGTGTTGAAGATCATTCTTCTCATCATCGAATTTGTAGCCTGGATCTCCCATTCCGGTTCCTTGAGGATCTCCACCCTGGATCATAAAATCTTTGATTACTCTATGGAAAATAGTTCCATCATAAAACGGTTCACCTTTTTTCTTTGCTTTGTTCTCGATTTTGCCTTCTGCAAGCCCCACAAAGTTGGCTACAGTAACAGGAGATTTTTCATCTTCAAATTTCACCAAGATATCTCCTTTGCTTGTTGTAAGATTTCCATAAAGCCCATCTGGCAGACTTTTGTAAGTTTCTTTGTCTATTTCCAATGTTTTACAATTTAATAGTGTTAATAATGTTATAGATAATGCTATAATTTTTTTCATTCGATGATATTAGTTGCTTTTACAATATTTTTAATTTGATGATAAGAGGAACATCATTGGTAATTTTTTTATTATCTCCATAAGTTCCATAGGCAAGAACAGATGGAACTAAAAGCTCTGCCTCTTCTCCTTTATTCATATATCTCACAGCATCTTCCACAGCGTCCAGTTCTTTAAAATGTCCTAATTCTGCATCTATATTTTTAATAGGATCTTGATACAATTGGGTATTATCAAAATCATAGATAAAGTATTGGTAAGAGACTTTTTCGCCATTTGTTTTTCTGGGATTATGATCCAGGTTTTCTATATTTATCCAATAATTCATTCCCATGGTGTAGAATTTTTTATCTTGGGATCTAATCCAGTCTTCAATTTGTACACGCTCTAGAGCATTGAGTTGTTTGGTTCTGTTTTTAGAGACTTCCATTTCATTTTCTGATAAAAACAGCTCTTCCGAATGGTGAACAGGAGCTTGTTTTGCACAAGAAACAGCAAGCAACATGACTGAAATAGCGAGGATGTTCTTCATTGATTTAAAATCTTTGATTCTTAAAATCTAAACTTCTGCGAAATTAAGAATTTTTATAGACTTATATAGCATGAAAACAAAAGCCGGAAATAATTTCCAGCCTTTTGTTTTCAATTTACTTTTTATATTTAATTCTATACACTATAAACTTGCTCTTCTACCAAGACTCTCCATCCAAATGGATCTTCTGCTTGGTTGGTCTGGATATTTACTAAATCGGTTTTCAACTGTTCTGCAAAACTTTCTCCAGAAGCCAGCTTAGGAAGTTCCAGGTGTTCTCCATTGTAGCCTAAAGCTTCAAAAATACTTGTAACAACCGCAGTACCTACTCCCCAAACCTCTTTCAAAGTTCCATTTTTTTGTGCAGCAACAACATCAGCAACTTTTACATCGTCTATTACGACTTCTATCCCTCTATGTTTAGCCAATTGTATGAAACTATCTCTTGTTACGCCATCCAATATTTTATCCGATGTTTTTGGCGTATAAATCGTATCATTAATTCTAACGAAAACATTCATTGTTCCACTTTCTTCAAAATACTCGTGAGAACAGTCGTCTGTCCATATAATTTGTTCATATCCTTCTTCAATAGCTAATTGTGTCGGATAAAAAGATGCCGCATAATTTCCGGCAGCTTTCGCCGCGCCCACTCCACCATTGGCAGCTCTGGAGTAATGATCTGATATTTTTACAGAAACCGGCGCTGTATAATAACTCTTGGCAGGTGTAGCAACAATAGCAAACATATATTTTTCGGAAATCCTTGCTTTTAAAGCTTCCTCTGTAGCAAATACTACTGGTCTGATGTATAAAGATTTACCTTCTCCGTGTGGAATCCAGTCTCTATCTATATCAACCAAGGTTTTTAAACCTTCCATAAAAACATTTTCAGGAATTTCAGGAATGGCCAGTCTTTTTGCGGATTTGTTAATACGCTGAAAGTTTTTTTCCGGACGAAAGAGAAAGATCTGTCCTTCTTTATCCTTATAAGCTTTCATGCCTTCAAAACATGCTTGCCCATAATTTACCCCCATCATTGCAGGGGTAAAACCTATTGCACCATAAGGCACAATTTTAACATCCCCCCATTTTCCATTTTCATATTCACAAATTACCATATGATCTATAAAAGTGTTTCCAAAAGAAAAATTATCTGGATCAAAGGTTGCGATTCTAGGATTTGATGATTTCTGAATTATCATTTTTTAATTTTTTGTTGATGTATTACAAATATATAATAATTTTTTAATAATAAAAATTTAGTTTAAATTTGAAAAAAAATCCATTGAAAAGAGAATTAATCCAAACCAAAGACGGAAGCAAAACGCTAATAATCAAAGATTTAGAAGAAACTTACCATTCCAAACATGGTGCATTACAAGAAGCAAACCATGTATTTATAGATAATGGACTTAAATTAGTCAATGATTACGAAATTAATATTTTAGAGTTGGGATTTGGAACAGGTCTTAACGTTTTGGTAACATTTGATGAATATTTGAAAAAAAATAAAATTCAAAAAATCAACTACTTTGGAGTAGAAAAATATCCTATTTTTTTGCAGGAAGCATCAGAATTGTCTTATTATGAATTATTTCCGGATAAAAAGCTTCAAGATTTATCTCTAAAAATCCATGAAACGGAATGGGAAAAATTAATTCAACTAGATGTTAATTTTTACTTAAAAAAAATAAAAGATGATTTTTTCAACATCAAAAATCTAGATTTACCGTTAATCGATATTGTTTATTTTGATTGTTTCGGAGCCAGAGTTCAGCCTGACCTTTGGGAAAAAGAAATATTTGAAATGGTTGCAGATAAAATGAAAACAGGTGGTCTCTTAACTACTTATTCATCAAAAGGGAGTGTACGAAGAGCATTACAAGATCTTGGATTTGATGTGGAGAAAAAACAAGGCCCTCCTGGGAAAAGAGAAATGATTAACGCCTGGAAAAAATAATTTACTTAAATTTAGACCTCAGAAATCACATTTTATGATCGATAAAATCAACATTCGTGTGTATGCACTTTGTATTAAGGATAAAAAAATACTAGCACTACACGAAGAATATGCGGGAGATTTCCTTATCAAACTGCCTGGCGGTGGTCTGGAATATGGAGAAAGCACTTTGGAATGTCTCAAGAGAGAGTTTCAGGAAGAGTTAAATCTTGATATTGAGATCAAAGAACATTTCTATACGCAAGATGATTTTTTAGTTTCAAGATTTCGTGAAAACGAGCAACTTTTAACTATTTATTATCTGGCAGAAATCATCAATGAAGAAGATTTGCTGATTTTGGATCCTTGCATAGAAAAAACGGAATGGTTTGATCTGGATGGTGAAAATCCTTTTCAGTTACCTATAGACCAACGGGTTTTTGAAATTGCTAAAGAAAAATTTTTAAATTAAAAACATCAGCAGTTTAGTTTCTAATTTTCATCAACTATATTCACTTTTAGTTTTTTAGAGATTTAAAAGAAGATTTTCATATTTTTTGAGAATAATTTCTTTAGAAAATCTGGATTTGATAGACTCTTTGATGTTTTCTTTTTCATTATTTCTGTAAACAGCGTGCTTAATTTTCTCGGCAAAATCATCGTAATCTTCAATGTTTGCTGTTTCACCGTTGATTTGATCCAGGATAATTTCATTAATTCCACCTGGACAATTGTTGGCTAAAGAATAAACGCCGCAGGCTCCAGCTTCCAGTAGAACATTCGGAAAGCCCTCATAGCGAGAAGATAAAATAAATAAATCCGCATATTTTAGATATTGATATGGGTTATTTTGCTTGCCATGAAAAATGACGTGGTCTAGTCCCAACAAATTTTTCATTTGCAAAAGCATTTCTCTATCTTTTCCATCTCCCAAAATATGAAGCAGAATATTCTGATTTTTGAGTCTGGAAAAGACTTTCAGAAGATTATCAAAACCTTTTCTGGCAGATAGATTTCCAATAGCAACAACATTCTTATGATGATGAGAAAATGCAGCAGGCCGTTCTGATAGTTTTAATTTTTCCTCAATAAAATCCAAATCAACGGGGTTGTTGATTTTCTCCAGTTTGTTTTTTTTAATCCCGAAATTCTTGATTAAATCTTGCTCCATATCTTGGCTCTGAGCGATGATTTTATCATAACCGTTATAAAATTTGTAAAAAAACCTGATTTCTTTTCTCGTAACGTGTTGGGAGACAATATTGGTTTCTCTTGCGATGAATTTTGTATTCGGAAAAAGCTTTGTAAATAATGATAAATAAGCATTCACTTCACCAAAGCCAGAAAATACTATGTCTGGTTTTCTTTTTTTTATTTCTAATAAAGTAGGCTTAAGAGAATGTCGGATTCTTGGAGTTCTAATATCAATGACTTCAATATCCGGTTTTAGAAAATCGAGATACGCACCTTCTTTTCTAAGAAGAAGAATAGAGGGCGAAAATTGATCTCTCGGGAGATGATTGGCAATCGTTGTTACAATACGTTCCGCACCTCCTGTTTCCAAATCTGGCAATATGAAAATGATTGATTTTTTCATAGAATAAAATTACAAAACCAAAATGGGAAATCCTAGAAAATAAAAATTGCCGGCAAAAGTCCCGGCAATTTTTATAGTTTTAATTGGCTACATCACTAATAAATTTGATTCTGAGAACGCGCACTTCATCATCCGTTAAATCATCTCCATATTCTGCAAGAAGTGTTTTCATGCTATCACTTTCGGAGTTTTTCATAAAATCCATAAACTCATCTACAATATCTTCATCAAAATTTTCTTCTATGTAATAATCTATATTCAATTTTGTACCTTGGTAAACAATGCTTTCCATCTCAGAAAGAAGATCGCTCATAGACAAGTGTTTGGCTTTTGCTATATCTTCCAGATCAATTTTTTTATCGGTATTCTGGATAATGAAAACTTTATGGCTGGACTTGTTGGCCACTTGTTTCAGAACCATATCCTGGGTTCTTTCAATATTGTTTTCTTCTACGTATTTCTTGATGAACTCTGCAAATTCTTTTCCGTATTTTCTTGCTTTGCCCTCTCCTACGCCAAAAATCTTTGTGACTTCTTCTACACTAATAGGATATTGCACCGTCATATCTTCCAGGCTAGGATCCATGAAGACAGTATAAGGTGGGATTCCATGTTTTTTTGCTACAGTTTTGCGAAGCTCTTTCAATTGATTGAAAAGAACCTGGTCTAGCCCATTTCCTGCCTGCACCTGGATTTGATCATTATCAGATTTTGATTTGATTTGAGACAAGTCATATTCTCTATCTTCGGCAATTAAAAATGTTTGATTATATTTTCCGCTAATAACATCATTCCCTTTTTCGGAGATTTTAAGAACGCCATAAGTTTCTATATCTTTTCTTAGATAATCCTGTACTGTAGCTTGTCTTATGATGGATTTCCAATAATTATCGCTTTGGTCTTTACCACTTGCAAAAAAGTCTGTTTGTTCTAATTTATAAGATTTTGTAACGGCAGATTCCTTTCCAACAATAACATTAATCAAATCTTTTGTTCTAAATTTTTCTCCCAATGCCTTGATCATCTCCAAAACTTTTTTCAGATCTTGTGAAGCATCTTTAAGTTTTGGTGGGTTTTGGGAATTATCGCACATACTGGCACCAGCACCATAAACAGGGTCAAATTTTTCGCCAAAATAGTAGAGCAAATATTGTCTTCTGCTCATAGAGGTCTCTGCATAACCTACCACTTCATTAAGTAATTGCAGGCCAATTTCTCTTTCGGAAACCGGCTTTTGAGCCAGAAATTTTTCAAGTTTTTCTATATCCTTCGGATCGTAAAATGCCAAACAATAGCCTTCTCCACCATCTCTGCCAGCTCTTCCTGTTTCCTGATAATAACTTTCCAAAGATTTTGGAATATCATAATGTATTACGAATCTTACATCTGGTTTGTCAATCCCCATCCCAAATGCAATAGTTGCCACGATAACATCTACTTCTTCCATCAAGAATTTATCCTGGTTGGCCACTCTGGTTTTTTGATCTAAACCTGCGTGGTAGGGTAAAGCATTAATTCCATTAACCTGTAGCAATTGTGCAAATTCTTCAACCTTTCTTCTGCTGAGACAATAGACGATTCCAGATTTCCCTTTGTTTTGATTGATGAATTTTACAATTTCTTTATCAATATTAACTTTAGGACGGATTTCGTAAAATAAATTGGCTCTGTTAAAACTTTCTTTAAAGACTGTTGCATTGGTCATTCCCAAAGTTTTTTGAATATCATCTTGCACTTTTGGGGTTGCTGTTGCTGTTAATGCAATTACAGGAACATCTGCAATTTTATCTATAATACCTTTTAGGTTTCTGTATTCCGGGCGGAAATCGTGTCCCCATTCCGAGATACAATGTGCTTCATCTATCGCAACAAAAGATATTTTAACGTCTTTAAGAAAATCAAGATATTCTTCTTTTATTAAAGATTCCGGAGCTACATATAGCAACTTGGTTTTCCCAGATGTGATGTCGTCCATCACTTGCTTTGTTTGTGACTTATTAAGTGATGAATTGAGTACATGCGCCACACCCTCTTCCGAAGATAGTCCATTAACAGCATCTACTTGATTTTTCATCAATGCAATAAGCGGGGAAACAACAATGGCAGTTCCCTCAGAAATAAGTGCCGGCAACTGATAGCATAGCGATTTGCCACCTCCTGTTGGCATTAAAACAAACACATCATTGTGTTCCAAAAGCGTTTTTATAATCTGTTCCTGCTGACCTTTGAACATAGAAAATCCAAAATATTTCTTCAGTTCTGCAGATAAGTTGATGTCTTTTGTGTCCATCCTTAAGATATTGTTTGCTAAATTTGCATTTTATTAAGTGTTGTACGATAAGTTTTGGTTCAAAAAACCGTGGTTTTTAAAGAAAAAAAATGAAGTTTTCAAAACTTCCTGACTTTATAAAATAATATCGTGAAGATACAAAATAAAATAGTATTAAAAAAAAAATCAAATAATTTTCAAATTTTGAATCCAAAAGAAATTATAAACCATGCACAGGATGCATTGGATATAGAAATTAATGAATTGCAAAAGTTGCGCAACAGGCTAGATGACAGTTTTGTAAAAAGCGTATCTGCTATTAATGAAATGAAAGGTAAACTCATTGTAGTAGGAATTGGAAAATCTGCGCATGTAGGAAACAAGATTGTAGCTACATTAAATTCCACCGGGACGCCTTCTCAGTTTTTACATGCCGCCGAGGCTATCCATGGCGATTTGGGAGTGATTCAAAAACAAGATATTGTATTATGTATTTCTTACTCCGGAAATTCTCCTGAGATTGTGAATCTACTACCTTTTCTTAAAGATTATTCTGCTGCATTAATCGGGATGACGGGAAATCCAGAAAGCAAATTAGGCAAAGCTTCGGATATTATTCTTAACACTCATGTAGATAAAGAAGCCTGTCCCAATAAACTTGCGCCTACCAGCTCTACAACGTTGCAAATGGCCTTGGGC
The DNA here is from genome assembly GCA_002345565.1 of Flavobacteriales bacterium UBA2306. Lineage (GTDB taxonomy): Bacteria > Bacteroidota > Bacteroidia > Flavobacteriales > Weeksellaceae > Epilithonimonas. The sequence goes on along the minus strand of DDVS01000001.1, from coordinate 190,633 downwards.
GATGCTTTAGCAGTATGTTTAATGGAATTGAAAGGTTTTAAAGATATTGATTTTGCTAAATTCCATCCCGGAGGCAGTCTTGGCAAAAATCTTACCGCAAGAGTAGAACAATTTGTTTCCAACAACAAGCCTAAGGTTTCTCCATTATCTGGCATAAAAGAAGTAATCATCTCTGTGAGTGCATCAAAACATGGTATTACCGTTGTTATTGAAAATGAAAAAATCCTGGGCGTTATTACAGATGGCGACATCCGCAGAATGTTGATGAATGATGTTAATATTTCTCAACTTACTGCAAAAGATATTATGAGCCAATCACCAAAAACTATAGAAAAATCTTTATTAGCAAAAGAAGCTATGAAGATTTTGAAAGATAATAATATTGGACAGCTTGTGGTAACTGATTCGGGGAAATATTTCGGTATAATAGATCTACACAAGCTTCTGGACGAAGGGATTAATTGATTCTTCTTATTCTGACGGATTTTGTAATATCATTCGTGGCTTTAGAAATAATCCCGGCTCCTGTAGAATAATTGGGTGTCGTGTTTCCTCCGGGTTTTGTCATCACAATTCTAATCAAATCGTTGGCAGCAAAAGTTAATATTGTTCTTGGGATTATAACAGTCTGCACATCGTTTGTTGCTCCATTATCAAAAGGCATCGTTGCACCGCATACCGGAGTCCAAGTTGCCCCGGAATCCTGAGATCTCATAACTGTAAATGTAACAGCACTATAATTGGAGTTATCAGTCGTTACATTTCTCTTTGGACTGAAAGTAAAATTTGCCAAAATACCGTATTGTCCAGAATTATTTATCTTAAATCCTTGTGCACCATATCTGTCAACATCATTGGAATTATCCAAAAAAACGTCTTCTGCAGCCCAAACAACGGGAATATCTGCAGTTTCACTAGAGTTCACATTCGTCAGTTGCGTTTGATTAAAAGTCTCCTGATTAATCGATTTCAAAACAAACTGATTCGAGAATGTCGAAGAGTTTACTTCGGAAGTAGATGTGAATTTTTGCCACAAAGAATTCTGACGATAATACAAGGAATTTGCAGACACCGCATTAGTTGATGATCCTGCAGCGGCGAGATTAAAAACCATTAGTCCATTTGCAGGATTGCTGATCGTGGTATTATCATTTTTTCCTAATAAGTTTATTCTTGGCAACAAAAATCCTTTATTGGTAGAAGTAATATCTAGGATAGCTGACGAATGTGGTGTTGTAGTACCAATACCGACCTGAGAGAATAGATTACTTACGATAAACCCCAAAGTTATACTATAAAATATTTTGTTTTTCATAAATTTTTAAATTATCAATCGAGCTTTTGAAATCTTAACAGCCTCGAATATTGCAATCCTGTTCCAGATTCTATATTTAAACTACTTGTTGTAGAAATACTGCCATGGTTGGCTGTAGATCCTTTTACGACAACTGCTCTCACTAAATCATTAGCATTAAATAGATAAGTAAAAGGAGCTACAATTACTGATCTATTTCTATCGCCTGTTCCGACACCCCAAATCGTACTTGATTTTGCAATCTGAGACCATGTTGTTCCATTGTCAGCAGATCTTTGAATGATAAAATCAAGGGATGCTACACAAGTGCTCTCCGAAGCCTGTGTTGTGCAAGTCGTTGCCACCCATGGATTGTATCCAATATAGCCTGCAATTTCAAAATAACCAGAGGATAGAATTTTAAAATTATTATTAGATAATGAAACTCGTCCTCCAACATTCGCAGTCATAGCTCCGGAAGCTGAGCTGTCGAAATTAACCACAACAGGAGTTCCATTATTGAATGTTGTTTTGTCTATATTTTGGTTTCCAGTATTGCCTACAATGAAAACTTGCCTGAACAATATTGATCTTATATTTTCCGAAGTTGTAATATCAATCCAATTTGTGCCATTCCAAAAATAAAATGTATTGGCTTTAATAGCAGTGTCTGTCGTAGAAGCAGTAGTGTTGAATACCAACAGTCCTACTGCCGGATTTGCAATGGTTGTTATATCTGTAGATGTTGTCAATGCTATTCTTGGAATTAAGACCCCTTTTTTGGCATTAGAAGCTAAAGAACTTACATCCAGATCCAGCAATGCGGATTGATTAGGCGTTGCAGTCCCAATTCCAATCCCTTGTGAATATCCTAAACAAAAGGCTAATAAAGAAAAAAAATGAAGAATGATATTTTTTAACTTTAATTTATTATAAATCATAATCTAAAAGTATGATGGTTAGACTTTTTGAAATCGGTAATCTGCTTGCAGTTGTGATTTGTGGAAGAGGACTTGTAGTATTATTTTCACCGTGCAAACTCGTTGTATCACTAATGTTGAAAGGATTTTGAATAACCATTCTAATTCTTTGCCCAGCAGTAAGATAAACTGGAGTGGGGCTCAAAATTGCTGTTTTAATAAAATTGGTTGCTTTCACTCCCCAGGCTGTTCTGTTTCCAATAATATCTGTCCAAGTGCTTCCATTATCTGTAGATTTTTGCAATTTTATATTCAAAAAACAACCTCTTTGTACTCCTTCTATGCTTGTTCGGTTTGGATTATAATTTACATAGCCATTGATTTCGTACAATCCGCTAATGTTAATTATAAATGTATTTCCTGATTTTGTAGCAATGGCTCCTGTGTTATAAATAATATCGGAATCCGCAAAACTAACTGCTACCCCTCCATTCGCAGAGCTGGTTGTATTTATTTCATTGTAGGTAAAAGTTTGTGTAGAGGTTGTATTAAGACTCAAAATTCTATTAGCAAGATAACCTTCTAATGATGATGTTAACCCCAAATCTATCCAATTCGTACCGTTCCAGAAATAATATCTATTGGCTAAAACATTATTAGGATACGTACCTGCATCTGATGTATTATAGACAAATAATCCTGTTGCAGGAGAAGGGATTGTTGTAATATCCGTATTACTCAATAATGCAACCCGAGGAGGTAAAAAACCTTTTTTACTACCTGTAATAAGACTAGAAGTATTAAGCTCTAAAAGCGCGGATGCATCCACTTGATTGGTCTGGATTCCTACTTGAGAAAACACAGAAATCGAACAAAAGAAGAACAGAATTGTGGAGTGTATCTTTTTCATAAATAAAAGGTTGCAAAAAAAAGCAATAATCCATTAATAACCAAATATTTTTATCTGTTATTAATCAAGTTTTCAATGATTAATTAATTTTAAAAAAAAATATTATTTTATGATTTAATAAAATAAAATAATAAACAATATCTTAACAAAACTTATTCCAATAAATCTTTATGAATATTACATTTCTTTAAAAATGGAGAAAATTATTTTAATCTTAGGCCATATTTTTTCCGTAATTTCGTGCACTGATTTCTTGATCAATTATGGCAGACGAAAAAGAAATGTCCTTCTTGGGGCACATCGGAGAATTAAGAGCACATTTGGTAAGATCCATTCTGGCCATTGTAATCTTAGCAGTTATTGTAGGTTTCAATATAGAATGGGTAATGGATCACATTTTCTTCGGCCCTACAAGAAATGATTTTTTAACATTCCGTATTGTCAATCATTTTTCCAGAGAATTCACAGGCAATGACAGTTTTGTGTTGCCAGCTCAGTTCAGTGTTCAGCAGAAACAATTATTTCAACAGTTTAATGTGATGATGGCTGTTTCCATATTTTCAGGAATTGTTTTGGCTTTTCCTTATATCGTTTGGGAAATCTGGAAATTCATCAGCCCAGCTTTGATGCCTGCTGAAAAAAAGAATTCAATTTTTTATATCAATTCTATCTGGATTCTTTTTATGTGCGGCGTTTTAACAGGCTATTTTCTCATTTTGCCTTTTGCAATCAACTTCGGACTGTTGTTCAAAGTTTCCGACAATATCGTTCAGCTATTTGATTTATCAGATTACACCACTCTGTTTTTACAAGTTACTATGGGAATGGGTGTTGTATTTCTCTTTCCCATCGCAGTTTACATTTTAACATCAATAGGAATCTTAACACCAAAATTCCTAAGAACTTACAGAAGACACGCTATTGTTCTAATTATGGTTGTTGCCGCAATTATTACACCTGCAGATGTCTTAAGTATGATGGCAGCCGCACTACCGCTGGTTTTACTTTATGAATTCAGCATTATAATGTCCAGCTTTGTTTACAAAAAACTTCAAAAAGCATCATTGAAAAATTAAAATAAAAAGCCTCATTGAAATTCAATCCAATGAGGCTTTTGCTTTTTTAAAGTACTTAAGATCTGTTTAATTTGTTTCGAAAATCACAAAAGTTAGGAATGCTTAAGTTTCTATTAAAAATTAAAATAATGATCTCAAGTTAATTTTATTATTCTTTGAAAGATCTTTATTTATGATTTTTCTTTTGTGACTAATTTTTTTAATTTTTAAACAGTCTCTTAATTTTATTTCAACGCACTGATTGCGTTTTCGTAGTTTGGTTCTTGACCAATTTCCGGAACTTGTTCTGTGTAAATTACCGTTCCGTTTTCGTCTAAAGCAACGACAGCTCTGCTCAATAATCCTCTCAATGGAGAATCATCCAAAGTTACACCATAGTCTTCCCCGAAATTCCCTCTGAAATCCGACAAAACTTCTACATTATCAAGACCTTCAGCAGCGCAAAATCTGCTCAATGCGAAAGGTAAATCTCTAGAAACGTTGATAACAACTGTATTTTCCAAAGAACTAGCTTCTTTATTGAACTGTCTTGCAGAAGCGGCGCAAACTCCTGTGTCGATGCTTGGAAAGATATTTAATAATACTTTTTTCCCAGTGTAATCAGCCAAATGTTTTTCTGATAAATCGGCTCCAACTAATGTAAATTCTTGAGCGATAGTTCCAACTTCCGGCAAAGTTCCAACGGTATTAATAGGAATTCCTTTGAATGTAATTTGTGACATTATTTCGTATAATTTATTTCTTCAAAGTTAATGGTTGATTTCTGAATTTTCAAATTTTAAAAATGACTTTAATAAAATTTAACTTTTACTAATTATAAAGAATAATTAATTATCTATTTGAATAAAAATCATATTTCTACTATTAGAAAATTATTATAAAAACACTAAATTTGTATGTTTTGAAAAAACAGTAAACAAAATCAACTACTATAATGTCAGAAAAATCAAAAATTATCTACACGCTTACGGATGAAGCGCCTATGTTGGCAACCCATTCTTTTTTGCCTATCGTTAAGGCGTTTACTTCGGTTGCAGACGTTAACATCGTTCCAAAAGACATTTCACTTTCGGGAAGAATTTTGGCTAACTTTCCAGAATTCTTGACGGATGACCAAAAAATCGGAGATGCTCTGACGGAACTTGGACAATTGGCTACAACTCCGGAAGCAAACATTATTAAATTACCAAACATTTCTGCTTCTGTTCCTCAGTTAGACGAGGCTATTGCAGAATTACAAGCTAAAGGTTTTGCAGTTCCAAATTATCCTGCTGAGCCAAAAACTGAAGAAGAAAAAGCAATCAAAGCTAAATATGCTAAAGTTCTAGGTTCTGCTGTTAATCCTGTTCTAAGAGAAGGAAACTCAGACAGACGTGCTCCTAAAGCTGTTAAAAATTATGCAAAAGCTAATCCTCACAAAATGGGAGCTTGGGCATCTGACAGCAAAACAGATGTTGCTCATATGGAAAGCGGCGATTTCTACGGAACCGAAACTTCTACAACTGTTGAATCTGATTCTAAATTCAAAATCGTTTTCTTTGGAAATGACGGTTCTGAAAAAGTATTGAAAGATTTCGCAAACCTTAAAGCTGGTGAAGTAATTGATTCTTCTGTAATGAATCTTAATTCGTTGAAAGCCTTTGTTCAAACTGCCATTGATGAAGCAAAACAAAGAGGTGTAATCCTTTCTGCTCACCTGAAAGCAACGATGATGAAAATCTCTGACCCAATTATCTTCGGGGCTATTGTTGAGACTTTCTTCAAAGATGTGTTTACAAAATATGCTGAGATGTTCAAATCTCTAGATATCAATCCAAATAACGGATTACAAAACCTTTACGACAAAATCGCTGGAATTCCTCAAGAAGCTGAAATCAAAGCTGATATCGAGAAAGCGCTTGAAAACGGACCTAGAGTGGCGATGGTAAACTCGGATAAAGGAATCACGAATTTCCACGTTCCTTCTGACATTATCGTTGATGCATCTATGGCTGCATTGATCAGAAATGGAGGAAAAATGTGGGACAAAGTTGGTGCTGAAGATGATACAGTAGCGATTATCCCAGACCGTTCTTATGCAGGTTTCTATCAGGCTGCAATTGATGATATGAAAGCTAATGGAAAATTGGATCCAACAACAATGGGTTCTGTTCCAAACGTTGGTTTGATGGCTCAAAAAGCAGAAGAATATGGTTCTCACGATAAAACTTTCCAAGCAGAAGCTGACGGAACTGTAAAAGTTCTTGACGAAAACGGAAACGTTCTATTGGAACAAAAAGTTGAGAAATCTGATATCTTCAGAATGTGTCAGACTAAAGATGCTCCAATTCAAGATTGGGTGAAATTAGCGGTAAATAGAGCAAGATTATCTGATACACCAGCTATTTTCTGGTTGGATAAAGCAAGAGCGCACGACAGAGAAATCATCAAAAAAGTTGAAAAATACCTTAAAGATTACGATACAACAGGACTTGACATCAGAATCCTAGATGTGAAAGATGCAATGACAGAAACGCTTAAAAGAGCAAGAGAAGGAAAAGATACAATCTCAGTTTCTGGAAACGTTTTGAGAGATTATTTGACTGACCTATTCCCTATTTTGGAATTGGGGACTTCTGCTAAAATGTTGTCTATCGTTCCGTTGATGAATGGTGGCGGTTTGTTCGAAACGGGAGCTGGAGGTTCTGCTCCTAAACACATCGAGCAATTTATAGAAGAAGGTTATTTAAGATGGGATTCTCTAGGAGAATTCTTAGCATTGCAGGCTTCTTTGGAACATTTGGCTCAGACTCAGAATAATCCGAAAGCTCAGATTTTGGCTGATGCTTTAGATGAAGCTAATGCTAAATTCTTAGCAGAAGACAAATCTCCAGGAAGAAAATTAGGAACAATCGATAACAGAGGTTCACATTTCTATTTGGCAACTTATTGGGCAGAAGCTTTGGCTAATCAGACTAAAGATGCGGAAATCGCTGCTAAATTTGCGCCTGTTGCAAAAGCTTTGACAGAAAACGAAAGCAAAATCAATGAAGAACTGATTGCTTCTCAAGGTAAAGCTCAGGAAATTGATGGTTATTACAGACCAGATTTCGCAAAAACTGATTCTGCAATGAGACCTTCAGTAACTCTTAATAAAATCGTCAACGGAATCTAATCTGATTCTTGTTAAAATTAACATAAAACCCTCGACAAATGTTGAGGGTTTTCTTTTGTTTAATTAATTTGCAGAAAGAATTAACAATCAATTATAATTAAGCTTTTGATATGAGAAAATCGTTTATACCTTTTCTTTTTGTAGTAGGAATAATGCAGTTTAAAGCACAGAATAAAATAGATAACGCCATCCAGAATCTGGAAGAAAATTATTCGCAAGAGAAAGTCTATTTATTGCTGGACAAAAGTCAATATGTTGTGGGCGATAATATCTATTTCAAATCTTTTGTATTCAATGGTTATAGCCGTTCGATAGGAACCACTACTCTTTTCGTGGAATTGTATGATCATTCAAAAAATCTGGTGGATAAAAGAACAATCTTTTTAAATAACGGTGAAGGTGACGGTACTTTCAATCTCACCAATGCTTTGAAAGAAGATGTCTATTACATTAGAGCTTATACAACTTGGATGGCGAATTTCCCGGAAGAATTTAATTACATCAAAGCAATTCCTATTTACAATTCTAATTCTGAACAGAAACTAACTTTAGAAAAAAATACCAAGTGGACCGCTGGTATTTTTCCGGAAGGTGGAACTTTTATTGACAATATCCCTACAAAAGTTGCCGTCAGAATTTATCCACAAGGCATTCCGCCCACCAGCTGGAATGGTTACATTATTGATTCAGAAAAACCGAATGAAAAATTAGTGACTTTCAAAGGATTTGACCAGAATGTAAGTTCATTTTCTATCACTCCGAAAAAAGGAAAAATCTACAAAGCGATTATTGAAGATGACAAAGCCTACAAACAAACGATTACGCTGCCAATTGCTACAGAAAAAGGAATTGTCCTTCAGGCCAGCAGCAACTCCGATGGCATCCAGTTTAACATTAAAAGCAGTCTTCTTCCGGAAGGTCTAAAAGGTTATACAATTATTGGGACCATCAATAATCAACTGGCTTATAAGGCCAATATCAAGACCAATTCTAATGAGGTTTCCAGTAAAATCCCCATCAAAGCTACAGATGAAATCAATGGCATTTTACAACTCACTATATTTGATGACAAAGAAAATATCGTCGCCCAAAGGTTATGCTTCATCAAGCCAAAAAATTTAAGCATTGATGAACCTACGTTTGTAGATACGTCGTTTAATAATCAGCCGAGAGCTTTTAATAGTTTTGATTTGCAACCAGATACAGATTATCCGCATTACACGGTTTTGGTTAAAGATATTTCGAACGAACCTGCAAATTCCAGTAAAGACAACATTCTGAGTGCTCTTTGGTTAACAGGAGATTTGACTTCAAGCATCTATTCACCAGCACAATATTTTACAAAAACAGCTAATGTAGACGCTTTGGATGCTTTATTAATTTCAGAAAAATGGAAGCGTTATGATTGGGAATCCTTATTATCCGGAACAAAACCGGACATCAAATACAAACCCCAGGCTAATCTTAGTTTCAAAGGAAAAATTACCAATAATGGACGCCCTTTGCCAAACACCGCCGTCAATATGATTTTCACATCAGAAAATACGCAGAAGTCCTTTGTGCAAGCCCAGACAGATGATAACGGCTATTTATATCTTAATAATGTGATGTTTAATGAACCTATGACGGTTTCTTATTATCTTAACAAAGAAAAATCTTATGAGAGCGATCATCTCAATATGACGTTCCAGACTTTTCCGGAAAATATTATTTATAAAGGTACTCTGCCATCAACCAATTATCATTTGACAACTGCTAAAACCAATCTCAATACTTCTGTGAATAATGCTTTGCAAAACATCAAAAACCAGCAAAATCTTCGCAGTGATGAGATTCAAATTCAAGAAGTCCAGGTAACGGCAAAAAAAATAGATAAAAAAGCAGAATTAGACAGAGAACTATCCAGCGGAAGATTCAGCAGTATGAATGCAACCATTTTTGATTTGGTGAATGAAAATCAAGATGCGCAATCTTCTCTCAACATTATGCAATGGTTACAGGGCAGAGCTGCAGGACTAACTTTCACGATGGATAATTCCGGAAATTATGTGCCAAGTATCCGTGGTTCTCAAGCCAAATTATTTCTGGATGAAACGCCTGTTGATGCAAGTATGATTAATACTCTTCCTGTTAGCAATATTGCGATGGTGAAAGTTATAAAAGGTGATGGTCTAGTGGGCGATGCGGTTGCTATCTATACCAAACGTGGTAATATGTTGAAAGATGATGATAAAAATACCAAGGAAGCCACAAACAAAACAGTTTTAAAAGCCTATGACAAATCTATCGAATTTGAACAACCGGATATTACCAGCGACAGTTATAAAAAAATAACCAAAGACACGCGCGAATTACTCTACTGGAATCCTACTTTGTCTGATGCAGATAATATTCCACCAAGAGCCAAATTCTTCAACAATGATGATGCAAAAAACAGGGAAATCACCATTATCAGTTTTGATAAAAATGACAGACTTCTTTATTATAATGAAGTAAAATAGTAAAAAAGACTTTCCAAAATTGGAAAGTCTTTTTTATTTTAAATCAAACTCAAAATTATATCCTGAATCTCTTTCGATTTATTAACAGTCATAAAATGTCCACCATTTTCAATAACAAAATCAGCTTTCACATTATTAATTGGAATAATTCTGTCTTTATCCCCGTGAATATGAAAACAGTTTTCAGGAATATTTTCATTTTTCCAATTGGCGATTTCATTGATTGCCCAAGAGAAAAAATTAAGGTCTGTATCTTGTAAAATCTTTTTCAAAAGTTGTTTTTCAGAATCATTTTCGATTCCAAAAATCCAATTGGTGATTGAGTTTTGCTTTTTGAAAATCTTTTTTGGAATTAATTTGATGAGATTCAATTTTCCAAATAATCGATAAATGAAAGGAAGTTCAAACTTATTTTTAGCTGAAGCAATTAGAATCAGTTTTTCAACTTTAATGACTTTTGAAATCTCAACAGCTACCATTCCACCAAAAGATAAACCAATCAAAATCGGATTTTCATAAGTGATTGTCTTCGAAATTCTAAGCGCATAACTTCCCAGACTTTCGTTTTCTAAAGGTTGAATCCAATCTATAAATTCAACGTCCAAAGTTCCGAAGTCTATATTATCAAAAACTCTTTCATCAACACCCAAACCACTGAAAACATAAATTTTACTCATACCTAAATAGAAAAAAAGACTGAAAAATTTCAGCCTTTTAATTTATAACATTTTCAAGTTGTTCACTTCTTGTTCCGTAAGGATTCTCCAGTGTCCTCGCTTGATGTTTTTCTTGGTCAATCCGGCAAACATAACTCTATCCAGAGCTTCAACTTCGTAACCTAGTTTTTGAAAGATTCTTCTAATCACTCTATTCCAGCCGATATGAATTTCGATTCCAACTTCATTTTTAGGTTTCCCTTCGATAAAAGAAATACTATCCACTTCTGCAACACCTTCTTCCAAACGAATTCCTTCTGCAATGGATTTCAAATCTTCAATAGACAACTTTCTATCCAACGTTACGTGGTAGATTTTCTTCATATTAAAAGACGGATGTGTCAACTTCTTCGTCATATGACCGTCATTTGTCAAAAGAATAACACCAGTCGTTTGTCTGTCCAATCTTCCAACCGGGAAAATTCTGTATGGAGACGCATTTGCAGTTAAATCCATTACTGTTTTTCTCGCTTTATCATCTTTGGTTGTAGAGATATAACCTTTTGGTTTGTTCAATAAAACGTAAACAGGTTTTTCCGGCGTGATGTTTTGTCCATCAAAAACCACTCTGTCAGTTTTCTGAACCTGATAACCCATTTCGGTTACCACTTTTCCATTCACTTCTACAAGACCTTGCGTAATCAGCTCATCCGCTTCTCTCCTACTGCAAATCCCAGAATTCGCAATATATTTATTAAGTCTAATGCTGTCTTTGAAAACCTCTTTGCTTATTTTCTCGAATCTTCTCCTTTGAATAAAAGATTTCGTTTTGTCTTCGTCTTTTTCGGCTCTGCTAAAAGGTTTTTTCGGTCCAAATTTTCTCTCGCCATTTTCGTATTTGTCACGGCTGTCAAATCTGTCCGCACCTCTTTTGGTTTTAGGTCCACGAGAGTTCCCAGTAGGTCTTCCACCTCTGTTATCGCTGGAGCTACGGGAGTTTCCGGAAGGTCTGCCACCTCCAGAAGTTCTTGGTTTTCTATTTCTACCTGATTGATTTCCGTCTCCGCTCATTTCTAAAATTTTTGCAAAGATAGTGATTTAGTTAAGAGTTACGAATTCTTAGCTAATATTTAATAAATTTGAGAATAATGAAATTTTTATTTGATGATTTGAGAATGAGATTTTTTTAAATCTGATAATTTAAAAGTTATTGGTGTCAAATATCTTTCATTACTGATTTCAGCTATATATGATTTTTTAGGTTTTAAAATAATTTCCCCTGAAGTCAAGCTAATTGCATCAATTAAACTATAAATATCTTCATAGAATTGAAGTTTGTAATGTGCAAAATAATACAAGTTATTCTTTTTGTCCTTGTATTCTAAAATTATTTTTGTTCCATCAATTAAAGATTCTATTTGATAATAAATATCAATTCTGAAAGCTTTAGTTTCCTTTGTTTTAAAATGAATTTTAATTTCAGTATCAAATTCTGTGATAAGTTTTTCGGTTTTTTGTACTATTTCTAGATTCAAACCAGAACTAATTTTTTTTAATACTTTGAACGTTAATGATTTTATATAAATATCCTTTTCAACATCCAAAAGTGAATTCAATTTTTGAATATTAATTCCAAAATCAATATATTTAATTCTACTATCAATATTTCTATTTGAAATTACAATCTCATTTTCTTTTAAAAATGTAGATAAATTAATATAAATATGGTCAAATTCACCATAATTAAACTTCAATTCATTTAATTTCCTAGCGATTCTTTGTCCGATATAACTAGTATCTTTTGTTGGAAAAAATAGATGACCTAAGTCTTGAGGCATACTTTCGCCTACTACATTTTGCTTATCACTTTCGTAGAACCTTATATCTTTTATTATTCTTTCTGTCATTTTAATTAATATTTAGACATTTAGAAAAAGACATCACTCAAACATTTCCGCCAAGCGAACTTTCTTAATTTCATCAGCATTATAAAGTTCTTCAACTGATTTTGTGATATCTAATTTTGGATAAATATTCACACCAATCAATTTGATTTTGCCTTCTTCAACCCAACTTTGTTCTTTCACAGCTTGTTCAAAAATCATTTTCTGAATTTCACCTGATTTCAGTAATTCAAGATAACCTCCTTTTTCTTCGATTTCAAGGAATAATTTCCAAGATTTCTCAGCAAATTGTTGCGTAATATCTTCCACGAAATAACTTCCTGAAGTTGCATCTTCAAAAACATTAATGACACTTTCATAAGCTAAAACAATCTGTTGTTTAAACGAAATTTCTTTTGAAAGTTCTGAAGAATTATCGAATTTATAATCATTAGAAAAAACCGCATCAGCTCCGGCAATCATTGCAGAAGCTAATTCCAGAGTTGAACGAATCAGATTGTTGTCTGCATCATTTTTAGCCTTGTTTCTAAATGAAGTTTCAGCGAAAATATAGGGAACTAAATCTTTTTCAAATTCCTTAGACAATTGATTGAACAGATATTTGAAAGCTCTGATTTTAGCAATTTCGAAAAAATAATTAGAACCAATTGCAAATCGGAAAACCAATTTTTCTAGAATTTCAGAACCGAATTTCTCTGTTAATTCTTTAGATTTCGCTAATGCAAAAGCCAATTGCTGAATGATAGAAGCACCAGCATTTTGGTGCAAACTAACATCAACACAAATTTGTCTTTCAAAAGATTTTGATAATAACTCTCCAGCCAAATGTTCATTGATTTCTGCATTCTTATCATCAGAAAAAACATCAATCAAAGAAAAATATCGATTTGACTCTTCTGTTAAAATATGTTCTGCTAAATCAGGATTGTTAATGAAAATTGCTTTTTCTTCTAAACCTTCAACATTCTCATTTAATAAAAAAGCGAAAGCCTGTTCTTCCAAACCTTCTTGAAATTCAGCAACCAGATGTGTGCTTTTTTCAACTTTAGGAAGGATTTTAGTTTCAGAATTATTTTGATAGTATGGTTTTACAATGATGTTTTCCAGATTATCTTTAGAGAGAATTTCATAAATATTTTCTGTTTTGAGTTGTTTTTTTACAAGCTGTTCCCAATCTTCCAAAGTATTTTCTATGAAACTCATTTTGTATTATTTTTTAGCAATTTTAGAACTATCAATTACCAATATGAAAATCTCCTCGTTCGGTTTTTTCATAAAGTAATTTTCGCGGGCGTATTTTTCTTTTTCCTGCTTGTTATTCATCAGTTTACGATAGAATTTATCATTCTTTTCGTATTCTGTTTTGTAGAATTCGCGTTGGTTTTCGTAACGTCCGATTTCGCCATTCAACTCATTGATAACTAAAAAAGAAGTGCTGTCAAAAAATATCATCCAAATCAAAAAACCTGTCAATGTAAACACATATTTGTTGAATACATAAGTCTGAAAAAACTTAAGTGTCGGTGATTTTTTCTTGATATCTTTTATCAGTTCTTTCATAGCAAATAATATTAATGAACTTTTTTAAGCGAATTATTAATCACAGTCGTTAAGAAATCAATCGCAACAGAATTTTGTCTCATATTCGGAACAATCAAATCAGCTTCATTTTTAGAAGGCTCGATAAATTCTTGATGCATCGGTTTCAAAGTCGTTTGGTAACGGTGAAGAACTTCCTGCAAATCTCTTCCTCTTTCCTGTGTATCTCTACGGATTCTTCTGATTAATCTCTCGTCAGAATCTGCGTGAACAAATACCTTCAGATTGAATTCTTTCAGTAATTCTTTATTAGTCAAAACCAAAATTCCTTCTACAATTAGAACATTTTTTGGTTCTACAATAATATGATCGCCAGTTCTGGAATGCGTTACAAAAGAGTAAATTGGCTGATCGATTGGCTGGTGATTTTTAAGTGCTTTTACGTGTTCCAGCAAAAGTTCGAAATCGATGGATTTTGGATGGTCATAATTCAGAACTTCTCTTTCTGACAAAGTTAGATTCTGATTATCGTGGTAATAATTGTCTTGAGAAAGAACATTCACGCCTTCTACATTCAGTTGCTGAAGGATTTTGTTAACCACGGTTGTTTTTCCGGAGCCGGTTCCTCCGGCAATTCCAATCACGAGCATCTCTACATTTTTTACAAAAATAGTATAATTTTTTTTCGGACTCAAATTAAAAATTAATTTCACAAAAAAAGCTGTGATTTACAGCTTTCTTTATTATCGTCTTCCAGAATTGTTATTATTCCTAATCTGAGGTTGCGATTGTTCCTGATTCTGAGGTGCAACTCTGATATTATTTTGTGTATTTCTGGTCGGTTGAACTTGATTGCTATTTTGTTGAGTTCTCGTATTCGCCTGAACTCGAGTGTTATTGTTTTGTTGAGTCCTAACATTCGGTTGAACTCTGACATTGTTATTTTGTTGAGTTCTAACGTTCGGCTGAACTCGAATGTTATTATTAGGCTGAGTTCTCGCATTATTTGATTGAGTTCTTGTACCATTATTGGATTTAGAACGACCGTTATTCGGAATCATATTCTGCAAAGAACTTCTTCTTGGAGAAACAATTACAGTATTTCTGCTTCTATTATTATTATAATTGTAAACATTACCATTTCTGTAATAACTTCCGTTATAATCGTAATAAACTACATTTGGAGCATACCAATAACCATCAGGTGATTGATAGTAACCATCTCTATAGCCATCTGAATAACCTTGATAATAAGGGTCATTATATCCATAAGAATCTGTTGTTGCAACACACGAGACCAAACTCATTGCAAAAACAGCCATTAATATTTTGATTGAATTTTTCATTTCTTCGATTTTTATATTTTCCATAATATAAATTACAAAGAATCTGCCAAGAATTTATTTTATCAAATAGAATTAAACCATTCTCAATTAAAACACTAAATATTTTACGACTTATATAAAGTTTTAATGTATAAAAATTTGTGCCTTTGCGATTAAAACAATCATTTATTCCTCAGGAGAAATCCCCAAGACATAGTAGAAAACTGCCAAAACTCTGGCAAAAAATTCACGGGTGTGATTTCGGTAGAAACTTTCATTTTTGCTGACATCCTGCGCATCAAAACCTAACGCATTCATTCCGTTGTTTCTGGCAAAAAACAAAGCTCTTAGATTATGAAAGCCTTGTGAAACGATAATGACATTCTTCTGTTTATAAACATTTTTACAACGCAAAATACTTTTATGCGTATTGAAACCTTTCGGGTCTTTGATAATGATATTTTCGGGAACACCTTCGTTATAAACCAAGAATCTTGTCATTGCAGCAGTTTCATCGTAATTTTCACTTTTCTCTCCGCTGACAATGATTTTTTTGATTTTTCCGTGATGATAAAGCGTTCCAACAGCGTCCATTCTCGCTACAAAATATGGATTTGCAACGCCTGAGCGCATTTTTGGAGAAGTTCCCAAAACCAAAGCAGATTCTCTTGGTGGCACTTTGCTGATTTTGGTATAAGTTCGTCCGCTGGTAAGAGCAACTACCCAGAAATTCGCCAAAATCATCAGCAAAATTCCAAGTTCGAAAACCCGAAAAGTAATTTTGAGAAAATTGATAACAGCTCTTAACATATGATTAATATAAATCGAAATCTAAAGATACATTTTTACTCATTGCAATGGAAACGCAAGGCAATATTTTTCCCTGAAGTTTTTCATTTTCCGTCAAATATTCGTCTTCGGTCATATCCACTTCCCCATTTTTCAAATAACAAAGACAACTTCCGCAGATTCCAGATTTGCAGGAATATGGCAGTTTATAACCTAAATCCAATAATTGCTGAAGGATTTTTCGCTCGTTATTTTTCAGAATAATCCCGTCTTTTTCAATATGATTGAATTTAATTTTGACATTCACATTTTCAATTAGAGGAAATTCTTTTTCAGTTGGATAAATATCATCATTAAAAGCCTCAAACAATTCAAAATGAATATTCTTTTTCGGAATTCCGTGATTGTAACAAGCATTAGCAACGGATTTTATCATTGTGCCAGGACCACAAATCAGAACTTTATCTGTACTGTCCCAGATTGTAGATTCATCATCATCTTCGTCCAAATGAAGAATTTGATTAATAATGAGAGAAATCTTTTTTTCATCCAATCTTCCTTGGAATAACTGGTCTTTTACTTTTTCCTGAGACAAGAAATAAAACACTTCAAATCTGCCAACATTTTCTTTCTGCAAATCTTCCAATTCCTGCTTAAGAACAATATCTTCATAACTTTTGTTTCCATAAAAAAGATAAATTCTTGTGAATTGTTCTTCGTGAAGAATGTTCTTAATATGACTAAAAATCGGTGTGATTCCAATCCCAGAAGCAAAAGCCAGAATTGTCCGTTTTTCGTTTGGTCTTGAAGGAATAAAAAAACGTCCGAGAGGTTCACTCACAGAGATTTCCTCTCCAATCTGATAATTTTCGAACAAAAAATTGGTTGAACTTTCAGAACCATTGATTTTGATGGCTAATTCAATTTTGTTTTCAAAAGGAGCTGATGTAAACGAATAATCATTCTGAATTTCTTTTTCATTAAAATGATATTTCAACGTCACATATTGTCCTGCTTGGAACTTATAGTTGGATTTCAACTCCTCGGGAATCGCCAATTCCAATGCGAAAGCATTTTTGGTCAATTGTCGTTTTTTAGCTATTTTTAGCCTGTGAAACTGAGGTTGATTCGCGATAGTTAATTGATTCTCCATTGTCAAGAATCAAATTTAATGAAATTTGAGAAAAGAAAAAATCAAATCATCAAGCTTTACTTTCATTTTTAAATAAAATAAAAACTATGAGAAAAATATTAATATATTCCGTTTTGTCAATCAGCCTTTTAGCTTGTAAAAAGAACGATGAAAAAGTTGCTGAAACTGAAGCAAAAGAAGACTCAATAAAAGTTGAACCAACAAAATCGGTAGCCGATGTTGCTGAACTTACAGAACTTTCTCCTGAAAAAATCTCAGAAGTTTTGAAGTCCAATCATTCTGACACGCTTTATGTGACCAACTTCTTTGCAACTTGGTGTGGGCCGTGTATGCAGGAAATTCCGCATTTCAGAAAAAAAATGGATGAGTTAAAAAATCAACCTGTAAAATTTACATTTGTAAGTCTTGATAACAAAACAGATTGGGCAACCAAAGTCAGTGATTTTGCAGACGAATACGACATTAAAAATAACATTATTCTTCTTGACGGAATGCTTTTGAAACAAGAGTTTTTCTCCCAAAATTTCCAATCTTGGAACGGCGAATCGATTCCGTTTACATTAATCAGAAAAGGCAATAAATCTGATGAAACTGTTGGTTCTATGACCGAAGAAATGCTGAATCAGAAAATCGAGAAACTTTTAGCCGATAATTCTTCTGCAAAAGCGATTGACAATAAGGAAAAAGCAATGATTTCCAGTCCAAAAAAATCTTTAAAATAAGAATTATTTTTGATGAAACGCTTTCCTATTCTGGTAACAGTAATAATCGTTTTTGCGATTATTGCGTTTTTCATCAATCTCAATATTGGTTTTGCAAAACTAAATTTTTCAGATTTTTTCAATTCGGAATCTGAGAATTTTCAAATTGCCGGATTCAGGATTAATCGTGCTTTAGCAATGCTTTTGGCTGGAATTGCAATCCCAACTAGTGGGTTTCTCTTACAGGAATATTTCAAAAATCCTTTGGCTGGACCAGATGTTTTGGGAATCACTTCTGTTTCCAGTTTATTTGTAGCATTTTACATTTTCTTTTCACAGAATATTCTGATTCCTGATTTTCTACAAAATAGTTTCATTAGCTTATCATCAATTATTGGAAGCATTGTTCTGATGATGATTTTACTGTTATTTTCGAATCGATTTCGGGATAAAAGTTTCATTATTATTTTCGGGTTTTTGATTTCGGCTTTGGCTGGCGCTGTTGTTTCTTTTCTTCAGTTTTATGTGGAAAGTCAAAGTCTGAAAAACTATATTCTGTGGACTTTTGGAGCGAATAATCAAGCGAGTTTGATTCAGATTTCGATTCTCACAATTTTAATCATTATTGGATTAATTTTCACTTTCAAATCTATAAAACCATTAATCGGAAATGCTCTCGGAAGTGCTTACGCACAGAGTTTTGGTATCAGTCAATCCAAATTAAAAATCAGAATTATTGTAGCTTCTTCCCTACTTTCTGCTTCTGTTACGGCTTTTTTAGGACCAATTTTATTTATAGGAGTTGTCGTTCCACATTTTTGCAGAATGATTTGGAATCCTGCGCAACTTTGGCATCAATGGATTCTGAATATGATTTTGGGAGTTTTCATAATGCAGATTTTTTCGATTATTTCTGAGTTGAGTCAGTTTCCCATTAATATTATTACGACTTTCTTTGGAATTCCTGTGATATTGTTGATGTTGATGAAGAAAGAGGTTTATCACAACGGCACTAAGATTTTTTTGAATTAATTGAAAATATTTTAAGGCACTAGAAAATCGAAGATTTTCATTTTTTTAACGAAGTTAATCCTTGTCTCCTAAAACACCCGAATAAAAAGAAAACTTAGTGCCTTTGTGTTAAATATGACATTTTATTTTATCTTCGATAAAAAATACAAATGACAGAAAATGAATTATCAAAAATAGTTTTTGACGTTGGACTCAAGATTCATAAAAAATTAGGTCCTGGATTATTTGAAAACGTTTATGAAGAATGTTGTATGAGTTACAGAAGCAAAGTTTAAAAGTTGAAAAACAAAAAATATTACCAATAATTTATGAAGAACTGAAAATAGAAAATGCTTTTCGTATTGATATTTTAATTGAATCAAAATTAGTATTAGAAATCAAAGCAGTTGAATATATAAATCCTTCTCATAAAGCACAAGTATTAACTTATCTAAAAATGACAGGATGTAAATTAGGTTTGCTTATTAACTTTAATGAAGAAACATTTAAAGCAGGTATTTCCAGAGTAATAAATGGTTATTTATAGAAAAAACAAGAACTAGTTCAGTAAAAAAATCGAAGATTTTCAAACCTTGTGCCTTAAAAACATAACCAAAATAAAATTTTCATCGTGCCCTTGTGTAAACAAAAAAATTTGTTTTTAGAAAT
Organism: Flavobacteriales bacterium UBA2306; assembly: GCA_002345565.1. GTDB lineage: Bacteria > Bacteroidota > Bacteroidia > Flavobacteriales > Weeksellaceae > Epilithonimonas. The sequence continues at coordinate 171,031 of DDVS01000001.1, read as the reverse complement.
AAAAGAAGTAATAATCGGTTACATGAATCCTTTGGTTTCGGAGATTGATTCGTCTTTGGAATTAGGTGAAGTTTGTCTTTTGATGGGAAATAATGGCATCGGAAAAACAACTTTAATCAAATCTATTCTTGGACAAAATAAGCTTTTGAAAGGCGAAATTTCAATCAATGGAAAATCTCTTCAAAAACTGGATTCAAATGAAATAGCTTCTCAAATTGCCATTGTTTTTTCAAAAGCTGAAATTCCTGACAATTATACGGTTACAGATTTAATTTCGCTCGGTAAATACATTCATTACCCTTATTATTTTAAATTAAATAAAACTGATAAACAGGAAATTTCAGAAATCATTAATAAACTTAATCTAACAGAATATCAAAACAAAAAACTAACTGAATTATCCGACGGCAATCTTCAAAAAGCCTTTGTGGGACGAGCTTTGGCTCAGAATTCCCCTTTCATTATTCTGGACGAACCAACCACTCATCTGGATGAAGAAAACAAATTAATGATTCTTTCACTTCTCAGAAATCTTGCTAAATCTGAAAACAAACTCATTCTTTTCTCATCTCACGATTGGCGTTTAGCAAAGGAATTTTCCGATAAAATCTGGTGGATAAAAGATAAAAAACTCATCAGCGGAATTTCCGAAGAAGTTATTCTCAACAATCGAGAATTAATTACACCAAAGATTTTAGAATTTAATCAAACATTTCACGCTCCAGAAATTGATGCACCGAAATTGGAAAAAGAAATGATGTTTTCTTATCTCCAAAAAAACTTCTCTCAAGATTTGCGAAAAATCAAATTGACGTTTAAAAATGATTTTTGGGAACTAAATTCGGAGGATTTTTATGATAATTGTCATAATTTATCCGAAATTAAACAGTCTCTGCAAACATTGATTAAAACAAGCAATTCTAACTAAATAGATTTTCATCAATTTTATTTAATAAGATTCGCATAACAATTAATCCGCTGTAAATCAATAAATTAATCAACTTAATATCAAAATACTATGCATGCATAGTATTTTTTTTATATTTGTAAAAAGCACTTCAATATGCTAGTTATGGAAAAGAAAAATTCAGAAAAAGTCGAAAGTGTTGACTTAATGTTAAAGTCGGCTTGGTTAGCGGTCTCGAAAATGTATTCGGACCAAGCTTCCCTGTACAATTCAACTGCAGTTCAAGCATTGACGTTACTTAAAATTGACCCAAAAGAAGGAACAAGAAGTACGAATCTTGGTCCCAAAATGGCGATTGAACCTACTTCTTTGACGAGAATCATCAAACTTCTCGAAGACAACGGTTATATCTACAAAGAAAAAACCACAACAGATAAACGAGAAGTAATTATAAAACTGACGGAAAAAGGTGTCAACTCCAGAAATCTTTCAAAAGAAGTTGTAGTTAATTTCAATAAAAAAGTGGTTGAAAGAATTGCTCCAGATAAATTTGAAGTTTTCAAGGAAGTGATGACAGACATCCTAAAAATTGCAAATGAACTAAATCATAAAAAGTGAAATCGTGAAAATGTAAAATTGTTTGATTTATAGAGAAATCAACTATTTAACGAATCAACAAATTAACAAATCAACATAATGAACAGAAAAATAAAACACGTTACGGTTCTTGGTTCCGGCGTTATGGGTTCCGGAATTGCCTGTCATTTAGCGGGTAACGGCATCTCGGTTTTGATGTTGGATATGCCTCCGAAAGATTCGGAAAACGCCGACAAAAAAACAAGAAACAGCGTTGCACAAGGTCATCTTAACAACGCTTTGAAAAGTAATCCTTCACCAATCTATGACAAATCTTTCGCTTCCAGAATTACGGTTGGAAATTTCGAAGATGATTTGGATAAAATCAAAAATTCGGATTGGGTGATTGAAGTGATTGTAGAAAGATTGGATATCAAACAATCGATGTTCGAAAAAGTGGACAAACTTCGCAAACCGGGAACTTTAGTCACTTCTAACACATCGGGAATTCCGATTCATTTGATGTCAGAAGGAAAGTCAGAAGATTTCCAGAAGCATTTCTGTGGAACACACTTTTTCAATCCACCGAGATATTTGAAATTATTCGAAGTGATTCCAGGTCCGAAAACGGATCAATCTGTGATTGATTTCTTTATGTCTTACGGCGAAAAATTCCTTGGAAAAACCACCGTTCTTTGTAAAGATACACCAGGTTTTATCGGAAACAGAATCGGGGTTTATTCGATGGCGAAGATTATGGAATTGACGGAAGAAATCGGTTTAACGATTGAAGAAGCTGATTCCTTGACCGGAGATTTACTGAATCGTCCAAAAACAGGAACTTTCAAATTGGGAGATTTGGTTGGCTTGGACACCGCTTTCAATGTAACAAAAGGACTTCAAGCGAATCTTAAAGACGATGAAATGGTTCAGGCTCTTAAAGATTCCAAAACTTTGAATTTCTTGATTGAAAATAAATTTCTTGGTGATAAAGCTAAAAAAGGATTTTATTATAAAGAAAAAGATGCCGGTGGAAATGTGAATCGTTTCGTACTTAATTATGAAACACTTGGTTACGAACCGACAAAACAGCCGAAACTTTCTATTGTTACAACTGCGAAAGAAGCAGGAAGTTTGAAAAACCGTTTACCGATTTTGTTGAAAGACCAATCCAAAGCCGGAGAATTGATTAGAAAACATTTTGCTTCATTGTTCGCTTATGTTTCTCAACGAGTTCCTGAAATTACCGATGTGTTCTACTCTATCGATGATGCAATGAAAACTGGTTATGCTTGGAAATACGGACCATTCGAAAACTGGGATTTCGTTGGAATCCAAAAAGGAATTGATTTGGTTGAAAGCGAAGGTTATAAAGTGGCAGATTGGGTAAAAGTAATGCTGGCTTCCGGAAACGAATCTTTCTACAAACTGGAAAACGGTAAACAATTATTTTACAATCAGAATACAAAAACTTACGAGCCAATTCCTGGTCAGGATGCTTTTATTATTCTTAATAATATCAGAAAAGAAAAAACGGTTTGGTCTAATTCCGAATCTGCATTAATTGACCTTGGCGACGGTATTTTGAATTTTGAATTCCGTTCAAAAATGAATTCTCTTGGAGGAGGCGTTTTAGAAGGACTTAATAAATCTATCGACATTGCTGAGAAAGATTATAGAGGTTTGGTTGTAGGAAATCAAGCTGATAATTTCTCTGTCGGCGCTAATCTAGCAATGGTAATGATGATGGCAGTTGAACAAGATTGGTATGAACTGAATATGGCCATCGCAATGTTCCAGCAGACTTCTATGAAGCTGAGATATTCATCAATTCCGGTAATCGCTGCGCCTTTCGGAATGACACTTGGCGGTGGTTGTGAATTCTCTATGCACGCAGACAAAATCGTTGCAGCAGCAGAAACTTACATCGGATTAGTTGAAGTTGGAGTTGGTTTAATTCCCGGAGGTGGCGGAACAAAAGAATTTGCTTTGAGAGCGCTTAAAGGAACACTTCCTGATGATGTTAAAACCAATCACCTGCGAAATTACTTTATGAACATTGCAACGGCAAAAGTGGCGACTTCTGCTCACGAAGCTAAGCAAATGGGAATTTTGACAGATAAAGATATCATCGTTGTTAACAAAGACAGACAGATTGCTGAAGCAAAACGTCAGGCTATCGTTTTAGACGAATTAGGATATACACCGCCGGTTCCTGAGAAGGTTAAAGTTCTCGGAAACGAAGCAATGGGAATGTTCTACGTTGGAACTGACCAAATGGTTGCAGGCGGTTACGCATCGGAACACGACAGAAAAATCGCTAACAAAATTGGTTACGTAATGACCGGCGGTAATCTTTCTGAGCAGACAGAAGTTTCTGAACAATATCTTTTGGATTTGGAAAGAGAAGCATTCCTTTCACTTTGCGGAGAGAGAAAAACGCTTGAAAGAATTCAGAGTATGTTAACGACAGGAAAACCGCTTAGAAACTAAAAAGCTCCATAGGAGCGAACTGATAATAGAAAAAATACCATTTTCAAAACAAGCCTCGTAGAGGCGACCTGATAGTAGAATATTTTGATTTTGTTTAAAATTGATTTTGATTTAAAAATATTTGGTTGATTGAATAATATTAACAGGTCGCTCCTACGGAGCTTCGCTAAGAAAAATAAATCGTTAGCTATTAACAGATGACCTCTACGAGGCATAATAAAAATTAAAACAGAAAAAATATGGAAGCATATATAGTAACAGGATACAGAACAGCAGTTGGTAAAGCACCGAAAGGTTCTTTACGTTTTACTCGTCCGGATGATATGGCGGCAACTGTAATAGAACGTCTTATGAAAGATGTTCCAAATCTAGACCCGGCTCGCATTGATGACTTAATTGTCGGATGTGCAATGCCGGAAGCAGAACAAGGACTGAATGTCGCAAGACTTATCTCCTTGATGGGATTGGACACCGACAAAGTTCCGGGTGTAACAGTGAACAGATATTGTGCATCGGGTTCAGAATCAATTGCGATTGCAGCAGCGAAAATCAAAGCCGGAATGGCAGAATGTATCATCGCTGGTGGTGCAGAAAGTATGTCTTATATCCCAATGGGTGGTTATAAACCAATTCCAGACACGGATTTGGCAAAATCAAATCCCGATTATTATTGGGGAATGGGATTAACAGCAGAAGCGGTTGCCAACGAGTTCAAAGTAAGTCGTGAGGAACAAGACCAATTTGCTTATAACTCTCATCAGAAAGCGATTAAAGCGATTAAAGAAGGGAAATTCGACAATCAGATTGTTCCGATTGATGTTAAATACAATTTTCTTGACGAAAAGGAAAAAATCCAAACCAAAGAATACGCATTCAAACAAGACGAAGGTCCGAGAGCTGATACTTCGATTGAAGCTTTGGCAAAATTACGGCCAGTCTTTGCTGCGAATGGTTCTGTTACAGCTGGAAATTCTTCACAAACGTCTGATGGTGCTGCTTTTACACTGGTTGTATCAGAAAAAATGGTAAAAGAACTCAATCTAACTCCGGTTGCAAGACTTCTCTCCTATTCCGCAGTTGGTGTTCCTCCAAGAATTATGGGAATCGGACCAATGTATGCGATTCCGAAAGCATTAGAACAAGCTGGACTTAAGCAATCCGATATTGATTTGTTCGAATTGAATGAAGCTTTTGCTTCTCAATCCGTTGCCATTTTAAGAGAATTGAACATCAATCCTGAAATCGTAAACGTGAACGGAGGCGCAATTGCACTTGGACATCCACTTGGTTGTACAGGAACAAAATTAACCGTTCAACTTCTTGACGAAATGAAACGCAGACAAAGCAAATATGGCGTTGTGACAATGTGCGTTGGAACAGGTCAAGGCGCAGCGAGTGTATTCGAATTATTATAAACTAAAAATCCAAAATAAAATATGTCAACAGAAATCAAAACAATAGATGGCGGAGAATTCTTGGTAAAGGATATCACTGCTCAGGAAATTTTCAGCATCGAAGAATTGTCCGAAGAACAAAAGATGCTTCGTGATTCTGCAAAGGAATTCATCGATAAAGAAGTCGTTCCGAATAAGGAAAGATTCGAGAAAAAAGATTACGCTTATACAGAAGAAGTAATGCGTAAAATCGGGGAAATGGGATTCCTGGGAATTGCTGTTCCGGAAGCTTACGGCGGTTTGGGAATGGGATTCGTTACTACAATGCTGGCTTGCGATTACATCTCTGGAACGACAGGTTCATTAGCAACGGCTTATGGCGCGCACACAGGAATCGGAACACTTCCTATCCTACTTTACGGAACCGAAGAACAAAAGCAAAAATATCTTCCGGACTTGGCTGCGGGAACTAAATTCGGAGCTTATTGCTTGACTGAGCCTGATGCAGGTTCTGATGCCAACAGCGGAAAAACTAGAGCAAAACTTTCCGATGATGGAAAACATTACATCATCAACGGACAAAAAATGTGGATTTCCAATGCGGGATTTGCAGACACTTTCACTTTGTTTGCTAAGATTGATGATGACAAAAACATTACCGGATTCGTCATCAATCGTTCTGAATTAGAAAATCCGGAAAGTCTGACTTTCGGGGAGGAGGAACACAAATTGGGAATTCGAGCGTCTTCTACGCGTCAGGTGTTCTTCAATGATATGAAAATCCCTGTTGAGAACCTGTTGGGCGAAAGAAACAACGGTTTCAAAATCGCTCTTAATGCACTTAACGTTGGTCGTATCAAACTGGCTGCAGCTTGTCTGGATGCCCAAAGAAGAATCCTGAATTATTCTTTGAGTTATTCTACGGAGAGAAAGCAATTTGGGGTTTCTATCAACACATTTGGAGCGATTCGTAAGAAGTTGGCGGAAATGGCAACAGGCGCTTTCGTGAGCGAAGCTGGTTCTTACAGAGCGGCGAAAAATGTAGAAGACAAAATTGAAGAACTGGTTGCCGGCGGGATGAACCACGAGCAGGCAGAACTGAAAGGTGTGGAAGAATTCGCGGTTGAATGTTCTATCCTGAAGGTTTTCGTATCAGATTTAGCACAGCATACAGCGGACGAAGGAATCCAAATCTACGGTGGAATGGGATTCTCAGAAGATACACCAATGGAATCTGCTTGGAGAGATTCAAGGATTTCCAGAATCTACGAAGGAACCAACGAAATCAACAGACTTTTAGCCGTTGGAATGTTAATCAAGCGTGCAATGCAAGGCAAAATCGATTTGTTAACGCCTGCTAAAAATGTTGCTAAAGAATTGATGAGCATTCCGTCTTTTGACATTCCTGATTATTCAGAATATATGTCTGAGGAAAAAGAAGTGATTAAGAACTTGAAAAAAGTATTCTTAATGGTTTCCGGTTCTGCGCTTCAAAAATATATGATGGACATCGAGAAACAACAGCATTTGCTACTCAATGCTTCCGAAATCCTGAACCAAATCTATATGGCAGAATCAGCAATCCTGAGAGCTGAGAAACATTTCTCAACAGATTCTGTGGAAGCAGCAATGGCAAGACTGAATCTTTACAAAGCGGTTGAAATCATCACAACCAACGCCAAAGAAGGTATCGTTTCTTTCTCCGAAGGCGATGAGCAAAGAATGATGCTAGCTGGATTAAGACGTTTTACAAAATATGTGAACACACCGAATCCAATTGCATTGACAGAAAAAGTTGCCGCTCATTTTATTGAGAAAGGTTCTTACTAAATAATCAATTTGATTGAAATAATAAACCCTCTGAATTTTTCGGAGGGTTTTTAGTTTTATTTTTTAAAAGTTCTTTTTTTGCTCTTTGATTCGAAGTAATTTATCATAATAATTATTTTGTTCTTTAGCTTCATTAACAATTTCCAAAGTCAAAAGATTATTTTTATATAATTTTATAATGTTATCGAGAGTTTCAAGAATTGTTTGTTGTAACATTTTACAACTAATTCGAGCTGGCACTACTAAAATACAAGAAGGAGTTTCTGAAATTATAAGAGAACCTTCGATTCCTACATTTATTTTTAAATTGGTAAAGTCCTCTGCCTCCATAGCAAGAAAGTTACAGAAAGTACTTAAAACAAATTGTTTTACAAACATTTCTATTGTAATTTTCTCTCCTTTTTGAGAATAAAATTGTTGAGAATTTTCATCATTAGGTAAAATTAAATTCTCAAATGGATTTATATTTTGTTGAATATCTTTATTTATGTAAGTAAATTTGACATCTTTCATAAGTTCTACAAAAGAGTTGTCTAGGTCTTTTTCAAAATTCGCAGAAGATATTTCGGAACTAAAAAACTTAATATTATTATATAAAAAATAATTAATTCGCAGAGTTTTTGATTTAGTAAAAGTCCACAAATTATATAGTAATTGAGAAGAATGTATTGCCTTTTTTGTTATATCACTATATCTTTCTAAATCAATCAAATCCATACTCGCTAAATTTTCGTCGTATTGTAAATTTGAAACATTAAAGCCTTGAGAATTAATGGAGTTATAAAAATTTATTAATAGAGATTCTTTTCTAAAATTAACTTCTGATGTATCAGTTTTATTAATTTGTTCTTGAATTTCATTTTGATTGTCAATAAAAAAAATAGTTTCTGCAATTCGAATAAGTTTAAATAAATTTTGAATTTCTCTAGCAATTAGTTTCAATTCTTCTCTTGAGATTTCAAAACTTTCAATGTTATTATTTTGTTTCAAATAATAGTACATTTTCCCATCAATAATCTTCGTATTATGATGATAACAAATGTTTCTCCATTGATTAAGTCGGATATTATTTATAACTAAAAGGCTTTTTAATTCACTTGTATTAATTAGCTCATCAATTATTATCCCTAAATCTTTACTTTTAATTTCGTTAACGTCAGCATTTTTATTCCTTTTTATTCGATTAAGAAACAGAGTGAATTGAAGAAATGGTTTTCCACAACCTTCGATTGATTGTCCAATTAATTGAGTAATTTCAGAAAGGTAATCTTCGTTAGAAAGTTCATCATATTTCTTTTGGCCAAAATAAATTGACCAAAACCTTGTTATGCTTTGACTAAAATCTGGAAACCATTCTGCATATCCATTAAAAGCTTCATAGGAGTTATTTTTCTTTGCAGAATTATAAATTTCAAGAATGATTGAAAGATAAATTAAAGATTCCTTAAAATCTCTTTCAATAGAAAGAAAAGAAAACCAAACAGTAGTAAGATTTTCAAGTGTATTTTCTTCAAGTTTCCTTCTATTCTCAAAATAATCCGAAAACTCTTCGATAATAAACTGTTTAATTTCATCTGACGCAAATCCAAATTCGTATAGGATTCTAGAAAAATTTGTCTCATCAAAATTTTGAAGTTTTTCGGAAAAATTTATCATATAAAATTTTTATAATGTAAGTTGGAAAAATATTCTCAAAACAAACTCAACTGTATCCCATCATTCCCTTTCGGAGGTTTAGCATCGCCAAAAACGGTTTTCCCACCAAATCGCCAAGAGTTTTGTCGCTCCTCTTCTATCACTTTTTCAAGACTAAAATCCGGAGTGAAATTCTCTTCGGTTCTCACAGCAATTTCGTGTAGTTTTTTAATCGCAAGATTCTTATCCGTATTCCCCAATTTAGCTTTCTCAATGCCGCTTCGCAGGATAGAAATCGTTTCGTCATAAGTTTGGGTAGGCACAGGAAACGGATGACCGTCTTTTCCTCCGTGTGCAAAAGAAAAACGTGCAGGGTCCGTAAATCTGGAAGGCGCCCCGTGAATCACCTCACTCACCAAAGCCAAAGACTGCATCGTTCGTGGACCAATACCTTTCAGCATCAGCAAATCTTCAAAATTCTCAGGTTCATTTTCTCTCGCCAGCCAAAGAATATTGCCAAGTTTTTTCATATCAACATCACTGGCCAAAACCTCGTGATGAGCCGGCAGAATAAAACGTTGGAAATCCTGCATCCATTTCTCAGAATCAGTTTTTGTGATGTCAACAATTCCGTTTCTGTTTTGTTCCGCTTCGGAAGATGTGAGATTGAGAATATTCCCACGGTTAACACCGGAGATTCCCGTGTGAGGCTCATTCACAAAAGAAGTTACATTTTCCGACAGCCAATGGTAACGTCTCGCCGTTCCGTCAGAATCGTGCATCCCTTGCTGAACAACCGCCCAATTCCCTTGGTCAGACAAAATAAAATTATGTAAATAAAGCTGATAACCATCTTGAATAGCCGTGTTATCAACCTTCGCAGACAACTTACTGCAACGCACCAATTCGTTTCCGTCAAGTCCTGTGGAATCTGCAATTCTCAGCAATTCATTCGGTGCATCTTTGGAGAATTTTCCTTTTCCTCCTGCAATGTAAATTCCAAGAGATTTAGAATTTGGATTAATGGCTCGTTTCAAAGCGCCCATCACAGACGTCGTAATGCCTGAAGAATGCCAATCCATTCCCATCACCGCTCCAAAACTCTGAAACCAAAACGGGTCGGCCAATCGTCGTAAGACTTCATCCTTTCCATAATCTGCAAGAATCACTTCCACTATCGCCAGCCCAAGTCTGGACATACGTTCGTAAAGCCAAGGCGGAACCTGACCGTAATGTAGTGGCAAATCTGCAGTTCCAGAACGTTTCATTTATTATTTTTTAAACCACAAAAGTCACAAAAGAATGATGTGGAATTTATCTTTTTAAGATTACAAAAGTCAGTAATATCGGTTTATTTGTTCTTTTCAACGTTAGAAAAGCATCCAAAACTTTTGTGACTTTTGTGGTTAAACTATTTGTCAAAAAAAGCATTCAAATTTTCAAGATTCTTTTTATCACTTCCTGCAAAAACTTCGTTATCTGTGATGAAAACAGGACGTTTCAGAAAACTATAATGGTCAAGAATCAACTTCTTAAAATCCTTTTCTTTCAAAGAACTCACATCAATTCCTCTTTCTTTGATTTGCGTCGATTTTTTACTGAAAAGCGCTTCATAGGATTTCGTTTTGTCGTACATCTCTTCCAGTTCAGCTTCAGTCACAGGTTGAGATTTTATTTCTCTCAATTCCCAATCAGAAAGGTCAAGAGGTGTCATTATTTTCTTGTTGGTTCCGCAGGTTTTGAGATAGAATACTTTTTTCATTGTTGTTAAAATCAAGAGATTTAAAATAGAATTTAAGAAACACAAATTTAGTGCAAATGTCAAATGAATAAAAGGTTGTAATCTAAAAATTCTTCCCTATTTTTGAATCTTAATAAGAATAAAATGGAAAATAAACCGGTTACATTTCAGTTCATTTCTGAACCTACAGACGTTAATTTTGGAGGCAATGTTCACGGTGGAAGCGTTATGAAATGGATAGACCAAGTCGGTTATGCCTGCGCAAGCAATTGGTCAGGAACTTATTGTGTAACGGTTTATGTTGGCGGAATCCGATTTTATCAGCCTATCAAAATCGGAGAAATTGTAAAGCTGGAATCTAAGGTCATTTTGACGGGAAACTCTAGTATGCATATTTCGATAGATGTATTTTCGAGAAATGTAAAAGAAAAACAATTCGAGAAGAAAACGCATTGCATCATTGTTTTTGTAGCGGTTGACGAAAACGGAAAAGCGATGGAAGTCCCAAAATGGATTCCTACAACCGAAAAAGAATTACAAATGGAGCAATATGCAATAAAGCTAAAAGATCTGAGAAAAAATATCGAAGACGAGATGAAACCTTTTTTATGAGCCTGTTTAAATAATTAAAACCACATAGTCACATAGAAAACCTCAAGATTAATTACAAAAAAGAAAAAATAGAAGTGCAATATTTACTATTTTTTCTCTTATTTTTGCAAAAACTATGTGTCTATGTGGTTATAAAATTATTTCTGATACAAATTTAAACAAGCTCTATAAATTTTTCGAAGAAAATAGTTGCAGAATTAAAAATCATTTCTAAATTTGCTCTTATGAAACGACAGTTACATCTGTCAGATAAAAAAATAAATATTCTCAGATGAAATTAATGAACACAAAAAACTGGTGGTGGCTTTCAAACTCTTTGTCGGGTCTGAAAGGATTATCGGTGTTCTAAATTATGAACTAACTATAACTCAATCATAATAGACTTTGACAAATTTTGTTAAAGTCTTTTTTATTTTATGGCTTCGAAAGCCTCAGTCTGACAGAGTTTAGTTTTAGTAATTGTCATCCTGAGCACAGATGAGAAACAAGTAAAACTTGATTTGAAATATGCGAACGAAGTTCTAGAAGGATTTTAGAAAAAAATTAAATCGTATGAAATTAAATAACATAATCAATATAAAAACCTCTGTTAAATCCCGTTTAGCAGACCTTTATACACCAATTGGGATTTATCTCCGACTTCGCGACCAGTTTCGGGATACGATTCTTTTGGAAAGTGCAGGAAATCAGAATTCTGAAAATTCGTTTTCATTTATATGTGTTAATGCCATTGCCGGAATCGAAATCCGAAATTACGATGAAGCAGAATTTAAATTTCCTCTTGAAAATCCTCAGAAAATCAATTTAGAAAATGAGAAATTGTCTGATTTGATGCAGGAATTTTCCAACTGTTTCCAATGCGAAAAACCAAACCACGAGATTGGAAAACAAGCGCAGGGATTTTTCGGCTACACCAGTTATGATGCGATTCCGTTTTTTGAAAATATCAAATTCAAAGAACAATCGGAGGAAAATAAAATTCCATTGATGCGTTACAGGATTTATCAATACGTGATTGCAATCAATCATCACAACGACGAAATGTTCCTAATTGAGAATAAAATCGATGGTTTAAAATCTGAACTTTCAACATTAGAAAGTATTATTAATCAAAAAAACGCACCGGTTTTTCCTTTCGAAATTACTTCAGAGGAAACTTCAAATCTAACTGACAACGAATATCTTGAATCAGTTGAATTTGCCAAAAAACATTGTTTCCGTGGAGACGTTTTTCAGTTAGTTTTGAGCAGAAGATTTGAACAGAAATTCCAAGGCGATGAATTCAATGTTTATCGTGCTTTGCGAAATATCAATCCTTCTCCCTACCTATTTTTCTTCGATTATGGTGATTACAAATTAATGGGTTCCAGTCCGGAAAGTCAGTTGATTATCAAAAACGGAAAAGCCATCATTCATCCCATTGCAGGCACTTTCAAAAGAACAGGAAACATCGAAAAAGATTTGGAATCGGCAGAAGAGCTCAAAAAAGACCCGAAAGAAAATGCCGAACATACGATGTTGGTAGATTTGGCAAGAAATGATTTGAGTATTCACGGGAAAAATACAACGGTTTCCAAGCTGAAAGAAATCCATTTTTTCTCTCACGTGATTCATATGGTTTCCGAAGTTGTAACGGATGTCAAAGAAGACCAAAATCCTTACGAAATGATTGCAACTACTTTCCCACAAGGAACTTTGAGTGGTGCTCCAAAATACCGCGCAATGCAATTGATTGACGAACACGAGAAAACTTCCAGAAGCTATTATGCAGGTTGTATCGGTTTTGTAGGTTTTGACGGAAGTTGTAATCAAGCGATTATGATTCGAACGTTCTTGAGTAAAAATAATACTCTATTCTATCAAGCTGGAGCCGGAATTGTTGCAAAATCTATTGCAGAAAATGAACTTCAGGAAGTTAATAACAAATTGGGCGCTTTGAAAAAAGCTATTTTAAAAGCAGAAAAATTATGAAAATATTAGTCTTTGATAATTACGACAGTTTTACATACAATCTTGTTCAAATTATCGAGCAGATTGTAGGTGAAAAAGTAGATGTTTACAGAAATGACCAAATTCCTTTGGAAGACATTGAAAAATACGATAAAATCATTCTTTCTCCAGGTCCGGGAATTCCGGAAGAAGCCGGGATTTTGCTAGACGTGATAAAAAAATATGCGCCTACTAAATCTATTTTCGGAGTTTGTTTGGGACAACAAGCCATTGCAGAAGCTTTCGGAGGAAGTTTGATTAATTTGTCTGAAATCTATCACGGTGTTGCAACTGAAGCTACTCAAACCAATGAACATAAAATTTTCAATAATTTACCAGAAACTTTAGAAGTTGGACGTTACCATTCTTGGGCTGTAAATCCTGATGATTTCCCAGAAGAATTAGAAATCACAAGCGTTGACAAAAACGGAATGATTATGAGTTTGAAACATAAAACTTATGATGTTCACGCTGTGCAATATCATCCTGAAAGTATTTTGACACCTGATGGAAAACAGATTTTAGAAAATTTTTTAAAGCCGGAAGCTGGAGGTCAGAAGACCGAAGAATAAAATTTAACGAAAAAAACTTCTGACTTCAGACCTCTGACTTCGGACTAATATTATGAAACAAATCCTACAATATCTTTTCAATCATCAGACTTTGACGAAAGCCGAAGCCAAAGCCATTTTGATTGAAATTTCACAAAATAAATTCAACGAAAGCGAAGTCATTTCTTTCATCACCGTATTCCTAATGAGAACGATTACTTTGGAAGAACTCGAAGGTTTCCGTGAAGCACTTTTGCAATTGGCGAAACCAGTCGATTTGGGAACCAAAGATTTGGTTGACATCGTTGGAACTGGCGGAGACGGAAAAAACACATTCAACATTTCGACTTTAGCAAGTTTCATTGTTGCGGGAACCGGACAAAAAGTAGCAAAGCAAGGTAATTATGGAGCATCTTCTATTTCTGGTTCGTCCAATGTTTTGGAAGAATTGGGCTATCAATTCAAGGATAATTCTGAGGATTTGAAAGCCGATTTGGAGAAAGGAAACATCTGTTTTCTTCACGCACCGTTGTTTCATCCCGCTTTGAAGTCGGTTGCGCCTCTTAGAAAACAATTGGGTCTGAAAACTTTTTTCAATATTCTTGGACCTTTGGTTAATCCTGTTCGTCCGGATTTCACAATGATTGGTGTTGCAAATCTTGAAATTGCGCGCGTTTATCAATATCTTTTGCAAAAACAAAAAAGCGAGTTTATGATTGTTCACGCTTTGGATGGTTATGACGAAATTTCTTTAACTGGCGATACAAAAATCTTTAGCAAAACCGGAGAAAAAATCTATTCCGCAGAAGATTTAAAATTTAAAAATGTATCTCCGGAAAGTATTTTTGGAGGCGAAACCAAAGAAGAAGCTTCAAAATTATTTATCAAAATTTTGGAAGGCAAAGGAACTGAGGAACAAAACTCTGTAGTTCTTGCCAATGCTTCAATTGCTTTACAAAACACCGGTAAATATGGGAATTATAACGATTGTTTGGCTTTAGCAAAAGAAAGTTTGGAAAGCGGAAAAGCATTAAATAGTTTACGGTCGTTAGTTGATGGTTGATGGATTTTCATTATCACCAAATTCCATCAACTGACAACCAACAACAATCAACCAAATAAAAATGAACATTCTCGATAAAATAATTGAAAATAAAAAACAGAAAGTTGCGGAAGCAAAATCCAAAATTTCTATTGAACAACTGAAAAATTCTGAGTTTTTCGGAAGACCAACTTTTTCGTTGAAAGAAACTTTGAAATCAAAATCTGGAATCATTGCTGAATTTAAAAGACAATCGCCAAGCAAAGGAATTATCAATGATAAAGTTTCGCCTTTAGAAGTGGTTTCTCAATATGAAAAATTTGGAGCAAGTGCGGTTTCAATATTGACAGACAAAGATTTTTTTGGTGGAAGTTTTGAAGATATTTTGAGCGTTAGAAATCATATTAACATTCCGATTTTGAGGAAAGATTTTATGATCGATGAATATCAATTTTATGAAGCAAAATCAATCGGAGCAGATGTTATTTTGTTAATCGCCTCTTGTCTTTCTCCAACTCAAGTTTCGGAATTTACAGAATTGGCTCATTCCCTCAATCTTGAAGTTTTATTGGAAATTCATTCTGAAGAAGAGTTGAAACACGTTAATAAAAACGTGGATTTTGTCGGAATTAACAATCGAAACTTAAAGGATTTCAAAGTGGATTTGCAACATTCTGTAGCGTTGAAAAATCAACTACCAAATGATATTTTCTCAATTGCAGAAAGCGGAATTTATAATGAAGAAGATTTCAAATTCCTGAAAGAAAAAGGATTTGACGGATTTTTGATGGGTGAATATTTTATGAAGAATGAAAATCCTGGAGAGAAATTCGGAGAATTCATTTCTAATGTATCAATTTAGTAAAGATGGAAAGTCAATTTCAAGTTAAAGTCTGCGGATTAACAAAACTCAATCAGATTAAAGAATTAATTGATTTTAAAGTCGATTTTCTAGGATTTATCTTTTATGAAAAATCTCCGAGATATGTTTTGAATTATTTAAGTTTAAAACATATTTCTGAAATTAATCATCAAGGAAAAGTTGGCGTTTTTGTAAATGAAGATTTAGAAAAAATTATTGAAATTTCGGAACAAGCAAAATTAAATTTTATTCAGCTTCACGGTGATGAAACAGCAGATTATATTTCAGAATTAAGACAAAAACTGAATCCAGAAATTAGAATTATTAAAGTGATTAGAGTCGGAAGTCAGAAGTCGGAAGTTATAAATGAAATTCAAAAAATCTCGAATCTCAAATCTCAAATCTCGAATCTTCTTTTTGACACCGATTCCAAAGCATTTGGAGGAACAGGAAAAACCTTCGACTGGGAAATTCTTAATGAAATGGAAATACCAATTCCTTATTTTTTAAGCGGCGGAATTTCCTTAGAAAACATCCATCAACTGTCAACCATTAACCATCAACCAATTGCACTCGATATTAATTCAAAATTTGAAATCGAGCCTGGAAATAAAGATTTAGAAAAAATAAAAGAATTTATAAAACTGTTAAAAGTAAAAAGTTTTAAGTAAGATGTATTGAAAATTATGAAATCTCGTATTTCTTTTCATCAACTTTTCAAATCTTACTTATAACATCTCGCAAAAATTAAAATTTATGAACTTTCAAACCCCAGATAAAAACGGTTATTACGGCGATTTCGGTGGTGCTTTCATTCCCGAAATGCTTTATCCAAACGTTGCCGAATTACAGGAAAAATATTTGCAAATCATCGAGTCTGAAGAATTTCAAACAGAATTTCAGGATTTGTTGAAGAACTATGTTGGACGTGCTACTCCACTCTATTTCGCTAAAAATTTGAGTGAAAAATATCAGACTCAAATTTATCTGAAAAGAGAAGATTTGAATCACACCGGAGCGCACAAAATCAACAACGCTTTAGGACAAGCTTTGCTCGCAAAAAAATTAGGAAAACATAGAATCATTGCAGAAACCGGAGCTGGACAACACGGCGTTGCAACTGCGACAGCTTGTGCATTATTAGGCTTGGAATGCATCGTTTATATGGGCGAAATCGATATTCAAAGACAAGCGCCAAACGTTGCCCGAATGAAAATGTTGGGAGCAAATGTAATTCCTGCGACATCAGGTTCCAAAACCTTGAAAGATGCAGTAAATGAAGCTTTGAGAGATTGGATTAATAATCCTTCTACGACACATTACATTATTGGAAGCGTGGTTGGTCCGCATCCATTTCCAGATTTGGTTGCAAGATTTCAATCAATAATTTCGAAAGAAATCAAAGAACAACTAATTGAAAAAATAGGAAGAGAAAATCCTGATTATGTAATTGCCTGCGTTGGTGGCGGAAGCAATGCTGCAGGAACTTTTTATCATTTTGTGAATGAAGAAAACGTGAAAATCATTGCAGCAGAAGCAGGAGGTTTTGGCGTTAATTCAGGAAAATCTGCAGCAACTACTTTTCTTGGAACTTTAGGAATTCTGCACGGAAGTCAGAGTCTCGTAATGCAAACCGAAGACGGACAAGTTATTGAGCCACATTCTATTTCTGCAGGTTTGGATTATCCGGGAATTGGCCCGATGCACGCCAATCTTTTCAATCAAAAAAGAGCAGAGTTTTTCAGTATTAATGATGATGAAGCTCTGAAATCTGCTTTTGAACTGACAAAGATCGAAGGCATTATTCCAGCTTTGGAAAGTGCGCACGCTTTGGCTGTTTTGGATAAAAAGAAATTTGACAAAGATGATATCGTTGTGATTTGTCTTTCGGGTCGTGGCGATAAGGATATGGAAACGTATTTGAAAATTTTGGTTGATGGTTGATAGTTATTGGTTGATGGCTTTATAAGTCTTCAATTTCTAAAATTCTAACTATCAACTGACAACCAACAACAATCAACTAATTATGAAAAAACTAAACATATATTTCACAGCAGGAGTTCCAACTTTGGAAGATACTGGAAAAATTGCCAAACTGATTCAGGAATCAAGAGCAGATATGATGGAGATTGGGATTCCGTATTCCGATCCTGTTGCGGATGGACCTGTGATTCAGGATGCGCATTCTTTGGCTTTGAAAAACGGAATGTCTATCAAGAAGCTGTTCGAGCAATTGGCAAAAATCAAAGATTCTGTGACGATTCCGAAAATATTAATGGGTTATCTGAATCCAATTCTTCAATTTGGGTTTGAAAATTTTTGTCAGAAATGTGCTGAAGTTGGTGTTTCAGGTTTAATTATTCCTGATTTACCTCCTATTGAATTTGAAAATAAATATGGCGAAATTCTAAAAAAATACAATCTGAATTTCACTTTTCTTGTAACACCAGAAACTTCGGAAGAGCGCATCCAATATTTGGATTCTCTAAGTTCCGGATTTTTATATGCTGTGAGTTCTTCTTCCACAACAGGAAATGAAAACGCAGTTTTGAAGAATGAGAATTATCTCGACAGATTAGCTTCATTAGAATTGAAAAATCCAGTTTTCATCGGTTTTGGAATCAAAAATAAATCTGATTTTGAAAATGTTACAGAAAAAGCACAAGGCGGAATTATTGGAACTGCTTTTGTGAAAATCTTGCTGGAAAATCAAGACTGGGAACTGAAAGCGGAAAATTTTATCAGAGACATTAAAGGATAACAAAAAAAGAGTTTCAATTTTCATCGAAACTCTTTTTAAATTTTTAATCTTTTTCAAAAATAATCGAAAAAGCAGAAGTTACAATAGAGAGTAAAATACTGAAAAGCAGCGCCCAAAGAAATCCATCTACAGCCATACTAGACATAAAATAATCTGTCAATAAAATCATTAATGCATTAATTACGAAGGAAAATAATCCTAAAGTAACAATCGTAATGGGAAGTGACAGAATTGATAGAATGGGTTTTACAAAAATGTTCAGGATTCCCAAAAGAATGGCAAAAATAATGGTAGATCCAAAAGAGTCAAAATGAACGCCTGAAAGGATTTTACTCAATAAAAATGCTGAAATTGCGGTGATCAGCAAACGGATAATAAAGTTCATAGTTTAAGGGTTTTATTGATTTAGAGGTTGTATTCAAAAAGCAGACCTAATTCTTAGATTTCCGATAAACTTTGACTTCTTTGTATTGCAATCCTTTTTCATTTTTAAATTTATCCGAAATCAAAATCCCCGAAAGATGATCTATCTCGTGTTGGAAAATCACGGCAGTGAAACCTTCTACCATCTCGTCGTGCTTCTTATTTTGCAGGTCATAATATTCTAGTCTTATGCTGTAACTTCTATAAAAAGGCTCTCGGAATTTATTAATAGAAAGGTCGCCTTCTGGTCCTTTGTTCAGCAGTTCCGAACGCCAAACGATTTTCGGATTGATAAAATATTCTACGGGATAATCGGTCTTATCGAAGCGTTGAACCAGCACCACTCTTCTGTTAACTCCTACTTGCGGCGCTGCAATCCCGACTCCGCCTTCTGTTGCTGCCAGAGCCAACCTCATACGCTCCACAAGAATCGGAAGCATTTTGTCTTTTGGAGATATATCTTGCGATTGCGCCAGCAGAACCTTCTGTTGTTCCTTTTTATCAGTTTGATAGATGGGTAATCCTGTCTTGACATCGCCTTCTAAAATAAAAGCCTTTTCTTCTTTAGTAAATTTTTGAGAGAATCCATTGAAGCCTATTAAAAGCATCAATAGAAAAGTAAACTTGCGCATGTTTTAAATTTTATGATCAAATATACAGATTTATTAAAAACGTTCCCCAAAGAAAATCTTAGAGGAACGCCAATAATAGAGAGAAAAATGTAACAACTATAACTCAAATTAATATTGAGATTCTTAACTCTTAATCTATAACTTCATTCTTGCTTCTATTGAAAACCCAGAAGATAATAGGGAAAATCAATAGCGTTAGAACGGTTGCGGTTATCAATCCGCCAATGATGACAATCGCCAAAGGTTTCTGAGATTCCGAACCAATTCCTGTAGAAAGTGCCGCAGGAAGCAATCCAATAGAAGCCATCAAAGCCGTCATTACAACTGGTCTGGTTCTCACTTTCACACCTTCCATTATGGATGAATCAAGAGACAAACCATTCTTCACATTTTGATGAAACTCCGAAATCAAAATCACACCATTCTGAATACAAATCCCAATCAAGGCAATCATCCCAACTCCGGCAGAAATCCCAAAGTTCATATGCGTCAAATGAAGCGCGATGATAGCTCCAATCAAAGCAAATGGAACGTTAGCTAAAACCAAAAGCGAGTCTTTCATATTTCCAAACAAAATGAACAACAGGAAGAAAATCCCTAAAATACTGATTGGAACAACCTGAGCTAATCGTTTTGTAGCTCTTTGTTGATTTTCAAATTGTCCTGTCCAACCGATTCTGTAGCCTTCTGGTAATTTGATTTTTTCCACTTTCTTTTGAGCATCGGCAATCGTTCCTCCAAGGTCACGGTCACGGATAGAAAACTTAACTCCGATGTAACGTTTAATATCATCTCTATAAATAAACGCCGCGCCATTTTCTTTTTCAATCGTGCTGATTTCCTTCAACGGAATCTTAGCACCGTCTTGAGTCGGAACCATCAGAGAAGCAATATCTTCTTCATTCTTTCTATAATCTTCAGCATAACGCAGTCTGATAGGGAATTTTCTTTCGCCATCAAACATTTCAGAAGCTGTTTTCCCACTGAAAGCCATTTCCAAAACTGCCTGTGCATCAGCTGGTAAAACACCGTAAGCAGCCATTTTGTTTCTGTCAAGAACCACGCTGATTTCCGGCTGACCAATATTTTTGATGATTCCCGGTTCTTTTACACCTTCCACATCTTTGATTGCTTCCAAAACTTCTTCAGCCAATCTATCCAAAGTATGAAGATTATCTCCGTAGATTTTAATCCCGTTTTCCGCTTTGAAACCGGCAACAGCTTCGGCTACGTTATCGGAAATCGGTTGAGAATAGTTGAAGGTAATTCCCTGATAGTTCTTCAGTTTTTTATCAATTTCTTCTACCAATTCATCATAAGTGATTTTTCGTTTCCATTCTTTTCTTGGTTTCAGACTTACCGCAAACTGCACAAATCCAAATCCATTCGGGTCGGTTCCGTCATTACTTCTACCTGTCTGTGCTAAAACCCCTGTCACTTCAGAGAAACTCATAATGTCTTTTTTGAGAACATCAGCCGTTTTCAAAGATTCTTTAAGTGATGAACTCATCGGCATTTCTGCAGTTATCCAAAGCGATCCTTCATTCAATTGAGGTAAGAATTCTGTTCCAAGGAATTTAGCTGAGAATAATGTAATGGCTAGAATTACAGTTGAAACCAAAAGACTTATTTTCTTATTTCTAAAAGTGAATTTGAAGCCTTTCATTACACTTCTGTCCCAGAAATTCACAAATGGGTTGTTCTTTTCACGCACATTTTTCTTTAATAGTAAATGAGACATTACTGGAACCAAAGTCAGCGTAAATATCAATGCGCTTAACAAAGCAAATCCTAATGTAAATGCTAATGGAGAAAACATTTTACCTTCTACTTTCTGGAAAGAAAAGATTGGTAAAAGTGAGGTTATGATAATCAGTTTTGAGAAGAAAATTGCTTTCCCTAATCCTGTTCCGGTTTGTTTTATCCAACCTGCTTTCGCCATTTTGTTGAAGCGTTCCATTCCGTACTTATGGGCTTTGTGGTCGAGCATTACAAATAATCCTTCGACCATCACGACGGCTCCATCTATGATAATCCCAAAATCGACCGCTCCTAATGACAATAAGTTAGCACTCATTCCTGCCATCCTCAGACAGAAAAACGCAAATAACAACGATAGTGGAATGATAATCGAAACAATCAAAGTGGTTCTCCAATCTGCCATAAAAATGAGAACGATAACCGTTACCAGAATGATTCCTTCCAAAAGGTTGTGCATTACCGTCTTCGTGGTGAAATCCATTAGATTTTGGCGGTCGTAGAAAGTTTTCATCTTCACATCTTTTGGAAGAATCTTGTTGTTCAGTTCATCGATTTTGGCTTTTACAGCTAGGAGAACTTCCTGTGCGTTTTCGCCTTTTCGCATTACCACGATTCCTTCAACCGTATCTTTTTCATTATCTAACGAAGCCTGACCAACTCTTGGTAAAGAACCTTCGTGAACGTCTGCTACATTCTTAACCAAAATCGGGTTTCCGCCATCACTGTGAACGGTAATATTCTCAATATCCGAAATCGATTTTACCAAACCTATTCCACGAACAACATAAGCCTGTCCACTTTTCTCGATAACATCGCCACCGACGTTCAGGTTGCTGTTGGTTACGGCATCCAAAACCTCGGAAGGTGTAAGATTGTATTTGTCTAATTTTCTTGGGTCGATACTTAATTCGAAAACTTTGTCTTGACCTCCGAAAACATTGATATCTGCAACGCCAGGAACACTTCGAAGCGCTCTGTCAACAACCCAAGTCTGCAATGTTAAAAGGTCTCTTGAATCTCTGTCTTTACTTTCGAGTGTATATCGGAAAATCTCTCCTGTTGGCCCGTAAGGAGGTTGAACTTCAGGGTCAATTCCTTCGGGTAGACTAACTGTTCGTAATTGGTTATTAACCATATTTCGAGCGAAGATATCATCCACGCCGTCTTCGAATAAAATCTTGACAATGGAAAGTCCAAACATTGTGGTACTTCGGACACTCGTCTTTTTCTGAACGGGACTCATTGCCAGTTCGATTGGTGTGGTAACGAAACGTTCTACTTCTTCTGCACTTCGCCCGTTCCATTGGGTGATGATAACGATTTGGGTATTCGTCACATCAGGAAATGCTTCAATCGGCATATTCTTGAAACTGATGAATCCCGAGACCGCCAATATCGCTACCCAAATGAAGGTGAAAGCTTTGTTCTTGAGTGAGAATGCTATGATGTTTTTGATGAATTTGTTCATACGTTTTTGTTTTTGCCATAGATTGTATCTACGGTTATTGATATTGAACCCTTCGGGTTCTATTTGTATGTTGAATTTTGTTCCATAGTTTTACCTACGACTATCCAAATTGAATCCTTTCGGATTCGTATGAAATGTTGATTCTATCCATAGGTTTCACCTACGGCTACTCAAATTGAATCCTTCGGATTCTTTCGATGAATTTTAAAATTAATTATGAAGGTATCTTTAGAGATAAAAACAAAAAGATTGTAGGTCTTTTATCTTTTCTCTATCATCTTTCATCTCATTAGTTATTCAAAGAGCGATAAATCAATAATTGATTGTTGGTTACGATACTTTCACCTTCAGAAAGTCCCTCTGAAACGTAAGTTGTCTCCGAGTTCTGTTTCAAAATCTTAAGTTCTTTGACTTTGATATCGGTTTGCGATTTGTAAACCACGGCAAAATATCTGTTGTCATCAAAAATCACGGCTTTGGAAGGAATTGCCAAAGCTGTTGCATTTTCAGATTTTGAAACTTTTATCGTCGCTTTGCTGTCCGGAATCAATAATCCTTGCGAATTGTCCAGCACTACTCTAGCCTGCATCGCGTTGGTGTCAGGGTCTATGATTTTGAAAATCTTATCGATTTGTCCATAAAAAACCTTGTCGGGATAAGACAATGTAGAAACCTGAGCTTTCATTCCCAACGTGATTTTATCGATATCAGCTTCGTTGACGTTCATTATTGCCCAAACATTTTTGGTGTTCGCAACATCGAAAATATTCTCGCTTCTATCGCTTCTCAGCTCCATATCTTTGTTGATATCCTTGTGAACGATATAACCGTTAATCGGTGAAATAACACTGTAGATATTCCCTTTTTTCACATTATAAACTGTGCTGACATCATTGGAACGACGCAAGGCGTCTTTAGCTTTTTTAACTTCGCTTTCTGCTTCCAGAACGTCTTTTTCGGTGTTTAATTTACCTGCGTACAATTCTTTTGCAACGCGAAGATTGTTTTCTGCAACTATCAAATCGGTTTTGGAATCGCTGACATCTTTCTGAACTTCTGCCAACTCTGTACTTCTAATCGTTGCCAAAACCTGACCTTTGGTGACATAATCTCCCAATTCTACATTTACGCTGAGAACGTTACCGCCAACCAAAGGAAAAATGTCGATATATTTATTTTTATCTGCGGAGATTTTACCATAAAAATTGAATTCATCTTCTATAAATTTCTTCTCAACTTTCGCAAATGTTGTGGATTTCAACATCGTTTGGCTGAGTTCAAAACCTTTTGTTTCTTCTGGTTTTACTTCTTCCTGTTTGGAACAAGACAGCAAAACTGCTGAAATGATAATGGGTGTAATAATTTTTCGCATTAATAAAAGATTTTGGTTTGTACTAATTGGTTCAGGTCTTCTGCAGAAATCATAATCTGCTTTTTCATCTCATAAATCTGTAAAACAGTCTGTCTGTAACTCTCCATAAAATCGGTAAATTCTATCAAACTTACATTGCCGTTTCGGAAGTTTTTGAGGATTCCGTTATAAACTGTTTCAAGGTTTTCCAAATCGATTGGTTTCAATTCAAAATATTGGTCGTACTGATTTTTCCAAGTCTGATAAGCCGATTCTACTTGAGTTTGAAGATTCAGTTTTTGATATTCTGAGTTTTTCTCGTTTTGCTGAATCGCGTATTTTGCTTTTTCAACATTACCTTTATTCACTTTCCAAAGTGGAATTGGGATTCCTACTTTCAGATTGATTTCGTTATTAAAAGTCCCTGAAGCTTGGTCATACTCGGCTCCGAGATTAAGGTCTGGAACATTGAGTGACTTTTGCCATTGTGCGTAAAGCTTACTGTTATCAATCAATTTCAAGTTGTAGAGATAATCTGCATTGTTTTGTAACGCTTTTTCCTGAAGGATTTCCAAATCTCCGAAAGGTTGAGAAATCAGGATTTCGTTTTCTTCTGGTTTTGAGAAATTGGCAATGGTTTTTTCCTGATTTCCAGTCAACACTTTCATAGTTTGCTGGAATCCAAGAATATTATTATTGATTTCAATTCTATCATTATTTAATTGAATCACAATGCTTTGAAGCCTTACAAAATCCTTCAACGAAATATTCCCTTTGTCTGTCTGAACTTTGTAAGCCGACAAAAGCTCATTCATATATTTCAACTGAGCATCAACACTTATTTGCTTTTTTTGCTCATAAATCAAGTTGTAATAAGTGCTTCTCAACTGCGAACGAAGGTCAACCAGCAATTGATTGAACTGCAATTGTGAAAGCTCTTTGTTAGACTTTGCAAATTGGATTTCGTTTTTCTTTTTCCCGCCTAAGTAAATCAATTGTGTGATTTCTACGCCCTTGGCTTTGGTCACATCAAAAACTTTTTTATCCTGAGGATTCACGGCATTCACATAGCCTTCTATCTGAGGTAGTTCCCAAATCTTTGCCTGGATAATATCGGCATCAGCCATGTTGATATTGTATTGTGCGGCAAGAAGTTGGAGGTTGTTTTTTTGAAAAGCGATTTCGCAATCCTGAAGAGACATCTGTTGTTGCGCAGAAAGACCAACAAATGCCGAAACGGATAACACCAGCGTTGTAATTTTTTTCATTCTTATCTCGTTTTGGTTTTGCAAAAGTGGCTTATCGAGATTAAAACGGACTTAAATAGGACTTAAAAAAAACTTAATTGTTGGTTGAGATAAGAGATAATAGACGGATAGACGATAGACTTTTGCGCACACTTTGTCATTCTGAAAGAATCTTAACTGCTGAGATTCATACGGAGTAACAAAATTGCATTTTATGTTGAATCTGCAGCCCGACTTGAGCGGAAATCCTTTTTACGCAACGTAGTGGAGTGAAAAGATTGGGAGCGGAAGGCGGATTAAGCTGCCCACATAAAAAATCATTTATTGAAAATTACAGTAAAAAGATTCTCTCTGTCAGAAATTGATGAGTAAGTGATGTCTGCTTTGTGATATTCCAAAATACGTTTTACAATTCGTAAACCTAGACCAGAACCTGTTTTGTTGTGAGAATTGCTTCCTCTTTTGAATGCTTCGAAAAGTTTTTCTCGCTCTTCCAAAGGAATGATAGAACCTACCGAATAAACCTTCACGATAATTCTAAAATCAGTTTCTTTGATAGAAATATCAACTTCCTGATTATCTGAATATAAAGCTGCATTTTTAAACAAATTAATGAAAGTTATCTCCAGCAAAGACTTCACACCTTTCACCGTTAAAACCGAATCATCAATACTTTCTTCATCAATTTGGAAGTCCATTTTGAATTCAGGGAAATTACGATGAACCGATTCAAAAGCATCGAAAACCACTTCGTCAATTCTCACTTCTTCATAAACTGTCGCAATACCTTCTTTATCGAATTTTGAAAGCAAAAGCAGAGATTTGGTAAGGTCGGATAATTGATAAACATCCTGCAACATTTGTTGTAACGTGGATTTAGTTTTATCCGAATGATTTTCTAACTGAATCAGATTTTCCAACTGAAAAGCCATTCTTGTCAGCGGTGTTCGCATCTCGTGAGCCGCACTGGAATTGAAATCTTTCTGTGACTGGAAAACATCATCTAATCGGCTTGTCATTAGATTAAATGATTTTGCAAGTACACCAATTTCATCATTGCTATTTTTCAGAATGATATCGGTAGTAAGTCGATGAACGCTGGTGTCGGAAATTTGATTTTTGAGAACCTCCAAAGGCTGAAGAAATTTGGAAACCAGATAATAGCTGAAAAACCAAATTAATAAAACACTGATTATATAAGAAAAAATCAAGGTGTAACCGAGGAATGCCAACTTGGACTCTCCGGTAACGTCCTGAGCGCTTGTTAAAATGTAATAATTTTCCCCTTTGATATTTCGTAATGCAGCGTAAATTTCAGGTTCAGAATGTTCGTTGTAGATTGTTTTTTCTTTGTCAAGACTTTCGAGCAGATTGTTATCCCAAGTCACTTTTTTATCTTTTAAAGTACTGTAAACGAGTTCTTTTTCGGCATTTAGGATAATAATATTTTCATTAAGAAGTACATTATCAGAATTTTCGTCAAAAAACAAAGGTGCTTCTCTTTCAAAATCATTAGCTTTCTCAATAAAATTAACGGTAAAAACCAAACGTTTCTGAAATCTAAGCTTAAACTCATCCCGTCTAAAATCATTGAATGACACGTAAATCACGAACATCATAATCCCGAAAATCAAGGAAAATGCGATGCTTAAACTAAGGGCGATTTTACGTTTCAGAGACATTTTTAGAAATGATTAATTATAAATGATTAATTTTTAAAGCGGACTTAGATAATATCCGAAACCGGGTCTTGTGTGGATGAGTTTGGTTTTGAAATTTTTATCGATTTTTTTTCTCAGAAAGTTGATGTAAACTTCGATAGCGTTGTTGGTAGATTGGAATTGATTTTTCCAAACTTCGTCAGAAATATACTGTTTGGAAAGCGTTCTGCCATTGGCTCTGGCTAACAAAACCAATAATTGAAACTCTTTTACGGTCAAATTGATTTCTTCACCAGAACGGAAAACCTTGCTGTCTTCTGGGTAAATAATCAAATCTTCCACAACAATTTTTTCTTTTTCTTCGGTTTTTGGTGTCAGCCTTCTCATTTGAGAATTGATTCTTAGCAACAATTCTTCCAACAAAAATGGTTTTACAAGATAATCATCCGCTGCTCTCAAGAAAGCTTCTTTCTTCTCCTCGATTCCGTCATAAGCCGAAATAATGATAATCGGAGTCTCAGAATTGGTTTCTCGAATGGTTTTACAGATGTCCAAACCATTGATTTTCGGAACATTGATGTCCAAAAGAAAAATATCATAAGGTTTTGTTGAAAATATATCAAGAAACTTTTCTCCATCTTCCGCTTTATCAGTTTTGATAGATTTGGATTCTAGGAAAAGTGCAATTTCTGAAGACAAGATCGCATCGTCTTCTAAAAGTAAAGCCTGCATTTTGTGATGATTTATTTTACAAATATGGGGATTTTTATGTTTTTCTGATCAATTAAATAAAAAAAGCATTCTCGTGGAATGCCTTCTTAGATTAATATGTCTTCGTCATATCACTCGGAATCACAAGGTTGAATTCTGTTGGAACAAAGTCTTTTTCAGGTAAAGACAAATCCGGTTTTTCGGATTCGAAAACAGAGATTACTGCGATTTTAAGATTTGGATTTTTCTTTTTTAAGTACCAATAGATTCCGCCGTATTGCTTGCTGTGATAATCGCCGTTGTAATGGATAAAAGTCTTTCCGGATTGCAGATTTTGGAAAATCGATTCTGCCATTGTTGCATCTTTTATGGCTTGAGCTGAGATGAAATTCATTAATTTCATTTCGTCCACGTGGTCGCCCATCAGAGATTTCATTTCTTTGTAGCCAGGCGTTTCCAAAGTCACTTCTATCGGTAATTTGGCAATATATTTTTTTTTCAATTCCGGTAATTCATTCAAACTGTTGATTCCGTTTTTGGAAGTTTGAGAAGCGTATTTTCTGGGGACATTGGTTGCAATGAAATTCAGTTTTTTGTCTTTTGCAAAATCAACCAGAGGTCTGTAATCGGTTTCGTAATTTTTCCAAAGCCTTACAGAATCTTTTAGATTTTTAGCATCAATTTTTCCTGCGAGATAAGAATTTAAAGCCTGTTGATTATCTCTTTCAAACATTTCTGCGCCTAAAATAATCTGTCCGTTTTTCTTCTCAAAAAGAGCTTCGGTTATTCTTTTCTCCAACCAATGATTTATAGAATTATCGTGATGTTCTCCAATAAAAACAACATCATAGTCTGTCAATTCTTCGATTAATTTTTTGGAAGAAACCTCTTTTGATTTCTTGTTATAAAATTTAAAAGCATCAAAATTTTGTGCATTTAAATTACTTAAACTTATTATAGTAATAAACAGTAATAATTTTTTCATTAACAATAAAATAAAGAAGTCGTTCTAAAGTAAATTAAAACTATAAAACGACTTCAGATTAATCATAATTATTTTTTATTTATAAACCGGCAACCAAGTCTTTCCACTCCTGAAGTTCAGGATTTCCCGGCTTTCTTTTTCCAAAGAATTGAACGATAAATTCGCCGTCTTTGTTAAACACTTCTACTGACGTAACTTCGCCATCTTCCGTTGGTTTTTTCGTAATCCAAGTTTCTCCAATTTTGGTTGTATCAAGGTGTAAGTTGAAATCCGGATCCATTACATTGAACCACTGCTGATGCCAAAGTGTCTTTTTAACTTCACCGGTGTGAATCTGAATAATCCCTCTGTTTCCAACAAAAACCATAATCGGAATGTGTTTCTCGGAAGCATCTTCTAAAACATTTACAACTTTAGAATTATCGATTTTCTGAGCAAAACCTTCTGGAGCCAATCTCAAAGCCTGAGTTCTGCTAACTCCAAATTTTTTCGTCATCATAAAGAAATCATGAGTGTCTTTCAAATCTTTCCAAGCTTGCTGGAAACCAGCTACATCAATCTCAGAATCTTCTTTTTCTGCTGGTTTTGGAGCAATTGGTTCTGTTGTGATTTCCGCAGACTGCTCGTCAGCTTTATATTTTTCTGTTAAAGCATCAAACTCCGCTTCGTTGCTTTTGTTGGTCAAATAGATTTTGTGAAGTGCCAATCCGTCTTTTCCGAAGAACTGGAAGCTTTTTCTATCGCCTTCAACAACCGAAAAACCGAATTTCCAAGAGTTGATGAAGATTCTCAAATCGATGTCCTCTCCTACAAAAACCTGCCCGTGAGGATTGCTAAAGTCAGGATTCAAATATACACCCTTTCTCTCGTGAACACATTCATCGTTTCTTGTCAAAGCCATTACTTTGTCAAGTTTTACAACTTCCTGTAAAAGCGATGCAAATTCCGGTTTAAGTACCGTTACGCCATTTCCGATGTTTGTAGTCAAAAGTTCTGCTTCACTAACGCCTAATTGTTCTGCGGCATTTCTTATTCTAAGATGTGGGTTTTCTGCTTTCAGAGCTTCCCATTTTGACTTTAAATCGTTTATTAATGTACTCATATTGATTTGTTTTTTGATTGTTTATTTATTTTAAATGCTTGCTTTATTTAACACAAAGCTCACAAAGATTTTTTATTACTCACTGTTTTAAGGTTCACAAAGTCGCTATCGCTTAGAAAAGTTGAAAATATAAGCTAATATTTTTTTCTTTTTGATGGTTAATACTTTATACTCTCTTTTTACCAATGTTCTTGTTTTGTTGGTAATCCATTCTTCTTTGTTTGATTTTCTCATTCTTTTGAAATTGGTTTTTGCAACTAATTCTTCCACATCTTCGACATTATAAAGTTTGAAATCTGCTGTAAAAGGTAGGTTTTTCATAAAGTCTTTCTTGGCAAACGTAAGAATAAAACTTCCGTCTTTCTTCAGGACTCTGTAAATTTCATTAAAGAATTCAACGGGATTTTCCCAGAAATAAATCGTATTGACTGTCATTACTTTATCGAAGCTTTCGTTTTCAAAAGGAATTTTTTTTCCGTCATATAACTGAAAATTGGCTTGAGAAAGATATTTTGAATTAATATTTTCCGCTTCGGATTTCATGGTTTCAGAAATTTCCAAGCCTGTATATTTAATATTTTCTGCAAAATCCAAAAGATAAGACAAATGTCCTGCGTTGCCGGGTCCTATTTCTAAAACATTATCGCCATCTTCCAGCAACAAAGCTTTGATACTTTCTCTGGTCATGGTGATATTGGTTTCATTCATCATTTTAGCAATTTGTTTCCCCATTTCACCTTCAGGGTTTGCGAGGTTTTTTGCTAATATTTTGAGTTCTTGTTCTGTCATTTTTAGTTTTTTTTGAAATAGAGATTAAAAATTTAAAGAATTTTACCAAAGTTGATTTCAACCGAATAAAATCATTGTACTCTCATTTACCGGATGTTTGCAAATGGTACACGGAAAGTTATAAGCACGGCTGATTTTTTCTTCCGTAAAAACTTCTTCCGGAGCGCCATAAGCCAGAACTCTGCCATGTTCCATAAGCAATATTTTATCGGCAAAGCTCGCTGCCAGATTTAAGTCGTGCAAAACAACAATTGCAGAATTATTTTTCTTGGTAAATTGTTTTATTAATTCTAATGTATTGTATTGGTGTTTAATGTCCAGATTGTTTAGTGGCTCATCCAGAAACAGCAACCTGTGGGCAATGTCATTATCCAGCTGAGACAGGACTCTTGCCAAATGTACCCTTTGTTTTTCGCCTCCGGAGAGGGAGTTATAATCTCTTTCTTTAAGATGGCCGATTTCTGTTTTACCCATACTGATATTAATGGAATCTGCATCTGCAGAGCCAGGTTGCGATCCAAAGTAAGGATAACGCCCCATCATCACTACATCTTTTACCAGCAGCGGTATATCCTGCGCATTGTGCTGGGAAAACTTGGCTTTGTGCCTGGATAACTCTTTCAGATCCCAGCCAGAGATTATTTTATCTTTAAAGAAAATCTCTTGTTTTTTTCCGGTGTTAATTTCGTTGGCTAAGACATTCAGCAAGCTAGATTTCCCGGCGCCATTAGGTCCTACGATAGCCAGAAACTCGCCGTAGTTCACGTGGACATCAATCCCATTCAAGATGCTGATATTTTGATTATTATAATTAATCTGATGTCCTTTTATCATCTCAAATTATTTTTAAACTTTTGCAAAATTGCAATAAAAACAGGACCTCCCATTACTGCTGTCAATATCCCAATAGGCAATTCTGACGGTGCTACAATGTTTCTGCTGACCGTATCTGCAAACAGTAGCAAAATACTTCCACAGATTGCCGAAAGCGGTAATATAAAATGATAATCTGAACGAAACAGCAACCTGAGGATGTAAGGAACTATAAGCCCTACAAACCCGATAGTCCCGGAAAATGCCACGCAGCTGCCTACCATTAAAGCGGTTAATAATACGATTTGTTTCTTGAGCTTTTCTACATTAATCCCCAGATGTTGTGCATCTTTTTCTCCCAGCATCATAGCATTCAATGCTTTGCCTTTTGGGAGTAACACGACATAAGAAATCACT
Organism: Flavobacteriales bacterium UBA2306; assembly: GCA_002345565.1. Lineage (GTDB taxonomy): Bacteria > Bacteroidota > Bacteroidia > Flavobacteriales > Weeksellaceae > Epilithonimonas. The sequence continues at coordinate 139,278 of DDVS01000001.1, read as the reverse complement.
AAGACAGCAAATAAAATAGCATTTTTTGTCCAGGTTGCGGCCGCCAGACTTCCCAGATTCCAGAAGGTTAAATCCCTCAGCTGGTCATCTTTGGAGATATAAATCAGCATGCCGGTAATGGCAAATCCAATGGCGGTAATAGCAACACCACTCAGCAACATCATCACAACATTGGTTTTTCCACCAGAGGTTGATATTCTGTAAACCAGAATCATCGCCAGTAAAGCGCCTATAAAAGCGGATATACTCACCATTGAAAATTGCATCCATTGCGGCAGATAATTCTGAAAGGTATGCCCCAGGACAATCGCAATCGCAGCAAGAAGTGTAGCTCCTGAGGACAGCCCTATTAAATCTCCGGTAGCCAAAGGATTTTTGAACATTCCTTGCAAGGTGGTTCCAGAGACGGCTAACATACTTCCTATAATAACCGACATCACAATTCTAGATGTTCTGACTTCACAAATTACATATTGTTCACTTAAAGACAATGATGCATCTTGGTTGATAAACTTCCACAACACTTCGTAAGACGTTGAAGCGCCAAAATCATATACCCCAATATTGAGGGCTAAAACCATCATTAACAATAGCAATGCGATACCGCTAACAATGTAGAATGTAAGACTTTTTGATTTCAATTGAATAGACTTTAAAAATTAAAACATAAGACAAAATCCTTGTGTTTTAATTCTATGGGTTTAAAAGACTTCGGCCAGTTATTTTGATGACTCTATTAATAATTTATTGAGGCTCAAGGCTGCTTCTCCTACTCTAGGACCAAAAGAAGACAATAAACCGCCATCCATAGCAATTACTTTTTTATTTTTACCGGCATTGGTCTGAGGAACACCCGGCATTTTAAGTGCGCTTTGTACCCCGCCAGAACTTTGCAATCCGCTGGAAAAGAACAACATCACATCCGGATTGGCCTGTATAACAGCTTCTGGAGTAAGAGGTTTAAAATCCTCGAAATCATTAGCGGCATTCTGCCCTCCTGCAATTTCTATAATGCTTGCCGTGGGTGTATTTTTACCGGCTACCATCATCATATTGCCTCTGGCGTAGATAAAGAGAACTTTTGGTTTTTTGGCAATGGGCTGTATTTGCTTAACATCTGCATCAATTTTATCTAATAAAGCCTGCTGATTTTTATTACCTAAAGCTTTCGCAACTTGGTCAATCAATTTCTTGGTCCCTTCAATAGAGAACGTTTGCTGAAACAATTCTGTTTTGATTCCAGAAGCTTTGATTTTTTCCAATAAATCCGGGTTAATATCTTTATCCGAAGCCAGGATTAATGATGGATTGAGTTTCATAATAGGCTCAATGGTCATAGACCGCACGTGGCCCAGTTCTTCTGCTGTAGATTTAAGGCTTTCGGGATAAGTACTGGTAACATCGATCCCGACAATTTCTTTCTCGTGGCCAAGAGCGGCTACAATCTCTGTAACACCACCACTAATGCTCACTATTCTTTGGTTAGAAACGGGAGTTGCTGCCACTGCCTCTTCTGGTTTTGCCACTTTGGAATCTTCTTTTTTACAAGATAATCCGGCTAAAAGAAGCGCTGATAAAAGAGCTATTTTGATATTTTTCATATGTTTAAGTTTATTTTTTTAATCTATTAAATCATGATTTTGATAGAAGTTTATTGACTTCCTGAGGTTACAAAGGCTGGTATTCAAACTGGGGATGTCCTCTTTCTCCGCTTAAACTGGTCATTCTGTTGAATCTTAGTTTATAAAAAAGGCCTTCACTATCTTTAATAACGTAGAATCTGTCGCTGTACACCTCCAGCCCGTTTGACCCTATTGGGTTTCTCCAACTGGCACCAATTGTTCTTTGGTCATTATAAATTAATTGGGAAGCATCTACATCATTAACAGTAAAGCTATTGTAATACGCACTACCACTTACTCCTGTCGGTATATTAACTTGGTATGCCCCTACACCGCCCAGAATATTATCCAATACAAAATCGGCATAGATGTAAGAACCAGCTCCGGCAATCACATTGGTAAAAACCGTAAAGCCCAGATCCCATTTGTCTTTTTCTGGCTGGATGATAATCTCCTGATGATTAACCATACTGAAAAAGCTGAAATTGTAAGACGTATTTTTTTGGATATTATATTCTTTGTGCGTGGTAGCATTAATATCGGCATATTTAATTTTGTAGCCTTTTCCGTTTCTGGTGATTTGTACCTTCATCCAGCCTCGTGCATCGCCGCCGGTGTAGGTAGACCCTACAGGAATGTCGCCTACATAAATCTTTTTCCCCATATTCACCAGATAGATGGCATTGTCGGAATCTTTTGCGTTAATAGTGGCTATAGCGGTATGCCCATTTACAACATCGCCTTTTACATCGTCAATATATTGCTCATTATTAGGATCAAAGTTGGCTACCTGCACTTTGGTCATCAGAGTAGCTACAGAAGCAGCTGTTACAGCATCGATGTTGGTAGCGTTGTCTATTTTACCTGCCGCCATCATAATGGAAGAGTTAAGAATCACTTTAAAGCTGTCGCCTGAATAAAATCCCAGATCCCAATCGGTTCTGTTATTGAGAATTTTCTCTCCGGAGCTCAGGTCATACCACACCTGGTTGGGTTGTGCACCGCCTCCTACATTAGCGCTGTCTATTTTACCTTCAAAAGGGGCAACAGCCACCGGGTCCTCATTATCCCGGATACACGATTGTAAAACAAGGATGCTTAATATAGAAAGGCTAAAAAACAGATTTTTCATCTCAGATTGATATTGTTATTAGAAGTTATAGGTTACTCTGGCAAAATAGCTTCTACCGTAGAACAAATTCATTGTATTATTAGCATTGTGCCCGTCTCCCGCTTGAGTGGTATTCTGGATATTGGTAACATCAAAGATATTCTTAACCCCGATGGTAAAATCCAGATGGTCATTAAAAAACGGTTGGCTCAACGTGGCATTCATCATACTGAAATCCCCAATCTTCCCTAGCGTAAAGGTAGTATTGCCCGCCACATCGCTCTCCATTCTGTACTGGGTGCTTTCTCCGCTGTATTTGTAATACAATGCAAAGAGGGTTTTTATGCCAGAGAGTTTATAATTCACAGAAGCATTAACCTCTGGATAGAAAAAGAACTGATCCGGAGATTCCGCATTAGGAGCTTTCAGAATTCTGGAAATCCCTGTGAGAGATGCGCCGGTATTGAAGAGGAAACTGCCCTTTTTATAAGAAAAACTCCCGTTAAACATCAAGGATCTGTATTGGTCTATATTTATATATTGGTATTGATAAGGATCAAAGTTAACGACTGCCAGTTCTATTCTGTTTTTAAGATCCAGATATAGACCGGATAGGCTTAGATTAATACCATCGTGGGTTTTTCTGGTTTTAAAATCCCAGAATGCGCCTATGGTAAGCCCTTCTTCTGGTTTTAGATTCGCATTGCCCCGCACATCGTGGTTAGCATCTACATAGTAGGTAAATAATTCTTCATACTTAGGAAAACGATTGGCAGATCCTCCGGAAAGTCTGAAATCCGATTTCCCGGCGCTGTATTTAAGAACCATGGAATAGTTATACTGCTTCTCGAACATATCGCTCAATGCCAGTCTTACACCCGGGCGTACGTAGAAATGAGACAAGGCATTCCACTCGGCAGAAAGAAAGTTAGAGTAATTAAAAACCGTACGGAAAATATCGCTTCCAAAAGTGCGGTCTTCCGTAAAAATACTGGCATAGCCTTGTGTCCTGTCCAGCTCATAACCTAACTGAAAATCAAACTTGTCATTATCCAAAAAGTGACTGAACATCCCTCTGGAATAGAATACATCTATATCATAGAAGGTTTGTTTAGATTCTCTTGAAAGCTCCAGCCTTTGCGGCACATCATAGACATAGTTTTGGGCTTGTCTTATCTGGCTTTGGTAAGAAAAATCTCCCATGTAATTAATGCTACTTCCCAGTTTGGTTATGATATTGAGCTGGTGCAACCATCGCTTTGTGAAATAGTCTTTATCTCGTGCAATATAGCTTCTGTCACCGCCAGGATAGTTGACCACCTCTGTATTGGGGTTTCTGTAATTAATTTTTTCTGAAAGCAGACTGGCTTTATAATAGATAGACGTTTTGTTTTTAGAGTATCGGATAATTCCGTTGGCATTGATTTGATCCTTAGGTTGCCAGTCATAGCCACGCAGACCATTTTCTGACTCGCTGAAGAATCTATAGCCATGCTTACTCCCTCCAAACCCCTGAAAATCATTATGGTTAATATCGGCAGAGACATACCAGTTTTTATTGATGTTATAACCCAGATTGGCACTCTGCCCATGTCTTCCGTTTCCTTTTTTGTACCAGTCATAGTAGCTTCCTACGGTTTCTTCCTGTAATGCCACATTGCCGGAGAATGTTTTAGCAGCACCTTTTTTGGTGATGATGTTGATAACCCCTGCCACAGCATTATTACCATACTCCACCCCCATAGAACCGCGCACAATTTCTATTCTTTCAATATTATTGAGGTTGATTTTTGTAAGATCTACCAGATTTCCCAATCCTTCATCATTGACTACCGGGATATTATCAATCAAAACTTTGGTATATTCCCCGCCCAGTCCTAGGATATTAGCATAAGAATTTCCGGAAGAAGAATCTGCGACAACCAGCATATTCAGATTCTGGTTCAATACTTCTGCCACATTGGTGGCGGCCATGTTCTTGATTTGCTCGGTATCTATGACTTCAACTTTATAGATAGACTTGTTGATGGATTGTGCGCTAAACTGCCCGGTAACTACGACTTCTTCTATACTTTTCTGGCTCAGGGAATCTGTTTGTCCAAAGGCAAACCCCATCGCAAAAAGTCCCAAAACACTTGCCGTTTTCTTATTCATAGCGGGAAAAATTTTTGCGAAGATAATATTTTATTTAGAATAATTAAAAATAAATTAGCGTTTTTTTAGAACGATTCCAAATAAGATTCTTAATAATAATAAAATTATGAAAGCAAAACTACTCTTCGCAGCTTCTTTATTGTCCATCACAGCTTTAAATGCACAATTAACAGAAATCATCGAAAATTTATCCGGATTTTCACAACAGAATTTCCCTCAAAATGGATGGACTTCTAACAGAACATATCCTTAGCCTATTTTATTCCGGGGGAATATGCGCAGGCATACAGTCTGTTTGACGCTACCAATCCCACTTATATTATCACACCAGAAATTATATCGCCGGACGGAACAAAAAAAGTACAGTTTGACGCACAAGTTAGTGAAGGATCCGGTGGCACTGGAACTGTTACTGTTGGTGTATTGACCAGTGCTACAGATATGACCACTTTTGTAGCTCTATCTCCTGCTCAAACCCTGCAAACAACTTCCACAACCTATACTTATGATGTTCAATTATCTACTGCAAAATATATTGCTTTCAGATTTCAGCCATCTAGTATCCACGCAGCAATGCAATTAGACAATGTAAAATATGGAGCCAACTTAGCTGTTAATGAAGGTGTTAATATTTCTAGGAATTTAAAAATGGCCGTTTCCTTGGACAATAATTTTTTAAAATTTGTTACTCCTAATTCTCTTTCTAAAGCAGTGATCTACTCTGCTGCCGGCCAAATGGTTACAGAAGAAAAAATCATCAACAACTCTTTAAATATTGCTACGCTTAAAGTTGGGGTTTATTTTATTACGATAGAAGATGTCGCCGGACAAAGAAATCAATCTCAGTTTATTAAAAAATAACGATCATTAGTTTGATCTGTATAAAACCTTTCATCGTTGATGAAAGGTTTTTTTATCAACTTTAACCAGATTTCACATTATGACATTTATCATGTTTATGTGTTTTTTAATTTTTAATAATTCTAAATAAGAATAAAATCTTAGTTTTGTAGAATCATTCTAAATAACAATTATCTATTATAGCTATGAGATCAAAACTATTTTTTACTGCTGCGCTTACATTGTCTATCGCGCAAACAGCTTTTTCACAAACCGATGAATTGGGTTACACCTCTGTTAACTTAACTATGGGCCCTCAATATGAAAACAGAGTGTTCTACGATTTTTCTGCCAACAGCATTGTCTCTCAGCCTACTACAGGATGGGATATTGCATTCTACAGAAATAATTCTATGAGTTTTGGAGAAAGAATCAATGATGCTAACAACGTAAAAGTATATCAGGTGTCTGCAGACCCTGCTGCTTTTGATACGGTGGTGCCTGGCGATAAAGCCAACTGGGGAGATCCTCTTTACAATCCGGATCAGACAACCGATCTGCAAGATGGTGTATTTGATAACGCTACTTTGCTAGCTGCCGGAGGCTTCAACTACAGCTGGGGAACTTATGACATGTCTACCCACAAGATTGTAGGTAAGGTGGTATTTGTTTTAGAGTACGGTAACGGAGACTATTACAAATTCTTTATCAATGAATATTACGGCGGTTACACTTTCAAATATGCGAAATGGAACGGTACATCTTGGAACGCAACCCAGACCAGAACTTTAGCTAATGGTACAGATGACGCTTTTTTCAACTATTTCTCTTTCGATACTGGAGCTAAAGTAGAAAACAGAGAACCTTCCAAAACAGCTTGGGACCTTATGTTCACCAGATACTGGACATTCTATAACGGACAGTTAATGTATAGACTTTCCGGGGCTATACAATCTCCAAACGTAAGCATTGCTTATGTTAAAGGAGAAACTCAGGCTACAGCTTCTTATACTGCACCTTCTGCTACAGCTTACTCTAAAAACATCACCACTGTGGGTCACAGCTGGAAACCGACTTCAGGAGTTTATACAGACGTGGTATATTATGTAAAAGATGGCAGCAACTATTACAGAATGTATTTCACTTCAAATGGTGGCGCTACTACAGGTAATATGTATTTCAAATACAAAAATATCACCGATGAATTAGCTGTAGCAGACTTCGGGACTAAAGGATCTTTCAGTATCTACCCTAACCCGACTAAAGAAGACCGCAAAATCAACATCTTGATGGATGTAAAGCAAGCCGATTCTAAAAACGGAAACATAGAGATCTTTGATCTTTCAGGAAAAAAAGTTTATAACACTTCTATCAGCAGTACAATTGGGTTTTCTGCGCAACAAGTAGATGTAAGCCAGCTATCGGCAGGTATCTACCTTGTAAAAACCACTTATGGCGGACAGTCGCAAACCAAAAAGCTGATTGTAAAATAACACATTTTCTTTTGTCTATACCGGTTGATCTTCGCAGATCATCTGCAAACACCATTCGCCAATGGTAGTTGCTAGACGTTATAGGTTAGGCGATTTCAGATTTTATTCTTTATAAACAGGCCACCCCTTGGGTGGTCTTTTCTGTTTTGTCCTTTGTTTAAATTATGAGTATTTTTGTGAAAATTTCTACCTCATCGTGAATGCTATCCTCAACACAAAAGTCCTTTTTCAAGATCTGGGAACACAAGATTATCAACCTACCTGGGATTATCAGGAAGAATTACTGAAGCAAAACCTGGACATCAAGAAGCACAACCGGGATTTTCCGGATCAGCAGCAATCTACCATCAACCACCTCCTGTTTGTAGAACATCCTCATGTTTATACCCTTGGCAAAAGCGGCCATGAAGAAAACCTTCTGGCTAATGAGAATAAACTTCAGGAAATTAACGCCAGCTATGTCAAAGTTAACCGCGGCGGCGATATTACCTACCACGGATTTGGACAGATGGTAGGCTACCCTATTCTGGATCTGGAAAATTTTTATACAGATATTCACCGTTATATGAGAGACCTGGAAGAGGTCATCATACGCACCGTGGCAGACTATGGACTACAGGGCGAGCGTTCACAAGGCGAAACCGGTGTTTGGTTGGACGTCGGAAAACCCTATGCCCGCAAAATATGCGCTATGGGGGTCAAAGCATCCAGATGGGTCACTATTCACGGCTTTGCCCTGAATGTGAATACAGATATGCGCTATTTTGAATACATTATCCCTTGTGGCATTGCAGACAAACAGGTTACCTCTCTCAAGAGAGAACTGGAAAGAGAAATAGATATGGAGGAGGTGAAAGACAAAATCAAAAAACATTTTACCGATGTCTTCGGCTGCGAACTTGTTCTATAAATGATGACCAATCTTTGCTAAAAGATGATGGATAGTAGATCAATGATATAAAATGATATACAAGGATTAATGATTTCCTCGGATATTATTATTTATCATTTATAGATCATTAATAATTCCCACCATTACATCGTCATGCCTATATCGATTCCTTTGATTTTTCGGTAGAGGTCTGTGGCGTAGTTATCCGTCATCCCGGAGACATAATCCAGCACGCCCAGCACTTTTTGGTAAACGCTGGCTTCGTCGTAGACAAACTGTTCTGGCAATAGCTTTAGCGCCATTTTATCGTAGGATTTGCGCTCTTCTTTATCTTTGATAACAGAAGGCACAAAATGATTCAGCAATTCATACATGACGTTGTAGCCTGCATTTTCTATTTCTATCACCGCTTTGTGATTGTATATTTTATTGATAGAAAACCGTTCTATCTCTGTCAGTGCGCCACTTTCTGCTTTAAACAGGTCCAAAATACCTTTGTCCAGACTGCCGTCCAGAATTTTATCAAAGTTAAACTGGTACAGCATCATCGTCTTGTTGATGAGGGAGTTGATCACTTTTGCGCGCAGATAAGAGATTCTCTCATTTTTATTGGTAATAACATCCAGCTTATCCCTCACCCTTCTGGTATCCTCTGCGTTAACAGATTGGATGAGGTCCATAAACAGATTTTCGCAATCTGCCGAGTTCACAATCCCCAATCTGTGGGCATCTTCCATATCTATAATATTGTAGCAAATATCATCTGCCGCCTCAACCAGCCATACAAAAGGGTGTCTTTTGAAGATTACCGGCTCTTGGGACTCGTTAATCATTCCGGTTGATGCCGCAATCTCTGTAAAGATGGACTTTTCGTTCTGGAAAAACCCGAACTTCTTACGGTTAATCACGCCTTTTTTTTTGGCTACAGATTCACACGGATATTTGGCGATGCTGGCCAGCGTGGTATAGGTAAGCTGCAAACCACCTTTATCTTTTCCTTTTTGCTGATGCGCCAATACTCTGATGGCATTGGCATTCCCTTCAAAATTCAGGAGGTCTGCCCATTCTTTTTCTGTAAATAACAGCTTTAAATCTGCTTCATTTTTTTCAAAATAACTGGCGATAGCATCTTCACCGGAGTGTCCGAATGCGGGATTCCCTATATCATGGCAAAGGCAGGCAGAAGCTATCACATTATGCAGCTGATGGCGATAGAAATCCCTGGAATCTGGTAAAAGATCTGCCCCAAAACGCTCATCAATAAATTCACCAGCCAGACTGCCCAGACTGCGCCCTACAGAAGCTACTTCCAGAGAATGCGTTAATCTGTTATGTACAAAAACACTCCCCGGCAAGGGAAATACCTGCGTCTTGTTCTGTAGTCTGCGGAAGGCGGAAGAAAAAACAATCCTATCAAAATCTCTCTGGAAATCTGTCCGTTTTACTTTGCTCTGTTCCTGGTTGCCGTTGCGCTGGTTGCTGTATATTGAGTTCAAATCCATATCGGAATCAAAAATAACTTATATTTTATTTTTATCGGAATAATATTTGAATTTTCTGCTAAAAAATCACAATGCCAGAAGGACCTACTATTGTTCTGATGAAGGAACAGTTGCTGCCCTACATTGGGAAAGACATCATTTTAACGCAAGGAAAGACCAATTTTGATCTTCATCATCTTAAAGGACAAACTCTTAAAGACATCCGGCTTTTGGGTAAACAGACTTTTTTAATATTAGAGAATGCCATCATCCGGATTCATCTCTTGATGTTTGGGTCTTACGAAACCGGACAAGCTACAAAACCCGCCAAAAATCTGAAACTGGGTTTAATATTTGAAAATGGCGGAATGTTTTTCTATACCTGCTCTGTAAAGTTGATAGATAAAGAAAGTTTTTCCCATATAGACTGGGAAGCAGATGTAATGAGCAAGATTTGGAACCCGCAGAAAGCCAAAGAAAAACTTCTGGCTCATCCAAACATGATGGTTTGCGATGCCTTGATGGATCAGGATATAATGGCAGGATCGGGTAACATTATTAAGAATGAAGTCCTTTTCAGAATCGGTGTGCAACCAGAATCTACCATAGACGCTTTGCCACAAGCTAAATTGGAAAATTTGCTGTCAGAAGTCCGAAACTACAGCTTTGATTTCCTTAAATGGAAAAGCCAAAACACGCTTTCCAAACACTGGCAAGCCTACCAACAAAAGATTTGCCCCCAATGTGGAGGTCCTATCACCAAAAAAATAACCGGGCATTCTAAACGCAATAGCTTTTTCTGCAAAACAGATCAGGAATTATATAATTAAAACACCAAACTCTATTCTTCCGATTTTGACTCTGTTATTGTCTTATCATTATAGAAGATGAAACCTTTCGATTCTGATATTTCAAAAATTAATGAAAGACATCAGAAGTTCCGTTAGGAACGGAATGTTAATAGAAAATAATTATTCAATGAATTAAAGCTCTGGAAGAGCGACCTGTAAACTGTATTTCATTTTTTTTTCGGACAAGAATAGTTACTTTTCGTTTTATCATTAGCCAAATTTTAATCTTCGTTTTCCAAACTTGCGTTCATTCAATTTACGTTGAATCTCTCGCAGCCCGACCTGAGTGGAGCTCTTTTTGTTGCAGCAAAGCGGAGACAAAAAAGCGGGAACGGAGGGCGGAAAAGCTGCCCAAATAAAAATTTAACCGATCGCACAAATTGATTTATTTTTTAGAAACCTGCTTCAGTAACCATTTTACCCAATCTTCTGTCCCTTCATAATTAGCAAAATCTTCTGTAAGCTTTTTTCCATCGATGTATTCGTTGTAGCACCACGGATCGCCCAATGCGAATACCGTTCCCTTGCCCACTTTTACAATGGCTCCAATGGTTTGATTTTGAGCATACAAAAATGGTTTTGCAGGCGCTTTTGTGGTGATGGTGCTCACTTCTTTCATATATAATTTACGTTCTGCAAAAACTTCGTTACCTGCTTTTACGTTTACCGCTCCTTTTTGAAATTCTCTTCCTTGAAGCCTATTGATGCTGTCGTCGTTGAACGTAATGCCAAATTCTTGTGCTAATTTGTTAAAGTTTACAAACTCCGAATTGCCATTATCGTTGCTCATTAAGACTAAAACACCACCCTTTTTCACCCATTTAACAAGCGTTTTAATGGTTTTTGCATCAATAAAATTGGCTTTTCCACCGTAGGCTTCTTTGTCGGTATCCGGATCTACGATGATGTAAATATTGGCGTTTTTCAAATCTTTTTTGGATGGAGCGGTCGTTAAAGTGCTTATTTCAGCGCCCTGTTTTTGAAAAATTTGTCCTAATAGAGAGAAACCGCCATTGGAAGTGTCGTTCCACGTGTAATGCCAAGATTCTAAGACTTTGGTTTCTTTATTTTCCTTTTTTTCGTTGTTGAAAAAATTGTCTAAAACGACTTTCGGTTTGTTTTGAGCATTGCTAAATCCGAATGTAAGGAGCGTTCCTAATGCTAAGGTTTTTACGATATTTTTATTCATAAATATTTATTTTTATTTCTAAAAGGCTTCGACAATCCTTCGACAAGCTCAGGATGACAACGCTAAATATAACGTTTATTATTTGAGATGTCACACTGAGCTTGTCGAAGTGTCTCTACTTATTAAATCCTGTTTTAAAATTATTTTGAGAAATATACAGGAATTAATTGAATTTCGCCATCCAAACCTGAAGTTTGCACTTTAAAGTTGGACGCGTCGAAAGGTTTGTAATCAATGTTTACAAAATTAATTTCGTGATAATTTCGTCATTGTATTTTATTTTGATCTATATAACGGATTCTTGGATTTTTTATAAAGCTAATAAAAGGCTTTATTTTCAACTTTATAAAATATACATTTTGAAGACTTGTGGTATCCTGCTCTTTCACGTTAAGTACATTAAACAATTAACAATATATTTAAAATGCATAGTCCATAAAGATTTTTTTGAAATTATTGAATACATTTTTAAGGTTCGCAAATTGAAGATTCATCGAGTCATTTAAATATCAATAAATAAAATGAGATAAAGGCGCATAGCTCAGCAAAAAATAAATATTTAAGTTATTATTAGTACTTAATTTGATTTATTTATTATTTCTGCCTAATTCATTAAAATTAAAAAACCACCGATGTTATCAGTGGTTTTTGAGAATGAAAATTTAATATTATCAAAAATAATTTTTCAGGAATTTCAAACTTCCTAACGCTAACTCCTCCGCATCATAAGGAGATTTTTGCCAAAGCGAAACCATCTGTTGCATTCCAGAAATTGAAGATGAAAAGTTTTCCAAGACCAGATTTCCTTCAAAATTGATTTCTTTTAATGCTTTGAAAAGTTCATTCCAATTAACTGTTCCTTCGCCAAGCATTCCGCGGTGAGATTCTGTGATGTGGACGTGTTTTAGTTTTTTACCTGCAAGAATAATTGGGTCGTAGAAATTGTTTTCTTCAATATTCATATGGAAAGTATCGAGATGAAGAAACAAATTGTCTTTTTTTGTTTTTTCAATTAAATCCAACACATTTTTTGCAGTATTACAAACATACGATTCGTAACGGTTAATCGATTCAATTCCAATATTTACCCCTTTTTCTTTGGCATAATCTGCCACTTTGCTCCAAACTTCAACAATGACTTCAGCTTCATTTTCGGTTAAAGGATTTCCTGAAAAAACGCCAATTCCGCCGTGAAGAACACCGCCTAAAAAATCGGTTTCCAATTCTGAAGTTTTATCGATTGCTTGTTTTATTAACTTTTCTGCAACTTCTGGATGAAAAGCAATATGTGCTTCTTTGGGAAGATTAAGAGAGCAAACGACATCCAGATTGTTATCTTTCAATTGTTGTTTTACTTCTTTAGAATTCAATTCCATTGAAGTTGGAAGCAAGATTTCTATCAAATCAAAACCTGCTTTTCCTGTTTTTTCTATCGCATATTTCCCTGCTTCTGGTGTCCAAACTGGAGTAATCCAAGATAGCAGTGAAGCACCTAATTTTACGTTCATTGTATTTAATTTTAAATTTAATTAGAAAATCCACCATTCTGTCCTCACTCCAAAATAAGTCCCAAATCTTTTGGAACCAGATTGTTGTAAAAATGGCGAATAAAGAGTGTTCATTGCCTGATCATTATATCTTGAAACTTCTGCAATGAAACGAATATGAGGTCTTGCCCAAACACTTCTCTCCGCAGTAGGAACAATAGTTGGAGCCAGAACTAATTTTGTCATCGAAGCTGGATCTTGTACACCGTCTTTCCTTGTGGCAAAATGCAATTCGGAGAGAATATGAAACCAATTATTAAAATAATAAGTCGCTCTAAGACCTGTATTGAACTCAGATTTTTTGTTAAAAATCTCTCTTTGATAATAATCAATCGCTTTATTATTACTGTTCGAACCACCTTTACTTTGGGTATAAACTGCATAAGCGTTGACTGACCATCTGTTGGAAAGATTAAGCAAAATATGTTCAACCGCTGTCAAAGAATAGGCACCTTTATAGGTTTTATTAGTTTCATCAGGCGCACCGTAAGTCCGCCAAGTTTGGGTATTTCCGCTATCGCCTCCGTTGGCAATTCCGTTTCCGTATCTTATTGATATTTGGTTGAAAGAACCTGTAATTTTTGTTTTTAAATTCGTATTCAGTTTTGCGCCTAAAACCCATCCGTTATCCGATGGATACTGCTCCAGAGAATTGTCACCGGATTTTTCCACATTATGGAATTCTGCGAGAAGTTTCAGTTTTTGAGTCTCATTTTTAAATGGAATAATCTGCTCCAAAATAAAAACTTCCCTCTGTCTGTAAATCAGATTTTTTGTTCCGCTGATAACATTTGTATAAGAATATGGTGTGGAATTAGTTGAAGTCGTATCTATCACCGCAGGAAAAAACATTGAAAATCTGGTGTTTTTATGTCTAACCCCCCAACCTGTCGCCGAATGGTCATCAAAATAAAAATAGTCAGCAATGTGGACATCGTCATATCTCAGCCATCTGGAACCAGCCCAAACGTCCCAATCACTTCCCATAATATTTCTGGCTTCCACAAAAGCTTCGGGCAAAGCGATAATCATCCCCTGATTTGATTTTGAATCTACATTTCCCAAATAAGTTCCGCCGGAATAGAAACTCAATCTAGCTTGCATATCAATTTTGGTACTTTTTGTACTGTCTCCATCCACAACTGGTGTGAAATGAAAAGCCGGTAAAAAATCGACATAATCGCCCTGATCCATTCTTCCGCCTAAAGAACCTTGGTTATTGAGATTCAGTTGCCTTCCTGTTTTTCCATCAGCGTTCGGAGAATATCCGGCTCCAATTCTTCCTGTTGTTCCGAAAGAAAAATCCTTGTTTGTGATTACAATTTGAGCGTGGAAAATCTGGCTAATGATTAATAATAACCAAAAGTAACATTTAAAAACATTAGTTTTCATAGTCTATTTAAGCGTCTTTGGCTTATAGAACTTCAAAGCAAATAATAGAATAATCACATAACAAATAATCGGTAAAAGATAAGCGTGCGCAATGTCTTTCTCTGCAATTTTACCCATCAAAGGAGGAAATACCGCTCCACCAAACATTGCCATCACCAAGAATGAAGAAGCCTGTGGAACTTTGCTTCCCAATCTCTTCAATCCAAGACTGAAAATAGTTGGATACATTACACTTAGAAAAAGATTTAATAATATCAAACTAATGAAAGATGACCAACCGAAACTTTGCGAAATCACTAAACATAGAACAATATTACAAGCTGTAAAAATTGCTAAAAGTTTATTTGGAGCGATGAATTTCATTAGGAATGTTCCTATAAAACGTCCGATCATCATCATAGCCATACTTAATGAAAAATAATAGGAAGCCTGTAATTCTGGAAGATGCATTTTTTCCACACCATAATTGATGAAATAAGCCCAAGTTCCGCCTTGTGCAGCGATATTGAAAAACTGCGCAATAACAGCAAAAATAAAATGTCTCTGTTTATAAAGCGGTGCATGAGGATCTGAAATAGATGAAGAATCGTCTTCTGAAATTTGAATATCTTCTGCGTGAGGATCTTTCAAACTTGGAACTTTAATAAAACAAAAAACTATAGTAATCGTTAAAATAACAACGCCAATCCAAGTATAAAGATTTTTGACAGAATCCAAAGAATTGTCATCCAACCCTGACTTTCCGAAGATAAAATAGCCTCCCAAAAGTGGACCGATAATCGCTCCCAATCCATTGAAAGACTGCGCGAAATTCACCCTTTGATCGCTCGTTTTTTCATTACCCAATGCTGCCACAAAAGGATGCGCTACAGTTTCCAAAGTCGCCATTCCCATTGCCAAAACGAAAAGTGCAATTCGGAAAAAGTTAAATGACATTTCGTTGGCTGCCGGAATGAAAAGAAATGATCCTAAAGTAAAAAGTGACAATCCTAAAATCACACCCATTTTATACCCGAATCTTTTCATAAATAATCCGGCCGGAATTCCCATCAACGCATAAGCTCCGAAGATTGAAAGCTGTACCAGTCCAGATTTTGATTTTGAGATGTTCAGAACATTCTGGAAATGCTTATTCAGAACATCGCCCATCGTCAAAGCAATTGCCCAAAAGAAAAATAATGAAATAACGAATGCCAATACAACAACGTATTTCTTTTCTGTAAATTTTGCATTATTCATACTCTTAATTTTAAATAGTTTGACTGTAATGTTCTTCTCGGAAAGATTTGAATTCTTCGTAAGAATAATCAGGACAAGCACCTGATTTTGAAGTAATAAATGCCCCCAAAGAAACCGCTTGTTTCATAATTTCCTGAGGATTTTTTCCTTGAATTCTTTTAGATAGAAAACCTGCTAAAAAAGAATCTCCGCTTCCAACTGTATCCTGAACGTCTATTGAAACTGCAGAAAAAGTATAATTTTCGCTTCCTACAAAATATCTTGCGCCTTTGCTTCCTTTTGTAAGAACGATTTCATTTAAGTCAAAATAATTTTGAATATGCTTGATACTTATATCTTCATCGATATATTCTTCACCAAAAAACTCGATTATAGTTCTTAATTCGGCTTTGTTCATTTTTACCAAATTGGCTTTGTGAAGCAATGTTTTGATTAATTCAAAATCGATGAAAGGCGGACGAAAATTAACATCAAAAACTCGGAATTTAGAAAGTTCTATCAGTTCCAAAAGTGTATTTTTCGATTCTTCGTTTCTGGCAATCAAACTTCCGAAGACAAACGCCTCAGAATTTTGAATCAATTCTTTATGCTCCGGAGTAATCTGGATATTATCCCAAGCCACATCATTTACAATGTCATAATGCGCTTCGCCGTGTTCGTCAAAATTTGCAATAACAGTTCCAGTCGGTTTTTCATTGTCAATTTGGATATGATCTGTAGAAATTTCCCAACTATCAATTTTTTCTAAGAGATTTTTCCCAAGTTCATCATTTCCAACTTTGCTGATCATTTGAACCTCAACTCCCATTTTGTCGAGATTGTAAGCTACATTGAAAGGTGCACCACCAGCTCTACTTCCGGCTGGAAAAATATCCCAGAGAACTTCTCCGAAACAAACTGCGTAAGATTTTTTATTGCTCATATTTAGATTAAACGTTTAAGTTAATTGGTAAAAAAATTATTTTATTGATTTTTTGATGATTAAATCACCTGATAATGTTATTTTTTTTGAGGTATTAGAATATTCATTAATTTGAAGATCAAGCAGTTTAATCGCTTCATCTGTCATTTGTTCCAATGGCTGCTTAACATAAGTAATCTCTGTTGGAAATAATTTGTAAGCTTCTGTCTCATCAAAAGCTAAGACTGAAACATCCTGAGGGACTTTGATATTATTTTTGATAAGATAAGACAAACCGGCAACAGCAAGCTTGTTACTAGAAAGATACAATGCCGTATTTTTAGGATTTTTACCTAAAGCATTCGCAAGTTGGTTGTGAATCTCTTCTGTAATATTATCTAAACCCACCTTAATTCTCTCAACAGCGATATTTTTGTTAGATTCTGAAATACTTGCGTCAAAACCTTGCTGGCGGTCTAAAAGATGCTGCAACTTAGTATCATAACCAACATAAATGATTTTGTCAAAATCTTTTTCTAAAAGTATAGACGTTGTACTTTCCGCAATTTCTCTATTATTTACAATAATTCCAGGAATGTTAACTCCTTTTAAGTATCGGTCAATTGTAACTACCGGATAATTTTTGTTGAGCAACTTTAAAAGTGAATCTTCAGATCCTGCAACAGGAGCTACAATCATCCCATCAACTTGCTGCTGGGAGAAAAGTTCAATCAGTTTTTCAAACTTTTCAGCATTTTCATCAGAACTTCCAATAATCAAAGTATAACCAAGTTTGAGCGCATTGTCTTCTAGATTTCTTGCAATAGTTGAATAGAACTCATTGGAGATATCCGCAACAATAAGACCTAACAATTTAGTTCTGTTATTCTTAAGACTTCTAGCCATTCGGTTTGGCGTGTAGTTAATCGTTTCAGCCACTTCAAAAATTTTTTTCTTGGTATCCTCGCTGATTCTCTGTCCTTCCTTACTGTTCAGAACATAAGAAACCGTTGCAACGGAAACCCCTGCAATTCTAGCAATATCTTTAATGGATGCTTTTTTCATAGTTCTGATTTACAGTGCAAATTATTTAATAAAAAATTAAAAAAACAATAGCACATTTTTTTTCGTCAATCCAGAAAAAAGTGTAATTTGGCGGATTTTTAATCCCAACAATAATTGATTTTAACTTACACTAAATCAAACAATTAAAATTAAACTAAATTTTAATAATTAATTTAATAGAAAGTAATTCATTTAGCTATGTTAATTTTTAGTTAATCGTTTAACCAATTAATTTTAAAAATAATTGCAATTAATATAAACATCAAAAGTTAATTCCTTAATTTCTAGATTACTACTTATAAAAATCTGATTGTCGGTTTATTTGGAAAACAGTCTTGTTATTTATAAAAATCTAATCTACTATTTTTCACACTGGTAAAACAACTTCTTTTAATCAACTGACAAACAACACTCTAACAGCACAGAACAGGATACTCCCTTTTTGGTTTGTGTCTAATTTTCCATCGCAACAAATCATTAACATTCAATTAATAATAATTTTATGAAAAGTAAATCTTTACCATTTAAGCATATGCTTAAACTATGTGTGTTTGGCGGACTAATATCAACCACAATTAATTTGAATGCTCAAACATTAGCTTTTCCGGAAGCTACCGGTTTTGGGAAATATACTACGGGAGCAAGAGGTTCTGCTAATCATGAAATCTATTTGGTGACGAATTGAACGACAGCGGACTTGGTTCTTTTCGTGATGCTGTGAGCAAAGAAGGACGATTGTTATATTCAAAGTTGGAGGAATTATGAACACACAATTTCTCTTTGTATGGTTCGGGAAATTATTTTGACAATAACAAAGACGGAATTCTGAACGGAATTCTATCAAATCAGAGCCTTACGATTATCTGATGAAAAATCCGACTTTGACCGCTCAACAAGCTTATGACAAAGCGATTTTGAATGTCGGTGCACCTTATCCAAGCCGTGACCAAGTTGAGAATCTGATGATTTCTGATTTGCAGTCAAAAATGAACGACGGCAACTTATGTGTATTTTCAGTCAGACCTTAAAAAATCTAATCTAAATTCAACATTGCGAAATATGACAGGAAAGGTTATAATTAATGAAAAAATCGATTCTAACAAGAAAGGAATTTTTAAATTAAAAATTAATAATAAGAAAGCTTTATAAACTTATATTCTGAATGTTTCAGGAGAAAATCTGAATAGTAATTTTAAGGTTATTGTGGAATAACATTAAATCAAATTTTTCATAAAAAAAACGCTTCAGAATAATTTTTAAGCGTTTTTTTGTGACCTCAGCGGTGCATTTTCCGAACACTTTTATAGAAGATTTAGATAAACTTGCTAAACTCTCATCATTCATTATCTCAGATTGAAATATAGAGAATTTAGATGAAAGTTTTAGTTCATTATAAGACTTGGTAGCAAATACTTTAATTAGCAATTTTATAAATTTATATAATACATTTGAAGCAATAAGATATGAATTAATCTTGATTTAAAATAAACTCTTTGATAGTAATTTTAGCGAGCGTATGTGCTAGTGCTAAAATTTCAGAAGCCTCTTCATCTGAAACATTTAAACCTGAATCTTTGAGTATTTTTATTGCTACATCTAGTTTCATTTCTTGAAAATTCATCATCGACCCTGGCTCAAATTGGTACGAACTGTCAATATTAGAATTTTTCTTTTTTTTACTTGTAGGCACTATAGAAAAGATTAATTAGAAGGAGAATTATCTTTTTTTGTCACCTAAAAAGAATGTACCGACTTAAAAAATTTCCGATTTAACATTCAATAAAAATCGGAAATAATTGTTAAAAAAAGGGTTGTATAGATAACTGGAAATCTAATTATTGTTATTCTGGAATAAAAAAGATTTCGAGCTAGATGAGACTCTAGGATAAAAAAGATTATTGTGTATGCACTATACAAAATTCAAAGTTTTAGGTTCTCTAAAAATTACAAAATAGAACAAACCCATCACCAACAAAGAAATAGTGTAATAACTGGACTCTAAATTAGTACATCCAAGTCTAGATTATTCTTTTTCAATCTATCCAAAGATTCGTAAAACAAATAGTATTGCAAATAATAATCTTTATAAAGCAATTTTGTAAGTTCTAAAACTTATTTACCTTAAATAAATCCTATACACTCTCATATTAAAATAATTTATTTACAGGATTACCTTTCTCCAACCACTCTTTCACTCCACCCGAATAATTTTTCACATTCTCAAAACCGTTTCTCTTTAGAATTGGGAATTGAAGATTCAGAGATAGAAGTTGAATATCAAAGCGAAACCATTGGTAAATATGATTTGGATTTTAACGGAAATAATTTTGTTCTGAAAAATAAACAAACTGCTTGTCTGGCCAATGAGGCTTGCGGAATTCCAGAAAAAAATCAAAACAGAAAAGCATCTGACTCGAATAATACTTGCTGCACTCCCAACTCAGGTTGTTACTAAAAAAAGACTACATTATGGAAATCAAACCTATCATCAAAGACAACTTTTCGGAAGTAATAGAAATTTACAAGCAAGGATTGGCAACCAACGTAGCCACTTTTCAGAATGATTTGCCACAATAGGAAGAATGGGATAAAGACATCTCGATTTTTGTAGAATCAGCATTTATTATAATGACAAGATGATTGGCTGGGCGTCCTTGACACCAGTTTCAAGCAGATGCGTTTATGCTGGTGTTGCAGAGGTGAGCATTTATATTGCACAAGACGAGCGAGGTACCCTTTTGACAGAATTAATTCAACAGAGCGAAGAAAACGGCATATGGACATTGCAGTCTGGTATATTCGCCGAAAATGAAAGCAGTATTAAGTTACACGAGAAATGCGGATTCCGATTAGTTGGCTACCGAGAAAAGATAGTAAGAAAAATGGGGTCTGGAAAGATAACGTCCTTATGGAACGTAGAAGCAAAAATATCGGAATAAATTAATAAACAATAAACTTAAACAACCACTATGTATTCAGAATTAACAAATACTATAGAACAATTGCAACATCAAAGCATTAGTGAGGAAAGAAAAATAACATTGCAGCCATTAATTGATTTTGTACAGCAAAAAATGGATGAAGGAAAAGATATTAATATCAATTTTATTTGTACCCACAATTCACGCAGAAGACATCTATCACAAATCTGGGCGCAAGCAGGAGCTTCCTATTTCAATATTCCAAATGTACGATGTTATTCGGGTGGTACGGAAGAAACCGCATTATTTCCAAAAGCGGCTGAGACACTAATTAATCAAGGCTTTAATATCTTCAAAATTGCGGATGGAAATAACCCTGTATATTCTATCAAATACGATGATGATTCGTTACCTGTAATTGGATTTTCAAAAAGATATGATAGTGCATTCAATCCAACATTCGGTTTTGCTGCAATAATGACCTGCTCTCAAGCTGACGGAGGCTGTCCTTTCATTGCTGGAGCAGAGAAAAGAATCCCTATGACATATGAAGACCCTAAAATTTCTTATAACACACCACAGCAGTCTCAAGTATATGGAGACAGAAGTTTGCAGATAGCTTCTGAAATGTTCTATGTTTTTTCTAAAATAAGCATCTGAAAAAATTAAGAAATTCTTCTAAATTCAATTTTAACTTTGTATAAACTTTACAGTTTATATTTAATAATCACAAAAAAATAAATTCATAAATTTGTAGAAGTGAAAAATTGGAACAGACATATCACTTTAGTTCTGCTGTTATTCTTGGGATTTCTGTTGACTCCCAACTTAAGTTATGCCTGTTCAAAAACTCCAATTAAAACGGAGCTTCAGAAAGTTTCTAGAAGTCATCACGAGAAAGCAGAAAAAAAAGATTGTTGCAAAACCAAATCTTGCGAAGATCATCACAATGAAAATGATTGTAATGGCAAATGCAAAGACAGCTCTTGTAGATGTGGCAACTCATCATTCAGCCTTTTTCTACCGACTGATTTGAAAGTAAATACTTCTTTTGATGTCATTGAAAAGCATCAATTTGAATTCTCACAATCCTATTATTCTTTAGGTCACTACTCTATTTGGCAACCGCCAAAAATAGGTTAAAAACATTGGCTAACAGCCATAATTATGTCTTATTAAAAGTAAATCTGCTTTTGGTTTATCGACTTTAAAAATAACTTTAAATTTAATCAGAAATGGATGTACAATTGTCTATTTCTCAAAATGTAATTCTTATGAAATCAATATCAAAAATATTGGTAGCAGTTACTGTATTGCTGTCATCAATCAACATATTCGCTCAAATTAAAAACTCAAAAACAGAAACCATCAAAATCTATGGCAACTGTGATATGTGTAAATCTAACATAGAGAAAGCAGGAAATCTAAAAAATGTAGCCCAAGTAAATTGGAACAAAGACACAAAAATGGCAACGTTGAGTTATGATGAAAAGAAAACCAATCAGGATGAAATTTTGAAGCGTATAGCCTTAGCCGGTTATGATAGCGAAAAATTTCTGGCTCCTGATGATGTATATGCCAAACTTCCTGAATGTTGCCAGTACAAACGTGAACTCAAACCTGTTTCAATGGCTAATAACGCTGGTATGGATATGAAATCTGAACACGCTAATCATAACCATAATGAAATGAAGATGACTAATTCAACACAACAAAATCAGTCCACATTAAAATCTGTATTTGAAAACTATTTCTCTCTGAAAGATGCGTTGATAAAATCCGATGGAGCGAGTGCATCTACTAAAGCTTTAGCTTTGACAAAAGCTATACAAAGTGTTGATATGGCAAAGTTATCGACTGAAGAACATACCGTTTGGATGAACGTAATGAAAGACCTTTCTTTTGATTCAGAACATATTTCAGATACAAAAGATGCTTCTCATCAAAGAGACCATTTTACATCGCTTTCTGGGAATATGTATAAATTAATGAAAGTTACAAAACAAGAGACTCCTGTTTATTATCAACATTGTCCGATGTTTAACAATGGTAAAGGCGCCAATTGGTTAAGCAAAGAGGAAGCTGTTAAAAACCCTTACTACGGCTCACAGATGTTGACTTGTGGAAGTACGGTTGAAACCATCAAATAACAGAAATATGATTAAATTCAAAAATAATATTTCACGGTTATTATTACCAATTTTCCTTCTGCTTTTTACACAATCACTTTTCGCGCAGAAAGTTGTACGCTATGAGCTGTTTGTGAAAGATACATTGGTCAATTATGCAGGTAAAGAAAAAAGAGCTATTGCCGTGAATGGACAAATTCCGATGCCAACATTGACTTTTACCGAAGGAGATACAGCAGAAATTGTTGTTCATAATCAATTGAAAGAAAGTACTTCTCTTCATTGGCACGGCGTCTTTCTCCCCAACAAAGAAGACGGCGTTCCCTGGCTTACCCAAAAACCAATAGCACCGGGTGCAACTTATACTTATCGTTTTCCAATCATACAGAGCGGAACACACTGGTATCATTCCCATTCGGGATTGCAGGAACAGATTGGGATGTACGGAAACTTTGTAATGAAGAAAAGAAAGGATGACAAAACATTTAGAAAAGGAATAGATGATTTACCCGAAGTTCCCATTGTTTTAAGCGAATGGACCAATCTCAATCCAAAAAATGTTGACAGAATGCTTCATAATGCGAATGATTGGGCTCCGATTAAGAAAAATGCGACACAATCTTATGCAGAAGCGATTCGTGAAGGTTATTTTAAAACCAAACTTAAAAACGAATGGAAACGTATGTTGGCGATGGATGTCAGTGATGTTTATTATGACAAAGTATTAATGAATGGCAGTAATTCGACTGATTTAAAAAACATCGATGGCAAATCTTTGAAAGCAGGCGATAAAGTCAGGTTAAGAATATCCAACGGTGGAGCTTCTTCTTATTTCTGGTTGCGTTACGCTGGAGGAAAAATTACGGTAGTCGCCAATGACGGCAATGATGTAGAACCCGTAGAAGTTGACCGATTGATTATTGGTGTTTCAGAAACCTATGATGTAGTGGTTACCATTCCTGCTGATGGTGTGGCTTATGAATTTTTAGCAACAACCGAAGACAGAACACAGTCTGCAAGTTATTTTGTTGGAAATGGTGTTAAACAGTTGATTTCTCCACTTCCCCGTCTTAAATATTTTGAAGGAATGAAAATGATGAACGGTATGATGAAAATGAACGGCGACCTTGATGATATGGGAATGAAAATGAGTCTGAACAAAATGGATATGAACGTCGTAATGTATCCCGAGATTACTGGAAAGACAGGAAATAAAGAGAATCATAGCCAACATAATATGGATATGAAATCCGGAATGAAGATGGACGACGACCAGAATCGATACAACGCCAATGCTTTGGGTGACATTACTACGCTTAATTATTCAATGTTGCAGTCACCATACAATACGACATTGCCTAAAGATGCGCCTGTAAAAGAATTGAAATTTACCCTAACCGGAAATATGAACCGCTATGTTTGGAGTATGGATAATAAGATTCTTTCTGAAACGGATAAAATCCCTGTAAAGAAAGGCGAAATCTTGCGTATTACCATTTACAACAATTCGATGATGCGTCATCCGATGCACCTTCACGGATTTGACTTCAGGGTAATTAATGGAAAAGGAGAAAAATCGCCGCTAAAAAACGTTTTGGATATTATGCCAATGGAAACCGATACCATTGAATTCCTTGCAAATGAGGAAGGAGACTGGTTTTTCCACTGTCATATTCTTTATCATATGATGTCGGGAATGAACCGCGTTTTTGCCGTCGGTGATTATCAAAATCCAAATTTGCCGGACAAGAAACAAGCCTACAATATGCTGCAGAAAGAAAGCAATATGCCCCATTTTATGGCAGAAAATGATTTTGCCACCAATGGAAACGACGGGCAGGCAATGTTGCAAAATGCAAGATGGAGCTTAGGTACAGAATGGCGATTGGGTTATAACAGTATGCACGGTTATGAAGTGGAAACTCATTTCGGCAGATACATCGGAAAAATGCAGTGGCTGATGCCTTTTATCGGTTTCGACTGGCGATACCGTAAAATGGGAATTGACCAGCAGGAAAAAAACCTGTTTGGACAAACCAACGAAAAAGATTCCCGAAAAGCATTTAGTTTGGGTGTTATGTACACTTTGCCGATGCTGGTAAACTTTCAAGCGGAAGTTTATCACGATGGTATTGTAAGATTAACCTTGATGCGTGAAGATATTCCGATTTCTAAAAGATTGAGAGGAGGATTTATGGTGAATACCGATAAAGAATATATGGGAGAACTCAAATATATCATTAACAAAAACATCGGCATCCGAGCTCATTACGATAGTGATATGGGTTGGGGAGCGGGAATTTCGATTGTTTATTAATAATATTTAAATCTAAGCCTTTCAGAGTTTTGAAAGGCTTAGTATCTTTGAAGAATGACCAATAATCAAATGAAAACAGAAAATCAAAAGGTAGAACATTGGAATACTATTTACCAAAGTAAAAACGAGAATGAAGTAAGCTGGTATAAGGATTATCCAGAAGCTTCCATTGAGTTAATAAAGGAATTAAAATTACCTCTTTCAGCTCATATCATTGATATTGGTGGTGGAGAAAGTCGTTTGGTAGATGTTCTTCTGGATTTGGGATATACTAACATTACGGTTTTGGATATTTCTGAAAAGGCACTCGAAAAGTCCAAAAATAGATTGGGAGAAAAAAGCAAATTAGTGAAATGGATTATAACCGATATTACTGAATTTAACCCAACTGAAAAATATGACCTGTGGCACGACAGAGCAGTTTTTCATTTTTTAACTGCCAAAGAGAATATAATAAAATACACTTCAATTGCTGAAAGAGCAATTAGTCAGAATGGATTTTTGATAATGGGAACATTCTCTGATAAAGGTCCGACCAAATGTAGCGGACTGGAAATAAAGCAATATACAGACAAAACATTAAAAAGCATTTTTGAGAGATTTTTTGAGTTAAATAATTTCAAATATCTCGACCATTCCACTCCTTTTAATACAGTTCAGAATTTTTTATTTTGTACATTTCAAAGAAAATAAATAGCAGATGTTCGATTTCAGATTGAAAGTATTTTTTACCGTAGCAAAAAGACTCAACTTCACCAAAGCCTCGGAAGAACTGTACATCACACAGCCTGCCGTTACGAAGCATATCAAAGAGATTGAACATTATTTCAAGGTTAAGCTTTTTGACAGAAACGGAACAAAGATAAAACTAACGCCTGCCGGCGAAACTTTGCTTCAGTATGCAGAACAAGTGTTTGCCATCTATCAAAATATGGAATTTGACCTCAATGCTTTTACTCAAAACAAATCAGGAACGCTGATCATTGGTGCAAGTACTACGGCTGCACAGTATCTTTTGCCACCTATGTTGGCAGCATTCCATCACAAGTTTGACAATATAGAAGTACAGTTGATTACCGGAAATACAGAACAGATTGAGCAAGCTTTGCAAAATAAAAATATTGACCTTGGAATTATCGAAGGAAAATCAAGAAATAAAATATTTAAATATACTCCATTCGTTAAAGATGAATTGGTTCTGGTCGGAAAATCAGGACATCCTCTATCAAAAAAATCATCTGTAAAAGTAGAAGACCTAATAAAGTATAGTTTTCTTTTACGTGAACCTGGTTCCGGAACACTGGAAGTCATTGCACACGCCCTCAAGCAGTCGGGTATAAAAATAAGTGATCTCAATTTAGAAATGCAATTGGACAGTTCGGAAAGCATTAAAATGTACCTACTCAATTCAGAAGCCTTGGCATTTCTTTCCATATATTCTATTTTCAAAGAACTTAAAAATAACGAATGTGCAGTGGTCGATGTGAAAGGGCTTACTATCGGGAGGGAATTCAATTTCATTCAAACGCAAGGCGACAGCGAAAGTCTTTCCGATTTATTTATAAAATTCGCACTTAGCTATAACTTTAAGTAATGGCAGATTATTTATTTTGATTTCTTTTTCACCAGTGATATGATCAATTTTGTACTATAAAATTAAAGAATCATATTATGCAAGATCATCAAAATAATACAGAAAAAAAGTCTTTACGAAGATTCTTAGAAAAAAGTATTACAGCCAGAGAAGTTATTTTTTTTCTTCTCGTTGTATTATGCCTCTCCCCTTTTGTATCCCCTCCTATTGCATTGCTTTTGGGACTTATCGTTGCACAGTTCATCGGTCATCCTTATCTCCATCTTAACCACAAGGCAACACATATTCTTTTGCAGGTCTCAGTGGTAGGATTAGGCTTTGGAATGAATGTAACCAGCGCAATGAAAGAAGGCAAGGAAGGGATTGTATTTACCATAGTTTCCATCATAGGAACTCTGGTGATTGGATATTTGATGGGAAAATTCCTTAAAATCGACAAAAAGAGTTCCTATCTAATCTCTGCAGGAACCGCTATTTGTGGAGGCAGCGCCATTGCAGCTATTTCTCCTGTTATCAAAGCCGAAGAAAAGCAGATTTCAGTGGCATTGGGTACCGTTTTTATTCTTAATTCAATTGCCTTATTCATTTTCCCAATGATTGGTCACGCATTGAATTTCTCTCAGAGCCAGTTTGGTTTATGGAGTGCCATTGCCATTCACGATACAAGTTCAGTAGTTGGAGCAGCAAGCAAATACGGAACTCAGGCTTTGGAAGTGGCAACCACGGTAAAGTTAGCTCGCGCTTTATGGATCATTCCCGTGGCATTTCTGTCTACATTTCTTTTCAAAAACAAAAGCAGTAAAGTGAAAATCCCGTACTTTATAGGCTTATTTGTTTTGGCTATGATTGCCAATACCTATATTCCTTTTGTTCAGAATTTCAGTCATTATCTTACAGGTATTGCAAAAGCAGGGCTGACCTTAACTTTATTTTTAATTGGCTGCGGTCTCAACAGAAAATTGCTGATGAGCGTTGGTTTTAGACCTTTAATTCAGGGCGTTGTACTTTGGGGCATTATTTCTGCTTCTGCATTATGGGCGGTAACTTCTTTTGCCAGTTAAAATTATTTGAAAGAGGAATTTAGTTTAATAAAAATCATTAACTTTGATTATTCAAAAAAGGGAATGGTGTCTCCCTTACCCAACCGCCCTAAAAAGCTGATGGCGCCTGATTAAAATTGAATGTTCAACATTTAGTCAGGATATATTATGCGTCATTATCAAAAATCGAAAGGGCAAAAGTCCCTTATCAGAACGAAAGCTTTTTTTAGAGCTTACCCATCACTTCCCTACATTATTAAATGGTTATTGATTAGCCTTGTCATCGGAACTTGTATAGGAACTGCATCGGCATTATTTTTAAAAACATTAGGCTGGGTGACAGATTTTCGGGAAAATCATCTTTGGTTGATTGCTTTACTTCCGGTTGCAGGGTTTGTAATCGGATATATTTAT
Source organism: Flavobacteriales bacterium UBA2306 (assembly GCA_002345565.1). GTDB lineage: Bacteria > Bacteroidota > Bacteroidia > Flavobacteriales > Weeksellaceae > Epilithonimonas. The sequence continues at coordinate 111,086 of DDVS01000001.1, read as the reverse complement.
CATCAATTTGGTAAAGAAGTTGAAGCAGGCAATAATCTGCTGATTGATACTATCCACAATCCCAAAGAGATTATACCATTTCGGATGGCACCTTTTGTTTACCTCGGAACTTTGGCTACCCATCTTTTTGGAGGTTCTGCAGGAAGAGAAGGAACAGCAATACAAATGGCCGGATCTATTGCTGACCAATTTACTAAACCACTTAAACTCACACCAAGTGAGAGAAAAGTTCTGATAATCTCTGCCATTGCCACAGGTTTTGGTTCTGTATTCGGAACACCATTAGCTGGCGCCATTTTCGGGTTAGAAGTTTTTCTGATTGGCAGACTTAAATATGATTCGATTTTTCCGGCATTTGCATCGGCAATCATCGCAGACCTAGTCACCAAACTTTGGAAAACAGGACATACCCATTACCACATCCCTACCATTCCCGATTTTTCATTTTTAAATGGTTTATACGCCATCCTTGCAGGAATAGCCTTCGGACTTTGTGCTGCAATCTTCAGCAAAACCATTCATCAGGTAAGCAAAATTTTTAAAGCAAAAATTTCTTATCCACCTTTACGTCCTTTGGTTGGAGGTATTTTAGTTGCAACCGCAGTTTGGGCTTTAGGAACGACAAAATATATAGGCTTAGGCATTCCTACCATCGTTTCGTCTTTTGAACAGCAATTACCTGCCTACGATTTTGCATTAAAAATGATTTTTACCATCGTTACATTAGCCGCAGGATTTAAAGGTGGTGAAGTGACTCCTTTATTTTTTATTGGTGCCGCACTAGGAAATGCACTGGGTTATTTTATTCCTTTACCGATGGGACTTTTGGCAGGAATGGGCTTTGTAGCGGTTTTTGCCGGAGCCACCAATACACCTCTGGCTTGTAGTATTATGGCAATAGAACTTTTTGGGAACGATTGTGGGGTTTATGTCGCTATTGCGTGTGTTGTAGCTTATTTATTCTCAGGACATAGCAGTATCTATGGAAGACAGATGATTGGCGAACCAAAACACAACCGATTTGGCAGTTACACTGGAAAAAGATTAAATGAACTTTAAAATTAAGACAATGCACACAGAAAATTTAGCCATCCTGAAAATATATTTCCGATACGGGCAATCGGTTAAAAATCAGAACTTCTGGAAAAAACTTTGGAATAATAATCTGGGAGAATATCTTTTGAAAATGGCAAAAAAAAGCGGTATTCATCAAGCCAATATTTTCACTGCAAAAAGCGGATATTTAAGTAGTGACCTCATCCAGTACAATATTTCTGAGATTCCTTCATCTAAAAATACTGCTTGCTTAGAGTTGATTGACGAATCCAACAAATTAAAATCATTTTTAAATGAAAATGAGGAATTTTTAAGGGCAACCCATTTAATCCTCTTTAATAATCATAAATTTAATTATCATTCCACTACAAAATAAAAATGAAAGAATATTTACTAAAAATAGATAAAGAAATCCTTTTATGGATCAATGGCCATCACACAGATTTTTTGGATCAAGTGATGTGGTTTGCAAGCGGAAAATTAAGCTGGGTTCCATTTTACCTTGCAATTTTAATCGTTTTAATTTTAAAATACAAAAAACAAAGCTGGTGGATGATTATCCTCATTCTTCCATTGATAACTGTGAGCGACCAATTAGCAGCATCTATTATTCGTCCAATTTTTGAAAGATTGAGACCCAGCCACACTGAAGGATTGCAAAATATTTTGCATTACGTCAATGGTTATACGGGTGGACAATATGGTTTTGTATCTGCTCATACATTAAATGTTTTTTCACTTGCCACTTACCTGAGCAAAACGACTTCTAAAAATCTCCGATGGTTGCCATACGTTCTATTTCCTTGGGCATTTTTTGTTTCCTACAGCAGAATTTACCTTGGCGTACACTATCCTACCGATGTTATAGTTCCGATATTTCTTGGTTTTCTAAATGGTTTATTGTTTTTCTGGATTTTTAGAAAAATGAAGCCTTTGATTTTTAGAGATTCAAACATCCACAATAGATAGTTAAGTCATAATCTAACTGCATTAATAATCAGTTCTAATGACACATTCCTGGAAGTTTCTACCAAAGTTCGAAAATTTATTTGATTAGATTCATATAATAGGAATTAAGACAACTATATATTTTATTGAACAAGAGAATCACAGTAATTTGTAAGATGTATTAGTATAATTAAAAAATTATTAGTTTTTTTATTTCGAACCTAAATTTACTAAAACAATAAAAAAGATTAATCCAGATTATTCTGGAATCAAAAAACAAAAAAATGGCTTCAATTTGTATTAAGTTGGAGCCATTTGGCAATTTGTGACCTCAGCGGTGCATTTTCCGAACACTTTTGTAGAAGATTTGGATAAACTCGCTAAACTCTTATCATTCATTATCTCATAAAAGTTCCGATTTAATAGGCAATGTTTGTTAAAAAAAGAGTTACATAGGTATACGGAAATCTAATTAAGGCTAGTTAGGAATAAAAAAGATTCCAAGTTAGATGACTCTGGCATAAATAACCATTGTTAAATATAAATTCTGTAAACACAAGGTATTTCAATCTTCGTTTGCTTACTATTATAGCAAAACCTTTAGATACTTTTATTTAAAGATTTTTCTATTTAAATGATAGTTGATGTTTTATTTATTCCATTTTAGATTTTGGGCATACTTGGTGTGAGGAGTAATTTCATACTTGTATCCTTTTGCACCTTGATCATGTCCCAAACCTTGAATAATTTCATCTGTAACCCAAATATAATTCTCGGAAGAATTTTCTTTCAGTTTTTTTAAAATAGGTAATTGTTCATTATTAATTACCAGATCAAAGACATCATAAACAAACATTCCTTTCCCCTTCATATTCAAATCTATTATTGGGGTTTTAATTGTTTTTTTAAATTTATAATCTATATATCTGAATTCCCATCCTGGTAAAATTTTCGTTGTAAGAAGCTCTTCACAAAATTCTCTCCAAGGAGAAGTTTCTCGATCTTCTTTTGAATCATATCATTTAAAAAATTCTATTACATTCTTACCTTTTACATACACTATCAAATCATTTTTAGCAATTTCCTTTTTCTGTTTCAAATTTTCTATCCGGTCTAACCTCTAATTTTTCGTAAATCTTTTCTGAACCGGGTAATGTTTTATAACATCCTCCAACAGGCTGAAAATAATTTCTGGTTCTACTTTTTACAAGAAGATATTCGTTCTCAACTTGAATTCTGAATAAATAAGAAATATACAATCGAATTTCTTCTTCTCTGTAAAGTGTAAATTTCGAGGCTAAATCTTGAGTAATATTTTCTGAAAAGCCAATATTATTGAAACCATAGTGATTTCTCCATCTCTGTTATCAAATTTGGAAAGATCATAACCATTTCCAAGATTGCTCAGCACATTCAGTTTTGAATTCGGAACAGTTTCAAAAATTGTTTCTACCCATTGTTTTAAAAATACTGTGGTTGGGTACAACAATCAAAGGTCTTTTAGCATTTCAACGCTCCATCGCTTCGTGCAATGACAATATTCCTGAAAGCGTTTTTCCAAAACCAACTTCGTGCGATAAAGCCAATGAAGTTGGAAATAGTCTTCGTGAAGATGCGAGTATCACTCATAGAAACCCTTATCCGCAAAATCATGAAATAAAACTTCCGAGAAAAAAAATCATTGATTAAGTCTAAAAGAATTTTGTAATTAAAATGATTCCACGAGTGTTAAAAATTCCAATTAAAAAAATTTAATCAGTCTCTATATAAAAAAAGATTTATCTAACAAACTAATTAAAAACAAGCTAATCTACTGTGACATATATAGCGTTTTATATTTATTTATGTGCTTCATAGACTGATTTATATTTTGGTAAATCATTTACATAAATCTTCAGTCATTTTAAATAAATCTAACAACCAACAAAAAATCCTTCATTTTTTTGAAGGATTTTTATCATTGAAAAATTTGTCTAATTAATCAGTTGTATAAGTAATATTATCGAAATAATAATTGTGCTTATTCCCAGTAAATTCTTTGAATGTTATATTCTGTACAGCAGCAGGGTTATTAAGTTGTGACCAAGTAAATTTCACTTCCTTCCAATCTTTTCCGGTACTAAATTGTCTTACTTCTGCATCACTCCAGTCACCATTGAAAATCAATTCTAATTTTCCATCATCATCGGATCTAACAGCAAATTTGATTCCTGTATATTTGGTTACCGCTTCTTGATCCCAACCCCAGTTTCCTTGGATGTTATCCCATCCGCTAATTTCTTTTTTGATAAATACATTACCTTGAAATGCCGCAGAACGGTCTGTAACATACGTATGATTGTTCCAAGCTTCAAAATCCCACGGAGCATAAAATTTGTCATCAAAAATAGCAGTTCCAACTGCAGTTCCCCATGTATTATTTCCGGAAAGCGTGGTCACTGTAATTTTCTTACCTTGAGAATTTGCTGGAAGTTTGATTTTCATTTCTGTTAAACTTTTAGAAATAATCTCTGCTTCGGTATCTCCAACTTTCACAGTAGGATTAACAAAATAATTACCGTAAAGTGTCACCTCTTCTCCGTCTGCTGCATTAATAGGATTAAAGCTTTTAAAAACCGGCGATGGTGGCGCTACCACAAAGTCATATTCTACTGTACCAATTCCAGTTACAATTTTAAGTTTGTTATTCCCATTTTCATATGGTGTATTGGTATTAATTGTAACAATGATGTGCGTATCTGTAACTAAATTTGGATTAAAATAAGATTCGGTTTCATTAAAATAGATATGTTTCAGACTAGCAAAACCTTTTCCTTGAATAACATATGTATTATTTGCATAACCAATGGTTGTTGGAGTAAGAGGATCAACAGGTTTCCCATCTGCATCTACAGAAGCTGACACAAACTCTACCGAAGGAGCTGTTGCCTGATAAGTAGCGTCGTCGTCATTACAAGAATATAAAGTTATTAGTGATAATATTACTAATGAAACGTACTTATATGATTTAAAAAATAATGTTTTCATAGTTCAAATAATATTAGAATTGATAAGGAACGGGTTGCTCCAAAAGTTTAGGATTTTTAGCCACGTCATTTGCAGGATAAGGTAATGTAAAGCTGGATTCAGTTGGAGTGTAATACTCCGCATTGTTCATATTTCCTCTATTTTGTGCAGACATAATAGAAATAGCTTTACTACGATCTATTCTTCCCAGATCAAACCAATAATCACCCTCGAAAGCAAGCTCTTTTCTTCTTTCTTTGAATAGGTCATCAAAAGTAAAAGAAGAAACACTGGAAAGACCTGCCCTATTTCTTACAGCATTATAAGAGGCCAAAGCAGTAGCATCCGAAGTCGAACTTCCACCAGCAAGAATACTTTCCGCATGAATCAATAATAACTCCGCATAACGCATAATGTAAGTGTTATTATTCATCATTGCCCAACTATCCACAGGACCTGTGACATTGCCATTCACAATACCCAGACAATATTTCTTGATAGCTGCACCAGCTCCTTGACCACCAATCTGGTCAGCTGCCGGAACCGTCAAACCCGTTTTAAATTCCAGTCCGTCTTTATATTTCATTTCTGGATAGACATTTCCTGGAAACATTATCGTCTGATTTCTTCTGGCATCCCCTGTCTCATAAAGCGATAAGATATCCTGAGAAGGACCAAAAACACCACCATAAGAAGCATTAGAAGTAGAGATAACTCCATTGCTTATACCGAACTGAGTATTACAATTGTTAGCAGAACCATAGTTGGCATCTCCTTTCCACTGTAATGAAAAAATAGACTCCTCATTATTGTTATTAGCATATGAAAACAAATCAGCGAAAGATTTCCCTGTGAGAGAATATTGCGATGTTCCACCTAACAATTTGAATTCCCCACTATTGATAACTTCTTCAGACAACTGTTTTGCCATCGCATAGTTCTTGTTGTACAAATAAACTTTTGCCAGCATTGCTTTCGCAGAACCTTTTGATACTTTAGCATTAGAAGCATAAGCAGCTCCACGGGTTTTGGAATCCAAAAGATCAATGGCTTTTGTATAATCTCTTCTTATAAGTTCATAAACATCAGAGACTGGATTAGTATTGAGTTGAGGACTTGATACATTATTCAAATTATTGACTATAATTGGAACATTCCCCCATAATCTCACCAAATAAAAGTAAGCTGTAGCTCTTAAGAAATAAGCTTCACCTAAAGCATTATTAACAACAGAAGGGCTTACAGAAGGAGCAGCATAGGTTTGTAAATTATTAATTAAATAATTTGCTTGTGCAACATTAGCCCAAAGTGACTGCCAACCCGCATACATCTCTGCATCTATTGATGTTATGGAAAATGTTCTCATTGCATTGACATCAGAGGAATTGGTGTACATATTACCTGAGCCTACTTCCGAAATAGCATAGAAAAACTTATTATTGAACTGGAACCAAGTTTTGTAATATAAAGCATCAGTTGCTGTGCGGACCTGATCGTCATTTCTATAATAATTATCGGCACTTATCGAACTTTCCGATGGTCTATCTGTAAAGTCGTCTGTACAAGATATCACTCCTCCCAAAAGTAACCCTGCAAAAATATATTGTTTGAAATTTGTTTTCATAATTAACTGAATATTAAAAGTCTAAATTAACTCCAAAAGTAAAAGTTCTAGGTGTTGGATACCTACCGTTATCAACCCCTGACAACAAAACATTTTGATTGAAGGATCCAATCTCCGGATCATAACCACTATACTTCGTTATTGTAAATAGATTCTGTGCCGTCAAATACACCCTAAGTCTAGAAAGTTTTAACTGGCTCGCAAACTCGGGAGAAAGAGTATAACCCAAAGTAACATTCTGAACCCTTATGTAATCTCCTTTTTCCACGTACCTATCAGAGATCATAATATTGGCATGAGAATCACTATTGATCAATCTCGGCTGGCTGGCATTAGGATTATTAGGACTCCAATAGTCCAAAGCCTCAACCAATTGGTTCTGATACATCATAGCATTCTGAGTTCCATTTCTTTTAGTAAGATTGAGAATATCATTCCCTACGGAACCTTGTACAAAAATTGAAAGGTCTACGCTCTTATATCTGAAAGTATTAGTAAAACCAAATGTAAAATCCGGATTTGGATCCCCAATAACTGTAAGATCCAAGTCATTAATAACACCATCTCCATTGATATCAGCATATTTAACATCACCCAATTGAGGAGCAGAACCAAAAATCGTAGAAGGAGCTCCCACAAGATCAGATGTTGTTCTATAAATACCTTCAGACTGCAATCCCCAGAAAGTTCCTACAGCACCACCAATCAACGTATTTGTAGCTATCATAGGTTTGTAACCGTTAATATTTACCTCTTCAGTAAGATTAGACATTCCGTTTACCAATTCGAGAAGTTTGTTCTTATATTTGGATACATTAAGACTTGTATTCCAGCTAAAATTCTCATTTTTCAATTCATAAGAAGCGTTAATTTCCATACCTCTATTTCTCATGCTACCAATATTTGAATAAGGAGCCTCTATACCGCCATATTGAGAATATCCGCCAGTTAAATAAGTTGGTAAAGGAAGTCGAAATAAGAAATCAGAAGAAGTTTTATCAAACCAGTCAAACGTAATGTTTAATTTTTTAATCAAAGTAAGGTCTACACCAAAATTGGTCTGCTTCATTGTCTCCCACTTCAAATCAGGGTTATTAAGATAAGCTGGTGTGTTATAAATAGTAAGTTGAGAAGAATACAAGTTATTAGAAATCTGCTGATTACCTGTTTCACCATACCCTGCACGGAACTTCAGATTGCTTACGATATTCTCTGGAATCCATTGCATGAAACTTTCTTTCGTTACACGCCAAGACCCCGAGATACTAGGAAAATAACCGATCTGGTTTTTCCCATCATTTACTCCTGGAGCGAACTTAGAAGACTGATCTCTTCTTATAGATGCAGAAAGCCCATATCTACCATTGAAATCATAAATCAATCTTGCGAAGTAAGATGAAAGAGATGCGCTTCCAGGCTCTCCTTGCACTGTTGTTGTTTCCGCCATACTGATAGAATACACATCATTGGACTTAAAACCATGTCCTTCTGCATTCTGCCATTTCCAATGACTATCCAAAGCTTCCTGACCAACCATCAATGTAAACTTGTGATTTCCAAAAGCTTTATCGTAGGTCAAGATATTCTTGATATTTGTAGAATACCAGTCATTATTACGAACCCAAAGGTCTGCTGTATCATTCGATTGAGATCCTCTGTTATATTGAGGCCAAAATTCTGTATTCTCTGCAAATTCTGTATTAGCAGACAATTCCACACGATACTTAAGTCCTTTCAAAATGTCGCCCTCTGCAAAAACATTTCCCAAGAAATTTTTTCTGACCAATTTGTTGACCTTCGTAAGTGCCTCAGCAACAGGATTGAAATAATTAACATTCTGTCCAGCAGGCGGTGAAGAATAAGTTCCATCCGCATTATAAACAGGCAAATCCGGAGCTTGTAACAACGTATTAGAAATCAAACCATTATAACTTTGGCTAATGGTAAAATTTTGATTAGAAATACCACCAGACAAATTAGCACCAATTTTCAACCAAGGTTTGACTTTTGCGTTGATATTGAATCGGCTGGTATATCTTTTGATACCAGTATTGATAATGGTACCATTCTGATCCAGATAACCTAATGACGCATAGTAATTAACATCATCTTTACCTCCGGAAAAAGCCAACTGATGACTTTGAGAAATTGCAGATTGATAAATAGTTCTTTGCCAATCCGTACCTTCTCCCAATAATTCTGGATGCGCAAATTCTGGTCTAACTGTGGTTCCATTGATTGGAGCCATTGCGTTTTGGAGTTCCGCATATTGACGAAGATTCAGAACATCCAGATATTTATAATTTTTCGCTACCGATGTAAAACCATCATAACTCACCTTTCCCTGTCCTTTTTTACCAGACTTTGTGGTGATTATAACTACACCATTTGCTCCTCTGGAACCATAGATAGCAGTTGCAGAAGCATCTTTCAGCACATCTATAGATTCTATATCATTAGGATTCAGAAAAGAAATTGGAGAAACAGCTACATTCCCAGAACCTCCGGTAGAAGAAAAATCATTTCCAGCAATCGGTCTTCCTGAGGTAGATTTGCCTGTTGCATCACCGGAAACTGGAACACCATCAATGATATACAAAGGCTCATTGGTCCCATTAAGAGAGGTAACACCTCTCACCCTAACAGAAACAGCAGCACCAGGTTGTCCACTATTATTAGCAACAGAAACCCCAGCAACCTTGCCTTGCAACATCTGATCTACAGAGGTTTGTTTCAGATCCTGAATATCTTTTGCCTTTACAGACGAAATAGCAGAGTTGACATCAGTTTTTTTCTGAGTTCCATAACCGATCACTACAACTTCGTCTATGCTAGTTTCCTTCAAACTATCCTTCTTAGTCTTTTGAGCCTGTGAAATGCCAAAAGGTAAAAAAGTAAGAGCAAAAAACCATGCCGCTCTGTTCAGATGTAACGGACGAGTAGCATTTTGATTTAATTTTCCCATGGTATAATTAAGGTTTAATTTTTGGAGTTAATTAAAATTCAATTAACAATTTGTTTACATATGAGCAAATCTATATTTTGCTTCGCGTTTACATTAATATTATTTTGTCATTATTAAATGTTATTTTTATACAATACAACAATAAACCATAAAAAAACACTTCCAAACGCCTAATTATAAACATATTAATAAAAACAATAAACTATAAAAAATATGATTGTATTTTATTATTTTATATAAATCCAAATTAAAAATTGATGAAAAAATATCAATATACTATCATTTTAAGATAAAAAAGAACCAATAAAAAGAACAAAAAAGCCATCTTATTTGTTAATTTTTCAAAAAATCAAAACTATTGCACTTTTTTAACCCCATTAAATTTCGCTTTGAATTCACTAGGTGTCGATTTCTGAATAGACTTGAAAATCTTATTAAAGTTTGCAATATTATTAAAACCAGCTTCGAAAGCAATCTCCGATACCGTTAAATCCTTTTCTATAAGCCATCTTGCAGCATAGCCTACGCGAATCTCATTGAGGTAATTAACAAAAGTTTTACCTGCTCTTTTCTTGATATATCGATTAAAAGTCACAATGCTCATATTCACAAGTTGGGCAACTTCTTCCAGACTGATCTTTTTTTCAAAATTATTATGTACATAATCATGAACAACTTTCATACTGTCGTTATCTACAAAAGTCTCCTGTTCTATACTATATGATGACAAAATAGTTTTATCCTCTGCAATCGCCAATTCATGCAGAATAAACATCATCTCCATGAAAGCTTCAAAGCTATTCTTCTTTGACAATCCTAAAAAATTATCCTTCAATCGTTGCGCTGTTTCTTTTGAAAAAAGAACCCCTCTTATAGACAGCTTAACAAGATCATTGATAGGCTTCATGATCCTTCTTTTCATCAGTGAAGAATCAAAAAAATCCTGATTGAACTGCACAGTGATCTCATGGATCTTCTTGGATTTCCCTTTGTAATTATCCCAGCAATGTGGCAAAAACGCCCCTACCATAACAAGTTCCAAATCATCAATCTCTCCAACATGATCACCAACAATTCTTTTATTCCCCTTGCCTTTGGAAATAAAATTAATCTCAATTTCCGGATGATAATGGATAGGAAAATCGAAGTTTTTCTTAACCCTATCAAACACCAAGAAAGTCTCATCTGGAGAAATAGTAGCAATCTCCCTAAGAATAGTTGAATTTTTGTCCATATTATATCGGATTTAATGTTTTACAAAACAATACTTTATAAAAAACTTGTCTTTTTCACACATAAAAATGACAAAATAACATTACACTATACAAACATACATAAATAATTTTGGCATTAACTAAATGTTAATACATTTAATAAAAAATTCTATCGAATGACTGTTTTCAAAAAAACATTGTTATTATTTCTAGTACACTTGTTAAGTTTGAGTTTTGCACAAAAGTTTGTAAGTGTTAAACAAAATCAGTTTGTGTATAAAAACAAAGCTTATTACTTTGTTGGAACCAATTTTTGGTACGCTTCCTATCTTGGTTTGGAAAAAAATCAAAAAAAAGGAATCGACAGACTAAAAAAAGAATTGGATTTTCTGAAAGATAATAATGTTAAAAACATACGTGTCTTAGCTGGTGTAGAAGGAGCTGGAAAAATCAACGGGGTGAATCGCGTAGAACCAAGCTATCAACCGGAAGCAGGGAAATTCAGTGATGAAAATCTAAAGGGATTGGACTTTCTAATGTCAGAAGCTGGAAAAAGAAACATAAAAGTTGTACTTTTCTTATCCAACAATTGGGAATGGAGCGGAGGTTGGCTTCAATATCTCAATTGGAACGGCAAAATTGATGATGAGACACTGAAACGAGCTCTCAATTGGGATGAACTTCGTGATTATACTTCAAAATTCTATTCTTGTACCGAATGCAAAGCTCAATATTATCAGCAAGTTAAAAATATCATCACTCGTAAAAACACAATTACTGGAAAAAAATATGTTGATGATACTACTCTAATGGCTTGGGAAATAGCGAACGAACCAAGACCAATGAGACCAGTTGCTAATGAGGATTATAAAAAATTCATTTCTGAAACAGCTTCGTTTATCAAATCATTAGACAAAAATCACCTGGTTACAACAGGAAGCGAGGGTGAAATGGGAACTGAAGATATGCCCCTCTACAAAGAAAACCATGCTGATAAAAACATTGATTATCTCACCATTCATATCTGGCCAAAAAACTGGGGCTGGTTTGATAAAAACAAAATGGATGAGGGCTTTGAAAATGCAAAAAACAAAACATTAGAATATATTAACAAACATATACAAATAGCCGATGAACTTAATAAACCATTGGTTTTGGAAGAATTTGGATTTCCGAGAGATCATCATTCATTTGACATCAATAGCACAACGACTTTAAGAGATCGATATTACGATGCCATTTTCAAGCTTTGGAAAACCAATAAAGACAAAAACGGAAGTTTTGGAGGAACGGCTTTTTGGGCATTTGGAGGTGTTTCCAAACCAATTCCCGGACAAATATATTGGAAAATGGGAGATGATTATATGGGCGACCCACCAATGGAAGAACAAGGACTGAACGCTGTTTTCAACTCAGACAAAACTACTTGGGACATTATAAAAACCTATTCACAAGAAATCAAATAAATGTATTCTCCATCTAACATAAAATACTTTTTATACATATTCTTTTTTGGAGGTCTGTTTTCTGCTCAAACAAAAGTTTTAGTGAATAAAAACGCTACCAAAGAGACTCAAAACCTGTATAAAAACCTTTGGATATTATTGGACAAAGGGATTATGTTTGGGCATCAGGACGATCTGGGCTATGGTGTTAACTGGCGAATGCAAGAAGGAAGAAGTGATGTCAAAGAAACTGCCGGCGATTATCCTGCTGTTTTTGGCTGGGACCTGATTCATTTTGAGAACAAAAAAAATGGACCAATTGATTTTTTCAGTTTTAAAGAAATGAAGAAAATGATGGAAGACGTCTATAATATGGGAGGCATCAATACACTCAGTTGGCATACTTCTAACCCAAAAACAGGAAAAGATGCTTGGGACAATACCAAAGAAAGTATAAAAGTAATTTTACCTGGCGCAGAGAAACATTCGCTGTACAAAAGTTGGCTGGATAAAATCGCAAAATATTTAAGTAGTATCAAAGGGAAAGATGGAAAAAACGTACCTATCCTTTTTCGTCCTTATCATGAGCTTACAGGCGATTGGTTCTGGTGGGGAAAAGGAAACTGCAGCCCGGAGGATTATAAAAAACTATGGATCTTCACTTATGATTATCTGATCAATAATAAGAAAGTAAATAATCTGATCTGGATTTATAATACATCTGATTTCAATACAAAAGAAGAATTCTTAGAATTTTATCCCGGTGATGCGTTTGTTGACATGATAAGTTTTGACAAATATGTATATAACAATCCTGTTCAAGATAATTCTTTTGTAGAGCAAAGTCAAAAACAGTTCAAGATCATGGGTGAGATAGCAAAAGAACATCACAAGATTCCAGCATTGGCAGAAACCGGCTACGAAGAAATACCTTACAACCAGTTTTGGACAAAAACTTTGATGGAAGCTATCGGACTATACAAGATCTCATATGTTTTGGCATGGAGAAATCATGGACTGAATCATGAGAACAAGATGCATTATTATGTACCCTACAAAGGTCATCCTAATGAACAGGATTTCAAAAACTTTCATGATGATGAAAAAACATTATTCCTGAAAGATATTCAATGGACAAATATTTATAAATAAACTTTTTCAACGATAAAATGAATCAAAATAAAATCACTTTAAAAGAGAAAATCGGATATGGTTTCGGGGATGCAGCATCGTCTATGTTCTGGAAAATATTCGGGATGTATTCTCTCTTCTTTTACACCGATGTTTTTGGAATCACTGCCGCAGCTGCAGGAACAATGTTTCTTATTGCAAGATTATGGGATTCTGTTTTTGATGTCTTCGTAGGAATTGCCGCGGACAGAACCAAATCTAAATGGGGAAAATATAGACCTTACCTGCTTTGGTTTGCAATTCCTTTTGCTGTGATGGGAGTCATTACGTTCTATGTTCCAGACTTTGGAAGTTCCGGTAAATTGATATATGCATACATCACCTATTCTTTGATGATGATAGTTTATTCTTTGATCAATGTTCCTTACGCATCGCTCCTTGGTTCAATTTCTTCAAATCCTGAAGAGAGAAATTCACTTTCGTCATACAGAATGTCGTTTGCATTCATTGGAAGCTTTGTAACATTTATGTTATTACAGCCATTAATTGATTTTTTTGCAAAAACATTTGATTCAGAAAACTATGAAAAAACTCAACAAGCTGTAGAAAGTTCAATCAGTACATCTGCGATTGCATGGTCTTTTGGAGTTGGAGTTATTGGCATACTATGCGTTATTCTTTTCTTTTTATGCTTTAGCTGGACAAGAGAGCGCGTAACGCAAATAGAAACAGAAGATAACACGTCTATAAAAACAGATCTTAATAATCTTTTCCGTAATACACCGTGGTGGATATTGGTAGGAACAGGTTTGGCGGCTCTACTCTTCAATGCAGTTAGAGATAGTGTTGCAATCTATTATTTTCGAGACTATGTAAAGGCAAATTACAAAATGGCGGGAACCGGATGGGATATTACAACTATTTACTTCTTAATCGGGCAAGCTGCCAATCTGATCGGTGTAATAGCTGCTCCGAGTATTTCCGCAAAATATGGCAAGAAAAAAACTTATATGATCTCCATTTTACTTGCTGGTATCTTCAGTGTGATCTTCTATTTCATACCAAATAATCTGCCTGTCATATTCTTTTTACAATTTATAATATCAATGTTTGCAGGCTATGTATTGCCTCTGTTGTGGTCTATGTTTGCGGATATAGTGGACCATCAGGAACTATTAACAGGAAGAAGGGCAACAGGTCTGATCTTCTCATCATCATCTATGTCTCAAAAATTAGGTTGGGCACTTGGGGCAGCATTGAGTGGATGGATCTTGGCAATTTTCAATTATGTCCCGGATGCTTTGGAGCAGAGTGCCGAAACAATTTTCGGGGAAAGAATCATGATCAGTATTTTACCTGCGGTGTGTTGCGTTTTAGCTTTCATTGGAATGCTTTTCTATCCATTATCAGATAAAAAAGTAAAAGAGATCACTCAGCAGCTTGAAGCCAAAAGACAAAACAATCAATAATAAAATTAATATTTAAATTACAATAAAATGAGTGAATTATTCAGTCAACGTCTGAATGTTGTAAAGGAAGAATTTGAAACATTAATAAAAAAAACTAATTCTCCTGTTGCAGAGGCCGGAAACGGAATTTTTACAAGATACCAGAATCCTGTAGTGACAGCAGCCCACGCACCATTGGAATGGAGATACGATTTTGATGCAGAAAAAAATCCTTTTCTTATGGAAAGGTTCGGTATCAATGCAGCTTTCAATGCTGGAGCTATGAAATGGAACGACAAGTATCTACTGGCTGTAAGAGTCGAAGGATATGACCGAAAATCATTTTTCGCAATTGCAGAATCCCCAAATGGTATTGATAATTTCAGATTCTGGGAAAAACCTATCGTAATTCCTCAAATTGAAGGTCATCCGGACACCAACGCCTATGACATGCGTCTTATTCAACATGAAGACGGCTATATTTACGGGATTTTCTGTACAGAAAGAAAAGATCCGAATGCTCCAAAAGGTGATACTTCTATGGCAATAGCCAATGCTGGTATCGTAAGAACAAAAGACCTTATCAACTGGGAAAGATTACCTGATTTGATTTCCAACACAGGACAGCAGAGAAACGTAGTTCTCCACCCGGAATTTGTGGAAGGGAAATATGCACTTTACACACGTCCACAAGATGGTTTCATCGATGTTGGTGCAGGTGGCGGAATTGGACTTGGCTATGTTACAAATATGGAAAATCCTATTGTAGAAGGTGAACATATCATATATGGAAAAACTTACCACACGGTTTATGAGCTGAAAAATGGACTTGGCCCCGCTCCTATCAAAACAGAAAAAGGATGGTTGCATTTGGCTCATGGTGTTCGCAACACAGCTGCAGGACTACGTTATGTATTGTATATGTTTATGACAGACTTGAATGACTTAGGAAAAGTAACTTACAAGCCGGCAGGTTATTTTATGGCTCCGGAAGGCATAGAAAGAATTGGCGATGTTTCCAATGTTTTGTTTTCCAACGGCTGGATTGCTGATGAAGATGGTAAAGTCTTTATATATTACGCATCTTCCGATACAAGAATGCATGTTGCAGTTTCGTCTGTAGATCAGCTTGTAGATTACTGTATCAACACAGCAGAAGATAAATTTACATCCTACGATTCCGTTCAAACGATTATCGGAATTGTAGATAACAATAAACAATTATAATTTTTTCTCTATTATTTTCAAAAACCTTCGAGGATTTTTTCTCGAAGGTTTAATCTAAAAACAATGCAAAAGGAATCTATCACAAAAGAATTAGAGATCGAACTTCAAAATATTCTTAAATATTGGAGTCAAAATACTTTGGATGAGACCAATGGCGGTTTTATCGGGGAAATAGATTGTCTTGAAAACAAAAATTTACAAGCCGAAAAAGGCTCTGTAATGTACGCAAGGATATTATGGACATTTTCTGCTGCTTATATACAAAAACCGAAACCTGAATATTTTTCTATAGCAGAAAGAGCTTTCGATGACATCAAAACAAAATTCTACAACCCGGATCAAAAAGGTATCTATTGGAGTATTAATGCAGATGGCAGTCCGAGAGATACAAAAAACCAGATTTATGCGTTGGCTTTTGTGATTTACGGACTAAGTGAATTTTATAAAATTTCTCAAAATCAGGAAGCTCTGGAATTAGCAATTACTTTATATAAAAGTATTCAGCAATATTCTTTTGACAATAAAAACAAAGGCTATTTTGAAGCTTATACCAGCGATTGGAAAGAAATAGAAGATATGCGTCTCAGTAAAAAAGATGCTAATGAGAAGAAGACGATGAACACTCACCTTCATATTGTTGAAGCTTTTGCAAACCTATATCTTGTTTGGAAAGATGAAGATTTGAGACAAAATATCATTGGGATTTTAGAAACCATCGATGAGTATTTTATTGATAAAGATTCCTGGCATCTCAAATTATTTTTCGATGAAAACTGGAACGAGAAAAAAGATGTTATCTCTTATGGACACGATATTGAGGCTGCTTGGTTATTACAATGGTGCGCAGAAGTTTCAGAGGATGAAAATCTTATCAAAAACTATAAACATTATGCAGTAAAAATGGCAGATGTAACATTAGAAGGCCTAGATAAGGATGGAGGTCTCTGGTACGAATATGACCCTCAAGAAAATCACCTGATCACAGAAAAACATTGGTGGCCACAGGCGGAACTATGGATTGGTTTTGTGAATGCTTATCAATTGACTAATGAACAAAAATATCTTGATATTTTCGAAAAGAACTGGGAATTCACTCAAAAATATATCATTGACCATCAGTACGGAGAATGGTTTTGGGGAATCGATAAAGACTACCAAAAGATAGAAAAAGATAAAGCCGGCTTTTGGAAATGCCCTTATCATAACGGAAGGGCTTGTATAGAAGTGATCAATCGTTTAAAATAACATCAATGAAAAAAATTGTATTAAGTATTTTTTCAATTTCAAGCTTAATGACTTTTGGTCAAAAAAACCTGATAAGTAATGGAAGCTTTGAGTACGATGCTCAATCCTGGAACAACGAAATTGTCCTGACAATCGACCCTTATAATAAAAGAACAGGCAGCAAAGGTGGCAATATTACAGAATATACTACTCCACAATGGAAAGGTATTGATCAAAATTTTTCGATTCCAAAAAATACTGCAGCAATAGAAATATCTGCCTGGGTAAAAACAGACAGTGTAGAAAAAGGAAAGAATGATTGGAACAAAGCTGTAATAATTGTAGAAATCAATGGAAAGGGGGAAAGCATCATATCTTTAGATGGAAATTCACCTTGGCAGCAGGTCAAAAAAATCATTCCTATCAACAAAGACCGTTCTGGAAAACTGATGCTCGCTTTATCCGAATGCACAGGAAGTTTTTTCTTTGACGACATCAGAATCTCCCCTATTTCTCAAGAAAATTACAACAAAATTGTAGAAGCTGAAACCAAAAAAAACGAAGTTAAAGTTTTTACAGATGATTCGCCTGTGGAAAAAGCATTATTTTCCAATGGTGACTTCGAAAACGGGTTACAAGGCTGGAGAGGTAACGGAGAAACTACGACAGAGGAAAAATTCTCTGGTCAAAAAAGTATTAAAATCACTTCACAGACCCAAACTTGGACAGGCGTAGATCAGATATTTGACATTCCGGACAATTCTAAGACTTTGGATATTTCCGCAATGGTAAAGACCAAAGATATAAAGCAAGGAAAAAACGACTGGAACAAAGCCGTAATAATCGTAGAATTCACTACGAACGGAACTCAGAAAACATCGCAAGACGAACCTCTCTTCTTTGTAACAGAAGCAAAAGATTGGCAAAAATTTTCTAAAAGTTTACCTATCCCGGAACATTCTAAAAAAATGAGAATTATGCTGGCTCTCAGCGATGCGACCGGAACCATGTATGTAGATGATATAAAACTAAATTTTAATAATTAAATAAAAAATAAAAATTATGGAACACGACGTAAGACCTTGGGGAGAATATTGGGTATTGGAAGATGCAGACTTTCATAAAGTTAAAAGAATACAAGTGAACCCAGGAGGAAGACTTTCTCTTCAATATCATCACAAAAGAGCCGAAGTCTGGACGATTGTTTCAGGAGTCGGAACCATCACAATCAATGACGACATTCGTGATTACTCTGTAGGACAAGTTGCTCAAATTCCACTAGGAGCGCATCACAGGATAGAAAATAAAACGTCTGAACCTGTAGTTTTTATAGAAGTTCAATACGGGACATATTTCGGAGAAGATGATATTGTAAGAATAGAAGACGACTACAATAGAGCTTAAAAAAATATAACATTCAAATTCTAAAAATGAAAAAAACGGTTCTTTCTCTTTTCGCATTCATTAGTATTTCTCTATCTGCACAGGGTAACAATTACGCACAGGATTATACAAAATATCCTAATCTTGCACTTACTCCTCCAATGGGCTGGAACTCTTGGAACAAGTTTGCCTGCAATGTTGATGAAAATATGATAAAAGAAATGGCCGATGCTATGGTTTCTTCGGGAATGAAAGATGCAGGATACACTTACATCAATATAGATGATTGCTGGCACGGCGACAGAGATGAGAACGGTTTTATCCATCCTGACAAAACAAGATTTCCATCCGGGATAAAGGCTTTGTCGGATTATGTTCATTCCAAAGGATTAAAGTTGGGAATCTACTCTGATGCAGGTTCACAAACGTGCGGAGGAAGACCGGGAAGTAGAGGTTACGAATTTCAGGATGCACTTACCTATGCAAAATGGGGCATCGATTATGTAAAGTACGATTGGTGCAATACTGAAGGTTTGAAAGCTGAAGGTGCTTACAAAACATTTGCTGCTGCACTAAAAAAAGCTGGAAGACTAATAGTTTTAAGCATTTGCGAATGGGGAGATAACAAACCTTGGGAATGGGGAGAAAATGTGGGGCATCTTTGGAGAACTTCGGGAGATATCTTTAATTGTTTTGATTGCATAGAAGATCACGGAACTTGGAAATCTTGGGGAGTAATGCAAATTTTAGATAAACAAGAAGGTCTTAGAAAATATGCTGGTCCTGGACATTGGAACGACCCAGATATGCTGGAAGTTGGAAACGGCGCTCTCACCAAAGGAGAAGACAGAGCCCATTTCTCTATGTGGGCAATGTTGGCAGCTCCTCTCATCGCAGGTAACGACATCAGAAACATGACCGCAGATACCAAAGAGGTGTTGACAAACAAAGACGTCATTGCCATTAATCAAGACAAATTGGGAGTTCAAGCGCTCAAATATAAAGACGAAGGCGAATTTGAAATTTGGTTCAAACCGTTGGAAAATGGGGATTGGGCAGTTGCTTTTCTTAATAGAGATAAAGCTGAAAAAGACTTTTCTTTCGATTGGAAAAGTAATAAATTTACAGATGATGAAGTCTCTAAAAAAACCTTTGATACAAGCATTCAGAATTACAAAGTGGTAGACCTTTGGACAAAAAAAGAACTGGGGAATACAAAGAAAACCCTTAAAGCAACTATTCCATCAAAAGACATTCTAATGCTAAGACTTGTAAAAATAAAATAATATAGATAAAAGGTAATAGACTTACTATTAGCCTATTTTATTGATGAAATTTATCTTTAGATTTAATTAAAAAAAAAAATGGATGAAGATGATTTTTAAAAATCTATTTTACCCTGCACTCATCGTTGCTTCCTCGTTATTATCGGCTCAATACAAAATATCGGATTCACAAGCGACCAAAGAAACTCAAAAGCTTTTTGAAAACCTTGGTAAAGCTCAGGATAAAGGTTATTTTGTAGGTCATCAGGATGATTTGGCTTATGGTGTTTATTGGAAATACCAAAACGACAGAAGCGATGTAAAAGAAACCATTGGAGATTATCCTGCAGTTTTTGGATGGGAATTGGGAGATATAGAACTTGGAAAAGACAAAAATTTGGATGGTGTTCCGTTTGATAAAATGAAACAATACATCCGCGACAGTTACGAAAAAGGCGGAATCATTACCATCAGTTGGCACGCTAATAATCCAATAACAGGAAAGAATGCCTGGGATTTTTCTAATAAATCCATCAAAAGTATTTTTTCTGGTGGAGAAAATCATCAGAAATTTGTGACTTACCTAGATAAAGTAGCAGATTTTTTGGCAGACCTAAAAGGTAAAAACGGAGAAACAATTCCGATTATTTGGCGTCCTTGGCATGAGCATACAGGAACTTGGTTTTGGTGGGGAGCGAACTCTGCTTCGGATGAAGAATACAAAGAATTATTTCGTTTTACAACAGATTATTTCAGAAAGACCAAAGGACTTCATAATTTAATTTTAAGTTACAATACCAGTATAGAATTCAAGAATGCCGAAGACTTTCTTAAACGTTATCCCGGAGATGAATATGTAGATATGGTTTCCTTCGATGCCTACCAAAGAGGAAGCACAGATAAAGGTGCCGAATTTGCAAAAAATCTGGATTTCTGGATGAATACCTTGGATGAAGTTGCCAAAAAACAAAACAAAATTCCAGCAATCGGAGAAATTGGCTATAATCAAATTCCAGGTTCCAAATGGTTTACAGAAGTTTTAAAACCATCTATTGAGAAATACAAATTTTCATACGTCCTATTTTGGAGAAATGCTGGATTCAAACCGGAAAATAACGAAGTAGAATATTATCTTCCTTTCAAAGGACACTCTGCTGAAAAAGATTTCATTAAGTTTTATAAAGACGAGAAAACGCTCTTTCTGAAGGAAGCTTCAAACCTAAGACTTTACAAATAAACAATAACCCTGAAAACTCAAATCAGACAGAAAACGAAAACTTCTAATCATTAGTTTTATGAAATCGCCAATATTTTGAATAACAGACACCAATGATGATATCACGATTCCATGTGACCTTGAAAAAACAATAGACATCTACATATGAAAAAAGTACTTGCTTTTATATTCTTATCGATATGTATCATTTCTTTCGGAAGAAATCCTGTTAAAGAAATCGGCAATCTGCAACTTGTCGGCACACAACTCTCCGATTCAAAAGGAAAACCTGTCAGACTTATAGGAACAAGCTTTGGATGGAGCAATTGGCATCCGAGATTTTACAATCAAAAAAACATTCATTGGTTGAAAGAAGACTGGAATATCAATATCGTTCGGGCTTCTTTGGGAATAGAACCCGATGGTGCCTATTTGCAAAAACCGGAAGAAAACCTGAAAACACTGGAATCAGCTATTGATGGAGCCATCAAAGAAGGTGTTTATGTCATTATCGATTGGCACGCTCATAAAATTCATACGAAAGAAGCTAAAGATTTCTTCGATAAAATGTCTAAGAAATACGGAAAATATCCTAATGTTATCTATGAAGTTTTCAACGAACCTGAAAAGCAATCTTGGGAAGAAGTGAAATCATACGCCGAAGATGTTATCAAAACAATCCGTAAAAACGACCCAGACAATATTATTCTTGTTGGTTGCCCAGAATGGGATCAAAGAATTGACTTAGTTCAAAAAAATCCTATCAAAGGGGTTAAGAACCTAATGTACACCGTACATTTTTATGCAGGAACGCACGGAAAATGGTTGCGCGACAGAACCGACGAAGCACTTGATGCAGGAATACCTGTTTTCATTTCGGAATCAGCGGGAATGGAAGCCACAGGAGACGGAAAATTTGATTATCCGGAATGGCAGAAGTATTATGACTGGATGATAAAAAGAAATCTCAGCTGGATTACGTGGTCAGTCTCAGACAAAAAAGAAACCTGCTCGATGCTTCTTCCAAACGCTTCATCAGAAGGAAATTGGAAGCTTCCTGATTTGACCGAATCTGGAATCAAAACCAGAGACTATCTTCACCAATTCGATCACAGGGGGCAGTATATAAACAAATTCAATTTTGGTGGAAGAGTTGAGAAAAATTTTTACAACAAAGCACTTTTAATAGGGCCTGGCTCTTATGTAGAATTTGAAACTGAAGGTAAAACCATCGAAGTGAATCTAAAAAGTGTAGATACTTATAGTCATCACAATTGGATTTCTATTGAGATTGACGGAAAATATATCGGAAGAATAAAAATAGATGCAGGAGATGCAAAAAACTATAAATTAGAAACCAGCTCACCAGCAAAACATCATATCAAACTTACTAAAGCAACCGAAGCCAGCAATGGATATATAGAGTTTGACGGAAGCAATATCAATGCGATTCCCTTTACTCCAAAATCAACCAAAAAAATCGAATTTATTGGAGATTCCATTACTTGCGGAATGGGAAATGATGAGTCCGCTCTTCCTTGCGGACAAGGCGAATGGTACGACCAGCACAACGCTTATCTTGCTTACGGGCCAGTTTCCGCCAGAGCTTTGGGAGCAGATTATCTTCTAAGTTCAGTTTCAGGATACGGAATGTACAGAAACTGGAACACCGAAAAGTCAGAAGAAACCATTCTTCCTGATGTGTACAATAATCTATTTTTGAACGGTAACGGAAAAACCGATTTCGACAATTCTTATCAGCCGGATTTGGTTTCAATTTGTCTGGGAACAAACGATTTTTCTGACGGTGATGGTAAAAAGCCGAGGCTTCCTTTTGATAAAGATAAATACATCGGAAATTACATCGAGTTTATTAAAATGATACAAAAACGTTATCCTAAGACTCAGATCATTCTTCTTAACAGCCCAATGGTAAACGGAGAGAAAAATAAGCAGTTCATCAGTTACCTTAATCAAGTAAAAGACTTTTTCAAAAACGATACAAAACATCCACCTATAGAGATTTTTGAATTCAAAGAAATGACTCCAAAAGGCTGCGGTTACCATCCTGATTATAAAGATGATGAAGTAATGGCAGACCAACTCATTCCTTTTTATCAGAAATTTTTGAAATAAAACCAAACCTTGAAGGTTTAAAATCGAAAAAAATGAAAACAAAACTTACCATACTATTATCCATCATCGCCAATATGTGCTTTGCAAATATCCATCTTCCTGCAATCTTCACAAACAATATGGTTTTGCAACGCAATGCAGAAGTTGTCATCTGGGGAAATGCCAATCCAAAAGAAGAAATCACACTAACTGCAGACTTCCTTGACCAAGAATACAAAGTAACTGCAGGAAATGATGCCACATTCAAATTCAAAATTCCTACAGGAAAAGAAGGTGGACCATACACCATTAAATTAAAAGGTTATAACGAAGTTGTTCTAAAAAATATAATGCTAGGCGAAGTTTGGCTAGTTTCGGGACAATCCAATATGGAAATGAGTGCAGCTTGGGGAATCAAAGATGGTGACTCTGAAATAGCAAAAGCAAATTATCCCAACATTCGGTTTTTCTCGGTTCCTAAACTTGCATCAGAATTTCCTCAGAATAATCTATTTGGAAATTGGCAGGTTTGCATACCAGAAACCATGAAATATTTCAGTGCAATTGGTTATTTCTTTGCAGAAAGACTTCAAAATCAACTAAAGAATGTTCCTGTCGGGATTATCTTTTCTGCCTGGGGAGGTTCTGCTGCAGAATTATGGACTCCAAAAGAAGTTTTTTCACAAAATCCGGCACTTTTGGAAAATTATAAAAAACTCGGAAATTCCGAATATTATCCAACATTCACAGGTGGTGCTTACAATGCGATGATTTATCCAATTAATCAATTCAAAACAAAAGGAATTCTTTGGTATCAAGGTGAAACCAATGCTGGAAATCCCGACGGTTATGGTACTCTGCTCTCTTCCATGATAGACTCCTGGAGAAAAGCAAAAGCAGATGAAATTTCTTTTTATATTGTTCAGATTGCAGGGTACACAGGCTGGAGCGATACTACTGTCAGAATCCAAAATGCACAGAGAGTTGTTTCTGAGACTGTCTCTGATTCCGGATTGGTAGTGACATCGGATTTAGATAAAACGGATGACATCCATCCAAAAAACAAGAAACCTGTGGGTATCAGAATGGCGAATTTAATTCTGAAAAATATCTACAAGAAAGATTTAGGTCTGGTAGAAAGTCCAAAAGTGAAATCTGTAGAATATAAAGGTAAAAAAGCTTTTATAACCTATGATTTTGCAGAAGGACTTCATTTTAAGAATAAAGAATCAAAACTATTTGAAGTAGCTGATAAAGATGGAAAATTTTCCCCTGCTGTTGCTGAGATAAAAGGAAACCAGATTATCATTTCTGCCAAAGAAGTTTCCAACCCTGTTGCTGTAAGATATGCTTGGAGTAACATTGCTCAATCTGACCTTTACAACAAAGCTGACTTACCTGCTTCAGCTTACACATCCGAGAACCTTAAATAAGTTTAAACTATAAAATAACTCAGGAAAAAATCCAATAATGAGAATAACCAAAATATTAATCATCACATTAATGAGCATAGTAACTGTGAGTAACGCCAATGCGCAGCAAAAACTCAACCCCGAAATAGAGAAAAAAATTGATGTATTGATGGCAAAAATGACCATCGAGGAAAAAGTGGGACAGATGAACCAATACAATGGTTTTTGGGATGTTACAGGTCCGGCTCCGGTCGGCGGGACAGCAGAACAAAAATATGAAAACATCAAGAAAGGATTGGTTGGTTCTATGTTAACTGTACGTGGTGTAAAAGAAGTAAAAGCAGTTCAGAAAATCGCCGTTGAGCAAACAAGATTAGGCATTCCTTTGATTATCGGTTTCGATGTCATCCACGGTTATAAAACCTTATCCCCAATTCCTTTGGCAGAAGCCGCAAGCTGGGATTTGGCTGCCATAGAAAAATCGGCAGAGGTTGCAGCCTCTGAAGCAGCAGCTTCTGGTATCAACTGGACTTTTGGACCAATGATGGACATCTCCAGAGATGCAAGGTGGGGACGTGTAATGGAAGGCGCAGGCGAAGACCCTTATCTTGGTAGTAAAATAGCAGTTGCAAGAGTAAAAGGTTTCCAAGGTGATAACAGCTTCAAATCTCCGCTCAGAATTGCTGCCAGTGCAAAACATTTTGCCGGATATGGTTTTGTTGTAGCAGGATTAGAATATAACGCTTCGGAAATTGGGAGCAATACATTATACAATCAGATTTTACCACCATTCAAAGCGGCTGTTGATACAGGACTGAGAACGGTAATGACATCTTTTAATACCATCAATGGTATTCCTGCTTCCGGGGACAAATATCTTTTAAGAGAAACACTGAAAAACAAATGGGGATTTTCTGGTTTTGTGATTTCTGATTGGGCTTCCATACGAGAAATGATTCCTTGGGGTTATTCTAAAGATGAAAAATCAGCCGCTATTTCTGCTGTAGAAGCGGGAACAGATGTGGATATGGAAGGCGGAATCTATGTTCCCCACCTCATCGAGTTGTTGAAGCATGGAAAAGTTGACCAAAAATACGTGGATGATGCCGTAAGAAGAGTTTTACGCGTGAAATATGAATTGGGACTATTTGATAATCCGTATCGTTTCCTCGACGAGAAAAGAGAAAAAGAAGTTATAGGAAGCAAAGCCAATCACGAAGCTGTCCTGGAAATGGCAAAAAAATCAATCGTCCTTCTGAAAAACGAAAAACAAATACTTCCACTTAAAAAATCTGGACAGAAAATCTTGTTATTAGGCAGCCTGGCATCCAGTAAAAACTCACCTTTGGGAAGCTGGAGAATTGCATCCGATAACAACACTGCAGTATCTGTTTTGGAAGGTTTGAAAAATTACACTGGAAATACCCTTAATTTTGTTGAAGGTCCAAAACTTACTACAGATGAACCAACGTTCTTAACAGAAGTTAATTACAACACCACAGACAAATCTGGTCTTGAAGAAGCAAAACAAGCAGCAAAATCTGCAGATGTCATTATAATGGTTTTGGGTGAACATAGCTTCAGCACAGGAGAAGCAAGAAGCCGAACTGATATCAATCTTCCAGGTTTACAGGAAGAATTTTTAAAAGAAATTTATAAAATCAATCCTAACATCGTTTTGGTTCTTAATAATGGGAGACCTTTGAGCATCAATTGGGCATCGGAGAATATTCCTGCAATTGTAGAAGCGTGGCATCTGGGAACAGAATCCGGAAATGCAGTAGCTCAGGTTCTTTACGGCGATTATAACCCTAGTGGAAAATTACCAATGACTTTCCCTAGAAATGTTGGTCAAATCCCAATATATTACAACAATTATAGTACAGGACGCTATACAGACAAAGACAACAATGTTTTCTGGAGCCATTATTCCGATGCAGAAAAAACACCACTCTATCCTTTTGGTTTTGGGTTAAGTTATACCACTTTTGACTATTCTGATTTTAAAATCAATAAAAAGTCGTTTGCGAAAGGCGAAAACATTCAGGTTTCTGTAACCCTTAAAAACACCGGAAAATATGAAGGTAAAGAAGTGGTCCAGCTTTATATTCAGGATGAATTTGCATCGGTGGCTAGACCTGTAAAAGAATTGAAAGCATTTGAATTGGTCAACTTAAAACCGGGTGAATCAAAAACAGTTTCTTTCCCAATTACAGAAAAAAAACTTGGTTTCTATAATAATCAAGGTGATTTTGTAGTAGAACCTGGAACTTTTAAATTGATGGTTGGAGGTAACTCTCAGGATGTAAAAACAATTAATGTAGAACTAATTGACGAGGACATTTAAAATAATTTGTATTAACTGTTTGAAAATAGATTTTTCATATCGTTCCTCTAAAAGAAATCCAAACGGTTAAAGAATAAAAAGAGAACACTCGACCATATTTTTGCTATCTGTGGGAAAAATGGCAGGTATCATTCCTATTCCTTATGGAGTCTGAGAGGAAGCATTGACAAACTGTTCGGTGAAGTAGGCCTGAAAAGAGGAAGAAAAAAACTTCTTCTATTTGCTGAGATGAAACTGACGGGAGAAAAGTGGCTGGAATTTAAGATCGTGAACGGCATCTTGATATAGGAAGCGACATTCAGGCCTCTTGGACTATGGGGAAGGCTATATTGGTATTCTGATCTTTAAACCTGATTCTTTCTCTGGGAAAATACTAGCTCTGCTATTTTCTTTATCGGTTTGGTTTGTATTCCATTCCATCGTACTTTTGATTATTTTCATCATACTCTCTCCGGATAGATAATAAAATAAAAGACGTTGAAGTACACAACAAATCAAAAGGACGAAAAATTACAAACATTAAGGAGATTTCGAACACTTAACAATTGTAGACTACAAGCCTATTGTGGCACTTACAGCCTGCTTATTTCAAACAGACTAAGCATTTTAAGTATAAAATATCGAACACTAAAAATCAAATTATAAGAATTTGATAAAGAGACATTTATGACTAAAAAAAAGACAACTAAAAAATAGTTGTCTCCTTAAGTGACCTCAGCGGTGCATTTTCCGAACACTTTTATAGAAGATTTGAATAAACTTGCTAAACTCTCAGCATTCATTATCTCAGATTGAAATGTAGAAAATTTAGATGAAAGTTGTAGTTCATTATAAGACTTGGTGGCAAATACATTAATTAGCAATTTTATAAATTTATATGATACATTTGAAGCAATAAGATATGAATTAATCTTGGTTTAAAATAAAATCTTTGATAGTAATTTTTGCGAGCGTATGTGCTAGTGCTAATATTTCAGAAGCCTCTTCCTCTGAAACATTTAAATCTCAATCTTTGAGTATTCTTATTGCTACATCTAATTTCATTTCTTGAAAATTCTTCATCATAAAATAAATCTGGTACATTAAAGTACATAATAATCTAAGGAATTTAAGCAAGAATTATAGATATAAAAGTTGAAGACATATATGTTAGCTAATAAAATATCTTTTGGTCAATTATCTTGAGGACATTTTGTTTTTCTAACCTTTTGATGGTTCGTATGACTGTTTCAACTCGCATGCCTATTAAATTGCCGATTTCCCTTCTTGTCAATGGGATTTGGAAAGAATATGGATTTTGATCTGTCTCATTTCTTTTTAAATAATCTAAAATAGTGATAACTTTTTCTGAGGTGCTATCTTTTAAATAGATTTCTGACATCAATGATTTATAATAAAGACCATTAGACATATCATATAGAAGACGAAGGCTCAATTCCGGGTGTCTTTCTAAAAGTACAAGAAAATCAGTTTTTGACATTTTCAATATCTTGCAGTTGCTAAGAGCTACTGCACTAAAAAAAGACCGCTCTCCCGTAAACATTATGAAATCTCCCAATCCCTCACCAGAATGTTTTATGCTGTTCACAGACTTTTTAGTTTCTCCAGCGAAACTTTTTAACTCTACAGTGCCCTCCCAAATATAATAGTAATGTAAAAGCCTTTCTCCTATAACAAAAATACTATCACCTGGCAGATATTTATCGATTCTTACACCTTTAGAATCTTTAAGTAATTGACCAATATCCATATTTCATAAGATTAATGAAGGTACAACTTAACAAAAATTGACACACTACATATAATTTATATCTGTTAGATTTCTAGATATGCAGAATGTTAAGTGATGAATTTTTGTCAAATTCTAATCTCCAAATCAGAGACTCATTGCCATCACACCATAAGCAGCCATTTCATCTCACAAAAACTATTAATAGATAATTTTCCCTTGAGAAACCTTCAAAAGCTTGTTCTTTTCCATTCTTTTTACAGTTCTTATTGTTGTCTCTACATTCAGTCCTGTAAGAGATGCTAGTTGTTGTCTAGTGTAAGGAATAACAAAGTGTCCCTGAGAACCATAGAATTCCTTAATATAGTTTAATAAAATAGTAAGTCTTTCTCCTGAACAGGTCACCCCTAATGCAGGAAGCATAAGATTCTTAAAATGAACCCTTTCTGAAACATATACTGATATATCCATCAATAGCTCTGGCATTCTTTTCATAAGATTAAGAAACTTCGTCTTTTCAAGTCTTATGATTTTACATTTGGAAATAGCTGTCGCATTGAACGGGTATTTTTTATCATTGAAAAGATAGGACTCCGCAATAGAATGACCGTCGAATGGAAGACCATATAAGAATTCTTTCCCATGAATATTTAAAGCATCCATTTTTACAGTTCCGGAAACAATCTGCCAATAATATCTTGCTTTGCTGTCTTTTTCAAAAATGATTTCTCCATTTTCATATTCCAATATTTCACCCCCGTTTTGTATTAATATATTTTCCTCGATAATCATTAACCTAATTGATTTGATGCAAGGTATTATTTAATCGATGGGAATAATATGATTTGACGCATAATGCCAAAAATTGAGAAAACCAATGCATAATACTCTTATTTACAACATATTAAATACTAGCGCAATTCCATATTAAATCGTAGAAAGTAGGTAATATCTAGCAAAATTATTATACACTTAGATCCTATAAGAATAAAAATGGACTAGAAATCAAGTAGACCATCAGCAAGACATTTCCACTGTATCTTTGTCAAATGAGCGGAGCTTACTAAGGAGATGATAAAATTTCTGATCTTCGACAAAATTCCCTTTTGAATGTAATTCGGTATTTCATTGCGTCCATAGATCCCCACTTTTATGAAATCTTTACCACGT
Organism: Flavobacteriales bacterium UBA2306; assembly: GCA_002345565.1. GTDB lineage: Bacteria > Bacteroidota > Bacteroidia > Flavobacteriales > Weeksellaceae > Epilithonimonas. Next base: position 81,161 of record DDVS01000001.1, on the reverse strand, counting down.
GAAATAATAAATGTCGATGTAGATTTTCGTGAAAAGAAATGACGCCCAGTACTATCTTCGACTTGTGGCGATTTCGAGGGTCTGCATTTTATTAGATATCTTTCTACTTCACCATCATTATGATCATCACTTATATTAACTATTTCCACCCAGTCATATCCTCTTGCTTCAAAATCTCCCGGTCCAGGAATATCTATTTTTATATAGTCACCTTGCCGAGGTATTCTTTCTACAGACATACCATTAACATCATAGAGTTTAAAATCCGCTGATAATGTTCCACAATAATCTTTCCAATTATTAATTGAAAAAAAACGGTCTTTTAAAACCTCAAATTTCTGAAGTAGAATGTCTGGATCATTAACTTCTTTTTGACTTTCAGTATCGTGAAAAGCACCCTTTATCTGCTCAGGCACACCATATACTTTTTTAGCTTTCATCTTTTATTAAATTTAAATGATATTAATTAAGGCGTCTCGTCGTGTGCCATATCAACAGGTTTGGATTCGGGAGAGCCTTTTTCCCTTAACCAGATTGATAAAAGAACAATAGATGCAACAGCTAAAAATTCGCTCTGCCAGTTCTGAAAAGACTCAAACCAAAATCGGGAATCAAAAAAATAGTCCGAAGCACTAACTGTCATTTTATTCTTTATGATCTGTTCAGAATTATAATCCTTCAAACTTCCATAAAAATGCATTGAAAAACTGATTAAAAATAAAATTCCAAAAGCCAATGAAAGCGAATGATTGTAGATCTTAAGCCAAATCCCTCCTTTTTTCACAGGCCAAGGCGCATTGGGATGTGCTATGGGTTCTTCGTCAACATCTTCTTTTTCAGTTAAAGACTTGGATTCACTAGAACCTTTTTGTCGTAACGAAACGGTTAACAAGACATAGAGCATCATTTGCAGAAACTCGCTTTCCCAATTCTCAAAAGTAGCTTGAATAAAATGGCCGCTCTTTATATATTGACCGAGATTCAACACCGCTTGTCCTTCCTCTGCTAACGCTCGGTTCTCGGTTTTCCAGCCTGTAAAAAATTGACCCATCCAGAAAATCAGCATTAATGATATCAATACGATACTTAAGCCGTTTCGGTAAAAAAAACTATTCCTAGAAATCATATTTTTAAAATTTTAGTTAAATATCTTTCTCTCTGATCTTGATCAAATCCTTAACAGAAGGTGCCGTTAAAACTTTTCCGTTAACACTGAAACGCGAACCATGGCAGGGACAGTCCCACGATATTTCTGCACTATTCCACCTAACTTCGCATTGGGCGTGCGGACAGGTGCTTTTCAACAAATGAACTGATCCGCCCTTTTCCTTATAAACCGCATAAGATTCGCCTTCATATTTTACGACTTTCCCTTCACCTTCATTGATTTCTGCCAGAGACGAAACTTTCTCAATGAATAATTTGTCTTTGATAAAATCTGTTGCAACAGTTGCTGTTTCCTTTACAAATTCTGCAAAACCTGCAATCGGCATAATACGGGAAGGACTGAATAAATTTCTATATTTGGTTTTTCGTTCAAGAATTAAATCCGAAATAATTTTAGAAGACAGCGTTCCGAATATCATTCCGTTACCACGAAATCCAGTTGCCGTAAAAACTCTTGAAGTTCCCCCTATCTTTCCAATGTAAGGCAGTCCATCCACAGGTTCGTAATATTGGCTTGACCAGCTGTATTTCACGACATCTACATTGAAATACTGTCGAACATAATTTTCAAGATCAGTGAAGCAGATCCCAGTATCATCGCTATGTCCGGTTTTATGATCTTCACCGCCCGCAATCAAAAGATTTTCTCCGTTGATTTTTTGAATTCTGTAATAATGATAAGGGTCAACCAGATCATAACCCAATTCCTGCGGATATTTTTCATCCTTCAAAGTAAACGCTATTGCGTAACTTCGGTAAGGCGCATTGGTAAAATGAAGCATATTGACACCCAAAGGAATATGTGTTGCATAAACCAAATTCCTAGTTTTGACAATTCCTTTTGAAGTAGTAATTATAATCCATTCCTCTTCCTCTGAATGACTTTCGCAAAAGCAATTCTCTACAATAGTTCCTCCTGAATTGAGAAAACTTTGACAAAGAGCACTGATGTATTTAATGGGATGAAACTGTGCCTGCCCAGGAATTTCTACGGCCTTTACAAAAGGAATTGGAAATGAAATTTCATTGATTAAACTCATTGTACAGCTTACTTTTTCAGCACCTTCTATAATATCATCGAGTTGTTTCGATTGTTTCTCATCAAGAGCGAATAACTGTGCTGTTTTCTTTTCGAAATCACAATCGATAGAGTTATCCCCGATGTTTTTTTCAATAGTTGCGATAGCATCATTCACGGACTCGAAAAGAAGTTTGGCGCCATCCAGTCCAAATTTGCTAATTGCTTCGTGATAAGTGGTATCCAAAAAATTATTGATATGAGCCGTGGTTCCGCCGGTTGTTCCGAATCCTATATTAGCAGCTTCTATCAGAATACAATTCTTGCCAGATTTCTGTAGTTCGTACGCTGTAGAAACGCCTGTGATTCCGCCACCGACAATGGCAACATCATATTCAGTTTCAAAATTGACTGCAGCTGGAAATGCTTTGATTGCTTCCTGCCAAATACTTTTTCTTACACCGTCTCTGTTCATAACTTTTAATTTTAAATTATTATATGTGAATTCTGGTTTAGACACTTACAGAAGCAGGATTTACCCAAAATGTTCCCTTACCATTTTCATCCAATTCGACGATCTCATCACGAAAATTTAGAAAATCTGAAAATTTCGCTAATGCATTGTTTTTGCCTAAATCCATCTCCTTATAACCTTCGTCGCTATTGGAAATAATAACAACACAACCTTCGTGGTTCCCGTCTCCTGTTCTGATCCAGGCTATGCAACTGGGATGATCGAGATAATTGATCTGCTCTCCGTAAGCAAACTTTTCACGGGCTTTCATTAGCTTCGGAAGAATGTCGACTTTAGGCATTACAACTTTTTCATCTTCGCCGTCCTTGTTTTTATCGATATATTTAGCTCCGAATAAATCAGGATAAAACACGCATGGATAGGCATTTTCTGATAACAAAACAATTGCATAAGCAATTGGTCTGAACCAGTTTTCCACTGTGGATTCCAAAGCCTGAAACTTTTGTGTATCGTGATTCCCGACAAAAGAAACCGAACATTCCGGATTGCATTCCAGAAAACTTCCTTTTAAGATTTAGCTCAGATTATAGTTCTGCTTGTCCTGAAATGCTCTGAAAAAATTGAAATGCACAGGCACATCGAAAGAACAAATACGATGATCCAATTTCTCAGAAAATCCTGCAATCTTATCAACATTGTCTTTCCAGAATTCCCCCGACGAGAAAGAAATTTTCATCGATTTCTGATTTGATGTAATCAATCCAGTCTTTCAGGAAATCGGTTGAGATATGTTTCAAAGCATCCATTCTCAGTCCATCAACATTAGTTGTCTCGATATACCATTTAATCCAGCGTTTCAATTCCTCAACAACATAAGGATTTCGGAATTCTATATCGGTACCCATTAGTTAATCATAATTTCCGAATTGATGACTGACATTTTCGTTCCATTCCGTTCCATATTCATTGTAGATTTTGAAAATTCCTTCTTGATTTTCATTGCCATTTTTAACTATGTCTATACCGCTAAAACATTGATAATCCCAAATGAATTGTGAGTACTTTCCATTTCTTCCGGGAAATGTAATTTTGGTCATTGCGTCAGCGATAAAATGATCACCAATAATTTCATTCCTATTGTCTTCGTTCACACGATGAACCGTAATGGTTTCTTTTTCATCCGCTCCCATTTTATGATTCAGAAGGATATCAGCATAGACTTCTAGTCCAACTTTGTGGGCCTTTTCAATAGCTTGGATATACTCTTCCTTGGTTCCATATCTTGTGGGGATTCCACCTTTTTGATCAAATTCGACTAAATCATAAATGTCATAAACGTCATAACTTCGACCCACTGTTCCCGAAGCGCATTTAACTGCCGGCGGAAACCAAACTGCCGTAAATCTTAAATCTTTTAAATATTCTGCTTTATCAATAAATTCATTCCATAGTTTTCCCGGATGATACTAATGGAAAAACTGCAGAATAGTCCCATTCATAGTTTAAAATAAATTCGTTAGCCATTCACAATTAATCCGCCGTTTGGATGCAGAACTTGTCCCGTAATTTGAGACGATGCTTCCGTTGCCAGAAATAAAAAACTTGCAGCCACTTCTTCCGGCGTAGCATTTCTTTCCAATGGCGGCTTGTTTGGGTCTTCCTCTTCTTCATCAAAAGTTTCTTTTGTAAGAGGTGTCGCAACCGGACCTGGCGCAACGGCATTCACACGAATTCCTTTTGGTTTGGACTGCAACGCCAAAGACCTTGTGAAAGATACAATCGCACCTTTGGTTGCAGAATAATCCAACAACTGTTTATGACCTTGATAAGCTGTTGCCGAAGTGGTATTGATGATGCAATCGCCTTTTTTGAGATAGGGAAATGCTTGCTTGGTTAATAAAATCATCCCAATGATATTGGCATTGAAAGTTGTTCGGATATTTTCCTCTTCCAAATCGAGAATACTATCCGCTGGAAACTGAACGCCTGCATTATTAATCAAAATATCCAGTTTTCCGAATTCTGAAATAATCTTATTGACCGAAAATTTACAGAACTGGGAATTGTTGACATCGCCTGAAAACGTAATGGCTTTTCTTCCCAAATTTTCTATCTCAGTCTTCGTTTCTTCAGCATCTTTGTCATCAGAATGGTAAATGATCGCAATATTAGCGCCTTCCTTTGCAAACAACAATGCCACTGCTTTTCCAATGCCGCTATCCGCTCCAGAAATCAGCACCGATTTATCTTTTAATTTTAAATAGTTCTCTTCTGACATCCTTTTATTTTTCGTTAACAGGCTTTTGCATTTCACTCATTCTATGGGCTGCCATACTATCTGACGTCATATTGGCCATTGCTACGGTGAGTTTATTATTCAATCCGGAAACAACTTTATCATCACCATTCATCAACGCCTTATATCCATCCAATGCCACAGCTGCTGGATCTGCAAGACTGCTTGGGTCTTCCAGCACCTTACTTTCATTCATATTAGCCTTATTGAAAAAATCAGTATTGGTCGGTCCCGGTAAAAGTGCAGTAACTGAGAGACCTGTATCTTTGAGTTCCTCACGTATAGCCTCTGTCCAGGATTGAATAAATGCTTTGGTTCCATGATAAACCGAATGCCAAGGTCCTGGTGCTTTACTGGCGATAGATGAGAGATTGAGAATTTTTCCTGAACCTTTTTCAAGACGGTCTTTTATAAAAAGTTTTGTCAATATGAGAACAGAAATCACATTGAGATTCACAATATCAATTTCACGATGGAGGTCGGTATCCTTATATTGTCCGTAAACACCTTGTCCCGCAGCATTCACTAAAATCTCAGGGCTAATGCCGTTAAGCATCAGATCTGCATACAATCCATATGCATCTTCTGCTTGAAACAGATTTTTTGCCATTGTAATTATTTCAACACCATAAGCTTTGAGTTCTCTTTCTTTTACTATAAGCTCATCGTGGTTTCTGGCAACAAGAATCAGATGATATCCATCTTTTGCGAACAATTTTGCAAGTTCATAGCCAATACCATTTGTCGCGCCTGTTACCAGTACGTATTTATTATTATTTTCCATAGTTTGATATTTTAATTGTTGATTTATTTTATATTTGTTTTGACTTCGCAGCGGAGACAGCCCAATATATACTCCATAAAATACTGCTGTGCATCAAGGGCCTTGGTCATGGGATGAAGTTCTATACGATCGCTTCTGATAATTATGCCGCGATAAGCTATACAATAATAGGCATAAATCTGATGATCAGACTCTTCTACAGGGGTCGCATATCCTGTTGTTGCAATGGACCATTCTGAGTCGAAGAGTGCAGCAGCATTTTGTGCCATGACTTCACAGATATGTCTGGAAACACAATTGCAAGCTTTAGCTTCATCATAGTCAATTTTGAGATGTTGGACTTTTTCATCAAGAGTGTACGCTGTAAGTCCGCCTTTGAAGAATTTTACAGCATTGGGCATTTGAGAAAATGCGAGTTGAAGAAATCCGGATGTTACACTTTCTGCGATGGAAATAGACTCATTTCTTTCTATCAGATAATAACTGATTTTGTCCAATAGTATCTTAGGAAATTCCATAGTTTCTTTTTTAATGTTATTGGATAAAAGGATCTTCTATTATTTTTGGCAGAACAACTTTTTTGCCAAACTTTATAAGCCTTATTTTTCTGTAAACAACTGATATTTAAAGGATAGTTATTACATAATAGGTCATACAAATCTGGATCTGTATGACCTAATCTATTAATCTTCCTGTTCAGCGTTAATATTAATGGATGTCTCAGCAATATCTGTTAGAAGCAGATCCGTATCCTCTTCTTCCTGCAGTGTTCTTTCCAACAAGTCGGCCGCTTTATCGTGTCCCATTGTAATGGCAAGCTGAGCTAATCCGCCATAAGTAGCGATCTCGTAATGCTCGACTTTCTGCGCCGCTATAATCAATCCTACATCACGGGTCATAGAGCCTTCTTCCGTAGATTTGATAATCTCTTGTCCTTCCTCGATGATACCCACAATAGCTTTACATTCTTTTTTCTCAGGCGTTTCATCTATTAACTTGAAGACTTTCTCCAATCGGCTGATATGCTTTTTCGTTTGCAGTTTATGATCTTCAAATGCATCTTTAAGCTCTTCTGTAGTAGCCGCCTCTTCCATTTTCTCCAAGGCATTCAAAATAGCATCTTCAGCATAATAGATATCTTTTAAGGCATCTACAAAAAACTTGTGCAATGGTGAGGTCTTCATATCATCATTGCCAGATTGCGGCTCTGTTTTTAGTGAATTTTGATTCATATTTTTAGTAGCATCTTTCTTAGAAGAAGATGTTGTATTATTTTCTGTTTTCGTTACCATAACGTGTATTTTTTGATTAAAAACGATTACCTCCGAAGAGGTAACCGTACGGAAATATTGAAAAAACTATGAATTATTACGTCTTCCTCCGAATCCGGATCTACCTGATCCTGAAGATCTTCCTCCGCCGTGTGACGCCTCACCTCCCATTCTGGCAATTCTGGTACGTTCTGCCTTGCTCATAGATGCAAAACCACGTTTTGAAGTTCCGCCAGAGTTTCCATTAGAACTTCTGCCTGAGTTGGAACCTCGGCCAGAATTGGATCTGCTGCCTGAGTTACCGCTTCTTCCAGATCCAGAATTGCTGTTGCTGCTTCTGCCCGAATTAGAACTACTTCCAGAATTGGATCTATTGCTTGAACTTCCTCCTCTACCAGAGTTGGAACTTCTTCCTGAAGAGTCGGAGTTTCTACCGCGATTTGAACTCCTTCCGCCCCGAGAACCTGAACCGCTCGAACGTCCGCCTGAAGTAAATCTTCCCTGACTGTCACGTTGCTGATTACCTCCTCGACCTCTGGAACCGCCTCTTTCATCGTCATCGTCATCGTCGTCTTCATCATAATCATCTTCATAGTCATTGTCGTAATCGTCATCATCGTCGTCATCATAACTATTGGAAAATTCATAATCATCATATTCATCTTCATAATCGGAGAAGTCGTCATCGTACTCCTCGTCTTGGGTAGCATCGTTAAAACCGTGGTCGTAACCTAGTTGATAGATCTCTTCAAAAATAGATCTGGCATCTTGTGAAGAATTTGAAGAATTGTTTCTTGAACTACTGTTGCTTGAATTTCTAGTGTTCATAACTTTAAATTTTATATTAATATTTAGTGATAAAAATTGCTGTCTGTGACTAGTATGAGAACAACATTTCCTGTTTTGGTAAATTTTGTAAGATGGTATTTCAAAGGTAACACTATGATATTGGTCACCTTATGACTGTGGTCATACGACCGATAAAAAATATAATCTTTACCTTTAACATGATTTTTTCAGCATGCCCTGTTGACTTTTGAGATATGAATTTTTACTTATGATTTCAAGACGACAGGAACTACTGCACTAATTGAGACATTCTTATTCCATTCGTAACATTTAAAATTGTCCTTATGTTAATCAATGAAGATCTTTTGTTAGACTATGGTGGTGAAATAGAAAATTTCAACACCCGCGATATCATCTTTAACGAAGGTGAAAAACCTAAATATTATTACCAGATCATTTCCGGCAGAATCAAACTGAATCATTACAATGAGGAGGGCAAAGAATTAATTCTAGCTATCCTCCACAAAGGATTGAGTGTCTGCGAACTGCTGTTATTCATCGATCAGAAGTACCCGGTAAATGCTGTTGTTGTTGAAGAATCGACTGTTATTAGGCTCCGAAAATCCAAATTTGAAAAATTATTGGATGAACATCCAAATGTATCGAGAGACATTAATAAATTTCTATCGGAAAGACTGTACTACAAATATATTATGCTGGAAAATAACTCATCTCTCCACCCGGAAGTGAGAATAAGGGGTGTCATAGAGTATCATAAAAGCTTTAGTCATGATCAGGAACAATTCTCTTATGAAGTTCCACTCACCAGACAGCAATTGGCATCTATGACGGGATTACGAGTGGAGACGGCTATCAGAACCATCAAAAAACTAGAGCAAGAGAATGTACTTAAAATAATTAATAGAAAAATATTTTATTAATTATTGATTCTCATGCTTCAGTTCAAAATAGGAGTACCATAATCCGCTACAGAATTGAATTTATGCCTTTACCAACTATTGAAGAGATCATAATTGATTTCGCTGAATTGATATTATCTCTTTGGTAATACTATTAGACATAAAGTGTTGAGCCGAAGCGAATACTTTGATAAAATTATTTTATGATTTGATTAATTATGAAAAATTTGAAAATAAAGTCAAGTCTGTTTTTTGGAAGGATCAATGATCATTCTTAAAGGCTGGTCTTTTGTAATATAAGAGTTGAGCCAGTTGAAGAATGTCGTAATCCTATTCCTGAAATTGATTAAAGACATCAGATGAATAAAAACCCAGATGAGCCAAGCGATAAAGCCGTTGAAATGCTTTATCGGACCTTGCAGATCTGCAACCGCACGGTTTCTTCTAATGATTGCCATAGAACCTTTATCGTCATATTTGAAAGGTGTCAGTTCTTTACCTTTTTCTGTTGCTGAAAAATTTTTCGCAAGCTGTTTGGCCTGTTGGATGGCAACCTGTGCAAGCTGGGGATGACCCTCCGCAAATGCTGGATCCGCTTTCATCAGACTTGTATCTCCAATGGCATAAATATTTTTAAGGATCAAAATCTCGTTGTAGGCATCCACCATCAAACGCTTTCCTTTTCCATACGCTTCTGCAGGAATTCCTTTGAAAGTTTGCGCTGTAACTCCTGCGGTCCATATCAGATTTTGACTTAGAATTGTTGTGTCATCTGCTAAGTGAATAACATCATCCTTATAATCTTTTACAACCTGACCAAGTTTAATCAAGATTCCCATTTCCTTGAGTGATTGATACGCATATTGCTGAGAATCTTTGCTCATAGATGCCAGAACGTTGGGTAATCCATCAATCAAATAAATATCGAAAGCTACACTTTCCAACTCGGGATAATCTTTGAAAAGTATATTTTTTCTCAGTTCAGCCAACATACCTGCAATCTCAACACCCGTAGGTCCTCCTCCGGCTATGACAAAAGTGGTGAGTTTTCTTCTTTCTTCTTCATTAAAAGTGCGGGAAGCTTTTTCCAATCTTTCCAGAATCCTATTTTTTAAATTGATGGCATCCGTAATGGTTTTCATCGGAAGGGCATTTGTCTGGATATTTTCATTGCCAAAATAATTGGTTATAGTTCCGGTTGCAATGACTAACTTAGAATAGGATAATTCGCCAATATTTAGTATAACTTTATTTTCATCTGGTTTTATTTCCAGCAACTCAGCCATTACAAATGAAAAGCGCTTATCGTTTCTGAAATGTTTTCTGAAAGGATAACTGATATTAGACACATCCAAAAAACCGGTAGCCACTTGATACAACAATGGCGGAAAAAAATTATAGTTGTTCCTATCTATCAAAATTATTTGATAGCCAATATTACTTTTTAATAATCGTTCGGCTAATTCCACTCCTGCGAAACCGCCACCGATGATAACTATGCTTTTTTGTTCCATTTTTCTTAAATATTTAAGTTGAGAGAATTTTTATTAATTTAAACTACAATCAAGCCAATATTAATTCATAAAAATTATTTGATCATTTTTCGTCTACATATAATTTAATTATAATTTGAAGGCATTATTCTTGTATCTCTTCCTATCAAAAAAATTGTTATGGAAAATAAAGAAATCAATGTCCTGAATGACCTACTTCATATTACTAATGACAGACTTGCTGGCTATGAAAAGGTAGAAGGCAAAATTTGGGAAATGAATCACGATTTACAAGATGATTACGAACACATGACTTCCCAAAGTAAAATCATGAAAAATGAATTAATTAATCTTATCATTGAAAAAGGCGGAAAATATGATGACTCAACATCAGTTTCCGGCGCTTTTCATAGAGCTTGGATTGACATCAAAAATTCTTTCTTGGTCAATGGTTTAGAAACTTCAACCTTGCAAAATGTATTGTTTGGAGAAAACGCAGCTATTCAGGCTTATCAAGAAGCCTTAGATAGTGATGATCTTGACCAAAATAGCAAAGAAATAGTATCCGAACAATTGAAGAAGATAAAAGATTCATCCCACGAATTCAAAGCTAAGCTTGAGAATAAAAACAAAACCGAATAAATTATGTAACAGGAGATTTTAGTATCTCCTGTTTTTATTTAATCTTACAGCTGGTTTATTTCCAAGGATCCAAAACGACTTTTACACAATTATCTTCTTTTTTATGGAATATCTCATAACCTTTTGCAACCTCATCCAAAGAAAGTCTGTGCGTAATAATATCGTCCAGTTTTACTTGTCCGGTTTCGACATATTTCAGAAGTTTGTCGACAATCGCATGAACTGGTGACTGCCCTGCTTTCAGGGTAATGCCCTTATCAAAAATCTGCCCTAATTTGAAATTGTCGTAATTCACCGGATATACTCCCAAAATAGAAACTGTCCCGCCACGGCGAACACCGCTCATACAAGCTTCCAAAACTTTAATCGAGCCTTTTTCGAAATTGATTACGGCTTTAGCTTTATCCAATAAATTTCTTTCAGGTTCAAAACCAACGGCATCGATGCAAAGATCTGCACCTCTACCTTCTGTCAGATCACGGATCTGTTCGACAGTTTGTTCTGCGTTTTCCCAAAGGATGGTTTCACATCCTGTCAGGTTTTTGTTGTGATCTAATCTGTACTGCAAAGTATCAATGACAATAACCTTTCCAGCATTATGAAGAATGGCACTCTTCACAGCCATAGAACCAACAGGTCCTGCTCCGAAAATCGCTACAGATTCGCCGCCTTTCAATTCTCCCCACATGACACCGGTATAGCCTGTAGGAAAAATATCCGTAAGGAAAAGAACCTGCTCATCGGTTAAAATATCAGGAACTTTTCTTGGACCAAAATTAGCATAAGGAACTCGAACATATTGTGCTTGTCCGCCGCTGTATCCACCGTAAAGATCGGTGTAACCAAACATTCCGCCTCCTTTTTCTGTTAATATTCCACCTTCCGGTCCGTAATGATCTGGATTGCTGTTTTCACAAGCTCCCGGTAAATCGTGCTGACAAAAATAACAGCCACCACAGGCAATTGGAAAAGGGACAACTACTCTATCCCCTATTTGAAGATGCGAAATGTTAGCTCCGACCTCTTCCACGATTCCCATAAACTCGTGTCCCATAACCATTGGTTTTAGTTGAGGCATTCCTCCGCTATACATATGAAGATCGCTTCCGCAAATGGCTGTAGAAGTTACTTTCAGAATAATATCATTTGGATCTTCAATGATGGGATCTTCTACTGTGTCGCAGGTAATCTTACCTGGCATGTGAAAAACTGCTGCTTTCATAACTTAATATTTTGATTGATTTGATTTTCTTTAAGCCGGATTATTTCTTTCAATTTCCAATTCCCAAACACGATGATTAGCTATTGCTTGAATAAAAGATTCATCCGCATTCTTAACATCCGATGTTACTATTGCTGGATCTTCGTGGCTTTTACTGTTCACTTGGCTGGCTTTGTAAATAGCATCTGTATCTCTACCAAAATAAATGGCTTTGCAATGTTTATAAGCTTCGTTGACAAAATGTATCGTTCCCGGTTTGTTTTCGACATTCATAAGATTATCAGCCGATTTCTTTCCACTACATAGATATAATGCATCAAAACAAACACTAGCTGTACTTGTTAAAGAATGTTTAGGCTCGAAAATCGTCCCATCATCCGCTTTAACAGGCGAAAGACTGCCAGCGATGATCTGCACAACAGCACCTTTCTTTTCAAGTTTTGATTTCAAATTTTGAACGTCATTAGCATTCACGCCATCTTCCATAATGAAGCCAACAACTCTACTTTCTATAGAATCTTTAACTGTATTTTTCATACTTAAAGCTTCGGAGGTTGAAATACTAGGCTCTCTTTCTTTGCTTTGCAATGTTTTGGAATTTATATCAGCAGGAATGCTTCCGTTAGGTTGCTTCAATTTTACAACATCAACACCAACTTTCTTAGCGACAATAGAGGCTAGTTCTTTATCAATGAATAATAACTGTCCGACTAATCTTTCTCTAATGGCAGGAATCGTCACTTTTGACAGTTCAAAGATCAAAGCTTTTTGAAGATGAACTTTTTCCGGGTCTGATTGGCTATTGTAGAATAATTTGGCTTGAGAATAATGATCCACAAAACTTTGGCTTCTTGCACGAACTTTATGACCATCGACACGTTCTGCCTGTGAAACAAACCCGCCTTCTTTCATCATAGCCTGATAAGGACATCCTCCGCCGATGGAATTAGGTTCATAACTGACTTTTCCTTTGACGATCTGCTGACGCATATGTCCATCCCTCTGATTATTGTGGACGGTATTGACTGATCTATTGATCGGGATCTCATGGAAATTAGGAGAACCTAATCGGGATAACTGCGTATCGGTATAAGAAAATATACGCCCTTGCAATAAGGGATCATTACTAAAGTCAATTCCAGGAACTAAATGTCCTGGATGAAACGCGATCTGCTCGGTTTCCGCAAAGAAATTATCAGGATTTTTATTAAGTGTCAAAGTCCCGATGATCTGGACAGGAACTAACTCCTCAGGAACTATTTTCGTAGGGTCTAAAAGGTCAAAATCATAATCATTCTCATTTTCCTCAGGAATCAATTGAACACCGAATTCCCACTCCGGAAATGCTCCGTTTTCAATGGCTTCCCAAAGATCTCTTCTGTGAAAATCAGGATCTTTACCGGAAATTTTGGTAGCCTCATCCCAAGCGACAGAATGAACTCCCAATTTTGGTTTAAAATGAAATTTAACAAAATGAACATCGCCTTCACTATTAATAAATTTAAAGGAATGGACACCGAAACCTTCCATCATCCTATAACTTCTGGGAATAGCACGATCACTCATCAGCCACATTATCATGTGCATACTTTCCGGCATTAGCGATATAAAATCCCAGAATGTATCATGCGCAGAAGCAGCCTGCGGAATTTCATTGTCCGGTTCAGGTTTTACGGCATGTACCAGATCGGGAAACTTCATTGCATCCTGGATGAAAAACACCGGCATATTATTCGCCACGAGATCATAATTCCCTTCATCTGTATAAAATTTGACCGCAAATCCTCTTACATCCCTTGCCAGATCTGTGCTTCCGCGACTTCCTGCTACAGTTGAAAACCTCACAAATACCGGAATTTCTTTACCAACTTCAGTAAGAAATCTAGCTTTGGTATACTTCTCCATATTTTGAGTCAATTTGAAAACTCCATGTGCACCAGAACCTCTTGCGTGGACAATTCTTTCCGGAATTCTCTCATGATCAAAATGGGTAATTTTTTCCCGTAGAATAAAATCTTCCAGCAAACTTGGACCTCGTTCTCCTGACTTTAATGAGTCCTGATTATTATTGATTTTTAGACCTTGATTGGTGGTCAGTTTTTGATCCATATTGTCTGTCTTATGACTTTGAAGCTGATCCAGCTTTGCATTTTTAGGCTCTTTTTCTGGTTTCATTTTTATAATGTTTATGATTTGTTTCGGTATGCAGTTATCCCTACATTCAATTCTATGAATGTAGAATGATAAGGTGAAAAAAGATCTTTAATTAATAAATAACCTTGTGATTTCTGATCTGGACAATATTGTCTCGTTCCATCATTTTCAAAGTTCTTATTGTGGTTTCAACGAACAGCCCGGTAAAATCAGCCAGCTGCTGCCTTGTTAAGGGAATCTGAAAGGAAAAAGGTTCTGTATCTTCCTGCAAACTTTTCAAATAATCCATAAACGCACGTAGTTTTGAAAGAGGGGTTTGGGATTTTATACTTCGATCCATGATATACTTGAAATACATGGAATGTGAAATGCTTTTTACCATATCCAAAAAATTCTCTGGATGCCTCTCTAGTAATGCAAAAAATTTGACTTTTGACAATTTCAAAACCTTACAGGGTAATAATGCTACAGCATTGATAGGATAAGGTTTATCGATGAAAAGCATTGACGCTCCAACGCTTTGCCCTTGTTCTAGAATATCTTGTATGGATTCTTTACCATCTTCATTGTAGTTATTCAATTTAACCTCTCCCTCAATGATCTGATAATAATGGGAAGGAGTATTTCCTTCAAAGAAAATAATACTGCCGGCAGCATAATGTTCCGTATCAGCTCCATATGATTCTAAAGTTAGTTCTTCTATGACCATAATTTATCTATTACTTTTTATGAATCTAAAAGTTTAACTTTTAAAAACATAAATTATCTTCAACTAAGTGACATTTCAGTGTAAAAACAATCAACAATCATTCCAACTATTTGATAATAAATCAAATAAAAACAAGACTAAATAACCTCACCAATATTTGTCAATAAGGTTAATTTGAATAAGAAATTTAATTGTCGATATGAAATGAAAGTGGGTTGGAAAAACTAGCGTCGTCTAACAGAGTCCTTTCTTTTGGTTAAGGTGTCATTTGCAGACGTTGAACTGGAATTTAAATTAGTACTGTCGGGAGTTGCAGTATTATTCATTGAAGAAGACGTGGAGAGCGAATCATTTTGACTGTTGGAGACACTCACAGAGTCTGATCGATAATTATCATTGGACTTATTACCATTGCAACTAAATATCAAGCCGATAGCTGAGGTTAAGATTAACTTTTTCATAATAACTTTATTTTTGGTATCATCAAAGTTAGAGAGACATAACTTTCTATTTTATGACTATAGTCATAGAGTGGGGAAAATATATAACCGAAGTCATTATGATAGGCAACAATATACTTTACTGTACAAAGAGAATCTCAGTAATTTGTGAGGTATCATTTACAAAAAAAATTAAATGTTTCACACCTAGATTTAATAAAACATTAAAAAAGATTAATTTGGAATAAAAAACACCCGAATGGCTCAATTTAGATTAAATTGGAGCCATTCGGGTGTTTGTGACCTCAGCGGTGCATTTTCCGGACACTTTTGTAGAAGATTTGAATAAGCTTGCTCAACTATTATCACTCGTGGTTTAAAAAATCATTAAGACTTTTGCACTCAATTCTTAATTAGAAAAATAATTACTTATTCAACATAAACGAATTAATATAATAATATACTTTAGCACATTTATTACTCAAAATTAGAATTTTAAAACGTGGATTAGGTAAATATTACTTAGCTCTCATCATTTCTAAAATATCCAAACTTTCTTACATAAAATTATATCAAATTTCAACAACAAAAAATTTGCTTAAAAATCCAACAACCCATCTGTAAAGCTTTTCCATTGAATCTTCGTTAATCTGGCTTTTCCTGTTATTGCAATTAAAAAATTTCTGATTCGGTCCAAGAAACTTTTTTTTGAATAATTAGGAAGTTCGTTACGCCCATATACGCCGACTCTAATGTAATTTTCACCTCTCACAATCATAAATGTCGAAGTTGATTCAGAAGAATAAAAATGTGCAATATGGGAATAGGTATACCTGGAACATTGAAGGTTGACAAACCATCTGATGACTTTCTAACTCATCATCATTATACAGTTTTTTATTCTTAGCAACAATCTGAACCCAGTCATAGCTCTTTGCTTCAATATCTCCCGGTCCTGGAATATTTATTCTAATAAAATCTCCTACAACCGGTTCGCGATTTATGGGTTTTCCTTTCTTATTATAAAGTTTAAAATCTGCTGATCTCTTTCCGCAATAGTTTTTCCATTGATTAATTGAAAAAAAACGATCTTTCAAAATTTCAAATTTTTGTTCAGTTAGTTCAGGTGTTATAAACTCCCTTTCACTTTCGGTATCGTGAAATGAACCTTCCAATTGAAGAGGCACACCGTGGATATGCTTAGCTTTCAATATTTTGATTTATAGAATGTTTTCCAGTTAATGACTTTCACCACATTAAATGGGAAAAGAGAGCCGATTAGAACTCTCCTTAATTTACCTCTTGATTAAAAGATTAATGAGAGAAAGTTTTAACTCTCTTATCAATACTAATTATTTCGCTTTACTATTAAGATTGGTGTCAGCCAACTGTGTCAAAAGTGCATCACAATTTTTTTCTTCCTCCAACGTAGCCAACAGGTTTTTGAGGGCGTCCTTTTCATCAAGAACTTTCGCAAACGCAGCTAATGTTCCATAAGTGGCGATCTCATAATGCTCTACTTTTTGCGCTGCCGCAATAATTCCTGCATCACGAACCGTTCCTGGTTCTATCTCCTCTACAATACTGTCAGCTTCATCCAATAGGCCCTGCATAGCATCACATTTTTTAGCCTGCGCTTTCAGTCCGATTGATTCGAAGGCAGCTTCCAGCCTGCTAACGTGCTCTTCAGTCTCAGTTAAATGCTGCTCGATAGTTTGTTTCAGTTTTTCGTCTGTAGCATTTTTTTGCATTTTGGGAAGTGCTTTTACCAATGCTTTTTCAGCCCAATTGATGTCTTTTAAACTATCTTCGAACAAATCTTTTAGTTCTTTTGCGGCATCCTTTTTTGCAGGTGTTTTTTCCTCTGCGCTATTTGCAGCCGTCTTTGGTTTTGAATTTGTCGCCATAATAATATTTTTTTGTTTGGTCAATTAATGAAATTATTGTGATTTAAAATGTTAGATAAAATGTAAGGTGATTAGTGACACTACAATATGATTGCAGTCATAAGAACAATTTAAGGTGTTTCGTTATGAGCCATATCTACAGGCTTTGATTCCGGTGAGCCTTTTTCCCTTAACCAGATTAATAAAAGAACAATAGATGCAACAGCTAAAAATTCGCTCTGCCAGTTCTGAAAAGATTCAAACCAAAATCTTGATTCAGTTAAATACTCAACAGCACTGATAGGTGGACGACCTTTGATTACTTCTTCAGAATTATGGTCTTTCAGACTTCCATAGAAGTGAAGGGAAAAACTTAATAAAAATAAGATAGCAAAAGCAAGGGAAAGTGAAAGCTTATAAATCTTTAACCAAAGTCCGCCTCTCTTAACAGGCCACGGCGCTTTAATATGTGGAACCGGTTCTTTGTCAACATTTTCTTGTTTTGTTAAAGACTTCGATTCGCTTGAACCTTTTTGTCTTAGGTGGACAGTAAGCAGAACATACAGCATCATCTAGAGGAACTCGCTTTCCCAATTTTCAAAAGTAGTCTCTATAAAATGTCCGCTTTGTATATACTGACCATAACTTAAAGCAGTCTGTCCTTATTCAATCAGTTCCTTATTCTCCGTTTTCCAGCCTGTAAAAAACTGTACAGTAAGGAATGTAATCATCGAACGATCAAGACGATACTTAATCCATTGCGATAAAAGAAATTATTCTTGGTCATAATTTTCAACTTTTAATTACAAATCCTTCTGGGGATAAGAAATCTGCTTTGGTAAATTTTGCCATATTTTTATTGAGCTTAAAAATGCCGTGTGCACCAGACCCTCTTGCGTGTACAATTCTTTCGGGAATCCTCTCGTGATCAAAATGGGTGATCTTTTCCCTTAAAATAAAATCCTCCAATAAACTTGGTTCTCTATCACCGGAGTTTAAAGAGTCTTGATTGTTGTTGACCTTCAAACCTTGATTGGTAGTTAGTGCTTCATTAGAATTGTCCGTTGTATGATCCTTAAGCTGATCGATCTTATCATTTGTACTTTTTTCCTTTTTGTTATTTTCCATACTAGCTTATTTTTATTATTATTCTTTTAAATTTTAAAGATTGGTTGTTTTGGTATGAATCAAAGATAGAAGAGGAGCTCAAAAGCAGTTTATGATTGCAGTCACAAGATGTGTGAATTAATATGAGTACTAATTGTTATTTTACCATAAAAAAGTCGCTTGTAACAATATTTACTTATGATTGGAATCATATCTTGGGCATTTTATTAAGTCTATCTTTACCATTCACAATCGCTCATAATTCGATCAGACCATATTTGTTTTAGTAGAGCGTGGAAAAAATTTCCATTTCAATTTGTGACCAAACTTTATGCAAAATATTTTATGTTTCAGCCATTTACACTGGGATTTTGTTTACCAGCGCCCCCAGCATCTTTTAACACGATTTGCCAAAAAAAATCAGGTGTTCTACTTTGAAGAACCTCGTAATGGTGATTCTGACTTCTATGAAATCGATGTGCAACACACTATTTTTATTGTTAAAATTTTTATCAATGATAGCTCCGAAGATCGCAATTCCAGACTTGAAAGATTAGTAAGTAAAGTTCTATCTGATCTTAAAGTCAGTACCTATTCCTGCTGGTATTATACACCTATGGCTTTGGAATACACTTCACATCTCAGTCCTCAGGTAACGATCTATGATTCTATGGATGAACTTTCTGCCTTTCGTTTTGCACCACCTCAATTGTTGGAGTTCGAAGAACAATTGTTCAAAAAAGCCGATGTAGTTTTTACAGGCGGTCATACTCTTTATCAGGCAAAAAAGAATCGTCATCACAATATCCATCCTTTTCCAAGCAGTATAGACAAGCATCATTTCAAGGCTGCCCGCTATTATACCGAAGATCCTGAAGACCAAAAACACATTCCCAATCCAAGGTTCGGTTTTTTTGGTGTCATCGATGAAAGATTTGACATCGAATTGTTAAGAGAAATTTCTGAAAAAAAACCGGATTGGCAGTTTGTAATCATTGGTCCTATTGTAAAGATCGACTGTAATGAACTTCCAAGAGCAGACAACATTCATTATCTCGGATCCAAAAAATATGATGAACTTCCTAATTATATCAGCCAATGGGATATTGCGATGGTGATGTTTGCCATCAATGAATCCACGGAATTCATCAGTCCTACAAAAACACCTGAGTATCTTGCTGCCGGACTTCCTGTGATTTCAACACCAATAAAAGATGTCGTAAGACCTTATGGTGAGAAAAACTTGGTTTATATTGCCAAAGATGCAGAAAGTTTCATCCACTACGGTGAGGAAGAACTTGCGAAAACGTCCCGTAAAGACTGGATGAAAAAAGTTGATAATTTCCTTGCGAATGAATCCTGGGATAACACTTTTGAAAAGATGGACCTATTGATCAATAACGTTAAAAAAAACAACGGAATCTATGTATGATTTTTTTATTATTGGCTGCGGTTTTGCCGGAGCAGTCTTAGCCGAAAGACTGGCTAAGGAAGGAAAAAAGATCTTGATTGTTGATAGACGGAATCACATCGCAGGAAATGCCTACGACTTCTATAATAAGGAGGGAATATTGATCCATAAATACGGTCCACATATTTTTCACACCAACTCGGAAGAGGTATTTAGATATCTAAGTAAATTCACTGAATGGCGTCCTTATGAACATCGGGTCTTAGGAAGTGTTGACGGACAATTGGTTCCCATTCCGATCAATCTGACCACGATCAATAAACTCTATGGAAAAGATCTGACATCAGATGAAGTGGTAGATTTCTTAGCCTCAAAAGCTGATACCCGAAAAGTCGTTCTAACCTCCGAAGATGTTGTTCTGAATGTTGTAGGAAAAGAACTTTATGAAAAATTTTTTCGTGGTTACACTAAAAAACAGTGGGACCTGGATCCATCGGAGTTGGACGCCTCGGTTACCGCACGAGTTCCAACCAGAACTAATGCAGATGACCGATATTTCACTGATTCTTTTCAGGCGATGCCAAAAAACGGTTATACAGAAATGTTTCAAAAAATGCTTTCTAACGAGAACATTCACATTATGCTGAATACAAATTACAAAGATATTGTTGATATCATTCCGCACAAAAAATTGATCTACACAGGTCCAATTGACGGTTATTTCGATTATCAATTTGGCAAACTGCCTTATCGCTCAATTAATTTTAAATTTGAAACCCTGGATCAGGAAAAATATCAGGAAACCGGAACGATCAATTATCCTACCTCCAATCTCTATACAAGAATTACGGAATTCAAACATTTGACAGGACAAAAACATCACAAAACAACTATCGTTTACGAATATCCAACTGCGGAAGGCGATCCTTATTACCCGATTCCAAGAAAGGAAAATCAAGAGGTCTATAATCAATACAAAAAATTGGCTGATGAAAATCCGGATGTCTATTTTACAGGCCGTTTGGGAACTTACAAATATTACAATATGGATCAGGTTGTAGCGCAGTCATTGGCGTTATTCCGAAAGATCATCAAAGAAGAGAATGCAGTACAACAGTAAATATCTAAATTTCAAAAATCCTTTTCAATCTTTTTTGATGGCGGGTTTCGAATGTGCAGATCATCAAAACGCTTTTGGGGAACGTGTTGATCTGATACAATTAACAGGACACGACCGTTTCATCGATGAAGATTATCAAAGATTAAAAAAACTCGGAATTACAACAATTCGGGAAGGAATTCGTTGGAGCTTTGTTGAAAAAGCACCTTTCATTTACGATTGGTCGCAGGTTGAGGAAATTATTAGCAATTCAAAAAATAACGGTGTTCAAGTTATTTGGGACATTTGCCATTTCGGTTTTCCAGCTGACCTGACGCCATTACATCCCATGTTTGCCAGAAGATTCTCTCATTTATGCAGGGCTTTTGTTCTGAAATATAGAAGTTTAGTTCCGGAGGGTGAATTGATCATCACGCCCATCAATGAGGTCAGTTTTCTGTCTTGGCTTGGTGGCGATGCAAAAGGTACCAGTCCATACTGTGTAAATCAAGGCTGGGAAGTAAAATATATGCTGATGAAAGCCTACATCGAGGGAATCGAAATGATGAAGGAAATAGATCCGACAATCAAAATTATGACAACCGAGCCTTTGATCAATATAACCTCGCAAGATCGATTAAATCCAGTTTCCGTTTTGGAAGCTAATGAAAAGCATCAGGAACAATTTCAGGTTTTAGAAATTCTGACTGGGAAACTGTGCCCCGAACTGAGGGGAAAACCGGAATATCTAGATATTATTGGCGTTAATTTTTATTTCAATAATCAGTGGACATACCCTGATCATCAATTTATTCCGTGGAACGAAATTCCATCAAATCAATATTGGCGAAGTTTGCATTCTTTGATCGAGGAAGTCTTTATTAATTACGGCAGACCAATCGTTGTATCAGAGACCAGCCATCCGGGAGAGGATAGAACAAAATGGCTAACTATGATTAGGAAAGAATGCTTAACAATGCTGAGAGCTGGTTTGCCATTATATGGCTGCTGTCTCTACCCCATTATTGATCGTCCGGATTGGGATTTTCCAGACGTTTGGCACCAAAGCGGACTTTGGGACATTCCAGATCCTAAAAACTTAGACAGACAAGTACACGAGGAAAGTCTTTCGGCCTTACAGGAATTTCAGAATACTCTCAAAATGATAAATTCTAAAGCCTATAGGACGCCCCTATAAAATAATGTTTAGCCGCTGTATGCTGTAATCCTATATTCAATCCGGCATCCAACTTAAAATCTTTAGCTGCATCGATCTGAATAGCCGCATTGATATAATTTGAGAATTCGTGTGCTTTAAAATCATACGTATAATAAGTTTCTGCAATGCCGTCCAAACCCCTAATAATGGGATGACTGATGGTAAGCGTCTGCAGAAATTCAGTATGCATTGCGTTATCATCCTGATCTTTAAGCCGGTCCAATTCCACTTGAAATCCTAAATTCCATTCTCCCGCAAACTTATATTGCATAGGAACAATCAAACCTCCTTCAAATCGACTGTCTTCATATTTGGACATCGGAAGCTTCACATAAGGTAGCAATGCCATTGCGAAGCTGCCTTTATCATTTCCAATTATATTTTGTTTGATTCTGAATGTGAGATTACCGTGACCGTCATTTACAGTTTTACTACCCGAATCTAATTCGGTCTCACGTTGCCTGCCATACGTTTGAAATCCTATCTGCACTGCAGTAGATCCTGTCAATCCGATCTTCAGATTAATCTGATTAATAAGTAAAGTTTTCGTTTTTGTAGTTTCACTTTTTTCCCTGATCACTCTGATCAGATCGGTTTCCACCTGAAAATGTCCGGCGTCCACAGTATATGGTGACTCAGTTACATCAGGACGGTCAGTCTCCATTTCTCGCATCTGTTCTTTTGGAACAGGATCAAGTAATGAATATTTCTTTTGTACTATGTGCTGACCTGAGCCTTTAAAAGGAAAAAGAAGTCCTATCATCGCCATCATTAGTATATAATTCTCATTCATCTAAATATTTTTTTATTAATTATCTTAAATAGTAATAGATTAAAAGTTGTGCCGAAAGAACGAAGTATGGTCTAATTATATGAACTTATTTTTAAATCCTCTTGAATTACAGGTTCTCTCTTAAAAAAATGAAAGTATAAACCTGTATAAATTTTGTTGGTCTAAATTTTGAACAATAAATAACAAGAATGGTAAGTACTTTACCTAGTCTGTTCTTTTAATTAAAATCCAATATTATGTATAAAAAAATTTTAGCAGGTCTAGGCGGTGCCATAGCCTTGAATATCCTGCACGAAACAATCAGAAAAAACTTTGACGATGTACCACACATCAATGAAGTAGGCGAAGAAGCTCTCACTAAAATAACTGAGGGTACAGCGATAGAAATCAAAGGGGAAAAGACTTTGTATATTGCTACATTAGTAGGAGATATCGTAAGTAATGGATTATACTATGCAACTACGGCAACTAGTCATAACATTACCTCAGGTCTATTAGCGGGTGCAGGCGCAATCGCCCTTCCAAAGCAAATGGGTTTAAATGATGCTCCGTTAGCAGAAACGTATAAAAAGAAAGCGATGACGGTCGGATACTATCTTTTTGGAGCTTTGGTCACGAAGTTGATTTATGATAAGATCAAATAAAATACCCCCAGTTCAAATAAGACTGGGGGTTTTTGTATTAAATAAGATCATAATGCCGAGTTTGGAATTGTTGCAGAAAGCAAAATCTTATAAAGAAGGACATTTTGGATTACGGTAGTGTTTCACTAACTGTGTAAGTTAAAAAGTTATTCTGAAAAATTTTGAGCCCTCAAAGCTCAAAAAAATTTTCGGAAACCTAACGAAGTGGTTCGGCGAAGCCAAATAACTTTTTATTATTTTTAACCTTATATAGTTATGATTGACAAAGACGAATTATTAAACAGCAAGGATTTTTATAAATCCTTTAAAAGCGGAGAAGACTTAACATCTTTCTTCAGACAGATCACAAACGTGCTGTAGAACACATGCTGGAAGCGCAACTGAATGCTCATCTGGACAATGAAAACCATGAAAAAACAAAAAATGGTAATTATCGGAACGGACACGGAACTAAGACAATTAAATCCTCATTTGGTGAGAGTGAAATAAAAGTACCCAGAGATAGATCCGGCAGTTTTGAGCCTGCTTTGGTACCAAAAAGGCACAACATTATTGAAGGCCTCGAAAATATTATTATTTCATTATACGCTAAAGGCATGAGTGTTAGCGATAGCGAAGAACAGGTAAAAGAAATGTATGATTTTGAGGTTTCTACGTCACAATTTCTCGAATAACTAATGCTGTTTCCAGTGAAGTCGTTGCGTGGCAAAACTGACCTTTGGAAGACTTATATCTCATAGTTTGGATGGATGGGATTGTTTCAAAGTTCGTGAGAACTTAAAAGTGATCTACAAAACCATCTATTTAGCAGTAGGTTTAATTCGGTAACGAAAAAAAGAAGTTCTCGGGATGTGGCTTGGCAAGAATGAAAGTTCGAGTTTCTGGATGGGTGTTTTAACCGATTTAAAAGC
>DDVS01000001.1:50217-56481 GCA_002345565.1 Flavobacteriales bacterium UBA2306 | reverse complement strand
TATAAATCCAAGCCTAACTTTTTAACTTACACACTTTACGGGATAGTGTCTATTAATCTAGAACTATTCTTTTCTGCATTAATTAATATAATGACTATTTCTATTTTAGTTTTTCTCAAGGCACTTTTTAATATATTTTTCGTCTAATATATTTTTGCACAAAATTTCCCAATGAATTTTACTCCTACCAAAAATGCCACCATTCGCCATATAAAAATTTCTTAACTTATTATATAGCGATTAGCCCTTATAGTTAGGCATTTCATCTCTACCATAAACTTCTGCCTTAATAGATTTGGATTCAATGGGAAACAGAATTCCTAAGGAGTCTTATATTAATTAAATTAGAAAGTTAGATTTAGAAAATTTAGCTTTATTTCAAAACAGCAAATTGTAAATGCTGTTGAGATATCATCTTGTTGTATCCCATCGGTTCTAAATTCTTTGATAAATTATCCGGGCAATTGGGATGATTTTCAGAGTAATGATGAATTATTTCAACTGTTTCTTTATTGCAGGGCGCAAGTAGAAAATCGTATACATACCACTTGAAGATGGTATGTTTACAGTTAAAAAAATTCCTCAAGGATATATTGCTTGACGTGAAGTAAAGTAATATTTTTTTGAATATCCGTTTTTAATCCATACTAATTTGAAACTTTTAGTGTGAAAATAACTATATTTGAAGAAAAGTTCTCAATGTTTCAATCTCAAAAAATATATGTTGAGAAAATTCTTCCAATAAATGAGCGAGGCTCCATAAACGATTCATTCGCGTATCGGGAATTTGATCATTCAGCACAAGCAGACTTTTACTTTACAAACCTAAAAAAAAGATTGCTTTCAATTTCGATGTGGAGCAAATTTGCAGGCGGAGATAATTTTATTTTTGAATTGACAGACTACCAGGGAAATTTGAAAAGTAGTCCGCCTATTATCACAGATAAAATAAGAATGAAGTTACCCGGTCCAAAAGATCAAGAAGGACTACGTTTTGACTGGGTAGAAGTGGTGCGAATGGATGAAGGATATTTCAAAAATGTTCAATTTTATCTACTGGAAGTTAGTCCCTGCAATTGTCCTTATCAAAATAGTGAAAAAACAGCACATTTTTATTGGGAAAATGCCACCAATACTTTCGTGATTGCAAAGCAGGAAAATATAGTGCAGGTATCAATCCACGGCAGAAATGAAGTAGCCAATATATCCGATCAAAACCTAATTGATAAGATTAGAAACTTTTTAGTGGCTAATGCCGGCATAATTACAGGTAGCAAAATACAATGGGAAGTTTTTACCGATAATTTAATGAAAGAAGAAAATGAATAATTATAACAATGTAGTGCTGTATGACGGCGATTGCGGATTCTGCAACTTTTGGGTACAGTGGATTTTAAATAACGATTCTCACGACCGATTTAAATTTGCATCGCTCCAAAGTGAATATGGACAAAATTTTTTAAAAAATCAGGAATTACCGACCGACACCTTCGATACCCTATATTTTATAAAGGACGGCATGTATTACAAGAAAATGTATGCGGTTATTAAAATTGGTGAAACATTGGGCGGGGCTTATCACGGGCTTTTTTCGCTGAGACTTTTACCTAAATCTATATTAGATAAAATGTATGATAAAGTTGCCGAAAACCGCAAAAAGTTAGCCGGAGAAACCTGCCTGCTGCCGACACAGGAACAGCGTAATAAATTTATACACTAAAGAAAATGATTACTAAAATCAATGACGTTCCGGAAACACTTGTAGCATTCAAGGCAAGTGAGGAAGTGGTAGCTGATGATTTCAAAAATATCGTAATGCCGGAAGTTTCAAAATTTACCGAAAAACACGACTATTTGAATTATATGCTGATATTAGATACTGATATTTCCAATTTTAGTATAGGAGCCTGGCTGAATGATATGGCTTTAGGGCTGCAGGAACTTAAAAATTGGCATCGAGTGGCTATCGTTTCAGACAATGATCTTATTGATTCTGGCACCAAAATTTTTAATACGGTAACAATAGGGGAGTTCAAAGTTTTTAAACATAAGGACATTGAAGAAGCCAAAAAATGGGCCTCTCAACCAAAAGTAAGAGAATAATGGGACAAGCACAATTGCGCAAACTGGCTCATATCTCTTCAGTCTACTGTAGAAAAGTAAAAAATTCCTTAAATTTTGTCAAGCTACTGCTGTTTTATGAGTTTCCATGCTTGCTTACATCAAGGAAACATAAAGCTATTTTTCCTTGAATGTCGCTGAAGTTGAGTGGAAATCCCTTTGGTTTATTTCATTCTAAATTATCTGTAATATTAGAATGGATTACTAGTGTCACTTTTATATGTTTTTCCGACTATCAAAGAGCTTTTTTGTAAGAGATTTTTAATCAAAAGTTCTATTGAAATTCTTACATTTGAAAGGATTAAATTATATTGTAATAACCGTCATGGTCTTATTGAAGATTCTCAAATATGAAGAATCTTCGATAGTTCTATCCCGGCTCTTAACATAAAATATGGTTGAAAATTTTCTTTCCGACACCAGTCATATTCAGCAGAAACAAATCCATGTATTTCAGAAAATAAATACGGCGCTCATTCATTTGTACTGGGAACTTTGTAAAACGCTTAGTGAAAAGGTCAAGAACAATGAGTGGGGTAAAAGTGTTATAACATAGTTCGCTAAATACATTACTTTAAATGCGCCAGATAAAAAAAGGCTTCAGTGATAAGAATCTTTGGAGGATGAAGCAGTTTTACGAAACTTATGTTGATCACCCAGAACTCTCAGCACTGCTGAGAGAAATTCCCTGGACTCATAATACCATTGTTTTTTCCCGTTGCAAAAGCACGGAAGAAAGAATGTTTTATATTAAACGTTGTATTTGCGAAAAGTATTCTACCCGAAATTTAGAAAGACAGATTAATGCCTCGCTATATGAAAGAACGCAATTGGGAGACGAGAAACTCTCAGCAGTGATGAGAGATTTGGAACCCAGTACAAAACACATTTTCAGGAATAGCTATGTATTGGTATTTTTAGGCCTAGCAGAAGAACATAGTGATAGTGATCTGCAGAAGGAATTGGTAAAGCAAATTAAGAAACTCATTATCGAGTTGGGAAAAGACTTTCTATTTATCGACCACTAATACAAACTACAAGTCGGAAATAGTGATTTTTATATTGATCTGTTGTTTTATCATCGCGAATTGAAATGTTTGGTTGCCTTAGAACTCAAAACGGACAAGTTCAAACCGGAACATATGGGTCAGCTCAATTTTTATTTGGAAGCCTTGGATCGGGATGTACGAAAATCTCATGAAAATCCGAGTATTGGTATTTTATTATGTCGGGATAAGGATGAAGAAGTCGTAGAATATGCACTTTCTCGAAATTTGAAACCAAGTATGATCGCCGAATATCACTTACAGCTGCCTGCTAAAAAAAAATGTTACAGGAATAACTTCATCAGATTTTAGATCGTAGAGAGTCGAGTATGAAATAAGAGGACAGACTAGGTTGGTGGTCTAAAAAATTGTATTAAGAAAGCAAACAATAAAACAAGAAATCATGGAACCATCGAAAAAAACAAACCTGCATCAATAGTTATTATAGGAATTGCAGCTATAGTTATTGCAATTATTTCTTATTTTATATTACTTTCCTTTTTCCCTGAGTTGTTTCAAGACTTGCCTACCGGAGAACAGCAACCTATCACAGAATAAATAAATTTTTATACTGGGAACTGCACAAGTTGACAGTTTTTAGTCATAATAAAGCCGTCCCAGCAGAATAGGACGGTTTTTTAAATAATAGCTGAAAAAATAAAAATCAGATTCATTAGTCGTGCCGATTTTCTAAATTTTTAAATTTCTCATAAGATGCTTTTAAACTGTGAAGTTGATCCTGAACTACTCTCGTACTTTCAGGGCATAATTCACCGCTGTCCAAAGCCTTTTCGTAAGCTTCAATAGCTGCATTTTCGCCAAAGATAACATTTTCTAAAGTTGATTCTGCATTATCGCTCGAAAAAGCATTTTTAACATCTATCCAAGTACGGTGTAGCCCTCCTGCTACGGTAGTTGAATCATCTACATCTCCATTTCTTTCAGAGATTAAACTCTTCAGTTCTAGTCTCATTTTTTGCGACTGATCAACCATATTGTTGTAATCTGATTTAAGATTAGGATATTTTTCCCACACCTTATCTTCAACCTTGTTGAAACCTTCAATTCGATCATTTGTGATTTGTAAAAGATCGTTCAATGTTGATACTGTTGGATTGTTCATAATATTTTATTTTTTTTGGTTACCTATAAGGAATCAATGGGTATGCCATCAAATTATAAAATCTGTTAAGATTAAAATGGAAAAAAAAGTCATTGGTGAAAAATTTGTATTTAGAAGTAAATTACTATATGGTAGTATATCCTATTTTTTAGTGATAATAAATAGCAAGGATGCTTACTCCGTTAAATTAATTTTATGAAAAAAGCGTTTCCCTCTCCTTTCACTTTTTTAAAATTAACTTTAATTGGAATTGCTGCAGGAGTAATTTTAATTATATCCCTAAAAATACTTTATATATTAACAGGCAATACAGCTTACCTTTTACTTTTTAATTTCGATTATGTGCACGTTCTAAATCAGTGAAGACCGGTTTGGTTATTCGGTTATATTCTCCATTTTATCACATGTATTTTTAGTTTTATCGGACTTTATTATATTTTGAAATATTTGAATAAGCAACTTTCACTCTTCTACTATATAGCGGTCTACACCGTTGGGGGAGGAGCACTATTTTTTCTTACTTGCCTTTCAGTTAAGCCTCTTGCTCAAAATGAGTTCACTGCTTGGTTGTAGTGGACAATTGCGCATGGAATTTTCGGTTTTGCAGTGGATCTTTTAGTGAAGAAGTTTATAAAAGCAACATAATTAGAAAATTTGGATTAGTAATACATTTTGAAAATAGAAAGTAGTATGGAAAAAAAGAGTAAAAAAAAGGTCCGGCCAGAGCAGAAACAAAGACGACCCGGATTAGAAGATAATATGAGGCCTATTCCTGAGACTGCTCCGCTAAAAAATTCAGCAAATGGAAAGTTAAAAGGTAAGACTGCACTAATAACGGGTGGCGACAGTGGTATTGGTAAAGCAGTCGCCCTTTTATTTGCAAAAGAAGATGCTCATATCGTAATAGTCTATCTCAGCGAAACTAAAGAAGCAAAGCAAACCCAGAAGCTTGTGAAGCAATTTGGTGTAAACTGTCTTATTATAAAGGGCAATCTTTCTAGAGAAGAAAATTGTAAAAAGGTTGTGAAAAAGATGGTAGATGAATTTGGACGTATTGATATTGTTGTAAATAATGTAGGGCTTAATTGGGAATGTGATTCAATTGAGAAAATAAGCAGCAAACAGTTATTAAAAACTTTTGAAAGGTAGTGTCCCACTAACTGTGTAAGTTAAAAAGTTATTCTGAAAAATTTTGAGCCCTCAAAGCTCAAAAAATTTTTCGGAAACCTAACGAAGTGGTTCGGCGAAGCCAAATAACTTTTTACTATTTTTAAACATTATACAGTTATGACCAGTAGAGAAGATTTATTAAACAACAAGGATTTCTACAAATCCTTCAAAAACGGAGAAGATTTAACCTCGTTCTTCAAAGAACTGCACAAAAAAGCAGTAGAACATATGCTGGATGCTGAATTAGACAGCCATCTTGACAATAAAAAACACGAAAAAACCACCAATGGAAACTACCGAAACGGACACGGAACTAAGAAGATATAATCATCATTTGGCGAATCCGAAACCTAACGAAGTGGTTCGGCGAAGCCAAATTAAAGTTCCCCGTGATAGAGAAGGGAGTTTTGAACCTGCTTTAGTTCCCAAAAGACACAATATCATCGATGGTTTGGAGAATATCATTATCTCGTGTTATGCTAAAGGAATGAGCGTTTCGGATATTGAAGAACAGATTAGAGAGATGTATGATTTTGAGGTTTCTACATCAACAATTTCGCGGATAACTAATGCTGTTGCCAGTGAAGTTGTTGCGTGGCAGAACCGACCATTAGATGAACTATACCTTATTGTTTGGATGGACGGAATTGTTTTTAAGGTTCGTGAGAACTCCAAAGTCATTAACAAAACCATTTATTTAGCCGTTGGACTCAATCGTGAAGGAAGAAAAGAAGTTTTGGGAATGTGGCTTGGAAAGAACGAAAGTTCCAGCTTTTGGATGAGTGTTTTAACCGATTTAAAAGC
>DDVS01000001.1:0-50073 GCA_002345565.1 Flavobacteriales bacterium UBA2306 | reverse complement strand
AAATCCAAGCCTAACTTTTCTACTTACACACTTTACGGGATAGTGTCTTAAAATTATTTTTCCTTCTTTTTAATCATTTACTCATTAATATTATTTTGAGTTCACTTCTGGAAACAAAGTATCTGCAAATGTTTCTTCTGCTTCCACAGCCACAAGTTCGGGATCTAAATTAGGATAACTAAACATTTCTAAAGGTTTTTGGTCCAACCATAATTTATGAAGATCTTTATTTAAACAAATCGGCATTCTTTTCTTATTGTTATGTATAATACTCATCAAATCATTTGCAGCAGTGGTAACAATACTGTAAGTCTTAAGTTGCTTTCCTGTTGTCGGATTAGTCCATAAATTATAAATACCTGCCAAAGAGAATAACTCTTGATCTTTAATTTTTATTTTAAACTTTTTTTTAGTTTTTCCTTTTTCATCCAGCCATTGCCATTCGTAAAAATGTTTTGCCGGTATTACGCATCTTTTATTAACTGAATTTTTATAGGAAGCCAATTGAGGTATCGTTTCTACCTTAGCATTTAAGGTATTGGTTTTCTTTTGGAAATCTTCTTTCGCCCAACTAGGAAATAAACCCCATTTACCCACAACTATTTCTGTAGGTGCAATATCCATTATGATAGCAGTTTCAGGATAATTAAAGCCATTTAATTCATCAACAGTATAATATCCTTCCTCAATTTCATAAGCATTGTAATACTGTTCTGCTTCCTTTGCTGTATATAATGTACTAAAGCGATAACACATATCTATATTTTTACAAGTTTAATTTCGTTACCTTCATTTTCTATAAATAACTCATAGCCATATTGAATTTTATCATAAGTTTTTTTTAATAAATCTGCTAAAATATCTGCATCATTCAAATCATCTCCTTTGAAATCATTATCAACAATATTAATGATCACTTCATCGTCACGAACATCCAATCCATTACAATTATATTTTGCATAATCAAAACCACTTTCTTTGTTTAACCTTTGTAGAAACCGTATTTCTTCTTGTGTAAAAATATTATCCATTTAATTATTTGGCTTGAGGATTTATTGCATAAATTTACACTTATTTTAATTTATTTGCTTTATAATTCAAAAAAATGTTTGCATTAGTAGATTGTAATAATTTTTATGCATCCGCAGAACGTGCATTCCAACCTCATTTGGAAGGTGTTCCCATTGTTGTTTTATCAAATAATGATGGTTGTGTTATTGCAAGAAGTTATGAAGCAAAAGATTTAGGAATTAAAATGGGTTTACCTGCATATCAGTTGAAAGAATTTACAGAAAAATATGATATTAAAGTATTTTCCAGTAATTATGAACTGTATGATGATATGAGTAAAAGGGTAATGAAAACGCTGTCATATTTTACGCCGGACATTGAAGTGTATTCCATTGATGAAATTTTCTTAAAATTTGTTGGCTTTCAAGATTTTAATCTTTTTGATTATGGTCAAAAAATGAAAAATGCTGTAAAAAAAAACACTTGGCTTCCTGTTTGTGTTGGTTTCGCACCTACTAAAGCATTGGCGAAAGTTGCAAACAAAATTGCTAAAAAATTTCCTGATAGATGTAACGGTGTGTATGTAATTGATAATGAGGAAAAGCGTATTAAAGCATTAAAATGGTTAAATATTGAAGATGTTTGGGGTATTGGCAGACAGATTTCTAAAAAATTAATTTCGTGGAATGTAAAAACGGCTTATGATTTCACCCAATTAGATGATTACACGGTTCAAAAGGAATTTTCTATTGTCGGTTTAAGATTAAAAAAAGAATTGTTAGGGATTAATTTTTTAGACTTAGAAGTACAGGAAAGAAAAAAAGCCATTGCTACAACAAGGAGTTTTGCTTCTGATGAATATGAATATAATAATATTGCAGAAAGAGTAAGCACATTTGCAGTGCGTTGTGCCGAGAAACTTCGCAGAGAAAAATCATTTTGCAGTAAAATTGAAGTCTTTCTAATTACGAACAGATTTAAAGAAAATAATCCGCAATATTCAAATAAAGTGGTAATTAATTTACCATTCCCTACAAACTCAGACATTACGATAGCAAAGTACGCCAAACAAGCCCTAAATATTATATACATAGATGGTTTCGGTTATAAAAAAACAGGTGTAGTAGTCCACGAAATTACACCCGAACCATATAAACAAATGAATTTATTTTTTAATGAATCAGATAAACATAAAGTTTTGATGGAGACATTGGATAAATTAAATATCTCTAAAATGGATCCAGTGGTAAGAATTGCTTCCCAAGATTTGAAAAAAAGAGAAAAAATGCGTAGAGAAAAACTATCTAAATGCTATACAACAAAGTGGAATGATTTAATTGAAATCGGATGATATTAAAGAAAATGACCAAGAATTCTGATGAATTAGAATTTTTTGAAATTAAAAAAGATGGTAAAAAGTTTTATGTAGAGTTGCACAATTCGATTGCAAACGGCTTTCCTTCACCTGCAGAAGATTTTTCAGGCAAACGTATCAGTTTAGACGAAAAATTTTTATCTAAACCCGAAGCAACATATATTGGTAAAGCTAAAGGAATGTCAAACTATCCCTATATTTTGCCAGGAGATTATTTGGTTATTAGAGCAGATTTAGACGCAAAAAACAATGATTTAGCAATTGTTTATATTCCAGGAGATGGTTTTTCTGCAAAAAAAATTGATTTTAAAAATAAATGCTTAAAACCTCTTAATAAAGAATTCCCAATTTTGACAATTCCAGAAGGAGAAATCATTGAGACAAGAGGAGTTGTAAAAACAATATTCAGAGAAGTAAAAAATTTAGATTAATTGTATGCTTTTACATATAAAAATGTTGCATTAGAAAATTAAATAATTTTCTAAAATCAATAAAAAAACCAAATCATAATAAAATAAAAAAGATAATCTATGAATGCAACATCAACCCTCGCTTTAATCGGTGGTGGACCAGCAGCACTTTTTATGCTTAAGCAAGTTTACGACAAGAAATTACAATTCAAAAAAATCATAATTTTTGAAAGAAATGACAGATTTGGTGTAGGCATGCCTTATGGTAAATTTGGTAGCAAAGAAGAACACGTAGCTAATGTAAGTGCTAATGAATTACCTAAATTATTCGAATCATTTTCAGACTACATTAAACGTAAACCAGATCAAGGTTTTCAGAATTTTGTTAAAGGTGGAAATATAAATGAATACGAAGTTATACCACGGCTACTGCTTGGAAATTATCTTGAGGAACAATTTAAAATTTATTCATCGGAACTGATAAAGCAAGGCATTGAATTACAGTTACTCCTAAATACTGAAGTTAAAGACATTAAGTATTCTGATAATATTTTCAACATAATTACTGATAATGATACTTTTAAATCTGATTACACTGTAATATGTATAGGACATCTATGGAAAAAAACATTTGAAGATAAGATTGAAAATTGGTATGATTCTCCATACCCACCCTCAAAATTTACAGGTAAAAATAATTATCCTGTTGCAATAAGGGGAGCTTCTCTTACAGCAGTTGATGCTATAAAAACAATTTCTAGAAACAACGGTATATATAAAGAAGATGAGAATGGTAATCTTGAATATATAGTCTCAAATGAGAGTCCAAATTTTAAAATTCATTTATATTCAATAAGTGGTTTTTTACCAGCGTTACGATTTCATACAGAGGATGAAGCATTTGATACAAACTGGACTATGAACAATGAGGAAATTACTGATTATAAAAACAAAAATAATGGTTTCGTTGATTTAGATTATGTTTTTAAAAAGAATTTCATAGAAAGAGTTAAAGAAAAAGACTATAAATTTTATGACCGCATAAAAGATCTATCAATTGAGCAATTCGTTGATGAAATGCTAAAAATTAGAAATGAGTTAGATAGTTTTACTTTATTAAAAGCAGAATTCACAGAAGCTGAAAAATCTATTGAACGGCACCAATCTATTGTTTGGAAAGAAATTTTATCCGCATTTAGTTATGCTGTAAATTATCCTGCAAAACATTTTCCTGCAGAAGATATGTTAAGGTTAAAAGGAAAATTAATGCCGCTTATATCAATCATTATTGCTTCACTTCCACAATCTTCTTACCACGAAATAATGGCATTATACAATGCAAATATCCTTGAAGTAAGTTCAGTTGGTAAAGACAGTGATGTAGTTCCTAATGAAAATTATGGCGCAATATATAACATCAAAGATGACAACGGAAGTAGGGAAATCAAATATGATATGTTCGTTGATGCCATCGGTCAAAAACCTATGAATTACGGAGATTTTCCATTTGAAAGTGTAAAAAACGAACAATTGATATCAAGAGGATTTCTATATTTTAAAAATAATGATATTGCTGAAGAAGAAATACAAAATGGAAATCAGAATGTTAAGCAGGATTCGACAGGCAAATACTATTTATTAGTTACAGGTCTTAATATAGGAGATAATTTCGAAAAAAAAGATATTTATGCAGTCAGCAATAAAAAATTCTATAATATGTCTGTTCCATTTATTGGTGGTCTAAATCCAGATTATTCAGGAATGGACTTTTGTGATACTGCATCTGAGAGAATTGTAAATTCAATACTAAATGACTTTAATGATGCCGCCACTGCGGTTTAGTTATATAATGTCTGAGATAATTAAAGAAAATTTTATAAAAAAAATTATTTTGAAGATTTTATTAACAGGTGCGAGAGGATAAATTGGTAAAAGATTACTGATACAACTGTTATTTGAAGGTCATACTGTAGTTTGTTCAGTTAGAGATAAATTACGTTTCAGTACAAAAATTTATAATGAGGCGAAGGGTAATATCGAAATTATTGAAAATGATTTTCTAAAGATTTCTACACTAAATAATATCACAAAGGATATTAAAGTAGCCTATTATTTAATCCACTCAATGTCTTCAGGCGAAGGAGATTTTACAGAAAAGAAAAATTATCAGCACTTAATTTTAGAAATGCTTTAGAAGATACTAATTGTGAACAAGTTATATTTTAAACAGGGATTGTTAACGAAAGTAAATTATCCTAGCATTTAAGTTCACGTAAAGCAGTTGAGGATTGTTTAAGAAGTGAGAGATATTCTTTAACTGCACTTCGTGCTGCTATTATCGTTGGATCTGGCAGCGCTTCATTTGAAATCATACGAGATTTAGTAGAGAAACTACCAGTTATGATTACTCCAAAATGGTTAAATACAAAGTGTACACCGATAGGTATTAGGAATGTTATGCTGTTCTTAGTAGATGTTAAAAAACAAGTGTTAACATACAATCAAACCTATGATATTGCAGGCTCTGACCTGCTAACTTATAAAGAAATGCTATTACAGTATGCGGAAGTTAGGAAGCTGAAAAGGTATATTTACATAGTACCGTTAATGACGCCTAAATTATCTTCATATTGGCTTTATTTTATAACAAGTACTACATACTCATTGGCTGTTAATTTAGTAGATAGTATGAAAGTAGATGTCATTGCAAAACCAAATGATTTAGCAAAAAATTGGGGATAAAACATTATTCTTACAAAGAAAGTATTGAACAGGCATTTGATAAAATAAAGCAAAATGATGTTCTTTCAAGTTGGTATGATTCATTTACTAATCAATTTCACGATCGGAATGTCTGGCAAGATCTTGAAGTTCCGGAAAAAGGTTGCTTTAAAGATGTAAGAGAACGAAAGGTAGCAAATGAAGAAAAATCCTTGCATTGAATTTTCGGTATAGATGGTAAAAATGGATGGT
Source organism: Flavobacteriales bacterium UBA2306 (assembly GCA_002345565.1). Classification (GTDB taxonomy): domain Bacteria; phylum Bacteroidota; class Bacteroidia; order Flavobacteriales; family Weeksellaceae; genus Epilithonimonas. Next base: position 44,304 of record DDVS01000001.1, on the reverse strand, counting down.
ATTATCCAAACACACTTTGGAAAATCCGAGGAAATTGGACCGTTTATTTGGTGGTGTAGGATTACGCAGAGGCAGAAGAAACTTAGCATATTTAGAACCTGGCGGTACCGTGGATTTTTGGAGAGTGTTATACGCCAATATAGAAGAGAAAAGATTGTTGCTATTTGCTGAAATGAAAGTTCCAGGCGAAGCGTGCTTAGAATTTAATATTAAAAATGGTGTCTGGCATCAAGAAGCAACCTTTAGACCTTTAGATGTTGCTGGTCGGTTGTATTGGTATTCAGTTCTACCATTTCACGGTTTAATATTTAATGGAATGCTAAAAAAACTCGCAGATGAAAATACTTAATAAACTCTACGCCAAATTAATGATGTCTTTACCTTTAGTAAGTTTAATATTTTCTTACTTAATTGTAAACCTATATTTTAAATTAAATGTATTCTTTGTTATCGCAATAGCTATAATACTTTGGTTTACTCTTCATTCACTGGGATTACTTTTTGTAATGATTCTTAAAGGAAAAAAAGGACGCCATTAAATTGATACTTTGCGTTTAATTTGGAATGTTCTATTTCGGATCGAATATCGCAATGAAGAATTGATCAATCGTTGAGTCAAAGTTATCATACCCCCGCTCTGCCACAGCAAGTTACATAATCGAAATTATACGCACACCCAACGCCAACGGAGAGTTCGTCCATATGGTTTTGCGCCAGACACCAATTGAAATCCATCTTCCTGCAAAACCAAAATTCCCTTACAAGCCAGCAGTGCTTATAATTTGAGATTATGTAAAATGCTTTCCTTGCAACGGGCGAAGCCGTTTTGCTCCAACGTCTTCCAGCCGCCAGGGCAGTTATAATTTACACGGTCAGTTTCCCAATCGAAAACTTACATTATCCCCGCCCTTCAAGGATGCAGAAAAATGGTGCAGAGAGGTTCGGGATTTAGCCAGTTCCTACAGCCACTGTATTGCTTTTTTTCAGCGGAAAAGTGTAGTGGCAATACAGTCGCTTTCGTCACCGCGCACAGTCGTATTCCATACTGAAGAAAATTGCTTTCGCTGCCGCCATATTTTCTCCACACACCAAAAACACTTCAATTCCATAGGCAAATAGTTGTAGTGTGTTTGTGGCGCGTGCTGAAATTTCCCAAGCAAAGCATTTTCTTTCAGCATTCCATACCACTGACTTTCCAGCCGCTGTTACAGGCAGTCCTTCAGTTGAAAATTATCGCAAGTTGACCATTTCGTAAAGCACCATTTTTCTGCGAAATGTTTACCCCGTTTTGCCATCGCTTTACCAAGTGGTGTTTTTATATGGACGGACGAGCCGTCCATACAAAAACAACTGCGCACAGGAGCATGCATTGTTCCAAGTCTTCACAGCACTATGCACCTGTCTTTTCCATCGATTTTCTTGGCTTTGAGGGCAGTTGTCACAAGCAATTATCCCCATCAATCGAAGTTTTGGAATTTCCTTCTTAAAGATTTTAGGCCAGGATTGGCATTTTTACATATATTTCACTTTAGGTCACGACCTTGGCTCATCTCATATACATCCGATAGCCGACGAAGGTTTTTGGGATGCTTTACGCATACCTAAAAATGAAAAAAATCAGAAGTAGCCAAATTAATTTACTACGCAACAGTATTTTAATTCCTAATACTATTTAGCTTTAACGACACAACTCAAATTTTTTTTTCGGAAACTCTTTACAAATATATTGTGAAGCTATTTTTAAAATGCTAAATGGTTCTTTACAACTTTCTAGTTTAACGGATCTCGAAGCAAACATATTCTCTGAATAAAACTTCAATCAGCAATGAGGATATTTCAATATATAATCGATAAAAAAAAAGAGAAATAGATTAAAATAGATGTAATTATCAATCAGGTAATTGTACACCACCATTAGCGGCCAAGTGCATAGTCCCTCTGCTGATATCAATTATTTTATCAACTTCTTTCCAACCTCTCGTTCTAATAGCGCAGAATATTTTGATCACCTTATCAGGATAAACTTTCTGAAGTTCTAATGCCGAGGCCATGGATGTTCTACCTAATGTCAGAATATCGTCAACCACAATAATGGTTGGTTCTGTAATCAATATAGGGGTTACTTGTAGACTGTCTTGATGTGCCTGCACCGTATTTCTGGTGTCTGCGTGAAATTGCCCACTTGATTTGGGAATTGCATACTTGCGCATCAGACAATCAGCTACACTCTCTCCCACTCCATTGCTGGCAAGCGTCTCACAGATGATCTTCGCCGGAAAAACAGCGCCATCTACTAAAGGTGTACTTCTTGGTACCGGAACTAAAGCTGAATTTGCAAAAAATTCTGATAGATCTGCTTCTTTTATTCTCTGGCTTAATCTAGTACTGAAACTTACATCTCCGTTTTTACAGGATCCGGCAACTGTTCTTGAAGAAATTTCTATCTCGGACTTGCCTCTTGGAGAATAGGCCAGAAAAGTAAGAAACTCAAAAGACATACTCTTTCTTTGTTGTTAAATAGGGAATGCTTTCGATCAGAAATTCAAAGTTATCATTGGTCAGTACTTGCGCACCATAGCTTAACATTTCTTCTGCCCATGAAATTTTATCGTTAAGGACATTCTCCATAATGAACAACTGTCTTCCCAATCTTAATGCCTCCCAACCCTGATGTTTTGTTCCGCTTTTCTCACTCGCCTCAATGATGATCGTTGCATCACTGATCAACGCCATTGTGCGGTTTCTGATAGGGAAACTTTTTGGAGTTACTGGATAGTTTTCCGGGAACTGCGAGATCAATAGGTGATTTTCAGCAATAAAATCCTGAAGTTCTTTATTTTCAGCAGGGAAATATTTATTGAGGGGTGTACCGATAACACCGATTGTATGACCTTGAAATTCAATGGCAGTTTTATGTGCGATCGAATCAACACCTTCTGCTAAGCCGCTGACCACGGTAATGTCATTTTGAACCAAGAACTTAGCTATCTTTCTTGCTCTTCTCATACCCAGTTCAGAAACCTTCCTGGAACCAACGACCGCTACCCTTCTTCCATTTTCCACTAACGAAAAATCCCCTTTGTAAAACAACTCTTTGGGACTGTTCTTTTTCTCAACGGTAGTAAGCTTATCGTAGTATTCTTTAAAAGCACTGATCTGCATAGGTCTTCAAGATTTAAATCAATAATGTAAATATAGTGTATTTAGTGTGTAAAATACAAATCGAAAAACACTTAAACCAGCCATCAAGGTAAAATTATTAATTGTTACCGACAACTGATCTTTTTCATAATAAACCGGTAAAAAGGCAGCTAAGGTATATCGTTCATCTATTTCTTCACCCAGCCAAAAGACTACGGCATAAACGGTCTCCTCCCTGAAGGTACCCTCCAATTATTCCGTTTCCTTTTGGCTTTCGCCTTTGCCCGCTAAGATTATCTGCTTTCTTTTTTCCGGTTTTTCTTTTGAAAAATATTCAGCGAAGCCCAAAGGGCTTTTAGAGAAGGGTCGGAGAAGAGATTGATAACAGATCAAAATGTACAATCTTTTAAAATCAACGGTTATGAACATTATCGGAAGACTGACAAGGGATGCGGAAGTGCGCAACTTGCCAAATGAAAAACAGGTAGTTAATTTTTCAATTGCTACGAATGACAATTATCGCAACAAACAGGGCGAACGAATCGAACACACCACCTATTTTGAATGTGCTTACTGGATCTCTCCAAAAGTTGCAGACTTTTTAACAAAAGGGACTTTGGTAGAATTAAGCGGAAGAGCCTACACCTCTGCATGGTTAGGAAAAGACGGAGAACCCCATGCAGGTCTGAATTTCCACACCTCACAAATCAAAGTTCACAGCAGTAGTAAACGAACTGAAAACAAGTCTAATGAATCGAATAAAAAAGTTAAGAAGGAAAATTCAAATTCAAATTCAAATTCCAACAACAGCGAAAAAGATGATGACCTACCATTTTAAAATCATCAAATACAATTATCTAACAAATAAATATTAACATCATGGCACATCAATTAAATTTCAACAACAGAACAGGAAAATATTCATTTTTCAGCGTAAAGGAAAAAGCATGGCACAACTTGGGGCAGATCGTAGAGGAATACCCGACAAGTGAAGAAGCCATCAAATTTGCAGGACTTGACTATGAGGTTGAAAAATCTCCGCTATTCACAAAAGGTGCAGGCATTATGGAAAATACCAACGGAATAGAAATGATCGATTCAGAATTGGAAGTTCCCAACTACTTTGCCAATATCCGCAACGATAATAACACCGTTTTAGGCGTAGTCGGAAAAGATTACCATATCGTACAAAATCGTGAAGCCTTTACATTTTTTGATTCTATTGTAGGCGGTGGGAATGGTATCTTGTATGAGACTGCAGGAGCTTTGGGAAATGGTGAACGCATATTTATCACGGCTAAATTACCCGATTATATCCGTGTTGGAAATGGTGACGATATTACGGAAAAATATATTTTCCTGACCACCTCCCACGATGGGAGCGGAAGCATCACCGCCGCATTTACCCCTGTACGCATTGTTTGCCAAAATACCCTAAACGCTTCTCTGAAAAATATGAGCAATGTGGTGCGAATCAGACATACCGCAGGCGCAAAACAGCGTTTAGACGATGCCCACAAGGTCATGGGATTAGCGAATAAATTGAGTACTGAATTGGAAAGCACGTTTAATCATTGGGCAAAAATAAAGGTCGGTGATGATGCTATGAAAAAGCTGATACAGTTGGCACTCTGCCCCAACAAAGAAACTTTAAACCATTTGCAGAAAGGAAATTTCGATGACGTTTCAACAGTTTTTAAAAACACCGTTGATGATGCCTTTGCCTATGCGATGATCAGCGAGAGCCAACAAATGGATACCACAAAAGGAACTTTGTTTGGCGCTTACAATGCTGTTACAGGTTACTTTCAGAATGTCAGAAGTTACAAAGATAACGAAGCCAAACTTCAGTCCATCGTCTTGGGAGGAACAGCACAATTAAAATCTCAAAAAGCTTTTGATCTGTGTGAAAGTTTTGCCCGATCTGGTGCAGAAAATTTGATCATGAATTAATTACAAATTTTAAAAGTTAAGTACGGGAAATTCAAGTCTCTGCCGTACAAGAGCAACCCTTATGAAATTCAATATTGTCAACGAGATAAAATTAAGTTATTCCAGAAAAGGAAATTCTGAAAAATTAGTTAGTAGTTCGCGGGACGCAGTGGATGTATTCCGTCAGCACTTTGACCGTGATGAAATGGATTACCGAGAATCATTTTTTGCCTTATATTTAAATCAGGCTCACAACGTTTTAGGGATAAGAAAAATTTCTGAATCGGGAATTTCTTCCACGGTTGTTGACGTCCGTATCATCATGCAGGCGGCACTTCTTTGTAACGCTTCAGCAGTGATATTGGCACACAATCATCCCTCCGGAAATTTGAAACCTTCTGCCGAAGATCTGAAAATTACGCAGAGCATTAAAAGCGCCTCAGAATGTTTAAACCTTAAATTACTGGATCATTTCATTCTGACATCAACCGATCATTTATCATTTTCCGACGAAGGTCTTTTGTAAATGCATTCATATTATTATAAAAAATACACGATAAATCAAATGTTGTCGTGTATTTTCAAATTCGGGCGAAAAGACAATTCCTTCCGATGGTCGGAAACGTCTTTTCGCAAAAAGTAGGGATACAACTCTTATGTTATGCCTCACAAATCCTCCCTGCTTCATAAAAGTTGAGAGCCTGTGTAGATTTAATGTTTTATTAAAAGATGAAGATATTCTATTTTTCTTCCAGTACCCATTGCTTGCTTGCTTTGAAATCGCTTGTATTCAATCGTTGAACAACTATAAGTTCCAAAACCATTCATCATCTCCTTAATCATAGGATATGAAAGAAATCCTTCACTATTGTAACTTAAGAAAATATGCTGAAAATCGCATTTTTGTAAAGATCAAACATCACATTTTCAGCCTCTAATCTTAAACAGAATTTTGATGTATTGTAGGGTCTCAAACCTTCCTTTCCCTTAGGTTCAAAGTCGATATCATACAAAGCGATGATGTTCAACAAATGATAATAGGAACCATATTCTCTGCGATTGTACGGAGGATCCAAATACAGGATGTCACCTTTCACCTGGGTAATTAATTCGTTGCTCTCGAGATTAAATATTTGACAGTCCGGATTTGATAGTGAAGTTCTTTTGAGAGGAAGTAATTGTAAGTTCCTATTGGCAGTTATTTTTAGTATCTTTAGGTAAGCGCAGAACACGGAGGCCGTGTTAGCAACTTTATCAACCGCTTATAACAAGGTAGCCAATAAAAGCATATAGAAATTTTGATCTATCTCAGAACTTTTAAATCGTCGTTCAATATCCATTCTTATAGCATCTATTTTTCGACCGTTTTCGGATGAAAAATATAACCTACCAGCTGCTCCGCATTCCGAATATTGATTAAATATAAACCCTTCCCTACCATCTAATTGATTTAATTCCGCAAGCATTGCCGGTATTTCTATTCTGATACGTTGCTAAAGAAGGCACTGTTAATAACAAAGCTGTAGTACTCCCTGTCGTTGTAAATTATACTTTTAACTTTGTCATGGAAATAGTTTCCTACTATTTCTGTTCCTGCAAAAAGATCACAGAAGCTGCAATCAGTCAATTTTAGTTTTACAGAATTTGAAATGACATTGTAGATATACCCCGATAGTCTTTTTTTAAATCCCAAATAATTCATTTTATTTGCAATCTCCTGTAAAATGGTGCTGAGACTTCACTCAGTCCAATCCTGACCTGATTTTGCTTTCAATGTCCTCATCAAAAAGCGGCTTGGTACAAAGCCAAGCCGCTAGAAGTCAATTAGAAATTTTAAGATGCATTGTCAAATTCAAAATCTACCTTTCTTTCATTTCCAAAACTATCTTTGATCCAAATACTGAACTGATGGGATTCGGAAGCTTTAGATGTATAGTAAAGTCTGAATTGTTTTTGCTTCAATGGATACTCGTCATTCGGTAGATATGGTGGATCGCTGTAATATTGAAGTTGACCAGCTCCTTCATATTGAAAATACCTAACACTGTAGATTGTTCCATTAAAGTTCGAAGAAGTCAATAGTGAAATGCGAATTTCTACCGTTTCATTCTCAGCTATTTTACCAGGAACTGGCATTATTTGAACTTCAAAAGGAAAGTCGTGCTGAATTTCCAGATCGCTGTCCTGACAGGAATTAAATACAAAACTCACTAAGAAAATTGCCATTGAATACTTAAATAGTTGCAAGATCTTTTTGTTGATTACATTTTTCATTTTACAAGCTTTTTTAAAAATTAAATCGTATTCCGAAACCAAACAAAGCGTGAAACTCACCGAGTTGACTTTTCTGCAAATAGCGCAGCTGCCCATTGACCAAAAAAACCAAATGGTCTGTCAGATAACTTTCTAAAGACAGTTTACCACTTGCACCATAAATAAAATTCTCGGTTGCATTAATAATAGAGCCGTCATAGATCGTTTCATTTCCCCTATTGATCTGCTCATAACCTGCAAGGCCTCCTAAACCCAGATTGATATTGACATTCCGCATCAGATCTCCCCACACATAGAGACTGTAACCAACATTGAAAAGGAAGGTATCAATCGGGATGTCATAATGGGCATACTCGTAATACTTTCTGCTGTATTCGGCGAATCCGAAGAGGTAATTACCGTTTTTGGTGTAAGAAATAACACCTGCACCTATAGCGTAATTTTGATTTTCAGGAGATTGTGGAAATACTGAATATGAAATTTCGAATCCTTTTTGATTAGGGATCATTTGCTGAGCCAGAGTTTCTATACTCATTATAGTAATAAAGATGATGGCTAAAAATATCTTGTTCATCTTAGTTCGTTTTTATGTTTAAACCGTTGATCAGCCTGGCTTGGATCAGGTCTTTATTGTCAAGCTGAACCTTCTGATGCCTTCCTCCATTCTTTTCCAGAATTTCAATTTCCAAGACCTGATCTTTCAGAAGGGTAAACTGATCCAATAAATAAACTCCTGATATTTCAGAATGATGAGAAGCTGTCATTGTTGGAAAATATACCCTAATCGGCTCTAAGATTTTATCCTGAACGACCGTTCTTTTTAAATTCTTTTTATCGATAATTTTGAAATTTACCAGGTCAATTTCGTATGACACGTTACTACTGTTTTTAACCTCCAAGGTGAAAAAGAATTTGCTGTCATTGACGTGCAGTGCACGGACTGAAAACTGGATCCCATAGCTTCTGGACGATATGTGTTTGATGGTCTTGCTGCTTTTTTCATACAGGTTTTCCATAATCAATTCCGTAAGAGAGGACGAACTTCCTCTGAGATCTTCAAACAGGACATCCGCAATATACTGTCGCTCATTGCTTCTCTGCATCTTTAAAAGGTCATAGCTGAGTGCGTCAGGATATGAACTGTAAAATACATCGAAGCTGTAGAACTTTCCGTCTTCGGTGATCACCGAAAAATTGGTTTCTTCTTCGAAGTCCCTGACTGCCGATTTGATCCGAAGAACATTTCCAACAGGTTCTGCCTTATTGGCGACCAGCAGGTCACTCCCCAGGTCAACATATCGGATCGGCGAAGGAAAAAGCAGATGCGAGGTTTTATTGTAGGTGACCTGCATTTTGTAGGGCTGTAATCTAGCCTCTTCTAATGGAAGATATGTAAAGATAGAACCCTGCGCTAGTGCTCTTACTGTCAAAAGCAGAAATACGACTGTAGTGAGATAATTCCTTTTTATTTTATTCATTTTTTTGTTTTTTAATGGGTTATTTTTTTGGCACAAGCAAAACCTGATGGCCTGCTTTTACCTTTACTTTTTGTTGTCTGACCCGTTTCTGGAAATATCCTGATAACCCCTGCACCACGCCTCTGCTTAAATCCGCCGCGATCTGCTGACCAGCCGACTGCGTCATCATAATATTGGTACCAGAAGTTTGCCCCATACCGCCCACAATGTCGGTCACAGCATTTTGCTCCGGTGAATAAGGAACATATAGACCAAGCTGACCATCATTGTCATGAACATTGATCTCTACAGGATAAATGCTGCCCTGATATTCTATCGACGAAATTTTCAATTGCAGTCTCCCACCCTGAAATTTGCCGTTTGCCTTTAGTAAGGTTCCTGCAGGAATTTTGGTATGAGCCAGAAGCATACTTTCCAAGAGTCTGATCGATAATGTACTTTCATTGGTCATCGTCATTGACTCTTGTACAAGACCTTTGATCGCATTTTTTGATTGTTTTGAATCATTGGTTTCATCCTGAGTTCCGAACAATCTATTATCATTCAGACCAGCCAGAAAGGCGCTGTCCGATGGCTCTCTGTATAAAGAAGAGACAATATTTAAGTGAGCTGATTTTACTGCTGTGAGCTGTACTTTATTTCCAGAAGGCTGCTTTACATCTCCTTCTCTTGATATAGGATCTTCCTGCTTATTACTTTGGGGAAGGTATTTCGCAGCCATCTGGTAGGATTTTTCCATCAGCTCCAATTGGTCATTGACCCCAAGACCTGCAGGAACAGCATTGTTCTGCAAAGCTTCATTCTTTAATCTGGATATTTCTTTCCTGAGATTATTCACTTCCTGATCATCCCTGCTGTAGAAGGAACCTAATGTCTGCTGCGCATTGCGATAGCTGTTCACTGCACTCGGATTTGATGGTGACAAACTATTCGGATTAGCAGTCAATGACGTCTGATCAGAATTTTGGTTAAGGCTGTTTTGGTCAGTCCAGTAATCAGACAAGGTGGTCATCGCATTTCTTTTCTCTTCATTTCTTTGCTCCAGCAGCTGCTGTTCGTAAGCTTTCTGTTTGTCAGATTGTAGCTGATCATCCTTTGCCTGTGGTATACCCGCATTGAAGCCTGATTCTTCAATGACCTTATCCTCGTTTGGTTTAAAGATGAGGTAGAGGCATCCGACACAGACAATAGCCATCAGAAAATAAATGATCGGCTTTTTAAATCGTTCCACTGGAAATTTCTGCAGACCTTCTGCTTCTCTTTCCTGTTCCTGCGATTCGCCCTCCGTGACCTTGATTTTATTTGAATCTTTCATTGTCCTATTTTTTAAGGGTTGAACCCGTTTTGTTATCGTGTGACTGTCTTTTCATAGCAGTGTGATCAGATATGGTCGTAATATGACTGATCGACATGGTGTTATTATCATTTGCTGTTGTGATAAAGATGCTGATCAACACCAGTAAGGTAACTACGGTATAACCTACAAAAAACAGCTTGGTGAATAACCTCTGGCTTTTCGCCGGGAGCTCTTTCCATTTTCTGTCTGCATGCAAAATCTGGCGCTCTATTTTATCCCTTATTTTTTTCATTGTTCTAAATTTTAACGTTCAACAGTTTCAACATCTTTGTTTTCAAGGACATTGAATTTTTCAATAGTAAATCCCTGGGGATTGCTGTCCGACCGCACAGAGTTCACTAATGAACAATTGGTGATCAAACTTCGTGTCGTCAGATTGCTGGATCGGATAATGAATTGTCTTGCGTACGTTTTTACGGTATAAGGATAGCTGTCGAAGTTGGCAACCACACTGTCAACCTCTACCCTCTGCTGGATATTCCCTGAGATGATCCGGTTGTAATAGCCTTTCTCCTGCAGGTCTTTGTAGTAATCGAATGCAGACTGGTCTGACAGATTAAAGGCCCTTTTGACATTGCTCTCGATGGCATTCTTATCAGGTGCCACAGTAAAGAACAGTTCGTGAAAACGCCTTACATGCTCCCTGGCCTCAACAGGCCTGTTGATCGACATATCCTGAGACAGGGCGACCATCAGAGATTTGCCGTTGTCCAACACGTAGATCTTCTGGCGCTGTTCTTCTGCAAATTGATAGGACTTGAAAACGACAACTCCCACTACTGCAAAGCAGAGCACCGCAAAAACGAATGTAAATAAGCGGATCTGCTTGAAGCTGCTCTCTATATTTCTTAAAGTTTTAAATTCCATTGGATCGTATTTTTATTTTAATAATCTGCCTGAGATATTACCTGTCGCAGAACCTGCAGCAGCTCCTGCCATATTACCTGTCTTTGTAGCGGTCTGGTTGACATTGCGCATAAAGTTACCGGCGCCTCCTGCCTGAATGACCCATCCGGTAACGGTTGGAATCGTAAAATATCCGATAATCCCGATGATCATATAGATGATGTAAACCGTGTTAGATGTATCAGGAATGAAGTTCGGATCTGCCAGCATCTCAATGTCCCGCTCCAAAATGAGCGATTGTATTTTGGCCAGGATCGAACTGAAAATATCCGCAACTGGTAACCATAGATAAACACTGATGTATCTGGTGAGCCATTGGGTCAGTGTGGTCTGGAAACCATCCCACACAGAGATGGCAAAAGCAATGGGTCCCAAAATAGACAGTACGATGAGAAAAAAGGTTCTGATCGTATCAATGACCAAAGCAGCTGATTGGAAAAGAATCTCTAGAAATTCACGGAAACCGTCTCTGATATCCTTTTTGATAGCAAACATCTCCCTTTCAATATACATTCCTGACATTGTGACTAGGTCAGAGGGCGACCATCCCAGCTCTTCCAACTTTTTATCGAATTCTTCATCCGAGATCAGATAGGCCATCTCCGGATTCCTGAGCATCGCTTCCCGTTCCAGAAGGTCTTTTTTCTGTTGCAATTCGTTCAGATCCAAAACCTGATCTTCCAGCATCGAATGACTTCCCTGAACGATCGGGCTCAGCACTGCATTGATGCTTCCCAATACCAATGTCGAAAAGAACATAATACAGATACCAATAGCAAAGGGTCTGAGCATAGGAAACAGGTCGATCGGTTCGGCACGGCTCAGTGACTGCCAGACCTTGATGGCTACATAGAACAGTGCGCCTAATCCTGCAACCCCTTTTGCTACCGCAGCCATATCGGCACACAATGGCATCATCTCATCATAGACCGAACGAAGTACTTCGTGTAAGTTATTCGGTTCCATCTTACCAGTATTTTTGATTGGAGGTGCCGTAAAGATCTAGAACCCTTTTTGTATTGTTCTGCTTTTTGGCTCTCAGATAGCTGACAGAAATATTCTTGTTCGTATAGTATCTTACAAGGTTATGATATTCTTTGACCTCTTTGTAGACCCTGTCGATCACGTCCATTCTTTCCTTATCGTTAAGGGAAAGGCCATTGGCCGTGATGATCTCTTTCAGCTCTTTCAGCAGTTCTGTACTTTCCGTAAGCAGGGCTGAATAACCGTTGGCAATGGCCATCAGTTCCTGGGCATTGAAGTTGGGATCATTGAGCATCTTCCCAAAATTGTTGACGTAGATTTCTGAGACATCTCCTACGAGAAGAACCGTCTGCTGCACTTTTCGGGCATCTTTGACAAGGTTGTTGACAGCCTTCAGTTTGTCATAATATTCCTTTCCCTGTTCATAGACCTTCTTTACTTCGTTGAAGTTCTTGATAACGTTGGAAACCGTTGATGAGGTCTGCACGATCTCATTGGCGGAGTTCAAAATGCCTGATGCCAGGTTGGCCGGATCGGTTACTACAAATTGTGCCTTTACGAATGTTGTTGTAGCAAGAATGGCTACCATTGCTGTTTTAATGATCAAATTTTTCATTGTTGTAAAATTTTAAATGATTGTATTAATTGTCTTTTGTGGATTTGATCTTCCTTAGAGAGATCCTCTTGATGGCATGTTCCACATTGCCATCCAATTCATAAGCGAGATTCATCACCTCCATTTTTTCTGTCTCCTCAGTGGTGTAAGCCAGATATTCCTCGGTGGAAACCTCCGTGGCATAGACCGCAGAATGGGTTCCGCCCAGTCCGATCCAGACTTCCTTGTACAATCTTCTAGGATCGTTGTTCATATTGATAGAGAGTACCTGAGATTTTTCTTTGTCCGTAAGACCCAGCATTGCCTGGATATCATCGAACTTGTTCATATACTTCCGCTGATCCAGTAGGATCTTGCAGTCTGAATTATTGATAATGCTTTCTTTGACAATGGGTGACTGGATGATGTCTTCCACTTCCTGGGTCACCACGATGGCTTCCCCGAAAAACTTCCTGACAGTCTTGAACAGGTATTTGATGTACTCTGCCATCCCTTCTTTAGCAATTGCTTTCCAGGCTTCTTCAATCAATATGAGTTTTCTGATTCCCTTCAGTCTTCGCATCTTATTGATGAAGACCTCCATTATGATGATGGTTACGATCGGGAAAAGGATCTTATGGTCTTTGATGGCATCGATCTCAAAAACAATGAATCGTTTGGACAAAAGATCCAGCTGCTTTTCTGAATTGAGCAGGTAATCGTATTCACCGCCTTTGTAATAAGGCTCCAACACGTTGAGAAAGTTGGCGATATCAAAGTCTTTTTCCCTGACCTTTTTTTGTTCCAGAACTTTCTGATAGTCATCTTTCACATAGTCATAGAAACCATTGAACGAGGGATGGGAATTTTTGCTCCTGATCTGTTCAATATAGCCGCTCACCGCATTGGACAAAGCAACCTCTTCTGAACGGCTTGGTGGTTCATCATCCCTTTTCCATAAAGTGAGGATCAGGGTCTTGATACTTTCTCTTTTTTCAATATCAAAAACGCCGTCATCGGTATAGAATGGATTGAAAGCAATCGGATTGTCTTCGGTATAGGTAAAATACACGCCGTCCTCTCCTTTCGTTTTTCCTTTGATCAGTTCGCATAATCCTTGGTAAGAATTTCCGGTATCGACCAAGAGAACGTGTGCTCCCTGTTCGTAATACTGTCTGACCATATGGTTGGTGAAAAAGGATTTACCACTTCCTGAAGGTCCCAAAATAAACTTGTTTCGATTGGTGATGATCCCTCGCTTCATCGGAAGATCGGAGATATCCAGATGGATTGGTTTTCCTGTCAGTCTGTCTACCATCTTGATCCCGAATGGTGATGGTGAATCCTGATAATTGGTTTCCTCTGTGAAGAAACACAAGGCTGGTTCAATAAACGTATAAAAGCTTTCTTCACTTGGAAAATCGCCGGCATTGCCCGCAATCCCTGCCCAATACAAGGTTGCAGTGTCCGTCGTATTGTGGCGGGGTTTGCATTCCATTAAGGCCAATGCACTTCCGGTGTCATTCTTCAGCTGTTTGAGTTCAGAGGGATTGTCCGACCACGACATCACATTGAAATGGGCGCGGATGGATTGAAGACCGTATGAATGGGCTTCATTGAGGTATTTCTCAATCCATTCCTTGTTGATCTGATTGGCTCTGCTGTACCTAGCCAGTGAATGCATGTTTCTGGCTGACTTTTCAAATTTGCTCAGGTTTTCATCGCTGTTATCAATGAACAGATACTGATTGTAAATGTGATTGCAGCTCAACAGAAGTCCTACCGGAGAAGCAAATGACAAAAGACAGTCACTTCGGTCGGTACTCAGTTTTTCATACCGGCTGTGTGATGAGACAGTGCCTGGCAGATCATCGGTATCGGATAAAGTATGCATACTGATCCTGTTATTACCGATACGCATTTCTTCAGCTCCAAGCTTGATATCCTGTAAAGAAGGATTGGTTTCTCTTGACAGGGTCAGGTACTGTTCCAGTATTCCGGAATGTGCAGCAGTTCCTGAGATCTCATCTTCGGTCATCCGTTCCAGATGGACGTAGCCGCTGTCATTCATAATTCTTTCAAACTGATCGACGGCTTCCAAAAAACGGCTGATCACCTCTTTGTCTTTGATCTCCTTTGGGATCAGTTTGCCTTTGCACAGGGATGAGAAGTTGCTCTGCATCCGCATTCTCTCTCTACTGGTCTTCGTGATGAACAGATAGCAGTAGTGGTTCAAGAAAGGTCTCTCGTTGAAATGTCGCTCAAAAGATTTTGACAGAAAACTTTGGTCTTCTCTTGAGAGGTCAGGGTTGTAGTTTTCTTTGATAAACCAGTCTTGCTTATGCACTACCGTAAAATCAGGCAGGGTCTTGATCGCCTTGAACCATGCTGAATGGATGGCTTCATATTCTGCTGATGCTACCGTAAAGAGCTCTGGAAGTCTGACCTTAAAGCAGACCGTGACATCTGCGTCTTTTGAAATAATACAGTCGTTCTCTATTGCAAGCAGTGGAAATTTACTCTCCAAGGTTGCGGCTTTGGAGGTATTTCTCATAATGAAGCTTTTTGACGGTTACTTTTCAGGTAGCGGTAGATGCATTTGCGGCTCATGATGTACTTGGGATGCTTTTTTTGGGCACTTAGTTTCATCAGGCCGTGCTCTCCGTATTTTCCGTTGAGTAAGAAGGTCTGCCAGATGAGAATAGCACTACTTGCTCCGCCAATCGAAAGGCAGAGATAGGTATTGACGCCAGCCATGTACATGATCATCACGCATACAAGTATCCCCAATAATCCCCCTGCAAAAATGAACAGGTACTGTGCTTTTAATCCTTTGAACTCTACCGTCCTTCCGATGCCTTTGTTGATATGATAAGTATTCATCGTAACAAAGTTTAAAGGAAGAATGAACGGAGGATCGTTGCAGCTACAATTAAGAAGATACACGCTCCAAACCAGCTGGCAGCGGTCTTGCTGGTGTCAGGGTCACCACTGCTGAACTTGTTATACACCTTGACCCCTCCAATAAGTCCGACAACAGCACCGATCGCATAGATGAGCTGAGTTGCGGGTTCAAAATAAGAGGTCACCATTTGTGTAGCCTCATTAATTCCTGCGGTACCATTGCCTTGGGCAAAAGCGCTGGGAGCAAGGAATATTGCTGACAAAGCATACAACAGTTTTTTTCTTTCTTTTTCCATTTATAAACATTTAGTTGGTTACCGAGAACTGCTCTTTGCAGGTCTCAGAAGCAAATTTGTTGTGGAAAAACGGTGTGTTTTTTAAATGTCTTTGAGGAGTGGTATTTGGCTCCCTATTGATATAGAATCATTTATTTTTTTGTATTTTAGATGAAACATATTAACCATAAAATTTAATCGATGACAAGAGAACAAGGAATTAACCAAGTATTTGGAGGTGGAGGTCATGTTGTAATACTTGGTGCGGGTGCCAGTATCGCATTGACAATGAGAAATGCAGAGCTTAACGGTAAAAGACTTCCTTCAATGGACAATTTTACTGAAGTTTTGGAATTGCAAGATTTAGTAGATAAAGTTCCTGAAGAACTGCGCAACAGTAACTTTGAAAAATTGTACGGTAATCTTCATACCTACAACCCCAAGTCAGAAGTTCTTTTAGAAATAGAAGCTAGAATTCAATCTTATTTTGGAAATATGCAACTTCCTGATGCACCTACGATTTATGATTATATGATTCTGGCCCTCAGATCTAAAGACTTAATTGCAACATTTAATTGGGATCCCTTTTTATATCAAGCATATACTAGAAGTAAAGAATTTACAAAAGACAAAAGACCTAATCTTTCATTTTTACATGGTAATGTAGCAATTGGATATAGTTCGGAAGATAAAATGGCAGGTCCAGCGGGTTATCAAGTTAGACATGATGGAGGACTTTTAGAACCAACTAAACTTCTTTATCCGGTAGAACAAAAAAATTATACTGATGATGAATTTATAAATACTGAATGGGATCGCATCAAATATTGGATGAGTAAAGAGAGAGGTTCTGTTCGTGCAACAATTTTTGGATATGGAGCTCCAGTCTCAGATATTGAAGCAGTTTCATTATTGAACGGAGCTTGGGGTACTCCAGATCAGCGAGCAATGGAGCAATTTGAGGTGATTGACATTACACCTGAAGATATCCTCAGAAAAAGGTGGGATGGTTTTATTCATACTTCGCACTACGACATTTCAAATAATTATTTTGGTTCCTCATTAGCTTTTAATCCGAGAAGAACGAGCGAAAGTTATTTTAACCATTATCAACCACTAACCCCGAGCGAATCATTTAGACAAAATAATCCTGTACCGCAAAATTTTAAAAATTTAAAAGAGTTATGGGAATGGCATCAGCCTCTTTTGGATGCTGAGCTTGAAGCAGAAAGTAGAAACCAAAACGATGACAAATGATAAATTTTAAAAACTAGTTAATCGCGTCATGAACTAATGGCCAATGGAAAGTGCTGAATTGTCAATAAACACTTTATTAATTTCATCTACAGCTGTCCTAATTTGGCTTAAGAAAAGGGAATTTGTCTAAACAAATTCCCCAATATCGAAACCATCTGCATCATCCTTACGCTTAAAAGAAATGTTCTCATCTTCATTCGTAATATTCTGGCTCAGCAAATTAGCAACTCGCTTCGATGCATCACCTAATGAATTTTCTAAAAGATCAAAAAGCTCGGTTCCCTGAATTTTCTGAATGATGTGAACTGCTTGTTTCTCTAAGTCAGGCTCCAGCACATCTTGCTGAAGCAGCTGTCCCGCAGTACTCAATTCCTGAAAGGTAACCCCTGTGGCAAAACCGCTTTCTGTTTTAGAATCATCTTGGTACAGCCAGTCTTCTTCCTCGTCTTCCCAATCATTATTTTTGACCAGTATCTCGTCAAGTACTTTCTTTGAAGCCTTATTTTCAAATACCTCCTCCGTGGTTTCTGAATCAAAATTATTTGCTTTAAGTGCGATAAATTCTTCCTGTCGTTGATAAGCATCAGATGGCATCGGTTTTCTCTCTTCTTTCTTTATTTCTCCCATCACAGAGGACACAGCTGGGTGAGCCTCAGCACTTTTTTCCTGATGATGCTGATTGATATACTTCTTATCCCAAAGTAGTAGGATGATAAGTAATAATAGCCCTATTATGATTAATTGTTCCATACGATGATAAATTAAAATATTGGACGGTATTTGCTGTTGAAATCATCGGTGATCTCTTTTTCAAACGTTTCAAAATGGTACGCCAAAATATTATCGAGATAAGCATATAAAGGGATCTGATCTTCGGCAATGATCTGGATGATCCGGGAAAGTCTTTCATGATATTCAGGTCGAATGTAGATACTTTTATCACCACGTTTGGTCATTGTATGATGAGTAAGAAACTGCTCAGCGTAGGTGATTTCAGTACTTTTTTTGTTCTTTGTTCTTTGCTTCGCAGGCGGCTTGTCCTTTTCAGAATCAAGTTCATGATTCTGCGTTTCCTTCTTTGTGCTGCCAGCCATGATAGACATCAAATAATGTTCATCGATATTGTTGTCTTCATTGTTCTTTATATCAGTGTCCATCTTTTCACAATTTTACAATTCTTAAAAATTCCTCCATAAACTGGTCGAGCCGACATAACATCATCAACTTGCGGTCTGCCGGTAATAGTGTTGAACGGAAAACGGTTTTGGCGACCGTTTCCCCTTCTTTACGAAATCGCTTACTGTCGGTAATGGAGGTTTCCATTAATTGAAGTCCAAGATCTTTGATTACCTTACTGTAATTTTTGTACAATGGAGTTTTCTCCCTGCCGTCGACTTGGTTCCAGAACAGCTGTATGCTTTTGATCTCGGTATGTTTTTTCTTCATCAGGACATTGGTCAGGACATCCGTAAAACTCAGGGTGCTTTCAAGAACGACATTATCCGCGGTTATGGGTGAAAAAATATAATGCACATTGGCAAGTGTACTCAAGATTCCAGCGGTGTTGACCGTGCCAGGCAGGTCCAGAAAAACGACATCCGGTGCAACTTCCGAATTATCCACATACGTTTCCAGCTCTTCCAACACCGTATCGGCCTTGCTCTGGAAAACAGGATAGGCCTTTTTATTAATGGTTGTAAACTGCTTATGAGCCATTTTCTTCAACACCTCATTTTGCATCACAGTTTTAAGATCTCTCTCCCTCATCTGTATCAGGCTGTACTGCGGAAAGTCACAGTCGAATATAGCAACATTGTAACCCATCCGGTAATGTAGGATACTGGCGATCAATGTTGTGAAAGTGCTTTTGCCTACCCCTCCTTTTTGAGTCGAAAAGGCAATGATTAGTGGTTGTTTTTTTGCTTCCATTTTTTTAATTTTTTAGTTGAACATTAGTTAATGACACTTGTTGAATGACAGATGGCGGGCAGGACTCAACTACATCACGCTCTCCTGAGATCTTGCACAGCGGAAAGTGGATCTGACTCCAATAATGAAGATTATCTTTCAGTCAGTTGGTTAATCCTGAAATGATCCAATACTTCATTCAGGATATAATTCCTGACCGACCCCTATCCTATGTGAACTCCGGATATCCGGAAAGCTTGAATTCCTGGATTCTAGAATGTTTGTCTTTAACATCTCAAACAATTTTGCCAGCCATCAGTCCTGCCAACTTTCTTGTACAAATAAATAACATCAGGCTGCACTCATCTTCTAAGTGGTTGTCTTTGTCTTGCAGTGGTTTTGTTTGGCTTTATGAACATCAGCGAATCTGTGAAGCTTTGTCTTTTACTTTGTCAAAGCTTCGGTGACTTGCTTGAAGTTCTGCACTATTAGTCAGAGAAAGAACCTTTAATAATGGATTGATTCCATTTTATTTTGGATTTATCCTTTCACCCGAAAGGGGCAAGTTGTGTTTTGAGCATCTCGAAACGTTTTCGGATGCGCAAAACAACTTGCCCTTGCAGGGGGCAGAAACAGTCTCCGAAGTCGATGTTTTGTAAATTTAATTGGATAAATGATGAGTGAACATAATGGTAAACCAAAGAAAAAGACAGGACGCCGTCCTAAGGCTGATCCTGCCAAGATTCGATATACGATCTCATTTAATGAACAGGAACATTCCCGCTTTCTTGAACTTTTTGACCAGTCGGGAATGAAAGTGAAGGCTCATTTTATAACAGACTGTATTTTCGAAAAAACAATCAAGACCATTAAAGTGGATAAGGGAACAATGGATTTCTACATGAGACTGACCTCATTTCACAGCCAGTTTCGGGCTGTTGGGGTCAATTATAATCAGACGGTAAAACTGTTATACACCAATTTTTCTGAGAAAAAAGCAGCAGCTATCCTGTATAAAATGGAAAGACAGACTTTGGAAATGATCGAAATTTTTAAAAAAGTGGTACAGCTGACAGAAGAATTTGATCAAAAATATTTGAAAAATTCAGAATAAAATGATCGCAAAAATTGGAAGAAGCAGTAATCTTTATGGAACACTATCTTACAACAATTCAAAAATGGTAAAGGATAAAGGTGAAATATTATTAACCAATAAAATGATTGAAACAGCTGACGGAAAATATTCTGTTGCTCAATTGGCGAGATCATTTGAACCTTACCTATTGGCAAACCGAAATACCGAAAAGCATACTCTGCATATTTCTTTAAATCCGGATCCTAAAGACAATGTTTCCAATGAGAAATACAGACTAATGGCTCAGCAATATATGCAAGATATGGGCTATGGAGAACAGCCGTTTGTTGTATTTAAACATACGGATATAGACCGAAGTCATATTCATATTGTCTCTGTATGCGTGGATGAGGATGGTAAAAAGATCTCCGACAAATTCGAAAAAGTTCGCTCAATGAAAGTATGCCGAGAACTTGAAGAGCAATTGGGATTAATATCAGCTATTGAAAAAGAAAATAATTTAAAAAGTGAAATTTTTAAAGCTGTTGATTATAAGCGAGGGGATGTCAAAAGTCAGATAGCCTCAGTAGTAAGAAACATCACTTCTCAATATCAATTTCAGTCCCTTGGTGAATACAATGCACTGCTCTCTCTTTACAATATTGCCGCAGAAAAAGTGGAAGGAGAAATGCACGGTTATTTGCAAGGAGGTTTACTGTACTTTCCGTTGAATGAACAGGGCGAAAAAGCCGGACACCCGTTCAAGGCTTCCTTGTTCGGGAAAAACGCAGGGCTTCCCGCACTGAAATCGCATATCGGGATATGCGATATGAAGATGAAAGACCACCCAACCAGACCGACTTTAAAAGCAGCCGTTACCATTGCCCTGCAATCTACGACTGATGAACTGACCTTTAAAAAACAGTTATCCGAACAAGGCATCAATGTAGTGGTTCGGAGAAATGACGGACGGATTTACGGTATTACGTTCATAGACCACAATTCCAAAACCGTTTGGAACGGTTCTCGTTTGGGCAAAGAACTTTCTGCCAATACCTTTAATGATTATTGGAACAATAACATCAAGCCCGACATTAAAGAGCCTGACGAGCCAAAGGCGAAAATATCCCATTCAAAGGACACGGAAGATTTACCAGCCGAAAAACCACACCCTATGTTTGACATTGGCAGTACCGATAAAAAAGAGGACGGTTTGATAGAAGCCTTTGGCGGCTTGCTTCCCGAAGCACAAAGCGAAGATTACGAGGAACAGAACTTTGCCAATCGTATGAAGAAGAAACGGAAACGCAAAAGAGGTCAGCAGTAGTATTTAGCCAAACACCGCCACGCACCGCCAATGCCTGCCACATTCTTATAGCCACGCTATATAGCCCATAAATCACGCCCGAACCTTTAAATAGTAAAAAAGTGCAGGGAGAAGACGACTTGAGAGGACTCGCCAAAATCATGGGCTTTATGAGAGCGGTCAGCATTATTCTGGTAATAATGCACCTCTATTGGTTTTGCTACGGATTTTTTGCGCAAAGACAATGGACCTTGGAGCTCATCAATAAAATACTCCAAAACTTTAATAAAACAACAGGGTTATTTTCTCACCCACTTTATTCTAAACTGTTTGCCGTTTTGTTATTGGGCCTTAGTTGTTTGGGGACAAAAGGGATTAAAAATGAAAAGATCAGTTGGAAAAAAATACTGATCAGTTCTTTTATTGGAACCGTATTCTTCTTTTTTAATTCATTTCTATTAGAATTTCCAGCATCCGGCACCACCTCCTTTTATATTTTATCCACTGGCGCCGGATACATTCTTCTGATGCAGGCAGGGGTTTGGATTAGCCGTTTATTAACAACAAATCTGATGACCGACGTTTTCAATAATGAAAATGAAAGCTTTCAACAGGAGGGCAGATTACTTTACAATGAATATTCAGTCAACCTCCCCACTAAATTTTACTATCATGGGAACTGGCATAAGGGATGGATCAACGTCGTCAATCCTTTCCGTGCGACCATTGTATTGGGGACACTGGGCTCAGGAAAATCGTATGCCGTAGTTAATAACTATATCAGGCAGCACATTGAGAAAGGCTTCTCCATGTATATCTATGATTTTAAAATCGATGACCTTTCAACCATAGCCTATAATCATCTTCTAAAATATTCAGATGCTTATAAGGTAAAACCGAAGTTTTACGCGATTAATTTTGATGATCCCAGAAGAAGCCATCGGTATAATCCTTTAAATCCTGAATTTATGACGGATATTTCAGATGCCTAGGAAGCGGCTTACACCATTATGTTGGATTTGAATAGAAGCTGGATACAGAAACAGGGTGATTTCTTCGTTGAAAGTCCGATTATTCTTTTAGCTGCCATTATCTGGTTTCTGAAAATATATGAGAACGGTAAAAACTGTACATTCCCTCACGCTATAGAACTGCTGAATAAAAAATACGAGGATGTATTCACAATTCTGACTTCCTATTCTGAACTGGAAAACTACCTCTCCCCTTTTATGGATGCTTGGCAGGGCGGTGCGCAGGATCAGCTTCAAGGACAAATCGCTTCGGCAAAGATACCTTTATCAAGGATGATCTCACCTCAACTGTACTGGGTAATGACCGGAGACGATTTTTCACTGGATATTAATAATCCAAAAGAGCCTAAAATATTGTGTGTGGGCAATAATCCCGACCGACAGAATATCTATTCTGCGGCACTGGGACTTTACAACTCAAGGATTGTAAAACTCATCAACAAAAAGGGGCAACTCAAAAGCTCAGTCATTATTGATGAATTGCCTACCATATATTTTAGAGGTCTTGATAACCTGATTGCAACAGCAAGGAGTAATAAAGTTTCTGTTTGTTTGGGATTTCAGGATTTTTCTCAGTTAACAAGAGATTACGGAGACAAGGAAAGTAAAGTCATTCAGAATACGGTGGGAAACATTTTCAGCGGACAGGTAGTCGGTGAAACAGCGAAGGCACTATCGGAAAGGTTTGGTAAAGTGTTACAGAAAAGACAAAGCATATCGATCAACAGGAATGATACTTCAACGTCGATTTCAACACAGTTGGACAGCCTGATCCCTGCTTCCAAAATATCCACTTTAACTCAGGGATTTTTTGTGGGCGCTGTTGCTGATAATTTTGATGAGAGGATCGAACAGAAGATCTTTCATTCTGAAATTGTCGTCGATGCTGAAAAACTTTCAGCAGAAGAAAAACATTATCAAAATATACCGGCAATTCGTTCTTTTACAGATGAGTATGGCAACGATTGTATGAGAAATGAAATTGATATTAATTACAGAAATGTTAAAACCGATATTCTTGAGATCGTAAAGAATGAAATGGAAAGAATTGCTAATGATCCTGATTTGCAGCATCTCATAAATAAAGATTGACAAACCAGAAGTCTCTTTTCTTTTCCGGTTTATCAAGCACACTTTAATCACCTTCCATATTTTGAAAGTACTGGTTAAGGTTATCAATCACCAGATTCAGAAATTTAGTCGGTCCCTTCTTCCTGTTTCGAATCTCAAAGATCGTCTTATGGAAATTTCCGAGATCAATGCCGAGAGATTTTTCAACAAACCTTACCACCTCACTCAATTCCACGTTGCCACCATTGAAACAGCGCATATTGTACAAGGCGTAGACCAGTTCGATAAGTCCAACCTTGGAAGCGGTCCAGACCAGTCGGGACGAAGTTTCATCTCCGTTATTTTCCGACAAGCGATCAATTTGCTTTATTAAGTACTGCTCAATTTTTTCATTCGCCATAAATTTTGCGATCAGCTGATCATGCGAGGTTGTGAAGCTGGTGTCGAAATTGTAAAAGCCCAATGAGAGTTTCATTTTAAGATCATAAGAATCCCTGACAAATATTTTGTGATCCAGGTAAGTCGCTTCCCGCCGATAATAACTGTAAAAATCTGATTGTTCCTTGTAAAAATTCTTTAGCTTTTCCAGTTCTGCCTCGTAGTACTCGTTCAATGCATTCTTGCCTGCATTAGGTTTATGGGATTCCAGATCTAAAACTGTTGAGTAATAAATAAATTTCGAGATAAATTTTGGTTTCAGATTTTTGAAGAAGTGAACCTCCTCACCCAAATTCTCAAATTTATGGAAGGAGACCAATGTCTTGAGTTTTCTGATCGACTCATCGATAAGCAGTAAAGATCTTTCTGCTACCTTGATTATATCATTTTCATCATACACTTCATTGATCTTAAGCTCCAGTTCTTCATGGAGCTTTGCAATTTTTCTAAAAATAGTTTTTGTTACCATGTCCTTTTTTTAGAAATTTACAAAAAAACGTTTACTGAAAGCCTATTCAGTCGATTCTCAATTCTTTTTTCCGCTTTTTGATATAATCTGTTGGACGAATACCGTTAATATCATAAAAAAGATTTGAAAAATTCTGACGGGCCGCAATACCACATTCTTCTGCTAATGCTTCTATGGTGTAATTGAGGTATTTGGTATTAGTATTTAAAAGGTTTGTTATGTACTTGATTCTAAGTTCTGCGATATATCTTGTAAAATTCATGCCTTTATTCTCATTTATATAAATGGATAGATAATTTGCGTTTGTATTAAGTTTGGCAGCAATGCTGTTCTGAGTGATCCCTTTCTTGGTAAATTGCAGTTCTCTCTCGAACTTTTTTAGCTTCTCTCCGATTTCAATCGTTAGCTCAGGCGTCAGAAAAGTTTTTCTTAAGGAATATTCCTGAGGTGGTTTCGCTAAAGTATCGGGAATGCCGTACGAACCTTCTTCAATTTTTTTTTGAAGTAGAACGTATTGTTTTTTTATTTTGCGGTCCTTATGGAATCGGATAATAAAAAATATAATGGTTAGCGTACTCGTCAAGATCAGGAACTGGGTGATCCTTATTTTTTTCTTGCTTGCCTTCTCAATGTCTTCTTTTTGCTCAATGAGTGACCTGCTGTCATACTCCCTGTGAAGTTTTCCGGACAAATATGGATAATCCTTGCTGATCATACTATCCGCCTTCAGGAGCTGGTCAGTATAATACAATTGTTTGTCGAGATCCTTGTTTTTATAATAGTTAATGAGATAATTATAACTTTTATAAACTTCCGGTAAGATAAATCCTTCTTTGACTAAAATGGAATCGATTTTATTGTAATAGCCGATCACAACATGTTCCTGCTTCCTGACTTCTGAGATCCTTCCAAGATAATAGTAAACGACGGATACCCAGGCAAAGTCATTTCTTTTCAAGATCTCAGGTAATGACCTGTTCAGATCCGACACTGCACCATCATAATCTTTCTTTAAAAATTTTAAGATCCCCATACATTTTAGAAAATAGCTGTTCTCCAATAGAAAATACCGGTCACCCTTAGTCAGTTTATATCCCAATTTGCTCAGACTGTCACTAGTTGAAAGATTTTTCAAGTACCGGTTGACAACGGTCATTTGATGAAGTGAATTAAGATATGCTTTCTTATTGTTGAATTGTAAGTTTTCGTGGAGACCTTTACGGTTCATGGCCTTTTCATAAAATTGTGAACAGTCCTGAAAATGCTCTAATGCTTCTTCGTAATATCCCAAATGTGCTTTGACGACTCCTAGATGGTAAATGACCTTATAATGCTGGTATTGGTCATCCGAACCTTTTGAGAATTCATAGGCTTTTATGTACTGGTTTAAGGCCAGTTTATATTTTTTCTGATAAAAGTAGTAGATAATACCTTTGCTGAGATAGTCTTTGCTGATGTCATCATTATTACCGTACTTAATACTGACTGCCAGTGCACTGTCAGCATATTTCATCTTCCTGTTATAATCAAACTGCCTTCCGTCCCTGTAGCCCTGAATCAATTGGGAAATGTTGTTTTCAGATTTTGCTTTTTGAATATAGGCTTTTACAAAAGGCATTGCCCGCTCATCATCGATGGTCATTTTTTCGTAATTGTTTCTGATTTCTCTGAAAGTCCGTTCTTCCTTTTGCTGGGAAAAAAATAATTGTGAATATGCAGAAAGCAGGACGAGAAAGTAATTTAACTTTTTCATATACTGATTATTAGAACCTCACCATCTCAAAAATACGAATTTTGATCATAAGAAATGTCTTTGGAAGCCATCGAAGACCATTCAATACGTGAAATCCTGTGACCAATGATCAATAAGCCTTTGTAGGCTTTTTCGCAATGGTACAATTTTAAAATTGAGACGTATTTATTTTAAAATTGCGCCACAGGACAGTTTTTTTCAGTCTCCAGTGACTATAACTTTGACTTCAGAATTCTAATTCAATCCGACGTCGGGATAACCTAATCAAAAGAAATTACAATGAAAAAGTTAATCCCAATTTTTAGTATAGTAATCGCTGCAATGAGTTTACAAAACTGTGCAAACCGAGATGAAGATATCATAACTGATGACAGCTCATATGAGGGGCTGAAAATATCGATCATGAAAAAAGACTCTGCAAGATCATCAGAAGAAATAGTGGATCCCGATCCGCCGGTAAGAGATGGCGATAACTGGAGGATCACGAACAAAAATTAATCAATTCTATGACCTATGATTCCTCGTACCTCCATATCAGCTGCCTCAGGCTTACCATGTCCGGAAAGCGGCATCTGGGAAAGTACGGGGAGTTTTAGAACTACGGTAACCCTATCTAAAGGTGCGCCCATGCCTGACTATTGCGGAATGAAGATCAAATGGAGATTGATCCAGGTCTGTTAAACTTAATAGAAACAAAGCTATGAAAAGATTATTATTCATTTTTACCGAAGTCATCTCTTATTTTTTTATTGTACTGTTTCTTTACGCAAGCGTAAGCAAAATACTGGATTTCAAAAATTTTCAGGTTCAAATCGCACAGTCACCTTTATTAAGTTCATATGCCGGGATGGTATCATATCTTGTTATCATCATAGAATTGATGATTGTCGCCATCCTACTGTTTCCTAAAAGCAGGCATATAGGCTTATATTATTCCTTAGGAATTATGTCAGCATTTACAATGTACATTTATTTAATTCTTGAGTATAGTGAATTTGTGCCTTGTTCGTGTGGTGGCATTCTGGAGAATATGAGTTGGAGAACTCACTTTATTTTCAATGCTATATGTGTCATTATATTGATGATCGCTATATGTTTGTCTGAAGCACATAGAAATCAGAAAGCAAAAAAGTATATATCAGTGGTTTCGGTCATTGTGATCTTAAGCTCATTGAGTGTCTTTTTACTGTATATTAAATCAGAGAATCAATTAAGAAAAAATAACAATTTTACAAGAAGATACATACCACACGTACTAAAAGATGAAGTAAGGCTCAATATAAATTATAATTCGTTTTATTTTATCGGTCAGGATAAGAATAACATCTATCTGGGAAATACAACTGCTCCTCTAAACCTCACCATTGTAAAAAAGGATCTCCAGAGTTTTTCAAAGTTTAGAATCCCTTTAGATCCGAAATCACACTCGTTCAAAAGTTTAAGAGTGACTTTTCAGCTTCCGTATTATTACATTTATGATGGTACTGTTCCTATTATTTATAAAAGTAGTTTAAATCAAGCTGATTCATTACGAACTGTCAGTTTAAATGACATGTACTTTGATCAGCTGAATGTAATATCAGATACATCCTTTCTATTTAGATCCCAAAGTTCAAAATTTAAAACTTTTGTCATTGGAACTTATCAGGATCATCAATTTGATCTTAATTATGATATTCTAGGAACGCAAGATCCTGGCTATATAGAAAATGACGGTCTATTGATTTCTGATTTTGATAAAAAGAATTTTTTATACCTGTACTATTATAAAAATGAATTTACTGTAGTAAACAATATAACACATCAACAGAATAAATTCAAACTGATCAGCTTTAACAAAAAGAAAAAAACAGAAACTGTAAAATTACCCGATGGATCAAACAAAATAAAAAATCCGCTTCAGCAAAGTGTAAAAAATGCAGCTGTTTATGGTAATCTTTTATTTGTCAACTCGAATTCTAAAGCCACTCATGATGGAATTATGCAATGGAATAAAGCAAGCATCATTGATATGTATAAAATCAACCAGCAATATTATTCCGGAAGCTTTTTGATTCCCGATAGCCATGGTGAAAAAGTGAAGGATATGCTTGTTGCTGGAGAATACATATATATTCTAATTGGAAATGAAATTGTCAAATATCATTTTGCGCAACCGATACTTGACGAATTTCGCAGGTAATGCCGAAAACCTGAATTAATTGTAGGCACATCTTAATACTTATTATTATGAAAAATCTTAAAACAGTCCTGATTCCCGTAGCCGTTCTAGTATTCGGTGTCGGAAGTGCTTTTGCAACCAATAAAGCAAAAACAGACAAAAAAGCAGAAATTGCTTATTACTTCGATGCATCAGCTCCCAATGAGAAATGCATTGTTGTAGGAGAAGTAGACTGCAACCCTACAAGTGGTCCAATCTGTACAGAACACATTGCTGGATCTCTAAGAGTAATGCAACAACCTCTGAGTGATACTGAGTGTGGCGTAACGCTTCACAGAAATTAAAAAGATAGGATGCCGAAAGGCATCCTTTTCTATTGTTAATCGATCCAGTTAGGTTTTTGTTCTTCTTTCAAATAGTACCCGAACCACTGCAGAATCCTATTGTGAAGATCTTTTGCAGTGGTTTTTGAGGAAAAGGTATGACCTTCATCAGGATACTCGAGCAATGTCGCAATTTTATTATTTCTTTTAAGTCCAATGAAAAATTCCATAACCTGGCCCCATTCAATATTTTTGTCCTTTTTTCCTGTCCATAAGAGTACTGGCTTTGATACTTGTTCTACATAATGTATGGGATTATTTTTGAAATATAACTTCTTGTCCTTGACAAACGGAATATTCATCTCATATTGTCCGCTCTCGAACTGCCAATAAAAAGGGCTGATAAATTCTTCGTTTAGGGAATAGTAGGACCTGATAATGTCACTATTGCCTGCACCGGACACAAAGGTCGCAAATCGAACGGAACGGGTCGCAATAAAATTTGTAATGTATCCGCCATGGGAATGTCCCGTTAATGCTATCTTTTCAAAATCGATCAACGGGTTTCCGATCAATGCATCAAGTGATTTATTAACACAATCCAATGCTGAAATTCCAGTGCCTCTATTGTCAAAAACTATATCAGGCATATAAACAAAATAGCCTTTTTCAATAAGAGTTCTGATACTAAAACCAGTATCAATATCATTCTCCAAAAGCAGTGGAAATTGATTTATTTTATCACTTTGTATCTGATAGACATGGACTACCATCGGATACTTTTTTCCCTCTTTATAATGTAGAGGATAATATAAAATACCTTTAAGCCCCACTCCCACAGTATTTTTATACTTAATGGTTTCAGCCTTAATTATTGATTGGGCTTCATCTTTATCATTTGATCGGAAGATTACTTTTTTACTGTACAATCTGCTAACATCGATGATCTGCTTAGGCTGATTGAAATTTTCCTCTGTAAATAAGTAGGCATTTTTTGCGTTGTCAGTTTTTTGAAGGACAATTTTTGACTGAGTGGAGTTGATTATGTTGTGGTATCTGTTGTCATAGTGTTCAAACACTGATATCGTTGAGTTCAATTCGTTGTTTACCTCGAACAAATAGTTAAACTCGTTAATAACCTTACTGTTAAATGTAAGTTCAAAAAAATAATTTGTGAACTTGGAATTAAACTTAAAATTTAATATTTTATAATTTCCTTTCTCCCTATTAAACCTCTGTCTTAACTTATCAAGTTTTATATCGTAATCCCAAATGCCTTCTGAACCGTCAAAGTAGATCTTACTTCTAGTGGTAAAATAGGGATTAGAAAAATTCATATTTTCAATATTTTTATATTTTAGTGAATTAATTTCTAATAATTTCCAACAGTTTCCCTTTTTGTAAAGTAGATATTTACCGTCTGGAGAATAGTTGACATTCGAACTTATTGTATCGATATAATCATAAGTTCCATTCATAATATTATAGCGGTAAACTTTAGATGGCGTCTTTTTTACTGTGTAATCCTGTAGTTCAGAGAAACTGAAAGCAAGGAAATAGTCGTTATTATTGATATCCACCACCCTATTTAACTTGTCAGTGCCCAATTGTACCGAATTGTTTTCAACTGGTGTCCAAAGAAATTTGGTACTAAATGATCTTTTAAATTTATCAATGATATTATTATCAGATGTATTCCAAATTTCAGGAACATCTATCCTACTCTTATCCTTAATTTTTTCAGAATTGATTATTATCTTCCCATCACTTCTTTGGTATGCAGTTGCGGAATTAAAGTTGATGAGCTGATCTTGGGAAAATCTATATTCTTTTTTCAAGGAAACATCATAATACACAATATCGTGTATTAGGTTTTCTTTTTTTTCGAAAATCAATAATGTATTATTCTGCAAAGCAAGGAGATTCGAAACCTGATCGGAAGACTTGTAGATTGTGATTGCTTTACCATCACTCCAATGTATCAAATGATATTCTTCATTGTTCTTAGTTTGCAAATACAGTCCACCATCAATATAAAATACCTTGACGACTCTATTTATACTATCCATGACTTTATGACCTTTAAGATCATATAATAATACTTGCTGAGAAGTATTTAAAGCAACAATGTTTTCTTTATGCAGTATACCGAAAGTTTGGCAGGCTGGCAAGATCTTTTTTTTGTTATGAGCATAGTCAAAGATCTCCGTTCGATCTTTATATTTTAAAATCAATTGTTGATCCCTGCTCCATTCATGATCTAAAACTTTTAACCTTTTATATTGAATTTCAGGTTCTTTTCGGTTAGCGATCACAAGAGTGTCGCTGTTATCATCGTACATTTTAAAAAATGCCAGCCATTTTCCATCTTTTGAGGTACTTTTCACATGGATATCGTAGGCCTCATTCTGCTTCTTTTCCGCAGAGAGAGAATCACTGTCTTTTTGTGCATATGCCAGATGGCATATGCACAACAGCATCAGCATAATAATCCTTTTCATCAGTATCCCTGGTTTTGTGGATTAAGGTTTTGATTAATGGTCAGTTCTTTCTCAGGAATTGGAAAAGCACTATGAAAGCTTTTCCAGTTGGGCTTGGACAAAGCAATAATGTCCATTTTCTTTAACCGCTTCAAGTCAAAAAAACGATGTCCCATTTCAGCAAAGAACTCATGCCTGAACTCGTCTGCAATTCTATTGGTCAGATTCTCTTTTGAAATTCCGGTAGGCAATAGAGCAAGTCCGGCTCTTTGTCTCAATTTGTCAACGAGAGGTTTAGCCTCTGCTATCTTGTTTTGCTGTGTCAAACTTTCTGCATACAACAGGTACACTTCCTCAAGTCTAAACACAACTGAATTCTCGGTTGTATTCGAATTGACAGGGTTTCTGTATTTCATTGGACGGAAATAGGTTTTCTGATTGATCACTGTCTGCATTATCCAGGTTTGTTTCCGTAAATCGCCGGTTTCAAAAGAATTGACCAGAGCATCCGACAGTGCAAATGTTGTCGGAAGGCTTGTTGTGAAATTATAAAGCAGATATTCTTTCGTTGCATCTGTGGAGTTAGCAGGTTTTAACTGCCATAAAATATGCTTGCCTGTTTTATTGAAGACCTTAGTCAGATCTGTTTCCCAGACATATAATGGTGATTGTACTATTTGGAAAAACAAGTTTTCCGCCTCGCTCCATTTTTCACTCACTAAAAGGACTTTGCCTAATAAAAGTTCAGCAACCTTTCTATTGGCATAGATCCTTTCCTGATTGGCATATTGATCGCTGAGACCATTCAATACTGATTTAAGATCATTTTCAAGTTGAGCCATCAATTGAACTTTTGATATTTTTTTCAAATGGCTGTTGTAGAGATAATCTGTGGTGTCCGTATATGGGATCTCATCAAAGATCTGCGAAAGATTATAATATAGCAAAGAACGCAACACCGTAGCCTCTCCGATCAACCGATCTTTATTTGACTGGGAAATTGAAGTGGATTCCTTGACTCCTTTGATGATGGAGTTTGCATAATAGATGTGCTTATAGGCTTTTGACCATAAATTATACACAATGGTATTACTTGGTATTTGCACATTGTTATACAGATCGACTAAACCATTTTGAATGTAGGGTGCATAACAGTTAAGGTCATCTGTATAAGTTCCGAGAATGGCAGCAGAACCTGTAACATCCCCCGAGATCATGGAAGAGCTCCAAAGTTCTGCATATAATCCTGCCAATGCTGCATTGGCTGATGAGACATTCGAATAAACCTCATTAGTACCTATCTGATTATAGGGCAGTTCTGTATCGATAAATTTTTCGCATGAAATTGAAGTGAGGATCATGTAACCGACTGTCAGACATTTGATTCTATTGGTGATAATGTTTTTCATTTTGTAAGGCTTTAAAAATTAATTTGGGTACCGATCGACCACGTTTTCAATGGAGGCAAAAAACCTGTTGCTACAAATTCTGGATCTACTCCGAAGTACTTTGTCAGGGTCAGCACATTCTGTCCCTGTAGATAGATGACTACTTGTGCGGATGCTAATTCGACAGGAATTTTATAGTTGAGTTGTACATTTTTCAATCGGATAAATGAAGCATCCCCTACAGAAGCAGTACTGCGCGTGAAATTAGCGTGGTAAGCGTTCTTTCCGGCATTCGCTCCCGTGCTGTAAGGCATATAGTAACCCGTTGGATTTGATGAAGACCAGACATCAGTAACTTCCTGTGCCTGATTGTTCATCGTTCCTGCTACAGGCATATAGCTGTGATAGTTATAATTGCGCTGTTTCGTAAATTGTATTAAAAATGAGAGATCCCAGTTTTTGTAACTGAAGCGATTGGACCAGCCCCCATAGAATTTTACGGACAGGTCTTCAATACTTTTGTTGTCATCGGGGGATGAAATTTTGCCATCACCATTAACATCGGTAAATGAATATAAGCCTGTTGCCGGATTAATTCCTGAAAAATCATACAATTTCACGATGGATGTACTTTGTCCGATGACATATTGATTCGCATAGGTCGAACCTTCAAGGTTTGGAAATGCAAGAAGAATATTCTTGGGAACGGTCAAATTGAGATCGGACTGCCATAAAAAGGTCTTGGTCTTGATCGGCGACGTTCGCAATTCAAATTCCCATCCCTTATTTTCGACCGTTGCGTTTAAATTGGCCTGCACCGAACTAAAGCCCGTGGTTGCCGGAAGCGGCAAACCGACAAGTTGGTTGTCAGACCTGTTTCTGTAGTAGGAAACATTGAAACCTATTCTCTCTTTGAGAAAAGAAGTCTCTAACGCTAATTCAAGTTTTTTGGTTTTTTCCCAACTGAAATTTCCATTGAACAATCTTGTTGGGACAAGGCCCACAACGCTATTGTAAATGCTTGTTGAAGCGACTGAATAGGTATCACGGTACTGGGCATCGCCTATATTATCACTTCCTGCTATTCCGTAACTTCCCCGTAGTTTACCAAAGCTTAACCAGCTTGTGTTGCTCAGGAAATTTTCCTTAGAAAACAGCCAAGCCGCTCCTACTGCTCCAAAATTGGCGAACCGGTTGTTGGGACCAAATCTGCTGGAACCATCTCTTCTGGCTGTTACATTGATAATGTACTTATTGTCCAGTTGATAGTTGATCCTTCCAAACAACGCTATATACTTGTAGTCTTTGGAGATGATGTCTGAAAAGATCTTGGTCTTTGCTGCATTGATGTTCATCATCAAAGCATTGCTCTCGAATCCTGAACCCTGAATAGACGATTGTTTGGATTCTGATGAGTTGAGCGTGGCCCCAACCAGAACATTCAGCTTGCCTTTTCCAGTCCTGTAATCTGCATTTAACTGGGGTTCTATATTATAGGAAAAGGACGAGAACGAACTGGTAAATGTACTTGATCCGGTCGCACTGGTAAAGTTAAACGCAGGATTGTATCTAGTATGGGGACGTAGATTGAACTCTTCGAAATTCTGATAGTTAAATCCCGAATTGATGCTGAAACTAATGTTCGGCAAGATCTGATAGGAAACGTTCAGACTGTTATTGATCTGCTTGGAATCATTCTGATAGGTGACCACTGTTGAAGCCATCGGATTGGTAAAGGTGTTATTTTGCCAGTTAAGTGATCCGTCATTATTATACAATGCGGGGGCATTTGGACTTAAAAACAGACTGATGTTCGTCAGATCCTCATTGATCACATTGTTGAACTGCTGTGAAAAATTATTCGATAGTGAAATGTTTAATTTATTATCCTTTGACCTGTGGGTAAAACCCATTGATAACACATTGTTCTTGTATTGGTAGTCAGCCGGATAAACCGTGGTCTGTTCATTGTGTGTGGCATTAATACGATACGTCCAACCGTCAGAACCACCTGACAATCCTACGCTCGTATTGGAAGTCGTAGCGGTTTTGCCGATGAGTGTCTTTTGCCAGTCCGTATAACGATTCTCATCCCAGGCACCATTCACATCATAAGCCGTAGCAGGATAAGTCGAAATGTTATCATTGACGAATGCGGCTTTTCGCATGGCGACATATTCAGAGGTGTCCATCATCTTTAAGCGGGATGCTACACTGCTGAACGCCAGGCTTGAGCTGATGCTGAGGTTGGATTTATTCTTATTTCCTTTCTTTGTTGTAATAAGGATTACCCCATTGGCTCCCCTGCTTCCATAGATGGCTGTCGCATCCGCATCTTTTAAAATTTCCAGGCTCTCAATATCATTGGGGTTGATGCTGTTGAGCGGATTGATATTTTGGAAAGGCAGAATTTGTGTTGAGAATACAGATGTCACAGGAGATGACATGGGCACACCATCCAATACGTACAATGGTTGGTTACCATCAACCGCACTGTTGGATAATGTTCGAAGGCTGTTTCTGCCCCTGATCTGCACATCATAGCCTCCACCGGCTACCCCCGAATTCTGTGTAATATTTACCCCGGCCATTCTGCCCTGTGCTGCTGACAGGACATTGGTCACGGGTTGGTTTTCGATGTCTTTTGCTGAAACTCTGGCGATACTACCGGTGCTTTCTTTGTCTTTGACCTTGTAGTAGCCTGCGTTGAGAATAACTTCTTCGATTCCCTTTACTTGTTGTTCTAAGCTAATATTGACGACGGTCTGATTGGTGAGTGTGAATTTTTCTTCAGCATAATCAGGATGTCTGAACAATAGGATGGGATTTTCTGCAGTAACCTGTAATGTGTAGGTTCCATTATTAGCGGTCATTGTTACCTGGTCACTGCCTTCTTGGGAGATCACGACTCCTGAAAGGGGTTTGCCGGATGTGGTAACGGTACCGGAAATGCTGCGTGTTTGGGCTTTTGTGTTGTTGCTGACAGCGGTCAACATAAGGCCAAAGAAAATACCTCCTACATGGTAATAGGAATTTTTCATAGATTTGTAAAGGTTTTTAATTTTCTAAAGATTAATTACTGAACTACGCTCTTTCCCGTAAGTGTCCAAACTGCATGGGAAGGGGCTTTTTTCTTTCTAATGAATTTTTAAGTTGAGTAGTTTTTTTGATTCTGTTTTAGTAAAACTTTCCTGATGCCCTTTGGTGTGAAAAAGGACTGGTGAGGTTCTGTATCAGTGACCGCAAGGCACCGGAAAGAATTTAATATGAATGAATCTTTGTCCCGTGTAAGCTTTTTAAAGCCGCAATAGGTTGTACCCTCCTATTGTATCGTGTAATCTGATACTATTTTTAGGAAGCGGGCTTAGATTTTTTGCGACTGCAGACAACATTAGGAAAATAAAGCGTGGAACTCACTACATCATCGCTTGTACTAGAGGCATCGCCAAACACCTTGCAACAAACTCCGTAAGTAAGCCCACGCCTAGGTCGTGAGCTACTTTACTTATTGTCTCGTTGCGTTTGTTTGAAAATTGGCGATTTTCTAGTACGAGATTCTAAGCAATAGCTTCTATTATTAAATTTGAAGTATCGCAAAATTACTTTAATAAGTAATCTTTTCCAAATATAATAAAAAAATACAATGTGGGAAATAATACCCACTAAATATTTTATCTTTCTATAGAAATTGCTATCAATTTGATATTGATATGGCAACAAACTCTGAAAAAATTGCATTTCTTACATGTTTCGGAAAAAGAGTTCAGGCTTTAAGAGAAGAAAAGCAACTGAGCCTTAGGCAATTGGCGCAAAATTGTGAAATCGACTATAGCGATATAAGCAAAATTGAAAAAGGTTTGAGAAATATTCAAATGTCTACAATATTAGAGCTATCTAAAGGATTAGATGTAATACCACAAGAATTATTTAATTTTAAAATAATCGAAAAATCCTAACTCAAAGGTTAGGATTTTTTTATTTATCTTTAACTATATAGTTTTGTATTACATTCAAAACAATCGAAATAAAGATTTATTGTTTACAAAAGAAAGACATGGTTGGAACTATGTCATTATATTTCATCTAGACCCAGTTCTCTGAGAAAAGAATTATGTAAATCAGTCGCTATCTTTATTTTAGTATTGATACCTTCTGGTCCATTCAATTTTAAATTAACTTCCTTTAAATTAATTTGTTTTTCCGACTCTGATGTACTAACATAACGCGTTATATTCAAATTATAATCATTTTTAGCAATTTCTTCTAAAGATACTCTTCTTGAATAACGTTCTTCCTCTTTACGGTATTGATAAGTATCTACAATTTTTTCAATATCTGTATCACGTAGATAATTCTGGCGTTTACCTTTTTCAAAGTATTCACTCGCGTTAATCACTAGTACATCATCTTGCTTTTTACACTTCTTCAAGACAATTATACAAACAGGAATACCCGTAGAATAGAAAAGGTTACTAGGTAATCCTATAATAGCATCAATGTTATTATCTTTTAAAAGTTTTGTACGAATACGTTCTTCAGCTCCACCACGAAATAAAACGCCATGAGGTAATATAATAGCCATCGTACCCTGTCTGCTTAAATAATGAAAACCATGTAACAAGAAAGCAAAATCTGCGGCTGACTTAGGCGCTAAACCATAGCCTTTAAAACGGAAATCTTCGCCCATTTCTTGCGACGCATCCCATTTTAAACTAAATGGAGGATTAGCCACAACAGCATCAAACTCCACTTTTTTAGCGGGATTGGGTTCGCTTAAAATATCCCAATCGTTTTTTAACGTATCACCATGATATATTTCAAACTCATTGGTCTTAACACCATGCAAAAGCATATTCATACGTGCTAAGTTGTATGTGGTAATGTTTTTCTCTTGTCCATAGATTTGTCCTACTGTACCACCTTCATCAACTATATTTTTACGCACATTCAATAACAAAGAACCTGATCCACACGCAAAGTCTATCACACGATCTAAGTTTTTTTTTCGCCCAAGTTTAGGCTCTTGACTGTCTAAGGTTACAATCTCTGATAAGATGTCCGATAAACGTTGTGGCGTATAGAATTCACCCGCTTTTTTACCGGAACCTGCTGCAAATTGACTGATTAAATACTCATAAGCATCGCCTAAAGCATCACTGTCGGCACTAAAATCCGCAATGCCTTCCGCAATTTTTGTAATAATTTTACATAATTGCTCATTACGAGCTTCGTAGGTTTTACCTAATTTGTCGGAATTTAAATTGATTTCTGAGAATAAGCCTTGAAACTCTCCGCTAAAACTCTCGTTCTCGATATGTTTAAAACCTTCTTCTAACTTTTGTAGTAAATCTTCGCTTTGTGTTCTAGCTAAATTATAAATACTACTCCATAAATATTTAGGTTGTATCACATAATGCACTTTTTTGCGCATCATTTTCTCAAAAAATTCTACATCATTCGGATTTTCTAAATACCAAATTTCAAGCTCATTACTGACTTTAAGCTTTTCCTTTACATCATTAGGCGTATTTGGATAATCTCGCCCCAATTCTTTTGCTGCAGCCTCTTCATAACTAGCCGATAAATAACGTAAGAATAAAAACGAAAGCATATAATCTCTAAAGTCATCTGCATTCATAGCACCGCGTAAATCGTCGGCTATATTCCAAAGGGTTTTACCCAGTTCTTGTTGTTCTTTTTGTGTCATAATATAGTATTATGCAGTTATTTATTCTACAAATAACTCATCGTTAAATTTATAATTCTGCAAAAAGTTTGCAAATATCTCTTTAAAATATTCTTTATTTTCTTCACCCATAACTACTGGGTCAAATAAAGAATAATTACCGTGATTAAAAATATTAATCATTCTAGTTCTTAACGTAAATTCCTCATCATCATCATTTATTTTTATGCAATGATGAAAACCATCGAAACCATGGAAATTTGCAGCCTTCTCTAAAATAATTCGTAATATATTAAAGTGATAGGTATACAGTTCATCTTTTTCAATAGCAATCTTTAAGCTTTGTATCAAAGTTACATGATATAAAAAAGGTGCTTCATTAGTACTTTTAAGCCAATATTCCTTATTCTTTCTACTGATTAAGAATGCTTTATCTTTCCCTAATTCATTGCATAAGACATTAAAAAATAAACTATGATGAGTCGAAATAATGGTTTTCACTTCATTACCTTCAGTTTTGATAAGCTGACAAAGATGATGAGCTAATGCAATTGCGTTATTTTCATCCAATGACGAAATTGGATCATCAATATAGATATAATTAACCCACGTATAATCGGCGTGCTTATCAATTATCAATTGAACAATGGCTAAGAAAAAACACCAAATAAATAAGTTTTCTTCACCTCTCGACACTTTAATATATTCAATATTTTGTGGTGTTCCATCAACTTCTTCCTCTCTAATAAAGTTTACAGCCCAATAATTCTTACCTTCTTTATCAATATAATCGGGATCAATTAAAAAATTATAATCACAATATCTCTGAATTAAAGGCCTTATTTTATTCTCAATATCAAGGTTACGAGTACCTATGATAAAAGCAGATGCTGGATTGATTAACAATCTTCTTTCCTGATCATTTTCTAAATCATTATCCCAATGGAACAAATCCTCAGTAAAAGCATTAAAATATAAGGTGTCTCTTTTTGTTACTTCGCCTTCTTCATTTTTTTCTTTACCTGATTCTTTAAAAGCCATAGATAGTCTAGTTTTACCAGTACCATTATGTGCGTATAAAATCAGATTTTTTTTATTTTGACTTCTAACATAATTTGCAACTTCTTCCACAGATACAAATGGTAAAAAGCCAATATGCTGAAACAATGTATTAATTTCTATCTTCTTTGGGTCATCAATATCAGCTTTCAAATTATACACTTGCTCAGCCAATGGCAATGTGTCATCTAATGTATAATTGTCACTTAAAAGTCTTTTGTGATTTTGATTTTTACCTATTTTTTTTAATACAAAATCTTCGTATTTATTTTTCGTGATAGTGTTAATTTGGTGTGTCATCGCTTAACTATGAATTTAAGGAAACAAGCCCTGCATTAATCCTTTTTTATGTTCTTTTAAAGCATCTATCTTTTCTCGTTGTACTACAATTAGCTCATCAACTGAGGATAATACTGAGGCTATTTTTTGTTGTTCTTTTATACTAGTTATTAACACTTTAATTTCCATAAATTGACTAGCTGTAATACTCATTCTATCAAACCTAGCTCCCGTATTAGCAATTTTTCTTATCGCATTAAACCAATGTTTTGTTTTAAAATAGTATACATAAAAATCATTTATAGGATTGATGAATCTAAACACTGTATATAAGGGAGAAACAGCACCTGCGTAATTTTTATTATTCTTTGCAATAGGACCAACAGGAGCAAAGCTAGATACACGAGGATTGTAAACAAAGTCTCCCGGTTCTACAATATAGTATCCTTCAATATTAGATTGATTAGCAATATCTTTATCAAAAAAATCTCTTTGATTGACTATTCCATGTTCAGCTGAATTAGTAAAAATCTGTGTTATTTGAGAATTTTTATTTTTTAAAGTGACCCTATTCGCAATATCCCCAAGCTTTTTTTCTACCCAATCCCCATCATTCTCAAACTCAGGGAATCGGTATTTTGGCTGTGTTTCTCCTTCTTGTGGGAAAAGGTTTTGCATCAAGGCTTTTTTATGCTCTTCTAATAATGTTAGCTTTTCTTCGTGCCCTGCAATGACATCATCTAAACTACTTAAACAAGCTGCTATTTTTTGTTGTTCGGCTGGGTTAGTAGGATATGTAATCTCAATATTGCCAATACTTTCTTGGGATAAGTTTGGAATTGCACCAGCACCAACCTTATTTAAAATTATTTGTTGAGTAAAATCGTGAGCAATGCAATAGGACAATAATTTTTTATCGATTTTATCATATGCTTTCAAAACCACAATTTGTGGATTTAAAGTAGTTTTTTCAGGTAAATTTGATATATACGCTGTTTTACCTACTGAAGCTGTTTTAACTAAAACAGTATGACCTTCCTCAAGCATAATTTCAGGCGATTCATCATATTTGTCCCATGAAATATAAGTTGCTTTATCAAAATTTAATCTTCCATCAATTATATTGGATGGACTTAATGTAATTGCTCCTTTCCCTTTTTCAACAATATCTGATGTAGTATAACCTCTATACCCAATACGTCCTTTAATCTCAGCTAAACTCTTTATTGTAGAAATTTCCCAATTTCCATCATCCTTAAACTCAGGAAATCTATATGTTGGCACTAAATTATTATCACTATTCATAAGCTTTCAATCCTGCTATTTCTTGCCCTTCGGCTAATTGTTTTAAATAAGGCACTAAATCTTCCATCAATGCCAATTCTTTTTGCGCACGTGCTTTCCATCCCAAATCTAGGTGGTCGGTCAAATCATTCAACTTTTCCCCATCAAATACTTTTCTAAGCATTATCAGTTCCACAAAAGGTTTTAAGAGTTCCAATGGGATATCGTGCTTCGTTGCAATTTCAATCAATTGTGCATCTTGTTGTTGTTGCTTAAATATCTGGAAACCATCGCGTATTGCTTTCTCATCCAGCGCTTGATCTAAAGGCAATTGGTTGATATAGGCAATCATCAAATCACGCTCATCCAATAAATTAGCACTAGAGCTTAAAATGCTAATGAGCTTCTCTTTAGACATTTTTTGTTTCTTAGGATCGCGTTGCGTGTATTCGGCAATTAATCCCATGATATAATCATAATCAATCAAAGAAGAAGAAAACAGGACGAATTCAAAATCCAACTGCTCTGCTGGCGAATCTTCTGGCTTGTCTTTTCCTTTTTCTCCCTGACGCAATTGCTGTGCAGTTTCCAAATACATTCCTTTAAAACCGCGAAAAGTATCTTCGGGCATTACTGTTTCAATCTGCTGTACTTGGGTTTCGTCTAAATCCGTGTATTGTTCCAATTGAGTTTTTAGGCGTTGTACTTCTTTAAACTTCTGTAAAAATTCTACTTTGGTAGCTTCGCCTCGTAGGTTACTTACTTCATCAGGCGTACAGTCTAAACCATGCACCGCCATAAAATCGCTTAGTTTTCCAACAGCATCTTGGTATTTATCAATCACCACAGGTGCTTCGTCTACTAACCAAATTTCACGTGCTTTGCCAATGTCTTCACCGGAAAATAATGCAATGGCATCTTTAACGGCTTGTTCTTGGTGTCTAAAGTCCATAATGTTACCATAAGGTTTGGTATCATTCAGCACACGATTGGTTCTAGAAAATGCTTGGATTAAGCCGTGATACTTTAAGTTTTTATCTACATAAAGGGTATTTAGATACTTTGAGTCAAATCCTGTCAGTAACATATCCACTACAATGATGATGTCAATTTTTTCTTGATGCGGTACATCTGCATTACTGTATTGTTGCATCTTGATACGGGCTTGCACATCTTGATAGTACAAATCAAACTCATTAACGGAATGAATTGTACCATATTGCGCGTTATAATCTGCAATAATAGTTTTCAATGCCTCTTTCTTACCTTCAGGATCAACCTTATTATCTGCTGCCTCTTGAACTAAGTCTTCCTGCAACTGCTTGATATCTGCTGCATTTTTCTGTGCATTGGAATCACCGCTCTGTGCAATCACTTGAGCTGGGGGAGAGAATACACAAGTAATATTCAAAGGACGGTAGTCCGCATCTAAAGCTTTGCGTTCCGCCTGTAGTTCTTTAAACAACTGATAATAAGCAATCGCATTATTAATGGATGCTGTTGCCAATACCGCGTTAAATTTACGTTGATTTGTAGCGCCATCATGTTTTTCAAGTATCGCTTCTGCTACTGCTTTACGTGCGCCTGCTTCGGTGATTTGTTCTTTTGGTACGCCATCGGCTTTAAAATAATCGATATGAAAACGCAAAACGTTTTTATCATCAATGGCGTGCGTAATGGTATAAGCGTGTAATTGTTTCTCGAAAATATCTTCCGTAATCTGATAACGTGCTTCTTCGCCATCTATCTTTTTATAACTTGCGTTATCATCAAAAATAGGTGTACCGGTAAATCCAAATAACTGTGCATTGGGAAAAAACTCTTTAATAGCTTTGTGATTTTCACCAAATTGCGAACGGTGACACTCATCAAAAATGAAAACCACACGCTTATCTTTAAGCGGTGCTAATCGCTCAACATAGTTTTTTTTATTTTTAGGATCTAAAGCGATTCCTAATTTTTGAATGGTTGTTACAATAACCTTATCGGCATAGTCCGTTGATAATAAACGACGAACTAAACTTTCGGTATTGGTATTTTCTTCAACACTTCCTTCTTGAAATTTGTTAAACTCTAAGCGTGTTTGTCTATCCAAATCTTTACGATCCACCACAAACAAACATTTTTCTATATTCGGATTACTTTTTAATAAAGTAGAAGTCTTGAAAGAAGTTAAGGTTTTACCCGATCCAGTCGTATGCCAAATGTAACCATTACCACGATTTTCATCAATGCAATTGACAATAGCTTCAACAGCGTAAATCTGATATGGTCGCATCACTAAAATTTTTTGTTCAGTTTCTACCAAGACCATATAGCGACTGATCAATTCACCAAGTGTACACTTTGCTAAAAATTTAGATGTAAACTTATCTAAAGCCGTTATTTTCTTGTTCTTTTCATCCGCATATTGGTAGATAGGTAAGAATTGCTCATCGGCATTAAAAATAAAATGCTGATTACGGTTATTAGCAAAGTAGTATGTATTACTGCGATTACTCACAATAAACAATTGCATAAAACAAAGCATTGAGTTTTTATAGCCGTTACCAGGATCATTTTTGTAGTCCACTATTTGCTGCATAGCTCGACGAGGACTTATCTCAAAAGTCTTTAATTCAATTTGAACCAATGGCAATCCATTCAATAGCAATATAACATCATAACGATGATTACTATCTTCAGTATTCATGCGCAATTGATTGATGACT
Source organism: Flavobacteriales bacterium UBA2306 (assembly GCA_002345565.1). Taxonomy (GTDB): domain Bacteria; phylum Bacteroidota; class Bacteroidia; order Flavobacteriales; family Weeksellaceae; genus Epilithonimonas. The sequence continues at coordinate 779 of DDVS01000001.1, read as the reverse complement.
TCAAAATCATTTTTACACCAATCTTTAATATTAACTAAAGTATATTGCAGAGGCGTACCGTCTTCACGATAAAATGTATTTCTATTACGTAAAAGTTTAGCAGCCTTAAATTCATCAGGCTGTATAATTTCTTCCTTTAATCTATTGAATTCGCTATCACTTAACTTCACACGGTTAAGTGCTTCAAACTTTTCTTTGAAGTTTTTTTCTAAACTCTCACGATTTCGAATATCTGGACGATAGCTATATTTTTGTTCAATTAATTGCTTAATTAAATCATCTTCAATATGTTGTTCTTTGGTCATATTTATTTGATATGAGTAAACAGTTTTAACTTTCAAATATACAACTAGCAACCGAAATAGGAAACGTCAATGCCTTATAATAAATATAACTTTAATCATTTATTCTCTGTCGTAGCTATAATTGACTTACAATTTTGAATCATTTCTATATAAATAAATAGGTAAATTGATTAGCAAAATTAATATAACCCGTAGTGCATTATAAAAAAGGTTACTCATAATACGAAAATTTCGTATATTGTATTGACTACCAATCTAATACGTTATGAATAACCTAGATGCAATTTACGATTTTATTTTAAAGGAATTAAGAAAATTAACCATCAAGGAAAATTTTTATTTCAAACCAATTAAACCAAAATTATCTGATTTAGAACTCATTGCAATAAATATTTCTGCAGAATATTTATCGATAGATTCAGAATATCAGTTGTTAAGATACCTCTCTAATGCAAAACTAAAGGGAATGATTGA
>DDVS01000005.1 GCA_002345565.1 Flavobacteriales bacterium UBA2306 | reverse complement strand
TATCTTTGAGATACACAACAGCCTGGAATGGTTTGTAACTGTTCTTTAGTGAGTTGTGAATTGCTTTCATTTTTCAGTATCTTTGAGATACACAACAACTTAAGTTGAGAACTAATAAAATGAAATTATGTTGTGAATTGCTTTCATTTTTCAGTATCTTTGAGATACACAACAACTCGCTTCTTTCCAAGCCTTCTTTTCGCTCTGTTGTGAATTGCTTTTATTTTTCAGTATCTTTGAGATACACAACAACACTCTCTTCATTTGGAAGTTCACCTTCGTTGTTGTGAATTGCTTTTATTTTTCAGTATCTTTGAGATACACAACAACCCGACAAATTAGGGCCGATAATCCAATTGAGTTGTGAATTGCTTTTATTTTTCAGTATCTTTGAGATACACAACAACGATTTAGTTTACAGGTTGCACTAATTTTAAGTTGTGAATTGCTTTTATTTTTCAGTATCTTTGAGATACACAACAACCGCCCTGCGTTAAATCCTTTGGACTGAACAGTTGTGAATTGCTTTTATTTTTCAGTATCTTTGAGATACACAACAACTACTGTTTGTCGAACTCTATCAAGCGAGTTGTTGTGAATTGCTTTTATTTTTCAGTATCTTTGAGATACACAACAACTATAGAGTTACCAACTAATGAATGACCTTCGTTGTGAATTGCTTTTATTTTTNNATCTTTGAGATACACAACAACGGAATTGCTTGATATGGCTGAACTAATGTAGTTGTGAATTGCTTTCATTTTTCAGTATCTTTGAGATACACAACAACCGAAGCGCAATCAAAAGTGGCTTGGATGATGTTGTGAATTGCTTTCATTTTTCAGTATCTTTGAGATACACAACAACTGCGAAATTGTTGAAGTAGGTATTTATTGTGTTGTGAATTGCTTTCATTTTTCAGTATCTTTGAGATACACAACAACTTTATTTTATCGGATATGGTTTCACTCTTAGTTGTGAATTGCTTTCATTTTTCAGTATCTTTGAGATACACAACAACTTGCAAAATAGACACAGCAATTCTGGATAAGTTGTGAATTGCTTTCATTTTTCAGTATCTTTGAGATACACAACAACATCGAATTTTTGAACGACTTTTTTTGTTCCGTTGTGAATTGCTTTCATTTTTCAGTATCTTTGAGATACACAACAACATAGGTAGTGGTGTAATTACTATTAATGCTGTTGTGAATTGCTTTCATTTTTCAGTATCTTTGAGATACACAACAACTTCCGTTATCTACAAACTCACCTATCCTCCGTTGTGAATTGCTTTCATTTTTCAGTATCTTTGAGATACACAACAACCGTCAAAAAACTTAACCAAAGGGAAATTGTGTTGTGAATTGCTTTCATTTTTCAGTATCTTTGAGATACACAACAACCCAAGATGTCTCCGGTTGCTTCACGATTCCGTTGTGAATTGCTTTCATTTTTCAGTATCTTTGAGATACACAACAACACCAGCAGAAATTGCAGCTTTCAAGGCGCAGTTGTGAATTGCTTTCATTTTTCAGTATCTTTGAGATACACAACAACCACCATCCAATAAAGCTCTTGCGGTTCCATGTTGTGAATTGCTTTCATTTTTCAGTATCTTTGAGATACACAACAACTGTAATAAATTTATTAAGTGTTATTTTCTTGTTGTGAATTGCTTTCATTTTTCAGTATCTTTGAGATACACAACAACATTTATCAATCGGAAATGAGAACTTATATAGTTGTGAATTGCTTTCATTTTTCAGTATCTTTGAGATACACAACAACAATAACAGGAATAGCACTAGTAATAGGCGTGTTGTGAATTGCTTTCATTTTTCAGTATCTTTGAGATACACAACAACCTGTCTTTTTGCGCTTAGCCATTCTTCATCGTTGTGAATTGCTTTCATTTTTCAGTATCTTTGAGATACACAACAACGTTAAAACCAAAGTTTGCCTTTTCCAGACAGTTGTGAATTGCTTTCATTTTTCAGTATCTTTGAGATACACAACAACTAACAAAGGTTTGATTTACAACTGTTTCTTGTTGTGAATTGCTTTCATTTTTCAGTATCTTTGAGATACACAACAACGTTCACTTGCAGCTCCATTAGCTCCCAACTGTTGTGAATTGCTTTCATTTTTCAGTATCTTTGAGATACACAACAACCACTCAGGTTTGTGGACCACATAGGACGGCGTTGTGAATTGCTTTCATTTTTCAGTATCTTTGAGATACACAACAACGTGTCTTATTTTGTTGAATAATTTAAGATAGTTGTGAATTGCTTTCATTTTTCAGTATCTTTGAGATACACAACAACAATTTCAGTGGTTATTACGCAACTCTTAAAGTTGTGAATTGCTTTCATTTTTCAGTATCTTTGAGATACACAACAACACCATAAGAAGAGAATCAGGTTTTGGATTTGTTGTGAATTGCTTTCATTTTTCAGTATCTTTGAGATACACAACAACAATGTAAGGTAAAAGGATAGAGTTATGGCTGTTGTGAATTGCTTTCATTTTTCAGTATCTTTGAGATACACAACAACCTCAAAATTTAACCCTCTGTTTTTCAGAGGGTTTGTTGTTGATTTAGAATTAGAAAAATATCTGTTGGGAATACATATATTTTAATACAACTCAGGTTTTCATTTTTTAAAGACGAGACTGCTTGGTTTCTTGCAGTGACAGATTACTAAAAAAGCTCAAGCTGCTGGAAAGTAGGTGGCGGTTCTTCTTTATTTCGGGCAAAAAAGATTTCAATATCACCAAACTGTTTGTCGGTGATGCACATTATAGCCACTTTACCAGCTTTGGGAAGCATAAATTTCACTCTTTTAATGTGCACCTCAGCATTCTCCCTACTTGGGCAGTGACGCACATACATCGAGAACTGAAAAAGCGTAAACCCATCATCAATCAAGCCTTTGCGGAATTTATTCGCATCCCGCATATTAGTTTTGGTCTCGGTAGGAAGATCATACAGTACTAAAACCCACATAATTCGATAAGCGTTAAACCTTTCGGCATCCATATTTTTGATTGTAATAGGTACAATGTAAAAAGTAAAATGTCTTTCACCGACTCATATCAATTTGGGATAAGAGATGAGTCTTTTTTCTCCTGTATAGCATTTGTACAGCGATGACGCGGTTGTTTTTACCGCAACTAGCAAGGGGCGGGTTTTCCCATCGATTCTTACATCCTTGGTCGCGATCTGCAGAATGTGTGCTTTAAAATCTTTAGTCAGTTCTTCGGTATTCGGGTGCATTTCCAGCCACTGCATCACCAGAAGATCCACAAACGGTCGGTACGGTTCCATCAAATCATCGGCAAGACAGTACGGATTGTATTTATTTTTATGGAAAATCCCCAACACAGGCAATAGTCCGGTTTCTACAATCGCTCTCGCTACAATACTCCGTAAAACGGCATAGCCAAAATTAAAAAACTGATTGGGCGAGTCTCCAAAACGCTGTCTCAGAAAATCAAGACTGATGAGATATTTCCAGTAATGCTGTGCTGCAATCCCTTCCATATTGGTGATGTCGCCACTCTTGACATTGTTTTGATACTCCAACATCGGTTCGTAATAATTGCCCAACCTCAGCAAAACCTCTTTTTGATTTTCAATCTTGCACTCTACCGTCAGTTTCCAAAGTTGTTTTTTCAACGGTTCGCTGGCTTCCAGCTGGTCTTTTACCCGATTGGAATGTTCGGTATGCCCATACAAAGGCAACATAATCCCGTGGGGCAGATGATGCGCATCACAGCTTACCACCACCACATTATTGCCCATCATCTTTTGAATCAACTGATGCGAAAGCGTAATCTGAAAATGATCCAGCATCAGCAATCCCAAATCTTCGACAGGAACTTTTCCTTTTACTTCTTTGGTAGAAGCATCTAAGATGTACATTTGTTCATCTTTAAGCTTAAGATAGGCGGGATTGCCGATGTAGATAGAGCGTGTAATCATTCTCTAATTTTTGTTATTTCTCCTAAATGATTTAATTTTACTTTGACTGGAGATATATCCATTAATCCTTTTAAACTTAATCTAAAATATCTCTTACTATCTTTTGCTCCTTCTGTTTTCTTTAATTCTGTATTTTTAGTTTCCAAATGATGTCTAAACCAATAATCTCCATCAGCAATACTCCAAACTAAATACAAATGCTTACTTAGTGTTGATTTATCGCCATTTCTAATAGCATCATTAAATTCTTCTTGAGCTAAACCTAAAATAAACATTTCATTTTGTTGCATACTGAATTCTAAGGTTAAACCATCTTCAGGTAACAAACTTAAAAATGATTGAGCAAGCCTTTGTTCAGAAATGTTATTCCATAAATCTGTAGTATCTTTAATAATAACTGGTAATTTATTTTTCTTTCTTTCCACAGCGTTCCAAAATGTACAAGAATGTTGAATTTGTTTGCCTTCTTTGTTTCTATAAATTGCAATATGATGATTATTTCCCTGTACAACGAAACCTATATCTTTTCCATTTTCGTCTTTTTTAATTGGCTGTAACGAATTAGCATCCGGACGAGCAAATAATCGAAGAGTCTTAATAGGAATTTGTTTTTTCTCATTAAACCATAAAACATCTTTAAAAGCCTCTTTTTCTTTATTTCCAAATTGTTTTAATCGCTCTTTTACTAACTCTTTAACTTTTTCATCTACAATGTCGTCTACCTGCTTTGAAGAAAGTGATAGTAAATCATATTTCTTAACCGTTACATCTTTATAGCAGGAAGCTTTTTCTAAAGCTACCTCTTTACTTTCATCTAAAAAGATTGGATCTTTCTTAATAGTAGCAAAAGCTTTCTTTACATCATTGTCATTTTGAAGTAATCTTTCCTTGATTAATTTCCTTATCTTTTGATGAACAATTTTCTCAGGGTTTTCGAACAAATATTTAATAGGCTTATCAAAATCCTCAATTTTAATTTTACCATAAACAGAATCTTCATGTAAAGCTCCTCTTGGTACAATCACACCTTTATCTTTATTAATTCCTTTCGCCTTAAACTTTGACGTGGTTGCAACTTTCTTTCCTGCTTTAAATGATATCAAAATTTTATCTGCCTCTTTTTCAACTTCAGAAGTTGTGAAAGGTTTTTGAGTGATAAGATATTTATCAAGAAGTGTTAGCTTTTCGCTATATTGAGTTTTTGCATCTTCAACTTCTTTCAGCATTTCATTTCTAACATCACTTGCATTCAATGTGTTAATTCTTTGAATATATCCTTGCTGAGTACAAGCAATTACCAATGCATCTACAGCATGATGTCTATGATCATCTCGTTTAGTCCAATTGGTGATTTCTTCTTTTTTATGCTTTCTTTTTCCATGTTCGCTAGTCCACTCTTTCATTTCAGTTTGTCCGAGCTCTCGATATTTAGGCATTTGAAGATTCATCAAAACATCATCCCAACCCCAAATCTTTCTTAATCTAGCGGTTACCGTACCTTCTGTGACAGTCACTTTGTGACAAATCCCTTCTAGAATTTGTTTTGATTTTCTAGCGATATATTGAGATTCTCTTAATTGTCTATCGATAAAGCTTTCCCAAAGCTTTTTATCTGCTTCTGTTTCCTTTTTCAGTTTTTTACGCTCTTGATATTCAATAAAAGAAACTTTCAGTCGTTGCATTTTTCCATAAGACAATACTCCCCTTGCAAACCAATCATCTACTCTTTGAAGGTATTCATTTAATTTTAGCTCTCCTTTTTGAGCAATATAATCATAAGCAGTTTTATATAATTTATTAGAGTTACAATGACGATGAACCAATACTTTATTGGTTTGAGAATCATCGAACAACAACGCTTTTGGTACAATATGATCGATATCAAAATTATCTCCCCTTAAAGCTTCAGTTAAATTGAAAGTTTCTCCACAATAAATACATTGATTTACTACATCTGCTTCTTTCCACTTTTTATCTTTTGTAGGGAATATAAATTTATATTTTTGAATATACTTTTTTGTTGCAGGTAAACCCATAGCTTCCAATCTGACTGCTATTAAATCATTTTGCTTTTTATTATTGATATTTGATTTATCGGCAGCATCACGCTCATCTTTGCTTTGCTTTAATTCTCTGGCAAGTTCTAATCGTATTTCATAAGGTTTTCCGTGAGCATCAATAATCGCATTAACAACATTTATCATTTGATTGATGATTTTCTCAACGATTGGTTGGCGAAGACTATTTTTAGGAAGTAACTCTAACTTAGGTTTAACCTCTCTTTCCAAGTTCTCTTGTTTTGTCAAACTATTAGAATGATTATAACCAGCCAAGCTACAAGATTGTGAATAATCAAATCCATCCATTAAGTAAGGAAGTATTTTGCGAATTGCTTTGGTTGATTTATTTCCAAAGGCTTGTTTATTAAAATCAATTCTAGATAGCTTATCCGCAATTACTTCATTAAATGAAAATCGTTTCATCAATGCATTCCTACATTCATCCAAATCCTTAATGGAATATATAGTATGCCATAATTGATATAAAGGTTCACTTTCAAAAGAAGGAGCAATAATTAACCTCTGCCTCTCTTCCAGAATTTCTCCGGTTTTTTTATCTACCAAGAGAGCTTGTTCATTAGATTCAATGACTGAAGTATCAAACCTTAACAACTCGCTTTCTCCTATTATTTTGTGAATCTCTTGATAAGTAATATTTCCCTGTAATCCTTTTAAAATTTGTTTATTAGCATAAACATCGTCTTTTTTAAGGTTTAGAATTTTGATTAACTCGGCAAAAGAAAGTTGAGCATTAACTGAAAGATAGTCTGAAATCTGTTTTTTTTCTTCTATTGTTGGGAATTTGTCTCCCCACTTATATTTACTTCCTTCAGGATTTTTAACTTTTAGTGATATATTGTTTACCGTTTCCCAAATTTTACATAATTGAAAAATCGGAGAAGTTTTCGGAGCTACTTTTGGACCTACAAAAACTATTTTATCCTTATCAGTAGTTTTATTTTTTATTACTTTATCAAAACCTTCAAATTCACATACACTTACAAGTCCTTTCTGAGATTTTAATTTTCTTTGATAGTAGATAATTTCATTTTTTAATCTATCAATTACTTCATCTGTCAAAAATGAATGATGTTCTTTTTGAGTATTAATAATTGTTTCAAATTCTTCAATGTAAGCTTCTCTAGGATAAACTTGTTCCTTAACTCTGTAATAAGAATTATTTGAAAATGCAGTAGAAAGTTCTTTATAAAAATGTTGTCCAATAGTTTGATTAGCATCTTTAAGCTGTGCATATCTACCCTTAACTTCTGCTACATAATCTGTATCTTTTTTATCAGCATTAGCTTCGCTCCTCGCAGATTTATATCCTCTTTTTTGATTAAGCATATATAAAATTCTTCCCAATTGTTTAGCATCGATAGGTTCAGAAGTTGCATCGCTACGCAATTTCCATAAATCTAACATTGGAAGATTAAATAATTCTTTATCAGGATATATATTTAATTTTTCTAATTCTTTTTTTAGGCTATATTTAAAATCATCACTTTTCTTAAGCTGCTTTCTGTCATATCCTTTTCTTTGAGTCCTAGATTTTGTTCTATCCTGATTTTTGGTAATTGATTGTCCTTTTTCAAATTGAGTTCGATCTTCAGTAGAAAGTGAAATGATACGAGACCCCATTCCGATTATCCGAATAGGTTTATATGTATGTTCCTCAACTTCTATTAAAGCCCATCCAATAGATGACACCCCCAAGTCTAATCCAAGTATTTTTTTACTCATAACTATTTAGTTTTTAATGATTCTCTAAAAATAATAAGAAATTTCTTTTCCATTTTACGGTTTTCCGTAATTCTATTAAAAAAAATATTTTTATCTTTGAAAATGAAAGCAATTCACAATAAGGATTATTCCGTTGTGAAAACATTTAGCGCCTCGCCTACCTGTGGGGCTTTTTTTATGTTCAAATTTCCCCACAAAAAAACCACCCTCGCGGGTGGCTTCTCAATTTCATCTTAAGAGATGACAATGCTCCCCTGGTAGGGGCTGTTGCAGGCCGTCTTCTTTTTAGCATTCACTACAAACACCCAGACTTCTACCGTCTGCCCGCTGTAGTAACTCTCCAACTGTGCCGAGGCCATTCCGGCGCTGCGCTGCGCCAGATTTTCAAAAATCTGCCAGTTGCCTTGCTCCTCGCTGTAAACCACCATCCCTACCTCATCGGTAGGCGAGGCGTTGCCCTCCACAGAGTTGTCGTCCCAAGTCAGATCCAAGGTATGGCGCCCGCCGTCCGCTACGCCAAGATTTCTAAAACCCGTGAGCTCGCCTTTAGTAATCAGCACCTTGCTGTACACCAGCTGCGGCACATCCAACAACACCTTCATCGCCTCAATCATGGTATAGCTCACCGCCATATTCACCCGAGACCTCAGCCCACTATCTGCCCCGAAGTAGAGCTTCTGCACAGACTTCAAAGGCTGCAAAAACTGTACTGCCAATTTAAACTTCTGCTGTTGCAACAGTTGATCAGCAGTTGGTACACGCTGTGTACGTTTTGGGCGGCTGCGGAGAATATCTACCCCGCGCCAAGTTGCCCCTACTACCGGACCTACAATCCCGGAGAATCCACCGAGGATTCCTTTTTCAAATTTTCCCATATCTATTATATTTTATGGTTTGGTATGGCGAAGATAGAGCGGGATTTACTAGAAAAAAAGAGGGTGGCTCGTTTTGGCAGCTTATGGCGTTAATTGGCTGGTTTTGGCAAGATAAGACGTCGTTTCTTCGGGTATAAAGTGGGTTTTGTTCGGGACTTGTTCGGAAAAAACATCCATTTTCCGAAGAACTGTGGGAGAACACTCGAAGAAGACCCGAAGAAAAGAACAAAAACTACTTGATCTGTTTCAGCATTTTGTATATCTCACTTTTGGGATAAAAAATCTTACGACCAAAGTAAACATACGGAATTTTGCCTTCTTTGCGCATTCTGTAGAGGGTGCGCTCACTGATGTTGAACTGCATCTTGACATCTGCGCTGTCCAGATACTGTTCTTCTTGAAGGGGTGATGAGTTCTGATGATTGTAGAGCAATTCATAAAAAGCGCATAGAATAGTGTAAATGTTTATCAATAGCTCTAGAATAGTAGGTTTGGATTGATTTTTCATGGCGTTGTTTTTTTGGGTTTCGCAATTATTTCAATAGATGAATGGGATGTTTGTCATCATTTTGTATAAAGTTAAATAATCTAATATACAATACATTACGAATTTCCGTATTTGCATTAAAAAAATTGTTTTTATTATTGAAAATTAAAGTAAGCCACCATAAAGATTATTCCTTTACAGAGGGTTTGATAAAACCAGGGCATAGCAGGTTTTTATATATGTAGATTAAAATTAAGTTTAAATTAAGCTGTTATAAATTTGAGTTAAAGTGATAAGTTCGGGCATTTTCAAGGATTTAGAATTGTAATTTTAATTTTTTGAATTGATATATTCTCCCGATGATAGCTAAAAGCTCCAAAACATTATTTTTAAAGCGCATTGCCGTAATGATGATGTTCCTTTTTATAATTCCTCTTGCACATTCACAAAACAAAGCAGAAGCCACTCTCAGCCAGCTGGACGCCGATTACCCTCAGGAAAAAGTAATTTTACTGCTGGACAAGAGCAGTTATGCTGCGGGCGACCGGCTGGGTTTCAAAGCTTTTGTGGTAGATGGCTACAATCTTTCTACAAAATCTACCAGTCTGTTTGTAGAGCTTTATAACCAAGATAAAAAAACCATCGGAAAGCTGATGCTCCCCCTCTACAATATGGCTGGAAGGCCGTGTTGCAGGCTTGCAAATCCAAAGAGAACGGCAATCTGGAAGCCATTATACGTAACAAACCAGTAGAAATCTATCTGGATTAGGTAAAAACAGATCTGGAGATTGTGAGGGTTTTTAACATCTCTAATATCGCAATGATTAAAGTAGTGAAGGATGATTTTTTAGGTGGATTTGGTAACAGCAATGGTGCTATTTTGCTCTACACTAAAAATGGCAATGCCACATCGGGCGATGTGGCACAGTCTATGACGGGTCTTCAATCGTTTTCTCTGCAAGGCTATGACCAGACAACATCTTTTAATATCCTCAATCAATCCCAGGCAGACATGTTGGATAAAAGGGATTTAAGAAGTCTGCTGTACTGGAATCCCAGCGTAGAGACTAGCTTTGCTACCTCGATTATATTTTATAATAACGCTGTTGCCAAACAATTCCGTTTGGTAATTTACGGATTAGCTCCTGATAATCCCAGCCCTATCTATCAAGAAGTGACAATACCCTAGTGAAAAGTTTCTAAACATTCATTCATCATTAATGATGTCTCTGGCCTCTGTGGTGATAATTGACATTCTGTATAGGCTGCGAAGCGTAGGTATGAGCTTCTGCATCGTGACCAAAAGTTTTCTGAGAAACATTGCCAGCTTCTGATTGAGGAGGCACGTTCATCTTAAGCGGTTTGCCATTTTTGTAATACTGGTTGTCTATGGTTTTATAGATCTGCCCTTCTTTATAGGTATTCCCATCTGGCGCCATAAAATGCAAAGAAGGGTTTGATTTTCTTTTTTTGTATAATACAAAAGCCAGGGCTGCAGCCGTTGCCGCAGAAGCTGCGCCCAAGGCTATTCTGATAGTTGTGTTCATAATTCTATTTTTTGTATTCAAGACAAATTGCTTGCCAAAGCCAGATACATAGATGGCTAGTCTACAGGCAACTTTCGCGGCAACCAAGAGAATAATGCATAGCATCTATGTAAAAAATACGGAACACATAAAATCCGTATTTCTACGGTATAACCAAGTTTAACATTGATATAACTTTGGTTTTTATAATTATGCCTATGTTACCATTAATCATTTTTGGCTCCTTCGGGCTAGAGCTCCTGGGACCTTTGGTTTTAATTTCGGGACTAATGATAGGTCTCCTGAAAGAAAAAAGAACAAAACACAAATAGCATATCCACGGACTTTAGCTATAAAAGGATTATTTTAGCGGTTTTTAAAAATGATATGACCGTTACAGAATTCATAAGCCAGCAGTTGCACCTGCCAATGAACAGCATAAAAGCATGTCTGCAACTTCTTTCGGAAGACTGCACTATTCCATTTATTGCAAGATATAGAAAAGACAGAACCGGCAATCTGGATGAAGTGGCTATAGAGAATATTGCCAAACTCAATAAGCTTTTTCTGGAAATCATCAAAAGGAAAGACAGCATCCGGAAATCCATCGAGGAACAAAATGCACTTACTCCAGAACTTCAGCAAAAAATAGAACAAAGCTTTGACCTGCAGGAGCTAGAAGATTTCTATCTGCCTTATAAAAAACGTAAGAAAACCAAAGCCGACACCGCCAGAGAAAAAGGACTGGAGCCGCTGGCAAAAATCATCATGAGCCAGAGAAATGATGATATTGATTTTATTGCTTCCAGATATATTAATCATCATGTTACCAATGAAGACGAAGCACTGCAAGGCGCAAGAGACATCATCGCAGAATGGGTGAATGAAAATCTCTATGTGCGAAAAAACCTGAGAAGACTATTTCAAAGAAAAGCCATCATCTCTTCCAAAGTGGTGAAAGCTAAGAAAGATGAAGAAGCGGCTCAGAAATTCAGTCAGTATTTTGAATGGCAGGAAGCACTTAACAAAATCCCAAGCCACCGATTATTAGCTATGCTGCGCGCAGAGAACGAAGGTTTTGTAAAAGCATCTGTGGATGTAGATAAAGATGAAGCACTAGACCTTATCGACAAAGCCATTATCAAAAGTAATAACGCCTCTGCCAAACAGATAGAACTCGCCATTACAGATTCTTACAAACGATTATTAGAACCCGCGCTTTCCAATGAAGCCCTGCAGGAAGCTAAAGAAAAAGCAGACCAGAAAGCCATTGAGGTTTTCTCTGAGAACCTGCAACAATTGCTCCTTGCATCGCCATTAGGAGAAAAAAGAATTCTGGCGATAGATCCAGGTTACAGAACAGGCTGCAAAGTGGTTTGTCTGGACGAAAAAGGTGATCTTCTGCACAACGAAAATATCTACCCACACGCGCCGCAAAACGAAAGTGGAATGGCGATGAAGAAAATCCGCTCGATGGTAAATGCTTATAATATTGAAGCCATTTCTATCGGAAACGGAACTGCCAGCCGAGAGACGGAGTTCTTCATCAAAAAAATCGCCTTTGACAAACCGATTCAGGTTTTTGTGGTTTCAGAAGCTGGTGCTTCGGTGTATTCAGCCAGTAAGATTGCCAGAGAGGAGTTCCCCAATTATGACGTGACTGTTCGTGGTGCTGTCTCGATCGGACGCCGATTAGCAGACCCCTTGGCAGAGCTTGTAAAGATAGATGCTAAATCCATTGGTGTAGGACAATACCAGCACGATGTGGATCAAAGCAAACTGAAAGAAGAATTGGACAACACCGTCATCCGTTCCGTAAACTCGGTAGGTATCAACCTGAATACTGCAAGTAAATCACTCCTAAGCTATGTGTCCGGAATTGGAGAAAAGATGGCAGAGAACATTGTGGCTTACCGTACAGAAAATGGCGCTTTCTCTGAACGAAAAGATTTGAAAAAAGTACCAAGACTGGGCGAAAAAGCTTATCAGCAAGCAGCAGCTTTTGTGAGAATCAAGAATGCTAAAAATCCTTTGGATAATTCTGCCGTGCATCCGGAAGCTTATAAGCTGGTAGAAAAAATGGCAAAAGATTTAGGATTGAAAACCGAGGATTTGATTTCCAATAAAGAAAAGATTGCTTTGGTAAATCCAGAAAAATACGTCACCAATGATATTGGAATTCTCGGTATCAAGGATATTTTAAAAGAATTAGAAAAGCCAGGACTAGACCCAAGAAAAGCCGCCAAGGTGTTTGAATTTGACCCGAATGTAAAATCTATCAAAGACGTCAAAATCGGGATGATACTTCCTGGCATTGTGAATAACATTACGGCTTTTGGATGTTTCGTAGATCTAGGCATCAAAGAAAGCGGACTGGTACACATCTCACAACTGAAAGATGGTTTTGTCTCGGATGTGAATGAGGTGGTAAAACTCCACCAACACGTGCAAGTCAAAGTAACGGAAGTGGATGAAGCCCGAAAGAGAATCCAGCTGACGATGGTTTTCTGATGGAAAATCAGCGCCAATATTTCTTTTATTAAATGATAAAATGTCCCCTTGTCGGGACATTTCTATTGTTATCTGTTGCCAATACTTTAAGTAATCATCTTCCGCATCTGCGACGGTCGCATCCCTGTATATTCGTAAAAAGCATTGCTGAATGCTGCGAGAGATTCGTAGCCCGTTGCATTGGCAATCTCCTCGATAGAGTAATCTTTCCGCTTCTGTAAAAAACTAATCGACTGGATAATCCGATATGTCTTGAGATACTGAATAAAAGAAATATGAAGCTCTTTTTTGAATAATCTGCAGAAGCTCCGCTCACTCATATGAAACTGATCGGTCATCTCACTCAAGGTCAATGGCGTATGGAAGTTCTGATGGATATACTGCAAGACCTGCTCTATCTTGGGATGTTCGGAAGTAGGAAGCTGAAGCTTGATTTGCTGCTCTGCCATCAAAGGAAGAATGTCATACAAAGAAAAAAGTGCAGCAGCGTAAGGCTCCTGATAATCCACAAACTGATGAGACCAGCGTTGGGAAAAGTTAATCAATTCGATAATCAGTCGATTGGCAGGATAGATTCCCAAATCTTTGTAAAAAGCCTTCTCTGAACTTTTGAAATAAAAAGAATGCAACTGAGTGGCGTGATGCGATACATTCAGCTTATGAGGCACCCCTGCAGGAATCCATAAAAAGTGCATTGCCGGAACCACAAGATACTCATTCTCTATCGTGACATACGCTACTCCTCCTTCTACAAAACTCAACTGGTCTCGCTGGTGAGAATGCATATCATAATGCCTCTCAAACCGCTCGTGAACCAGATAAACATCTTTGGGTGAGTCATCTATCTCTTGAAGGATATCCAATAATTTCATACTCAAAGATAAATAAAAATGGCAAGAATCAACAAAAATTAGTCTATTTTGTATAAAATTACATCACACAAAAGCTTTTAGTTTTGCATTTTAAAATTAAACGCAAAATGTTTTGTAAAAAATACAGGCTTATTCTAGCACTATCAGTCTGTCTGTATCAGCCTTTCCTAAAAGCCCAAGAATATCAATTAACGCTTCCTCAGCTCTTTAGTAAAGTTGAAACCCATAGCAAAGAAATCGCTCTGGAACAACTAAAACTCCAATTGGCTGAAACCAAAATTAAACAAGCTCAATCTAATCAGCTCCCAACCTTAAGTATCACAGGTTCTATAAGACACGCCACCAATATGCCTGTCTATGTGAATGGTATTCTTCACAAACCTGTCCAGCACGATATCATCCACACCCTTTACAATACAGAGACCAATCTGTATATGAATCTCTTTGATGGTTTCAAACTAAAAAATGAAATCAAACTGGCTAAGATTCTTTCTGATATTTCGGCAACCGATAAAGAGAAACTCATCAGCCTTACCAAGCTGAAAGCCACCAATCTTTTTATAGACCTGCATTTGCAATACCAATGGAAAACCACAATGCAAAACGATATTGCAGAAAAAGAACATCAGCTTTCCGAAATAAAAAACATCTACAAAGCCGGAATCATTCTGGAAAGTGATGTTCTGCGCACCGAGCTGGAACTTAGTAAAAGAAAAATGACCCTCACCGAGATTGAGAACAGCATCATCGTTTTGCAACAACAGATCAATGTCTTAACCGGTGAAGATGACAAAACAATCATTGAACCAGAAATAGCGTCTATTGAAGAAGAAACAACAGCTTTATCAGTAGATGACTACATCGAAATAGCTCTGGAAAAAGGCTACGATGCAGAATTATCTGAACAACACACCCAAGTGGCAGAAACCAAATTAAAACTAGACAAAGGCAATTACTATCCTAAAATAGGGCTGATAGGTTCTTTCCAATTTGCCAATCCGCAAGTGTTCCTTTATAACTACAACCCCAATTGGTACAGTTTGGGGCTCGTAGGTCTGCAAGCGTCTTATGACATCAGCAGTATCTACCATAACAAGCATCAAGTGCAAGAAGCTAAAATAGAATTGAGTTCTGCCCAACTGCATCATCAATTCACCAATGATAATATACGAACCCAAATCTACAAAGCGTATTACGAATACGACGAAGCTCTGAAACACGAAAAAGTCTTTGAACAAAATCTGCAATATGCTAATGAAAATGCGAGGATTTTGAAAAACGCTTATTTCAACCAGACCGCTCTCATCACAGACCTTTTGGATGCTAATCTATTGCAGGTACAAGCCCAATTTGAACTAGAACAATCCAAAATGAATGTCCTAAAAAGCTACTACTCTCTAAAATACGAAACCGGAACCCTATAAAATGAAAGTATCTCATCGTAAAACCTTAGTCAAATTCACCTCTGCTGTGGCGTGGATTTTTGTGCTTTTTGTTATGATAAAAGCTGCCATCTCCATCTATCATTTCTTACATAATGAAACTACCAATGACGCTCAGGTGGTAGAATACATCAACCCCGTGATCGCAAGAGTGAGTGGTTATGTAAGAGAAGTACGGTTCAATGATTATGACAACGTGAAAGCAGGCGACACATTATTCATCATCGATAGCCGAGAATATAAACTGGATGCTAACCAAGTAGGTGCAGAACTCCAGAAACAAAATGCCAATACCCAAGTCTTGAATCAACAAAGACAAACGCTGGAAGCCGAAGCAAAAGAAGCGTACCAAGCTATAGAAGCGGCCAAAATAAAAGTATGGAAAGAAAATCTGGAATATGAGAGATACAAACAACTCTACAAAGAGAAATCTGCCACCGCACAAAAACTGGAGCAGATAGAAGCCAGTCTTAATATCTATAAAAGTGACCTGTCACAAGCAGAGCAACATTACAGAGTAGCAAAAGAAAAAGCGGAAGACCTAAATCAGGAAAAAGCCATCATTGGTGCCGAAAAATCTCGACTGAATGAAGTAAAACAACGTAAAAATCTGGACGTAAGTTATACCGTAATTACTGCTCCGTACAACGGTCGATTAGGGAAACGTAAAATCGAAAAAGGACAAATGATTGACGATGAAGAACACCTCTGTTATATCGTAAATGATGAAAATCCTAAATGGATTATGGCTAATTTTAAAGAAACTCAGATTTCACATTTCGGAATTGGCGACAAGGTTTCTATCACGGTAGATGCTTATCCTGATGAGAAATTCGAAGGAAAGATATTGGCATTTTCTCCAGCAACTGGTTCTAGTTTTTCTTTGCTTCCTCCAGATAATGCTACTGGGAACTTTGTGAAGATAGTTCAGCGTATTCCTGTTAAGATAGAAATCATTAACCTCAGCAAAGAATGGCGTTCCAAAATACTTTCAGGGATGAATGTGACTGTTACAATTCCTCATCATTAATCCAACAAAGAAAATGACATTATTCAAAGAATGGGTTCCGAATTGGCTGGCAAAAACAATTCTTTTTACATTGTTGTTGCCCAATATGATTATGTTTTTCCTGCCAATGGCCAATGAGGATGTTGCTGCGGGTTATTACGGCATAGAACCAAATGACATCCAGTTTACGATTTCTCTTTACTATGCAGGGTTTGCATCATTCTATTGTTTGGAAAGGAGATTTTATAATTACTTCACTTCTAAGCAATACTTTATCCAGTTTCAGTTGTTCCAACTACTGTGTTGTTATCTGCTGTTCTCATCTCAGATTCTGTTGGTGGTTTTCATTGTCAGATTTGTTCAAGGGATGCTTTTTGCAAGTGCCGTGAATCTCTATATGTCGATGGCTATCAGATTTATGAAATCTTACAGAGCCAAAGAAGTGACCTACAGCTTGTTTTTCGGGATGTTACTTTGTACGACATCTTTTAACAACCTGATTACCGCAGACCTCATCGACCAGTATAATTTTGACATTGTCTATAAACTATCGATGGTGATGTTTGCTGTGAGCGTAATCATTGTTTTGGTTTGCATCTCTTCTGCCAAAGTATTTCATCGACACACGTTGATTCAGTTGGATATGAGCAGTTTTATTTTGCTGGCTGTAATACTAATTGGATTGGGCTATTTGAGTGTCTATGGACAACAATATTATTGGTTTGAAAGTCTTAAAATTATTCAAGTTTCGGTAATGATTGGGTTAGCAATATTATTATTTGCAATTCGTCAGCTCACCTTGAAAAGACCTTATATTGATCTTTCTATCTTTAAACAAAAACAATATCTGTGGGGCGCAATGCTCTTGTTCTTTATGTACATCGAGCGATTCTCTTTTACCTATGTCGGGAGTTTTTACAAAAATGTGCTTCATATGGACCCAAGGCATATTTCGTATATGTTTGTCTTTAATCTCATCGGAATAATTGCTGGTGTGACTTTGGCGGCTTGGCATCAAATCAAACAATCGAACGTCATCTGGCTCTGGATGTGCGGTTTTGTTTCATTGATGATTTATCACATTTGTATGACAAAGATGCTGGATAATGCAGGGAATGAAAGCTACTACAGTATTCCGCTATTTGCACACGGATTGGGTGTCGGTCTTATAATGGTTCCTACGATTTTGTTTATCATCAGTATTGTCCCGTACTACCTTGCGCCTTCTGCCGCTGCTTTTGGGCTGGTTATAAGATTTTTAGGCTACACAACCAGCACTTTTTTGACTAAATTTTTCACAGTTTACCACTACAATCTGCATTATAACAGATTTTTGGATTATATCAATTACAACAATCAATACTATCTCGATAAAATCAATCAGATTAAAGCTTATCTCGGAGCTAATGGTTTGGAGGAGAAAACAGTTCCACTAGTAACACAAAAAGTATTCAAAGCACAACTGGACAATCAGATTCTGCTAAGGTCTATTATGGATTATTATTCTTTGATGATTTGGTTTTCTATGGCGATTTTGTTTTTGCTTGTCTGTTATTATATCCGAGAGAAAAAAGTGTATGTACACTTCCGACCATTACTTCCTATCTAAATTTCAAAATCAAAAAAAGCGACAAAAAATTTTGTCGCTTTCTTATTTATTTTTGATTGAAATCTAACTTGTAAACTCCAATATCAATTTTCTTTTAGATTAATAATCTTTACTGCTTCTTTTTGGTTCTCTAGCTTCCGGCCATTTTACAGTTTCGCCTTTTTCATTAGTTGGCATCACACGCTTTTCTCTGCTCACAAACTCTGGATCTTCCGAAGCCATATAAGCTAAAGTTGCTGTCAGAATCACATTGTTCTTCAACTCATCAAAAACGATTTTGTCATAGGTATCTTTGGTTGTATGCCAAGTATAACCGAAGTAACCCCAGTTAAGCGAACTCAAAGAAAATCCCGGAACTCCTGCAGCCACAAACGATGCGTGGTCGGAGCCTCCACCTCCCGGCATTCCCGGAAAAGTACTTTTAACTTGGTCTTTTACTTTTTTAGGTGCTGCATCCAGCCATCTTCCGATGTAAACATAAGAATCTTTGAAACCTTGTCCACTGATATCTACTACTCTACCCGTTCCATTATCCTGATTGAAAACCGCCTGCACACCTTTGATGATTTCCGGATTATCAGCAACAAAACCTCTTGAGCCATTCAGACCTTGTTCCTCACTTCCCCAAAGTCCAACAACAATGGTACGTTTTGGATTTGGATAATATTTTTTAAGGATTCTCATTGTTTCCAGCATTGTCAAAGTTCCTGTCCCGTTGTCAGTAGCACCTTGTGCGCCATCCCAAGAATCGAGATGAGCAGAAAGAATCACATATTCATTCGGTTTTTCTGAGCCTTTTATCATTCCGATGGTGTTGAAAGACTTAGCTTCTGGTAGAACTTTGGATTGTGCATCTACTTTAATTCTCGGTTTTGTACCTTTTTCTGCCATTCTATACAACATTCCATAATCTTCTAAATCGATATCGAACATTGGAATTGATTTGGTCTTAGCTCCAAAAACACGATTGGTGCTATGAATTCCTGTCCAGTTGGAAATGGCAATTCCTACAGCTCCAGCTTTTTCAAGAGCTTCGGGCAAGGTTGTATTATCATAACCGATTGTTTTGATATAATTTGCGAAATCTTTTTTAGCCTGCTCTTTTTCAGCTTTCAGTTTTTCATATAATTCTGGTGTTGCAAATTCTTTAATCTGTTCATCAGAACGACCGATTTTCTGATATTGAGCCATCAAAACAATTTTTCCTTTTGCAGAAGGCAACCATTTATCAAACTCCGCTTTGGAAGATACTTTTGGAAGGATTACCACTTCTGCTTCTACTGCTTTTTTAGTTGCCGGACTCCACGCTAATTGTGTTGCAGACAAGGTTTTGGTTCTTGGATAAACCAAATCTACGTGTGTAGTTCCACGCTGCCAACCTTTCCACGTTCCGAATTGCTGAAGATTAGCATCGATTCCCCAAGATTTCAGTTTGTCAGCGGTGTAATTGTTAGCCGCTAACATCTCAGGTGTTCCTACAAGACGAGGTCCTATGCCGTCCAAAAGTTCGAAAGCCATATTTTCCAACTGGGAATTATCATTGGCTTCATTAACAAAACTTTGAACGATTGGATTAAGTTTTTCTTCGGATTTGTTTTGAGCGTTGACTAAAGTGATCTGCGTTGCAAAGAAAACAGCAGACATTGCTAAAATTGAGTTTCTCTTCATATCTTTTATTTGATTCCGATAAAGATAGGGATAAGTGTATTTAAACGCAAAGATTAAATAACGAAACCATTCCTAAGCTAAAAACCCTTCGACTCCGCTAAGGGTGACATTTTAATATCTATCGAGAAAGTTGTTAAGCTGAGCGGAGTCGAAGCCTTATAACAGATACTTAAATAGAACTTAATATAAAACAAAACCCTTTCAAAGTTTGAAACTCTGAAAGGGTTGATATTTAGAATTACTTTATTCTAACTAAGGATTAGTGGAGAAAATAGAACCGTTCGCAATCAATGCGCGTCTGTTCATTTTCAGGATATCTCTTACCCATTCTGCGAAATCTTCTGGCTGAAGAACTTTGTCCGGATTACCGTCTGTCAAACCGCCACTGATGCTCATATCGGAAGCAATGGTGCTCGGAGTCAAGGTAATCACGCGGATATTCTGCTTTCTCCATTCTGCCATCATCGACTGCGAAAGAGAAATCACCGCCGCTTTGGAAGCTGCGTAAGCCGACATATTTGGTCCGCCTTTCAATCCTGCTGTGGAAGCGACATTCACAATGTCACCTTGTCCTTTCTCTTTCAAAAACGGATAAACCGCTTTGGATGTGTAATAAACACCGAAAAGATTGGTTTTGATAACTTGTTCCCAAACATCAGAAGCCATTTCCTCGATGCTTCCAAAGTCACCGATTCCCGCATTGTTGACCAAAATATCGATTCCACCTAATTCGTTTGCCAGAGATTCGATTCCTGCTTTTACTTCTAATTCGTTATCGACGCTGAAAACGGCGTAAGCTACTTTCACGCCGGTTTGTTTCAGTTCGTTAACTGCTATTTTGAGATAATTTTCGTTTCTTCCTGTGATACCAATATTGACACCTTCGTTGGCAAGAATCTGAGCTACAGCTTTTCCAAGCCCTCTTCCACCGCCCGTGATAATGGCATTTTTTCCTTTAAGATTCATAATCTGATTTATAAAATTTGAAGGTGCAAATTTACCAACCACACGTTTAAAATCCGAATAAAGTCTTATGATTTAATAAAAGTTTATCATTGAGAAATTCGATTGAATCTAATTGCGTCGGGCTTTAGCCCGATGAATTAATATAAAAATCAAAGGCTTTAGCCAAAACTTACATTTTGGCTAAAGCCGGATTATTTATAATCTTTTGAAAACGGGCTAAAGCCCATTCCTAGTGATATTATTTCAATTGGTCAGGAATGTTTGTCGTTATAAATTGGATTCCTTGATTTTTGAGCGCTTCGTAAACTTTGATATCATTCACAGTCCAGGAATTGGTAATCAATCCAAGCGAATTGGCTTCTGAAATCCAAGTCGGGTTTTTCTCGAAAACGCTGTAATGATAATCCAGTCCGTCCAAACCTTCTGCTTTGATTTGCTGTGGCGAAAGATTTCCTTCAAGATATTGAACTTTTGCAGACGGATTCTGTTTTTTGATTTCTTTACAAATATTAAGACTGAACGAGATGTAATTGCTTTGACTGTCGAGTCCGAGTTCTTTTACGGTTTTCAGAACTTTGGTAACGATTTCGTTTTCACGGTCTTTGGATTTGCTTGGTTTGATTTCGATAATTAATTTTACGGAAGCATCTTTTCTGCCTTGTTTCAGATAATCTTTCAGGGTTGGAAGTTTTTCTCCGTTGGATAATTTTAGTTTTCTTAAATCAGAAAAATCTGTTTCCGAGATTTCCATTTTCCCGTGATGTTCATCGTGATTGATGACCAATTTCCCGTCCTTGGTCATATGAATATCGAATTCGGCTCCATAAATCTTTAATTGCTGAGCATTTTCTAAAGCCTTAATCGAATTTTCCGAAGTTTTTGGCTGTGTATTCCAAAAACCACGATGGGCGATAATCTGAGTTTGAGCGTTGATAAACATAGTTGTAACAAGAGTTAAACTACAAAATACTTTCTTCATTTTTTTAATATTGAATAAATTTGAACACAAAGTCCACAAAGATTTTTTTTATTATTCAAACTCTTTTAAGTTTCACAAAGAAGTTCAAATCTATGTGACTATGTGGTTTTATTTTTATGAAGAACCAAATTACTCATTTTATTTTTAGTCGTTCTCCTTGTTTTGGTTATTTTTGCTTTAAATAATTTCCCAATGTCCGAAAACATTCAGAAAAAGATAGAATCCCTGAGAGAAGAACTTCATCAGCATAATTATAATTATTATGTTCTTGATAATAACACGATTTCTGATTTTGAATTTGATGAAAAACTAAAAGAACTTCAGAACTTGGAAACGGCGCATCCTGAATTTTATGATGCTAATTCTCCGACTTTACGTGTTGGAGGTGGAATCACAAAGAATTTCCCGACCGTTCAACATCAATACAGAATGTATTCTCTCGACAATTCTTATGACTTTGACGACCTTGAAGACTGGGAAAAACGAATCATCAAAACCATTGATGAACCTGTAGAATTTGTAGCTGAATTGAAATATGACGGTGCATCGATTTCCATTCTTTACGAAAACGGAAAATTGTCACAGGCCGTAACTCGTGGCGACGGTTTTCAGGGTGATGAAATTACCAATAATGTGAGAACGATTTCTGATGTCCCCTTGACTTTGAAGGGCGATTTTCCTAACCGATTTTTTATCCGAGGCGAAATTTATCTGACAAGAATAAACTTCGATAAAATCAATAAAAGTCGTGAAGAAGAAGGTCTTGATTTGTTTATGAATCCAAGAAACACAGCCAGCGGAAGTTTGAAAATGCAGGATTCTGGAGAAGTGAGAAAACGTGGACTGTCAGCGGTTTTGTATCAATATATTTCGGACGAATTTCCGGCAGATACACATTGGGAAATCTTGGCAAAAGCCAAAAATTGGGGTTTCCGAGTTTCGGAAGACCAGGCGAAATTGTGTAAAACTCTTGATGAAGTCAAAGAATTCATCACATTTTGGGATACGGAAAGACACAAATTACCTTTTGAAATTGACGGCATTGTTCTGAAAGTTAATTCATTAAAACAGCAAAGACAACTCGGTTACACCGCCAAATCGCCACGTTGGGCAATGGCTTATAAATTCAAGGCAGAAAAAGTAGAAACCGAATTGCAAAGTGTTTCTTACCAAGTTGGAAGAACTGGAGCAATAACGCCCGTCGCCAATCTGAGACCCGTTTTATTGGCAGGAACAACGGTAAAACGAGCATCGCTTCACAACGAAGATATCATCAAAAAATTGGATTTGTACGAGCACGATTTTGTTTATGTGGAAAAAGGAGGAGAAATTATTCCGAAGATTGTTGGTGTGAATACTGAAAAACGAACGCTTCTTCAAACGCCAATCGAATACATCAAAAACTGTCCTGAATGTGGAACTGAATTGGTAAAAATCGAAGACCA
The DNA here is from genome assembly GCA_002345565.1 of Flavobacteriales bacterium UBA2306. Lineage (GTDB taxonomy): Bacteria > Bacteroidota > Bacteroidia > Flavobacteriales > Weeksellaceae > Epilithonimonas. The sequence goes on along the minus strand of DDVS01000005.1, from coordinate 219,807 downwards.
AGCGATTCATTTTTGTCCGAATGAATTGCATTGTCCGCCACAAGTTGTGGGAAGGATGATTCATTATGTTTCTAGAAAAGCTTTGAATATCGAGAATCTTGGCGGAGAAACTATCGAACAACTTTATAGAGAAAAACTGATTGAAAATCCTGCCGATTTTTACACTTTGAAAAAAGAACAACTTATTCCACTCGAGAGAATGGCTGAAAAATCTGCTCAGAATATTCTGGACGGCATTGAAAAATCCAAAAATATTCCGTTTGAAAAAGTACTTTACGGAATTGGAATCAAACACGTTGGGGAAACGGTTGCGAAGAAATTAGTCAAGAATTTCTCAACGATTGATGAATTGAAAAGTGCAACCTTGGAAGAACTTTGTCAGGTTGAAGATATCGGAATGAAAATCGCAGTCAGCATCATTGATTTTTTCCAGAATTCTGAAAATATCCTGATGATTGAACGTTTGAAATCTTACGGCGTTCAATTGGAAAAAGGAGAAAATACAAATGAAGTTTTGTCTAATGCTCTGGAAGGGAAAACGTTCCTTTTCACAGGAAAACTGTCGCTATTTACAAGAGAACAAGCGGAAGAAATGGTGGAAAAACACAACGGAAAAAACATCTCTGCGGTTTCAAAAAACCTCGACTATCTGGTGGTTGGCGAAAAAGCAGGAAGCAAACTGAAAAAAGCGCAGGACATCGGAACAATTACGATTCTGGATGAACAGCAGTTTTTGGATTTGATTGGATGAGTTGAGTTTGAGAGTTTTAGGGTTTGACAAACGTTGAAAAATAGTACAAATCCCTGGCCCTGATGGGAACGGCATCCTTTTTTGACATTGCGGGGAAAAGTTCTACGGATTGCTTCACTTCGTTCGCAATGACAAAAAAGATATAGTGGACAGCAGGTTCCCGGCTCCTAAATTTCTTTGATGACCTTACACGGATTTCCGAATGCTAAAACATTGGCAGGAATATCTTTTGTGACAACACTTCCTGCTCCAATGACGGAATTATCACCAATTGTAACACCAGGAAGAATGGTGCAACCTCCGCCAATCCAAACGTTATTTCCAATTGTGATTGGTTTTGCATCTTCCAAACCTTTGTTTCTGGTTTCTGCGTCTAATGGATGTCCGGCTGTATAAAATCCGCAATTGGGCGCAATGAAAACATTATCTCCAAAAGTCACTTTTGCACAATCCAAAATCACGACATTGTGATTGGTATAAAAATTTTCGCCAATCTCGATATTGTAGCCGTAATCGCAATAAAAAGGTTGCTCGATATGAAACATCTTTTCAGTTTTCCCGAAAAGTCTTTTGATGAGAGCTTTTCTTTCCTTAAATTTTGAAGGTGGAATATGATTGAATTCGAAGCAGAGGTCTTTGCATTTTTGTCTTTCCTTGACCAAAGTCGCATCGCCTGCATCATACATCTCGCCAGAAAGCATTTTTTGTTTTTCGTCTGGATTATTCATTGTATTTTTACATTAATAACTAAACAAAAATAAAGGCTTTGTTGTGTTTACGCAATATCTTTCCCTATTTTAGTTTCCAATAAAAAAAGCACCCAAAATTGGATGCTTAGATTATTATTGAAACATTATTATTTCCAGACTTCGTCGGCAATTTCTTTTACCAACTTTATCTTGTTCCATTGGTCTTCTTCGGTCAAGATATTGCCTTCTTCGGTGGATGCGAAACCGCATTGCGGACTAAGGCTCAGTCTGTCAAGACTTACAAATTGGCTGGCTTCTTTGATTCTCGCAATGATGTTTTCTTTCTGTTCCAAAGTTGGATTTTTACTGGTAATCAAACCTAAAACTACGTTTTTATTTTCCGGAACAAACCTCAATGGCGCAAAGTCCCCAGAACGGTCATCATCGAATTCCAAATAAAAATTCTCGACATTTTCTTTGGCAAAAAGCGTGTCTGCAACCGGCTCATAACCTCCGGAAGTTGCCCAAGTGGAATGATAATTTCCTCTGCAAACGTGAGTCGAAATCCTTAAATCTGCTGGCAAATCCTGCAAAGCATCGTTATTGAGTTTCAAGTAGGTTTCTTTTAGCAAATCTTGATTATAGTGTTCACCTGCCATTGTTTTCCAGAAATTGGCATCGCACAACATTCCCCAAGTGCAGTCATCGATTTTCAAATCTCGGCAACCCAATTCGTAAAAAGCTAAAATGGCGTCGCGATAAGCTTTGGACAAATCAGTTAGAAACTCTGCTCTATCTGGATAAAATTCTGCTACTTTATCCGCATTCGATTCTCTTAACAATTCTGCATAAAGCTGTGCTGGCGCAGGAATACTTTGTCTTGCAATATGATTTTCGCCGGCTAAACTTTTTAGAAATGCAAAATATCCTAGGTACGGATGATTGTCTGTAAATCTGATTTTTCCAGTCAACCTTGCAGAATCATTTTTGGTTTCTTCGCCGTGAAATTGATAACCGCGCGGCATAAAATTATGTTCGATACCTTCGAATCCCCAGAAAAAATCGAGATGCCAGTAGCTTTGTCGGAACTCGCCATCCGTAATTACCTCTAATCCTAACTCTTTTTGTTTGTCAACCAATTTGATGATTTCCTGGTTTTCGATTTCGGTGAGTTGTTCTTTTGATATTTCTCCGTTAGAAAATTGTTCTCTTGCTTTTTTTAGAACTTCTGGTCTTAAAAAACTTCCAACTGTGTCTAATTTTGGTATTCTTCCTTTTGTTTCACACATACTTGATTATTTAGATTAATATTTTGTGTAAAATTATATTCAAAGTTTTTTATTTTTTACTAAATAAAATTATTAAGCAAATAAAACTTACAAACAACAATTAAAAAGATAAATATTCTATAATTTTACCATTCATAAAATCGAAACCAAAATATATTCTAAATTATGCTCGACGAAACTGACATCAAACTCTTAAAAATCCTTCAAAAAAACTCTAAATTCACGGTAAAAGAGTTAGCACAGCAAGTGAATCTCTCTGCATCTCCTGTTTTTGAGCGTGTAAAAAAGCTGGAACAAGATGGTTTTATTAAGAATTATATTGCCGTTCTGGATTCGGAAAAGTTGAATAAAGGGTTTCTTGTCTTTTGTAATGTCAAACTGAAACAGCACGATAAAAACATCGGAAATCAATTTGTCAACGACATCCATTCCATAGATGAAGTTGTGGAATGTTATAATATATCAGGAGACTTTGATTTTCTTTTGAAAGTTCAGGTTCAGGATATGAAGCATTATCAGGATTTTGTTTTTAACAAATTGGGTTCTTTGGAAAGTATTGGAAGTACGCACAGTTCTTTTGTGATGTCGGAAATTAAAAATAGTTATGGGATAACGATTTGAGTTTTTTTTGATGGAATTTTTTTTTGATGGGGCTTCGAGAGCCTCAGCCTGACAGACTAAACGTTCTAGCGCAAAAAGATATAGCGGAAAGCAGGTTCCCGGCTCCAAAAAATAAAAAACTCAGAACCAATGGTGATTCTGAGTTTTCACAAATAACTAAAATTTAAATATTAATGCACCGAGCTGAGGTCGATTTTCTCGCCTTTGCCTTTTCGTTCTTTTACGAACAACACAAACGGAATACATATCAGGAACATCAATCCCAAATAAAGGAAAACGTCCATATAAGATAAAACGGTTGCTTGCTTCGTCACAGAGAAATCGAGCATCTGATAAGCAGATTTTAATGCCCTATCGGGAGAAAAACCTTTGGATATGAAATTTGCTTTCAAACCTGCAATTCTTTGCTGAACATCCAAATCATTAATATCCAGATGAGATAGCAAATTGCTTCGGTAAAGTTGACTTCTATTGGCAATGAAAGTTGTAATGGCTGCAATACCAAATGAACCGCCCAACTGACGCATCATTCCTGTAAAAGCGGCTCCTTGTCCAATTTCAGGGCCTTTCAGCGTACTGAGTGATAATGATGTAATCGGGATGAATAGTAATCCTAATCCCATTCCTCTCACAATCAGCATCCAGAAGAACGCGTCTTTTCCTGTATCTGGCGTTAGAATTTTGTAACCCCAGAAACTGTAAACGAAGAAGATGAATAAACCCAAAGCTACTAACACTTGTTGTTTTGCTCCTTTTGTCAATAATTTACCTATTATAGGCATCATAAAAGCAGTTGTCAATGCTGCCGGAATCATTAACGCTCCAGATTGCAAGGCTGTCCATCCAAGTATACTTTGTGTATACAATGGAACGATAAACGTTGAACCATACAACCCGAATCCTAAAATGAATGACATCACGGTTCCAATTCTAAGGTTTCCGTTTTTGAGAACGCGGAGTTCTACAATCGGATATTTGAAAGTAAGTTCTCGCCAAATAAATAAGATGAATCCTACAACTGCAGTAATCGTCAATACAACAATGGCTTTGCTTTCAAACCAATCGTCCTCGTGTCCTCTTTCCAAAATATATTGTAAAGAACCTACAAACGCCGCCAATAATCCAATCCCAATCCAGTCCACATCCGAAGCAGAACGCTTTTCTGAATATCTTGGGCTTTTTACGAATTGTAATGTCAATAACGTTGCGATAATCCCCAACGGAATATTGATATAAAAGATATAAGGCCAACTGTAATTGTCAACAATATAACCTCCCAGCGGCGGACCAAGTGTTGGCCCGATAATAACTCCCAATCCGTAGATTGCCTGAGCCATACTTCTTTTCTCGATAGGGTAAGATTCGGTGATGATGGTTTGGGAAGTTACCAAAAGTGCTCCTCCACCAATTCCTTGCATCAGACGGAAAAATACCAGTTCCCAAATATTGGTCGCATTACCACAGAGAAAAGAGAAAATCGTGAATATAATAATAGATACCGCAAAGTAATTTCTACGACCGAACTGTTGGGATAACCAGCTCGTCATCGGAACGATAATAACGTTCCCGATAGCATAAGCGGTAATGACCCAGCCTACTTCGGAGAGTGTTGCACCAAGATTACCTTTCATCTCGTTAAGTGCCACGTTCACGATTGTGGAATCCACAATCTCAAGAAGCGCACACATAATCGCTGTAATGGTAATAATTACTCTGCGAAATCCGTATTCTACTAATGAATCGTCTTGCATAATTTTTGTGTTGGAAGACAGAAGATGGAAGATCGTTGTTTTAAAACTTCGCGCTTCCCTCTTCCAGCTTCTTTATTTTTTATTTTAATGAAACCACAGTCTTAACGTTCATTCCAACACGTAGTTTTTTCATAATATCTTCGTTAAGATTGTCGAAAGTGATTTTCACAGGAAGTCTCTGAACCACTTTTACGAAGTTTCCACTTGCGTTATCCGGAGGAAGCAATGCAAATGCAGAACCTGTTGCCGGAGAAAATGAACTGATTGTACCTTCGAATTTTTGACCTGGATAAGCATCGATTTCGATTTCTACTTTCTGCCCTTCCACCATTTTTTCAACCTGAGTTTCTTTGTAGTTTGCCACAACCCATTTTTGGTTACTCAAAACAATGCTGAACAATTGTGAACCTGCCTGAATAAACTGTCCAACCTGAACAGGAATCTTAGAAACATACCCACTTTCTTTAGCTGTGATTACAGTGTAAGAAAGATTCAGTTTTGCATTTTCTACGTCAACTTGTCTTTGTTTCAACTGAGAATTAGCAATTCCGATATTCTGATAAGTCGCATTAGATTGTGAAGTTACCACACCAGTCTGAACACTTGCTTGATTTTTTTGGTCAATCAAAACCTGAAGTTGTTTTTGAGCTGTTTGATATGCTGCAGAAGCCTGCTCATATTGCTGTTGTGTAATGGTGTGGTCTTTTACCAATTCAGAATATCTTTTCATATCCTGTTCTGTTCTCCAAACATTCACTTTAGCAGCTTCTATTTGTGCATTAGCAGTTTGTACGGCAGCTCTAGAATTACCAATTCCGGATTTTGCAGCTTCTGAACCTGCGTGAGCAGAAGTTACATTACTCTGAGCTGTTCCAAGCGCCGCCTCAGCCTGAGCCAAAGCCATTTTCTGGTCTCTGTTATCAAGTACTATTAATGTATCGCCTTTTTTAACGAATTGGTTATCTTTTACTTTAACCTCAGTAATGTAACCAGAGATTTTTGAAATCACAGGACTAATATCTGCTGCAATCTGTGCATCATCAGTTTCCTCGTGAACCTGACTGTACTGATATTCTCTAACTCCGAAAAATATTGCTGCCAAAACTGCAACGCTTATCACGATGTAGAAAACCGGGCTTTTTTTCTTTTTTACAGGAACTTCTCCCTGCTCGAATTTTATATTATCTTGTGCCATTTTATTTATAGTTTATTGTAATAGTTATTGATAGTTCCTGTAGTTTGTAATAATTTTTTATGTGCCAAAGCTGCATCTGCTTTCGAAGTGATGACATTCACGTTTGCAGTGATTTTCGCCGTATCAGCATCCAAAAGATTGGTGATGGTTTCTAGACCGTTATTATATTTATTAAGTGTAATTCTGTAATTTTCTTCGGCTTGCTCAAGTGTTTTTTGATAAACATCAATTTTCTTATGAGCGTACAAATCATTCTGATAATCACGTTTCACTTCTAGCGTTACGTTATCATTTAATAATTCGTTGTTAGCCGATAATTCCTGTTCTCTAGCTTTTGACTGCATCAAACTTGAATTCTTTTTCCAAATGTTCGAAAGATTGTACTGAATTCCAACACCAACATTCACAGCATTTGTTAAGGTGAAAAGTTTTGGAATATCAGCTGCAACATAACCACCGGTGAAAGCAATGGAAGGAAGATTTTCCGCTTTAGCAGCTTTAGTTCCAAGCGCCGCCGCTTTTCTTTGATAGTCTAAAGCTTGAATGTCTTTTCTGTTTTCTCTCGCTAAATTCAAATAATAATCATCTGGTTTTCCAAGGTCATCTTCTCCGATATAATTAGAATCAACCTCGATTTCCGTATTATCAGGGAGACCAAGAAGCAAATCCATATTGATGTTAGCAATATTGTAATTGTTTTCAGCTTCCATCAATTGCAATTCGATATTCGAAGTTTGAAGCTGAGCTTTCAATCTGTCATTTTTTGCAATCACACCGTTGTTTTCCAACTTAATGAAAGACTGGTCTCTTTTCTGAGAAGAAGCCAAATTTTCTTTCAACAATTTTACCACTTCCGATGCTTTGAAAAGATTGTTATAAGCCTGAGAAATATTGTACGCAACCGCGTTCTTGTCATTTTCTGTACTTAGTTTTGAAGCTTCTACAAGATATTCCGCAGACTTGATTCCGTATTTGATTCTTCCTCCAGAATAGATTGGCATTGATAAGTTGACTGTTCCGTACATCGCCTGATGAACATCTGGACCACCAGAACCAGAAACTCCGGCAATTTTCATATCAATATTTGGTTTGATAGGAAGATAAAGATAACTTCCAGAAACTTTCAGCTCCGGCAATTGTCTGTTCTTCGCTTCCAGAAGATTCGCAGTGGATTCTTCTATTTTAGCTTGATCTATTTTTAGATTTTTGCTATTTTCTATTCCTAATTTCACAGCTTCTTCCAGACTTAATAATCGTTTTTCCTGAGCGGAAACCGAATAGAAAGTCCCAACAATTAGAGCTGTTGTTAAAAATTTATTCACTGTTTTATTTATTGTTAAGGTTTGAGTAATGTTATTCTCCTTTGTAACCGACCATTGCTCTCACAACGGACTTCACGTGGGCTCTGACTTCCTGAAAATATTGATTTTCGTAATGCTTTTCGTCGAAATCTTGGTTGTGCTTTTTCAGATATTCTTTGTAGAATTTCATTCCGTGCATCGCATTGAAGATCGTTCCGGAAATCGTACATTGTAAAAGGTGATAAGAAGGCCTTATTGTGAAAAGCCCTTTTTCCAATCCTTGTTCTACAATCCGTTCATTTATTTCTATATAATTGACTTTATAATCTTTTAAAAAATTCTGAATACTTTTATTTTGAGCAATCACTTGTTGTGTATGAACCAATAAAAAAAAGTCTCTCAGTCTTTGGACTCTGTTTACAAAATTATCAATGAAACCCTCTATTTTTTCGATTTCACTCAATTCATTATTTTCCAAAGTGTTTTTTGCAAAGTTGAGCCCTTCTTCCATTCTCCATTTGAAAAGTTCTTCCAAAAGGTTTTCTTTGGACCCGAAATAATAAGAAATCATAGAAACATTCACTTTCGCTTTCGTTGCAATGTCTCTTACAGAAGTCCCATTATAACCATTAGCCGCGAAGAGTTTCTCCGCAACCATCATAATATGTTCTTCTTTTGTTGGCATAATTAATTTTTGACGGGGCAAAGTTAAATCAAAAACACCATTCAATCAAACATTTGTTTGATTAATTTTTTATTAAGAATTTATCGAATTTATCTATAATTCTAAAACATTGATTAATAGAAGATTTTTAAATTTTTATCAAGTAAATAAAACTCCTTTTCAATAAAAAATAAATTGAAATAATTAAAAAATCAAGAAGCAGATTTATGAATATAACGTGTTAACTTAATCCCCATATCTGTAAGCACAATCTTGGAATTAGCATTTCTCGAAATATGATAAGATGCGTCCGTAATTTCCTCAACAATGGACACAATGTTAGCTCCGTGAATGAATTTGGAAAACGATTGCCAATTGAAATTACCTTCAGAAAGTTTTTTATAAACCAAATTATCATTGCCATAATTCTGAAGCATCGCCAAACGGAAAATCTCGATACAATAATTCAGGAATTTCATTTGTTTTTCACGATTCCATTCGGAGATTTGGCGCGCCCATTTTACGATTTCGCGAAGAACTTCGGGTTTTTTCTTAGCCTGAAAAGCGTTTCGAACCCATTGTATAAATAATGTTTCAAACTCCGAAGTTGTAACATTGCTCTCAGACAATGACTTGGCAAGATTCCAATCACCTTGAGATTGATAAGCAATTTCTTTTGCAGAATTGTGATTTTGAAGTCTATCTAAAATATCTTCATCATTAATTCTTGGGATATTGACGATCTGACATCTTGAAAGAATCGTTGGTAAAATATCATTTGTACTAGGTGCACAAAGAATAATGAATGTATTTTTCGGTGGTTCTTCTAGGAACTTTAAGATTTTGTTGGCAGCAGCATCATTCATTTTATCAGCTCGCCAAACAATCAGAATTTTGCTTCCACCTTCGAAACTTTTTAGGTTGAATCTTTGTCCAATGTCTTCTGCTTCATCTGCGGAAATGAAAAACTGCTTATTTTCCGATTCGAGAAAACTTGTCCAATCATCAAAAGATGAATATGGATTTTCCAAAACCATTTCTCGGAAATTGTCAAAAAAACGTTTACTCAATGAAACATTTTTTTCAGAAAAAACCGGAAAACTGAAATGCAAATCAAGATGATTAAGATTCTCAACTTTATGAACAGAAGCTGGATTTTCTTTTTCAAAAATCTCCTGAGCCATCGCCAAAGCCAAAGGTAAGACGCCAAAGCCTTCTTCTCCTACAAAAAGCTGTGCGTGCCCAACTCTGGAATCGTGGATGCTATCTCGTAAAAGATTTTTGACGGATTGTTGACCAATAATCTGTTCCCATTTCATACGTAATTATCATTTTTTTTTTAAAGGTCGTATGCAATCGCCCAAATAAAATGAGTCAACTTTAACAAAATTGTAATTCGGCGATTTCATACGAGCAAAGATAAATATTAGTTTTTAGTTGGTGGTTATTAACGAATAGTTTTTAAGCTATTTTCAACTTATCTTATTATATGTATCAATTATCGGAAAATAACAGTAATCCATCGAAGCTACTTAACAAAATTTAACCCAAATATATTTTTGCAATTCATTATTAATTAAGATATTTGCGCATTGAAATTTTAAAGGATGAAGAGAATTTTTGTTTTATCATCACTGGTTGCAGGATATTTTCTAAATGCTCAGAGTATAGGAAATTCACCATACGGAGCATACGGAATTGGAGATGTAAAATATGATAACACAGTCGATATCAATTCTATGGGTGGGATTTCTACGGCGTATATTTGGGATTTTAATAATAATTTTAATTTCCGAAATCCCGCAGCAAATACCAATCTTGAACTTACGACTCTCAAAGTTGAAGGTACCAACGAGAATAATTATTTTAAATCGAATGTTAACGACATTAGTTCTACAAAACATTCGACATATTTATCGAATATTGCGATAGCTTTCCCTATTTCCAGCAAAATAAAATTTGGAATGGGATTCCAGCCCTATAGTTCCAAAACTTATAATATTTTAACCACTTCCCAGCGTACAGATAATGTATCAGAAGAAAGTATTACAGAGGCGCACCATTTTCATGGCGAAGGTACAATAAGCACTATTCAGGCTGCGTTTTCCTACCAATTGTCACCAGAACTAGCATTGGGATTGAGGTCTAATTTCTATTTCGGAAAACTATTTGACATAGAAGAAGTTGGATTTACAGGTGCTGAGCTTACCAGCGGTTATTCTAATAGCTACAGGGTACAATCTTTCAATTTTACATTAGGAACAACATACCAGAAAAAATTGGCCAATGATAAAAAGCTGACTTTGGGAGCTACCTATACTTTTGGAAATGTAGGAACGTTGAAAACAACGTATACCAACAGCACTTATTTTTACACCGTTGGAGAAACCAAATCCTACGAAACCATTATTGAACAAAAGAAAACTTACGACAAAAAGTTTATGCCTCAAGAAGCCTCTTTTGGTCTGGGATATGGCAAAGACACCAAATGGTTTTTGGGAACGCAGGTAGATTACAAACAAGGAGAAACGCTTAATTATCTGGGGCAGGAATTAGCCTATCAAGATGCTTACAGATACTCTTTGGGAGGATGGTATTTACCCAATTTCAACAACTTCCGTTCTTATTTTGCAAGAGTGATTTACCGCTATGGAGCCTATTATGAAAAAGGAGCCATCAACTTGAAAGACAAAAGTATAGACAAATTTGCAGTTACAGCCGGCGTTACTTTACCATTTCAAAAAAGCAGCATCAACAGGATGAACAGTATAGACCTGGGGATAGAAATTGGTAAAAGAGGTACTTTGGAAAACAACCTAATTCGTCAAAATTTTATAAATTTGAGAGTTGGAATCAATTTCGCAGACAAGTGGTTTAACAAACGACTTTATAACTAATCGATACTTGATTTGAACATTGATAATCTTATGAGTCATTGTTTGAAAATATTTAATAAAAAAACATCACAACATTTATTTTTGTTGCTGATGTTTTTTCTTATCCAGTCTTGTGAAGAAGACATCACCAAAATTAACCAGAACAAAAAAACCAATTTTGCTTCTACTGTAATCCATAACGGTACGATTATCCAAAAAGACTCCGGCTTGGTAAAAGTTAGATTCAAAGCACCATTGATTGAACAATATGAACTGATTGACTCGCCATATATAGAAGCGAAAAAAGGAATTTATTTAGAGTTTTTTGACAAGAAAAACCCAAAAGTTCCTGGTAAAATTTGGGCAAAATATGCTAAAAATGACATTAAAAAAGATTTTTATTTTGCAAAAGGAAGAGTCAAAATTATTACTACAGAAGGCCAAACTTTTGTAACAGAAACCATCAGCTGGGACAAAAAGAAACAAAAAATGTACACCAAAGACACGGTTTTTGTTTCGGACAAAGACGGGAATATTCTGGTAGGCGCCAATGGAATGGTAGCTAAAGATGACTTTTCCGAATATACATTCTTCAACAATTCCGGCAGCTTTAGCTCCACCAATCTCCCTGCAACCAGCAAATAATGGCGACAGAAATTTTCTATGCTATTGGACTAATGTCCGGAACCAGCCTGGACGGATTGGATATTTGCCATTCCAAATTCATCAGAAAAAATTCTAACTGGGCTTTTGAAATCCTGAATGCCGAGACAATTCCTTACTCTGCTCAATGGGAAAAAGCTTTGAAAAACGCTATTCATCTTTCCAGCGAAGACCTTTTGAAACTAAATGTTGATTATGGATTTTATTTAGGCGAAAAAGCACAAGAATTCATTTCCAAATACAAGATTGAAACGCTCGATTTGGTTGCTTCTCACGGACATACTATTTTTCATCAGCCACAAAACCGATTCACTTTGCAAATTGGCGATGGAAGAGCAATCAAATCCATTATTAATAAACCTATCATCTACGATTTCCGAAGTCAGGATGTCATTTTTGGAGGAAATGGAGCGCCGCTAGTCCCGATTGGAGATGAACTTTTATTTTCCGATTTTGATGCTTGTCTTAACCTTGGCGGATTTTCAAATATTTCTTTGAAACGGAACGGACAAAGAATCGCATTCGATATTTGTCCGGTAAATATTATTCTAAATGAATTGGCTTTCCAACTTGGAAAAAGCTTCGATAAAAATGGAGACTTGGCAAAAGCGGGAATTATTGACGAAATACTTTTAAATAAGCTTAATCAACTAGAATTTTACTCTCTAGAAGCACCAAAATCTTTAGGAATAGAATGGATTAATGAAAATATTTATCCATTAATTCAAGATCAAAAAGCTGAAGATTTATTAGCAACTTTCACCGAACATTCCGCAATGCAAATTGCAAAAGTTTTCAATGAATTTGAAATCAAAAATGTATTGATAACCGGAGGCGGCTCTTATAACAGCTATCTTATAGAAAAGCTAAAAACAAAGACTAAAACCAAAATCAACATTCCTGAAAGAGAAATCATTGAATATAAAGAAGCTTTGATTTTCGCTCTAATGGGAGTTTTAAAATCATTAAATCTCAACAATATTTTATCGTCCGCAACCGGAAGTTATCACGATCATTCCTCAGGTTTGATTTGCTAACAATTTGTTATGAAAAATAAAACCCTTTCCGAATTCAAAATTCAAAAAGGGCTATTTTTTATAAAACTGAAGAATTAAATTCTACAATTGTTCGATTTTATCTGTCAAAGAATTGATAAAATTCTGAAGCGGTTTCTCTACCATCATTTTGATAAACGGATTGAATTTTCCTTCAAACAACAACTGAACTTCAGTTTGATTCTCGTTTAAAGGATTCATTGTTCCGGTCAAAGCAAAATCAAGGCTAGAACTTGCAGATTTCAGAATGACTTCTTTATCAGAAACATTATCAATTTTCAAAGCAATTTCCGGCATACCTTTCAGTCCGAATTTGAAACCATCTTCTCTAGCTTCGAAACTTTGAAGTCCTTCCGGCATCAAGTCTTTATAATCCTGTGGATTTTTCAGCATTCCGGCCAATTCTGATGAAGATTTATTTACAATAATTTTTCGTCCTTCTAAATTCATTTTTATATTTTTGTAGTTATACTAAAAGCCTTACAAATGTATAAAGTTTTTATCAATGAGAAAAAATTAATTTTGAGTTCTGAGTCTCAAAACAGCCTTAAAACAATGAATTACGATGGATCGCATAGTTTTGAATTCGCCATTGATTTGCTCCAGAATACAGCATCGCAAGGTCTCAACATTTATCATTCTGATGTTAATCAACTTTGGACAGATTTTAAACAGTTTTTCAAAAACATAGAAGCGGCCGGTGGAATTGTTGTAAATCCAGATAACAAGATCCTTTTCATTCATCGTTTAGGAAAATGGGATTTGCCAAAAGGTAAAATAGAAGCGGGCGAATCCAGAGAACTGGCGGCCGTGAGAGAAGTAGAGGAAGAATGCGGCATTTTCAATTTACAGCTCAAGGATTTCATTAATTCTACTTATCATATTTATACAGAAAAAGACGGCAGAAAAATCCTTAAAACGACTTATTGGTTCGAGATGTTTTATGACGGAAACGAAACGCCAAAACCACAGATAGAAGAAGGAATCAACGAAGTGGGCTGGAAAAATGAAGAGGAAATTGAATCTGAAATTATACCTTCAACCTTTCAAAATATTAAGCTTATCCTGAATGATTTCAAAAATAAAAATCCTCAATAAATTTTGAGGATTTTGCTTTATATATAATCGATAATTTTTTCCAGAGCTATTCCGCGGGATGCTTTCAGAAGAATATTATCCTGATCTATTGATTTTGATTTAAGAGCTTCAATCAGTTCTGATGTATTTTCATAAGCATGATCAGAATTGACTTTTTTGAAATTTGGACCAACAGTAATGATCTCATCAAATCCGCAAGAATTAGCAAAATCAAGAATACTCTGATGTTCTTTCAGACTTTCTTCTCCCAATTCCAACATATCTCCGATGATAATCAATTTACTTCCTTCGAAAGTTTTGAAGTTTTCCAACGAGACCTGCATACTACTCGGATTGGCATTGTAAGTATCCAAAACCAAAGTTTTATCTCCTTTTTTCTGAATCTGAGAACGCATATTGGATGGAAAATAATTCTCAATTGCTTTTTTGATTTCGGTAATATTAAGTCCAAAATGCAATCCTAATGCAACTGCGGCTGAAATGTTATCATAATTATAATTGCCTGTAAGATTAGAAAAAATCTCAGTTCCGTTATAATTAACACCCACGAAATGATCTTTGTAAACCGGCGTAAAATAATAATCAGAAGCCTGAGTTCCGAAAGTTATTTTTGATGAATAATCCTCTGTTTTTTCATTTTGGATTTTATCATTTTGATTTACCAAAATGGTTTGATTATTCGATTTTAGATAATCGTACAATTCGGATTTGCCTTTTATCACACCTTCAAAACCTCCGAAACCTTCGAGATGGGCTTTTCCAAAGTTTGTGATGTATCCGATATTAGGTTTTGCAATATTCGATAAAAATTCAATTTCTTTCTGATGATTGGCGCCCATTTCTATAACTGCCATCTCGTGTTCTTCACGGATAGAAAGCAAAGTCAAAGGAACACCAATATGATTATTAAGATTCCCAAACGTGTATTGCACTTTGAATTTCTCAGCAAGAACACTGCTGATTAATTCTTTGGTTGTTGTTTTCCCATTGCTTCCGGTTAGTCCAATAAAAGGTATATCCAGCTTACTTCTGTGGAATATAGCTAAGTCTTGTAAAAATTCTAAAGTTGAAGAAACAAAAAAGATATTCTTTTCTTTGTCCGTATACTTTTGGTCTTCTACGATAACAGCCAGAGCGCCTTTTTCAATAGCTTCTTCGGATTTTTCTGCGGCGTTAAAACTATCTCCGGAAAAGGCAAAGAACAGACTGCCTTTTTCTATTTTTCTGCTATCAATAACTACATTCTTGCTTTGCAAAAAGATGGGATAAAACTCATTAATATTCATAAATCAAAAATATTAAAATGATAGATACTAAAAACAAAAAACAGCAGAAAAATCTGCTGTTTTTGATATGTTTTATAAGAATTTATCTTTTTGTTCTTCCACTTTTGCTGTTGGCAGCATCTTGCGCCACACGGAATCCGATCCAACCAAAACCTTTAGTTTGATTTTTGAATCTTCTGTGTCCCGGATCTAGCCAGTAAGCAGAATCTAACCAAGAGCCACCTTTTACTACCCTGCTGTAGTCATTGATTTGAGAAGTCACTTGATTTTTTTCTTTTTGAAGAACTACATTTCCGTTTTTATCCACTATGAATTTTGGTTTAACGGAGTTGTACATATTAAATTCTGTACTATCGCTTGGTGGTGTACCTCCTGCATCTAATGAAGACTGATAATCACCATCTCTGTAGTTTCTGTTATCTTCTACTACTTTTCTTTCAAATTCTCCAGGTAAACCTTTATAAACTAAACGTCCATCTGCAAGGGTATCATATTTAATTTCTGTATTTCCTACTTTTTTGTAAGATCCATCAGCATTTTTAACGGCTTGTACTACAACATTTCCTCTGTAGTAATTAAAATCACTGAATTCTTCATCAATTATTGGTCTGTAAACATCTGCAACCCATTCTGCTACGTTGCCATACATTCCATAAAGACCTAGGTCATTAGATGGATACTGTCTAACATCTGAAGTGGTAGGTGAACCGTCATTTTTCCAACCAGCAACCCCGGAGTAATCTCCTCTACCCTGCTTAAAGTTAGCAAGATACATTCCTTTGTTTCTTCCTTTTTTACCTTTAAGTTTTTCTATAGGAGGTGTTTTTCCCAGATAGTTGTTATAATCTCTTTCTTTTTGAAGACCAAGAGCTGCAAACTCCCATTCTACTTCTGTAGGTAATCTGAATTTTTCTACAATACCAGAAGTGGCGTTTCTGTTAGCCGCAATGATTTTTTCATTGGTGGTTTTAATACCGCTTCTTTGCTGAAGTTTTTTCTTATCGATATAAGATTCCATTTCAGTATCATTGGATTTAAACTTATCCATATTGAAAGTAGAACCTGCTGTAGAAGCTTTGTCTGCCGAGTAAAGGTCTTTTGAAATGACTCCTTGTCTCATTAAAGCTTTTTCATTAGCTCTATCTGTTAACCAATCACAATATTTTGTAGCTTGTAACCAAGATACCCCGACTACAGGGTAGTAATCATACTCTGGTGATCTGAAGTAAGTTTCTGCATAATCGTTTCTGGAAAGTTTATTATTCCAAACTAAAGTATCTGGCAAAGCACCGGTGTAGATATGCTTAAAGTTAGGATCAGAGGAAGGGAAAACAAACTTGAGCCAAGTTGTGTATTCTCTATATTCTGAATTTGTAATTTCTGTATCACCAATAAAGAAAGAACTCACCTGCATTCTTCTTGGTGTATTGTTCCAATCGTGCATTACATTGTCTTCCACCAGACCCATAGTAAAAGTTCCACCTTCTACATAGACCATTCCTGGCCATCCTTTGGGCTTCTGCTTTTTACCAGAGAAGAACCACCCGTCTTTTTCGTTAGGCTTCCAGCCGGTTTTGCTTACAAAACCTTTTGTGCCCCCACCTTTTTTCGAGCTACCTCCTCCACAACTTACCAGAAGCATTGTTGCACTAAAAGTGATAATAGAAAACAACCTAATTTTTTTCATAATGAGATATAGAAATTTTCAAAGTACAAAGAAAAAATAAATTCTTTAATTAATCAAATATTGAAAAGCTTTTTTTGTGAAAACGTGATTAAATTAATTTTATTATATACCATTTTTTTAAAAAAATCGTTTATTTTGTAATCTTAATAAAATTACGGTTGATGAAATTCAAATTCTACACAATTGCTTGTTTTTTAATTTCAATTTTAGGAATTGCTCAAAAAATAAACTTAGATTGGGAAGGTCCAAAAGAAATTGATTATGGCTCTGAAAAGCGTATATACCCCTATTTTAAAAATTACAACTATATAATAGATGCTAATTCTATTTTTATAAATGTTAGTGTAAAGACAGAAAAAATCCTAAAAATAGATCAACTTCAGTGGCAAGAAATTCCCTCTAAAGACATTTATGATTTAAAAATAAACTCTCTTTCTTCCACGCCAAAAACCAATATTAATTATTTCTTAAATAATGAAAATAATAGAGAAGCGGGCATCACACTAGAAGCTGTGAAGATGGAAAAGAACAAAATCTACAGGCTTTTGTCTTTTAACATCCAAACCACAGATAAAAATGCAAGTGCTTTACAAAAAGGCTCTAACAAATACGGAACTTCTGAAAACCCTTTAAAATCCGGAACTTTTTACAAAATAAAAGTAGATAAATCCGGGGTTTTTAAAATCACTAAGCAATTTTTACAACAGAATGGAATTAACGTTGCCAGTATCAACCCAAAAAATTTAAGAATTTATGGAAATGGCGGATTGATGCTGCCAGAATTTAATCAGGATTCCCGCTTCGATGCATTGCAAGAAAACGCTATACAAGTGGTTGGTGAAGAAGATGGTGTATGGAATGATAATGATTATGCTCTTTTTTATGCACAAGGGCCTAATGGTTATAATTTATTTGATAAAAGCAATGGCTATGGGAATAAAAGAACAGAATACAGAAGTGATACTCCTAATAATTTTATTAATGTATATGAGGACTATGCTTATTATTTTATCAATTTCGACAAAGGTCCTGGCAAAAGAATAGAAACCGTAAACAATGGCGTACCTGCAGAGCTAATAACCCGTTATGACGATTACCAGTTTATTAATGAAGAAAAATTTAATCTTGAAAAACTGGGCAGAACCTGGGTGGGCGATGTCATTCCAACAACACGGCAAATCACTTTTAACACCAGAAGCGCAATCCGTTCGGATGATGTTATCCGATTCAAAACACAAGTCGTTGGTTTTGGTGCTCAAAATGGAAAGATAAACTTTAACGTCAATGGACAATCGGAGGACAGATCTTTATCTAATACTGCAGAAAATTTTGTAGAAATGTCCTACCAGGGAGGTCTCACGAATCAAAGTGGCAATAGCATCAAGTTTACTTACACCACAAATACCAGTGCCAATCCTACCGCAGCTTTCTATTTTAATTATGCAGAGGTTCAATATAAAGAAGAGCTAACTTTCAACGGTAGCCAGATGAACTTCCGCGATTTTGAAATCTATGAAGGTGGCGGAGAGTTATACGGATTCTCTGTTTCCAACGCAGCGGATATAGAACAAATATGGGATGTTTCTGATATTACAAATGTCAAGAGAATGACTAATAGTAATTCCCAAAACTCTACATTCAACTTTGGGTATATCGCAAACAGTTTTGATTTTAATAATGAGTTTGCAGCATTCAAAAACTCAGCAGCTTTTGAACCTGGTTTTGTAGGAAAAATAGAGAATCAGGATCTTAAATCCCTGAGCAATGTAGATTATTTAATTATAACACAACCTGTTCTATCTGCTCAGGCGCAAAGACTGGCAAGTTATCATCAAAGTGTTAATGGTTATAATGTACAACTGGTTGACATTAATAAAATATATAACGAATACAGCAGCGGAGGAAAAGATATTACTGCCATCCGCGATTTTATAACAGCACTTAAAAACAAAGGCAACTTGAAGTATGTTTTTCTTTTAGGAGATACTTCTTATGATTATAAAGATAGAGTTGCAGCAAACACAGACATTATCCCAAGCTATCAAAGTGAATTTAGTGCAGACGTTAAATCTTCTTACGTTACAGATGATTATTTTGTGATGACAGCTCCTCAAACCAGTACTTCTATCACCAGCTTATTGCCTAATATTCCTATCGGCAGATTACCTGCAAAAAACACGCAGGAGGCCAAAACGATGATTGACAAAACATTAGCTTATTATAATGCGTTAAGTGGACAGTCTAGCCCATTTGGAGAATGGAGAATGAAATTAGATTTTGTAGCAGACGATGATTATGAAGGATCTGGTCCCGATAATATCCCAAGTCCATTTCATTATCTTGTGGAATACGCTATTAACCAAAATTTTAGCGCTACAAACAGACCAGAATATAATATCAGAAAATTATATCTGGATGCTTTCCCTGGAGTTGCAAGTGCTGGTGGACAAAGGTATCCGCAAATCAATCAAGCTATTTCCAATGATGTGGGCAACAGTTTGTACTTATTCTATTTTGGACACGGTGGTATCAATGGATGGGCACAAGAACGGGTTTTAACCACAACGGAAATAAAAGGATTCAATAACTTCACCTCAGTTTACAGCAGATTTCCTCTGGTGTCAACTATTACCTGTGAATTTACACTGTGGGATGAACCTTCTGTAGAATCTGCAGGAGAACAGCTCATCAAACTTTCTACCGGAGGCGCCGCTACGATGATTACATCCAGCCGTGCCATTGCAGTAGATTATGGAAGAAAATTCACACCTCTGTTTGTCAGCAATATTTTTAATTTAGAGAATGATAATTTCAAATCTTTAGGAGACGCTTATTTAGCAGCAAAAAAACAATATAATACGGCTTACAACTCCAGTGGAGGAACAGTGCCAGACCATTTCAGGGTTAATTTTTTAGGAGATCCTGCGATGAAAATGAGTCGCCCAAAAAGACTTCTGAAAATTGATAATATTGAAACGCCCGTAGCAGGAATAATCCGGGCTTTGGATTTTGTTAAAATTACAGGCCACGTGGTAAAATCGGACGGAACAACACTAGATAATACCTTCAACGGAAGAGTTGCTATTAATATATTCGATAAGAAAATTAGTAAAACAACGCTTAATAATGATAACTCTACAGGTTTGGCTCAGAAACTTACCTATACAGAGGAGCCAAGTGCTATTGTAAAAGCATCCGGAACTGTGGTTAACGGAAATTACACTGTAGAATTCTATGTGCCAAAAGATATTAATTATGAAATTGGTAATGGTAGAATATTAGCTTATGCAGACAATTTTAGCAAAACTACTTTTAACCCAAATGCTTTTGATGTTTTCACCAATCAAGTCCAGTCTGTTGGAGATATAAATCCGGACGGAATTAATGACAGCGAACCACCCGCAGCAACTCTCTATATGAATAACACCAATTTTGCCAATGGTGGAATCACAGATCAGAATCCTATGCTTTTAGCGTG
This sequence comes from Flavobacteriales bacterium UBA2306, assembly GCA_002345565.1. GTDB lineage: Bacteria > Bacteroidota > Bacteroidia > Flavobacteriales > Weeksellaceae > Epilithonimonas. The sequence goes on along the minus strand of DDVS01000005.1, from coordinate 199,403 downwards.
TATCAAAGATAATATGGGGATTAACTCCACCGGAGCAGGAATAGGACACGATATTACTTTTGTTCTGGATGGCGATGTAATTAATACAACATCAGTTAATGATTATTACACCTCTGGTGATGGCAATGGATGCAGCAATACAGACCTTGCAGATTATCAAAAAGGATCTGTAACTTTCCCATTAAAAAGTTTAACTCCCGGAGAGCACCAATTGGTATTCAAAGTTTGGGACATCAACAATAATTCTACATCATCTACGTTAAACTTTGTAGTAAAAGATGAATCCGAGAAAAAACTGGAAGTCAACAGACTTCTGAACTGGCCCAATCCTTTTACAAACAAAACCTATGTGCAGTTTGAGCACAATTGTGATGACATCCTAGATGTGAATGTCCAGATTTATACGATTACAGGAAAAATTGTTAGAACATTATCTACAAGTGTTTCGGCAGAGCCCTTTCTACAAGGTTTCCGCACACCAAGACAGTCCATTGAATGGGACGGTAAAGATGATTTTGGCGATACCGTAGCAAAGGGTACATATATTTTTAAGATATTTGCACGCAGCCAAAATCAAGAAAAGTGCAGCGGTAGTGCAACAGCTGTAGAAAAAATGGTATTATTAAAATAATAAAAAACTTAAAATATTGGTAAATATTTACCTTAAAAGAAAAAAAATGAATTTAAAAAGATTATTTTTAGGATTAGGAATGGGAATATCTGCCCTGGCATTTTCTCAAAGCAATGTTCAGCCAGTTCTTACAGGGGCTCCATTTCTAAGAATTTCTCCAGACGCAAGAGCAGGTGGGATGGGTGATCAAGGAGTGGTGACATCAACCGATGTCTTTTCACAGTTCTGGAATGCAGCAAAATATCCTTTTGCAAAAGTTTCTTCTGGCGTTGGAGTTAACTACACACCCTATATGAGTAAACTTACCAGCGACGTATTTTTACTCTATGGATCTTATTACACGTTCCTGGGAGATGATGAACGTTCTACTCTTAGTGCCAGTCTTTATTACTTTAATATGGGAGAAGTAGATCTCACCAGCTTTGTAGGAAATGAAGTACAACAATTAGGGACATCAAAACCCAACGAATTCTCTATTGATCTTGCTTATGGACTCAAATTATCCGATACCTATTCCATGGCCGTTACCGGAAGATTTATCCGTTCAGATCTTGGCGGTAATTTCGGTTCTACAGACGGAACTTTAAAACCGGCAAATACATTTGCAATTGATGTTTCCGGATATTTTATGTCGCCTAGACATACAAGCATCAGCGGTTACGATGGCCGTGTAAAAGCAGGTTGGGCAGTGCAAAACATTGGACCAAAACTAGATTACACAGGTGATGAAGAATCCAGATCCTATCTTCCTACAATGGCTAGGCTAGGTCTGGGATACGATTTGTTGATTGATGATATGAACCGTTTCAGCCTAAGTGGTGAAGCTTCCAAAATATTGGTTCCGGGCGCAGATGAAAATGGCGACATCCCCAATGTTGGTGTAATGGAAGGTATCGGGAAATCATTCAGTAACAAAAAAAGTATTATGTTTAGTGGTGCAGCAGAATATTCTTATGATGAAACTTTTGCATTAAGAGCAGGTTATTTTTCTGAAGCTCCGGAGCAAGGCGCCAGACAATATGCTACCTTAGGAGTTGGTTTCAAATACGCTTCTTTTGGTTTGGATTTGTCTTACCTCATCAACACCTCCAAAATCAACTCTGCATTGGATAACACCCTTAGATTTGGTTTAACCTGGAATATCGGTAGCGAGACGTATAATGTTACAGATTATTAATAATTATTTTTATTAACTATATTTTTAAAATGCCTCTTCTTTTCAGAGGCATTTTATTTTAAATTTGTAGTATGAACTATAGTTCCGAACTCAAAAAATTCCTCACCAGCCAATATATCTATTCCGGAGCAAGGATTGCTTTGGCCATCGTGATTCCCAGCATTATTTTGGCACAGTTCGGGTTATTGAAAGAATACTTCCTGTTTCCACTCGGGACTAGTTTTGTGGGATTGACGGATCAGCCAGGTCCATTTATCAGAAGAAGAAATACATTGTTGCTATCCATTTTTTCTTTTTTCCTGATTGCGCTTTTTGCAAGTCTGGTTAAAGACTTCCCGATAGCTGTTTATCTTGAGATAATCTGCTTTGGATTTTTCTTTTCAATGATTGGTGTGTATGGATTGCGTTTGGCTACATTCGGGTCTTTAGCACTTGTTGTTTTAAGTATCTTTATAGACGGGCATCTCACGGGTAATGATATTTTGTGGAGTTCATTCATATTTTTTCTGGGTTGTTTCTGGTTCTTTGTCGTATTTATGATTGTTTCTACCTTGCAGCCCTACAAGTTGGCAAGTCAGGTAGTGGGAGAAAATTATCTAGAACTGGCAGACTACCTCAGAATCAAAGCCGGATATTACACCAAAAATCCAGATGCGGATTCGCAGCTCAATCAATTGATCTCCCAACAGATTAAAATCAAAAACCTGCAGGAGGACACCCGGGAAATTGTATTTAGAACCAGAAAAATCGTCAATGAATCTACCACTCAAAGCCGGCTTTTGATGTTGATGTTTCTCAATTCTGTAGATTTGTATGACAAGTTGCTGACTTCCGAGAACGATTATAAAAGAATGAACCTGGTTTTTGGAGATACCAAATTGGTTCAGGATATTCATCGTTATCTTTTATTAATGGCAGACGAAATTACCAATCTCGGAATTTCCCTGCAAAGTGGTTTATCATACAAACAGATCACCAACTTTGATGCAGAACTCAAAAACATTTACGACGAGTTCTTTGAGCATCGTTCCCAAAGATTTTCCTCAGAAACCTTGGAAGATTTTATGATGCTGCGTCAGGTTCTAATGAGAATTACAGAAATTACAGATGAAGTCAATACGATTCTTAAAGTCAACTCTCAAGATGTAAAATTGGCTAAAAGCTTGTCCACAGGTTTAGATTACTCTAAATTTTTACCGAAAGAAGAGCAACTTAATCACAAAGTATTTCTGTCTAATTTCTCTTTAAAATCGGGTCATTTTCGTCACGCCATCAGAGTAACCATTGCTTTGCTACTCGGTTATATCGTTTCGAGGTTTGAGATACTTGGAATCGGGCATTCCTATTGGATTCTCATCACTATTATTGCCATTCTGAAACCTGCATATTCCACCACAAAACATAGAAATATGCTCCGTTTTTTTGGAACATTGGCAGGCGCCATTATCGCATATATTATTCTGTATTTTGTGGACGATGCCTCTGTTCTGCTGGGTGTTTTACTCATCAGTATGATTATTTGCTTCAGTCTGTTAAAGTCTAATTATTTCTGGGCAGTTCTGTTTATGACGATTTATATTTTCCTGTCATTCAATTTTTTAAGACCCGGAAATGTCAATCTTATTTTTAAAGACAGATTGCTGGATACTTTAATTGGCGGCGTCATTACATTTTTAGTCGCTTATTTCGTTTTACCGGTTTGGGAACATACTCAGAATCTGGATTTGATGAAAAAATCTTCCAAAAGCAACCTGGATTATTTCCGTCTGGTGATGGATCATTTTCTGAAAAAAGATTTGAATGATGAAGATTTTCGTCTGAAAAGAAAGAATGCCATTATCAACCTTGCGAATCTTTCCGATAATTTTCAAAGGATGATTTCCGACCCAAAAAATCAACAGAGAAAACTGGAAACGGTTCATCAATTTGTGACGACAACGCATCTGATTACAGCATATACCGCATCATTATCACAATATGCAAAAACAGGTCACGACTTTCCGGAAATCGATCTGGAGAATTGGAAAATCAAGATTTCCGCAGAATTATTAAGAACCTCTTCCCTACTCTTTCAAAAAGATCTGGATGAAAATATTAAAACAGAAAGCCGCATAAAGCCGGAAGATCAGGTCTTTGATCTTTTGGAAAAAAGAAAAGCAGAACTAGAATCCCAAACCATTTCTAACGAGAAAAAAACCTTTACCGTAAGCCATTTAACAGAAATTAAAAATATTCGCGAACTACTGGAACTTATTTATGATGTGGCTAAAGATCAAAGAAAAATCATCGAAGAATATCTGATTTATCAATCAACAATCGCTAAACAATAAGTATCAAAGAAAGAAATTTTCGCTTTGAAGAAATCTTCATTTTCAAGATCGTAAACTCTGCTTTTCACCGTAAATTCTTTCTGCAATTCAAAAGGTAAAACATCGTAATGCTTTTTAAGCGACCAATGTTTGCTGTGATGAATTTTATAAAGTGCTTCTTTCACACACCAGATTGCTGTTAAGAAGTCAACTTCTTCAGAATTATCAATATAAATATCCTCATGAAGAATGAATTTGTGCCGGATAAATTTGATTTTTTCTTTTCTCTTTTCGAGGTCAATTCCGACTTTCTTCTTAGAAACGGCTAAAGCCGCTAAAGGATAAGAATGACTGATAGAAATGTGATGATCCTGCGGAAAAAGATAAGGTTCACCATTGTCTCTATAAAGAATTTTGTGATCTGGAAGAACCGTTTTCAGCATTTTTCGTACCATCAAAACCTCAGCAATTTTGTGAGGATGATAGTCTAAAATCTTGTGCTGATTTTCTGACTCTAAAAGTTCATCGGGATTAAGTTCTTCATTTTCATCGTATTCCCAAACCAAAACAGTTGCAATTTCATCAGAAAAATCTTTATAAAGAGGCATCAATTATTTTTTTGAATGTCTAAAATTAATAAAAAAAGACGACTTCCAAAATTACTCCATTGATTCTCAGAACTTAAAAATGCCTTAAAAAAGTAGCTTTAATATTTTTTTAACAATTATGTGATGTAAATTTGCAGTATCAAAATGAAAAACGCAATTGTATACATTCTCATGTTTGTATTTCTGTTATTTACAGCAGAAAACAAGCAAACCCTTGATTTCCAACAAGATTTTGGAACTCAAAATGTATCGTTGCAAATCCTTCCTTTTGCTAAAAAACATCATAAAAATCATTCATTAGAGAAAACATCATATCAACAAATCAATGATTCTTTAGATTCTCCCGAAGAAAGCAATTTAAACTTTTCCGAAGCTCTTAATTTTGTTGCAATTATAGCGACATTCGGGTTTGGTTATCTTTTACACTTATTTTTCAGACGCAAAAACCTTTTTTTTAACGAGCAGGAAATCATCCTGAGTTCGGTCAAAAGATTTATTCTGCTGCGTTCTATCCGAATTTAAAATTCATTTTTTTCGAAGACAAAATTACCCTAATTCCAAAGTGGTAACATTCTCTGTTGTTTTTTGAAAATTTCCCTATTCAACATTTCGAATAATTATTGATTGTGAATTTAATTCTAAAATTCAATTTCTAATAGATTATTCATTCAAAATTCAATTAAAAAAATAAAATTTATTTAAAATGAAACCGCAAGGTTCGTTAATTCCTTTAAAAAAAATATAAGATTATGAACAAGAGAGTCACATTAGCTCTTATTTTCAGCACATTATTGATGATTACAAGCTGCAAAGACAAGAAAGAAGAAAAAGAAGAAACTGTTGTTTATCCAGTCACTTCTCCTGTAAAAATGGACACGGTGATCAACAAAGAATTTGTTTCCCAAATCAGATCCGAAAGAAATATTGAAATTCGAGCTCAGGAAAAAGGATTTCTTGAAAAAATATATGTTGATGAAGGTCAGCACGTACAAGCCGGACAAGTTTTGTTCAGAATTATGCCTCAGCTTTATCAAGCTGATGTTTTAAAAGCTAAAGCAGAAGTAGCACAGGCAGAAATTGAGTTCCAAAACTCCAGCACTTTAGCAGGCAGCAACGTGGTTTCTATTAACGAAAAAAGAATGGCAAAAGCTAAATTAGACGCTGCAAAAGCTGAATTAAATTTAGCACAAACGCATTTATCATTTACAACCATCAAAGCACCTTTTTCAGGAATTATTGATAGACTTCCACTTAAATTAGGAAGCTTGGTTGACGAAGGCGATCTGTTGACAAGCCTTTCTGATAATGGTGGAATCTTCGCCTACTTCAATGTTTCCGAACCCGAATATCTTAATTATCAGACGCATTCTGCTGAAAGAGAAAACAATCAGGTTTCTTTGATAATGGCGAATGGAGAAGTTTTCCCAAACAAAGGAACGATTCAAACCATCGAAGGTGAATTCGATAATGAAACTGGAAATATAGCTTTCCGAGCCAAATTCCCAAATTCAAACCAATTGCTGAGAAACGGAGAAACCGGAAAAATCCAAATGACCCTTCCTCTTAAAAATGCTTTGATCATTCCTCAAAAAGCAACTTACGAGATCCAAGATCAGAAATATGTTTTCGTAGTTGGAAAAGACGGTGTCGCAAGATCGAAGAACATCAAAATTGCCTACGAACTTCCTGATATATATGTTGTCTCCGAAGGAATCGATGTTAAGGATAAAATCTTGTTAGAAGGTGTTCAAAAAGTAAAAGACGACCAGAAAGTGGAAACCAAATTCCAGGATCCGAAAAAAGTCTTGGGCTCATTAAAATTACAAGCAAACTAATTAAAAGTTGATAGTTGATGGTTAGTAGTTGATAGTCATAATAATAAATATCTTATAAAGTCAACAAGCAACCAACAACAACCAACCAACAACTAATAAAATTATGTTTAAGAAATTCATTCGCAGACCAGTTCTGTCTATCGTAATCTCTTTGATTATCGTATTTATGGGAATCTTATCTTTGGTAAAACTTCCTATAACGCAATTCCCTTCCATTTCTCCACCAAAAGTAAATATCACGGCGGAGTATCCAGGAGCTAATAACGAATTGCTGATTAAATCTGTTGTAATTCCTTTGGAACGTGGACTAAACGGTGTTCCGGGAATGAAATATATGACTTCCGATGCTGGAAACGATGGAGAATGCTCCATCCAAATCGTTTTTGATTTGGGAACTGACCCAAATGTTGCTGCAGTTAATGTTCAAAACCGTGTGTCATCGGTTGTTAATAAATTACCTCCTTTGGTAGTTCGTGAAGGTGTGAAAATCACGCGTGAAGAGCCGAATATGCTAATGTATATCAACCTTTACAGTGATGACCCTAAAGCCGACCAAAAATTCCTTTTCAACTATGCTGATATTAATGTGATGTCAGAATTACGAAGAGTTAGCGGCGTTGGTTTTGCTGATATCTTAGGTACTCGTGAATATGCAATGCGTATTTGGTTAAAGCCTGATAGGATGACAGCTTACGACATTTCTGCTGACGAAGTTATGGAATCTTTGAATGCCCAAAGTTTAGAAGCTTCTCCAGGAAAAACAGGTGAAAGTTCTGGAAAACGTTCTCAGTCATTTGAATATATTTTGAAATATCCCGGTCGTTTCAATAATGAAAAAGATTATGGAAATATCATTCTGAAAGCTAAAACTGATGGCGAATTTGTAAGGTTGAAAGATGTTGCTGATATAGAATTCGGTTCCTCAATGTATGACATCTACTCTACTTTGAATGGAAAACCGTCTGCAGCGATTACATTGAAACAATCTTATGGTTCTAATGCAAGTGACGTTATCAAGAATGTAAAAATATTAATGTCGGATTTGCAGAAAACCTTTCCAAAAGGAATGCATTACGAAATCAGTTATGACGTTTCAAGATTCCTGGATGCATCGATTGAGAAAGTAGTTCATACTTTATTTGAGGCGTTTATACTCGTAGCAATCGTGGTTTTCCTATTCTTAGGAGACTGGCGTTCTACATTGATTCCGACAATTGCAGTTCCGGTTTCATTAATAGGAACATTTGCAATAATGTCCGCTTTTGGGATTACATTAAACTTGATTTCACTCTTTGCTTTGGTAATGGCAATTGGTATTGTCGTCGATGATGCGATTGTTGTAATAGAAGCCGTCCACGCCAAGATGGAAGAGAAACATCTGTCGCCACTCAAGGCAACGGAAGAAGCAATGCACGAAATCAGCGGGGCAATTATCGCAATCACTTTGGTAATGGCATCAGTTTTCATTCCGGTGGCGTTTATGTCCGGTCCGGTCGGGGTTTTCTATCGTCAGTTTTCGATTACTATGGTTTCATCAATCATTTTGTCTGGAGTTGTCGCTTTGACATTGACACCGGCTTTATGTGCAATCATTCTGAAAAACAATCACGGAAAAGAGAAAAAGAAAACACCAATCACAAGATTTTTGGATGGTTTCAATAACTTATTTACAATTGGAGCCGGAAAATACCACAACTTATTGACTAAAGTTGTTACAAGAAAAATGGTAACACTTCCGCTATTGGTTCTTTTCTGTATCGGAACTTTTTTCTTGAGTAACAAATTACCTTCTGGATTTATTCCCAGTGAAGACCAAGGGATGATTTATGCGATTATTCAAACGCCTCCGGGTTCAACTTTGGAAAGAACGAATCAGATTGCATTACAACTTCAAAAAGCTTCTGAAGATATTGATGGCGTTTCGTCTGTTTCATCTTTAGCAGGTTATGAGATTTTGACTGAAGGTACTGGTTCTAACTCCGGAACTTGTTTGATTAACCTTAAAAATTGGGACGAAAGAAAAGAATCTGCTACAGAAATCATCGAACAATTGGAACAAAAAGCCAAAGAAATTCCCGGTGCAAACATCGAATTCTTCCAACCGCCGTCAATTCCCGGTTATGGAGCTGCAGGAGGTTTTGAATTAAGACTTTTGGATAAAGCAGGAAGTGGTGATTATCATAAAATGGAACAAGTCAGCAATGATTTTGTAAAAGAACTAAAAAAACGTCCGGAACTAGGTTCTGCATTTACATTCTATTCTGCGAGTTTCCCTCAATATATGTTGAAAGTTGATAATGATTTGGCAGAACAAAAAGGGGTGACAATCGAAAAGGCAATGGACAATCTTTCAACTTTGATTGGTTCCAATTACGAAACAAGTTTCATCCGATTCGACAGACCTTATAAAGTGATTGTTCAGGCTGGTCCACAATATCGTGCGTTGCCAAGCGATTTGTTGAAATTGTATGTCAAAAATGATAAAGACCAAATGGTTCCTTATTCAGATTTTATGCATCTTGAAAAAGTTTATGGATTGTCAGAAATCACGAGACATAATATGTACAACTCTTCCGAAGTGAGCGGAACACCGGCTCCGGGATATAGTTCCGGAGATGCGATTAAAGCCATTCAGGAAGTTGCAGATAAAACTTTGCCAAGAGGTTTCGGAATCGACTGGGCTGGTATTTCTAAAGACGAAGTTTCCAGAGGTAACGAAGCGATTTACATCTTCTTGGTTTGTCTTGGATTTGTTTATCTGATTCTTTCTGCTCAGTACGAAAGTTTCATTTTACCGTTGCCAATTATTTTGTCATTACCGACAGGGATTTTCGGAGCGTTTTTATGCCTTTCACTTTTCGGATTAGAGAATAACATCTATGCACAAGTTGCAATGGTAATGCTCATCGGATTACTCGGAAAGAACGCAGTATTAATTGTCGAATTTGCTGTTCAGAAAAAAGCAGAAGAAGGACTTTCTACAAAAGAAGCTGCGCTGCAAGGAGCGTCTTTGAGATTCCGTCCGATTTTGATGACATCGTTCGCATTTATTGCAGGATTGATTCCATTAGCTTTGGCAACTGGACCTGGAGCAGTAGGTAACAGAACGATTGGAACCGCAGCTGCGGGAGGAATGTTGATTGGAACTATTTTCGGATTGATGATAATTCCTGGATTGTACTACATTTTCGCCAACATCGCAGCTAAGTCAAAACTGACTTACTATGAAGAAGAAAATCCTTTAACTGAACAAACTGAGCCTTACCAACACGATGGAAAATTTGAAGATAAATAATCCAATCAATCCATAGGTAAAAACAATAAAAATTAAAAGACAAAAATGATAAAGCCTCGGAGAAGCAAACTGGTAATAGAAATGGATCAAGTTGTGAATTTGAGCTCCTTAGGAGCGGACTTCGACATTAAGAAAACAGGTCGTTCCTACGGAACTTCTGTAAAACGAACCAATAAAATCTATTAACAGTTTGTCTCAACGAGACATTTATAAAAATTAAGGTATGACTAAATTATTTCATAATCATAAAAACATTGTCGCAACAGCATTCATTTCATTAGCATTGATTGGATGTAAAGCACCAATGGCGACTAAAATTCAGGATAGAGTAAAAGAAACCATTCCTCAGAATTTTGAGAATCAGACTGCTTCGGCAAATAATTCTGGAATCACGCCTTGGAAAGAGTTTTTCACAGACCCAAATCTTGTGAATCTGATTGATGAAGCTTTGAAAAATAATCAGGAATTAATGATTACGCTTCAGCAAATCGAAATCGCAAAAAGCGATGTGATGTACAAAAACGGAAAACTAAGTCCTACTGTTGCTGCAAAATTAGGCGCCGGAATTGAAAAAGTCGGTCGTTATACAAGTACCGGAGCCGGTGATGCTTCCACAGAAATAACCGATGGAAAAGAAGTTCCTGAGAATTTAGGAAACTTTGAAGGCGGTTTGGTTGCGAACTGGGAAGTTGATATCTGGCATAAACTGAGAACTGAAAAACAGGCTGCTGTTGCTCATTATTTGTCAACAGTTGAAGGAAAGAATTTTGTTCTGTCAAGTTTGATTGCTGAAGTTGCTGATAATTATTACGAATTACTATCTCTTGATAATCAATTGGATATTATTCATCAGTATATGGATTTGCAGAAAAAAGCGCTTGAAGTAGCTAAAATCCAAAAGCAGGCAATGGCTGCTACAGAATTAGCCGTGAAAAAATTCGAGGCTGAATTGGCAAAGTCCAATGCAACTGAATATGACCTTAAACAGCAAATCACAGAAAAGGAAAATAAAATCAATGCTTTGCTTGGTCGTTATCCGCAACCGATTGTAAGAACAAAAGAAAGTTTTATGTCAATTGTTCCGCAAACGGTTTATACGGGAATTCCGTCTCAGTTATTAGCCAATCGTCCTGATATCAAACAGGCTGAATTGGAATTGCAGTCTGCAAAACTGGATGTGGAAGCGGCTAGAAAAGAATTCTATCCAAGTCTGGAAATCAATGCTGCGCTTGGTTTAGAAGCTTTCAAGCCGAATTATCTTGTGAAAATGCCAGAATCAATTGCATACAGCCTTGTTGGAGAATTGGCTGGTCCGTTGATTAATAAAAGTGCGATTCAAGCGCAGTTCAAATCTGCTGATGCAAGACAAATCCAAGCTTTGTATGAATATGACAAAACCATTTTGAGCGCTTATCTTGACATTACCAATCAAATGTCGGCGATTAAAAACCTCGATAAATATTACGAAATGAAGTCTCAAGAAGTTCAGGCTCTTGACCAAGGAATCGATATTGCCAATCAATTATTCAGAAATATGAGAGCGGATTATCTGGAAGTTCTGATGAATCAGCGCGATGCTTTGGACGCCAAAATGGAACTCATCGAAGCTAAAGAAAGACAGCTGAGCACAGTGGTCAACATCTACAAAAGCTTAGGTGGCGGCTGGAAATAAACATTCATTATCTCTCTATACGCGATGCTCTCGGAATTTTTTTCGGGAGCATTTTTTTTAAATTGATAAAAATCAGAAGTTTTATTTATTAATATTTTAATTGTAATTTTGCATTTTAAAATCAGAATTAAAAACGATTCATTACATATGAGTACAACAACACAATACGTTCCTTACAAAGTGAAGGACATTTCTCTAGCAGAATGGGGAAGAAAAGAAATCACTTTAGCTGAAGCTGAGATGCCAGGTTTGATGGCCATCCGTGAAGAATACGGACCATCTCAACCCTTGAAAGGTGCAAGAATCGCAGGATGTCTGCATATGACTATTCAGACTGCGGTTTTGATTGAAACTTTGGTAGCGCTAGGTGCTGAAGTAACTTGGTCTTCTTGTAACATTTTCTCTACTCAGGACCACGCTGCTGCTGCCATTGCTGCTGCAGGAATTCCTGTTTATGCTTGGAAAGGTCTTAATGAAGAAGAATTCGATTGGTGTATTGAACAGACTATTTTCTTTGGCGAAGACAGAAAGCCATTGAATATGATTCTTGATGATGGTGGAGATTTAACCAATATGGTTTTTGACAAATATCCTGAACTGACTGCCGGAATCAAAGGGCTTTCCGAAGAAACCACAACTGGCGTTCACAGACTATACGAAAGAATGAAAAACGGAACTTTGGTAATTCCTGCAATCAACGTTAATGATTCGGTTACCAAGTCTAAATTCGATAACAAATACGGATGTAAAGAATCTGCGGTAGATGCGGTAAGAAGAGCGACTGACGTAATGCTGGCAGGAAAAAGAGTGGTAGTTTGTGGATACGGAGACGTAGGTAAAGGTACTGCTGCATCTTTCAGAGGTGCTGGTTCTATCGTTACGGTTACTGAGATTGATCCAATTTGTGCGCTTCAAGCTGCAATGGACGGTTACGAAGTTAAAAGATTAGATACTGTTGTTGATAACGCAGATATCGTAATCACTACGACTGGTAACTTCAACATTGTAAGAGCAGAGCATTTCTTAAAATTAAAAGATAAAGCGATTGTTTGTAACATCGGTCACTTCGATAACGAAATCGATATGGCTTGGTTGAACAAAAACTACGGTCACACAAAAACTGAAGTTAAACCTCAGGTTGATATCTACACTATCGAAGGTAAAGAAGTTATCATTCTTGCTGAAGGTAGATTGGTAAACCTTGGCTGTGCAACTGGTCACCCATCTTTCGTAATGTCAAACTCTTTCTCTAACCAGACTTTGGCTCAAATCGAACTTTGGACAAATTCTGAAGCTTACGGAAACGAGGTTTATATGTTACCAAAACACCTAGACGAAAAAGTAGCTGAATTACACCTTAAGAAATTAAGCGTTGAGCTAGAAGTTCTTTCTCCTGAACAAGCCGATTATATAGGTGTTGACGTGAAAGGACCTTTCAAACCCGAGTATTACAGATACTAAGATTCTTAATCTTAAATTTTATAGAAACTCTCCAATTTTTTGGGGAGTTTTTTTATTTAGGAGCTTAATCCCGCTATCCGCTATATCTTTTTTGTTTTCAGAACGATAGTCCATAAAAATAACATTAGCAATAGAAAACAAAAAAGGATGTCACTGCCATCGGGGCTAGGGGTTTTGTACCTTTTGTCAATGTTTCAAAAAAGTTTGACCGTAACTTTTGAACTTAGAAAAAATAAAAGTGATGATCAACGCAACAAAACATCCGATGCAGACACAAATTACACGTTCAATGGGAATCAGCCAATCGTGCGCCTGATTTTCTTCAATCAAAACAATCACCATTGCAGCCAATGCGGAACGAAGCGTATTGTCAAGCTTCAAAGCAATCCCGACCAAAATCGTTAAAGCCACTCCAAAACAAATCAAAAGAATATTAGGAATTGGAATTAAGAATAAAAGCATTCCAATAGAAGCTCCCAAAAGATTAGATTTGATTCGGTCATAAGCCAGCTTATTGCTATTATCTGGCGAAAACACGATCACAACGGAAATCAAAGCCCAATAAACTGGATATTGCGGAAGAAAAATATAAAACAGATAACAAATAGATGCGCCAATTACGCATTTTATGAGATAAATCCACTCAGAAATAGAAACTCTTAATCTTAAAAATTTGGAAAACTGTTGTAAAAAATTCGACATCAATAGTTTGCTAGAATTGAAGCTTCAAAATTATAAAACATAAAACGAAAGAAAGGTTACAGAAACATTATTTATGTCATAAAGATTTCATTTTCCTTTCATAATTATTAAATTGCAACATCAAAAAATTTCAAAAAAAAAATGGAATATTCACAACTGGAACCAAAAGTGATTTGGAAGAATTTCGAAGCACTGAATTCGGTTCCCAGACCATCAAAAAAAGAAGAAAAAGTTATACAATTCATAAAAGAATTCGGGGAAAATCTTGGATTGCCAACAACCGTTGACGAAGTTGGAAATGTCATCATCACAAAACCTGCAACTTCCGGAATGGAAAACAGAACGCCCATCGTGATGCAATCTCACCTTGATATGGTTTGTCAAAAAAACAATGATGTAGATTTTGATTTCGAAACTCAAGGAATCCAAATGTATGTAGATGGCGATTGGGTAAGAGCAAAAGGAACAACCTTGGGAGCTGATAACGGTTTGGGCGTTGCAACAATTATGTCAATCCTAGAAAGTAATGACATTGCGCATCCAGAATTGGAAGCTCTTTTCACGATAGACGAAGAAACAGGAATGACTGGCGCATTGGCATTGAAACCGGGACAATTGAAAGGAGAAATCCTTCTTAATCTTGACACAGAAGAAGATGACGAAATCGATATCGGTTGTGCTGGTGGTGTGGATGTGACGGCTTCTGCAAAATTCGATTTGGAAGAAGCAAAAGGAGAAATTTTCAAAATCGAGATCAAAGGTTTACAAGGCGGACATTCCGGAATGGACATTATCAAAGGTTTTGGAAATTCGAACAAATTATTGGGAAGATTGTTATTCTTAGGATTAGACCATCAAATTCAGTTAAGTTTAATTGACGGTGGAAATTTGAGAAATGCTATTCCGAGAGAAGCTAAAGCGATTGTTTCTGTTGATAATTCTGAAGATTTTTTATCAAAATTTGAACAATTGAAATCTGAAATTCTTGAGGAATTTGCTTCATTAGAAAAAGATTTAGTTATCCATATCGAGAAAGTAGATTTATCAGAAAAAGCAATTTCTGTTGTAGATTCTAAAAAAATAGTTTTTGCAATCAATGCTGCTCACAACGGCGTTTTCCGAATGAGTCCGGATGTAGAAGGCTTGGTAGAAGCATCTAACAACGTTGCAAGAGTGGAATTGAAAAATGGCGAAATCAAAATATTAAACTTGACGCGTTCTTCCGTAGAATCTACAAAATGGGAAGTTGCGAATCAATTGAAAGCATCTTTTGAAAGCAATGGATTGAAAACAGAATTCGGAGGTTCTTATCCCGGCTGGAAACCAAAACCGGAAGCAGAAATCATCAAAGTAATGACAGAGCTTTACGAATCCAATTTTGGTGAAAAGCCAATGGTAGTCGCTTGTCACGCAGGTTTAGAATGCGGAATCATCGGAGCCAATTACCCAAAAATGGAAATGGTGAGTTTTGGACCAACTATTAAAGGTGCGCATTCTCCGGATGAAAGAGCGAGTATATCATCTGTTCAAAAATTCTGGAAATACACACAGGAAATTTTAAAAAACATCCCAGGTAAATAATTTATAAAAATCAAAAAAACCAATCACTTGATTGGTTTTTTTGATTTAATCTTTTCAATTGAAATATTTAAAAATCAAACAAATACATTCATCAAATACTAAAACAATGATTAGATTTGCGCTGAATTTAATATTAATTAAAATATCAAGAAAGAGCTTTTACGAATTGGAATTTTGTGTAGTGTCGTAGGATTTTCATTGTCTTCCAATGCACAGGATTTTATAGAAAAGAAAATTACCGAGAAGAATGGAAATGTTAGTTTGTATTTATTTGTTTATAAATTATAAAACCAAAGTCATATTTAGTTTTGGTTGTATTTTTCAAAAAGTGTATTATATGGAAATGTATTTTAATCTTAAAATAAAAATATCCAATCAGAAATCTGATTGGATATTTTTTTACCGTAATAAGATAATTTCTTTAATCTAGAATTTCATATTCTACCGCAATTGTACCTTTACGCACGTCTGCAATAGATTTGAAAGCAGCTTTAGAAAGATCAAAGGCTCTTGAAGAATGGTAAGGACCTCTGTCATTAATTTTTACAACTACACTTTTTCCGGAGATGAGATTGGTGATCTTCACCAACGTACCGAAAGCTAATGTTTTGTTTGCTGCTGTTAGCGCAGAGTTATCAAAAATTTCTCCGCTTGCTGTTTTTTTACCATCAAATTTATCGTGGTAGTATGATACAAAACTTGTTTTCGCATCAGTGGCATTGTTCTTGAAAGAATAAATACCAAGTGTTGAAATCATCATTATGATTACGAGAAGGGCTCTTTTCATCATTTTGAATTTATTTTTAGGGTTTTGACTCCGCAAAGATAGATATCTTGAATATCTAAGCTTTGTTTTTTGCAGATTTCCCCAGCTAACTCCTTTAAAACAGTATATAAAATCCTGTAAACCTTCTGATAGAAGCGGTTATAAAGACTTGTTAAAAACCGTTAAATAATTTTATATTTTATTAAAATTCAAGACAATATAATCCCATAGAAATAAATTAAACATTTATAAATCAAATACTTAATATAATTATTTAAATTTTAATTTATATTATATAAATAATTACAAACAAATTTTAGCTAATTATTAATAATTAAATTTGCAAAAAACACTTTTGCATTTATTAAAACGCGTATATTAATATCAAAATGATAAAACATTAATATATTTATCATTTTTAGCAATTTAAAATCATATAAACATTTGAAATACAGGAAGTTAATTACAAAACGTATTTTTTTTAACAATATTCATTAAAAAAACCAAAGCAATAACTTTGGTTTTTATTGATAATAAATTGATTTTATACCAATTCTCCGATTAAATCATAGTCTTCGGCCGAGGTGATTTTTACTTCAGCAAATTCCCCAATTGAGATGTACACGTCTTTTGCAGGAACCAAAACCGTATTATCTACATCTGGCGAATCATATTCTGTTCTGCCTACAAAATACTCGCCTTCTTTTCTATCAAAAATACATTTGAATATTTTGCCTACTTTTTCCTGATTTTTTTCCCATGAAATTTGTTGTTGAATATCCATGATCTCCTCTACTCTTTTTTGTTTAATATCATCTGGAATATTATCCTCAAGTTCAAAAGCCGTCGTATTTTCTTCGTGAGAGTAAGTAAAACAGCCAAGACGGTCAAAACGTTGATCTTTCACCCATTGCTTCAGTTCTTCAAATCTTTCTTCGCTTTCACCGGGAAATCCAACAATCAATGTTGTTCTGATAGCCATATCCGGAACTTTTTCCCGAAATTTATCAAGCAGTGTATTCGTCTTCTCTAAGGTGGTACCACGTTTCATCGCCTTTAGCAACTCTGTATTAATATGCTGAAGTGGAATATCAATATAATTACAGATTTTGGGCTCTGTTTTAATTATATCGAGTACATCTTCCGGAAATCCAGACGGGAACGCATAATGTAAGCGAATCCATTCTATGCCTTCTACCTTTATTAATTCCAAAAGCAAATCTCCCAAGGCTCTTCTTTTATAAATATCAAGACCATAAAAAGTTAAATCCTGAGCAATTAGAATTAATTCCTTCACTCCTTTTTTAGCTAGTTTCTGAGCTTCGATAACTAATTTCTCTATGGGTGTAGAAATATGCGCACCACGCATTAGAGGAATAGCGCAAAATGAACAAGGCCTATCACAACCTTCGGATATTTTAAGGTAGGCGTAATGTTTTGGGGTTGTAGTTAGTCTCTCTCCTACAAGTTCGTGTTTGTAATCTGCACCCAGATGTTTCAAAAGGATAGGCAAATCGCGGGTCCCGAAATATTGATCAACATCCGGAATTTCTCTTTCCAAGTCTGGTTTATATCTTTCGGAAAGGCACCCAGTAACAAAAACTTTTTCTACAATGCCTTGGTTTTTGAGATCTACATATTCCAGAATGGTGTTTACGCTTTCTTCTTTCGCATTATCGATAAATCCGCAGGTATTAATTACCACAACATCTCCTTTTTCCTCGTGGACTACTTGTTTACCATTAGCTTCTAGCTGTCCCATAAGAACTTCGGAATCATATACATTCTTGGAGCAACCTAATGTTACAATATTAATTTTCTTTTTACCAACCGATTTAGTACGCATATTCAGATTTTTGAGTCTGCAAATTTAGGAATAAAAAAAGGAATCAAAATTTGATTCCAGATTATAATATTTTAAATTGATTAATACGCTTGGTCATCCCCTTTTACAATATTGTAAAAAGTCAAAAATATAATTTTGAGATCCAAAAAGAAAGACCAATTTTGGATATACCAAATATCTTTTTTAACGCGCTGTGCCATATCTTCGTGGCTAAAGATTTCTCCTCTGGAGCCCATTACCTGCGCCCATCCTGTAATCCCAGGCTTTATCATATGTCTTAGCATATATTTTCTTGTGATTTGTGAATATTGTTTGGTTTGCGAAAGCATATGCGGCCTAGGCCCTACGACGGACATATTCCCTATAAATACATTAATGAATTGTGGCAATTCATCTATACTGGTTTTTCTCATAAAAGCACCAAACTTAGTCACTCTAGCATCGTTTTTTGTAGCAATTAAATGGTCTGCATGTGAATTAATCGCCATACTTCTGAATTTGATACAATTAAATGGCTCATTCTTGAGACCAGATCTTTTCTGTAAAAAGAAAATAGGACCTCTGCTTTCTAATTTAATAATTAATGCTACAATAGGAATAAGCCACGAGAGAAGAAAAACAATTACCAGTAATGAAAAAACCAAATCAAAAGTTCTTTTAATGAATTGATTCTCTGTATTGGACAAAGGTTCCGGCATTAAAGTAAGAAATGGAATTCCATTAATGATGTCTAAAGAATGGCTGCTGGAAGAGACATATTTAAAATCTGGTACAATGTACATCCTAATCATATTCTGCTCCGCTATATTCAAAATATGATGATACATTTCTTCATCAATATTATCATCGCAAAGGATGATGTTGTCTATTTTACCGCTCTCTATATCTTTTAAAAAACAATCTATAGTTCCTAGATATTGGCCATTGTTTTGAAGTTTTTCAAAAGCATAAAAGCCTTTAATACCCATCAGGACCCTTACTTCTTCATTAGCTAAAATGGCTTGGGAAAAATGATTGTTACCAATTAATATGGTATTAACCTGTTTATGTATTTTTTTTCTGTAGTTTTTTCTCAGCAATAATAAAAACATCCGGTTAAAAGCCATTAGCAGGGTAATCGACACAAGATATTTTGCAGAAAAATAAAAACTTACTTTTTGAGAATATAATAAATTGATATAGAGTAAAAAGAATAATACAAATCCAAACAGTGCTTTTGACAGTAAACTAAAATGATCTGTAGATTCTCTATAATATGTATTTTTATATAATCTGGTTAATCTGGCAATGACCGACCAAAAAACTAACAAAATGATAATGTGGAGTTTATAATCAATTTGGACAATGGCTTTATCTATGGGATTTATAAAAAAATAAACCCAAAACACATAGCATAAGCTGATTACCAAATAATCGCCGAGTAATAAAAATTTGGACAGTTTTCTTAGAAAAAAAACAGGCATGTTGTTTATAAATTTAAATTTTCATAAAAAACTAATATAATTAATATAGAATTATTTTTTAGAATTTTCTAACAAATTAATTTTAGTTTTTCAAATGTGTTATAGTTTTTTTTGTCAGAATTAGAAATTCTTTTCTGATAAAGATGGTAAAACTTTATCTTTTTCTGATAATATGACATCATCCATAGGCAATTGCCAGTCGATATTAAGCTCTGGATCATTCCATAAAACACCACCTTCTGCAGCTTTATGATAAAAATTATCACACTTGTAAGAGAAAACAGCCGTTTCGCTCAAAACCGAGAAACCGTGTCCGAAACCTCTAGGAACATAGAGCTGAAGCTTATTCTCTGCGGTAAGCTCTATGCCGAACCATTTTCCAAAAGATGGGGAGTTTTCTCTTAGATCCACAGCAACATCAAAAACCTTGCCTTCTAAACAAGAGACTAATTTTGCCTGTGCGTGTTCACCTTTTTGTAAATGAAGACCTCTAAGCACGCCATAGGAAGATTTTGAGATGTTATCTTGTACAAAATGTCCGTTTTGGCCGGTTAATTCTTCAAAAGTTTTTTCATTAAATTTTTCAAAAAAGTAACCGCGGTCATCTTCAAAAACTGTAGGTTCTATAATATAACAATCTTGTAATGGTGTAGATTTTACCTTCATTATTAACTTTTATTGATTTATTTTTTTTAATTCTTGTTCAAAAACCGCTTTTTTAAGAGCTGAGCTGGAGAAACGGTGATCTCGTTTATTGAAATAGATTTCGATGCCTTTTTCTTCACAATATTGCTTTCCTGTAAATTCTTTGTCTCTGTAATCATCGCCAATAATTCTGACGTCAATTACAAAGGATTTTAGCACGTCTAGTAAATCCTCTTCTGTATTATAGGGGATAATTTCGTCCACAGAGCGGCAAGCTTTTAATTGAATATAGCGTTCTACAACAGATTGTGTAGGTTTGTTTTTGTGTGGTCTGTCAATAGTTGGATCCATTTGAAGACCTACAATTAGATAATCACAGACTGTTTTTGCCTCTTCCAGCATTTTAATATGGCCTGCATGTAGTAAATCGAATGCGGAAAATGTAATTCCAATTTTTTCTGTTTTCATAATTTATAGTTAGTTCACAAATATATGAATAATTAATGATGAATAATTAACACATTAAATATTAATTAAACTAATGATTGTAAAAAAGAATTAAAATTATTTTTTGTATTTAATTTTGATTTTTTACTGTTAAATAATAATTTTCCAGTTTAGAAATGAAATTATCAAGATTATATTTTTCCTTTAAATCTTTTTTTGCATGAATTCTTAAGTTATGACTCAATTCAGGATTATTCATTGCTTTTATTATACACTTTACATAGTCTTCTAATACCATGCAAGAAAAGCCATTTTCATTATTATTAATCACATCGTTACAACCATCACATTTACTAGTTATACAAAGTACATTTTCATTCATTGCTTCAAGTAGGGAAAACGGTAAACCTTCAAAAACAGAAGTCATCAAAAAAATATCCAATGTTTTCAAATATTCTGATGATGAGCTGAAACTTCCCCATTGATGAATTTTGAAATTTTCTTTAAGACCGTATTCTTCAATTTTTGTTGTGACCTCGTTTATTAAATGGTCGTGGATTCCAGCACCCAATATAGAAAATTTTGCTTGGGGAATAATTTCTTTAATTTTTTTCGCAATCTCAACGAATAAAATTGGATTTTTTTGATATGTTAATCTGGCTATAACTCCTATATGAGGGCTCATGCAATCAATTAGTTTATCTTGAGAACTGTCATTTACTATAATCGCATTTTCTATGACTGTAATCTTTTTCTCCGGAATACCAATTTCATATAAACATCTGATTTTTTCAGACTCGGAACATGCTAAAACATATTGAGTATGTTTTTTCGCAAAAATCTCAAGCATAAAAAAAATCATCCTTTTGAGACCTGTAAAACTGAGATAGGAAATTCCATGTGGAGTATATATAGATTTAATTCCTAAAAACGAAGCAACAAGTCTTCCCAAAAAACCAGCTTTTGCACTATGAACATGGACTAAATCTGGTTTGCTTTTTTTTAAGTAACTATACAGTTTTTGTAAACCTGATAAATCTTTCAAAGGACTAAATCCTCTTTCTAATTCTATTATTATGTATTTTACTGAAAACTTGTCACAAAATTCTTTACACTCTATATTATGAGGAGCGATAATTTCAATATCAAATTTTTCTCTATCACTTTCTTGGATAATTTGTTTTATATATGTAAAAAGTCCTCCAAAACCCTGAGTGATGTGAATTATTTTTGTCTTTTGAACCATAATTAATTATCTATTATTGTCAAACGCTTTAATAAATTGATGATTAATTTTATGATTATCGAAAATTTGTCTAACTTTTTCTTTAGCATTATTTCCCATATTTTTTCTTAACTCATCATCTGAAAGTAATAAATCTATTGCTTCGCTTAAAGCTTTTTCATTTTCTTTTTCAACAACAAAACCATCTTTTCCATCAGAAATATACTCTGAAAAACAACCAACTTTAGTGGCTACAATTGGTTTACCATAATAGAAAACCGATTGTATCACTTGTGTACCTGTTGCATCTCTGTAAGGCATAACTACAAGTTTTGCTCTCTGTATATATTTTGCCAAATCTTCATCAGGAACATAATCATTGATATGAGTAATACTCTTTGGAAGATGCTCTATTCCGAAAACTTTTTTTAAATTACCCTTTCCAACAATAACGCAGTTATAAGACTGATTATTTGATATGTAAGATTTGACAAGCACATCCAAAGCTTTGTAGTATTCTATACGCCCAAAAAAAAGCACATCAATATCTTCTTTTAAACTTTTATCAGTGGGAAAAATCAAGTTATCTAGTAGGCCAAGGTAGATGACTTTAATTCTATTAGGATTTAAATTTGAATACTTTCTAAGTATTTCCTTTTTCATATAGTTAGAAGAAACAATCAATACAACATTTTTTGAATATAAATATTTATATTGCAATTTAAAAAATAAAGTGTCAAATTTTGGAAAACCACTGTGGACTTCATGATCATGAAGATAAAAGAATATTTTATTTGCAGGAATTATTTTAAATAAAAACAGGTTGACGGGGTGAAAACTTAAAAAGAGTACGGCATCATATTTTACTTTTTTTGTAATCCTTAAAATTCTTAAATAAGATTTGGGATTAACAAAATCAAATACATATTCCCGATTAAAAGGAATTTCATATACATCAAAGTCTTTGGCAGATTGTAAATCTGTTTTGGTATTCGTAAGAACACTTATTTTACAATTGCTCTCACGTAAATATCTGGTAACTAATTTAAAATTATCACCCATTGCTCCGTTTACAGAGAAGGAAACAATTAATACTTTCATAAAAAGTTAAGCTTTGAGTTATATTATCATCTATCTCCCCTTGCAGCCATTAACTTGCACATCTTGGATATCATATGTAAAATTAGTTGCCCGGGTAGCACTATATATATCTAAACCGGATATAATATTTTTATGATTTTTATTAATGTTAAAATATTTTTCAATCAATGGCTTAAAGTCTATTTCTACCGTTTTAAAACCATTCTGAGCGTCAATAGTGTTAACTTCTTTTACCCCATTTTTATTCCCGTGAAGAAGAAGAAATTTTTGAAAAATACCATTTTCAGTTTTCGTACTCCCAAATAAAATACCATCATTGGGATTGCCATTAAAATCAACTTTCAGAGGATTTGAAAACACAAGACCAATCAAGTACGAATTGATCGGCTTACCGTTTTCATCATATTCTATAAACCTGAAATCACATGTTGCGTAGCTTCCCAGCCATTTTTTTTCAATCATTTCTTTATTGAGAGGTGCATTATAATCTATAAGTCTAAATTTGAACTTTACAATAATTTTATCCAGATCTTCTACCTGATAATTTGCTTTAAAAGAATGGTTACCACCTGTCCATACTTTATCCTTATCCCAATATTGCGCCCAATTGTCAAAAACAAATCCTACCTCTCGAAGCGTTCCTAATGTTGTACTACTTTCTTTTTGAGAATTATTAACAATTCTAAAAATATACGGATCATCTTCTTTTTTACTGTGGTTGAGTATCATAAAATCGAATCCTACCGTTTTCTTTTGATCTTTAACATTATAACCTAATGTTACAAGCTTAAAAGAAGCATTTGTTTTATTGGGTGTGCCAAATTTTTCAGCCGATACATTGTCTGTATAATCAGCGTCCCACATATTTTTAGGCATTTTTAACAAATCTCCTTCACTAATATCAGAATTTTTCTTATATACTTTTGTTTCATCCTGCTCTAAATAGATCCAAGATCTTTTAGTAATCCTATCATTCCAAATCATAGAAAAACAGTCTTCAATACATTTTTGAGGAGCAAAATCTAAAGAAATTGTGAAAGAAATCCCAATAAAACTTATAAATAAAATTTTTTTACTTTTCATAACTGTATTTTAGATGATTTTTTAAAATTCATTACAATACATACAAAAAACAATGGATAGAGTGGAGATAGGTGTCTAACAAAACTACCATAATCGGGCTCAAATAAGCTCTGAACCAACAAAAAAGAGATAATAAAAGAAAATATGTTTGTATAATTTTTATTATTATATTCCCTCACATATAATAATAAAAAGTTATAAAAAAACACAATAATAAGGAGTGCCAAAATTATATAAAAGGGAGCTCCTAATAACAGTAAAGGAATGGGGATAATCAAAAAAACAAGTGTTAAGTAAAAATTAGCTGCCTCTACCATAAAATTATCTCCTTTTATATAAGTGGAAATAGCTGTTTGTGCAATATCTGAATCCCTATCAATATTTGTAAGGTAACGTATCATAGAGAGAGAAGTTCCAAAAATATAATTATATATAAAGGAAATCAATACATAATAGATTGGTATTGCTAATAATAATAGCTTGGGTTTCTTAACTACAAACAATTTGAAACCCCAAAACAAAAGAATGGTAATAAACCAATAACTTCGGAAAAACGAAGCGTAAAAAATTGCGAATAATGTCCAGATAAAAATATTTTTCTTTTCAAAAAAAATAAAAGGAATGATTACTATTAAAAACAAAACTAAATCTTTACTATATGTAGACATATATACCATTGCCATTGCAGAATAAGCAACAACTAATAAGACTTTTGGGAAAGAAATAAATTTAACTTGATATTTTTTAAAAATAAAGAGTATAGCGCTTAAGTAGGAGACTATTGCTAAGACAGGAGCGACAATATATTTATCTATATATAGTTTTTTGAAAAAAAATGCAGTATTTACAAAATTACTGTCCATTATTTTTATCAAATATGGTTTCTCTATAATATCTTGAATCGTCTTAGCATCGTTAAAATATTTCTCGGGAAAAATAGATTCTTTGAAAAATGCAACTAATACGCATATCAATATTGCTAAAGCAAAGAACACTTTAGAGTCCTTTTTTCTTAAAATATTATGTCCTATAGTTAAATTCATCTATTATAAAAAGTAAAACTAATTATTTTAACGTTTTAAAGATTATCCGTGCCCTTATAAAATCATTTTTGTTAATCGTAAATATACCAAAAATTACGGATTGAAGAGCAAATAAAAAAGTTACAAATCTGGCAGATCCTATTCCATAACATTTTTGAAAATAATAATATCTACTTTCTGAAAATATTTTTTCAATATTTTTATTGATCGCTGGTGTTTTTGATGAACTTCCTTGGTCATGCACTAGTTTATAATCAGATAATATTACACTTCTGAAATTATTTTTTTTAAATCTAAATGACATTTCGGTCTCTTCATAATAAAGAAAAAATGATGGATCAAACGCTCCCAAGTTATCTAAAACCGATTTTCGCAGAAACATATCCGCACCTGTAACATACCCTATTTCATAAACAGAACCTTTTTCTTTATAATGTTTAACTCCGCTGGCCAAATGTTTTCTATAATAAGGCAGGAAGAAAATAGCAAAACCTAGTCTTGCAATTGACTCTTGTACGCTTGGGAGGTTACCTCCAATAATAGAGTCTTCACTTAGTGAATTAATAACATTTGCTCCACAACAGACAACATCTTTATTTTGTGGAAGTTCCATAAAATTATAAAATGGAGTAAGTACATCTTCTACTAGATACGCATCAGAATTTAATAAAAAAACATACTTTGCATTAGATCTTTTAATCCCAATATTATTAGCTCTACCGAAACCCAAATTTTCATCCGAGTATATATATGTAATACGTGAGTCTTCTTCAAAACATGATTTGCTCCCATCGGTAGAGGCATTATCAACTACAATAACCTCAAATTCAATATTTTTGGGATTATATGCAAAAACTGAATCAATTGATTTTTTTGTAAGTTCAAGTGTATTGTAGTTGACAATAATTATTGATATATCCATTTGTGTTCTTTAAAATCAATTATTTGTTGGTTATAGTTCGTTTTGAAAAGATTTGTTTTAGATAATGTATACTATTTTCTTCTTTAAGCGCTAGAAGACCCAAAGTATAACTTGTAACAAATAATGCCGAAAATGTTAACCAACCGATCAACTTATTTTCGACTACAACATTATTTTTTAATATTTGAATTAAGATAAATAAAATAACATTGGCAACAATAATTTTGATAAAATTAATATTAAAAATTTTTACAGATCTTTTCTCTTTATTAATGTAAAAAAACATGACAATAATTGCGATAAACTCTGCTATTAGAGCCACAACTGCTGCACCATTATGTTGATATCGTTTAATACTGTAAAAATTTAATATCAGACTAACAACTGCAGAAAATATTGTAGCAAACGTGTAAATCTTCTCTTTCTCCTGGGCATATAATACCAAAAATCCAAAAAAATACGCAAAACTTACAATAATGCATAATGGAGATAGTATTTTCATAGTTAAATCAGCAGCCAAAAAATCCTCCCCTCCCATAAATAAAATAATATCACTTGAAAAAATAAAGAAATAAATACTGCTTGGAATTGCAATAATCATCATAAAATCAAAAACTTTTTTAAGTAGTTGATTATATTGTAATTTATTACTATGATAAAGATATGATAATCTAGGTAGAGCAACAGAACCAATGATTATAATAAATGAAATTAAGTACCGTATAAGCTTATTTGCAAGAGCATAATAAGCCACATATTTATCGCCAGAGATACTTCCGATCAAAAAATTGTCGAGCTGTAAATAAATGTTTACAGAGACTGTAGCTACAAATATAGAAAATATAGGTTTCAGGTGTTTTTTCAGTCGTAAATCACTGAATACTATCTTATTACTAATTATTTCTCTAAGAATAACGATAAGATTAATAAAATTTGCTCCAAAAAGCATAATTGTGAATAGGATAGAGTAAGTAACATAATCCTTATCGTCCTTCACCAAAATAAATATAAGTCCAAAAATAGAAAATCTTACTACAACATTTCTTATCGTTATAAATTTTTGATTTTCAATTCCTTGAAAATACCATTCTGCACCTATATTACTAAAAAGTACCATTGCAGACATTATTAATAAAAGATTTCTATAATTGCTTAGCGCCTGCAGATTAAGCAATATTCCAAATATGAAAGCATATGATAGAACAGTCGTAATTGAAAGAATTAGTAACAGTTCAGATACTAATGTAAATAAAGCTTTTTTGTTTTGTCTCAACTTTGAAACTTCACGGATTCCATACATTGGAATTCCAACAGCAGAAAATAAAACAAAATAATTAATGATTGTAAAAACATACTCCACTTTACCAACATTCTCAACCCCCAATACTCTGTTAAGATATGGCATCGTAAAAATAGTAATAAAAGCGGTAGAAAAGACGCGTAATAAATTAAGAATATAATTAGTTTTTATACTAATTTTTTTTTTGTCTTCTGTCTTCATCAAAAAAAACTAAAATATTTTTTGCCACCATTTTTTTTCTTCAGCTTGGTAGCCATAGCCATATTTATTCCCATATCCAAAGTTGGTTTTATGAATATCATTGAGCACAAAGGCGGCATTATTCACTTTTTTAGACTCAATGTTTTTATTGGCAAAATCAATAAACATTTTTTCTGTCACTTCTGATCTGGTAACATACAAAGTAGCATCTGCAACATTAGAAATGAGTAAGGAGTCTGTTACCAGCATTAACGGTGCCGTGTCCAGAATAATATATTGATAATCATTTCTAACTTGATCTAGCAGTTCTTCATAACGTCCATTCTGAAGAAGTTCTGCCGGATTTGGAGGAATACTACCAGAATAAATAAAATCACAATTGTTAATAAATCCACTTGGGTGAATAACTTCACGAGCCAGCGTAACATCCCCATGAAGAAACTCTGTAAGTCCTTTTGCACCTTTCATTGCAGGATTATAACGTTGTAGCTGCGGATTTCTGATGTCAGAGCCTATAACCAATACTTTGTTTTTTGGTGAAGATAACGCCAATGACAGATTGACAGATACAAACGTTTTTCCTTCTCCTTTTACTGTGGAAGTTACAAAGATAATCTTGGCAGAATCTTTTTTGGGAAGGATAAATTTAATATTGGTCACTAAAATCCTGAAAGCTTCCGCCAAAGGTGACACATCATTAATTTTGATGAGTTCTTCATCTCTTTTATTCAAACGAGGGATTTCTGCAAGGATAGGCACCCGAGTCAGTTTCTCCAAATCGTGCTTGGTAATGATTTTGTTGTTAAACAATTCTTTAAGATAAATAAAAGCGCCTGGAAGAATTAGTCCTAGTAATAAAGCCGCCGCAAGGCTTATCAGTATTTTGGGTGCAACAGGTTTTTTATCTACAAAAGCATGATCCACAACTCTTGCTTTTTCTCCCGTAATAGCCATAGAGATCGCTGCTTCTTCTCTTTTTTGCAACAGTAAAAGATAAAGATTCTCTTTGATCTGTTGTTGGCGTTCTATGTTTCTAAATAATTTTTCCTGATATGGGATTTGCTGAATTTTATTTTCTTTATCACTTCCATATTGACTTGCTTCTTTTCTACTAATCTGTAAAGAATTTACACTTTTATAAAGGCTTTCTTTAAGAGAAGATTTCAAGGCATTTATATCTCTTGTAATTTCAATAACAAGTGGATTGTCTGGAGTAGCATTTTCTAACATCCTATTTCTATCAAGAATCAATTTGTTATAAGCGGATATATTTGCAATAGCCGCAGGACTGTCTACACCAATATTTGTTGGAATAATTTGATTACTATTTTTTGGCGAATTAATGTAATTTAAAAAAATATTTATGAGTTCAATTTGAGTATCTAGTTCTAATTCCTTTTTCTCTGATTCAGTCGCTAATTGAAGATTTAGACGAGCTTCTGAAGGCAAGTCAACAATTTTATGCTCTACTTTAAAATTTTGTCTTTGATTTTCTACATCTCCCAACTCTTTGGAGATAATTACAATTCTATCATCAATAAAATCTTTGGTTTTTTTGGACTCTGTATTTTTATCAATGATAGCATATTCATTATAAATTTCTGTAAGGCTATTTAAAATATCTTTAGCTTTATCTTTGTTTTCATGGTTCATTGATAAGCTTATAACAGTAGCATCCTTATCTACAAGATCTACGGTAACCCCTTCTTCTAAACCATTGACCAAACTTTCTAGATCCGAATAGATAAAATAGAAATCTTTTAAATTTAGTTTTTTAACTTTTTTCCTGTTGAATTTTGGGTTTTTTGTAATAATAATATTAGCGTAAGGCAGGCTGATGGTTTTATTAAATGTAGTGACGATATCATTTTTCAATTCTTCTGAAGAAAGCGTTATTTGGTCGCCCGACACTTTAAAATCGACCGGTTTTTTTGGCAATTCTTCAAAAGGTTTCTCAGTAACAACATGGATAATAAACGGGTTTGTGTCTTTATAAAGCTCTACATCATAAAATTTTTCGCGAGAATAGATAGACGTTTGAATTTTAATCTTACGGATTACATCTTCAAAAATTTTATGGGATTTAAAGATTTCCAATTCATTTTCAATACTGTTGGTTCCCATACCTGCAAAACCACCAAATCCAGAAAGGACACCAAAATCAGCAGAAGCATTAGACATCTTTTTGGCATCTTTTATAAGAACAGAGGAACGGATGTTGTAAACCGGTGCTTTAAATTTGATATATAAAACTGCTAAACATAAAAAAACAAAAACACTGATAAAAAACCAATACCATTTTTGCAAGTAAGGTTTTATTATTTCTTTTAAGTTTAATTCATCTGATTGATCTTGAGTATCTTTCATTCTTTACGCTTCATTTATTATTATATCCATAACCATATTTGTTCCCATAACCAAAATTTTTCCTATTTAAGTCATTCAACACAAAAGCAACATTTTTTAGTTTATTAGTATCCACCAGTTCATTAGCAAATTCTATTAAAGATTTCTCTGTGTAATTGGATCTTGTTACATAAAGTTTAAGATCCGAATAATTAGAAATCAGTAAACTGTCCGTTACCAATAGTAAAGGTGCTGTATCTATAATGATATATTGATAATGTTTTTTAAGATAATCCAACAAAACATTAATCCTACCGTTTTTAAGCAATTCTGTAGGATTTGGAGGTATGCTCCCGGAATAGATAACATCACTATTAGCCGAGACTGGATTTTGCATAATAACTTCCGAAGGCTCTAGACTGGAGTCATAAAGAAACTCTGTGAGCCCAATTTTTGTTTTGCTTCCCTCGCTATATCTCTGCAATTGCGGATTTCTGATATCTGCACCTATTAAAACTACTTTATGATAATTGGCAAAAGTAAGTGCCAAGTTCATAGAAACAAAAGTTTTTCCTTCCCCTTTCACAGATGATGTTACAAAAATCACTTTTGAATCCTCATTAGAATCTAACATAAATCCCATATTCGTAATCAAAATCCGGAAAGATTCTGCCAACGGAGACAAGTCATTGGCTTTTACCAGATGTTCTACATCTTTCTTGATAGAAGGGATTTCTCCTATTACTGGTATGGTAGATAATTTTTTGAGATCTTCTTTATCAACAATCTTATTATTCATCAATTCTTTGATGTAAATAATCCCCATTGGTATCATCAATCCTACAATAAGCGAAGCCAGCAAAATAATCATTTTTTTTGGAGCAACCGGCTTGTCCGAAACAAACGCAGGCTCTACCAGTCTTGCTTTTGGTGCTACAACGGCTAATGAAATGGCTGTTTCTTCCCTTTTTTGGAGTAAAAGTAAATAAAGATTTTCTTTAATTTGCTGTTTTCTTTCCAGATTTCTAAACAGTTTTTCCTGTTTAGGAACTTGGTTTATTCTGGATTTTAAACTATTTTGTTCCTCAGAATATTCTCCCAGTGCCAATTGTAACCCTGTTTTATTTTTTTGCAAAGCATCTTCTACAGATCTACGCATGGTATTAATCTGTTTTGTTATGTCTATAACCAAAGGATTCTGAGGGGTGGCATTTTCTAATAAACGATTTCTTTCCAAAATCATTTTATTATAATTGGAAATAGCGAGATTGGACTCACCATTGGTTAATCCAATGTTAGAAGGTAATGCCTGACTGATATTTTGTTTCTGAAGATAAGAGATCAAATCTTGTGTAATCTCCAGCTGGCCACTGAGGTCCAATTCTTTTTTCTTGGCTTCTGCAGATGTTTCCAGATTGATTTTGGTTTCTGTAAAAATATCGGTGATTCCATTTTTAGATTTAAACTGCTCTTTCTCTGTCTCTACATGGTCTAGTTCTGTAGCAATTTTAGAAATCCTTTCATCAATAAAATCCTTGGTTTTTTGAGACTCTGTATTTTTATCTACAATAGCATCTTTATTATAAGCCGCAATCAATGAATTGATGACTGCTGTTGCTTTCTCTGTCTGTGGAGAATTGATACCAATATTAATAACTGTGGCATCTTTATCTGCCAAATCTATTTCCAAAGACTTCTGAATATCAGAAGCAGCTATTTCTGTTGGATTAAAATTTACATAGATATCATCAATTTCAAAGTCAACTTTAGATGCGTCAAAATTAGAATTGGGAGTGATGATGATATTGGCAAAAGGAAGGCTAATTACTTTGTTAAAAATAACCTGAGCCTTATAATTGAACTCTTCTGAACTCAATACCCAGCCCGTTTTATTCTTAATAAGATGAAAAGCTTTTTTCGGAAATTTTTTATTCTTTTTCTCGTTGATAATAATAATCTTCACCGGAGAACTTTCTCCAAAAAGCTCTATAGTCTTGAATCCGTTTTTAACCAATAAATCGGTTTGCAGATTTTGGGATTTCACCACATCTCTTACCAGTTTTTTTGATTTAAAAATCTCCAATTCATTTTCAATACTATTGGTGCTCATCCCGCCAAAACCTGACAGGCCTTCCAGAACACCCATATCTGCAGCTCCACCGCCTAAAGATTTTTTGGCATCTTTTATCAGCACTGCGCTTTTTACATTATAAACCGGAACACTGGTTTTAA
Organism: Flavobacteriales bacterium UBA2306; assembly: GCA_002345565.1. Taxonomy (GTDB): domain Bacteria; phylum Bacteroidota; class Bacteroidia; order Flavobacteriales; family Weeksellaceae; genus Epilithonimonas. The sequence continues at coordinate 167,512 of DDVS01000005.1, read as the reverse complement.
TATAAATAAAAGACAATATAAGACAAATAAAAGCACTAATCACAAACCAATACCATTTGGATAGGTAAGGTTTTATAAGCGTGCTTATATCAACAGTGTGGTTATCAGTTTGATTTTCCATCAAAAAATGAAAATAAGTTAGTTTTTTTATCTAAAAAGCAGTGCCAGCAAACCTACAACGACAGAAGCAACGGAAATCCATATTCCTGCTTGTGGTCCGAATGCTGAAGAGTTTTTCTTGGTTTTGTTAGGAGAAACGTAGATAACGTCATTTTGCTTTACATAATAATAAGGCGAATTGATAAATGCTGCATCGGTAATGTCAATATATTGCTTGGTAGTATTACCATCTACATTTCTAATAACCAACACATTTTTTCTCTGTCCATAGATGGTTAAATCTCCTGCAAAGCCCAGCGTTGTAAGCAACGTCATAGACTGCCCGTCTGGAATCAAAAATACACCTGGTTTGCTAACCTCACCTAGAACTGTAACTTTAAAATTGGTATTTCTGATATTAACACCCGGATTTTTAACGTACTTCGTTAATTTTTCCTTCAGCTCTTCACGGAAATTTTCTATAGTTTTTCCTTTTGTATTAAGCTCACCAATAATAGGAAACTGAATATTACCTTTAGAATCTACCAGATAAGTAGGACCAGAGACAGAACTTTGTGCTTGTACAGGAAGATTGCTGCTTGGAAGAGAGAACTGTGAAACATCGCTAGAAGAATAGTTTTGATTAAACGGCTTCACGACATCATTATCTTTAGCCGTTACAGAAATCACCAATTGATCGCCTGGCTGGATGGTAAAAGTGGAGGTCTGGATTGATGTTTGAATTGCTGTTTCTTCGATATTTTTCATGTAATCAATATCTTCTTTCGCTTTACACGAAAATATCAAACAAAACAATGTTACCATAAAAACTATGGATAAAGCTCTTCTCATATATAAAATTCTTAACTGAAGGTTTGCAAATATAGGGATTACTTATTTATCTAACGATTCGTATATAGAATTATTGCTTTTAAATTCTTTTACGATAGATTTTAATACTCTCACAATTTCCTGCTTTTCTTCTTTTTTAGAAAAATCGATGACAACGTCTGTTAATTCATCAATTTCCTCAAACTGCATGGATGGATCTTTGGAAATCATAATTTTTTCATGAGAGGTAGGAAGTGTCTTGGTATTATCACTCAACAGCTCTTCATACAACTTCTCTCCTGGTCTTAGACCTGTGTAGATAATTTTAATATCCATTTCTGGTTCAAAACCGGATAGTTTGATCATTCTTTTGGCCAGTTCCAGAATTTTAACCGGCTCTCCCATATCGAAAACATAAATCTCTCCTCCTTTGCCCATTGTCCCCGCATGCAACACCAATTCGCAGGCTTCCGCAATGGTCATAAAATATCTTACAATCTCCGGATGGGTAATGGTTACCGGACCTCCTTTTTCAATTTGTCTGCGGAAATGAGGAATTACAGACCCATTTGAGCCTAATACATTCCCAAATCTGGTGGTAATAAATTTGGTACTGTTGGCTTCAAGGTTTTGAAGGGATTGTACAAAAAGTTCTGCCACTCTTTTGGAAGCGCCCATCACGTTCGTTGGATTCACCGCTTTATCTGTAGAAACCATCACAAAACGGTTGACTTTATACTTGCTGGAAAGTTTTGCCAGATTTTTGGTACCTAATACATTAACCAAAACTGCTTCATGAGGATTATCTTCTACAAGAGGGACATGTTTGTAAGCCGCGGCGTGATAAACCATAGAAAACTGATACCTGTCAAAGAGAGGTTCTAGACGGCTGTAGTTGGAAATATCTGCAAGTATAAATTTGAAATTAATATGAGGATAAAGTTCCTTCATCTCCAACTCTGTATCATAAAGCGGCGTTTCGGATTGATCCAGTATCACAATCTGAAATGGTTCTAAAAGTGCTACTTGTCTTACAATTTCTCTACCGATAGATCCTGCACCTCCAGTAACAAGAACTGTTTTTTGGAAGTGTCTTTTTTTAACCTCATCATTATCCAGTTTAATAGGTTTTCTATTGAGAAGGTCTTCAATCTGTATCGTATTGATTTGATTAATGATATCGTTGCTTCGCAGTTTTTGCAAAGTAGGAGCTTTATAAATCTTAAGATTATTTTCCAGAAGTACATTAACCCAAAAATCTAATTCCTCCTTTTGAAGCGATTCTTTGATGACCAAAACACCACTCACTTCTTTAATGCCATTTTCCAGATTAGAAATAAAGGTAGATTTTGAAACAATTTTCCTATCCAGAAGTTTAATACTCAATCTTTTATCATTATAAGATATAAATCCCGTAATATCAAATGGTAAATTGTGATTGGAGAGGATGACTTGCGCAATCGCTACAGAAGTATCATCATCGCCCAAAACATAGATTTTTTTTCTCGCAGAACTTCTTTTATTTTCTTTTATAATATTAAAAAAACCCTTTACGCAAAGTCGGAAAAAAAATAATAAAAGACAAGAGATTGCAAAATATAACCCCAAAAAAGGCATGAGGATAATTTTGTTATCTGCACCAATATAGTAGCTGTAATTGATAATAGAAATCGTAAGGACTGCACATAAATTGGCTAGAAATATCTTGAAAAGATCAACAAAAGTAGAATGTCTGATTACTCCAAGATAGGTCCGGAAGATGTACATATATAAAATATTGACCGCTATGATGAATAAAAACACATAACTAAGCGGAAATACATTATAATGCGTTACATTGAGTTCTCTAATAAAAAGGTGAGAAATGAGTAATGATACATTGATCAAAAATATATCAATAACCAAAATGACCCATCTAGGCAAAAACTTGAGATCGGAGAGATCCATCACATTGTCGTTCAATGAAAATCTAAGGGAACGTTTTTGTTTTTCCATGGATGTGGGCTAGTTAAAATCAAAATTGTTAATCACCTCCATAATTCTTTCTTTGTCGTCTCCACTTAGGTTGGATCCAGAAGGCAGACACAGACCTCTTGCAAACAGATCTTCTGCAACATTTTCTCCATAGTAAGCGCAGTTTTCAAAAACGGGTTGCAGATGCATAGGTTTCCACAAAGGTCTTGTTTCTATATTTTCTTCGGCAAATGTGGCCATCAAATCTTCTTTTGATCTGGAGGTAGATTCCGGATTTATAGTGATGGCAGAAAGCCAATGGTTAGAGAAAAAATCAGAATTAGCTTCGGAGAATATATCAACCGCTGTATTACCAGAAAATATCTGATGGTAAAATGCGTTCATACCTCGTCGCTGATCTACTCTTTTTGCTAACACTTCCATTTGTCCACGCCCAATTCCCGCAGATATATTACTTAGTCTGTAGTTGTATCCAATCTCGGAATGCTGGTAATGTGGGGCTTGATCTCTGGCTTGGGTAGAAAGAAAAATGGTTTTATCTTTTTGCATTTTGGATTTAGCAACTAAGGCACCACCGCCAGAAGTCGTTATAATCTTGTTTCCATTAAAAGATAACACGGCAAACGTTCCAAAAGTGCCGCACATCTGTCGTTTGTAACTGGAACCCAAAGCTTCTGCACTGTCTTCTATCAAAGGAATCTCGTACCGATTACAGATTTGCATAATCTCCTCCATTTTTGCCGGCATTCCATACAGATGAACAACAATTACGGCTTTTGGTTTTTGATGATTTTTAATTCTGTCTTGTATCGCTTCTTCCAAAAAATCGGGTGAGATATTCCAGTTAACAGGATCTGAATCTACAAAAACAGGATTAGCACCCAGATATTTGATAGGATTGGCAGAGGCAGAGAACGTAAAAGATTGACAGATAACATCATCACCATAGCCTACCCCTAGTTGTGCTAACGCAAGGTGTAACGCAGCTGTGCCGGAAGAAAGTGCTGCTACATAGGATTGATTTCCAAGAAATTGTTCTATGGCTATTTCAAATTCATCAACATTTTTACCAAGAGGCGCCACCCAGTTGTTGTCAAAAGCCTCTTGTATATACTCCATTTCTGTGCCTCCCATATGAGGAGAAGAAAGCCAAATCTTAGATTTCATTTTTTTTATTTAGACTTTTCAATTTTTTATTTTAGTTAAATAAATTTTTTTTCAGTTTTTTGATGATTGTCAATGGGTAAATTAAAAAAAGCAAGTGTTTAATTAAAACTATTTCCCAAAGTTAGTTAATTAATTTAAATAAACCTTCCCAAGTAGATTTTTTTTGTGCTTTATAATCCGGAGTTAAATTTTCCTTACAGGCATGGATTTTTTGCTGTTGTTCATCTTCAATCATTATAGTATGCCAGCCTAGCAAATTGGGAGTAATAAAATCTTTATTAGGATTATCTGCAATGTAAAAATAACTTTCTGCTGTATCTATAAAAGCTTTGTAATTTTGCGGGTGGGGCTTTTCTGTACCGATTTCTTCGGAGATGATGATTTTATCAAAATAATGTTCTATATCCAGAGCTTTAATTTTATTCCTTTGGGTTTGGGATCTGCCATCTGTCAAAAGTCCCATTTTAACATTCTGGGTTTTGAGAAATTCCAGAACTTGCTTTACGCCATTTCTCAGTGTGATATGAGGAAAATGTTCTCGGTAGGTTTTCAGAAGCGATGCTTTATCCAAATCATATTTTAATGATAAAAATTCAAAAACATCTTTTTTTTGAGTGTAAAGATCTAGCATCTGAGCATAGATAGATGGAGAGTCTTTTTCAGAAACAGAGGTTGCAATTTCCTGATAAGCAGACTTTAGATAATCGATCTCGTAATATAAAGTATCGTCCAGATCAAAAACAATATATTTTTTACTCATAATTTTTAACCAATACTTCTGCGTCATACCTCAGCATTAGCAATCGATTTTCCCAGTTATCTGTATATATGATAGATTTTTGTTCCAGATACTCTTCAATGAGCATCTTTGGATAGTTGGCTCCTGCAGCATAAGAAAGTGGATAACCTCCTCCGAATCTTGGATTGATTTCTATAGCAATAACATCTTTGTCCGTTTTGTTATAAAAAACCTGTACGGTAACGCAACCGATAGCACCTTCAATTATTTCTATCTTAGATTTCAGATAGTTAACAATATCATTTTTGTCTGTGACGCCTTTATGAATTTCACCACTCCTTACTGCAATTCTTTCTCTAGGAACCGCGCAGCATAGTTGATGATCTTTATTATAGTAGCAATCGACAGTGTATTCTTTGTAAAGTGCCGGGTCCACATACTCCATAAACATAAATTTAGGATTTGTGAGATGATACTCTGTTAATTCCGAAACTTCCCGAATCAAATAAATGTCTTGACTTAGGCTGCCATCATAAGGTTTTATAAATAATGGAAAACTGGGTTGGGTTTTATCTATAGGCTTAGGATAATGGATAGAATGCTTATCAAAAAAATGATTGAGTTCTCTTTTATCCCTACAACTGGATACAAAACTTTCATCAGAAACAATGAGATGGATTTGATGCTGTAAAAACAACGCTTTACGTTGAGATAATACACGCAGCTCTGTATCTATCGTTGGAATTACCATTCCTACATTTTCTTTTTTACAAATCTCTAGCAGTTGCGGTATGTAATTATCATCTGTAACTCTGCAAATGCTGTATGAGAAATCTGAAATCTGGCAGGCTGGTGACAATTCTGGGCAGAGATCTACTGCAATTACCCTGGATTCTGAAAATTTTTCTCTCAGTTCCTTCATAAAAGCTCTTACCAAGGATACTCTTTGCCCTGCAGATGTAACTAAAATATTGGTTTTCATGAGTTAATTATGGCCATTAAAGCTTTCTGTGGTAGCGTGTCCTGCAGCATTAATCCCTTCACTTTTTATGACTTTTTTTATGGTTAATAGAAATATTTTAATGTCCAGAATTAAACTTTGATGATCTACATAATATACGTCATAGATAAACTTTTGCTCCCAGGTGATGGCATTTCTACCATTAACCTGTGCCCAGCCTGTAATGCCTGGTTTTATAAGATGTCTTTTTTTCTGTTCATCATTATACAACGGAAGATATTGAACCAGAAGAGGTCTAGGACCAATAAAACTCATATCACCTTTTAAAACATTAAATAGTTGGGGTAACTCATCCAACGATGTTTTTCTTACAAATCTCCCCAAGCCTGTAAGCCTTAACTCATCTGGTAGCAGTTTTCCAGACGCGTCCCGTTCATCGGTCATGGTTTTGAATTTTATAATCTTAAATACCTTCTCATTTTTACCAGGTCTGGCTTGTAGAAAAAAAACATTTTTTTGATTAAAAAAATACAATAAAATGATAACGACAACAAAAACCGGCGACAATATCAGGATCAGAAACAATGCAAAGATAAAATCTAGAAAAGGTTTTAATAAACTTCCGTACATAAGACAAAATAAATCCGAAACGTTTAATTTCGGATTCAAATATTTTTAATGATTAATTTCTATTTTCTTTCTTTGAGCATAGAAGATTAAAACGGCCGCACTCAATAATAACAAAGGAAGATAGCCGTCAATAGGAACTGGTTCTCCTGGGTTTCCGGGAGCTTCCGGTTGTTCATTACCACCAACCAGGCCTGCTGAAGAAGATTCATTATCAAAGCTATTTTGCTGAGCTTCTAAGACAGCGTCAGAATGGATACTGGTAGATTTTTGATGTTGCTCTAATGGCTGATTTTCTTCAAAAACATTCCCCGTCTGCAGTTGTGCCGCAGACATGATACTCGTTGCAAGATATGCTAAAAACAAAAATTTTTTCATCTGTTATTAAAGCTAGATATACTTTTCAAGACGCAAAGATACAAAAAATTACTAATTCTCGTAAAATCATTAGATTAAATAAAATTAATAGTACGCTTTTATCTTAAATTATTTAATTATTTTCTTAGTTCTTTGATCCCTGGAATTACTTGCTCTGATGATATAAACACCACACTGTAAAAATTTAACATAAATATAATAATACAATCATATAACCCACCATTCACCACCATTATATCTTTTTTATTAACAATAATTCAAACCTATATTTCAATTATTTTACAAATAATTAATCTGTTTTGTCAATAAAAGGGAAAATTTATTTGATCACCATCATCTGGCTATGGAGATTCTCCAGATGCAGAATTTTTGCAAACGGACTTTTTACTGTTTTCAGTGCATCTTTTCCATAGATATAACTATACCGCGATGCTATATTGTACATATTAGAAACCAGAATCAGCCAGCATTCTTTAGTCTTGCTGTTGTAAAGCGGGTATTTAGAATTTTTCTTTTCTATCACTTCCAAAATCTTATCAGAATGCAACTCGTCAAACAAAGAAAGATTGTAATCTACAAACAAAAGAACGCCTTTGCAATGTGGCGTTCTTCTGATGGATTTAACAAATTTAGTTCTCTTATTGTTGGTAATGGCAGACGATATTTCTTTGATTAATTGTTCCGGTTGCTGGTAAAAATCCTCCTGGAAATAATCAATATTGAGATGATAAATCCCGTAAAGACTTTTATACTCAGACAATAGATTTTCTACCGTACGAAAAATATGATTGATATAACTCTCCTTTTTCTTAAGCTCAAAATGATTGATAATCTCCGAAACCTCTACGCCAATCTGCTTGCCTTTATAATTAATAATAAAATCCGGACTCTCCCCGGTTAGGTTTTCAATCTCCATCTCGGGGAAATGACTAAACAAGCTATTGAGTAAAAGAAGTTCCGTTTTTTTCTGATACTCCTCCCGCTCGTGCAAATTAGCCTTCCCAATAGTATCATACCACTTCACAAGATCCTCTGTCTTCTTATTTTTAGAAGCCACACAAATCTCCAGACTTTTATTAAGGTCCTCGCAAAAGATCATATAGAATGCTTTAGAAATTAACCTGTTCTAAAATTAATAAAATATTGATTTACAAAACACTTGTATTAATTAAAATTAATAATAAGTCTTAAAATCTCTCATAAAAAATTCTACCATTCAATTATTAATAAACCCGTAAAGTTATTTTAGGACGGACAAACTGATTAGTTTCACGACTACGAAAATCCTTGAATTAAGCCCTCAAAATTCCAAAACTCGACTTTCCAAAAAAACCTCCTTTAAATTGCTTTAAAAGAGGTTATTATTTTTAGTTTTTTCAGAAAAAGGGAGTTGTGCAACAGTTACCATTATTAGCAAAGTGCCTTTACGCTTTCTGTTTTGTAGTTTTAGCACGAACAGTTTTAGGTTTTGTACTTTTCTTTAGCAAAGAAAAGCCGCCACGGAAAGCTTTTCAGCCGAAATGCAGTTGTTGTAAAGTGCAAATCTGGTTAAGGTTGCAACGTTCGATCTTCGAGGTCCGCCGAGTTGGTTTTTAGAGATGAGCCAAAATTTACAAACGCCTAAAATCTAGCATTTTGGGTAAGGGGTTTTATGCCCAAAAGTGAAGAAAAACACAATAAAATCAAGAAAAAACCACCAAAATCGCCACAAAAAAAGAGACTCTTATAGAAGCCTCTTGTAAATCTCTAAAATCCTTCGTCGATAACCCCATAATGTCTGAAAAAGCCCAGCAAAAAGCTCCCGAAGGTTCCGCTCAAAAGGGTTTTCATCTCGTGTCCTTCGGACAAGACGAAAACTTAGTTATTAGCAGAAGTCAAAATATTATTCTTTAATGACTTTTTGCAGATATTCACCTTTGCTAGTGGTAGTTTTAATAAAATAAACTCCCTTAGTGAGAGATTCCAAATTAATATTAAAATCACTTTTATTAATATTTTTAATTTCCAAAATTAGGTTACCCGAAATATCAAAAATTTTAATAGTAGAAACTTGATTATCATGACTTTTAAAAGTTAGCTTATCAAAGAAAGGATTTGGATAAATACTTAATTTATTGTATTCTACACTACTGACTTTCAAAAGATTTTCACAATTAATTATAAATTCAGTATTTTGATTCTGGTTTGAATTATTTCCAATTGCTCCAAAAATATTATTTCCCCAAATATAAAACTGTCCATTGTTTTTATATGCACCTCCATTATCACCACCTTTAATAAGTTTCTCCCAATTATTATCAGATCCAACTTTTGTTGGCATATTTCTATCAATAAAATCACCCAAGGCTAATTGTCCATACATATTTGAACCCCAACTCCACAAAGACCCATCGCTTTTTATAGCCAATGATGCAGCAAACAAACCTTGTATCTCGATCCAGTTTTTATCCGAACCAATTTGCAAAGGGATTACTGATGATGTGAATGTTCCATTTCCTAACTGTCCGTATTGGTTATCACCTAGACTCCATAAACTTCCATCGTTTTTTAAAGCTAAAATATGCATTCCAACAGATGATATATCCCGCCAATCATGATCTGATGTTAATAAGGTGGGAACAGAGTAATGAGTTGAAACTAAAGTTCCCCAAATATATAAACTACCATTTTCTTTAAGAGCAACGGTTCCTGATGTAAAAGCTTCAATCTTTTTCCAATCGTTGTCATTTCCGACTTTTATTGGAACGTATGAATTATTAGTCGTTCCGTCTCCTAACTGATTCCAGGAAATATCTCCCCATGTCCAAATTGTACCATCCGATTTTAGTGCCACAACATGACTCGAAGCACTTATATATTTCCAATTATTCTCATTTCCAATTTGTTCTGGTATGTTAGAGTCAATATTTGTTCCATCTCCTAAGATACCACTAAAATTTGAACCCCAGCTCCAAAGTGTTCCATTTTCTTTTAAAGCATACGTTGAGTTTTCGCCTGTATATATCTTTGACCAATCACTATTATGATTAATTTTAACAGGTTTTAAAGATGAATTGTTTGTACCATTTCCTAATTCCCCTTCATTATTTCTTCCCCACCCCCACATTTCGCCATTATTTTTCACCGTAATTGTATATCCATAACCTCCTATGGATGTTGATTTTAGACATTGCGCATTACTTAAATAATTTACAAAAATTAATAAGGTAAAAAATTTTTTTTTCATAAAATTAAGGTTAGTACTATTTGTAATTTCTTCATTTCTGCTAACGAAAATGTATTTGCGAATTGCGGGCTTAATTTAACTGAAAGTTCAATTTCGACGAAGCGCAGCCGATGCTTTTTCAATGAAGTAAACTTACATAAAAAATACGGAATTGAAAAGCAGCAGCGGCTAAATTTTAATAAAAATTCAACTTTCCCATAACCCCGCATTTTTGCCAATACAATGTTATCTGCAGTAACAATTATTTTTCTAATATCTCAGAAAATCTCTTTTCAATTTTAAGTTTTATAGGACTTATTTTTTTTCCAATATTATTAAAAGCAAGCGAGGCATTTCTCATCATTTCTCGGTCTGGTTTTTCTCCCATTTGCCCTAAAGAATGCTTTTCGTTATATAAATCATAAGCATCACGAACGTCTGACAAATAATTATCAATTAAAATTTTTGTATCCGAATCGTAATAAAATCTATTATTTATATAATGTTCTGTAAATTCCCAATGCTTTTCTAAAAATGATTTCTGCAAGTCATTGTCGTTTTCTAAAAAAGTTTTTTCAGGAGGAATTATTTTTAGAGGATTCACATATTTATGAAGTTCATTTAATACTTCATTAATTAGTTTATATGTTTTTTCCATTATTTCAAGTCTTTTCTCGTGTAGCTTTGTGAACTTATAGTTTTCTTTAAGTTTTAGAGCATTAATTTCTGCTTGAAATTCAGAAAGTTCAACATTATGTTGCTTCTTCATTTTTTCAAGTTTAGAGTCGAAATTATTTTTTATTTTTCCTTTAATCTTTTCGTTAAGATACAGTGTCAGTAAACTTGTAATTAAAGTTGGTAAAATAGAGTAGTTTAAAATTTGAGAAATATCAATATCCATAAAGTTTGGGAGTTATTGCAGATAACGACTCGGCGGATTTGTGAGGTTTTCCAAGTGAGCTTGCTCACATTGGGAAATTTCACAAATCCGCAGATGTGTTGAAGGTCGTAGCGCAGCGAAGACGCTTTGACACATCTGCGGATGAAATCCGCCGAGCCGATGTGCAAAAGACGTAGCGTAGCGTAGACTTTTGCACATCGTTTTGCAGCTTGGCGAAGTGGCGGAAATCGAAGCACAAATGTTCAGTTTTGCACAAATGTTCAATCGAAGAACTGAACTTGAATTTACCAATGAACCCGCCATTTTGCCAAACTGCTGTTACCTGCTGTTTTTATTTTGTCTATTTAATTTTCGTATACTGTCATCACTATCAAATTCAAGTTCTGCAAATATTTTTTCGGATAAAACTCTATTGTCAAGCAATATTTTTACAATGTCTTTACGGTGAAGCCCACAATTCATTTTGTTGTAAATTGTCTCCAAAGGTTCTTTACATTCTTTTGTTGAATTTGATTCGTAAATGTCTATAAAACCAAAAACAATAGAGTGAATATAATCATAGTCGTCAGAACGGTTTGCTATTTCTGTTAAAAGTTTACAGTCGCCTTTTTTGTAATTGCTAACCAACAAGTTTAAAAAGTCGCAAGGATTTTTTTTCGTGCTAATTTTCTCTAAAGCAAGTTGTCGGATTTCTTTCGCAGAAAAATATTTAAGTGATTCTACTGCATATTCAACCATTCTTGTTTTCTTCGGATTTTTACCACTAGCAATTTTAAATATAGGTTTGTAGTCAAATGGAAATTTCCGTGAACTGAAGAATCGTAAATATCTTTCTTTTAATACGTTGTCCTTTTCAACTAAAAATTCTTTTGCTAATTTTTCAACTTCTTCGTCAGTTAACTCATTATTTCTTTTTGACGAAAGTAAACCATATCGTCTATTTTGAATGCTTTCTTTAATAAGTTCGTAAGTAAACTTTTTTATTTTTCTGCGTCTTGGCAATGTCCATTTGTTTTTAAGAATGGAATCATAGTAAGCCTTTATGTATTCGCTTTTGGCAGAAGCCTTTTTTAGTTCTGAATATATATCAATTGACTTATGACGTTTCTGAAAATAGTCAATTCGACAACTTTCTTCATAATCGTCTGGATTTTCAAATAGTGTTTTGCCAACGATTTCAGCAACTTTCAATATTCCGTTTATACCATCAATCTCCATTAGTTGGTCTTGTCCGCAAAACTCGTAGCCTTCAAGATTATTTTTTTCAAAACGATTGTAAAGAGCGGCTTTTGCTTCAAGATGTCCTGCTTTATAAAACTTTACAGCCAAGTCACACATTTGGTCAAGTCCCCAAAAGTCCTTTTTCTCTGATTGTAGTTTTGTCAAAATTGATTTTACAATTTTGTCTTTTTGTTTTGAGTTCTTTATAAGCCTATAAATGTAATCTGCTCTACTCCCTTCTGATTGATTATCATAAGAGTAGTTTTTTATTGCTCCTTTTATAATCAGGTCTGAAAAATCAATCTGTCGGTGTTCTTTGAGAAGTATATATGATTCACCTGTCCCACGTTTTAGAGAGTCAAAAAATTGTCGTTTTATATTTGCAGTGTTGTTCATTTAAAATAGCAGGTAACGGAAAAAGTATTTGCGAAGGGCGGGCTAAATTGTACTGGAAGTTCAATTTCGATCAACCGAAGCGAATGCTTTTTTGTGGAATTAAACTACAAAAAAATTGTGGAACGAAAAAGCAGGCGCGACTAAATGCAACTGATAGTTCTATTAAATATTCAACCCCGCCTTTTGCAAATACACTGTTAGCCGCGGTTTATTTAAGCAGTTCTATTTGTTTCAGATTTACTTTGAAAGTGAGTTCACTTTCATATTCAATTTGTTGCGTTGAATTTGGTTCGTAAAATTCTACGAAAGCATTTTCTTCGTCAATTATCTCTAAGACGGCACCTTTAAGTCCGGATTTTAATTTTTCATTAAGATTTTCAATTAAAACAACATTTTTGTAAAGATATTTTTTTTCAATCAATTTTAAGGAATTTCCTTCGTACTTAAGTCCAAAAATATTTTTTAAAACTTTCGCAATTGAGTTAAACACGAATCCAAAAAATCCAAAGATTATGTCTCTAATAATTATTTCTAGAATTCCACCTAGAAACCCCAAAATTATTTCTCCAATAGTTTCCATTTTTTGATACTCAATTTACTCTCAATTTTTTGCGGTGTTTTTTAGAAATTGCGGCTAACACTCAGATATATGAAAGTTTATTTTACAATCCTTATTTTTATATAATTGTTTAAAATTCTTTAAAGAAGAGTGTTTTATACGGATAGTTTATTGCGTATTTTATATATAACGTTATTAAATTAGTTTCGCATTTTCTTTGCAAGCTATATAAAATGCGCAGTTGGGTAATAAGCTAAAAAAAAGAAATATCCATCCAAGTCCTCAAAAATTTAACACCAGCTAATTAAAAACCCTATGCGCTTTTCAAAACTCAGTGAATAACATCAGACCTCCAAGAGACCATGGTATGAGACCACAAAAGATCATGAAGAGACCTCAATAAGCACAGCTCTCAACAAAAAAATGATTAAAACAGTCTTGTTTTTAGGGTTAATTAATTAAATCTTTATAGGTTTTAGAAAGAGGCACTCCCCCATGTTCCCCCCGTAGATACTCCGTACATACCCCGTACATACTCCGTATAAACCCGTATGATAAATCTTTCTCAATCTGCTCAAAAACTTATCCTTATATTTGCACCTTATAGACCAAGACCTTAAAAATTATTATAAACTATGGATTTCAAAAATTTTAAGATGCCCTACAGCATCAATCCAAATTATTCTAAAAAAACAGCCTATTTCTCTATGGAATTTGCTATAGACCAAGCGCTAAAGATCTACAGCGGCGGATTGGGCTTCCTCGCAGGTTCGCATATGAAAAGCGCCTATAACCTAAAACAAGATTTTGTAGGAATCGGAATCTTATGGAAGTATGGCTACTACGACCAAAGCCGTAATATGGATCAAACCCTGAACCCAATCTGGACCAAGAAAATGTACAGCTTTTTGGAAGATACAGGGATTAAATTTCAAATCGAGATTCACAATGCGCCAGTTTGGGTAAAAGTATGGTACCTTAATCCGGAAACCTTCAAGACCTGTCCAATGTTTTTCTTGAGTACAGATGTACCAGAAAACGATCATCTTTCAAAAACCATCACTCACAAACTATATGACGCCAACGAGTCTACCAAAGTTGCTCAATACATCCTTCTAGGTAAAGGTGGTGCTAAGTTGCTAGACGAAATCAATCTTGAGAGAGATGTTTACCACCTGAACGAAGCGCACGGTTTGCCAGCTGCATTCTATCTATTGAGAAAATACGGCGGTGACCTTTCTAAAGTGAAAGAGAAATTAGTCTTCACAACCCACACACCAGAGGAAGCAGGTAACGAGAAGCACGACATCCACCTTTGCCACGATATGTCTTACTTCTGTGGCCTAACCATCGATGAAGTTAAGAGAATCGAAGGCGTGAATGATGACCGTTTCAACCACTCGCTTTGTGCATTGAGAATGGCGAGAATTGCAAATGGTGTTTCCCAATTGCACGGCGTAGTTTCCAGAGAAATGTGGAACAAATATCCAGGCATCTGTGAAATCAAATCCATTACCAACGCACAGGAATTCAAATATTGGGGAGATAAAGCCCTTTACGAGCACAAAGAAAACGGAGACAACGAGGAGTTTGATACCAGAAAAGCTTACCTCAAGAAAAGAGCTTTCAGAATCGTTGCAGATCAAACAGGGAAAATCTTTGATACCAAAGTTCTAACCATTGTTTGGGCAAGACGTTTCGCTGCTTACAAAAGAGCTGATCTTCTTTTGGCAGATAAAGAGCGTTTCAGAAGATTATTGGAAAACAAAGAGCATCCGGTGCAGATTATCTGGGCAGGAAAACCTTACCCAATGGATTACGGCGCGATTTCTACCTTCAATCACCTAGTGGAAGAAAGCAAGAATTACAAAAATATGGCGGTTCTTACAGGTTATGAATTAGCTTTAAGTAAATCCCTAAAACAAGGCTCTGACATCTGGTTAAATAACCCAAGAGTTCCAAGAGAAGCATCAGGAACCAGCGGAATGACAGCTTCTATGAATGGTTCTGTGAACCTTTCTACAGACGACGGTTGGATTCCAGAATTTGCAAGACACGGCGAAAACGCTTTCGTCGTTCCTCAAGCAGATTACAACAACTGGCCAACAATTGAGCAAGATCAATTTGACCTGAACAACCTTTACGATGTTTTGGAAAACCAAATCATCCCAGCTTATTACGAAAAGCCAGACCAGTGGAGAACCATTGTACAAACGGCAATGGATGATGTGAAAATCCAATTCGGAAGTGATAGAATGGCGGACGAATATTACAAGCTATTGTATTAATTATCTTCCTATTCCTAATAAAATTCAAAACCCTGACTTCAATAAATCAGGGTTTTTTGTTGACCTATTTCGAAAATTCAACAATTAAAATATGGATTATGAGCCTTAATGAAACTGCGCTGTTTCTGTAGAATCTTTCATCGCAACAGTTGCCGATTTCCCACTGGTAACAATCGTTTGAATCTCATCAAAATAACCTGTTCCAACAAACGACTGATGTTTCACAGCACGGAAACCTTTAGCCTGAAGCGCAAACTCCCTCTCCTGCAATTCTGAATATCCCGCCATTCCTCTTTCCTTATAAGCATAAGCCAACTCAAACATCGCCGTATTCAAAGCGTGGAAACCGGCTAATGTGATAAACTGGAATTTATATCCCATTTTTGCCAACTCTTCACGGAAGTTTTCCATTTCTTCAACGCTCAATTTTGCAGCCCAGTTAAAAGACGGAGAACAGTTATAAGCCAGCATTTTGTTTGGAAACTTAGCGTGAATTCCTTCCGCAAATCGTCTTGCATATTCCAAATCCGGATTTGAAGTTTCCATCCAAATCAAATCAGCATAAGGTGCATATGACAAACCTCTGTCAATCCCTTGTTCTACTCCATTATTCACAACATAAAAACCTTCTGAAGTTCTTTCTCCGGTCACAAATTTTTTATCTCTGTCATCAATATCAGAAGTTAACAAATCCGCCGCATCCGCATCAGTTCTTGCCACAATCACAGACGGAACGCCACAAACATCCGCAGCCAATCTTGCTGCAATCAGTTTATTAATCGCTTCCTGAGTCGGAACCAAAACTTTTCCGCCGAGATGTCCGCATTTTTTAGCAGAAGACAACTGGTCTTCGAAGTGAACACCTGCCGCACCGGCTTCTATCATTTGTTTCATCAATTCAAAAGCATTCAAATTACCGCCGAAACCTGCTTCCGCATCCGCAACAATTGGAACCAGATATTCTTTTTCTCCTCCTCCGTTGACGGATTGGATTTGGTCTGCTCTCAGCAACGCATTATTAATTTTCTTAACCACAGACGGAACCGAGTTTGCCGGATAAAGAGATTGGTCTGGATACATCTCTCCGGAAAGATTCGCATCTGCTGCAACTTGCCAACCTGACAGATAAATAGCTTCCAACCCTGCATCTACTTCCTGCACCGCTTGATTCCCCGTCAAAGCGCCTAGTCCCGCAACCCAATCTTGATTATTGAGTTTATCCCAAAGTTTTTGAGACATTTCATTCGCAATCGTGTAATCTAATTTGTAAGAACCTCTCAGTTTCAGCACTTCTTCTGCTGTGTAAGGTCTTGTAACGCCAATCCATCTCGGATTCGTCAGCCAATCTTTTTCTAAAGCTTGGATTTGTTCTTGTTTTGTTTGCATAATATTTTGTGATTTGGTGTGATTTAATTTTAGATATAAGATTCCAGACTCAAGATTTAATTATTAAACCTTCAGTCTTTTATCTTTGTTCTTTATTCTTGTGTCTTTAAATAAACGGATACGCTTTCAAGGTGAGGAATTCTTCAAACTTATCGCAGAAAATCAACTCATTGAAAAGCTCTTTTGCGAGATTAAATTTTCCTTTTGTAAATCGTTCTTCTCCAACATATTTTTTGATTTTGGAAAGCTCTTCTTTTTCCCATTGGAGAACCAATTCTCTTGTTAAAGTTCTTTCATCTTCCAGAACAACTTCGTGATGCAGCCACTGCCAAATCTGAGTTCTGGAAATTTCCGCCGTTGCCGCATCTTCCATCAGATTATAAAGTGCTGCTGCTCCAACGCCCATTAACCAAGATTCGATGTAGAGGATTCCGACGTTGATGTTTTTTCTAACACCTTGTTCTGTTATTGTTCCGGCAGGAACTTCCAGCAATTCGGATTCTTTTATTTTATGGTCAAACTTTTTATCAATCTGATTTTTCTCCGGCATATATTGGTCAAAGATCTCCTTAGCTACAGAAACCAAAGCCGGATGTGCCACCCAAGTTCCGTCGTGCCCATTTCGAACCTCTCTTTCTTTATCACTTCTAACTTTTTCAAAAGCCAATTCATTAGCTTCATCATCATTTTTCACAGGAATCTGCGCTGCCATTCCGCCCATTGCGTGGACATTTCTTTTGTGACAAACTTCAATCACTCTTTTGGAATAAGCACTCATAAAAGGCGAAGTCATCGTCACTTGGTCCCTGTCAGGAACTAAAAACTTAGCTTGATTTCTGAATTTTTTGATATAAGAAAATATATAATCCCAACGTCCACAATTGAGTCCGGAACTGTGATTTTTCAGTTCGAAAAGAATCTCGTTCAACTGAAAAGAAGCCGTAATGGTTTCTATCAAAACAGTCGCTTTAATTGTTCCTTGTGGAATTTCCAGGTAATTCTGAGCAAAAACGAAAACATCGTTCCACCAACGCGCTTCTTTATAATGTTCCAATTTTGGAAGATAGAAATAAGGCGCGGTTCCCTTCTCAATCAAAGCTTTAGCATTTCTGAAAAAGTAAATTCCAAAATCCATCAAAGAACCCGATGTGTTTTCACCTTCTATTTCAATATTTTTTTCAGATAAATGCAAACCTCTCGGACGAACAATCAATGTTGCAATCTCATTATTCAGTTTGTAAGATTTGCCTTGTTCATTAGTAAAATCAATGTTTCTATTAATAGCGTCCGTTAAATTAATCTGCCCTTGAATACAGTTTTCCCAAGTCGGAGAATTACTGTCTTCAAAGTCCGCCATAAAAGTATTAGCTCCGGAATTAAGCGCATTGATAATCATTTTTCTATCAACCGGGCCGGTAATCTCCACTCTTCTGTCCAGCAAATCTTTTGGTGTTTCCGCACAAGTCCATTCTCCGTTTCTGATATGAATGGTTTCTGATGGAAAAGATGGCAACTCTCCGGAATCAAATCTCAATTGCGTTTTATTTCTTTCTTCTAACAATTCAATTCTTGTATGATTAAAATTCCTGTGAAGTTTGATTAAAAAATCATTCAATTCATCAGTAAAAACCTCTTGAAACTTGGTATTCGGGAAAATTTTTAATTGGCTCATCGTTTCCATAATTAAAATATTTTGTGATTTGGTTTGACAAATATATAAAAAAAGATTTTCACAATTAGCGAACGTTCGCTAAATTTTTTATAAAATTATTATGCGAATAATCGCTTTAATATCTATCTTTGATTCTATGATTGCAGAAAGCGACTATATACGCGTGGTTTTTGGACTAAAACTGAAACAACAGAGACAGAAAAAAAACTGGTCTCTGCAAGACCTTGCAACCAAAACAGGACTTTCCAAATCCTATCTCAACGAAATAGAAAACGGAAAAAAGTATCCGAAACACGACAAAATCATTCAGCTTTCAGAAGCTTTGCACTGTACTTTTGATGATTTGGTCTCCACTAAATTGGATAAAAGTCTGACACCAATCAATGATGTTTTGCAATCGGATTTTTTTAAGGAAATCCCGCTGGATTTGTTCGGAATCAATAAGAATAATCTCATTAGTATCATCAGCGACGCACCTAAAAAAGTAACTGCTTTCATCAATGCATTAATTGAAATTTCTCAGAATTACAATCTCGGAAAAGAGCGATTTTATTTTGCCGTGATGCGCTCTTTTCAAGAATTGTATGACAATTATTTTCCGGAAGTTGAGGAAAAAGCGATTCAGTTTGCGAATGAAAATCAACTGGAACTTAATAAAAATCTAAAAACCGAAATTCTTGAAAATTTATTGAAAGAAAAATTTGGTTATAACATTCATTCAAAGGATTTTTCGGGAGATTACGCTTTGAACAAACTTCGCTCACTATATATTCCGGAGAAGAAATTATTGCTTTTGAATGAGCGATTGGACTTTAATCAAAAAACCTTCATTCTGGCAAAAGAAATCGGATTCAATGTTTTGAGACTGAATCCAAGACCAAATACTTATTCTTGGCTGGATTTCGGAAGTTTTGAAGAAATCCTCAATAATTTTTACGCTTCTTATTTTGCAGGTTGTTTCTTGATTTCAAAAAAAGAACTGATTGAAAAAACCTCGGATTTCTTTGACCAAAAACAATGGGAATCTGATAAATTCGAAGCATTAATTAATCATTTCACAGATTCGCCGGAAACATTTTATTACAGATTAACCAATGTTTTAACATCGGAATTCGGAATCAGGGATTTATTTTATTTATGTTTTGTTAAAAAAGATGATTCGGATAAAATCAACATTTTGAAAGAATTGCATCTTAATCATCAGCAAGCGCCACATTCCAACGCCACCAATGAGCATTATTGCAGACGCTGGATTGCTGTGAAAAACCTGCATCATCTCAAGGAAAATGAGACTTTAACAGATGCACAAATTTCGCATTACAAAGACCAAGGTGTGAGTTATCTCGTGATTTCCACTTCGCAAAAAAATCCTTTTTCTGATGGAAGCAACAGAAGTTATTGTTTGGGAATACTGCTCAATAATCAAACTATTAAAAAACTCAATTTCGCAAAATCTTCTGCTCTAAAAACGATTGAAGTTGGTGTGACTTGCGAAAGCTGTAGCATTCAGAATTGTGATGTGAGACAAGCACCTCCCACAAGACTTGAAAAAGAGCAATTTAATCTGGATATGAAAAAATCGATTGAGAAAATCAGAAAATCATTAATTTAGTAATATGTTATTGGATTTTCTTTTCCCGAACCGCTGTTTGCATTGTAATAAAATCATTGATAAAAATGAAGTGATTTGTGAATTGTGTCTGGATAAAGTTAATTTTTCTCATCATCAGTATTACGAGAACAACGCTATCAAAGAGCACGCTAAAATTAGAATCCCTATAGAAAATGCCTTTGCTTTAATGTATTTTCAAGATGAAAGCCTGGTGCAGAAAATTATCCACCAGTTAAAATACCATCATCGGGAAAAAATCGGAAAAACACTTGCTCAATGGACGATAGAAAGAATAGAATTTAACCAAAACAAACCAGATTTAATAGTCACCATTCCGATACATTCCAAGAAACTAAAACTTAGAGGTTATAACCAATTGCATTTATTCGCAAACGAACTATCTGAAAATTATAACATTCCTGTGAATCATAATTTATTGAAAAGAACCGTGCATATGCAGGCGCAGGCTACCAGAAACAAAGATCAGAGATTAAAAAACACAAAAAATGTTTTCCAATTGACAGAAAACATTCAGAATATGCACATCCTTTTAATTGATGATGTTTACACCACCGGAAAAACCTTATCCAACGCCGTATGGGAAATCCTTAACAAATCCAAAGATGTAAAAATCAGTATTCTTGTGATGGCGATGGACATTTGATTAATTATTAATGGTTAATTAGTAATGATAAATTCAACAATTAACCATTAACAACTAACAATTATCGTTGAAGTTTTTCGCCGTAAGATAAATCGCCAGCATCTCCCAAACCTGGTGTGATATAACCTTTTGAAGTTAAGCTCTCATCCAAAGCGCCAATCCAAACTTTTGCATTGGGATAAGCATTCTGAATGGTTTCCACACCTTGTCTGCTTGCAATTGCAGCAACAATATGAATAGAAGTCGGTTTTCCGTTCGTCAACAAATCTTTGATAGCTTCGATTAAAGAAGCGCCGGTTGCCAACATCGGGTCAGCAACAATTAATGGGCGACCGTCCAGTTTTGGACAAGTCAAATAATCTTGTTTGATGGAGAAATAATCGTTCGCATCGTGTTTTCTGTAAGCGGCTACGAAACCACAGTCTGCTTTATCAAAATAATTCAAAATCCCTTGAAACAATGGAACTCCGGCTCGCAAAATTGTTGTGATAACAGGTTGCGTTTCGATTTCTTTAACAGTGATTTTATCAAGAGGCGTTATGATTTCAATCTCTTTTTGACCAAGTGTTTTACTGATTTCGAAAGCAGCGATTTCCCCGATTCTTTCCATATTTCTACGGAATTTCATTCGATCTTTCTGTACTTCTACGTTTCTTAAATCATTGATCCAAGAATTGACAAGAGAGAAATTATCTGATAATATTGTAAGCATTAGTTATTGTGATTTTTATATATGAATAATTAAAATTAATAAAAAACCCTTTCAGAACCGAAGCTCTGAAAGGGTTGAAAATTATTTTTGTCTGAAATACACTTCAATTGGAACACCTGTGAATCCAAAGTGTTTTCTCAATTGGTTTTCCGTGAAACGCTTGTATGGCTCTTTCACATATTGCGGAAGATTACAGAAAAATACGAATTGCGGGCTTGGCGTTGGCAATTGCACACAATATTTGATTTTCACATATTTACCTTTGATAGCTGGCGGCGGTGTCGCTTCAAAAACAGGAAGCATTATTTCGTTCAGTTTGGACGTTTTGATTTTTTTAGCTCTGTCGTTATAAACTTCCATGGCAACCTCAACAGCCTTCAGGATTCTCTGCTTCGTTAAAGCAGAAATGAACAAAATTGGAATATCTGTAAACTGCCCGATTTTATGTTTAATTGCGGCTTCAAACTCCTTCATTGTATTGGTTTCTTTCTCCACCAAATCCCATTTATTGACAAGAATCACGATTCCTTTTCTGTTTTTTTGAGCCAATCCGAAGATATTCATATCCTGAGCTTCCCAACCCAAAGTTGCATCAACCATAATAATGACAACATCAGAATACTCGATAGAACGGATGGAACGCATTACGGAATAAAATTCCAAATCTTCTGAAACCTTATTTTTCTTACGCATCCCTGCTGTATCCACCAAAACGAACTCGTGCCCAAATTTGTTATATAAAGTCTGAATACTGTCTCTGGTAGTTCCCGCAATATCTGTTACAATGTTTCTTTCGACGTCCAAAAGCGCATTCGTTAAAGTTGATTTTCCAACATTCGGACGACCTGCAATTGTGATTTTTGGTAAACCTTCGAATGGATCTTTGTAATCTGTCGTCGGGAAATCTTTCACCACATCATCCAACAAGTCTCCAGTTCCAGAACCTGTTGCAGAAGATAAAGTATAATATTTTTCAACACCTAATTGATAAAACTCTGTCGCAGGAAGTTCTTCCTTTGCAGAATCTACTTTGTTTACCACCAAATAAAGTGGCTTATTGGCTTTTCTTAAAAGGTTGTAAATCTCGTGGTCTGTATCCGTAAGACCTTCTTCCACATTCACCATAAAAATGATAGAAGTAGCCTCGTCCACTGCTAACTGAACCTGCTTACGAATCTCTTCTTCGAAGATATCTTCTGTTCCTACATCATAACCTCCTGTATCGATTACTGTGAAGTCAACGCCGTTCCAATCGGATTTTCCGTAATGGCGGTCACGTGTTACACCTGCTGTAGAATCTACAATGGCTTCCCTTCTTTCTAATAATCGGTTAAATAATGTGGATTTTCCTACGTTGGGACGCCCAACGATAGCGACAATGTTTGACATAAAATTGTTTAATAATAAGATTATTAATGGGTTACTCTTACTTTAAGAGCCCAAATTTTTTGCAAAGATACGATTTTTGGTTGAGAGTTGTTGGTTGATTGTTGACAGCAAAATTGATTTAGATATCGAATCGCTCACTAGCCCCGATTGACTCTAATTTTCATATTAATTTTTATTTGAATCATCGAAACTCATTCTTCGTTTTGCAGTGGAAATCCTTTTGCTTTTTTTTCACATATGAAAAAGCAAAAGATTGCAACGGAAAGTGGGATTAAGCTCCTAAAAAATATTGATAAAATTTGGAAAGCTTTTTGTAATTATCAATTCAAAATCTGAACTATGAAAAAAATATTAATTGTACTGTTTGTTGCATTCATCATTATCCAATTTTTCCCGATTGATAAAACCAATCCTCCGACCAACGAAGGGATGGACTTTCTGAAAATCAAAAAAACACCGGAACCGATTGCAAAAATCATCAGAAACTCTTGTTATGACTGCCATTCTAATGAAACAAAATATCCGTTTTACAGTAATATTCAGCCTGTGGCTTGGTTGTTGAAAAATCATATTGATGAAGGCAGAAAAGAGCTTAATTTTTCTACATTTGCAACTTACGAACCTAAAAGGCAAGTGCATAAGCTAGAAGAAGCGGCAGAATATGTGGAGCAGAAGAAAATGCCGTTGGAAAGCTACACTTTGGGCCATCAGGACGCGAAACTAACAGATGAACAAAGGCGACAGTTAACGGATTATTTCCGAAAAGTTCAAAGACAAATACAACAAGCAAAAACTCTATGACGACAGAACTATCAGCGAACTTAAAAGATAAATTCATTGTTTTTTATGATGGAGACTGTGGATTCTGCAACCATTGGGTTCAGTGGATTTTGGAGCGAGATAAGAGCGATAAATTTTTATTTTCTTCCCTTCAATCCGGATTTGGACAGAAATTTTTGACCGACAGAAATCTTCCCAATAGAGTCTTTGACACACTTTATCTTTGGAAACCTGAGCGTTTTTATTTATCTAAATTCCAGGCTGTTTTGACCATTACCACGGAAATTGGAGGCTTATATTCTTTAGCTTCTATTGGCCAATTGATTCCAGATTTTATAGGCAATTCGGTTTATAATATCATTTCAAATAACAGAAAAAAAATCAGCAGGAATAAGTGTTTTTTGCCTGATGAAATCCAGCGTAAAAAATTTATATCCTAATCAGAATTAAAATTTTAAAATTAAAAAAACAATAAAAGTAAAACACTCAACTTTCAATTTTAAACTTTGAACCCGAAATGTTTTATATTTGCACATTATGGAATATAATACCTCTAGAACACATCTCCGTATGCCAGAGTACGGACGCAATATACAACAGTTGGTAGAACATTGTAAAACCTTATCCAACAAGGATGAGCGTAATGAAATGGCTCTTGCAATTGTAGAATTTATGGGACAAAGAAATCCGCACCTTCGGGATGAAGAAAACTATAAACACAAACTTTGGGATCATCTTTTTTTCTTTGCAGATTATGATTTGGACGTAGATTCTCCCTATCCTATTGTAACCCAGGAAGAGCTAGCCATTAAACCACGAAAAATGGATTATCCAACTTTTGATAATGATTATAAGTTTTATGGAAAAAGCATCCTCCAATTGATAGAACTGGCAAAAAAATTGGAAGAAGGAGATGAAAAAGATGCATTGATCCAAGTTATTGCAAACAACATGAAGAAATCATACAACGTCTATAACAAAGAACACGTTTCAGACGATGTGATTTTCAGACATTTAAAAGATTTATCAGACAATAAACTGGATATTACTAGCTTGGATTCTCTGGACAAAAGTAAAATCTATTATGCTAATAATCGTAATAAAAATAATAATAATAACAAGCATAATAACCAGAACAATAACAGAAGAAAAAACAACTTCCAAAATCATAAAAACAAAAAAAGATAATGAGCGGAGCTTTCGAAATAAGAGGTGGAAAAAGATTGAGCGGAGAAATTACGCCACAAGGTGCTAAGAATGAGGCTTTGCAAATTCTATGCGCTGTTTTATTGACAGAAGACGAGGTAAGAATTACCAATATTCCAGATATTAAAGACGTTAACAAATTAATTGAGATTCTACAGGATTTCAATGTTAAAGTCACCAAAAACGGAAAAGGCGACTACAGCTTCAAAGCAGACGAAGTTAACTTCGATTACATCAAATCAAAAGAATTTAAAAAAGATGGTGCTAAACTAAGAGGTTCTGTAATGATTCTTGGTCCTATGTTAGCAAGATTCGGAGAGGCTTATCTACCTACGCCGGGTGGAGATAAAATCGGAAGAAGAAGACTAGACACGCATTTTCAAGGTTTTGTAGAATTAGGAGCTGAATTTTCTTATGATGAAGAAGAAGCATACTACTCTCTTTCCGCAAAAGAACTCAACGGAAAATTCATTCTGTTGGAAGAAGCGTCTGTTACTGGAACTGCAAATATCGTAATGGCAGCCGTTTTAGCAAAAGGAAAAACCAGAATTTACAACGCTGCTTGTGAACCTTATCTTCAGCAATTATGCAAAATGCTGAACAGAATGGGCGCCAACATTACTGGAATTGGTTCTAATTTATTAACGATAGAAGGGGTTGATAAATTACACGGAACGGAACATACGATGCTTCCGGATATGGTGGAAATTGGTTCTTGGATTGGATTGGCAGCAATGACAAAATCAGAAATCACCATCAAAAACGTTAACTGGAATCAGCTTGGTGTTATTCCAAACACCTTCAGAAAATTAGGAATCGAATTAGAGCAAAGAGATGATGATATCTACATTCCCTCCCAGGATCATTATAAAGTTCAAAAATTCATTGATGGTTCTATCCTGACAGTTTCTGATGCACCTTGGCCAGGTTTTACTCCGGATTTGTTATCAATTATATTAGTTGTAGCAACTCAGGCAAAAGGTTCAGTTTTGATTCATCAGAAGATGTTTGAAAGCAGATTATTCTTCGTTGATAAATTAATTGATATGGGTGCACAAATTATTCTTTGTGATCCGCATAGAGCTACAGTAATTGGACTTAATCAAGAAACACCTCTCCGTGGAACTTCTATGATTTCTCCGGACATTAGAGCAGGAAATGCACTTCTAATTGCAGCGCTTTCTGCTGAAGGAAAATCAGTCATTCAAAACATTGAACAAATCGATCGTGGTTACGAAAACATCGACGAAAGATTGAGAGCTATTGGCGCTGATATCAGAAGAATTGATTCTTAATAAATCTCGGTTACAAATAAAAAAGGAAGCTCTTAAGAAGCTTCCTTTTTTTGTAGAACATCTATTCTACTGCTTAGTAATCTATATTCCCCAAGATATTTTTCTATCTTATTGATTTGGTCTTGCGTGATATTCAGTAGCAGTTTTACGTTTCCGAAATTGCTCCCATTCAGATATTCGATATTGGCATTCACAATTTTGTAACTTACATTATAATGATTGTAAATCGTATAAAGTAAGATATCGAATCTGATTTTCCCATTCAGTTCTATTTCAAGGATTATTTCTCTCGTGGTTTTCGGAAGAAAATTGTTACCGGTAGTTTCTTGTTTGTAGATCATAGTCATATTTTATTTGGATTTTTACAGGTATTTTTAAGTATAAAAAAAGCCTCATCGGTAAGATGAAGCTTCATATCAAAGTCCTCTCACCGCACTCTTCAGTTCGAATTACACATCATAGACATCTGTGAGAAAATCTGTTTCATTATCATTTAATTACAATGCAAATATAGAAATTATTTAATTCCTACCAAATAAGTATGAATTAATTTTACACAAATTCATTATTTGTTAACATTGGAAATAATCCAAAAATAAATTGATAATAAAGATTATTTTATCTCCCCTACTTTAAAAAGTTTTTCAGAAGCTGCCAATCCATTAGGGTTACAACCAGGTTCACCTTCAGGAACTTTCAGGTTTTTGTCTTGATAGAATTTTTCCCAGAACGCATTGGTTTTTCCAGTTTCTGGGTCAACGAAAGTCATTGGTTCTAATTTGAAAATCTGATTATCACGAAATGCTCTTTCAACAAAATCTGAACAGTAATAAGACTGTTCATCCAGAATATAATTGAAGTTATAAGGTTTTCCAACCAAAGTTTCTGCTTTGGAAACAGAATTTGGTATAGATGATCGAAATTCAGATTTTAAACGATAAACATCAATTTTTTGTCCGGATTTGGTTTGTTCTTTTAGAAAATGATTGATCTTTTGTTTCTGAGAACCACCTTTTGGCGCAGCGTGAAGAACGTAAAGATTGTGTTCTTCTTTTTTTACAATTCCGATATGGTCATAAGATGTTTTTTTCTCTGTCTGCGTCACATTATTAATAGCTCCAGACAATCCAGATTCTACAGCAGGAACGAAAAGTAAATCACCATTTTCCAAAATCGAAGTATTATAAGTTTTGCAACTTGTTAAAAAAAACAGCGCAAAAATAAGGTAAACCGGATTACTTTTTATAATTCTTCTCATAAATTGCAATCCACTCATCTACAGTAATCTTTGTACAAAGTTCGCCCATCAGTTCGTAAGGAATATCTTCCATTTTTTTGAATCGAATACAAGATTTCCCCATATCCAATTTCTTTTGGGAATGTTTCGGAAACTCTTCTACAAACCAGTCCAGAATTTTTGGTTCAGCATAAATTCCCATATTATAAAATGCCACAAAATTCTTTTGAGAAGCTACACTAAGGAAAGGAAGCGGTGTATTTTTCACGCAATGATAACCTGCTGGATAAGTTTCCAAAGGCACGCACCAAGTCACCATTCCGTACTGCATATTTTGTTGAAACCCTTTAGGAAGGTTGGCATCAACCGTTTCCAATAACTTTCTAAATGGTTCTCTTCTCTCTTCCGGAATTTGAGAAATATATTCTTCTACAGTGTCAACAAAAATCTGCATTTGAGGATTTATTTTAAATCAAAAATAGTAATTTTTTTATTGAAAATTTAAAGCTTATTTTTGTATCCCAAAGTCAAATAATAATGCCGAAAATATCGCAAAGAGCGCAGCATATGCCTGCATCTCCAGTTAGAAAATTAGTTCCTTATGCTATTCAAGCAAAACAAAAAGGAATCAAAGTTTATCACTTGAACATTGGTCAACCAGACATTGAAACACCTGAAACAGCTTTGAACGCTGTAAAAAACATCGACCTCAAAGTTTTGGAATATGCTTTATCAGAAGGTAATATCGAGTACAGAAAAGCTTTGACAGAGTATTATCATTCTCTTGGATTTACAGATTTAACACCAGATAATTTCATTGTTACAAACGGAGGTTCAGAAGCTTTGAATTTTGCTATTTCCACCCTTTGTGATGACGGTGATGAGATTATTATTCCTGAGCCTTATTACGCTAATTACAATGGATTTGCTGGAACTTTTAATATTAACGTTGTAGCAGTTCCTTCAACAATTGATACTGGATTTGCTTTACCTTCGATTGAAGAATTTGAGAAAAAAATTACTGATAAAACTAGAGCAATCGTCGTTTGTAATCCAGGAAATCCAACAGGTTATCTTTATTCAAGAGAAGAACTTCAAAAGTTGGCTGAGATTGCAAAAAAACACGATATTGTGATTATTTCTGACGAAGTTTACAGAGAATATGTTTACGATGGAGAACAGCAAATCTCTATGTTCGAATTTCCTGAAGTTGCAGACAATGTTATCGTTATTGATTCAGAATCAAAAAGATATTCAATGTGTGGTGCGAGAATCGGCTGTTTGATTACACGTTCAAAGAAAATCCACGATGCAGCGATTCTTTTTGCTCAGGCGAGATTGAGTCCAGTTCTTTTGGGACAAATTGCTGCAACTGCAGCTCACAAAAATGATGCAGAATATATCGCCAAAGTGAGAGAAGAATATACGAACAGAAGAAATCTATTGGTAGAATTATTAAACGAAATCCCAGGTGTCATCTGTCCAAAACCAAAAGGTGCTTTCTATTGTGGTGTAGAATTGCCGGTAGATGATTCTGATAAATTTGCACAATGGCTTTTGGAAAGTTATTCCAATAATAATGAAACCGTGATGGTTGCGCCAATGGGAGGTTTTTACAGCAATCCAGAATTGGGCAAAAAACAAGTAAGAATCGCTTACGTTTTGAAACAAGAAGACCTTCGAAGAAGTGTTGAAGTTCTGAAAGATGCGATTGAAAAATACAGAACTGAATTTGGATTGAACTAAATCAGTTTTAAACCTATTCCCAAAAACCACATAGAAAATTCGATTAAAATTAAGATTTCTATGTGGTTTTATCATTAAATTTACACCAATCATAAAATCCAAAATGATGAAATTACTAAAAATGGGATTACTTGCATCGGCTTTTGCAATGCTTTTAATCAGTTGTAAAACGGTCGCTCAAAATTCAACAATCGAATCTATAACATTAAGAAACACTTATGGACGAGGCGGATTCACGTCTATAACTGCGACAAAAGATTCTTTAACAGCTTCATCAGCAGGTGGACGAGTGAAAGATTATCCTAATTTTAATAAAAAATTGAATTCTAAAGATTGGGAAAAACTAGTTTCAGGTTTGGATATTTCAATTTTAGATAAAACGCAAAATGGAGCCAGAAAAGGTGTTTATGACGGACACGACGAGATTTTCAGTATCGTTACAAAAGATAAAGAATACGAAATCTTCAACGCTTCTGAAGATGCACAAAACTACAAACAATTAGAAAAGTTAAAAACCAATCTCAACAATCTGCTTTCTCAATATAAATAAAATGCAGGAAAACGTTTCCCTAAAACCATTTAATACATTCGGAGTTGAAGCTTCAGCAAGATATTTTTCAG
This sequence comes from Flavobacteriales bacterium UBA2306, assembly GCA_002345565.1. Lineage (GTDB taxonomy): Bacteria > Bacteroidota > Bacteroidia > Flavobacteriales > Weeksellaceae > Epilithonimonas. The sequence continues at coordinate 137,846 of DDVS01000005.1, read as the reverse complement.
AAGTTAATTCTGTCGAAGAATTAATTGAAACCCTCAAATTCTCAAACGCTCATTCTCTCCCACTCTTATTCATTGGTGGCGGAAGCAATATTCTTTTGACCAAGGATTTTGAAGGATTGGCAATTCAATTGGATTTGAAAGGAATTTCAGAAGAAATTATTGATGATAATCAGGTTTTAGTCACAGCAAAATCTGGAGAAAAATGGCATCAATTTGTGATGTATTGTTTGGATAAAAATTATGGCGGATTAGAAAATCTGTCTTTGATTCCTGGAAATGTTGGCACTTCTCCAATGCAGAATATCGGTGCTTACGGAACAGAAATAAAAGATGTTTTTGAATCTTGCAAAGTTCTGAATCTTGAAACATTGGAAATTGAAACATTCAATCTTGAGCAATGCAGATTTGGATATAGAGATTCGATTTTTAAGCAAGAAGGCAAAGGGAAATATGTGATTCTGGAAGTGACTTTCCGTTTGACCAGAAAAGACCACAAAATTGATGTAGAATATGGAGCAATCAAGTCTGAATTGGAAACATTAGGAATAAATAATCCAACAATTCAAGATGTTTCGAAAGCTGTAATCAACATCAGACAAAGCAAATTACCTGACCCGAAAGTAATAGGAAACGCCGGAAGTTTTTTTAAGAATCCAACCATTCCACTTTCACAGTTTGAAACTCTAAAGCTAAAATTTGAAAACATCCCGGGTTATCCAAATGGAGATTTTGTAAAAGTTCCCGCAGGTTGGCTGATTGAACAAGCCGGATGGAAAGGGAAACAAATCGAAAATGTTGCTTCACATAAATTGCAGGCTTTGGTCATCATCAATGCTACAGGAAATGCAACTGGAAAAGAAATTTTCGATTTTTCAACAGAAATCATCAATTCGGTCAAAGAAAAATTCGGGATTGAGCTGGAACGAGAAGTTAATATCATTTAAAATCAAAAAAAAATGAAAGTAGATATTTGGAGCGACACACGTTGTCCGTTTTGTTTCATTGGAAAGAAAAATTTTGAAAAAGCACTTCAGAATTTCGTTCAAAATGATAAGATTGAAGTCAATTGGCATTCTTTCCAGCTCGACCCGAAAATGAAAACCGACCTTAGCAGAAATCATTATGATTATCTTTCTGATATCAAAGGACACTCGTTACAAGAGACCATCAAAATGCACGAAAACCTGATTCAAATAGGCAAAAATGCAGGAATTGATTTTAATTTTGATGAAGTGAAAGTTTCTAATTCTTTTAAAAGTCAAATCTTGGTTCAACTCGCCAAGGAAAAAGGCAAAGCCAACGAAATGGAAGAACTTCTGTTTGAAGCTTATTTCATTCTTGGGAAAAATATTAATGATGTTGAAGTTCTGTCTGAAATTGGAGGAAAATTAGGTTTCACAAAAGAGGAAATCGAAACTGCAGTTCAATCTCCAGAATTAACAGAATTGGTCAACAATGATATCGAAGAAGCTTCTTCACTTGGAATCAACAGCGTTCCGTTTTTTGTTTTCAACAGAAAGTATGCCATTTCTGGTGCACAACCTACGCATTTATTTTCAGAAGTTTTGGAGAAAAGTTTGTCCGAATTTTTAGAAAACAATTCAAAAATCAATATTGTAAGCGAAGGCGATTCTTGTGATGTTGATGGAAATTGTTAATTCGTAAATCATTAATTATAATGAGGAAGGAAAATATACTAATCATTTTACTCCTAGTTTTATTACCAAATTTTGTTCTAGCAAATGCAGGGTCGCCAATGATGTGGTTTGGATTCTTACATTTAATTTGGATAAATGCTCTAATTGGAATTTATGAAAGTAAAATATTGACTTCTAAATTCAATGTGATAAATAGAAAATGGATAATTATTCTTGCGAATTACATCTCAATGTTTATTGGTCTATATTTCATTGCTCCACATTTTTCTGAACTTGGAGGAAATACTGACTTTTGGGGAGGAAAAACTAGATTAGGAGAATATGAATTAGGCGGTTTTTTAATTGGAATGGGAATTTCTTTTATCGCTACTTTAATAATTGAATTTCCTTTTTATTTATTAGCATTAAAACAAAAAATGAAAGGTTGGAATCTAATTAAGCCTTTTATTTTTGCCAACATAACAACGAACATAATAATATTTATCATTTATTTCGCAATTGTATCAATCGGAGCAAAATGGAATTAAATAATTAATTTAATATAAAACATTTAAATAAAACTAAAAACACAAATGAAAATTGCAGTTTTAGGAGCGGGAAATATGGGTTTATCATTTTCAAAATCTTTTTTGAAATATGAATTGATAAAACCGCAAAATCTACACCTCATCACACGAAACGAGAATAAAAAAGATAAAATAAGAACATTATTTCCAGAATCAGAAATCTCGTCTTTTGATGAAATTCAAAATTTGGAAGCAGACCTTATTATCATTGCTGTGAAACCTCAGGATTTTGGTTTTGTAGCTGAGAATTTGCCTTTCAGTATTTCGGAAAAATCTATGCTTTTGTCAATAATGGCAGGAATCTCGATTGAGAAAATCCAAAAACTTTTGAACCATAAATCCGTTGTAAGAGCAATGCCTAACTCTCCTACTCTTCTAGGAATGGGAATCACGGGTTATACCGCGGCAGAAGGAATTTCTTTTTCGGAATTGATGAACGTCGAGCGTTTACTAAATTCAACAGGACGTTCTGTTTATTTGGAAGATGAAAGCCTTTTGAACGGCGTAACCGCGCTTTCAGGAAGCGGTCCTGCTTATTTCTATTATATCATCGACGCCATGATAAAAGCAGGAACCGAAATGGGAATTGATGAAAATCTATCTAAATTATTCGTAAAACAAACAATGTTAGGAGCATATCATCTCATTAATAATTCTGATAAATCTTTGGAAGAATTAATAAAAGATGTAGCTTCAAAAGGTGGAACAACGGAAGCGGCGCTGAAAACCTTCGAAGAGAACAAATTGAAATCAATTCTGAAAAAAGGAATTTTGGATGCTGAAAACAGAGCGAAAGAATTGAATTCATAATAGGAAATGATAGATTACAAGGAATTTTCAGAATCTGAATTAAACAAATTAATTCCAATTCAAAATGATTTTAAGGCAGAATTTAAGCTTGATGATTTCGCCCATTGGTTTTATGATGCTGATGTAGAAATTTTAAGACTTTACAATGATGATAATGATGAAGTCTTTTTCAAATACATTCCAATCGGAACATTTTCACTAACATCAAAAACCTTGATGTGGAGCTGGTTCAATAATTATTTGTCCGAGAAAAATAAAGTTGAGACTTTAAAAATTAAAAAATTCGGAGAAGAAAATAATTATGAAAAACTAACAAACGGAACATTTCCAAGTGATGAATATGACGGATGGGAATTCCTTGCTATTGCTTTTGAAATTTTAAAAGGAATCGGGACTTACAAAATCAACCTTGAGAACTTAGAATATTATGTTTTAATTACTGAACAAGTTTACGCAGATGGAAATTCAGAAGTGAAAAAACTGAAGCAGAAAAAACTAGAATGTGGAAATCACGGCTATAGGAGACCTGCTTTTGTTTGTCAACATTTGGATCCTGAAACAAAAAGAGGATTTATCGAATCTTTTGAAGCTACTCCAGATATGGATTTGGAAGACGAAGAATATTTCGAAGCTTGGTGTGATGACTGTGAAAAAATAAGAGTCAAATACAATGGTTGGAATGAAGAATCCGAAAAATTTGCAAGCATAAAAATGGTTTGTGAAAATTGTTACTTTGAAATGAAAGCTTTAAATAACTCATAGAATAATGTACGACAAAAACGACTTCTATATATCTACTGACAAATCCAAAATGGACATACAAACCATTCATCATTATTTATCAGAAGAATCTTATTGGGCGAAAGGCGTTCCGAGAGAAATAGTTGAAAAATCTATTGCTAATTCTTTTTGTTTCGGTGTTTTTTATCAAGATAAACAAGTTGGATTTGCGAAAGTGATTACCGATTTTACGACGATTGCTTATTTGGGAGATGTTTTTATTTTGGATGAATTTCGGGGATTGGGTTTGTCAAAATTATTAATGGAAAACATTATGAATCATCAAGAATTACAAGGTTTGAGAAGATGGATTCTGCTAACGGCTGATGCGCACGAACTTTATAAAAAATTTGTTGGAATCATATCAAAGACCCAGCAAGATGGATGGAAGTTCATACTAAGAATGTTTATCAATAAATTTTCTCTCAAACAACTGATAAATCCAAAATCCAATCGCTACACCAACTGTATTTAGAATTACATCATCGATATCAAAAACCCCCAATCTTGTGAAATACTGAAGACTTTCTATCAAAATAATCGCGAAAAGAAAGTCTAAAATCAGAATCCAAAAGTTGTTGAGTTTCGGAAAGACAATTCCTAAAGATCCAAAAGGAACAAACATCAGGATATTTCCGAAAATATTAATGATAATCGTTTTCCAACGAATCGTTTGCTTTACAAAACCAACCGTTGAGAACATCGGAATCAGCCTTACAATATTAATATCATACTGACTTCTTCCAAATCCGAAAAACATCAGATAAAGCAAAAATAAGGTGTAAAACGGAATCAGTATTTTATATAATTTCTTCAAAAAATCCATACAGAACAATCAATTCCAAATATACAAACTATTGTTGTTGCTGTTGTTGCTGTTGCATTTCTAAAAACATTCGGTAAGAATTACTTTGTGGTAAAATCTCCTCAATCGATGGATTATTTTCTCGGATGTACATTGGAACTTTAGGAACTTCGGTCAGATTTTTAGTTTTATCAGTTGTGATAATTACAGAAACGCCTAATTTGTGACTGGATGTTCCCTTGTAAGTTCCTTTCACGGGCGTACAATCTTTGAAATCTCTTCCCACCGCAATCTTGATATGTCGGTCACTTACCCAACAATTATTAGTCGGGTCGTTTCCAAGCCAACCGTATCCCGGAATAAAAACTTCCACCCAAGCGTGCGTTGCACCTTCACCTCTCAATTCCTGATTGCTCGGACTGATGTATCCACTGACATATCTCGAAGGAACGCCCAGCATTCTCAACATTCCCAAAAGCAAATGTGCAAAATCCTGACAAACACCTGCTTTCAGTTCCCAAATCTCATCTATTTCCGTTTCAAAATCCGTAATTCCTTGTCTGTAAGTGAAATTTTCATAAATATACGTTGACAAAGCTGTCGTTGTTTCCATCACAGATAAATCCGAAGTTGCAACCGATTTTATAATTGACAAAATCTCTTCTTTATTCTTAATATTTTCCTGTCTTACAAAATCGATGTAAGGAAATTGCGTTGATTGTTCTTTCACGATTTGCCATTGTTCATCAACATTCAGATTGATGACAGGCAATTCTATCGGAAAAGTTTCTACAACCAATTTTACTTTGATTTCCAAAAAATGATGTGGTTCCACAATTGTGAAAACCCCAATTCTGTTGGTAAAATAATCGTAATAATAATCAATATTGGAATTTGGGAACAGAGAAATCCTCTGTTCAATAACTTCTTGAAAATCATTTGTCAATGGAGACAAAATAATTTGGTTTGCACTGTCTGTAACCGCAGAAGAATATTCGTATCTCGTAATGTGTAAAATGTTGAAAACTGGCATAAAATTAATAAAGCTATTTGCTTATGTTAAACAACCAAACCAAAAAACTGGTGGTTAAAAATATTTGAAATTTCGTAAATATCACTTTCTATTCTGGCAAGGAAAAGCATTTTTTCCTCACGTGTTCTCGGATGTCTTGTAAACTGTACATTCGCAATACATTTTCCTATAAAAAACCCGACAGTTTCATCACTTTCGCCTTGTTCTCCGGAATTGAGCTGTTTTGCAAATTTGTCTAATTCATTCAAAGAATAAGTGATTGAATTGGGGAAAAGCGGTTCATAAATCATTTGATAAAAAATCCGCTCTTTTTCCATCGTCCCAAGATTATTTCGAAGATAAAAATCATAACCGCTTACCGAACTCAGAAAATACCGCCAGTTGGAATAATCGTTATCCAAAAGGTCTTCTCCGTAAAGAATCCATTGTTTTCTGATTAGATTAACGCTATTGAGGATTCGTTCTATGTATTTTCCTAATTCCAAAAAGCAATAACCTTCGTCTCTCGCTACATAATTATCGATAACGCCATAATAAACCATCGATTGCTTTACTAAAACATCAAAAACACTGATTGGGTCACCATATCTGGATTGATTGAACAAAAAAGGGTCTTTCATCTGATGATGAAAATCGTTGAGACACTGCCAAACATCTTTGTTGATGTGGTCTTGCGCACTTCTGGCATTTTCTCTCGCCCGGAAAATATTGCTGGCAATGGACAAATCATTATTGATATCAAAAAGCGCTTTAGAAATCAGATTGCCAAAACTGTAATCATCATTATCTATTTCGATTTGATTTTCTTCGCAAAAATTCTCCCAACTTTCCACAGAAGCGCCATCCTGATAAGCAATATATCTCGTATGAAAAACTTTGAGCTGAAAATTGGTCCGTTCCATATAACGGCTCATCCAAAATATATTTTCTGCAACTCTACTTAGCATTCTTTATTAGTGTTTTGTTTATGGTTTTTAGTATTTAGATTGCTCCTTTTAATTAATAATGAACAACATTTAATTAATAGAGAATTTTTAAAAACAAATCCTTCGACAAGCTCAGGATGACATCTCTAATACCAATATTCTATTATCATTGTCAGGCTGAGCCTGTCGAAGCCATTTACTTTTTTTTAAATCTTTCATCATGTATCATTCATCAATTATAATTAATCTACGACCCAAGTATCTTTGGAACCGCCACCTTGAGAGGAATTCACAACGATTGAGCCTTCTTTCAAAGCCACTCTGGTTAATCCGCCCGGAACGATGTCAATTCCATCCGGACCGTACAATGCGAAAGGTCTTAAATCAACTCTTCTAGGTTGTAAAACACCGTTGATATAACAAGGCGCTGTTGAAAGTTTGATGATTGGCTGTGCAATGTAACTTCTTGGATTCAGATTGATTTGCTTGGTGAATTCAGCGATTTCTTCGTCAGTGGCTTTGTCTCCGATTAACATTCCGTAACCGCCACTTTCATTGGTTTTTTTGACGACCATCTTGTGCATATTTTCTACGGCGTATTTTCGTTCGTCCATATTTTCCATTCGGTAAGTTGGAACGCTTTTTAGAATTGGTTCTTCACCCAAATAATACCGAATCATATCCGGAACATAAGAATAAATCGCCTTATCATCCGCAACGCCATTTCCCATCGCATTTACGATAATGACATTTCCTTTTCTGTAAGCGTGATACAATCCCGGAACGCCCAAAACGCTGTCTTGACGGAAAACCAACGGGTCAATAAACTCATCATCTACTCTTCTATAAATGACATCTACTTTCTTGAGACCTTTCGTCGTTTTCATATAAACCTGATGATTTTGCACCACCAAATCACGACCTTCCACCAATTCGATTCCCATTAATCGGGCTAAAGTTGTATGCTCAAAATAAGCAGAATTGAAAATCCCCGGCGTCAATAAAACCACATTCGGTTTTGCACTGATTTGACGACCAAATGACAATAGATTTTTTATTAATAAATCAGGATAGATATTAACTTGTTTAACCTTAATATTAGGCAAAATATTAGGAAAGAGTCGATAGCTCATTTTCCGATTTTCCAGCATATAACTCACTCCGGAAGGCGTTCTGAGATTATCTTCCAAAACATAATAACTCCCGTCATAATCTCTGATAAGGTCGATTCCGCTGATGTGTGTATAGATATCAAACGGTACATCTACATTTATCATTTCTCTAAGATAATTGGGACAAGTATAAACCAATGAAGAAGGCAAAACCTCATCTTTTATAATGAATTGCTGATGATAAACATCTTTAAGAAAAATATTGAGAGCTTTCAATCTTTGTTTAATTCCTTTCTGTATAAATTCCCATTCTGATGATTGGATAATCCTTGGAACCACATCAAAAGGAAAAATCTTTTCGATTCCCTCACCATCATTATAAACCGTGAAAGTAATCCCCTGCGTCATAAAAAGTTTCTTCGCAAGGTCATTTTTCTGGTCCATCTCAGAAACATCAAACTTGGAAAAACCGGTCACAAAATCCCTATAATGATTTCTTACCACATTACCAGACATCATCTCATCATAAATATCATTTATTGCTGGATAACCGCTCAAAAAACCCTCTTCCATAGTTATATTTTATGTTTTTAAAACACTAATATATAAAATTAATAGGGGTAATTGTTAATTTTATATAAAATAAATTCAAACCACCCCTATTTTAAAAACACAACCAATCAAATAAAATCAATTTTCATACTTTTATTTAAATCCATTATAGAATACCCAAAATAGCAAGGTTTCACTTGACTTTTTTTGTATTTTTTAGTATATTCGTTATTCATTTACACGACTTAGATGATTTACGATTTAGAGAAAGAAAACAAGGAAATCCTTGCACGATATAAAGACCTCATATCCAACACTTACCGAACATTGGATGAGGAGCAGAACAAGCTTATCAGAAAAGCTTTTGATATTGCTTTGGATGCCCACAAAGACCAGCGAAGAAAAACCGGCGAACCTTACATCTATCATCCGATAGAAGTTGCGAAAATCGTCGCTAACGAGATTGGTTTGGGAGCAACCAGCATTGCTTGTGCCCTGCTCCACGATGTCATAGAAGATTCCGAATACACTTACGAAGACCTCAATAAAATCTTCGGAAAAACGATTGCAGACATTGTAAGCGGATTAACGAAAATCTCTGTGATGAATCAGCAGAACATCTCTATTCAGTCAGAAAATTACAGAAAACTTTTATTGACGCTTTCAGAAGATTTTCGAGTGATTCTCATCAAAATTGCAGACCGACTGCACAATATGAGAACTTTGGAAAGTATGCATCCTGTAAAGCAGAAAAAAATAGCGGCAGAAACTGCATATATTTATGCGCCGTTAGCTCATAGATTTGGACTTTATTCTATCAAATCGGAACTTGAAGATTTATCTTTAAAATACAATAATCCTGATGTTTACAATGAGATTCAGGCAAAATTAGAAACAGCAAAAGAAGTTCGTGAGAAATATGTGGAAGAATTCACCAAAGAAGTTTCCGAACAGCTGAAAGAAGAAAATCTCAACTTCACGATAAAAGGACGCGCAAAAGCCATCAGTTCGATTTATCGAAAAATGCAGAAGCAGAACGTGACTTTTGAGGAAGTTTATGATAATTATGCCATTAGAATCATTTATAAATCCGACCCGAGAAATGAAAAATTTCTGGCTTGGAAAATATATTCCATTGTAACAGACCTTTACCAAAGTAATCCTTCCCGAATGCGCGACTGGATTTCGCAACCAAGGTCGACAGGTTACGAAAGCCTTCACTTGACTGTAATGGGTCCGGATAAAAAATGGATTGAAGTCCAGATACGCTCCGAAAGGATGGATGATATTGCAGAAAAAGGTGTTGCCGCCCACTACAAATACAAAGAAGGCTATCGAAAAAACAGTGATGACCAAAGGTTTGAAAACTGGGTTTCGGAAATCCGGGAAGTTTTGGAACAGCAGCAAAACCTATCTACATCCGAGCTTTTGGATAACATCAAACTGAATCTCTACTCCAAAGAAGTATTTGTGTTTACACCAAAAGGAGAAATCAAAATTTTACCCACCGGAGCAACTGCTTTGGATTTTGCTTTTTCGGTTCACTCAGATTTGGGAACAAAATGTCTTGGTGCGAAAATCAATGGGAAACTGGTTCCAATCAGTTATGTTCTTCAAAACGGTGACCAGATTGACATCCTTTCTTCTCAGAATCAAAAACCGAAACCAGACTGGCTGGATTTTGTAGTGACTTCCAAAGCGAAGTCTAAAATCAAGAATATCCTTAATTCTGAAAAAAATCAAAATACAGCAGAAGGAAAGGAAATTCTCCAGAGAAAAATGCGCCACGCAAAATTGAATTTCAATGATGATGAAATCAATGGGTTACAGAAGTTCCTTAATCTGAAAACTTCTCAGGATTTGTTTTTAGGTTTCCAAAACGGAACTTTCGACATTGGCGATATTAAAAGATATTTGGATAAAAAAAGTATCCTCAGCAACATATTTAACCGTTTCAGAAAAACTTCTAATAAGGAAGAATATGTAGAAAAGGTCGATTCCAACCTGGATATGATCGTCTTTGGTAAAGACGAAGAGAAGCTCAATTATACTTTTGCAAAATGTTGTACAGTAATTCCGGGTGACAAAATTTTCGGATTCATTACCATTTCTGACGGCATCAAAGTTCATAATGAAAGCTGCCCTAATGCTATTAACCTAAGAGCGAATTACGATTATCGTGTTCTTCAAGCGAAATGGGTGAATGCAGAAAGTTTCAAAAACAGAATCAAAATTGAAATTGAAGGAATTGATAGAATTGGTATGATTAACGACATCACAGCGGTTATCAGTGGTTCTATGAATATGGATATGAGAAGTATGAGCATCTCTTCTAATGATGGTATTTTCACAGGAAGCATCGCGCTAGAAGTCAGAAATAAAAGCCAATTGGAAGAAACTTTCAAACAACTAAAAGCCATCAAAGGAGTTTCCAAAGTTAAACGTTTATAAATGGTACTAAGTCAATATTTTAATAAATTTTTCAATTCAAATAAAAGCTCAGGGATCATCCTGATTCTTTTTGTATTAATATCTCTAATTCTTGCAAACTCTTCTGCTGCTGAATCTTTCCAAGCACTATTGGATACATCGGTTGGTACAGAGTTGTTCCACCTCAATTATTCATTTTCCATTTGGATTAATGACGGATTGATGGCTGTTTTCTTTCTTTTGGTAGGATTAGAAATAAAAAGAGAACTACTGGAAGGCGAATTGTCTGACATCAAAAAAGCGAATCTACCGATTTTCGCCGCACTTGGCGGAATGCTGATTCCAGCTTTGATTTATTTCACATTCAATCACAACTCCGAGTATAAAAATGGCTGGGCAATTCCGATGGCGACAGATATTGCATTTTCTTTAGCAATCATTTCATTACTTGGAAAAAGTGTTCCTAATTCTCTCAAAGTATTTTTGAGTGCTTTAGCAATTGTAGATGATTTGGGAGCTATAGTCGTGATTGCATTATTTTACACAGATTCTATTGACTGGATTTCTTTGGGAATCTGTGGCGGAATTACAATTCTGCTGATTCTTTTTAACAGGCTGGGCATTAAGCAACTTGTTTTCTATCTTATTCCGGGATTGTTTCTTTGGTATTTTATGCATCATTCTGGGATTCACGCTACAATTGCGGGAGTGATTTTAGCATTTACAATCCCAACCAATACTTCTACAACAATTATGTCTCCGCTGGAAAAGCTGGAAGAAAAACTGCACACGCCGGTCAACTTTCTTATTATGCCATTATTTGCTTTAGCTAATACCAATATTACTTTTCAGTCAGAGGTTTTTGCTCATTTTGTTAATCCATTGAGTTTAGGAATTATTGCTGGATTGTTTGCAGGAAAAGTTATTGGAATCAATTTCTTTTCTTGGGTTGTCGTTAAACTAAAATGGAGCGAACTTCCCGCTTTTTCAAAATGGAGTCAAATGATTGGCATTGGTTTTTTAGCAGGAATTGGTTTTACGATGTCGATTTTCGTATCACTTTTGGCTTTTCCTCACGATACGGAGAAACAGGAAATAGCGAAAATCAGTATTTTGTTAGCTTCGGTTTTATCGGGCGCTGTTGGATTTCTGCTGTTGAAATTCAAGAAAACCTAATCTCCTGCGGGTTCAGAATTCATCTCGTCTCTTACCAATTTTTCCAGTTTTACTTTTTTGATGGCCAGGTTAAGCTCATTCCCCAGTAATACAAGAAAAACATTAACGTTAACCCAAACCATAACTAGAATTATGGAACCAATAGAGCCATAAAGTACATTATACCTTGCAATATTCGCAACATAGATGGCAAAAAAATAGGTCAGAATCACAAACAAACTAGTGGTAAGAATAGCTCCAGGAAATGCTTCCCGGATTCTGGTAATTTTAATACAACCTACCCAATAAAACAGGGTGAGCAAAATCAAATAAAACAAGGGAAAAGAAATCAAACCAATAATTTTTGTTAGATTTTGGATAAACCAGGTCATCTCATAAGTTGGTTTAAAAAGCTTGAGAACCACCTCGCTATAATAAATGCCGAAAATGGAAAGAAACACAACACTCAGGAAGCAAAATGTGATAAGCATTGCCAGGAGATATTCTTTCACAAATCCGCGCTGCAACTCGGTGTTTCTATTAAACCCGTTAATAAGGGCAAAACAACCATTAGTTGCAAAAATAAAAGACAGCAAAATCGTGAAATTGCTGATGCTTTCCATATTTGGGATAACATTATTTTGTATATAATTAATGACATCACTCTGCATATGAGAGGGGAAAATACGTGGCATCAATACCTCGAAAATATAAAACTGAAGCTTGTCATAATGAGGCATATACGGCAAAATTGACAAGAGAAACAAAAATAAAGGAAAAAGACTAAGAAAAAAATTCCAGGAAATACCAGCAGCTTGTCTTCCGAGAGGATTTTTGAAAACGCCATCAAAGTAAACGCGGAACATTCTCCACAAAGAAATTCCTAAAACCGGAATATGGATTTCATCAAAAAAATTTCTGATTCTGAGAAAAAAACGCTGTAATTGTTTTGCCATTCATTTATCTTTGCCCCACAAATATAGTAAATGCGTATTAATTTGCTCTGCATCGGGAAGACAGATGATAAAGAAATAGTTTCTCTTATCAGATATTATCTACCCAGAATCCCAAAACACTGGAACTTTGAGCTCATCGAAATTTCGGATGTGAAAAATGCTAAAAACCTAACTCCGGACCAGTTGAAAAAAGAGGAAGCCAAGCTATTTCAAAATCACATGGATGCTTCTGATTTGGTTATTCTTTTAGATGAAAAAGGAAAGCAATTTACCAGCCGGGAATTTTCCGTAAAGATTGATAACTGGATGGGAAGTTCTGTGAAAAAAATCCATTTTCTGATTGGTGGCGCTTATGGTTTTTCTGATGAAATCTATGGCCGTGCGAATGAAAAAATATCACTATCTAAAATGACTTTTACGCATCAAATGATCCGATTATTTTTTGTGGAACAGATTTACAGAGCAGCGACTATTTTGCAAGGGAAACCTTATCATAATGATTAGTAGATGTTAGATGTTAGATGTTAGATGTTAGATGTTAGCAAAATTAATTTCTAATTTCTAATTTCTAATTTCTAATTTCTAATTTCTAATTTCTAATTTCTATTAACAACTTTCTTAGTCAGATTGGCAATTACGCCACCCAAAAGAAAACCGACTGCTGCGCCAAATGCCACATCGCCAGGATAATGAACACCAACGTAAATCCTGCTATAAGACACAATACACGCCCAAAAAACCAGTATATATGGAAGATATTTGTAGTTTTTCCCAATTAAAATCGTTAGAAAACTAACCAGGAAAAAGGAACTGGAAGCGTGTGCAGAGTAGAAACCATATTGTCCGCCACAGATAACCATTCTCATTTTTTCCATTATTAATGGATCGTGACAAGGTCTTAACCTCTCAATACCGTGTTTGAAAACACTTGCCAATTGGTCAGAAATGGCGATTCCAATGGCGATGAAAATCAGGACAAAAATTAATTTTCTCCTTGGTACTGCTTTATAAATCAAGTATAACAAAATTACATAGAACGGTATCCAAAACCATTTCCCAGTTACTAAAAGCCAAAATGGGTCGAATGTTGAACTTCCCAAACCATTGAGAAATAACAGGAGCTGCTGGTCCAGAGAAATCAGTTCATTCATAGTTTATCGGCTTACGGGACCTTCGTGTGTATCGTCTTCGGAAAGGTCAACTTTAGGAGTTTCTTGTGTTATAAAATCGTTGTTTTTCTTTTCTGCCAATGGATTGAAGTCTTGAGCAGACTGCTTCACTTTGTCTATTTCTTTTTTGATATCGGAGAGAGGATTATCTCCTTCCTTCATAATTTCGGATTTTATATCATCCACAGCGCCACGCATTTTACGCACGCCTTGTCCCAGACCTCTTGCAATCTCGGGTAATTTATCTGGTCCGAATAAAACAACAATTGCCAAGGCAATCATCAGCATTTCTCCTAAACTCAATTCCATTCTGCAAAATTAAGAAAGATTATAAAGCTAACAGACATTTAGTTATTATAATTTTATCATAAAAGAATAATTACTAATTCTGCCTCTTGTCTTTAAAATTGATATAAACAAAATAGATACTCGCCATAAAAAGCAAAAATGCTAAGAAAAAAGGCGCTCCCGGAAATTGAAATGGCGCTTCTTTATGAGTAAAGTAATAGAACAAATTCGTCATTAATGGCGGTCCAATGATAGATGTGGCGCTCATCAGACTGGTTAATGCACCTTGCAATTCTCCTTGTTCGTTAGACGGAATATTTTTAGTAATAATGGATTGGAGAGCCGGACCACAAATTCCACCCAAGCAATAGGGAATTGTAAACACCAGCATCATCCAGCCTTCCGTAGCAAAGGCGTACAGTAACATCCCGAATGAATACAATAACAATCCATAGAAAATACTCTTTTTGTCTCCGATTTTTGGATTGATCCATCGGATTAATAAACCTTGAACCAGTCCAACCATCAAACCTAAAACACCAAGAGAAATCCCTACCATTCTCTCATCCCAATTAAATCTGTACATTGTATAAAAACTCCAGTTGCTTTGCACAGCGTGTCCGCCGATATAAATCAAAATCAAGGAAATGACTAATCCAGAAATCTCAGGATGTTTTCTAAGTAGTTTTAAAGAACCTATTGGGTTTGCTCGTTTCCAATCAAATTCTCTGCGGTTTTCTTTATCCAAACTTTCTGGTAAGATGAAATAGCCGTAGATAAAATTAATCATACACAAAACCGCCGCCGCATAAAACGGAACTCGAGAGCCGTAATGTCCTAAAACACCACCTAAAACCGGTCCAATAATAAATCCTAATCCGAAGGCGGCACCAATTAATCCAAAATTCTTAGCACGGTCTTTATCCGTTGAAATATCGGCAATGTACGCACTTGCAGTCGTCACACTCGCACCGGTAATTCCGGCAATAATACGACCTATAAAAAGAAACCAAATATTTGGTGCCAGAGCTAAAAAAATATAATCTATAGAAAATCCAAAAAGTGACAACAGAATGATGGGTCTTCTCCCAAATTTATCACTCAGGTTGCCTACAAAAGGTGAGAAAACAAATTGGATAAAAGCATAAGCAAAACTCAGCCATCCGCCGTATTTAGCTGCTTCGCTGATGTCTGCATGGATGAGTTCTTCTATCAGTTTCGGCACAACAGGAATGATGATTCCCCAGCCTGTAATATCTATCAGTAAAGTGATAAATATAAAACCAATAGCAGCAGATTTTTGATTTGTTTTCACAGGTCGTTTCTATGTTTTGAAATTGATAAAATCTTTAGAGTAAATTTTTCACATTAAAAAATTGCTCGATGGCGAAGTTAAGAATTTTGTTATAACATTTTTGAGTCACTATACTTTCTGATAATTGTTGCAGTAATCATCAAACCTATTTCCAAAAACAAGAAAAGCTACCAAATTTGGGAGCTTTTCATTTTAATATTGTTTAAAATAATTCTAGTGTACGGAATGACCATCTGATCCGTGAGCGTGACCGTGTGCCAATTCTTCTTCTGTAGCAGGACGCGTGTTCAAAATTTCAACATCAAAGAATAAACTTCTTCCAGCCATTGGGTGATTAAGATCTACAACAACCGCTTCTGGAGTCACTTCTAAAACCACAGCCTGGAAATTATTTCCTTGATTATCAGAAAGTGGCAAAACAGCTCCAACTGGAGGCAATTCCTGACCTTGGAACATATCGACAGGCAATTGTGTAACCGCTTCAGGGTTTCTTTCTCCATAACCTTCGCTGGGTGCAATTTCGAAAGAAGTTTTATCACCTACAGCTAGATTTTCAATCTCAGCTTCGAATTTTGGAATCATCATTCCTACACCGTAAAGAAAAGTCATTGGGTTTTCTGCAGACGTCTCTTCTACAAAAACTTTCTCGCCATTCTCATCATTGGTGTGAAGTACATATTTCAGTGTTACTACATTGTTTTTTTCTAATGCCATTGTTTATAATTTAATTTTAAAAATAATTTTCGGAGCATCTTTTACGATGCAACGTCAACAAAAGTAAGCTTTTGAAATTTAAGAGTAGAATATTTAAAATAAAACTTCTTTCCAAATATTTTCTTTTCGAGAATTTTTCTGGAACTTAGCAGAATGGCAAAACTCAAAACTCAATATTTCTGTCAGAACTGTGGCGCGCAATATTCTCAGTGGCACGGGCAATGCAAAACTTGTGGAGAATGGAACACGCTTGTAGAGGAAATCGTAGAAAAATCTACAAAATCCGTCGTTCCAAAATCCAAATCTTCTATCATAAATATCATAGAAGTTGAGACCAACGAAGAACCAAGAATCAAAACACCTTCTGAAGAATTAGACCGCGTTTTAGGTGGTGGAATTGTTCTCGGTTCTGTAACTTTGATTGGAGGCGAACCTGGAATTGGAAAATCAACGCTTCTTCTTCAGCTCGCTTTGAAAATGAAGAAAAAAATCCTGTATGTTTCTGGTGAAGAAAGTGCTTCTCAAATCAAGATGAGAGCCGACAGATTAGCGGAAGTTAAAAACCCAAACTGTTTTCTTTTCACAGAAACTAATGTTGAGAAAATCTTGCACGAAGCCAAAAAACTAATGCCAGATTTTATGATTATAGATTCTATCCAAACTCTGCAATCGCAGTTGATAGAAAGCTCGCCGGGAACGGTTTCTCAAATCCGAGAATGTTCTAACGAAATCATCAAATTTGCCAAAGACAACAATATTCCTGTTTTTCTGGTTGGACATATTACAAAAGACGGACAAATTGCCGGACCAAAAGTTTTGGAACATATGGTAGATGTGGTTCTTAATTTTGATGGCGACAGAAATCATCTTTTCCGATTATTGAGAGCTAACAAAAATCGTTTTGGCTCTACATCAGAAATTGGAATTTATGAAATGATTTCGCAAGGTTTGAAAGAGATTAAAAATCCATCCGAAATCCTTATTACTAAAAAATCCGAAGAACTTTCCGGGAATTCTGTAGCCGTAACTCTTGAAGGAAACCGACCGATGTTGCTGGAAATTCAAGCTTTAGTTTCAACTGCAGTTTACGGAACACCACAAAGAAGCTCTACAGGATTTGATTCCAAAAGACTAAATATGCTTTTGGCTGTTCTGGAAAAAAGAGCTGGTTTTCAACTCGGCACAAAAGATGTTTTCCTGAATATTACTGGAGGAATTAAAACTGATGATCCAGCTTTGGACTTAGCAGTTGTAGCTTCAATTTTATCAAGTAATGAAGATATTGCCATTTCGGAACATTACTGTTTTGCGGGAGAAATCGGACTAAGTGGAGAAATCCGTCCTGTTGCTCAAGCAGAACAAAGAATTACTGAAGCTGAAAAACTGGGCTATGAAAAAATATTCGTTTCAAATCTTAATAAGCTTCCAAAAAGAAAATTCGGAATCAAGATTGAAGAAATCAGTAAGATTGAAGATTTTGTGGAAAAGCTTTTTTAATTTCAACCATCATTAATAATTCGTAAATTCACTTGATGAATTATCTAGCCCATTCTATTCTATCCTTTACCGACGGACAACTGGTTGGGAATATGATTGCGGACTTTATAAAAAACAATGAGCGGGGAAATTTTCCTTTGGAAATCCAAGAAGGTATTAAACTTCATCGGTTTATCGATAGTTTTACAGATTCTCATCCCGCAGTTTCGGAAGCGAAAAAAATTTTTAGTCCTTTGGTAAGGCTTTATTCCGGAGCTTTTGTGGATGTAGCTTTCGATTATTTTGTGGCGCATCATTATTCTGAAAAAGATTTGAGGCACCATTCCCAAAAGACCTACAAAATACTTTGGGAAAATGATAAATGGTTACCCGAGAATTATAAAAAAATGCTAGTCAGAATGGAACAAGATGACTGGCTCAGCAACTATAGAAAAGATCAAGGCATCCAATTTTCTATGCAAAATGTGCTTAACAAAGCCCAATATCTGGAGAAAAACCTAGCTGTTTTTGATGTGTTTTTGAATAATAAACCTATTTTGGAATCTTATTTCAATCTTTTTTTTCCAGAAATTTTAGAAAAATTTAAGCTAAGTTTTGGTAAATGATCAATAAAATCCTCTTTTTTTACAAAAAAACAATCAATTGCGTTATCAATTATTGTCTTACACATGATTTTTGAATATTTTTGAAAATTGTAATATCATTGTGAATTTTTTCAGAAACAGCCACATATTATTTCTTATTGCATTTGTAAACTTTACAAATGCTCAAACTTTTACTCCTGCCCAGATTGATGAGAAAATAAAATACAATTTTCTTTTAGCCAACAGAGAAAAAGCGCTGGAACTAAGTTCTGAAACTTATACCATGTCAGAAAATATTGGGTATTATAATGGCAAAGCTAAATCATTGACCGCAAAAATTAATTGTTATCTAGGGTTGGGCGAACAAGACAAGGCTCTGGAAAATGCTAATCAGCTTTACAATCTTGCAAAAAGCGAAGAGGATTATTACCATTGCATCCAAGCATTAATCGCAAAAACTATTGCTTACTCCTATCTCGGATTTTTTGAAAAAGCAACAAAAATATTAGAAGAAGCAAAATCTCTAAGCAATAAAATAGAAAACGAGGACGATTACAACAGTTCTATGGGGCAGATTTATGCTGCCAAATCGGAAATTCTAAATCTGCAATATGACACGCCTCAAAATACGATTAAAAATGACTTATTAAGTGTAAGTTATTACAAAAAAATAAAGGATAAAGGCAAAAGGAACGAGTGGCTCTCCATACAATATTCTAGTCTGGGTTACACTTATATAGACCTGGAAGATTATAAAACTTCTCTTTACTATAGCAGAAAAGCGTATGAACTTTCTAAAATAGAAAAAGATTCTATCAACCAAGCTTTTGGACTCTATGGAATTGCAAATGCTTATATGAAAATGAACCAGATTGACAGTTCTATTTACTATTATAAAAAAGCGTTTCCTCTTTTTGAAAAAGCCGACGATATTTACAGATTACAATACATTTATGATGACCTGGCCACATTATATGAAAAATCTGGGGATGACATTATCTACTCTTATTATTCAAAAAAAGCCAAGGAAATCTCTGATATTATAAGAAAAAAGGAGAAAACCGAAACCGAAAAAATATCCAAAATAATTCTGCAGCAAGAAAAGGAAGAATGGTCTCAAAATTTTTACATCTCTATTGCCGTCCTTGTATTTTTATCGGTTGTATCATTAATCTTGACTTTAATTTTTTTCATAAAATATAAATCCCAAAAACATATTAATGAAACCAATAAAGTTAACCTTACCGATGCGGAAGAGGAATTAAACCATCTGGAACTAAAAGTTAATGATGCGTTTAATGAATTGATAGAATTAGCAAAAAGTAATGACTCTTCTTTCCTTAGTAGATTCCGTGAAGTTTATCCACAGTTTTACAGTAATCTTACCAATTCTTATCCCGATCTTACTACGGGACAAATTCAATTTTGTGCGCTACTTAAGCTAAACTTTACCACGAAGGAAATCGCCAGTTACAGTTATATTTCTGTAAGAAGTGTGGAAACTAAAAAGAACAGATTAAGAAAACGATTAGAAATTCCGTCTGAAATAGACCTCAATAAGTGGATGATGGACTTGTAAAAATATTAAATAGGCTATTTTTAATTAAAAAAACAAGCTGTAGTAGAGATGTGGTAGTGTATTTTTTGTTGAAAATATATTAAGCACCGATATTTGTTAAAAATAATCATAAGGGTAACTAGCTAAAGATTCTAAAAACACCTAAATGAAAAAAAATAGAATCCTGTAATGGATTCACCTTAATCTCCTTAATGATTATTGCAGAGAATAACAATTTAATTAACCTTAGATAGCTACTGAGGTTTTTTTTATTTCCTTAAATTGAATATAGAATTCTATTTTTAAAATGATTTAATTGAGCATTTTCCACCTTGGGATTAAAGCCAGCAGTCCTAATCCTATATAGAGAAATAAAACCGTAATATCAGAATACAAATAGGTACTTAGAAAATAATTATGAATAAGGAAATGTAACAATACAAAAACAGGAAATAGAACCACTCCTATTTTTTTGAAGAATAGTACGAAAACCCAACTTGTAACTACCAATAAATCTAAACCAAAGGTGTAATAAAAAAAACCGGCAGGTATGTGGATAGCGCTATGCTGAGAATATTCTGCCAGATCTGTATTGATGCTTAGAAGATAAACTAAAAGAATTAACCCGAAAATAATGTAGTAATCTTTGTTACTTTTAAAACTTTTTTCCATAGCGTTTTATTGGATAAATTTACAAAAAAAGAGCTTAATAAGCTCTTTTTTTGTAAAAATTTCTATTAACTAACTATATGCTAACCGCATTAATAAGACGGTTTTTGTCGCTAATATACTCTTCCATAGAAATCATACTTTCTGTTCTCATTACATCCTGTATGTCATCTATTTGGTAGATAATTTTCTTGGCATCTTCTGTATTTTTAGCTCTCATTTTACAAAAAATATTGTATTTACCAGAAGTAACACTAGCTTCTACAACATTTGGAATAAGAGATAATTGCTTCAGAACCTCGTGCGTATGGTTTGACTTTGTAAGTAAAATACCGATAAAAGCGGTGAAATTATAATCTAATTTTCCATAATCGATATTGAGAGAAGACCCCAAAATTATACCCGCATCTTCCATTTTCTTAACTCTTACGTGGATTGTTCCTGCAGAAACATCCATTTGCTTAGCAATTTCTGTAAAAGGCATTCTAGTGTTTTCTACTAAGAAATCCAGAATTTTTTTATCGATATCATCTAATTGATAGTTCATTCGTATAATTTATAATTTATTTAAAATATATCTGATTTTTTTGCAAATTTATAAAAAATATTTTAAATAATATAACTTAGTAAAACATTAACATGTTTTAACAAAAACAATTAATCTATATGATAATTATCATTTTATGTCAGCCTTCTTTAAGGAATCTTCTTTATTAACAACTTTGTCTAAAGAGTCTCTTTTTATTCTTTTCCTTCTTTTGAATATATATTTAAAGGAATTAAAACTTTTACTATACACTACACCAACCCCATAACTTTGGTTAGCAGTAGGCGAGACAATATTAACACCTATATTAGATGGTTTAGAATAAGCTCTCAGCAATCGGCTACCGTCATTATTTCGACTCCAGTCATACTCTACAATTCCTTCCGCAGAAAGATAATTATTGGTGGTAGCATTTTCTGTTCTTGAAATGGGAACTCCAACGCCGGTTTTTAATTGAATTCTGGGAGACAAGGCTATATTTACACTGGTATTGGCCCTGTCAGAAGTATTAGAATTAGAATCTCCTGTAACATAATCCAAATTAACCTGGAATGTGTTACTAATCGTATTAAGAACACTACCCAATTGTTTGAATGCAATATTAACTCCTTGGCTAAATGCCGTATCTCCCACTTTGAAAGGTATTCCGCCAGAGGTAGGAACGTTGAAGCTGTTAAGAACCAAAATGGATCCAAACTGAATAATCCTTTCATCCTTATTGCTCATTTTATCTGCTAAAGTTTCCCTAACCTGGGAAGAAACATCTGTAGCGGAAACTCCGAATTCTATATCCGGCTTGGTAAGTGTACCGGTAATTTTTGTAGTCAAAATAACATTTACAGGTTGTAAAATACTCATTCCCAAATAATCTCCGGCATTGGTAACAGATCTTACGTAATTAGCGGTAATATCCAAATCCGGCAACATTGGGCTACCAGTCCAGTCAATAGAGCTTCCTCTTACAATTTGAAATGTTCGATCCAAAATTGCTCTGGAAACAAAAGTACCGTTGTCCACCGTATAGGTACCATCCATCGTTATATTACCACTTCTAGACATTTTGAATTTAAGATGATTGGCATCGCCTCTTACGGAGATATTTCCTACATCATCCCCTACCAAAACATTAACAAGAGAGCCTTTATCAATAGTGACATCAAAGTCAATCAACATATTAGCACCAGATCTTTTCTTTTTTTCCACAGAGATTTCTCCATCTTTTTCACGTTTTAGAAACCTCAGGATTTTAAACTCTTCCACATTCGTAGTGGATGCGCTATTGAAGGTAAATGTACTATTATTGAGAACCCGCAACCCGTCATTAGGTGTACTGATGGATAGTTTGGAAACAGCACCATCCACATACACATCGCCTTCTCCGTAAACCATTCCCCAAAAAAGATCATTATCTTCTTGGGTAGAATTAAGCACCAAAAGATTATCTGCATGCATAATGAGGTTGACACCAAGAGACGAAAGCGTCTCAAATTGTATGGATCCAGAAATACTTCCTTTAGAATTTTGGCGACCATCTTTTATTCCAATATTATTGAGCAATGCCAAGCCTTTGGAAAGATTAATCACCGTATCATCAAAAGAATAATCTACACCTGTGAATAAAAGTTTTAACCCAAACCCCTTCAAAGCTATATCGCCGCTGTAATCGATATTATTTAATGGTCCGGAAATTTTGAGATCTCCGTTGGCCTTACCCCGGAAATTCCCAAAAATCTGCTTTACAAATTGTTGTGCAAATGCTAAATCAAAATCATTCATTTTAGCTGTAAGATCCAACAACGGCGATCTGGGATTATTATCTATGGTTCCTGTTACATCCAGGGTGTTATCTCCCAATAAATAAGATGATAATGCCTGAATATTAACATCAAAAACATTGGGCTTTTCACTTTTTGTGATTTTAGTTTCAATATTCCCCATAGCTTTATCATTCATAAAAATGTCTTGTATATCCAGATCTACTAAAGGTTCCAGATTATCACCAGATTTTTTTACATGAATACTTCCATTTGCCAGACCTTTGATATTCAAATCATTTTCGCCGGAACTACCCAGGGATAAAAGTTTGGAAATATCAAAATTTTTGATTTCTGCATCTGCATAAAATTCTTTTGCAGACTGGAATTCCGCATTATTGATAAGTAGCTCACTGTCGTCGGAATAAATCCTGAGATTATGGACAAGGAAATCTTTTTCTTTTTTACGATAAGTGATGGAGTGATTAAGCTCCGGACTTGTATCCACGCTCCAGGAAACATTATTTAGCTTGATAGTAGTAGGCTCAAAACGGAAAACATAATCTCCTGCCACATTGACTGTTTGATTGATATTAACCGCATATTCCTTCAGCTTATTGTCCTGCTCATCTTCTACCGTGCCCAGTTTAAAATCTGCGCCAATATGTAATAATTGGTTATTCTCATTATTAGCCGTAACTTTTACATCATTCAAAACATTGTTTGCATATTGCGCTCTCTTGATGGTGGTTAAAAGCTGCTGGTTAAGATTGGAGGTATCAATCCGGATTTGTAAACTATCCACCATTAAACTGTCTTTGGTTTTGCCCAGATCTGGCTGATAGGTTGCATCTGTTTCTGCTAAGAATTTTTCTGCTTCTGTAAGCTCTTTTTTACTGGTCAAGATATATTTAATCTTATCAGCATCGGCATTTAAGAGCAAATCATTGGTATTTCCTTCATATTTTCCTTGAACGATAGCACCATTGGTTAATTCTAAATCCGGGACAAAGAAAGTCACCAAACCTTGTTTAACATCAAAATTAAATTCAAAATTTTGCCCGTTATAGGTTTTCTTCGGGGGGTTTCCAACCATTATTTTATTGATGCTATTTTGGATCATATTTCCAATATCTTCCAGATCAAACCTTCCGGAAATATTTCCAAGCACTACACCAGGTGCATCTACCGAGACAATTCTATTACCATTTTCAAAATAAGCTTTGATTTTAGAATCCGGAATATGCAGTTTTTGAACAGATGAACTTAAAACCAACTCATTGATTTGTGTTTCCAGATTAAGATCATTGACATGAGTCATCGTCACTTTCCCTACAATTTTCCCGCTTACGGAATTGGTATCACCTGCAGAAATTCCAAAATATCTCAGATCAAGATGGCTAAGGTTAACATCAAATTCTGACTGTAGTTTTTTGGTAGAGAAATCCACAAATCCGCTGAAACTGCCTTTGGCGTGGGCATCATTAGAATTAACATGTCCTGTGAATCTTTTTTTATTCAGAATTCCTTCAATAGAGATATTATTAAGGCTTTTGCCCATTAAATCAATATGATTAACATCCGAAGTAGTTTTTACATACATCGTATTAATATCAAACCCTTCTCCCTGAACATTGAATTTTCCAGAAATCAGTCCTACTTGTTTATTCTTGATAAGCACCGTTACATTAAGGTCTTTAACCTCCGCAAAACCGCGGTATTTTGGACGTTTTGTACTATAATCTACGAGATTGAAATTCTTTAATTTGGCCTGCCCTATCCCGGTAATCAGATATCCTGTAGCAAAAACTTGTTTTGGATTAACTCTCACAGAACCATTATATTTCAACCTTCCGAATTCATCTGCAAAATTTCCCATTTTGGAGGAAATGAATTGGGGAAGTGTGGCTTTCAAACCTTTGTAGGTGAAATCTGCAGAAACTTTGTTACTCTCTACGTAGAATTTTTTATCCAGAATGCTGGAAATTTTCATTGCATTTGAATTGATGTTGATTTCCTGAGAGCGCACTACAAAGTCATTGAGTACAAAATCATTAAGCGCACCGGTCATGGTTCCATTGAGGTTAATGGGCGTGTAATTATCCCAATCAGGTACAAAATAACTTAAATCATAACCACTAATTTGGCTGCCAGGAACAATTCTGAGATTCCATTTTACCTTATTGCCAAAATCTGCAAATTTGGTAACAGGATCCAGGTCCATTGTCGCTTCTCCCTGCAATAAAGAATAATTGGTATTGAAGGTAAGATTCCCGAACTTCAAGTGCTTTTTCGTCAATTCAAAATCAGTAGAAAAACCGTCTACAATGTGGTCTTTGCCATATCTTTTGGTGATGAAATTAAAATCTCTGATTCCCGCAAAAACATTCGACCCTTCTACATTTAGCTCGGTAACATGGAGATTGATTTTTCTGGCATCCAGCCATCTACCATCCTCGCCTGGATGATTTTCATTAATAATAGTAGCCATACCATTCACAAGATCAATTTTCATCCCCATTTTAAATGGTTTTTTATTAGGATCTCGTGGTTTTCCATCGTCAAAATTTTCTACATAACGCACAAAATTGCTAATGCTGTCGCCTTTATAGGTAATGACTCTTACTACAGGATCAATAATGGTAGCCTGGTTAAACTTGATATCTCTTGTATTAAAGGCTAGTGCCATCCAGTCAGATGCTACACGCAATTCTCTGGCTTTTACAAATTCATAATTTTTGTAATCTTTTAGATGCAAACCTTTGATGGTAACATCGCCAAAGAAATTGACATCTATATCATCTATGGACATTCCCATTTTAAGATCTTTGTTCAGAAAATCTATAGCCTGGTTGGCAATATATCTTTTAGTTACGGGAAGGTTGATGGTTATAAAAAAAAGAATGATAATGCCTATGAATCCAAAAATCAGCGTATCCAGAATTCTCCAAAACAAGGATAGCTTTTTTTTGCCTTTGGCAGGCTTTTCAAAATCTTGATTTTCTGGATTTGGTTTTTTATTTTCTAACTTTGCCATTTATTATGAGCGAGTCAATTATTTTAGGTATAGAGTCTTCTTGCGACGACACTTCTGCAGCCATTATCTGTGGCAACAAAATTCTTTCGAACATAGCTGCCAATCAGCAAATCCATAATGAATATGGCGGTGTTGTACCGGAATTGGCTTCCCGCGCGCACCAGCAAAACATCATTCCTGTCGTAGAAAAAGCATTCTCGAAAGCAAATATACAACAAAATGAAATTTCTGCCATTGGGTTTACAAGGGGTCCCGGACTTTTGGGCTCTTTGCTTGTGGGGACGTCTTTTGCCAAATCTCTGGCGATGAGTCTGGACGTTCCATTAATAGAAGTCAACCATTTGCAGGCCCACATTTTAGCTCATTTTATTGACGACGCCAATCCTACTCCACCGAGTTTCCCTTTTTTATGTTTAACCGTTTCTGGTGGTCATACGATGATTGTTCTGGTGAAGGACTATTTTGAGATGGAAATTATCGGAAAAACAATTGACGATGCCGCCGGCGAAGCTTTTGACAAAATCGGAAAAATATTTGACTTGGATTATCCTGCAGGACCAATAGTTGACAAATTAGCTAAAGAAGGAAATCCTGGCGCTTTCAAATTTAACAAACCGAAGATGGAAGGTTACGATTATTCCTTTAGTGGAATTAAAACTTCGGTTTTATATTTTATCCAGAAAGAAGTGAAGAAAAACCCTGATTTTATCAAGGAAAATCTTAACGACCTATGCGCCTCTGTCCAGAAATCCATTATCGAAATTTTAATGGATAAACTGGAAAAAGCTTCAGCAGAACTTAATGTGAAAGATGTTGCGATTGCTGGTGGCGTTTCCGCAAATTCCGGACTTAGAAAAGCTATGGAAGAAAACCGTGGAAAACTCGGCTGGAATATCTTTATCCCAAAATTTGAGTATACTACAGACAATGCCGCAATGATTGCTATGGTAGCTAAACTAAAATATGAACGTGCGGAGTTTACAGACATCAGATCCACTGCTACCGCAAAGTATGATTTGTAAATATTAAAGAGAAACCTATTTTTAAGTTTTATTCAAATTCTACAAAAATTTTCTCTCCGGCGCTCATTCCAAAAAGAGTAGAAGCTCCATTGAGAACGCTACCTTTATAAATGGTGATTTCCAGTAAATCTGCATCATTAAAAATAACGGCAGACTTTCCATGGAACTCTGGCTCTCTGCTCCATTCTGTTACAACATCAGTATATTGATCCAAAATTTTGGTTAACACTATATTTCTAAACTTCACAGTAAAGCCGCCGGCGATAGAGGCATGTTTTTCAAAGAATTTTCTGCTGATATTGGAAACTACATTACCAAAATTATCAATATACATTACTTCTCCAACAATCATTTTTTCATTCTCATTATAGATTGCCCGTGGAAAAGAAATATCTTTAATGGTTTGGATTTTTCTGCCAATCACTTCCGGAAGACCTCCTTTGTAAAGGTGCATAGCGGCAGGCACAAAAATATCTGTAGAGGGGAAAGCCACCTTATCGTCAAACCTGTTATTGAGGGTAATTTCATAAATAGCTTCGGGTTTTATATCAAAAAACATAAGATTTGTAATGCCATTATCTGCACAGATAAAATAATGACCATCAATTTTTACGATGATATTTTTTCTTGATTTATGATAAAAACTATCTACAGAAATGATATGAATACTGCCTTCCGGGAAAAATTTATAGGCATTACGGACAACATAGGCTGTTTGCAAAAGATTGTAAGCAGATATATTATGCGAAATATCCACCACCTTCACCTCCTCACTCCAGCTTAGGATTTTGCCTTTCATACTAGCTACACGATGATCGATAAGTCCATAATCAGAAGTAAGAGTGATAACTGCCATTTTTTAAGATTTGTTGCAAATTTAATATAAATCAATTTTAAAAACCTCCTAATTGTAAGGAATCAATTCTTATATTTGTTAGAACTAACTCCTAATATTATTTATGTTCGAAATCAATTATGAACTAGAAGGGATTAACGCCAAAACCTTCTATGGTGTTCAGAATCAAAACTTCAATTTGATAAAATCCAGCTTCCCTACTCTCAAGATTACCGGAAGAGATAATTTTATTTTCGCAATGGGTAATAGAGAAACCTTGGATGTACTCAAACAAAAATTAGATGATATTTCTGATTATATCTCAAAACATAATTCCATAGAGGTTAAACAGTTAGAATCTCTTCTCAAATTAAAAGACGAGACAGAAAAGCAACTGGTTTTTGATCAAGACATTATCGTAAAAGGAGTCAATGGAAAAGCGATTAAAGCTAAAACTACTAATCTCAAAAAACTGGTCAAAGTTTCCGAGAAAAAAGATATGGTATTTGCCATTGGTCCCGCCGGAACCGGAAAAACCTATACCAGCGTTGCACTGGCAGTAAGAGCATTG
The DNA here is from genome assembly GCA_002345565.1 of Flavobacteriales bacterium UBA2306. Classification (GTDB taxonomy): domain Bacteria; phylum Bacteroidota; class Bacteroidia; order Flavobacteriales; family Weeksellaceae; genus Epilithonimonas. The sequence goes on along the minus strand of DDVS01000005.1, from coordinate 109,503 downwards.
CGGGATAAAGAAGTCAAAAGAATTATCTTAACCCGACCTGCTGTGGAAGCTGGCGAGAGTTTGGGATTTCTCCCGGGAGATCTTAAAGAAAAACTAGACCCGTACTTACAACCCCTCTATGATGCACTCCGAGATATGATCCCCCATGAAAAACTGGAAGGTTTTATGGAAAAAAAGGTAATCGAAGTGGCTCCTCTCGCTTTTATGAGAGGTAGAACTCTGGATGAAGCTTTCGTGATTCTGGATGAAGCGCAAAACACCACACACTCCCAGATGAAAATGTTCCTAACCAGAATGGGAATGAACGCCAAATTTATTATCACCGGAGATCCCAGCCAAGTTGATTTACCTCCAAAACAACAATCCGGCTTGAAAGAATCCATGCACATCCTCAAAAACATTGAAGAAATTGGATTTGTGCATCTTACGGAAGAAGATGTGGTAAGACACCCTGTGGTGAAGAAAATAATTGTGGCTTACAATAACAGCGAAAAAAAGGAATCCTAAATTTTTGGTACAAAACTTGGTTATCAGAATTTTGAAATTTAAAATTTTTGAAACTATGAAAAAGTTTTTGTTACTAGCTGCTTTTGCAGTTTTTGGATTTGCTAGTGCGCAAGAAGGATTTAAAATAGGAGCTCATATTGGTATCCCTGTTGCGGATGCTGGAGATGTATCTTCTTTTACTTTAGGTTTGGATGGTGCTTATATGTGGAATGTTGCACCAAGTTTTGACTTAGGGATTGCAACCGGATATTCTCATTTCTTTGGGAAAAGTGAAAACGGATGGGATTATGATGATTTTGGATTTATCCCATTAGCTGTTGCGGGTAAATATAGATTCCCAAGTTCTCCTGTTTCATTAGGATTGGATCTTGGTTATGGTTTTGCTACAAAAGATTATATGGATGGTGGTTTCTATTTCCAGCCAAAAGTAGCTTATAACTTCTCTCAGGGAGAATTGTATCTTGGTTATCAAGGAGTAAGTAATGATTACTCTGTAGGAGCTGTAAATATTGGTTACAATTTCTTTCTTAAATAATTTATAATATAACATTTATATGAGCTCTGATAATTTTATCAGGGCTTTTGTTTTTTTGGACCTTATCATTTGATTTTTTGACCTCATAAAAAAATTGTAAATTCGCCCAAAGCAAATCTAAAATAATGAGCAAATCTATTGAAGAGCTGAAAAGCCTTGCAACACAAATCAGAAGAGATATTCTGAGAATGGTTCACGCCGTTAATAGTGGTCATCCAGGAGGTTCTCTAGGATGCACAGAATATTTCGTAGCACTATATGGTGAAATTCTCAACTATAAACTCCCTTTCACAATGGAAGGTAAAGGCGAAGATTTATTTTTTCTTTCTAACGGACATATATCGCCAGTGTTTTATAGTACATTGGCTAGATTTGGCTTTTTCCCGGTTTCAGAATTATCCACTTTCAGAAAACTAGACTCCAGATTACAGGGACATCCAACAACCCACGAAGGTTTACCTGGTATCAGAGTAGCATCAGGCTCTTTAGGTCAAGGTTTATCCGTTGCTCTAGGCGCGGCTCAAGCTAAAAAACTGGATGGAGACAATGCTTTAGTTTTTTCCCTTCATGGCGATGGAGAACTACAAGAAGGACAGGTTTGGGAAGCTTTTATGTATGCGTCGGCAAAAAAAGTGGACAATGTAATCGCTACAATAGATTACAACGGAAGACAAATTGACGGCGATACCGATGATGTTTTATCTTTAGGAGATTTGCGCGCTAAATTAGAAGCTTTTGGCTGGCTGGTTTTAGAAGAGAAAAACGGAAACGATCTGGAAGCGGTTATTGGTATCATTAATAAAGCAAAATCAGAAACAGGAAACGGAAAACCTGTAGCTATTTTACTACATACAGAAATGGGACAAGGTGTAGATTATATGATGGGAAGCCACTCTTGGCACGGCAAAGCACCGAATGATGATCAACTGGCATTAGCCATCAAACAATTATATCTGGAAGCTCCGGCAGATTATTAATCTACTTTAATTAAGATCAAAAAATGAAATTTACATATACAGAAAAAAAAGATACTCGTTCTGGTTTCGGAGCAGGTTTGGCAGAATTAGCAGATACTAATCCTAATGTAGTAGCGCTTTGTGCGGATCTTATCGGATCTCTTAAAATGGAGAAATTCATAGAAAAAGCTCCGGAAAGATTTTTCCAAACCGGAATTGCAGAAGCTAACATGATTGGCTTGGCAGCAGGCTTAACAATCAACGGAAAAATTCCTTTTGCCGGAACTTTCGCCAACTTTGCGACCTCCAGAGTTTATGATCAAATTCGTCAATCTGTAGCCTATTCCGGGAAAAATGTTAAAATTGCAGCATCTCATGCCGGTGTTACTTTAGGCGAAGATGGCGCAACACATCAGGTTTTAGAAGATATCGGGATGATGAAAATGTTGCCGGTAATGACTGTAATTAACCCTTGTGATTATAACCAAACCAAAGCGGCAACACTAGCAGCTGCAGCCCACGAAGGTCCTGTTTATTTAAGATTTGGAAGACCTGTAGTTCCTGTTTTTATCCCGGAAGACATGCCTTTCGAAATTGGAAAAGGAATTCTTTTGCAGGAGGGGACAGATGTAACTATTGTTGCAACAGGCCACCTCGTTTGGGAATCTCTATTAGCGGCGGACGAATTGGAAAAAGAAGGCATCTCTTGCGAAGTGATTAACATACACACTATCAAACCTCTGGATGAGGAAATCATTCTAAAATCTGTAGAAAAAACAGGTAAAATAGTGACCGCAGAAGAGCATAATTACCTTGGTGGTTTAGGCGAATCCGTAGCAGGACTTCTATCCAGAAGAAAACCGACGCCTCAGGAATTTGTTGCGGTAAATGATACTTTTGGAGAATCCGGAACTCCCGCACAGTTGATGAAAAAATACAACATCGACGCAGAAGCGGTAGTAAAAGCGGTTAAAAAAATCATTGAAAGAACAAAGTAAATTTCTTCTGAAAATTTAAAAACATAAGGCTTGGATTATAGAAATCCCAGCCTTTTTTATTTTATTCTATAATGATAAAATAAGATCTTTAATCAATAAATTTTCATAACATTTAATTATCACTTAAAAATACTACTAACAATTGATTTTTAAAGTTTAAAACTTATTTTTGTATCAAAATAAAAAAGTTATGGCTTCAGGATTCTTCGCAATCTTAGACGATATCGGCGCACTGATGGACGACATCGCAGTAACGAGCAAACTCGCAACAAAAAAAACTGCCGGAATTCTTGGCGATGACCTTGCCGTGAATGCAGAAAAGGCAACCGGATTTTTATCTTCTCGTGAGATTCCAGTTCTGTGGGCAATCACCAAGGGTTCTTTTATCAACAAACTGATTATCATCCCTTTTATATTTTTACTCAAATGGCTTTATGAGCCTGCAATCACTTATATTTTGATTGTTGGTGGTGTTTATCTGGCGTACGAAGGTGTTGAAAAAATCATAGAATTTCTTTTTCACAGAAATAAAAAAGGGCACGAGGTTGTGGAAGAAAGTGCCTTACCTGAGGATGATGAGAACTCAGAAAAATCAAAAATCAGTTCAGCGATTAAAACCGATTTTATTTTGTCTTTGGAAATTGTCATCATCGCATTGGGAACAGTTATCGAAAAACAACACCCACTTTTAACACAGATTCTGAGCGTTTCTTTTGTTGCCATCATAGCAACCATTGGCGTTTACGGAATTGTTGCACTGATTGTAAGAATGGATGATGCAGGTTTTTTCTTAATGAAAAAATCTGGAAACAAAGGCTTTTTCTCTGGTCTTGGACAAGTTTTGATTAAGGCACTTCCAATCGTTATCAAAATATTAGGTGTGGTTGGAACCATCGCTTTGTTGTTGGTATCAGGTGAGATTTTCCTTCATAATATTGATTATATCCATCATTTACTTCCAGAAAATGCTCTTTCAAAATTAGGTTTGGGAATGGTGTTCGGATTAGCCGCGGTTTTGGTAATGTTGATTTTTAAGAAAATAGTAAACTTAGTAAAACCTGCTAAAAAATAAATTAGTTATGAAACTTTTCTTTGGACAGATTTTCCCCGAAATATTAATTGATTCTGACGAACAACAACACATCATAAAAGTTCTAAGAATGCGCGAAGGTGAAGAGATTTTCGTAACCGACGGAAAAGGAAATCTAGCTAAAGGCAATCTGGTTTTCGAAGGTAAAAAAGTCTCATTAGACGTTTCTGAAATCAAAGAAAATCTTCCCGATTTTGCTCCAAAACTCCACATCGCGATTGCGCCAACAAAAAACATCGACCGAATCGAATTTTTCGTTGAAAAAGCAGTAGAAATGGGAATCGCGGAAATTAGTTTTATTCTCACAGAAAAAACAGAACGTAAGAATATCAGCATCGATAAATTGAGAAAACAGGCTATTGGAGCTTCAAAACAAAGTCACAGATTTCATTTTCCGAAAGTCAATGATTTGATTAAGTTTTCTGATTTTATGAAAAACCTTAATCCAGAAAATACTTTTGTGGCGCATTGTAATGAAAGCTTGGAAAGAATTAATCTGAATGATTTAGAGATTCTTCGAAAAGCTCAGAATGACAAAACTAATAGTTCAAACGATGTCAGTCTGAGGCTCTCGAATACTTTTTCACAATACACTTTCCTTATTGGACCGGAAGGTGACTTTTCTGATAGAGAAATTCAGCTTTTAGCAGACAAAGGAATTAAAGCTGTTTCTCTAGGAAATCAAAGATTGAGAACAGAAACTGCAGGAATTTTTGTTGCAGCTTGGAATTATGATAAGATGTTTTAAATCTGATTCTCCCTCAAATATTTCTCCAAAATCATATCACCACTCGGAATCGAGTTTTTTGCCCATCGGATTTTCATTTGAAGTAATTTTTCTTCGGATAATTTATAATCAATATCAGATTTTAGAAGCTTTTGTTTAAGCTCGTACATACAGATTGCAGCCGCAACAGAAACATTGAAACTTCTAGTAAATCCAAACATCGGAATAGCCAAGGTCTCATCTGCGAAATCTAATAATTCATCTGTAGTTCCTTCCCATTCTGTTCCGAAAACTAAAGCTAAAGGTTCTTCGATTTTATAATCAGGAAGCATTTTTGCATTGTTCTCTGCAGAAACTGCGACAATCTTGTAACCTCGATTTTTGATGTTTTGTAGAGATTCTATTGTTCTCGGCATTTTTTCCACTTCTACCCAAGTATCTGCGCCTTTTGTGACTTTTAGATTCGGTTCAAAGAGATTTTCTTTTTCCATTGCCACAACTTTATGAAATCCACAAGCTTCTACAGAACGAACAATCGCTGCTGCATTTCGGAACTGGTAAATATCTTCCATCACCGGCAGAACAAAATCGGAACTTTCTTTGGAGTAATGTTCGATTTTTTGGAAACGTTCTGGTGTTAGGAATTGTTGGAGATATTCGTAAGTGGATTCTAAGTTCATAGTAAATAAAAATTCAAAAAGGCTTCGACTCCGCTCAGCCTGACATACATTTGGCAAAAATAAAAAAAGCGGTAAAAATTACCGCTTAATATTTATTTTCTTTTGTTTCTTGTTTGCTCCTGAGCTTTTTGTTGCTCTTGAGCTTTCTCCATCATCTCTCTCATTCTCTTTTGGAATTTACCTTCTTTCTTAGGTTCCTTCTGTTTGTTAGCCTGAATCTGAGCGTGGATTTTTTTCTCATCAAGAATGAAATTTTTAATCACCAAGATAATCACAATGTTAATTGCATTGGATACGAAATAATACCAAGATAAACCGGATGCAGAACTATTCAAGAAGAATAAGAACGTGATTGGGAAGATGTACATCAGGACTTTCATATTCGGCATTCCTTCTTGTTGAGGCTGCTGAATGTTACCTGAAGTCATAATTGTATAAATCAAAATCACAATCGTACACGCAATCGCAAATACACTTAAGTGGTTTCCTAACAACGGAATGTTGGTTCCCCAACTGATGATGTCGTCATAAGCTGTCAAATCTGGAACGAACCAGAAGCTTTTCCCTCTAAGCTCCAACATATTCGGGAAGAAACGGAAGAGCGCGTAGAACAAAGGAATCTGAACCAACGCCGGTAAACAACCTGCCATTTGATTCACGCCAGCCTTTCGATAAACCGCCATTGTTTCCTGTTGTTTTTTCATCGGGTCAGCGTCTTTGAATTTGGCATTCACTTCATCAATTTCCGGACGAATTACTTTCATCATTGCACTTAGCTTGTGCTGTTTGAACATTACCGGAGACAAAATTAATTTAACGATAATCGTCATCCAGAAAATAGCCCAACCTGCAGCGATTCCCCAACTGGAAAGCAAATCATACAACGGCATAAACACATATCTATTCAATGAACCAATGAATGACCAGCCTAATGGAATAATCTCGTCAAAGTTTTTGTCAAATGATTTCAACAAATCCATATCCAATGGCATAAAATACCAAGTGAAGTCTTGATTCAACTCGTTTCCAGCCAAATTAACCTGTCCGTCATAATTGAATTTCTTCAAGAACTCACCTTCCGGAATAGCTTCTTGGTTTCCTTTTGATTTTGTGAATCCATTTTTAGCTTCGATAACCGCTGCGAAGAACTGTTGTTTTACACCAATCCAGTTCAGCGTTTCGTCCGGCTCATCCATATCAGAACGAGCGTCGTAATCGTAGTCTTTATAATTGTTGAATGCATAAGAAAACTCGGTGTGAGTTTCTTCCTGCGAACGTCCTTTTTCAGCACCTCTTACATTGTAATTCCAAACGAAATTAGCCTTACCATCATTCACGATGCTGGCCAAACCTTGTGTTTTCACTTGGAAATCTAATGCATATTTTGGCTTCAATGTATAAATGAATTGAATAACAGCGTTCCCTACTTTTGAACTCAATGTCACAACATTTCCTGCAACTTGTGGCGCAAAAACCAAATCTTTAGTATTAAAAACCTTACCTGATTTATCTTTGAACTCGAATCCGTAATTAGAATTGTTGTTATTAAAAAGATAAAGTGGTTTATCTCCGTAAGCTTTGAATTTGTTCAATTTAACAGAACTCAATTGCCCACCAACGCTAGAGAATTCCAAAGCTAATTCATCATTCTGAAGATTAACTTTCTGAACAGAAGTAGATGTTACTGTTGCAGCGTTTAGGTTGGTTGCAGACACTTTTGCTTTTGCAGTCTGTTCTGTTTTTTTGGCATCTAGAGCCAATTGTTCTTGTTCAGCTTTGGCGTTTTTGTTTTGGAAATAAAACATAAAACCGATAAGAATCATAGAAAAAACCCCGAAACTAATCAACTGGTTTTTGTCTAATCCGTTATTCTGTTGCATTATAGAATTGAATTTAAAGTTTAAAGTTTGAAGTTTGAAGTTGACAAATAATCTCAAATTTCAAATCTTTTATTTTGGTCTGCAAAAATAGGATTTATTTTTCAGATTCCGTTATAAAGACGAATGGCTCAAGGAAATACTTTGAGCCATTCATTAATTTATTTTTTGTTTTTAACTGTTGCGCTAACAAACGCTTTGAATAAAGGATGCGGTGTTGCAACCGTACTCTTATATTCCGGATGATATTGAACGCCTACATAGAAAGGATGGTCTTTCAATTCTAAAGTTTCAACCAAGCCTGTTTCGGGATTAAGTCCTGTTGGAACAAGACCTTTATCTTCGAAGTCTTTTTTGTAATCGCTATTGAACTCGTATCTGTGGCGATGACGTTCCGAAATAGTTTTTGCGCCATAGATTTCTGACAATCTTGAGCCTGATTTCAAAGCACACTTCCAGGCACCAAGACGCATTGTTCCGCCTTTTTCCACCACATTTTTCTGCTCCTCCATTAGAGATATTACCGGATCTGGCGTAGAAGTATCGAATTCCATACTGTTGGCTTTAGCTAATCCTAATACATTTCTGGCAAATTCTATCGTCATAATCTGCATCCCCAGACAAATTCCCAACAATGGTACTTTGTTCTCTCTTGCATATTTAGCTGCCTGGATCTTTCCTTCTATACCTCTGTCACCAAAACCTGGAGCGACAAGGATTCCGTCAACGCCTTTCAAAAGTTTTTCCGCACCTTCAGTTTGGATGTCACCACTGTAAACCCAACGCACCTTAACCTCCGTCTCCATATCCGCACCGGCGTGGATAAATGCTTCGGCAATGGACTTATAAGAATCCTGAAGCGACACATATTTCCCTACCAAAGCGATTTCTACACTTTTCTTCGGATTTTTATATTTTTTAAGGAATGATTTCCAGTCTTTCAAGTTAGAATCTTTTCCAACAGGCAGATTCAATTCTTTAAGAACAACCTCATCGAATTTTTGTCTTTGTAAATCTAACGGCACTTCGTAAATAGTTGGCATATCGATACATTCGATAACGCTTTCGATACCTACGTTACAGAACTGAGCTAATTTTGCTTTCTGCTCTTTCGGAATGTGATGCTCGGTTCTGCAAACCAAAACATCTGCTTGAATCCCACTTTCCATCAATTGACGAACAGAATGCTGAGAAGGTTTTGTCTTCAGTTCTCCACTAGAAGCTAAATATGGTAATAGCGTCAAATGAATAACCATAGAATTATTTTTACCTAATTCCCATTGCAACTGACGAACACTTTCTATATAAGGAAGCGACTCGATATCACCAACTGTTCCTCCAATTTCTGTGATAATGATATCATAGTCCTTCTTGGAAAGCATTTTGATTCTGCGTTTGATTTCGTTTGTAATGTGTGGAATCACCTGAACTGTTTTCCCAAGAAAATCCCCTTTACGCTCCTTTTCAATAACGGTTTGGTAGATTTTTCCGGTTGTAACGTTGTTGTTTTGTGAAGTTGGAGAATCCAAGAATCTCTCGTAATGTCCAAGGTCTAGATCTGTTTCTGCGCCGTCTTCGGTCACATAACATTCACCGTGTTCATAAGGATTAAGGGTTCCGGGATCGATGTTGATATAAGGGTCAAGTTTTTGGATGGTAACTTTGAAACCGCGAGATTTCAGTAGAAGTCCCAAAGAAGCTGAGACGATTCCTTTACCCAGTGACGATGTCACACCTCCTGTCACAAAGATGTATTTCGTTTCTTTTTTACTCATTAGATTAGGTTTGTGCAAAGTTAAAGCATCTCGACCTAAAAAACAATTTTAGTTCGTAACTTTACAAGTTAATAAAGTATAAAATCACGACCTAAAAAATGAAGAATATATTTGACCAAAACGACACGTCACATTTCATCAAGAGAATCAATGCACTCACGGAAGATTCTTTCCCGAAATGGGGCGTAATGTCCGTTGATAAAATGCTGGCTCACTGTAATGTGACTTATGAACTCATCTACGAACAGGAAAAACACAAGAAACCAAATCGTCTCACAAAATGGGTTCTGAAACAATTTGTAAAACCAAAAGTCGTGAACGAAGTTCCTTACAAACATAACTCTCCAACTTCCGCAATGTTTGTGATAACAGACAACAAAATCTTTGAAGAAGAGAGAAAAAGAATCATAGGATTTATCCAAAAAACACAACAATTAGGCGCAGAAGCTTTTGACGGAAAAGAGAGTTTCAACTTCGGAAAACTCACTGCAACCGAATGGAACAATATGATGTCCAAACATCTCGACCATCATTTGACACAATTTGGAGTTTAATTTTTAGTGCAACTTATCCGCCTTCCGCTCCCAATCTTTTTTGTCGACGATTTCGGTTTATATAGAACTCGAAATCCACGCAAAAAAGGATTTCCGCTCAAGTCGGGTTGCGAGTGATTCAATGTTTAAAATTTATGGTTATGAAAAAAGTAATTTTTCTTTTAGTCCTTATTTTCGGATTTACAATTTTCAACGCACAAACTGAAAACCTCATTAAGAACAACAGCGAATCTTATTTAGGGGACATCAATAAAAAAACAAAAATAAAAGTTGTTTTCGATTCCGTATCATTACAAAATAATTCACCAGAAACTTATAAAGTGTCTGGCTATACTGATGTAGAAGGAACAAAGGCAAATTTCAATGGAACAATAATTCTCAATTTAAAAGAGACAAAAAAATCACCAAAAGAGAATCTTAAAATTTATGACTTCAAGCTCTCTGAAGAAGGTACGGGAAAACATAATGGTATTTTTTCCGGAAATATGCTTTTTTTAAGCTTAGGAAAATTGGCTGTTATTAGCTTTGAAGGTAATTGGGAAAACTATGAAAAAACTCTAAAATTCCCTGTTTATTTCGACAATAGTAACAAAATATATAATTTGAAAAAATGAAACTTTTCACACCAATAACATTCAGAAATATAGAGCTGAAAAACCGAATCGTAATGTCGCCAATGTGTATGTATTCTGCGGAAGACGGCGTTGCGAATGATTTCCATTTTGTTCATTATGGAAGTCGCGCTCAAGGTGGTGCAGGACTGATTATCGTAGAAGCAACAGGCGTTGAACCACGCGGAAGAATCACTAACAAATGCCTTGGAATCTGGAATGATGAACAAGCTTTGGCTTTGAAAAAAATCGTTGATTTTGTTCACCAGAATTCGGAAAGTAAAATCGGGATTCAACTAGCTCACGCTGGACGTAAAGGTTCTATTTCCGCTGAAACCAATCGACAAATGAGTTTGGAAGAAGGTTGGGAAACCATTGCTCCAAGTCCAATTCCGTTTCATCATTCAGAAAGAATCCCGCACGAATTATCCGTTGAAGAAATTAAAACTTTGGTAGAAGATTTCCGAAAAGCAACTAAAAGAGCTGTTGATGCAGGATTTGATGTCATAGAAATTCACGGAGCGCACGGTTATTTGATTCATCAATTTTTGTCTCCTCTTTCCAATACAAGAACCGATGAATATGGTGGAAATCCGGAAAACCGCGCAAGATTCTTGATGGAAATTGTGGATGCCGTAAATTCTGAAATCACAGAAAAGCAAGCACTTTTTGTGAGAATATCCGGAACCGAATATGCGGAAAATGGTTGGGAAATCTCCGACAGTGTAGAATTGGCTAAAGTTTTAAAAACCAAAAATGTAGATTTGGTCGATGTTTCCAGTGGTGGAAATATCAACGGTGTTACAATTCCTTTGAAACCAGGTTATCAGGTTCCTTTAGCAGAAGATGTTAAGAAAATTTCAGAAATTAAAACTGGAGCAGTTGGATTAATCACTTCTGCAGAACAAGCAGAAGAAATTTTAGAAAACGGACAAGCAGATTTGATTTTCTTGGCTAGAGAAATTCTGAGAAATCCTTATTTTGCAGTTCAATCTTCTTGGCAAAATGGCGATGATTGTTTTTATCCGCATCAATATTTGAGAGCAAAACCATCAAAATAAAAAAACCGCCCTCACAGAAAAGAACGGTCTTTAAATGAATTTCGGTTTATCATTTTGGAGTTACTAAGGTAGAAAATAAGAAAACCTGTTCCAATTTTCTTGAGCTGACTTTTGACAGAATATTAAATAAAAACCTTTCTAAAATCGGAAAGGTTTTCTTTATCTAATACTGAAACTTCCTAAAAGCTTCCAGCGTTTTATCAATCTCTGTATCGCCAATTGCGGACGAAATAAACCAAGTCTCATAACCACTTGGCGGAAGATAAATTCCTTGTTCCAAAACCTGATGAAACAGATTGTTAAACAACCCAATATTGGAATTATTCACTTCATTAAAATTACTTGCAGACGTCACATCAAAGAAAATCGACATCATACTTCCTTTTCTGTTGATTCTGTGTCGGATTCCTTTTTCGTTAAGAATTTTTCCGATTTCGAAGTCTAAGGTTTCTGTTGTTTTATCTAATTTTTTATAGAAATCCGCATCTTCTTTTATCAGTTGTAACGTTTTAAGTCCAGCTCTCATAGCCAAAGGATTTCCACTTAAAGTTCCGGCTTGATAAACGCGTCCTCTTGGCGAAAGCCAATTCATAATTTCGTTTCTTCCGGCGAAAGCACCAACCGGTAATCCACCGCCAATCACTTTTCCGTAAGTTATCAAATCCGCCGTCACGCCCAAAGCTTCTTGCGCGCCACCAAAAGCCAAACGGAAACCTGTCATTACCTCATCAAAAATCAATAATGCACCATTCTCGTCACAGATTCTTCTAAGATTTTGAAGGAACTGATTTTCCGGCAAAATACAACCCATATTTCCGGCAATCGGTTCTACGATAATCGCCGCAATCTGCTCCGGATTATTCTTGAAAAGATCTTCAACCTGTTCGATGTTATTGTATTCGGCGAGCAAAGTATCTTTCGCCGTTCCTTGCGTAACGCCCGGAGAATTGGGACTTCCGAAAGTCGCCATTCCACTTCCTGCCTGAATCAGAAACGAATCCGAATGTCCGTGATAACAACCTTCGAACTTGATGATTTTTTCTCTTTCCGTATAACCTCTTGCCAAACGAATGGCGCTCATACAAGCCTCAGTTCCCGAAGAAACCATTCTGATCTGGTCAACATTAGGAACATTTTCTACAATGAATTTTGCAATCTCAGTTTCCAATTCTGTCGGTGCTCCGAAGGAAAATCCTTTCTCAGCCTGTAGTTTCAGAGCTTCCAAAACTTCTGGGTGCGTATGACCCAAAATTGCTGGTCCCCAAGAGTTGATATAATCGACATAGGTTCTGTCGTCTTCATCTGTAAGGTAAGCACCTTTCGCAGATTTCATAAATAGCGGAACACCGCCCACAGATTTAAATGCACGAACCGGCGAATTAACACCGCCCGGAATATATTGGTACGCTTCTTCGAAAAGCGCTGAACTTCTTTGGTATAACATTATTGTTGTTTGTTATTGGTTGGTAGTTGTTGGTCTAAATTCTAACCTCTAATTTCTAAATTCTAACTTCTCGGTTTTTTACTTTGCAGATAGATCAGTTGTCCTGCTCTCGGCTCTTCGCCTGCTTCCATTCTGTTTTTAGAATACAATTTCTTCAATTTGATTCCGAATTTCTGAGCAATATCGTGCATAGTTTCGCCAATTCCTGCTTTGTAAGTTTCCTTGTTTCCGGAAGATTTTTTGCCTTCTAAAAAGATAATATCATTTTTCGAAAGTTCAGGATTTTCTAGTTCATTATATTTCATCAATCGGCTTTCACTGATTCCGAATTTTTTAGAAATATCAGAAACATTAGCATCCACAGGCATTACGAAAAATTTCAAATCACCATTGGGATGGTTTTTCACCAAGATATTTTTCAGGAGATTGGCTTTGCTTTTATCATCAATAATTTGAGCCACTTTTGCTTGTTGTTTGGCATAAGAATCTTGTGTATAAGCCACTTTAATGGTTGGCGGAACCACTTTTTCATTTTGTTTTTCTTGGCTTAATTGCGCCATAAAAACCGCATCGCTATTAAGGCTTGGATACAATTTCAAAATCGCATAATAAACCTCATCTTTTGTTGTATTATCAAATTCATAAAGCTTATACTTCTCAATTTTATCAATCAAAATATAGGCATATCTCGGGTTGGTCGCATATCCAGCTTTTTTAAGTCCGTGTGCCCAAGCTTTGTAATCTTTCGGGTCTAGGTCAAACAATTTGGTATAATACTTTCTAGTCGCCAAAAAAATTGAGTGATCCTCGTAAGATTGCTTCGGGTCTTCATAAACTCGGAAACACTCGTTGGGAGCGTCATCTGTGTGGCTCATTGTTTTTCCCGTCCAATCTTCCTTACATTTGATTCCGAAATGATTTTTCCCCAATTGCGCCAATCGACTTTGTCCGCCTCCGGTTTCCAAAAGTCCCTGAGCCAAAGTGATACTCGCAGGGATTTTATATTTCTCCATTTCTTCCACCGCATAAGGTGCAAATTTTTGGATGTATTGGTCTTCCGTTTTCCAAGTTTGCGCTTTCACAAATCCCAGAACACACAACAAACCAATTCCAAATAATTTTCTCATTTTCAATATTTTAAAATATTTATCTTCTAATTTTTAGGAGCTATTTCCCGCTATCCGCTATATCTTTTTTGTCATTGCGAACGAAGTGAAGCAATCCTTAGAAATTTCCACCGCAATGGCAAAAAAGGATGCCGCTACTATCGGGGCTATGGGTTTTAACATCCATTCAACTTTTCTCAAAAAATCGAATTTTCAAAATCAATCAACGGTCTATTTTTACTTTTCAAAAACTGATTCGCTCCTTTAATTCCCTGTAATCCGCCCGTATGAAATGTCAGAATCTTTGAACCTTTCGGAAAGAAATCTTTCTTTGCCAATTCAAAAACCTTCTGCATCATCTTTCCTGTATAAATTGGGTCAAGCGGAATCTCATATTCTTCATAAAACCAATTTATAAAACGAATATTCTCATCCGATATTTTACCGTATCGGTTTTCATCCGCATCAACCAAATCAAAATTGCTTCTCCTACTCCATTCCGAAATTGTTTTTTGCAAAGAATCATCTCTCACCACTTTGATTCCGACAACTTTCTGATGCTCTTCTGCAAACTTGGAAATTCCTGCAATTGTTCCTCCGGTTCCAACTGCGGTGCAAAGATAGTCAAAATCTTTGGTGTCATTTCCCAACATATATCGGACACCTTCCACCGCCATTTCATTACTTCCACCTTCGGGAATAATAAGTGCGTTTGGGTATTTTTCGGAAAATTTTTGTGTTAATTTTTCTTTATTCTGATAATCTTCTCTGGAAACGAAAAAGAATTCCATTCCGTTTTTTGAAGCTTCGGAAAGTGTGGGATTTTCTTGCCAATTATTTTCTAACTCATTTCCTCTGATGATTCCAATCGTCGGAATATCAAATTGTTTTCCAAATGCAGAAACCGACGCAATATGATTAGAAAAAGCACCTCCAAAAGAAATTAGTAAAGGATTTTCAGGTTTCGATTCCAAATATTGATTGACATTGAAGAAGAGTTTCCAGAATTTGTTTCCCGAAATTTTCGGATGAATAAGGTCTTCTCTTTTGATAAAAATCTGAACATCAAAATCAGTTTTGATTTCGACAATTGGGATTTTATATTCCGAGATTTGAAGCATTTTCAAAGATAATAAGGAAGCTTTGTTTCTGCAACTATTTTATTCTTGCGGTTAAAATAGAATCATATAAAATTTTAAAATTAAAGTATAAAAAAACTGCCTCAATAATTGAGACAGTTTTTTATTTTGTTTAAAAACCATTGATTATTGCTTAATCAATTTTTTAGAAACAACACCTTTGCTTGTTTTGATATTAACAATGTAAGTACCTGCAGCAAGCTTAGAAACATCAAAATTATTTTTTGACATAGCCTCGGCATCATATTGCTTCACTATTTTCCCGGAATTGTCAAAAACTATTACGTTTTCAAGTTTTTGATTTCCATTAATTTTAAACTGATTTTTAACTGGATTTGGTGTTACAGAGATTGCGTTTTTAGCATTAGTTTCTTCTGTTGCTAAGCTTGTACAGCTCAAGACTGCTTTGAAACCAGCTTTTCTAGCGGTAGCATCTGATCTAAAGGTAATAGTAATAGCACCCGTTGCGTGAGTAGATTCAAAAGTTGGCGGTAATGTATTGCCAGTAATGTTAACTCCACCTGTAAAAACTGGTGAACCTGCAGTTCCGTTTCTTACTGTTAAATAATCATATCCTTCTTCTAGATCAAATGCCTCAAATGTAATTTTCAATTTTTGATCTGCGCTGTCCGGATAGAACGTTTTTGTCCAGTTTTCGCTGTTAGAATAGGTAGCATTCTCTCCGCCAGAATCTGTAACGGTTTTTCCACACCAATTATCTCCCGTTAAAAACAATACTGTTTTCTGGAAAGCAGGCGAGCAAGATGTTCCTACAGATACTCTATAGAATGTACCCGGCAACAGGTTAGACAAGGTAAGCGTTTTGTTTTGCGTTGTTCCAGATTGTACTACGGCACCATCACTGGTTGAAACCTGGTATTTCCATTCAGATGAAGATGAGTCTGTAATGGTTGCTACCGCACCAGTGTTGGTTACACTAGATGCTGCAACGGTAAGGTTAGCAACGGTTGTTGCACAAGTTACTGTACAATCTGAGGATAGACATGCGCTGGTTTCAAAAGCCTCTCTCATTAATGTCCCTACCTGATCTCCAAAACCTTTTGTAAAATTGATTCCTGCAGATGTAAGGTGACAATAACTCATAATTGTTCCACCACCGGTAGGTAAATCTGCTGCACAACCTTCGTCATAACCCGCAGCCGGACCACAACCGTCGATTGCAGTTTTGCTCTCGTTCCAATAGCAGGCGTGCGTGTGTGGAGATGCAACGTTGTGACCTAATTCATGAGCCATTACCATAACATTCCATGAATAAGTAGGTACAGATGTATTTTGAGATGCATTCATTCCACAATAAGAAAATCTGTAGGTGCTACAAAGTGCATCTACATATCCTACACTTGTTGTAGCCGGCGTTCTTAATAATTGCGCTGCATCTCCATTAAATGAAGTGGTACGTGTTCGGAATGTAGAAAGAATATCTCCCGGCTGACCAGAATAAGTACCTGAGTCTGCTGTAGTCCATATAAATGATGAGCTAAATGCAAGATTCATCCCGTCATTATTGTACAATGTTTTAACGTTATTGAACCAGGCTGTTACACGATTCAGGGTAGTAGTTGTATTGGATCCATTTCCTGTATAGATTCCATAACCAATTTCATAATACATTCTAAGACATGTACTGGTAAGGGTTGTTTTCTTGGCTAGTCCTATCTGCTTGTCCGGATGGTTACTGTAAGAAGGCAACACATCTGCATCACAAGTAAACGGATTTTTCTCTTTAAGTTTAACATCATTGTATGATACAAAATCCTCTGTAGCGCCTGTTGCTTTTCCTAAAACAATATTTCCTATGTTATCAATAGAAGCAATCCCTACAACATCATCTTCAAAAAAGCTAAATGCAACTAAAGAGTTGTTATCTCCCTTCACAATCCCTTGGTAATACACTCCTGGGGTATAACTCACCTCTCCTTTATCTGTATTAACTTTAAAATCAGGGGTGAAGATATTAGTCTTTACCAATTCTACTGTTACTTCTCCGTTTTCAAAAGGAAAACTCATTTCCATAGCATCGGGCTTCTCATTCACAATACTTTGTAACTGAGAAGATTTTAGCTTCATAACACTCACTCCAGAAGCCGCTTTTTCATAATGACTAGCATTCTTAGAAGCTAATACCTTTGTAAAAGGACTAAATTTCACAAAACTTGTCTTAGCTGTTTTTTGATTCGCTATTTTCTGTGCTACTGGTTTTAGATCTTGTGAAAATCCAAACATCATAATACATACAGAAAACATCAATTGTAAAACTTTCTTCATATTTTTTTTAAAAATTTTTACAAAAAAAGCAATAAATTTTCGAACATGCGAAGAATACGGCATTTTTAACATTCTAAATAAGAATATAACGACAAATAAGTTCTTACTTTTATCCTTTAGATTATCTTTGCAAAAAATCTGTTGATGCTCTATTCTATAATCAAAGCGATTCACATTATTTTTATGGTAAGCTATTTTGCCGGGATTTTCTATCTCGTGAGATTGTTTGTTTATTATAAGGACACCGATGAGTTTGATGAAATAAAACAGAAGATTCTCAGAAATCAATACACCTTTATGGCCGTCAGACTTTGGAAAATCATTACTGTTCCTGCAGGGATTTTGATGTTATTAAGCGGACTGACAATGATTTTCCTTAATTCCGGATTATTGAAAACACCTTGGTTTCATTTGAAACTAACTTTTCTTGTCGGACTTGGTATTTATCATTTCTGGTGTTGGAAAAGAGTGAAAGAACTAAAAAACCTCAACGGAAACACACTTTCGATTCCGAATATCAAGCTTCGACAATTCAACGAGATTGCAACTTTTATTTTATTCGCTGTAGTTTTTACAGTAATCCTCAAATATTCCGTTATACAATATTGGTGGCAGCTGTTACTCGGATTTTTCGGAATCATTATTCTTATAACGTCCATTGTAAAAATTGTCAACAGAAACAAGAAAAAATAAAACTATCAACTACAAACCATTAACCGACAACTAAATTTATGTTAGCAATATTCAAAAAAGAACTTTGGAATTTTTTCGGAAACTGGAGCGCGTGGATTATTATCGCTGCTTTCAGTGTTATTTCCGCACTGTTCCTGTTCTTCTTCGAGAACAATTTTAATCTATTCGAGATTGGAAGCGCCACTTTACAAAGTTTCTTTGTGCTTTCCCCTTGGCTTTTTATGTTCATTATTCCAGCAATCAGTATGAGAACTTTGGCAGAGGAAGAACAATCGGGAACCTTATTTTGGCTATTTTCTCAACCCATAAAAATCACCGAAATTGTTGGTGGAAAATTCCTTTCCGTTTGGTTGGTTGGTGTTTTATGTTTGTTGCCAAGTTTGGTTTATTATTACACGGTTTACGTTTTAGGTGTTCCGGAAGGTAATATTGATGGAAGTATGACTTTTGGGAGTTATATTGGTTTAACGATTTTGATTGCTGCTTTTTCCGCAGTCGGGATTTTAGCATCTTCACTGTCTTCTAACCAAATTATGGCTTACTTACTTGGTGTTTTCCTTTGTTTCATTCTCTATTTCGGGATTGAACAATTGGCGAGTTATAAATTGATGGGAGGCGCAGATTACATTTTGCAGAATATCGGATTTTATCAGCATTTCTTGGCATTTACAAGAGGACAAATTGATACGCGAGACGTTTGTTATTTCCTTTTCGTGATATTCTTGGGATTGGGATTGGCAAGTTGGTTTGTCTGGAAAAAGAAATAAGGAAAAGATTCAAGAAAAAAGTAAAAAGATAAAACTTCCGATTGGAACGTGGAATCTTAGCAGCCCGACTTGAGCGGAAATCCTTTTTACGCAAAAAAGTGGAGTGAAAAGATTGACTTCGTCGAACCACTTCGTTAGGTTTGGGAGCGGAAGGCGGATAAAGCTGCCCTTAAAATTTAATTATAAAAAAATTCATTCTAATAGAAAAATGAATAAAAAAAATAAAATTAAACTTATTATCATAGCTGTTCTTCTGATTATCGGGATGAGCGGAATTATCTATAAACGTTTTGATTTGACGGCGGAAAAACGCTACACACTTTCCGATTCCACCATCAAGGTTTTGGAAAATGTAAAAAAACCGATGACGATTGAAGTTTATCTAGAAGGCGATTTTCCGGCTTCTTTCAAACAACTTTCGAATGAAACCAAATTTATGCTGGACGAGTTCCGAAAAATCAATCCGAAAATCGATTACAAATTCCGTGACCCGATTGCAGAGAAAATTCCGCAGGACACGCTGAAAGGAATGGGAATGCAGCCTTCGATTCTTCCGGATATGAAAGACGGAAAAATCTCCGAAATCGTGATGTTTCCTTACGCCGCCATCAAGTATAATGGTTACGGAACTTCGGTTCCATTGATTGTTCAACAATCGGGAATTGATGCTGCCACACAACTCAGCAAATCAATTGAAAACTTAGAATATAACTTCGCTTCCACTATCAAAGGAATGACAGAAGAAACAGCGAAGAATATTGGGTTCTTGGTGAATCAGCAGGAATTGGGTCCAGATGAATTCCGTGGATTTTTGGATTTGGCAATGGAGAATTACAACATCGGTCCAATCATTCCGGAAAACAAAACCGAACTGTCTCTGGCTGACGTTCCGAAGCTAAAACAAATGGATGCCGTTGTCATCGCAAAACCAAGAAAAGCGTTTACTGATAACGAAAAAGTGATTCTCGACCAATATATTATGAACGGCGGAAAAACGCTTTGGATGCTGGACGCTGTGAATGCGGAAATGGACACGCTTTTTCAAGCTAAAAAAATTATGGCTTACCCGATTGACCTTAATCTTACGGATTTTATGTTCAATTACGGACTAAGAATTAATCCTGCTTTGACAAAGGATATGAAAAAGTCGGCGTTGGTAAGAATTGTTTCGGGCGAAGTTGCGGGCAATCCGCAATACAGCAGTTTTCTTTGGCCTTATTTCCCACTAGGAATTGCTGAATCTAAGAATCCTATTACAAAAAATATCAATCCTGTAAAATTTGAATTCCCCACTTCAATTGATACTTTGGGAAGACCAAATATCAAAACCAAAGTTCTTTTCGAATCCAGCGAAAGAACAACGAGTAAAACGGTTCCAAATTATGTCGCACTTTCTGAAATTGTAAGAACAGACAGCATCGGAGAAATGGAACGTCCTACGCCGCCGAAGATTTTTGCAGTGGCTCTGGAAGGAAAATTCAAATCTGCTTATGCAACAAGAAGTGAGAAAAATTCTTATCCCGGATTTAAAGCTCAAAGCCCTGAAAACAAAATGTTGGTGATTGCTGACGGTGATATTGCCAGAAATCAAATATGGAAAGGTCAACCACTTCCTTTGGGCGAAGATTTATTAACGAAAGAACATTATGGCAACGCACAATTCCTAAGAAATGCTTTGGATTATTTGTTAGACGACAGCAACATCATGGAACTACGAGACAGAACAATAGAAGTAAGATTACTCGACAGACAAAGAATTGACGCCGAAAAATCCGACTGGCAATGGTTCAATCTTCTTTTGCCTTTGGGAATTATTGGCGCTTTGGGTGCCGCATTTTATTTCTTGAGAAAGAAAATGTTTTCGTAAATGAAAAGGCTTCGACAGGCTCAGCCTGACAAAAATAAATATAATAGATAGTATTAGAGATGTCATCCTGAGCTTGTCGAAGGATTTCTGTATATTCAAAACAACTTATTATGAAAAACCTTTTATTAGCTTTAATTTCCGGAGTTTTGCTCGCTATTTGCTGGCCGACTTACGGGATTCCGTTTTTGATATTTTTTGCTTGGGTTCCGCTTTTGATGGCAGAACATAACATTACGAAGTTCAGTAACATCAAGAAAAAAGGCTTGGCAGTTTTTGGTTTTTCCTATATTACTTTTTTGATTTGGAATTGGGCAACAACAGGTTGGCTTTACAATTCTCAATTGCCAGACGGGAGTAAATCTCTGTTGGCAGTTCTGTTTCCAGTTTTGACCAATTCATTGTTTATGGCTTTGGTTTTCTTGGCGTATCATTTTTATAAGAAAAGTCAGGGAACTTATTTCGGATTGGTATTTTTTGTTGCGATTTGGATGTGTTTTGAGAAGCTTCATCTTGTTTGGGAATTCACTTGGCCTTGGCTCAATCTCGGAAATGTTTTTGCCCATTATCATCAGTTTATCCAATGGTATGATACTTTGGGCGCGACAGGCGGAAGTTTCTGGATTTTGATTTGTAATGTTTTAGTTTTTTACACGATAAGAATTTGGGAAGCCGGAAGACAGAAAAAATCATTGATTAAAAATGTTGTGATGTCTCTTGGTTTTATCATTTTGCCGATGATTATTTCTTTGGTTAAATATTATAATTATTCGCCGGAAACTGTTGGTTCCATTAATGTGACGATGCTTCAGCCTGCGCTTGACCCTTACAATGAAAAATATCAAAAAGACAGTTTGACGATTGAAAGTGATTTGTTAAAATTAGCTTCAGAAAATTCAGTTTTACAGAGTGATAAAAAATCAAAAATTGATTTATATCTTTCCCCAGAAACCTCACTTCCAGGAATTGGAGGTTTCAGCGAAAGAGGATTTCATAATAGTTTGTTGATCAATAACATCAAGGCATTTCTTTCTCAACATCCGAAATCTGTTTTCTCAGGGGGAATTTCCAGCTATTATGTCTATAAAGAAGATGAAGAAAAACCATCAACAGCGGGCTATTCAGAAAGGCAGGGAATCTGGGTTGATGAATATAATTCGGTAATCCAAATCATCCCAAATCAACAACCGGAAGTTTATCACAAAGCAATGCTAGTTCCTGGCGTGGAGATTTTCCCTTATATCAATTTCTTCAAACCCATTTTAGGTGATGTGATGTTGGATTTAGGCGGAACAACTCGTTCTCTTGGAGTTTCTAAAGAAAGAAAAGTTTTCGCTAATCCTTACAACAAGTCTGTGATTGCGCCGATTATTTGCTACGAAAGTATTTACGGAGAATTCGTAACAGATTATGTCAAAAAAGGAGCAAATCTTCTAACGATTGTTACGAATGATTCTTGGTGGGGATATTCACAAGGGCATAAACAATTGCTGGATTACGCCAAACTAAGAGCAATAGAAACAAGACGCGAAATTGCAAGAGCTGCCAATAGCGGAACAAGTGCACATATCAATTCTAGAGGCGATATTGTGGATGAATTACCTTACGGCTCAAAAGGTGCTTTAACAGCAAAAGTCTATCTGATTGATAAAGAAACTTTCTATACCAGAAGTGGTGATTTTCTTTCCAGACTTTGTCTTTTTGTGATTGGCGCTTTGTTGCTTTTTATTCCTGGTAGAAAGTATTTGAGTAGAAAATGATATTGTTAAATTGTAAACTGCAAAATCGTTGATTTGTAAATCTATCAATTCTACGATTTTACAAATTCACAAATACCTTTCCTTAATAATATTCAAATGATGAATATTGTGACCAACGGTTAATTTTCCGATTGTTTCTACTTTGATGTTATTTCCATTCACAATTCCAATCAATTGAAGTGCATCTTCAGGAAGATTTTTAAAGAATTTAATAGATAATTTTCTGGTTAATTTGAATTCTTTAATCAGACTTTTCAAAGTTCGAGTTTCTGCATAAGAATTATCCGCCCAAGCTTCTTCATCAAATCCCGAAACCAAAGATTGGTCTTTTCTGGAAAATCTGAGCGCACGATAAGCAAAGACTTTTTCAGTATCTATCAAATGCTGTAAAAGTGTTTTCAAGCTCCATTTTCCTTCTGCGTAAGCATAATTTCCTTGTTCTTCGGAAAGTGATTCATAGATTTCTAAAGTTGCGTCTGAAGCTATTTTCATTTCTTCAATCCAGTTTTCTGAGGGAACCAAATCAAGATAACGCTGTATATATTTTTCGAATTCTGTCATTGTTTATGACCTCATTTTAAATCAAGTAAAATTTTTAATTTTTTATAAATTTTAAATTGGCTATACCTTCTTTAGTTTCAACTTTAATGATGTAAACACCTTTATTAAAATAAGAAATATCAATATTTTTATTATCTGTCTTTTCGCTTTTTAAAACTCTTCCAGACATATCAAGAATTGTATAGCTGTCAATTTTTAAAGGGCTCATAATGGTAAGGATACCATTTGAATTATTTTGAGATACTTTAATTTTATCATTCAGATTAGCAATCTCTTCCGTGCTCTGAACATCACAGTTGTCTACTGCAAAAGACGGATACCATTGTTTATCAAAACAATTTACTTTCAGATCCGTAAGATTGGGATAGTTATCAAAATTTGGTATTCTACAACAAGTACTAAAGATACAATTAATATCATTACTAAATGGACAGTACGCCTGATCACAACTACACAAACAGCACCAAGCTGTTATTTTACCATTTTGTAGGTTTAGACTGTGCAAATCATTATCATTATATTTTAACAAAACCTCATTTCTATTCAGATTGATAGAAGCTTGAGAAAGGTCTAATATTTCCAACAAATTATAAGAACAATCCAAAGCAATAAGTGACTTTACAAATTGAAAATTAGTAAAAGAAGTAATCTGATTTTTTTTGCAGATCAATTGTTCTAATTTGTTAAGATTAGTAAAATCTAAAGTGCTTATTTTGGCATACGCACAGTCTAAAATTCTCAAATTTTTGAAGTAGCTGATTCCTTCTAATGAATAGATATCTTTTTTAATTGGCTCATTAACAAAATCATAATGCCCCCAAAAATAAAAAACAGTATAACTAAAATCACTAAATCTCCCATTGAAACTTATAAGAGATACATTCTCTGCTTCAGAAATCTGGATTTCGCCATCATTATTTTGATCTAACTTTATAGAATTATTATTGAGATCACGTACAAATCCATTAGTTGAATTAGATTCTAATAAGAAGCTTTTAAAATTAGCATCCGTAAAATTTATATTTTGTGAGAATGCAAAATGCACAAATGCTAAAAACAGTAGGTTAAATAGTTTTTTCATAGTTTTTCTTCTAAAGATATAAAAAAATAAATTATGAAAATATATTATACTAAATCTAAATCAATTGTTGATTTGATTGCAGATACATTCATTAGATTCAAGAATAAAAATAATGCAAATTAACATTTAAATTTATAATTCTATCGTCCACTCATAAAAATTCACTCCATCATATTTTTTGAAACCTGCACTTGGATATAATTGATTTCCAATCATATTTTCTTTGCTTGTTTCCAGATACATTCCGCAAGAGTTGGATGTTCTGCAAAGTTCTTTTGCTTCCTCAATCAAAGCTTTGGAAAAACCTTTCCCACGAGAATTTGAATTTACATAAAGGTCATTCAACAACCAATAACGTTTCATTCTTGTTGATGAAAAAAGCGGATATAATTGTGTAAATCCAACCAATTTCCCTTCGCCTTCAGCTACGAAAATCTCAGAATCTTTTTTCTCCAATCTTTCGGATAAAAATTGCTGAGCTCCAGCTAAATCGGTTGTTTTGTGATAGAATATTCTGTATTCATCAAACAATTGTGAAAGCTGAACCAAATCTTCCTGAGTTGCTTTTCTGATATTATTCTTCATCCTCGTATTGTTCAAGATAATAACTGAAACTAAATTCTTCCACCTCATCTTCCAAATCTTCCAACGTTGTCAAAAGGTCTTCGAAAAGCTCCAATTGGTCAACACTCATATTCACAAATTCGATATGAAGTGGCATTTCCAATTCTCCAGAAATCACATCCGAAAGCGCATCCAGATTATCTCCGAAATGTTCCGGCAATTCTAATTTTGATTTCAGTTGCTCGTAAAAATCTTCGTAATCGCCGATGTTGACGAAATCGATATATATAGTTTTCATAAATGATAAATGATAATTTTGGTTGATAGTTGTCAGGCTGAGGTTCTCGAAGCCTTTAACATTTTTTACTTATTTCTTATTTTTTTTCAAAAGTCTTGTAATGATTCTTCGTGAGCCAAACGTCGCCATTTTTAGTAAAGACAATTCGGTCTGCATTTCGGTTTCCACAATTATAATTGACGTCAGCTTCGTAATATTGTTCGCCTTTTGGCAATTGTTTTTCACGATTACTGAATTTATCGCCGCCTATTGCTTTTCCCTTTAAAACATCACATAGATTTCCTTTGGACGGAATCCAGCCTTTGCTTTTCGCTTCGGATTTTGTGATATAATAATCCGGTAACTGATGATTGGATTTTACATAAGCAATCACTTTTTCATCTTTCGTTAATTCATCAATCGAATTGCTATTAGAAGAATTATCAGAATTAAATTCTTGATTAATTCTATTCTCGGATTTTGAAGCTTCTGACTTTTGATTTCTAACTTCCGACAAACTTTCATTTCTCTTCTCGATTTTATAATTCGAAATCAAATACATTACCGATAATCCGGCAAATGCTCCGATGAGAAAGAAAAACAGGGTTTTCAGTTTTGGATTCATTGTGAAAAATTTCTAGGCTAAAATAATGAAAACCTAGATTCTTAAAGAAGAAAAAACAAACTTTAAAAAAAAATTGTGCTTAACCTAATTTTTCTATATTTGGGCACAAAGATAAAAATATGGAAACCCAAACTATGGACAACTTAAAAATGATAGCCGAAACGGCCAAAGACTTCGCTGAAAAAAATATTCGCCCAAACATTATGGAGTGGGACGAGAGCCAAACTTTCCCTGTAGAATTGTTTCATCAATTGGGAGAATTAGGTTTTATGGGAATTGTAATCCCTGAAGAATACGGAGGTTCTGGTCTTGGTTATCAGGAATACGTGACCATTTTGGACGAGCTTTCTCAGGTTGACCCTTCTATCGGATTATCCGTGGCTGCGCACAATTCACTTTGTACGAATCACATTTATGAATTCGGAAACGAAGAACAGAGAAAAAAATGGCTTCCTCAGTTAGCTTCAGGAAAAGTAATCGGCGCTTGGGGATTGACTGAACATAACACAGGTTCTGACTCTGGCGGAATGTCCACAACAGCTGTAAAAGACGGAGGTGATTGGATTATCAACGGGGCTAAAAACTTTATCACTCACGCTATTTCCGGCGATATTGCAGTGGTGATGACAAGAACGGGAGAAAAAGGGGCGAAAAATAATTCCACAGCTTTTGTTTTGGAAAAAGGAATGGCTGGTTTCACTTCCGGTAAAAAGGAAAATAAATTAGGAATGCGTGCTTCCGAAACAGCTGAATTGATTTTCGATAATGTTCGAGTTCCGGATTCTCACAGATTGGGAGAAGTGGGGAGCGGTTTCAAACAGGCGATGAAAATCCTGGACGGCGGCCGTATTTCTATAGCAGCACTGAGCTTAGGAATTGCGAGAGGTGCTTACAAAGCTGCTCTTAAATATGCTCAGGAAAGACATCAGTTCGGAAAAGCAATTTCAAGTTTCCAGGCTGTTAACTTTATGCTGGCCGATATGGCGACAGAAATTGATGCATCAGAATTATTAATCAGAAGGGCTTCTGATTTGAAAAATGCAAAACAAAAAATGACCCGCGAAGGTGCAATGGCAAAACTATATGCTTCCGAAGCTTGCGTTAGGATTTCCAATAATGCGGTTCAAATCTTCGGTGGTTATGGTTATACGAAAGATTTTCCTGTGGAAAAGTTCTACAGAGATTCTAAGTTGTGTACAATTGGCGAAGGAACTTCTGAAATCCAGAGATTGGTGATTGGGAGGGATATAACTTTATAATAAAAAGAATCTGTTATGATTGAAAGCCTTTCCAAATGATTTTGGAAGGCTTTTTTATTTATTCCAGTCTTTTAAGAATTTTGTTCATTTGATTGATTTCTTTTTCCTGAGACTTGATGATACTATCTGCCAACTTTCTGACTTCAGCATCTTTGATATTTGCGTTTCTACTGGTCATAATTGCAGATGAATGATGCGGAATCATTGCTTTCATATATTGAATATCTCCGACAGGTGTCTGCGTTCGCAATCCTATTAATGAAAATACGAATATGACGACCGAAGAAATAATAATTGCAACGTTGATTTTTCTGTTTTTATACATCATTTTCATACGTAAGATCATCAAAATCGCCATTGGTGAAATCATTAGAAAAGTCATATAAATTCTTGTAATACTTGTATGATAATCTTCTATTTTATTCATATTCAGAAACATAACCAAATACATTATTACAAAGGAAATTATCAACGTAACCGCAAGCTTGCCATAGGTGTGGGAATTCATATTTTCCATAACTTTTTTCTGTAATTATGCAATATCCGAACCAATAAATTCTTCTCTGTAAATTCTGTTTTTTATATTTGTTAAAATTTTAGAAAAATAATGGAAAAATTAGATAGCCTGAATCAGGTAGCCGAATTTCACAAAACCTTCAACGCCCCAATTCTTGACACACCTCAGATTCCTTCAAAAGAACGTGCCGCTTTGAGAGTCAGCCTTTTGCAGGAAGAACTGGATGAGCTGAAAAAAGCTATTGAGGATAACAACCTCGTAGAGGTAGCCGATGCACTTTGTGACTTGCAATATGTTTTGAGCGGTGCCGTTTTAGAATTTGGTTTGGGAGAAAAATTTGTGGAATTGTTCAATGAAGTTCAGCGTTCTAATATGTCAAAAGCTTGCGATAATGAAGTTCAGGCTCAGGAAACTGTAGAATTCTACAAAGCTAAAGGAACCGATGCTTATTACGAAAAGTCCGGTGACAAATACAATGTTCATAGAGTTGCGGATAATAAGGTTTTGAAGAACAAATATTATTCTGCTGCAGATATTGCTTCATTATTAAAATAAAAAACTCAGGATGAAAAAAATTTCGATTTTATTAGGAATAATTGCGTTGACTACGATTAATTCTTGTGCGGAAAGAGTGATTGTCAATCGTGAAGTAGAATCCAAAAATGACGGTAAAATGCTGCTTGGAACTCAAACGCTTGACCAATTCCGAAAAGAACCTTACCAAACTTGGTTTGATGAAGAATACAATCGTTATCAGATTGACCAATCAAGTTTGGCAGAATTGAAAAAAGAAAAACTTAATTCTTACAGTTTGGTTGTGTTTGTGGGAAGCTGGTGCGAGGATAGCCACAGAGAATTTCCGAGATTGATAAAAATTCTGGAAACCTTGAAATACAATACTGAGAAAATGCAAATCATAGCCGTTAATCGAAAAAAAGAATCTCCAGCCGGCGAAGAAGGTTTGTATAACATCACTCTAGTTCCGACAATTATCGTTAAAAAATATGGAAAAGAAATCGGAAGAATCACGGAAATGCCAGAAACAGGCTATTTGGAAAGAGATTTGCTTAACATTCTGAAAAAAGATAATAATTCAGGCTTGTTTAAATAAAACTAAATTATTCAAAATATTTTTTTTACCAAATAGACGCATAGCTAAAAGATTAAATAGTATTTTATTTCTATTTAATTTTTTTTAGAATTATTCTTTCTATGTGCCTATATGGTTTTATATTTTTTATTAATTAAACATTGCTGATAAATTCTAAATCAATGAATAAATACACAGGACTACTTTCGTTTATTTTCGGAATCATTTTAACCGTTTTCGTTTTCTTGTCGTGGAGAAGCTGCAACAAAAAAGAGGAAGGCGCGCTTGTCAATCAAGATTACTATTTGATTACAAATCAAATCCAGAAAATGAACAAAATGGTAGTTTTGGAACAGGATTTTTCAAGTTTCCAAACTCATAAAAGTTCTGCGGCGACAGTTGCAGGATTCGATATTTTACCAAGAGAGATGGTTCTCTATACCACTGCAAAAGCTCAGGTTTCTTATGATTTAAAAAAAATGAAAATCGATGTGGATACAGTTAGCAAAAAAGTTATTATTAATGAATTGCCTCAACCCGAAATCAAGATTTTTCCGGATGTAAAAATTCATTTTATGGATGATTATGCGGTGAATAGATTCAAACAAAGCGACATCAACAGCATTATGGAATCTGCCAAGAAAAATATGGTAAAAAGTGTGAATCAGGAAAACTTGAAACAGCAAAGTAAAAAACAACTGAAAGAAAATCTTAACGAAATTTTTGTTTTGGCAAAAGCCTTGCATTATTCGATAGAAGACAAAACGAACACTTTTCCTTCCACCGAATTATAAAAAACCAACGTTATGAATCCTGATAAAAAAACCGAAAACAGTAACAATTCTGAAAATCAAAAGCAGACCGAAGATTTCAAAAATATTCCTGCTGCCTCTGACAAGAAAAGTCCGCCTGACATTGATAAAAAAGACATCGATAAAAGTTCAAAAGTCAACAAAGACGGAAAAACAGACAATACAGAAAAGTAATTTTTACTAAAATAATTCATCAATCCTTTCAAAATTTTTGAGAGGATTTTTTATTGAAAACTTATCAAATTAAAACATTTGTTTAATTATAAAACTATAAAAAGTGCAATAAAATTGATTTTGTATAAGAAATTAATGTATATTTAATACTGAAAATCAAAGGTTAACAATTTGGTTTCGCTGTGTTCTTTAATTCCGTTTCACTTAAAAACATTACAGCTATGTCTTACCTTGTATTAGGGCTTTTCCCGAGTCAGATGGAAGCTGATAAAGTCCTTTTAAAATTGGAAAACGCAGGTTACAATAATTATATTTTGTCAGAATCTTATCAACAGACAGCCCAAAATGTAACTATTGAGAAGAAAATTGGGTTTTGGAGCTGGTTATTAGATGACCACCATTTTGAGCAAGCTCTTTATTCCTATGAAAATACCCACACTTATAATTTCAGCATAGAAGTAGCAACAGAGCAAGATGTAGATCTAGTAAAAATTATTCTGGAAAAATACGGCGCTCTAAATGTAGAACAAAAATCCAAAGAGTATAGACCTGATATTTACTCCTCTACTTCTAAAGAAATTATTATCCCGGAAAGTACGAATGCGAAAATCATCGCCAAAGCTAAAAACAATCTCTTTTTTACCAATAGCAGAAGGCATCATCTTCACGAAAATTGGATTGCAGAAGAACCAGACGGATTGGGTTTTAAAATTAATTAATCATCTTACTATTTCCCATAATATTGAGGGAGTCTTCTTATTAATTTAGGAAGACTTTTTTGTGGGTTAAATTCAGGAGTATTAAAATAACGTTAAAATATGTTAATCAACAAATTGTGTCATCATTTTTGTTTAGTAACAATATGTTTAACACCAAAAAATATTAATTATGTCTTATACCGTTTTTGGACTTTTTACCAACGCAAGAGAAAGTAGTGCAGTTTTAACCAAATTAGAAAATGCAGGATTTTATGATTATACCATTTCCCATTTTGAGAAAGAAACGCTGGAAAATGTAGATCCTCCCAAAAAAGGATTCTGGCATTGGCTTTTTGATAATAATCCCATAGAAAAAGACCGTTATGAATATGCCAGTATTGACAGCGATACCATAACCGTGTATGTGGATACTGAAGAAGAAGCGACTGCCGTTAAAAATATCCTTGATGAAAATGGAGCCATAGATATCGAGGAAAAAACCAGAAATTATATTTCTGATAAATACACCACCAAAGAATACCCCATTTCTGAATATAAAAAAGCCCGCATATTAGCTAAAGCCAAAAACAATCTATATTTTACTGATGAAAGAAATACTGCTTTTGTTCCAGACCAAGGAATGACAGACGAAATGGATTCGCAAGGCAACAAAGATTAAATAATTGATTTTGCATCAAAAGAGCAAATTAATTTTGCAATACCCTCGAAAAGTATCTAACTTTTTTGGGGGTATTTCATACAGTAACTCCTTTAATTAATATTTAATTTTATCTCAACATTTGGCGGTAGCTGATAGCTTTATACCTTTTAATTTTTATTAAAAAACTCCCAAACAATTTTTGCTTTGGCTTTTCCGAGGATTTCTTCCAAAGTTGCCAAGTCGGATTCTTTGATTCTTTTGACTGATTTCAGTTTTGATAAAAGTAATTGGATAGATTTTGGGCCAACACCTTGGATTTCTTCCAACTCAGATTTTATGGTAGAATTTTTTCTTCTTGTTCTGTGATGTTTCACACCAAAACGGTGAGACTCATCTCTTACACGTTGCAGAATTTTCAAAGTTTCAGATTTTTTATCTAAATATAACGGAACTGAATCTTCGGGGAAATAGATTTCTTCCAAACGTTTTGCAATCCCAATGATTGTGATTTTTCCGTAAAGTCCGAGCAGTTTCAAACTTTTGACAGCCGCAGAGAGTTGTCCTTTTCCTCCATCAATCAAAATCAGTTGTGGTAAAGGTTCGCCTTCGTCCAATAATCTTCGGTAACGTCTGTAAATGACTTCTTCCATTGTTGCGAAATCATTCGGACCTTCTACAGTTTTGGGGTGAAAAATTCTGTAATCTGCTTTGCTTGGTTTCCCGTCTTTGAAAACAACACAAGCCGAAACAGGATTCGTCCCTTGAATATTCGAGTTGTCAAAACCTTCAATATGTCTTGGTTCAACTGGCATATGCAGAAGTTTTTGCATCTCAGCCATTATTCGATTCGTATGCCTTTCTGGGTCAATGATTTGAACTTGTTTCAGTTTTTCTAGTCTGTATTCTTTGGCGTTTTTCTCAGAAAGTTCTACAATTCTTTTTTTGTCACCGACTTTTGGAACAATCAGTTTTACATTCGGGATTTCTATTCCAAGATGAAATGGAATTAGAATTTCCCTCGATTCAGACAAAAATTTCTGACGAATTTCAACAATGGCTTCTTCCAAAATATCTTCATCACTTTCCTCTAAAACTTTCTTGATTTCAGTCGTAAAACTCTGAACAATTGATCCATTTCTGATTTTAAAATAATTGACATAAGCTGCAGTTTCATCACTCGTCATCCCAAAAACATCCACATCATCAATACTTGGATTCACAACAGTATGTTTGGCTTGATAATCATCCAGAGATTCGATATTCTGTTTGATCATTTGAGCTTTTTCAAATTCCAAATTAGCCGCAAAACGAAACATTCTATCTTCAAGATATTTTTTTGCATAACGGAAATCTCCTTTGATAATTCCTCGGATGGCTTCTACTTTTTCATCATAGTCTTCCTTAGATTCGAGGTCTTCACAAGGTCCATTGCAGTTTTTGATGTGATATTCCAGACAAACGCGGTATTTTCCTTCTGCAATTTTTTCAGGCGCAAGATTCAGATTACACGTTCTGATTTTGTAGAGATTTTTAATCGTATCAAGCAAAATTCTGGCAGGTCTTACTTTGGCATAAGGACCGTAATATTCTGAGCCGTCCTTTATTTTGGTTCTTGTGAGGAAAATTCTTGGAAAATCTTCATTTTTAATGCAAATCCACGGATAAGACTTGTCATCTTTCAGCATTACATTATAAAACGGTTGATGTTCTTTGATGAGGTTGTTTTCCAGCAAAAGTGCATCATATTCGCTATTCACAACCGTAGTTTCCAACCGATGAATCTTAGAAACCATTATTCTTGTTCTGTAGCCGGAAAGATTTTTGTTGAAATAAGAAAGCACTCTTTTGTTGAGTTGCTTGGCTTTTCCGACATACAAAAGCTGGTCGTTTTTATCATAATATCGATAAACGCCAGGTTCTTTTGGAAGTGTTTTGAGCTGAAGTTCTAGATTGGGATTCACAATACAAATTTACGGAATGTTTCTTTGAAATTAAATTTTAGATTTAATTCAAATTTTGAATCTTATTCCTCAATAAGATTGTTTTCAGAACTATCGATTAAGCTTTGCGCAAGTTGTTTTTTGTTCTTGATTCCTAGATTTTTCAACTTTTGCGTTTGCGTTACAAGATTGTCATTTCCTGTGGAAAGTTGTTTGTAAGCATCATTAAAAGAGCTTTTTGCCTGATCTATATTCTTTCCAATTTTGTCAAGATTCTCTACAAAACCAACAAATTTATCATACAATTTGGCGCCTCTATCTGCGATTTCCATTGAGTTTCTGTTCTGATATTCGCGTTTCCAAAGATCTGCAATCAGTTTGAGAGAAGTGATTAGGTTACTTGGATTTAGTAAAAGAATTCTTCTTTCGTAAGCAAAATTCCAAAGATTTTGGTCGATTTGCATTGCTGCAATGTAAGCGGGTTCGCTTGGTATGAACATCATTACAAAGTCCAAAGATTTTCCATAATCATCATAAGCTTTTTGTGACAATTGCTGAATATGATTTTTAATAGAATTGAGATGTTGCGTTTGTTTTATGCTGATAATATCTGCATCAGTTTCATCCACCAACTCTGTGAAAGCCGAAAGAGAAACCTTGGAATCTATAATCACATTCCTCTCATCAGGATATTTGACAACGGCGTCAGGACGCATTTTTTTGCCAGAAAATTCAGAGAAAAGAGCTTTGTTGTCTTCGTCTTTTAACTCGTGTTCCAGAAAATATTCTCTTCCTTTTACCAACCCAGATTTTTCCAAAATGCTTTCCAAAATCATTTCTCCCCAATTCCCCTGCGTTTTGGATTCACCTTTCAAAGCCCGAGTTAATTTTTTTGCGTCATACGAAATTTGTTGATTCAGTTCAGCTAATTCTTTGACTTTTTCAGCTAGCGAGAAGCGTTCTTTGTTTTCCTTTTCGTAAGCTTCGTTGACACGGTTTTTAAGCTCATTGATTCTTTCCTGAAAAGGTTCGAGAATGGTTTTAAGATTGGTCTGATTAAGCGTTGTAAACTTTTCAGTTTTCTCTTCCAGGATTTTGTTGGCAAGATTTTCAAACTGCTCTTTTGACTGCTCCTGGATTTTTGTGATTTCTTCTTTTTGAGAATCGAGAAGTTTCTGAAGTGTTTCGTTTTGTGCAGAAAGGTGAGATTTTGCAGCCATCA
Source organism: Flavobacteriales bacterium UBA2306 (assembly GCA_002345565.1). Classification (GTDB taxonomy): domain Bacteria; phylum Bacteroidota; class Bacteroidia; order Flavobacteriales; family Weeksellaceae; genus Epilithonimonas. The sequence goes on along the minus strand of DDVS01000005.1, from coordinate 75,592 downwards.
AGTTTTGCTTTTCGGTCTGTAATTCTCTTATTTCAGAATTTTGTTTTTGATTGAATTCTTGTTGTTCTGCAATTTTTTGAGTCTGAGAATTGTTGTCCGCAGATATTCTTGCAAAATCATTTTTTAACTGATTGAGAACTTCCGATTGCTGATTATTATTTCGCTTTTCTTCTTGTAGAAAACTATTAAGTTCATCAATTTTAACTTGAGAATTTTGGAGGTCAGAATTACTTTTAATGAATTGACTATTCAAATCATCATATAAATTTCTGGCTACAGAAGAAGATTTTAAAATAAAATAAATAATAACAGCGCCTAAGATTCCGCCCACAAAAAAGCCAATGATAAGATAAGAGATTTCCATTCTTCAAAAATACAATTTTGTAAGAAGAAAAAATACGGAAAACGTAAAGTTTAAATAAGAAATATTGAAATTAAATCTTTCTATTCTTCGCCAACATTGGAATCGAAATCAATCCCATCACAAGCATAATGATAATCTGTAAAGGTAAAGTGATGAAAGAATAGGCGAGACCTAATTCTCCACCTTCAACAGCATCTTTTCCCATAGAAATAAACAAAGCGGTGAATCCGAATTTCATTGCTAAGTTAAAAGCGCCAATTCCGCCACTTGCGGGAATAATCATTCCCAAAGTTCCTACGACTAGAATAAAACATCCATCTGCAGGAGTAAAATTGGAAGTTTCCGGAAGTGCAAAACAAACCAAATAAGAAGCAAAGAAATAGCAAATCCAGATTCCTGCTGTCAAAAGAATGAATTTTCCTTTTTGACGAAGTTTTAAGATTGATTTTAGTCCTTCAAAGATTCCTTTTCCAAAGTCTATTACTTTATGATAAATCGACAGTTTTTGTAACGTTTTTCTGAAAATGAAAAATAAAATCAGAATAAAAATAATACAAGCTATGATAATCAAAGTTGTGCTAGAATCGGAGTGATTTTCAGTTTGTTCTTTTTGTTGTGTTGCAGATTTGTAAAAAGCAATTAGTGCATCATACTTGAAAATTAATGTCAACAAAGCAAAAATTCCCATACAAACTAAATCCACAACTCTTTCCAAAATAATCGTTCCAAAAGATTTGTCAACAGGAACTTTTTCTACGCCATAAAGTGCAGTCGAGCGTGCGACTTCGCCACTTCTGGGAATAGTCAGATTCATCAGATAACCAAAAGAAAGTGACCAGAGAGAATTACTATTGGAAATCTTGTAGCCCATTGGTTCCAAAAGAAGATTCCATCTCACAGCTCGGAAAACATAGGCTGAAACTCCGAAAACAGCAGCAAACAAAACCCAAAGATAATCGGCTTTTTGTAAAGAACTTTTGATTTTGTCAATGTCTAATCCTCTCAATGCAACCCAGAGAAAAATTCCGGCGACAGAAATAGAAACTAGAACCGTAAGAACGTTTTTAAGCAAGGATGGCTTCTTATCTTCCAAGATATTATTATGTTAGAAGATTAGTCTGTTCATCCGGAAAAACGATTTTTGGTTGGAATGTTTTGGCTTCCTCGGGTGTCATCTGCGCATAAGCAATGATGATAATCGTATCATTCTTTTGTACTTTTCTTGCAGCAGGCCCATTGAGACAAATCTCGCCGGATTTTCTTTTCCCTTTGATAACATAGGTGTCAAAACGTTCTCCATTGTTTACATTGACAATATAGACACGCTCACCAACAATAAGTCCGGCAGCTTCAATAAGGTCTTCATCAATAGTAATACTCCCGATATAATCCAGATCCGAAGCCGTAACACGGACTCTGTGAATTTTCGATTTAAAAACTTCAATTAACATAGGCGCAAATTTACGTTAAATAAATAAATCAAAAAAAGAGTTTTTTATTGTTTTAATAAGTGGTCAAAATCGGAGATTGTGTCTATCTTAAAATTATGTCATATTAGTATTAAATTTTATGAATTTATGAAAATCAATTTTTTTTTATAAAATTTATGTAAATGCTTATCAATAAAGATTAAAACTTATAGTTGTAATGTCTTAAAACCGCTGTTTTCGTTAAATTGTAATTTATTGAAAATACATTATAATAAAAAAAATGGTATAGTTTTTATTAAATATTATGAAAATATTTGCACGGTATCAAAATTGTCTTATATTTGCTATAACAACATAACTTTAATTAATCAATATTATGAACAAGTCTGAATTAATCGACGCTATCGCGAAGGATGCAGAAATCACAAAAGCAGCTGCTAAAAAAGCATTAGAATCATTTGTTTCTAATGTAACGGAAACGCTTAAGAAGAAAGATGGTAAAGTTTCTCTTGTAGGTTTTGGAACATTCTCTGTTTCTGAAAGAGCTGCAAGACAAGGAATTAACCCTGCTACTAAAAAACCAATCAAAATTGCTGCTAAAAAAGTAGCGAAATTTAAAGCGGGAGCAGATCTGGCTACTGCAGTTGATGGTGCTAAGAAAAAATAATTTTATTTGAATCTTCAAATAGAAAAGAGACTGTCTCATAAAGACAGTCTTTTTATTTGCCCTTGTGAGAGAAATTTAAAAATTTTCAGCGCTTAAATTTAATTTCTTTACCTAAAAAACCTCGGATATTTCCGAGGTTTATGTATAATTGAAATGAATCAATATTATTTTGCAGGTTTCTTAGGACTCATCATCATAATCATTCTCTTTCCTTCCAATTTAGGAAGTTGATCTACTTTTCCTACGTGTTCCAGCTCCTGAGCTAGCTTTAAAAGTAAAATTTCTCCTTGATCTTTAAAGATAATGGAACGTCCTTTGAAGAAAACATAAGTTTTCAGTTTAGAACCTTCCTCCAGGAATTTTTCAGCATGTTTTTTCTTGAAGTCATAATCGTGATCATCCGTTTGAGGACCAAATCTGATTTCTTTTACAACTACTTTTACTTGTTTCGCTTTTAGTTCTTTTGTCTTCTTCTTTTGCTCGTATAAGAATTTTTTATAATCTAAGATACGAGAAATGTAAGGTTCTGCTTTGTCCGAGATTACAACAAGATCTAATTCTTGCTCTCTTGCAATTTCTAAAGCTTTGGCTAATGGATAAACGCCAGGCTCTACATTGTCGCCCACAAGACGAACTTCTTTTGCCCGGATTTTTTCATTAATCTGATGTAAATCTTCCTGAACAGGTCGGCGCATTGGGCCTCTTCCTCTGTTGTTAAATTTCTGTGCTATTGTATTATAATTTTATGGTTTAACTTTATTGATCAATACTTAAATTAATAAATATTTTAATTTCTTAATTGACTCCGAATTCGAAACCTGTATCTGCTGCTTTTTTGAAATAATTGACAAAATCATCAATACTTATTGCGCCAAGATCGCCTTCGCCTCTTCTTCTTACAGAAATTGTTCCATTCTGCTCTTCATTTTCTCCAACCACCAACATAAACGGAATCTTCTTCAATTCTGCATCACGGATTTTTTTACCCGTTTTTTCGTTCCTCTCATCAATTAATCCGCTAATATCGTGATTTTCTAATAATTGTGAAACTTTTTTTGCATAACCAACATATTTTTCACTGATTGGAAGAATCGTAAATTGTTCCGGACTTAGCCAAAGTGGGAAATCTCCGGCAGTATTTTCAATCAGAATCGCAATGAATCTTTCCATAGAACCAAACGGCGCTCTGTGGATCATCACCGGTCTGTGTTTTTCATTATCATTCCCAGTGTACCAAAGATCAAATCTTTCAGGCAAATTGTAATCAACCTGGATGGTTCCTAATTGCCAGCTTCTTCCAAGGGCATCTTTCACCATAAAGTCAAGCTTCGGACCGTAGAAAGCTGCTTCTCCGTATTCTGTAACGGTTTTCAATCCTTTTTCGGTTGCTGCGGTTACGATGGCATTTTCTGCTTTCTCCCAGTTCTCATCAGTACCAATATATTTCTGTTTATTTTCCGGATCTCTCAAGGAAATCTGCGCTGTGAAATCTCCAAATCCTAGTGAACCAAAAACGTAAAGAACCAAGTCAATGGTTTTCTTGAATTCTTCCATCAATTGATCTGGTGTACAGAAAAGGTGTGCATCATCTTGCGTAAATCCACGAACTCTCGTTAAACCGTGTAATTCGCCAGATTGTTCATATCTGTAAACCGTTCCAAATTCTGCATAACGCTTTGGAAGATCTTTGTAGCTCCATTGCGAAGTTTTATAAATCTCACAGTGGTGAGGGCAGTTCATAGGCTTCAGCATAAACTCTTCGCCTTCATTTGGGGTTTTGATCGGCTGGAAGCTGTCTGCCCCATATTTGTCCCAATGGCCTGAAGTAACGTATAATTCTTTCGCTCCGATGTGCGGCGAAATTACGAATTCGTAACCTGCTTTTTTCTGAGCTTTAGAAAGGAAATCCTCTAATTTTCTTCTCAGCTTGGTTCCATTAGGTAACCAAAGCGGAAGACCCTGTCCCACTTTTTCTGAGAACGCAAAAATCCCAAGTTCTTTCCCTAGTTTTCTGTGGTCTCTTCTCTTGGCTTCTTCTAGTCTTTCAAGATATTCGGATAACTCTTTTTGCTTAGGGAAAGAGATTCCGTAAACTCTTGTCAACTGTGGGTTTTTATCATCACCTCTCCAGTAAGCTCCGGCTGCATTTAAGATTTTTACAGCTTTTACAATTCCTGTGGAAGGGATGTGACCACCTCTACAAAGGTCTGTAAAGTTATCGTGTGTTACAAAAGTGATTTCGCCATCAGGCAGATTTTCAATTAATTCAGTTTTGAAAGGGTTGTCAGCATATTCTTTTAGTGCATCTGCTTTAGAAACTTCACGAAGGTTGAAAGTCGAATTTTTCTTAGCATTTTCTAAGATTTTCTTTTCCAGTTTTTCGAAGTCATTTTCAGACAATGGCTTTCCTCCGAAATCTACATCGTAATAGAATCCGTTCGCAATTGCAGGCCCGATTGTCAGCTTTGCATCAGGATAAAATTCCATAATTGCTTGAGCTAATAAGTGAGCAGAGGAATGCCAGAATGCTTTTTTACCCATATCGTCATTCCACGTCAAAAGCTGCACTGTAGAATCCTCCGTTATCGTGGTTTCTACTTCTGTCTGTTGTCCGTTAACGATTGCAGAAATGGTATTTCTTGCCAAACCGTCACTGATACTTTGCGCAACTTGTAGTGGAGTAACAGCTCCTTCATATTCTCTGATGCTGCCATCAGGAAGTGTAATTTTTAGCATTATGACTGAAATTTTTTAAGATGCAAAAATAGTGATTTTTTAAAGAAAATTAATATTTATTTGGTCTTAACTTTCTCTTTTATAATCTCAATCACATCTACATTTCTGACTTTTGATATGATCCATCCGTGGATGTCGATGTACATCAGCGTTCTTTTGTCGTACCGGTTGTTTTCGGATTCTTCCAATTGTGTTTCGAATTCTTTGAAAGCCAACATCTGTTCTTTCGAATTTTTATCACCGATTTGCTTGAAAAAATTCACAATATTGAAATGTAAATCCGAAGGATTTTTCATCTTTTTGGCGAACTTCAACGTGTTTTTTACAAAGTCATCATAATCGTCATCAAATCCGGCTTCGAATTTGGCCATCAAAATCAAAATCCTTGTGTGGAAAAGCAAATCCTCCTGAATATTCCCTTTTGAATTAATGATTTTCAAACCGTATTTTATGGTGTTCTGATAGTTTTTACTTCCAAAATACATCGATGCAATTTTCAGATAGAGTATCAGCAAATGATGTTCATCCACTTTATCACGGAATTTTTCCATTTTCAATTCCAATTCAGGAATCAATTTTGTGCCTTTGAAAAAATCTCCTTTGATGAAATACAGATTCATTAAAGTGTTATAATAATTAAGAAAAATCAAAGACTGTGAATTCTCGTTGTGGACAAAAATCTCAGACTTCACAACATTATTGAATTTCTCAAAACTCTTCTCAATTCCTCTGATGCTGCCATAAATAAACAAAATCTTGAACAGATAAGTGTTTCCTTTGATGTACCAAACAGGATGACTTTTTATCATTTCAGGGTTCTGATGAAACAATTCTACCCATTGATAAGCATATTTCAAGGTGTATTTGTAATCCTGTAAAAGCTGATTTTTCCAGACGTGCGCTTTGTAATACCAAAGTTTTTCCGTGAAATTCAGTTTGTTAAGGTCAATTTTTGTGACTTTTTTATCAAAAAAATCAATGGTTTTTTCTCGGTCTTCATCATTTTTGATGTAGCCGTGCGTTAGCATTTCGCTGTACAATTTCAACGATAAATTAGAAAGTCTGGTCGCATATCTGTTTTGCTGACTTATTTCACTGGATTGTCGGATAAGTTCATCTGCTCGTCCATCAATACTTCGTGTAATGAATTGAGATTCAATCACTTTTTCAAGTTCAATGATTTCGGAAGCAATTGTTTTTTCATCCAATTCCAGAGCCGATTGTTTTGCTTTGTCTAAGATTTTCAAAGCTTGTTTGTGTAAACCTTTTTGATAAAGAATATTGGCAAAATCAAGTTGTTCCCGAAGTTGCATTCTATTATTCTGATGACTTGGATTGAGTCTCAGACTTACTAAAATCTGCTTATAAAGATGCGCTTTTAGATTCGAAAGTTGTTGTTTCGAGGATATTTTTTTCTCAAGAATGATTTCCTCGTTGTATTCTTTCATTTTGTCCAATTCAGAAAAAAGCAGAAGAAATTTTGCATCAACATTAATCCCTAGACGATTGACATATAACTTAAATTGTCTCTTTTCCGACGTGGAAAGTGACTTAATAAGGACAAATAAAAAATCTTTCTGTAATTCTGACATTGTAAAAATTAAACATTTAAATACTTGATAATTAATTTTTTATAAATTATTTTGAGCAAATCGAATATTGTATTTTTTGAAGTGATTCCGTAATAAACAATAAATCAAATTCTACTTTTGAACATCAAAATTAGATAAAAACTCTATTATGAATCCTGAAAAAATTGAAATTTTTGATACGACACTGAGAGATGGGGAACAAGTCCCAGGATGTAAACTGAATACGGAACAGAAATTAGTTATCGCAGAGAAACTCGATTTTTTAGGTGTTGATATTATTGAAGCAGGTTTTCCGATTTCCAGTCCCGGCGATTTTCAGTCGGTTCAGGAGATTTCAAAAATCGTAAAAAATGCCAAAGTCTGCGGATTGACGAGAGCGAATAAAAAAGATATTGAAGTTGCAGCGGAAGCTTTGAAATATGCGAAACGACCGAGAATCCATACAGGAATCGGGACTTCGGATTCTCATATCAAATTCAAATTCAATTCTACAAGAGAAGAGGTTTTGGAACGTGCTGTTGAAGCTGTGAAATATGCGAGAAATTTTGTAGATGATGTTGAATTTTATGCAGAAGATGCAGGAAGAGCTGACAATGATTTCTTGGCAAAAGTCTGTGAGGAAGTTATTAAAGCAGGAGCAACTGTTCTTAATATTCCTGATACGACAGGTTATTGCTTGCCGGAAGAATACGGAAGAAAAATCAAATATCTGAGAGATAACGTAAAAGATATCGACAAAGCAATTTTGTCTTGCCACTGTCATAATGATTTGGGAATGGCAACAGCCAATTCAATTTCAGGCATTATCAACGGTGCAAGACAAATTGAATGTACAATCAACGGACTTGGAGAACGTGCCGGAAATACGGCTTTGGAAGAAGTGGTGATGATTATCAAACAACATCCAGACCTTAATTTCTTCACTGATATCAATTCCAAAATGCTGAACGAAATGAGTTATCTCGTTTCAGACTTGATGGGAATGCCGGTTCAACCGAACAAAGCGATTGTTGGTGCGAATGCATTTGCTCACAGTTCAGGAATTCATCAGGATGGCGTCATCAAAAACAGAGAAACTTACGAAATCATCGACCCAAGAGAAGTCGGAATCAATGAATCTTCTATTGTTTTGACTGCGAGAAGCGGACGTTCTGCTTTGGCTTATCGATTCAAAAATATTGGTTTTGATGTGACAAAAGTAGAATTGGACTTTTTATATCAGGAGTTTTTGAAAATTGCCGATACTAAGAAAGAAGTTAATAATGATGATTTAAGTTATATGATGAAATCATTTAATCAAAAAATTGGATAGAAATAAAATGAGCCAAAGCAAAACATTATTTGATAAAGTCTGGGATGCACACGTTGTAGAAACTGTTCCGGATGGACCTCAGGTGATTTATATAGATAAACATTTAATTCACGAAGTGACCAGTCCGCAGGCTTTTGCGGAATTGGAAGCGAGAGGTCTGGAAATCTTTCGTCCGAATCAGATTGTTGCAACAGCAGACCATAATGTTCCGACTTTGGGACAAGAACTGCCTATCAAAGACGAATTGTCAAGAACACAAGTTCAGCAATTGACTGAAAATTGCAAGAAAAATAACATCGAATTATACGGACTTGGACATCCGTATCAAGGAATTGTTCACATTATTGCACCTGAACTGGGAATTACTCAGCCGGGAATGAGCATTGTTTGCGGTGATAGCCATACCTCTACACACGGCGCTTTTGGTTCTATCGCATTTGGAATTGGAACAAGTCAGGTTGCGCAGGTTTTTGCAAGCCAATGCTTATTGATGAACAAGCCAAAATCGATGCGTGTTTCCGTAAAAGGAAAACTGAATAAAGATGTTCAGGCAAAAGACGTGATTCTTTACATTATTTCAAAAACCGGAACCGATGCTGGAACAGGCTATTTCTGTGAATATGCCGGAAATGTTTTTGAAGAAATGTCTATGGAAGGCAGAATGACAGTTTGTAATATGAGTATCGAAATGGGAGCGAGAGGCGGAATGATTGCACCGGACGAAACTACTTTCGATTATATCAAAGACAGAACATTTGCACCAAAAGGAGAGGAATGGGATGAAAAAGTAGCGTATTGGAAAACTTTAAAATCGGATTCTGATGCCGTTTTTGATAAAGAATTTGAGTTTGATGCAGAAGATATCAAACCAATGATAACTTACGGAACCAATCCGGGAATGGGAATTTCCATTGATTCCAAAATTCCGACTGCTCAAAACGAATCTGAGGAAAAAGCCTTGAAATATATGGGTCTTGATGCTGGACAATCGACAGCAGATATCAAAGTGAATTATGTTTTTATCGGAAGTTGCACTAATGCTCGAATTGAGGATTTCCGTTCTGCTGCAGAATATGTCAAAGGAAAACAAAAGGCTGAAAATATAGTAGCGTGGCTGGTTCCAGGTTCACAGCAAGTGGCAAAACAAATTTATGATGAAGGTTTGGATAAGGTTTTCAATGATGCCGGTTTCCAAATCCGTCAACCGGGATGTTCGGCTTGTTTAGCAATGAATGAAGATAAAATCCCAGAAGGAGAATATTGTGTTTCCACATCCAACAGAAACTTCGAAGGTCGACAAGGTCAAGGCGCAAGAACACTTTTAGCTAGTCCATTAACTGCTGCGAAAGTAGCTGTGGAAGGCAGAATTCCCGCTTTTCAAAATTTGAATTAAAAATGTCTACCATAGAATCTATTAAGTCAAAATTCAATGCGGTATCAGAAAAATACGATAAGCAAAGAAAAGAACTGATACCTTGTTTTGATGATTTTTATAAAATACCAGTTGAATTATCGAATCAAATAAAATCCGTTCACAACATATTAGATATAGGAGCTGGCACAGGTTTGATGAGTGCTTTTTTTCTTGAAAAATATAACGAAGCCGATTTTACTTTAGTAGATATTTCGGAAGAAATGCTAAAAAAAGCTAAGGAAAGATTTTCAGGATTTTCAAATTTTGAATTTCTTGTTCAGGATTTAGAAGATTTAGCTTTAGAAAAAAACAAATTTGATTTGGTGATTTCTGGTTTAGCAATTCATCATTTAGATGATGAAGCTAAAAAAAAGCTTTTTAAAACAATCCATAAGCTTCTGAAAGACGGTGGATTGTTTATCAATGCAGACCAGGTTTTGGGCGAAAATGATTTTTCGGAAGCACTTTATACTTCTAGTTGGAGAGATAAAGTTACAGCGAATAAAACTTTGACATCAGAAGAAAAAGAAGCAACATTTGAAAGAATTAAACTGGATAAGATGAGTCCGCTGAATGAGCAGCTAAAGTGGTTGGAAGATGTAGGGTTTCAAAATGTTGCTAACGTATATCAATACTATAATTTTGTTGTTTATACAGCAAAAAAATAAAGGCAAAAAAACATCTATTTGATGATTACTTTTTAAAAGAATAAAAAATGCAAAAATTAGTTTTAATAAATTCTCAGGCTGTTCCATTACCGAGTGAAAATATAGATACAGATCAGATTATTCCGGCGCGCTTCCTCAAAAGCATTAGCAAAGAAGGTTTCGGGGAAAATCTTTTCAGAGATTGGCGATTCAATGTTCATACTAATGAACCAAACGCTGATTTTGTTCTGAATAATTCCAAATATTCTGGAGAAATCTTGGTTGCTGGAAATAATTTTGGATGCGGAAGCAGTAGAGAACACGCGGCTTGGGCGTTGACAGACTACGGTTTCAAGGTTGTGGTTTCTAGTTATTTTGCTGATATTTTCAAAGGAAATGCACTTAATAATGGACTTCTTCCTGTGAAAGTTTCTGAGGAATATCTTAAAGATTTAATAGAAACGATTACTCAAAATCCGTCAAATCAAATTACTGTGGATGTTGAAAATCAGACTATTTCTTTTGATGGAAAAACAGAAAATTTCGAGTTGGATTCTTACAAAAAAATATGCCTGATGAATGGCTATGACGATATTGATTTCTTATCAAGCAAAAAAGACGCGATAAAAGCATTTGAACAAAACACACAAAAAATATATGCAAAAGAATTATAAAATTGCCGTTTTACCGGGAGATGGAATCGGTCCGGAAGTTACCAATGAAAGTGTAAAAATATTAAAAGTAATTGCTTCGGTTTTTAACTATAATTTCCAATTCGATTATGGATTAATGGGAGCGGAAGCGATTTACAAAACCGGAAATCCTCTGCCTGATGAGACTTTGGAATTATGCAAAAATTCTGATGCAGTTTTGTTCGGAGCCATTGGTGACCCAGCATTTGACAATAATCCTGATGCAAAAGTTCGTCCGGAGCAAGGTTTGTTAAAATTGAGAAAAGAATTAGGATTGTTTGCGAACATCAGGCCAATTAAAACTTACGCTTCTTTGATTAAAAAAAGTCCGTTGAAAAAAGAAATCGTTGATGGAACGGATATTCAAATCTATCGTGAGTTGATTAGTGGAATTTATTTTGGAGAAAAATTCACGGAAGAAAATGGAGATTACGCTTACGACCTTTGCAAATATTCAAAAGAAGAAATCATTGGAATTACACATTTGGCATTCCAAGACGCGCAGAAAAGAAAGAAAAAACTGACATTGATTGACAAGGCTAATGTTCTAGATACATCCAGACTTTGGAGAAAAATTGTGAAAGAAATCGCTTTGGAATATCCGGATGTTGCTTTAGATTTTATGTTTGTTGACAATGCAGCAATGCAGATGATTCTTAATCCAAAACAATTTGATGTGATTCTTACAGAAAATATGTTTGGTGATATTATTTCAGACGAAGCCAGTGTAATTGGCGGTTCTATCGGATTATTGCCGTCAGCTTCTATTGGTGAAGATAATGGACTTTTTGAACCAATTCACGGTTCTTATCCTCAAGCCAAAGGAAAAGGAATTGCGAATCCAATTGCTTCAATTTTGAGTGCTGCAATGTTGTTGGATTATTTAAATTTAAATCAAGCTGCGGAAAAATTGCGTCAAAGTGTAGAACACGCCATCGAAAGCAAATTTGTAACCGTTGATTTGAATGCAGAACAAAATTACTCAACTTCAGAAGTTGGAGATTTCATCGCAGATTACATCAGTTTCTCCGAGAAATCTTATTACAATTACGAAAATATCCAATTGGGCAAATCCACAATTGTTTAATGATGAAATCACAAAAAAGAGCCGAAATTAATCGGCTCTTTTGATTTTATCATTTCTTAATGACTTTTTTACTTTCTACAAAATCAATCTTATAGAATCTTAACCAAGCAACTTAGCGTCAGAAAAAATTATAAACTTCAACTTTATTGATTTTCGAGTTTGATAATATTTAATAAAATTAATCGATAATTTTGAAAATATTTTTATTGAAAATTCTTATCGGTAATTCTTATCTTTGCAACCTAAATTTTAAAAATGAACAAATACATAAAATTTGTAGTCGCAGCAATCATTATCGCTTTGGGGGTTTACTTGATGTTCAATCGTAATATCGGCTGGGGAATTGTTTTGGTTGTACTTTCTGCAATTCCAATTGCATTATTCTTCAAAAACGAAAATATTCTTTTAGCTTTCTGGCAACTGAGAAAACAAAATATGGAAAAAGCGTCTAAGTTTTTATCTAACATCACGGATTATAAATCTCAGCTTCACAAGAGTCAGTACGGCTATTTCCATTATTTACAAGCTTTGACAACAGCGCAGGAAAATCCGCAAAAAACGGAAGGTCTGATGAAAAAAGCATTGGATTACGGCTTGAATATGAAGCACGACAGAGCAATGGCAAAATTAAATCTGGCTGCTTCTGCCCTATCAAAAGGTAGAAAAAATGAAGCTCAGAAACTTTTGGAAGAGGCTAAACAATTGGATTCTGCAGGAATGATGACCGATCAAATCAAAATGATGAAAGATCAAATGAAGATGCCAACAATGCAAAAACATATGCACAACCCGAATATGAGAAACAGAGGTAAATTCTTCTAATCATCATTATTCTTAAATATAATAAAAGGAGTGGAAAACATATTTTCGCTCCTTTTTTATTTTACATTTCATTGTTCTCTTCGTAACCATAAAATTTGGGAATCTGCCAATGGTATTTTACCGCAAGAGTCCTGATAGTAACAATCAAAATAATGGTAAAAATTTGAATCAATGCGTAAGAAAAAGCAGAATATTTTGCCAAAAGCAAAAAACTTCCTCCACCTACAATACATGCCGTTGCATAGATTTCTTTTCGGAAAACCAACGGAATCCTATTCAACAAAATATCTCTAATAATCCCTCCAAAACAACCTGTAATAGTTCCCAAAGTCAAACAGATTAATGGGTGAAAAGCTTCGTTAATCCCTTTTTGAATCCCAATAATGGTGAATAATCCCAATCCAAAACTGTCAAATATAAATAATGTCACTTTGAAGTTTTTCTCGATAGATTTGAAAATCATAGAAAAAACACAAGTGAAAAATATCAATGAACATGTCAACAGATCTGTCATCCAAAAAACAGGAACATCCAAAAGCAAATCTCTCACCGTTCCGCCTCCAACGGATGTTACAAAGGCAATAATCAAAACCCCAAATGGATCTAGACGTTTCTGCATAGCCGCAAAACTGCCAGACATTGCAAAAGAAATGGTCCCGAGAATCTCTATGATAAAATTGAATTGTTCGTGCACAGATTTTTATAATTGATGTTGATAATTGATGATTGATTGTTGATGTTGCTGAATGAATCATTCATCGGCGATCATTTATATCGAAAGTTCTACAAGAACCGGACAATGGTCAGAATGTTTGACTTCTGGTAAAATTACGGCTCTTGTCATTTTATCTTTCAAAGGTTCAGAAACAAAATTATAATCCAAACGCCAGCCTTTATTTCTTGCTCTGGAACCGGCTCTGTAGCTCCACCAGGAATATTGATCCGGCTGATCATTGAAATACCTGAAACTATCGGTCAAATGATTTTCATTCATAAAATCAGTCATCCATTTCCGTTCCATTGGAAGAAAACCAGACGTGTTAGCCAATCCAATTGGGTTATGAATGTCAATAGCATTATGACAAATGTTAAAATCTCCACAAATAATCAGATTTGGGATCGATTTTCTGAGTTCTTTGATATAAGTTAGAAAATCAAAACAGAATTGCATTTTGAAATCCAGTCTCTCGATATTGGAAGCCGACGGAACATAAACCGAAATCACAGAAAATCCGTCAAAATCTGCACGGATAATTCTTCCTTCATTGTCATAACTTTCAATGCCACAACCGAATTCTACGTGATTGGGCTTAACTTTGGATGCGATTCCTACACCGCTGTAACCTTTTTTCACTGCAGAATGCCAGTAACTGTGATAGCCTAATTTTTCAAAACTATCAATGTCTATCTGGTCATTTCCCGCTTTGCTTTCTTGGATACAGATCACATCCGGATTGGCAACATTAAGCCAGCCCAGAAAGTCTTTTGTAAATGCGGCGCGTATCCCATTGACGTTGTAGGAAATGATTCTCATAATTGCTATAATTGATGATTGAAGTTACAATTTTTAAAGTTCGGGATTTTTGATGGAACAAAAAAAATAAATATAAAACCAGAAATATACTTTATGAAGTCAATAAATTGAATTAATTTCTCAAAAAAATCTTCAAAAATGTTATGATTTTCTCTCCGGAATCCAAAAATTAAAGTTTTATTTCTTTTTGGACGTTTTGTTTTTAAGAATCATATCCCGGATTTGTTTTTCAGAAAGCTTTTTCCCCGAATTTTCAAATAAAATTTTGAAGCCACAACCTTTATAATCTGAACATCCGACTGCGGTTTTGCCTTTCATAAGATGATTGGATTTACACTCCGGACATTCAATTTCCTCCCACACAATTGGGATTTTTGTTCTTGGTTTTTTTTCTTTCGGAGCTTCTTTTTTCTCTTCCTGGATAATGATTTTTCCTTTTCCGTTGATGACTTTTTGGGTCAAATTGGTCACCATTTCTATCAATTCTTCTTTGAACTGATTGGCTTCATACTCCCCTTTTTCGATTTTTCGAAGTTTCGATTCCCATTCCCCAGTCAATTCGGGACTTTTGAGAAGTTCGTCTTCAATTGTGTCGATTAATTCGATTCCTGTTTGTGTGGCGATGAGGTTTTTACGTTTCTTCTCGATGTATTTTCTTTTGAAAAGTGTCTCGATGATGTTGGCTCGTGTTGACGGTCTTCCGATTCCGTTATTCTTCAACATTTCGCGCAATTCTTCATCTTCAACCTGTTTCCCTGCAGTTTCCATTGCTCTCAGCAAAGTTGCTTCTGTGTAAGGTTTTGGAGGCGAAGTTTTTCCTTGATGAATCAAAGGTTCGTGGTCGCCTTTTTCACCAGCGACAAATTCGGGAATAGACTGTTCCTCGTCTTTATCTTTTTCGTCCTTTTCTTCTTTTTTATCTTTGGCGTAAATAATTCTCCAGCCTGGTTCCAAAATTTGTTTTCCTGAAGCTTTGAAAGGAATTGTTCCAACTTGACCTTCCACCAAAGTATTTGAAATTTTACATTCAGGATAAAAAACAGCGATGAATCTTCTCGCTACCAAATCATAAACCAACTTCTCTTCTCTACTAAGATTAGATGAAGGCGGAATTTCGGTTGGAATAATCGCGTGGTGGTCGGTTACTTTTGTATCATCAAAAACAGCTTTTGTTTTCGGAATTGGTTGAGAAAGTAAAGGCGAAATTAATTCAGAATAAATTGTCATACTTCTCAAAATTCCACCAATTTTTGGATAAAGATTCTCAGATAAATAAGTCGTATCAACTCTAGGATAAGTTGTATGTTTTTTCTCGTAAAGACTTTGGATATAATTCAAAGTTTGTTCTGCAGAGAAACCATATTTCTTGTTAGCTTCTACCTGAAGTCCTGTCAAATCAAATAATCTCGGATTTTTTTCTTTTCCTTCTTTAATTTCAAAAGAGACAATTTCAAATTGATTTTGCTTGAGATATTCTAAGCCTTTTTCAGCTTTTTCTAAGGTTTTTAATCGGTCAATCGACGCACTGAAAAGCACATCCCGATATTTGGTTTTTAGTTCCCAATATTCTTCCTGCGTAAAAGCATCAATTTCTTTCTGACGTTGAACAAGCATTGCCAAAGTTGGCGTCTGAACCCTTCCAATCGATAAAACGCCTTTGTTCCCTCCAAATCTTTTCGTGAATAATCTCGTTGCATTGATTCCTAAAAGCCAATCTCCAATTGCTCTTGCATTACCTGCCAAGTAAAGATTTTTATAATCTTCCGCAGGTTTCAGATTTTCAAAACCTTCTTTGATAGAATCTTCTGTCAAGGACGAAATCCATAAACGTTTCATTGGTTTGTCGCATTTTGCTTTCTGCAAAACCCAACGTTGAATGAGTTCTCCTTCTTGCCCGGCATCACCACAATTAATGACTTCGTCACATTCCTGAACCAATTTTTCTATGGTTTGAAATTGTTTTTCTACACCATTATTAGGAATTAATTTGATTCCGAAGTTTTTGGGAATGATTGGAAGGAAAATCAAATCCCAAGATTTGTAATGCGAGGCGTAATCGTGCGGTTCTTTCAAAGTGCAAAGATGACCGAAAGTCCAAGTCACGCAATAGCCATTTCCCTCCATATAACCACTTTTGGGAGTTGTAGCACCCAAAACTTTGGCTATATCACGGGCAACGCTTGGTTTTTCGGCAATACAAAGTTTCATTGATTTTTCACTTTAGAAAGGGAAGCAAAGTTGCGGAAAAATTTAAAATCAGAAAAGTTGTTTTTTTGGAAATAAGTTAATTGTGAATTTTATTTTAAATGCAATGTGCGCAAAGTTTTTTATCATTATTGAAAATATTTTTAAGGTTCGCAGAGACGCTTCGCTCATCAAAGTTTATATGACAAATGTTGAATTTTAGTAGCTAAGTTGTTTTGTATTGAATCTTCGCCCCGACTTGAGCGGAAATCCTTTTTACGCAACGTAGTGAAGTGAAAAGATTGGGAGCGGAAGGCGGATAAAGGCGCCCCAATAATTCTAACAAAAAATCCTTCCGAGCTTTTAAACTCTAGAAGGATTCGTGAGAAAATAATAATGTATTTTTTATAAACCAGCTTCAAAAACTTTCAGTAATTCTGTTTGCTGGACAACGTCGTTTTTACTATTGATTAGGTTATAATTCGCTTGAAGCCAACCATTTCTAACAACGAAAAAGGTGTAAGCATCCATTAATCCTTCTTTGTATTTTTCTTCGGATTTTTGGAATGATAATCTTTGATTTTCGAAATTAGCTTCCAAAAGATTGTATTTTTCCTGAGCGTTCAGGAATTGTGCTTTGATGGAATTGATGCTTTGAGTCAAATTATTAATCACAATATCTTTGTCATAATTGGAATTGATGACATTCAGTTTGGCAATCTCAACGTTGTTTTTCACTTGCAGTTTGTTGAAAATCGGAATATTGAGTCCGAATCCTAACTGTTGGTTTTTGTTGGTTTTGATTTGGTCTGAGAAATTAGAAGTCGCTGGTTCGCTTAAAATCTTGTTATAAAAACTTGACCAAGTGTAAGAACCGTTCAAGGTTGGCAAATAGGCTGATTTTGCAAGCTCAACACTTTTTTGCTGAGCTTTGATTTCTGCCAAAGTCGTTTGATAAGCGGGATTTTTCTCCAAAAGATTTTGGATGAAATTAGCATCGTTGAAATTTGAGCTCGCCAAATTTTCCTCGGTCATTGTAAAATCCAAAGTGTCTTTTGTAATCGCCAATGCATTGAGAAGGTTGATTTTGGAAAGGTCTCTGGAATTCTTTGCGGAAACCCACTGTTCCTGCATTGTTCCAAGGTTGGCTTTGATATCGTAAATATCACTTTTGGGACGATTCCCAATTTCTACTTCTTTTTCGGTACGTTTGATTTGTTCTTCGATTCCTGAAAGTTGTGTTTCCAAAACTTCCAACCAGCTTTTGCTATTCTGATAAGTGAAAAACATTGTGATGACATTCAGTTTGACTTCATTCTGAGCCTGTTTCATTTTGAAAGTCGAACTTTCTTTATTGATTTTCGACAACGAAATATTGAGATAATTTCTCCAGTTCATCAACTCCCAATTCGCTTGCGCATAGAGATTATCAGTTTGTGTATTACTTGATTGTCTTTGATTATTTTCTGTGTTGATTCCATTTCCAAAACCGTAATTATGATTGATTCCAGCATCCACAGACGGTAATAACATTCCTTTTGTGGCAGAAATTTGTCTGTCATTTTTCTGAATATTAACCGCAGATTGCTTTATCAACGGATGATTGGCAGAAGCATAATCCAGACATTGTTTGAGTGTCCAACTCTGTTGAGCAGGAAGAAAGTTGATTAATAATATGAAGAGTAATTTTTTCATTATTTTTTTGATTGTTGTAAGCGGGATGATGGAAGATGGAAGTCTTATAACAGTTTCTGAAAACATCCAGCATCCATCTTTATTCGTATTTCAAGTATTTAACAAGGTTGATTTTGGTTGCTCGGTAAGCTTTGAAACTCACGACTATAAATGTTAAAATCAATAATAAGAGTAAACTCAAAACATAAGGCCAGACCGGCATATCGATTCTGTAAGCAAAGTCTTTCAGCCATTCGTTCATTGCATAATATCCAAATGGAATACTGATGAAAACCGCAATTACGCAAATCAATAAAAACCTTTTGGTTAAATCCCAGACAATTGTTCTTTCGTCTGCTCCCAAAGTTTTTTTGATGGCAACATCTTTCAATTTTTGTTCGATTAATAAGGATGACAAAGCGAATAATCCTAACAATGCAATGACCAAAACCACAATATTTAAAGTTGTAAAAAGTGTTTGTTGTTTTTTGAATTTTTCAAATGTCTTTGCAAATTGTTTATCTACAAAATTGTAATCATAAGGATAGCCTGGTTCTGCTTTGGTGATCCAGAATTCTTTAATTCTTTCTAGAGTTCCGTTGATATCATTTTTAGAAATTTTGATTTGCAAATTTCCCATATTATTTTTCGCCCAATTTCTGTCATAGTTAAAAAATAACATTGGCTCCACAGGTTTATCGACTCCGTTGATATAGAAATCTTTGACAACACCTAGGATTTTATATTTCTTTTTCTGTTCCCAACCAGGGTAAACTTCTTTGCCTAGCGCTTGATCTTTGTTCCAACCCATTTTTTTGATGAAAGATTCGTTGGCAACAGTTCCGTTGATTGTGTCTGAAGCAAAACGCAAATCGAGATCACGACCAGAAGCGAACTTCATTTTATAAAACTTGAAATAATTATAATCGATGCCTCCAACTAATACATTAGGAATAGACTTAGTAGTATCCAAAGCATTTTTCACACTGGAAGCGTTTGACATTCCCCATCCTATCGTATTGACAGAGCCAGTAATATCTTCCACACCTTCAATTTTTGAAACTTCATTTTTCAGACGTATGTATTTTTTGGAGTTATAATCGTTCTGCCAATCCGTTTTTTTGAACTGGATATGAATGACTTGATCGCCTTTGAAGCCCAAATCCTTATTCATCATATAACTGACTTGAGAATGAATAATCAATGAGCAAATGATGAAGAATGATGAAATCACAAGTTGTAAAGTCAGAATAAAATTCCTTAACCAAACACCACTTTTGCTTCTCGAAAAATTACCTTTCAATGTATTGATTGGTTTGAAATTAGAAAGATAAAGTGCGGGAATCAATCCAGAAATCAGAGAAAAAGCAATCAGTAATAATCCTGTGTAAATGAAAAGATTGGGATCATTGAGTTTGATTTCTTTGTTGAGGAATTTATTATATGAAGGCAAAAACAGTTCTACCATCGCAAAAGCCACAATATAAGCGGCGAAACAAATGATGAAAGTCTCCAATAAAAACTGCAAGACCAATTTTGACCTTGAACTTCCTAATACTTTTCTCACACCAACTTCCTTGGCTCTTTGAGAAGACTGCGCGGTTTTAAGATTAATCAAATTGATTCCTGACAATAGCAAAATCAATGCAGATAAACTTAGTAAAATCATGATTGATTTTTTGTCACCTTTGCTCACGCCTTCACTTTTGGCATCCAATTTCATTTTGCTAATTGGCGTGAGATAAACTTTGGCTTTTTTCGTCGGATCATAAACTTCGCCCCACTTTTCTGTTGCAATTTTTTCTTGCTGTTCCATCAAAAGGGACAATTTCTTTTCCAAATTTTTAACATCTGTTCCCCGTTTCAATTTGAAATAACCGACATAGCTGTAATTGGTCCATTGTGTATTGGAATCTCCATTGCCTTCCAAACCTTGATTTCTCATAATAAATCCTGGTTTGAAAACACTGTTCGATTCAGGATTTCTGTAAACCGAAGTTACCACAAGAGGTTTCGCATTTGGCTCATCCAGCATTACAGGTTTTCCAATGCAGTTTTTATATTCATCTCCGAAAAGGGTTTTGGCGGTTTCTTCCGATAAGGCGATTTTTGATTTATCGCTGATGGCGTTTTTAAAACTTCCCGCTAATTTTTCGAATGGAAAAAAATCAAAAACAGAATCTGAAGCGCGGCAAGATGTTACAAATGCTGATTTGTCGCCAGCCATCAAGCGGACTTTATATGCGCCCCAAATATTGGCTATTGTGTAATCTTCTATTTCAGAGAATTTTTCTTTGGAAACGTTGAGTTCCGGATAACTGGAAACCACCATTGTTCCGAAATCTCCATTTTCATTTTCTACCAAGTAGATATTGTCTTTGTTCGGATTATGCTGTTCGTAAGATTTCTCATCTTGCCAATGAATAAATATCAACAGAAAAACACACAGACCAACACTCAATCCCAAAATATTGATGATTGTGGAAAGCCAATTTTTTCTGTAATTGATGAATGCTATTTTGAGCCAGTTCTTTAACATAATTGATGATTGATAAGTGATAAATAATTTTTGGTGGGAAGTGGGAAGATGGAAGTCTAATAACAGTTTCTGAAAACATCCTGCATCCATCACCCAACTTCCAGCTTTATTCGTATTTCAGATATTTCACAAGATTCACTTTTGTTGCTTGATAAGCTTTAATACTCACGACAGCGAATGTCAAAATCAATAATAAAATCAAACTGAGGACGAATGGAAAAATCGGCATATCAATTCGGTAAGCAAAATCTTTCAGCCATTCATTCATCAAGTAATAACTGATGGGGATACTGATTAAAACAGCAATCAACGTAATCCAAAGGAATTGTTTCGTTAATCCAACAATCAAAGTTCCGTATGATGCGCCTAAAGTTTTTCTGATGGCGACATCTTTCAGTTTCTGCTCAATCATCAATGATGACAAAGCAAATAATCCAAGTAATGCGACCATTAAAACCATTGCATTCAGAATCGTAAACAAAGTCTGCTGTTTCTGATATTTCACAAAACTTTCAGCGAATTTTTTATCTATAAAATAAGAATCAAAAGGATAACCCGGTTCTACATTATTCTGCCAATAGGTTTTGATTCTTTTCAGAGTCCCGTCAATATCATCTGCTTTTAATTTCAACTGAATATTATAAACATTGTATCGTTTCCATTCTGTTTCCCTGTAATGGAAAAACACGATGGGTTCCACAGCTTTTCTGGGATTCAGGATATTGAAATCTTTTACAATGCCTACAATGTGATATGGTTTGTAATCAAATCCCGGTTTGAATTCATTCTTCAAAGCCTGCTCATCTGTCCATCCAAATTTTTTCACAAAAGCCTCATTTACCAAAACATTTGAGATTGTATCGGAAGCGAGATTGGGATGCAGCCAGCGTCCTTTTTTCAATTTCACATTCATAAACTGGAGATAATCGTAATCCATAGAACCGTGTTGAGCGTAGATACTTTTGTCCATATAATCCATATTAGAATTGCTGAATCTACCACTTCCAGGAACTGCTTCTCCATAAGAAACCGCCTCAACACCTTGGATTTTTCTCATTTCATTTTTAATACGCTCATATTTCAGCCAGGGTTTTGCGACATTCTCACTGAAATTAATCAGAAAAACCTGCTTTCCATTATAGCCAAGATCTTTGTCCATCATATATTTCACCTGATTATTGACAATCAAACCTCCAATGATGAAGAATGATGAAATGATGAGTTGTAAAGTCAGAATTCCGTTTCTTAACCAAACACCGTGTTTGCTTCTTGCGAAATTTCCTTTCAAAGTTTCGATAGCTTTGAAGTTGGCGAGATAAGTTGCCGGAATCAATCCCGAAATCAACGTAACCGCCAAAACCATAGCAAATGAATAGTAGTAAATACGCCAGTCATTCATCAAGATTTCTTTGTCATAAAACTTGTTGAAGCTTGGCAAAAGCAATTCTGTTAAAGCTAACGCAAAAACATATGACGCAAAACAAATGATAAATGTTTCCAACAAAAACTGAAGAACAAGATTTGACTTTGTGCTTCCAATCGCTTTTCTTACGCCTATTTCTTTAGCTCTTTGAGAAGCCTGAGCTGTTTTCAGATTAATAAAATTAATAGCTGAAAGGATGACAATCAAAACTGAAAGTGTAAACAAAATCATCATCGTTTTGAAATCGCCATTTCCAAACCAATAGGCCTGCGCGTGGAGTTTCATTTTTTCAAGCGGTGTGAGAATACTTCCCGTTGGCCCGTATAATTCCAAATATTTTTGTGGTGTTACGCCACTGCCTGCCGCATTTATTTTTGCACGGTACTCGAAAACATCTTTCACTATTTTATTCTGTACCGCCTCGATATTGGCATTTTTGCTTAGCATAAAGAAGCATCCGTAGTTGAAATTGCCCCATTGGTCCTTATCATTTTTCATTTGTTCAAATGGAAGGATGAGAAACTCCGGCTTGATGAGACTGTTTTCCTTTGGCAATTCGTAAACAGCTGTTACGACATAATTTTTTTTATCAAATTTCACGTTTTCGCCTGCAACATCGGTTTTACCAAATAGGTTTTTGGCTGCCTCCGTAGAAATTGCTAAAGATGATTCTCCCTTCAGGGCATCTTTAAAACTTCCGTCTATTAGTTTGAAAGGAAAAAAATTGAAAAAATTACTCGAGACCAGCATCCCGTCTTTCTGAAAAACCGTTTTCTGTTTTGTAGTCATTTTGTAACCTACACCTGAACCATTGAATAAAACATAATCCTTGATTTCAGGAATAACTTTTACAGCGCGTTCTGCCATTATATAAGGGAGCGTTGCGCCGTACGCATTGTCCTTTTTATTATAAACCTGGGAACCATAAATCTGGTCTTTCTTCGGATTCCATTTTTCGTATGATTCTTCATCATTCCAGTGCATCAGGATGAGCATAAATCCTGTTAAACCGATTGTCAATCCAAACAAATTGATGAGTGTGGAAAGCCAGTTTTTTTTATAATTGATGAAGGCAATTTTGAGCCAGTTGTTTAGCATAATTGTTGATTTTGGGTTGATTGTTGTTAGTTGATTGTTGTTAGTTTTGAGAATCTCCATCAACTAACAACCGACAACCATCAACTAAATTTTTACTCAAAGTTTTTTGCGTCTGCCTTTTCGAAAACATCTTTTCTTTGAGAAGAATGTTCTTCGCTGAAAATCTCGCCATCTTTCATATTCACGATTCTGGAAGCATAACCCGCATCGTAAGAAGAGTGTGTTACCATTGCGATTGTGGAACCTTCTCTGTGAAGTTCTGCTAGAAGATTCATGACTTCGTTTCCGTTGGAACTATCGAGATTTCCAGTTGGCTCATCTGCAAGAATCAATTTTGGTCTTGTTACCAACGCTCTTGCAACCGCCGCTCTTTGTTGCTGACCTCCTGAAAGTTGCTGTGGATAATGTTTTGCTCTGTGAGCGATATTGATTTTTTCCATAATTTCTTCCACTCTTCTTTTTCTTTCTGAGGAAGAAACTCCGTTGTAAATCAAAGGCAATTCGATGTTTTCATAAACTGTTAATTCATCAATCAGATTAAAATTCTGGAAAATGAAACCGATATTTTTCTTTCTGATGTCTGATTTTTTCTTCTCAGAAGTTCCGATAGTTTCAATGGATTCAAACTGGTAAGAACCAGAAGAAGCGCTGTCCAAAAGTCCAAGAATATTAAGAAAAGTTGATTTCCCACAACCTGAAGGTCCCATTATTGCAACAAACTCGCCTTCTTTGATTTGCAGACTTACATTGTTAAGCGCGTTGGTTTGAACATCTTCGGTTTTATAGATTTTTGAAAGGTTGGTGATGTTTATCATAATTAGTTGATTGTTTTTAGTTGTTGGTTGATAGTTCTTAGCTATTTATAAATTAGTAATTGAATTAAATTTTCTGTCTAATGTCTATTATCTATCCAGTCTATTTTCTAATATCTAAAATTTCATATTTCTTCAATTCAGAATAATCTGAAGTAATGACCGATTCGCCTTGTTTCAATCCAGAAGTCACTTCATAATAAAGAGGATTTTCTCTTCCCAAACTAATATTTCTTTTTTCGGCTTTGTTATTTTTCACTACAAAAATCCATTTTCCGTTCGTGTCTTTGTAGAAATTCCCTTTCGGAATCATCATACTTTGCGTGTCCGCAGATAATTTCAGTTTCACTCCGAAAGTCATCCCGATTTTCAGGTTTTCAATTTTCGCGTCAATAAAATTCAGTTCCACAGAAAACTGTCCGTCTTTCACTTCAGGAAGAATTTTTGTGATGATGACTTCATATTCTTTTCCGTTGTTGTCAAGCGTTCCTTTGATTCCGTTCGTTAATTTATTAATGTAATATTCATCTACTTTTGCGACTAATTTGTAACCGCCCATCAAATCGATTTTTCCGATGCTTTCTCCTGTTGTCAAATTCTGTCCGAGAGAAATATTGAATGATGATAATCTTCCCGAAGCAGGCGACATAATCAGAAAATTATTTTTGTTGGAACGAAGGATATTCAAGCTTTTTTCCATTTGACTAATGGAATTATTGATTGCTGCAAACTGGGCATTTCTCGAAAGTTTCTCGTTAGAAGCTCCTTTTTCCACGATTTGTTTTCTGTCTTTCTGATAATTCAAATTCTGAAGTGCAATATCATAATCGGTTTTCTTTCCGATTTCTGCATCGTACAATCTTTTCTGAAGATTAAAACTTTGCAACGCCGTATTGTAATCATTTTGAGACTGAAGCAACTCTTTATCTTGATTGAATTCCTGATTTTTCAATTCCAAAAGTGAACTTCTCATCTGGCTGATTTGTTGCATAATTCCCGTTTCCTGATTCAGATAATTAAATTCCGTATTTGGATTATAAACTCTTGCGATGGGTTGTCCTTTCGTCAGCATTTGTCCATCTTCCGCAAAAATTTCTTTTACAGCACCGCCTTCCAAAACATTTACAAGAGAAGAATTAAGAGATTGCGTCTGCGCAGTTACCATCAACATATCTTCAAATTTCCCGTTTGTCACTTCATCAATCGTGATATCTTCCGACTTTACATTATAAGTTTTTTTCTGATTCAAATAATACCATCCAAAAATCGAAACCGCAACTGCGGAAGCAATGATGATTAAGACAAATTTTAGTTTAGATTTCTTTTTTACTATTTTCGTATCCATATTTAGATAACTATTTTACTTACAGATGATTACACAATACAAATGCCGTAAATTTATAATCTTGTAACTCTCTGTAAATGTGATTAAACATCAATTTATTAATTTTAAAACTGTTCATTATCGGACACTTTTTGTGCGAAAACGAACAATTTTAGTTGATAGCTGTCGGTGGTTAGTTGATTGTTTTTAAAATTTGTTCTAAATATTTAGCAATATATAATCATCAACTAAAAACTATCAACTAACAACCAAATAAAAAAAAATGCGAAAAAAAGAAGCTCATATTTTAATTGTTGATGATGACGAGGACATTTTATTTTCGGCAAGAGTCTGGCTCAAAAAATTTTTCACGGAAGTTAGTTGTCTCAGTCAGCCAAAAAATATTCTGAAATTTTTATCGGAACAGCAAGTTGACACGGTTCTTCTCGATATGAATTTCCGAAAAGGTTTTGAAAACGGACAAGACGGTTTGTATTGGATGCAGGAAATCAAAACTCTCGAACCTCAACTTCCGATTATTCTGATGACCGCTTATGGCGAAGTAGAATTGGCTGTTGAAGCGTTAAAAAATGGTGCTTCCGATTTTATTCTAAAACCCTGGAATAATGAAAAACTCTATGCTTCCGTGAATCTCGCAGTCGATATTTCCCGAAAGAATAAAAAACTGAATCAATGGGAAAATGTCAGCATCAAGACCAATGAATATCAATTGGAAACCCAATCTCCGGCGATGCAGGAAGTGATGGACCAGATTGAACGAGTTTCTGCAACCGACGCCAATGTTTTGCTTTTGGGAGAAAACGGAACCGGAAAATATGTTTTGGCAGAGCACATTCACGAATTGTCGGAAAGGAAGAATCAGCCTTTTGTTCATATCGATTTGGGAAGTCTTTCGGAAAATCTTTTTGAATCTGAATTATTCGGTTACAAAAAAGGTGCGTTTACGGATGCGCATCAGGATTACGCTGGAAAAATTGAAAATGCCCAAAACGGAACGGTTTTCCTAGACGAAATCGGGAATCTTCCGCTTCATCTCCAAACTAAATTGTTAAGTTTGATTCAAAACAGAAAACTGTCAAGAATTGGAGAAAGCAAAGAACGATTGTTGGATGTGAGATTCATTTTTGCAACCAATGAAAACCTTAAAAAAGCCGTTGCTGAAAACCGTTTCAGAAAAGATTTATACTATAGAATTAATACGGTTGAATTAAATATTCCAAGTTTGAGAGAACGTTTGGAAGACATTCCGACTTTGGCAGATTATTTTTTGGATAAATATAAGCAAAAATATCACAAACCTGATTTGGTTTTAAATGAAGTTTTAATTTCAGAATTAACGCATTATTCTTGGGCAGGGAATATTCGCGAACTCGACCATTGCATCGAAAGGAGCGTGATTCTTTCCAACGAAAAAAATCTTAAATTGCTGATGCCTCAGGATGAAGAATCCGAAAACACAATTGTAAATCTGAATATCGAAGAAATGGAAGAAATCCTGATTAAAAAAGCATTGAAAAAACATCGAGGAAATATTTCTTTAGCAGCGGAAGATTTGGGATTATCGAGAGCTGCGTTATACAGAAGAATGGAAAAATTCGAATTGTAATTTGGTTGTTAGTTGATGGTTGATGGATTTTGAACACTTCGACTTCGCTCAGTGTGACAACTCTAATACTAAATGTTTAATTTTAAGCGATGTCAGGCTGAGCTTGTCGAAGCCTTTTTCATAATGAATAATACTAAAATAATTTGGTTGATCTTTATCCTGCTGGCAATCGTCAGCGGAATTTTTGCGTTTGATTTTTATTCTCAAAACAAATGGATCAATTGTATTTTGTTTTCATTGGTAAGTTTGGTTTGTGTTATTTTGGCGCAGACTTCGGCTTTGGCTTACATTCAGAAAACGGAAAAATTGTTTTTAGCAATTCAGAAAAAAGATTTTTCATTGTTTCCCAAAACTGAGGAAAACAGTTTGGTCGATAATGCTGTAAAACTCTATTATCAAAGCAAAGAAGAACATCTTTCCTTATCTTCTTATAAACTTTTATATGAAGAAATTCTGAATCAATTGGAAATCGGATTGATGATTCTCTCAGAAAAAAATAATGTGTGGGAAGTTTTTTACGTGAATCCTGTTTTCTTAGAAATTTTAGAAATTCCGAAATATAATTCGTGGAATCTTTATGAAAATAAATCACCCGATTTTTATAAAATCATCGAGCAAACTAATTACGAAAATTCTCAGGAATTCTTCGATATTTCGATTAATGAAAACACAAAACAATCCTTTTCATTAAGAACGAAAAAAGTTCAGAATGCGAAACATCGGTTTTGCATCATCAGTTTAGAATCTGTTCAGAAAATTATTGAACAAAAAGAAAAGCTGGCTTGGAACAATCTGATGAAAGTGATTTCTCACGAACTTCTGAATACTTTAACGCCTGTCAACAGCTTGATTCAGAACCTTGAATACATTGCTAATCAAGAAATTATCGAAAAAGAAGACCAACAGGACATGAAGGAAAGTCTGATGATTATCAATTCAAAATCAAAGCAACTATTGAATTTCGTGGATGATTACCGACAAGTTGCTGAACTTCCAAAACCGGTTTTCAAAACAATTTCTTTGACGAATATTGTAGAATCTGCACTTAATTTCCTAAAACCGGAATTTGAAAAGAATCATATCACGATTGTTAATTCATTAGAAAATCAAACAGTTTCTGCTGATGAAAAAATGATTGAACGTTGTTTAATTAATCTTTACCTCAACGCCATTTATGCCGTTTCTGACAATGTTGAAAGAACAATAAAAACGGAAATTAAAACTCAAAACAAACGAATCATTCTGAGTGTAGAAGATAACGGAATCGGGATCCAAAAGGAAATTCAGGATAAGATCTTTCTTCCGTTTTTTACAACGAGAAGTGGTGGCTCTGGAATTGGATTGACATTGAGCAAAAGTATCGTTGAAGCACATAAAGGTTATTTGAATTATAAACCTTTGGAACAAGGAAGCCGATTTGAGATTTGGTTTGTGGATTAGAAAATAAAAAAACCGCAGAAAATTCTACGGTTTTATCTATTAGTCTATTATTTCAAAGTCTAAAAACTATTTTCCTTTCTGCGGTGGATAATTCGCCATTATCTCCGCCACAACCTGTGGGATTTGTTTTTGTTTTGATTTTGGTGAGTCTACAGAAATTCCGCTTCCTGCACCTTGCCACACTAATTTTTGAGTTTTGGCGTCAATAATGTCTATCACAATGGTGCCGCTGTTGTAGTTATTGGTCCAGGTATTTCCCATTCCAATTCCGCCACCCCAGCCCCAAGGTCTTCCCCATCCCCAGCCAACATTTGCACTCGTTGTAACATCCTGAACTTTTTTATGAGATGCTTTTACATTGATAATTAAATCCGGATTTTGAGCTGAGGTCAATCCTTTTGACTGAACCTGTTTTGATAATTCATTCAAAACCCTGTCTTTGTCAAGATCATTGAGTTTTAAATCGTCTGTTCTCAATAAATAGGATTTGTAATTCGCGAAATTTGCTGTAGAAGAGTAATCGGATTTTACTTGGAAAGGGCTACAGGAGGTCATTCCCAAAGAAACTGTCGCGAGTAATATGAAGAAATATTTTTTCATGAGATTAATTATTTAGATTTTTTAATAAAAGTATCCGTTTTTTTATCATAACCATAAGGACAATGTCTGCACCCACTTTTACAGCAATAACCCCGTTTTAAATGGAATTGTTCTGTAAAAACTTTATAGCCTTGTTCGTTATAATAAAAGTCTTCATTCTCTTTGATGTCATTTACTTTCATAAGTTAAAGAACTTATTTCATTTTTTTTATCTTTGATCATTATGATCATTTTGTATCTAAGATTACTCAAAAATATGAAAATTTCGGGGATTACTCTGTTTCCGTTTATTTTTATTGAAAAAAAAGAATTGCGATGGAACAAAGTATTGATTAATCATGAAAAAATTCATCTTCGTCAGCAGCTAGAAATGCTGATTATTCCTTTTTATATATGGTACATTACGGAATATTTTTTAAAATATCTAAAGTATAAAAATCCCCAGTTGGCTTACCGGAATATTAGTTTTGAAAGGGAGGCTTATGAGAATGATTCTAATCTTAATTTTCTAAAGACAAGAAAGCTTTGGAATTTTTTGAAATTTATATAATCTGAGAGTCTGCCAATATTACATTTTCTCTAAAAGAATTTTATTCCATATAAAAAATATAAATTTGCAGAATTATTTTTCAACATCTTAATAATTATGTCGCAAGATAGTAGCGGTCATTTTGACCTGAAAAAACTTTCGTGGATTGGAGTTTTAGTTTCTTTAGGAATTGTTTTCGGAGACATTGGAACATCGCCTTTGTATGTAATGAAAGCCATTATTAATGCTGGGAAAGAAGGCGGAATTATATCAGAAGAATATATAGAAGGTGCTCTATCTTGTATCATCTGGACTTTAACCTTACAAACTACCATCAAATATGTTATAATTGCCCTGCGAGCAGATAACAAAGGTGAAGGAGGAATCCTTTCTCTCTATTCTCTGGTGAAACGTTTCAAGAAGAAATGGCTCTATATTATTGCTATGATTGGCGCTGCAGCTTTGGTAGCAGATAGTATTATCACACCTTCTCTTACAGTGATGTCTGCTATAGAAGGTCTGGAATTAGTGGTC
Source organism: Flavobacteriales bacterium UBA2306 (assembly GCA_002345565.1). Lineage (GTDB taxonomy): Bacteria > Bacteroidota > Bacteroidia > Flavobacteriales > Weeksellaceae > Epilithonimonas. The sequence continues at coordinate 45,511 of DDVS01000005.1, read as the reverse complement.
CACAAACCACCTGTAGTTCCTATTACTTTAACTATTCTCTTAATTATTTTTGTAGTCCAGCAATTTGGAACCAGTTTTATCGGAAAATTTTTCGGGCCGGTTATGGTATTGTGGTTTCTTGTTCTGGGATTTTTCGGGGTAGTGCATATGATAGAACACCCAATGATTCTCAAAGCTTTTAATCCTTATTATGCGGTCAAATTAATTTATAATTCTCCAAGTGCTATTATTATATTAGGAGCCGTGTTTCTTTGTACTACAGGAGCAGAAGCATTATATTCTGATCTAGGCCATTGCGGAATTAAAAACATCCGTGCCAGCTGGATATTTGTAAAAATAATGCTGGTGCTTAATTATTTAGGACAAGGCGCATGGTTATTAAGTAATTATCATGAAGTATTCCGAGGGAAAAATCCATTTTTTGGAATTATGCCAGAATGGTTTATCATCCCGGGAGTTGTTTTGGCTACGGCAGCTGCTATCATTGCCAGCCAGGCCGTTATTACAGGGGCTTTCACAATGTTTTCCGAAGCGATGGCGATTAATTTCTGGCCCAATCAAGAAATTGAATATCCATCCGGGATTAAAGGTCAAATGTACATTCCAAAAATTAATTGGGGACTTTTGTTGCTGTGTTGTATCGTGGTGATGCATTTCAAAGAATCCGGAAAAATGGAAGCCGCTTATGGACTTTCTATTACCGTTACGATGCTTATGACAACCATTCTGCTGGTATTTTGGTTTCTAAAATCAAGAACAAATAAAATCTGGATTGCTCTTTTTGCATTGGTTTATATTGTTATTGAAGGTGGCTTTTTCAGTGCTAATATTATCAAGTTTTTCGACGGTGGCTGGATGTCTGTTATACTTGCGGGGTTCATCGGTATTTGCATGTATGCCTGGTATAACGGAAGATTGATTAAAACAACCTTCATCAAATTTGTAAAGTTAGAAAAATATGTTTCTACCATTAAGGATATGAAGCTGGACGAAACGATTCCAAAATATGCTACCAATCTTGCCTTTATCAGCCGTGCGAAACGCGAAGATGAAGTAGAGTCTAAAATTATCTACTCTATTATCCGTGCACAACCCAAAAGAGCAGATCATTATTTCATCCTTAATATTGTTAATCAGGAAGATCCTTATACGTTTAAATATCACGTAGAAGAAGTTTTGCCAGGAACCATTTATAAAATCAGTTTTTTATTAGGTTTTAAGAGAGATAGAAGAATTAACGATTATTTTCAACAAATTCTCAATGATATGATGGAAGAAGGCACCATTCCTTCCAGAAGTGCACATCCTTCACTGAGAGCGCACAATATTCCTCCGGATTTAAAATTCGTAATTATTGATAATGTTTATATTAATGACTTTTTGTTAACGATACGAGACAAAATCATTCTTAACATTTATAACTTTGTTAAAAAATTGGGCAGCAACGATTTCACGGCTTATGGTGTTGCAAGTCACAATGTTGTGGTAGAATCTGCACCGTTGCTTGACCAAAAAATCAAAATAGAAAAGATAGAAAAAGTGGAAAATCATTATCACGATTAATCCCAAAAAAATCGCTATTTTTGTACTATGGATACGAAACAAAAAGAGTTGAATATCACAACTATAAAAGACGTACTAAGACAATATCTTCAGGATAAAGGTTTCCGCAACACGCCGGAACGTTATACCATTCTTGAGGAAATTTATAATATGGAGCACCACTTTAATGTGGATGATCTTTACCTCTTGATGATGCAGAAAAAGTATCATGTAAGCAAAGCAACTATTTACAATACAATTGAAATTTTTCTGGATGCAGGTCTTATCAGAAAGCATCAATTCGGGGAAAAAACCTTGAGTACCTCTTCTTATGAAAAGTCATATTTTGATAAGCAGCACGATCATTTGGTAATTTATAAAGCGGATTCTGACAAAGAAATCGAGGAAATTATTGAGTTTTGCGACCCTAGAATTCAGGGAATCAAAGACTCTATCGAAAAAGCATTTGGCGTAAGTATTGATACGCACTCTTTGTATTTCTACGGACACAAGAAGTCTGAAAATTAATGAAGAAATCCTTTTTTGTAGTTCTACTTCTAATTTTTGTTAGACTATTTTCGCAGGTCACACCACCAACCCAGAATCAGGGATTGGTAAAAGATCCTTTTTTTAATAATTCAAATTCCTCCGCTAACACAGATGCTTCCAAGAAAGTAAAGTATGTTTTTTCTGAAACAGCTGGTGTAAAACCAGATAGGTATGAAGGCAATATGGTCTTTGCAGGCAGAGCTCAATTTGAACATCAAGGTTCTGTTCTTACTGCGGATGAAGTCGTTTTTTATCAAAAAGAGAATTTCTTACGGGCTATAGGAAACGTTACATTATCAACCTCGGATGGAAGCAAAATCACCGCAGAGGAAATGGAATATGACGGTAACACGCAACGTGGGATTGCCAAAAGAAATGTAGTTCTTACAGATCCTAAACAAACGATCAAAACAGAAACACTTTATTACGACAAAATCCCTAACACGGCTTATTTCAACACTGGCGGAACCATTTACAGTAATGACGGAAGTGTGATGTACACCAAAACAGCAACTTACTACCTCAACACCAAAATGATTGATTTCGTTGGCCGTTCTAATATCGAAACGGATAAATATACAATCGTTAGCGATAATATCAAAACTAATCAAAACACGGGAGTTTCCGATTTTTTTGGAGCTACAACCATCAGAAGTAAAGATAACCCAAGAAATTATGTTTATACAGAATTAGGAACTCACAATTCTAAAACCGGCGAATCTTTTCTTAATAAAAACTCCCGAATCCATTATAATGACAAAGTTCTGACTGGAGACAAATTATACTTCAATAGAAATACCGGTTTCGGAAAAGCAAATGGCAATGTAAAGCTGGACGACCCGAAACAAAATCGTTTCATTAAAGGTGGCTATGGCGAAATCTATGAGAAAAAAGATTCTGCAATGGTTACAGAGAAACCTTATTTTGTGAAGATTCTTAGCAAAGATTCAATCTATATTTCTGCAGAAAAATTCTTAACTTATCAAAAGCCAGATTCCATTGACAAGCTTAAGAAAAAAAGTTTCTTACGTGGTTTCAGAAAAGTGAGAATTTTCAAAACAAATATGCAGGGCCGTGCAGATTCATTGAGTTTTAATGAAACCGATGGCGAGATACATCTGATGCGAAAACCTATTCTCTGGATGGGCGCAAAACAAGTAAGTGGCGATGAAATAAGGGTTTACAGCAATCCTGAAAAAGAAATTACAGATTCTATCCGCGTTTTGGGCAATGCTTTCGCCATCAGCAAAGCAGATTCCTTGAATCTGAAAGATGAATTCAACCAGATCAAAAGCAAAAACATGATTGTTTATCTTAAGGATAACAACATAGATCTCGCAAAAGCGGTTGGCAATGCCCAAGCCATCACTTACGCAGACGACACCAACGAGAAAACCAAAGAAGTCACAAGAATAGGTGTGGCGCTTTCAAGTTGTGGAGAGATTGCAGCCCATTTTATAGAGCGCAAACTAGAACAAGTGGACTGTAATATTGGAGCAAATCAGGACACGTACCCGATGAGCAAAATCTCAAAACAAGAGCGTTTCTTCAAAGATTTTAATTGGAATACCAAAGACCGTCCACAGAAATGGGGCGATATTTTTCTCGACACGCCAAATTACCCCGAAATTGTTTATGAATCGGACAATTCTCTCTTTGACCGGGCCGAAGCAGAACGCAAAAAACTCGAGGAAAAGAACAAACCCAAAACACCGGTTAGGGTAAAAAAATAACAGAACATTCCTTTAGGAATGAAATCTGTGTACTATAGAATAAATCAATTTGAGAGGGCGTTCTGTAGGAACGCTATCTTTTTTAAATTTGTTGAAAAATTCAGGCAATGGAAATCAATTCTAAAATAAAAATAAAAAGTTTTCTTGGAACGTCACATCCTTCAAAAATTATAAATGAAGATGAAAATTATTGGATTCTTATAGGAGAAACGGGAAAAATTATTGAAATCGAAGAAACGAAATATTTGATTCTGTTTGATAAAAATTTGGATTCTTTAGGTTTAATCAATCATAATCCCGTAAAAAACTCATTATGGATTTTGAAATCTGATGTAGAAAAAATTTCTAATATAAATCAAGATTTCTATCAATATCAAGCACAAACCACACCTTTCGCCTCTGGTTTCGAAGTAGAAAAAGCGCAAGGAAGTTACATCTACGGAAAAAATGGAAAAGCTTATCTCGATTTTGTAGCCGGGGTTTCTGCTAATACTTTGGGACACTCTCATCCAAAAGTGGTTAACGCGATTAAAGAGCAAACCGATAAATATCTGCACGTAATGGTTTACGGCGAATATGCGCAGGAAAAACCGGTTGAACTTTGTAGACTTTTGGCAGAAGCAACACCAGAACCTTTGGAAGTGACTTATCTTGTGAATTCTGGTGCAGAAGCTATTGACGGAAGTTTGAAATTGGCGAAACGTTACACCGGAAGAGAAGAAATCATCGCCTTCAAAGATGCTTATCATGGAAATACGCACGGCGCACTTTCTGTTGCAGGAAATGAAGTTCACAAAAGAGAATTTCGTCCGTTGCTACCAATGGTCAATTTTATCGAATTCAATAATGAAAATGATTTTGATAAGATTACAGAGAAAACAGCTTGTGTGATTGTAGAAACCATTCAAGGTGCGGCAGGTTTCATTATGCCGAAAGACAATTATTTCATCAATCTGAAAAAACGTTGTGAAGAAGTTGGTGCTTTGTTGATTTTGGACGAGATTCAGCCTGGATTTGGAAGAACCGGGAAGTTGTTTGCATTTGAACATTTCGGAACTGTTCCGGACATTCTCGTAATGGGAAAAGGAATGGGCGGCGGCGTTCCTGTGGGTGCTTTTATGAGTTCTAAAGAAATTATGACGAGCCTCTCCCATTCGCCGAAGTTGGGACATATTACCACTTTTGGAGGAAATCCATTAATTGCAGCCGCTTCACACGCTACTTTGAAAGAAGTTTTGGAAAGCGGATTGATGAAAGAAACGGATAAAAAAGAAAAATTGTTCCGAGAATTACTCGTTCATCCGAAAATCAAAAATGTGAACGGGAAAGGTTTAATGCTGGCTGTGAATCTTGGTTTTCCGGAATACACCTTGAAAGTTGCTTCAAAATGTATGGAAAAAGGGCTCATCGTTTTCTGGCAATTATACAGAAACGAATATCTAAGAATCTCTCCTCCACTCACAATTTCTGAAGACGAAATCCGAAAAGGTTGCGCTATCATTCTGGAAGCTTTGAATGAGGATTGGTAAATTAGATTCAAAAAATCAACTAATAAAAATCATACTTATTTTCTATAAAAATTTTGAATTTCCATAGAGATTTTCATTTGGAAATAAAAAATTAATTTATATATTGCGCCACAATTAGAATTTATATATGGCGAAAACGAAAGTGCAGTATGAATACAATATGCATTGTCTCTCGGAGATTTTGTATGAGTATTTAGCAAGTGCAGAAGGTTTATCAGAGTGGTTTGCAGACGATGTTGTTGAACGTGGTGACGACTTCTTTTTTAGCTGGGGCGGTGGTCCTGCTGAAAAAGCAACACTTATCCGTTATAAGCCAGAAAGTTTTGTGCGTTTCCGTTGGGAAGAAGATGAAGGGACTAAATATTTCTTCGAACTTTCTATCATCATTGATGAAATTACAGATGACTTATCCCTTAATATCATCGATTTTTGCGAACCTGGTGACGAAGAAGAAAATAAACTCTATTGGGAAAACCTGATTGAAAATTTACAGATAAAATTAGGTGCAGCTTAATATTTTTAGATGAACGATTTTATCGTTCATTATTTTTTTATAACAATCACAAAATGACTGAACAAAACTTTGATCACAAAGAATCAAAATATTGGAAATGGGGATTGTTCTATTATAACAAACAAGATAAAAGAATTTTCCCGCCAAAAAGACAAGAGTGGATGGGTTGGACAGTTAATTTTGCCAATCCAAAATCCATATTAGCTTTTTTTATTTTCTTTGTCCTGATACTTAGTTTTGTTTACTTTATCACTTTTAATTCATAATGCAACCACAAAAATTAGTTTATACCGAAGATCATCTTCAGCTCATCAACCGTTCTTTTCTTTATGGCGATTCGGTTTGGGTTTCGTTCTTTGTCAGAAACGGACAACTCATAATGGCAGAAGAATCCTATTTTTTCCTAATGGCATCGATGAGAAAAATGAGACTGAATATCCCATTAAGTTACACTCTAGAATTCTTTCAGGAATTGTTCCAAAGAGAAGTTCTTGACCAAGGAATCCAGAACGGAATTATCCAACTGATGGCTTACAGAAAACAGGAAGATAAACCTCTTCCGAAATCTGAAACGGCTTTCTATTTTGAAATCGAAGAATCTAATGATATCCTTGATATTAAAGGAAATATCGAATTGGATTTGATTAAAGAAATCAATGTGAATGCTAATCTTTTGAGTAACATCAGAGTTCATTCCGCGGAGAATATCTATGCAGAAATCTATGCGAAAGAAAATGATTTGGATGACGTCATTCTTCTAAATCCGAACAAGAAAATCGCAAGAAGTATTTTCGGAAATCTTTTGTTTCTTCAAGAGAATGTGATTAAAATTCCGAAGCAAACAGAAGGTGCGTATATTTCGCCTTTGATGGAAAACTTTGTCACTTTTGTTCATAAAAATAAATTGGCAGAAATTGAAGAAGCAGAAATCATCGCTTTCGAATCTCAAAAAGCTGAAGAAATCTTGAGAATCTCCGATGAAAAGGGCGTTCATTCGGTTTCTAAAATCAGAAATAAGACTTTTGAAAACACGAGATTTTCAGAAATGATTACTCAATGGAAAAATAGTTTTCTGTAATTATTTCCAAAAAAAATCTAATTATTTAAAAATTAGTTCTACATTTGTCCCAACAAAAAGCAAAAAATGTCTATACAACTTATGCATCATCATCATTTTTTTCACGTTCAGGCGGGAAGGTAGTGATATGTCATAACTTCAAAATAATATTAACCGTCTGAGTAATCAGACGGTTTTTTGTTTCCCAATTTTCCATTGTTTACTCAGGCTTTATCTATAAAATTAAAAATGAGTAAACTAAAATTAGCCATTCAAAAAAATGGAAGACTAAGCGAAAAGTCTCTGAAACTTCTGGAAGAATGCGGCATCAAAATCTCAAACGGAACCAGAAAACTGAAAGCCGTTTCTTCTAACTTTCCATTAGAAATCTTATTTCTTCGCGACGATGATATTCCTCAATATGTGGAGCAAGGTGTTGCTGACATTGGTATTATCGGGTTAAATGAAGTCTTGGAACAAAGAAAAAATATTGAGCTTATTCAAAAGCTTGGTTTCGCCCAATGCAGATTGTCATTGGCAATTCCAAAAGAAGAAACTTATAGCGGAATTCAATATTTCGAAAATAAAAAAGTGGCAACTTCTTACCCTGAGATTCTTTCAAGCTATTTCCAAGAAAAAAACATCAATGTACAAATCGAAAAAATTGGCGGAAGCGTAGAAATTGCACCTGGAATTGGACTTTCGGACGGAATTTTCGACATCATTAGCACTGGTTCTACTCTACTAACGAATGGTTTGAAAGAAGTTGAAACTGTTTTGGAAAGCGAAGCCGTTTTGATTTCCAACGAGAATTTATCGAATGAAAATCAAGAAATTCTAAAGAAACTTTTATTCAGAATTAATGCTGTAAAAGAAGCTTCTGAAAGCAAATATATTCTTCTAAATGCCCCAAATGAAAACCTCGAAAAAATCATCAACCTTTTACCTGGAATGAAATCTCCAACTGTTCTTCCTCTAGCCGAAAGTGGTTGGTCATCAATCCATTCCGTTATCAAAGAAGATAAATTTTGGGAAGTCATTGAGAATTTGAAAAAAGAAGGCGCCCAAGGAATTTTGGTTTTAGAAATCGAAAAAATGATATTATGATGAAGCAGTTTAATTATCCTAATCTTTCTGAATGGAAATCACTTTGTGAAAGACCTTTACAAAATCAAGAAAATCTTTCTGAGCAGGTAAAATCTGTTTTTGATGAAGTGAAAAACAATGGCGATAAGGCTTTGAAGTTTTTCACAAAAAAATTCGACAACGTCATTTTAAATGATTTAAAAGTTTCAGAAATCGAAGTTGATGAAGCAAACAATTTAGTTTCCGATGAATTAAAATCAGCTATAAAATTGGCTTCAGAAAACATTAGAAAATTTCACAATTCTCAGCAAGAAGAGAAAAATATCATCGAGACAACCGAAGGTGTTTTCTGCTGGCGAGAAAATCGTGCTATAGAAAATATCGGAATCTATATTCCTGGAGGAACTGCGCCTTTGTTTTCTACCGTTTTGATGTTGGGAATTCCCGCGACTATTGCAGGTTGTAAAAACATTTCGCTGTGTTCGCCACCTGATAAAAATGGAAAAATCAATCCAGCGATTTTGTTTACTGCAAACTTAATCGGAATTAAAAATATTTTCAAAATTGGCGGAAGTCAAGCGATTGCAGCTTTTACTTTTGGAACAGAAACAATTCCGAAAGTAGATAAGATTTTTGGGCCTGGGAATCAATATGTGACTGCAGCAAAACAATTGGCGCTCAATTACAATATTTCGATTGATATTCCAGCTGGCCCAAGTGAAGTTTTGGTGGTTGCGGATGAAACTTCTATTCCTGAGTTTGTTGCTTCAGATTTGCTTTCCCAAGCGGAACACGGAACCGATTCTCAGGTGATTCTTTTAAGTAATTCTCAGAAAATCATTGATGAAATTAATATTGAAATTGAGAAACAACTTTCAGATTTACCACGAAAAGAAATAGCTAAAATCGCCTTACAAAACAGTAAATCGATTTTGTTAAGTTCTATCGATGAAGCGATTGAGTTTTCAAATTATTACGCACCAGAACATTTGATTTTAGCAATTGAAAATGCTGAAAAATTCACGGACAAAATTACAAATGCAGGTTCAGTTTTTCTTGGAAATTACAGTCCCGAAAGTGCAGGCGATTATGCTTCCGGAACCAATCACACTTTGCCGACCAATGGTTTTGCTAAAAATTATAGCGGTGTTTCTCTAGACAGCTTTGTTAAAAAAATTACATTTCAAAACATTACAAAACCGGGGATCAGAAATCTTGGAAAAACCATTGAAATAATGGCAGAAGCAGAAGAATTAATGGCTCACAAAAACGCCGTTTCAATCCGATTAAAATCTTTAGAAAAGTAAAAGACTTCGACAGGCTCAGCCTGACAAAGAAAATCAAAGACAGTTAGTATTAGAGATGTCAAACTGAGCTTGTCGAAGTGTTCCCAATTTTTACCAATTAAAAAAATAGAAATGACAATTGATATAAAAAACTTAGTTCGAAAAAATATTCTAAACCTCAAACCATATTCTTCCGCAAGAGATGAGTTTGAAGGTGAAAACGGAATTTTTCTGGATGCGAATGAAAATCCTTTCGGAAAACTGAACCGTTATCCTGACCCAACTCAAAGAAAAATCAAAGAAAGACTGAGTGAACTCAATCAAATTTCTACTGAAAATATTTTTCTCGGAAACGGAAGCGATGAAGTGATTGATTTGGCTTTCAGGATATTTTGTGAACCAAAAAAAGATAAGGTTTTGACATTTTCGCCAACTTACGGGATGTATGAAGTTTCCGCCAATATCAATGATGTGGAATTAATCAATCTTGAACTGAATAAAGATTTTCAAATCGATTTGGAAAATTTGAAACCTTATTTTGAAGATGAAAATCTAAAAATAATTTTTATTTGTTCGCCTAATAATCCGACAGGAAATTCGATCAAAAATATAAAATACATTCTTGAAAACTTCAATGGAATTGTCTTTATTGATGAAGCTTACATCGATTTCAGTCCAGAAGAAAGTTTCAGAAATCAAATCAAAAATTATCCTAATCTTATTGTCAGCCAAACATTCAGCAAAGCTTGGGGAATGGCTTCTGTAAGAGTTGGAATTGCTTATGCTTCAGAAGAAATTATCAAATTTTATAACAACGTAAAACCGCCTTACAACATTAGCAAGCTTAATCAAGATGCGATTCTAAACACACTTAATGATGAAAAAATCAATCAGGTTTCAGAAAATATTAAAATCATTTTAGAGGAGAAAAAAAGCTTAATTCAAAACTTAGAAAAACTGGACTTGGTTAAGAAAATCTTCCCTTCAGATGCCAATTTCATTTTGATTGCAGTTGACAATGCAGATTCAGTTTATCAAGAATTAGTTAAGAAAAAAGTGATTATCAGAAACCGAAATTCGGTTATCAAAAACTGTTTGAGAATTACAGTCGGTTCTCCAGAAGAAAATCAAAAATTGATAGAAAATCTCCAAACAATCAAAATTTAAAAATGAAAAAATTACTATTTATAGACCGCGACGGAACTTTGGTTCTTGAGCCCGAAGATTATCAAGTTGATTCTTTCCAAAAACTGAAATTCTATCCACAAGTCTTCACTTATTTATCAAAAATCTCGAAAGAACTGGATTACGAATTGGTAATGGTGACTAATCAAGACGGTTTGGGAACAGATTCTCATCCTGAAGAAAAATTTTGGCCAATTCAGAATTTCATTATCGAAGCTTTTGAAAATGAAGAAGTGAAATTCGAAGATATTTTCATTGATAAAACTTTTGCAAAAGATAACGCTCCAACTAGAAAACCAAATATAGGTTTGCTGACAAAATATTTTAATAAAGACAGTTATGATTTAGAAAATTCATTCGTGATTGGTGACCGAATTACAGATGTTAAATTGGCGAAAAACCTTAATTCAAAAGCAATTTTTATTAATAATGATGAAAATCTAGGAGCAGATGAAATTTTGGAAAATGATGATTTGGAAAATATAATTGCGTTAAAAACAATTTCGTGGAAAGCAATTTATGAATTCCTGAAACTCGAAAATAGAACTTCGGAAATCATCAGAAATACCAACGAAACCAAAATTAAAATCAATCTAAACCTAGACGGAACAGGAAAATCCAACATTGATACAGGAATTGCATTCTTCGATCATATGCTTGACCAGATTGCAAAACACGGTCAAATGGATTTAGAAATTAAAGTTGATGGTGATTTGGAGGTCGATGAGCATCACACGATAGAAGATACAGGAATTGCACTTGGTGAAGCTTTTTATCAAGCTTTAGGAAACAAATTGGGAATCGAACGTTATGCTTTTGTTTTACCGATGGACGATTGTTTAGCTCAGGTCGCTTTGGATTTTGGAGGACGAAATTGGATCGTTTGGGATGCAGAATTCAAACGCGAAATGATTGGAAAAATGCCTACCGAAATGTTCTTTCATTTCTTCAAATCGTTTTCAGACTCAGCTAAAGCAAATCTCAACATCAAAGCGGAAGGCGAGAATGAACATCACAAAATAGAATCGATTTTCAAGGCTTTTGCAAAATGTTTGAAATCTGCGGTAAAACGAGATTCGGAGAAAATGATTTTACCTTCAACAAAAGGAATGCTTTAATTATTAATTATAAATGATGAATTATTAATTATGAAAACAGTCATTATAGATTACAAAGCCGGAAATGTTCAAAGCCTTCTGTTCGCGATAGAAAGACTAGGATTTTCTGCCAAACTCACCAATAATTTTGATGAAATTTCCAAAGCTGACAAAGTCATTTTCCCAGGTGTTGGAGAAGCATCTTTCGCAATGAATTCTCTCCGAGAAACCGAATTAGATTTGCTGATTCCAGAACTCAAGCAACCGTTTTTGGGAATTTGTCTCGGGATGCAATTGTTGTGCAAAGATTCGGAAGAGAGTAATACCAAAGCTTTGGGTATTTTTGATGTTTCGGTGAAGAGATTTCCCGATTCTGTTTTGATTCCTCAGATTGGCTGGAATCAGATTTATGATTTGAAGTCGGATTTGTTTAAAGATATTCCCGAGCAAAGTTATATGTACCTCGTTCACAGTTATTACGCTGAGAAAAATCAAAATACAATCGCCACAACAGATTATTCCGAATCTTACAGCACAGCTTTGCAAAAAGACAATTTTTTTGGAGTTCAATTTCATCCGGAAAAAAGTGGTGTTTTCGGAAGTAAAATATTAGAAAACTTTTTAAAATTATGATTGATTTCAACCACAAAAGGAAAAATTAAAATAAAAGCTTTTCAAAAGAAAACAAAATTTCAAATAAACCTATTTTGAACTTTTGAACAACTAAAAAATATAAAAATCTTTTGTGCCTTTTGTGGTTAAAATCTATTAATTCATTAAAAATAAAAATAGAAAATGAGAATTATCCCAGCAATAGATATTATCAACGGAGAATGTGTTCGCCTTTCCAAAGGCGATTACAATCAGAAAACGATTTACAATTCCAATGTTTTGGACGTTGCCAAAAACTTCGAAGACAATGGAATTCAGTTTCTGCATTTAGTTGATTTGGATGGCGCCAAACAAAATCGAATTATTAATTATAAAATCTTAGAAAAAATTTCATCTAAAACTAATTTAATCATAGATTTTGGAGGCGGATTAAAATCTGAAGAAGATATCAAAATCGCTTTTGAAAGTGGTGCAAAACAAGTGACCTTAGGAAGTGTTGCAGTCAAAAATCCAGAATTATTTTTAAAGTCTTTAGAAAAATATGGTTCGGAAAAAATCATTTTGGGAGCAGATGCAAGGAAAGAAAAAATTGCAATTTCTGGTTGGTTAGAAGAAAGCGAAACCAATATTTATGACTTCATCAAAGAAAAAACAAAAGCAGGAATTCAATATGTTATCTCAACAGACATCGATAAAGATGGAATGTTGGAAGGTCCTTCTTTTGATCTTTACAAAAATATTATATCGCAAAATCCCGAAGTAAAACTCATTGCCTCAGGTGGAGTTACTTCTACTAAAGATTTAGTACAACTAGAATCAATTATTTGCGATGGCGCAATTATCGGCAAAGCGTTGTACGAAAACAGAATTTCTCTTAACGATTTAAAACCATTTCTCTAATGTTAGCAAAACGAATCATTCCTTGTCTCGACATCAAAAACGGAGAAACGGTAAAAGGCGTTAATTTTTTGGATTTGAAAGAAGTCGGGAATCCTGTGGAAATGGCCATCAAATATTCTCAGCAAGGCGCAGATGAATTGGTGTTTTTGGATATTTCTGCAACTGAAGAAAGACGAAAAACATTGATTCCGTTGGTAAGAGATATTGCGAAACACATCAATATTCCGTTTACGGTTGGCGGTGGAATTAATGCTTTGGAAAATGTGGAAGAACTTCTAAAAAACGGAGCAGATAAAATCACAATTAATTCGGCTACTTTGTCCAATCCAAAACTCATTACCGATGTCGCCAAACGTTTTGGTTCGCAATGTATGGTTGTGGCAATTGACACAAAATTAGTTGAAAATCAAAACAAAGTTTTCAGTAACGGTGGAAAAATAGAGACTGAAAAAGAATTGTTCTCTTGGGTAAAAGAAGTCGAAAATCTTGGCGCTGGCGAAATCCTCTTAACCTCGATGAATACGGACGGAACCAAAGCAGGATTTGCGATTGAAATTACAAAACAACTTTCTGAATTGGTTAATATTCCTGTGATTGCTTCCGGAGGTGCGGGAACAATGAAACATTTTGAAGACGTTTTCACAGAAACCAAAGCAACTGGAGCTTTGGCAGCGAGTATTTTTCATTTTAATGAAATCACAATTCCGGAACTTAAAAATTATTTAAAATCTAAAAACTTACCAATACGATGACTATAAAATTTGAGAAAAACACAGGCTTAGTTCCCGTTATTATTCAGGATTACCTCAACCTGAAAGTTCTGATGCTGGGTTATATGAATCAGGAAGCTTTTGATAAAACGCTGCAGGAAAAACGAGTAACTTTCTTTTCCCGTTCCAAAAACAGACTTTGGACAAAAGGCGAAACTTCGGGTAATTTTTTGGAATTAATTGATTGGCAATTAGATTGTGATAACGATACAATTCTCATCAAAGCAAAACCGCTTGGACCAACTTGTCACAAAGGAACGACGACTTGTTTTGCAGAAGAATCTGACAAAGGATTTTTGTATGAATTACAGCAAACAATTTCTGATAAAATTGATAATAATGATGAGAATTCTTACACTAATGAGCTCTATAAAAGAGGCATCAATAAACTAGCGCAAAAAGTGGGCGAAGAAGCGGTGGAATTGGTTATTGAGGCGAAAGATGATAACGATGATCTTTTCTTAAATGAAGCTGCAGATTTGCTTTACCATTATTTGATTTTGCTGAAAGCGAAAGGTTTTACAACAGAAGATGTTGAGACAATTTTGAAGTCGAGAAGTAAATAATCTTTTCAACCACAAAAGTCACAAAAGAAAAGTTTGAAAACATTAATTTTCAAAAAGCCTTAAAAGATAAGTTATAAAATTATCTAATCTTTTGAATATCTAAAGACCAATACATCTTTGTGACTTTTGTGGTTAAAACTTATGGTGCCAATCTGGAAATCTTCCAATCAAAATCTTCTGTTAAAGAATAAAGAATTCTATCGTGAAGACGATTTGGGCGACCTTGCCAGAATTCGATTTCGTAGGGTTTTGCGATATAACCGCCCCAATTTTCCGGTCTTGGAATTTCTTTGTTTTCGAATTCGGTTTCTAAATCTTTTAATTTGTTTTCGAGGAAACTTCGGTCTGGGATTTCCTGACTTTGAGGCGAAACAACTGCTCCAAGTTGACTCCCTTTTGGACGAGAATGGAAATAGCCGTCACTTAGATTTTCAGCAATTCGTTCTATATTGGCTTTGATGATGATTTGTCTTTCCAGACTTGGCCAGAAAAAACTGAGACAAGCTTTCTGAGTTCTCTCCAACGATTTTCCTTTTCGGCTATCATAATTGGTATAGAAAACAAAACCTTCCCAATTGTAAGACTTCAGCAAAACCATTCGGGTTCTTGGACAACCGTCTTCCTCGACCGTGGAAATTGCCATTGCGTTGGCTTCGGAAACTTGTGGATTTTCTTCGGCTTCCAGAAACCAATTGCGAAACTGCTCGATTGGATTTTCTTTGATTTCGGTTTCGATGAGTTGAGATTTGTCGTAAACTTTTCTTTTATCGTGGAGATTTTCGTTGTTCATTTATTAAATAGATATTAGATAACAGATTTTAGATATTAGATTACAATTCAATGTTTTTTATTGGAACGTTGAATCGTACGCAGCCCGACTTGAGCGGAAATCCTCTTTCCAAAAAAAAGATTGGGAGCGGAAGGCGGATTAAGCTGCTCAAAATATTTAAATTCTGGTAATTTTAACTTAATTTTTTCTTCAATTCGTTTTTCAAAAAAATAATTATTAATAGCTTTGATAGATGAATTACTCCTACAAAGGTAAAATTTTAATCTCAACACCAGATTCTTCTGGTGATATCTTTTCGAGATCTGTGGTATTGATTATAGAGCACAATGAAAATGGGGCTTTTGGTTTGATTTTAAACAAAAAGAATCAGAATATGAGTTCGAGCTTGTTAACGATTTTTGGTTTTCCAGTAGAGTTGTATGAAGGGGGACCTGTGGAAAATGACAAAGTTTTTTTCATCCTGAAAGGTAAAAAAATAACCGAAAATTTCACAGAAATTAATCGGGAGTTTTATTTCACAGAAGATGTTGATTCTGTTATTGCTTGTATTTTAGATGGAACTACCAATATCTCTGATATTAAGGTTTTCTCTGGCTATTCTGGCTGGTCTGCCCTGCAATTAGAAAGTGAGTTACAGCGAAAAGTCTGGACTATTGTAGATGTTTACAACCTAGATTACACGCTTCCCAATGACCAAAATCTTTGGAAAAACATCATGCAAAATCTTGGTGGGGAATTTTTGCTTTGGGCAAATGCGCCGGAGGATGTTAGTTTGAATTGAAAAACAGGCTATTTTCAGCCTGTTTCATTTTATAAATTATTGAGGTAATTAATAATTTTTTTGAGATCTTCTTCTTTGGAAAACGAAAGTTTATTCTCTTTTATAAACTTATCAAATTCGGTTTTGTTGAGAGAGAAATCATTTATAAATTCTTTTTGATTTTTAGGCATTTTAAAATAAGAATTTTCTTTTTTAATGATATACAAATCTTTTTGTTTTACATAATAATCATTGGCATCTTTACTATATGCACTTGGACTTTTTTCTCCTTTCAGAAGTTCGATTTTTTCTTGTTTAAACAAGGAATATTTTGGATTGTCTACTAATACAACTAAATATCCAAATCTATTTTTGTTGTCAAATGAATAATTAACACATTGGTAGGTTTTTTTGAGTGCTGGAAAGTCAATTTTTAATCCTTCCTCTTTATTAGTATAATAAGTATCATTTCCATCTTTGAATTCCATTTCATCCTCGTATGCATTGTATCTAAGATTTTGCACATTTTTACTATATCCTTTTATTACAACTTTTTCAAAATTATTTCCATTAATGTATGGTGTTCCATCAACGATGTTTTCTTTTGTAGAAGGTCTATTTCCTCTCATAAAAAAATTGCCCGTAGAAAAGGAAATGTTTTCATTGCCAACTTGAGCATTTAAAAGCATAGAAGTTGAAATTAATACAAATGTTATTATTTTTTTCATAAATAAAAAATTTTATCAAAAATAGAAATAAAAAACCACTTCTAAATAGAAGTGGTTGTTTTAAAATGATAAAAATAATGATTTAATTATCGTATCCGGGATTTGAAACAACTGGAGTTCCAACAATATCTGTTTCATTTCTAGGAATTGGGAATGCATTAAGTCTAGGGTCTGTTAATGCATTTGCTGGTCTAGCTACTACATCTCCCCATCTTCTAAGATCCCATTGACGAAGACCTTCACCAAGAAGTTCTTTTAGTCTTTCAGTCTTTAGAGTTGCCATGTCAACAGCAGTTGCAGCAGTCAATCCTCTTTTTGTTACAATTTGATTGTAATAATTTAGTGCTTTTGTTGCATCTCCGCCATTTAATTCTGCTTCTACACCGTTAAGCAATATTTCCTCATAACGTAGCATTTTAATATTATCAGCACCAACTGTATTGGTATATTTACCTGTTCCGTTGTTGTTTGATAAATATCTTACAGCACTTGTACCTGATCCAGATACTGTTATTAATGCTCTTCTAATATCATTTGTAGCATAAGAATTATATGCCGCAGGAGATACTACAATATTTGCATAACCAAGTGGGTTTAATCTTTGTCTATAAGATCCAGTAGATAATGAAGAATTAATACCTACAGCTAATTCAAAAATCGAGTTAGGCGCAGCACCATTCATTAAGAATTGGAAAGAAACCTGATGTAAACCAGCATCAATAACACTATATTTCCCAACCAAATCATTAGTTAAAGATCTTACTTTAGCATAATCTCCTTTGTATAGATAGAATCTCGACATCATACCTTTCAAGGCGTTAACAGTTAAATCTGTTTTTGTACTAGAATATGCTGTACCTGAATTCATCAACTGAAGTGCTTTTGTGAAATCTGCATCTATTTGTGCTTCTGTCTCTGCAATCGTTGCTCTTGGTTGTAATGCGGTAGGATCATATTTAAGAGGAAGAACAATCCCCAATGTTCCGTTTGGTATATATTTTTGACCATATAATCTGAAAGCATCGAAAAAAGCAATTGCTCTTAATCCATATGCCTGACCTTGTGCAAATGTAGCTGTTGCCTTATCTACGGTAGTTCCACTAATGCTGTTAAGATCTGTATTAATTACAATATTCGCTTTGCCAATTACTTCATAAATTTTATTATAAGTATTTACTGCATAAGCATCATTTGACAATTGTGTATAATTATAAACATTTTGGTAATAACCTCCGGACAAAGTACTGTACATCTCATCTGATCTAACTTCTGCGTATGCTAAAAAATCAGCTCCATAGTAAGTTGTATTTCTCATTGATGCATAAATACCTCTAACGAAGGATTGCATTTCCTGTGTAGATGACAAGGGAGCTTGTTCTACTTCCTGAAAGAATTCTCTTTCTACAAAATCATCCGAGCAAGACATTGCTGTTGCTCCAATCATTAATGAGAGAATTCCTGTTTTTATTATTTTATTCATAATTTCTAAATTTTAAAAGCTTAAATTAACACCAAAAAGGTAAGATTTTAATATAGGCAATGCTAGATTGGTGTATCCAGAAACATTTACTTCTGGGTCAAATTTTAATCTGTCATCAAATCTATGTGTCCAAGCATTATTTGCCATTACATAAACTTGAACAGAGTTTAAACCACTGTCTTTCAAGAAACTGTTATCAAAAGTATATCCAAATCTCGCATTACTCAATCTAATAAAATCAGAATCGTATAAAAATCTTGTAGATGCAGAGTTTGAACGTGTTGTATTACCATAAATAGGTTTTGGATTTGATGCGTTTGGATTTTGTGGTGTCCAATAGTCTCCAAAAACATCGCCATATCCTGGATAAGTACTTGTATATTGACCATCACTCCAAGTATATGATGACCAGTCGTCATAAATTTTACCTCCAAATCCGTAAGTGAATTGAACATCTAAAGCAAATCCTTTGTATGTGAGACTTGTATTAGCTCCACCGAAAACTGTACTTAAGAAAGATCCTTGTACAGCTTGTTGCGCTTGAAGATAATTACTTGTAGTTTCTCCATCTACTCCATTAATATACCAAAGTGGATTACCATTCGCTGGATCTACTCCGGCCCATTTTCTTAAGTAGAAAGTTCTAACACCTTCACCCACTCTTACAGTTGTTGTGGCATTATTAATAGTTCCTCCGTACAATTCTGTGATCTCATTGTCAAGAGTGGACAGATTAGCTCCAAGAGTCCAACCAAATTGATTTTTGTCTTGTGCTCTGAAAATATCTGCATTAACAGAAAATTCGAAGCCTTTATTTACTAACGACCCAATATTATCAACCTTAACACCCGCTCTTAGAGTACCATTGTCATTATAAATTCCTCCTTGAGAAGTTGATAAAGGAACAAAATAAATTAGCTCTTCTGTTTTCTTATTATAATACTCTGCAGAAACTTTAATTCTGTCATTCCACAAACCTAAATCTAATCCAATGTTTAAGGGTTTAACGGTTTCCCAAGATAAATCTTTATTAAAGATATTATAATAAGAAGCGGCAGCAGTATCATTATAATTAGTTGTGTAAGCATATAATGCGTAAGGATTAGCCTGTACTTGATTTCCTAACTTTCCATAAGATCCTCTAAACTTAAACATTGAAATAGCATCAATCTCTTTTAAGAAGTTAATTCTAGCCAAATCAAATCCAAGACCTACAGACCAAAAATTACCCGCTTTATTACCTGGTGTAAACTGAGATAACACATCTCTTCTGTATGAACCATCTACTAAAATTAATTTGTCATAATCATAATGACCGGTAACTGCATATCCATATCTTGAAGATATAGATTTTTGCCCCGAATAACCATAAGGTACTACGAAGTTAGAAAGTGATTCTAATGTTGGAGAACCTACTGTGATACCAGTGGCTGATAAAAATTTCCTATCAGATTTGTAAGCTTCTTGGATTAAAGATGCGCCTACATTATGTAAATCAAATTTTTGGTTGTAATCTAAAATATTCTGTACGTTAAAATTGAAATATCTATTTACAGATGTTCTTTGGTAGCCACCGTATCCATAACCATCACCGTGTAGTGGATTCCAGTAAGTATCTTCTTCAATATTAATGTATTCTGGTGAGAACACAAATCTGTAAGTTAGATTTTTGAAAATTTTATATTCTGCATTTAGATTAGCATACATTTTCAACGTTCCTGCTTGATTGTAGTTATTCTCAAGTAAGTAACCTGGATTAAATTGGTTGTTACTCAATCTCATAGTAGAAGGATTCCAATACCAAGAACCATCTGGGTTTCTACTCGGATCTGTAGGTCTGTTGAAATATTGAGCCAAAATTGGATTAGCAAATCCTCCACCTTCTGGTAAAGTACGCGTTTTACCGTGGGAAATTTGAAAATCTGAACTTATTTTTAATTTATCTGTAGCTTGATAAGATAATTTAGTAGTATAAGATAATCTCTTGAAAAAAGAATTTTTTATAATACTATTTTGATCAAAAATATTTGCAGACGCATAATAAGTAAATTTTTCATTACCGCCACTCATACTTAGGTCTGCATTTTGTTGATAACCATCTTTTCTTACAATATCCTGCCAATCTGTATTTACTGTTGATTTAAATAAAGCGTTGAAGGTTGCATTTGTAAGGTTAGGATTATTTTGATAATCTTCTAAAGAATTGTTCTGATTACGATAATTATTGAACATATCCTTCATATAAACTTGCCACTCTGGAGTTGTAAACGCTCTATGATTGGAAACAGCTTGTTGGTTAAAACCAGAATTAAAAGACAAATTAAATTTTGCTTTACCTTTTTTACCAGATTTTGTTGTAATTACGATAACTCCGGCTCCAGCATCAGCCCCATAAACTGCTGTAGAAACAGCATCTTTAAGAACAGTAATGGTTTCAACATCATCAGGGTTTAAATTTGCTAGAATATTGGCAGTTGTGTTGTTAGTTGTTAAATCACCACTTGCAACTCTCACTCCATCTACAATGTAAATAGGTGTCGTTACTCCATTAATCGAGGATACACCACGTACACGAACATTGGCAAAACCTCCTGGCTGTCCAGAAGCAGCTCCAACCTGTACACCGGTAACTCTACCTTGAAGCATTTTATCAACAGAAGCAACAGGAACATCCTCAATTGATTTTGCAGTCATTGTACTAATAGAACCTGTAACTTCTTGTACTGCCCTTTTTTGTCCAAATCCAACAACTACAACCTCTTCTATATTAGAAGTCTTTGTTGAATCAGATTTTTGTGCTAATAGAGCTTGCCCTGTAAAAAACAGAACTCCAGCACTCAAAACTTTTAGTTTAACATTCATATCAATTTTTTTATTTTTGAATTGGGCAAAAATGTTAATTTATTTTAACAAATACAATACTTATTATAAAAAAAAAAAAAAAATATTAAAATTTCACAAATAACTATAATGAAACAACAAATCAAACGAAACATTTAATTTATTCATATTGTTTATTACATAATTCTTACAAAAACCTTACTTCTACATTTCCGGATTGATGATAAAAAAATCCATCGCTGTCGTATTCAATATTGGTAAGACCTTCCAAAACATCATAAACCATTTTCTGCAAAACGCCGTCGCCAATTCCGTGGATGATTTGTAACGTTTTGATTTTATTCTTTCTACAAAAATCAATGGTTTCCTGCAATTTCTCTCTCTGGATCATCAATCTTTCAAACGCTTCATAATCTGAAGGATTTTTGACTAATAATTCAAAATGCAAATCCAATTTCAAAGGTGCTTTGTTATGCTTTTTCGAGGTAATTTTTGGAGTTTCTTTTTTCTTGATAATTGGAGAATTTTCGTATAAATCGGAATCGAGGATTGTTAATTGATCTTTCGAAAAATTATAAGTGAAGCCGTGTTCATCTTCAATTTTTACCTGATTGGCAATAATTTTCAAAACCTTACCTCTAAGATTTTCGTCGATTACAGAAACTAAATCTCCAACTTTCATCCTTAATTATAATTGATAAATAATGATTAAAAAAATCTCAAACTCTTTAATTCTAAAACTCTCAAACCCGGCTTCCGAGTTCTATGATTTCCAGATCCTTGATTTCATCTTTATGGATTGTAAAACGCATTATTGTTCTTACTTTGTGCCAACCTGATTTCCCGCAAGCACCAGGATTAAGATGAAGTAGATTATTCTTTTTATCAAACATTGCTTTCAGAATATGAGAATGTCCGGAGATGAATAATATCGGTTTTTTCTCCGCAATTTCTTTCTTTGCTAAAGGCGAATATTTATCAGGATAACCACCAATATGAATCATCAGAACATCCACTTCTTCGCATTTGAAACTCAAAACTTCTGGGAAAATCGTTCGGATTTTAGCTTCGTCAATATTACCGTAAACTCCTCGAATTGGTTTGATTTTTTCGAGTTCTTCAATCACAGTCATATTCCCAAAATCTCCACAATGCCAAACTTCATCAGCATCTTTTGCATAATCAAGAATCCGGTCATCGATGTAAGAATGTGTGTCTGATAAAAGAAGAATACGTTTCATTTTAAATTTAAATTAACTATTAAAGCTTAAAACTAATCCCATATTTTGCAAAATACCAAGTGGCAACAGCAAGTGATATTCCCAATAACAGCAAAATCATCAGAATCCAAAACGCTAAAGTCTTGACACCTTTTTTATATAGAATCACAAATGTGAGTTGCAAACCAATGAAAAGAATCAATAGTACGATAATATTGACCAAAATTTGAGTCTGCGACGATCCTTGACTGAAAAGAAATACTGAAACCAATACAAATATAATGACCATCAGTTTTATAAATTCGGCAGGATTGGAAAGTTTATTTGTTTTGAGAGGTTTCATTCTTTAGGATTTTTCGAATCACGAAATTACGAATTAAGAATTCTTTATAATTAAAAAAAATTCAGGAAATTTACAGCCGACATGAGATATTTTATAGAGTTTTCTTACAACGGTTCGGCTTATTTTGGTTATCAGATTCAGCCTAAACAGATTTCTGTTCAGGAAGAATTGGAAAAAGCTTTGTCCACGATTCTTCGTGAACCTATCAAAACAACCGGAGCTGGGAGAACAGACACGGGCGTTCACGCTAAGAAAATGTTTGCGCATTTTGAAACTCAACAAAACCTTGATGAAAACTTGGTTCATAAACTCAATTCTTTTTTGTCAGAAAATATCGCGATTAAAAGAATCTTTGAAGTTGCTGATGATATGCACGCAAGATTCAGTGCGACTTTCAGAACTTATGAATATTACATTTCTTTAGAAAAAAATCCGTTTTCTAAGGATTCTTCTTTGCAATATTGGCGTCAAAAACCTTTGAATATTGACTTGATGAATGAAGCCTGCAAAATCCTTTTCGAATATGATGATTTTACAAGTTTTGCCAAACTCCACACCGATAACAAAACCAATATCTGCAGAATCTACAAAGCAGAATGGGAACAGATTGGCAATCAATTGAAATTCACAATTTCTGCGGACCGATTTCTGAGAAATATGGTAAGAGCGATTGTAGGAACAATGGTTGAAGTCGGAAGCGGAAAAATTACACCAAACGATTTGCGAAAAATCATCGAAGCCAAATTCCGAAATTCTGCTGGTGTTTCCGCTCCTGCGCAAGGTCTTTTTTTGGTAGATGTTGGCTATGATTTTTAATTTATATTTAAATCATTAGGCTGATATTTCAATTTTTAAAATCTTATTTTTGCAAAGATTTTTTTCAATTCTGAAAAAATTTCTGGAATTCTTAAAATAGATGAAACAACAAAATACTTGGGACATTGTCAAGCGATTATTTTTAATCGGAATGAAATTTAGGTCGTGGTTTATTTTCACACTGATTATTTCAATTTTTTTGGCGATAGTTTCCACCTACAGACCAATTCTTACTAAAAATGTTGTCGATATAGACATTGTTCAGCTGAAAGATAAAGCACAGCTGATGAAGCACATCTATCTGCTGATTGGATTGGTAATTGCAGAAACGGTTCTTAACTTTTTCCTGGTTTATTTCTCGAATTTCATTTCTCAGAATGTTATCCGTGATATCAGGGAAAGATTGTATCACAAACTGATTTATTTCAAGACTGCTTTTTTTGACAAAACTGCAATCGGAAATCTTGTAACAAGAGCTGTCGGCGATGTTGAAACGATTGCGACAGTTTATACAGACGGGTTTTTAATGGTTTTTGGAGATATCTTGAGAATCGTAATGGTTCTTTTTGCGATGTTTCAGGTTGACACGCAGCTCAGCTTGATTTCGCTGGCAATTCTTCCGATAATGGTTGTGATTACGAGAGTTTTCCAGAAGAAATTGAAAGTTGCATTTGGTTCCGAGAGAAGCTGGACTGCTACACAAAACAGTTTTGTGCAGGAACGTTTGGCCGGGATGTCATTGATTCAGGTTTTCAGCAGAGAAGAAGCTGAGTTTAAGAAATTTGACACGATTAATATTGAACTGAAAAAAGCTTTACTAAAAACAGTTTTTATCTTTTCATTATTCTTTCCTGTTGTTGAATTGATTTCGTCACTTTTTATAGGATTTATTCTATTTTATGGTGGTTTTATCAAATCTACGCCTGGAGTTATCATTGCGTTTATCCAGTTTATCAATATGTTGATTCGTCCATTGAGACAGATTGCGGATAGATTTAATAATATCCAGAGAGGAATTGTAGGTGCAGAAAGAGTTCTTGGCGTGATGGACGAAGACCAAGCGATGCCGAATAACGGAACAATTGCCAAAGACCATTTTGACGGAAAAATTGAGTTTGAGAAAGTTCATTTTGCTTACGATGATAAACAAGAAGTTCTGAAAGGCATTGATTTCAAAGTAAATCCAGGTGAAACTGTCGCCATTGTCGGCGCAACCGGAGCCGGCAAATCCACGATTATCAGTCTGATTACAAGATTATATGATATTAATTCCGGAAAAATAATGCTGGACGGCGTTGACATCCGAGATTATGAATTGTACAATCTGAGAAGTCATATTGGTGTTGTTCTTCAGGATGTTTTCCTTTTCCACGGCAGTATTTTTGAAAACCTGACTTTGGGTGATGAAGAAATTACGCTTGAAAAGATCAAAAAAGCAGCGCGTGAAATTGAAGTGGATGAGTTCATAGAAAAACTTCCTAACGGTTACGATTATGTTGTGAGCGAAAGAGGTTCTTCTATTTCTCTCGGACAAAGACAATTATTATCATTTTTGAGAGCTTATCTTTCTGACCCAAAAATTTTGATTCTCGACGAAGCGACTTCATCCATTGACCACGAAAGTGAAAAATTAATCCAAAGAGCAACTGAAAAAATCACGAAAAATAGAACTTCAATCATCATCGCACATAGACTTTCTACAATTGAAAAAGCTGATAAAATCATCGTAATGGACCACGGACTGATTGTTGAAGAAGGAACGCATCAGGAACTTCTGGCTAAGAATGGTTATTATTCTGTTCTTTATAAAGCTCAGGTTGTGAGTGAAATTGATACTCAATAGATTTTCGATTTTCATTAAGAATAAATTTGTAAATTTGATTAAAACCTATTGAAAATGAATATCGAAACGAGAAAAATAGAATTTGTTCAGGCTTTTCTGAATCTTCAAAGTGAGGAGTTAATTTCTCAGTTCGAAAAACTTTTGAAAAAAGCCAAACAATCTGAAAAAGAATTGAAGCCATTTACAATGGAAGAACTTCACGAAAGAATCGCCAAATCTGAAGAAGATTTTGAAAATGGAAGATTCAAAACTCAAGAAGAACTGGAGAAAATTTCTTCAAACTGGTAGTAATGAAAATCATTTGGACGGATTTTGCAATTCAAAATATTAAAGATATTTTCGATTATTATTCTAAAAATGCCAATAAAAAAGTTGCACATAAAATCCGCAAACAAATTTTAGCTTCTACAAAACAATTGATTCAAAATCCTGAATCTGGACAAACTGAACTGAATCTTGAAAAGTTAAATCAAAAATATAGATATCTGCTTGTAGGAAATTATAAAGTGATTTATAAGTTTGTGCAAGATGAAATCAGAATCGTTGACATTTTTGACACTCGCCAAAATCCTTTAAAAATAGAACGAGAGAAATAATTTTTAATCAATTCTCAAAATTTCCCAAGCTTTTTCGATTTCATTATTTTTTAAAAACTTTTGTGCTAATAAATGTACATCTTTTTCCGAAGAAAAATCTCCATTTGGTAAAATTTCGACATTTGCGAGCATTCCCAGGTCATTTCCTGTAAAAACATTGCTTTGTTTGATTTCGTTGGGAAGCTGGTCGTAACCAATTCCTTTTGTAACCAAAGGTTTAGGAACTTCGAAGATATTATTTTCATTGTTTCTGGAATAGAAATTACTACCCAATCTCGCTACTAAATCCAATTTTTTTTGGTCAAGATTTCCGACTTCATTCAGATATTTTTCATCAATATGAATTTTCACAATTTCTGCAATCACAAGATTTCCTGAACCTCCAAGATTTCCAAGCGATTTAATTTCCAAAACCTTGCATTCGAAATTAACGGGAGATTCTGCAATCAAAGCAGGTTTTACAATGTCTGCATGTTGCATTGTCAAACCTGATTTGATGAACTCATTCACGCCGTCTTCATATTCTGTACTCGCTAAAGAAACCTGCTGAACCATATCAAAATTGACATTTCCAATCACCAATTCCGGAACTTCTTTCAGATTTTCCAAAGTATGTTTTGTGGTATTATCACGCACTCTTCTGGAAGGCGAAATAATCACAACAGGCGGAACCGTGCTGAACATATTAAAAAAACTGAAAGGCGAAAGATTGATTTCTCCTTTGCTGTTAATCGTACTTGCCAAAGCAATCGGTCTTGGAGCAATCGCCGTTTGCATTACTTGTTGCAATTGAACTGCGGAAATTTCGGAAGGGATAATTGTTTTCATAAGTTTGCTTTTAAACACAAAGAACACAAGGTTTTTTCACAAAGATCATTAATTTATATCATTTGTGAGCCTTGTGAAAAAATCTTTGTGTCTATGTGGTTGTTTAATTAAATGGAACCGCCGGCAAAATCTTTCCGTAAACTTCGCCGAATCCAACGCGGATTCCGTCCTTTTCTGACCAAGCTTTCATCGTAATCGTATCGCCATCTTCTATGAATTTTCTTTCGATTCCGTTTTTGAGTTGCAAAGGTTTGGTTCCTCTCCAAGTCAATTCCAGCATAGAACCGTAAGATTTTTCATTTTCTCCGGAAATAGTTCCACTGGCATAAACATCGCCAACTTCAACATTACAGCCATTAATAGTATGATGTGCCAATTGCTGACACATATTCCAATACATAAACTTGTAATTGCTCTCAGAAATCAGATTGTCGTCAGAATTTTCCGGCTTCAAATAAACTTCAAGATTGATGTCGTAATTTTTATCACCCTCGAATTTCAGATAATCTAAAACTTCCGGTTCTTGCTTCGGAGATTGAGTTTTAAATGGTTGTAAAGCTTCCAATGTCACAATCCAAGGCGAGATAGATGAACCAAAATTCTTACCTAAAAACGGCCCCAACGGAACATATTCCCAACTTTGAATATCTCTTGCTGACCAATCGTTGAAAATCATCAATCCAAAAATTGCATCTTCTGCTTCCGCAATAGAAATCCTTTCTCCCAAATCTGTATTTTTATTGACAACAAAAGCCATTTCCAATTCGAAATCGAGTTGTTTTGATGCGCTAAAAATCGGTTTATCTGAATCTGCAGGTTTGATTTGTCCGCAAGGTCTTGTGATATCGATCCCTGACAAAACAATAGACGAAGCGCGACCGTGATAACCCACCGGCAGATGTTTCCAATTTGGTAACAATGCATTTGCAGGATCGCGGAACATCATCCCGACATTGGTTGCGTGTTGAATACTGCTGTAAAAATCCGTGTAATTCGGGATGTGTAAAGGCATCATCATTTGGATTTCATCCAAATTATAGAAACATTCTTCCAAAGCTCTTTCATCTTTCGAAAGCAAAGAATCTTCTAACAACAATTGCTGAATCCTTTCACGAACTTTATTCGTAATCGGTTTTCCCAATTCTATGAATTCGTTAATCGTGTAACCTTCGAAAACATTTTCTTCGAAACCTTTGATATCTTCAAAATAACCAAGGTCAAATAATGTTGCCAAATCGATGATAATATCGCCGATTCTTGTAGCACAAGCAATAAATTCTTTGTTAAAAACACAAACTCCAAACGGAATATTATGAATTGAAAAATCGGAATCTGCAGGATAATTGATGAAGCATTTCATTTTTTGAATTTAGAATTAGATTAAAAAATTAAAGCATTAAAATAATGCTTTAATTGTAAAAATATATGAAAATAATTTGGGTTTATAAGTTTCCACGTCTCTCTTGCTCTCTTTCCAAAGCTTCGAAAAGCGCCTTAAAATTACCAGCTCCGAAACTTTGTGCACCATGTCTTTCGATTATTTCGTAAAACAATGTTGGTCTGTCTTCCACAGGTTTTGTGAAAATCTGAAGCAGGTAACCTTCTTCATCACAATCCACCAAAATTCCAAGATTCTGAAGTTTTTTGATATCTTCATCAATATCGCCTACTCTCTCCGGAATCATCTCGTAATAAGCTTCTGGTGGCGAAGAAAGAAATTCTACGCCTCTATTTTTAAGTTCTGTAACAGTTTTCACAATATCTTTTGTCGCAACCGCAATGTGTTGAACGCCTTCGCCTTCATAGAAATCCAGATATTCTTCTACCTGAGATTTTTTCTGCCCTTCAGCTGGTTCGTTGATTGGGAATTTAGCATAGCCGTTTCCATTGGACATTACTTTTGACATCAAAGCAGAATATTCTGTATTGATTTGTTTATCGTCAAACGAAAGTATATTAACGAATCCCATTACTTTTTCGTACCATTCAACAGTCGGAATCATTCTGTCCCAACCTACATTTCCTACACAATGGTCAACGTATAGCAATCCAACATCGGAAGGATTATAATCACTTTCCCATTTTTCATAGCCCGGCATAAAAGCACCATTGTAATTTTTGCGTTCTATGAACATATGCACGGTTTCACCGTAAGTATAAACGCCAGACATTTTCAATTCCCCGAATTCATCCGTCAAAGTTTGAGGTTCCAAATAAGGTTTTCCACCACGTTTAGTCGTTTCTTCAAAAGCTTTGTAAGCATCATCCACCCAAAGTGCCAAAATCTTAACACCATCACCGTGTTTCTGTTGATGCTGGCAAATTGGAGAATCTGATTTGAGCCCGGAAGTTAGAACCAATCGGATTTTTCCTTGCTGAAGAACATAAGACGCTCTGTCTCTAACGCCAGTTTCAGGTCCTGCATAAGCAACAGACTGAAAACCGAACGCTGTTTTGTAAAAATGGGCGGCTTGCTTGGCATTTCCGACATAAAACTCTATAAAATCTGTTCCGTTGATGGGGAGAAAATTCTCGGCTTGTGCGATTTTCTCGGCAAAAGTGAGTGTTGACATTTTACTTTTTTACTTGATTATCTGTTTTGCCAAGATAATATTTTTTCGGAAACCAACTAACAATTGTTAGTTTTATTGTGATTCAAAAGTTTAATTCAAAATGTCTAAGTAATTAAAATTCACAAAATGCAAACAATTCCATAACCTAATTAATGATAATTTTTAAGTACACTTAAGTTTATCTTCATTGATTCTCTATTGTTACTTTTGTTAAAGAATTGTCACGATTCTAAAAACACAAATAACGAAAAAAGCCGTATTCGCTATATACAAAAATTAAATAAGTTTTTAATTTTCCAATTCCAAATTATGACTATTTAAATAGCTAAACATAAAAAAACCACTAAATCATATTCGGTTTAGTGGTTTTTTTGTCATTGTCGCAAAATCAATGTAGCTATTTTTTCATACTTCCAGTTTCCGAAAGTCTCAAATGCCAGCTAAAACTCTCTTCTAATAGATGTGGAGTATGCCCTCCTCTCTCACAAGCCCTATCAAAATAAGATTGAAGCTCCTCTCTATAATCCGGATGAACACAATTATCTATTATTTTCTGAGCCCTCTCTCTTGGAGCAAGACCTCTTAAATCTGCCAACCCAATATCTGTAACCAAAATATCCACATCATGTTCTGTATGATCTGTATGAGAAACCATTGGCAAAACATGAGAAATTTTATTTTCTTTGGAAGCTGCCTGCGTAACAAAAATACTTAGGTAAGCATTACGTGCAAAGTCTCCCGAACCTCCAATTCCATTCATAATCTTGGTACCAGAAATATGTGTTGAATTAACATTTCCATAAATATCGAATTCTATCGCCGTGTTAATAGCAATAACCCCTAGACGTCTTATCAGCCCTGGTGTATTGGAAATATTCTGAGGTCTAAGAACAAACTTATCTTTGTAATGTGCCAAATTGTCAAAAACCCGATCATAGCATTCTTTAGACACTGTTATAGATGATGCAGAAGCAAAACTTAATTTCCCGGCATCTATCAAATCGAAGGTACTATCTTGTAGCACTTCGGAAAACATCGTCAAATCATAAAAATTACTTTTCTTAAATCCTGTAAGAACAGCATTTGCAACTTTGCCAATCCCAGCTTGCAAGGGCAACAAACGATCTGTAAGTCTTCCCAGCTGCACCTCATTTTCAAAGAACCTAAGAAGATGGTCAGCAATTGCTGTAGTTTTAGCGTCTGGCTCAGCAATATCAGCAGGGCTATCTTTCAGGTTTGTAAAAACAATTGCTTCTATCTTATTGGGATCTATAGGAATACTTTTTCTTCCAATTTTGTTCCATGGCGCAACAATTGGAATTACATTTCTGAAAGGATAATCTTCGGCTTGATAAATATCATGAATACCATAAACAGATTCTGGAACTTCTGTATTGATCTCTATTATGACTTTTTTTGCCATTGTTGCAAAAGTAACGGAGTTACCCACAGAAGTTGTAGGAACTATACTTCCATCTCGCTCTATATAAGCCGCTTCTATAACAGCTACATCTAGACTAAGCAAGTTTTTGGTATGTAAGAGTTCTGCACTTTCACTTAAGTGCTGGTCTATGAATAGAATTTCTCCAGCGTTTATTTTATTTCGTAAAATCGGATCAACTTGGAAAGGCATCCTTTTTTTCAAAACATTAGCTTCGGCTAATTTACCATCTGTGCCATGCCCCAAAGAAGCGCCGGTCATTAATGTGATCTTGAAATTTTCATTTTTTCCTTTCTCGGCCAAAGCAGGTAAAATAGCTTTACTATCCCCAGCTTTTGTAAAACCACTGGACCCAACAACCATTCCGTCCTTTATAATATCAACAGCATTTTCAACACTAGTCACTTTTTGGCGTAGACTTTCTAATCGTATTCTTTCTAACATTTAATTTTAATTTTTTTAATATCAATTTTATAATTGGACTTTAAGAATGCAATAACATAAATCCTAAATCTCAATTTTCATGAAGATAAAAAGTTTTTATTTTCTTTTAAAACACGTGTTAAACACTGATTTTAGCGCATCTAAATTTAGAAAATACCATTACAACCTCAAAATTAAAAGATTTTTAGAATCATTAATAATATAATTGTTGCCATAAATCCTATAAAAACCCAATAACCACAAGCTTTCCCGAATTTACAAACCCATTTTAAGCTATTGCTAAAACCGATTATTTAACTCACACAAATTTAATTAAAAATCAACCTTATAATTAATGATGATTATCACATATCCTTTATTTTGTAATCAAAATGATAAAAATCACAGATTTTCTTTGAGATTTAAAAATTTATATTTTACTTTGTAATTCAAAGTTCTTTACGGTTAAAATTTAAAATTATGATTACTAAAAACCAAAGAAGCATCGTTATATTTTCGATTCCATTAGTTTTGTTATGTATTCCAATGCTTGCAATGCAGTTTTCTAAAGAAGTCAATTGGTCTTTATTAGATTTTGTAGTTGCAGGATTTATTCTTTTCCCAACAGCTTTTATCATTAAAATCATTTTGGAAAGATTTAAAACCACAAAAAGAAAATTAATTCTAATAGGAATAACTTTAGTAATTCTTGTATTAGTTTGGATAGAATTGGCGGTTGGAATTTTTGGGAGTCCGTTTGCTGGGAGTTGATGATTTGATATTGAAACTAAATAATAAAAGCTAACATCTCTGCTAGCATTTACTTTTTTTATTCCAACCAACTAGTTTTATAAGTTGGGTCTTCAACCTTTATTGCTTCTTCAGTCAGTTTCAAAGGTCGGAATGGATCAACCATTACGGCATATTCGTCGGTGAATTTTTTACCAATGCTTCTTTCCATTGCGCCAGGATGCGGACCGTGAACAATTCCACCTGGATGAAGTGAAAAATCCATCAAATCCACGTGATTTCTGCTCATAAAATCACCTTCTGTGTAAAACAAAACCTCATCCGAATCGATATTGGAATGATTGTAAGGCGCGGGAATTGCCAGCGGATGATAATCGTACATTCTTGCACAGAACGAGCAAACTACAAAATTATGCGCTTCAAAATTCTGATGAACCGGAGGCGGTTGATGAACTCTTCCTGTAATCGGTTCAAAGTTTTTGATATTAAATTTATACGGATAAAAATATCCATCCCAACCTATGACATCAAATGGATGTGTTGCATAAACAAAATCGGTGATTTGATTTTCTTTTTTGACTTTGATGAGAAAATCGCCTTTCTCATTTTTCGGTTCTACAAAAGTTGGTGGAATAATATCTCTCTCACAAAACGGCGAATGTTCCAACAATTGTCCGAACTCATTTCGGTAACGTTTCGGAGTGTAAATTGGTGAATGCGCTTCTATGAAAAAGAAAACATTCTGTTCTGATTCCACTTCTAATTGATAAATTGTACCTCTTGGAATAATGAGATAATCACCAACTGAGAAATCTATATTACCTAGCATTGTTTTCAGAATTCCTTTTCCTTCGTGGACGAAAAGTAATTCGTCGCATTCTGCATTTTTATACAAATAATCGGTTGATTTTCTTGGTTTTGCCAAACCCATTTTCAAATCGTTGTTTAGCATCAGAACTTTTCGGCTTTCCAAAAAGTCATCTTCAGCGGCCACTTTTGCACCTTTTATCATTCTTGGCGTGACGTTTTTTTCCACCGCAATTTTTGGAGTAACGTCTTTCACATTGCCAATCGATTTGATTTGAGTCGGACGATGGGTGTGATACAACAACGACGCAATCCCGTGAAAACCTTCGGTTCCAAAGAGTTGTTCGTAGTAGAATTGGTCATCTTCGGATTTGAAAATCGTATGTCTTTTTGGGGGAATTTTCCCCAACTGAACGTATCTCATTTTTATTAGATTTGGCTTTTCTCAAATGTAATATTTTTTATTTGAACGCAAAGTCAGCAAATATTTTTTACTTTTTTGAAAATATTTTAGGCTCAAAAAACCGCTGCATTTAGACAAGTTTTCACTCTTAAGGTTTTATTTTATTCAAAATAGCTAAGAGTTCCGAGGACTTTAAATAGCCGTTGTATTGAAAAATAATTTCGTTTTGAGGATTCAAAATGATTAAGCTTGGGTAAGTTGTTTTTCCTTCTGTCAATGTTTCTGCTAGTTTGTGGATTCCTGTATTGGTTCCTGTTGGTTTGTAATGAAATGTTTTTCCTGCGAAATTAACATCCCGTTTTTCTTCTGCATTGAATCGAATGAAATAGAAATTTTGATTTATGTTTTCGATAATTTTTTGATTTTTGAAAGTCGTATTTTCCATTGTTTTACAGTAGTTGCACCAATCGGTTTTGATGAAAATTATGACATTTCGAAGTTCTGATTTTTGTAAATTTTCTAATTCTTCAAATTGATGATTCTTAATCTGAGAAAAGCAAATTCCGGAAAGTAAAAAACTTCCCAGAATTGCAAATCTAAATATGGCATTCAGAAATTTCATCTTAATTAAAATTAAATCGAATTCCTAAAAAACCTCTGATTCCCTGATTTGGGGCGTAAACATAAGAAGTATCAAAAGGTAAAGGATTGTCCAGAGTTGGTTCTCCAAAAGGATCATCTGACCTTGAAATAATAAATGGATTTCCTTTATTCGGGGTCCAATTGAGTAAGTTTTTTACGCCGGTATAAATTTCAAATTTCTTGAAACCATCATAAGTGAATTGAATATTCTGAATACTCCACCAAGGCGACATCGGTTTTCTCGGGTCCAATTCTCCCAACAAAGGCAAACGCATCGGACTGTAAATATTTCCTGTGTAATCAATAGATAAATTCCAAGGTGTGATTTTATATGAAACCGTCCAAGTTCCGGTAAATTTTTCGGTTAACATTTGTTGTTCAGTGATTCCGTTTTCGGTCAACGTATTTTCCATTAAAGTTCCTCCGAGAATGAATTTCAAACCATTGGTAAAAGTCAAATCTGCATTCAGGCTGATTCCTTTGCTGACAGCGTGTCCATCTAGATTATCATAAATGATTTTATTGGTATCGCTTTCGTAATCAGGAACAATTCTGTTGGTGAAATATGTGTAAAAAGCAGAAGCCTCCAATCCTACAAAACTTCCGGAATCAAAATAGATTTTTTTAACGAAATTCAGATTGGCGTTATAAGATTTTTCTGGTTTTAAATCATTAAGGATAATCACATCTCTCGCACCCGTCAAAGCAGCGTGGTCTTCCGTGAAAAGATTAACCACTCGAAAACCTGTTCCTGCATTGAATCTCAAAATATTATTATCATTAATAGACCATTTGTAAGCCAATCTAGGCGTGAAAATACTCCCGTGAATATTATTGTGGTCATATCTGAAACCTAGCAAAAGTTTGTGTGTCTCCGCTAATGCAATTTCATCCTGAAGAAAAATTCCAGGAAGCCAAGTTTTTTGCGCTTCCAATTCCGTTGCTGGTGTGTTATCATCATAATAAGTATATCGTAAAGCTGTTCCCGCCAACAAATCGTGATTCCCTAATTTCTTATCCCAAGTCAGTTGTCCAAAAGCAATTTTCTGATTTGCAATGTAAGAAGTCGTTCCGTAACGGCTGTCTTGGTCGTGATTAATCAATGAAAAAGCAAAGAACCTTTTCTCACTCACAGGAAGTTGGTAATTCCCTAAAATCTCTGCCCGATTGGTGTAGATACTTTCGCCATAGATTTGGTCGCCGCCTCGAAAAGTTTTGTTCCAACGGACATCACCTCCCCAACGGTCTTCGTACATATATCGTCCGGCAATTGTGAATAGACGATTTTCTTTTCTTTCAAAATTCCATTTTTGGAAAACGGAAATTCGGTTTTGTAAGGTGACGTCTGTGAAATTATCGTTATTGTTATCGTTATTATTTTGAAAATTAAAGTAATTAATTCCTGTCAAAACACTCGCTTTTTTCCCAGCATTGAATTTGAAACCCAAATCCACATTATATTCGCCCCAAGTTGTGGACATCAAATCTGCCGTTGCCAATGGTGCATTTTGAGGTTTTTTAGTAATGATATTAATGAGTCCACCAACAGCCTCACTTCCGTAAAGAGAAGATGCGGGACCTTTCACAATTTCGATTCTTTCTACCAAAGAGTTTGGAATTCCGGAAAGTCCGTAAACAGTTCCGAGCGAACTCACGATTGGCATTCCATCAATCAAAACCATTGTGTAAGGACCTTCCAACCCGTTGATGTGAATATCGCCCGTGTTACAAATATTACAATTGAGTTGAGGACGAACACCATTGATATTTTGTAAAGCATCAAAAATACTTGGCGTTGGATTTTTTCTGAAAAATTTTGGTGTGTAAACTTCTACGGGAACCGGACTTTCCAATCGATTCACTTCTTTCATTGTTCCGGAAATTACTACTTCATCGATGTTAGAAGTTTTAGATTGTTTTTCTTCAAGAATGATGCTGTCCGATTTTTGAACATTAATAGTATCCACTTTTACTTCCTGAGATTTAATAAAAATAGAACCTGTCAAAAGGAAGACAAAACCGAATAAAGAAGATTTAACAATCATAAAACAAATATTTTTCATTGACAAATATAAAAATGTTAGACTAATCTAACAAATAAATTAGCCAAAAATAAATCCTCTCGATCTCTCAAAAGGATTATTATAAAATTTATTCTGATTGTTATTCTAAACTGTCAAGTCCAAACCTCCAAAATTACCGGAACTCATCATTACAAATGCGCCTTTGGTTTTATCAAGACTTTCCCAATATTTATGCAAATCTTCTGCACTGGTAAAGACTTTTAAGTTTTGATTCTTGAATTTTTCTTTGATTAATTCTGGAGAAATAGGTTCCATTCGTTTAATCTTCAGAGCATCTTCCGAATAGAAAACTACGGCATTGTCCAAACCGTCCATTGCGTGGTCATATTGTTCCAAAAAAATCGGATTGAGGCTAGAATAAGTATGCAATTCTAAGAAACCAAAAGTTTCGGTTTTTGAAAATTGTTCTGCAAAAGCGGAAACAGTCGCTTTCACTTTACTTGGTGCGTGTGCAAAATCTTTGTAAAGCAAACCGCCATCTTTTCTTTCCACTTTCTCCAATCTTTTAGAAGCACCCTTGAAACTCATTATCGCTTCATAAAATTCCTCTTCCATAATTCCCAACTGAGAACAGATGAATCTTGCGCCTTCCATATTCAGAAGGTTGTGTTTTCCGAAGACTGATAACGGAATTTCTCCCATATCGGTTTTCAGGTTCACGATTCCGTTTACTATTTCGTATTCTGGTGTTTTGTAAGGGATTTTTCTGAAATAATTTTCGGCACTTAAAACCACTTTTACAACTTCAGTATCTTCTTCATTATAAACTAAAACTCCTCCTGGTGTAATACTCGCCACGAATTTTCTGAACTGCTCTACGTAATCATCAAAAGTTTTAAAAACATTGATGTGGTCCCAAGCAATTCCGGAAATCAAAGCAATATTCGGTTGGTATAACAGAAATTTTGAACGCAAATCAATTGGTGAAGATAGATATTCATCACCTTCAAGAATCATAAAATCATTATCATTCGTGATTTTCACCATACAATCGAAACCTTCCAATTGCGCACCGACCATATAATCGATGTCTTTTTGATGAAAATTAAGAACGTGAAGAATCATTGATGTAATCGTCGTTTTTCCGTGAGAACCGCCAATCACAACTCTAGTTTTCTCTTTGGATTGTTCGTAAAGAAACTCTGGATAAGAATAGATTTTCAATCCCAATTCTTTTGCTCTTGCCAATTCCGGATTGTCTGCGTGTGCGTGCATCCCGAGAATTACCGCATCAATATCCGAAGTCAGTTTTTCGGGAAACCAACCTAACTCTGCAGGAAGAATTCCTTTTCTTTCCAATCTGGATTTTGAAGGTTCAAAAATAGCATCGTCGGAACCAGTCACCTGATAGCCTTTATCTTTGAGAGCAATGGCAAGATTGTGCATCGCAGAACCGCCAATGGCAATGAAATGGGTTTTCAATTCAATAAAATTTTACACAAAAGTAAGGAGTTTTCTTTGAAAGATGTTAGAAATTAGAAGTGAGAAGTAAGATTTTCATCATTAATCATAAAATAAAAAACCTGATTTTTTACAATCAGGTTCCGAGGATATTTATGATAAAGTGGTTTGGAGCTTGGGACGTTCGTACTCTATTTTCAGTTCTTCGCCTGTTAGTGTAAAGTAGATATTCTGCAATTGGTGAAGATAACTACATTTGATATAGTTTCCGAAAAACAAAAAACCTTCTAAAATTTTATTAGAGTTGAGATCAAAATCATATCGGCAATAGTTTGGAAGGTCGAATCTTATTCTGCTTTGAGAACGATAAGCCTCCTTAAATCCCAGTTTTGAAAACCATTCAGCAGTCAATGCAATTGGTTTTAGTTTTCTAGAATCAATAGCAGTTTCAGAATCAATTTTCACGAGGATTTCTTCATTAATATTTTCCATTCCGATAATTGGCACAATCGAGTCTTCATACATAAGCAGATTGTTGAGTCTAAGTTCTGTCGCTTCCATATTAATTGTGATTTATAAGTTGTGATGAGTGTAGAATTTACTTAACAAAACGTTTGCCAACCTGATACAAAAATCTATATTAAAATAAAATTATGCTTGAAAACTTAATATTAGAGATTACATACTACCGCTTCAAGATCGCTATCCCCTTTTTACACCTTCTGTATCTTGTAGGTTTATTATTAATAATTCAAAAATTTAATTAAAATTTTACTTTTTTGAATATTGAGTTTTTATTCAAAATTTCTTCTAAATTCAAACTATAAATTCGCTGAAGAAAAATTCCGATATTTATAAAATAGAATTACTGATGAAAATCCTGATTATAGAAGACGAAACCGAATTAGCAAAAAGTGTTGCAGAATACCTCTCCGAAGAAAACTATCTATGTGAGTTTGCAGAGACTTTCACCGAAGCGATGTATAAAATAGAAACGTTTCAGTACGATTGCATTATCCTCGACATTATGCTTCCCGACGGCAACGGACTCAAAATTTTGGAAGAGTTGAAATCTCAAAATAAACAAGACGGCGTCATCATTGTTTCGGCGAAAAATGCTTTGGATGATAAAATAAAAGGCTTGCAATTAGGTGCAGACGATTATCTTACAAAACCGTTTCATTTGTCGGAATTGATGGCAAGAATTTATTCTATAATAAGGAGAAAGCAGTTTAACAATTCTAATATCATCAATCAAAATGAATTACAAATTGACCTTTTATCCAAAACCGTTTCTGTTAATAATGAAGTGATTGCATTGACAAAAAAAGAGTTTGATTTGCTGATTTATTTTATCGGGAATAAAAAT
The DNA here is from genome assembly GCA_002345565.1 of Flavobacteriales bacterium UBA2306. GTDB lineage: Bacteria > Bacteroidota > Bacteroidia > Flavobacteriales > Weeksellaceae > Epilithonimonas. Next base: position 6,947 of record DDVS01000005.1, on the reverse strand, counting down.
AAAGTCATTTCAAAAAGTACTTTAGCAGAGCATCTTTCCGGAGATTTTGCCGATATGTTGGACAATCACGATTTTGTGTATGCCCACGTTAAAAACTTAAAGAAGAAATTAAATGATGCAGGCTGTGGACAATACTTAAAAACAGTTTATGGAACTGGCTACAAATGGGAAAATTCTTAACTTACAACTGATTTGAAACCGCTACTTAGTAAAACCACCAAACCTTTCATCATTTATGTCCTGATTATTCTGGTCATCAGTATTCCTGTGTATTATTTGGTGGTCGATGCTATCTGGAAACACGAGTTGGATGAACATAATGATATTGTTGCCAGAAAAACAGCGTCCCAAATCAATAGTTTGAAGTTGTCTGAGGAAAAACTGATTGAAACTATACAACTTTGGAACGATGTCCAACCCAGTACTAATATCCGGAAATTAGAAAAAAATTATAACCTGAAAGACAGCATTTTTATCGTAGAAAAACCTCATGATTTTCTCCATTTCGAAGAGATTGACAGATTCCGATGCTTGTCAAAAGTTATCTACCTCAATAAAAAACCTTATCGCTTCAACATAGAAACCAATATCGAAGAAACTCAGGAAACCATTTTTTTTATCTCGGTGACAACAGTTATTCTTTTTATTCTGATTGTCGGCGGATTGTTGTTCCTTAACAGAAGACTTTCAAAATCGGTTTGGAAACCTTTTCGAAATACTTTAGACAAATTAAAAACCTTTAATCTAAATAAACAAACTAAAATTGAATTTTCAAAAACGGATGTTTCCGAATTTGATGAACTGAATCAATCATTAACTAAATTAATAGAACATAACGTTTCGGTTTACAAAACACAGAAAGAGTTTACAGAAAACGCTTCTCACGAGTTGCAGACACCTTTGGCTATTCTGAAAAACAAACTCGATATTCTTTTACAGAATGAAGATTTGACGGAGAAACAATATCAAATTGCCGAAGAAATGAACCGCGCTTTGTCCAGAAGTTCCAGAATCAATAAAAACCTTTTATTATTAGCAAAAATTGAAAACAATCAGTTTGAAAATTCTGAAATACATTTGGATGAATTACTGAATCAAAGTATGGAAATTTTACAGGAACATTTTGAACAGAAAAACATCTCTGTAAACACTGAAATTTCCGCTAATGTCAAAGTGAACGGAAACATTGGATTAACCGAAGTTTTAATTAACAATCTCATTTTAAACGCTATTCGACATACTCCAATTAACGGTTCGATTTCTATTAAATTAAACAATTCTGTTTTCGAAGTTTCTAATTCAGGAACGGAAAAACTGAACTCGGATTTGCTGTTCAAACGGTTTTCAAGGTTCTCGAAAGATAATGACGGAAGCGGACTTGGGCTTGCCATTGTGAAAGAAATCTGCAAATCTCAGAATTGGACTATCGATTACAGATTCGAAAATTATAATCATATTTTTTCGGTAAAACTGTAAATTCTAAATTTCTTCTAAATTGAATGTCATCTTTACACGTTTTTAAACTTGTAAAAAGTAATGATTCTTAAAAAATTTAAACAAATATTTGACAGCAGATTTGCTGTATTATTCTCAATTTTAAGTTTATATATTTTATTTTCAACCCTTATCAGGATTGGATTTTTGTTCTGGTCTTCAAAGGATTTAGATTTTAATTTGTTCTATATTTTAAGGGCATTTTTCACAGGATTCTGCTATGATTTTGCGGTTGGAACATTGTTTTTACTGCTGTATTCAATTTATCTTTTGATTTTTCCGAAACGATGGATTGGTTCCAGATTTGATAAAATTTTCACTTATGTTTATCTGGCGATTGTCCTTCTCATCATCTATTTCAGTTTGTTGGCAGAGATTCCTTTTTGGGATGAATTTGGCGTAAGATTCAATTTTATTGCGGTTGATTATCTGATTTACACTTACGAAGTTATTTCGAACATCAACGAATCTTATCCGTTGCCATTAATCATTTTTGTATTAGTCGCATTGATTGTTTTAACGTTTGTTTTCCTTCAGAAAAGAAAAATATTCAGAAATACATTTTCAGACAAAAGACCAATTTCCAGAAGATTTGCATTTTTTTCTTTATTGATTCCGGCTTTAATTTTAAGTTTAATATTGAAAAATAAACAGGCAGATTTCAGCAATAATTTAGTTTTAAACGAATTAGGAAAAAACGGAACATTTTCATTTTTCACCGCTTTCAAATCCAATGAATTAGACTACGAAACTTTCTACCCGAAAATTGATGATAAAGAAGCCTATTCTATTCTGAAGAAAAATCTTTTACAGGAAAATCAAGCTTATGTTTCCAACAAATGGGACGATATTTCCAGAACTACAAAATCTGGAAATGAGCAACACCCAAATGTCATCCTGATTGCGATAGAAAGTTTCAGTGGAGATTTTCTGAAAGCATTTGGTAACAAAGACAATCTCACTCCAAACTATGATAAATTGGCTAACGAAAGTATTTTCTTTACCAATCTATACGCAACCGGAACCAGAACTGTGCGTGGAATGGAAGCTTTAACTTTGTCTGTTCCGCCGACTCCTGGAAATAGTATTGTAAGAAGACCTGATAATCAGAATTTGTTTTCTGTTGCTACGATTTTTAAAGAGAAAAATTATCAGCCCTATTTTATTTATGGTGGCGACGGCTATTTCGATAATATGAATAATTTTTTCGGAGGACAAGGTTTTGATATTGTGGACAGAAACCGTGGAAATCCTTTATCAGACGAAATCAAAACACAGCGTTTCAATATTCCGGACAATGAAGTGAGTTTTGAAAATGCTTGGGGAATCTGCGATGAAGATTTATACAAACAATCGATTAGATACGCTGATAAAAGCAGTAAATTAAATAAGCCATTTTTCCAGTTTGTGATGACGACTTCCAATCATAAACCTTACACTTTCCCAGCCGGAAAAATCGACCTTCCGCAAGGTGACAGAAATGGAGCTGTAAAATACACCGATTATGCTTTAGGGAAATTTCTGGCTGATGCAAAAACAAAACCGTGGTTCAAAAATACAGTATTCGTCATCGTTGCCGACCATTGTGCGAGCAGTGCAGGAAAGTGGGAAATCAATATCGACAAACATCATATTCCTGCAATTATTTATAATCTTCCTCAAAAAGCGGAGAAAATCAATCGTCTGACTTCTCAGATTGATTTGATGCCGACTTTATTCGGTTATCTCGGTTGGAATTACACGACAAGTTTGTACGGAAAAGATATTAATCAGACAAAAATTGGCGATGAACGTGCTTTCATTGGAAATTACAGAACTTTGGGAATGTTGAAAGGGAATATTTTCACTCAAATTGATGACAGAAAAAAGGTCAAACAATTTACCGTAAAAGATTCGGACAAGTCTTTGAAAGAAATTAAATCTAAAAATTCACAACTAGTTTCTGAGACAATTTCTTATTATCAAACCGCGAGTGAAAGATTTAAAAATGGAAAAATGAAAGCGAAATAGTTTTCTTCAAAATATCTTCTAAATCAGGTTGCACCTTTGTAAAGTAAAATTTATGGTGTAACCTTTTTTTATTAAGACCAAACCACAAAAGTCACAAAAGTTTTATAGTGGATGTAATTTCTAATAAGTAAAAAAAAGAAATACTAAACTAAGCTTTATACTTTTTTATTTTTTAAATGCATTTTTTATTTTGTGCCTTTTGTGGTGAAAAATAAAATTCAAGCTCTTGTTCTGTAACCTTTTTTATTAGTAAAAATGATTGTTGAAGTTATTTTATTGTTCTTCGGAACCATTCTCGCATTCTGGCTGAGTGCGATTTGCGGAGGCGGTGCAAGTCTCATTTTAATCCCAATTTTAAACCTTTTATTACCAGCTTCTGTTGTTCCTTTTTCATTGACAATCGGAACGTTTACGAGTTCAGTTTCACGAATTGCGGTTTTCAAAAAACATATTAAGTGGAAGATTTTCTTTTGGTTTGTTCCGTTTTCGATTCCCGCGGTTTTAATTGGCGCTTACCTCATCAAATATATCAATCCGAATTATCTGCAATTGATTGTTGCTTTTTTCCTTATTGCCAATGTTCCTCAACTTTTCAAAAAAGTAAAGAACGACGAAACCGATGAAAAAGCTTCTCCGAAATATGTTTTGGCAATTATCGGTTTTCTGGCAGGATTTGTTTCCGGAATTACTGGTGCAATCGGACTTTTGTTTAATCGATTTTATTTAAAATTCGGATTAAAAAAAGAAGAGATTGTTGCAACTCGTGCGGTGAATGAAGTTTTTCTGCATCTCATCAAGCTTGTAATTTATATTTCTCTCGGATTGTATTCCAATCTTGCTTTGTGGCTGGGATTAGCGATTGCTGTTGCGACGATTATTTCATCTTATACGGTCAAATATATTCTTCCTTACCTCAGCGAAAATCTCTTCAGAAAAATCGGTTACGGTGCAATGGTTGTCGCCGGAATTACTTTGTTGATTGGTACTTCTGATAAAATCATCCAACAAGACAAATTAGGTGTTACAATTGCAAAAAGTGAATCGATTATCTCGTGGAGGTCGACAGATTTTGTGATTGAATTCGCCCTCGATGACGGTTTGGAAATCGAAAGACCGATTCATCCCGAAGAATTACCCAATCATCTTAAAACCAAATACGATTCTTTGAAAAATCATTACGATGTCATTCATCTGGAAAAGGTTTTCACTTTCCGAAACGAACCTTCCTACGAATTCTATTGTTACAAAGACAATCAGCTTACCAAATTTGAAAGTTAATTTAGAATTAATTATATATGAAACTAATATTCTCAAGCTTATTAATTATATTATTAAGTTCTCAAAACCTTTTGGCTCAGGACAGTTTAGCTGTAAGAAAAGATTCTATTGATAGTATTTCTATTGCTCATTTACCTTTTGACAAAGCTTATCAGTTCAATTATAAAAAACTGATTATTCCCGCTGCATTTATAACTTACGGCGTGGCTACTTTGAAGTTTGACAAACTAAAACAATTGAATTTCTCCACAAGAACTGAAATCAATGAACATCAGCCAGACCATATCCGACTGGATAATTACACGCAATTTGCTCCTGCAGCTTTGGTTTATGGGTTGAATGCTTTTGGCGTTGAGGGAAAACATAATTTCCGAGATCGAAGCATTATTTACGGAACATCATTATTATTGGCATCTGCTGTTGTAATGCCTACAAAACATTTGGCAAAAGAAGAAAGACCAGATCATTCTAATCAGCTATCTTTTCCTTCTGGTCATACCGCTTTTGCTTTTGCATCAGCACAATTTATGTACAGAGAATATAAGGACACCAATTTCTGGTTGGGCGTCTCCGGTTATTCTTTTGCAGTTTTCACCGGCATTTACAGAATGTTGAATGACAAACATTGGTTCAGTGATGTAGTTGCTGGCGCAGGAATCGGGATTTTATCAACGGAAGCTTCTTACTGGTTGTATCCAAAAATCAATAAATTATTAACAGGAAAAAATAAGAACTCTTCTACTATGATTATGCCTTTCTATCAGAATAAAACGGCGGGAATCGGATTGGTTAAAAATTTTTAAAACCAATATTGGCAAAATACTTGCTTTTAAAAATATAAGTAGGAGGATGCTTTGTTGGTCTTCCTATTTTTTGTGTATGCTAGACGCATAAATGATAAAACTTAATTCATCTTAATAAAAAAGGTGCTTATAAAGTACCTTTAATTAATATTTTTATCCCTTCTGAATTTATGTATAGCTTCTTTCTTTACCTTAATTAAATCTGGGGTTTTAAAACTTATGAAGTTTTCTTTTATTAAATCGAAATTTCTTGAAGTATATGCCGGCGAGATAGTCGGGATTACTAAACTGTATTTTGAAGTGTTGCCAATATACATTTTACCAACGTATTCTTCAAAAGCTTCATTTACAATTGAATTTAACTTTAATTTTCTTTCTTCAGCAATTAAAATTAATTTTTCGTGCAAGAGTGATGTTGTTCTAACATTGAAAACGCCTTTATATTCTTTCTTAACTGACAAATCATTTTCTTCGCACATTTTTATATAATCGTCGACAGCAGAAATAAAATTCTTCTCAAATTCTGCAGCATTGTCGGCTTCATACATAACAAGACCATTCACTCCTACTAATTTTCCAAAGATCATTTTTGTCTCTTTGTCAAATTCTATTGTTCCTTTAATGTCTTTATGTTCAAGCATATTCATTTATATTAAATTATTGTTTTGTAGTTCTTCTAATATAGCTTTTAATTGGTATTCTTTTAATAGATTCGGATTATGTGGTTTATGCAACATTATCACACTATTAATGGTCTTATTTATGAAAGAGACACTACTACCAGATGTAGCACCCTTGTTCGATTCTTCATATCCTAAGTTATTAAGTAACGTTGAGAGTTCAGAATATCTGAAATCAGCTGGTTTAGACTTGAATCTTTGTTTTAACTTCTCTTTTTTTGACATGCATTCAATGTTTACACAAATGTAACTATTTTTTAGTTACAAAAAAAATAATATAAATTAGAATTCATAACAGGAAAAAATCTGAAACGATAAAATAATTTTTCGAGTCAATAATTACTCGTAAAGTACATTTTAGGTATAAATTAATAAATTTTTAAAAACACATTGAAAAATTATCGGAATCTGGAAACACAAACAACAAAAAACCCTAAAACATTATTAATAAATGAATTAGGGTTTACAATTGAGGTGCCTAGCGGATTCGAACCGCTGTAGATGGTGTTGCAGACCACTGCCTAGCCACTCGGCCAAAGCACCGTTTTGTTCGGTTTGCAAATTTAGTATTTTTTTTTAGAATTCAAATTTTATCTGATTTTATTTTTCAAAAAAAATCATTGAAATTCGTAAATACCTGATTTGATGACCCAATGCGTCATAGCCCTGATGTTCTATGTTA
>DDVS01000006.1 GCA_002345565.1 Flavobacteriales bacterium UBA2306 | reverse complement strand
TATCCCAGTGCAAACTTACCATTGCAGTGGAAATCCTTTTTTGCGAAAAACTCATAATATTTGAAAACAAAGCGTCTTGCAAAAAAGATTGTAGCGGAAAGCAGGTTCCTGGCTCCTGAAAATACATTTTCTGCATATTTTTAATTGATTATTAGAATCTTTATTTAGGTTCTAAATAAGTATCTTTGCAAAAATTTTTTTGAAACAATGGATAATTTCCAACTTAATACAATAGAAGAAGCGCTGGAAGACCTTAGAAACGGTAAAATGATCATCGTTGTAGATGATGAAGACCGCGAAAACGAAGGGGATCTTTTGGCTGCTGCTGAACTGACAACGCCTGAGATTGTCAATTTTATGGTAACGCACGCTAGAGGTTTGATTTGTATGCCTCTTACCGAGAAAAGATGTGATGATCTGGAACTTCACTCGATGGTGGCTAATTCTACCGATCCGAAAGAAACAGCTTTTACGATTTCAGTTGATCTTCTTGGAAAAGGTGCAACAACCGGAATCTCAGCAAGTGACCGTGCAAAAACCATCTTGGCGATTATGGATGAGGAAACCAAACCTGGCGACTTGATGAGACCTGGACATATTTTCCCACTTCGTGCAAGAGAAGGCGGTGTTCTGAAAAGAGCGGGACATACAGAAGCGGCAATTGATTTAACAAGATTAGCAGGACTAAAAGAAGGTGGCGTGATATGCGAAATCCTAAATGAGGACGGAAGTATGTCGAGGCTGCCTGACCTTCTAAAATTCGGAGAAAAACACGACTTGAAAGTGGTTTCTATTGAAGATCTTATCAACTACAGAATGAGACAAGGCGATCTTGTAGAAAGAATCGAAGAGCGCGAAATCAAAACGCATTATGGAGATTTTAAATTTTACGTTTTCGAAGAAAAACCGACGGAACAAATCCACTATGCTTTAACAAAAGGAACTTGGTCTGCGGACGAATCCGTGCTTGTGAGAGTTCAGTCAACAGGAACTTATTTTGATGTTTTCAGTAGGTTGTCTGATGGTGAACATCCATTGATGCAGCAAATCACTGACCTTATCAATGCAGAAGGAAAAGGTGCTGTCGTTTTTATCAACAATGTTTCTAACAAAGAAAACACATTAAGCAGAATCAAACATTTTTTTAATTTCCAAGATGGAACTAGCGAACAACCAACGATTGCTCCTAACTTCCGTGATTATGGAATCGGAACTCAGATTTTGAAAGATCTTGGAATTAATAAGTTTAAAGTCATTACTCAGAATCCTAATATCAAACCGATTCTTTCTGGTTATGATGTGGAAGTGACCGAGATGGTTTGTTTGAAATAGACTTAAAGATAATAGACGGATAGATGAAAGATTATCTTATCTGTTGTTTAATAAACATAAAAAAACGCTCCTATTATTGGAGCGTTTTTCTATTATCTATTAGTCTATTATCTTAATAGTCTTAGTTTGGCCAAGCATTATTCTTAGGATTAATATCCGGAACAATGGATTGCGGATCTAATTTCACATTAGTCACTTCTTTAGTAGAATCAATTTGGAAAGTCCATTCTGTATTACGTTTCCAAACTTCAACCGGTAATTTCGCAGTCTGAGTCGTTCCATCTTTGAAAGTTATAAGAACTGTTGTCGGCATTGGTAATTGCCCCAAATTTTCAACTGTGATTTGAGTTCCGTTTTTGAAATCGCCATTTACAGGTTTTACCGTTTTCACAGCTTGGTCAACTTTCCATTTGTTCATAAACCAACCTCTCCAGAACCAGTTCAGCTCTTCACCGGAAACATTCTCCATTGTTTGGAAGAAATCCCAAGGTGTCGGGTGTTTGAACGCCCATCTGTGAACATAGGTTTTAAAAGCTTTATCAAATTTTTCAGGGCCAAGAATCGTTTCTCTCAAAATTCCCAATCCAACTCCTGGTTTGAAATAAGCCAAAACGCCTATACTTCTTTCCTTCATATTATCCGGACCAACCATTATCTGCTCAAAATTATCACTCTGAACAAACGGTCCTATTTTTCCAATATCTTGTTTATGGTAATATTCGCCTTTGTTGAAAGCTTCTGTTGAAAGTTCATTAATAAACGTATTGAAACCTTCGTCCATCCAAGCAAAAACTCTCTCGTTAGAACCAACAATCATTGGGAACCAAGTGTGCCCGAATTCGTGGTCTGTTACACCCCAAAGACTTTCACCTTTAGAATTTCTGTGACAGAAAACAATTCCAGGATATTCCATTCCGCCTTCATTTCCGGCAACATTGGTTGCAGCAGGATAAGGATATTCGAACCATTTTCCAGAGTAATGTTCGATGGAGGCTTTTGTATATTCAGTAGAGCGTCCCCAAGCTTTGTCTCCAGCACTTTCGACAGGATAAGCGGAGATTGCTAATGATTTTTTTCCGCTTGGAAGATTAATTCTCGCCGCATCGATAATGAAAGCTGCCGAAGAAGCCCAGGCAAAATCTCTCGCTTTTTCAATTTTGAATTTCCAGGTTTTTGTTCCTGATTTATTATTTTTCCCCAACTCAGATTCCGGGCGAATCATAACAGTTTTTTCACTCGTTTTTGCCTGATTCCAACGGGTGATTTCTTCTTTTGTATAAACTTCTTTTTCGTTTAATAATTCCCCTGAAGCCACAACATAATGATTAGCCGGAACAGTGATATTAGCTGATAGAGTTCCATACTCCAAATAAAATTCTGAGGCACCAAGATAAGGAAGCGTATTCCATCCCATTACGTCATCATAGACGCACATTCTCGGATACCATTGTGCTAATGTGAAGATTTTTCCGTTTTTGGTATCTTCAACGCCCATCCTGTCCGATCCGTATTTTGGAGAGACAAAAGAATATTCGATTTTCAGCTTTGCAACACCGCCATTCGCTTTCAAATCGCTTGGAAGGTCAATCTGCATTCTTGTGTCAGTTACGGTATATTTTACATCTTTCCCATCATATTTTACAGATTTGATTTTATAACCGCCGTCAAAATTTTCCCCGTGAGCTCCATTTCTACTTCCTGATAACGGAACAACAGCATTACCTCTGGAATCTTTAGCAAAAAGATTTTGGTCTAATTGAAGCCAAAGAAAACTCAGTTGGTCTGGGCTATTATTGGTATAGGTAATTTCAGCTGAACCTGTCAATTCATTATTAGCTTCATTAAGACTCACATTCAATTGATAATCTGCTGAATTCTGCCAATATTTATGTCCTGGCTGTCCGCTTGCAGAACGAGTTTCAGTTCCAGTCTGAGGATAGAAAAACGGTTTAAAAGCTTCTGTGTAATCGTACTTTGGAGATTCCTGTGCGTAAGAATTGCCTACAAAAGCAAATATCGCAACAGCAGAAATCAAATTAGGAAATTTCAATTTCATTAGGTAAAAAGATTTATAACATTTAAAAATAGGTAAAAAAAATCTCAAATTTGTTACAAACTTGAGACTAATTATTGTTTATTTTTAAATCAATTCGATTTCTTTGCCTTAATCATTGCTTCCAACATATCCCACATTTCCTGAGGAATATCTTCCAGCATATTGAATTCGCCAGCGCCTTGCAACCATTCACCTCCATCAATAGTTACCACCTCTCCATTCATATAAGCTGAATAATCAGAAACCAAATAAGCTGCAAGATTCGCTAATTCCTGGTGTTCTCCTACTCTTCTCAACGGTACTTTTTTTCTCATATCAAATTTCTCCTGCAAATCTCCCGGCAACAATCTATCCCAAGCGCCTTTTGTTGGAAATGGTCCCGGCGCAATGGCGTTGAAACGTATTCCATATTTTGCCCATTCAACTGCTAAACTTCGCGTCATTGCAAGAACTCCTGCTTTTGCACAAGCCGATGGAACAACATAAGCAGAACCTGTCCAAGCATAAGTCGTTACGATATTGAGAACTGTTCCTTGAACTTTATTATCAATCCAATATTTACCAACTGACAATGTACAGTTTTTAGTTCCTTTTAAAACGATATCTAAAATTGAATCAAACGCTGAATGCGTCAATCTTTCGGTTGGCGAAATGAAATTTCCCGCCGCATTATTCAAAAGGATATCAATTCTCCCGAATTCTTTCAAAGCCGCTTCTTTCATCGCTTCCACTTCTTCCCAATTTCGCACATCACAAGCAACACAAAGTACTTTCCCACCGGTTTCATATTCTAATTCTTTAGCCGTTCCTTGAAGTTTTTCTAAGTTTCTGGAAGTGATAACGACTTTTGCTCCAAGTTGAAGAAAATATTTGGTCATTGCCTTTCCAAGACCACTTCCGCCACCTGTTACGATAGCTATTTTATCTTTTAGTGCGTCTTCGCGCAACATTGGTTGTGTGTAGAGATTCATTATTTATAAATTGTGATTGTGGTAAAATTAGATTTTTATTTTGACATAAAAACTTAAAACTGTTATGCAAAAAATGGCTTTAATAATAAAACGCACAAGGATTCCTATTTACTCTTCTACTTCAAAAAGCAAACGCTCTCCGAATTTTTCTTGCGTGATTTTTCCATTTTCGTAAACGAGATTTCCGTTGACAAAAGTGTGGGTAACTTTTGAATGAAACTCAGTTCCTGCGAGCGGACTCCAACCGCATTTGTAAAGAATATTTTCTTTTTCGACTTTCCATTTTTGATTTAAGTCAACCAAAACCAAATCTGCTTTATAACCTTCTCTAATGAAACCTCTCTTTTCAATTCTAAATAAAATCGCAGGATTGTGAGCCATTTTTTCAACGATTCTTTCGAGAGAAATTTTTCCGTTTTTAAAATTTTCCAGCATTACCACCAAAGAATGTTGAACCAAAGGTGCTCCAGAAGGACATTTTGTATAAACATTTTGCTTTTCTTCCCAAGTGTGAGGAGCGTGGTCGGTCGCAATCACATCGATTCTGTCATCTAATAATGCTTCCCAAAGTCCGTCTTTGTCTTTTTGCGTTTTTACGGCTGGATTCCACTTGATTAATCCGCCTTTTGTTTCGTAATCTTCATTCGTGAAAGTCAAATGATGAACACAAACTTCTGCGGTAATTTTTTTTTCTTTTAAAGGGATGTCATTTCTGAAAAGTTCTGTTTCAATTGCCGTCGACAGATGGAAAACGTGAAGTCTCGCTCCGATTTTCTTTGCCAATTCAATCGCTTTTGAGGACGATTTATAACAAGCTTCTTCGCTTCTGATTAAATGATGAAATTTCACAGGAATATCTTCGCCGTATTCATCTAAATATTTTTGAGTATTAGCCCTTATTGTTGCTTCGTCTTCACAATGTACGGCAATCAGCATTTTGGTATTACTGAAAATATTTTCCAAAGTTTCCGGATTATCAACGAGCATATTTCCCGTTGATGAACCTAAAAACAATTTAATTCCAGGGACATTTCTTGGATTTGTTTTTAAAACTTCTTCTAAATTATCATTCGTTCCACCCATCATAAAACCGTAATTGGCGAATGACTTTTGGGAAGCAATTTTATATTTATCAGCCAACAATTCCTGAGTTACTGCATTTGGAACCGTATTTGGCTGTTCGATAAAACTTGTGGTTCCACCTGCAATTGCAGAACGGGATTCAGATTCGATGTCACCTTTATGAGTTAAACCTGGCTCACGGAAATGCACCTGATCATCGATAATTCCGGGCAAAAGATATTTTCCTGAAGCATCAATAATTTGGTCAGCTTCTTCAGAAATATTGGGTTCTATTTTAGAAATCAAATCGTTTTCGATGAGAATATCGCTTTGGAAAATTTTTCTTTCGTTGACGATTTGGGCTTTTTTTATTAGGATTTTCATGTTACTTTTTTAGATAGAAACAAAATTAAGTTTTTGAAATGATTACTTAATTTAGTTACTATAATTAATTATTCAAAAAAATAACCTTCAAAATTATGAAGGTTTATTTTTAATCTTTATTAACGTGTTTTATTTCATCCCCAAAATCTGTTTTCTTTATTGATGGTATCCTAAAACAAAATGTAGTTTTATTTCCAAAATTAGATATTGAAAAATCACCACAAGAAATAATATCCATCCCAATAAGGATATCAAAATGTGGTAATACTCCTTCAGTAACTTTAATAAAAGGAAACATTACTTGATTTGGGAGATATAAATTTATATGATAAACATTCACATCCGAAACTCCATTTGCGTGATTGACTCTCGCTATACCTGTAGGTTTTAAATTTAATTCTTTTGCTAATTTTTTAGATATAACAGTTCCTGTGGCACCTGTATCCCAAAGACCATTTGTATTAGTAACTACTGGATGTGGGGAATCAAGAGGATTAAACGGAATTGACACTCCTAAAGGCGTAATTAGTTCTTTTAATATAATTTCCGAATCTAGAGTGAAATGTTTTGAATGTTGTTCCATTATGAAAAAGTTACTCTTGAATGATAAGTTTGTGTAAAAGAATCATCCCCACTTTCACAAAATTGAATTAAAAAACTTCCTGGTTCGTGTTTTTTAATTGTTTCAAAATATGCCTCTTCATCAGAAGAATAAACTCCAATCACCTCTTCATCCTTGATAACGATGTATTTGCCAGCATATAAACTAACAAGTTCATCTTGGTTGTCCAAGTAATATTTGAATTCAGTTTCTAGCATTATTTCTTTAGATTTATAGTTTTTAATTTATGTCTTATTTTCAAGACAAATATATACAAATATTATTCCCGTTGTAAAAAAAAGTGTGCAAAAGTATAATTATTTTTTGTTTCTACAAATATTTGTATTTAAAATATACATAATTATAATTAACACATACCTATTCGATATTAATTATTTAACTAAATTGCTTCAAAATTCCAAAGAATGTTTTCGAAAAACCACATTGCAATTCTTTTTGTTCTAATTACTTCATTATTCAATTCTCAAAATAGGGGAAATCTTGCAAAATATGTCAACCCAATTATCGGAACCGAAAAAATGGGACATACGTTTCCCGGTGCAACTGTTCCTTTTGGAGCAGTTCAGTTGAGTCCAGAAACCGATACTTTATCTTATGAAATTAGTGGAAAATACAATCCCGATGTTTATAAATATTGTGCAGGTTATCGCTATGAAGACAAAACCATTGTCGGATTTTCACACACTCATTTCAGTGGAACGGGACATTCGGATTTGGGAGATTTTCTGATAATGCCAACAGTTGGAAAAGTGAAATTAAATCCCGGAACTGCTCAAAATCCTGAAAGTGGATTCCGTTCTAAATTTTCTCATCAGAACGAAAAGGCAGAAGCAGGCTATTATAGAGTAAAACTTGACGATTATAATATTCTAGCTGAAATGACGGCAACAACAAGAGTTGGTTATCATCAATACACATTTCCAAAATCCGATGATGCGCATATTATTTTGGATTCGATGTCCGGAATTTACAATTATGATGACAAGAATGTCTGGACTTACGTAAGAATCGAAAACGACCATAGAATTACCGGTTACCGACAAACCAACGGTTGGGCAAGAACGAGAACGGTTTATTTTGCAATGGAATTTTCGAAGCCTTTCAAATCTTATGGTCAGAAAAATTTTGATACTAAACAAGCTTACAGAGGTTTTTGGAGAAAATGGAATCAGGATGAGAATTTCCCAGAAATTGCAGGAAAGAAAATCAGAATGCATTTTGATTTCGATACTCAAGAAAATGAAAAAGTTCAAATCAAATTTGCGATTTCGCCAGTAAGTCAAGCCAATGCTTTGGAAAATTTACAAAACGAAACACCAGATTGGAATTTTGAAAATGTGAAAAATCAAGCTCAAAATGATTGGAATAAAGAATTGAATAAAATTGTTGTCAATACACTTTCCGAAGATGATAAAGTGAATTTTTACACGGCGATGTATCACACTTTCATCAATCCGACGACTTATATGGACAGCAATGGAGAATACAAAGGTCTCGACCAAAATGTTCATCTAGCTAAAGATTTTACCAACTACACTACGTTTTCACTTTGGGATACCTATCGCGCTTTGCATCCGTTTTTCAATATTATTCAGCCAAAAAGGAATGACGATATGGTAAAATCGATGTTGGCACATTATGATCAATTCAGTTTGAAAATGTTGCCAGTTTGGTCACATTATGCTAATGAAAACTGGTGTATGAGCGGTTATCATTCGGTTTCCTTGATTGCTGATGCCATTATTAAAAATACATTTACAGGAAATCCCGAAGAAGCTTTGCAAGCTTGTATCGCAACTTCTAACAAACGGAATTACGAAGGCATCGGCGAATATGTTGACAAAGGTTATATCTCTGCCGAGAAAAACGGGACATCGGTTTCCAACACTTTAGAATATGCTTATGACGATTGGGCAATTGCTCAAATCGCTAAGAAATTAGGCAAAACTGAAATCTATAATGAATATATAAAACGTTCCGAAAATTGGAAAAATGTTTTTGACAAATCAATCGGTTTTATGAGACCGAGATCGTCTGACGGAAGTTTCAAAAAAGAATTTGATTTGTTGAGTACTCACGGACAAGGTTTTATCGAAGGAAATTCCTGGAATTACAGCTTCTTCGTTCCACATAATCCGAATGGTTTGATTGATGCTATGGGCGGAAAAAAGAAATTTGGGGAAAATCTTGACCAATTGTTCACAATGCATTTACCCGACGAATTTTTTGCAGACACGGAAGATATTACACGAGAAGGAATTATCGGCGGTTATGTTCACGGAAACGAACCAGCACATCACGTCGCATATCTTTACAATTTTGCAGGACAGCCTTGGAAAACTCAGGCTCAAATCCGAAAAATCCTGACAATGCAATACAAAGCAAAACCTGATGGATTAGGTGGAAATGATGACTGCGGACAAATGAGTGCGTGGTATATTTTCAGTAGTTTAGGTTTCTATCCTGTTTCGCCGGGTTCTGATGAATATTCGATTGGAAGTCCCAGTGTGAAGAATGCAACTTTGAATCTTGAAAATGGAAAAACGTTTGAAATCGAAGCTAAAAATCAGTCTGATAAAAATGTTTACATTGAAAAAATCGAACTGAATGGAAAAACCATTAAAGATTTCACTATCAAACATCAGGATATTATAAATGGTGGAAAGCTGACTTTCTATATGACCAACAAACCGAAGAAATAAAATTGGATTTTGACAGAATCAATTAATTTTGCAAAAATTTTCGAACTGAAATCAAAATGAAGAAACTTCTCGGACAAACCGCGCTTTATGGATTAACGACTGTGATTATCAGACTTTTCCCATTCGTCATCAATCCCATTATCACGAGAACTTTTGGACCAACAGCCTACTCTCCTTTTGCCGATTTTTATTCTGTGGCGGGTGTAATTGCTGTACTTTTAACTCACGGAATGGAAACCACCTTCTTCCGTTTTGCATTAGACGAAAAAGATGACAGAAAACTGATTTCAACGTCATTTTTCAGTGTTTTGGCGGTGACTTTGGTTTATCTATTTTTCACATTATTTTATAGACAACTATTGGCAGAAGCTTTTAAAACACCAGATCAAGTTGACTTGTTGGCAATCTTAACCGTGACTTTGGCTTTGGATGCTTTTTGTGCAATGCCATTTGTAATGCTGAGAAAAAATGAAAGACCATTAAAATATGCAGGAATCAGAATTACAAACGGAATTGTCAATTTTCTTTTGGTGGTATTTTTCATCATTATTCTGCCAAAATATCCAGAAGGAATTTTCGGATTAAAATACAGTTCGGAGTTTGGAATCGGTTATGTTTTTGTAGCCAATCTTGTTGCAAGTTCAATTACATTTCTGATGTTGTCAAAAGAGCTTTTCATCGCAAGAATCAAATATTTCTCTTTGGAACTTTGGAAAAAAATGATCAAATATTCCTGGCCGATTACCATTGCAGGTTTGGCTGGAATCATTAATGAAACATTTGACAGACAATTTTTGAAATTCCTTTTACCAGAAGAAATTGCAAGACATCAATTAGGAATCTATGGAGGCGTTGCCAAAGTTGTGACTTTTGTAATTCTTTTCAGACAGGCTTATTCTTTAGGAATAGAACCATTTTTCTTTAGTAATTCTAAAAAGGAAAATGCTAAAGAAATGTATGTGAAACTGATGGATATTTTCATCGCCGTCAATTGTTTGATTGTCTTATTCTTATCCGTCAATCTCGATTGGATTGCAAAAGTTTACATTAACAATCCGGAATATTATGAAGGCATTGGAATTCTTCCGATTTTATTTTTCGCCAGTTTATTTTTGGGAATCTATCTCAATCTTTCGATTTGGTATAAGTTGACAGACAGAACAATTGTAGGCGCTTATATTTCCGGAATTGGTGTTCTCATTACTATATTGATTAATTTCTATTTTATTCCAAAATATGGTTACTGGGCATCTACATGGGCAACTATTGCGAGTTATTTTACAATGATGGTAGTTTCTTATATTTGGGGACATTACAGGTATCCTATACAATACAATATTTACAAAAATTCTCTTATTATCCTGACAACTATGTTGATATCGCTTGTATGTTATCAATATTTAAAAGAAAACATTTGGTTGGGAAATCTTATATTTCTATTTTTGGCAACCATTTTACTAAAAACAGAGAATCTTATTCCTGAAAAAATGCTTAATAAAATGGGAATAAAAAACAACTCAAACTATAAAAATTCAACTAATAACCCCTAAAGTAATACATTGTAAAAGTTATGAAAATAATCGTTCCTATGGCTGGTCGCGGATCCAGACTTAGACCACACACGTTAACGGTTCCAAAACCATTGATACCCATCGCAGGAAAACCAATTGTTCAAAGATTGGTAGAAGACATTGCAAAAGTAGCTAATGAGCCTATCGAAGAGATTGCTTTCATCATTGGTGATTTCGGGCCAGAAGTAGAAGCTTCTCTAATAAAAGTGGCAGAAAACCTTGGTGCAAAAGGAAGTATCTATTCCCAAACCGAACCTCTTGGAACAGCCCATGCTATCAATTGTGCTAGAGAAAGTATGAGTGGTCGTGTAATTATTGCATTTGCTGATACATTATTCCGAGCAGATTTCCATTTGGATACCAATGCAGATGGCGTAATCTGGGTGAAAAAAGTAGATGATCCTTCAGCTTTCGGTGTGGTAAAATTGGACGACTATGGTTTTATTACAGATTTTGTAGAAAAACCAAAAGAATACGTTTCTGATTTGGCAATTATCGGAATTTATTATTTCAACTCTGCAGAAAAGCTGATGACAGAAATTGACTACATCATGGAAAACAACATCACTGATGGTGGCGAGTATCAATTAACAACAGCACTAGAAAATCTTAGAGCAAAAGGTGCAAAATTTTCTCTTGGAAAAGTGGACGATTGGATGGATTGCGGAAACAAAACGGCTACAGTTGAAACTAATAGCAAGATATTGGAATATGAGAAAGAAACTATGGCTCAACATCCAGCATCCGCTGAAATTGAAAACTGCATGATTATCCCGCCTTGTTTCATCGGAGAAAACGTGAAAATCTTAAACTCTAAAATAGGACCGAATGTCTCTCTTGGAAATAACACTGTCGTAATCAATTCTAATATTGACAACTCATTGATTCAAGAAAACACAATCATTGACCATGGAAACCTGAGCAACTCAATGATCGGAAACTCGGCAAAATATTTTGGTGTAGCAAGGGAAATTTCCTTAGGCGACTACTCCGTTTTGGATTTCGTTTCAAAAGATTAATTTTAATTTAATAAACATATCAGCTTTGTCAGGGTTTTCGAACTTTGACAAAGTTTTTTTTAGATAACTGGTATTAAAAATATAAGTCAGTTTTTGGCGTTAATATTGTTAGACTTCATTTAAAAATCATATGAAACAGGCCTTTTTAGCTCTATTAGCAACATTATTTATCACCTCTTGCTCCGTACAAAAAAAAACGAATGAAAACCAACCGGTTAGCACTAACAAACCGATAGAAAACAACGCCCAGTTTTTTTCATCCTTACAGAAAAAATCCACCTTTGAAGCCGTTAAAATCAATAGTAAAATTGAAGCCAAAACCGGCGCATTCATCCCTACATTAGATGCTATAATTTATATAGAAAATGGACAAAAGATTTGGATGAATCTTTCTGCGCTTATCTTGCAGGCCGCCCGCGGTGTTGCTACACCAGAAGGGGTTAAAGGCTATTATAAATTAGACAAAACCTATATTGATTCAGACTTTAGCTATCTCAATAAACTCCTGAATGTTAATTTCATAGATTACAACGCCCTACAAAATTTACTTTTAGGAAAAACATTTCTACCCGTTTCTAATGATGATTATAAACTAACTCCTACAATACAAGGTTTTACTTTAGAATCAAAAGAAACACAAAAAATCACTGAAAATGGCAAAACAACAGAATATAATATCTCCTTGGATTATGATAAAGATCTTAACTTGACCCACGTCTTATTAACCAATATTCAAAATAATGATCAATTAGAAATCACTTATTCTGACAGAGAAATTCTTAATAATGAAAGCTTTCCGAAAAGTGTTAAAATAATTATAAAAGCCAAGAAAACAGACGAAATATTAATTGAAAATACGAAATTTGATTTTTCCCGAATGGAAACTACTTATTCCGTTCCTGCCAATTACAAAAAGACAGAAATTAAATGATTAAGAAATTAAGTTTTTTTATAAGTATTTTAGTATTCGGAAGCGCTTTTGGACAGAAAGATAAAGAACAATTGCAAAAACAAAATGCAGAGCTCAAAAAGCAAATCTCTTCTCTCAATGCCACACTGAACCAAACCAAACAGGAATCAAAACTTTCTATAGCTTACCTCAATGCTGTCAACCAAAAGTTGACACTTAGAGAAAAAGTGTACAATAATACTCAAAAAGAAAAACGCTTTATTGAAGATGACATCTACAAACGTCAATTAGAAATCAATAAAAACAATAGGGAGCTGAGAGTTCTTAGGAAGAACTATGCAGAAATCCTTGTCAAAGCCTATAAAACAAAAGGCGTTCAAAACAAGGTAACTTTTATTCTTTCTTCAAAAAATCTGGGCGAGGCTCTCAAAAGAATAGAATATCTTAAAAGATACTCAGAATATCAGGATAAAAAAGCGGCAGAAATATCTAACAAAGCCAAAGAAATTCAAAAAAATATTGCACTCAAGAAAAAATCTGTCACAGAAAAAGACAATCTTCTTCTTTCTCAGAAAAAAGAATTAGGCATCATTGAAGACGAAAGGAAACAAAAGCAAGATCTGCTGAACGAGTTCAAAAAAAATGAGGTAAAATTAACTGCCGAATTAAGACAAAAACAAGCGCAATCAAAAGATCTTGAAAGACAGATTAGAAATATCATTGCTGAAGAAATAAGAATTGCTAAAGCCAAAGAAGAAGCCGAGAAAAAAGCGGAAGCGGAAAGAAAAAGACTGGCAGAAATTGCAGCTAAAAAAGAAAAAGAAAGAATAGAAGCAGAAAACAGAGCAAAACTTGCTGCTGCAGAAGCGGAGAGAAAAAGAGCGGAAGCAGAAGCTAAAAAAGCGGCAGATCTGGCTGCTAAAAGAGCCGAAGAAGAAAGAAAATTAGCCGAGTCCAACAAAACAGCTGAGAAAAAAGCGGCAATTGAAAAGGCTTCCCGCGAAGCTGCAGCAATTGCTAAAGAGAAAGCAGACAAACTAGCCGCTGCAAAAGCTAATGAAGAGGCTATCAACAAAAAGAATGAAGATGCTAAAGAAGAAGCAGAGAAAAAAGTAATGAAAAGCTACGGCGTGGGTTCTACCGTGGGAAGCAACTTTGCAGACAATAAAGGACGCATCACTTTCCCGGTAGAAAGAGGGACTATAACCCACCGTTTTGGCAGACAACCACACCCTGTTTTTAAAAATATTGTAGAAGATAATATTGGGATAAAAATTGCGGTTGCTCCGGGGACCAAAGCCCGTTGTGTTTTCCCAGGTGTGGTTTCCAGCATTCAATCCATTAATGGGACCAGAACTGTGGTGGTAAAACACGGCAGTTATTTTACAGTATATTCTAATCTTGCATCTACTTTGGTAAAATCTGGACAGCAAGTCTCTGCAGGAAGCTTAATCGGAGAAGTTGGGAGCGATTTTGATGACTCTATCACATTGGACTTTCAAATCTGGAGCGGAACCAATCCTGTTGACCCAATGGGTTGGGTTTCGTATTAAAAAAATAACTTAACTTTGTAAAAAAATTAAGATGACACTATCAACAGTTATATTAAGTCTATCTTGGCAACATATATTAATCGTTGCTTTGATTCTCCTTTTATTATTTGGAGGAAAAAAAATCCCGGAATTGATGAAAGGCTTAGGCTCTGGAATTAAAGAGTTTAAAGATGCTGTAAAAGATGAAGATAAAAAAAATGACACTTCATCCTCTAATTCAAATAATCCTTCCTAAAAAAAGAATTAATTAAATGAATTTTACAGAAAATGCATGGAAAATCTTCAATCAATCGGTTGAAGATTATCACATTTTGGACAGTGTAGATGCAAGCGAAAACAACCCCTTCGAAGTCAACAGTTTGGAATGGATTTTGTATTCAAAAAACTGGATTGACTCCGTTCAGTGGCATTTGGAAGATATCATTCGAGAAGAAGATATCAACCCATCCGAAGCTCTAAAAATCAAAAGAAGAATTGATAGCCTTAACCAAAAAAGAACAGATTTAGTAGAACAAATTGATTTTTGGTTTTATAAAAAATTTGAAAACATCCAGCCAGATTCTGATGCCAGAATCAATAGTGAAACACCTGCTTGGTCTATTGACAGATTCTCTATTTTATCTTTGAAAATCTATCATATGTCTATAGAAGCATCGAGGGAAAATGCGTCTAAAGAACACCAGTTGCAATGTACTGCAAAATTGAACATACTGCTGGAACAGAAAAAAGATTTATCAACCGCTATTGATCAACTACTTTCTGATATAGAAAATGGCAAAGTAAAGATGAAGCTTTATAAACAGATGAAGATGTATAATGATGAAACACTGAATCCAATCCTGTATCAAAAAATACAGAAAAAGTAATGAAAAGTTTTTATAAACTTTTATCGATATTTATAGTCATTAATTTTACAGACTCCTGCTCTACCAATTCTGCAGCTTCTGATGAATTGCATGCCAGTGCCGGTTCTGATAGCTTTGTCTATTTATCTCCAGAGGCTATAGTCTATGCTTCTTCTATTTCCAATCTTGTCTCTACATTTCCAAAATTTAGAAATGATGCGGTAAACAGAGAAGTAATTTTACTAAAAAATTCCTTAACAGACTACCTTAATGCTGTGAGGGATTTTAACCAGACCGATAAGTACAAATCTATAGAGCAATTCGAAAAATTTTATAAAAAAATTCAGAAACTCAGAAAGTATATGATTAAAGATGATGAAGAGGTTTTAAACCGATATATGGTAAAAATTAAGACTAATATGAATCTTTTGGAAGCCTCTTTATCAAAAACAATAGAAACTACGTCTATGTCTTCTAATTAATTCTTTATTAGATGTTAAAAATACAAGCCCAAGCCAATGTCCCGACAGACTATGGCCAATTTAAAATGATGGCTTTTTCTGAGGATGACAAAGACTGGATGCCTCATATAGCTCTTATTGCAGACCAAACCGATTTTGAAAAACCTATAAATGTTAGAATTCACTCAGAATGCATTACGGGTGAAGTTTTTCATTCTCAGAAATGTGAATGTGGGCAACAACTTAACTCCGCTATGCAATATATGCAGGAAAATGGCGGCATCATCATTTACTTAAGACAAGAAGGAAGAAATATCGGAATTATTAATAAACTGAAAGCTTACGCCTTACAAGAAAACGGATTGGACACAGTACAAGCTAATCTTGAACTGGGCTTACCCGCAGATGATAGAGATTTTGGGGTAGCGATAGAAATGTTAGAGAAATTACAAGTAAAATCTGTTAATTTAATGACTAACAATCCGCAAAAGATCCAGTTCATCAAAGACAGTAATATCCAATTTAACTCCAGAATTCCTTTGCAGATTAAATCAAACGCATCTAGCGCATCCTATTTAAAAACAAAAAAAGATTTTTTTGGTCATTATTTGGAAGATGAAGATTAAGTCAGGACCAAATCAATGTTACAGATTAACTAGAAGTAGGTATTATATGTCAACATTTTTTTGTAATTTTGCAAACTATTATTCCTATATATATATATATATTTAGGAACCAAAAGAAATATTGATAACAAACTATAAAAAGCAGAACAATGCCAAAATTAAAAACGAAATCAGGTGCTAAAAAGCGTTTTGCTCTTACCGGAACCGGGAAGATCAAAAGAAAAAATGCTTTCAAAAGTCACATCTTGACTAAAAAAGAAACTAAGCAGAAGAGAAATCTAACGCAAACTTCTTATGTTGCAGATGTAGACACTAAAAGTGTTTTGAGACAATTAGCAATTAAGTAGTTTTTATAAATCTATATTCGGTTTATAAGAATTCAAAACAAATTCAACAATTTAACCCTGAAATGGAGCCACTAAGAGTAATGAAACAGTTACCGCACATTTCAAAAAAAACAATTACATTATGCCAAGATCAGTAAACGCTGTAGCGTCTAGAGCGCGCAGAAAAAAAGTACTTAAGCAAGCTAAAGGTTTTTTCGGTAGAAGAAAGAACGTTTGGACTGTAGCTAAAAACGCGGTAGAAAAAGCAATGCAATATGCTTACCGTGGTAGAAAAGAGAAGAAAAGAAACTTCAGAAGCCTTTGGGTAACTCGTATCAATGCGGGTGCTAGAGAGCACGGATTATCTTACTCTCAGTTTATGGGAGCTCTTAAGAAAAACAACATCGAGCTTAACAGAAAAGTTCTTGCAGACCTTGCAATGAACCATCCAGAAGCTTTCAAAGCTGTTGTAGATCAAGTAAAATAATTACAAATCTTTGTTATCAATATCAAATCCCGAGAAAATTTCTCGGGATTTTTTATTGACTGCTTTTGATAGTTTTATTCTGAAATTAAAAAAAAAGGCGGAAAAAGTAATCAATTTTTTCCGCCCCAATAAACCCAAATCAAATAAACTATGAAAAAAACTATTTGGGTTCTAATATGCTTATCGGGATAATGACTTCTTCCAAAGAAATTCCCCCGTGCTGATAAGTATCTTTGTAATAGTTAACAAAATGGTTATAATTTTTGGGATATGCGAGGAAAATATTATTCTTCGCAAAAATATATTTCGAACTCAAATTACCTTTTGGAAGGAAAAGCTTATCCGGATTACTGATTGCCCAAACATCACTATCATCATACGTAAGACTTCTGCCAGTTTTATAACGGATGTTTGTAGATGTTTCTCTATCTCCTACTACTTTACTTGGCTTTTTCACATAAACAGTACCGTGGTCTGTTGTGATAACCAATTTGAAGCCATTCTCTGCAGCGGTTTTGATAATTTTGATTAATGATGAATTTTCAAACCAATTATACGTTAAAGATCGGAAGGTTTTATCATCTCTAATCAATTGATTTACGATATTATTATCCGTTTTTGCATGAGAAAGAATATCAATAAAATTATACACAATAACTAATAAATCATTATTCTTATGTTGATTAAAATCGTCTAAAACTTTTCTTTCAAAATCTGCGTTTAGAATTTTCAGGTATTTCATAGATTTGCCAGATAACCCTATGCGTTTCATCTGATCTTCTAGGAAATCCCTCTCGTGTTCGTTTTTATTACCCTCTTCATTATCATTAAACCAATATTCCGGAAATCTTTTCTCTATTTCTGATGGCATTAAACCAGCAAAGAAAGAGTTCCTAGCATACTGAGTGGCCGTTGGTAGAATACTGAAATAATAATCTTCTGATGTTTTATTATAAAATCTTGTAAACAAAGGCTCGATAACTTTCCATTGGTCATATCTTAGATTATCTACCATTAAAAGAAGAACTTTCTCATTTTCAAGTTCTGGTTTCACTTTATCTTTGAAAAGCGTGTGGCTCATCATAGGTTTTTCATTGCTGTGGAGCCATTCTTCATAATTATTTTCGATGAATTTTGAAAACTGGATATTGGCCTCTTCCTTTTGATTTTGTAATAAATCTGCAAATTCATTGTCAAAGACTTTGTCAAATTTAATTTCCCAATTCAGAATTTTCTTATAATACTCTGCCCAATCCTGGTAGGTTCTAAGATAAGACAGCTCCATGCTCAGATTGCGGAATTCCTGCTGATAATCTACAATGGTTTTTTGTTCTACCAGCGTTTCGCTCTGTAAATTCTTCTTCAAAGACAAAAGCACCTGATTTGGATTAACCGGTTTTAGGATATAATCTGCAATTTGCGAGCCTATAGCCTGCTCCATAATATGCTCCTCTTCGCTTTTTGTAACCATTACGATTTTTAGAGCACTATCTTTTTCTTTTATCATTGGGATAGCTTCTAAACCAGATATTCCTGGCATATTCTCGTCAAGAAGAGTTAACTCAAATTTTTCCTTTTCTATGATTTCCAAAGCCTCATTGACATTGTTAACCGGAGTTACACTGTAGCCTTTATTTTCTAAAAAAACGATATGCGGTTTTAGAAGATCCACTTCATCATCTATCCATAAAATTTTTCCTGACATATATATTGGGATGTTTATTTTTTCTGTATCAAAATTATGACCAAATTAAGATACCTCTTGAATATTTAACTTTAGAATCACGTTAAATATAAGTTAATATGGATACAAAAAATGTTAAAACAATTTTTAGAATATGATTTAGCATTCTTTCGCCTTAGAATATTAAAAAGCTAATGCTATCACCAGAATTGCAATCCCGGCGTAAGCAACAACGGTTAAAATATCTGAAATAGGCTGGGAAAAACGTTTTTCTAGTATCGTACTTTCGTCAATTTGATTTTTATGAAATTTCATTTTCTTTTCAGGTTTATTGACGGCGTGAACAACCAAGGAATCACTTTCCCATTGATCTACCTGAATTTTATAACGCTTGCCGCCTACATTAATTTTATAAATCCTGGAAGGTTCTAATTTTTCTTTAATCGTCAACTGTCTGGTGGTTTTCTGAGGCGCAGGTTTAGAATTTTTTTTGACATTTTCTTTTTTGATCTGGGCTTCGGACTCATCCAAAACAGGTTTGTTAAGTGCCGTCGCCATATGAGATCTAGTCTGCGTTTTTGAGTTTTCAATACGTTTTTCTGTTTCTTCCAATGTTGTTTTAACCGGCCGGTAGGTATAACAACTTGTCAATAGACAAAAAACAAGCATAGAATAGATGTTCCTTTTCATAAAACCAAATTTAAGAATTAAAACGTATAATTAAAGCCAATAAGTATTTATTAGGTAAAATAAAAGTCTGCTTAATATTTTAAACAGACTTCCAATTTTTTTGATTGATAAAAATCTTAATTAGAATAACTCATCAACTCTTTCTTCTTAGCATTATAAAGATGAAATTCCAGCATTTTGAAAGAATCTCTTGGGATAATGGTTACCCATTTTTTGTATTTTAAAAACCATTTGTTTTGGATACTTGCCAGTCCTTTGGTGAGATAAGCTTCCAAAAAAGGATGTACATGCAGGTACAATTTCCCTTTTTCTTTTTGTATAATAGTTCTAATGGATTCTTCCATCCTTTCCACAATAACGATTGGAGCGATGATTTCGCCGTCTTTGTTAGGATTTTCTTCAGACGTTTCGATGTGCTTTTCTGCACGCACACGCTGTCTCGTCATCTGAATCAAACCAAATTTTGAAGGCGGCAAGATCTTATGTCTTGCTTTGTCACGCTTCATTTCTTCGCGAAGATGTTCGTAGAGCTCCTTTCTGTGTTCGGGGTCGGTCATATCAATGAAATCCACCACAATAATTCCGCCCATATCTCTCAGACGCAGTTGTCTTGCAATTTCTGTTGCCGCCATTTTGTTAACGGTTAAAGCGTGTGTCTTGTTGGTTGTAGAAGATGAGATGTTATTTCCGGAATTGACATCGACTACGTGAAGCGCCTCCGTATGCTCAATTACCAGATAAGCTCCTTTGGAAGCCGGAATATTAACGTGTTTACCAAAACTCTGCTTCAGTTGTTTTTCTACATTGTAATATTCTAAAAGTGGAATATGAGAGTCGTAAAACTGAACTATATTCTTGCGTTCCGGTGCAATAACTTCTATGTAAGATTTCATATCTTCCACCATTTTTTCATCATCACAAATGATGCTTACGAAATCCTGGTTAAAGTTATCTCTTAAAATCGAAGACGCTTTATCTTCCTCATTCAGAACTTTACTAGGAACTTTATTTTTCTGAATATTTTTAAATGTCGATTCCCACTTTTGCACCAGCTGGTTCATATCATTATGAAGCTCAGCTACTTTCTTTCCTTCAGCAACGGTTCTGATAATCACTCCAAAACCTTCCGGACGAATACTTTCTATCAAAGTTTTCAGTCTGGTTTTTTCTTCCGGATTACTTACTTTTTTGGATACAGAAATCTTGTTATCAAAAGGAATCAGAACCAGAAAACGACCTGTAAGAGAAATCTGTGTAGAGATTCTTGGTCCTTTTGTAGAAATAGGTTCTTTTGTAATTTGTAATAATACCAAATCTCCTGCTGTAAGCACTTTATCAACAGTTCCTAGCTTGTCTATATCTTTTGAAGCTTCAAAATTTTTAAGACTTGGCGATTGTTGTTTTTTTGAGATTGTATTTTTCAGAAATTTCTGATAAGAAAGGAATTGCGGACCCAGGTCCTGATAATGTAAAAACGCATCTTTGTCTGTTCCAATGTTGACAAAAGCTGCATTAAGATTTGGTGCCAGTTTTTTGATTTTGCCTAAAAAAAGGTCTCCGACTACAAAATCGGTTTTGGTTTCTTCTTCGTGAAGTTCAAAGAGGCGGCCATCTTCCAATAAAGCAATTTTAGAAGCATCTCCATCATTAGAAATAATCAGTTCTTTTTTCATAACTTCATCAAAAGGTTTTATTAAAATTAGGTTGTAAATATAAAACAAAAATATAGCTGGCAAAATGCCAACTATATTTAATATGTTTAAGACTCAAAAAAGGCTAAATTATTTTTTCTTTTTGTGTCTGTTTGCTCTTCTTCTTTTCTTTCTTTTGTGAGTCGCTACCTTGTGTCTTTTTCTTTTCTTTCCGCTTGGCATAATTTATATTTTTTTATACTGTTAATACTATATTAATTATTTTACTGCAACTTTGGTCTTTACTTTTTCTACAAAAGTTTTAGAAGGTTTAAAAGCAGGGATGTTATGAGCAGGGATTTCTATCGCTGTATTTTTAGAAATGTTTCTACCTGTTTTAGCTGCTCTTGTTTTGATGATGAAAGAACCAAAACCTCTCAAATATACATTATCTCCGTTATACATTGATGTTCTGATTTCTTGCATGAAAGCTTCGATAACTTTCTGTGTATCATTTTTTTCTACTCCCAGCTTGTTCGAGATGGTATTTACCAATTCTGCCTTTGTCATTTTCTAAATTTCTTTATAATTTTGGTGTGCAAATATAAGACATATTTTTGAAAACAAACAAACAAAATGCTGATTTTCTTCACATTGGAAAAAAGCTCATAAAGTGGTATGAGTCTAACGCCAGAGAACTCCCTTGGCGGGAAAATCAACATCCTTATAATATATGGATAAGTGAGATTGTTTTACAGCAAACCCAAGTTAAACAAGGACTCGGTCATTATCTCAGATTTATCGATAGATTTCCAACAGTGAAAGAACTTCACCATGCTTCGGAAGATGAGGTTTTATTATATTGGAAAGGTTTGGGATATTACTCCCGAGCGATTAATCTCCATAAAGCGGCTCATCAGGTTGTAGAAGATTTCGGCGGCGAGTTTCCGAATCATTATCAAGACATTTTAAAATTAAAGGGCGTCGGAAAATATACAGCGGCAGCAATTGCGAGTATTTGTTTTGAGGAAAAAGTTCCTGCGGTTGATGGAAATTTCTATCGTGTTTTGTCTAGAATATTTGCTGATGATTTTGACATTTCAAGTTCTAAAGCTTTCGGGTATTTTTCCGATTTAGCTTTATTAATTATGCCTGATGACAAACCCGGAGAATTCAATCAGGCGATAATGGATATTGGTTCGGAGATTTGCAAACCGAAAAATCCAATTTGTAGTGAATGTCCTTTGAATGACGATTGCTTAGCTTTCGAAACTGGTAGAATTTCTGAATTCCCAGTTAAAACCAAGAAAGCAAAAGTCTCTGATTTGAGTTTGAAATATTTCTTTGTCAAATTCAAAAACCAATTCTTGATTAAGCAAAGAGGAAACGATTTTATTTGGAAAAAACTTTATGAATTTCCAACTTCTATTCCGTCTGAATGGGAAGATTTTATTATTAATTCAAAAATCATCAATCATAAATTGACTCATAAAAACTTGGCAATAGAAATCAATACCATTGAATTAGATTCTAAAAAAGAATTTGAAAAATTTGCTTCTGATAATGAGTTTTTGATCGTTGATGAGAAACAAGCCGATGAAAAATCGTTTCCGAAACCATTGGAAAATTTCTACAAAAATGTCGGTAAGCCTGAAATTGGAGAACTTCCGTTTTAAGATTCATTAATATTTTTTTCAAACCACAAAAGTCACAAAAGCTTATGCAATATTTTAAGTTTATCTAAATTCAAAAAAAGATTTGCTTTTAAACAGTTATCTTTTTTGCTCTCTCATCTATTTTTTTCAGATTTTCTTTTGTGACTTTTGTGGTTAAAGGATTTTATTCTTTTCGAAACTTGTTCTTAAAATTTTCATCCGAACTTTCTATATTTGCAAAAATTTGGTTCCGAGTTTGTTCGGATTAAAAGGGAATGAAGTGCAATTCTTCAACTGTCCCCGCAACTGTAAATCGCAATCTTAGATTTTGCAATCTTGCCATTGTTTTGAAAAAGAACGAGAAGGCGCAAAATCAGCGAAAGTCAGGAGACCTGCCAATGGAAATTTTTAAAATGCTTTCGGAGGAAAGGCAGGTTATGAAGAAACAACTATTTACATTTTTTTTCATTGGATTATTGCATCAAGTTTCCGCTCAGGAATCTTTGATAGATACCGTATTTATTGATAATCAATTCAGTAAAGTTTCGAAAACTGCAAAAATATCAAATCTTAATTCTAATAACATTCTTGAAAACTCGACTTCTTTATCAGATTTATTGAGGTTTCAGTCCAACGTTTATATTAAAGAAAACGGACGAGGCGCAACTTCATCGCCAAGTTTTCGAGGTACAACAGCTTCTCAAACTGCATTTGTCTGGAACGGAATCAATATCAATTCGATTTTTCTAGGTCAAGGCGACATCAATAATATGAATCCTTTGAGTTATGAGAATGTCGGAATCAAATACGGAGGCGGAAGTGTGATTTATGGAAGTGGCGCAATTGGCGGTTCTATTCATCTTAATAATATTCTTGATTTTAACAAAGGTTTCAATGGGACTTTGTTTTCGGAATATGGTTCTTTTGGAACGAGTAATTCTCTTGCTCAGGCGAAATTCAGTAATGAGAATTTTAGTTTTAATGTTAATATCAATCATTCCAGAAGTGAGAACGATTATGAAGTTCCTCAAAGAAAATTCATCAACCGAAACGGAGAATATCAAAACACGAGTTTCAATCTCGGTTTAGCTTATAAAATAAATCCGAACAACGAATTCTATTGGCAAAGTCAACTTTATGACAGCGACCAACATTATCCGATTTTTGAAGAAAGCCAAACCAAAACCAAATATCAGGTTCAGACTTTCCGAAGTTTAGCGGGTTGGAAATTTAATTCAAAATCGATTAAAAACAATTTTAAGATTGCTTATCTGGAAGACAATTTCCAATATTTTGGAGACATTAATAAAAGCAAAACCAGCGGTGGAATTGGAAAACAATACATCATCAAAAATGATTTTGATTTCTTGGTCTCAAAAAATTCGTCTTTCAACCTCATCACAGAATATCAATACAACGAAGCAGAAGGTTTTGGTTCCGGAATCCAAACTCCGAAAAGAAATCTTGGAAGTTTTTCTTTGCTTTACAGAAACTCTGCATCCAAAAAATTCTATTGGGAATTGGGCGCAAAACAAGAACTTGTAGAAGATTATAAAAGTCCGTTTTTGTTTTCGGCAAGCGGAAAATATACGGTCACCAATTGGTATCAAGCGACTTTGAATATTTCAAGAAATTTCCGAGCGCCGACTTTCAATGATTTGTATTGGCAACCTGGCGGAAATCGAGAATTGAAGCCTGAAACTTCTAATCAAATAGAAATATCACACAACTTTACTTATAAGAATTTCAAACTGGGAATCACACCTTATTATATGCACATTGTAGATGATATTGTTTGGGTTCCTACGAATGGCGCAATTTGGACTCCGAAGAATATTAAGAAAGTAGATTCTTATGGATTGGAAGCTAATTTATCTTTTGATAAAACATTTGGAAAACATCACATTTTCAGCAATTTGTCTCATACTTATTCGAAATCCATCAATCTGGAAATAAAAAAACAGATGATGTACGTTCCGCTTCACAGAGCCAATTTTAATATTAATTATCAATATTCTTTCATCGGATTTTTTCTGCAAACAATGTACAACGGAAAAACTTACGTTGATGAAAACAATAAGAAGCCTCTGAAAGATTATATGATTCTCAATTCGGGAATTACAACTCAGTTATCTCCGAAGTTTCAACTCGGGTTTAAAGTGAATAATTTGACTAATCAGATTTATCAATCGGTTGATTATTACTTTATGCCACAAAGAAATTATGCAGTCAATCTTAAATTAAATTTTTAAAATAATAAATAATTATACTTATGAAAATCAACAAATTACTGACCGGACTTTTCGCATCCGTTCTTCTGACATTCGCAGCTTGTAACGATGACGATTTCGATTTCAACAATCAGGAAACTTCTTACAGCGGGATTCTTGTAGCTAACGAAGGTTCATTTAACAAACCGGATGCGACGGTAGATTTTTTGTCAGCCGACCTTGGCGAATCAAAATCTAACATTTACAAATCTGTCAATAACGAAGATCTTGGTGATGTTCTTCAAACTATTGGTTTCAAAGGGACTAATGCTTTTTTGGTACTTAATAACAGTAACAAAATTTTGATTGTCAATCGTTTTAATTTTCAAAAAAATGCAACGGTAACTTCTAATCTTGTTAATCCTAGATATATTGCTTTCACAGACAGCCAATATTATGTTACAAACAACAACTTCTTTGACACTTATAAACTGAACATCTATAATAATGCTGACAACAGCTTTATCAAGAGTATTCCTTTTACGCGTTATGCAGAAAAAGTAGTGGAAGCCGCCGGAAATATTATCGTTCAAACAGATGGTTCTACTTATGACAGCAATTATAACGAATTACCAACAGGTCATACGATTACGATTGTAAAACCGACTACCAATGCGATTGATAAAACAGTAACTTTACCAGATTCTGGAATTATCAAAGATTTGGTTTCTTACGAAGGTTCAGCTTATGCATTATCTTCCACAGCTACAAATTCTTACATCTACAAAATCAATCCTACAGACGGAACTTTCTCAACTGTTACATTGACAGGAATTGCTAACGTTCAGAAATTGAGAATTGATTCTGGTTATTTCTACTTCCTAGACGTTGGAAACAAAGTGTATTCTAAATTGACAACTGTTCCAGCTTCTGAAATCAAAACATTGTTTACTGCTCCAGGTTATGGTGCTTATGGATTTGATATTATTGATGGTAAAATCTTTGTATCAGATGCAAGTTTCACAGGAGAAAGCACTTCTTACGTTTACAATGCTTCTACTGGCGCTCAAATTAAATCGTTCAAATCAGGAATCGGAACGAATGGTTTCTATAAAAATTAATTTTTCATCATTTGTATTTTTAGGACTCTGTCAATCTTTGCCAGAGTTCTTTTTTTTAAATCAAAACCAGCATAATTTTTGTAAGCTTCAGAAGAAGCAATAGAATTTAATTTTAAAAAGATAAAAAAATGAGGGAAAAGATTGTTATCATCGGAGGCGGATTTGCAGGTTTACAACTCGCGAGAAATCTCAATAATCAAGGAAAATATAAGGTAATGGTCATTGATAAGATGAATCATCACATGTTTCAGCCATTATTCTATCAAGTTGCAACCGGCCGAATTGAGCCTTCTAATATCTCTTTCCCGTTCAGAAAAATCTTCCAGAAGTCAAAAAACATCCAATTCAGAATGACGGAAGTCAAGAAAATCATCCCTTCCGAAAATAAAGTCATCGGCGAAGATGGCATTTTTACTTACGATAAATTAGTTATTGCGACAGGTTGTAAAACCAATTTTTTCGGAAATCAGAAGATGCAAAATCTAGCTCTCGGGATGAAAAATACCCAGGAAGCCATTACGATTCGTAATCACGTTTTGATGACTTTCGAAAAGATGATTATCGAAAGAAAAGCCAGTGACGACGGCAACTGGAATCTCGTCATCGTAGGAAGCGGACCAACCGGAGTGGAACTCGCAGGTGCTTTTTCCGAAATGAAAACCAACATTCTCCCAAGAGATTATCCTAGAATGAATTTTTCTGACCTTAATATTATTCTGATAAGTGCTGGTGAAACGCCATTGGAAACAATGAGCGAGGAATCTCAAGAAGCTGCGGAAAAATATCTCGTTCAGCTGGGTGTAAAATTTATGAAAAATGAACGCGTTACAGATTACGATGGAGAGACAATTTTTATGCAAAGCGGCAATTCAATCCCTACAAACAATGTGATTTGGGCCGCCGGAGTTACCGGAAACATTATTGATGATTTCAACAAAGAAAATATTGTACGAAACCGATATATCGTTGACAGATTCAACCGGGTGAAAGGTTACGATAACATTTTCGCCATTGGTGATATTGCTTATATGGAAACGCCAAAATATCCTCAGGCACATCCTCAATTAGCAAATGTCGCGATTAATCAAGGGAAAAATCTGGCCAGGAATTTCAAAAAAGATTCCGAAAAAGACTGGGCGGAATACGAATATATCGACCGCGGTTC
This sequence comes from Flavobacteriales bacterium UBA2306, assembly GCA_002345565.1. Taxonomy (GTDB): domain Bacteria; phylum Bacteroidota; class Bacteroidia; order Flavobacteriales; family Weeksellaceae; genus Epilithonimonas. The sequence continues at coordinate 110,151 of DDVS01000006.1, read as the reverse complement.
TATGGCAACCATTGGCAAACATAGAGCTGTTGTTGACCTTCCGAAATTAAAATTTCAGGGATTTCTTGCTTGGTATTTCTGGATGTTCTTACATTTGATGCTGATTCTGAGCGTCAGAAACAAAATCGCAATTTTCTTCAACTGGATGTGGAGCTACATCAACAAAGACTCTTCATTAAGGCTGATTATTGCGCCATCTAACAAAAACCCGACAGAACAGTAATATAAATGATAAATGATGATTGATAAATGATCATTTATCGCTTATCAATCATCATTTATAATCATGCGAATCGACATCATCAGCGTACTTCCGGAACTTATGGAAAGCCCTTTCAAAACCTCAATCCTAAGAAGAGCGATTGAAAAAGGATTGGCAGAAGTTCATTTTCACAACATCCGAGACTGGAGCATTGGCAAACATCGGCAAATTGACGATGAGCCTTATGGCGGTGGTGCCGGAATGATAATGATGATAGAACCTCTGGACAAATGTATTTCTGAACTAAAATCTCAAAGAGATTACGACGAAATTATTTATCTGACACCAGACGGAGAAACACTTAATCAAAGAATTGCCAACACTTTATCAATCAAAAAAAATCTGATTTTTCTTTGCGGACATTACAAAGGTATTGACCAACGTGTTCGTGATTTGCATATCACAAAAGAAATCTCAATAGGTGATTATGTTTTAACCGGTGGAGAATTAGCGGCTTGTGTTTTGGCAGATTCTGTAATCAGATTGTTACCGGGCGTTTTGAATAACGAACAAAGTGCATTGACAGATAGTTTTCAGGACAACCTTTTATCCCCACCAATCTACACAAGACCAGAAACTTACAAAGGGTTATCTGTTCCAAAAATATTATTGAGTGGAAACTTCGGAGCGATTGAAGATTGGTTACACGATGAAGCGGTACGAATTACAAAAGAAAGGCGACCAGATTTGCTGGAATAATTTGGCTAACAACAATATATAATCCTTTCAGATTTAATAATTTGAAAGGATTTTTTTCAAGTAACATTTATTTTTAAAATATTATCTTTATTTAAAATTGAATGGATGCAGAAGACGATTTACGACAAAACAGAGCTAAGAAATTATGTTAACGATACAATAAACGGAAAGGTAAAAACGTTGGAATTTTACCTCAACTTTTCTCTGGAAGCCAGCCGAGACATCAAAAAAACTTCCAAATACGATTCGATACGAGAGGAAATTCAGGAGGAAATTTATCATTTGGACAGACAAATGGTTTCGCTGAAAAGTATGCAGACTCAAATGCGAAAAGTTCTAAATTCTGTTTCCGACACGATAAAATTGGGCTCGCTTGTCATCACAAATAAAGCTCGTTTTTACATTTCTGTTTCTTTGGGAGAATTTTTTTTCCAAGGCGACCGTTTTTATGCCATTTCTCCGGAAAGTCCAATGTCGAAGATAATGCTTGGGAAGAAAGTTGGTGATGATTTTGTCCTTAATAAAATTCATCAGGAAATTGTGGAGATTCTTTAAAGTCAGATGATGGATCTCAGACGTCCGAAGATTCTTATTCTATTCATTTTCTTGTTTCTTTTTACTTTGCTCTTGTTTCTTCTTTCCCGTATCTTTGAACTATGGAAAACGCAACAATTCTTAAGCATCTCATAGAAGAGCGCAGAAGCATCTTCCCAAAAGATTATACAGATAAAGAAATCCCACAACACATCATTGACGAAATTCTCAGCAATGCTATTCTGGCTCCCAATCACAAACGTACAAAACCTTGGCGTTTCAAAGTTTTCAAAGGCGAGGAAAAACAAAATCTTGGTCTGGAACTTCAGAATATTTATAAAGAATTGACGCCAGAATTTCAGTTTCTACAGAAGAAATATGATGATATTGCTTTCAAAATTTCGAAAGCGAATGTTATCATTTCAATTGTGGTTGAATTCAGTGGATTGGTTCCCGATTGGGAAGAGATTGCGGCAACGTCTATGGCTGTTCAAAATATGTATTTGACTTGCACCGCTCATAGAATCGGTTGTTACTGGAGTTCTCCGAAAATCGTTAACAACTTGAAAGATTCTTTGAAAATTGAGGAGAATCAGCAGTGTTTGGGACTATTCTATTTGGGAAGTTTGGAATAATTTTTACTGATTGATTATAAAATTATCAATGCAAAAAACTTCAATCTACTGGTTTCGTCGTGATTTACGCTTAGATGACAACAAAGGTTTGTCCGAAGCTTTGAAATCTGATGAGAAAGTGATTCCCATTTTTATTTTTGATAGAGATATTCTCGACCATCTTGAAGATAAATACGACCGACGTGTTGATTACATTCATCAGGCATTGGAAAAAATCAATCAGGAACTGAAAGACTTTGAAAGTAATCTTTTGACTTTCTATGGAAAACCTTTGGAGATTTTCAAACAATTGCAGAAAGATTATGATATCAAAGCGGTTTATTGTAATCGGGATTATGAACCTTCGGCAATCAAAAGAGATGATGAGGTTAAGGATTTTCTCAATTCAAAAGATATTGAATTTCTTGATTTTAAAGACCAAGTTATTTTTGAAAAAAGTGATGTCATAAAAGACAACGGCGAGCCTTACACAGTTTACACACCTTTCTCCAGTAAATGGAAAAAAATACTAACAGAAGACGATTACAAATCTGTAAGAATTAATAAAGAACAATTTCTAAAATTACCTTCCAAAAAAATATTAAGTCTCAAGGAAATCGGATTTGAGAAAACGGATTTTAATTTTGAAGAACCAAGCTTGGAATCAAAAATTATTGATGTTTACGATAAAACGAGAGATTTTCCTGCTTTGGATGCGACCACACATTTGGGAATTGCGCTGAGATTTGGAACGATTTCGATTCGAAAATGTGTGAAATTTGCTTTGAATCACAATGAAACTTGGCTGAATGAATTAATTTGGAGAGAATTCTTTATGCAAATTCTTTTTCATTTTCCGAAAGTGGTTAATTATTGTTTCAAAGAAAAATACGAAAATATTGCTTGGAGAAACAACGAAGCCGAATTTGAAAAATGGTGCAATGGTGAAACCGGTTATCCCATCGTAGATGCAGGAATGCGCCAACTAAACCAAACCGGACAAATGCACAACAGAATCCGAATGGTTGTCGCAAGTTTCCTAACCAAACATCTTTTGATAGACTGGCGTTGGGGCGAAGCTTATTTTGCTAAGAAATTGTTGGATTATGATCTTTCTGCAAACAATGGAAACTGGCAATGGGCAGCTGGGTGCGGTTGCGATGCGGCACCTTATTTCAGAGTTTTCAATCCGGACGAGCAGACGAAAAAATTTGATAAAGATTTGAAATTTATCCGAAAATGGAATCCTGATTTTGAAAAGGATATTCTTGAAAACAGAATTGTAGAACACAAATTTGCGAGGGAAAGAGCTTTGGAAACTTACAAGAAAGGTTTGAACTGAAATCTTTTTTCAAACCACAAAAGTCACAAAAGAGATATTGAAAAAAGTAATTAAAGACACTTCGACTCCGCTCAGTGTGACATTTCTAATACTAACTTTTTTATTTGTGATGATATTCGTTGAGTAATTGCTGGATTTAAAAGACAAAATTTTCTATCACAGACTAAATCCTTAGCTCTGATTGACTCAATATTTTTATTTTTTTATTTGATTCATCTAAACTTTGTTTTGCAGTGGAAATCCTTTTTTGCTTGGACTTCGAGAACCTCAGCCTGACAAAAAGTGTGGCAAAAAAGATTGCAACACTTCGACTCCGCTCAGCATAAACTTCAAGCAGGCTCCCGGCTCCTAAAATTTGGTCTGAGAGTTTGCGTGTTTGAGAGTCGGAGAAGTTTTCTTTTTTGGATTGGTAAATTATTAGATTTTCAAATTGTTACATTGAAATATTTTCTTATCTTTGCGCACTAAATATTTAACCGGGACGTGTTCCCACAAATTTTAAATTTATGTCAGTAAAAATCAGATTACAAAGACACGGATCAAAAGGGAAACCTTTTTTCCACATCGTGGTTGCAGATTCTAGAGCTAGAAGAGATGGTAGATTCATCGAGAAACTAGGAACTTACAACCCAATTACTAACCCTGCAACGATTGACTTGAACGTTGATTCTGCTGTAAAGTGGTTAAACAACGGTGCTCAGCCAACTGATACTGCGAGAGCTATCCTTTCTTACAAAGGTGCTTTGTACAAAAAACACCTTCAAGGTGGTGTTGCTAAAGGTGCTTTTGACGAAGCTGAAGCTGAGAAGAGATTCGCTGCTTGGGTTGAGGCTAAAGATGCTAAAGTTCAAGGTAAAGTTGAAGGTTTATCAACTGCTAAAGCTGATGCTAAAAAAGCAGCTCTGGAAGCTGAAGCTAAAGTAAACCAAGCAAGAATTGATGCTGCTGCGAAAGCAGAAGCTGATGCAAAGGCTGCTGAAGAAGCTGCTAACGCTCCTGCTGAGGAAGTTGCAACAGAAGAAGCTGCTACTGAAGAGCCAACTGCTGAAGCAGAAGGAACTGAAGAAACTCAGGCTTAATTCTTTACAAAAAGATACAAAACAAAGACACGAGATTTTCGTGTCTTTGTTGTTTAAATAAAAAATCAATTGGTTTCCCCAACCTTAAAGGGAGCAAATTAATTACTGTTCCTATCTTTAGGACTAAGGAAAGGAAGAAAATTAATTTTTGAAATAATGAGAAAAGAAGACTGCTATTTTTTAGGAACAATTACCAGAACTCACGGACTGCAAGGCAACGTTGTCCTAAAATTGGATACAGATCAGCCAGAAATGTACAACAAATTGGAATCGATTTTTGTGGAAGTCAACGGATTGCTTGTTCCTTTTTTTGTGGAAAAACAATCCTGGTCCAAAGCTGACACCAAAATTATTTCTTTCAAAAATTCTTCCGAAGCGTTGGTGAATCAATCGCTTGGAAAAGGTGTTTATCTTCCGCTTTCTACGCTTCCTCCATTGACTGGCAAAAAATTCTACTATCACGAAGTGATCGGTTTTGAAATCCGTGAAGCTGACGGAAAAACTTGCGGCAATATTGTTTCTATTAATGACCAGACGGCGCAGAATTATTTCATTCTGGACCTTGCCGGAAAAGAAATTATCATTCCGATTATCAAAGACTGGATTCTGGAAGTGAATCGTGAAGAGAAATTTATCCAAATGTTTTTACCAGAAGGTTTGATGGATGTTTTCTTGATTCCTTCTAAGAAAGATGAGTAAAGATGAAAACTCAACTGTTTTCTACAATGGCAATTTCCTCCTCGCTCAAGCCATAAAGTTCATAAACCATCTGGTCTATTTCCTTATCTGTACTTTCTATTTTAGATTGTATCTCTAAAGCTTTACTTTTCTCTTGGTCAAAATAATCTGCCCAATCTGCTTCTTCGGAAAGGCTGAGTTTTATTTTTTGTTTGGTGAGTTCCTTGATGAAATCTGCATACGAGAGTTTGTACCAGTCTTGCAGTTTTTTGTTTTGGTTTAGATTTTCAAATTTTCTTTCACAGGTTCTTTGGAATTTGGCTGAAATTTCTTGTAATTCTTTGTTGAGGGATAGCATTAAATCCACATTGTTTTCATACACATTTTGATTCTCAATAGTTTCAATTTTTATTGGTATATTTTTTACGGTTCCAACATTTATTGACACATTTGAACTATTAGTTTTTAACCAAAAATTTATATAAGATGAATTTAATATTGCCAGAACATATTTATTTCTGAAAAGATTATCTGCTTTTGGCTTTAAAATGACAACTGATGTATGTGCATAATATTGATTGGTATCTAAAGAGGCAATTATTTTCTTTGAAATTCTTTGCATTACAATTTTTTCCGGAATTTCAAAATCCGAAGGCTTTTTTGGACTACATAATAATCCACCACCTTTCAAAGTGCTTTTTGGTTTTAAGTTGCTATCTCTAACCATTTCTTGAGTATCATACCATAAGTATTCTCCTGTATAATTAATATTGTATCTTGAAATATTAGCTCCTCTGATTGCAGGTTTGTCAATGTTTGTCAATTTTTCAAATCTGCAATATTTTTTGTCATCGCCTGTTGCTATCCCAACAATTACATCTGTAATATCACCCAAATATCTAAACTCACCAATGTCTTTTTGTACATTCTCATTAATGTTTAAATTATTACTTTTTAAAATATCTAATTGATTTTCTTGTCTTAAAGCTTTATTTTCAATCACATCTACAAATTCAAAAAATTTTGTATTTGGTTTATTCTCAAAAATAATTATGGCTGTTTCCACAGTAGCATCTTCAAAAACTTTATTTGGTAAAATTCCTATTTCATTAATATTATACCTTTCTAAAATAAACTGTCGAAGCTTAAAAAATGAATGAATACTCATCCACGTTTTAGGCATAATATATCCAAGCGTGCCATTTTCTTTTAGCAATAATGCTCCTCTTTCAGTAAAAAAAGCGTACAAATCTGTCTTTTGTGATGCAACAAAATAATTTCCCCATAAAAAAACCTTTTCGGCATCAGCAATATTATGAGGTCTTACATACGGCGGATTTCCAATCACCACATCAAATCCGCCTTTCGCAAAAATCTGCGGGAATTCTTGTTCCCAATTAAAAGCTTTGTTGCCTGCAACTTCGGGATCGTCTATCAAAGAATTTCCACATTTGATGTTGTCATTCAAGCTATTCAGTTTCCTGTTGGGTTCTGCAGTTCGTAGCCACAGAGAAAGCTTTGCAATTTCTACAGATTCTTCGTTGAGGTCTACGCCAAAAAGATTGTTCTCCAAAATACTTTCGGAATGGTAAGTGAAAGCAATAGATGAACCCGTGAGCTTGGCCTCCAACTCATCAATGTATTGGTGCTCATTGATCAGAAAATTCAAAGCTTCGTTCAGAAATGCCCCACTTCCACAAGCTGGATCTATGATGGTAATTTGGTGTAACCAAGTTCTGTAATCGTCCAGTTTTTTCAGAAGTGCAATTTTGGTTTTTTGCTGTCTTTTTTTGTCGGTAAAATAATCTTCTTCTACGATGGCAAGTTCTGCTTTTTTGTCATCGCAAAGTTTACCAACTGTATTTTCTACAATGTATTTCGTGATGTATTTTGGGGTGTAAAAAACACCATCTTTCTTGCGTTTGGTTTTAGATTTATCAATTTCTGCGCCTTCCAATTGGGCTTTTACTTCATCCAATTCGTTCAAAGAATTTTCGAAAATATGCCCCAAAATATTCACATCTACTTCGCTGGCAAAATCGTAATCTGCTAGTTTCAAACTGTGTTTGTAAAGAAGTTCATCGTCAATGATGATGTTGTCTAAAACTTCATCTGGTTTAAAAAGTCCGCCGTTGTAGGCAAAAACGTCGTATCGTTTCCCTTTAAAACCCGTGTTTAGATAACCAAAATACTTTTTAAATCTACTGTACAATGGGACATCTTCGTCTCGGTCTTTTATAGCTTTCCAATCTTCCAAAATCAATCTCACAGAATTTGGCGGAAGCAAACCACGGTCTTCTCCGAAGAAAAGAAAAAGCAAACGGTCCAATAATTTTTGAGACTTTTTGAATAGCTCAATCGGCTCATAATCGGGATTAAGACAGGTAAGATTGTGGAATAACTCTCTTTTGAATACAGAATAATCTTTGTAAAGTTTTTTGGTAATCGCATCTTCCTGACTTAGAGATTCTGCCTTCATCTTTACAGGAATATCGACAGAAACATTCTCATAAGCCAAACACAAATAGAGTATTTGAAACTCCTCAAAACTGAGTTCAAATAAATTGAATTCCAAATGCTCAATGGCATTGTCAATATAAAATCGTAATTTCTCAAAATTAGAAGTGATGATGTATTTACAATCCGGCTGATTGTTTTTGTAGCCAAAAGCCTGTTCCTCAATTTTGGATAAATCTGTGGTGTTTGTGCCCTTAAGCTCAATAATAGAAGAAACCTTTCCGTTGATAACGATTGCGCCATCGGCTTTTTTGCTGTCTTTTACATTTTTATATTCTGTGGTAAGGTTAAAATCTGGCGTAGGATTTTTTGTATATCCCAAAATATTTACAAATAGGTCAATGAGAAACTCGCCTTGGTATTGTTCCTCTTTGGAAAGTCTTATATTCTCCTGAATTTCAGGATGATGAAAATGCGCTTTGAACAAATTCCATTTTTGGTTAAGATTCTCAGTATTTTGAGTTTTTAGATATTTTGAAATGACTGTTTTTTGGAATAGTGACATTTGTACATTATAATTGAATCAATAAATATAAACACTTCCCTCGATTTTTCCTAAATTTGCACTCACTTAATTTTAAAACAGAAACTTTCTTAAAAGTTTATACTAAAATGAAAAGACAAACGATTAAAGACCTATTGGCAGATTACAAAAAAGTATTACATCACGACATTACCGTGCAAGGCTGGGTAAGAACGTTTCGTGCAAACCGCTTTATTGCGCTTAATGATGGTTCTACGATTAATAATTTGCAAATCGTTGTTGATTTTGAAAATTTCGATGAGGAAACTATCAAGAAAATCAATACTGCTTCGTCTTTGAAAGTTGTAGGTGAGGTGGTAGAAAGCCAAGGTGCAGGTCAAACTGTAGAAATCATCGCAAAGAAAATCACTGTTCTTGGAGATAATTTCTTTGACGAATTGCAGGCAACTATTCTTCAACCTAAGAAACACAGTTTGGAGAAATTGCGTGAGCAGGCCCATTTGAGATTCAGAACCAATTTGTTTGGCGCAGTTTTCAGAGTGCGTCACGCGGTGAGTTTTGCGGTTCATCAATTCTTCAATCAAAATCAGTTTTTCTACATCAACACGCCGATTATAACCGGAGCTGATGCAGAAGGAGCTGGCGAAATTTTCGGTGTTACCAACTTTGACCTTAATAATATTCCAAAAACAGAAGACGGAGAAATCGATTTTACTCAGGATTTCTTTGGAAAGAAAACCAACCTGACGGTTTCCGGACAATTGGAAGGCGAAACTGCAGCAATGGGATTGGGAAGGATTTATACTTTCGGACCGACTTTCCGTGCAGAAAACTCCAATACAACGCGTCACTTAGCCGAATTCTGGATGATTGAGCCGGAAGTGGCTTTCAATAATCTAGAAGACAACATCGATTTGGCGGAGGATTTCTTGAAATATGTTATTAAATATATTCTTGATAACTGTAAAGACGATTTGGATTTCTTGAACAACCGTTTCGCAGAAGAGCAAAAATCAAAACCAGAAAAAGAAAGAGCAAAAGAAGGTCTTATCGAAAAGCTGGAAAATGTGATTGCAAAGCGTTTCAAGAGAGTTTCTTATACAGAAGCGATTGAAATTTTATTAAATTCTAAAGAAAACAAAAAAGGAAAATTCCAATATCCAATCGAAGAATGGGGCGCAGATTTGCAGTCTGAACACGAGAGATTCCTGGTTGAAAAACATTTTGAAAGTCCAGTTGTTTTGTTTGATTACCCGAAAGAAATCAAAGCGTTCTATATGAAACTGAATGATGACAACAAAACCGTTGCGGCAATGGACGTTCTTTTTCCTGGAATCGGAGAAATCATTGGTGGTTCTGAAAGAGAAGCCAGATTGGATGTTCTGAAAACAAAAATGGCAGAAATGCACGTTGACGAGCACGAACTTTGGTGGTATCTTGACACAAGAAAATTCGGTTCTGTTCCACACGCCGGATTTGGTTTAGGCTTGGAAAGATTGGTTCTTTTCGTGACTGGAATGACGAACATCAGAGACGTGATTCCTTTCCCAAGAACACCAAAAAATGCAGAGTTTTAAGCATTAATTAAATATAAAGTCAAAATTCCTTCAGTTTTAATTGAAGGAATTTTTTATTAACTTTGATAAAAATTGAACTGATGGAAAATCTAATCATTTATCCTGAAAACCAAAAACAACTTCAGATTCTGAAATCTCTTTTAGAAGAAATGAAAATCAAATTTAAAAGTGAAGAACAAGTTGAAGAGCTTCTGGACTGGCAAAAAGAAAAAATATTAAAGGGAATTAAAGATATTAAAGAAGGAAAATTTTCTTCTAATGATGACGTGAGTCAAAAAGCAAGAGAATGTATAAAGTAATTTGGTCAGATGACGCAGAATCAGATTATTATAACACACTTGTTTTTTGGACAAAACACAATAAATCAAATTCATATTCGAAAAAATTGATTGCAAATGTGGAAAGAAAAATAAATTATCTGATACAAAATCCAAATTCAGGAATTGCAACAAATTTTCACAATACTTATAAAGTTCCTATTTTAAAATATTTTTCTCTCTACTATAGACTATCCGAACAAACAATAGAAATAATAGCTTTCTGGGACAACAGAAGAAATCCAGAAAATTTAGAATTATAAATTTAAAAATACTCAAATCCCATTCTTATTGAGTGGGATTTTTTATTGATAAAAGCTCAGGAAAAAATTAAATTCCATAAATTTGAAAGTATTAAAATAAATCTCAATGAAAAAAATCAGTGTTTACATCTTGACTGTTGCAGCAACATTTTATTTGGAATCTTGCTCTACATCACAGAAAACTCAAGTAGAAGAGCCTAAAAAAGAAGTAGAAGCGCCAAAGGAAATCAAAGAAGAAGGGCTTAATATTTCTTATATGGACAAATCTGTAAGACCTCAGGATGATTTCTATAATTATGTTAATGGAGGCTGGATGAAAACCGCGGTGATTCCTTCGGATAAACCAAGCTGGGGTTCTTTTAATGCTTTGAGAGAAGATGTAGATGTCGCGTCACTGGATATTTTAAATAAAATTCTTTCGGAAAAATTCAGTTCTAATTCTGAAGGCGAAAAAATTCAGGCACTTTACGGAACTTTCATCGATTGGAATAAGAGAAATGCGGAAGGAATCAATCCTATCAAATCTCAATTAGCTAAAATCGATGCGATTAAAAACGTAAAAGATTTGCAGAAATATCTCATCGAAGCTACACCTTCTGGCGACAACCCTTTTTATGGATGGAGAGTGGGCGCAGATATGAAAAACTCTAATATGAACGCGGTTTATCTTGGCGGACCAAGCCTTGGTTTGGGGAAAGATTACTATCAAAAAGTGAATGAAGCCAACACAAAAACTTTAGAAGAATACAAAGGTTACGTTGCTAAACTGGAAACTGTCCTCGGAAATAAAACACCGGATGCAACTGCTCAAAAAATTGTAGATTTTGAAAAGAAATTAGCTCAAGACCTTTTGACTTTGGAACAAGGACGTGATGCGAATTTACGTTATAATCCCAAAACTGTTGAGGAATTAAAACCATTAGTAAAAAATGTTAATCTTCCTGATTATCTAAAAACAGTTGGCGTTAACACAGACAAAGTGATTATTGGAGAATTAAAATATTATCAAAATATGGATTCCTGGATGACCGATAAAAACATCGGCCTTATCAAAGACTATATGAAATATGACCTTTTGAATAGCAACGCCGGAAATCTTGACCAGAATCTTGATAATATCCGTTTTGATTTTTATTCCAAGTATCTGCAAGGTCAGCAAGAACAACGTTCTATGGAAAAACGTGGACTTGGTGTGATTAATGGCGTTTTGGGAGAAGCTTTTGGAAAACTTTATGTTGAGAAATATTTCCCTGCAGAAGCGAAACAAAAGATGGAAACTTATGTAGATTACATCAAAAAATCTTTCAAATTACACATAGAAAATCTGGAATGGATGTCGCCTGTGACGAAAGAGAAAGCATTAGAAAAATTAGCCAAATTCAAAGTGAAGATTGCTTATCCTGACAAATGGAAAGATTATTCTAAATTAAATCTTCAATTGGCTTCCAACGGTGGAACTTACTACAACAACATTGAGAAAATCTCTGAGTGGAATTATGCCAAAAACTTAGACAAAGTTGGAAAACCTGTCGACAAAACAGAATGGGGAATGTCACCGCAAACTGTAAATGCTTATTATAGTTCTTCTAACAACGAGATTGTTTTCCCTGCTGCGATTCTGCAACCTCCATTTTTCAGTTTTAATGCTGATCCTGCGGTTAACTTCGGAGGAATTGGTGGTGTTATCGGTCACGAGATTTCTCACGGATTTGATGACAGCGGTTCGAGGTTTGACGGCGACGGAAACCTAAATAATTGGTGGACAGAAAGCGACAGAAAAAACTTTGACGCAAAAGTAGGACAACTGGCTGCGCAATATGACAAATACGAACCCGTGAAAGGAAGTTTCGTGAATGGAAAATTTACCAGCGGAGAAAACATTGGAGACTTGGGTGGAATTAATGTGGCTTACACGGCTTTACAAATGTATCTGAAAGACCACGGAAATCCTGGGGAAATCAGCGGATTGACACAAGATCAAAGGTTCTTTATGAGCTGGGCAACCGTCTGGAGAACCAAATCTACTGATAAATATATGACCAACCAAGTCAAAACTGACCCGCACTCGCCAGGATACTTTAGAAGTTTCGGACCTTTGGTTAATATGGAAGCATTCCAAAAAGCTTTTGATGTAAAACCTGGAGATAAACTATATGTTGCGCCAGAAAACAGAATTAAAATTTGGTAAAAAAACAAAACCTTCAGAAAAAATCTGAAGGTTTTTTATTATTTAAAACACTACATCAAAAATCGTGCTAAACTTATTGTTTTTAAAAAATATTTTTATAATTTCGTGAAAAATAATTCAGTTATTAACAACTAAACTATGCTAAAGCAAAATCTACAGCTAAAATTGGGTCAGAAATTAGCGCCACAACAAATCCAGTTGATGAAGCTAATCCAGTTGCATACATTAGAATTCGAAGAAGAACTAGAAAGAGAACTGGAAGAAAATCCTGCTCTTGAGAAAGTAGCAGATGAAAACTCAGAAGATGACTATTCTAAAGCCGATGAAGAATATGAAAATGAAGGCAACGAAAGCATCGAAACAGATTTTGATGTTGACGAATACCTCTATGACGACGAACCAAGCTACAAAACAGCCAGCAGTAACTACTCTGCAGATGATGAAGAATTTGATAACCAATCTTTATTAACAGAAGGGCAAACGCTTTATGATTATCTTCTGGAACAAATCAGGCTTTCTAATATCGATGAAGAAGATTTAAAAATTGCCGAATATATTATTGGAAATCTTGATACAGACGGCTACCTTAGAAGAGAAATAAAGTCTATTGTTGACGACTTGGCATTTTCGCAAGGCATTTACACCAATCTTGAAAAAGTCACCGATATTTTGGAAAATTATGTCCAGAAACTAGACCCTCCAGGTGTTGGTGCAAGAGATTTGAGAGAATGTCTGCTTTTACAAATCGAGAAAAAAGTAAGCTCAAATCCCACCATAATTTTAGCCGGAAATATTCTTAGAAATCAATTTGACGCACTTGCCAATAAGCATTACAATAAAATTATTCAAAAATACGATATTGAAGAGGAGGATTTACGGGATGCTTTAGACGAAATCTCAAGACTTTCACCAAAAGTGGGAGGAAACTTTGATACGCAAACCATTACCATCAACCAAGAAATTATTCCGGATTTTGTAATCCAGGTAAAAGACGGACAAGTAACACCATCTTTAAACAACAAAAACGCTCCAACATTAAGAGTTTCCGATGAATACAAAGAAATTCTTTCCACTTATTCTAACGATAAAAAATCTGCAGAACACAAGCAAGCTGCACTTTTCATCAAGCAAAAATTAGACGCTGCGAAATGGTACATCGATGCTATTAATCAACGACAGAATACACTTTTGCAAACTATTACTGCGATTGTAAAACTTCAGAAAGATTACTTCTTAACTGGGGATGATAAGAACATCAAACCGATGATCCTGAAAGATGTGGCAGATATTACAGGTTTTGATATTTCTACAATTTCCAGAGTTGTGAAAAGCAAATACGCCGACACACCGAACGGAATTGTTTATTTGAAAAATTTATTCTCAGATTCATTAACCAATGATGACGGAGAAGAAGTTTCTACGAAAGAAATCAAAACTCACCTCCAGGAAGCGATTGATAAAGAAAACAAGAGAAAACCTTATACAGACGACGCTCTTGTAGGAATCCTGAAAGAAAAAGGCTACAATATTGCAAGAAGAACCATCGCAAAATACCGTGAACAACTAAATATCCCGGTTGCAAGACTTAGAAAAGAACTTTAAATAAAATGGCTACCTATACCAAGGCAGCCATTTTTATATCTACACAAAACACTATTTAGAAAGATTACAAACTGTATTTTTCTGACATTTCTCAGAGTTGACTTAGTTAACATTTTTTTAATTTTGTGGAAATTCAAATAACATAGAATTATGGCTGGTATTACATCTTCTATAGGAAGAAAATATGCTATGGCACTTTCAGCAATGTTCTTGCTGATTTTTTTGGTGATGCACTTGTCCACCAATATGATTTCGGTCTTTAGTGAAGACGGTTTCAATGCAGCATCTCATTTTATGGGATACAACCCGGCAGTCCAGTTTGTGATGCAGCCGATATTGGTTTTTGCTGTAGTTTTCCACTTTGTAATGGGCTTTGTTCTGGAAATCAAGAACAACCAAGCAAGACCTGTAAAATATGCAATGAACAACGGTTCTGCAAATTCTACTTGGATGTCTAGAAATATGATTATTTCCGGAGCTGTAGTTTTAGCCTTCATTGCTTTACACTTCTACGATTTCTGGATTCCAGAGATTAGCTACAAGTATATCCAAGGCAATAATCCTGACGAATTGAGATATTGGGAAGAATTGCACCACAAATTCCACGATATTTGGAGAGTTGCTCTTTATGTCATTGCTTTTGTATTATTAGGTTTGCACTTAGCACACGGATTCCAGTCTTCTTTCCAATCTATTGGAGCAAGACATCCAAAGTACACGCCTGTTATCAAAGCTTTCGGAACTTGGTATTCTATCTTGATTCCACTTGGGTTCATCATTATTGCAATTTTTCACTTCGTTACTCAATAATAAAAAGTAAATTATGAGTTTAGATTCAAAAATTCCTCACGGTCCGCTTAAGGACAAATGGAAAAATCATAAAGACCATATGAACTTGGTTGCGCCAAACAACCGAGACAAAATAGATATTATCATTGTTGGAACAGGATTAGCTGGTGGTTCTGCTGCTGCAACTCTTGCTGAACAAGGATACAACGTAAAAGCATTCTGTTATCAGGATTCTCCAAGAAGAGCACACTCGATTGCAGCTCAAGGAGGTATCAACGCCGCTAAGAATTATCAAGGTGATGGTGACTCAACTTACAGATTGTTCTACGACACCATCAAAGGTGGAGATTACCGTGCAAGAGAAGCTAACGTTTACAGATTAGCTGAAGTTTCTGCAAATATTATCGACCAATGTGTTGCTCAAGGTGTTCCTTTTGGACGTGAGTACGGCGGTCAATTAGATAACCGTTCATTTGGTGGAGTTCAGGTAAAAAGAACTTTTTACGCAAAAGGACAAACTGGTCAGCAGTTATTATTAGGAGCATATTCTGCAATGAGCCGTCAAATCGGTAAAGGTAGAATCAAGATGTATAACCGTCACGAGATGCTAGACTTAGTAATCGTTGATGGAAAAGCAAGAGGAATCATCGCAAGAAATCTTGTAACTGGTGAAATCGAAAGACATTCTGCACACGCCGTAGTCATTGCTTCTGGAGGTTACGGGAACGTATATTTCCTTTCCACAAACGCAATGGGCTCCAATGTTTCTGCCGCGTGGAAAATCCACAAAAAAGGAGCATATTTCGCAAATCCTTGTTTCGTACAGATTCACCCGACTTGTATTCCTGTTCACGGAACACAACAATCAAAATTGACACTAATGTCAGAATCTCTTCGAAATTCAGGAAGAATCTGGGTTCCTAAAAAGATTGAAGATGCTGTCGCTATTCGTGAAGGAAAACTGAGAGCCGAGAACATCAAAGAAGAGGACAGAGATTACTATCTGGAAAGAAGATATCCTGCTTTCGGAAATTTAGTTCCAAGAGACGTTGCTTCCAGAGCTGGAAAAGAACGATGTGATGCCGGTTTCGGTATAGAAAATAACGATACCAAAGAAGGCGTTTTTCTGGATTTCTCTACAGAAATTATGAAAAAAGGAAAAGAAGCGGCTATTGAAAAACATATCCATAACCCTACAGATCAGCAGATTTATGAACTTGGTAAAAAATGGGTAGAGGAAAAGTACGGAAACCTTTTCCAGATGTATGAGAAAATCACAGCAGACGATCCTTATAAAACACCTATGAAAATCTATCCTGCGGTTCACTATACAATGGGAGGTGTTTGGGTTGATTATAACTTACAATCTACAATCCCTGGTTGTTTCGTAATCGGAGAAGCTAACTTCTCAGACCACGGCGCTAACAGATTAGGAGCTTCTGCTTTGATGCAAGGTTTGGCAGACGGATATTTTGTATTACCTTACACGATTGCAGATTATCTTTCTGCAGACATTAGAACTGGTAAAATCCCAACTGATTCAGCAGCATTTGATGAGGCTGAAAAAGGAATTAAAGATAAAATCGATTTCTTCCTTAATAACAAAGGAACTCACTCTGTTGACCATTTCCACAAACAATTGGGACACATTATGTGGAACAAAGTAGGAATGGGAAGAACACCTGAAGGTTTGAGAGAAGCCATCAAAGAGATAGAAGAAGTTAGGAATGATTTCTGGAAAAATGTAAAAGTGCCGGGTGAAGCTGATAACTTGAATCCTGAATTGGAAAAAGCTTTCAGAGTTGCCGATTTCTTGGAATTAGGACAATTGATGGCAATCGATGCGCTTAACAGAAACGAATCTTGTGGAGGACACTTCCGTGAAGACCACTCTACTCCGGATGGAGAAGCAGAACGTGATGATGTGAATTACAAATACGTTGCTGCCTGGGAATACAAAGGTATGGACATCAATCAATCTGTAGTACACAAAGAAGACCTTGTGTATGAGAACATTGAAGTTAAAGCTAGAAGTTACAAATAAGACAGCAATGAAAATTTTAAATAAAATTACATTATTAATTATCTTGATTTGCGGATTAAATACTGCTTACTCACAGAAAATTACGACGCAAGAAATAGACAAACCACAAGAAGGTAAATCTTTGGTCTATATATTAAGAACGGGTGCTGGTCCATTAGTAAATTTTAGATTTTATGATAAGGACTTATTCTTAGGAGCTATGTCCGGTTTCAAATATTTAGTTTATGAATGCGAGCCAGGAGAACATTTATTTTGGGCAGCTTCGGAAAACAGAGATTTTGTTGAGGCTAATCTAGAACCAAATGCTGTTTATGTTCTGAATGCTGAAGGACAAATGGGAGCTTTTGTTGCGCAAGTAAGTCTTAGTCCATTAAATCCAACTGAGTTTAGAGACAAGAAAACATTTTATCAAGTTGTAAAAGGTGCGAATAAATTAGTCTATACACCACAGACAGATGATAAATCTGAGAATATAAAAAAAGGCTTAGAAAAATATGATGCTTTGAAAGCTTCAAATTCTAAGAAAATAAAAGTTTTAGCATCAGATATGAAATTTGAAAATGCTGACAAACCAGAGAAAAATAAATAATCTCCATTCAAAAATATATAAAAATGAGTGCAAAAAAAGGCTTAAATCTTACGCTGAAAATTTGGAGACAAAAAAATAATAAATCGAAAGGACAATTCGATACTTATAAAATTTCTGATGTTTCTACAGACTCTTCATTCTTAGAAATGTTGGATATCCTAAACGAGCAGTTAATCAACGAGGGAAAAGACCCAGTTGCTTTTGACCACGACTGTCGCGAAGGAATCTGCGGAATGTGTTCCCTTTACATCAATGGTAGAGCGCACGGTCCGGATACAGGAATCACGACTTGTCAGTTGCATATGCGTCATTTCAAAGATGGCGAAACGATTCACATCGAACCTTGGAGAAGTGCTGCTTTTCCGGTAATCAAGGATTTGGTGGTTGACAGAAGTGCATTTGACAGAGTAATGGCTGCAGGTGGATTCGTGTCTGTAAATACCTCAGGAAATACTTTGGATGCAAACGCAATTCCGGTTCCTAAAGAAGATGCAGACAAAGCAATGGATGCAGCAGCTTGTATTGGTTGTGGAGCTTGTGTAGCAACTTGTAAAAACGGTTCTGCAATGCTATTTGTAGGTGCAAAAGTATCTCAGTTCGCATTATTGCCACAAGGCCGTGTAGAAGCGAAAAGAAGAGTTCTGAATATGGTAAAAGCAATGGACGAAGAAGGATTCGGAAACTGTTCAAATACCGGAGCTTGTGAAGTAGAATGTCCAAAAGGAATCTCTTTGGAAAACATCGCAAGAATGAACAGAGAATATGTTACAGCAAACCTTTCTACAGCTAATTCTTAAGATTAGATATTAGATTTCAGAAGTCAGATTTTAGACTTCTTATAAAAAATAAATCCGATTGAAAATTCAATCGGATTTTTTATGTAAAATAATATTTTCTACAAATCAAAAACACTAGGTCTTTTGGTAATGATGCAGTCTTTTATCCAAAGAAAAAATCCTAAGCCAAGATAAATTAGAAAAAAAATTCCTGCAGTTGCAAATGTCGAATAGATAAAAAAAACACGCAGTTTGGAAACAGGAATTCCTAATTTAGTTCCGTATCTCGTCAAAACTCCAAACCATTCTCTCTCGAATCTGTGGCGAATATTATCTATCATTATTCAGTAATTGAAAACCAATACCGCAATTTAAGCATTTTTTCTGATTGCAGAATACTTTGTATTGATAAAGAAATGCCTGAGTCTGCAATGCATTTTCGAATTTCAGACCCAATTTTTTCCATTCATCCAAAACTGAATTTTTCTCAGGTTTCATCTGCTTATAAAATTCGAAAATATCATCAACTATTTCCGGATTATGGTTTTTATGGTAGAAATATTTCAAAGGCAAAATCGTATTGATAATAATTAGATCGATGGAATCGTGACTGAGATATTTTTTGCTCTCAACCGATGAAATTTTTCCAAAATTGTAACGATTATCCCAATATTCTGAAGCTTTCACATCTTCGAAGATTTTGTATAACACATCAATTGATTTTGCTTCAATCAACTTTGAGAAAAGATTAGGTTGAGAATGATAAAGATTCGCTAATTGTGACAATCTTATAGTTGGAAAATTTGGAGGACGAAGTTTGGAGAATTTTGGATGAATTTTAAAATCAGATAAATTAAATTTCACTTTTAAGAAATCAAATTCACGTTTCCAGATTTGCATTATTTCATCTTTTAATTCATCCAAAAAGCCACAGACTGCGAAAAATAAAGCTTCTAATTGAGTTGGATTTTGTTTGATTTTCTGCACTATAGAGAAATCCAGACTTTCTGCCATTTGAAGGAAAATTTCTGCATTCACCTTCAATCCAAACGTATAAGCCAAGTTCTGGAACAAAACAGCTTCGTAATTATTTTGATAGATAAGGAGTGATTTCCCGAAAATTTCAGATTTTTCATCCAACTTTTTGAGCAAAACTTCTTCCTGGAAAAAAAGCGGAATTTTATTTTTATCAAACAACTCATCACAAGCGATAAAAGAATGTTCTTTGCTCAGATTCTGATGTCTCAAAATCAGTTCTTCATCTATATAATTCTTCAGCTCAAGCGTTGGAATATTCTGTTTACCTAATTCCGGAATGTCGCAATCGTTGATATAAACCGCGTGAAGAATGAGATTTCCAAACTCCGGATTACCGGAATGACTATGAAAAAACCAATCGGAAGCTTTGGTGTGAATCTCGATATGGCCTGCAAAAATCAGGTCGTCAATCTTAATTTTGGCAAAGAGAAAATCCGGTCCAGAATTCTTATTCCATTCTCCAAATTTTAAAATTTCAAGTTTCCTTCCGTCTGTGGAGATAAAATCAAAATTTCGAAATTTCTTAAAATTCCAAAGGTATTGTAATATTTCTTCATTCATCTTGTTATTAGTTTTATTATAAAAAAACCTCTCAAAGGTTTGACTTTGAAAGGTTTAAATTACATATTTTTTATGAATGTAAATTAACTGTTTCCGGCATTTATTAATTTAGATTCTTCAAATTTGGCAATCGTATTCTGATACATTTCAATATAAATTGGAAGAATATTTTTCAAGTCAAAATGAATGGCTTGAGCTTTCGCATTCTTCTTCATTTCGGAAAGAAGAGTTTCATCGCTCAAAAGTTTGATGCAATAATTAGACATCGCTTCTACATTTCCGGTTTCTGCCAAAAATCCGGTTTCTCCCTGAATATTAACTTCCGGAATTCCACCTGCATTACTACTGATAACCGGTGTTCTCGCCGCCATTGCCTCCAACGCCGCCAAACCAAAACTTTCCTGTTCCGAAGGCAGAAGAAACACATCAGAAAGCTGTAAAATACGATACAGATTATTCACTTTTCCAAGCAATTTGATTTTGCCTATCAAATCTGGATTATGTTCCATAAACTCGGAGATTTTCTCCATTTCCGGGCCTTCACCAATGATAATCAGTTTTGATTTTACTTTCTTGTTGACATTTTTGAAAATCTCCAAAACATCCTGAATTCTCTTTACCGGTCGAAGATTGGAAACGTGAATCAAGATTTTTTCATCGTCACTCGCAAATTGTTCTCTCTGACAAGTCGTACATTCTTCAAATTCAGAATTATCAATAAAATTGGTAATCACCTGAATCTCCTTTTGAATATTAAAAAACTGAAGCGTATCTTTTTTCAAACTCTCGGAAACCGAAGTTATCGCATCACTTTGATTAATAGAAAACTCAACAGCGTGTTTATAACTCGGATGTTGTCCAACCAAAGTAATGTCCGTCCCGTGAAGTGTTGTTACCAAAGGAATATCTTTATTGTCCGCTTTCAACATTTGCTTCGCCGTAAAAGCCGCATAAGCATAAGGAATCGCATAATGTGCGTGCAAAATATCCAATTTGTAAAGATTAACCACACGATAAATCATCGACGACAATGCAATATCATAAGGCTGATATTGGAACAACGGATATGTCTGAACGTTAACTTTATGGAAAAAAATATTCGGATTGGTAACGTCCAAACGCGCTGGCAAAGCTGAACTGATGAAATGAACTTCAAAGCCTTTATCAGCTAAACTCATTCCTAATTCTGTTGCCACAATTCCGCTTCCGCCGTAAGTTGGATAGCAAAGTATTCCTATTTTCATTTCTTTTTTGTACAATGTATTATGTAAAAAGTATAAAGACTTTTTTCGCTTTTCTAATGCGTAACAAATTTACTCAATTATAGTCTTAGAATTTTTGGTTTCTAAGCTATTTTTTCTATCAGTTTGATTGGTTGGATTTTTTGCTTCAACATCCATTCCTAATCCGAATTTCAAATTGTCATTGACTAAAACAGGCAATCTTCCCCAGATTTTTGTTTGCCCCAAAATTCCGTTGGCTGTAGCTTTCATCGAATCGTCATTATTCTCATAAGAAACCAGAACTGTGGAAACTTTAGAAATATCAATATCTTTTAATGCATAAGGACTTCCAAAAACATCTAGAATCACATTTTGATTTTTGCTCAAATCTGACAAAACCTTTTTGCTTACATCAGAAATTTTGTAAGGTTTATAAGCGTTTGAATTATCTTTATGAAAGCCTACAATTACTTCCGAATTGGCAGGAATTGTATTAATTTCACTAGCTTTTTTCACAATTACTGTTGTTCCTGTATTCAGTTGATTCAAAAAAGTTTCATAAGGCGCTTCTTCCAGCGGAACGTAATAATAAGTTTCTTTACAATCCAAAGGCAAGAGTTTTTTCTCATCTTTAATTAACGTCAAAGCATTAGCATACATTTTTTGAACTAAAGCCGAATGTGATGCGTTATTCAAATCATCGTTCACATTTACAGGATTGATATTGTTGTATTGATTAAGACCTAAATTATACTTAGTCAAAAGAATTTTTTTAACGCTCTCTTCTACTCTGCTTTGTTGGATTTCGCCATTATCAATCGCTTTTTGGATTAATTTTTTTCCAGTTGCAACATCCTGTGAAAATAACATAATATCATTTCCTGCTTTGAAAGCCATCGCATCCAATTCTCCCGCTTTGAATTTATTGGCAACTGCACCCATATTAAGCGCATCGGTGATAATCAAACCTTTGTAACCGAGTTTTTCTTTCAAAAGTCCGGTCACGATTTTTTTGGAAACCGAAGCCGGGATTCCTTTTTCATTTTCGAGACTTGGAACGTAAAGATGCGCAACCATAACGCCACCAATTCCTTTATTCATCAACGCTTTGAAAGGCGCAATTTCGATTTTTTCCAATCTTTCCAAATTATGAGAAACAACCGGCAAATCAAGATGTGAATCTTTGTCTGTATCGCCGTGACCCGGAAAATGTTTTATCGCCGCCAGAATTTTGTTGTCCTGCAAACCGTTGGAATATGCCAAAGCCGAATTCACAACATTATTGACATCTGAACCAAAACTTCTGTTTCCAATAATTGGATTATTTGGATTGGTATTCACATCAACAACCGGTGCAAAATCCCAATTGATTCCCATTCTTTTACAGTCTTCTGCTATCTTCGCAGACATCTCATAAATCAGATTTTTGTCCTGAATCGCTCCCAAAGTGATTGCCCACGGATATTTATGCGCCTTTGCAATCCTTTGGAATAATCCCCATTCTGCATCCATTCCAATCATTAATGGAACTTTTGATTTGGTTTGGAATTCATTAACCAGATTAATTTCTCTTTCAGCATCGTCCTGCATTAGAATCAATCCGCCAATTTTATCATTGGTTACAATGTTTTTAACTTGGTTGATATGAGCTTCATCTTTGTTCGTATAAAGCGCAACAATAAAGAGTTGTCCCAACTTTTCATCTTGCGAAAGTGAGTTGTAAGTTTTATCCACCCATTCATTTGCTTTTTTAAGATCCGAATTGGAGATATTTTTAGGCTGATACTGAGTGAAATAAAATGGCGAAATAAAAGTTATTATAAGAAGACTTAACCTTTTCATATTTTGAAAATCTAAAATTCAGAAAGTTTCCATAAAGATATTAATTCCACGGAGAAATGCTATTTTTATGGTCTATTATTTGGTAATTAAATTTTAACGTAAATATCTAACCTATGAAAAAATTATTTCCTTTGCTGATGGTCGCCATTTTTGGTTTTATGATGATTAGCTGCGAACGTACAGAATATGTAGAAAATCCGGCAGATTATCCTGCGGTTTATGATCTTAAAAATGTTAATTTTTCCTATAATGCTACAGATGGATGGAATTATTATCAGGCTTTTAGCCGCTCTATGCTAGATCAGGATTATTTGGTTATTTTCAGACAAGTGGGAAGTTCCGATGGCACGCCAGTCTGGCAACAAATCCCGAGAACATTATACCTTACTCAAGGCGAATTAGATTATGATTTCGACTTTACAAAAAATGATTTTATGATCTACGCAGGTGGCACTTATGACATTAACACTACACCACAATACATTACAAACCAAACTTTTAGAGTTGTTTTAGTTCCTGCAGTATATGGAAAAAATGCTAATTCTGAGGATTTGACTAAAATGTCTTATGAAGAAATTATTCAAAAATTCAATATAGATGATAGCAAAGTAGGAACTTTCTAAAATTAATATAGATCTCAAACTAACCACAGAAAGTATCTGTGGTTTTTTTATGTTTAAAAATAATTCATACCAAATTAGTATAAATTAAAAATATTATTTATACATTTGTTTTCCAATTAATTATAAAATATCAATTCTATGTCTATTAAACTTGGTGATACCGCTCCGGATTTTGAAGCAGAAAGCAGTCTTGGAACTTTAAATTTTTATGAATATCTGGGAGATTCCTGGGGTATTCTTTTTTCTCATCCCGCAGATTACACACCCGTCTGCACAACAGAATTGGGAAAAACGTCTGAACTTAAACCTGAATTTGATAAAAGAAATACAAAAGTTTTGGCTTTGAGTGTAGACGGAATCGATAATCACAAAGGTTGGATCTCTGACATCAATGAAACTCAAAATACAGAAGTTGAATTTCCCATTATTGCAGATCCAGATAAAAAAGTGTCTGAGTTATATGATTTCATTCATCCAAATGCCAGCACAAGCTTAACGGTAAGATCTTTATTAATCATAGACCCTAATAAAAAAGTAAGACTAATCATTACTTATCCCGCTTCTACAGGTAGAAATTTTACAGAAATCTTAAGGGTTTTGGATTCTCTGCAGTTAGTGGATGGTTTTGGCGTTGCAACACCAGTGGATTGGAAAGATGGCGAAGATGTGATTATTCCGCCTGCAGTTTCTCAAGAAGAAGCAGAGAAAAAATTTACTAAAGGGGTTAAAGTCATAAAACCTTATTTAAGATATACGCCACAGCCTAATAAATAGGCTTCGAATTTCTAATTTTGACAAAAAAAGCTCCAGATGGAGCTTTTTTCATTCGTTTAAAATTTATCAATTAATTGGAAGAGAAAACTTCTTTAGAAAACTCATCGTTGCCTTTAGGCATTTCTATAATGATATTTCCATTTTCAAAATAACCGATGGTAAACTCTCCGGAAGCCAATTTTACACGGAAAACATCTTGTTTTGTAGTAGTTTTAAAAGTTGCAAATGGGACGGAACTGTTGCCGTCTACCAATATAAACTGCTTGTCATCAATCTGTATTTTTTGAACATTTAAATTGTGATTAGAGAATCTTTGCGCAGTTTTATTTTGATCTGAAGAATTAATTTTAACAGTTTGTGGCGGTGTATTGTTAACTTCAGATTTTGCCAAGGTTTGAAGCTGAGGGTTAGAAACTGGTATCTTTACCAAAGCTTGTTTTAAAGCATCTTGAAAACCTGGCTCAAACTCCTTGATTCCACTGCCTGCTTTTTCTGTAAGTATGCTATTGTTATTACAATCCCTAAACTCCAGAATAATTTTATTCCTAAACATACTTTTGTCTTCCAACAGATCTGCTTTCACCACATCGCACGGATTCATCAAGGCATCTTGTGGCCACTCGGTTTTGATTTCCGGCAACACATTATACTTTTTAGCTTTGAGTGATTTTTCTAAAAGACCGGACAGTCCATAAGCTCTACTTTCCTTGAAATCTCCAAATTCCTGAGGCACCAAAACATATTTATAATCCGATAGTTTTTGGCTTTTAGCAAAAAAGACCAAAACCATAGCACAAAATATCGATAAGTTTTTCATATCAAAATTGATTTTTAATTTCTAAATCCGAACATATCCAACTTCAAAGAAAAGAAATTAGAGTAAAAATTGGAGCCTCCAACGCCAGAATTGGTAATGGCATAATCTAAAGTCAAGCCTTTGTAACGAATGCCTATCCCTGCGCTGGGCTGGAAAGAGACTTTTCTTTTGAGATTTTCTATATCGGTAATGCTTTGAAATCTATTGAAGCCCAATCTTACAAAAATCATGTCCTGGAAGATCAATTCTCCTCCCAAATAAGGAGTAATACTGGCAAAATCTGTTGAGACAAGAGCGGCTGTTTTAGCAAAATCAACATTAATACCTGCTTCTGGTAATAATTTTAAATCTCTGCTGAATTCATAGGTTTTACTGACTCCGACGTTAAGTTTCGGCATCGTGATTTCCATCTTATCTGTAGGCGCCGGATTAAACTCTTCCCCATTTACCACTGTCGAAAGCTCTTGTTGATTAATTGTCCAAAAGTTGACTGTGCTGGTGGCATCTCTCAACATTACTCCAATATTAAGATCTTTGTCTGTATGATAAATAGCGCCCAAATCAAATCCAAAACCATAACCGCTGGCAAATTTTCCCACATTTCTATAAACTACTTTTGCCGTAGCGCCAATATCTAGTTTCTGATTCCCGTTAGGATGAAAAGCGTATGAAAAAAGACCAGCGTAATCTGCTGTGGAAAAAGAACTGATTTTATCATAATCTATATTACCTTCCGCGTCTATTAATTGAGTGGTATTCAGTATATTATCTACACCTAATCTGACTAGAGATATGGCAAAGACACCATTTCCGTAGTCCAGAGGTTTTGCGTAAGCAATATAATCATACTTAGCGATGGATTCAAAATATTCTGCGTGCATAGCTGCCATTTGCCAATCGCGGTCGATCTTTATAAGACCAGCTGGATTCCACATAGGAGAATACACATCATCCTGATTAGAAACCACTGCACCACCCATAGCCAAACCTCTGGCGCCGGCACCAATATTCAGAAACTCATTAGAATATTTTCTGATGATCTGGGCACCGAATAGCTGTGTGAAAATAAGCAGTAAAAAAAATAAAATTCTTTTCATTAATAAGTGTTTACAGAGATTCTGAATCTGTAATTGCAACTTCTTGTTTTCTTTTCGATTTTATAATGCCATTAATCACAATTGCAATAATCATCACCAGTGAAGCCATATAAAAAACCGGACTCATATGTTCTGAGGCTCCAAAGATAAAAAAAGCCAGAATAATCCCATACACAGGCTCCAGATTTACGGTTAAAATCAATGTAAAAGGCGAAATAAACTTCATCAATTTCACACTTTCAAACATTGGATATGCTGTAAAGACAGAAGCCAACAGTATTATTAACGCAATATCTGTATAACTTATTTCGCGGAGATCCGAAAATTGTCCCGTGATAAGATAAAATAAACTAATCACCAGCCAGCCGCCTGCAATTTCATAAAAAATAATATTACCAGAGCTTGTCTTGCCAAAAATCTTCCCATTGAAAACAGAAAAAACAGTCCCAAATAAGGCACATAAAACGCCATAAATTATACCTTCTTTATATTTTAATTCTGCATTAAAAATCAAAGAAATACAACCTACAATAACCATCCCTATGATGATTTCTACCAAATCTGGCTTTCTTTTGAAGATTATTGGCTCTATTAATGCTGCAAATAATGTAGATAAAGATAAACATGATAGAGCGATGGAAACATTAGAAACCTTAATGGATTGAAAAAAGAATAACCAATGAAATGCCATTACACTCCCAATAGCCACCAATTTCCAGAGTAAATTCCAAGAGATTTTTATGCTTTGTTTTTTAATAAGTCTTAGATATAGATATAAAAAAACAGCTGCTATAGACATTCTGTAGAAAACCAAAACATGGGCTTCTGTACTGATCAATTTTCCCAATATCGCTGTAAAACCCCATAAAAAAACAATAAAATGCAACCTCAGCAAATAAGAATTTTTCATTCCAAACATTTGATTTTCAAGTTGACAAAAATAGCACAAATCATAGAATTAACCCCTATCATCACTGATAATAAACCCATAAACACTAAAAAATCCGCATAAAGCTATACGGATCCTTAATAAGCTAACTTATTAATAATAAACATAAACTAACTAAAATTCATCTTATTCTAATTCCATAACGGTATATTCTGTTTAATATTACATCTGCAAAATGATTTCTTGTTTGCGAAAAGCTATTTTGATATTTTGCAAAAAATTTTATCTTTAAGCCAAAAGAAACCTTATGGATTTGGAATTCAATAAAAGAGAAGATCTCAATAAACTTAAATTGTCTGACACCAAAAAATTACTTTCAAAAATCAAACTGGGAGGCGGCGAAAAAGCGCTCCAAAAACAGCGAGATCAAGGGAAAATGACTGCCAGAGAAAGAATAGACTATCTTTTTGACAACAATTCTGATTCCATAGAAATTGGTGCATTTGCAGGTTACGAAATGTATGAGAAAGAAGGCGGATGTCCTGCAGGAGGCGTTATTGTAAAAATCGGGTATATATCAGGAAAACAGTGCATTGTTGTTGCCAATGATGCAACAGTGAAAGCAGGCGCTTGGTTTCCGATTACAGGAAAGAAAAACTTGCGAGCCCAGGAAATCGCTATGGAAAATCGCTTGCCAATTATTTATCTTGTTGATTCTGCCGGCGTTTATCTTCCTATGCAAGACGAAATTTTCCCGGACAAAGAGATGTTCGGAAGAATTTTCCGAAACAATGCCAAGATGAGTTCTTCTGGCATCGTTCAGATTTCTGCCATTATGGGCAGCTGCGTTGCAGGCGGCGCTTATTTGCCCATCATGAGCGATGAAGCCATGATTGTGGACAAAACCGGAAGCATTTTTTTGGCTGGAAGTTATCTCGTAAAAGCTGCTATCGGAGAAAATATCGACAACGAAACATTAGGCGGCGCAACCACACATTGCGAAATCTCCGGCGTTACGGATTACAAAGCAAAAGATGACAAAGATGCTTTGGATAGAATTAAAAATATTATGAAATCTATCGGAGATTACGACAAAGCAGGATTTGACAGAATAGAAAGTTTTCCTCCAAAAGAAAATCCCGACAATATTTTCGGCATAATGCCTGTAGCAAGATCAGAACAATATGACACTTTTGAAATTATAAAATGTCTGGTCGACAAATCTGAATACGAAGAATACAAGCCCGATTATGGCAAAAGTATTATTTGTGCCACTGCTAGAATCCATGGTTGGAGTGTCGGAATTGTTGCCAATCAAAGAAAAATGGTGAAAAGCGGCAAGGGCGAGATGCAATTCGGAGGTGTTATCTATTCAGATTCTGCGGATAAAGCAACCCGTTTTATTGCCAATTGCAATCAACGGAAAATCCCCTTGGTTTTCTTGCAAGATGTTACAGGTTTTATGGTCGGTTCCAAATCAGAACACGGCGGCATCATCAAAGACGGCGCAAAAATGGTAAATGCAGTTTCAAATTCTGTCGTTCCGAAATTCACAGTGATTACAGGAAATTCTTACGGGGCAGGAAATTATGCGATGTGCGGAAAAGCTTACGACCCGAGATTAATTGTAGCTTGGCCTTGGGCAGAACTCGCTGTAATGGGAGGTTCGCAAGCGGGAAAAGTTTTGCTTCAAATCCAAGAATCGGCGCTTAAAAAACAAGGAAAAGAAATATCTGATGAAGAGCGAAAAGAAATTCTTGACAAAATCCTGAAAGATTATAATCGCCAAACCCAAGCGACTTACGCCGCTGCAAGACTTTGGACAGATGCCATTATCAATCCTTTGGATACTAGAAAATGGATTTCTATAGGAATCGAGGCTGCCAATCATTCGCCAATTACGGAGAAATTTAATTTGGGGGTGATTCAAGTATAACATTTTCCAAAACTTTTCCGGTAATCTGTTTACGATGTTGAATTCCCCATTCTGCAAGATGTTCGATGATTTTTTTCAACGTTCTTCCATAATCCGTTAATTCATATTCTACAGAGATTGGTTGTGTGTTCAGAACGGTTCTTTTTACCAATTGATTGATTTCTAAATCTTTCAATTCACTGCTCAACATTTTGGCAGAAATACCTTCAATTTCTTTCTGCAAATCCGAAAAACGCATTTTATCATAACAAAGCGCCGCAATGATTTGGACTTTCCATCTTCCTTTCAAAATATCCATCGTATCCTGAACTGCGAGAAGATTGGTTTTACAACATTTAATTTTCATATTAGACTTTTATTTTCAGATTCATAATATTAAATTTTTATTAATATTATTTTATAACTAGCTAATTATCAAATAAGTTACTTTTTGGTAACGGTAACTTTTTGTAACTAGATTACAAAAATAAACTTTTCTTAGTTAACTTTGACATTTCAAATCAAAAAATCATCTAAAAATGAGTTTATTAGAAGACTTAAATTGGCGTTACGCAACAAAAAAAATGAACGGAGAAATCGTTCCTCAAGATAAAGTAGATTACATTGTAGAAGCTGCAAGATTAGCACCTTCTTCCTCTGGTTTACAACCTTACAGATTATTCGTTATCACGAATAAAGAGTTATTAGAAAAAATCCAACCGATTGCTTTTGACCAAGCTCAGATTACAGATGGTTCGCATCTTTTGGTTTGGGCAGCTTGGGATGGTTATTCTCATAACAGCATCTCCGAAGTTTTTGAAAAAACGACTTCTGAAAGGGGAATTCCTAAAGAAACAATGGATGATTATAAGACCAGACTCTGGGGAATGTACGAACCGCTTGGAAACGAATGGCACGCCACTCACGCAGCGAAACAAGCTTACATCTCTTTTGGATTGGCGATTGCTGCAGCTGCTGAACAAAAAGTAGATGCTACACCGATGGAAGGATTTAACAATCAAGCCCTTGACGAATTGTTAGGATTCGCTGAAAAAGGTTTGAAAAGTGTTGTGATTTTACCTTTAGGTTATAGAGACACAAGCGGAGACTGGTTGGTAAATTTGAAAAAATACAGAACTCCAAAAGAAGAATTCATCACAGAAATCAAATAAATTAAAAAAGCGACTTGAAATTTCAAGTCGCTTTTTTTGTCTATTATCTTTTATCTTAATGTCTATCATCTAAAACTTAATACCCCAGAAGTTTCAACACATCTTCCGGTCTTTGTTCTTCTCGGAACAGTTCGTAAGTGATATTTCCGTCCTCGTCTTTATCAATCAAAATATGTTTTGGCTGAGGCATCAAACAGTGATGAACACCTCCGTAACCGCCAATCGTTTCCTGATATGCACCTGTATGAAAAAATCCGATGTACAAAGGTTTTGTCTCATTAAAAACAGGAAGATAGATGGCATTCGTATGCTGTTCAGAATTATAATAATCATCTGAATCACAAGTTAATCCACCAAGAAAAACTCTTTCATAGGAATCATCCCAACGATTCAGTGGCAACATAATGAAGTGACGAGAAATTGCCCAAGTATCTGGCAAAGTTGTCATAAATGATGAGTCAATCATATTCCATTTTTCCCTGTCGTTTTGACGTTTCTGAGAAATGATTTTATATAAATGTCCACCACTTTCTCCCACTGTGAAACTTCCGAATTCTGTATAGATATTTGGTTCTTCAACACCTTCTTCTTCGCAGAATTTCTTGATTTGAGAAACGATTTCGTTTACCATATATTGATAATCGTAATCAAAATTCAATGACGTTTTGATAGGAAAACCACCACCGATATTCAATGAATCCACTTCAGGTGCAATTTTTTTCAGTCTTGCATAAACCCGTAGGCACTTGTACAATTCGTTCCAATAATAAGCCGTGTCTTTGATTCCTGTATTGATGAAAAAGTGAAGCATTTTCAGCCTTGCATTCGGATGTTCCGCGATTTTTTGGCTGTAATAAGGAATAATATCTTTGTATCCAATCCCTAATCTTGAGGTATAAAATTCGAATTTCGGCTCTTCTTCAGATGCGATTCTAATTCCGATGTCAAAAGTTCTGTCGATACTTTCCGTTAGCTTGTCCAACTCTCTGTAGTTATCAAGAATCGGTGTGATATTTTCGAAACCATTATTAATAAGCTCCGAAATTTTCGCCAAATAATCATCAGTTTTGAAACCGTTGCAAATGACTTCGATATCTTTAGGCACTTTTCCTTTGTCGTAAAGCGATTTCACGATATCCATATCGTAAGCAGAAGATGTCTCCAGACTGATATCATTTTTCAACGCTTCTTCCACGACAAACGCAAAATGACTGGACTTTGTACAGTAGCAATATCTGTAATTCTTCTGATAATCGTTCTTTTCAAAAGCTTCTTTGAACCAAAACTTTGCCCTTTCTATATTCTGAGATATTTTTGGTAGATAATTGAACTTCAAAGGAGTCCCGAATTTTTCCACAACTTCCATCAGATTGATGTCGTGAAACTTCAGATTATTTTCTTCTACATTGAATTCTTCCGTAGGAAAATAAAGCGTTTGGTCAATTAGTTCAGAATATTTTATTTTCATTTCTGGCTAAAAAAAGTTAATTGGTTTTACGATGCAAAAATGATCAAAAAAACTGAATATTCACGTTAATAATTCTATAAAAATTAATGAATTAATTTCCGACAAAAATCAGCAAATCACCTTTTTTATACTTAATTGTAACATCTTTATTTTCAGCAATATTTCGAGTTCCGATTCTTTCTCCGAGAATCAAATCTTCCTTATACAAAGGCCATTTCAATCCTTTTGTTTCGATATTTTTCGCAATAGGAAAAGGCATCAGGGAAATCATTTTTCCTTTGACATCAGAAATTGTGAATTTTTTCGGAATAAAGTAATATGATGAATATTCATCAAAAAACTGAAGATTCACTTTATCTTTAAATGCAAAAGCAACACTCAAGTTTCCAAGAAAATGGTCTTGTTCTCCTCCGCTTCCACCAAAAACATCAATGTTATCAAATCCTTTTTCGATAATGATTTCCAAAGCTTTATGAAAATCGGTTTTATTTTGGTCAGGTGTTTCTATGATTTCAAATTGATGATTCTGAGCTTGCTGAATAATTTCTTCTTCAATTTTATGTGAATCAAAATCTCCCGAAATAAAATCCAGTTTATCTAACGGAAATTTCAATTGTTTCAAGTAATGAAATGCTCCGTCTGTACAAACAATTAAGCCATAGCTAGACAAATTGGGAATTGTTTTCGGAGAATCTCCGTTGATGAAAAGAAGGACTTTATTTTTCACGAATTAAAATTATTTCGACGTGCTAAATTTCAATAATTGCACTCTATTTTGGAAACCGAAATTTATTGTTCTTTTAAAAAATCCATTATTTACAGTTCCTTTATTATAATCAATTGTATGTTCAGAGTTCTCAGAAAACTCTAAAGACAAATTTTTCAATTCAGCTTCTATTTCTTCCGCATTTTTTTTACTTGCTTTTTTCAACGCTTCAATAACTGCCCTTTTTACTTTATCGCCATTAGCAATTTTAAAAGTCTTAACAACACAAGTTCTTGAATCTTCATTTATGCTTGTCATTTCAACAGTTTCTTTAGCTGGAAAATTTTCACCGCCAAAAGGATTTGGAATTTCTAAATCGTGTGTCTCAGATTGCTTTTCTATAAAATGATATCCATAAGAAAATAAATAGGCTTTAATATTTTTTGTAACAAATAATCCTGCCCCTTCATTGGTCTTCAGAAGATTTTTTGCAAGGTTCAAAGATGTTTTCTTAGTATTATCAGCAGTTTTTGCAATCTCGTTATCCAAAATTTTGTTCAAAGAAATATTTATTTCAGATGTATTTTCTAATTCTGTAAATTTTCCAAATTCAGAAAGGTTGATTTTCAAAGGTTGATTTATAAGTTTAGATATGACAATATTTTCTAAATTATTTTCTTTCGCATCAAGTTTTACACCTGTATAAACCCACGTAATTTTAATCTCAGAATCTGTGATTTCATCAACCGTGAATTTTGAATCAAATATAGATTTTGTAAAAGTCTTTTTCCCATCTTTAGAGTCAGTTATTTCTGAAATAAACTGGACTGGGAAAACCTCATTTACATTCCATTTAGCAACAACATCCACAGAGTTTTGTGCAAAATAGAAAATAGCACTAATAACGAGTAAAAAACTAAATATCTTCTTCATATTAACTTCTATCATTAGGATTCCAATATTCCTCTGGCTCATTGTGAAGTTTCGAAACATATCTTGCCAAAACAAAAAGATAATCTGACAATCGGTTCAGATATTTTATCATTTCTGGTCGCACTTCTTCGGATTGATTCAGGAAAACTAAACTACGTTCCGCGCGTCTGCAAACCGTTCTCGCCACGTGAAGGAAAGTCGCTGCTTTTCCACCTCCAGGTAAAATGAAATATTGCAAAGGCTCTACTTTCGTTTCCATCTCGTCCATCCAGGTTTCCAACTCTTCGATTTCTTTTTCAGAAATCACCAATGGCAATCTTGCTTTTCCATTAGCCAAAAACAATTTATCAATCGGAGTCGAAGCTTCTGAACCAACCGTAAACAAATCAAACTGAATTTTTTTGAGCTGAGAAATCACAACTTCATCATCGATATGAGATTTCACAACGCCAATATTAGCATTCAGTTCATCAATGTTTCCGTAGGATTCTACCCTTGCGCTGGCTTTGGAGATTCTACTTCCGCCATAAAGTCCGGTTTCGCCTTTGTCGCCGGTTTTTGTATATATTTTCATTCTGAAATATTATTGGATAAAATTAACCTTTTTATTTTTGAACCACATACGCACAATAGAATTTAAAATGAATTTTTTCTAAAAGTTCAAATAGCTATTTAAACTTAATTCTGTTAAGCATTTCCTGTATGTCTATGTGGTTTTAAATTAATTCTTAACTTGCTGTTATGAAAAAACCTTTTCAGAAAACAACCAATCTCATCCACATTTTCAATCAATTGAAAAGTTTTATAAAACCTTACAAATGGATGGTTTTCGGAACTTTGGCATTGACTTTTATCGGTGCATTATTCGCTCAGGTCAATCCAATTGTTTTAAAATATACAGTTGATGAAGTCACGAAATTGACACAACTTCCTCATCCTATGTCGGAAGGAATTCACGTTTTGATTTTGATTTCGATTATACTTTTGGGAAAAGAATTGGCTAATATTTTTATTCAGTTTGGGCAGAAATTTTATGGCGAAAAAATTAGAATTAATGTCAGTTCAGAATTGGCACAAGCAGCGATTGACAAAATCCTGACTTACAGAATCGCTTATTATAACGACGATAGACACGAATCCGGAAAACTTCAAATCCGCATCGACAGAGGAATTGAAAGCTTGACAAAACTCGTTCAGAATTTCTTCATCGATATTCTTCCGCTATTTTCAACTGCAATTATCGCTTTGATTGTGATGTATATGCAGAATCTATATGTTGGCTTGGTTTCGACATTTGTAATTCCGATTTACTTTTATGTAACGTCGAGACAAGCGAAAAAATTAGGAAATGTAAGACGAACTCTCAGAAATCAAAGGGAACAAAAAACTTCCGGACTTCTGAATCTCATCAATTCGATAATGGTGATTAAGAGTTTTGTTCGTGAAAAATTCGAGGGCAGAAAACAATACAATCTTCAGATGCAATTGATGGAAAGTCAGTTGTACACAAGACGAACCAGTTTTATTTTCGATGGTTTGAAAACTTTTATTGAGCAATTTGGCGTCGTTTTGATTATCCTTTTGACGGTTTATCTTGTGCTTGACCAGCAGATGACGATTGGTGCGATTATGCTCCATATTATGTTATTCAACAACGTTTCTGCACCTATTCGTCAGCTTCATAGGATTTATGATGATATGAATGATGCATTTATTTATGCCGAAGGATATTTCGAAATCCTGAATGACGATGATGAAACCGAACCGAACGGAACAATTAATAATATCCCAATCCAAGGCAGTTTTGAAATCAAAAATGTAAATTTCGCTTATCCAAACGGAATGAAAGCTTTGAAAAATGTTTCTCTCAAAATCGAAAATGGAAAAACAACAGCTTTAGTTGGATTAAGCGGCGCTGGAAAATCGACCGTGATTAATCTGCTTTGTAAATTTTATGAACCTGATTCGGGAGAAATTCTTTTGGATGGCAACAATCTGAATGATTTCGATAATGATTATCTGCGTGACGACCTTGGTTTGGTACTTCAGAAAAATCACATTTTCAAAGGAAGTATAGAAGATAATATCCGTTATGGAAATCTGGAAGCCACTTTGGACGAAATCAAAGAAGCGGCGACAAAAGCCTATCTTCACGAGCAGATTTTGGATTTACCGGACGGTTACAATCACGATGCAACACAACTTTCCGGAGGCCAGCAACAGCGAATTGCGATTGCAAGATTATTTCTGAAAAATCCACCGATTATTTTCTTGGATGAGCCAACGGCAAGTCTGGATGCGATTGCAACGGAACAAATCAAAAACTCTCTTGATGCGATTAAAAAAGACAGAACTGTGATTATTATTTCACATTCTTTGTCGCAGATTTTGGATTCGGATATGATTTATGTGATGAAAAAAGGCGAAGTTGTAGAAAACGGAACGCACGAGGAACTTTATGAAAAAGATGGAACTTACCGAGAAATCTTCGATGCTTCTGCAAGAAGTTTAAATCTGGATAGATTGGTGAAAACCTATAAGGAGGAAATCTAGTTTATTAATATTATTTATATCAATTGCGTCGGGCTTTAGCCCGATGATAAAATATTTGATTTTGGAGAGGCTTCAGCCGAAATTTAAACTAAGTTTTGGCTAAAGCCAATTTATAATTCACTTTATAAAATGGGCTAAAGCCCATTCCTATTGATAATTTCACAGAATCTGAGCAAATGAACGAAGACCATTACATAAAAAAAATAGACCGAGTCACATCGATTCTGACACAACTGCAAACTAAATCAATTGTCCGTGCTCTGGATTTGGCGGAGAAATTTGATGTAAGCATCAGAACGATTTACAGAGATATCAAGACTCTTGAAAATGCAGGGATTCCAATTTTTGGAGAAGCTGGTTCCGGTTATTCTTTGGTTGACGGTTACAAACTTCCGCCTGTGATGTTCACAAAAGAAGAAGTTTTGAGCTTCATTACTGCCGAAAAATTGATGCAGAAATTTTCTCACGAAAGTCTCGATTCTCATTACAATTCCGCAATGGAAAAAGTAAAAGCGGTCATTAGAAATTCGGAGAAGAATCTGGTTCAGAATATTGAAAATCAAATTGACATCTATTCTTATCGACCTGAGAAATCTGATAATATCAAAAATATCATTCCAACAATTTTGGAAAGTATTGCTGATAAAAAACAATTGAAATTTCATTACCAAAATGTTAAAGATGAGGCTAGTGAAAGAATCATCGAAGCTGTTGGGATTTTCTACGAAGTCAATTATTGGTATGTGATGGCATTTTGTACGATGCGAAAGGATTTCCGACAATTTCGTGTGGACAGAATTTTAAAAATTGAGAAAACTGAAAATCCGTTTCATCAGGAATATGGAAACGTCGGTGATTATCGAAAAAAATCAAAGAATCAGAAAGTGGGTGTTAAGCTTTTGGTTGAAAAAAAAATATTGCCTTTTCTCGTGAATTCTAAAAAATATTACGGATTAATTTCTGAAGAAGAAACTAACAACAAAATGCTGATGACTTTTGAAACCGAATGGATTGAAGAAGGTTTTCCGCGCTGGCTAATTACGTTTGCAGACTTTGCTGAAATCATTGAACCCGCTTATCTTAAAGAAACGATGAATGATTTAATCAGTAAAATTTCTAGCCAATTGAACAAAAAATAAAGCCTGCCAAAAAAGCAGACTTTAAAATCAAATCGAGCGTATAAAATTATCTTTCTCTCTCCCAGAAAAACGGAGGTTCAATTCCCAACGCTCTCAGGTAAACATAACCTTGTCCTCTGTGATGAATCTCGTTGTCCACGAAATAAAGAATATTCTGATAAATCGGAAACTCATACTGTCCAAAAAGGTTGAACATCTCCTGAAAACGTTCTTCTGAAATTTGAGAAAAATATTCATTAATCGTTTCTGTTTCTTCATCCCATTTTGCAAGGATTTCTGCTTTTGTAGTTGGCTGAAAAGCTTCTTCGTTGAAAGCATCAATCGTTTGTCCAACGATACTTTTAAGCGCCGGTCCGCCAATTGCCAAAAGTTCCAAAGCCAATTTTGCGAAAGGTCTCATTCCACCGATTGAAAACTCGTATAAATCTTTCTCCGGAAAAGCTTCAATGACTCTTCTTGTAAGATTTCTGTGGCCTTGCCAATGGATTAAAAGTTGTTGTGAGTCTAAGACTTTTGCGTTTGCGTTCATAATAGTTTGTTTTATTTGATACAAATTTATGGCGCTGTTGTGACAATAGTATGTCAGTAGAATTTTTGGAAAGTGAAATATTTATCGCAAAGTCACAAAATAATTATTCGGTTATGTGTAAAGAGAGTCGCAAAAGGAAACTTTGCGACTTATTATATGTTTTTAATTTTAGAAATCTTGTGTCTTTGCGATAAAATCTAAATCTTCTCAAAACGGAAATTCTCCCCAAGATAAGCTTTCCTTACATCTGGGTCGTTTGCCAAATCTTCAGGAAGACCTTCTTTCAGAATTTTCCCTTCGAACATAATGTAAGTTTTGTTGGTAATCGCCAATGTTTGTTGTACGTTATGGTCAGTAATTAGGATTCCAATATTTTTTTCAACCAAAGACCTTACAATTTTCTGAATATCTTCCACCGCAATTGGGTCAACTCCAGCAAAAGGTTCATCTAGAAGGATAAAATTAGGACTTGTAGCCAAACAACGTGCGATTTCGGTTCTACGTCTTTCTCCTCCAGAAAGTAGGTCACCACGGTTTTTACGAACGTGTTCCAAATGGAATTCTTCAATCAATTCATCACATTTTTTCTGTTGTTCTTTTTTGGAAAGTTTTGTCAATTGCAAAACACCCAAAATATTATCTTCAACAGACAACTTTCTGAAAACCGAAGCTTCCTGTGCCAGATATCCGATGCCGTTCTGCGCACGTTTGTACATCGCATCCTTCGTAATATTTTGCTTATCCAGAAAAACATTGCCCAAAGTTGGCTTCACCAATCCAACAATCATATAGAAAGAAGTCGTTTTCCCTGCTCCATTTGGTCCCAAAAGTCCAACAATTTCTCCTTGTTGAACCTCCAATGACACGCCTTTCACCACCTTTTTCGGTCCGTATTCCTTGATTAAATTTTCTCCTCGTAAAATCATAAAACAAAGATATATATTTTTTTGTTGGAAGACAGATGTCAGAAGATGGAAGTTAAACTTTTACAATTTATTATCTTTGCAAAAATCTTAAAATGCTCATAGAAAGCCTTCAAAACGAAAAAATCAAAAGACTAACCCGACTTCTATCCAAAAATCAAGACAGAAGAAAAGCTGGCATTTTCATAGTAGAAGGTCAACAGGAAAATGAAAGAGCATTACATTTTGGTAATCAACCAGAGGAATATTACATCTGTGAAAATATTTTCAGTGGAAAATTACCAGATTCCAAAATTCATTTTGTTTCCGAAAAGCTTTATGAGAAAATCGCATATCGTGGAACAACGGAAGGGATTATCGGGATTTACAAATTAGAACAAAGAAATCTTGACGAGTTCAAACCGAAACAAGATTCTGCAATCATCATTTTAGAAAGTGTAGAAAAACCAGGAAATCTCGGTGCAATCTTAAGAAGTTGTGAAGCTTTCGGAATCAATGCTTTGATCGTGACAGACCCAAGAACAGATTTCTACAATCCAAATGTAATCAGATCCAGCGTAGGTTGTCTTTTCGGAATGAATATTTTTCAAGCTTCTAACGAAGAAACTTTAGAATTCCTTAAAATCAATGACTTTAAAATCTTCACCACTTTTATGAGTGATGATGCAAAAAACATTCAGGAGAAGAATTTGAAAAACAAATCTGCAGTTTTATTCGGAACAGAACATTCCGGTTTAAGTGATTTTTGGAAAGAAAAAGGAGAAAATGTTTTAATTCCAATGTCTGGAACCATCGATTCTCTTAATTTGAGTAATGCTGCGGCAATTACTTGCTACGAAATATTGAGACAGAAATTAGAGAAATAAAAAAACCGCTTCTCGAAAGAAACGGTTTCAAATTCTTAACTGGGTTAAGATTATTTTTTAGCAGCAGCAGAATCAACTTTAGCAACTGCAGAATCAGCAGCAACTTTAACTGAATCAACACCAGCAGCAGCAGCAGAATCAACTACAGCAACAGCAGAATCTACAGCAGTAGAATCAGCAGCAGCAGTATCAACAGTTTCAGTTTTTTTACAAGCTACAAGAGCAACAGCAGCAATAGCAGCTACGAATAATGACTTTTTCATAATAAATTAAATTTAAATTGTTAGTTAATAGATTGTCCTTATTTGAACAGGGCAAAATTATATCGATAAAATATTTTTGTTTTGAAAATTAATTGTAATATATTTGTAAAACACGATTTACAAATAACAATGACTGTAAATCAACAATTTAAGAATAAATAGAATTTTGAGCGATACCGAATTTTTACATTTTCAATCCTTAAAAAAGGCTGTTCAGGGCAAATATCTTGAGACGCATTCCCCAGCATATGATGATATTTCCAAATGGAAAGGAATAGATATTATTTATTTCCAAGAAGACCTGCGGCAAAAAGCCAAAGGGAATATCAGCGAGAAAACTTTTTACACTTACTTCAAGAATAATTCTCAGGAAAAAATTCCCAGAATTGATATGCTGAATATCTTATCCGTTTATTCCGGATTCAATTCTTGGTCTGAGTTTAAAAAGAAAAACCCTATTGCTAATACTGCAGAAGAAACGACTTCCTCTGTAGTTTCAGAAACACAAACTGAAGAACCTATAGAAATAGTTACAGTAGGACAAAATCAAACTTCAGTTACTGAAAAGCCTCCAATTTCGATAGACAATCAGGCTTTTGACGAGATTAATCAAAACATCAACTTCAAAAGTCAAAAACAAAATTTTTTAAAAAGATATTTGTGGTTGGGAATTTCGGCTTTCCTGTTTGCAATACTTTTGATATTAGTATTTTATGATAATTTGTTTTATAAAAAGTACACTTATGCTTTTACAGATGCGGACAGAAACTCCTCAATCAAAGGCGAACTCGACGTTAAAATCATTAGAGAAAACGAATCTCCTATTCTTTTTAAGGTAAAACCGAATTCAAAATTTGTCTATGAAACGAAAAGTAAAAGCTTGAAAATGATTATTTCTTCTCCTTTTTACAGAACCGACACTGTGAGCCGAGATCTTAGCAGCGCTCCAGAATCAGAAAACATTGAATTAAAGCCAAATGATTACGCCATTCAGCTTTATTATTATTCTAAATCCATCATTGATTTTAAGAAAAAGACCAATGAACTCAACAAGCTTATTAGCGACAATGCTTTAATCTATCAAGTTGTAGATAGTGATATTTACGGGATAGAAACTATGGACAAGCAGAAATATATCTCGCTGGTTACGCTTCCTACCACAACTTTGGAAAATCTGGAAGTGATAGATTCACAGATGAAAAACGGAAAAATAGTAATGATTAAATTTAAAATTACTGATGAAGAAAAAACTAAATAAAAAAAAATATTATCACTTTTTGCTCCCAGCCATGATCATTTTGGGAATCATATCTTGCAACAAAAAATATGAGGGCGTTGACAATTCTCTGGAAACATTAAGAAATGCCAATAATAATGTAACTTACACAAAGACTAAACTAGACAGTTTACAAGCTACAAATGTAATTACTTCCCAAAAAGTGCAAGATTTATTAGATTTATCCACACTTTATATCTCTGGTAATAAAGATACAGAGATAGACTCGGTAATTTATACTCAAATGCAGGCCCATTTTCTGTCCAGAGATTCTAATAACTTAAAGCCTTTACTAAAAGAAATGGACAGTTTGAAGGTAAGGTATGCGAAAGTTAGCAAATTAGCTACATCCAAATCTGTTCATGAAAAAGACACGCTAGATTTTGCGACGTTTGACGTAGAATATTATGATAAAAGTAAAACATATATTACAACTGTCAATAGAAAAGCCCAATATCTGTTGAAAGCTTCTCCTGTAAAATTTAAAAAAGAGTTTAAATTTTACTTTACAAGTTTTTATCCTAAAAATGCCGATAGCATAAAATAAGAAAAGCCGCTAAAAAGCGGCTTTTCTATTAATTAGATGAGATCTAATTATTTTTTGATTTCTTCTTTTGCAGCTTTCTCTTCAGCTTTTACTTCAGCTTTAGCAGAATCAGCAGTAGCTTTTACAGAATCAACTGTAGCATCTTTAGTAGAATCGATAACAGCAACTGTAGAATCAGCAACAGCGTCAACAGAATCAACAGCGTTAGCTTCTACGTTATCAGTTTTTTTACAAGCTACAAGAGCGATAGCAGCGATAGCAGCTACAAATAATGACTTTTTCATTTTTAAAAATTTAAATTAATTATTATATATTGTTATTCGTTAATTATCTATTCATAATTACAAGACAAAGGTAGAACGGTCTGGCAAAAATCAATACTAAATAACTTGTAATATCATTGTAAAGTGATTTACAAATAAATAAACCTGAATATCAACTATTTAACAGTAAAATCTATATATTCTGAAGGTGTAATCAAACCATCTAAAGCTACATCTTTCTGAAAAACATCTGCGATGCCTTGATTCGGAGAAAAGAAGTTTAGACCAATTTTTTTATGAATCTTCAAATCTCTTGAAAAGAAAGAATCATAGAAACCTTTTCCATAGCCTACTCTATTTCCAAATTGGTCACAATACAATAATGGCGTTAAAACATAGTCTAATTCTACATTAGCATCCATATTAGAAATAGGCTCTTTGATTCCCCAATTATTAATTTCAAATTCTGAGTTAGGAAAAATCTCCACTGAAATCATATTTTCACCTTGAATTTTCGGCACAAAAACACGAACTTTTTTATCAAAAAAATAATCAATAAAAATCTGAGTGTTTATCTCATTAAATTTTTCAATAGGTAAAAAAATATTAACCTTTTGATTTTCAATAATGTTAAATTGTAAAATATACTGTTCTAATATTTTTTTTGATAAAAAATTGACCTCATCTTGCGATAAGGCCATTCTTTTTTCTTTATATATGCTTCTAAGTTCCTTTTTGGTAAGACTAAGATTCATTATAAAAATGTTTTAATCTAAGATTTTATATAATTTATCTGACAAACGAACTCTGAATGGAAGCTGAAAAGTAATCTGATCTCCAACTTTAGCTGTATTGCTAAATGCGCCATTAACAAAAATCTGAGTAATCGTGATTTCTTGTTCACCTGTTGTTGGACCAGAAATTACAACTTTATCTCCTACAGAAAGTTCATTATTTTCAATTAAAAACTGTGCAATCTTAGATTTGGTAAAATAATGTTCTGCTTTACCAACCAAAGTCTTTTTAACTTTAATTTTTTGACGAATGTCTTTCGTTTCAACTTTTGTCGCTTTGGCTAAAGTCTGAGTGGATAAATCGCCGGAGTTTTTAAATTTCAAAGCTTCGGATTTTCCTTTTCTGAAAACTTTGTTGCCTACCTGAAGACCTTTTCTTCTAGCAATTTGTTCTTCTTGAGGCAAATGGATTATCTCGTGACATTCTGTTGAGCAAGTATTTTCCATTATTGCTTTACATTCGTCGCATTGGATAAATAGTAAATGACAAGCATCATTGGCACAATTCGTATGATTATCACAAGGTTTTCCGCATTGGTGACACTGAGAAATAATATCGTCTGTAATCCTTTCTCCTAAACGGTGATCAAAAACAAAATTCTTTCCAATGAACTTACTTTCAACGCCTTCTTCTTTGATTTGACGCGCATATTCTATAATTCCGCCTTCTAATTGATAAACGTTTTTAAAACCTTGATGTTTAAAATATGCACTCGCCTTTTCACAACGGATTCCCCCTGTGCAATACATCAACAGGTTTTTATCTTCTTTGAAATCTTGTAATTGTTCATTAATAATCGGTAAACTTTCACGGAAATTCTCAACATCCGGTGTAATTGCACCTTCAAAATGACCAACTTCACTTTCATAATGATTTCTAAAATCCACTACAATGGTATTCGGGTCTTCCAACAAAGAATTAAATTCCTTTGCCTTTAGATGGATACCTTTGTTCGTCACGTCAAAAGTTTCGTCATTCAAACCATCCGCAACAATTTTATTTCTAACTTTGATAGTTAACTTTAAAAAAGAGTAATTATCCTGCTCAACAGCGACATTCAGGCGGATGCCCTTCATAAAGTCGTAAACCTCCAGCGTATCACGAAAAGCTTCGAAATTCTCCGCAGGAACGCTCATCTGAGCGTTAATACCTTCGGTCGCTACATAAATACGCCCCAACGCATCAAGAGCGTTCCAGGCTATAAATAAATCGTCACGAATTTTTTTGGGATCTTCAATTTTGGCGTACGCATAGAAAGACAATGTAAGGCGCTCTTGTCCGGCCTCATCGATAAGTCGAGCTCTTTCTTCTGCGCTTAAGGTGTTGTACAGTTGCATGCTATAAACGTTTTAAGTGAGAAAAATAATGGTGCAAAGATAAGCATTTTTGGTTGATAAGTGTTGGTTGATAGTTGTCAGTTTTTTTAGCGTGTCCCTCTCCCACGCTAAAGCCACATCTAGGGTCGGGCTATCCGTTACAATCTTTTCTGTCCGCCTAAGGCGGACAAAAAAGGATTTCCACTACTATCCCTCACGCATTTACAATTCGATGTTCCAAAGATTGTATTTAAAACAATTTATCTTTATTATATTTACGTCATTAAAATTTGAAAAATGAAACCGCAAGGTTCGTGAATTCCTTAAATAAAAAATAAAAAGATAATGAACAAAAAAATCCTTGTTTCTGTTGTTATGATGACAGCAGTTTTCTCACAAAACATTAATGCTCAAGAAATTACACTTGATAAAATATATTCCGGCTATTACCGTGGAAAAGGTATAGCAGGAATTGCGTCCCTGAACGATGGTGAAAACTACGCTACAATTGAGAAAGATGGTATTGCCAAATATAATTACAAAACATCTCAGAAATCTGGTAATATCGTAAATGGAAGTTTCGAATCTTATATTTTTTCGGCTGA
Organism: Flavobacteriales bacterium UBA2306; assembly: GCA_002345565.1. Classification (GTDB taxonomy): domain Bacteria; phylum Bacteroidota; class Bacteroidia; order Flavobacteriales; family Weeksellaceae; genus Epilithonimonas. The sequence continues at coordinate 65,664 of DDVS01000006.1, read as the reverse complement.
TGAATCTAAGATTTTGTTGCAAAAAGAAAGTCAGGATATCTACAGACATTCGTTTTTGGGGAAATTTGATGTGAAGGATTTGAAATCAAATACAGTAACACCGCTTAATAATGGAAACTGGATTCAGGAACCAAAATTTTCACCAGACGGAAGCAGAGTAGCTTTCATTGCTGATAATAATTTGTTCTATCAGGATTTGACTTCCGGAAAAATAACGCAGATTACAACGGACGGAAAGAAAAATTCTATAATTAATGGATTGGGAGATTGGGTTTATGAAGAAGAGTTTTCTCATGCAGATTATTACCAATGGAACAAAGCGGGTGATGCGATTGTCTTCGTGAAATTCGATGAATCTGCAGTTCCAGAAATTTATATCCCAATCTACGGAAAATCACTTTATCCTACGGAGATGCGGTATAAATATCCAAAAGCCGGAGAAATGAATTCCACAGTATCTGCGCAACTTTATCAGCTTTCATCGGGAAAAACTTCAAAGTTAAATCTTGAAAGTTTTGAGAATTATTATATTCCTCAGATTTTTCAAACCAATGATTCTAATGAAATCGTGATAGCAACATCTAATAGGCATCAGAATAAAGTGGATCTTTTGAAAGTAGACACAAAATCTGGAAAGCTTACTAAATTATTCTCAGAAACCGATGCCGCCTGGATTGACACAGATAAACTGACAATGGAGTTCCTGGATGATAATTCCTTTCTTTGGGCATCGGAAAGAGATGGTTTCAGACATCTTTACTGGTATGATAAAACCGGAAAACTGAAAAAACAGGTATCCAAAGGCAACTGGGAAATCACAGATTACTATGGTTACAACCCAAAAACCAAGGAAGCTTATATCCAGACAACGGAAAATGGAAGTCTAAACAAAGTGGTTTCTAAATTGAACATCAACTCTGGAAAAACAACTTTAATTTCTTATCCTGAGGGTAATAATTCGGCGAGTTTCAGCAAGTCTTTTAACTATTTCATCAATACCAATTCTACAGCTGGAATACCCTATAAATATGTTTTGAAAGATGCGTTTGGAAAGGAAATAAAAGAACTTCAGAATAATAATGAGATGCTTTCTAAGCTCCAGAAAGACAACTTTGTAACAAAGGAATTCATCACAATTCCGAATTCTGTTGGAGACCAATTGAACGCTTGGATTATCAAACCTAAAAACTTTGACCCGAACAAAAAATATCCATTATTTATGTTCCAATATTCTGGTCCTGGTTCTCAGCAAGTTTCCAATTCTTGGGATGGCGGCAACGGAATTTGGTTCGAAATGCTAGCTCAGAAAGGTTACATTGTAGCCTGTGTAGATGGACGCGGAACAGGCTATAAAGGTGCAAAATTCAAAAAAGTAACTTACAAACAATTAGGCAAATATGAAATAGAAGATCAAATTACTGCTGCCAAATGGTTTGGAAACCAATCTTATATTGACAAATCTAGAATCGGGATTTTCGGTTGGAGTTTTGGTGGCTATATGACTTCTTTGGCTCTGACAAAAGGTGCTGATGTTTTTAAAATGGGAATTGCTGTTGCACCGGTTACCAACTGGAGATATTATGATAGCATCTATACCGAAAGATTCCTACAAACGCCACAGGAAAATCCGGAAGGTTATGACCAAAACTCACCGACAACTTTTGCTAATTTGTTGAAAGGGAAATTTCTTTTGATCCACGGAACGGCCGATGATAATGTTCATTTCCAGAACTCAATGGAGTTTTCTGAGGCTTTGATTCAGAACAAAAAACAGTTTGATTTTATGGCTTATCCGGATAAAAATCACGGTATCTATGGCGGACAAACCAGACCTCAGCTTTATGAGAAGATGACGAATTTTATTTTGGAGAATTTGTAATAAACATAAACTTTTAATAAATGCCTTTCAATATTGAGAGGCATTTATTAAAAGTTAAAGACTTATTTTTAGGAAAATTTTACTCAAAACAACCATGAAAAAAATTATAACATTTTTATTTATTGCAATTTATTCATTGTCCAGCTCTCAAGTAAAAGCACTTACCGAAGATGGAAAAGAAGTGGTACTTTTTGATAATAAAACTTGGCGTTTTGTAAATGAAACTGATGAAAAAACATTGGATGGAATTGAAACAAATGAAACTGCATTTGTAAAATCAAAAGAATCTACTTTTCTTCTGAAAAGTAAAAAAATTGAAGCCGGAATCTATATCAATCCAAAAAAATGGAGAATTTCTAAAACATCCAACCTGCCTACTGCAGAATACACATTCCAGAACTCTGAAAATCCAAATGTAATGATGATGGGTTGTCTGATTTCTGAAATTGTTCCTATACAAACCCTTAAAAATCTGCTGGAACTTAAAATATCAACTTTACAAGGATCTGTAGATTACTTTAAGATTAATAAGACAGAGTATAGAACGGTTAATGGAATGAAAGTTTTGTTTCTGGATTATTCTGTCAATACAAAAGGAATAGATTTCCGATACATTGGAAATTACTATCTTACAGAAGAAGGTTATGCTAGTTCTTTTGCTTTTTCATATGAAAATAGTTTTGATAAAGGGAAAGCAGAAATGCAAAATTTCATCAATGGTCTGGTAAAAGCTGAAAAATCAAAAACTGCAGAAATTATTGAATATACTTCTCCACCACCACCGATGTCAACAAAAAAATAACCAAAAGCCTTTCAAATTTGAAAGGCTTTTTTATTTATTAAATTTAAAATACTATTTTTGGAAACGTTGTGAAAATTGACACTATGAAGACTAAACATCCAAAAGGTTTACCCTTTTTGTTTTTTACCGAGATGTGGGAACGTTTCGGTTATTATTTGATTCTCGGAATTTTTGTTCTCTATTTGATAGAACCTCAAGGCGTTGCCGGAGGATTGGGAATCCCTGATAAAGATGCCGATGATATCTTCGGAACCTTCATAGCTTTAACTTATCTTACGCCGTTTCTTGGCGGATTTTTAGCTGACCGCGTTTTAGGTTATATCAAATCCATTTACCTGGGTGGCATTTTGATGGCTGCAGGTTATATTGGTGTTGGCGTTTTCAAGGATTTGCCTTTATTCTATGGTTCTCTCGCATTAATTATTATTGGAAATGGTTTCTTCAAACCAACAATTTCTACACTTTTGGGAAATCTCTATTCAGAAGAACCTTATAAAGCCAACAAAGATTCTGGTTATAATATTTTCTATATGGGAATCAATATCGGGGCGTTTATCTGTAACATTATTGCAGCGTTTATGCGTAACAAGTTCGGTTGGGGCGAAGCGTTTATAACTGCTGGAGTTGGGATGTTGCTTGGATTGGTAATTTTCTCAATCGGAATGAAACATTACAGACATGCTGCGGTTATGAAACCGAGCCAAGAAGGTGACACCAAACTGTCCGAAATTCTAATGAAAGTTTTTGTTCCTGCGATTATAGCAGGCGTTATCGGTTGGTTTGTTCCAACGATGATTTTGGGGACTAACATTTTTGGAAGCACCAATACGGATGCATTTATTTTCGCTTGTATTCCTGTGATTTACTTCTATGTTTCGCTTTACTTCAAATCTAATCCGTTGGAGAAACCTGCGATTGGTGCTTTGTTGTCGATATTTTTAATCAGTATGTTTTTCTGGGCGGTTTTCAAACAAAATGGAACTGCGTTGACAAGATGGGCCAATTATTACACAGATAGAAGCGTTTCAGAATCTGTTGAAAAACCTTTGGCTTCACTTTATTTGGTTGAAGAAAAAAGCTATGCAGATAAAGAAACTCCGATTTATGATGAACAATTCCGTTCTCAGAAAGGCGATGATGGAAAGACGTTGAAAGAAACAGGAAAAGATATTTATTTCAGGAACGTTACTCCAGAAAGAAGAGTTGAATTAGAAGCTAAAGCCGACAAACCTGTTTTCCTTTATAATACAGAATTGTTTCAATCTATTAATCCGTTTTGGGTTATTGCTTTAACGCCAGTCATTGTAGGTTTTTGGTCAATGTTGAGAAAACGAGGAAAAGAACCTTTGACCCCAAGTAAAATTGTTTTAGGATTATTTCTTACAAGTTTGTCTTGTTTGGTAATGGTTGCCGCTGTTTATGCAGGAAACAACGGAGCTGAAAAAGTCTCTGCACTTTGGTTGATTGCTGGATATGGTGTTGTAACGATTGGAGAACTTTGTCTTTCGCCAATGGGACTATCCTTCGTTTCCAAATTATCTCCAGCAAGATTGACTGCGCTGATGATGGGCGGATTCTTCTTAGCAAACTCGGTTGGGAATAAATTATCGGGAATTCTTGCGAGCACTTGGTACAATTACGAAAACAAAGCGAATTATTTCTTGGTCAATTTTGGACTTTTGATTTTCGCAACTTTATTAGGATTGATGATGTTGAAAAGACTAAATAAAATAATGAAAGAAAGCGGACATTAATTATAATTAAAGTTATTCTTCTAATTAAAAAAGCGAAATTAATCTGATTTAATTTCGCTTTTTTATGAGTTATAAATTAATTTCCAAGGACTTTTTCGAATGCTTTTCTAGCACTTCCTCGGAAATGAACTTCGCCACAATATTGATATCCTAATTTCTCTAGAATTGATAACATTGCAGGATTATCAAAATTGGTATCTACTTTTATACTGAATGTATTGTTCTCATTTGCAACATCTTCTATAAAACTAAAAATCTTTTTGGATAATCCTTGACCTGCAAACTTATCAGAAATCGCAACTCTGTGAACCACCAAAAACTCTCCATTAGTCAGCCATTCTCCTTCAATATCATTATAAGCAGGTTCATTATTGAAAATCAAGGCGCTGTAACCTGCAACATTTCCGTCAACCAATAAAACATAAGCAAATCCCTTTTCAATATCGGATTTTACTGTTTCAAGGTTCGGGTAACCGTCTTGCCATTGCCTGCTTCCATCATTTTTTCTCCTTGTAATAGCGTCTTGTAATATTTGCCAAATCACCGAAGAATCTTCTGCGATTGCTTTTCTAAATTCTAAATTAATTTCCATAAGATGGCAAAATTAAAGCAAATTGATAGAATACCATTTATTAAATCTTTCAGAAACAACAATCACTATCATTTCCCGTTGATGAAAAAAAACTATATTTGTTACCTTTAAGAAAATTTAACAATTATTTTATATGGATACAGTTAAGACTAATTCAAAACATCCTAAAGGCTTGTGGGTTCTATTTGGAACGGAGATGTGGGAGCGTTTTAATTTTTATGGGATGAGAGCGTTGTTGACGCTTTTTATGATTAATTCCCTTGGAATTATCGAGTCAGAAACCTCTATTATTTATGGTGGATTTTTGGCTCTTTGTTATTTAACGCCAATGTTGGGAGGTTTCATCGCGGATAAATATCTGGGAAATAGATATTGTATTCTTCTTGGAGGAACGCTGATGGGAATTGGGCAGTTGATTTTATTCTTTAGTGCAACATTATTTGGAGAAAATCTTGACCTTGCTAAAACGTTACTTTGGGTAGGTTTGGGTATTATTATTTTCGGAAATGGATTCTTCAAACCAAACATTTCATCGATGGTTGGAAGTCTTTATCCAAAACAGGAAAAGAACAAATTGGATTCCGCATTTACCATTTTCTATATGGGAATCAACTTAGGAGCATTCTTAGGTCAACTGATCTGTCCAATTTTAGGAGATGTGAAAAGTGTTGACGGAATCAGAGACATCCACGCTTTCAAATGGGGATTCTTAGCCGCTTCTTTAGCAATGTTTCTAGGTACGGTTACTTTCTTATTGCTTAAGAACAAATATGTAGTAACGCCAGAAGGCAGACCAATTGGAGGTCTTCCAAAAAACAATACTGCTGATGACTTTGAAGAAGGAGAAGCACAATCTGCATCATTTTCTCAAAAATCAATTATCGGAGCTGTTATAGCATTCATAGCATTAGGACTTTTATTCCATTACGGAATTGGGCAAAATGTTGTTTATTCTCTTGTTTATTCTGCTGGACTAACATTAGCCGGATTGATTATTTCCGATTCATCAATCACTAAAATCGAAAGAGACAGAATCTTGGTTATTTATGTCGTTTCATTTTTTGTGATTTTCTTCTGGGCCGCTTTTGAACAGGCTGGTTCATCTTTGACTTTCATTGCAGATAATCAAACGGATAGAAACTTCTTTGGCTGGAATATGCCACCGTCAATGGTTCAGATTTTCAACGGATTATTTATTGTTGTAATGGCAGTTCCTTTCAGTTTCCTTTGGGATAAGTTGAGAGGAGCAGGAAAAGAACCAGTTTCGCCTTTGAAGCAAGCCATCGGATTGGTTGTTATAGCAATCAGTTATTTTATCCTTGCACACAATGTAAAAGATTTGGGTAACTCAGGTTTATTGGCTATCAAATGGTTGATTTTACTATATTTCTTACAGACTTGTGGAGAGCTTTGTTTATCACCAATTGGATTATCGTTGGTTGGAAAATTAGCACCTAAGAGATTTGCCTCTTTACTTTATGGTGTTTTCTTCATTTCGAATGCTGCGGGTTATGCTTTAGCTGGAACATTAGGTTCAATTATGCCTGCAACTGGAGATAAGTTCAAAAAAGCTGAGGAACTTGGAATTAATCTTCAAGATGTACTGGACAAAAAAGTAACTTTGAGTTCAGCTCAGACAGAATTACTTACTCAAAATCAAATTCCATTAGCCAATCATACTTTTGCAGGATTCGAAATCCATAACTTGTATGAATTCTTTATGGTATTCGTTGTTCTATGTGGAATTGCAGGAATTATTTTAGCATTGATTTCTCCTTTCTTGAAAAAGATGATGCACGGTGTGAAGTAAAAACTTTCACATTTATTTATAAATTCAAACCACCGAATATTCGGTGGTTTTTTGTTAAATTCGTATGGCATAAATCTCAATTGTTGACACATTAAATCAACAATTGAATTAATTATCAATTATCATTCATCAATTATGAACTTAACTCTCGAAGAAATTCAAAACTTCAAAGGCAAATATCCAAAACAAATCTGGTCACTCTTTTTCTCCGAAATGTGGGAACGTTTCTGCTTCTATGGGATGCGAGGAATGCTGGTTTTCTTTATGATTTCTCAATTAAAATTTGGTGATGAACAAGCCAATCTTCAATATGGAGCAACACAGGCATTTGTTTACGCATTTACATTTGTTGGCGGTTTGTTTGCTGATAAGATTTTAGGATTCAGAAAATCTCTTTTTTGGGGTGGGATTTTGATGATTATTGGAAGTATAATTCTTGCTACCAATCCGCACGATTATTTCTTTTTAGGAATTTCTTTCACGGTTGTAGGAACAGGTTTTTTCAAACCGAACATTTCCACAATGGTTGGAAAATTATACAAACCCAATGATACTAGAACAGATGCAGGATTTTCTTTGTTTTATGCAGGAATCAATCTGGGAGCGCTTTTAGGTGGTTATCTTTGTATTGCGATTGGGAAAGGAGAGATGTTTTCCGCTTTGATTCCGGAACATAAAAGATGGAATGTCGCTTTCGGATTAGCTGCAATTGTAATGGTCGTGAGTTTAATCAATTTTATTTTTACTCAAAGACAATTAGGTCCAATCGGACTTGCTCCTCAAAAACTGAATCAAGACGGCACTTTTTCTCCAATTGAAAAATGGAAAGAATATGGCGTTTACATTCTATCTTTAATCTTCATTCCATTGATTATGATAATGGTTTCTGTTCCGCAATACACAGATTATTTTATGTGGACCGTTGGACCATTGACACTACTCTATCTTTTTTACGAGATGACAAAAGTGACTTCACAAGAACGTAAAAAACTTTGGGCAGCCTTGATTTTCATTATTTTCTCAATTCTATTCTGGGGAATTTACGAACAAAGCGGTGGTTCATTAAGTATTTTCGCCGCAAATAACCTCAATAAAGACCTTTTTGGATTAGACCCCAATGGTGTTAATAATTCGGGAGGAGCTTTCTTTATTATATTCTTAGCACCATTAGTTGGATTACTATGGATTTGGTTAAGCAAAAAGAAATTGGAACCTAACACTATCAACAAATTTGGATTAGGTTTTATATTCTTAGGATTAGGTTATTATGTTCTTTTCGGGACTAAATTTTTCGCCAATCTTCAAGGAATTACTTCTCTTAATGTTTTCACAATCGCATTGTTAGTTATCACTTTCGGAGAATTATGTTTGTCACCAATTGGACTATCGATAATGACAAAATTATCCACAGAAAAACTGCAAGGAATGATGATGGGAATGTGGTTTTTAGCTTCTGCTTACGGACAATATGTTGCAGGACAAATAGGTGCAGGATTGGCAAAAGTAAAATCTGGCGCAACTAATTATGACGCTCTTATCACTTACACCGATGGATATAAACAATTGGGATTATATGCATTGATTGCCGGAATCATATTAATTTTGATATCACCTTTTGTAAAAAAACTGATGCAAGGTGTAAAGTAATTTAAATCGTTCAAACGTCTATAACTATGAGAAATTAATCGAAATATAAAACACACAAATGAAAAAAATAGTATTATTAACCTTATTTCTGATTCAAGGTTTTGGCTTTGCCCAAGTCCGCTGGATGACGATGACTCAGGCACTCGCAGCACAGAAAAAAGAACCAAAGAAAATCATTATCGATTTCTATGCAGATTGGTGTGCACCTTGTAAAGAGATGGACAAATTCACGTTCAACCATCCGGAAATTGCTAAAATTATCAATGAAAAATTTTATGCTGTTAAGTTCGAAAGTGATGGGAATGAAACGCTTAGTTTTGCTGGACACACATTCACTAACTCTGATCATAAAGGCAAAAAATCAAAAAATGGACTTCATCAATTTTCAAAATACATGAACATCAATATGATTCCAACAATGGTTTTCTTGGATGAAAAGACAGATCCGATCACTAGTCTTTCTGGATTTCTGAATGCTAAAGAAGTAGAACCCTATTTTTCTATGATTGCTTCTGATGAGTACAAAACGATCAAAACCAGAAATGAATGGGAAGGTTATCAGAAGAAGTTCAAGTCGAAGATTAAAGATTAATAAAAAAAACATCCGAATTCGGATGTTTTTTTTATTATATCCCATATTTTATTTTACAATAAAATTTCCCGAAATTCGTCGGAATTAATTTTTCCTTAATTGACTTTAGAAACTTCCATAGAATTTCTCAAAAACATTGGAACCGAACGCGCAAAATTGATAAAGAACGTGTTGGGGATTTCGACTGTGGAAGATTTGCTGACGTTTTATCCAATCCGATATATCGATAAAAGCAAAATTTACAAAATCGGAGCACTTACAAAAGAACCGGATGCAGACATTCAGTTACGAGGAAAAATAACGGATATTCAGGAAGTTGTTTACGAAAAAGGGAAGAAACGACTTTCAGCTAAATTTCGTGATGAGACAGGAACGATGGATTTGGTTTGGTTTCGATATACGAACTGGATGAAAGAAGCAATTCCACTCAACAAAGACATTTTCATTTTCGGGAAAGTCAGTTTCTTCAATGGCAACTTTTCTATGTCTCATCCGGAAATTGAAGCTGACGAAAAAAAAGCAATATCAGGAACACTTTTGCCCGTTTATTCTGGAAGTGAAAAGCTCAGCAAACGAGGAATTAGTAACAAGTTTTTTCAAAACGTCATCTACAGTCTTCTGAAAGATTTACCCAATTTAATTTCGGAGAACTTACCCAATTATTTGATGAAATCTTTGAAATTAATGGATAGAATTAATGCTTATTATGACATTCACTTTCCTAAAAATTTCAGACAGTTTGAAGAAGCTGACAGACGATTAAAATTCGAAGAAGCATTTTTTTTTCAGTTGGGTTATGGCTTGAAAAAACTTCATCAGAAAACAAAATCATTCGGAAATCCGTTTCCTATTGTCGGTGATTACTTCAATAATTTCTACGAAAACAATCTTCCTTTCGAATTAACCAATGCCCAAAAACGCGTTCTGAAAGAAATCCGGACCGATATGAAACGTTCCACCCAAATGAACCGTCTTTTGCAGGGCGATGTTGGTTCTGGGAAAACGATGGTTGCATTATTAACAATGCTCATTGCGATGGACAATGGTTTCCAATCTTGTTTGATGGCTCCGACAGAAATTTTAGCGCAACAACATTTTAATTCAATTCAGGAATTATTAGAAAATACGGGAATCAAAGTCAGACTTTTGACAGGTTCTTCAAAAACCAAAGAAAGAAAAATCATTCACGAAGAATTAGAAAATGGAGAATTGTCTATTATGATTGGGACTCACGCTATTTTAGAGGATAAAGTGAAATTCAAGAATCTTGGATTAGCCATTATCGATGAACAACATAGATTCGGAGTGGCGCAACGGGCAAAACTTTGGGCAAAAAATAATATTCCACCACATATTTTGGTAATGACTGCAACGCCTATTCCGAGGACTTTGGCGATGAGTTTCTATTCGGATTTGGATGTTTCTGTGATTGATGAATTACCTGCTAATAGAAAACCGATTATCACGGCTCACAGAAGGGAAAAAGACCGACTTTCGGTTTATAATTTTTGCCGAGAAGAGATTGAAAAAGGTCGTCAGATTTACTTTGTTTATCCATTGATTGAAGAATCGGAAACGCTAGATTATAAAAATCTGATGGAAGGATTGGAAAGCGTGATGAATTTCTTCAAAAGTTATAATGTAACGATGGTTCACGGAAGAATGAAACCTGCGGAGAAAGACATTAATATGCAGTTTTTCGCTTCCGGACAAGCACAAATTATGGTTGCCACAACCGTGATAGAAGTGGGTGTTAACGTTCCGAATGCATCTGTAATGGTCATAGAAAGTTCGGAAAGATTCGGATTATCTCAACTTCATCAGTTGCGTGGACGTGTTGGAAGAGGCGCAGAACAAAGTTATTGCATCCTGATGTCAGACGATAAACTGAGCAAAGAAAGCCGAACGAGAATCAAAACGATGGTGCAGACCAACGATGGTTTCAAAATCTCGGAAGTTGATATGGAATTGCGCGGTCCTGGCGATATACTGGGAACTCAGCAAAGTGGCGTTGTGGACTTTAAAAAGTTGAGTTTGATAGAAGATTCGGCAATTATCAAAACTTCGAAACTGGCTGTGGAAAAGATTCTGGAACAGGATTCCCTTCTTAATCATCCGGATCATCAAATGATGAAACAATATTACATCCGACAATATAAAGGGAAGAATAAGTGGGCGCAGATTTCATAAAAAAAGTGCAGAAAAACTGCACTTTAGTCAACTTATTTTCGATCTCCGCCTCTGGCAATTAATGCAACCAGAATAATTAAAACCACGGCTCCGGCAACCCAGATCATCGGATTATTCATCCAATCTGCAGGAGCGTCACCGCCTTTATCCACATCCACATCTATTTTTAAATCTGCAGCTTTATCCTGAGCTTTTACTAATAATGTTGTAAAACTAAGAATCACAGCTAAAGCGAAGAATTGTAGTTTTGAGAATACCTTTTTAAGTTCCATAATTTATTTTTTTTAATAGTTCTGAAAAGATATTAACTAAAATTATACCAATTTAATGGACAAATGTTTGAGTGTTATAAATTTCACAGCACCCATTCCATTAAGTAATCATCCATAACAAATCCATTTCCGATGTCGAAAACCGCTTCGTCATAAACGCAAAACCCTTGCTTTATATAAAAATTTTTGGCCTTATTATTTTTATTGACCGTTAATACAATTCGGTTGTCACCCTGTTTCTGGGTTTCGAGTTTTATAAATTCCAGGGCTTTTTTCCCCAATCCTTTTCCCTGGGCTTCCTGGGTGAAATAAATACGGTGCAACCTGGTAGTTTTGTCCTCATAATGGAATTCTATACCTATAAACCCTAAAAAAACATCTTGATCCCGGATAAGATAATATAGATAATTTGGATGATTAAAATGGGTTTTCAGTACACTTTCAGAATACATCATCTGTAGCATATACTCCAATTGCTCTTTTGATAAAATATTATGATAAGTTGTTTCCCAAGATTTTTTTGCGAGCTCTTGTATAACAGGAATTTGGTCTATTGTAGCTTTAACAATCATAAATTAAAAAATTTCTTTGATGATTTCAAGAGATTTGGGTTCTCGGAAACCAGTAAAATGATAGTGGAAATAGACCAGTGCAGAATCCAAAAACTGTTGTTTACCAAGTCTGCTCAGTTTAATCTGATAAGGGTTTTCTGCATTCGTGAGTTCTTTCCAAATATCGGATATGTGCTGATCAAAAAGATGATGAACTTCTATAGCTTCAAAATGGCCAGATTCCGGATTAAGATAAAGATCATCTGAAAGTAAAGGTTGTAAGCCCTGCATTTTGAGAATCTGAAACATTAACACAAGATGCGACTGAAAGTTATCCGAATGTAGCTCTTTCAGAAAAAGAGAAATTTCCGAATAAAAACTTTGGTTTTGGGCTTCATTTCTCAAAACTTGATTCAACAAATCGGAAACAAAAAACAGAATTGCATTTTTCTTAATATCTGATGTAAAGAAAGCTGTATTTTTTTGCTCTATTTTCAGGACATTCCTGATATTTTTTTTGTTTTCGGAAGTGTGTAAAAAAAGTTCGTTGAGTGGAAAAAGAAAAGCTTTTTTTTTGTTTTTGGGTGCGTAGATGCCTTTTGCAAAAAAACTTTCGAAGCCGTTATCTATAGAAAAACAATGGAGAACAGCATCGTGATCTCCATATTTTGTATAAGACAGTAAAAAAGCTTGCTGAATCATTTCCTAGTTTACCACGGCTATTTTTGCAGTAGCTGTATCGGTTGCATCTTCATTGGTCATTAGGACATAGTAAATACCGGAAGCCACTCTTACACCTCTCTGATTATTGAGATTCCATTCAAAATAGCCTCCATTGGCGACCGCAGAATGGATGAGATTTCCGGCGGCATCTGTAATCCTAATATTGGTTTTCTGTGCTAATCCACGGATTCTTGCATTGCCTTTGTACTGTGAATATACAACAGGATTAGGGTAAACCAAAACATTACCAAAGTTGGAAGTTACTTCTGTAACATCGCCTTGATAGACCATAATACCATCTGTGGTAGCAAAGTAAACTTTTCCTGTTTTTTCATCAATTTTGATATCTGTAACGCTATCATTAGGCAATGATGAATTGGCTTTTGTGAAATGATAAATGGTCTGTTCTCCCCCAGAGCTTATGTAAAAAACACCTCCACCATCTACGGAAACCCATTTTTGATTTCCAGAATCTGTAGCAATCTGCAAAATATTTGCATCTCTGAAGAGTTCCTCTCCCAAACCGTTTTCTTCTATGGTTATATAATCTGTTTGAGGATTATCTTCCAGAATGGCAGATTTTGGGCTAGAAAGAATTCTAAGACCTTCGCGAGTCCCAATCCAGACATCATCATTATTATCTACAGATACAGATACGGTTCCGTTTACCGGTAAATTATTGGTTGTTTTGATGACTTTGAATTTATCATCAGAGGTTATACTGGCTGTGTTGTTATAATCATAAATGGTTAAACCACCATCAGAATAATACTGAGAAGGGATGTATAGAACACCATCTTTTATTACAGGTTTTTGAATTCCTCCAATATTATAAGAGGTGTAAGGAGTTGCTCCGAAATCATCTTTAGATTTATCAAATAAATAAAAACTAGCATTACTACAGTTGCCAGATAAACTTGGATAAATACATTGCACCGTGCAAAAGAGATTATTCTGACTATCAAAAGCAAGACCTACAGATCTGTAATACCAGGGACTACCATCATTAAAAGAATACCTTTTAACAAATTCATTATTCTTCATTTTAAAAACCCCTTTGGCTCCAGAAGGATAATAATTGGTAAAATAAACCTGTGTAGGATCGGAAGGATCCGGGACAATGTCCAAAATGTTATAAGCCGTATTATTATCAAAATAGGTCGGATAATTCCATTTGCTTCCATCATAATGGTAGTAACCTATTTTATCTTCATTAGGATTGGCCGTTGTAGGAACCGGGTCTGCATCTCTGTTTCCTGTAGCTACCCAAATCTGATTATTGAACAGCGATAATTTGTATGATCTGTTGTTGTAGGGACCATCTGGTTTAAAACTGATTTTCTGTTCATTATACATTCCGGAATATTGCGTTCCTGTATATAGAAGATTATTATAGACAAAAGCCGTGTTTATAAACTCGCCTGCGTCAAAATTCTTTTGCTGAAAGCCGTTTAAATTATAAATAAAAACCTGCGTCTGGTCTGTAACAATTATTTGATTATCTACAATTTTTAAATCCTTAATGTCTGTAAATGTTCTGGAAATTGTTGAAAAACTATTGCCAGATCCATACCTAACCTGGGTAGCACTCGCATAAGCTAAAACTTCACCAGCATCAATTTTTTTATAAATCCCGGACGATAAAGTGGACCAGCTGTTATAAACCGGAAACGTGGCATTAATCTCATGATATTTTACACCCGCGGCAGTGGCTACATAAACCGTATTGTCTTGTAGTACAGCGGAATTAACAGCTTCATAAACACCACCTACTGAAAAAAATGAGGTATCTCCAAACTCTCTTTTCGTGATATTGAAAATTGACACGCCATAACCGGCAGAAATAATGGCTTTATCACCATTGATAGAAATATGATTGATTTTTTTACTTCCGTTATAACCATTTGCCAGCGGAATGTCTACTATCAGGAAAATACCATTAGGAGTAATCACATCTAACGAGCCGTTTTGATAGCCAACAATTCCTGTTTGTGTTGCCGTATTATAGTCAAAAGCAGAAATTTTTACGTCATGTAAACCATTGGCTTTTGACAGTTTTTTGATTTCTCCGGTTGCCGGATAATAATAAAAAATTCCATTTTCTGTGGCCGCAACAATACGATCGCCATCATCCCGGATTTTTAATACATTATTATATGAAAACAAATCACTCCATTTGGACTGAGCCTGAGTCATTAGAGCAATAAATAAGGCTATAAATAATAAAGTTTTCTTCATCTTAAACTACTATGTTTTCATCTATTAACTGATTATTCCACGAAATATTTTTTACATTGTTATTTTTATCAAAATAAAAATCCAGTCTGCCCAGTAAAATTCCTGCCCATCCTACCTGGTTGACAATAACATTTTTATGATTTTTATTCTGAAAAACTAAAGGCTCTGTTAAAAAAGTATGGGTATGGCCCCCTAAAATCAAATCGATACCGGAGGTTTTAGCCGCCAAGTGTTTATCAGACATTTTCTCCGGATCGTCCTTATAATCAAAACCGATGTGGGAAAGGCAGATGACCAGATCACACCTCTTTTCATTTCTCAGGAAATCGGCATAATGTTGTGCAACTTCAATGGGGTTATGATAAACTGTTTCCGCATAATTCTTCTTTCCGACTAAACCATTGAGTTCAATTCCAACGCCGAAAATCCCTACTTTGATTCCGTTTTTATTGAAGATTTTATACTGCTCTGTCTGCCCATCCAGAATTGTATTCTTGAAATCATAATTGGAACAGATAAACGGGAATTTTGCATTTGGTAATACTTTTAGAAAACCTTCCAATCCGTTGTCAAAATCGTGATTCCCCATAGTAGAAGCATCATATTGCATCATACTCATGAGTTTAAATTCTAATTCTCCTCCAAAAAAGTTAAAGTAAGGCGTTCCCTGAAAAATATCTCCGGAATCCAAAAGAAGAACATTTTTCTCCTGGCTGCGGATTTTTTGGATTAATGAAGCTCTTCTTGCAAAGCCGCCCTGGTTTGGGTTTTTGGTATAAGATGCATCAAAAGGTTCTATTCTGCTGTGTTGATCGTTGGTATGCAGAATGGTTAGCTGTTGAGCAGATTCTTTTTTTAATAAGTCCAATTGCTCTGCCAGCAGCAGATTGGGCGCCAATGTTAATGCCAGACTTCCACCACCAATATATTTTAAAAATTCTTTTCTTTTCATTAGTCCTGCAATTTTTTATGGTTGAAAATCAGTCTTACATCATTGGGCGTAGAGATTTCCGGATTTTGTTTAAATTTTTCTATAAAAAGATCGCGCATTTTGATTCCTGTTGAAATGCTTTGCCCCTTCCCGAAGAAAAACATATTATCTCCTCCCATCGCCAGATAGTCTGATGTCGCAATATAATATACTTTGTTATAGTCTATGGATTTTCCGTTAATTAACTTTTTAGAAATTTTATCATTATCAATTTCTATAACGAGGTGTGAAACGGGATTGTTTTTCTGTGTTTTGAGATAATAATCAAACAAGCCTTCTACATCTTTACCGTTCATTTTTACAATAACGATTTCATTTTCAAAAGGCATCACTTCATAGATCTGCTTGGTAAGAATATCGCCTTTGGGGATGATTGTTCTAATCCCGCCGATATTAATGACAGCAGCATCTATAGATGGCTGGTTGTTTTTTTTGGCCCATTCTTCTGCGCCTTCAAAGGTATAATCTGCCAGGAGATTTCCAAGGTTGCTGTTATCACCAGATTTATCTAATTCTACATTGGTGTGTGATATTTTGGCATTCATCTTCCCTTCCAATTCTTTTTTATAAGGAAGAATCACGGCATTTATGCCCAAATCGTCTTCAAGTTGGCTGGTAATGAAGATATTTTTCTCCGTATGCACATTGGTAACGCCCAATGGCGTCTTGCAACCCATTAAAACCAGAGAGAGAATGGATAAAGCCCATATTTTATTTTTACTCATTTATTTTATCTTAATTACGAATTCGTGAATCTACGATTTCATTAATGAAAATTCGAATACAAATCTAATCATTTCTGGGGTTTAAAACTACATTCAAAATCCAGACTGCATCATTTTATGGTGAGATCGGTTTATGATCCGCACAAGCTTATGATCGTTCTTCAGATCTTTCTAATTATGCCCAGAACAAAGCTGCTACCACCGGTTATGTAAATGGAGGGCCTTCCCTTCGACAGGCTCAGGATAAACTGCGCCTCAGAATGACCATTTTAGAGAATTTCAGAGTAAGGAGGGGATTGCTTCGTACCTCGCAATGACAAGGAGGCGTCTGGTTTAAAAGTTTTATTGACTTAAATGTTTACGATACCTATGGTTCAATTCATTCCAAATGTTGGTGTTTTTGAATGGCAAAATGCTATGGCGCGTATTGGATTTTAATTTTGCATACAACTCATTATCCATCAGTAATTTATTTACTGCTTCTGCTATCTGTTCTTTATTTTTAGTCTCTATAATGAGGCCGTTGATTTGGTTTGTAATGATCTCATTAGAACCATTGATATCCGTCACGACTGCCGGTAATTCCATTGCCAATGCCTGCAATACCACATTGGGGAAGCCTTCTCTGTAACTTGGAAACACCAGCAGATCTGCTATGCCCAAAAAGGATCTTACGTCTTTCTGAAAACCCACGTGAATGATATTAGGATTTTCTTCTATTTCTTTGATGGTTTCCGGTTGTAAAGGATCCAAATCCTGCTCATAAGGCCCTACCAAGAGGAGTTTTACGTTGTACGTGGGAATGTCGGAGGGTTTGAGAGTGGTAGTGTTGGTGCGTTTATGGGCTGTGGAAGAGCGTTCATGCTCCATTTCGTTACGTTCTGTATGATCTGCATTAATAGACTGTAGAGATTTGAAAGCGGCAATTAATTCGTTAATGCCTTTGTCTTTGACCAGCCTTCCCACAAAAATCAAAACCTTATCCTGCTCTTCTATATCCCATTTTTTTCTTAATCTTTCTTTCTCTTCCACCGTTACTTTCCCAGGGTGGAAAACTTTTAAATCAATTCCATTTACATTTCCATTCCCTACGATTTCTAAAGGTTTTTTTGTAATCTCAAATTTAATTAAATCCTGTTTCACGCCATTACCCTCCGGAATAATATCTGTGGCCGCCCAACACAGCAGCTTATCCATGACTATCAACAATTTTTGCATCTTCCCGATTTTATACGGAAATACCAATCCCGTGAAGGTATGTATTCTGATGGGCACTCCTGCCATTTTACCCGCCAGCATAGACAGTAAACCTGCTTTAGGCGTAATGGAATGGATGATTTGAGGCTTTTCTTTTCTAAAATAGTTATATAACTGAATTAAAGATTTCAGGTCTTTAAAAGGAGAAATCTGGCGCTGCATCTCGATAGGATGGATTTTAACCCGTTCGCGCTGGTGTACCTCATCCAAGTCTTTGCCAGCGCCTGAAATAGCGGTGACGTCGTAGAACTGATTAAGGTATTCCAATTGTCCTTTCAGTAATATATTGAGTGAAACAGGCACCGTAGAAATCCGGAAGAGTTTTTTCATATTACAAGCGTATGGTCAAAGATAGGGAAAAAGTTGGAGGGTGTGTGAGGTGCGAGGTTTAAGATTCAAGGTTTAAGATTGATGGTTTAAGATTTAAGGTTCAATATTCAGTGTTCAGGATTCGTGGTACTTAATAAAAATAACCGCTCCGGATTAATAGAGCGGTTATTGGTATTAAATTTTTGATGTTGGGTTTAAGGATTTGCTAACATCGTCATAAGGGAGATTCATATAATCACAAAATTCTGAGATACTCAGTTTTGATTTTAAATCTTTATCCAGATTTTTCTTGATCTGACGTAATATTCTTCTAGAATGACCTTCGGAATAGCCCATTATGACGGCCACATCTTTCGGGTATATGCATACTCTCATAAAGCATAACTATTTAATGGCTGTTTTTTTTAACTGCCGGATTAAGCTGCACATTTTTCAGTCTGCCGATCACTTTACAGCTTCAAAATCTACATTTCTGTTCATAACACTAAAGAAAACATTCCCGAAAACAAAACTCAATATTATTCCTTGTTTGGTGCTTAAAATTGTCGTGGTAAAAATGATCGTGAATTTGTGACTATATAACTGCTTGTGGTAATGCTTAAAATTGTCGTGGTAAAAATGATCGTGGATAAATGACTGTGTAACTGCTTGTAATAATGCTTAAAATTGTCGTGGTAAAAATGATTGTGAATTTGTGACTGTGTAACTGCTTGTAATAATGCTTAAAATTGTCGTGGTAAAAATGATCGTGAATTTGTGACTGTGTAACTGTTTGTGGTAATGCTTAAAATTGTCTTGGTAAAAATGATCGTGAATTTGTGACTGTGTAACTGCTTGTAGTAATGCTTAAAATTGTCTTGGTAAAAATGATCTTAGATAAATTGACTTGTATAACTGCTTGTAATAATGCTTAAAATTGTCGTGGTAAAATGATCGTGAATTTGTGACTGTGTAACTGCTTGTAATAATATTTGCCGATTAGATTAAAAAAATCTAATCTTTTTTTCGGAAATGTCAATGATCGTTTCTATTTTAAAACAAATATATAATTTTCTTTTTAAAAATGAAATATTTTTAATATTTGGTATCCGTCTGATGTTGGAACTCTGGCGTTGGCAGTTTTCAATTTTCTGGTTTTTAAGTTTTGAATAAATTCAATAATAATTTAGATTGCTTCACTTTGTTCACCAAGACCGCTTTTTATTAAAGAAGGATTTCCGAAATTGGAAACCCTTCTTAAAACCATTTTGAAAATGCTATCAACTCAGGTCGAGAATAAACAGCACGTTGTAGGATCCATTGTTTAATGGATACTGCACTGCATTCACTTCCTGAAAAAACTCGATCAACAGAAACTGATATACAAAAGGCAAACCTGTTGGCGGTGTAGCTGTCAGTTCCAATTGCTGTGTGGTGGAATCGATCTGGAAATTGAGTGGCGCACTCTGCACCAAAGCCGAATTCCCGGAATCGAAGTCTATCCCTAATGATGCGGACGTCATCGTTGCATGGGTAGCGCCCTCGGGCTTGATTAAATCTACAGCCGGGATAAAATTCTGGATTTCAAACGTTCCTGCCGTTGCATCAAGATTATGAGGCTGTCTCAAAAGCGAGATAGCCTTTTTTATGCAAAAAAGGAAAGCCTAGGCTTTCCTAATAGTTGCAAATTGTGTAATTTGCTGTGTGCTAACTAAGTCAAAAGTAGTCTTTAAAGATTACAATCCCAAACAAAATTTGCTTTTTCCTCCGAATTTGTCGGAGTTGATTGATGAAAAGCATCCTGTGAAAATAGTTTCAAACATCATTGATGGTTTGGATATTAAAAACTTAATCAAAAGCTATAAACCGGGAGGAACATCATCTTACCACCCGAAAATGCTTTTGAAAGTATTGATTTATGGCTATTTGAGTAACATTTATTCAAGCCGGAAAATGGAACAGGCATTGAAGGAAAACATCCATTTTATGTGGCTTTCGGCGATGAGCCGTCCTGATCATAATACGTTGAACAGGTTTCGTAGCGAGCGATTAAAAGGTGAAGTAAAAGCCATCTTTACACAAATTGTTGTGCTTTTGGATAAGGAAGGTTTGGTAAGCCTGGAAACCACTTTTGTAGATGGGACCAAGATAGAGGCCAATGCCAACCGCTATACTTTTGTTTGGGGAAGAGCCATCAAGAAGCATCAGGTAAGAATTGCAGAGCAACTGGAAGAACTTTGGAATTATGCAGAAAATGTGGCAAAAGAAGAGCTTCAAAACACTGAAAACATCGATTTTAAGGAGATTGATTCAAAAAAAGTAACACAAACCATCGACAAGATCAACGAGGTGTTGAAGGATAAAAAAATACCTTCGAAAGTTCGTCAGAAACTGAATTATGCCAAGAAAAACTGGGCAAACAATTTGGATAAATACAAAAAGCAACAGGCAATTTTACAAGTCAGAAACTCTTATTCCAAGACCGATACAGATGCTACTTTTATGCGAATGAAAGAGGATCATATGCGAAACGGACAACTCAAAGCTACCTATAATCTACAGATTTCTACGAATAAACAATTTATTTTACATTATTCCATCCATCCCAATCCTACGGATACCAAAACATTGGAGTCTCATTTAAAAGGTTTTGAAGAGAGCTATCGTAAAGTTCCGAAAGAACTCGTTGCCGATGCAGGTTATGGTTCGGAAGAAAACTATAACCTACTGACAAATAAGAAAATAAAACCTTATGTTAAATACAATTACTTCAGAAAAGATCAAAAATCGGGACAAATAACCACTTCTCAAAACAATCCCCGACTGGCAAAAATCAGGGAAAGGGTTTTCAAACTACTCAATACCAAAAAAGGCATCAAACTCCGAAAACAGCGATGTCACGATGTTGAACCTGTTTTTGCAGAGCTAAAACACAACAAAACTTTAAACGCTTTATGCTTCGAGGAAAAACTAAGGTCGAAGTAGAAATCGGCATTCTCGCCATTGCCCATAATCTCAAAAAGATGGCAAAAGCAGCTTGAAATAGATTGCTTTTTTGAATTTTATCTTCATTTTTCAAAGTTTTTATAAAAACAAAACCCTAAAAATGTTTTTTTTCAACTCAATACAAAAAAGAGGCTGTCCTTTTGAGACAGCCTCTACTCAGTTGTGCTTTCTTGTTGAAATCGAACTTGAAAAACAAGTTTTTACCCGCTTGGTCTTCTAATCCCAAACTAATTTTCCTTTCTCCTCTGGGAGACACTGTATCCAGCTTGGTAATCTTGTTGAAGATCTGCATCAGCCTGTTGGATGTTCTGGAATCTGTAGCGTTTCTGGTAAAAGACCCCAGGGCATCGCGAAGCATTTTGGCTGCTTTGGCATTGTTTCCAAATTCGTTGATGTTTTCACGCGTTCTTGCAAAAGCTGGATCGTTCATAATTCTGCTTTTGCTAACTCCCCCGGCCATTCTCACAAAATGACCGTCTGCATTGCGGTAGAATGTTACGCCGTCAATGCTTCCTTCGATTTTAAATAATCCTTTTTGTTTAGGCATGTCTTTAAAAATTTAATGTTAAAAAATACCGTCAGGACTTTCCTGCCGAGCTCCATTATTTTATTAGAGCAAAACAAATTTAAAGACATAAACATCAGACTTACAAGGGTTTGTATCAAAGCAAACTATTTTGTCTCTTTTTGTTTCAGAATGTCCGTTTTGGGGTTTGGTTTTTTATACGGGATTATACGGAGTATGTACGGGGTATGTACGGAGTATCTACTAAGGAGCTCCGTAGTATGACTTGGGTTGTCCTAAATTAGTATAGGAGTTGGTGGGTTGAGGAGTTAACACGAAGGGACGAAGATTTTTTTGTTTGAGGCGGTAGTTTAAGGCACAAGGATGAACTTCGTTAATGCTGGGGATTGCTTCGCGGTGCCTTCTTGCAAGGAGGGGGAGGGGTAAGAGTTCAAATATCTTAATGGTCACACGTGAGACACTTCAGTAATTGTATTTATAATTCTGTGCTTTTATAGGCTTTCTTATTTTTATAGACAATATACTTGTACAGTAAATATCCCATCGGAATAGCAAAAACTGTTAAGCCTTTTTTAGGGGAATTCTTAATAAAATCTTTATCTTTTGCAATAAAACTACTTGAAACATAATGTATTGCATCTAAAATTCTCCTTTTAAATGATTTGGATAACACCATGCCTTGTTTTCTAATAAAAGCAAAGCCCTTTGGGTTTTTGTAGTATTGTCTAAGCATATTATTAGAAGATCCTCCTTGCTGATAATCGACAATAACTAAGGGTTCATTCAATGTTATTAATTTATAATCTTGATCTGCTAGCAGATATTTATATCCTAAACCGACATATTTTTCACCGGAAAAAATAGGATATTCAGGATATTGATTCATAACCTCAGTTCTATATACCAATTTTTTATCACCTTTACCACCCATTCTATAAAAATCCTCCAGAGTTGTTTCTGGGGTGGTGAAACAAGTTCCAATGATATTGTTTTGAATATCCACATCTAATCCTACAATGCCGGCATATCTTTTATTTTCCAAAACATTCTTCCATTTATCTAAAATCATTTCTACAGCATTATTGGGCATGTAATCATCCGAATCTATGCAAGTATTAAGTTCTGTGTTAATATTTCTATACGCCGTGTTATGAGCCCCATGCATGCCTTGATTTTCCTGATAGATATATGAGATTTCTAATAAGCCTTCCTTGATATAACTATCAATAAGCTGCTTAGTATTATCTTCTGAGCCATCATCAACAACTAACCATACAAAATCTTTAGAAGTTTGTTTTTTTAGACTATCATATAATCTTGGTAAAAGATGAGCTCTATTATAGGCTGGCGTAAAAACAGTTAATTTTTTCATGATTTTTGTATCAGAAGTTCTGTATATTTTTTTTCTAGTTTTGCAGCATTATTCCTGATATCATAATTATTGATAATAATACTATCGGAGACATCCACTCTTAAATAGTTTGAAAAACCAATAATTTGTTTAGCCCATTCCAATTTTGAATCATCGAAGGATAAAACCTTAACATTTTCTTGAATAATTATAGCTTCATTAGGAATTCCTGTAGAAACGACCGATCTTATCCCCGATGCCTGGGCCTCAATAAAAGAGACAGGAAGTCCTTCAAACAAAGAAGGGAAGAGAAAAATATCCATTGCTTGTAAAACGTCATTAATATCACTGCGTTCTCCCAGTAATGTAACATAATTGGTAATTTTAAGTTCCTCTATTTTTTTTGTTATCTGCTCTTTTAAATCTCCGTTTCCGATAAGATACAGATGGTAATTAGAATTCAAAGATATTATTTCGGCAAAGACTTCTAACAGAAAAATATGATTTTTTTGTTTATCAAATCTTGCTACATTCACAATGTTGATTTTATCAAAAGACATCAACTGCTTTCTAATTTTTTCTCTAATCTGGGGATTAAATTTGAATTTCACAGCATCAACAGCGTTATTCATTGTATAAGCTTCTTTAGCATTTTTTTCTCCGAATAACCATTTTGCAGAGTCTTGTCCACATGTAAAAAAAGTATTAACTGATTTTCTCATCCTTATCTTCCACCATTGTCTAAAAAGAGCTTTTGCATCCAGACTCATCCTGGAATTATGCGCATGGGCAATAATCACCGGTATGTTTCTTCTTTTGGCTTCTTCATAAATGAAAACCCCAAGCTCCGATAGTTGGCCATGAATAATTTGATAACCAGGATTTTCATCAAAAAACATTTTCACTTGTTTTTTATATGATTTAAGGGTAAAAGGGTTGATTGGTGGAAGTCTAAAAACACGGCCTCCGAGCATCCGTATTTCTTCTTCAAATGCTCCTTTTTCTTGTCTATGGACTAGAAAATCGAACTGAATTTTATCCCGATTTATATTCCTGTAATAGTTCATAACATTGGCTTCTGCACCACCCCTGTTAAGAATTGTAAAAACCTGTAAAATACGAATTGGCTCCATTAGTTTTTTCTATTAATTAAAAATAATATGGCTTTGCTCATTACAAAAACAACCTTAACCCATTTGTATTTTGCAAAAGTGTAAAATAATTTCCAATGTAAAGACATCGAAGACAAGTTTAAATTTTTAAGCGCTTTATGATATGTATTATCCGAAAGAATATTTTTGATCCCCTTTAATTTTATTAAAATGCTATTATTATTGTTAACTTCTGAAAGTAAAAGTCCTAATGTAGAAATTGCAATTCTATTTTGCAGAGCGACATGAAAATTTTGATCTTTATTAAGAATCATTTTTTGTATCAGAGAAAATTTGAATAGCCATTTTTTATAAAGATCTTTTCTATTACTATTGGTAAAAGAATTTTGATTGGTTTTTCTGTAATGATAAAGTGGGCGATCTATTACGAATACCTTGTTAGCCTTTTCCAAAACTTGTAAATTGAACAAACCATCCTCCCATGTTCCGATTTGATTGATATCATAAAACTTCATATCTTTAATCATTTCGGACTTATATAGTTTACCCCAAACAGGGACTAAAGCATCAATATTTTCAACAATTTTCAACTCATCTCCAATAGGGCCAACTATTTTCTGCTGTATCAAATTTGCATTATACTCTCCAGCAAGACCAATTTTTTTGGGAATAGATCCTTTTTTAAAATCCCTTGTATAAGAAAAGGCAACGATGTCATAGTCATCTTTTGTATTGATTAAGCTTTCTAGACAATCCAACTCCAACCAATCATCTCCATCCACATACATAATAAAATCAGCAGTTGCATATTTTATACCAAGCGATCTAGATTCGGACAGCCCCTTATTCTCCTGATCGAAGACTTTAATCCGGGGATCTTTTTTTGCGTATGTCTGGATTACATCCAAGGTTTGGTCAGTAGATCCATCATTGATGCAAACCACCTCGAAGTCTGAGAAAGTTTGGTTAATAATACTTTCTAAACAATGTCCAATATAATTCTGAACATTATAACAAGGAATGATGATGCTGATCTTTGGCTTCATTAAATTAGAATTTAATTATTTTTTTTAATAATTACAGAAAAAAAATACAAAGCCGCAAAAGTCCTTATAGCTTCAAATTTTTCTGATTTTTTATTTTCAGTAATTTTCATTTTACTTATTAATAATTTTTAACCTTTTAAGAACATTAAATAACTAAACATATAATAAATGGTAAGAATGATTCCAAAAATCTTGTACTGGTCTTTCCAAATTTTATAACGAAACATAGGATAAGCAATTACGGGTGCCATCAAAAACCAAGACAGATAGGCAAATCGGTTGCTGTAGTTGGCCGTAATCACTAATACCCAGAAGGCATTGGCAATTACATAAATCCCAAACAGATGGATATAGAATGAATCGGTTATATTTTTAACAAAAATAAAATAATAACCTGCCACAATCCCAAAAGCACTATAGAATAAAAAATCCCAACGGAATCCTGTTGATGCAAAGGTACCTTCCACTTCCTGCCCCTCCATATAGCCACTGGTTCTATCGGAAAAACCCAAATTGTTAAAAAATAAATCCTGCCAAATGCTGCCTCCTGCCAAAGATAATGGAATGGCTGCCAACCATATGTAGAGATAAATTTTAGGATTTTTGTACACCCCTGAGGTTATGAATGCCGCCAATGGAATAACCACCGAGCTATGGAATAAAAAAGTTATCACAAACCAAAAATACATTAGCCATTTTTTATCATAAAAAGACAATGCCAAAATAAATAATGAGGTGGCCATTCCGTTTCTAATCCCATTGGTTCCATAAGACCAAAATGAAAAAGAACCTATGAACATAAAAAAAGCATAGAACCAATACCGCCTGAAATACTTTTTTGAAAACAGATAACACGGCATAATATAGCATATTTCTACCAACAGGAAGAAATATTTTGAGGGCATGATCTGTGCGCATAACAACATTAAATAATTGAAGGCATAATCATTTTTAATTTCCACATGAATTCCTTTTTGCATTAATCCATACGCCTTATTATAAGTCCCCATATCGCCGAAATATCTTCCACTCACAGGACGTAAACCCATATAAAGTGTTAATATAATTAATAAAACGACTCCAAAAGAACTAAAAAACCTGATACTTTGATTGTCCTGATGGTTATATACCATGGCGTGCAACAATACCATTATCATTACCGAGAGCAAGAGGTTATAATAAACAGGGGCGTATAAATTTAATGGGATAAAATCAAACATCCGGGCAATTTATAAGATTACACCATAATTTCATTACTTCTGATATTTCAAAGCGTTGACAATTATTTTTTGCATTGACCCCCATTTGTTTCCTATCTTCTTCATTATTAATTAACAGCATAATTTTGTCTGCTAAATCTTGTGGGTTTTTGTTTTTTGCTAATAAACCATCTTCTTTATCGGTCACTATGTTACGCGGACCATTCGGACAATCATAAGAGACTATTGGCAAACCAACAGAAAGTGATTCTAAAAGTACCATTGGAAAACATTCTGTAACAGAGCTCATTGCATATAAACTGTAATCGAGCATGGTTTTAGGCAGATCATCTACACTTTTTTTAAACGAAACAGATTTTTCTAAATTTAAATTCAATATCAATTGCTGTAACTGCTGTTGAGTGCCAAGATAATCTTCGCCGTAAATATGCAATTCCCAATCGGGAAAATTTTCATTAATGATTTTCCATGCCAAAATCAGCTGGTCAAATGCTTTTACAGGTGCTATTCTCCCTGCTGCCATTATTTTTTTATTATTAAGTTCAGCTCTCTGTTGTGGTATCAAAACGGCATTAGGAATTACCACTGCATTTCCACTATTTACATATTTTTTTTCATCCTCATTCAGCACCACAATATGGTCATATCTTTTATCCAAGCTGTTGTTGAACATTCTTTTCAGCTTTGAAAGAAAAGAAAGATTTTTTGTCATCTCTGTGTCTTGAAAATACGAAGAGTGCCTTTCTTTAATCACTTTTGCATCGGAAGCGATAAATGGCAACCAATAATGATCAAAATTAAAATTGGGTGAAATAACCACCTCCGGCTTTAAGGTTTTGAAAAACTTTCTTTGTTTTAAAAAATGTTTAAAGGCCTTTATGAGATTTTCTTTTGAAAAATAACTTAAATTTCTATTATAGTTGATTTCTAAGTCTATTAATTTAATTTTAGAATCTAAGGGATAGCAAGGGCTGTTCTTTTTCTGCTCTGTTAAAAGAATGTAAACTTCAACATTGGGGAGGTTCACCAAATAATTAGCTTTTGTAGCCATTGTTTTTTCGATGCCTCCATGCAGATATATCTGGTCTGTATTAAAAACTATTTTCATCCTATCTTAGATAAAACAGATCCAATTTTTCTTTGAATTTTTCTTTTGAACTTAACTTTTCCAACTTCTTCTACAAGGTGTTGATAAACAAGTTTGCGGTTTGAAAAAATGTTTGAAAAAAACAATTTAAGTCTGCTATTTTCGTAATTTTTAAATTCTTCATTGAGGTATTTAAAAATATCTAAATTTATATTATCATCGAGAAACTTTTCAAAATCTTCATAAGTCCAATTTTCTATTAAAATAGCATTAAAATAATGATAATATATTGTATTCATAAATTCTAAATCGGAGAACTTTTTTTTATTTTGACTAAAATTATCATTTATTTTTTTATTTCTGATTTTGAACAATTCATTTAAATCAGAAAGTGTTTTATGATCAATTTTACTCGTACCGCCGCCATATCTGTAATCAGTGATTCTATTTTTAATAAAAAAAACCTCTGTTAAATTTTCAAACAACAATAAATTAAGCAGGGTATCATCAAAAGAATGAATTTTCGGCATCTCATTGTAATCAATCACATTAAATAATTTTCTATTAATAAGTCTACCGTAACAAAGTACAGGTATAGCATGCTTACCATAAAATGACAAATCCAAATCAAGATTATTGTCTTTTAAATTAAACTTTCCTTCAATTAGTTTATCCGGAATTAGATTAATTGGTTTTGTTCTCGTAATACCCCATTTATCATACGTTCTACAGTAACTACCAATGACTATATCACAGCCAAAGGATGTTGCGTTGTAAAGAGAGTTTAAAGCATCGGGATACATATAATCATCTGCATCCAGAAAACAAATCCAATCTGTAGAGGCCAACTGCACTCCATCCAGTCTCGCTATAAATGCTCTTTCATTTATACTTTTGTTTAAGTACTTAATTCTTGAATCTTTTCTTGCGTAATTTTCAATAATATTTTTAGTACCATCAGTACTATTATCATTTATGATGATAAGTTCCCAATCTCTAAAGGATTGTTTTAAAACGCTATTAATAGCGTTTTTTATTTTTTTTTCAGCATTAAAAGCCGGTATTATTATTGTAATTTTTGCTTCCATCAAATAGTCGTTAATAATTGATTCCATTGTTTTAATACGGCTTCAGCATAAAAACGTTTTACGTTCTCTCTCGCTTTTGCTCCAAAATTTTCTCGAAGACTTTTGTTTTCAATAAGTGTCATTATTTTTTCTGCCAACTGTTTATAATCCCCCGTAGGAACCAAAAAACCATCTTCATTGTCACTTATCACATCCGAAGGACCATAAGGACAATCGAAACTCACACAAGGCACACCGCAAGACATCGCCTCTATCAAGACCATTCCAAAACCTTCGAAACGCGAAGACATCACATATATTGAGCTGTCCAAATATTTTTGTTCAATATCTTTATCCGGCGGAAACCAATTTACATTTGGTGGCAAATTTTGAGTATCTAAAAATTCCAGATTTTCTTTCCCATATAATTCCAATGTCCAATCCGGATATTTTACTGAAACAATATCCCAAACCTTTAGCAAAATATCCTGTCCTTTCTGAAAGGCAATTTTTCCCACACAGATTACTTTTTTGGAATTGAGATCCGAAGACTCTTCTGGATAAAAAGAAAGAGGATTCGGGATTACTTCGATATTATTCAAAGATTTCCATTCATTTTTATTTCCTTCTGTGAGTACGATAAATTTTGAAAATCTTTTTGCCCATCTCTCCATTAACCTCCATTTTAAAAAATTTGTTGTTTTTGAAATGAAGGATTGGTTGGCATGAGTTTCTGCTAATTTTGAAACGTGTCTTTCGTAAATAATTTTAGCATCGGTTTTCAAAAATTTGGGAATAAAAAAACCTTTGAGACCATCATCACAAACTGAAATTACATTGGGTTTTAAATCAGCAACCACTTTTTGAATTCCATTTTGCCAACTTTTAAAATACTTTATTGGATTGCCTGTAACATTTATAGAATAAAAATTGATTTTGGGACTGAATGTGTAAAACAAATCGAGATGCGCGTTGTTGAGAACCAAAACAGAAACTTGGTGATGGTAATTTTCTGCCAGCGTAGATGCCTTTACGGACAAGACTCTTTCTAAGCCTCCGGAACCATTGATGCCATTTGTGATATATAATAATCTCATCTATTGGGTTTCATTAATTTTTATTAGGTCTTTAATGCTTATGTTAAAATTTTGTCGTTCAATACATTTGAAAATTCTTAACCCCGACCCTACAGGGAGGAATTTTCTTAGCTAGTTTAAAACTGATTGTTTATAAGCCATTTCAATTATTTATTTTTAAGTGTTATAAGTTTTAAGCACTTGTTGATTATGTAAGATGATATTACACAGAGCAAAACTAAGACAAAAAAAATGATAATCGGGTATTGGAAACTATAAATCAGCTTTGGAAAAAATATGAGGTAAAAAAAACATGTGAACTAACCACATATTGGTGGCATGTGGTGTAAAAAAATCAATGCTTTTTTGAATTATTTCCGGCAATTGCAAATGACAAAAAAAGAAAATAAAAGCTAAGCCAGTTATAAGTGCAATGATGAAGTTTGGAGTCAACGGATAGATTACTATCAGAACTACAATTCCTAATACTGAAACGGTATTCTTATATTTTATTTTCGTGAAGATTTTGCTGATTTTGGTATTCCATTTCAGTTTGAGTGCTAAAGCTCCTAACATAAACTGGAATAAGGTCATGAAAAATTTGGACATCTGCATTTGTATATCATTTAAAACAGGTACTGAAAACAGATCAGGCTTCTTAACCCTAAAGTAAAATGCAAATAAATAAATTATTCCTAAAGCCAAAAGATAAAGATAGGGATTTAGTTTTTCTAAAAGCCAAAACCAAAACTCTGAAGTAAGAACAAACAAAACATAAATTGTCAAAAACCACCAAGCGCCGTTATATGTTGTTTTTATTGCTGTCAGATTGAGAAACAGTTTCTCCCAAGACCAAGGGTATCCTCGACTTTTTAACACCAACATTCCTAAGCCTAAAACAAAAATCAGAATAATAATCCAATAATTGATGTAGAGTTTTTTTAATCTGACTATATTATCTCTAAAATAATTATGCTGGTTTTTCTGGTATTTAAAATATAATCCATAACCGGTTACAAATGCAAAAATCGGCACGCAAGCGTCACAAAACAAGGATATATAATAAGATAACGGTTGGTTTTCAAAAAATAATAATGGCTGGAAAACCCCTTTATAATCTGTATTGAAAAGATGCAGGCAAAGCATCATTAAAATGGCGATGGATTTGAGTTGATTGGATTGTTTGATAGAGATTTCCACAGAATTACTTGAGCAGATTTAAGAGACTATTTGTAAGGATTGGAAAATGGTTCAATGTTAATTTTATGAAGATCATTTTTCCCGTTACTTTTGCATTTATAGGAAAAAGTGAAGCTTTTTTCAGCAATTCAATATTTCTCAAGAAATCTTTGTTTTTGTATTTATAAAATACCAAATGATTCAAAACAATCTGATTAAGCGATTCTATTTTCTTATGTAATGCTTCAGTTAGATCCGGATTTTCATTTTTTACAGAAATAGCAAAATCTTGCAAAGAATCTCTCACTTCTATGATGGACTGGAAATATTGAAATCGCTTTTCCGGATTTTGTGTATTGGTGTAAGAATTCTGGTATTGTACATAATTATAACCTACTTCATCAATATATTTTACGCTATTTGTATGGAATAAAATTTTGGGTAATATCTCAGAATCCTGCATATTGATACGCTCTTTGAACCAAATATCATTTTCTAAGAACAATGCTCTTCTAAAGATATATTGCCATGTATAATTCTTCTCATAATTAACCTGGTAATATTGAGTTCCCGATATTACATTTGGTAAATAATGATTCGGGTACGCTTTTGAAAGAACATGTCCGTTTTGGTTTGTCACATTATAATTTACACAATAGATGTCATTATTTTCTTTAATATTTTCAAGAATTACTCTAATAATATCCCGTTCAAGAAAATCATCTCCGTCTATCATCCACACATAAGTTCCTTTTGCGGATCTTATACCGATATTTCTGGAAGCCCCTAATCCGCTATTTTTTTGATGAATGATTTTAAGATGAGGGATTGTAGTTCGCAGATGGTCAAGTATTTGTTGCGTTTGATCTGTAGAGCCGTCATCCACCACCAGAATTTCTATATTTTCATACAAGTCTTGGTCATAGCATGAGAGAATGCATTTTTCTATAAATGCTTCCACGTTATAAGCGGCAATGATAATTGATAGAAGCATTTAGGAAATATTCTTTAAAATGTTTGGATTATTAATCAATTTTCTCAGAAATGAGTAATTTGTTTTCAGTCGGTTTGTAAGGCCGTCTTTTGTTTTTTTATTGTATTCCGTCCACGTATAAATTGGTGCATTTTCAAAATACCAAAGATAGCAATCTGCAAAAACCCGGTTATAAATTTTTTGATATTCGGTTAAGTTTTTCCCAGAATTTGATAAAAATTGTAAAATATCTTTTCTCAAGTCAATATAATTTTTGATAATGATTTTGATTTTTTCTTTATCATGTGTTCTTGTGATGGACGTTTCTGTTGCAAAGACATTGGTTTGTAGAATATCAACCGGAAGGCAAATTTTGTTATTTTTCAGCATATCAAACACCAATTTTGCATCTTGAGAAGATGACAGTTTTTCGTCCCAACCACCGATTTCCAAGAGCGCAATTTTCCGGAACAAATTTGAACTAGTAATCCCTATTTTACTCATCAGCAAGGCCTTCCAAACATCATCTAGGATAATATAAGATTGTTCTGTATCTTTTATTTTTATAGAATAGTATGGTGAATATAAAGCATCTACATTATCCGAAATTTGTTGAATTTGCTTTTCTAATTTATTAGGCAACAACTCATCATCTGCATCCAAGAACTGTATCCATTCTCCTTTGGCTTCATAAAGTCCTTTGTTTCTGGCAGCTGGTGCGCCGTTCTTTTTTTCGTCCAGAACCGTTATTGCTTTGTCTGGATTGTTTTTTTTGATATTGATTAATTTTACCCAAGTATCATCTGTAGAACTATTGTTAATCAATATCAGTTCCCAATTCTTCCAGGTTTGGGAAAATACAGATTCAACAGCACGGTGGATTGTTGCTGATGAATTATGACAAGGGATAATTACGGATATTAGCATTATATTTTATATAGAAAAGATTCTACAAACCCTTTTATTCTATCCGGATAAAAAGGACTT
The DNA here is from genome assembly GCA_002345565.1 of Flavobacteriales bacterium UBA2306. Lineage (GTDB taxonomy): Bacteria > Bacteroidota > Bacteroidia > Flavobacteriales > Weeksellaceae > Epilithonimonas. The sequence goes on along the minus strand of DDVS01000006.1, from coordinate 32,702 downwards.
ATTTTTTTAAAAAAGACCGTGTAAATTTTATAAAATATGAATGATGAATCCAATATTTTTTTAGCTCGGAGTTGTTTTATCAATAGCATTACATCTTTATAACTACAAAAATCTACAAACCACACGAAATTATAATTAAAATAACTCTGTAAATTTTTTTTAGCCTCTACATCCAGATATAATTTTTCTAAATAATAATTGAAAATTTTTAATCGATCCTTGTATATCTTCCCGTTTTGGAAACTTTTTTTGGTAGTATTAGCCCTATGAGAACGCATAAAATTCAGCTTATTTTCCAAATATTTTATCTTAAAATTAAGAGCTATTCCAATATAAACAAATCTGTCACCCGTATTTGTAAATTGACTAATATCCTGAAGCGCCACGCTATCCAATGCCGCTGTTCTAAAAAGCACACCACTGGCATTCTGTATGAGCAATTGCTTAAAAAGAAAATGGGTGAGATTATTTTTATCAATGGTATTATGGTAAGTTTTCAGTTTTTGAAAAGCTTCATCTTTGGCTTGATCTTTTTTTATTAATTCACTTTTTTCATCCACCATTTGAGTTGTGGTAAAAACCGTTCCTGTTTCAGAATCCTCTTCCATAACCGCCAGTGTTTTTTCCAAAAATAAATTTGAGGCAAAATCGTCACTTTCTGCAATCCAAATATATTTTCCTTCTGCAAGAGAAAATCCCTTAATCCATTGTCTAAAAACAGATCCAGAATTATTTTCGTTGTAGATAATATGTTTAGTTTTCGGATGATTTCTATAACGCTCAATAATTTCCTTACTATTATCTGTGGAACAGTCATCTAAAATAATCAATTCAAAATCCTGAAAAGTCTGCTCCAAAACAGAATCTATCCGTTGTTTAAGATAACGAGCATGGTTGTAATTTGGGATAATGACCGAAATTTCTGGCATTATTTTATGATTTTTTTAATAAGTGCTGTTATTTTAATTAAAGAGTTTTGGATATCAAATTTAGAAACATTATGTTTAATTTCTTTTGACAACACATCATATTTTTCTTTATTATTAAATAATTCTACAATATTATCTGACAGCTGTTTAACATCTAAATAGTCTGCTAAATATCCACCTCCATCATTTATAATTTCTTCTGGACCTCCAGTATTTCTAAAAGAGAGATAAGGAATGCCCATAGCTCCAGCTTCTATACCAGCGACTCCAAGAGGTTCTTCTCTTGCAACAGATAAAAATAAACTCCATTTTTTCATTTTATCCATTATTGTAACAGATTCCTCCAAAAAGCTAATGTTGCTTTGAAGGTTTAAATTTTCTAAATCTCTGTCTAATATAAATTTATTTTTTTTTGAAACTCCAATCCATTCGAAATGAATATCTGGATTTTTTTTGATAGTTTGAATTGCGGTCTGAATAAAAAAATCTATTCCTTTTCTAAAGCTCATACCTCCAACAGCACCAACAATAAATCTATTTTCATCTCCTCTCTCAATTCCTTTAAACCTTTCGAGATGTGTTCCAGAGTAGGCTAATACTATTTTTTCCTTTGGAATATCACATCTTGTATGAACAAAATCAAATACAGATTGTGAAATTGCAATGATGTAATCGACTTCTTGAATTAGAGTTCTGTATTCTGGGACTTGAAGCATACAAACTGTATCCAGCTCCCGTAAATGTAAAATCACTTTACAAATGGGATTTAATTTTCTGCAAAAAACAGCTCTTTCTAGCGTCACTATAGTATTAGCATATATAATATCATAATTATTTTTGCTAACAATATTTTTAATAATTGATAGTTGAGGATCTCTCTTAAAGTATTTGTTTTTTATTTTTTCAAAAATACTTGAATTAGAAATTAAATCATCTAATACATAAAAATCATTGGCTATCCCTTCATAAATATTACCAATATGGGTTGTATTAGTTAAAATATCAATCTTAATCTCCTTAATATGTGATTTTAAATACTCAGCAATTTCTCTTAATCTGAGTGGTGCACCATCTCTTTTTATAGGATTGCTTAAAAAAAGGATTTTCATAAACTATAAAAATTTATAATTTGTCTTTTGTTTGGTAATTTCTAAATTAGAGATTACATTTTGTTTATTAGTTTCCAAAAAATTCAAATTTTCTTTCTCTTTTTGCCCTATTGATCTCAATTTAAGAAAAGTCTTAAGCTTTTGGTTTTTTAGAATGTCAATATGTTTTTGGATATCCTGATTTAGATTAGGGTTAGAAAATCTTATCAAAGTATCTCTTTTAGTAATAAAATCTTTTGTATCATACTCGCTTTTCATTCTTTCCTGTCTGTCATGTAAGATCCTACATAATGGATATATACCAACTTTCAAATTAAAATATTGTATGCGATGTATATAATTATCATCCTCACCATAATGAAAAAAAGCAGGACTAAAACCACCTACAATTCTCAAACATTCTTTCGTTATAAGCCAAGCGGCAGCACATACAAAACGGACTTCATACAATTCATTTTTCACTTTATTTAATAAAAAATCAGAATATAAATTTGGGCACCTATCTGGTGTTATTTGAAGCGAAAAATTATAATCTAGCGCATCGCCTTTTCCATTAAGATGCATCGGAGAAATCACGCCATATTCTGGATTTTTTTCTGATTGTTTTACTAATTCTTCTATGGTATAGGGATCTACCCAGGCATCCTGATTGAGAAGGAAAAAATAGTCTCCTCCTTTATCCAAAGCTTTTCTTAAACCTATATTATTAGCTTTACCAAAACCCAAATTTTCTTCTGAGACGGTAAAATCAACTTGAGGATAATTTTCTTTTATAAAATGGATACTGCCGTCTGTCGAACCATTATCTATAGCAATAATATCCACCGGGATTGATGAAGTTAAAATGGAGTCAAAACATTTCTGAATCCAATTGCGCTGCATCCCGTTATAAATTACAACAATTGCAAAAACTTTCATACCTCTTTATTTTATAGCTTTATAAAAAGCCTCTAAATATTGTCTTCCATATTTTTGATCTGGCTCTAGATGATTCCCTTCTGCCCATTCGTTCCACGCATTTATAAACAACAAGTTTTCCTCCGGTGAGTCAAAATTTTGCAAATTATTCTTTTTGCCGGCCACCCATTTTCCGAATTGATCTGGCGATGAGTTTACAAAAACTGTTGCATTAAATTTCCTTCTTGATGCATTATCCCAACTTGGTGTAACACACGGGAATCTTTTATAATCGATGTCTAGATTTTGTAAATCATAATCTACATATTCGGCATAATCTATCTTTTGTTCTATCTTTTGCTGATTATTTTTTTGGCGTGACTCTAATTTGCTTAGCTCAAATCTAATTTTATTAATGACTTTACGAAGTAACGTATTTTTAAATTGTTTTTCTTTTTTCTTTTCATTATCAACCCTCTTTATTTTAAGATAATTTCTTAAATTATTACTCAATGGTTGAAAGTCTATTGCGGCATCAAAACCTAAGTCCAAAATATCTTGTCCATTTGGGGTATTCCAACGATCCATTCTGCAAATGTAAAGCTTTAAACCTTCTTTTGCAGCTTCTTCTCTCCAAATTCTAATCGTTTCTTTTGGGTGTGGCAAATCTGCAGATTTATAAACCACAAATACCGGTTTGTTATCAATTCTAATATATCTTTTGTCCTTGAAAAGTGGCAATAAGAATTTTATATGTTCTCTGTCATCTTCCAAACTATAATGTTGTTCTATTAAAATATCTTTATCTTTACCATCCCATGCTCTAGACCAATTTTCGTTTGCCCAACAAAGCATAAAGGGTAAGTCCTCATCAGAGTTCTGAAGCTTTCTTTTAATTGGTTCATGCATCAAAGTTTTCCCATTGAACCAATAATGGTAGTAACAAAACCCGTAGATGCCATATTCTTTTGCTAAAGCTTCTTGTGCTAGTCTTGCTTCTTCCAAACGCAAATCATAAAATCCCAAATCGGCTGGTAGATGAGGCTGATAATGGCCTTCAAATAAAGGTTTTGCTTTGGTGACATTGGTCCATTCTGTGAAACCTTTTCCCCACCATTCATCATTTTCTGGAAATGGATGGAATTGGGGAAGATGAATGGCTATCGGGCGAATTTTATTCATTTTTATCAAATTTACAACTCTATTCTTTTAATATTATGATCTATTAATTTGAACATCAAATTAAAGTCAGAATACCAAATATTATTAGGATCTACCTTATTGCTTATCATATATGCGATTTGTGTGGTTTTTTTATTAAATAAGATTTCATTGTACAATAAAGAAGAAGAAGATACTCCCGACAATTCTATCAAATCTTTATTAAATGTAAAAACTTCCAATGGTAAAGGGCTATCTTCCAGAATATCTATCATATCGTTATATATACTTTTGATCTTTTCATCAAATTGTTTTGCCCTTGGATGCCCTTTCCAAATAACATTATAATCTTTTTTTAAATAAACATCTATCAGCTTCAGATACAGAGCCAGTTCTTCTTCAAAAGATAATAAATCATAATTTGAAAAACATTGTCCTACAATTAAAACTGTTGGTTTATCAGAGTTGATTAAAAATGTTTGTTTTTGTAAATCCTTTATTTTATCTATAATAAAGGTCAAATATTCATTATTTACAATCACTTGTTTATCTTCCTGTACCAAAGGCAAGAGAAAATATTTTTTTTTAATTTTCTTCTCATGTTCAGAAAATACCAAATGTGAAAAATTACGATCTGATATCAGAAGATTTTTTCCCAAAAAATACCTTAATGTAATGGCAAGCTTATATCTGAAAGAATATTGACCTTTAAAAAAATTATTAACCAAGGAAAATTTTTTCGGTTCTATATAAGAATGCAGCCCTTCTTCAAAAAGAATTATAGGAAGACTCGCATATTTATTGACAATTACTTTTGATTCACTTGAAAATAATTTTCCAATCCACAAATTAGCATATTTCTCAATTGGCATATTCTTAAAAGTGAAAACATTTCTTACAAAAGAAAATTTCAGAAGTATGTTGCTACAGATTTTTTGTAGCTCTTCATTCATTTCGAATAAAATTACATCGCAAGGTAAAGCCGTATCTTTTCCATTCTCTGCCATATAAAAATTAAGAAATACTATTGTCTGCCAAGTTCCATTGATAGCTGCAAGATTCATTTCAATTCAGAATTTTTTCTATAAACTCTCTAACACAACCTTCTCCTCCCTTCAGAGACATCACTTTTATTCCCGGGATAGATTTTATTTTTGGTAGTGCATTTTGCGGACAAGCTGCTATGCCCACTTCTGACAATAGATTGAAGCAGTTGATATCGTCTCCAATATAGGCTACATCTTTAATTGAAATGCCTAGTTTCTCACAAATCTCTAAAGCAGCTTCCAGCTTTCCACCCTCTCTTTTACCTTGATATAGGAAATCCACTTTCAGTTTTTTTGCTCTTCTTTCGGCAATCTGTGTTATTTCAGAGGTGATGATTCCTGTTTTAATGTTGTTTTGTCTCAGGATGTCAAAGCCCATTCCGTCGTGTGTATTAAACTTTTTGAGCTCATCACCATTTTCGGAATAGTACATTCCGGCATCTGTGAGAACGCCGTCAATATCTGTTAAAAACAATTTAATTTTATTACCTGACTTTTGATTTCCGAGAATATGCCGCTGCATCAGATTTTCAGCAATGGCCCAATCATCTGGTTCATCAATTTCGAAAGCCGTAAATTCTTCCATTTCGAACAATGCAATTTTCCCACTCAATCGGTTTTTATCTTTCAGGATATTGCCAATTTTGTTGATATAAAATGCACCGTTTTCCATAAACTCTCCTTGAAAGTCCTGTCTTCTGGGGCGGTTTTTGTGGTCATAATTTTTAGAGGTTCCATCTTCATTCCAAAAGAATCTTTTGAAACGAACTCCTGTCAGCAAAGAATCGTAATCAGAAGTATTGAACAACTCTAATGCTGAAGAAAAATCTTCAGTTCTTGTCAAAGGTGATGTTGCTTGAACCAAGATGAAAGTATCATCTTGCTGATAATCTATTTGCTCCAGATATTCCAGCATTACACTTTCTGTACTGGAAGTGTCTTGGGCGTTTTCGCTGGATCTTTTATAAATTTTGGTTTTAGAAAACTTAAAACCTTCTACAACATTAATAATATCTTCGGAATCTGTAGCAATGATAATTTGATCTATTTGGGAAGCTTCTTGCAATGCTTTGATATTCCAATACACCAAAGGTTTTCCGCAGAAGTTTTTGATATTCTTAAGGGGGATGGATTTGCTACCTCCACGAACGGGGATGAATGCAATTGTCATAATATATAAATTTAAGGACTTTTAATTAAAAGTCCTTATTATATGTTTCTTAAAATTACCATTTAATCTGTCCACTTTTCAGCTTCTTTCTTTGCACATCTTCGATGTCAAGGATTTCGTTTTTCTTGTAAGTTAAAGACTGATACACTGCATTACAATCTCTTACCAGTTTTCTCATTCCATCCGGTTCCAAAGAAGCGGCGTGGTCTGTCCCTTTCCAAGTTCTGTCTAATGTAAAATGTCTTTCTACCCATTCTGCACCTAAAGCAACCGCAGCAGCATCTACAGCAATTCCCAAATGGTGACCAGAGAAACCAATGGATTTTACTCTGCCTTCAAACTGCTTTCTGATTCTTACAATTTCTAACAAGGAAATATCTTCAAAAGGAACCGGATAGCCCGAAGTACAACTGTATAGTACCAAATCTTTAGCTCTTTGTTTAGCTTCGAAGAAAGAAACGATTTTTTCTTCTTCATCCTGAGTGGTCATTCCAAAAGACAAATGAATTTCTCCTTCATAATGATCTGCAAGGTATTCCAGCATGGCTTTATTAAGGTTACAAGCAGAAGGCACTTTGATTAATTTAGGATTAACTTCTGTAATTTCTTTAGCAGAAGTCACATCCCAAACCGAAGTAGAATAGTCTGTTCCAAATTCCTCGCACCAGGCTTTCAATTGTTTGTGTTGATCCACATCAAACTCTAAGAAATCTCTATGGGCTCCGTAAGTCTCTCCGTAAGAATTGACAGGATTGGGATGTGGTGTATTGTACTCTTCTTCCGTCAACAATTCTCTGTTGGTTCTTTTCTGAAATTTGGCCACATCTGCTTTGCAAAACACAGCAGCAGATATAATTAGTTCTTTAGCAATTTGCATATCCCCTTTGTGATTGCAACCTATTTCTGCTATTATTTTTGGTTTATTCATATCTTCTAATTTATATATTCTAATATTCTACGTGTTTTGAAACTTAATTCGTCAACTTTACTTTTAATCCTATTTCTTTCTTTAGATAATATTTCTTTATTATTTAAAAGTCTTTCAGTAAAAGAAAATATTTTTTCAATATCTGAAGCTGTAGGAATTGCATTAAACTCAACTATTTCTTTATAATCAAGCATCTCTTGTAAACTTTTATTTTTATGAGAATTAGAACCCATAAATATGCACGGCGTTCCACCAAGAGAAGCTAAAATAGAAGGATGAAAACGTCCTGAAATAAAAATTTCTGCATTTGCCAAAATTGAAGCTCCAATTAATATTTGCATATTTACAGGAAGTAAAGGTGTTTTTGTAGCTTCTGCTACATCTTCCAAAAATTTGTCACCTGAACAAGTTGGTACTAAAAAAACATTATAGCCCAAGGTTTTTATTTTTTTTACAAGTTCTATATATCCACCAACCGCTTCTTTAGGCGTCCAAGCTGCGGAAGAACTTCCACTAATACAAATGTATGGTTTTGAAAAGTCAAATTTTCCAAAATACTGGTCTTCTTCCGGCCATGGAATAATGCTATCTCCAATCACGGGAGGTGAAAACTGACCTGATTCAAAGTACTTTCTCCAGCTGAATAAAGCATCTGGAATGAATTCGAATTTCACACAACTTTCCGTATCCATTTCTTTTAAAATTCTAAAAGATAAGGGATCTCTTAAAGTGATTGCATCAGCCTTCGCAAATATTTCTAAAGTAGTTTTAACTGTTTGTAAATTTCTGCCAGTTTTTGGACAATCGGAAATCATGGCATTTATTAAATAAGTCTTTTTGCCTAATTTTTGTCCTAATTTTAGCATGAACAAGTAGAAAAGTGTATCTCTTCTAGCTGGTGTGGAAAAAATCATGGTTCCCTCTCCATTAATTACAATAGCATCACTTTTCGATAAATCTTCATAAATTTTAACAAGACTTGGAAAATACATATAATTTTTCTCAAAAAACTCAATGGATTTTTCTAAGTTTCCTGTTAAAAAATCTTTTTCTATGCCTTGGGAAACTACAGCTTTATAGATAGGATAAAAAACCAAATTATGTTTTCTATTTTCAAATCTTTTAAACCATTTTACAGAAATTTTTTTACTATATAAAGTTCTTGTAAAAGAAGTATGTGTCTCCTTACCATCAATTGTAGAAACGACTTCATTTTGGCTATTAATTAAAATATCCTTTAAAGCTTTACTCGTTGCCCTACAGCCCCAATTAACCCTATTTCTGTTATCCCCAATATATAAAATTTTCATATAATTCCGATTTTTTATAACTCTTGTAAAAGAACCATTCTTTTAAATGACTCCGAATTTTCAATAACTTCGCTAAAGCTTCCTTTAGCTATCAATTGCCCTTTATCTAGCTGATAAATAATATCTGCATTTTTTATTGTTGATAATCTATGCGCAATAATAATAATCGTTCGATCTCCATGCAAATTATCTATACTCTCTTGAATTTGTTTTTCTGTTTCGGAATCTAAAGCAGAGGTTGCTTCATCTAATATTAAGATTTCTGCATCTTTGAATAATTCTCTAGCAATAGAAATTCTCTGGCGTTGCCCACCGGATAGATTGATTCCATTATTTCCTAACATTGCTTCTTCCTTATCCGGCAGGGCATTAATAAAATGCTGTATAGATGCTCTTTGTATCGCTTGATTAAACTTTTTAATGTTCTCTGGTGTTTTAGGAGCCCAAAAGGTAATGTTATTATAAATAGTATCATTAAATACTGTTGGTTCCTGAGAAATATAACCTAATTTCTTTTGATAAGAAAACTGGTTGTAATCCAATAAATTCACATTATCCAACAATAATTCACCAGACTTAGGTTTTAATAAACCTATAAGCAAGTTAACCAAGGTCGTTTTTCCGCTGCCACTTTCTCCTACAAATGCTACGGTTTTATTTTTTGGAATTGCTAAATTAATATTGTTTAGAATTGGAGTCTGATTGTATGAAAAATACAAATCTCTGATGCAGATTTCATTTTTAAAACCTAAATATTCTTTTTTACCTATCTTTTCTTTGTTATTCTGCATTTCTTTGTAAAAATCCAAAATATTATCTATAGCCCCTTGGTTAGAGATGGTCGTATTATAGCTTGCCTGAACATTCACAATTCCTATTAAAGCTCTATAAAAAAACAACAAACTCACCATTATTAAAGAGATTCTGGCATCAAAAAAATAGACCTGCACCGCAATTACCAAAGCAATAATAAAAATTAATAACGGTTCTCTAAAAGCTGTTACTTTGTTATTAAGAATACTGATTTGTAATGCTTCATGCTGAACGTAATCTATCGATTCTTCAACTTTGTCTCTGTAGTTTAAAATTTCGCCCGTGGCTTTCAGGTATTTAAAATTAGAAACATATTGGATTAATATATTAGCAAAAGCATTATTAACTAATGAAATGTTTTTGGATTTTTCTTTTGTTAATTTATTAATTCTATTAAACACTAAGTTCGAAACATATCCTCCAATGCAAACCAATAATGCAAATTTCCAATCTACCACAAAAGAAAAAAGCATGTATATGATGATCAAAATTGCTCCCTGAATCATCAAAACATAATTGGTATATGTGTTATTTAATCTGGAAAGTTCTCCCAAAAAAATATTCTGAATTTTTCCCTGATCTGCGCTAACAAATTTCTGGTAGGAAAAAGTTGGGAACTCATTGACAATATTCATCCTAATTTTCTTCGTTAAAATCTGCTGTGTCCTTACTCTATACACACCCGATTTGTAAACAATATAAGCTTTAAGGGAAAAAACGAATACCAAAATAATTAAAGATTTAAAAATGGTTAACTTAATATTGAAATAATTAAGAAAATCGTTAATAAAGTTAAGATTACCTAGATCTACATTAGAAGATCCATCAGACATTTGTAACAATGGCAAAAACATGGTTAATCCAATAGAATCTAACAATCCTGTCAAAATTGCTAAAGAGATTACAACAAGCAATCTACTCCTAACTACGCTATAGAAAAAAGTGAAATTAGAAAAATTCTTAGCAATGTATTGTTTAAAAAAACTCATTAATCTAAATCAATTAAGAATTATTAGAATTTGTAAATTTTTTGAATGCTTCTGCCAATTTATTTTTTGGTTTTAGATAAGAATAATATCCGTAGCCGTATTTGTAGCCATATTTGGAATACTGAGGCTTGACATTGTTGAGGGCAAACACCATGTTGTTGATTTGGTTATCCCGCCTGAAGGATTGTGCAAAGGTCAGCATTTCGTTATCGGTAAATTCTGATTTAACGGTATAAATCACTAAATCTGCGATGTCAATCAAGTGCATAGAATCGCTCACCAGCATTACCGGCGCCGAGTCCATAATGATATAGTCGTACTCTTTCCGCAACATTTCAATCATCTCATCAAACTTCTTCATATCCAACAAATCGTTGGGATTGGGTGCTTTTGCGCCACTGAAAAGCACATCCAGATTATCATGAATCCCCGATTTTTTGATAAAATGGTGGATGTCATTATTATCCGACACTAGGTAATCTGTTAACCCATCGATATGCTTGCTGATGTATCTGTGCAACTGCGGATTCCGGATATCTGCCCCAATGATCAACACCTTTCCACTTCCTGCCAGGCTGAGCGCCGTATTAACCGAAACAGTGGTTTTACCTTCTCCTTTAACGGAAGACGTTACCAACACCACGCCGCCTTTGCGGATTTCTTTGGACCTCAAAATAAATTTGATATTGGAGATCATAATTCTAAAAGACTCTGCAAAAATACTAAAGTCGCTTTTGCCTACGATGGTTTCGCCCGTCTCGTCAAAAGGGATTTCTGCAATCACGGGAATACCTGGAGCTATACCCTCTATATCTTCTTTGGTTCTTACTTTAACATCTAATATCCTGATGATAAACAACACCGCTAATGGTAATAAAAATCCGACCAATAAAGACGCTGTTCTGATTTGGCTATAATTAGGACTTACTATGCCTGTAGTATAAGCAGGGTTAACCACTTTGGCTTTAGGCGCGGTTACCGCTAATGTAATGGCATTTTCTTCTCTTTTCTGAAGAAGATATAAATACAGAGATTCTTTAAGATTTCTCTGGCGTTCTATTTTTCTAAAGGTTCTTTCCTGAGCGGGGTATTTGTAAACAGATGCTTTATCCTCTCCCAATTCCAGATTGGTCTGGCCCAGTCTGCGCTGGATCTGAGAACGGCTTTCCTGTAAATTTCTGCGGATGACTACCATCAATTCTGCCAACTGCTTGTCAAACGCTTTGATGGCGGGGTTGGCTATTGTGGCTTGCTTGAGGGTTCTTTTCTTTGTTAAAAGCAAATCGTTGTATTGGGTCAGCAATGTTTCTGTAGCAGCGGGCAGACCCAGTCCTGTAGGAAATAGCTGCTCTTTGCCTTCGTCCACCATAGTCGCTATGGCATTGAGGACTTCGAGCTGCATGGATTGGTTGAACAAAGTTTCTACATTCCCCGTCAGTCGATTCACGGCAATGCCGGTCTGGGTATCGAGGTCTGTGATTTTATTTTCTCTTTTGAAATTTTCTTTATCTCCTTCTATTTGTTCCAGGTCCTGAGAGATGAGGTCTAAGCGGTCATTGATAAAATCCTGTGTGTTTTCTGCTTCCACATTTTTATCTGTGACACCATCAATATTATACTGGCGAGATAATTCGTTCAGGATATCTTCTGATTTTTGCGGAATAGGCCCTACCAAGGTTAAATCCATTAGCAAACCTCCGGACACCTGCGCTTTGATACCTGCTTCTAATCCTGCCACCATACTTTTGACACCAGAAAAATAAACTTTGAGTTCATAGGGTTTAAACCCGTCTTTTTTAGAAATGAGGATTTTACCCCAAGGTAAACTCGCTATCTCCCCATATCTGAAGACATTATGATTATCCAGCCCTGCGCCTGTCAGTTTATAAGAGGTGTTGTTCACGGGCTCTATCTGATAAGAAGCCCCCTTGAAATCTAGTTTAGACTCTACGACTTTTCCTAAATAAGGTGCATTATCATACAACTCAATTTCCCTAATCTTTCCCTGAGAGATAAAGCGAACATCCAGGTTTAAGTTTTTACCGACTTTATAAAGAATAGGTTTTGAGACGATGATGGCCGTTTCGCCCTCCAGCTCATTGTCTCCACTGATCCCCATTCCCAAGCTTTTGAGGTCTCCCAGCGCACCTTTGCTGGAATTGGATGCTTCGTTAAACAACAAGGTGGTTTTGGACAGGTATTGGGGCTGCGTATATTTAAGATAGAAGTAAGCCGCCGTGTAGCAAATGGCCATACTTATAAGAATCCAGGGCCATTGCTTCAGAAAACGAAGCAGCTCTTTTTTAAAATTTATTTTTTTGTTAGGAGCAATCTCCTGGTCTAAGAATTCCATCTGTTAATTGGTAAATCTAATAATTAAAGCCAACACACTCATCCCCACAGCCAACAGTTGTAAAAACAAGGTTCTGTTAGGATCTGCGACATTGGCTGCAATCTGCGCTTTTTTATCCGGCTCCACATACAGAATATCATTTTGCTGAAGATAATAATACGGGGATTTTACAATACTCGCATCTGTGAAATCTAATGTAACCACTGTGTCCGATTGTTTCTCTTGGGAATATCTTATTAATTTGACATTAGTCTTATTGGCAGAATCGGACATATCTCCTGCCAAAGCTACAGCCTGAAACAGATTAAGCTTTTCGTTATTAGTCGTTTTTTGACCAGGGCTTCCTACAGCGCCCAACACACTGATGCTGAAATTGGTGAGTTTAATATCTACCCTCGGATCTGTCAAATAAGGTTTGAGACGTTCTTCTATGTCTTGTTCCAGTTGTTTTTTTGTCATCCCTAAACAATAGATTTTACCCAACACCGGCATAACGATGAAGCCTTCGCTGGATACCATATATTGACTGGAGGCCGCAGCATTGGTGCTCTCAGGATCATTGGTAGCCGTCATCGTGGGGATGTTGAACGGCTTAACGGCAATTTCATCAAAAGCAGATACTTTGATATCCAAAACATCTGCTTCCCTGATTTTTAAGCTTTCGTACTTTGCCTGATTGACCTCGTTTTCGAAGTTATTGTTGGTCATATAAATCATGTTTTTCTTGGGTTTGCAAGACCCAACCAAACATAATATTAACCATAAAAATAAGTGCTTTTTCATTTTGAAGGCTGTAAAGATAGTGATTATCTTACAGTTGTAATAATCTACGAATTAATAGGTCTCTCCTAAGCGATAGCTAAATCCTAAAGATAAGAATCTATTATAGGTTGTTTGCTGTTTGTAATCCGGATAGACACTGGACATTCCTCTGTCAAATCTGATGAACACATCCATATTATCTGTTACCCTAACGCCCACTTTTCCAGAGATCCCAATACCAAATGTGTTAATTCTTTGTCCAAGACCAAACTTATTAGGATCAAAACCTGCATTTTTGGCGTCGTTGACGGCAGTACCTTCATCGGTTTTTTCCGAAACCAAAAATTCGAACTTAGGCCCCAGCATAAAGAAAATATCTCCTTTGTAACCGTGGTTTTTGAGATAATATTTGATATACAAAGGCATTCCCAGATAGATATTGCTATACTTTTGATAGTCCATTTTATCCTCGTTCCAGTCGCCTTTTTCTCCCATAGAGAACATTTCTACCTGTGGTGTTAAATACAGCCACGCGGAATCATAAATATCATTGGGTACCAAAGAGATATCTGCATATACTCCAAAGTTACCCCCCCAAGCCGCCTTACTAATGCCGTGAATTCCGGGCATTGAGCCTCTATGAATCCCACCGGTGACACCGTATTTAATAGCCTGAGCATTTACGAGCCCTGCCAGCAATAAAGCATAAATGACAATTAATCTTTTCATGAACTTTGAGAATCAAATTTGGGACGAAATTAAGAATTTTTTATTTATTTTTAATCTTTTTTTAAGGCTTGTGTGATATTTTCAATATTAATTTAAGTTAATCTTAGCATTTTTATCAATTTATGAGATCAAGAATGATTTGATACTCATAGCCTTTCGTCATCAGATATTGTATGGTTTTGCTTCTTTTCTGGTAGTCTTTCAGTCCTTTTTGTCTGGAAAAATACTCCTGATATATTTTTTTTAAAGTCTTATCATAGTCATCCGCATCTATTTCATCCATACATTTTGAAATTAGTTTTTCAGTGATTCCTTTTTGCTTGAGGTTCATTTTGATTTTATTTCTTCCCCAATGTTTGATATAGAACTTACCTCGGATATAACTTCTGGTAAAACGTTCTTCATTCAAATAATTCTCTTTGATCAGATAAAGAAAAATTTCATCCTTTGCTTCCGGAATCAAAAGAAACTCTTTCATCTTCTGCTCTACTTCATAATGACATCTATCCTGATAAACGCAATAGTTCACAAGCTTCAGTTTAATTTCATCGAAAGTGAGAGATTTTTTGTCCATATTTTTTTCAGATGGATAGATAATAGACTAATAGATGAGAGACAGAAAAGGTGCAGTTTTTCTGCACCTTCCTTTTGAATATTTTGAAACCAATTTCTTAATAATTGAAAAGTGCGTGACCTTCCATCAATTCATTCACTTTTGTTCTAACAGAAGATAAAACTTCCTCATTTTTGATATTATCAACTACTTCCGAAATCAAGCCAGCAATGGTTGTCATATCATTTTCCTTAAGACCTCTTGTTGTAATCGCTGCCGTTCCAAGTCTGATGCCCGAAGTGGTGAAAGGAGATTTATCATCAAAAGGAACCATATTTTTGTTACAAGTGATATCCGCTTTTACCAATGCTTTTTCAGTTTCTTTACCGTTAACATTCTTATTTCTAAGGTCAATCAGCATCAAGTGATTATCCGTTCCTCCACTCACAATTTCGAAACCTAAATCAATCATTGATTTTGCCAAAGCCTGAGCATTTGATTTAACTTGCTTAGCGTAAGTTTCAAATTTAGAATCAATCGCTTCTGCAAAGGCAACTGCTTTCGCACCAATCACGTGTTCCAACGGCCCCCCTTGGATTCCCGGAAAAACAGCACCATCCAAAACCGCACTCATTAATTTAGTTTCTCCTTTCGGTGTTTTATGTCCGTAAGTATTTTCGAAATCTTTCCCCATCATAATCATCCCCCCTCTTGGACCTCTCAATGTTTTGTGAGTCGTCGTCGTCACAACGTGGCAATGTTCGAATGGATTATTTAACAAGCCTTTCGCAACCAAACCTGCTGGATGTGCAATATCTGCCCAAAGTGTCGCTCCAATTTCATCCGCAACTTCTCTGAATTTAGCATAATCCAAATCTCTGGAATAAGCAGAGAATCCAGCAATTAGCATTTTTGGTTTTTCTCTTAAAGCGACTTCTCTCATTTGGTCATAATCAATCAAACCCGTTTCTTTTTGAACGCCGTAAGAACAAACCTGATATTGAATTCCTGAGAAATTAACCGCAGAACCGTGCGTCAAATGACCGCCCATAGACAAATCCATTCCCATCACTTTATCACCAGGTTTAAGAACGGAAAGGTAAATTGCAGCATTCGCTTGGGAACCAGAATGTGGCTGAACATTCACATAATCCACTCCGAACAATTCTTTTGCTCTGTCAATTGCTAATTGTTCTACCTCATCTACCACTTCGCATCCGCCATAATAACGTCTTCCCGGGTAGCCTTCCGCATATTTGTTGGTTAGCACACTTCCCATGGCTTTCATCACATTTTCGGATACAAAATTTTCCGAAGCGATTAGTTCAATTCCGTGTTTTTGTCTTTGTCTTTCTTTTTCAATTAGTTCGAAAATAGGGTCTTGCATTTCTTAGATTTATTTCCTCCAAAATTACAAAATTCTAAAGAAATTTTCATACCTTTCATAGATTAACATCATTCGAAATGAAATCAAAGAAAAAATACAAAAAAGAACTTCTAAAATCTCTGAGACATATGGAAGCTGCAGAAAGTGCATCCCTAAGAGTAATGACCAATCTAATGCTTCTGAAAGAAATGAAAGAAAACAATATCAGCTTTAAAAAAGGAGATGTATTTTCTTTTGAAGACGATATTTTCGATTACAGCGATGACAAAAATGTTCGTATTCTAGCTAAACTTCGTAAAAAAACTTTGAAAGCGATGAATAAACTTGTTGAAAACAATAAGTTCAAAGATAAAGAATTGAAGTTTTTGGCTTAGTCATCGAGAGCCTCAGACTGACAATTATAAAAATTAATTCCCTTCGAGTTGAAGGGAATGTTTATTTAAAACAAAGTTGGCTTTTCCGAAGCCATTGTTGGAATATGAATATTGGTTCCAAACTCTTTATTAACTTTCTCAATAAAATAAGCTGACAATAATGGCGAAGCTTTTTCAACATTCTGATGAACAAAGAAATAAAGATTCTGCAAGCCTTCTTTTTTCCAAATTTTGATTCTCTCCAGCCAATCATCCAATCTTGCATAATCGCTTTCTGCATTAGCCCCAACGTAGCGGATAAAAGCATCAGAAGTCGTCAGTCGCATATGAAGCATATCTCTTCTTCCGGCTGTATCTACAATGATGTTGGTGATGTTATTCATTTCAAATAATTCACAGATTGTATTGAAAACCTCTTCATCTGTAAACCATTCTGTATTTCTGAGTTCAATTGCTAACGGAACTTCTTTTGGCCAATCTTGAACAAATTTCTCCAAACGTTCATAATCTTTCGGTTTGAAATTATCGTGAAGCTGAAGAAAAACCATTCCTAATTTTTCATCGAAATTCAAAACTGCCGAAGCAAACTGTGTTACAACGTCAGTAACATTCAATAATCTTCGGAAATGCGAAACTGTATTGGTAATTTTCGGAAAGAATTTGAAATCTTTCGGCGTTTTTTCTTTCCAAGTCTGAACTTGTTCTGCAGTCGGCATTCCGTAGAACGTTGCATTCAGTTCAATCGAATTAAATTGAGTCGCATAATAAGTCAACTCGTCTTTAGTTCCTTTTGGATAAAAGCCTTTGAGGTCGGTCTTGTTCCATTTTGCGCAACCGATAGAGATATTATCCAGACCTTTTTTATTCTGCTCGAGAATGAATTTGGTTTGAGGATGGTCTTTTGGTAAAGTAAAATCGATTTGTGACGGGTCAGCAACTTGTCCGAATTTCATTTTGTAAGAAGTTAGAGGTTAGAAATTAGATTTTAGAATTGAGGTTTAAAGTTAGCAAAAAACCGCAGAAAATTCTGCGGTTTTATCTTTTTACTTTTTATTGTTTCTTACTTACGCTTCACAAGCAGAACAAGTCACAAAGTTCACCATCAATTCTTTGGAAACCGAAGAACTTCTCTGGTAATACAATGTTTTAACACCTTTTTTCCAAGCTTCTATCATTACGTAATTTACGTCTTTAACTGGCATTGTAGAAGGAATCTGCAAGTTAAGAGATTGCGCTTGGTCAATATACTGTTGTCTTTGAGCCGCCTGAGAAACGATTTCCATTGGAGAAATCTCTCTAAATGTTTTGAATACTGCTTTCTCGTCATCTGTCAAACCTTCAAGGTGTTGAACAGAACCGTGGTTTAACATAATCGTTCTCCAAGTCTCTTCATTGTCAAGACCTTTTTCGTCTAGCAATTTAGCTAAATACTTGTTCTTACGCATAAAGTTTCCTTTTGCCAAACCAGCTTTGTAATAGTTAGAAGCAAAAGGCTCAATTCCAGGAGAAGTTTGTCCAAGGATTGCAGAACTCGACGTTGTTGGCGCAACAGCCATTAAAGTTGTATTTCTCATTCCATAACCTTTCAACATATCCGGTTCACCGTAGATATTTGCCAATTCTTTGGAAGCAATCTCAGCTTGTTCTTTAATATGACGGAATGCTCTTGCATTGAACTGAGTCGCTTCAAAACTCTCAAACGGAATCATATTTTTCTGCAAATAAGAATGGTATCCAAGAACACCCAACCCAAGCGCTCTGTGACGCATTGCAAAGTTTCTAGCTGAAGTCAGGTAATAATTCCCTTCCGTTTTTTCAATGAATTCTGATAAAACGGCATCAAGGAAATAAATGGCTAATTTAACAGCATTGGTATCTTTCCACTCGTCATACAATTCAAGGTTCATTGAAGATAGACAGCAGATGAAAGATTCATTCGCAGTAGAAGGCAACATAATCTCCGAACAAAGATTGCTTGCATTCACCATCAATCCTTCATCTTTGTAAACCTGAGGTTTGTTTCTGTTCACATTATCTGTGAAGAAAATGTAAGGCAAGCCTTTTTGCTGACGGCTTTCCAAAACTCTTGCCCAGATTTTACGCTTATCAACATCACCATCAATCATATCCTGCATCCAATAATCTGGAACGCAAACTCCTGTGAATAGATTTTGGATTGGACTTCCGATATCTTTGATACTCAAAAATTCTTCAATATCACCGTGGTCGATGTCAAGATACGCTGCAAAAGCACCTCTTCTCACACCACCTTGTGACACCACATCCATCGCTGTATCGTACAACTTCATAAAAGAAACCGCTCCGGAAGATTTTCCGTTGTCTGTAACGGCCGTTCCTCTGTTTCTCAACTCTCCGAAATAACCAGAAGTTCCACCTCCGATTTTCGTCTGCATAATCACTTCACCCAATTTGTGCGTAATTCCTTCGATATTATCCGGAATATGAACATTGAAACAAGATATCGGCAAACCACGCTGTGTTCCCATATTCGCCCAAACCGGAGAAGAAAAACTAATCCAGCCTTTCACAATCATCTCTTTGAAAGCCGGTTGCAATTCCGGTTTGTAAAGACGTTTTGCCGCTGCAGTTGTAATTCTGTCGATTGCGCCTTCCACCGTTTCTCCTTTCAGAAGGTAACCCCTGTTAAGCATTTGCTCAGACTCCTCATTGAGCCACCAGATATCTATATTTTCGTCCATCATAACTTTATTATTTTGCTTTTGGCAATTAGCTTTTTGCTTTTTGCTGTTATTATTTTTTGACTTTATTAATTATTGGGGCGCCTATATCCGTGCTCCACTCCCGCTTTTTTGTTTTCCACTTTTTAGTTCTAATAAAGACGAGAAGCAAAAACAAAAAGAGCTTCGTTCAGCTCGGGGCGCGCTTCGCCATTTTTGACGATTTCACATAAAAAAGAAAACTCCAAGATTTATCAACTATTTCTTAAAATTTTCTTTTTTAAACCTTTCTCAGTTTGAAACTTTGAAAGGATTTTTATTCATATTTGTCATTCCGTAGGAATCTAAACTGAGCTGTCAAGATTCCTACGGAATGACAAATATTATGTTCTTTCTGAAGTAATAAAATCCTTCGATTCAACTTAGGATGAAGTTATTACATCTCGATGCTCGTATCATTTTTTTCACTTAAATGTTCAAAAAGTTCTAATGTGATATCATCAATTTTCTTTTTTTCAGTCAACCATTTATCACGATATCTTTTATTTCGTTTCTCGTAATCGTGCAACAATTCGCCTACGAGGTCTGCTTGGAAAATATCTGCATCTTTCCACAAATAATGCAAAGTAGTATCCATTACATTATTTTCCTTCTTTACTTCTGCAATAACATCTAATAAAACTTCAGAATAATTTTCAATAAAGTGATAAGATGGATGAATTTTATGCGATTCTATATTATCTAAATAAAATCGGTCTAATTGTTTTTTTGCAAATTCTATTGCTTTCATATCTAGAACAAATCGTTCGCTGTAATAGACTTGTCGTGTTTTGTATAATCTACCGGACGTTTAGCGAAGAAATCATCCATAGAGTTCGCAAATACCTCTTCCTCGAACCAAACCATTGGTCTGTAATCTTCCGGAGAAACGTTGTATCTGGTTTTCATCCCGATTTTTTTTAATGAGTCATCTACTCTGTATTTCATAAAATCCAAAAGGTTTTTCTTGGAAACATGTTGGATTTCACCCAGTTCAAAAATCCAGTCCAGAATGTTGGATTCCATTTCAATGGATTCATCTACCAAATCATAAATCGATTCAATATCCTCATCGGTCAATAAATCCGGTTGTTCTTCACGGATTTTGTTAATCAAATAGATTCCTCCATTGGCATGGATTTGCTCATCAACAGAAGTCCAGGCAATGATGTTGGAAACGTTTTTCATATATCCTTTGAATCTCGTGAACGACAAAATAATCGCAAACTGACTGAAAAGAGAAACGTTTTCTATCAAAATACTGAACAGCAACAATGAAGAAACGTAGGCTTTCGGGTCTTGAGAATTGGCATTTTTCAGCATTTCTCCAAGATATTCGATTCTGTCTTTTACCGCTGGAACGTTTACCACATCCAAAAACTCATCATTGTATCCCAAAACTTCCAATAATCTGGAGTAAGCTTCGGAATGGCGAAATTCACATTCTGCAAATGTAGCACCCAAACCATTGAGTTCCGGCTTTGGAAGATGGTCGTAAAGATTTCCCCAAAAGGTTTTCACATTCACTTCGATCTGAGCAATCGCCAGCAATGCATTTTTAACTGCATTTTTTTCGTGTGGTTCTAATTGAGAATGAAAATCCTGCACATCTGCCGTAAAATCTACTTCCGAATGTACCCAATAGGATTTGTTGATGGCTTCTATAAATTGTAAAACTTCTGGATATTCAAACGGTTTATAACTTATTCTTTTATCAAAAATCCCCATAACGTGTGCTTTAAATTGTGTTGCTAATGATTATATTTTCCGTTTAGAATGTAGCAAGCCAGGTTTTTACATCTTTGCTTTTTTTTCCTGAAGCGGTCATACAAAAATAGAAATTGAATCCAATAAATAAAATAAGAAGAGAAGGAAAAGTGGCAAAAAACTGACAATCATGTGGAAAAGTTTTCCACATTATTTGCAAATGCCTATCAATAGGGATTTTATGAAGAAAAACTATCTAGAACAGCTGTTCACAAGCTTTTCTTTATCTAAACACTATTCAACAAATTATATTAAATCAATAATTTACAATTAAACATAAGAAATTTACCCATTCTTTATGATTTTGAAACCCCGGGATTTGATTAAAATTTTTAACCTTCTGCTTGTTTCTTGGAAAATTTATGTGTTTTGATATATTCTGCAAATGCTTCCTTAAGTTTGAACTCAATGGCGGCTTTGTTAAAATTATTCCTGTAATTATTCGCTAAATTATGGACGCGGTCTGCATAAGCGATGAAAATATCAAAATCATATTCGTCCAGACCATACTCTGTATAATAACTGATGTCAACCACAGATTTTATGCGTTTGTAGAATTCTTGCGTCTCGGAATAATTAGCTGTGGTTTTTGCAGATGATGAAGCTTTTGTTATTAAACCGGCAACAGCACCCAAAAGACCACCTCCGCCAGAGCCAATAGAAAGCAAGTTAAGTTGTCCTTCACCGGGTTTTCTAGCTGCAAAAGCAGACGGAATGGTTGCTCTTGGCGTTACCTCGTTGAGAGGTTTTGTCATATAAAGATTCATGGCCATATTCAACTCCACTACTTTTGGTGGCGGATTTAGCCTGGGAACATCTTTCTTCAAGATTCCTGTGGGTTTGAAACTAAGTTTTACTTCTTCTATTTCTTGTGGAATAGTTGTTAATCTAACGTCAAGGCTTTTTGAAAAATTTTCTAAATTTAATGAAACCACTTTTCTTTCATAACCCTGTCTTGCAACCCGCAGTTCGTCCATTGGTTTTGCTGCAATGGCAAAATTCCCTATTTTATCGGAAACAACGACTTGGTCTGTTCTTAGGTTATGAACACTTGCAAATGGCAATTTATCGCCGCTTTCATTGGTAATATTCCCCAGAATATAATCTGATTGTGCGAAAATTTTAATAGAAAAAAACAAGAGAATGAGAAAAAATCGTGACAGCTTCATGGTTTTTATTTTACACAAAATTATACTGAATTTCAAAGCATAATGATCATTAACCATTGCTCCAATAAAAGTTTAACCGCCTTTAACTGCTTTTATGATATTTTTAGAAAATCTGAAATCTTTTTTGTTAAAATTCTCTATCTGCATTATAAGGTTTGGAATCTCGATGCTTTTTGTGTAAATTTGCTTTCTTATTTAAAACGGGGTTGACTGGTTTCGACAGCAAGACCAATGGGTAAGTAAGCATGCAGAGAACCGTAGCGCGATCTCTTAAATCCCTTGCTACAACATTTTAACTGGCAACGAAGAGTTCGCTCTTGCAGCTTAATAATCGAAGTTTAGTAGATTCAAGCGTTTTCCCGAAGATTTTAGTAAGGAAGCAAGATGTCTCACCAATGTTCTGTTCTGCGACGTTGGATTCTGAGATATAGGAATGCGGAAATAAGTCTTGTTTTGCTTCGCAACAAGATCGAAAATTTTAGAAGATAAGCTGGAAGTTGGGTGTCTGCTCTCTGCCTCCAGTCGAAAATCAATAGTAGAATAAGCATGTAGAAAGCTTATGTATTGCTTGTTTGGACGAGGGTTCGAATCCCTCCAACTCCACAAAACAAAACCCTAAATAGCTAATTTTAAATTATTTAGGGTTTTTAATTTTAAATAATTGTACGATTATTGTATTGTAAATTTTCTAATTAAATATTAGTAAACATTCTATTAAACTTTTCTCTGGCATCCTCGTTAGTAATTAAGCTATTAATATAATCACTAAAGTCACTCACAATATCATTTAATAATTTTTTCGGATTTATTTTAATATCATTATTAGTTTCAAATTTTATACTATCTGGAAAACTACTGTCAATTATTATTTGTCCTCTTACCATTCCATCGTGAAACAAACCACATCTACCCTGACTATACAAATTATCAATTTGATTATCATCATTGAAATGAGGATATAATCGCTTCACTCCCCTTCTAAAGGTTGCCTTGCTTCCTCCAGTCGATTCCGCACCATCTCTATATTGCTCAACACCCTCAATATAGGAAAGACAGGTCATTAAAACTAAGAAACCTTTGTGTTTAGGCTTATATCTTACCATTTTCAAAGCAGGCTCTAAAAACCACCCTTTGACTTGTCTCTCATAAATTTTAATTTTATCAAAAACATTCCCTGGATTTAAAGTTTCTACATTTTTCTCATCGAAAACCAAATAGCTTCCATCGTCTTGAATACTACCAAGTATATCTGGAGCAATATAAATAGGCTCTCTTCTAATTCTTTTTGGCATAATATAGTTTTATTTAACACTAAGATACTCAATAACAATTAAATATAAGTAATCATAATTTGATTTAGAATTAAAAAATAATCACAACACTAATTTTTCAGCACTGGTGAACATTTTATTCTCTTTATTATAAAATTCAAGAATATCATTTTCAAGAATAAAATATTCTCCTTGACTAACATCTTCCTTATAATTATACCTCATCCCATTTTTATTATTAATTTTTATCACTTCATTATCCATAGATTCTCCATCTTTAAAGGTCGTTTTGATAAAGATCTTATCATCTATTTCATATAAAGTATATAACGAAAATGTATATTCTTTTTCATCAAAAATTCCAATAATATCACCTTTAACTTTTTTAGCTTCTGTAAACATTTTGGTATCTTCTAAATTAGTTGAACCAGAAATTTCAATTTCTAACTCTGGGTCAAAATGACTAATTGCCCAAGCAACAGGACTATTTTCAACACCTTTTAATTTATAAAACATATAAAACCTTCTTTGTTTTTCTTTCGAGTTAAACAATTCTTCAGCTAGGGTAGCTATTTGACCTTCTGTGAGTTTTTGATTTATCTCTATTTCTAACTGATTTTTTTCAATGTTTGCATCGCTTTCATCTTTGATAATTCTATACTCAAAATTATCTGGCAAATCTTCCTTTTTATATTTTCCAATAATTTCGCTACCTCCAAATATGATTTTGAAAATAAAAATAATTAAAGAGATAAAAATTAAGAGTACAATAAATACTGCTAATTTATTAGGTTTTTGAGTTTGTAAATTTGCAGCAGCAGAATTGTTAAGCTTTTCCATTTTGTATATTGTTTAGTATTCAAAATGTCCCGATTGAATGTTATATAAATAATCAGCGTGGGACATTTCCTATCAGTAAGCAACGTCCGACCAAGAACGCATACACATAATAAGAAAGCCCACGCCTTTAACGTGTGCAAATCTTATTCTTAGTGTATTATTTAACTTGGTCGGTTCTGCTTACTAGAATAAGTACGCTTGTATGTTATTTTTTTTTATTTTATTTCATACTGTAAATATATATTAATTCAGTCAAAGTAAAAGCTTCTTAGTTACTGTAAACGCCTTTTCAGACGTCTGCAGTATGTTGCGCACTGCTATGTAAATTCACTTAACACAGATTTAAAATGTTGTTATTTTTGTTGTTATGTTATTTTATTGCCTACCAAGAATTGGATTTAGTTTATTTCTAAATTCATTTTCAATTATTGGCATTATGATATTATAATTTACGACATCAATTTTAATCGTACTTAATCTAAATATATTATTGTGAAGATTTTTTCTTTCTAACAATTTTAAAGAAAATGTTGTTTGATTAAGTTTCTTAAAAAAATGCTCACCTAATCTACTTTTAATATTTTTACTTTTACCTATATATAATGGTATCCATTCATTCAATTCTTTATGAAAATTAATTCTCTTCTTTTTAAGGTTAGGAGTAAAACATTTATCAAAGCATCTTTCTTTGCCTAGCCAAATACTTTCGAAATCATTGATCCATTCAGAAAACTCGATATGTACAAAATTATTTTTAATTTCTAACAAATATATTCCAGAATAATTTAATTGTTTAAACTTATCTTCAGTAATATTTACGTCAAGAATAAATTCGTCAAAAGCTTCAAACTTTATGCTGTTAGAGAATTCCGTAATACTATTGTATAATAAAGAAATTTCTTTATCAATAATTTTCAAATTCATATTCGTAGTAGATTACTTACGTTTTAAAAAAAGCAAATTATAATGGTTCCTCAAGGAAGCAGATTTTAAAAAGTAATTTTTTCTTAACATCTTCAAAAATTTCTACAAGAGAAATTTTGTTTTTATATATCAACAATCTTAATAGTTAATATTTACGGAGTAGAAAAATCATTAATTCCTTCCAACATTCCAATTCTTAAAAACTTTTTATCATAAAATGAATTAGTAGTTTTTAGTAGATTTATATATTGTGTCATATCAATCCCATGATTTGAATTTGCAATTAATTGTTCTTCATAATACATATGTGTATCTTCAGAACAAATATCAGCTTTATAATTTTCTTTAATTCCAAATAATCTCTCCCATGTTTCTAACTGCTCTTCGTAACCTATGCTTTCAAAATCTATATCAATATTATCAGGTAATATATTTTCAGAATATGTAACTTTAAAAGTTACCTTGACTTTAATTGGAATAGTTGTTCTACCGAACGGATAAAAGGCTTTTTTCCTATTTCTTCCAATAACTCTTTTTCCTCTTTTAATTTCTTCATAAAGGGTGTCTTGTCCTAGCTTATATTTGCTATTACAAGTTTCACAAATTGGAATCAGATTATTACAATTAATTGATAAAAACGGATAATGTTTTCTCGGTAGATAATGGTCTAAAGCACTTCGCTTTGAATGAAATTTGTTTAATATTTTACTAGTTCCACAACATCTACAAGTTAGAGACTTACCAACTAACTTATTATAAAACTCTTCAATCTTTTCATAACTATTATATACCGGTGCTGCTCCTATAACCTCATCATACAAATAATTAAAAAAGGTTTTTAAATGCTTACTTAATTCTGGATTTATTTTATTAATATCAGTATATTGCAGTGGTGTTATTTTTCCATTACATAATTCTCTTACTTTACCGTTATAATGAACCCCTCTTTTCAAAATTTTTAAATTTTGAGAAGAAAGCGATTTACATATCTTATAGCACTCATTAATTGGATTAAAAACATATTCATCATTAATATCATTAACAAAACCTCTGTATTTCAATAATAATAAATTTGAATTAAATTCATTGTCTGTAATTTTATTAGCTCTAAAAACAACATCCAAAAATAAATGGTTTACAAATGAATTTATTTTGTAAAATTTAGAATGGATATGTTTAAAAGGACGAAGCATTTATTTTTTGTAATTTTCTTGAATTTCTTTTATCAATAATAGTTTTTCTATAGAATCTCCAAATTCTTCATTTATTGTATCAATAAGTTCTTCTATATTATTTGTTGTTTTTGCTATTATTTTATATTCATTCAATTTTTCCATTGAATAATTACCAATTGTATTCTTTTTTTTGAATATTTTATTGGTAATTATATTGACAGAAGTCCCAAATGTATCTATACCTAAGTCATTAGCATTTTTAGGCTGTTTATCCTTTTCAAAAACTATAACCTTATCAGGAAAACAATCTGAAATGATAAATGGGGAATGCGAAGTAAGTACAATATCCTTAAACATAAAGTTATCATTACTTGCTTGTAAAGTTCTTCGTAGAATATCAATAAATTTAGAACGCCAATCGGGATTGAAATGTGTTTCAGGTTCATCTAATAGCAACAAGGCTCTTTTCTTTTGCAACATTAAGCAAATACCCAAAGTGTGTAAAAACTGTTGTTCTCCATCTGACAACTCTCTTAATAAACGTTTATTGTCATTTTTATTTATATAGTAGTGTGTAAAATAAAAGAAGTGACTGTACGTAGGGCGTTTATAATCGGTATAAAATCCTTTAGAATTATATACTTCATACTTATAATCATTCTCTTCCACACGTTCGTTCAAAGAATGGAGCATTTGAAAGATACTAAAGAAAAAATATGGATCATTTTTAAATTTACTTCTAATGAGTTTTTTAGTGTTTTCATCTACTAAAAAACTATAAGCAGTATAATCTCCTTTTTCGTATTTAGAAGTAGCACAATCTTTTAATTTATCTATTTGTTCTTCTAAGTAATCTAATATTCTACCAATGTAATTTTTATTATTATCTTTTTTGTTAGGCTCTTCTGTCTTAGCTTCTATTAAGGTATCCTCGGTGTTTGCAGAAATTAATTCTTGCCAATTATTGTTAAGATTAATTGTAAATTGTTGCATTCCTGAAATCTGAATTTCTTCGTGCAGTATGTCTAAAACACCTTTTTCGTTTTTATCTCCAAAATCAAAAAACAATAATATAGTTAGAAGCACAGCTTGACTCATTTCATAGTCTATATATAGAAGACTACTCTTTGGTTTGCTAAATATTGCTTTGTCTTTTAAATCTTTTAAATACTGGTCATACTGAAACAACTTCATTTTTACATAAGGCAAACTAATTGTTTCATTTTCTCCAGATGAATAAGCAACAATTAAATCAGGTAAATAAGATTTTCCAAAGGACTTTGTAATTTCCAAAGGAGTATCATTATTCACACTCATTTTTGGAACTTCGCTTTTTTCTTTCTTAATATAGATATAATCGAAATCGTCTGTATTAGTACTATTTTCTTGGACTATAAAATACTCTAATTCAAATTCATTAGGCGTACTTTCTTTGGCATCATAAGCAAAAACAGGATAATCATTTACAATACATTCTAAGTGATAAAAAATACTAGACAATGCTTCTAATACGTTAGACTTTCCGCTTCCATTAAGCCCGGCAAAACAAAAAGGGTGAAAGCTATTCAAACTTTCATCTTTCAATGGCTCTCTGAAATTAATTTCAAAACCCTCTATAAGACTGCGAAATTTATCTTGTATTTTAAGGCGAATTAATTTCATTTCGCTTCGAGTATTATTTTTTTATTTTTATCTACCTCTATTACTTTCTGCTTTATCTCACCTGCAATTATCAAATCAAATAACTTGTCTTTTGCATCAAAATAATCATCATCATTATCGAATTTATTTTCATTAAAAAGCTCTAATAGATATTGCAATCTTTTCTTGTTACCTTTTAAATCTTCAACATTTAATCTTTTGATAAGCTCTTTAAAAAAAGGCTTTTCATCAATTTCCGTATTTGGATTGAAAGCGTTTTGAAGAACTGATTGAAAAAGAGTTTGTAATATTTCTAAAGACTTTCCTAACCTTTCTTTTTGTGAATCAACAGAGTATTTTAAATCGGAAAATTCTTTTTGTAATTCTATAGGAGGTAATGGTATTCTTATATCTCGAAGTTTTTCCAAGCTAATACCTTTTCTTGTCGAGCCTTTAGTATGTTTCAAAAGTAAAAACTGAAATCCTTTGCTAACAAAAGTTTGATATAGAAATTCTGGTGTAATTATGTCTAAATCAGGACGAATCAAAGCTATCTCGCGAGCAATATTAAAACCTACATGTTTTTTCTCAATCAATGCAACTTCACCTACAGTTGCTCTAATTGTAATTAAAACATCTCCTTCTTCACAAATCGTTCTTTTATATTTTTTAGAAATAAGTTCTGATGTTTTAAAAATATTTCTATCATCTATCCTATTTTTATATATATCACCAATTTTCAAATAAGGTTCTCCATCTTCAATATTCTGACCTGGCTGTACAATTCCGTAAGAAATAATTTTATCTTTTGGAGTTATTTCTTTTAATTGTTTTAGTGGATATGTTTTCTGATTATTGAATGAATCTCCAAACATATTAAAATAATAAGATTGAATTAATTTGTCTAACAATTCAATGCTTTCAATTCTTTTATCTATTAATTTTTGGATAGTATCAAGTTGTGTAACAACAGCATATTGTTTACTATACTCTGGTAACAGAACTTCCTCTTGTAGATATTTTTCAAGTTTTAAATTAAATAAACCTGTTGTTTGATTTTGATATTTTAATACATTTCCTCTTTTATAAAGGTATTTGAGATAATAAAAAATATATTTTGGAACAGCAATATTTGGATTAACTCTTAATGTTTGAGTAAAGTTATTAGATAAATAAATCTTATCGTTAGGATTTTCAAAATAAACAACCCTTCCAACGGGTGTTCCAATACCACCTCCCGATTTTTCGATAATAATATCTTTGTCTAACAATTTTTTTTCTTCTATTTTTTTTAGGTCAATTACTTTTTTCGTTTTTCCATCAGAATATTTTATTACTTTACCTTTTTCATCTCTGGCATCTTTCTGAATTAATCTAGTAACTAAATTTGAAAAATCGATCTTACCATTTTTGGTAAAATTTGCAGTTCTTATTATTGGAATACCATCACCCGAAGGAGCATCATCACCCCATTCACCAGATATTTTTTCAATAAAAATTTTCTGTAATTTAGTTTTCATTAAATGAAATATTTAACTTATTTATATCTTCATTTATCCTATTCTCTAAATCAACCATTTTCCTCAGCAATTCTCTAGGTGGTTCATAAATTTGTTCTTCAAAAATAAAATCCTTATATAAGTTATAGTTAAGTTCAAAATCATTCTCTTCTATTTCTTCAATAGGAACATAAAAGTGTTTTTGTGTTCTATCTTTTTGAGATTTGTTTTTATGATCTCGAGTATCAAATTGCGTTATTGTTTCAGGCAGAGGAAAATCATTTTTTATCTTCTTTCGGCTATTGTCTAATGTATAACCATCAGAATCCATTTCATAAAACCACACTTTTTGTGTATTATATTTTTTACTATCAAATTGCTTTTTAGTAAATAATAAGATAGAGGTTTTAACAGCGGTATAAGGATTAAAAATACCACTTGGCATAGATATTACCGCTTCTAACTCGCAATCTCTTAACAAAATCTCTCGAAGTTTTTTATACACCGTCCCCGAATTAAATAAGACTCCTTCGGGTACAATTACCGCTGCTTTACCTTCTTTTTTTAGCATATAAACTATACGTTCTAAAAATAAAAGTTCCGTTTGTAGAGTCTGCGCCTTTTTTGCATTAGGTTTAATAGTATATATTCGATTTAGATTTTTACTAATTGTCTTTGCGTTTACTTTAGCGGCAAAAGGAGGATTAGCGAGAATGTATTGAAATTCTTCTGAACCCAATTTAGCATTAACTGATAAAGGTTTCTTATTTGAATGTTTTACAGAACTTTTAACTTTTTCAGAAATAATATTTTCAATATTAAAATCATCTAAATTTTTTTTAAAAAAATAATCTTCGTATTCATCAGAAAGGGTGTTTAGGTTAACAACAACAGGCTTCTTGATACCGTGCATCATCATATTCATCATTCCTATACGCACCATAGTAGCATCTATATCAAAACCGTAGAAAGTATTTTCTATTAATCTTTTTCGGTCTGCCTTAGAAAGCTTGTCTCCGTCTAAACCTTTTGGTAGTTGGTTTTCTTCATCGGGGACTACATAATTAGAATTTTCTTTGAGAATGTATTGATAACTACCCACCAAAAAACCTGAACTTCCACTTGTAACATCGCATATTTTAGCTCCCTTTTCTTTTACACTTGGCTTAATTAATTCCGCCATCATTTGTATTATATGTCGAGGAGTTCTAAACTGCCCATTCTTTCCTGCTTCGTTAGTAGCTTTTAAAAGATATTCATATACATCTCCTTGTATATCTTGAAAATGCTGTTGTTGTTCTTCTTCTTTTTCAATCTCTGCATAAATTTCGTCGACAAATTTTATAGCATCTTCTAGTAAAGTTGAATTATTAATACCAAACTGTGCCTTCTTCATTTCCACAGCAAACGGTTCTCCTTCTTTTGCTAAATCATTTTGTATATACAAGAACGTTTCTGTAACTCTTCCTTTAAGCTCATCCTCCTTGAGAAAATGGTAATTACTCCATTTATATTTATCTTCAACTTTTGGATGAAACTTCTCCAATCGCTTCATAAAAAGCAAGTAAGAGATATTTTCTATTGCGGTAATGGGATTCGATAATCCTCCTCCCCAAAGTCTATCCCAAAGAAGTTGTATTTTATTTTTAATAGTTGAATTAAGCATTAATAATTTTATTAGAATTTCAAGTAACGAATATATAAAGAAACTTAAGAATTAGAATTGCTTTTTCCTTTTTTTGTAATACAATTTTTTATCAAAAGAAAGCAGGTTAATCACACTTGAAAGCAAATATTAATTTAAATATTGTTTGTAGAGTTTGTAGCATAAAAATCGTAAGTATAAATTAAAAATAATATTACTTAAATATGTTTCTCGAAAAACACTCTACTAATTCTACAAAGTGTTTTGTATACAAAATTTAAACATTGTACATCCGTTAACTTGCTTATGTGAGAATGCATAATTTTTGTATTCAGAATAGATTCTAACAAGTTTTAGATTACTTAATCCTAGTTCTTTGAGTGAATAGAATTTTCCTAATTCATTGCACTTAGTTTCAAGATTATAAAAAACATCATCATCAATTGCTGCTTTTAATTGTTTTAATTTTAATTCATTATTAGATTCATATTCGACCAAACCTTCTTTTAAAAAAAGTCTAACGCAGTTCATCATAAAAGTATCAAATTTATTCCATTCGATCTCATCCCAATCTTTTGTAAAAAACAACTGCCTAAACTCTTGAAAAGGCGTGTGAATATCACTAAAATAATTATTAAAAAATATTGTAAATTTTCTTCTTTTATGACTGCTTGAAGTTCCTCCAATATTATAATTCGTTGTAATGATAATTCTTGGAGATAATTCAAAAGGAATCGTAAAACTAGGTTTATTCTTATATTCTACTGTCATATCATTAGTCGCAATTGTGAACAGCTGTTCAAAGGAAAAGCCTTTCTTAACATCATCTAAAAATAGTATATCAGTATTTACGCTAACATTTTGATAAGCAAATCTATTATTAGAAAGATCTAAATTTTTACCATTTTGAGTTACAACGTTGACAATTTGTCCAATTGATTTTAAAAAAATACCCTTACCTGTTCCCCCATTAGGTTGATTCTCTGCTTCGGTATTTTCATCACTTACGATAATAACTTTAGTCAATGATGGATCTTTGTATCTATGAATAGAATATCCTATAGCTAACTGCAAACTTTTAAAATGCATTTCATTATTAGTCACTTTTCTGAAAAATAATTCAATAACACTGGTTTCATCATTTTTAAGAAATAATCTATTTATAATATTTTGTTTCCAAATAAAACCTTCTATATCCGAAGTTTCTGAATAAGTGCAATTTTTAATTTCTTCACTACTAATCTTTAAAAATAGATTATCATAGAAAATGTAACAATTTTCCTTACTATCTCGTAGTGGTAATATGGTAGTTATTTTTAAACTTCCCAGAATTACTTTTTTTCTAATCAATAATTGCTCCCCTTGATTGTAGAAGCAATCTATTAAAATTGAATTATTGTGAGTTTCTAAAAATTTTAAACAAAAATTAAATATTTCTTGCGATGTAACTTCTTCAGCTACTCTGTTTACTAGGTGTATAATTTCGGAATTATTAATTTTTAACTCGTAGTGCATTATTAAA